>NZ_KI519399.1:0-172086 GCF_000482425.1 Bradyrhizobium sp. 22
GCCTGCTCGGAGACGCCGGCGACCTGGCTCGACAGGCTCTGGGTGGTCTCGGCGGTGCGGGTCAGGGTGGAGGCCGCCGATTCCAGCTGCACGGCCGAGGCCGAGACGTTGGAGACGATGGCGCCGACCGCGCTCTCGAAATCGTCGGCGAAGCGGATCAGCTCGGCGCGGCGGCTTGCGGCCTGCTCCCGGTTCTGGACCTCGCTGGCGGCGGCGTCGCGCTCGGCCTTGGCAATGGCTTGAACCTTGAACTCCTCGACCGCACCGGCCATCTCGCCGATCTCGTCCTTGCGGCCGAGGCCCGGCAGCACGACGTCGAAATTGCCCGAGGCGAGCTCCCGCATCGCCTTGCACATCGCGATCATCGGACGCGAGATGCCGTTGCCGAGCATCAGGGCGAGCACGGCTCCGACGGCGAGACCGCCGAGCGCCAACATCATCATCAGCCACTCGGTATCCACGATCGTCGCATTGGCGCTCGCTTCGATGCGCTGCTGATCCGCAGTCAGCTCCGACCGCAGCTCGTCCGAGAGCTTGAGGATGGTCGCCGCCGTCTTGGTCATCTCGCCGTTCAGCTTGACGATGACCTTCACGTTCTCGGTCAGCTTTCCGAACGAGGCGCGGTACTGCTTCAGGAGATCGCCGATCTCCTTGACGCGATCGGTGATCTTCTGGTCGTTCGCGTAGATGGAGACCAGCAGCGTCTCGAGAAACTTTATGCGGGCGATCACGCCGTCGGCCGTCTTCGGCTCCGGCTTGGCCACGAAGGCACTGACCGAAGTGGAGACCGCCAGATATTGCGAGGTGATGTCCTTGGCCGTGCTCTGGACCGAGTTCAGGCCGGCCAGTGCCGCGGTATCAGCGAGATCGTCGAACTTGAACCGGATCTTGTTGCCGACACTGTTGAGCTCGTCGGCCGCGATCTTGTTGTTCTCGCGCGTCAGCGTAATGATCTCGCCGAAGACTTTCGTGAAGCTCTGGAACTCGGCCTCGAGCTTGCCGACCTGCTCGCGGCGCGCGGCGCCGGTTGTGGCGGCGGCCGACTTTGCGATGGCGCCCTTCAGTTTTTCTTCGGCGGCCTTGGCTGCGGTCTCGTCGTCCGCCGCCCCCGTCAGGGTGTAGGCCCGTGCCAATCCTTGATAGGCGATCAGTTCGCGATCGACCGTCCGCGCGAGGTCGGCTTCCGAGACGCTGGTGCGATAGGAGGCCACGGCATCGGCAATCCGCTCGAAGCCGAAATAGGCGAAGGCCATGCTGGCGGCGAGGATGGCCAGCACCGCCACGAAGCCGAGGATGATTTTTGCGCGAAACCGCAGAGTTGGCAGCTTCGATTGGTTCGACTTGGACTTGACCGACATTTCCCCCACCCCATTCCATTCGCGGAAAACCAGGCGCAGCCTGAGAGCAGCCCGCTCTCCGACTCGCCCGCACGGTAATTGGCAAAGGATAAGCTGTGGTAAACTTGTGGCACCGCAACTGGCGGTTAGATGCCGTAAGGCAATTGTTAAGGCGTGCTTTCCGGCGCCATGACAATTGAGGACCGCGCCGATATCCCGCTGTCGTCCCGGACGTCGCTCAGTGAGATCAGGAGGGTGGGTTAGGCGAAGCCGTAACCCACCACTCAACTCTCGACGCGCGATTCGAGGCGGTGGATTGTGCTTCGCTAATCCACCCTACGCGTTCCTTTCGCAGCCTCTACGCCGCCCTGATATTCCCCATGAAGCGATCGAGCTCGGCGCGCAGGCGCGTGCTTTCGGACGACAGCGTCTTGGCCGAGTGCAGCACCTCCTCCGAGGCCGAGCCGGTCTCGGCCGCGCCGCGGTTGACCTGGCCGATATCGGTGGCCGCGGTCTGGGTGCCCTGCGCCACGGTCTGGACGCTGCGCGCGATCTCCTGCGTCGCCGCGCCCTGCTGCTCGACCGCGCTGGCGATCGACGTCGAGATTGACGATATCTGGCCGATGGTTGCTCCGATCTCTTTGATCGCGGCAACCGATTCGGCGGTGGCGCCCTGCATGCCCGCGATGTGCGAGGAGATCTCGTCCGTCGCCTTCGCGGTCTGGCTCGCCAGCGATTTCACCTCGCTGGCGACCACGGCAAAGCCGCGCCCGGCTTCGCCGGCGCGCGCCGCCTCGATGGTGGCATTGAGCGCAAGAAGGTTGGTCTGCTCGGCGATCGCCGTGATCAGCTTGACCACTTCGCCGATCTGCTGGGCCGCATGCGAGAGCTTTCCGATGCGCCCGTCGGTTTCCTTGGCCTGGACCACGGCGGCCTCGGCGATGCGGCTGGAATCGCGGACCTGGCGGCCGATCTCCTCGACCGAGGCGGACAGCTCCTCGGTCGCGGTGGCGACCGACTGCATGTTGGAGGAGGCCTGCTCGGAGACGCCGGCGACCTGGCTCGACAGGCTCTGGGTGGTCTCGGCGGTGCGGGTCAGGGTGGAGGCCGCCGATTCCAGCTGCACGGCGGAGGCCGAGACGTTGGAAACGATGGCGCCGACCGCGCTCTCGAAATCGTCGGCGAAGCGGATCAGCTCGGCGCGGCGGCTCGCGGCCTGCTCCCGGTTCTGGATCTCGCTGGCAGCGGCGTCGCGCTCGGCCTTGGCAATGGCTTGAACCTTGAACTCCTCGACCGCGCCGGCCATCTCGCCGATCTCGTCCTTGCGGCCGAGGCCCGGCAGCACGACGTCGAAATTGCCCGAGGCGAGTTCCCGCATCGCCTTGCACATCGCGATCATCGGACGCGAGATGCCGGTACCGAGCACGAAGGCGAGAAGCGCGCCGAGCAGTGTGCCGCCAACGGCAAGGACCAGAACCAGCCGCTCGGTCCGCCCGATGGTCGCTTCCGACTCCGTGTCGAGCCGTTGCTGTTCGGCGACGAGGTCTGCCTTCATGGCGGTGGCGCCTTGCAGGATCGCACCGGCCGAGCCGCTCATCTCGGTGACGAGCTCGTCGACCAGCTTGGCTTTCGCGATCAGCTTTTCCAGCGCGTCGCGATAGGCGGCGAGAAGCGCCTTGGCTTCCTTCAGGCCGGCGACGACCTTTTCGTCCATGGAATAGACCGCGCCGAGCGAGTTCTCGACGAATTTCAGCCGCGCCATCGCACTCGCCCCGACGGCCTGATCCGAATTGAGGATGAAGTTGCTCGCAGCTGCACTCGCGGTCTGGAATTGGGCGTTGACCTGCTTGGTGCCGAATTCGATCGCCTGCGCCTCGGAGTCGGAGGCGTTGTTGCCGATGTCGTCGAGCTTGTATTTCAGCAGGTTGGCGTTGCGCTGAAGCTGATTCTGGACCAGGAGCGCGCTGTCGCGCTTGGCCTGCAGGATCTTGGCGAAGGTCGCCGAGAAGTTGGAGAATTCCTTCGCGAGCTTGTTGAGGCTCTCCAGCCGCGCGGGGTTCTTGGCATTCTTGATGGCCTGATCGATCGCATTCTTCAGGCTGGCCTCGGCCTCCAACGCCGCCTTGGCGTCGTCCTCCTTGCCGGTCACCACGAAATAACGCGCGGCCGAACGATAGCCGAGCAGCTCGCGATCGATATTGCGGGCGAGATCGGCCTCCGAGACGCTGCTGCGGTAGGATCCTACGCCTTCAGAAACCCGTTCGAAGCCGAAATAAGCGAAGCCGAGGCTGACCGCGGAGATGGCGAGCACGACCGCAAAGCCCAGGATGATCTTGGCGCGGAACCTGAGCGTGGGAAATAGCGTGCGCTTTGACGGCGAATTGATACGCCCGGACATTCCCACCCCCAGATCGGTTCTTGCAAAGTGCAGCACGGCCGGGAGCAGCCCCGCCCGACCTGGGATGAAAATTAGGGCAGATTCGTCAAGGGGCGGTAAATTCCCGCCTGAATGCCACAGGGAATACACGTTCCGCGGATTCGGCCGCAATGTTGCGACCAGACGAAAAAGGCCATACTCTTTGGGCACTTGTCAGGCACTCGGCATCAGACCGGGCAGGTCCTTGAGGGAGAAACGGAGTGGGGCAAACCGACTTTCGGTTTGGCGGTGCGTCCGGCGTTGCCGTCGCGAAGTCGAAGGCCGCGGGCGTCGCGCAAGCCGTTGCCGACCTCGCCGCTCAGCTCCCATCCGAGGAGCTGGCGCTCATCCTGCTCTTCGTCTCTCCGTGCTACGATCCGCACCAATTCATCGCGGAGATCAGCCGGCAATTCGACGGGACCCAGGTCTGCGGTTGCACCACTGCCGGCGAGCTGGCGCCCGACGGCTGGGACGAGAACAGCGTCGTTGCTCTCGCCTTCAGCCGCGCCGACTTCTCCGCCGTGGTGCGGCCGATTCTCAATCTCGACGGTTTCCGCGTCGAGGACGGCCGCAGGATCGGCACCGAGCTCCGGCAGGAATTGCTGCGGGAATCGTCCCAGGGCGAACGCGGAAATCCGTTCGGCCTGGTTCTGATCGACGGCCTGTGCCGCCGCGAAGAAGCCGTGATGTCCGCGATCTATGCCTCGCTCGACGACATTCCCATCGTCGGGGGATCTGCGGGCGACGGCATGCGGTTCGAACGCACCTGGGTGTTTTTCGACGGCAAGGCCTACACCAATGCCGCCCTGCTGATCCTGTTGAGCACGTCGCTGCCGTTCCGGGTCTTCAAGTGTGACAATTTCGAACCGCGGCCCCAGAAGATGGTGGTCACCGAGGCCGACACCGAGAAGCGAACCGTCAGGGAGCTGAACGCCGAGCCCGCGGCCGAGGAATATTCCCGCGTCGTCGGGATCATGGACGAAAAGCTCGACCCGTTCTCGTTCGCCTCGCACCCCGTTCTGGTCCGGGTCGGCGGCTCCTATTACGCCCGCTCGATCCAGCGCGTCGAACCGGATGGCTCGCTGCACTTCTTCTGCGCCATCGACGAAGGCATGGTGCTGACGGCCGCGACGTCGCGCAGTCTGGTCGGCACGACGCGCGAGGCCTTCGCGGAGACGCGCGACCAGATCGGCGAGGTCTCGCTCTACATCGGTTTCGAATGCCTGCTGCGCCGGCTCGACGCCGAGCAGCACCAGCTCGCCCGCGACATGTCCGAGCTCTACCGCCAGAATCGCGTCGTCGGCTTTCATACCTACGGCGAGCAGTTCGGCTCGATGCACGTGAACCAGACCTTCACCGGCGTCGCCATCGGCAGGCGTCCCGCGTGACCGGGCCGTGGCAGGACCCCGATGCGGTCGAGCAGCTGCAGCGGGAAACCGCGAAGCTGAAGAAGATCAATGCCGCGCTGATGTCCCGCGTCGAGCGCTCGATGGACCAGCAGCTCAACGCCTTCTCGCTGTTCGAGACCGCCATCGCGCTCGACCGCCAGGTCCGGGACCGGACCTACCAATTGCGCGAGGCGCTGCATTCGATCGAACGAGCCAATGAGGGTCTGTATCGCGCCAAGCAGCAGGCCGAGGCCGCCAGCTCACTCAAATCGTCCGTCCTGATCTCGGTCACCCACGATCTGCTGCAGCCGCTGAACGCCGCGCGCCTGACGCTGTCGGCGCTGGCCGAGATGATGGAGGCGCAGGAGGCGGGCCTGCTGATCGACCAGGTCGACCGCTCGCTGGTGACGCTGGAGGATTTGTTGCGCTCGTTGCTGGAGATCGCCAAGCTCGACGCCGGCGCGCTCAGACCCGACGTGCGTCCGCTGGCGCTGGCGCCGCTTTTCGAGCAGCTTCGCAACGAATTCGCGCCGCTCGCTGCGCGGCAAGGCCTGTCCTTGCGCATCCGCAGCGCGCCGGTCGCGGTGTCGTCGGACGCGATGATGCTCCGGCGCGTCCTGCAAAATCTGCTCGCCAATGCCATCCGCTACACCCGCAGCGGCGGCGTCGTAATGGGGTGCAGGCGCCGGGGCGACCGCATCTGCGTCCAGGTCTCCGACACCGGGCCGGGAATCGCGCAGACACAACAGGAGGCCATCTTTCGCGAATTCCAGCGCGGCGAAGCCAGCGCGACCGACCAGGCCGGGTTCGGGCTCGGTCTCTCCATCGTTCGCCGCTTCGCAACCGTGCTCGGACACGAGGTGCGGCTGTCGTCGCAGGTCGGCAAGGGATCGACGTTCGTCCTCGAGCTCGAGCCGGCCGATCTCGCCGAGGTCAGCGACGAGGTGCACGAGCCCAAGCTTAGCGAACGTCAGTATGGCGGGCTCGAAGGTGCCAAGATTTTGCTGGTCGAGAACGACCCATCCGGCTCCGAGGCCATGGCCGCCCTGCTGGAAGGGTGGGGCTGCGACGTCGCGACCACGCCGTCGGCTGCGGACGCGCTGCTGCGCCTCAGCGAGCTGGGCGGAGCGCCCGACGCGGTCATCGCCGATCTTCATCTCGATCACGGCGAGAGCGGATTGTCGGCGATCGCCGACATCCGAGAACACCTCAAGCTCGACGTGCCCGCGATGATCATCACCGCCGATTATTCCGAGAAGGCCGCGAAGCAAGCGAGCCTCTCCGGGCTCGAAGTCTTGAAGAAGCCGGTCAAGCCTGCCGAGATGCGCGCGCTGTTATCGTTCCTGCTGAGCTAGCGCGGCACGGACGCGCTCACTCAAATATCGCAAAACAACCCCATGCACAGTAGCGGTAATAGATTACATGTCGCCAATGGCATGACTTGCTTGTCGATTCACCGAGGCAGCGGCACCGATCTGCGACACAGGACCGGTGAACTCCGCCTCACTGCTGATCCGACTGTGCGCGATCGTGCTTGGCCCGGGCCCCGTCGCTCGCCAGGGTCGCGAAATCGATTCGGGACATCTCGACGATCGCCTTGGTGCGACTCACGACGTTCAGCTTGCGCAGGATGTCCGAGACATGGACCTTCACGGTGGTCTCGGAAATCTTCAGCTCATAGGCGATCTGCTTGTTCTGAAGGCCGCGCTTGAGCATTTCCAGGACCCGCAATTGCTGCGGCGTCAGATCGTGCAGCCGCTTCAGCAGATCATGGGCGGGACTTGGCGCCCGCTGCGGTCGCATTGCACGATAGGCATCCGGAAGACAGACGAGACCCTGCAAAGCCTCGCCGATCGACTGGGCCAGTTCCTGCTTGGAACAGGATTTGAAGATGTAACCGGCGACGCCCAGCGACAGCGCGCCGGAGATGATTCTGGGATCCTGATGTCCCGACACGATGACGACGGGGACCTTCGGGAAGGCCTTGCGGATGCGAACGATGCCTGAGAGGCCGGTCGTGCCCGGCATCGAAAGATCGAGCAGCAGGAGATCGAGCTCGGCGCCCGCGGACAGCTGCTCGAGCGCACCGTCGACCGACATCGCCTGCAGGATCTCGGCCCCGGGCGCCACCATTTGCAGCGCGCCTTCGAGCGCCTCGCGGAACAACGGATGGTCTTCGACAATGAGAAATCGGGTCACGCGTCAGCCATCCCCAAAACGTTGCCGGATGTCGGGCTTGACCCGAGGATGTCCCGGCCGGCGCGCGCCGGCTTGATCGAGGTCAACAACGGCAAGGCCGATCCAAGGCCGATCATTGCGGCCTGCCGCGGTCGGCCCGCGCATAGGGCCGGTTCCTGGGGTCGGGCAGGTCCATCTTGCCGATCTCGATGATCGCCTTGTTGCGGCTGAACAGGCCGAGCTTGCGCAGGATCTCGGTGATGTGCGCCTTGACCGTGGATTCGGCGAGCTGCAGCTCCTGGGCGATCTGCCGGTTCGGGTAGCCGCGGCGCAGCAGGTCCAGAACCCGGATCTGCTGCGGCGTGAGCTCGCGGAGCTTGACCTCGAGGGCCCTGCTGGTCTCGGCCTTGCGCCGCTGCGGCGTCGCCACGAAATCCCGTGGCACCGACACCGACCCTGAGAGCACGCCCTCGATCGAGGCGGCCAGCTCGCGCTTCGACGTCGACTTCGGCAGGTAGCCGGCCGCGCCAAGCGCCAGCGCCTCGCGGACCACGTGCTGGTCCTCCTCGCTCGATACGATGGCGACCGGCAGGCGCGGATAGGTCTCGCGCAAGCGGAGGAAACCGGAGAAGCCGGTCGCATCCGGCAGCGACAGATCGAGCAGCGCAAGGTCGATCCCCTGCTCGGCCGACAGGATGTCCAGCGCATCCCCGATCGACATCGCCTCCAGGATGCGGGCCTCCGGCAAGGCCAGCCGCACGGCGTTGCCCAGAGCTTCGCGAAACAGCGGATGATCGTCGATGATCAGGAAGCTGGCCATGGCGCCTTCCAAAGGATCCGCCGCACCCGGCGGCAGCAGCGCACCCACCCGTGCCGGTCCGGCGCCGGACAGATGCAGCATGGATGCTACCACATCTTGCCGGCCCCGTCCGTTCAGTCGTTCGATTCGACCTGGACCGTCAGCAGGAAGGAATAGATGCTGTCGAACTGGTTGTCGGTGAAGACCTCCTTCCACGCCGGCATGCCCTTGGCCGGTCGTCCGTCATGCACGGTCTTCAGGAAGGTGTCGCGCATGTCGTCGCCGTAGCGGTGACGCAACAGCCGCAGGTCGATCTTCCGCTCGCTCTGGATGGCGTCGGGGCCGTGGCAATGCGCGCAGGTTCCATTGAAGATCTCCTTGCCTGCACGCGCAGTCTCCGCGTTCGGCGCCGCTGCATCGCCCTTGGTCTCGGTCGCCACCACATTTGCGACCTGCCCTACGGCCGCGCCGGGCCCCGCTCCGGTCGTGGTTCCCGCCGGCACGGCCCCGGCCGTACCGAAGCGGACGACGGGCTGTCCGGCCGGCAGACCGTATTTCACCGCGAGAGCTGCGATCGTCGTCTGAAGTGTCGGCAGGATCGCGTCGACGCGATCGCGGAGCTCGGTCGATCCCTTCGCGAAGCCGATGGCGGCATCCCATGACAGGCCTTCGCCTTCGGTGAGCCGGATCTGATAGCGATCGTTGTAGGCGGTCATGTTCAACCAGCCGGCGACGGGCCCCCAGATGAAGGCGACGTCCGCCCTGCCCTGGTCGAGCGCCTGCATGGCTTCCTCGGGTGACAGCACGGTCACCTTCCGGATGTCGTCACGCGTCGCGAGCAGATTTTGCGGCGTGCTGGCGTACTGGACGGCGACGCGCTTGCCTCTGAGGTCGTCCACGCCGCCGATCGCCTGACCTTTCGCGGCGACCAGCGCATAGCCTTCCTTGGCGATCGTGCCTGAGAAGATCACGGCCGGACCCATGAAATCCTCGGAGCGCGGCAGGCCGATCATGGCGTCGCATTGCCTGCCCAGCAGCGTGACCCGCACGGTCCGCTTGCCGAAATAGGATTTGTACCAATCGTACGTGATCGGTTGACCGAGCGCCTGCGCCAGCGCCTGGCCGATCTCGACATAGAAGCCCGGCTGCGATGGATTATCGCTCGAGAACGGCAGATTGGTCGGATCGGCGCACAGGCGGAATGGCTTCGTCTCGTCGGCATGAACGGCCGGGACCGATGCAATCGTCGCGGAGATTGCGACCCATGCGAGCCGTCCCGCAATGCTGTGATGTCGGCGCTTGCCGTTTCCTGGATTGATCGGACGCATCCTCGTCTCCGGCGGTTGGAAATGGGTGGATCAGGCGTTGCGGCATGGGGTCTGAGCCAAGGTCAGGCCTGTGCCGTCTCGCCGCGCGATGTCGAGAAAGCGCGCGCGTATCCCGTCTCCTTCAGGATACGCGCGCGAGTCGTCACTGGACGGAGAACACGAAGAGCGAACCGCCCTCGGGAGCTGCGGCCGTCATCTTCTTTCCAATATCGCCCAGGAACGCAGGTATCGAGGCCGTACGACCGACGACGATGGCGACATATTGCTTGCCGCCGACCTCATAGGTCACCGGCCCCGCGCCAATGCCGGAGCCGAGATTTCTGCTCCAGAGCACCTTGCCGCTCTTCGCATCGATGGCGCGGAAGTCGCCGTGAAGGTTGCCGGCGAACACGAGGCCGCCGCCCGTGGTCAGCGTGCCGCCGTTGAACGGCAGGTCTTCCTTGATCGACCAGACCTTCTTCTGCGCCACCGGATCCCAGGCCACGAGCTCGCCGAGGAAGCCGCCGGGACCTTCCTTGGTGGGGAATTCGGCGCCGAGATAGAACACGCCGCGCTTGTAGGAGACGTCGGAGACCGACCAGTCCATGCAGACATTGTTCGAGGGAATGTAAACGAGCCCGGTCTGCGGATTGAAGGACATCGGCTGCCAGTTCTTGCCGCCGATCAGGTTCGGGCAGATGTCCTTGGCGGGATGGCCCGGCCCCGGACGCTTGTCCGGGTCTTCCACCGCGCGCATGGTGTTGACGTCCCACTTCGTCGCCCAGTTGGAGAAGACGTATTTCTCCGCCGAGAGCACCTTGCCGGTCTCGCGGTTGGCGACGAAGAAGTAGCCGTTGCGATCCGCCTTCATCAGCGCCGGAACGGTGTTGCCGCCGATCTTCAGGTCCGCGAGCACGGCCTCGTTGACGCCGTCATAGTCCCAGGCGTCGGCCGGCGTGGTCTGGATGTGCCACTTGATCTTGCCGGTGTTGGGATCGAGCGCGAGCGTCGAAGCGGTGTAGAGGTTGGTCAGCTTGCCGAAATTGCCGTCGCCGGTCGAACGGACGCCGGTGTTCCACGGACCGGGATTGCTGGTGCCCCAATAGACTGTGTCGGTCGTGGGATCGTAGGAGCCGACCAGCCAGGCCGCACCGCCGCCATGCTGGGCGGAATCGCCCTTCCAGGTGTCGCCGCCGGGCTCGTCCGGACTCGGGACCGTGAAGGTCTGCCACAATTGCTTGCCGGTGTTGATGTCGAAGGCCTGGAGCGAGCCGCGCACGCCGTATTCGCCGCCGCCGAAGCCGGTGATGACCTTGTCGCGCACGACCAGCGGAGGCGAGGTGATGACCGAGCCCTGCTTGTAGTCGACGACCTTGGTGGTCCACAGCGACTTGCCGGTGGCGGCATCGAGCGCCGTCAGCTTGCCGTCGAGACGGCCGACGAAGATCTTGCCGTCCGCATAGGAGACGCCGCGATTGTTCACGTCGCAGCAGGCATATTGCAGCACGTCCTCGGGAATCTCGGGCTCCCAGGTCCATTTGCGCTGCCCCGTCGCGGCATCGAGCGCATAGACGTATTTCGGGCCCCAGGAGCTCGAGACGTACAGCGTGTTGCCGATGACGATCGGCGAGGATTCGTTCGAGCGCAGCGACGCCAGCGAGAACGAATAAGCGAGCGTCAGCTTGCCGGCGTTCTCGGCGTTGATCTGCTTGAGCGGGCTGTAGCGCGTATTGGCGTAGTCGTGGCCGGCAACGGCCCACTGGCTTGACTCGGATTGCGCCTTGATCACCGAGTCGTTGGCGCGAACGCCTGAGTTCACGGCGGCCAGCACCGCAATCATCGAGATGCCAGCCAAGAATCCCTTCGCTAATCCCTTCGTTCCAAAGGTCATGTATTCCCTCCACGATGTTGTTGTGCACGCCACGTTGGACGCCGGAGCGCATTGCGCTCGCGATGCGCAGTTAGTCTGCGAACCATCGTTGGAAATTACAGCATCGGCTTCTCGCGCTTAGTATAGGCGGAAGGTAGTAGTGAAAATCATTGGCGGCTTTCGCCGCTCATCTCGTTGTCCCGCCTCGCGTCTTGCCCTTGTTTTGCAGCTCGAAACGCGCAATCGAATTCAGGCGGCATCGCGCCGCGATCGCGCATCGGTCACGATGACGGCGCTACCAATGCGGCGAAGTTGTCGAAGAAGCTCGCGGCAAGTTTTCGCGACGTCGATTCGATCAACCGCGCGCCGAGCTGCGCGAGCTTGCCGCCGATCTGCGCCTCGGCTTCGTAATGCAGGATGGTGACGTCCGGCGTCTCTTCGGCGAGCCTGACCTTCGCGCCGCCCTTGGCGAAGCCGGCGACGCCGCCGGCGCCCTCGCCGACGATGCGGTAGCCGTGGGGCGCATCGATATCGGTCAGCGTGACCTTGCCGCTGAACGTCGCCTTCACCGGGCCGACCTTCAGCACCACGATGGCCGTCATCTCCGTGGGCGACGTCATCTCGAGCGATTGGCAGCCGGGAATGCAGCGTCTCAGAATCTCGGGATCGTTGAGCGCGGCCCAGACCTTCGCTTTCGACGCCGGGATGCGCTGGCTGTCGTTCATCTGCATCGTTCCACCCTCCATTGTGCTTGGCCAGCGCGGATAGGGCGGCAGAAGCCGTCGAACAATCGCCAGGAAGGAGGAGGCGAGCGGACGCCGTGCGAGCGGCGGGGCCGCAATGTCCGTCGCCTCAAAATATCAACAGCAAAATCAATTACTTAGAATTCCGACGCCTACTACCAAGATCGCGATTACAAAGCTGCACGCACGTGCTCCTATTCACGCCAAGGAACAAGACATCGAGGGAGAACGACGTGCGACAGGGCTGAACTCGCGCGCGAGCGGCGGCGATACGCGGCATCGACGCTGCGATATTGCCGAGGAGGCGATGCCAAACTTTCCAGACCTGCCTTGCGGCCGCGCCACGTGTTGGCGACGGCTTGAAGCGTCATGACCGAATCGCGCGGCGCAAGGATGACCACTCCGTGACGCCGGATCATCAAAATGCCAGTTGCAAAGTTCCGTTGCGCTGTTTCTAATTAGAACCAATCAAAATCACTTTGGGAGGACTTCAAGTGTCTACAGTCAAACTGACGGTGAACGGCAAGGCCGTTGCCGTCGATGTCGAGGACCGCACGCTGCTGGTCCAGCTTCTGCGCGATCACCTCAACCTCACCGGGACCCATGTCGGCTGCGACACCAGCCAGTGCGGAGCCTGCGTGGTCCATATGGATGGCAAGGCGGTGAAATCCTGCACCATGCTGGCGGGCCAGGCCGACGGCGCCACCATCACCACCATCGAGGGCATCGCCAAGGGCGACGAGCTGCACCCGATGCAGGCCGCCTTCCGCGACAATCACGGCCTGCAATGCGGCTATTGCACGCCGGGCATGATCATGTCGGCGATCGACATCGTGCATCGCCATGGGGGTCAGCTCGACGAGGCCACCGTCCGCAGCGAGCTGGAAGGCAATATCTGCCGCTGTACCGGCTACCACAACATCGTCAAGGCCGTGCTGGATGCAGCCGGGCGCATGAAGGTCTCGCAGGCGGCCGAGTAAAGCGGCGCGCCTCGAAAGAAGAATCACCGCCTGCTGCTTTCGAAACAAAGCGCAGCCATAAAAATTCCGGTCGGGAGGACCAGACATGGGTGTTGAAGGTATCGGCGCGCGCGTCGTGCGCAAGGAAGACAAGCGTTTCATCACCGGCAAGGGCCGCTACGTCGACGACATCAAGCTGACGGGCATGACCCATGCCCATTTCATCCGCAGCCCGCACGCCCACGCCAAGGTGAAGAAGATCGATTCGTCCGCCGCGCTGAAGATGCCGGGCGTGGTCGCGGTGCTCACGGGCCGAGAGATCGTCGACGACAAGGTCGGCAATTTGATCTGCGGCTGGGCCATCACCTCCAAGGACGGCAGCCCGATGAAGATGGGCGCATGGCCGGCGATGGCGCCGGAGACGGTGCGCTTCGTCGGACAGGCCGTCGCGGTCGTGATCGCCGAAAGCAAGAATCTGGCGCGCGATGCTGCGGAAGCGGTCGTCGTCGATTATGAAGAGCTTCCCGCGGTCGCCGACGTCCAGGCCGCGATCAAATCAGGCGCGCCGCAGCTTCATCCCGAAGCGCCCGGCAACCAGGTCTATGACTGGGTGATCGGCGACGAGGGCGCCACCGATGCGGCCTTCGCCAAGGCCGCCAATGTGGTCAAGCTCGACGTCACCAACAACCGCCTCGCCCCCAATGCCATGGAGCCGCGGGCGGCGATCGCCGATTACGACGCGGCGGAAGAGCATTTCACGCTCTACACGACCTCGCAGAACCCGCACGTCGCCCGCCTCGTGCTGTCGGCGTTCTACAACATCGCGCCCGAGCACAAGCTGCGCGTGATCGCCCCCGATGTCGGCGGCGGCTTCGGTTCCAAGATCTTCATCTATCCCGAAGAGATGGTAGCGCTGTGGGCCTCGAAGAAAGTCGGCCGTCCCGTGAAATGGACCGGCGACCGCACCGAGGCCTTCCTCACCGACGCGCATGGCCGCGACCATGTGACCCATGCCGAGATGGCGTTCGACGCCCAGAATAAGATTCTGGGCTTCAAGGTGAAGACCTACGCCAATTTCGGCGCCTACATGTCGCTGTTCTCGTCCTCGGTGCCGACCTATCTCTACGCGACGCTGCTGTCGGGCCAGTACAACATCCCGGCGATCCATGCCGAGGTGATCGGGGTCTACACCAATACCACGCCGGTCGACGCCTATCGTGGCGCAGGCCGTCCCGAAGCGAGCTATCTGGTCGAACGTCTGATGGAAACGGCGGCCCGGCAGCTCAAGGTCGATCCGGCCGAGCTGCGGCGGACCAACTTCATCACCCAATTCCCGCACCAGACGCCCGTGATCATGGCGTACGACACCGGCGACTTCAACGCGTCGCTCGATGCTGCGATGAAGGCGATCGATTATGCCGGCTTCCCCGCCCGCAAGGCCAAGGCGAAAGCCGACGGCAAGCTGCGCGGCATCGGCGTGTCCTGCTATATCGAGGCCTGCGGCATCGCGCCGTCGAAGGCGGTCGGCAGCCTGGGCGCCGGCGTCGGCCTGTGGGAATCGGCCGAGGTGCGGGTCAATCCGGTCGGCACCATCGAGATCCTGACGGGGTCGCACAGCCACGGCCAGGGTCACGAGACCACGTTCTGCCAGCTCGTCGCGGAGCGCCTCGGCGTTCCCATCAGCCAGGTCTCGATCGTCCATGGCGACACCGACAAGGTGCAGTTCGGCATGGGCACCTACGGCTCGCGCTCGGCCGCCGTCGGCCTTACCGCGATCCTGAAGGCGATGGAGAAGATGGAATCGAAGGCCAAGAAGATTGCGGCCCATGCGCTGGAAGCTTCCGAGGCCGACATCGTCATCGAGAACGGCGAGTTCAAGGTAACAGGCACCGACAAGGCGATCGCCCTGCCGATGGTCGCGCTCGCGGCCTACACCGCGCACAATCTTCCCGAGGGGATGGAGCCGGGCCTGAAGGAGAGCGCCTTCTACGACCCGACCAACTTCACCTTCCCGGCCGGCACCTATATCTGCGAGCTCGAGGTCGATCCCGGCACCGGCAAGACCTCCTTCGTCAACTTCGTCGCGGCCGACGATTTCGGCCGGCTGATCAACCCGATGATCGTGGAGGGCCAGGTCCATGGCGGCCTTGTTCAAGGCATCGGGCAGGCCCTGCTCGAGCATGCGATCTACGATGCCAACGGCCAGCCGGTCACGGCCTCGTTCATGGACTACGCCATGCCGCGCGCCGACGACGTGCCGTCGTTCAACCTCTCCCACACCACGACGCTGTGCCCGGGCAATCCCTTGGGCATCAAGGGTTGCGGTGAGGCCGGCGCGATCGGGGCGTCAGCGGCCGTGATCAACGCGATCACGGATGCGATCGGCAAGAACAATCTGGAAATGCCCGCGACCCCTGACCGGGTCTGGCGCACCATCCACGCGGCTTGAGGGAGGACCGAAAATGTACCAGACCACTTATCATCGCGCCTCCTCGGTCGACGAGGCCGTCAGCCTGTTCGGCAAGAGCAGCGAAGCGAAGTTCCTGGCCGGCGGCCAGACGCTGCTGCCCGTGATGAAGCAGCGCCTCGCAAGCCCCTCCGACGTCATAGACCTCGGCAAGATCAAGGAGCTGCAGGGCGTCGAATTGTCGGGCGACACGCTGACCATCAAGGCCGCCACGACCTATTACGACATCATGACGAATGCCGACGTGAAGAAGGCTATCCCTGCGATCGCCCATCTCACCTCGGTGCTGGGCGACCCTGCCGTACGCTATCGCGGCACGATCGGCGGCTCGATTGCCAACAACGATCCCGCCGCGGACTTCCCGGCCGCGCTGCTCGCGCTCGGTGCCACCGTCAAGACCAACAAGCGGTCGATCGCGGCGGACGACTTCTTCAAGGGCCTGTTCACCACGGCCCTGGAGGACGGCGAGCTCATCACCGCCGTGTCGTTCCCGGTGCCGGCGAAGGCAGGCTACGAGAAGATGCGCCATCCGGCCTCGCGCTTCGCGCTGACCGGGGTGTTCGTCGCCCAGACCAAGGCGGGCGAGGTTCGCGTCGCCGCGACCGGCGCCTCGCAGAGCGGCGTGATGCGGGTCCCCGCCATCGAAGCCGCCCTGAAGGCGAACTGGTCGCCATCGGCGATCGACGGCGTCAGCATCTCGGCGAACGGATTGCTGGCCGATATCCACGGCTCGGCGGATTATCGCGCCAATCTCATCAAGGTGATGGCGCAACGCGCGGTGGCCGCGGCGCGCTGACAGCGTCTCGACGCAAATTTTCCGCGGCGCGCACTTCGGTGCGCGCCGCTTTATTTTGGCCATGCGGCATGAAAACCGCTTGCCTCGCTGGCGCGAAGGCGAGAAAAGTTAATCGGCCGATTAACTCGCTCAACAGAAGAAACGTCAGAGGCGATTGCCGCATCAGGCGCATGCGCCCGCGACCCGAGGAAACAACAACGTGCTCGACAAACCAGCCCCCACCTCGTCCGTCCGCAACTCCGGCCCGCTCTCGGGCTTCCGCATCGTCGAATTCGCCGGCATCGGGCCCGGCCCGTTCGCCTGCATGATGCTGGCGGACATGGGCGCCGATGTCGTCACGCTCGACCGCGTCGGTGCGAAGAAAAACATGAAGTCGGTCGCGGGTCGCGGTCGCAAGGTGATCGAGCTCGACCTCAAGGACAAGGCGGCGATCGCGCAAGTGCTGGATCTGCTCGCGAGCGCCGATGCGCTGGTCGAGGGTTTTCGGCCCGGCGTGATGGAGCGGCTCGGCCTCGGCCCGGACGTCGTGCTCGCGCGCAACCCCAAGCTGGTCTATGGCCGCATGACCGGCTGGGGCCAGGACGGCCCGCTCGCCAACGCCGCCGGCCACGACATCAATTACATCTCGATCACCGGCGCGCTCGCCGCCATCGGCACGAAGGAAGCGCCGGTGCCGCCGCTCAACCTGGTCGGCGATTTCGGCGGCGGCGCGCTCTATCTCGTCGTCGGCGTGCTCGCAGCGCTGCTGGACGCGCAGAGATCAGGCAAGGGCCAGGTCGTCGACGCCGCGATGTGCGACGGCGCGGCCTCGCTGATGTCGTTCTTCTTCGACATGGCCAATATGGGGCGCTGGACCGAGGGGCGCGACCAGAACTTCCTCGACGGCGGCGCGCATTTCTACGGCGTCTACGAATGCGCCTGCGGTCATTTCATCTCGATCGGCTCGATCGAGCCGCAATTCTACGCGCTGCTGCGCCAGCACGCCGGCCTGACCGATGCCGATTTCGACGCGCAGATGAACCCCAAGGCGTGGCCGGCGCTGAAGGAGAAGCTCAAGACGGTGTTCAAGAGCAAGACGCGCGAGGATTGGTGCAAGATCATGGAAGGCACCGACATCTGCTTCGCGCCGGTGCTGACCATGTCGGAGTCGACAAGGCATCCGCACATGGTCGCCCGCAACGTGTTCATCGAGCGCCACGGCGTGAAGCAGCCCGGTCCCGCGCCGCGCTTCTCGCGCACGCCCTCGGCGGTGCGTGAGCCGGAGTCGGCGGAGATCGCCGCGGTGACGACGGCCTGGAAGACGGGACGCTCCTGAGGGCCCGGCGGAAATCGAGGGAACTACGTCATTCGCGATCCGCGCGCGATCTGCGATGATCGTGGTCGATCCCGGAGATTTGTCATGGCCCTCCAGCTTCGGCCGAACTGCGAATATTGCGACCGCGACCTGCCGCCAAACGCAACGGACGCGCGGATCTGCTCCTACGAATGCACGTTCTGCGCGGACTGCGTCGAGACGAAACTCTTCAACGTCTGCCCGAACTGCGGCGGCGGCTTTGCGCCGCGCCCGATCCGGCCCGCGCAGGAATGGCGGCCGGGGGTCTGCATCGCGAAGCAGGCGCCATCCGACAAGCGGGTGCACCTGAAATACAGCGTCGAGGACGTCGCCGCGCATTGCGCACGGATCCGCGACGTGCCGCCGGAGAGGCGGTAGGCTCTCTCCACGTCATTGCGAGGAGCCCTTGCGACGAAGCAATCCAGGATCCCTCCGCGGAAACATTCTGGATTGCTTCGCTTCGCTCGCAATGACAGCGTTTGCAGTAGCGACTCCGGCTACTCCGCCGGCAGAATCGTCCCCTCGACCTCGCCGAAGCCGACGCGGTAGCCGTTGCCCTGGCACCAGCCGCGCATGATGAGGCTGTCGCCGTCTTCCAGGAACGAGCGCCTGGCGCCGCCGGGCAGCTCGACCGGCTCGGTGCCGTTCCAGCTGATCTCGAGCAGGCTGCCGCGCTGGTTCTTCTCGGGACCGGAGATGGTGCCGCTGCCTAAGAGATCGCCGACATTCATAGCGCAGCCCGAGGAGGCATGGTGCATCAGCTGCTGCACCGAGGACCAGTACATGTACTTGAAATTGGTGCGGCTGATGCTCGCGGGCGCGTTGGCGCCGGCGGCGCGCAAGGCGACGTCGAGCTCGACATCGTAATTCTGCGGCTTGCTCTGCTTGAGATAATCGAGCGGCACCGGCTCCTGCTCCGGTCCCTTCAGCCGGAACGGCTCCAGCGCCTCGCGCGTCACCACCCAGGGGCTGATCGAGGTCGCGAACGCCTTGGCTAAGAACGGCCCGAGCGGCACATATTCCCATTGCTGGATGTCGCGCGCGCTCCAGTCGTTGAGCAGCACGAAGCCGAAGATCATCTCCTCCGCCTGTTGCTCGTTGAGCATGCCGCCCATCGGCGAGGGCTGGCCGATCACGACCCCCATCTCCAGCTCGAAGTCGAGCCGCTTGCAGGGCGCAAAGCTCGGCACCTCGACATTCGGCGGCTTCAGTTGCCCGCGAGGCCGCTTCACCTTGGTGCCGGAGACCACGACAGTGGAGGCGCGGCCGTTATAGGCGATCGGCATATGCAGCCAGTTCGGCTGCAGCGCATTGTCCTTGCCGCGGAACATCACGCCGACATTGGTGGCGTGTTCCTTCGAGGAATAGAAATCGGTGTAACCGGAGACCGCGAAGGGCATGTGCAGCCTGGCATCGCGCATCGGCACCAGCGCCTGCCGGCGCAGCTCCTCGTTGTCGCGCAGCTCCGGATGATCGTGGCGCAACAGCTCGCTGATCCGTGCCCGTGTCTTGGCCCAGACCTTCGGCCCCAGCGCCATGAAGGGGTTGAGCGACGCCCCGGAGAACACGCCGAGCGGACCGACATCGAGGCGGGAATCCTGCTCGAGCACCCAGAGATCGAGCACGTAATCGCCGATCGCGACGCCGACGCGCGCGGTCGGATTGGCCGCGGTCGAGAACACGCCGTAGGGCAGGTTCTGGATCGGGAAGTCGGAAGAAGGATCGACGTCGATGAAGGAGCGCAGGCTGGGGTCGTTGGGGTGGGGCACGCGAATTCTCCAATCGGAAAATCGTCATGCCCGGGCTTGACCCGGGCATCCATCATTTCAAAGAGGGATGGATCGCCGGGTCAAGCCCGGCGATGACGGACAGCAAAACTTACGGCTTGCTCGGATCGAACTTCTTCTCCAGGCCCTTCCAGCAATCCGCATAATCGTCCTGCAGCGTGGCGGCGTTGGCCGCGTGCGCGGTGACGCGCTGCGGGTAGCGGGTCTCGAACATGAAGGCCATGGTGCCGGTCAGCTTCACCGGCTTCAATTCGCCGTTGCTGGCGTGCTCGAAGGCGTCGCGGTCGGGGCCGTGCGGCAGCATGCAATTGTGCAGGCTCATGCCGCCGGGGACGAAGCCTTGCGGCTTGGCGTCGTAGACGCCGTAGATCAAGCCCATGAACTCGCTCATGATGTTCATGTGGTACCAGGGCGGACGGAAGGTGTTGTCGGCCACCATCCAGCGCTCGGGGAAGATGACGAAGTCGATATTCGCCGTGCCCGCCGTCTCCGACGGCGAGGTCAGCACCGTGAAGATCGAGGGATCGGGATGATCGAACCCGATCGCGCCGACCGGCGAGAAGGTACGCAGGTCATATTTGTAGGGCGCGTAATTGCCGTGCCAGGCGACGACGTCGATCGGCGAGTGCGGCAATTTCGTCCTGAACAGCGAACCGCCCCATTTCACGTAGAGCTCGGTCGGCGTATCCTTGTCCTCGTAATGCGCGACCGGCGTGAGGAAGTCGCGCGCATTGGCCAGGCAATTGGCGCCGATCGGCCCGCGCTCCGGCAGCGTGAACGCTCCGCCGTAATTCTCGCAGAGATAGCCGCGCGCCGGACCGTTCGGAATCTCGACACGGAACTTGACGCCGCGCGGGATCACCACGATCTCGCCGGGCTCGGCCTCGATGCGGCCGAACTCGGTGACGAGCCGAAGATTGCCCTGCTGCAGCACGAACATCAGCTCGCCATCGGCATTGTAGAAATGCTGATCCACCATCGACTTGGTGATGAGGTAGACATGCGCGGCCATGCCGGCCTGGGTGTTGACGTCACCCGCCGTCGTCATGGTCTGCACGCCCTGCAGGAAGGTGACGTCCTCCTTCGGCAGCGGCGTCGGATCCCAGCGCAGCTGCGCGATCGGCAGATCGTATTCGTGGCACGGCGCCGAGCGCCACAGCCCGGCATCGACCTTCTCGAAGCGGCCGGAATGCTTCACCGAGGGGCGGATGCGGTAGAGCCAGGAGCGCTCGTTGCTGCCGCGCGGCGCGGTGAAGGGCGAGCCCGACAATTGCTCGGCATAGAGCCCGTAGGCGCAGCGCTGCGGCGAGTTGCGTCCGATCGGCAGCGCGCCCGGCAGCGCCTCGGTCTCAAAACTGTTGCCGAATCCGGACATGTAGCCCGGCGTCACCTGCGCCGAGCTGCGGATGATCTGATCGGGCGAGGTGTTGATGTTCATGACTATCCTCCTCCTTGCAGGGCGGCCCACATCTCCTGGTCGCGCTTGTCGGTCCAGATCACGGGATCGTCGATCCCCGACGCCTCGTCATAGGCGCGCGAGACGTTGAACGGCAGGCAGTGCTCGTAGATGGCGAAGCTGGAGAACTTCGGATCCATCACCTCGCGGGTCGCGGCCATCGATTCCTTCAAGCTGCGGCCCCTGGCGACGGAGATCTCGGCGGCGCCATAGAGCGAGGTGACGAAATCGCGCGTCATCGCGATGGCCTCGCGCACCGTGGCGGTGCCCTTCAGCGCGTCGCCGCGGCCCGGCGCGATGGCCTTGGGATTGAAGTTGCGGATCTCGTTCAGCGTCATCGGCCATTCGCGCAAATGCGCATCGCCGCAATAGCAGGCCGAGTGATATTCGATCAGGTCGCCGGAGAACATGACCTCGGCATCCGGCACCCAGGCGACGATGTCGCCGGAGGTGTGGCCGGCGCCGAGCTGCATCAGCCGCACCTCGCGCTTGCCGAGATAGATCGTCAGCTCGCCTTCGAAGGTGAGCGTCGGCCAGGTCAGGCCGGGAATGCTCTGCGCGTCCTGGAACAGGCGCGGGAAGCGGCCGTATTCGGAATCCCAGTCCTGCTTGCCGCGCTCGGCGATCAGCCGATACGTCTCCTGCGAGGCGACGATGCCCTGCGCCTTGTAGGCGGAGGCCCCCAGCACCCGCACGGCGTGATAATGCGACAGCACGACATATTTGATCGGCTTGTCGGTCACGGCGCGGACGCGCTCGATCACCTTGTTGGCCATCGCAGGTGTTGCCTGCGCGTCGAACACCAGGCAGCCGTCGTCGCCGACGATCACGGCGGTGTTCGGGTCGCCCTCGGCGGTGAAGGCATAGAGATCGGTGCCGATCTCGGAGAAGGTGATCTTCTTCTCGGCGAGATCGCCGGTGGATGCGAAGTTCTTCGCCATCAATTCGTCCTTTGAGCTTTGCTTTGAGTTATCGGGGTCATTGCTGCTGTTGTTGCTGCTGCTGGCCGTCGATCATGCGGCGCTTGGCGAGCCCGATCGCCTCGCGCAGCACGTCGATGTCGCCGATATGATTGGCGAGGATCAGCACCAGCGCCGCGTCGAGATCGGCGCTCTGCTCCTCGGTGAGCCCGCGATGCGCTTCGACGACGGCGCGAAAGGCATCGTCAGGCCGCGCGAAATTGGAGTCGGTGGAGAGCGGCATGCAAACCTCGATTCAAGCCGTCAATTCAAACCTTGGGCGCGCGACAGCGCCGCAGCCACGGCCTCGCGTGTCGGATGACGGAAGCGCGCCGTGACGTAGCCGTCCGGCCTGAGCAGATAGGCCGTGCCGGGCCCGGCATCATAGCGCTTGGCGACGAGGCCGGCGGGATCGGCAAGCCCGCTCTCGCCGCCGATCCGGATCGCCTTGACGCCGGCGGGCGGATCGATCGCGGCACCATTGCTGAACGACAGCAGGGTGAAGTCCGTTCCGCCTTTGCGGAATGCATCCGTCAGGTACGCCTGTTCGGCGATCGGCGCATCGAGCATGGAGCAGCCGGGAGGCGGCCCGCCGTGCCAGGCATCGGCATCCGGCGACGACAACGGGGAATCGTAGCTGCACGGCACCGACAGCCGGCCGCCATTGACCATGCGCTTGCCGAACTCGGTCTCCTTGGCGAGCGACAGCACCGCTTTGCGCAGCCGCGCTTCCTGATGCGAGTTCGGCGCCATGAAATCGGTCGAGCGGGTGGATTGGCGGATGTT
Organism: Bradyrhizobium sp. 22; assembly: GCF_000482425.1. Lineage (NCBI taxonomy): Bacteria > Pseudomonadati > Pseudomonadota > Alphaproteobacteria > Hyphomicrobiales > Nitrobacteraceae > Bradyrhizobium > Bradyrhizobium sp. 22. The sequence goes on from NZ_KI519399.1 coordinate 22,582, forward strand.
CTCGTCGGCCGCCAGGCTGCGCTCGGCATGATAGCTTTCGAGCAGGCTCGCCGGCGACGTGCCGCGCAGCACACGGTCGAGCTTCCACGACAGATTTTCCGCGTCCTCGAGCCCGGAATTGGCGCCGCGCGCACCGAACGGCGAGACCTGGTGCGCGGAATCGCCCGCGAAGATCACCCGGCCGTGGATGAAGCGGTCCATCCGCCGGCATTGGAATTTGTAGAGCGAGATCCACTCGAACTCGAACTTGTCGTGGCCCAGCATGCGCGCGATCCGCGGCCGCACGTTCTCGGGCTTCTTCTCGACCACGGGGTCGGCATAGCGATTGAGCTGAAGATCGATGCGCCAGACGTCGTCGGGCTGCTTGTGCAGCAGCGCGGAGCGGCCGGCATGGAACGGCGGATCGAACCAGAACCAGCGCTCGGTCGGGAATTCCGCGGTCATCTTGACGTCGGCGATCAGGAACTGGTCCTCGAACACCTGCCCCGCGAACTCGGCGCCGACCATCTGCCGCAGCGAGGACCGCGCGCCGTCGCAGGCGATCACATACAACGCATGCAGGCGATAGGCGCCCTCCGGCGTCTCGATCGTCAGCGCCACGCCATCATTACGCTGCTCCAGCGCCGTCACCTTGTTGCGCCAGCGCAGGTCGATCTCCGGAAGCTCGCTGACGCGATCGACCAGATAGGCCTCGGCGTAATATTGCTGCAGGTTGATGAAGGCCGGCCGCTTGTGGCCGTCTTCAGGCAGGAGATTGAACTGGTAGAGCTGGGACTCTCCGTGAAAGATCCGGCCGACGCTCCACACCACGCCCTTGGCAACCATGCGGTCGCCGACGCCGAGCCGGTCCCAATATTCCAGCGACCGCTTCGAGAAGCAGATCGCGCGCGAGCCTTCGCCGATGCGGTCGGCGTCATCCAGCAGGACGACGCGCTGGCCGCGCTGGGCCAGATCGATCGCAAGCGACAGCCCGACCGGGCCAGCGCCGACAACCACGACCGGATGCTCGGCCGGGCTTTGGCTGGCGCGGTCCTGATCGGGATGGCGGCGATAGCCGAACTGGGCTTTCGCCTGCTGCGCCTTGACCTCAAGTGTCCTGGCCTGCGCCATACACGAACCTCGGCTCTGGTCAGAAGGGGACCAATCTGCTAGATAGTCTCACGTGCAACTATTTTGGACCGGAGCCGGCCGGCCGTCAACTGGAATTCGGAGCACTCTCTTGGCGAGGACATCCAGCGACACCGCACTGAAGGCGCGCGAGCCCGATCAGGCCTCAGTGCAGCGCGAGGCGCGGCTCGACCTGTTCAAGTTCGTGCCGTTCCGGCTCAACCGGCTCGCGGCCGAGGTCAGTGCCGCGCTCTCGGTCGAGTATCAGGAACGCCACGGTCTCGACATCCCGGCCTGGCGCGTGATCGCCACGCTCGGGTTCCGCGTTGATGCCTGCAGCGCGCAGTTCATTGCGCAATGCACCCGCACGCACAAATCCACCATCAGCCGCGCGGTGACCACGCTGCTCCACCAGGAGCTGATCGAGCGGGTCGAGAACCAAGCCGACCGCCGCGAATTCCGTCTGCGACTGACGGCGAAGGGCCGCTCCCTCTACGAGCAGCTGTTCCCGCAATTGCTGCGGCGTGAAGACGAGATCCTCGCCTGCCTCTCCGCGCAGGAGCGCAAGCAGCTGTCCGTGCTGCTCGGCAAGATCGAGCAGAGCCTCGATCTGATCCAGACCAGCGAAGAGGCGGATGCGAAGCAGGCGTATTAGCCCTCGCTGTCATTTCGCGAACGATCTTGTCGGCGGCAGGTGCAGCGCGAAGGCGTCGACCTTGTCGCTGGCGCGCGGATAGATTTCCGTCACGATCGGATCGTGGCCTGGAATGAACCGATCAGGATGGCCGGCAAGGCGCTCGATCGTCTCCCAGCCCACCGCCATGTCGCCGACGTTGTAGACGATCGGGAACGGGCTCCTGCGCTGCAGATTGGCGTAGTAATGCGCGGCATCGGATGCCAGCACCACCGGCCCGCGCGCGGTTTCGACCTTGACCACCTGCAAGCCGTCGGAATGGCCGCCGACACGATGCACAGTGACGCCGGGCGCGACCTCGCCGTCGCCGGAATAGAAGGTGACGCGCTCGCCATAGACGTGGCGCACCATCTGCGTGACGTGCTCGACCGAGAACGGATGACGCAGCAGGCCGTTGCACATACAGCGGCCGGTCGCGTAGGCCATCTCGCGCTCCTGCAGATGGAAGCGTGCCTTCGGGAAACGGTCGAGATTGCCGGCATGGTCGTAATGCAGATGCGTCACGATGACGTCGCCAATGCTTGATGCCGCAACGCCGAAGCGCTCCAGCGCATCGACCGGGTTGAGCGTCAGCTTGCGCGCCCGCGCGCTCGCCTCCTCGGCATTGAAGCCGGTGTCGACCAGGATGTCGCGGCCGCCGCCGCGGATCAACCAGACGAAATAGTCGAGATCCTGCGCCGCGCTGTCATGCGGATCGGGCGCCAGGAAGTTCATGCTGGGGGTGCGCGGCGACATCGTCGCGTAGCGCAGGGCGTAGATCTCGTAAGCGTTTCCCATGGTTCTTGCTTTTCTGAGTGGGTCTTAGGGGACGATCCAGCGCAGCAAGCCATTGTCCGCAGCAAAGGTCAAACCGCGCGCGGCGCGACCGAGGCGGGCCTTCAATGTGAGACCCATCACGTTTTCGGCGGCGGGCTTGCCCTACCATGCTGCCGATAGGATCTGAGCCCGATCACGACGAGGACAGCCATGACACCCGATTTATTCCCCTTGCGGCATACCCAGGCGTTGCGGTCAATCGTCGCGATAACGCCGAATCTCCAAGCGGTTGACGCCCCCCGCCCCCGGTTTGATAATGAATGAAGCGTAAGTTAAGGTCGCCGCGGCGCAAGCTGGTAACGGCGCCTTTTTGGCTGGACCGCGCTGATTATGAAAATTCGCTTCTTTTTTCTTCTGCCCTTGCTCATCTCGCTCGTCCCGACTGCGCCCTCGCTTGCGGCCGGTGAGCGTTTTGCGCTGGTCATCGGCAATGCCAAATATCCGGACGCGGATGCTCCGCTGAGGGAACCGATCAATGACGCGCGCAACGTCGCCGACGAGCTCAAGCGCGACGGCTTTACGGTCGATATCGGCGAGAATCTGACCGGCGACGGCATGCGCCGCGCCTTCGACAAGCTCTACAGCAAGATCAAGCCGGGATCGGTGGCGCTGGTGTTCTTCAGCGGCTTCGGCATCCAGTCGGCGCGCCAGAGCTACATGCTGCCGGTCGATGCGCAGATCTGGACGGAATCCGATGTGCGCCGCGACGGTTTCAGCCTCGAGACCGTCCTCGGCGAGCTCAATACCCGCGGCGCCGGCGTCAAGATCGCACTGATCGATGCCTCCAGGCGCAATCCGTTCGAACGTCGGTTCCGCAGCTTCTCGGCCGGCCTGACCCCGGTCATCGCGCCGAACGGCACGCTGGTGATGTATTCGGCGGCGCTGGCCTCGGTGGTCTCGGACGCCGGCGGCGATCACAGCCTGTTTGTCCAGGAGCTCCTGAAGGAAATCCGCGTCCCCGACCTGATGGCCGAAGAGACGCTGAACCGCACCAAGATGGGCGTCACAAGGGCTTCGCGCGGCGAGCAGGTGCCGTGGATATCCTCTTCATTGGCCGAAGATTTCTCGTTCAGCCCGGGAGCCGGCGGATCGCGTCCGACAGCTGGCGCGTCGCCCGCGCCGCCGCCGGTCGCCGTCAACAACCCGCCGCCGACGCCGCCCGTGCCGCCGACATCGCCTCCGCCGCCGAAACCGGCCGACATTGCCGCAGCACCCGCGCCTGCGTCTCCGCCTGCACCCGCACCCGCCCCGGCCCCCACGCCGAAGCCGCAGGTCGAGGCGGCCCTTCCCCCGCCGCCACCGCCACCGCCGGTGACGCCGATCGATCCCGCGCCGGCGCCGAGCGCGGGCAGCGGGCCGAGTGCCGCGGTCCTGGCCGACGATCCCACGATCAAGAGCCTGACCTCCAAGATTGCCGCCAATCCTGATGACGTGAACGCGCTGTACCGACGCGGCCAGGTCTACGCCAGCAAGGGCGCCTACAACCTCGCCATCAAGGATTTTGACGATACGCTTCGGATCAACTCGAAGGACGTCGAGGCGCTGAACAATCGTTGCTGGACCCGCACCGTGGTCGGCGACCTCCAGGGCGCCTTGAAGGATTGCAACGAGGCGCTGCGGCTGCGGCCGAATTTCGTCGATGCGCTGGACAGCCGGGGGCTCGTCAATCTCAAGTCGGGCGCGGTCAAGAACGCCATCGCCGATTTCGACGCAGCCCTGAAGATCAACCCGCGCCTGACCTCCTCGCTCTATGGACGCGGCCTCGCCAAGCAGCGCAACGGCTCCGCCCAGGAAGGGGCGCTCGATATCGCCAATGCCAAAGCGATGGATCCGAACATCGTTCAAGAATTCGCAAGTTACGGAGTGCGTTGATATTTTTTTGAATTGAGGCCGTCCAAGGCTCGAACCTTGGACAGCCCTGGAACGACTAATCTGGCGGATGCCGCAACACGCCTTTTCGGGCGCTTGTTGCCGGAATTTTCGAAGCACGCGAGCTGGCTGCGCAGGAGGGACTGGCTATGAGATCGGCTGCAAAAGGGCTTACCGCGATTCTGTCCATCATCACCGTCGGCGCCATGCTGTCATTGCCGACCTCTGCCGCCTATGCGGGCGATGATGGCAACAGCAAGAACGTCACCGAGGACGACATCGTCCGCGCGCTGGCACCGGCGCCGAAGAAGCCCCTGACCCGCGGCCTCTCGATCGCCCCGCCGGCCAATCCCGCGCCGAACGCGGCGGAGACCAAGCTGATCCAGTCGGTGCGCGGCCGCTCGACGCGTTCGTTGTCGTCGACCGAGCGCGAGGAGATCGCATCGGTCGCCAAGGACAAGCCGAACATCGATCTCGAAATCACGTTCGACTACAACTCCGCCAATATCAGCGCGAAGTCGATGCCTTCCGTGCAGGCGCTCGGTCGCGCGCTGACCAGTCCCGATCTGAAAGGCTCCACCTTCGTGGTTGCCGGTCATACCGACGCTGCCGGCGGCGAAGCCTACAATCAGGACCTGTCGGAGCGTCGCGCGGACGCGATCAAGCGCTACCTCGTCGACAAGTACAGCATCTCGGCGACCGATCTCGTCACCGTCGGCTACGGCAAGAGCAAGCTGAAGGATCCGGGCCAGCCGATGGCGGAAGTCAACCGTCGCGTGCAGGTCGTCAATATGGAAAACAAGACCACCGCATCGAAGTAAGCACGACGCAATCCTTTGAAGTGACCGGTCGTGATGTGGTGTAAAGTCTCGCTTCCAGAGCGCGTCCCGCAGCCTTGCGGGACGCCGCTTCGTTTCAGGGAAACGTTCTCGATGGGCCTCGCGCGGACGGCCGTGTGCCAGGCCAGGATGATCCGGCGATGAAGCTCTCCGAATACCTCAAGCCTGCCGGAACCGTGGTGTTCGTCGCGGCACTCGGCATCGGCTATTATCTGTTCGAGCATCGCAAGCGGCCCGAGCCGAAGGAGACGCAAAGCGAGGCGCTCGTCATCGTGACGAAGTCGACCAATGCCTGCTTCTCCGACCTGGTGCGTGTCACCGGCTTCTTCGTGCCGCGCCGCGAGGCCGTTGTGATCGCCGACCAGGAAGGCTCCAGGGTCACCGACCTCCTGGTCACCGAGGGCGCAATGGTCGCCGACAATCAGGAGCTGGCGCGCCTGACTGCGCCGCCGCAGATCCCGGGCCAGCCGCAGCGGCCGGGCCCGCAAGGTCCGATCTCGCTGAAGGCGCCGGCACCGGGCCTCATCACCGAGGTCCGCACCATCGTCGGCGCGCCGGCCTCGCCGCAGGCCGGTCCGATGTTCCGCATCGCCGTCAACAACGAGATCGAGCTCGATGCTCAGGTCCCGGCGGTGCACATGCCCAAGCTCAACGCCGGCGCCACCGTGCGCATCAGCCGCGACGACGCGCCCGATCTGATCGGCCGGGTCCGGCTGGTCGCGCCCGAGATCGACCGCGCCACGCAGCTCGGCCGCGTCCGCATCAGCGTCACCAACAATCCCTCGCTGAAGGTCGGCGTGTTCGCGCGCGCCTCGATCGATGCCAAGCGAAGCTGCGGCGTCTCGATTCCCAAGACCGCGATCGACCATCTCACCATTCAGGTCGTCAAGGGCGGCAACACCATCGAGACGCGCAAGGTACGGGTCGGGCTGTCGTCCGACAGTGCCACGGAAATCCTGGAAGGGCTCCAGGTCGGCGAGATCGTCGTCGCCGATGCCGGCTCTTCGCTCCATGACGGCGACCAGATCAAGACCATGTTCGCCGATGAACTCGATCGCACGCGGGTACGCTGATGGCTCTCAATATCTCGGCATGGTCGATCCGCAATCCGCTGCCGTCGGTCGTCTTCTCGATCATCCTGCTGATCCTCGGCTGGGTCTCCTTCACCAAGCTCGCAGTGACGCGGCTGCCGTCGGCCGACATTCCCGTGATCTCGGTCGTGGTCTCGCAGTTCGGCGCGGCACCCGCCGAGCTCGAATCCCAGGTCACCAAGACGGTCGAAGACGCCGTCTCCGGCGTCGAGGGCGTGCGGCACATCACCTCCTCGATCACCGACGGCGTGTCGGTCACCACGATTCAGTTCGCGCTGGAGACCAACACCGACCGCGCGCTCAACGACGTCAAGGACGCGGTGACGCGCGTGCGCTCCAACCTGCCGCAGAACGTCACGGAGCCGCTGATCCAGCGCGTCGACGTCATCGGCCTGCCGATCGTCACCTATGCCGCGATCTCGCCCGGCAAGACGCCCGAGCAGCTCTCCTATTTCGTCGACGACGTGGTCAAGCGGGCGCTGCAGGGCGTCCGCGGCGTCGCCCAGGTCGAACGCATCGGCGGCGTCGAGCGCGAGATCCTGGTCTCGCTCGACCCGGACCGCCTGCAGGCCATGGGCCTGACCGCCGTCAATGTCAGCCAGAGCCTGCGCGGCACCAATGTCGACGTCGCCGGCGGCCGCGCCGAGATCGGCAAGAACGACCAGGCGATCCGCACGCTCGCGGGCGCCAAGACGCTGGGTGACCTTGCCGGCACCATGATTCCGCTGTTCGGCGGCGGCGAGGTCCGGCTCGACGATCTCGGCACCGTCACCGACACCATCGCCGATCGCCGCACCTTCGCCCGCTTCAACGGCGAGCCGATCGTCGCGCTCGGCATCAAGCGTTCCAAGGGCGCCAGCGACGTGAAGGTGGCCGAGGCCGTTCAGAAGCGCATCGACGCGCTCAAGGCTGCCTATCCCGACGTCGACCTCAAGGTGATCGACACCTCGGTCGAGTACACCAACGGCAATTACCACGCGGCGATCTCGACCCTGTTCGAGGGCGCCATCCTCGCCGTCATCATCGTGCTGCTGTTCCTGCGCGACCTGCGCGCCACCATCATTGCCGCGATCTCGTTGCCGCTGTCGATCTTCCCGGCGTTCTGGGCGATGGATCTGCTCGGCTTCTCGCTCAACCTCGTCAGCTTCCTCGCCATCACGCTGTCGACCGGTATTCTGGTCGACGACGCCATCGTCGAGATCGAGAACATCGTTCGGCACATGAACATGGGCAAATCGCCCTATCGCGCCGCGCTCGAGGCCGCCGACGAGATCGGCCTCGCGGTGATCGCGATCTCGCTGACCATCATCGCGATCTTCGCGCCCGCAAGCTTCATGTCGGGCATCGCCGGACAGTTCTTCAAGCAGTTCGGCATCACCGTCTCGGTGCAGGTGTTCTTCTCGCTGCTCGCCGCGCGTTTCGTCACGCCGGTGCTGGCCGCCTATTTCCTCAAGCATGGCAAGCACGAGGAGCCGCCGCCGGGGCGCATCCTGCGCTCCTATCACCGGATCGTGGCTTGGTCGGTGAAGCACTATTTCATCACGGTGCTGATCGGCTTCGGCGTCTTCGCCGCCTCGATCTGGAGCATCACGCTGCTGCCACAGGGCTTCCTGCCGGCGCAGGACAGCGCCCGCTCGCTGCTGGCGCTCGAGCTGCCGCCGGGCACCCAGCTCGCCTACACCGAGAAGGTCACCGAGGACATCGTCGCGCGCCTGCGCAAGCGGCCCGAGGTCAAGAGCATCTTCGTCGACGGCGGGCGCGTTCCGCCGGGGACGCAGGAAGTGCGGCGCGCCGCCCTGATCATCAACTACACGCCCAAGGGCAGCCGCGACATCACCCAGCGCGAGCTCGAGTTCTCGATCAGCCAGGAGCTGGAGAACGTTCCCGACATCCGCTTCTGGTTCCTGGACGAGAACGGCCTGCGCGCGATCTCGCTGGTGGTGACCGGTGTCGATCCCAACATCGTCAACAACGTCGCGAGCGAGCTCGCGACGCAGATGAAGCGCATTCCCACCATCGCCAATGTGATCTCGGAGACCTCGCTGGAGCGTCCCGAATTGCGCATCGAGCCGCGCGCCGATCTCGCCGCACGGCTCGGCGTGTCCACCGAAAGCCTGTCGCAGACCATCCGTGTGGCCACCATCGGCGACGTCGGCCCTGCGCTCGCCAAGTTCGACGTCGGCGATCGCCTGGTACCGATCCGGGTGCAGCTCGAGGATACCGCGCGCAGCAATCTGAAGACGCTCGAACAGTTGCGCGTGCCGCTCGGCGAGCGCGGCGAGAAGGGCGGCGTGCCGCTCGCGGTCATCGCCGACGTCAAGCTCGACCAGGGTCCGACCAGCATCAACCGCTACGACCGCGAGCGGCAGGCCACCGTCGCAGCCGACCTCGTCGGCTCCGCCGCGCTCGGCGATGCCACCAAGAAGATCTACGAGCTGCCGGTCATGAAGACCCTGCCGAAGGGCGTGAAGGTCTCCCCTTCCGGCGACGCGGAGAGCTTGAACGAATTGTCCGAGGGCTTCGCCACCGCGATCACGGCCGGCCTGATGATGGTCTATGCCGTGCTGGTGCTGCTGTTCGGCACCTTCCTGCAGCCGATCACCATCCTGTTCTCGCTGCCGCTCTCGATCGGCGGCGCCATCGCGGCCCTGCTCCTCACCGGCAAGCAGCTCACCACGCCGGTGTGGATTGGCATCCTGATGCTGATGGGCATCGTCACCAAGAACGCGATCATGCTGGTCGAGTTCGCGATCGAGGCCATTCACGCCGGCAAGCCGCGCGAGGAGGCCATGATCGACGCCGGCATGAAACGCGCCCGGCCGATCGTGATGACCACGATCGCGATGGCCGCAGGCATGATGCCGAGCGCGCTCGCGGTCGGTGCCGGCGGCGAGTTCCGCTCGCCGATGGCGCTCGCGGTGATCGGCGGCCTGATCTTCTCGACCATCCTGTCGCTGGTGTTCGTGCCCGCGATGTTCATGGTGATGGACGATTTCGGCGCCCTGATCTGGCGCTTCGCCAAAAGGCTGATCGTGCATAGCGAGGACGCCGAGACGGGCCATCACGGAGCCGCAGCCGCGGAAGCGGGGCCAGCGCCCAAGAACATCGTGCACCCCGCGGCGGAATAGAGCCTCGAAAGGCGGCGGTCCTGCACTGGTGAAATGCGAGCGCTGACGCTATATTGTGCCGATGACGTTTACGCGCATCACGATCGATCCCGCGGTCTGCACAGGCAAGCCCTGCATTCGCGGGTTGCGGTTTCCGGTGGCACGGCTGCTCGGCCTGCTGGCCGCCGGCGAGACGCGCGAATCGGTTTTGAACGACTATCCGTATCTCGAACGTGAAGATATTGACGAAGCGTTGCGCTACGCAGCCGTCCTCGCTGAGGATGAGGCCGTCGAGCTGCGCCCCGCCGTCCCAGCTAAGTGAAGTTCCTCGTCGACATGCCCCTCTCGCCAGTGCTGTCGCATTGGCTCACAGAGTCGGGGCATGATGCCGTCCACGCCTCTGAGATAGGCCTTCATGCTGCGAGCGATGTTGAAATCATCGATCGCGCCAGGCAGGAGGCGCGCACAGTTGTCACGGCAGATCTTGACTACCCTCGCCTCATCGCAACCGCTGGCACTGACAGCCCAAGTCTCGTTCTCTTCCGAGGTGGCGATTGGACCGAAGCAGCTGTCCGAACCCGACTCTCGGAGGTTCTATCCGCCCTCACCCAAGACGAGATCGAGGGCAGCATCATCATCATCGACCGCGATCGTGTCCGCCGACGCAGGCTTCCGATCGGCTGATTCCTATTCGTTGCGCGCGATCGCCGTCAGCTTGGTCATGTTCCTAAGCAGGATGCGGCCGCGCTGCAGATCGAGGATCGCCTCCTTGCGCCAGGCCTGCAACTGACGGTTGACGCTTTCGCGGGCGGCGCCGACGAAGACGCCGAGTTGCTCCTGCGAGATGTGCACCTCGGAGCCGAAATCGGCGGCGAGCGCGCAGAGCCGTCGCGCCAGGCGCACCGGCAGCGGCTGCAGCATGGATTCCTCCATGCGCTCGCTCTGCCAGCGGATGCGCTGGCACAGCAGCGCGATGATCTTGATCGCGACCTTCGGCTCGCGTTCGAGGAAGCTGAGAAAATCTTCGCGCCGCAACACGAACAATTCGCTGGCCTCGCCCGCGGTCGCATCCGCGGTGCGATTCTGGCCGTCCAGCACCGCGACCTCGCCGAACAGGTCGCCCGGTCCCATGAAGTTCAGCGTCAGCCGGCTGCCGTCGGCGGCGCCGGTCTCGATCCGGACCTGGCCGCGGCGCACGCCGAACAGCGCGTCGCCGGGGTCCCCTTTCTGGAACAGCACCTCGCCATTGCCCAGATGCTGGGTGTGGCAGAGGTTGGACAGCCGCTGGAGCTCGTCTGCACCGAGATCCGCGAACATCGCGTTCATCTTCAGAATGACCGCAAATTCGGCCTGCTTGCTCATTTCAATGTCCTTGTGAACGTTCCGGTGCGTTGTCTCGGCAAATCACTTGAAACCATCACCATCAGGATCGCGTAAAACCGCGCCGGAGAAGTGTGTCATAAGTCACATAACTTTGCAGCACCCCCTGACTATTTTTACGCGCTTGGAGCCGCTTCCCGTCCGGGGATAAACTCAAGGCGCGAAGGATGGGTGGCCGGCGGGATTCGACGCCGACTGTCCGTCGTTGGAAAGTCGACATGAGAGCAGTGAAATTCGCCGGCGCGGCTTTGGCCGCAATCATCATCGTGACCGCAATCCTGCTGGTGATCGGGATCCCATCGGGCTTCCTGACCTCGACGATCGCCTCGCGGGTCGAGAGTGCGACCGGCTATCGGTTGTCGATCGACGGTACCACGAAGATCAGCCTGTGGCCGACGCTGAACGTCACCCTGAACGACCTCACGCTTGCCGACCCCAGGGATCGCAGCGGCATCACCCGCCTGACGGTCGACAGCGTGCAGGCCGAGATGTCGTTCTCCAGCCTGTGGTCGGGCCGTCCCGAGATCAGCGAGCTCATCGTCACCCGTCCCGTGCTCTACCAGCCGCTGCTGCGTGAGCGCCTGCCGAATGCCGGATCTTCCGCCAAGCCGCCCGCGCTCAAGGTCGACGGCGCGTCGATCGACCGCGTCAAGGTCACCGACGGCGAAGTCGCCTTCTCCCGCCTGCGCGATCGCGTCGAGGGCCGCATCAGCGCCATCAACGCCGAGGCGATCGTCGGCCGCGACCGCAAGGTCGACGTCACCGGCACCGCGCGCGTCGGCGACCATCCGACCAAGTTCGACATCAAGGCGACCGCGCCGGCATCGTCCACCGACCGCCCGACCATCCCGGTGGATTTCGCCATCGACATGCCTGATGTGCTGAAGTCGCAACTCACCGGTCACGCCGAGATGCGGATGAGCGGCGACGTCGTGATGATCAACGGCGTCAACGGCCGGCTCGGCGACGGCGCGTTCAACGGCTGGGCGTCGGTCGACATCGCGAGCAAGCCGCTGGTGAAAGTCGATCTCGACTTCCAGCGGCTGGCGATTCCGCTGGCGAAATCGCCGCAGGGTGCGTCCGGGCAACCCTGGAGCAATGCGCCGATCGACGTCTCCGGGCTCAATTATGTCGATGCGCAGGTGAGGATTTCCGCGAACGAGGCCGTGATCGGCGATGCCAAGCTCGCGCCGCTGGCGCTCGATGGCAAGCTCGCCGGCGGCGTGCTGAAGGCCGGCACCGCCAAGCTCGGCGCCTATGGCGGCCAGGTCTCGGGCGAGGTGATCCTGGATGCGACCACGGGCGCGCCGAGCTTTGCCATGCATTCCGACCTTGTCGGCGTGCGCGCGCTGCCGCTGCTTCAGGGCCTTGCCGAGTTCGACCGCATCGACGGCAAGCTGCAGGCCAAGCTCGCGCTGCGCAGCGCCGGCACCAGCCAGCGCGCCCTGATGGCGAACATGCAGGGCACCGCCTTCGTCAATTTCCAGGACGGCGCCATCCGCGGCATCAACGTCGCGCAGATGATCCGCTCGCTGACGTCGGGCACGCTGTCGGGCTGGCAGGACAGCCAGAGCCCCAGTCAGGAGCAAAGCACGGACCTGTCGCAGCTCTCCGCCTCGTTCCGCATCGACAAGGGGCAGGCGGTGACGACCGATCTCAATCTGATCGGGCCGCTCGTGCGCGTCACCGGCGCCGGCACCATCGCGCTCGACACCAAGATGATGGGTTTTCGGGTCGAGCCGAAGCTGGTGATGACCACCGAAGGCCAGGGCCGCACCAATGAACCGGTCGGCTTCGGCATTCCCGTGATGATCCAGGGCTCCTGGTCGCAGCCGCGGATCTACCCCGACATGGCCGGCATACTGGACAATCCGGACGCCGCCTATGCCAAGCTGCGCGAGATGGGCAAGGGCCTGTTCGGCCCTGACGGCGCCGGGCTCGGCAACATTCTGGGCGGTCTCGGCGGCAATCTCGGTCTTGGCGGCACCACTGCGCCCAGCGGCAATGCGGCCGGCAATGCCAATCCGCAGGCGCAGCAGCCCGGGCAGAACAATCTGCTCGGCGGCCCGCTGGGCGAGGCGCTCGGCAATTTGATCCAGCAGGGATTGTCCGGTGGCGCGGGAAGCAGCACCGGCGCCGCGCCAGGCAGTAGCCGCAGCCGCAGCTTGCCGGGCACGCCCTCCACGCCGGCGCCGCAGGCTTCGCCCGCGGCCCCTGCTCTGGACGACCCGCCGGTCGCGCAGCAGGACAGTCAGCCAATGAACGACGTGCTGCGGCAGCTCTTCAACCGCTGATGGGACTGCGACCATCCCTCCTTCCACCCGCCCCGGCGTCCGCAGCGGGTAACCACGCCGGCTCGTCCCCGGGCCGCGCGGCGGTCCTTTGGCCAAAATTGTGATAGAACGACCCCGCATGGGCCCTGCGGCCCATAGCGTCGGCGTCGATGGCGGCGCGAGAGGATCGGGATGGCGGGAGCGAACGACAAGACACGATCTCTGCGCGGGGGCCTGTTCGCCAAATACGTCGTCTCCCTCGTCGGCCTCGTCGTGTTCGTTCTCGCGGTCAACGGCGCGATGGAGACCTGGATCTCCTACCGCGCCACCAGGACCCAGCTCACCGGCGGCCTGGAGGACAAGGCGCAAAGCGCCGCCCGGCGCATCGAGCAGTCGATCTCGGAACTCGACCGCCAGATCAGCTGGGTGACGCGGGCGAGCCAGGACACGCTCGAGAAGCGCCGCGCCGACTACGCCTCGCTGCTGCACCAGGTTTCGGTCGTCAACCAGCTGTTCCAGCTCAACGGCGAGGGCCGCGAGGTGCTGCGCGTCTCGCGCCAGTCGACCACGACCGGCAGCAACGCCGACCTCTCCCGCGACATCCGCTTCACCGAGACGGTCGCCCGCGGCGTCAGCTACGCGCCGGCCTGGTTCGCCGACGGCACGCCCATGATGTCGATCTCGGTGGCGCATTCCGGCTTCAATGCCGGCGTCACCGTGGCCGAGATCGACCTCGGCTTCCTCTCCGACCTCCTGTCCGACGCGCAGGTCGGCAAGGCCGCCTTTGCCTATGTGGTCGATCCGCGCGGCCGCGTGCTGGCGACGTCGTCGAAGGGGCCCGAGATCGGCAAGGACCTGTCGAAGCTGCCGCAGGTCGCGGCCGCGATTGCCCCCGGCCACGAAGCCGAGACGTCCGGCACCGACTTCAACGGCCATGCGGTGATGAGCGCCGCCAGCGTCGTGCCGAAGCTCGGCTGGAGCGTGCTGTTCGAGCAGCCGACCACGCAGGCCCTGATGCCGATCCGCGACCAGCTGGTGCGCATCGCGCTCTTGATCGGGATGGGCCTGATGGTCGCGATCCTCGCCGGCACGCTGCTCGCCCGCCGCATGATCATCCCGATCACGGCGCTGCGCGACGGCGCGCATAAGCTCGGCGAAGGCGATTTCAGCCACCGCATCGACGTGCACACATCGGACGAGCTGGAGGACCTCGCTAGCCAGTTCAACCGCATGGCCGACCAGATCCAGGAGACCTATTCGAACCTGGAGACCAAGGTCGAGGAGCGCACGCGCGATCTCGCGCAATCGATCAACGAGCTGAAGGTGCTGGAGGAGGTCGGCCGCGCGCTCGCCGCCTCGCTCGATCTCGACGCGGTGCTGCCGACGATTGCCGCGCGCGCGATCGAGATCACCCATGCCGATGCCGTGCTGATCTACGGCTTCGACGCCGAGCGGCGCCGCTTCACCCTGGTCGAGGCCGGCGGCATCGACAAATCCGCCGACGGCGCGCATGTCACCATCGACGAAGGCGACAACATCCTGAGCGATGCCGCCAGAAGCGGCGAGCCGATCGCGCTCGCCGACCTCGATCAGGCGGCCGAGCAGCCGCTGCGCGAGGCCGCGCTCGCGGCCGGCTTCCGCTCGGTGCTGGTGGTGCCGCTGGTCGACCAGCAGGGCACGCTCGGCTCGCTGGTGGTGCTGCGCCGCGCCGGCGGCGCGTTCGCACCCAGCCTGATCGGCCTGATGCGGACCTTCGCAAGCCAGGCCGTGCTGGCGATGCGCAATGCGCGCCTGTTCACCGAGGTCGACCACAAGGGCCGCGAGCTCGAGGCCGCCAACGCGACCGTGCGCGCCCAGGCCGACAAGCTGCGGATACAGACCGAGCAGCTCAAGGACTGGAACAAGTCGCTGGAGGAGCGGGTCAAGACCCAGCTCGGCGAGATCGAGCGCATCCGCAAGCTCGAGCGCTTCCTGGCGCCGCAGGTGGCGCAGCTGATCGCCTCCTCCGACAGCCCGGAAGGGCTGCTCACCAGCCAGCGTCGCGAGGTGACGGTGGTGTTCTGCGACCTGCGCGGCTTCACCGCGTTCACCGAAGCGACCGAGCCCGAAGAGGCGATGAACGTGCTGCGCGAATATCACGCCGCGCTGGGCGGGCTGATCTTCAAATACGAGGGCACGCTCGACAAATATGCCGGCGACGGCGTGATGATCCTGTTCAACGCGCCGATCCAGTTCGAGGACCACACCCGGCGCGCCGTGAAGATGGCGGTGGAGATGCGCGACACCATCGGCCCCCTCACCGAGCGCTGGCGCAACCGCGGCCACAGCCTGGGGTTCGGCATCGGCATCGCGCTCGGCTATGCCACGCTCGGCCAGGTCGGCTTCGAGCAGCGGCTGGAATATGCCGCGATCGGCAGCGTCACCAACCTCGCCTCGCGCCTGTGCGGCGAAGCCAAGCCCAATCAGATCGTGGTCAGCCGCCGCGTCTACGGCATGGTCGAGCCTTTCGTCGAAGCCCGCGCCCTCGACGATCTCCAGCTCAAGGGGTTCAATCACCCGGTGCTGGCGATGGAGATTTTGAGCTGGAACGATGAGGCGGAGAACGTGGTGGATGCGACGGCGGTGCGGCGACGCGGTTAAGCAAGCGAGTCGTCAAGGATTCCTTGACTACTCACGATCACTCACCGACAGCGCGTCGCGATCCCGCGGCACATGGCGCCCGGGTTTTGCTGGGTTTTGCGGCCCTTCGAAATGGAAGGGCGCAGGGAAGGCCGGGCACCGGCTGGCACCCGCAAGACCCCTGTGCGTGAGTGCGTAATAAGTCGCTCACAGGGGAGAAAACAGGTGCGGCCGGATGCCCGGCCTTCCCTGCGCGATGGTTGAAACGGCTTATGTCGCGCTCTCGCCGGTGAGACGATTTCCCGTTGCCACCGTCGCCTTGCAGCTGTCATCGGATGCACCGTCCGGTCGGACGATCGCACCGCCGCAAGACTTGACGCCGGAATGTCGGGCGTCACGACCACACGATTTTGCCGTACGCAAGCTGCGCCGTCGTACACGCGCCCGCTGATCGCTCACGGGGGACTACCCCGCCCTGCGACCGCATTTGGCGCCAACGCTGCCCGCGTCCACCGCCCCTCACCCCACGAACCCTGACGATCGCGATCCGTCCCTTACCGGAGGATGAGTTGCGAGGGAGTATAGGGTGTGTCGTGGTTCGGGTAAAGAGAAATTTTGATTATTCGAAGCCAAGCGAGGGCGCGAGCGTGAACTTGTAATAAGTTCTTACACGTTGCCGATGGCAGCTCGGACCTGTTCAATTATCGAAAACAACCCCATGCACAGTAGACACGGCCTGCAAGATCAATGGGTTACGAAGATGCCAGATGGAGTGGCGAAGCTTCTTTTTGACGCGTCGCGCAAAACACTGGCAAGGACGCCATCGGATCTTGGGGCTAAGGCTCCTCACGCTCTGAAGGCTCCTCTGGGGCTCGTCTCGGCGGGCTGGGTTGTCGCAGCTTGGCAACGCGAAAGAAGGTATCGCTTGCTTCTGCAATCTCGGAGGTATCGATCCTGCAATCCGGCAAGTCTGCCAGCTCAACCAAGCGCTCTCTTGAGATCAGCATCGGCTTCATGTCAGCGGCGAAAAGCCGCCGCAACTCGGTTTTGAAATGTCAAGTTCGAACGAAAGGACGAATGAGAAAGCTACGCGTCCCGCGTTTGCGAGCGTTGAGCAACGTGCTGGTAATATGACACGATGGAATGTCAGGCAAGCTTTTCGCCAAGTGCCTTGGCGACGTTGCGGAAGCGATCCAGTGCCGTCTCCAGGCTTTCCACGATTTCGGCAGCGGCCTCATCCGGCGACGGAAGCAAGTCGGGATCATCAAGCGCGTGATCCTTCAGCCAGAAGATGTCAAGGTTGACCTTGTCGCGGGCAAACAGAGTGTCGAGTGGAAATCGCCTGAACTTCTCGGTCTCCTGACGTTGCGAGCGACGGCCCGAGTGATAGCACGCAACGAAATCGTCGAGGTCCGCGCGAACCATCGGGCGCTCTTTCAAGGTGAAGCGCTGATTGGTCCGCAGATCATAGATCCATAGCTCTTTCGTCGCCGCGGTCTCGGAGGGCGGTTTCTTGTCGAAGAACAGCACGTTCGCCTTGACGCCCTGCTTGTAGAAGATGCCGGTCGGCAATCGCAGCAGCGTATGGAAATCGAAATTCTGCAACAGACGACGGCGGATGGTTTCGCCGGCCCCGCCTTCGAACAGGACATTGTCGGGCAGCACCACGGCGGCTTCGCCGTTTTGCGCCAGTACCGTCATGATGTGCTGGAGGAAATTGAGCTGCTTGTTGGAGGTGGTGACGAAGAAATCCTGCCGGTCGTAATCCTCGCGCTCGCTGTCGATCTCGCCGTCGTCACGGACGATGCGATAGCTCTGCTTCTTGCCGAACGGAGGATTGGTGAGGATGACGTCGTAGGTCTTGCCGCCCGCACCAAGAAGCGCATCCTTGGCTTCGACGATGGAATCGACGCCGGTGATGCCGTGAAGATAGAGGTTCATCGCGGCGAGGCGCACGACTTCGGGGACGATATCGATACCGGAGAACTTGTTCTTCAGTGCCGAGTAGACGGCACGATCGCGCGCTTTCTTGTGCCGCTTCATGTGCTCCCAGGCAGCAAGCAAAAACCCAGCCGTGCCGCAGGCGGGATCATGAATGGTCTGGTGCGGCTCGGGATCGACCACTTCCACCATGGCTTCGATCAGCGGCCGCGGCGTGAAGTATTGGCCCGCCCCCGATTTGACATCCTCTGCGTTGCGGGCAAGTAGCCCTTCGTAGATGTTGCCCTTCACATCCACCGGCAGCCCAAGCCATGTCTCGCTGTCGATCAGGCCAACGAGCCGCTTGAGCTTGGCCGGGTCCTGAATTTCACTCTGCGCTTTCAGGAAGATCGCGCCGATAATGCCGCTCTGCTTTGACAGCTTCTCCAGCAGCTTCGCGTAAGTCTCGCTCAGCGCTTCGCCGGAGAGGTCCTTGATGTCTTCCCAGCGTGCGCCCTCGGGCAGCATCGATGCTTCGCCGATCTGGGTGACGCGCTCCTCGTCCATCTTGAGGAAGAGAAGATAGGAAATCTGGCTGATATAGGCCTGATAGGAGACGCCCTGGTCGCGCAGGACGTGCGCGAAATTCCAGACTTTTGCGATGAGGCTTTGGGGGTTCATGGCGTACCCGCGAGAAACGGATTGACGATGGCGAGCCCGCCGATGCTGCGGCCGTGCTGCAGGTCCACGCTGTAGAGCACGTCGCAGCCGGCTTCGATCGCCGCGGCAACGATCAGCGCGTCATAAAAGGAGAAGCCGTGATCCCGTGCGAGCGCAAGCGCCGCGCGGGTGGTCGCGGCGGTCAGCGGCAGAGCAGGGTCAAGCGCGGCGTCGACGTCGTCGAGAACGAGCTCGATGTCGCGCCAGCTTCGATTGTCTTTCTTTCGCAGCACATTTGTCAGCTCGTTCAAAACCTGCACGCTGATCGTACCGCCGCGGGCAATGATATCGCGCGAGATGGTCGCCTTGGGGCCGGTCTGCTGGGCGTAAACGAGGATATTCGTATCAATGAAGGCACTCACCGCTCGTTCGCCTCGTCGCGATCGAACTTCCAGGCGGAGGCCGGCCAGTTGCGCGCCCGCATGTTCTCGATCGCCCGCCGGCGGCGTTCTTCCTTGGTCTCGATCGCGATCGTGTCCTTTCGAGCGGATACGACGTCGATTTCGTCGCCTTCCTTGAGGCCGAGTTCATCGACCAGGGCCTTGGGGAGGCGAATTGCCAGGCTGTTACCCCATTTGGAGACCTGCATAAAGCCCTCAAGATATACATTGAATAATGTATATCTTATGACGTATATCCTAATCGTGCAAGGCCTTTTGATCGCGACGACTTTGCCCCCGCCCGCTTGGCCGGGATCCGGTCGGCGGCAAATCGCGCGAGCAGCACGCTCGCCGGCTCGTCTGCCGCATGCTGCGGGACCAAGCGTCCTTCGAAGGCTGCCTTGAGAATGGATTGCTTCAGCCGCGCGGCGTCAGTGACTTCGGCCTCCAAATGCGCGAGCGTGTCCGCAGAGGTAACGACAGCATCCGAGATGCGGCGGAGGATTTCACTCATCTCAGCAAACGGTGGAACAGGGATGGGCAACGATGCCAAGTTGGACTGGCTCACATTGTACTGTCCTGCAGAACTTGCAATTTTACGAGTCATCCACTGGCGGACCGGCGGAGACTCGAAGAAGTTCGAGACCCATCGCCAAATCAGCCCATCGCCAAGCAACCGAAATCGAATGAGATAAGATGCAAAATAAGTTGGTTGATCTGGCTTTCGGTCGCAGATCCCACCTCTCCCGATCAGGGTTTCACTACCGTTCGTTCGAATGACTAACAGGTCGCCCGGGGCTACAAAATCGTTAGGTGTTAGGCGTAGATCTGTCGTAGCGAACTTTAGATCTCCGTAGACAATCTCGCCCCCTCGAATGTTTGGAATCCTTAGAACAGCGTCTCCGTGCGCGTCTTGTGCGCACTTCACCGACGTGCCGTAAGAGCTTGCCCACGAAAGCCGTTCCAGAGTCTCCCAAATCCAGCCGTCTGGAAGCGCAGGGAGAGTACGAGCGTCCGGAGGTAAGGCGTCAACGCTACGGGGACTACGGCCACGGGTGGACGCCTTCTCCGCTCGTTCTCTTTCAATGCATGCGAGTAGATCGTGATCACGGTCGTTGGTTGGATTAGCGGCGCGCCAGTCTTTGGTTAGTTCGCCCGTCACGGCGGCCTTCAGCAACGCACGACGGAATGTCTCCAATCCTTTCCGCGCCTCGACTAGCGCCGCTTCGCCCACGCCTATCTCGGAGAATAGCGCATCTATGCGCGCTACGATGCGGCGCTGCTCTGACAAGGGAGCTAGAGGAACTGGAAGTCGCTCCAATGCCGAAACCTCAATGCTGTTGACGGTCGTGCCATCCTTGGAGCACTCGTGAAGCACCCGTTGCGTCGCGAGCGCAAGATAGCGAGCGATGTAGCGTGGATCGATTCCCGCACGCGGTGCAAGGGCGCGCAAATCTTGATTGAGCGTTACGACCCGGTCTGTGACGGCTACGGGAAACGAGTGGCGAAGAATGCCAGACCTCATCACCATCAGAACCGATCCTTCGGGCACATACTTCGCGGAAGAGGATGCGACAGCCTCTGGCGTAATCTTGTCTTCGGTCTCCCCGATGATTTCGACCTTCATGTCCTTTGGAGAGACCCATGGAACGGTCCCGTTTTCCCAGAACAAAGCGTTGGCTTTTGACGGCGTACCTCCGCCGGTCCAAGTCCCGAGGGCGCCAAGAGGCATCCATACCCAGCCTTCCGGTAAGGCCCACAACCCATTCCTGGCCGTCTGACTCTGATCTCCCACCACCAAATCCATCAAGCCACCAACACATCCGTCAATTCATCCAGCAATGCCGGCAGCCTCACCCCAAACAACGCCCGCGCCCTCACGATGCCGCCGCGCGCGGAAAATTCCGGCGCATCCATCATGTCCTCAGACCTGATCTCGATGTTGACGCCGAGGTGATCGCGGATCGCCATCAGCCAGTTCCGTTGCTCATCGCTGTAGGTTCGTCCCGCCTTTTCCTCGCGGCCGAGCCAGAGATTGAACCTGCCGGCAATGACCGAAGGAAGAGATTCAAGTGACTCCGCTTCCCCGATCGCATAGCGCACCAGCATCACGATGTCAGCCAACGTGCCCGCCGGATTGCCCCGCACTTTTTCCGACGCCAGCCGCTTGTAGGCGCGCCAGATGTCGACCGGCTCCAGCAGCCAGGGCGGACGCTTCAGCGCCTCCTTCAAATCATCCACGGCCTCATAGGTCAAACGGCGCTGTGCATAAGGCAGGCGATAGAGGATTTGCAGGGCGGCAAGCTCGTCGCGGCGCTCGTCGAGAAAGCGCTTGAATCTTTCGACGGTATCGGTTGCCTTTTTCTCATCCCAGCCGGACGACACCACGGCATCCGTGGAAATGGTGTCGATGCGGATATCCGCGGCAGCCTTGACCTCTTTCAGCAGACGCCGCAGCGCCGGATCGTCCAAAATCGTCGCGGCCTCGTCCTTGGCGGCCTCCCGGGCTTTCTTCTGTTCGGGTTCAGGCGCGTCTTTCGCCACCCGTGCAGCTAATGCATCCGGATCGATCGCGCTCAGCAGACGTGAGGCCAAGCCGGCAAGGTCGATACCGCCCGAGGCCTTCACGATGGCGGCGCGGTCCTTGTCGCCAATGCGGCGATCGAGCGCCGCCAGACGGCCGGCCAGGGTCGCGAAGGCATCATCGTCGCGCCGGCCGGCGGCGATATCGTCGATCAAGCGGTCGAAGGAGACCGCGCGATTGCGCTCCAGCGGCTGCGAAACCGATTTGAGGCTTTCGGTGACGCCGACGGCGTCGATCAGCACGAAGCGGGTCTTCGCCTCGGCGTCTGGCGTCACCTCGCGCAGCTTGTCCGCAGGAATGGTGCGCGCGCCGCGGCCCTTCATCTGCTCGAAATAGAGCTCGGACTTGACGTCGCGCAGGAAGATCAGGACTTCGAGCGGTTTCACGTCGGTGCCGGTGGCGATCATGTCGACGGTGACGGCGATGCGCGGATGATAGTCGTTGCGGAACGCGCGGATGATGGCCTCGGGGTCGCCGCCGTCGGTCTTGTAGGTGATCTTCTTGGCGAAGTCGTTGCCCTTTCCGAAGACCTCGCGGACGAGATTGGTGATCTCCTCGGCGTGATGATCGTCCTTGGCAAAGATCAGCGTCTTCGGAACCTCGGTGCGGCCCGGAAACAGCTCGGTGAACAGCGATGCGCGATAGGTTTCGAGCACCGTTCGTATCTGGTTCGGCACCAGCACCGAACGGTCGAGCTGGTCCGGCGTGTAGCTGAAGTCCGCATCCAGCGTCTCGTAGCGCTCGGCGCGCGTGCGCTTGTCGCGAACCGGCAGATCGTATCCCGCCTTGACCGTGCTGCCGCGTTCGCCGATCTCGGTGCGGATGCGAAAGATATCGAAACCGACATTGACGCCTTCGACAACCGATCGCTCATAGGGATATTGCGCGACCAGATTCCGGCCGAAGAAACCGAGCGTGTGCAGCGACGGTGTTGCCGTCAAACCGATGGTGAAGGCGTCGAAATACTCCAGCACCTGACGCCAGGTGCCGTAGATCGAGCGGTGGCATTCGTCGGTGATGACGAGGTCGAAGGCCTCAATGGGGACCGACGGGTTGTAGGACACGAGGCGCTCGGTCTCGGCGCGGGACGCCTCGAACGAGGAGGCCTCTTCCTCGTCCTCCGACAGTTCCTTGCCGGTCAAGACGGAATAGACGCGCTGGATCGTGGCGATCACGATCGCCGCGTCCTTGTCGAGCCCGGCCCCGCCGAGCTTCTGCACGTTGTAGATCTCGGAGAACGATCGCCCGGTCCCGGGCGGCCGGTAGGCGAGATATTCGTCACGGGTCTGGCGCACGAGGTTGGCGCGATCGGCCAGAAACAGGATGCGCTTGAAGCCAGCATGCGCGAGCAGCCGATAGCTCAGCGTGCAGGCCGTGAACGTCTTGCCGGCGCCGGTCGCCATCTGCACCAGCGCGCGCGGGTGGTTTTCCGCCATCGACTTTTCGAGCGCGGAGACGGCGTCGACCTGGCAGGCGCGCAGGCCATCGGTGAGGAACGGCGGCATTGCCCGCAGCCGGCCGCGCAGCGTGACCGGCTCCTTGATCCAGCGCTCCAGCGTCTCCGGCCGATGAAACGAGAAGATGCGCCTTGAAACCGCATCAGGATCAGCGTGGTCCCGAAACAGGCTCTCTGTGCCCGAGGCGACGTATTCGAACCGGACCTGCCCCTCTTCGCGGACGAGATGCTTCGGTGCGTCGGCAATGTAACGTGAAGCCTGCTCGGAAAACCCGGACAAGGTCATTCCTTCGGCCTTCGCCTCGATCACTCCGCAAAGCTTGCGGCCGACGAACAGGGCATAGTCAACCGGGCCGGAATCGGTCGGAAATTCGCGGACCGCCACGCCTACCGCGGCGCCGAGGTTCATGTCCTCCCTGGACTGGATGACCCACCCTGAAGCGGCCAATTGCCGGTCGATCAGCGACCGCGCCTTGTCCTCAGGGTGGAAGGCGAATTCGTTCATCAGCAACTTTTAGGCGAACAGAAGCCTGGCTGGAAGCCCTACCAAGAGACCACGAGTTTGCCCCCCGAACCCCATCCCCCCTCCCCGCGACTAACCCTCGCCTCAACGGCGAGGCAGCTTCGATGGGAGACCGCCCGTGGCCTTTGCCCCGCCTTCGCGTGCTCATGATCTGCAGATGCTGGACCGGCCGGTCGACCGGGCGCGCGACCAGGGCTGGGTGTTTGGGCTGCCGCCGGGCATCGCGAGCGAAGAATGGCCGCTCGATCCCGTCACCGGTTATCCCTTGATGCACGGCTTCACGCTGAAGCTGCCGGAGGATTATCGCGTGCATGGCGCGGACATCGTCGCGTTGTCGTTCTTTGCCACCGCGCCCGATCACAATGACGGCGGCGCGCCCGATGACCCTGAAGTCCGCGAGGCCGTGAAGGCGCGCCCCTTGCATCCGCGGCTCTCGCGCATGACCGACATTCTAAACTACGAATACGCGGCGCTGCTGCTGACGAGGGCCGAATATGACGGCCCGTTCGCAATGCCGCCGGCGCCGCTTGCGCTGGCGAGCGCCGAGCGGCCGCGCTGGCTCGATGTCGGCGGCGCCTGCGCGTTCTTCGAGGCTGCGCCGGCTTACGCCAAGAAGATGTTTGCCGCTCCGCCGCGCGCCGATCTCAGCGAGACCCGCGCGATCGGCATGATGCCGCGCGCTGATGATCCCAATGCCGGCAAGGGTCCGCAGGACGAATACACCAGGGAAAATCCGCCGACCGGATATCAGCCCTATTACTATTATGTCGGCGGCAAGCCGGGCCGCGACAATTTCCGCCTCCATGACTGGGCCAAGGACCACGCCCACAACCATCTCGGCGGCACCGTGCGGCCGTGCCAGGCGGTGCCGGAGATGAGCCCGTTCTACATCGAGTTCGAGGAATATTTCGGCGGTTACAATTTCGGCGGCGGCAACGCGCAGCTCGACTTCAGGGACATGAAGTTCGACTGGGCGTGCGGCTGATCACGCCCCCCGCTTCGGCCCGATCGCCTCGAAACCCGCCTTCTGCTCGTCGCTCAAATCCGCCTCGAAATCGTCGAGCGCGTCCGCGACGCCGTTCACGGCGGCAAGCATCGCTTCCAGCCGCGCCTTGGCGGCGGCGAGGCGGGCCTGCGGGGTCGCGGCGGCCTCCGCGGGGCAGGGGCTGAGCGTCTGCATGGTGCGGAGCGCGGTGTCCTGCAGCACCTCGAAGCGGGCGCGGGCGGTCTCGTCGAGGCGCAGCGTGGCGGCGATGTCGTTGGCGGGCCATTGCTGCTGCACCAGCTGCTCGTATTGACGCTGCAGCTTTTCGTCATAGCGGGGATCGGCGTCGGCACTGCAGGCGGCGGCCGCCTGCGCATCCTTGCTCGAATCCTTGTTCGCTTCCTTGCTCGAATCCTGGTTCAGATGCTTGTTCAGATCCTTGCGCTGCATCGACGCCAGCGCGGCGCGGCGCTCGCTCCCGAGCGCGTTGAGCCGGGCCTTCTGTTCGTCGTCGAGCAGGTCCGTGAACTTCGCAAGCGGCGGCGCGACCGCGTCGATGGCCTTGATCATGGCGTCCAGGCGCTCGCGCATCAGGCCGAGGCGCTCGGCGGCAGCAGTCGGCGCCTGCGCCGGACAGGCGGCGCGAATGATGTCGCGCGCGTTGCTCCAGGCGGAGGCGAGCTCGTCGAGCGCGGTGCGCTGCAATTCGTTGGGGGCCACGGCTGCGGCGATGCGGTCGACCGGCAGGCCGCCGCTATCGCTGGCCTCGCACAGGGCCTCGGCGGTGGGGACGCGCCGGCCGCGGCGGCCTTGCGGGGCGGTGTAGGCCGCTAGCTCCGTCGCCGCATAGGGCGCGAAGATCGCGGCATAGATGTCGCCATAGCCGTAGAGCGAAAGGCTGGTCGCATCGCCGAGGATGATGGCGTTGGTGAGGTCGTCGTGCGCGAACGGCCAGAACACCGGGCCGGTCCAGCCATAGCTGCCGTCGGGATGGCGCCACCAGCCTTGCATGCGGCGGCCGCCCTGCCAGCCCGCAAGCGCGGCCTGCGCGGTGAGCGCCGCGCGGAGCATATAAGGGTTGGCGAGCCGGCCGCGCTCGGCGCCGCGCGGATCTTGCGAGCGCAAGGCCGCGGAGCGGTAGCGGCTGCCGCGCACCGCCATGCGGGAATGGCGCAGGCGCGACATGCCGAGCATGTGGCCGACGGCGAAACGCGCCACGCCGAGCGGGCCGCCGCGGATTCCGAATTGCGCCTCGGCTCTCTCGGGCAGCAGCACGGCCGCAATCAGGAGGGTCGCGCCGGTCAGCGCCAGTCCCATGCGTCCCGACATGACCGCCGATCTGACCAATCCGGCCTCCTCCCAGCTGCCACGCGCGCACTGCGTCGCAGGGGACATGACGCGTTACGGAACCATTTGTTCCGGGGAGACACAGGGAAAAGCGTCGCGGCGTCCGCCAAAGTCAGCATTTTCGAAGAATGGCCGCAGGATCCCTCGCCTCGCATTTGTGCAGCAGAGGTCGTCATGCCCGGGCTTGTCCCGGGCATCCACGTTCTCCGTGCTAGCAAGAGACGTGGATGGCCGGGACAAGCCCGGCCATGACGCTGTCCGAGCGGTCTCAAATGCCTCGCGATAGCGCCCCGCAGGCGAAGCTCCCGCTCACTCCGGCTTTTGCGGCACCACAAAGGTCTGGCCGGGATAGATCAGATTGGGGTTGCTGATCTTGTCGCGGTTGGCGTTGAAGATGACGGCGTAGCGGGCGCCGTCGCCGTAGGCGAGCCGGCTGAGCGCCCACAGGCTGTCGCCGCGGGAGATCACGCGGCTGGCGCCGGCCTCCGGTGCCGTGTGAAGCACCTCGGCCGGCGAGGCCGATGCCACCGTCGTGGTGGCGGCGGGCACCCGCGCCATGGCCCGGGGTTTCGGCCGGGGCGCTGGCCGGTCGGGCACTGACGCCAGTCGCGGCGACGCCGACGGCAGCGCCGCCACGACGTCCGACTTGTCATCGGCCTTCTCGGCCTGCTTCGGCTCCGGCTTGATTTCCGGCCTGGTCTCTTGCCGCGCGACCTGTGCCGGGCGCGCGGGCGCCGGCGCCGCCTCGGCGATGGTCACCGGCATGGTCTTGCCGGATTGCGTCACCGTGCCATCCGGCGCCTGGGCCCGCAGCGTCAATTCATAGGAGCCGGCGGGAAGCTGCGGCGGCATCATCACGAACTGGCCCGAGGCGTCGGCGATCACCGTATCGAGCGGCTTGCCGTCGCGCAGCAGCTCGACCTTGGCTCCCGGCGCGGCCCGGCCCGCGATCACCGCCGCCTCGCCGTGATCGTCGACACGGGCGACGTCGAAACGGGGCCCGGTGTCGGCGGCCGGCGGCTGGGCCGGCGCGAGATCGGGCAGCGCCGCGGCCTGCTTCTGGATCTCGGCCAGCGTGGCCGGCTTCGGCTCGGGGGCCGGGACCGCCGCCGGCGCAGGTTCGGGTGCGGGCGGCGCGACGGCAGCCAGCTTGGGCTGATCCGGCTTGAGCTGACCCGGCTTGGGCTGATCCGGTTTCGGCTGTTCCGGTTTCGGCTCGGGCTTGAGCTCGGTCTTGAGCTCGGCCTTGAGCTCGGCCTTGGCCTCGACTTTGGGTTCGACCTTGGTCTCCGGCTTGGCTTCCGGCTTAACTTCCGGCTTGGCGGCGATTGCGGTCTTGGCCCCGTCCGGCAGCATGCGGCGCAGCTCGGTCGGGCCGATCACCAGCACCGTGCCGACCAGTGCGAGCAGGCAGAAAGCAATGAAGGCCTTGGATGCGGTGATCATCGGAAAAACCTTGGATGGCAAATCAACCGAGGCCGGCAAGGTGCGCCGATTTGGCCGCGGCAGCAAGCCGGTCGAAGGGATGATCGCCCGGCCTCCCCCTTTTCCGGATCAGGCTTTGGCGGACGCGATCATTCCGGAACGCGGGCGAAGACGGCGTCGGCTGCGACAGGCCCGACACGCTGCATTCGTTGATCCGCCAGGCGGGCGAGCGCGCGTTGCACGGCGAGCCAGCTCAACAGCGCGATCGCGAGGCCAGCGATGACGTCGCAGAAATAATGGCTTCCATCCACCGGCGTCGCCGCGATCATCGCAACGTTGAGCAGGGCGGCGATGCCGCCGATATATCTCACCGGCCACAGCGCCAGCAGGAACAGCAATCCGAGCGCGGCATGCAGGCTCGGGAAGCTGATGATGCCGTCGGCGCCCTCCGCGACCAGCTGACGGATGGTTCCGTCGCGCAAGCCAAAGAACACGGGAAGCGGCAGATCCCGCGTAACAGGCACGATCGCCGGCGCGTTGGCCGCCGATAGATCCAGATAGCCCCAGACGCCCTGCGCCGGCATCAAGGTCGACACGCCGATGGTCAGAAGCGTCGTCAGCACGAAGCTCAGCATGAAGACGCGCAATCGCAGGGCATGCCCCGCGGCGGCCAGAACGAGGACGATCGCGGTCGCTTGCACGGCAAAGCTCGCATAGGCAAGCGCCAGCGTCCGGTGCAGAAGCGGCGCGGCGTTCATGGCATCGAGCCACGACATCCAGTCGAAGCCGAGCTGCCGGTCCAGCGCGGCGAACTCGCGGTCCCACAGCGGCAATGCCGCGCTCGCCGCGACATAGGACAGCGGCGCGGCGACGGCTGCGAACGCAATGAGCTGGGCCGCCGCGATCAACGCGCCGGCGAGGGCCGCGTCCTTGCGGACCGTCGCGTAGAACCAGCTCAACGATAGGAGCAGGCCGCCGACGAGGGCAGGTTTCCAGAACGAGATCCATTCGATCCGGAACGGCCCTAGCATCGCCGCGATCAGCACGACAGCGGCCGTGGACCCGATCGCGAGCCAGGCGATGCGATCGGCGTGCTTCGACTGATCAGGGGCGATGGGGTGGCTCATGGGCGGCGATCGTCCGGGACGGCGACGGGAACGACCGGCGGGATGAGGTATGAGAATGCGGCCCCGCCAGATGGGCCAGCTTTATCGGACGAAGATTAAGAGAGTCGTTCTCCGGACCCTTCAATTGCCTTCAGCCGGCCGTGCGCGACCAGAGCCGCCGTCCGATAATGGGGTCAAACCGCTGGAGATGCGGGATCTTGCTTGATGATAGCTCGCGGACTCAGAGCTTCTGTTTGGCCGCGGTGATTTCGACGAACTCGGCGTCGGGATGGCTGACGATGGTGGCGACCCAGATGCCGCTGATGATCAGCGACCAGGCAGTGTTCCAATAGATCCAAAACACGAGCCAGCCTCCATCGGCGCTATGTTGGGCACTATCTTGACTTGGTCGGCGGCGGAGCACGATCGGTTTGGCCGCTGTGGCGCTTTGCCACGACGTCCTCATCGCGCTCGCCCAGGTTCGGGCGGGGCGGCGACTTGGGGAGGCCGGCCTGACCGCCATGCTTGCCGCCCATGTCGGGCTTACCTTCAAGATCGTTTTCACGGGGCATGCGGGTTCAATGCGCTGGCGCGGCTTTGGTTCGCATGGTGCCCGCCAATTTGGCCGCGGACGATCGCATGGGATGGCGCACCTTGCGGTGCACGACGGAATGCCAGGGACGTCCACGCGGCCACCGATACGATTTCGGCATCGATCAAATGGCCAAGCTGAAATCCTATTCGACCGGCAAGAAGCCGAACTGGGTGGAGTTCGTGACCCTGCCGTGAGCTGGGCGCCCCACGGCCTACGTAAACATCCGTAACGTAAACATCCGTAATTTCGGAAAGCGCGCCTTGCCGTCATATCAACGGCTATGGACCGTCATATTGTCTTCAAATGCCCGCAGACGGGCATGAACGTGCAGCATCGGCTCAGCAACGAGCCGACCGACCGCACGCATGAGTCGGTGTCCTGTCCGGCCTGCACGCGGCTGCATCTGATCGACCGGGCCAGCGGCAAGCCGCTGGGCGAGCGCCGCGGCTGAAGGCGGTTACCGCCCTCTCGTGACTTGCGCCGTGACGTCCTCGACGTGGTGCAGCAGGTAGAGCAGACAACCCGCCGGGTCGTGGATCGGCGAGTTGATCGGCTGCCAGTGACGCTCGATAAAAATCCCGCCGGGATCGCGGATGTCGTAGCGCTGGATCGCCATGGCGTGCGCCTGCCCCGTCTCGGCCACGATCCTCAAGCTGCCGTAGAGATTGCTGACGCCATCGGCGAGCGGGTCGTCGGGATTGTCAGGGAATATCTCGAACAGCGACCGGCCGACGATTTCGGTCCGGTCGGTCAAGGTCGCCGCGGCATAGGCATCGTTGATGTCGACGATCAACAGGCCCGGCCCCGGGTCCAGCAGCATGTAGGGATGCGGCGAGGCATCGAATTCGGGCTGGAATTGCCGCCGGATCATGTCGGCGTCACCGTGCTGCCGCCGCCGCTGTTCGAGCGGCGTCGCATCGGCGCCTGACGCCGCCGAACTCAGCAACGCCAATTGGCGCTGGGCCGATGCCAGCAGCCCCCGCACCGTGTTCTGGACCGTCGGATCGGTCGCTTCATGGAGCAGCCGCTCGAAATGAGCGATATTCTGCTCGCAGACGAACCGTTGCATCCCATTTCAACCATGAGCTGTGCGGCGACGATGCCGCGTCCTTCTGATCCTAATCCCATACAGGCGGCTCTCGCATGTGAGAAGACCGTGATAGTCGCACTTTGGAAGTAGGGCCGAGCGCGCGCCCGCCCGGCAAAAAGGCGAACCTGTTCTCCAATCCTGCGACTAATCAAGGACTTGCTGCGACGGCCCGGGCGGCACGGCCGCCTTTTTGGAGACAACGCTGCCGTAGTCCGCGACCCTGCCATCTGCTATCGATTGGAAGCATAGAACCCGTGGAATTTCCGATGCGTCATTTGCCCCGTGCCGTTGTTCGAAGCCTGTGTCCGGCAGCCGTCGCCGGCGTGCTGGCCCTCGGTTCAT
The DNA here is from genome assembly GCF_000482425.1 of Bradyrhizobium sp. 22. Lineage (NCBI taxonomy): Bacteria > Pseudomonadati > Pseudomonadota > Alphaproteobacteria > Hyphomicrobiales > Nitrobacteraceae > Bradyrhizobium > Bradyrhizobium sp. 22. The sequence goes on from NZ_KI519399.1 coordinate 52,850, forward strand.
GTCCGGCCATAGCCGCCGATGACGAGGCGCCCAAGGGGCCGGCGGTCACGGTGCTGAAAGTCGCAAAATCCTGCTTCTCCGACATCGTCGAGGCCACCGGCACGATCATCGCGCGGGAGGAGACCTCGGTGCGGCCCGAGCGTCCGGGCCTGAAGGTCACGGACGTGCTGGCGGAAGCCGGCGACACCACCACCGCCGGCCAGGTGCTGGCGCGGCTGGCGCTGCCCGAGGGCGGCACGCTGCAGGTCACCGCACCCGTGGCGGGCGTGATCGCGACATCGACCGCCCAGATCGGCAATTTCGCCTCGGCCAAGGGCGAGGCGCTGTTCACGATCGTGGCGCGCAGCGAATACGATCTCGTCGGCCTCGTCGCGACCTCCGACGTGCGCAAGCTCGCCGTCAATCAGCCGGCGACGGTGCGGATCTCAGGCAGCGGCGACATCGACGGCAAGGTGCGCCGTATCGGCGCGACCATCGAGCCCAACATCCAGCAGGGCATGGTCTATATCGGCATCTCATCGCAGAAGCGGCTGCTGCTGAAGGCGAGCGGGCGCGCGCTGATCAAGACCGGGCAGAGCTGCAACGTCGCGGTGCCGCTGACATCAGTGCAATATTCCTCCGCCGGCACCGTGGTGCAGGTGATCCGCCGCAACCGCGTCGAGACCAAGCGTGTCGAGGTCGGCTTGATGTCGGGCGGCAACATCGAGATTCGCGACGGCCTCAACGAAGGCGATGTCGTCGTCGCCCGCGCCGGCGCGCTGCTGCGTGAAGGCGATCCCGTGCGTCCGGTGATGGCGAGCGCGGAAGCGGCGAAGTAGCAGCACGATCTCGCAAGATTTCTCGTGTCCCGGACGCGCTGCAGCGTGTAACGCTGCTGCGCAGAGCCGGGACCCATCTCGTCACAAACGACCGTCCAAAAAAACTGGACCCCGGCTCAGCGTCGCATCATTGCATGATGCGCCGCGTCCGGGGCACGAGACGTTGCAAGCTCTCTTGAAAATCTAGCCGCCGGCTTCGCCGAAACGGACGTCTTCGAGCAGCGAGGAGGAGACGGTCGGGACCTGGTCGCCTTCGCTGGCGCGGGAGATGGCGAGGCGGGTCTTGTTGAAGACGCTTTCGGCGCTGCCCTTGGCATTGAGGTTGCTCAGGAACTCGCTGACCAGCACGCTGTGCTCGCCCTTGCCGTCGTCGACGACCTTGCCGGGCGAGGCCGAGGAGAGGATCAGCGCATTGTCGGACGCGCTGATCGGCGCGAGACCGTGGCTGTAGGAGCGGAAGCGGCGCTCGTAGGGGTTACGGCGGGAGGCGTCGACGACGACGAGCTTGGCCTTGGCGCCCTGCTCCTTCATCATCTCGAGCACGCCGTCGATCGAGACGCCCTGGCGGCGGACGTCGCTTTCCTTCCAGATCGCGGCGTCGACCGGCAGCATGTAGCTCTCGCGGCCGGCCTGCACGCCGTAGCCGCCGAAGAACAGCATGACGACGCTGTCGCGCTTGATCCGGGACTTCAGGCGGTTCACGGCGCGGACCATGTCGTCCCGGGTCGCGTCTTCCACCATGTCGACGTCGAAGCCGTCCTTGCGCAGGGACGAGCACAGCGCGCGGGCGTCGTTGATCGACTGCGTCAGCGGCGCGCTGGCGTCGGGATAATGTCCATTGCCGATGACCAGCGCGAGGCGCGAGGACTGGCCGATCGGGCCGGTGATCTGGTCGGTCGAGACGGCCTTGGCGGCATCGATCGCACGCATGTTGAGAGCAGCATGGGCGCCGATCACCAGCGAGACCGTGCCAATCAGGGCCGCGGCCACCGCGATGGTGCGTCGGGAAAGGTCGAGCTGCTTTACATTCATCTCGGTTCGTTTCCTGTGCCAAAGACCAGCCAAGCGCGCGCACACTGTTTGAGTAGCGCGATAGCGTCTTTAGGTTTGAGGGATTGGCCGGGGATGTGCCCCCGAATTGCGCGCAATTTGCGGCGCCGCACCAAACAAACCTTTAACCGGATATAGGGGGCCCGGCAACAGATTGCTCAATATTTCAGCTAAGACACTGAAGATACTTGATAATTCCGCTGCCTCAATGTCTGCATTTTCTGCTCTCCCCGTACCCTTCCGGGTCCGATCATGCAGCCTTCGTGCCGGCTTCTTCCGTGACTCTCATCACATTTGTTTTTCCTGCGAATCCGGGTAGCCTTTTCAACGACTTGCAGGGGGTGGCGCGCGGCTGGGAGCGCGCTGGCCGGCCCCTGGCCGAACCCCGCCAAAGTCCCCGCGACCGAGTACTTCATGAGCTTTCATTATTTTGCCGGCGCCGCCTGCCGGGCGCTGCTGGCGCCGAAGGACGGCCCCTCGCTTTACGACGTCTGCGATCCCGTCCTCTCGGGCCCGGCCGGCGGCGATCCGCATCTCGCCAAATTCTACAAGACCGCGCTCGGCAATCCCGCGCTGCGGGTGCTGCTGCGGCGGGCCGGGCTGCCCGAGCTGCGCGACGAGGCCAGGCTGACGGCGCTGCGCGAGGCGCTGGTGCGCGCCCGCGACGAGGCCGAGCCGGACTGGGCGGCGGTCGGCCAGCCGGTCGCCGATCTCGTCGACAGCATCGCGCTCGACCATCCCAAGCCGCCGCCGGCAATGCTCACCGGCGCCGCGCCGCCGCAAGCGCAGATCGACGCGGTGATCCGCGACTGCGCGCAGCATCTGCTCGGCTCCTACCGCAAGAACGGCTTCCTGCCGACCTATGCCGCCTTCAACCTGATCGGCGATCCCGATTTCCGCGGCCGCGAGCTGATCATGGCGCTCACGGGTCTCAACGCCCGCGGCTACAAGAATTCCTCGCTGCTGTTCAACCTCGCCCGCGTCTTCATCGCGCGCTCGAAGGCCGCAGCCGTCGTCAATCCGCCCTGGCGGGGAATCGCCGAGCCGATGTGGGAGCCGGTGCAGATCCGGCACCGCTCGGCCTATTACGATGCGTTCTTCATCGAGGCGCTGCTGAGCTACGGCGAGAGCGGCCTCGCCTCGCCGGCCGACAAGGTCGCGGCACAGCGCGCCATCGCCGACATGGTGGATTTCTGCATCAACATCAGCCGCGAAGAGGTCGAGGGTATCGACGGCGCGCGCTTCAACGTCGTCACCGCGCTGGCGCCGGCGCCGCATCCGCGCTTCTCGCGCTACTTCGCGCAGATCAAGCAGGATCTCGGTTTCGGCGTCTACGTGCCGGATTGCGACACCACGGCGTGCTCGATCTCGGCAGCGACGCAGGCCGGCTGCCTTGATCCGATCATCGACCAGCCGCTGCTCGACTTCTATGCCGGCTACCAGGTGCGCGCCGGAATCAACGCACCGCGCGTGACCGTGCCGCTCAACGACAACATCGATTACGAGGGCGGGGTCGCGACCTGGATCGACAACCTCGCGGGCGAGCGGCCCTACGGCAACGATCTCGATCCGACGCTCAATCTCGACATTCTCGAGGTGAGCTTTCGCAACCTGACGCGCTGGAAAGTGCTGGAGACGCCGTCGCGGCTTGCCACGGTGCATCGCATCATCGGCTTCCAGAAGCGGCTCGCCGCGAGCGGCGCCTTCGCCAATCCGCGTTCCCACATCTATTACCTGCCGGAACTCTACAGCGCCTATTTCGGCCGCTGCTATGCGGCCTTCCTGGCGCTGTCGCCGGCGGCGCGCGCCGCGATCGATCCCGGCGGCGATTTCGACTTCATCCGCCACCGCGTGCTGTCCTACGTCAAGAGCGAGCTGATGGCCGCGGAGATGAACGCGTTCGACGCCGCGCTGGCGCTGATCGCGCTCGGCCATCTCGGCGCCGCCCCGCGCGACTTCGCGCCGGCGCTGAACGTCATCGTCGGTGCCGTCGGCGAAGGCGGCCGCCGCGGCCCGTTCCGCGCCTATGAGTGGAACAAGATGAAGACGCCGACGCGGATCCTGGTGGGCGGGCCGGAGGTGACGTCGGCCTTCGTGCTGATGGGGCTGGCGCTGGCGAAGCGGGCGATGGTGCGGGGGTGAGATGGTTTCTCTTACCCTCCCCTGGAGGGGGAGGGTCGATCGCGCGCAGCGCGAGCGGGGTGGGGTGACCTCTCAACACGGGCAGCGTTTGCGTGGAGAGATCACCCCACCCCGTCACGCAATCTCGCTTCGCTCGATCACGTGCCGACCCTCCCCCTCCAGGGGAGGGTAAACAAGCCATCGCGCAATGACGGGAAGTTGAAAGCTCATCGTCAGGCATAAGCTGGCCGGCAGGCCAAAAGCCGACCACAATTGCGCGTTCTATCGAGATTTTCATCACACCCGGACCGGCATGTTGCGAAAATCCCTGATTGCGCTGGCTTTCCTCGCCCCCTCGCTCGCGCACGCCGCCGACATCACCGGCACGGCGAAGGTTCGCGCCGGCGACGCCGTGGTGATCGGCAACACGCGGATCCGGCTCGGCGGCATCGACGCGCCCGCGATCGACCAGCTCTGCCTCAACACCAAGACCGAGCGCTGGACCTGCGGGATTGCGGCGCGCGACGAGCTCGCCAAGCATGCCGACGGCAAGACCTGGGTCTGCCACACGAGGTCGATCGACCGGCGCGGCCGCACCGTGGCGCGCTGCGAGGTCGGCGGCGAGGACATCCAGAAATGGCTGGTGCGCAGCGGCTGGGCGCTGGCCTACACCCGCATGTCCCATGATTACGAAGCGGACGAAAAGGCCGCGCGTGAGGCCAAGGCCGGGATGTGGCAGGGCGCCTTCATCGCGCCCTGGGACTGGCGCGTCCGCAACAAGAAGACCGTGATCCTGGGTGCCACCAAGCCGCCCGACGGGGCGCATGCGGTGCTGCTCGCCTCGGCCTCGGGCCCCGTCGCCCCCTCCCCGGATTGCACCATCAAAGGCAACGTCAACAGCGCCGGCGAGTGCATCTTCCACCGGCCGACCAGCCGCTGGTACACCCAGATCAAGATGAAGATCAGCAAGGGCACCCGCTGGTTCTGCTCGGTCGAGGAGGCCGAAGCCGCCGGCTGCCGCGAGACCAAGCGATAACCAGACCTGCGTTTTACGTGCTTTTCTCGATCCCGGGCCGCGCGTAAAACGTGATTCAGCAACCCACCAATCTGTTCTCTGGCAACAAGGACCGACAGCAATGACCGTTCGCGCGGGCCGGGAGTTTCTGGCCATCCCCGGGCCCACCACGATGCCCGACGAGGTGCTGCGGGCGATGCACCGTCCGGCGATCGACATCTATTCCAAGGAGATGCTCGACCTGACCGAGAGCCTGCTCGGCGACATCTCGAAATTGTTCGCGACCAAGGGTAAGTCCTACATCTACATCGCCAACGGTCACGGCGCCTGGGAGGCGGCGCTCAGCAACGTGCTGTCGCGCGGCGACAAGGTGCTGGTGCTGGAGAGCGGCCGTTTCGCGATCGGCTGGGGCAATGCGGCGGCGCTGATGGGCGCCGAGGTCGAGGTGCTCAAGGGCGACTGGCGCCGCGCGGTGCGGCCGCACGAGGTCGAGGAGCGCCTGCGCCGCGACAAGGAGCACAGCATCAAGGCCGTCGTCGTGGTCCAGGTCGACACCGCCTCGGGCGTGCAGAACGACATCGAGGCGATCGGCAAGGCGATCAAGGCGAGCGGCCATCCCGCGCTGTACATGGTCGACACCGTGGCCTCGCTCGGCTGCATGCCGTTCGAGATGGACAAATGGGGCATCGACGTTGCGATGTCCGGCTCGCAGAAGGGCCTGATGACGCCGCCCGGCCTCGGCTTCGTCGCCGCCAATGCGCGCGCGCTCGAGGTGCACAAGAAGGCCAACATGTCGACGCCCTATTGGAGCTGGAGCGAGCGCGAGGGCACCGAGAATTATCGCAAATATGCCGGTACCGCGCCGGTGCATCTGTTGTTCGCCTTGCGCCGTGCGATCGACCTGCTGCACGAGGAAGGGCTCGAGAACGCCTTCCGCCGCCACAGCCTGCTCGGCGAAGCCGCGCGCCGCGCCGTTGCCGTCTGGGCGGAAGGCCAGGTGCTCGGCTTCAACGTCGCCGAAGCCAGCGAGCGCTCCAACACCGTGACCACGGTGACCATGAGCAACGGCTACGACCCCGCGGTGCTGCAACGCTATTGTAAGGACAAGTGCGGCGTGGTGCTCGGCACCGGCATCGGCGACCTCTCCGGCCAGGCCTTCCGCATCGCCCATATGGGCCACGTCAATGCGCCGATGCTGCTCGGCACGCTCGGCGTGATCGAGGTCGGCCTCAACGCGCTGAAGATCCCGCACGGCAAGGGCGGGATGGAGGCGGCGGTATCGTATCTCGGCGACGAGGTGGCGGCGTAGGGCGGAGCCACAATCACGGCTGTCGTCCCGGACAAGCGGAGCGCTGGCAACGCGCAGCGTTGTCAGCGTGGAGCGCAGATCCGGGACCCATAGCCACAGGAAGTGGTTTGGCGAAGACTCGGAGTTGCCGGCGCGCGCGACAACTTCTCCCTGGGGTTATGGGTCCCGGATCTGCGCTTCGCTTGTCCGGGACGACAGCGGAGTGCTTGGCTACTACTGTGGCACACGATACGCCTCGACCTGCGCCTTCAGCTCATCCAACGAGGAAAGGGGCGCCTTCGCATCGACGCGATAGGCCCCGCTCGCCAGCCACCTCAGCACCATGGCGTCCACCACCGGCGAATGGTGGATGACGTCGCCGTAATTGTCGAGGTCGTGCGTCACCTCCTTGATCGCGCGGAAATCGTGCAGGCGCACATTGGGGAGCTGCGCCAGGCGCCGCGCGATGACGGCGGTGAGATCGGTGACGGTCTTCAGCGTGGCGGGCGAGGCCTCGCGCATCGCGACGAATTGCAGGATCGAATAGGGCGGGAAGTAGATGTCGAAGGTGACGTCGGGGTGACGCGCGATCAGGCCGACGGCATCCTGCTCGAAATGCCGGACCATGACCTCGTAATCGTAGCCTTCGCCGAGGAAACGGCTGCGCGTGGGATTGGTGATGTAGGTGAAGGCCGCGAGCGTCTTCTTCGCATTGTACTCGCGCGCGACGTCGAAATCCCGCGGCAGCGCGTAGATGTCGTCAACGTCAGGCAGCGCGAATTTCACGGGCAGGAACGGCGCCGCCCGGGTCAGCGGCGGCCGCAATGGCGGAACCGAGCGCAGCAGCGCGAACAGGGATTCCTTCGCCATCGCGGCGCTGAAAAGATAGGACGCAATCCCTTTCGCCGTCCCGCGGTAGAGATCGACGGAGAGATACGGATCGGATTCGATGTCGGCGGCATCGATGAAGATGAAATCGTCCATCTCCCAGATCACGCGCCTGGCGCCGCGCCCGATCGCCTGCTCCAGCACGAAACCCTGCTGGCGCGAGTTGGAGCCGGTCATCGCCAGCTTCAGCGAATGCACGCCGAGCGCGCGGTCGATGTCGCTCTGGCGGAAATGGATCGCGAGCGAGGTGCCCATGAAGGCCGTGTCGAACGACTGGCTGCGGATCAGCCCGGCATTCTGCACGCGGGTGTCGTCGGAATAGAAGGCGAGGCGCGAAGGGCGGAACAACTGCAGGGGATCGACGGCATAGGTGAGCAGCGCGGCGCCCAGCACGCACACGATGCTCGCGAGCAGCAGACGCACCAGATGTGTGAAAGCCCCGCGCATCAGAACCGGAAATAGATGAATTCGCTGTGGCTCTGGATGCCCAGGATCCCAAACGCCAGCACCAGCGACGCCGCGTAGAGGACCAGCGGCCGCATCCGCCCTGCCCGCAAGGCTTCGCCGACCCTGCGGCCTTCGTGATCGTATCCCATCAGCGTTTGCGTGTTCGGTGCCAGCCACACCAGCGCGGCGTAGATGACGACCATCACCAGCGCCGCGATCTCCTCGCGGCCGAACACGATATTCGAGGGGTCGGCCATGGCCTGGAGCACGCGCAGCGCCCATTCCACACCCGCGGCACGGAAGAACACCCAGGCGACCACGACAGCGAGGAACGTCAGCGCAGCGCCTGCGATGCGAGCGGGGCGTGCAAGCAGCGGCGGAACGTTCGGCACCAAGGCATTGAAGGCATGATTGATGCAGAGATAGGCCCCATGCAGCGCGCCCCAAATGACGAAAGTCCAGGCCGCGCCGTGCCAGAGCCCGCCAAGCAGCATCGTGATCATCAGGTTGACGTAGCGCAGCACGCGCCCCCTGCGATTGCCGCCGAGCGGGATGTAGAGATAGTCGCGCAAAAATTGTGACAGTGTCATGTGCCAGCGGCGCCAGAACTCGACGATGCTGGTGGCCTTGTAAGGCGAGTTGAAGTTTACGGGCAGGAAGATGCCGAACATCAGCGAGATCCCGATCGCCATGTCGGAATAGCCGGAGAAGTCGAAATAGAGCTGGAACGTGTAGGCGAGCGCACCCAGCCAGGCCTGGTCGAAGCTCGGCGAGCGCGCCTCGAAGGCGAGCGCGACCAGCGGCTGGATGCCGTCGGCAAGACAGGTCTTCTTGAACAGGCCGATCGCGAAGATGATGGCGCCGCATAACATGAGGTGCCCGTCCGGGCGCTTGGTCTCCTCCCGTTCGAACTGCGGGATCATGTCCTTGTGGTGGAGGATGGGCCCGGCGATCAGATGTGGGAAGTAAGTCACGAACAGCGTGTAATGCGGCAGCGCGTAGGCCGCGACCCGGCCGCGATAGGCGTCGACCAGGAACGCGATCTGCGTGAACGTGTAGAAGGAGATGCCGACCGGCAGCAGGATGTGGACCGCGACATGCGTGCCGAGCAGCGCGTTGACGTTCTCGGTGACGAAACCGGCATATTTGAAGATGCCGAGCACGATGAGATCGCCGGCGACGCCAAGCGCGAGCACCGCCTTTCGTCGCGACGGGACGAGCTCCGACACGATCAGCAGATGGCCGACGCCGTAATTGAAGGCGATCGACAGCAGCAACAGGGCCACGAACTGCCAGTTGCCGATGGCGTAGAAGGCGAGCGAGGCCAGTGCCAGCCAGATCACCGGCATGAGATTGCTGCGCCGCCCGAGCCAGAAATAGCCCGCCAGCACGAGGGGCAGGAACAGCAGGATGAACGGGTAGGAATTGAACAGCATCAGGCTGGACCGGCGGCGTGGATATGGTCCGTAAAGCATACAGGGGGCCGATCAACAACCCGGCGATCTCTAGCCGGCGTGGTGGCAATTCGGGTGCCGGTCGCCATATGATGGGCGACCAGCCGCCTTTTACCGTCATTGCCGGGCTTGACCCGGCAATCCATCGCCAAAGATTTCGTCCTTTGATGGATGCGCGGGTCAAACCCGCGCATGACGAGATGAATTTCAGTGACACGAACGAGGACCGAGTGACCCAAACCAAGATGCCTTCCCAGCCCCCCGTCGCCCCGCGCCGGCCGCATTCCTTCACGCGGCACGGGATCACCGTGAGCGACGACTACGCCTGGTTGAAGGACGCGAAATGGCAGGAGGTGCTGCGCGATCCCGCCGTGCTCGACCCTGATATCCGCAACTATCTGGTTGAAGAGAACGGCTACACCGAGAGCCTGCTCGGCCATACCGCGGGCTTGCAGAAGACGCTGGTGCGCGAGATGCGCGGACGGATCAAGGAGGACGATTCCAGCGTGCCGTCGCCGGATGGTCCGTTCGCCTATTTCCGCCGGTTTCGCGAGGGCGGGCAGCACGAGCTGTTCGGCCGCATGCCGCGCGAGGGCGGCGACGGCGAGATCGTGCTCGACGGCGACGCGCTCGCCAAGGATCACGCCTATTTCAAGTTCGGCGGCAGCCGCCATTCGAACGATCATAAGCTGCAGGCCTGGAGCGCGGACACCAAAGGCTCGGAATATTTCTCCATCCGCGTGCGCGACTGGGCGACCGGAAGCGATCTGGATGATCTTGTAGAAGAGACCGATGGCGGCGTGGTCTGGACCGCTGACTGCAAAAGCTTCTTCTACGTGAGGCTCGACGACAATCACCGGCCGATGCAGGTCTGGCGCCACAGGCTCGGCACCAAGCAGGCCGACGACATTCTGGTCTATGAAGAGCAGGATGCCGGCTGGTTCACCCATCTGCACGAGAGCACCAGCGGCCGATTCTGCGTGATCGCGGGCGGCGACCACGAGACCAGCGAGCAGCGGCTGATCGATCTTGCAAACCCCGAGGCGCCGCCGCGCCTGGTGGCCGCGCGCGAGGAAGGCGTGCAATATTCGTTGGCCGACCGCGGCGACCAGCTGTTCATCCTCACCAATGCCGACGACGCCATCGACTTCAAGATCGTCACTGCGCCGCTTGGCTCGCCCGAGCGCAAGAACTGGCGCGACCTGATCCCGCATCGGCCCGGGATCTACATCATCGACCTCGATCTCTATGCCGGCCATCTGGTGCGGCTGGAGCGCGCCAATGCGCTGCCGTCGATCGTGATCCGCGATCTCAATACAAGCGAGGAGCACGCCATCGCCTTCGACGAGGCCGCCTATTCGCTGGATACGATGGGCTCCTACGAATTCGAGACGACCAATCTGCGCTTTGCCTATTCGTCGATGACGACGCCGTCGGAGGTCTACGACTACGACATGGTCAAGCGCACGCGCGTCTTGCGCAAGCGCCAAGAGATTCCCTCGGGCCACAACGCCGGAGACTACGTCACCACGCGCATCCTGGCGAAGGCGCACGATGGCGCCGAGGTGCCGGTCTCGATCCTGTATCGCCGCGGGCTGAAGCTCGACGGCACCGCGCCGCTCTTGCTTTACGGCTACGGCTCTTACGGCATGGCTATGCCCGCGTCCTTCAACGCCAATCGCCTGTCGCTGGTCGACCGCGGCTTCGTCTACGCCATCGCACATATCCGCGGCGGCGCCGACAAGGGCTGGGGCTGGTACCTCGACGGCAAGCGCGAGAAGAAGACCAACAGCTTTGACGATTTCGCGGCCAGCGCCCGTGCCCTGATCGATGCCAAATACACCAGCGCCAAGCGCATCATTGGCCATGGCGGCTCGGCCGGCGGCATGCTGATGGGCGCGGTCGCCAACCGCGCCGGCGAATTGTTCGCCGGCATCGTCGCCGAGGTGCCGTTCGTGGACGTGCTCAACACCATGCTCGACGACACGCTGCCGCTGACGCCGCCGGAATGGCCGGAATGGGGCAATCCGATCGAGAGCGAGGAGGATTTCCGCACCATCCTGTCCTACTCGCCCTACGACAATGTCGCGGCGAAGGACTATCCGGCGATCCTGGCGATGGGCGGCCTGACCGATCCGCGCGTCACCTATTGGGAGCCCGCCAAATGGATCGCACGCCTGCGCGCCACCATGACCGGCGGCGGCCCGGTCCTGCTCCGCACCAACATGGGCGCCGGCCACGGCGGCGCGTCGGGACGTTTCGACCGGCTCGACGAGGTCGCGATCGTCTATGCGTTCGCGCTGTGGGCGGCAGGGATGGTGGAGGCGTAGTCTTCACCCTCGCCCCGCTTGCGCGGGAGAGGCGAAGAGACTACCGCCCGTTCTTCTTCCGCCACTCCGCGAAGTCGGTGAGCGTCTGCGGGTCTGTCGCGGGATAGAGGCCGAAGATGCCGCGGCCCTTGCCGACCTCCTCGGTGACGAAATCCTCGAACGCGGTCATCTCGAAGGTCTCGTTCGCGATCTCGTCGGCAAGATGCGCGGGGATGACGATGACGCCGTCGGCATCGCCGAGGATGACGTCGCCGGGAAACACCGGCGCGTCGCCGCAGCCGATGGGGACGTTGATCTCGATCGCCTGGTGCAGCGTGAGGTTGGTCGGCGCGCTGGGGCGATGGTGATAGGCGGGGATGCCGAGCCTGGCGATCTCGGCGGAATCGCGAAACCCGCCGTCGGTGACGACGCCGGCGACGCCGCGCTTCATCAATCGCGTGACCAGGATCGCGCCCGCCGACGCCGCCCGCGCGTCCTTGCGACTGTCCATCACCAGCACCGCACCCGGCGGGCAATCTTCCACCGCCTTGCGCTGCGGGTGCGAGCGATCCTTGAAGACGTCGATGGTGTTGAGGTCCTCGCGCGCCGGCATGTAGCGCAGCGTGAAGGCCTCGCCGACCATGGTCGGCTGGCCCGGGCCGACAGGATGCACGTCCTGGATCATCTGGATGCGCAGGCCGCGCTTGAACAAGGCGGTGGCGACCGTGGCGGTGGAGACGGATTTGAGCTTGTTGCGGGTGGCTTCGGAAAGTTTGGTCATGGGGTTCTCTCTCGTTCGTCATTCCGGGGCGATGCGTCAGCATCGAACCCGGAATCTCGAGGTTCCGGGTTCGCTTCGCGCCCCGGAACGACCGAAACTAATAAATCGACGGCTCGCCGATCGGCGCGCCGAAATCGGTCTCGAGGAAATCGAAGTCGCAGCCGTCATTGGCCTGCTTGATGTGCCTGGTGAACATCCAGCCATAGCCGCGCTCGAAGCGGCGCTCGGGCTGCTTCCAGGCTGCGCGGCGCTTTGCGAGCTCGGCTTCGGGGACGTCGAGATTGATGGTGCGGGCGGCGACGTCCAGCGTGATGCGGTCGCCGTTCTGCACCAGGGCAAGCGGGCCGCCGATGTAGGATTCCGGCGAAACGTGCAGGATGCAGGCGCCGTAGCTGGTGCCGCTCATGCGCGCATCCGAGATGCGCACCATGTCGCGTACGCCCTGCTTCACGAGCCTGGTCGGGATCGGCAGCATGCCCCATTCCGGCATGCCCGGCCCGCCCTGCGGCCCTGCATTGCGCAAGATGAGAATGTGGTCCTCGGTGACGTCGAGGTCGGGATCGTCGACCGCCTGCTTCATCGCGGGATAATCGTCGAACACCAGCGCCGGCCCGGTGTGCTTGAGGAAGCGCGGCGCGCAGGCGGAAGGCTTGATGACGCAGCCGTCGGGCGCGAGATTGCCCTTGAGCACGGCAAGCGCGCCTTCCTTGTAGATGGGATCGTCGATGGAGCGGATCACGTCGGCATTGTGCACCTCCGCGCCCTCGATGTTCTCACCCAGCGTCTTGCCGGTGACCGTGATGCAGTCGAGATGCAGATGCGGCTTGATCTGGCCCATCAGCCCCGGCAGGCCGCCGGCATAGAAGAAGTCCTCCATCAGGTAGGTGTCGCCGCTCGGCCGGACGTTGGCGATGACGGGCACCTTGCGGCTGGCGATCTCGAAATCGTCGAGCCCGATGTCCTGGCCGGCGCGGCGGGCCTGCGCGATCAGGTGGATGATCGCGTTGGTCGAGCAGCCCATCGCCATCGCCACCGCGATCGCGTTCTCGAACGCCTTGCGGGTCTGGATCGTCTTCGGCGTCAGGTCTTCCCACACCATCTCGACGATGCGGCGGCCGCATTCACTGGCCATGCGGATGTGGTTGGCATCCGCTGCGGGAATCGAAGAGGCGCCCGGCAGCGTCATGCCGATCGCTTCCGCGATCGCCGTCATGGTCGAGGCGGTGCCCATGGTCATGCAGGTGCCGTAGCTGCGGGCGATGCCGGCCTCGATGTCGAGCCAGTCCTTGTCGGAGATCTTTCCGGCCCGGCGCTCGTCCCAATACTTCCAGCCGTCGGAGCCGGAGCCGAGCGTCTTGCCCTTCCAATTGCCGCGCAGCATCGGGCCGGCCGGCAGATAGATCGCCGGGATGTTCATCGAGGTGGCCCCCAGCAGCAGCGCCGGCGTGGTCTTGTCGCAGCCGCCCATCAGCACCACGCCGTCGACGGGATGGCTGCGCAGCAGCTCCTCGGCGTCCATCGCCAGCAGGTTGCGGTAGAGCATGGTGGTGGGCTTGAGCAGCGATTCCGACAGCGACAGCGCCGGCAGCTCCAGCGGCAGGCCGCCGGCCATCAGGATACCGCGCTTGACGTCATCGACGCGCGACTTGAAGTGCATGTGGCAGGGCTGCGCGTCCGACCAGGTGTTGAGGATCGCGATAATTGGCCGGTCCTTCCACTCCTCCGGCGCGTAGCCCATCTGCATGGCGCGGGAGCGGTGGCCGAACGAGCGCAGATCGTCGGGTGCGAACCAGCGCGCGCTGCGGAGCTGATCGGGTGTTTTCTTCTTGGTCATTTTTTCCTCTGCGAATTCGCCCGCTCTTCCCACATGCCGCTCACTCCTCGCAAGTGGTCGGATGCGCCAGGCTCAGCCTTCCGCTATGCACGAAAACGTGCATATCTTGCGATACGAAGCAACAGCCGCCGACCGGGAGCGTCATCGCGCGAAGTGCTTGCAGGCCGGGCGGAATCCGCGCAACAATTTCATCTTTGATGGTTTGATTTGCGCCGATGGGAATGTCCCGTCCGGCGCGGAGGAATTTAGACGTGGCCAACATCCTGATCGTGGATGACGACCCGGCCGTTCAGATCACGATCCGGCTGCTCCTGGAGAGGGCCGGTCATCAGGTCACCCTCGCCGGCGATGGCCGCAAGGCGCTGGCGCTGTTCGAGGCCGGGCGGTTCGATCTGCTGTTCCTCGACATCTTCATGCCTGGCATGGATGGGCTGGAGACGATGCGTCACATCCGGGCGTTGGCCCCGGCCATTCCCATCATCGTCATTTCCGGCCGTTCGGCCGCGCCGGATGCCTATGCGGAACCCGATTTCCTCAATATGGCGACCAAGCTTGGCGCGGTGGCAAGCCTGCAGAAGCCATTCCGGCCCGGCGCACTGCTTGCCGCAGTCGATGGCTGTCTGAAGGCGGGCGAGCCGGAGGGGTCCGATGTCAGCTCCGGCCGCCGATAACGAGGCCTCCTCTGCTTCAGGCCGGAGCGGCCGCGATCATCCGGGAAGTCCTGCGCGCGTTCCCATGACACTCGCCACGCGGCTGGCCGTCGCCATGATCCTGCTGGTGGCGGTCACCGTGGCCGCGGTCGGCTGGCTGGGCTATCGCAACACCACGCAAGCGGTCATTCCGCGGGTCCTGGAACGGGTCGAGGCCCAGTCGCGCCTGCTGGCGGCCAATCTGGAATCCTACGTTTCCGGAGCGCGCGGCGACCTGATCGGCTATCGCGCCGCCGCGGCGATCCAGGGCCTCATCCGCGCTCACACCGGCGGCGGCACCGATCCGGCCGACGGCGTCTCGGAGCAAATCTGGCGCGAGCGTATCGCCACGCGGCTCGCGGCCGAGATCGAGGCCAAACCCATCTATGGGCAGTTTCGGATCATCGGCATCGATAACGACCAGCGCGAGCTCGTCCGTGTCGATCGCTCCGGACCGAACGGAACCGCCCGGATCGCCCCGGACAACGAGCTGGAGAGCAAGAGCGACCGACCGTACTTTCAGCAAACGATCCGGCTGCCGTCTGGCGAGATCTATGTGTCACCCGTCGATCTCGCCACCCGCCAAGGGGGCACCACGACTCCTCACATCCCGACTCTCCGGGTGGGGACGTCGCTATTCGCACCGGACGGCAAGCCGTTCGGCATCATCGTCGCCAATATCGACATGCGGCCGGCCCTCGACCAGGTCCGCGCGACGGCGGCCTCGGGAGGAGAGATCTACGTCGTGAATTCGCACGGCGACTATCTCGTTCATCCCGATCGCGCGCGCGAATTGGGCAAATTGCGCGACCGTCCCGGCGACTGGCGCAAGGACTTCCCTTACTTCGCGGCTCTGACGGGCACGCAGGACGTATCCACACGGCTCATGACCGATGGGGCGGGCCGGCCCAGCGGCGCGGCCATTGCCCCTGCGCTGCTTGCCGGCAAGGAATGGGTCGCCGTCATCGAGACAATTCCCGCGCCCGTGTTCGGCCTCGTACCGGCAGCGATCCAGAAGACGTCCCTGCTGGTCGGCATATTGGCCGTCGTCGCCGCGGCCGTACTGGCGGTGCTGCTGGCGCGCTCGCTCACGCGTCCGATCGGCCGCTTGACCGCGGCAGTCCAGGCCATCGGCAGCGGGCGTCCGGCGGACATCCCCGTCGATGCCGGCGGCGAGACGGGCGTGCTGGCGCGGGCCTTCGCGCAGATGGTCGAGGAAACCCGGGTGAAGACCGCCGCGCTCGAACGCGAGATCGAGGAGCATCGCCGCACCGAGGCCGCGCGCAGCCATCACGCGGCGCGCGAGCGCCTGTTCAGCGCCGCGATCGAATCCTCCGACGACGCGATCGTGATGCAGACCCTCGATGCCGTCATCACCGGCTGGAATCCGGCCGCCGAGCGTCTGTACGGCTATTCGGCAGACGAGGCGATCGGCAAGCCGACGTCGATCATCGTGCCGGCGGACCGCCGCGAGCAGGGCAAGGACTATCTGGCGCGGATCGCGCGCGGCGAGCCGATCGAACGCTTCGAGACGGTGCGCCTGCGCAAGGACGGCACGCCGGTCGAAATCTCGCTCAGCCTGTCGCCGATCAAAGGGCCGTCGGGCGAGATCATCGGCGTCTCCGGGACCGCGCACAGCCTCACCGAGGCGCGGCGGGCCGAGCGGCAGCTCCAGCAGCAGCTCGAGGAGCGCCGGCAGATCTTCGACACCTCGCAGGATCTGATCATGATCATGGATGCCCGGGGCCATATCGCACAGATCAGTCCGAGCAGCGAGACCATCCTCGGCTATCGGCCGGAGGAGATGATCGGCCGCAGCGGCGCCGACTTCATTCATCCGGACTTTCTGGAGCGATCCCGCGCCGAGATGCGCGCGATGCGGCGGGGCGAGCGTCCCAAGATCGACGACACGCGCTGCTTCCACAAGAACGGACACGAGGTCTGGCTGTCCTGGCTCGGCAGCTGGTCCGAGCAGGCGCATCGCTTCTTCTTCGTGGGACGCGACATGACGGAAGCGCGGCTCGCGCAGGAATCGCTGCGCGAGAGCGAGCGGCTCGCCCGCAACATCATCGAGACCTCGCTCGACGCCTTCGTCCAGACCGACGAGACCGGCAGCATCCTGAACTGGAACTCGCAGGCCGAGCAGCTGTTCGGCTGGCGCCGCGAGGAAGTGCTCGGCAAGAGCACGATCGACCTCATCGTCGCCGAGAGCCAGCGCGAGCGGGTCAGGGCGGGTCTGACGCAGTTCCTGGCGAGCGAGAGCGGCAGGACGCTGAACCGGCGCCGCGAGCTGATGTGCTGCCGCCGCGACGGCAAGGAATTCAAGGCCGAGCTGAGCGTCACCGCGCTGAAGCGCCGCGAGGGCCTGCTGTTCAACATCTTCTACCGCGACCTCACCGACAAGATCGCCGCCGAGGAGCGCATCCGTCACGCCGAGAAGATGGAGGCGATCGGCCAGCTCACCGGCGGCGTGGCGCACGATTTCAACAACATCCTCACCGTCATCACCGGGACGATCGAGATCCTCGCGGAGGCCGTCGAGAAGGAGCCGCAGCTTGCGGCCATCACGAAGATGATCGACGAGGCGGCCGCGCGCGGCGCCGACCTGACCCAGCACCTGCTCGCCTTCGCGCGCAAGCAGCCGCTCCAGCCGCGCGAGATCGACATCAACGCGCTGGTGGTCGACACCGCGAAGCTGTTGCGGCCGACGCTGGGCGAGCAGATCCAGATCGAATCCGTGTTCGAGGACGAGAACTGCGTCGCGATCGTCGATCCCAACCAGCTCACCACCGCGATCCTCAACCTCGCGCTCAATGCCCGCGACGCGATGCCCGGCGGCGGCAAGCTGATTCTGGAGACCGGCGCCGCCTATCTCGACGAGGCCTACGCCAACGCGAACGACGTGTCGCCGGGGCACTACGTGTTGATCGCCGTGAGCGACACCGGCACCGGAATCCCGGCGAACCTGCTGACCAGGGTGTTCGATCCCTTCTTCACCTCGAAGGGGCCGGGCAAGGGCACCGGGCTCGGCCTGTCGATGGTCTACGGCTTCATCAAGCAGTCCGCGGGCCACATCAAGATCTACAGCGAGGAAAGCCACGGCACCACGATCAAGATGTACCTGCCGCCCGGCAAGACGCCGACGGCGGCCGGCGAGGGCGTGACGCCGGCAGCCATCGAGGGCGGGCACGAGACGATCCTGGTGGTCGAGGACGACAGGCTGGTGCGCGACTACGTGCTGGCGCAGCTGCATTCGCTGGGCTACGTCACCTTGCAGGCCGCCGACGCCGCGGAGGCGCTCGCGATCGTCGCCGCCGGAAAGCCGTTCGACCTTCTGTTCACCGACGTCATCATGCCCGGCAAGATGAACGGACGGCAGCTTGCCGACGAGCTGATGAAGACGCGGCCCGATCTCAAGGTGGTCTACACCTCGGGCTATACCGAGAACGCGATCATCCATCACGGCCGGCTCGATTCCGGCGTGATGCTGCTGGCCAAGCCCTATCGCAAATCGGATCTGGCGCGGATCATCCGCAAGGCGTTGAGCGGGTGAGGTTTGGGAGTCATTCCGGACGCGCGCAGCGCGATCCGGAATCTCGAGATTCCGGGTTCGATGCTCCGCATCGCCCCGGAATGACGAAAAAATATCCGCAATACAGCCAGCCTTTACGACGCGCGCTGGGCCGCGGTCATCACGATGCGGATCAGATCGGCGGCGTTGCGCGCGCCGAGCTTCTTCATGATGTTGGCGCGGTGATCCTCGATCGTGCGCGGGCTGATGCCGAGCGTGCGACCGGCTTCCTTGTTGGACGCGCCGGAAGCAAACTGCTCGAGCACCTCGCGCTCCCTGCGCGTCAGCGGCTCGCGTCCGGGGAAATGCAGCGAGCCGAATTTCGGCGAGGCGTTCTCCGCCTGCCTGCGGGCATAGGCGCCGATCGCCTCGTCGAGCCGGCCGACGATCTCGCTGCCGCGGAACGGCTTCTCGATGAAGTCGAGCGCGCCGCTCTTGATCGCGCCCACCGCCATCGTGATGTCGCCCTGTCCGGAGATCATGAAGATCGGCGCCGGATAATCCTCGCCGTGCAGCTCCTTCAGGATGTCGAGCCCCGACTTTCCGGGAATGTGCACGTCGAGCAGGATTGCAGCCGGCGTGCGGTTTCGTGCGACGGAGAGCAGCGCTGCGCCGTCCGCGAAACAGATCACCTCATAACCCGCCGCCTTCAACACCATCGACAGGGTGTCGCGAACGGCAGGGTCGTCGTCGACCACGAAGATTTCACCGCGAGAGGTTTGTTCGGCCATGTGCCACATCCGGTTGGCATGAAGGACTCGCGTCCGCGCCAACCGTTTATGGCGTTCGGCGCGGATTCGGCCCACCCGTATTTGTACGGGACATGCACTTAACGCACAAGTAGCGACAAGGTGC
Source organism: Bradyrhizobium sp. 22 (assembly GCF_000482425.1). Classification (NCBI taxonomy): domain Bacteria; kingdom Pseudomonadati; phylum Pseudomonadota; class Alphaproteobacteria; order Hyphomicrobiales; family Nitrobacteraceae; genus Bradyrhizobium; species Bradyrhizobium sp. 22. The sequence goes on from NZ_KI519399.1 coordinate 71,970, forward strand.
CTTATTGCGGGGGACGGAGAATATCCATGCTAAATTACGCTGGCACACCCCCGCTCGCCGCGATGGCTGACACCGACAGCCGTCAGTTGATCGCGGCCGAACTTCGCTCTCTCATCGCGCGCATCGACCTCAGTATGCGTCTGATCGACGCGGCCATGGAGGAAGAAGACGCCGGCGGTGTGTCGGGTTCCAGCGAGATTGTGGTGCTCGACGACGTGACGCCCCGTTATGCCACGGCCAGCGCCGCCCTCAACGCCTGCCGGGCTGAACTCGGCCAAGCCCTGCGACGGCTGTCGGAATTCAGCAACCCGACATAGAGCGCGATCGGCGCCGAACGCCGACCGCATGGCAGCTCCGCGAGCCCTAAGCGCGGTGCCGTTCCACGATCGCGTCGGTAGCGACACCGCCCCAGGTGTGGATCGCGGGAAGGCCCATGGCGATCTTGCCAAGATTGGCGAGGCTGATGCGCAGGGCCGCGAGGTCGAGCGGCTTCGGCAGGCTCTGGAGCTCGATCCCGACGGACCGGGCGAAGCTGCGAGCGGCGCTGCGGCGCTTGCCGTCCATGCCGCTGATGACGATCACGGCGCCGCCGAACTTCGCCGCTGCCATCTCGCGCAGCACGTCGATGCCGTCGCCATCCTCCAACACGAGATCCAGCGTCACGCAATCGAAACGGGCGGTGCGCAGCTTCGCGATCGCATTCGCCACGGACGGCGCCACGGTGACTTCGTGCCCGGCTTGGTTGGCGGCGACGGTGATCAGGCTGCGCTGCGTGGCGTCGTCATCGACCACCAGAAGCTGAAGCGCACGCCGTTCGGCGCCGTCGGGCAGGTTTGACGTCATGGGCGAAAGAGGACTTCTGGGCATTTCCGTATCCTGAGATTGAGACGGTCAACGGATACAATGTTCGCGCTGAGGCCACGTAAAGCTGCCGGCGCGAATTCGCTTCGAAATCTTCAGAAAGTGTGAAGCAAGAGATCGGAAAGGACGGTCACGGACGCGGGCGGATCACGCCGCGGCGTCATGGCCGCCGGCCGCGCCGCGCTTCTTCCTGTTCTTGCCGCGCAGGAACTGGATGTCCATTTCGGCGCCGTTGACGCGGACCAGCTCGCAGCGGCGATAGGCGAGGCCCGTGGACGACAGCAGCAGGAAGAACTCCTTCAGGTTCAACCCCTGGATCGAGCCTTCCACCGTGAGAATGGCGTCGGTGTCGGAGATCGCGTTGAGCTTGCAGTCGCGGCGCCAGGTGCCGTCGATGGCCATGATGCAGACATCATAGCCGCGACTGAAGGTCACGCGTTCGGTACCCTTGCCATCCTCGGCCATGTCTATCGTCCTGCCATGACCGCGAGGCGCGGCGCCGCGCCGGCGAGGACCGGCTTGGCGGCTGCGGCACGCGGATCGTTCGGCTTGTAGAGGCCGCGCCGGTCCGCGATCGGCCGGAACGTATCGGTCAGACCGACCACGGTTTCGGCCGCGCCCAGCACCAGGAAGCCATCGGGCTCGATCTGGCGCGCCAGCCGGTTGAAGATGTTGATCTTGGTGTCCTGGTCGAAATAGATCAGCACGTTGCGACAGAAGATGACGTCGAAAGTGCCGAGCTGGGAGAAGTCGTGCAGCAGGTTGAGCTGGCGATGCTGGATCATCGCCCGCAATTCGGGATTGACCTGCCAGGTCTCGCCGGTCTGCTTGAAGTATTTGACCAGCATCTGGATCGGCAGGCCGCGCTGCACCTCGAACTGGCTGTAAATTCCGGCCTTGGCCTTCTCCAGCACTTCCTGCGACAGATCGGTCGCGATGATCTCGATGCGCCAGCCGGTGAGGGCCGCGCCCATCTCCTTCAGGCACATCGCCAGCGAATAGGGCTCCTGCCCGGTCGAGCCGGCGGCACACCAGATCCGCACGCTGCGCTTGCCGGCACGCGCCTTGATGATCTCGGGCATGATGGTGTCGCGAAAATGATCGAACGGGACCTTGTCGCGGAAGAAGAAGGTCTCGTTGGTGGTCATGGCTTCGACCACGTCGGTGATCAGCTGACGCGAGCCGCCTTGCAGCTTCTGCACCAGCTCGGCGATGCCGGAGAGTCCGGCCTTGCGGGCCAGCGGCAGCAGGCGGCTTTCGATCAGATATTGCTTGTCTGCGGACAGGTCGAGACCGGAATTGTCCTTCAGGAACTTACGCAGGTACTCATACTCGGTCGGGGTCACTGGTAGCCTCTTCGAAGCTGTACTGGAACATTCTGACCAGATGCGCGGGCCAGATTCGCTCAGGCCATGGCTTGTCCGACCGGGAGCAAGCCGACTTCGGCAAACTTGTCGGCGATGATGTCCTTGTCGAAGGGCTTCATGATGTACTCGTTGGCGCCGCCGCTGAGCGCCTGGGCGATATGAGCCACATTGTTCTCGGTGGTGCAGAACACCACCTTGGGCTGGTCGCCGCCGGGCAGGCGGCGCATGTGGCCCATGAATTCGAAACCGTCCATCACCGGCATGTTCCAGTCGAGCAGCACCGCGTCGGGCAGCTGCCGCTGGCAGATCTCGAGCGCCTTCGAGCCGTCCTCGGCCTCGGTCACTTCGAATTCCAGGCCCTCCAGGATCCGGCGCGCGATCTTCCGCACCACGCTGGAATCATCGACCACCAAGCAGGTTTTCATTTCGGTTCTCCGGCTCCGATGTTTCGTTGGCTCACGCGGCCATCTGCACTTTGGTTTCGAGCTCGAGGACGCGATCGACGTCGAGGACGACCATGAGCTGTCCGTCGAGGCGGTGGACGCCGCCGGCGAGCTTGGCCATGCGGGGATCGAGGTTGACGGGGTTTTCCTCCATGCCGGCTTCGGGCAGGCGCAGCACCTCGCCGATCTGGTCGATCAGAAGGCCGTAGGATTCGCCGCGCAGATCGACGCCGACCGCCATCGGCACCTTGCCGTCCTCGGGCTGCGGCAGGCCGAGGCGGGCGCGCATGTCGATCACGGTGACGATGCGGCCGCGCAGATTGAGCACGCCGGCGATCTCGCGCGAGGACAGCGGCACGCGGGTGACGCGCTCGGGCATGAACACGTCCTGGACGCGGGAGATCGGCAGCCCGAACAGCTGGCCGCCGATCATCGCGGTGACGTATTCGACCATGGCGCCGTCGGCGGACTGGGTCTTGCTGGTCATCTCGTATCTCCTATCCCTGTCCTGCTCTTACGCTGCCGCCCGGCTCAGCTCGGAGGCGCCGGCGGCGCCCGCGGTCTGCTCCTTCAGCGCCGCGATCAGGCCGGGACGGTCGAACTTGGCGACATAATCGTGGAAGCCGGCCTGGCGGCCGCGCTCGATCGCCGCCGGCGACACCAGCGCCGACAGGCCGATGATCGGCATCGAACCGAGATTGTTGTCGGCGCGGATGGTCTCGGCGAACTCGAACCCGTTCATGTCGGGCATCTCGATGTCGGTCAGGACCACGTCGAAGCTCTGGGCCCGCAGCGCGGCGAGGCCCTCCTGCGCGGTCGGCGCGGTGCGGACGCGGTAGCCGGCCGCCTTCAGCACCGGGGCCAGCATGTTGCGGAAGAACGCGCTGTCGTCGACCAGCAGCACCGACTGAGAGTGCAGCGACGGCTTCATCTCCTTGCGGGTGAACCAGTCGGAGAACGCCATCGGGAGGAAGTGGCCGACGTCGATCACCTCGGTGGCCTGGCCCTTGATCACGGCCGAGCCCAGGATGCCGGAGGAGGAGCCGCCGACCTCGATGTTGAGGCGCTCCTCGACGATGTCGATGATCTCGTCGACGACGAGGCCCATGGAGCGGCCATCGTCGGCGAACACCAGGATCGGCTGGGCGCCTTGGCTCGCGATGGTGACGCCTTCCATGGCCACGAGCGGCATCAGCTGCTCGCGGTACTGCACCATGTAGCGACCGTTGGAGAACTCGATCTTGTCGGCGGGCAGCTCTTCCAGGCGGGTGACGAGGCCGAGCGGGACCGCCTTGGGCTGCGAGGAGCCGGCGCGGAACACGAGCAGCGAGGTGGTCTGCTCGCCCGAGCCGATGTGATGGGCGCCGTTCTCGTCGCCCATGTCATGGGCCGAGGAGCCGGCGGCGCCGAGCGCCTTGGCAATGCCGTTGGGGTCGATGATCATGATGACGGCGCCATCGCCCAGAATGGTGTTGCCGGAGAACATGTCGATGTGACGAAGCTTGGTCGACATCGGCTTGACCACGATCTCCTCGGTGTGGAACACGCCGTCGACCACGATGCCAAACGTCTGGCTGCCCACCTGAGTGACCACGATGAAGCCGTTCTCGGGATCGGAGGCCGCGCCGTCGTCGATCTTGAGCAGCTTCTTGAGGTGGATCAGCGGCAGCAGCTTGTTGCGCAGGCGCAGCACCGCGGTGTCCTTGATGCGCTCGATGCGGTGCTCGGAATTGGCGCGGGCCCGCACCAGCTCGACCACCGAGAGCTGCGGGATCGCGAAGCGGTCGCCGGCGGCCTCCACGATCAAGGCGGAGACGATGGCGAGCGTCAGCGGGATCTTGATGGTGACCGAAGATCCTTCGCCGGCCACCGACTTGATGTCGATGGTGCCGCCGATCTGGTCGATATTGGTGCGCACCACGTCCATGCCGACGCCGCGCCCCGACACCGAGGTGACGGCAGCCGCGGTGGAGAAGCCCGGCGCGAAGATGAACTTGTGGATCTGGGCCTCGCTCATCTTCTCCAGCTCGGCCTCGGTGACGAGACCGCTAGAGATCGCCTTGGCCTTGATCTTCTCGGTGTTCAATCCGCGGCCGTTGTCGGCGATGCAGATGATGATGTGGCCGCCCTCGTGATAGGCGGAGAGGCGAATGGTGCCCTGCTCGCCCTTGCCGCTGGCCAGGCGCTCGGCGGGGGTCTCCAGGCCATGATCGGCGGAGTTGCGCACCATGTGGGTGAGCGGATCCTTGATCAGATCGAGCACCTGGCGGTCGAGCTCGGTGTCGGCGCCGTGCATCTCCAGCTCGATCTGCTTGCCGAGTTCGCTCGAGAGATCGCGGACGATGCGGGGCAGCTTCTGCCAGGCATTGCCGATCGGCTGCATGCGCGTCTTCATGACGCCTTCCTGCAGCTCGGCGGTGACGTTGGACAGGCGCTGCAACGGCACCTTGAACTCGGTGTCCTCGTTGCGGCGGGAGATCTCCAGGAGCTGGTTGCGGGTCAGGACCAGCTCGGAGACCATGGTCATGAGGTGCTCCAGCGTATCCACGTTGACGCGGATCGACTGGTTGGCGATGGAGGCGCCCTCGCCGGCGCCCTCGTCGGCCATCGACTTCTTCGGCGCGGCCTTCTCCCTGGCGGGCTTTGCGTCCTTGGCGGCCGGCGCTTCGGGAGCAACCTCGGCCTTCACTTCGGGCTTCACCTCGGCCTTGGCAACGGGCGCGGGCTCTTCGATCGCGGTCTCGCGGAAGGCGCGCTCGAGCTCGTCGAGCGAGACCTCGCCCGGACGCAGCGGACGCTCCAGGGTCTGGTCGATCAGCGTGCCCGTCACCATCTCCTTGGCGGGCGCGGCGACCGGGGCTTCCGGCGCCAGCGGCGGGGCGTCCGCGACGGGAGCAGCAGCACTACCAGCAGCCATGGCCGCCATGCCCTGCTCGACCATCGCTTCCAGCTTGTCGATGAGGTCGCGGTCGTTGCCCTCGGGCTCGGCCTCGGTGGCTTCGAGCCCTGCCAGGATCTCCTTGATGCGGTCGATCGAGGACAGGATCACCGTCACGGCTTCGGCCGTCACCGGCATGCCGTCACGGAACTTGCCCATCAAGGTCTCGCCGGCATGGGCCAGCGCTTCCAGCCGCGGCAGGCCGAGGAAGCCGCAGGTGCCCTTGATGGTGTGGACCAAGCGGAAGATGTTATCCAGGATCTTGGCGTTGTTCGGCTCCTGCTCGAACTTCACCAATTGATTGTCCACGGTGTCCAGGCTCTCGCTGGTCTCCGTCAGAAATTCCCGCAACAGATCATCCATGAGCTACGCCTTACTGACCTGAACACCAACTTGAATCCGGACTTCGACGCCTGAGCCATCCTTGGCACGGACGGAAGCCCTCCTCTTGGATCGTTAGACAACCCCTTTCACAGTCCCGTTAATTTCATCCTCCGTGCTAATACGGATATTGATGAGAAGTTTGGGGTTCGGCGGAAGGCAGCAGCGCTTTTCGGCAAATCCGGCTGCGCGCCGCAGCGCCGGGAGGCATGCGGTGACGCACCGACGACAACGACGGGGCGAAGCGCGCGCGAAAGTCCTGCTCGTGAAGGACCATAGGGCCAGCGTGCGGAACGTTGGACCGGACCGCGCGCGAGCGGCAATGCGCTCGCAGGCCCGGTTTTGCGTTGTCGCACCGCGCTGCAGATCCGGCGTTTGAGGTAAACGAACGATTACCTCGTTGTCATGGCGGCCGGCGCCGCGCTAACCCAATCGCGCGGCCATGCCGCCGTTGGCACGATGCTCCGCCAGGCAATCGTTGATGGCGGCGAGCAGCGCCTGCGGCGTGAATGGCTTGCGCAGACAGCGTGCGGCACCGAGCTCCAGCGCCATCCGGAGGAAGTCGGGTGCAGGCGAAATCAGATCGGCGAAGGCGTAGCCGGACATCGCGATCAGCGGAACGACCGGCGCGCGCTCGTGGAAGAGCCGGATCGATTCGAACCCGCGCATGTGCGGCATGAAGATATCGACGATCATCAGGTCGACCTGTGCATGTTCGAGAGCGCGCAGTCCGGCTTCACCTCCATCGGCAATCGTCACTCGAAAATTGTTGCGCTGAAGATAGATCTCGATGGCCATGCACACCATCGGGTCGTCGTCGACGACGAGTACATGATATCGACCCTCGGTCCTCTCGTGAGCGTCCGGCTTCTGCGTTTCAATCATTGGACCGTAGGACACGCCTTTCTCCTTTGCTTTCGATCAAGAGAGGGAATGGCCGCAAACGTCGTTGGCGGACCGAGGAGAACGGAGACGACGGAATCGAGCTGCGCGGCCATCGCGCGCCAGGGCTCAGGGCAATGTTGGACGATCGTCACGCGTTCGACGGACAGGAGGGCGCAGGTCATCAGTCGCCCGATGGCGGCACGGATGCAATGCTTCCGGCTCATGAGGCCCCCCTTACCGCTTTTTCCTGCATGCCCTTGCAGGAGACGCGACCGCTCACGAGCGAATCGACGCCCTTCTCATTTCGGCCGTAAATCGGACGGCCTGTCTGCCCTGTAACGGGTATATGGACACCGATGCAACCTTTACAATAGTTTTTGTTCGCAGGGCAACTGAACCACGAACGCCCGCAGAATTGTTCCATCGAACCTCGCCGGATTGACTGCATGACCGCAAGCGGAACTCCGCCCAATCAGCTGCTGCAATTGCTCGACCCGCCGGCTTTCGAGCTGCTGCGTCCGCATCTCGCGACGGTCGAAATGGCCAGGAAGTCTGTCTTGGGTGAAGCGGGTGCGGCGCTGAGATACGTCCACTTCCCGCATGGCGGCTCGGTCTCGATCACGGTCGGCCTGTCCGACGGCCAGACGATCGAGATCGCGATGCTCGGCCGCGACAGCGTCGTGGGCGGCGGCGCCGCGCTGGCTGACGGCATCGCGCTGTCGGACGCGGCCGTGCTGTTTTCCGGTACCGCGTCCATGCTGGAAATCGCGGCCTTCCGCTCCGTCGCGGCCGCGAGCACCTCGTTTCGCGAGCTGATCATCCGCCACGAGCAGTTCTTGCTCGCGCATGCGCAGCAATCGCTGCTCTGCAATACGCGGCACCCGGTCGAGGCGCGGCTCGCGCGCTGGCTCCTGCGCGCCCGCGACCTCTCCCCCGGAGAAAGCCTGCCGCTGACCCAGGAGGCGCTGGCGCAGATGATCGGCGTCCGGCGAAATGCCATCTCGTTGGTGGCACATGACCTCCAGCGCGCCGGCATCATCCACTACAGCCGGGGCCGCATCGAGATCCGCGATCTGCGGGCGCTGCAGGCGACGTCCTGCGAGTGCTATGCGACGGTGAAGGTTTGCCACCTCCGCCTCCTGGGCGAGGAGCCATGACCACGGCTCGCGCCGTCGATCGTGTGCCGGCAGGAACGCCGCCTCCGGGAACGAACGTCGGGGCGGACATCTTGTCCCAATTGCCAACATATCCCGACGGGAACATGATGGAAGCTGCTGCGCCGCACGTGACCTTGGGCATCGCGCGATTCGATCGGCAGCACACGGGAGGCAGCTTTGGAGACGATGGCGCGCTCGTCCAACGGTTTCCTGTCCGCACTTCCGGCAGACGATTATGAATTGATCCGGCCGCACCTACGGACAGTCGATCTGCCCCATGAAGCCATGCTGGTCGAGGCCGGCGAGACGCTGAAGCGCGCCTATTTTCCCCACCGCGGCGTCATCTCGCTGGTGGTGAAACTCGCCAAAGGCGAACACGTCCAGGTCGCCATGATCGGCCGCGACAGCTTGCTGGGCACGCTCTCGACCATGGGCGATGCGTGCGCGTTGAACACTGCCCTCGTGCTGATTCCGGGCCTTGCGTCGGTGATGGATCTCGACCGGCTGCGGATCGCCGCCGACCAGAGCAGCACCCTGCGCACCGCGCTGACGCGCCACGGGCTGGCGGTTTATGCCCAGGTCCAGCAGACCGCGGGCTGCAACGCCGCCCATCCGGTGGAGGCGCGGTTGGCGCGCTGCCTGTTGCACACGCATGATCTGTCCGGCGATTACCGGCTGCTGCTGACCCAGGAGGCCATGGCACAGATGATCGGGGCGCGTCGCAACAGCGTGTCGCTGGTGGCCAATACGTTGCAACAGGCTGATTTCATCCATTACAGCCGCGGACACATCCAGATCCTCAACCTCGACGGCCTGCGCCAGACGGCTTGCGAATGCTACGCCACCGTGAAGGCACAGTACGACCGGCTGCTCGGCGCGCGCTGACCGCAGCCCGCATGGTGAACCGCCGGCTAATGCCGGCCTGCAAACACCTCATGTCCTGCTACCGGAACTGAAATTGGCGTGCGGTAGACACGGGGGACCCTCGCGCCGACTCGTGCCGCGCGACAAATGACCCGTGATCAAGGCAGCAAGGCCATGTTTGACGTCACCGTCGCGCCCGCGCAGAAGGCGCTTGATGCCGAGCCCGCGCGCGAGCCGCGCGCATATGAAGCGCTGGTGCGCGAGATCGGCGAGGACGGGGCCCGTGAAGTGCGCGAGGTGTTCTGGAGCGAGACCGCCGCGCGCCTGCGGCAATTCCGGACGCTCGCGCTCGCGCAGCACCACGGCAGGATCGCGCGCGAAGCGCATTCGCTGAAGAGCGCCGCCGGAACGTTCGGCTATGTCAGGCTGGCGGCGCTGGCGCTGACGCTGGAGAAGACCGCGGAGAGACTCGGCGATGTCGAATTCGGCGATCTCCTGGACCTGATGGATGCGGCTTATGCCGCCGCCCGCGCGCAGGAGCCGCGCTGACCACCCGCGCGTGCATTCCCGCCGTACTTCTACGGCGTTGGATGTTTAGAGATGGCTAATCATAGGTGGCGATAGTCGCGGCAAACCAGGAGGGTTGTCCATGTTCACCTTTGAGACTGCGGACCAGAAAGAGGTTCGCCGCTTCCGCATCGCACAGTTCAACGGCCGGATGGCAACGGTGAAGGCTGGCGACTCGACGGTGACGGGCTTCGTGCGTTCGGTGCTGGAGCAGGAATCGAGCATGCCGCCCCGCTGGACCATCACGATCATCCCGAACGGGCCGAAGGAAGAGATCAAGCCGCTGCGCCCCGCCTCGCGCGCGCGTCCCTTCGCCGAAGACTATTTCTGAGCGCGACCGGATTTCGCCGAGTCCGGGCCGCCACCGGCGGCCTCCTCAGTCGATGGAATGCAGCAGTGCCGCGCGGACCAGGTCCGCGGTGTTGCGTGCACCGAGCTTGCGCATCGCCTCGGCACGATGGCTCTCGAAGGTGCGCGGGCTGATCTGCATCCGAAGCGCACCCTGCTTGTTCGAGTATCCTTCGCTGATCAGCCTCAGCACCTCGCGCTCGCGCTTGGTGAGGCGCTTCTGGCCTGACAGGCCGAGGAACTCGGCGCTCGGCACGCGCGGAGCTTGCTGTGCGCGCAAGGCCTTCGCGTCCGTATCCGCAGCGCTGGACGGGACCGGCAGGCCGCCCTTGTCGGGGCCGGCAAGCTGCTTGACCAGCGCGCAAACGCGCTCGGTCTGCGCCAGCGCATTCTCGACCACCCGCTGCAAATAGGCACGGTCGGCGCTCGCCGGCGCGAGCTGATCGCTGTGATGCTTGATCTCGCCCATATAGAGCAGCAGCGCAGTCAGGGGGCCGTTGAGCTCGCGGGCGATGGCCGCAGCCATCTCATCGGCTGCCTTGGCCCGGGCGGCGCTCAGGCGGACCAGATCGAGCTCTTCGGTTGCAGCAGCGCTGCTGTCGTACCATTCCGACGGCCGCGAATCGGTGGCCGTATCATTCTGTGACCCCATGTCACTCATTTAGCGGAACCGGGGCCGGCCTGTGGTTAACTTTTTGCTCCGTAAGACTACGGTGATTCCGGCGGGTTTGCGCTGAAATGACGGCATCGGCACAATTTGTGCTTGCGCGAGGTCGGGGCTGCCCCCGCGAAGGTTGAATTCAGCCGGAATTGGACCAGAAGGCGGGCCATAATCGCCCGGACCGGCCGCCGCCCCCCCGGATTTTACGGAATAATTAACGGCGACTTGCTTCTCTTGGCGAGGTTGAGAGCGCGCAAATGCCTCCACGCATTGGGCCTGCACGCCCGCGGGAAACGCTGCGAAAGATTGCGTGCCATGAACGAGATCGATCGGCTGTCGGAATTCTTGCAGAGGCTGACGCCGCTGTCCCGCAGCTGTTTGCTCAGCGAGCTCGAGCGGCTCGAGCTGTGCGGCATCGACATGCCGGGCTCCGGCGAGATCCAGTCGCGCTTGCGCGCCGAATTTCGCAAGGACGGATCGACCCAGGCGCGCGCCACCAGCCCTTCGCGCTATTTCTTCGCGCCGCTCGAGCTGCTGCTGATCGACGGCGCGCCCGAGCACGCCAACATGGGACGGATCTCGCGCAATACCCTCACTCCGATCTGGGAGTGGATCTGCCGCGACCTGCTGCCGACCATGGCACGCGACTACATCAAGGCGATCAACGACCAGATCGCCGTGAACAACCAGAAGGAGGTCCTGAAGGTCGCCTCGACCTTCCAGACCAAGGTCGTCAAGGTTCTCGAGAGCACCTTCGCATCAGTGGACAGCACCGACTTCGCGCGCGCCAAGCTCGCGCAATACACGGCCTCGCGCAGCGCCTTCGACGACGTCAGGAAGATGCTGCATGTGCTGCGCGCCGGCGATGCGCTGCCGAAGTTCAACGAGAAGCTGCCCGACAAGATCGCGAAGTTCGACGACGGCCAGGTGGTTCAGATCACCGCACAGCTCGACGCCTTCAAGAAGGCGCACCCCGAAGCACTGCCCTTCGCGCTGGCGCTGGTGGCGAGGCGCCTGACGACGTCCTGGCAATTGGTGCGGCTCGCCACCAAGGCTGCCGCAAGCAAGAGCGCCAGTGATGTCGCCGCCACGCCCTATGCCTGCGTCGTTCACATGGTGCTCGACCGGCTCGACGACAAGCGTCTCGCGCTTCGCGTCGCGCTCCGGCACAACCGCGTGCTGATCGCCCGCGACCTGCTCGCCGATATCTACGACACCGAATATGCGCTCAAGGTGCGCATCGACGGTATCGAGAATTGCGAATGGGGCGTCCGCCTTCAGCAATTGATGGACGCGATCGCGACCCTGGTGTCGGCCGAGGTGAGCCGCTTCCCCGACAATGTCGGCCATATCCTCGGATCGCGTCGATTGCGGAGCCACGACACGCTCTCGGGCAAGCTGACTTACCTCGCCTGGAAGGGTCGCGACGTGGTGCACGACGGCGCCGCGGCGTTTCGCAAATTGATCGGGCAGAACTGATCTGGCGCCTATTGCGCGCGCGGCAGGCACAGGAAGCGGTCGAGGAATCGCCCCGACATCACAACCCGGAACCACCAATAAGCCATTCGCCGTGTCGTCATGGTCGCAATCCTCGACAGCCCACCACCGGCTGTGCGGAGCAATAGCGCAAGTGCGGCAATACGCGTGTAATGCGCTTCACATTCGCGGCCGCAGGCGCGGCCGCGATGTCGCAGAACCATCGCGAGCGTCAGCGAGACATGCCCGCCCGGCGCGCATGCGGGTGGTTCGGCTCCGCTGTCGCTCGCCCCAACCCAGCGCGGACGACGCGGTCCTGTTCACCCATACTTGTCGAGCGCCGCCAGCCCGCATTCAGAACGAGTGCCTGCGATTAATCTTCCGATGCGTCGCTGGTGCCTCGAAAGGGCACACCACCTCGACGCCGCCTGCGTCGGCCGAGGAACAGACGCTCCCGATATCGCGTGCGAGAGATTCTGCAAGCGCTGCAGTCGTTGCGCGTGCGGTGCCGGGGTATGCGAATTCTTTTCGAACAGATTGTCGAAAAATTAGCTCGAATTGCAGGGCTTAACGTTACTCAGATAATTCAACAACGACGTGAAGCTCTCCTTATTTGAACCCACGCTCGCCGTTTAAGAAACCGTCACGGAACGGGAGTGGTGTAGATGAACGATGGGATGGTTGAACTCGTCGGACGAAGGCCTGTGACCTTCGGGCGAAGAAAGGTGACGCCGCGGGCCTGCGTGGCCGACAGCAAGCGTCACTTGCGCGCCTTCCTCAGCGAAGTGCTCGAGGATCTCGGCTTCGTTACCAGCGAATGCGCCAGTGCGGACGAATTGCAGACGGTGCTCGCCAGCGAATTGCCGGATCTGATCCTGCTCGGCGTCGCCACCGACGGCATCGAGCCGGGACGGTTTCTGGAGATATTGGTGCGTGAGGCCTTCGCCGGGAAAGTTCTGGCGGTCGGCGCGCGCGAATCGATCATCGTCAGGGCCGTGCGGCAGGTCGGCGAGGAATACGGCCTGGCCATGCTGCCGCCGTTGACCACGCCCTTCGCCGCGGAGACGCTGCGCGAGCGCGTGGCGATGCTGCTGCCGGAGGAGCCGGCGCCGAGCCCGGCCGTCCATGTCGGCGAGGCGCTGCATGCCGGCTGGCTGGAGCTGTGGTACCAGTCCAAGATCGACGCGCGCACGCTGGTCCGCAGCGGCGCCGAGGCGCTGGTGCGGATGCGGCATCCGACCTGGGGCGTCGTGCCGCCGGCCTATTTCATTCCGGAGCCGCATGATCCGCATCTGCGCGACCTGTCGGAGTTCGTGATCGACCGCGCCATGCAGGACTGGCACTATCTGCTGGAACAACAGAGCCCGGTCGATCTGTCGATCAATCTTCCCGCCTCCTATCTCAGGGAGCCGCAGGCGGTGCGCGATCTCTGCCGCCGCGTGCCGACGCATCCGGCCTTCGGCGGGCTGACCGTCGAGATCGACAGCGAGGAGGCGATCCGCGACCTCGATCTTCTCACCGAGGTCGCGCGCGAGGTCGGCCTGCACAATATCGGCCTGTCGATCGACAATCTCGGCGCCAACTGGCCGGCGCTGATGGAGCTGGACCGGATTCCCTTCGTCAAGCTGAAGGCCGACCGTCAGTTCGTCACCGGCAGCGGCAACGACCGGCTCAAGCGCACGGTGTGCCGTCACATCGTCGAGCTCGCGAAGGGCTATGGCGCGCGCGCGGTGGCGCAAGGTGTCGAGAGCCGCGCCGACCTCGTCGTCGCCAACGAGCTCGGCTTCGACCTCGTGCAGGGCTTCCTGTTCGGCAAGCCGATGCCGCTGAAGAAGTTCGCCCGCTCGGCGCTGACGAAAACGGTGATGGAGTAGCCGTCAGGCACAACCCTCACGCAAACCGCCGCGCGAAGAACACGCAGGCGACCACGAGCATGGTCGCGGCGATCATGCTCCAGGCGACGGGCTCGTGCAGCAGAAGCCCGGCGAGCGCGAGGCCGAAGAACGGCTGGAGCTGCTGCAGCTGGCCGACGCGTGCGATGCCGCCGAGGGCGAGGCCGCGATACCAGAAGATGAAGCCGACGAACATGCTGAAGATCGAGACGTAAGCAAGCCCGATCCAGGCCGGCACGCTGACGCCGCTCCAGGATGGCGGCCAGGTCAGGATCGCGACCGGCACCATCAGCGGCAGCGCCAGCAGGAGTGCCCAGGATATCACCTGCCAGCCGCCGAGCCGGCGCGACAGCGCCGCGCCTTCGGCGTAGCCGAGCCCGCACAGCACGATTGCGGCGACCATCAGGAGATCGCCGATCAGCGAAGCCGATCCATCGCCGGACAGGGCGAAGCCCACCACGGTCGCGCTGCCGAGGCCGGCGAACAGCCAGAACAGCGGCTGCGGCCGCTCGCCGCCGCGCAGCACGGCGAAGATCGCCGTCGACAATGGCAGAAGGCCGATGAAGACGATCGAATGCGCGGACGTGATGTGCTGGAGCGCCAGCGCGGTCAGCAGGGGGAAGCCGACCACGACGCCGACGGCGACGATGGCGAGGGAAGCGAGATCACGGCGCTGCGGCCGGGCCTGACGCAGCAGACCGAGCACGGCGAGAGCGATCAGCGCGGCGATCACCGCGCGCATCGAGGTCAGGAACAGCGCGGAGAAGCCTCCGACCGCGACGCGCGTCGCCGGCAAGGAGCCGCTGAAGATGATGACGCCGAGAAGCCCGTTGCCCCAGCCGCTGGCGGAAGAGTGCATGTTGGTCTCGCTTGGTGGGGGCGGTTGATCCGGTGCCGCGGCGATTGAACGCTTCGCCTTCAGCCATGGAACAACAAAAGTGCGAAAACAACCCCATGCACAGTAGACGGGGGTTGCAAGATCAATGGGTTAGGTGGGGGTGGATCAGGTGCAGGTCGGGCAGGATTTCGGGAGCCAAAAGCCGAGGGATCGTGGTTTGGCTCGTCTGTCCGGCGCACCATGCGAGCCGACGAGAATTGGGCGAGGTCGTTGCGGCGTTGAATGACGTCTCCCGTTATTTGCTTCGTCGGGCAAAACAGGACCATAGTGCGATCATTGCAGGAGGGCTGCCAGGCAGGGTTCTGGCTGGGGCTCGAGGCGAGCGAGTTGCGGGGTGGACGCTAGGTCGGACTCTGTCCGACGCTGGCCGCTGAACAGTCAGTGCAGCCCAGCAGTGTACCTCAACTCTCATCCTCGCGGCTGTGTCATCCGGTATTGGCCGCCCTGCTCAGGGGCACGTCAGGACTTGCGGGATCGTCGTTTCGAGCTCTGCGAATGATCAAGGGAAGATAGCGCACGCTGCAGCAAGCGCAACAGATCTGCTGCAAATGCAACATCGATCGGCGGCCTCTCGCTGCTCCCCAGCCGATCGAGACCGCGGCCAATCAGCTTTGCGCTCGTCTCGGTGACGGGGTGCCCTGCCAGAGCCCTGGTCACTAAAGAGTGATTCAGGTCCAGCTTCCGGGCCAATTCTCTCACACTCCACTGGGGATGCTCCTGAGCGTACTCCCGCAGCCGCGCGACAGCAGGATGATCGACTTTTCCTGGGGGCATGACTTCATTTTAAGAGCAAAAGGAACATTCCCATTGCGACAAATTTGTTTCATATGCAACAGAGATGTTGTAGGTTACGCACGATGGCGCTGCGTTGCATGCCTAATTATATTGACGGGATCCGATGTCCTGGAAGAAGAGCACGATGGTTGCAGTTAGGGTCGAAGTGGGACCATCGATCATGCTCCATAGTGGCGCATGGTTTGACTTCGCCTCGCCGCACAGCAGCGACTTCACGGCCGAGGACATCGCACACGGACTCGCGCACATCTGCCGGTACTCCGGCCAATGCAGTCGATTCTACTCGGTGGCCGAACACAGCTTACTTGTGAGCGACGTCGCCGAAGGATTCGAATTCGAAGCGCTCCTACACGATGCGGCCGAGGCCTTCATCGGGGACATCACGCGCCCGCTCAAGCAGATGCTTCCCGACTTCAAGCGAATCGAAGCCGCTGTCCAGGACGCCGTCCTGAGGCGGTTCGGTATCGCACCTGCTCTCTCTCCTCAGATCAAGGAAGCCGACCTGCGGGTGCTCGCGGCCGAGCAAAGGCAGATAATGCCGCCGGGGACCGACGGCTGGCTCGCCGGCTTGACCATAGAGCCGGCTCCGGTCCTGGTCCGGCACCTTCCCCCGGAGACCGCCAAGCGGATGTGGCTCGATCGGTTCGAGACTCTGCGGCGAGAGAGGATTGTCAAGGGACAATCCCAGGCCCGGTGAAAGGTGGTGATATTTCTCCGGAACGGCTGGAGCGCGCGACCGTTTGCGCCTTTATGCCGAAGCGGGACGCGTAACAGGGGCCGGGTCGATGTCATTGCGTAAGGACGTTTCGTTGGACGAACTCGCCCGGGTCGGGAACGTCGCGCAATTCGTGAGCTTCTCCCCCGATGCGAACCAGCCGCGCCAGGAATTCTGCCGGGTGGCCGGGTTCGACGCGAACCACAAATTCCTGACGCTGGCGGACGCGCTCCGCAGCCTAGTCGAGCAAAGCCCCGAAGGGACAATAAATCTTCGCAGCTTCACGCCAGACAGTCCGAGAAGCCGCGACTTCCATTACGGCCTGTCCGATCTCGCGCAGGTAGAAGCGCTGGTCCGACGTATGTCGGCGGAAGGTCTCTTCGTTATCGCAAACGAGACGGTCGACGTCTCCGACGGCGGCGTGTCCGGTGTAATCCAGGGCGGCGTGGCCGAGTTCGCGCCGGACGATACGCCACGCTGCGTCGAAAAGGGCGGCACGGCGTCTCTCCCGCTGGACTGGGCTATTGCCCTGATCGAGACGGTGTACGGCATCCCTGTCGAAACGGTCGACGCCGGTCGCGGGCGGCTCGAGTTCAGCATTCATCCCAAGCCGCGTGGCTGGCGACGTACCCACACTTTGATGTGGGAATACGAAGGCTCGGACAGCGCGCCCGCCCTGGCGGCCGTCAAGTGGCCGAACCGCTTCAGCCGATTGATCGGCGACAAGACGTTCGGTTTGTTGATCGCCCACGTTACGGGCGTCCCCGTTCCCCGGACGACCTGCATTTCGCGGCGCATCGCGCCGTTCACGTTCGGCGAAGCGACTTCGTCGAAGGAAGTGTGGACGCGCACGTGTCCGCGCGAACAGGAGCCGGGCAGATTCACCACCACCAAGGGCTGGCTCGATCCATTCCGCCTGCTTAAGGCGGAGGACCCGAACGACGAAGCCATTGCGGCGGTACTCTCACAGGCCGCAGTCCCCGCATCGTTCGCAGGCGCGGCCATCACGGACGCGCGGGGTGAAGTCGTGATCGAAGGCGCCACCGGGGAGGGCGATCGCTTCATGCTCGGCCAGAAACTGCCGGAACGGCTGCCGCGAACCATCTTGAGCGACGTCGAGGCGATCTATCAGCGAACGAAGGAGCGACTCGGGCCGGTGCGGTTCGAATGGGTCCACGACGGCAAGCGCGTCTGGATCGTCCAACTCCACAAGGGCGCCACGGACAGCGCCGCTTCTACCCTCGTCCCGGGCGAAGCGGAACGGTGGGAGACGTTCGACGTTTCGAGCGGTCTGGAGGAGTTGCGAAGCCTGCTGCACCGGCTGCCGTCGGGCGTCGGCGTCCGCATCCGTGGCGAGGTCGGCTTGACGTCACATGTGGCCGACCTTCTGCGCAAGCATCGGCGCCCTGCTCGTCTGACCGAGAATTCGGCGGCGTAAGCCGCCGTCTACGGTCCCTCGGTCCGATCGCTGCCTTTGCGCCGCCACAGCACTTTCTTCTCGCCTTTGAAGACGCGATGCGCCGCCAGAGCGTGAATTTCAATGTCGGGCACGCCACCTATCACGGTCAACTCGACCACCGCGTCCTTGATCGGCTTCTTCAACCTTTTTCGGCGCTCGTCGAAGGGAAAGTCGGCGATGGGCATGAACGTGCTGCGGCCCCTCGGCACTGGATTGTAGATCGTGGCGCCGCTGTTGATCGGACTGAGCGTGATGGCGTCGCGATGCGCGGCGACTAGGCTCTTGGTATCCAGCGTGATGACGGTCTGCGGTTTGTCGCGATAGGCTCGTGCACCAAGGAGACCTTGAAGCCGGTCCTTGGAGAGCCAGAAGAACACCCGCGCGTTCAACGTTTCGAACCACTCTTCGGGCGTAGTGCCGTCGGTCAGGCACTTCTCCAGCGCGGATCGGGTCATCGGCTTCTGGTCACGGATCACGGCAACCGGCAACCCGGTCCGCGATATCTTGACCAACTCTGGTCGCCGTTCGGATTCCAACTTACGCCGTTCCTCGCCCTCGAGTCCGTAGAGGTCCAGCAGCGCAGTCGTCGACAACAGACCGTGGCGGGCGACCGACTCCCAACTAGCGTCTTGCGCCATGTGGTAGAGACGAGGATAGTTCTTCAGTAGGTCTTCTTCCTTCACCGCCAGTTCCTTCGATCGATGACGCCGAAGCGGTCGAATTTGGTCGATATTAGAGTAACCGGTGCGTTGGCCACTCTCTCAACTTCAGCGATGAAGGCATGCGTCTCTGCCGACAACTCATCGTAGCGCGTTGCGTTCTGGTTTTCGGCGGTTATGTAATCCGAGAAGCTCAGCGCGATGTCTGTCGCACCGTTAAGCGAGGCTGAGCGTCTGAGTTGTTCCCAATCGAACTCGGCCATCCTACGCTTCTTACCAGACACGGTCCCGACCTCCGTCCTTTCGATCTGCGACACCGGGAGCCCCGACCGATCCGCGATGGTCTGAGCATCGATCTCCTTACCCATCGGCCCGGAAGTGCCCCCGACCCGGATCGGATACGTTCGGGTCAACATCACAATCTTGCGTACGCGGCGCGGCGAAACGCCTGCATCTGCGAGACAGCCGGCAGCGGTCGTCTCGCGTGAGGTGACGTGCGGATAGCTACCGTGGTGGATGCTCAACCCTGTACCCTGCGTGCCCTCAAGCATGATCTTCGAGCCCGCCGCATAGGCGTCTTCGAGATGACGCGCCGTGGGTCCCACGTAGGGCCTCAGATCCGGGTGATGCCTCGCGAGGCGTACCTTCGCTCCGAAGATCGGTTGGACGCCGCGGTTTAGGATCTTGCGCGCGGTCGCAACGCCGACGCCTTGCTTGGTCGATCCGATCGACTCCAGCGGGCCCGCCTCAATCACCGCATCCTCGTCCTCGATGATCATGGCTTGCTCGTCAATGACCAGGCGGGATCGGCCTTCCAGGGCGCATTCCCGGATTTCCTTCAACATCTGCGACGGCTTGATGGTCGCGCCCGGTCCGATGAGGATCTTCGCATTCACGTTAGACTGCGTGCCAGATGGCAGCTGGATGTAATCGTAGGGCGGATAAGCCACGCGATGACCAGCGTTCGGCCCGCCCACCCGTACGAGAACGTCGTAGCCTGGCGCGAGATGGGCGCAGACATGACCCTTACCCTCGCTGCCGTATTGTCCCCCGACGATGACGTCCACGCTCGGCGTCGGTTCTAGCGGAAAGAGCCCCAACCCCGCCGTGGCAAGAGCTAACAACGACGCGGCGTCCTTATTGTGGTTCTGGACCACCCGATCGGCCTTGCCGTTCAGCAACCAGACGCCGGCTTCCGTGGGATCGGCCCTGACTTGGTCGTAGATCATTCCGGTATCGGCGAGCGAGCCGCGTTCCTCGTAGCGCTTCTTGATCACCTCAAGTGGAGCGGCGACATGTATGTGGACGAGCCGCTGGCCGTAGGTCTCTCGGAGAAATGCGATCTGTGGCAGCGTCCGTACGGCGTCGACCAGGATCACGTCCTTGCCTTCGTGCTCTGCCACATAGCGGGCGATACCGTCTCGAACCCATCGGCCGCCGGTCTGCGAGTCCAAGCGCTTACCGGCTTCGATGAGTGCATCACGCTCGTTTGGGCAGCCCGTATCGATCAACAGTTGCCGAGTGGAAATCCGATAGGAACTGAATCTTTGAAGTAGCTGGTCGGCCAATGCCGACTTTCCGACCGCGACCGGCCCCGAAATCGCAAAAATGTAACGCACGCTTAAAACCTCGAGTTGAAACACCTCGCGTAAGGTAAGTGCTACGTGCCGATTCTGTCTACACCCGACCGATTTTCCGACGAAGTAGATATGCGGCGGCGCAGCAAGCCCCGCCTCTAGGCTTTTGCACTGCAAGCGCTGCCGAGGTCGAGAGTGGAGTCGGAATAGGTGGCGCAGAGGGAGGAATTCAGACTCCCGATAGGCTTGCACCTATGCGTATCTCGAGTGCGGTGCATTCAAGCACTCTCCCACTTCTCCTGAAGGCGCCATTGAGAGGTTGCGGCCCCTCCCGCAAGCGCCAGAGGTGAATCAGCACCGCGGCAACAAACTAGCCTGGTCCTTCCCCCTCTAATACAGCGGCTCCTCGTACACCGGCTCGCCATCGAGCAGCAGCCGCTTGATGGCGGCGCGGCCCGAGGGCAGCACGGCGGCGACGATCCGCAGTTTCTGCTGGTTGCGGGCCTGCTCGAGCTTGCCGCCCTCGCCTTGCGGCACGAAATAGCTTTCGAGACCGTATTTGATGGTCAGCTTGTCACAGAAGGTGCGGGCGTTCAATCCGCAGGATCCGCCGTAATTGCCGACGCGGCCGCGGATCAGCACTTCGGGCGCGGTGACCGGGACGGGCTCGGCATGCACCGAGACGGCTTGATAGAGCCCGTTCGCATCGGGCGCGAGCTTGACGAAGACGTCAGGGTGGCGCGCATCCGCGACCTTGCCGGCGAGCGCGCCCGCCGGCACCTGCGAGATCTCGTAGCGAAGCACGACATAGTCGCCGCGCAGGAGATCGCGCGGATCGACCGGCTGCGTCTGTAAGGTCACCTCGACCCCTTCGCGCAGGATCTGCACGCGGTCGACGACCATCAGCATCAGCAGCAGGCATTGCACCAGGACGGCGACGCCGAACAGCACGGCTTTCGGGATACGCTGCCAGAGCGCCGACAAGGACGTGACCAGCTGGCTCATCGTGCACTCCTCGGCAGCGCGCGGTTGAGCGCCGTGGCAAAGGCAACGGCGACGACGCCGGCCGCCGCCAGGAACGCCGAGCGGGCGAGCAGCGAGCCCTTCACCGCCCAGGTGATGCCGGCGATCACGCCGGCGATGCCGAGCCAGCCGGCGACGATGCGCGGACGGGCCTCATCGAGCATGCCGGAGACGACGAGGCACAGCATGGCGCAAAGCAGCGCGGCATAAGCCAGCCAGGGCTCGCCGGCCGGGGCGACCGGCCAGAACGGCGCGGCAAGCAGCACAAGCCCGATCGCGCCGGCGGCAAGGATCTCGCCTCTGCGCCTGGTGAACGTGGCGGAGACGAGGGCGAGGATCACCCCCGCCGCTCCGCACAGGATCGCCCACAGCGGCTGGGCCGAGGCTGCGCGCGTCGTCCGCAAGTGAATGATGTCGTCGGCCGTCGTCACCTCCAGGAAAGCCGCGGCGGCCAGCGCGAACGCACCGTGGATCGACAGCACGCTGCCGAGCCGCGCCGCCCGCGGGTTTGGCATCGCGGCGACCGCAAGCCCGGCGCCGAACAGCAGGGCCGCGCCGTTGGCGAGCACGAAGGACGGCTGGGCGCCGTCGAGCTCGAAGCGCAGCGAGGTCGCGATCCACCACGGCAGCGCCGCGAGCGCGACGAGATGGGCCGCGACACGTGAATTCCACGCCAAGGCAAGGTCTGCTGCGATCAGCCAGACCGCCACGAAGGGAAGATGCAGGATATCAGGCGAATCGTGGATCCGCATGCAGGTCCAGATGCTGGCGGCGACGAGGCCGACCGCGAGCGCCCCGCGCGAGCCGGTCAACATTGCGGCGGCGAACGCGCCGATCGACCACAGCAGCATGCCGCCGGCAAAATCCTCGCCGAGATGATACATCTGGCCGACCAGCGCGATGCCCGCGCCGAAGATGATCGCGCCAATGCTGGCGCAGAGATCGGCAAGAACGTCGCGGCCCCGCCTAGCGAACCAGGCGCCGAGCGCGCCTGTCGCGACCATGCCTGCGATCAGGATCGCGAACCGAGCCAGCCGCGCGATCTCGGTCCAGTGCGCGGCGACGAAGGCGAGGAACGCGGCCGCGATCAGCAGCCCGCCGACGATGCCGACGACCACGGCGATGTTGATGCCCGCGGGCGGCGGCGGCAGCGCATTGCGGATGGAAGCGGCCGCCGCCGGCGCAATCACGCCCTCGGCCTCCCATCGCGCCAGATCGGCTTCGAGGCGGTCGCGGTAAGTCTTGTCGAACATCGGGTGTGGTTACCTCGGTCCCGCCGGAGGGCGGGGCATTGCTGGGTCGGAGCGGGCGGGGATTGGGTTCAAGCGGGTGCCGCCGTGCCAGAGGTCTTATGCCCCGGACAACAATAAACGCGAAAACAACCCCATGCACAGTAGACGAGGGCCGTTGGATCAATGGCTTACGCAGGAGCCCGGGCCCGAGCCATCCGACGGATTCAAGACCCGCAACGCCGCTCTCCGCGAGAGGCTGCGGTCGCATGACGACTAGTTCGCCTTGATACCGGCCTCGCGGATGAGCTTGCCCCATTTCGCGCTTTCGTCCTGAATGAAGCGGGCGAACTGTTCGGGCGACATCGGCGCGGGCTCTGCGCCGAGCGTCCTGATCTTCTCGACCACCGACGGGTCCTTCAGCGCTTTCGTGAAGGCCTCGTTCAGCCTGCCGATGACGTCGGCAGGCGTGCCTGCGGGAGCAACGAGCCCGAACCAACCAACGGATTCGAAGCCTGCAATGCCGCTCTCCGCGAGGGTCGGCACATCGGGCAAGGACGCAAGGCGGTGCGCCGAGGAAACGCCGATCGCGTTGAGCTTGCGCTCCAGGATCAATTGCCGCGATGCCGGGATATCGAGCACCGCGAACGGAATATGGCCCGCAAGCACGTCGACCGTCGCCGGTGCGGTGCCGCGATAAGGGACCAGCTCCATCGCGATCCCGGTCTTGTGCGTGAACAGCGCGGCCGTCAAATGCATCGCGGTCGAGTTGCCGCCATGTCCAATCGACAGCGCGCCTGGCCTCGCCTTGGCCAGCGCGACCGTTTCGGCCATGGTGTGCGCGGGAATGTCGGCGGCGGAGACGAGCACGAAGGGGATTTCCGCAAGCAGGGTGATGGGCGCGAGATCCTTCAGCTCGAACGGCATCGACGCGTTGAGATACGGGTTGACCGTCAGCGCACCCGCCGGCGCCACGCCGAGCGTGTAGCCGTCCGGCTTCGCCTGCGCGACCGCGGCCATGCCGATGTTGCCCCCTGCTCCGGCGCGGTTCTCGATGACCAGGCCCTGCTTGAGCTCGGCCGCGACCAGGGGTTCGAGCGCGCGGATGACCGTGTCGGCGCTGCCGCCGGGCGGAAAGGTCACGATGATCTTGATCAATTGCTCCGGATAGGCTGCGTTTGCGGCCTCAAGCGGCAGCCCGACGACAATCGCGGCCGTCAGCACGGCCAGAATGCGGCGCCTTGCAATGCGAAACACGTTCTCCTCCTCGATGCGTTTTGTGTGAGCCGCCTGGCGTCCGTCGTCAGGCCGGCAGCTTGATCGTCTTTACGCCGCCGCGCCGGTGAGCCGCGCCAGCAAGCCCGGCGCATCTTCGGGTGCAGCCTGCCCACGCCAGGCGACGTGCTGGTCGGGCCGCACCAGCACCAGCTTTTCGGCATAGGCCCCGTCTGCCTCATCCGGCGCGACGTCGACCAAGGCCAGCGGCATGCCACGCGTCTCGGCCGCGGATCTCAGCGCCGCCACGTCGATCGCAGGGTCGAGCCGCAGCAAGGTGTAGCCGACCCCGAAGGCGTCGTAGAGCGATCGTCCGTCGCGCAGGAACAGATGCGGCGCGCGGGCGCCCGGCACGGTGGAAGGCGTGAAGCTTCCCATCGTGTAGGCCGGCGGCGTCTCGCCGTCATAGGCGATGATCGGCGAGGCATCGTAATAGTAGCCGAAATTCAATCCTGCGCAGCAATATTGCTGCACGTTGAGATCGTAGGCCGCCTTCGCCAGCGCGGCGCGCGCCGCCTGGCCGCGCGGCGTGTCGTCCTCGATCTCCGCCGAGACGCCGCCGCGCTGCGCCATCATCTTCATGGCGTGGTCCATCGCAAAGCGCGACACCTGCTCGGTGATGGGCTGGCGCTCCGCTTCATAGGCATCGAGGATCGACGCCGGCGCCCAGCCGTTCAGATGCGCCGCCAATTGCCAGCAGAGGTCGACGGCGTCGGCGATGCCCGCATTCATGCCGTAGCCCGCATAGGGCATCCACAGATGCGCGGCGTCGCCGCAGATGAAGACCCTGCGATCGCGGAAGCGATCGGCCACCAGGCGCCGCCCGACCCAGTCCTCCTTGCTGAGCACACGATATTCAAAGCGCTCGTCGACGCCGAGAATGGCGCGAATCGACCAGTCGCGATCCACCGAGTCGAATTCGGGCTCGTCGGGCTTGAGGTGATTGTGGATCAGCCAGCGGTCGTGACCGTCGATGGCCACGGTGGTGCCGGAGCGCCGCGGGTTGAGCGAGAGCACCATCCAGGCCGGCTTGTGCGCGCCCATCAGCTCCTTGAGCTGCGGCGCCTCGATGAAGGTCGATTGCACACGCTGGATCACCGGCGTGCCGGACAGGCTGGCTCCGATCGATTTGCGAACCAGCGAGCGGCTGCCATCGCACCCGATCACGAAGCCGGCGTCGATGCGAAGCAGGCTTCCGCTGTCGAGGTCGCGCGCCAGCACGACCACATGATCGTCATGCTGCTCGATCGACACGACTTCCGTGCGCGCCAGAATGGTGATGCGCGGCTGCGCGGCGGCATGATCGAACAGGATCGGCTCGAGATAGACCTGGTTGATCCGGTGCGGCGGCTCGGGCGTCGGCCACCAGGTATCGGGACCGCCGGTTGCGCTGTAGCGACGCGCGCGCGAGGGAATATCGATGCGGCAGAGCTCGATGCCGGTCGCGGTGGTCCGATAGGCGCAGTCATTGGGAAAGTCCGCCGGGAGTCCCGCCGCGCGCAGCCTGGCGGCGACGCCGAGCCTTCGGAAGATCTCCATCGAGCGCGCCGAGACGTGGTTGCATTTGACGCTGGGTGGATCGCCGGCATGGCGGGTCTCGGCGATCACGACGTCGATCCCGCGCGAAGCGAGGTCCATGGCCGCGGTCAAACCCACGGGCCCGGCGCCCACGACCAGCACCTGTGTCCTCATGCTCGTTTCATCCCCCTCGGCAGCTTGCGGATTCGTCGTCCGCGCAACATGAACTTTATTGCAGGGTCGTTTATGAGATAAGACAGAAAGAACTCATCAACTCATGAGTTTTAGATATGAATGTCACCTTGCGACAGCTACGGACCTTCGCCGGCGTGTACCGCACCCGCAGCATCACGCGGGCGGCGCGCGAGCTCGGGATCACGCAATCGGCGGCGAGCCTGTTGATCCAGCAGCTCGAGGGCCAGCTCGGCGTCAGGCTGTTCGACCGCTCGACGCGGTCGGTGCAACCGACGCTGGCCGCCCATGAGGCATTTCACGCCGCCGAGCGGATGCTGAGCGATGCGCAGGGCCTGTCGCGGCGCATGCACGACCTCGCGCAAGCGCGCGCCGGCCGCGTCGCGTTCGTCGCGTCAGCCGGCGCCGCATCGGCGCTGCTGCCCCTGGTGCTCGCGACATTCCGCGCCACCCATCCCGACATCGAGATCGACATGCGCGACGTCGCAGCGGACGATCTCGTGCCGCGCCTGATCGCAACCGATGCGGAATTCGCGATCGGCAGCGTGGAAGGCGAGTTCGCGGAGATGACGATCGAGACGCTGACGCGCGGACGCCTCAGCGCGATCGGCCGCCGCACCACCGAGTTCGCGGCGCGGCGCTCCCTCACATGGGACGAGCTGGCGCAGCTGCCGACGATCGCGATGCGGCGCGAGACACGGATCCGGATGCAGATCGATCAGGCGCTGGGCGCGCAGGGCAAGCGTCTGTCGCCAACCTATGAAGTGACGCTGATCAACACCGCGCTCGCCATGACGGCCCAAGGCCTGGGCCTCGCCATCCTGCCCGCGACGATGCTGCCGGCTGACCAGTTTCCAACCCTGATCGCCAAGCCGCTGGTGCGCCCGGCTCTCACTCGACCGGTGTCCGTGCTGCAGCGGCAGGGCCGCACGCTGTCGCCGGCGGCGCAGGCGTTCGTAGCGACGGCGCGAGCGGTGCTGGCGGAGCGATCGGGGTGAGCTTTGCCGATATGGTGAAAACAAACTGCAGCACGGCAAGCAGCATGTCTCCCGCGAACATGATGGCCATCGCAATGGTCTGCTTGCGCGACATTTGACCGGCCGGCCCGCTCAGGATTCAGGTCAACCAGGTGACCGATACGGCTGGAGACCGTGACATCGGCATCGACATCCTGTTGACCAGGATCAACTCCCGATGAAGCACGGTCGTACACACTGGCCGATGAAATATCGGCGACCACCACACCGAGGGCATTCCAATGGCACACAAGCAGGTTCTGTTCCATTCAGCGGCTCGCGAGAAAGTTCTGCGCGGCGCTTCGTTGCTGGCGGACGCGGTGCGGGTCACGCTCGGCCCGAAATCGAAATCCGTTCTGATCCAGAAAGGTTGGGGTGCACCGATCGTGTGCAACGATGGTGTCACCATCGCGAAGGAGTTCGATCTCAAGGATGCCGAAGAGAATCTCGGCGCCCAAGTGCTTCGCCAGGCCGCCGAGAAGACCGGCGACGTCGTCGGCGACGGCACCAGCACCTCGACCATCCTTGCGCATGCCATCCTGTCGGACGGGGTTCGCAACGTCGTTGCCGGCGCGAGCGCAATCGATTTGAAGCGCGGCCTCGATCGGGGGACACAAGCCGCAATAGCGGCGCTGCGGGCGATGGCAAAACCGGTGAAGACCAGGGCCGAAAAGGCGCAGGTCGCGACGATTTCGGCCCATAACGATACGTCCATTGGTGAACTGGTCGCCGACGCGATCGAGAAGGTCGGCGGTGACGGCGTCATCTCGGTCGAGGAGTCCAAGACGACGGAGACGCTCCTGGACGTCGTCGAAGGGATGAAGTTCGATCGTGGCTTCCTCTCCCCCTATTTCGTCACGGATGCGGACCGGATGGAATCGGTGCTGCAGGACCCGTACGTTCTGCTCTGCGACCACAAGATCGGTGCATTGCGCGATCTCGTGCCCCTGCTCGAGCAGGTGGCCAAGAGCGGCCGGTCGCTCCTGATCATCGCCGAAGACATCGAAGGCGAGGCTCTGGCGACGCTTATCGTCAATCAGCTTCGCGGCGTGCTCAAGGCCTGCGCGGTCAAGGCGCCGGGGTTCGGCGATCGGCGCAAGGCCATGCTGGAAGACATCGCAATTCTGACCGGCGCGCAGGTGATCTCGGAAGAGATCGGCCTGAAGCTGGAGAACGCCACCCTACAACAGCTCGGCCGCGCTGCGCGTGTGGTTGCCGACAAGGAGAACACCACCTTGATCGGAAGCGGCGGCGACCGTTCGCGCATCGACGCGCGGCTGGCGCAGATCCGGGTCGAGATCGAGAAGACCACCAGCGACTACGACCGGGAGAAGCTCGAGGAGCGCCTCGCCAAGCTCTCCGGCGGCGTCGCCGTGATCCGGGTCGGGGCGCCGACCGAGGCCGAGATGAAGGCGAAGAAGGAGGCGCTCGACGACGCCATCAGCTCGACCAAAGCGGCCGTCGCAGAAGGCATTGTGCCCGGCGGTGGACTTGCGCTGCTTCGAACAGTGGCAGCCGTGGCCAAGGAAGAAGCGGCCTGCGAGGGTGACGAGCGAACTGGTGTACAGATCCTGAGGCGCGCGCTCGAAGCGCCGGCGCGCCAGATCGCCGAAAATTCTGCTGCGGACGGCGGCGTCGTGGTCGCGCGGATGCTCAGCAGCGAAGGCGATCTCGGCTTCGATGCCGCGCGCAAGGTCTATGTCGATCTGGTGGAAGCCGGCATTGTCGATCCTGTGAAGGTGGTGCGGATCGCACTGGAAAACGCCGTCTCCGTGGCCAGCGTCCTGCTTCTGACCGAGGCGACGATGACGGAAATTCCGGAGCCGAAGCGCGAACGGCTGCCCGAGCACGATCTGGCGATGTAGCCGCAGCGGCTTTCCGCTTCAGTCTTTCGAACAGGAGACATCGGGATGCCCTATCGTTCGAACAGGGAGCTTCCATCGGGCGTGCGGCACCACCTGCCACCTCATGCCCTGGACATCTATCGGGAAGCGTTCAACCATTCCTTTGCCTCGCACGCGGGGGACCTTCGTCAGGAGGAAATCGCGCACCGAACCGCATGGGCCGCCGTGAAGCGTTCCTATGTGAAACGTGGCGATCAGTGGCTACCGAAATGGCCCGATGCGTAGATATCAAATTTTTCCTGCACCGCTTTTACATTTGAGGAGGATCAATCAAAGCCCGAGGGCTCGGCCTATCTTTCCGGCGACCGGATGGTCAAACTTCAATGGAGTAGGCGATCATGGCAACCGAAACCAAGCTACCTGTCACCAAGACGTCCACCGCGCCCGCCGCTGCCGGCGAGACTTGGCAGCCGTTTCAGGCGCTGAGAAACGAAATCGATCAGATCTTCGACGATTTCGGCAACGGCTTCTGGAACCGGCCGTTCCGGTCGCTCGCGCGGCTTGAGCGTGACCTGTCGAAGACCTTCAGTGCGCC
The DNA here is from genome assembly GCF_000482425.1 of Bradyrhizobium sp. 22. Classification (NCBI taxonomy): domain Bacteria; kingdom Pseudomonadati; phylum Pseudomonadota; class Alphaproteobacteria; order Hyphomicrobiales; family Nitrobacteraceae; genus Bradyrhizobium; species Bradyrhizobium sp. 22. Next base: position 100,605 of record NZ_KI519399.1, read on the forward strand.
GGCCGTCGATGTCGCCGAAAGCGACAAGGCTTACGAGATCACCGCGGAGCTGCCCGGCCTCGACGAAAAGAACATCGAGGTCAAGCTCGCCAACGGCGGTCTCACCATCCGCGGCGAGAAGAAGGAAGAAACCGAGGAGAAGAAGAAGGACTATTACGTATCCGAGCGCCGCTATGGCTCCTTCGAGCGCTACTTCGCGCTGCCCGACGGCGTCAACGCCGACAAGATCGAGGCGACCTTCAAGAACGGCGTGCTCAAGGTTACGCTTCCCAAGACCGAGGAAGCGCAAAAGCCGGCCAAGACGATCGATGTAAAGGCCGCCTGACGGCCTCGCTGGCGCGGGGCGGCCCTGGCCGCCGTCTCGCGCCGATGCTGCCGCCTGACCGTGCCATCAGCCTTCCGAGGAGTCGAGCAGCGGCAGGCCTGATTCTCTCGTTGCGAACCAGGTTCGCATGATAGCTGCCGCCTTCATTGCTCCGCCTCGTCGAGCCGCAATTTTGCCGCCTAGTGAGACATGAGCACGCAGATCCTGGCGTCTCGCAGGAGACCGAGCGTCATGCCTCCGAAGATCCATTCACCCAATCTGCTATGGCCGTAGCCCCCTGCAACGATGAGATCGGCACGAACGTCCTCGGCAAGGCGAATGAGATACCCGGCATCAGCCTCTGCCGTATGCACCCGGATCTCGGACTCGCAATTGGCGCCATGTTTCTTGAGATAGCCGGCGACATCCCGCACACGGCGGCGTGCCGCGTCCTGTTCGTCCGAGGTGCAAATTTCGGTGATGATGACCTTTGAAGCGCGGGTCAGGAACGGCATTGCGTCGCGAACGGCGCGGCGCGCCTCGCGCGTATCCTTCCAACCAACCACGATCTGGTCTCCGGACAATTCCGTCACGCCGTCGGGTACCGATAGCGTCGGGCGCCCCATTCGCAGCATGGCTTCCGCCGGGTCGAAGAAGTGAGACGGACTGGCTTTGGGCGGTCTGCGTTTAACGACGACGAGATCTGCCGCCCTCGCCTGCTCAATCACGAAGTCGGTCGGATCCTCGATCGCCCAGCGCCATTCAACCTTCTCGCTCGTCGAACGCACAACTTTCCTGAACCAACCCTCCTTTTCCGCAAGTGCATCTCGCATGCGCCTGACGTCGTCCTCGGTGGCCTGTTCGATGATGACGCCTTCCGCCACAAACGGAGGCTGCACGGCCATAGCGGACACACCCAGAATCGAGGCCTCGAACCTCGAGGCGACACCATCCGCGACGGCGACTTGTCCCGCTTCCTGCTGCTCGGTGTCGACGTAAACCATGACGCTGGCGATTGACATGAGATTCCTCCGGAAATGCGCGCCTTCTTCTTTATCGCTCGGCGGACAACTCACCCGTTGAGCAAGATCAAGTCTCGGACCGGGGCAGCCGGCCGCATCAACGGGGCTACCGTTTGTCGCCTATCCCTGAAGATGCTTCTCGATTTCGCCGACCGGGTGCTTGGTGAGATCCTTGTCGAGTTCGCCGATAATCCGCCGTTTGACATCGTCATGGAAGGCGGAGCGAAGCTCTGCCAAGGTTCGGGGCGGCGCGACGACGACGAGGGGTGTCGACTGCTCGCTGCGAATGAGCTGCTCGGCGGCCGCTGCGACCTGCCTCACGAAGCGGCTTTCCTCGAGCTCGTGCCAATCGGTGCTCTCGACGGCACTCCTGTGCGAGGAATGGGAAGCCTTGCTGACCCGACCCGGCCGGTCTGCTCCTTGTGAATGCGTCGGCGGATTGTCGTGCTCAAACACCGCTTGTGCTTTCAGGTGCGGAAACTTCTCGTCCCCTTCGTTGCGCAGGAATAATGCTTTCCGTCCGTCACCTACGAACACGATTGCCCGATGCGGTATCCTGACCATTTCGGCCTCCTTGGTGAATACTGCAATTGCTATCGCTCCGTCGAGCGCCCCCTTTGATCAGCATCAAGCCGGAGGATTCCCAGGCTGGCACATTGCAGCAATACGGAACCGACAAGGAGCCTGTTATGCAAGCACGCGACATCATGATGTCCCCGGTCGTGACCGTGGGCCCGCACGCGTCCGTTCAGCAGGTCGCGAAGATCCTGCTGGAACGCCGGATCAGCGCGGTGCCGGTCGTGGATCCCGACAACAAGCTTCTTGGAATTGTGAGCGAGGGCGATCTCATGCACCGGGCGGAGAGCGGTACCGAGCGCTCCTATTCCTGGTGGCTGCGCTTGTTGACCGGTGACGCCGAACAGGCCGCTGATTACGTCAGATCGCACTCGGCCAAGATACAAGACGTCATGGTCAAGGACGTCGTGACCGCGTCGCCCGAGACGCCCTTGAACGATATTGCGATGCTGCTCGAGAAGCGGCAGATCAAACGCGTCCCGATCGTCAACAGAGAAGGCCAGCTCGTCGGGATCGTCAGCCGCTCCAATCTGCTTCAGGCTATCGCGAGTGCCCGGCCGAAGCTCGAAATATCTCTTCCGGATGCCGCCATCAGGAAGAGGTTCTTGGACGAGCTCAAGAAGCAACCTTGGGCTCATACGCTCAATGTGAATGCCATCGTCCAGAATGGGGTGATGGATCTCTGGGGCTTCGCGCCGTCGGTCGCTGAACGCACGGCTATCCGCGTGGTCGCAGAAGCCGTCCCTGGCGTGCAAACCGTCAACGATCACCTGCTCGAAACCCCGGCCTTTATCTATTGATCGCGTCCGGAGGGTTTGCCATGGCCCACTTCACCGTCCGCTTCCTGAAGGACGTGCTCGGCGATCAGGGGCAGCCCTGCGAAGCTTGCCAACGTACCATTGACGTTGATGCACGCGACGCTGCTGAAGCCGCGGCTCTGGCAGCGCAACAATTTTGCGAACTCCGCGAAATACGAGATTGGTCGCTACATGCGGATCGCATCGACGTGCAACCAGCAGACTTCCCGTCTTGATCCAGGAGAGGCCTGAACGCCGGCGGCTGATCTGAACGAGCGCCCCGCCCTGGATCTCATCCAGCTTGTCTTCAAGCTCGGCAAAGTGAAATTGCGGCGCGTGCCTCCTCCTGACTAACGTCAGTCCAGGGTCACCAGGGTGATAATGAGGTGAAACAGCTGCCATCCGAAGGTGATCAGCAGAGCCCCCACGATGAGTATCTTTCCGTACCAAGAGACCTTGGGACTGATACGAACCCATCTTCGGGAACCCTTGTTCGCCGACAGGACCCGACGCTCTGCCGGCAACAAATCCGCTGCGCGATCACCCGGTTTGCTGATTGCACGGCTCTTCGTTCTGGCATCCATAGTCGTATGGTCGCCGAAGCAAACGGCGGCGCCTTGATATCGGTCAAGGAGGATATTGCCTTCCTTTTCCCGGCAGGCTCATCCTCTCCGAGCCTTGCTCAGGTGATGGGAACGGCGACGAAATTCATCGCGCCGGCACGTTTGATCCGGACCAGGATTGTGCGCCTGGATTGTGCACGGGCCTCGTTGACCATCCTATCGAGGTCGGCGCCGGCGACGATGGGCTGTCCCCCGATGCCTATAATGATGTCTCCGACCTGAAGGCCACCGTCTGCCGCGCCGCTGCCCGGCCTGATTTCGAGCACCACCACCCCGGTTTCCCCGGCACCTGGGACAAGGCGTGCCTGCGCGATTGTGAGGCCAAGCTCCGCCCGTTCCTTCAACTCCGCTTGCTTGTCTTTAGGCGATTCTCTCGCGCGGGGAAGTTCGCCCACCGTCAGTTCGATCGACATCTCCCGCGCGTTCCTGAGGATGCGGAGATGGATGACCGTGCCTGGGGTGATCTCAGCTACCCTCCTGGCGAAGTCGCGAGGATTTTTCACCTCGAGATCATTCACGAAAGTAATCACGTCGCCGGGCTCTACACCTTGCTTGGCTGCGGGCCCTTCATCGAGTTGCGCAACGAGAGCACCCCGGGTGCTCCTCAGGTTCAGCGCGTCGGCAATGCCGGTCGAAACTTCTTGAAGGTAGACTCCAACCCAACCGCGAGAGACGTAGCCTTTCTCTCGCAGCTGGCGGACGACCGATCTCACCGTCTCCGCCGGCACATCGAACGCCACCCCCACCGATCCGCCCGACGGCGAGTAGATGACGGTGTTGACCCCGATGACCTCCCCTCTCACGTTGAACGATGGCCCGCCGGAATTGCCCTTGTTGACCGGGGCATCGATCTGGATGAAGTCGTTGTAGGATTCTCCGCCAATATCGCGCCCGAGGGCCGAAACGATCCCGGCGGTGACCGTGCCGCCGAGCCCGAATGGATCGCCGATCGCAAGCACCCAGTCGCCTATCCGAGGCCCCGCCGCAGCAAAACGCACGTAAGGCAAGTCACCTGGGGCGGAGATCCTGATCAGCGCGAGATCGGTTTGCGGGTCGCTGCCGATGAGCTTGGCCGAGTAGATCTTTCCGTCGTCCATCGTTACCTCGATGTCGACGCCCTTGGTTACGACGTGCTCGTTCGTGACAACATAGCCGTCACCGGAGATCAGGAATCCCGCACCAACCGTGACGTCGGATCCGGGAGCCGGATCGGAAGGAATCTGCACACCGAATTGCCGGAACAACCGGTCCAACAGCGATCCGGCCGGCGGCAGCTGCGCCCGCTCGCCGTCACCCGGCTCGGTCTTCACCCGGATGCCTACGACTGCCGGTCTAACCCGTTCAATGACCTCTGCAAATCCGACCGGAGCGGTGACGCCAGCGGCGTCGACCTCGGCGGCGACCGCATGCCCCGCTCCATCCAATGCAAGCGTCGCCCCCAACATCGCGACGCACAGGCCTAATGCGATGAGTTTGCCGGCGCAGGCGGCAGCCCGCACACAATTGTTGACGGGATTCACTCTCCCACCTCGTTTCGCGCTCAAATGGCGGCTGAGCTTGGCCGGCTTTCGCACCGGCACGTTGATTTACCTCAACCAAACTGACGCATCACGGCTGACGCAACTTCGTAGTCCTGGCCACGATTTGGTGTCAGCGCAGACCGAGCGCGCGGCCGCGCTTCTGCCGGCCGCTGTTGTTTGCCCGAGCAGACCGTCCGACCCTGATCCTGCTCAAGACGACCGGCTGCAGCATGCTTGCAAGAGCGAGTGTCGGCATTCTGCTTGGTGGCCGACAACGGCCGCGGCGCACCTCTTTGCGTCGTTTTTTCCTCATCGACCCGACAAAAATATATTTCCGACTGCCCCGTTAGAGCGCATAATGAGTTGTGGTGAACTTGGGACCGGGGGGTCCGATGCACCGATTTATCGCCCAGGCCAATGTGGATCACTTCATCAGCCTTTTGAACGGCGATGATCTGACGTCTGACAAGCGAACGGCCATCACCAAGTTGTTGCTCGCCGAGCTGGATAAGCTCGCGAATGAGCTGGACCATCTCGAATTTGCCGAGAGAAAGGCGGCAGAGGGCCGTGATAGAGTGACCCGCGCCAGGGAGACCTGCAACGGCCATCCCTTCGGCACGACGGAGCGCGAACAAGCCGAGCGGCTGCTCGTTAGCTGCGAGAACTTGCAGACGGTGCTCGAAGACTTCTGTCATCGCCTGCGCGACAAGATCAACTCGGCGGCCGGTACAATTTATGCCGGCTCGCGACAAAACCTGATATACTGACGATATCACCGATCGAGGCAATGCCCGTAGGCATCGGTGGCTGAGAGACCATTGCGCTCCCGCCTGCGAAAAGCGGAGCGCGCCATGTGGCTATCCACGGCAGCACCATTTGATCGTGAAGTACAACTGGCGGTGATTGATACCGACGGCGAGGTACACGCGCTCGTCTTCCCGTGCCGCCGCGTGCTGCGCGGTTGGGTAAACTCGCAGACCGGCGCGCCTGTAGATGTGTTCCCAACGCATTGGCGCGAATGGAACGACGCCGCCGCACAACTCGACTGCTAACGGAGGAAAGCGACCCCAATCCGCATGCATGACGCCGACCGCTTCATGAGCTCACCGCCTGGATGAGAGCCGGGACAGCCGCAGCATGAATGCGCTCCGCCGATGCGTTCACCCTGGTCATGGTCCGCGTCAGCTCTTCATAAACCTGATCCTCGATCGTGACGGTTCCGAAATTCGAATCTTCGCCGTCAAATCGCCCCTGCGCCGGCTCATCGGCATGCTCGAACCAGTGATAGCCGACCACATTCGGCTTGCTGAGCGCCGCCGCAACGTAGCCCTCGAAAGCTCGGGCGCGCTCTGTCTGGGTCGCCACTCGGGGGCCCCCTCCCTTCGTATTCGGCAAGCCCGCGTCGTCGCCTCGAAATGAGAATTCAGTGATGAGGCATGGCTTCCCGGCGGCAGCGTAAGCGTCGATGACCGGACCGGGGTCGAACTCGTAGCAATTGAAGGAAATGACATCGAGATGGCGGCCGGCAGCCGCGATCACGCCTGCCGGCGGCTGATAACCGAACCGGGATCCGAGCACGAGATGATTGGGATCGGCCGTCTTGATGGCCGAGACACACAGTTCGAAATATCTGTCAGCCACGACAGCCACGAAGGCATCGCAATCTGCCGAGAAGGCCTCGCGGGCCGGATCTGCCAGATTGGCCTTGGTCTCGAGAGCGTCGTTCAAGACGCCGGGACGAAGCCTGACGAACGGGGCCGCGACATGTTCGATTCTGCCGAGCTCCTGCCAGGATCGCGCCTGAGTGCGCCAGACCGCATTGAACTGATCAAATTCCCGATAGCGCGCCTGCAGTCCCGCGATAGCGGCGCCCCTGCCAGGCCGACGAGACGGCAGATTCAGGAACAGCGTCAGAAGCTCGTCGGTATTGCGCCAGTCGGGTGACCAGTAGAGCTCGTTATCGATGAAGGTCCCGAGCAAACCGGGATCATTGCGGCGATGCCGGCAACGCTGATCGGCGCTCGCGCGGATATGCGCCGAGAATTCGGGATCGAAGACATCAGGGAAGACTTGATTGCGCCGGTGCAGGCGGAAGGACGCGCCGAGCTCCGCGATCGGCGTGGTTGCCAGCAAGTGCGATCCGGAACCGGCAACGAGCTCGTCCGACCAGCAGCCGACCGTGTTGAAGGCCCAGCTTGCCAGCCGGTCCGACACGGCCGCGCGCCAGAGCTGCAGGCTGCCATACTTGGCCCGGCAGGCCTCGGCATAGGGCACGCGCTCGCTCCCCCCAATGCGTTCCTGATCGAAGCGGATCGTATTGACCCCCTTCGAGAGGAAACGGCCTCCGTCCGGATCGACGAGCCAGAATACGCCATTGCGCTCGGCGACGCGAAAGTAGCCGCTCCCGCTGAGGTCGCCGTCAACGACCCCGCCCCATCTGGTTCTCTGCAATTGCGGCCCCCGGCAACGGTCTTGGGATGTCAATCCTTTGCATGGCCGCGCCGGAACTCGTTGAGCTATCTCAATACCGTCCAGAACCTGCATGATTACCAATGTCGCGACAATCACGGCGGGCTGGAGCAAGCAGGTCGTTCATGGCGACAACGCAACTGGCGAACACCACGAGCCTGCGCCCGGATTTCATCTGGGGCGTTTCCACCTCGAGCTTCCAGATCGAGGGCGCGACGCGGGAGGACGGGCGCGGGCTCAGCGTCTGGGATGTCTACTGTCAGAGCGGTGCCATCAAGAATCACGATACCGGCGATGTCGCGTGTGACCATTATCATCGCTATCGCGAGGATGTCGGCCTGATGAAGGCCCTGGGCGTGCAGGCTTACCGGTTCTCCGTGGCCTGGCCGCGCGTGCTGCCGCAAGGGACGGGCTCCGCCAACGAAGCTGGCCTTGCATTCTACGACCGCTTGATCGACGCGCTCTTGGCCGCCGGAATCGAGCCATGGCTGTGCCTCTATCATTGGGACCTGCCCCAGGCCCTGGAGGAGCGGGGCGGCTGGCTGAACCGGGAGTGCACGACATGGTTCGCCGACTACGCGGCTCTGGCCGCCAGGCGCTTTGGCGACCGGGTCAAGCGGTTTGCGACATTCAACGAGCCGTCCATGTTCACTCTCTTCGGCCGCTCGCTCGGCAAGCGGGATCGCGGACGCGAAGATGAGCTCCACCGCATGATCCACCACGTCAATCTCGCGCACGGGGCTGCTGTGGACGTGCTGCGCGCGAGTGTCGCTGGCGCCTCGATCGGATGCATTCACAATCGGCAGCCCTGTCGGCCCTCCAGCGCAAGCGAAGCCGATGCGGCTGCGGCGGCGCGCCTGAGCATGTATTGGAACGATGTTTTTCCCGATCCGCAATGCGTTGGCGCTTATCCTGCGTCGATGCGGACAGCGATCGAGCCGCATATGCAACCCGGCGATATGGCGCGCATCTGCCGTCCGGTCGATTGGTTTGGACTGAACCATTACAGTCCGGTCTATGTGAAGGAGAACGCGGATTCGATGCTGGGTTACGACTTCGGCGACAAGCCTGCCGGCACCCCCTTGACGCCGATCGGCTGGCCGATCGATCCCGAAGCTTTCCGGCAAACCATCCAGTCCGTCCACGCGCGTTATGGGCTGCCGATCTACGTCCTTGAAAACGGATATGGCAGCTTCGACGAGCCCGACCAGACGGGTTCGGTGAACGATGGCGACCGAATTGAATTCCTGAAGGCCTATATCGAGGCGATGAATGCCGCCGCCTCCAGCGGAGCCGATCTGCGCGGCTATTTCATCTGGTCGCTGCTCGACAATTTCGAATGGGATTCCGGGTACAGCAACAGGTTCGGCCTGGCCTATGTGGACTATGTCTCGCTGCGGCGGATACCGAAGGCTTCATTCGGCTGGTTCGCCGAACTCATCGAGGCGGGGCGTTCGTCATGACGGCCGATTCTTCGACGACCGCCATTCTGCTCGCAAGACATCGGGGAGACCAACGCTCGCGTCTCGAAGCGGCGGCATGGGCTCTGCCCCGTCTTCCGTCGAGCAGCCTGTTGCAGCTTGGCGGACGAGAGCGCATCGCGGGCTACGAGAAGAAAGTGCCGGATCGGATTTCAAAGCTGGCGGAGAGGGAGGGATTCGAACCCCCGATAGGCTTGCACCTATGCCGCATTTCGAGTGCGGTGCATTCAACCACTCTGCCACCTCTCCTGAAGGCGCCATATAGAGGCAGGGCCCCTGTGGTTGGGGGCGTTAATAGGCGAGGATGGCCGGCCAGACAAGGCGCGGGAGACGAAAATCAGACCGGTTTTCCAGCTCCGTCCTGGGATGTCGCGGTGACGGCCAGGCCAATTGCGGATTTGGGCGGCACTTTGAGGGAAATGGGCCGCTTCTCAGCCGGCGCCACGCAGGGGGCCGAATCACCGGTCTGGTCGGAAAAAACGGGGTGGGACCGCCAGACGCGGTAAACACTGGCGGTCCCGGTGCCGCTCATTGAAACTCTGGCCGTGAAGGGCGGCTTCGCCGGCCAGGCGAGGCGACGATTCGACCCTAGCGTGCGGCGGCCGGTGCGCAACGCAATCCGGTCCTTAACCTAACCGGTCAAGGTTACTCGTCGTCGTTCTTCTTGCTGTCTTTACCCTTCTTCTTGCCGTTGTCCGTGGAATCCCGGTCCTTGCCGTTCTCCTTGCGGCGGTTGGTGAAGCGGGCGTTGCCGAGGCCGGTGCCGATGGTGAGCACGCCCCAGCGCTCGACGTCCTGCATGAACGGCACCTCGGAGAGGCCCTGCACCACGCCGTCATTGTGCATCAGGATCGCGGTGTCGTGCTCGCCGATCTGCGGAATGCCCTCGAGCAGGCTCGCCGGCAGGTTGAACTTGCTGCTCTCCCAATTGCCGGGCAGATTTTGCGCGCCCTTCTCGATCGAGCCGTCGGCGTTGATCACGCCGGGACAGGCGATGCCGATGAAGGGGGCGAGCTTGTAGCCTTCCTTATCGGCTTCCGTGATCAGCCCCTTCAGCATCTTGGTGAGCCGCTTCACCGCGCCTTCGCGCGTCGGCTCGTCGTCGGCATGGCGCCACAGCTCGGAATGCACCACCTTGGCTTTCGACAGGTCCTTGGCTTTTTTCCAGCCGGTTTCCACCAGGCCGCAGCGGATGTTGGTGCCGCCGATGTCGACCGCAATGATGCTGTCATGGGCCTCGAAGATCCAGGACGGCGCCAGATGCAGCGCGCCGATCAGGCCGGCTTCATCGGGGTGATGGCGGATCGGCATCATGTCGATCTTGAACTCCTCGGATTTGAGGATGATCTCGGCGCGCGCGATCGCGAGCTCGCCGAGCCGGGAATCGCGGAAACCGCCGCCGACGATGATGCGCTCGGTCTTGGCCCAGGCCTTGGTCTTGAGGAAGCGGCGCGTGACATAAGCGAGCTCCTGGGCGAAATCCTCGATCGCGCTGTGCACCACGGCCGCGGCCTCGGCGTCGTCGCCGATCATGATGGCATCCAGCGTCTTCTTGTTGATCTCCTCCGTCGGCACCTTGCCGAACGGGTCCTCGCCGGTCTTGCGCAGCGGCTTGCGCCAGCGGTCGAGGATGTCGCGGAACGCGCCCTTGCTGGCGCGGTCGCCGAGGAAGCCGTCCTCGTCCTTGATCTCGATGTTGAAGCTGTCGATGTCCACCGACGGCAGCCGCTCGGCGCCATGATGGGCGATGCCCGTCGTCGTCTTGACCAGTTCGTCCGTTGCCATTGAAGAGCCCTTGCCCGCTTACCTGTTCCGGCCGGGACAACGGCGCGGGAACCGGTTTGTTGCAACGGCCGTCGAATTTCGGATGAAAGCCGGCGGCCCGGCCAAATCCTTCAAATCCGGGCCTTTTTCCGCGGTTTTCCTTGACTTGTGGCCGATGGCGGCTATAAGTCCCACAGCCGGCGCGGGGCGTTTCTCGCGCCGCTTGTTTTTGCGTGGGTTTTCAAGGGGATAAGCCCCACCCGCACAAAACGCAGATAAACCCGTAGCGACTGACAAAAAGCCGGCCCGGACAATCCGTCACGAGGCCGGGATTGAACACGGAGAAAGAACGATGTTCGCAGTCATCAAAACCGGCGGCAAGCAATACCGCGTCGTGCCGGATGATGTTCTCGAAGTAGGCAAGATCGAAGGCGAAGTCGGCTCGATCGTGCAGTTGAATGAAGTTCTGGTGGTCGGCGGCGACACGCCGGTGCTGGGCATTCCCACGGTCGCAGGCGCGTCCGTTGCAGTCGAGGTGCTCGACCACAAGCGCGGCCCCAAGGTCATCGCGTTCAAGAAGCGCCGCCGCAAGAATTCGCGCCGCAAGCGCGGCTATCGCGACGAGATCACGGTTCTGCGCGTCAGCGAGATCCTGACCGACGGCGCCAAGCCCACCAAGGGCCCGCGTCCGAAGCGGGAGAAGGTGGCGAAGGAGCCGGCCGCGGAAGCCGCCGAGTAACGCAAGATCGATCACGCCCATTCACGAATTGAGGCGTGAGACATTTTGAAATGATTCCGTCAAGGAATTGACCTAGACATACGCAGGATTTCGGAGACGAGCCATGGCTCACAAAAAAGCAGGCGGTTCATCGCGTAACGGACGCGATTCCAAGGGCAAGCGCCTCGGTATCAAGGCGTTCGGCGGGGAGCTCGTCACTCCCGGCAACATCATTGCGCGTCAGCGCGGCACCACCTGGCACCCCGGCCTTAATGTCGGCATGGGCACGGACCATACCCTGTTCGCCAAGATCGAGGGTCGTGTTGCGTTCCAGGCCAAAGCCAACGGCCGCACCTTCGTATCGGTACTCCCGATCGCAGAGGCTGCTGAATAGACGGTGGATCAAATGGAGTCCGCCGGTCCCGACTGAACCGGCGGAGTCCAGATCATAGCGATCGAAGGCTCCAGGGGAGGCGGGAAACCGGCCTCCCCTTTTCTTTTGACTTGTTCACTTTGACTTAGTGACTTTCACGGAGCCGGACATGTTGCAGGATTTCTCGAGCGTGACCTTGGCCGAGGCGAGACCCAGCGTCGTCGCCACCGAACGGCTGACCTTGCGGCGGCCGACGCTGGCCGACGTCAGGACCATCGCCCGGCTCGCCAACGACCGCCGCGTCGCGGAAAACACCCGCCGCCTGCCGCATCCCTATTCGCAGGACGACGCCGTCGAGTTCATCCGCGCCACCGCCGCGCTCGGAGCTGAGACCGTGTTCCTGATCGAGCACGATAACGGCCCGGTCGGCATGGTCGGCATCGACTGCTCCACGCCTGGGAATGCCGAACTGGGCTATTGGCTCGGCGTCGAGCATTGGGGCCGGGGCTTTGCCACCGAGGCCGCGCGCGCCGCGATCGATTTCTTCTTCGAGGAGTTCGAAGACGAGAACCTCTATGCCGGCGCGCGCGTCACCAATCCGGCCTCGCGCAAGGTGCTGGAGAAGTGCGGCTTCCAGTGGAGCGGCGTGCAGCTGCATCGATTTCTGGCGCTGGGCTCCTCGACGCCGGTCGATTGCTTCCGCCTGTCGCGCGGCGTGTGGGCCTCGCTGAAGAGCTGGAGCAGCGCAAGACGGATGAGGTAGGCGCGCTGCAGCGTCATTCACAACTGTCATCCCTGGGCGCGGCAAAGCCGCGAGCCCGGGGATGACGTTGTGAGTGTGGCTACGCTGGCGGATTCACTTCCTCACTCGGACGCCCGAGATCCCGCTCCCGCAGATAGATGTAGAACCCGGCGCCGATGATGATGGCGGCGCCGACGAGCGTTGCGATGGATGGGACGTCGCCGAACACGACGAAGCCGAAGATCACGGCCCAGACGATCATCGAATATTGGTAGGGCACCACGACGCTGGCCGGCGCGAGCTTGAGCGAGCGGTTGACGCAGAACAGCGCCGTCACCGAAACCAGCCCGGCCGCCGCGAAGATCGCGAGGCTGCCCGGCGTCGGCGGCACCCAATGGAACGCCGACAGCACCGCGCCGAGCGAGAACGTGCCGACGAATTGCGACGACGCCATCACGATGTCGGGCGTCTTGCGCAGGCTGCGCGTGATCAGCATCAGGGTCGCGAAGGACAGGCTGCCGCCGAGCGCGATCAGCGCCGGCAGGCTGACGGTCTGCGCGGAGGGACGCAGCGCGATCAGGACGCCGCAGAAGCCGATCAGGATCGCGGTCCAGCGCCGCCAGCCGACCTTCTCCCCCAGGAAGATCGCCGACATCGCGGTGACGAAGATCGGGCCGGCGAGATAATAGGTGATGACGTCAGCAAGCGGCAGATAGACGGTGGCGAGGAAGAAGGCCGCGACTTCCAGCGTCGACAGCACGACACGAACCAGCTGCAAACCCGGCCGCTCCAGATGCAGGAACAGGTGACGCTGCGTCCAGATCAGCGGCGACAGCAGCAGCAGCGCCGCACAGGCGCGCAGGAACAGGAGCTGCCCCACCGAATAGGTGCCGACCAGGAACTTGCCCATGGCATCGCCGAACGAGAACATGAAGATCGACAGCAGCATGAGTCCGATGCCGGCCAGGCGCGCGGAGCGATCGTCATAGGCCGAGAGATTCTTGAACAGGGGCATGGGATCGGACTGCAAGGGTCGTCATTGCGAGGAGCCCGCGACAAAATTGCGAAGCAATTTTGCGCTGGTGCGACGAAGCAATCCAGACTGCTTCCGCGGATACAGTTCTGGATTGCTTCGCTGCGCTCGCAATCACGGGGAGAGAGCGCCGGGAATCGGCTGGTAGTGTTGCTTGCGGTCGTTTTAATGACGTGAGCCGCCGGGACAAGCCCACAACGCCGAATTGAACGGATTGTCGCACTCTTCGCATCGCGGTAGCGATACAGGCCACAGGATGAGAGAGCCAAGAAGAGAGCTAAGCCATGACCGACTTCGATCCAGCCCTGCATCGCATGATCCCCGCGCAACGCTGGTTCGAGGATTTCGTCGTCGGCGAGCGGTTCGTGCTGCCGAGCCGGACCCAGACGTCGGCGGTGTTCGCCGCATTCCAAACCGCGAGCGGCGACACCCATCCCGTGCATTACGACGTGGAATATTGCCGCAGCCGCGGCATGCCACATCTGCTCGCCCACGGCTTCCAGACCCTGATCCACACCGCGCCCGGCGCCGGCCTGTTTCCGTTCATGGTCGAGGACTCCCTGGTCGGCTTCCTCGAGCAGTCGAGCCGGTTTCTCAAGCCGGTGTTCGCGGACGACACGATCTATCCGGCGCTCGAGGTCACCGAGCTGGTGCCGGGCCGCACCACCGGCGCGGTGACGCTGCGCAGCACTGTGTTCAACCAGCGCAAGGAGCTGGTGCTGGAAGGGATGCAGAAATTCCTGATCCGGAAGCGGCCGGCTAGTTAAGCACGCCCCAAATTCGCGGAAATTCGGCCGATTTGCGGGCCTGTCCGGGTTGCCGCAAGGCACCGGCTGGCCTACCTATGGCCGATGAAATTCCTTGACGAAGCAAAGGTCTATATCCGCTCCGGCGACGGCGGGAACGGCTGCGTGGCGTTCCGCCGCGAGAAGTTCATCGAATTCGGCGGCCCCTCCGGCGGCAATGGCGGCCGCGGCGGCAACGTCATCATCGAGGTCGCCGACGGCCTCAACACGCTGATCGATTACCGCTACCAGCAGCACTTCAAGGCCCAGAAGGGCGAGAACGGCTCCGGCTCGGACCGCCACGGCGCCAACGGCAAGAACATCGTGCTGAAGGTGCCTGTCGGCACCCAAATCTTCGACGAGGACCGCGAGACGCTGATCCACGACTTCACCAAGGTCGGCGAGAAGTTCGTGCTGGCCGAGGGCGGCAATGGCGGATTCGGCAACGCGCATTTCAAGTCGTCGACCAACCGCGCGCCGCGCAACGCCAATCCCGGCCAGCCCGGCGAGGAACGCTGGATCTGGCTGCGTCTGAAGCTGATCGCCGATGCCGGTCTCGTCGGCCTGCCCAATGCCGGCAAGTCGACCTTCCTGTCCAAGGTCAGCGCGGCAAAGCCGAAGATCGCCGACTATCCCTTCACCACGCTGCATCCGCAGCTCGGCGTCGTGAATGCCGACGGCCGCGAATTCGTACTGGCCGACATTCCCGGCCTGATCGAGGGCGCGCATGAAGGCGCCGGTCTCGGCGACCGCTTCCTCGGCCATGTCGAGCGCTGCCGCGTGCTGCTGCACCTGGTCGACGCAACCTGCGAGCATGCCGGCAAGGCCTACAAGACGGTGCGCAAGGAGCTCGACGCCTATGGCGGCCAGCTCACCGACAAGATCGAGATCGTCGCGCTGAACAAGATCGACGCGGTCGAGCCGGACGAATTGAAGAAGCAGAAGGAGCGGCTGAAGCGCGCCGCCAAGAAGACCCCGCTGTTGCTGTCCGGCGTCACCGGCCAGGGCGTCAAGGAAGCCTTGCGCGCGCTGGCCGAGGTGATCGGCGAAGCCCCGGTGTCGGCCAAGGCCAAGAGCGCGGCGGAAGCCGAGCCCTGGTCGGCGTAGAGTCCCTCCGCTGTCGTCCCTGCGAACGCAGGGACCCATACCGCGTGATCTCTCGATTGCGGATGGTCGTATTACCGAACGACGAGTCTTCGCCAAACCACTCCCTGGGGTTATGGGTCCCTGCGTTCGCAGGGACGACAGCGGAGTGTGTGGCTGCGGGCAAGCGCAGCACCGGCTTGTCTTCACGCCTTCAATAGCGCAGCATCGAACAATCAAGAAACGACAAGGGACGACGCATGGCGCGCGCGAAGAACGTTCTCTGGATCATGTGCGACCAGCTTCGCTATGACTATCTCGGCTGCACCGGCCATCCCACGCTGAAGACGCCCAACATCGACGCCATGGCCAGGCGCGGCGTGCTGTTCAGCAAGGCCTATGTGCAATCGCCGATCTGCGGGCCCTCGCGGATGTCGTTCTACACCGGCCGCTACATGCGCTCGCACGGCTCGCACTGGAACGGCTGGCCGCTGCGCGTTGGCGAGCCCACGCTCGGCGATCACCTCAAGAAGATCGGCGTGCGCAACGTGCTGGTCGGCAAGACCCACATGGCGCCCGATCTCGAGGGCATGAAGGCGCTCGGCATCCCCCCGGAATCGGTCATCGGCGTGCATGTCGCCGAATGCGGGTTCGAGCCCTACGAGCGCGACGATGGCCTGCATCCGACCGGGCGGCCGCGCCCGAAGTACGATGAGTATCTGCGCCAGCAGGGCTTTGAAGCCACCAATCCCTGGGAGCACTGGGCCAATTCAGGCGCGGCCGACGACGGCAGCTTGCAGAACGGCTGGCTGCTGGTGCACGCCGACAAGGCCGCGCGCGTGCCGGAGGAGCATTCCGAGACGCCCTACATGACCCGGCGCGCGATGGACTTCATCAGCGAGGCCGAGACCGACGGCAAGCCGTGGTGCCTGCATCTGTCCTACATCAAGCCGCACTGGCCCTATATCGCGCCCGAGCCCTATGCCAGCATGTATTCGACATCAGACATGATCCCGGTGATCCGCTCGGAGCGCGAGCGGCAGAATCCGCATCCGGTGTTCGGCGCCTATATGGACATGCGCTACTCCCGCAACATGGCGCGCGACGATGCCCGCGAGAAGGTGATCCCGACCTATATGGGCCTGATCACCCAGATCGACGACCAGATGGGCGT
The DNA here is from genome assembly GCF_000482425.1 of Bradyrhizobium sp. 22. Lineage (NCBI taxonomy): Bacteria > Pseudomonadati > Pseudomonadota > Alphaproteobacteria > Hyphomicrobiales > Nitrobacteraceae > Bradyrhizobium > Bradyrhizobium sp. 22. The sequence continues at coordinate 117,069 of NZ_KI519399.1, forward strand.
GCTGATGAAGTTCTTGGGCGAGCGCGATCTGCTGGATACGACCATGATCGTGTTCACGTCGGATCATGGCGATTATCTCGGCGATCACTGGATGGGCGAGAAGGATCTGTTCCACGAGCAATCCGCGAAGATTCCGCTTGTTATCATCGACCCCTCGAAGGAGGCCGATTCCACGCGCGGCACGCGCAGCGACGCGCTGGTCGAGGCCATCGACCTCGCCCCCACCTTCGTCGATTATTTCGGCGGCAAGGTGCCGGGCCACATCCTCGAGGGACGCTCACTGCTGCCGCTGCTGCGCGGACCGACGCCCCCGGACTGGCGCAAGGTGGCGTTCTCCGAATACGACTACGCCATGCAGGACGTCAGGCTGAAGCTGAACCAGCCGATCGAGCGCTGCCGCCTGTTCATGGTGTTCGACGGCCGCTGGAAATACGTCCACGCCTCCGGCTTCCGCCCGATGCTGTACGACCTCGAGACCGATCCGGACGAATATCTGGACCGCGGCGACGATCCCGAATGCGCCGGCATCGTCGCGCGATTGCAAGCCGAGCTGTTCGACTGGGCGCTGCATCCGAACGGCCACATCACCACGCCCCGCGAGAAGATCGCGGCCTATGCGGACAACCAGCTCCAGGTGAAGAACGGGGTCTTGATCGGCATCTGGGACGAGACAGAGCTCGCCGCCATCAAGGACGGCATCGCGCAGCGCGCGAAGATGTAAATCAAATTATGGCTCGGCACGTCTCAAGGGCGGTCCACGAGCCGTCCTTCGACGTCCGGCCTGCCCGGAACCAGAAAGAGGCGATACCACTCGACATCTTTTCGCTGGGCGAATTCGAGATCAGTGAGCTTCGTACTCTCGCCGAGGCTCAATTGATCGATTCCAAGATTTTGCGCGGCCGCATAGAGCGAATAATCGCCCGGCTCCACGCCTGCCGAATATGCAGACTCATTGTCGATCACCGACATGACGTGAACCCGTCCGCTCCCGGATCGGAAGTGGACGCAAGTGATCCGCTGCCATTCATCGAACGAGGGCGGCCGGCTAGCGGCGACAAGCTCGACCCAATGGTCATTGAGATCAGCTTCGGTATTGATCATGCGGAACGTGGGCGCGCCTGCAAAGCCCCGTTTGGATTTCTCGTGGTTCCAATTCTCATCAGCACCAAGCGGTCTGCGCGGATCGTCGCATACGACGATCTGATAGTGACTCGCAAACAATCGCGCGGCGCCAAGCAGTTGCTGTTCCATTAGCGGGGCCGAATTCACGATTACGGTTCAATTCTCGATCTTGTAGCCTGTCGCCTTCACGATCGGCTGCCACAACGCGGTGTTGGCGGCGAGTTCCTTGGTCAATCCGTCCGGGGCCGAGCCGACCGGAATGAGGCCGATCGCGGTGAGCTTCTCCTTCACCTCCGGCTTGGCCAGCGCCGCACTCGCGGCCGCGGCGAGCTTGCCGGCGAAGTCCGGCGGGCTGCCGGCGGGAAGCCACATGCCGTACCAGGCGTCGGCAACGAGATCGATGCCGCTCTCCTTCAGCGTCGGCACTTCAGGCGCGAACGGCGAACGTTCGGCGCTCGACACCGCGATGATCTTGACGCCCTTGGCGCGATGCTGCGGCAGCGCATCCGCCAGCGTCGTGATGCCGAACGCGATGTGACCGCCGACGAGGTCGTTGAGGATCGGCGCGCTGCCGCGATAGGGCACGCGGGTGAGGGGAATGCCGAGGTCCTTCTCGAGCTTGGAGCCCGTGAAGTGGGGAATGGTGCCGTTGCTCGGCACGCCGAACGAGGTCTTGTCCGGATGCGCCTTCAGCCACGCCACGAAGCTCCTGAAATCGGCCGCCTCGACCGCCGGGTTGATCACCAGCGCGAATTCGAACCGCGCCAATAGCGACACCGGCATGAAATCCTTGGCGGTATCGAAGCTCGGTGTTTTCTCCACCATCGGCAGCAGGTACATGGTCGGACCCGTCGTCACCAGCACCATGCTGCCGTCGGGGCTAGCCCCCTTCACCGCCTTGATGCCGATCAGGCCGTCGCCGCCGGTGCGGTTCTCGACCACCATGGTCCGTTGCAGCACCGGTGCCATCTCCTGCGCGAGCAAGCGGCACAGCGTGTCGCCGCCGGCCCCTGCCGCAAACGGGAAGATGATCTTGGTCAGCCCGGCCTGCGCGTGCGTCTCACCCGCCTGCGCCAGCAGCGGCAGAGCGATACATCCGGCCATGAATTCGCGGCGATCCATGCGTTTCCCCTTTGACCCCATTTTGATTGGTATCAATTAGGACCAGAGCAGCGTCCCGGACAAGGCCGATCTTGGCCGTTTACCATGCCGGCCGCCTTGCGCCGGACATCGTCCTGCTGCAAAAGCGGGCCTATCGGCGCCGCTCTTTCGCTCCGCCGTTTCCAACGCAGAGCAGATCGTCCAAGCGCATGATGGCCAGCCCCGAACTCAGTCAATTCCGCCGCATCGTCGTCAAGGTCGGCTCGGCGTTGCTGGTCGATTCCGACAAGAGCGAGGTGCGGGCGTCCTGGCTGGCCGCGCTTGCCGACGACATGGCCAAGCTGCACGAGGAAGGGCGCGACGTCCTCGTGGTCTCCTCCGGCTCGATCGCGCTGGGCCGCAGCCGGCTGAAATTGCCGCGCGGCCCGCTGAAGCTGGAAGAGAGCCAGGCCGCGGCCGCGGTCGGCCAGATCGCGCTGGCGCGGATCTGGTCCGAGGTGCTCGGGGCCCACGGCATCGGCGCCGGCCAGATCCTGGTGACGCTGCAGGACACCGAGGAGCGCCGCCGCTATCTCAACGCGCGCTCCACCATCGGCAAGCTGCTGGAATGGCGCGCCATCCCCGTGATCAACGAGAACGACACGGTGGCGACCAACGAGATCCGCTACGGCGACAACGACCGCCTCGCCGCGCGCGTCGCCACCATGGCGAGTGCCGACCTGCTCGTGCTGCTGTCCGACATCGACGGGCTCTACGACGCCCCGCCGAAGAACAACCCGAATGCCAAGCTGATTCCGGTGGTCGAGAGCATCTCCTCGGAGATCGAGGCGGTGGCGGGCGATGCCGAATCCGAGCTGTCGCGCGGCGGCATGCGCACCAAGGTCGAGGCGGCCAAGATCGCCACGACAGGCGGCACGCATATGCTGATCGCCTCCGGCAAGATCGAGCATCCGCTGCAGGCGATCGCCGATGGCGGCCGCTGCACCTGGTTCCTGACGCCCGCCAACCCCATCACCTCGCGCAAACGCTGGATCGCGGGCACGCTGGAGCCGAAGGGCACGCTGACGATCGATGCCGGTGCGGTCACGGCGCTACGCGCCGGCGCCAGCCTGCTGCCGGCCGGCGTGATCAAGGTCGAGGGCCAGTTCGCCCGCGGCGATGCCGTGATCGTGCGCGGCCCCGACTTTAGCGAGGTCGGCCGCGGCCTGATCGCCTACGACGCCGACGAGGCCGAGCGGATCAGGGGCCGTTCCTCCCCGGACGTGATGGCCATCCTCGGCATCAGCGGCCGCGCCGAGATGATCCACCGCGACGATCTGGTGGTGGGCGGGTAAGGGACTTACCGTCATGCTTGGGCTTGTCCCGGGCATCCACGTTCTTTCGGAGCCAGCCAAGGCGTGGATGGCCGGGCCAGGCCCGGCCATGACGCCGGTGATAGGCCAGTGAACGAGCCTGCCCCGCCGGTCGGGCCCCTGCCATACCCTGCCCGCCCTTCGCAAAAGCGGGATTTCCGTGCTAGGACACCGCCTTAGCAGAAGGTTGAAACTCCAATGGCCGCCCCCCTCAAAGCCGTCGACGGCAATGCCGATCTCCAGGCGCTGATGTCCGATCTCGCCACCCGTGCCCGCGCGGCCGCGCGGGTGCTGGCGCTGGCGCCGCCGGAGCAGAAGAACCGGGCGCTGGATGCCATGGAGCGGGCGATCCGCAGCCGTGCGGCCGCCATTCTCGCCGCCAATGCCGAGGACGTCGCCGAGGCCCGCGCCTCCGGCAATGCCACCTCCGCCTTCATCGACCGCCTGACGCTGACCGAGGCGCGGATCGAGGGCATGGCCGAGGGTATCGCCATTGTGCGCGGCATCGCCGATCCGGTCGGCACCGTCACCGAGAGCTGGCAGCGGCCGAACGGCATGACCATCGAGCGCGTGCGCGTGCCGCTCGGCGTCGTCGGCGTGATCTTCGAGAGCCGGCCGAACGTGGCGGCGGACGCCGGCGTGCTGTGCCTGAAATCCGGCAACGCCGTGATCCTGCGCGGCGGCTCCGACAGTTTCCGTTCCTGCCGCGCCATCCACGAGTGTCTGGTGCAGGGCCTGCGCGAAGCCGGCCTGCCTGAAGCTGCGATCACGCTGGTGCCGACGCGCGACCGCGCCGCGGTCGGCATGATGCTGTCAGGATTGAACGGTGCCATCGACGTGATCGTGCCGCGCGGGGGCAAGAGCCTCGTCGCCCGCGTCGAGCAGGAAGCGCGCGTGCCTGTCTTCGCGCATCTCGAAGGCGTCAACCACGTCTATGTCGATGCCAGCGCCGATCTCGCCATGGCGAAGTCGATCGTGCTCAACGCGAAGATGCGCCGCACCGGCGTCTGCGGCGCGGCCGAGACGCTGCTGGTCGACCGCGCCGCCGCCGGCAAGAATCTGAAGCCGCTGGTCGAGATGCTGCTCGATGCGGGCTGCGAAGTGCGGGGCGACGACGCGGTGCAGAAAACGGACGCGCGCGTCAAACCCGCCAGCGACGACGATTGGGACACCGAATATCTCGATGCGATCATCGCGGCGAAGGTGGTGGACGGCGTCGACGGCGCGATCGCGCACATCCAGAATCACGGCTCGCACCACACCGATGCGATCGTGAGTGCCGACGAGGCTGCGGCGAACAAGTTCCTCAGCGAGGTCGATTCGGCAATCGTGCTGCACAACGCCTCGACGCAGTTCGCCGATGGCGGCGAGTTCGGCTTCGGCGCCGAGATCGGCATCGCCACCGGGCGCTTCCACGCCCGCGGCCCTGTCGGCGCCGAGCAATTGACGAGCTTCAAATATCGCGTCCACGGCACCGGGCAGACGCGGCCGTAAACGTCGCGAGGCGCGGGCATTGAACAACGATTTCGTCCTGCCGCGCTTCTTGGCGCAAGCGGTCCCGCCTTACACGGAGGGCATGCGCATCGGTCTGCTCGGCGGCTCGTTCAACCCGCCGCATCAGGCGCATCGGGCCATCAGCCAGTTCGCGCTGAAGCGATTGCAACTCGATCGCGTGTGGTGGCTGGTGACCCCCGGCAATCCGCTGAAGGAGAACGGCCCGCTGCATGAGCTCGGCGCGCGCATGCAGGCCGCGCGCGACGTCGCCGACGATCCCAGGATCGAGGTCAGCTGTCTCGAATCCGTCATTCACACCCGCTATACTATCGACACGATCAACACCTTGCGCCGCCGCCTCTCGGGCCTGCGCTTTGTCTGGATCATGGGCGCCGACAACCTCGCTCAATTCCATCGTTGGCAGCACTGGCGGCGCATCGCCGACCAGGTGCCGATCGCGGTGGTCGATCGCCCGCCGCAGAGTTTTCGCGCCCTCGCCTCGCCCGCTGCCAAGGCGCTGGCGCGCTACCGCCTGCCCGAGAAGAAGGCCCCGCTGCTCGCTGATCAACCGGCGCCGGCCTGGGTCTTCCTGACCGGAATGAAGCTGAACCTGTCCTCGACGGGCCTGCGGAACCCGGACGGAAGCTGGAAAGGTACGAAGTGAGTCAGACCTTGGGGGGCGTGGGGGCTTCGGGCCTCTCTGGCATATTGAAACCCTTAACCCCACATGATGTAGTGTAACCGGTGGACGCCGGATTCGGCGTTCGCGATACAGTGAAAGGAATGGTCCCTGACCGCATCTGTATTGTCCAAGTCTACTTCCCCGAAGTCAGCTTCGACGAAGCCTGTTTTACCCAAGGTTGCCAAGCCGGCGCGTAAAACATCGACCAAAGCTGCGGCCTTGGAGGCGCAACCCGACGCCGACAAGACGCTGAGCCTGATCCTCTCCCGCCTCGAGGACATGAAGGCGGAAGAGACGGTCACCATCGACCTTCGCGGCAAATCGGCGTACTCCGACTACATGATCGTCACCACCGGCCGGGCTAACCGGCACGTCGGCGCGATCGCGGAAAACGTCACCAAGAGCCTGAAGGAGAACGGCATCAAGAACATCCATGTCGAGGGCTTGCCCAATTGCGACTGGGTGCTGATCGATTCCGGCGACGTGATCGTGCACGTGTTCAGACCCGAGGTCCGCGAATTCTACAATCTCGAGCGATTGTACACGCAGGGCCCAGGGGCGGCGAAGGCGATCTAGGCTCCAAGGCGATCTAGGCTCGCTGGCCGATTTCGAATCGGCTGACGCGCATGCTAGCGTCGTGCGCGCGCATCATGCGCGCGGTGTTGAAAACGCGACCCTGAAGAGATCAAGCCTGAAGATATCATGCGTGTTGCCGTCATTGCGGTGGGCCGGCTGAAGCAGGGGCCCGAACGGGAGCTTGCCGACCGCTATTTCGAGCGGTTCAGCGAAGCCGGCGGCAAGCTCGGATTCCGCGGGCTGAGCGTCTACGAAGTCGCCGAAAGCCGTGCGCGGGACACAGCGACGCGGATGGCCGAGGAGGCCGCGGCGATCTCGGCGCATGTCCCGGAAAAATCCATCCTGGTGGCGCTGGACGAGCGCGGGCAGAATCTCGATTCCACCGTATTCGCACGGCATCTGGCGCGCTGGCGGGACGAAGGCACCGGACATACTATCTTCATGATCGGAGGGGCGGACGGACTTTCGCCCGAATTGCGCCGTAAGGCCAAGCTCGCGATCGCGTTCGGCTCTGCGACCTGGCCGCACCAAATGGTCCGCGTCATGCTTCTGGAACAGCTTTACCGGGCCGCCACCATTCTGGCCGGCCATCCCTATCACCGCGCGTGATGCGCGCCACAACGAGCATCTTTGCCTAAGCGATGCGAGCGCCTGTCCTCAACCTGCTGCTGATCGCGAGCGTCTTGGATACAGGCGTCCTGCAAACAGGCGTTCTGGGCGCAAGCCTCGCGCAGGCTCAGACTGCGCCGCCGCAGACCGCAGCCATTTCGCCCGAAGCCATCAAGCAGCGCGAGCAGGAGCTGGAAGCCGCCCGCGCCAGGCAGAAGAGCGCGGAAGAGGCACAGGCCAAGCTCAAGGCCGAGATCACCTCGCTGGGGAAGGACCGCACCCAGCTCAATCAGCAGCTGATCGACACCGCCGCCAATGTGCGCACGGTCGAGACCAAGATCGACGACACCGAAGCGCGGCTGCGAAGCCTGAACGGCCGCGAGCAGGAGATGCGCGCGTCGCTGGATTCGCGCCGCGGCGACATCGTCGAGGTGCTGGCGGCGTTGCAGCGGGCCGGGCGGCGGACGCCGCCGGCGCTGCTGGTGCGGCCCGAAGACGCGCTGCAATCCTTGCGCACGGCGATGCTGCTCGGCGCCGTGGTGCCGGAATTGCGCGGCCGCGCCGAGAAGATCGCAAGCGAGCTCGGCGAGCTCGTGGCCCTGCGCAAGACCATCGCTTCCGAGCGCGACCAGCTCGCCGCCGACCGCGACCGGGTCCGTAGCGACCAGACCCGGCTCACCGCCCTGGTCGAGGAGCGGCAGCGCCAGCAGGCGGCGCGCGAAAAGGATCTCGACGCCGAGAACGCGCGCGCGATCATGCTGTCGAAGCAGGTCGGCGATCTCCAGGGCCTGATCACCAAGATGGAGCAGGACCTGCAGAGCGCCGCCAAGGCCGCCGAGAAAGCGGCCGAGGCCGCAAGGCAGGCCGAGGCCAAGGAAGCCAAGCTGGCGGCCGCTAGCGCCAAGTCGGGCCCGGGCGCATTCAAGGACCGGTCCCGGACCACCCCCGCCATCGCGTTCGCCTCAGCCAAGGGTCTGCTGCCGCTTCCAGTTAACGGTAACAAGATCAGGGATTTCGGCGGTTCCGACGGGGTCGGCGGGGTTCAGAAGGGCATTTCGCTGGCAACCAAGCCCGGCTCCCAGGTCACAACGCCGTGTGACGGCTGGGTGGTCTATTCCGGCCCGTTCCGCAGCTATGGACAACTCTTGATCCTCAATGCCGGGGGCGGGTATCATGTCCTGATCGCCGGGATGGAGCGTATTTCGGTCAACATCGGACAGTTCGTGCTCACGGGAGAGCCGGTCGCGACCATGGGGTCGACATCTCAAGTCGCCTCCATTCTCGCGACGAACGCGAGTCAACCTGTGCTGTATGTCGAGTTCCGTAAGGACGGCACTCCAATCGATCCAGGCCCATGGTGGGCCGCAAATGAAGGCGAGAAGGTTCGCGGATGATGCGCAAGACTTCAGTAATCCTCCTCAGCGCCGCCACCGGTGCAGCGCTGACGCTGTTCGTGACCCAGCCGCGCGCGGTCTTCATGGGCTCCAGCGCACGAGCCGCCACCGCGGACACCTATCGCCAGCTCAATCTGTTCGGCGACGTGTTCGAGCGCGTGCGCTCCGACTATGTCGAGAAGCCCGACGACACCAAGCTGATCGAATCGGCCATCAGCGGCATGCTCACCGGCCTCGATCCGCATTCCAGCTACATGGACGCCAAGAGCTTCCGCGACATGCAGGTGCAGACGCGCGGTGAGTTCGGCGGCCTCGGCATCGAGGTCACGATGGAAGACGGCCTCATCAAGGTGGTCTCGCCGATCGACGACACGCCGGCCTCGCGCGCCGGCGTCATGGCCAACGACATCATCACCAATCTCGACGACGAGGCGGTGCAGGGCCTGACCCTGAACCAGGCGGTCGAGAAGATGCGCGGCCCGGTCAACACCAAGATCAAGCTCAAGATCATCCGCAAGGGCCAGGACAATCCGATCGACGTCACCCTGGTGCGCGACAACATCCGCGTCCGCTCGGTGCGTGCGCGCGTGGAGCAGGACGACATCGGCTATATCCGCATCACCACCTTCAACGAGCAGACCACCGAAGGGCTGAAGCGCGAGGTCGGCAACCTCACGAACCAGATCGGCGGCGACAAGCTCAAGGGCTTCATCATCGACCTGCGCAACAACCCGGGCGGCCTGCTCGAGGAAGCGGTCACCGTCTCCGACTCCTTCCTGGAGAAGGGCGAGATCGTCTCGACCCGCGGCCGCAATGCCGAGGAGACCCAGCGCCGCACCGCGCATTCCGGCGACCTCACCAAGGGCAAGCCGGTCATCGTGCTGGTCAATGGCGGCTCGGCCTCGGCGTCCGAGATCGTCGCCGGCGCGCTGCAGGACCACAAGCGCGCGACCATCGTCGGCACGCGCTCGTTCGGCAAGGGCTCGGTGCAGACCATCATTCCGCTCGGCAGCGGCAACGGCGCGTTGCGCCTGACCACGGCGCGCTATTACACGCCGTCGGGCAAGTCGATCCAGGCCAAGGGCATCGTGCCCGATATCGAGGTGCTGCAGGACGTGCCGGACGAGCTGAAGGCGCGCACCGACACCAAGGGCGAGGCTTCGCTGCGCGGCCATCTCAAGAACGACGGCGACGAGAAGACCGGCTCGCAATCCTACGTCCCGCCGGACGCCAAGGACGACAAGGCGCTCAAGCTCGCCGGCGACCTGCTCCACGGAATCAAGAACAGCGCCTCGGCCGCGCCCGCGCCCGGCGGCGATAGCAAGGCCACGACCGACAAGCCCAAAGCGGCGAACTAGGTCGACGAACCAGCTCGCGCATCACGCGATCCCTGAAGGGCGGCTCCAGGAGCCGCCCTTTTTGCTTGGGAACTCCCGGCATCCCCGGCCTCTCCCGGCCTGCCGCCGCTTGACCTCGGCGTGGTATCGTCATTCGCAGTGATTCGGGATCGCGCATGACTGAAACGGCCGATGATCTGAGCGCCCCGCTCGGACAGGACAAGCCGCGCCGGAAACGCCGGCTGCGGCTGCCGTTCACGGCCACGCAGCTGCTTGCCGTGCTGCTCGGCCTGTTCCTTGTCACCTTTGCCGGCTTCGCCCTCTTCAACAAGGATCCGCTCGGCGGCGAGCCGATGACCCGGATCGCGATCAAGCCGGCGGACAAGGCAGCGGACGACAAGCCCGCCGCAGCTCAGGACAGCAAGCACGAGACCAAGGAGGCGCCCAAGCAGGCCTCTCCCGGCGAGCAGAAGACCGTCACCATGATCGACGGCTCCACCGGCGCCCGCCACGACGTGGTCATCGGCGGCGGCGATGGCGCCGACAAGGGCGAGGCTGCAGCGTCAGCCCCGCCGCCCGTGATGGCCGGGATCAATCCGAAGCTGCTGGAGAAATCGCGCTACGGCATGATCCCGGTGGTGGCCGACGGGCTGAAGCCGTTTAACGTCTATGCCGCGGATGCCGATCGCGCCAAGGCCGCCAAGATGCCTGTCGTCGCCATCGTGATCGGCGGGCTCGGCGTCGGCGCCGCCAAGACCACGGACGCCATTATGAAGCTGCCGGGGGCGGTGACGCTGGCCTTCACGCCCTATGGCGCCGATCCCGGCAAGCTCGCCGAGCGGGCCCGTGCGCAGCGCCACGAGATCTTCCTCCAGATCCCGATGGAGCCCTACGATTTTCCCGACAACGACCCGGGACCGCAGACGCTGCTGACCTCGCTCAGCGCCGACCAGAACATGGACCGCCTGTACTGGCATCTGAGCCGGATGCAGGGTTATGCCGGCATCGCCAATTTCATGGGCGCCCGCTTCATCGCGACCGAACCGGCGATGCAGCCGATCGTCCGCGAGGCGGCCAAGCGCGGCCTCGGCTTCTTCGACGACGGCTCCTCGCCCCGCAGCATCGCAGCCCAGACGGCAGCGAGCCAGGCCATGCCGTTCGGCAGGGGCGACATCGCGATCGACGTGGTGCCGACGGCGACCGAGATCGACCGTGCCCTGAACAAGCTTGAATCGACGGCACGCGAGCGCGGCATCGCCGTCGGCACGGCCTCCGCCCTGCCCGTCTCGATCGACCGCATCGCCGCGTGGACCAAGACATTGGCCGACCGGGGCATTCTCCTGGTGCCATTGACAACCGCGATGCTGAAATCAAAATCCAGCTAAATCAACGGATTGGTGCGGCGCTTGTCCTGACGGGGGACCGGTTCAGCCGTACCGGCAGCATGTGAGAGGTCTGGCGGAATGGCGCGTTACGAGGATCTGCCCTACCGGACCTGTGTCGGTGTGATGCTGCTCAACAAGGAAGGACGCGTGTTCATCGGCCGCCGTGCCGGCGGCATCGAGCATGTCGACGACACCCATGTCTGGCAGATGCCGCAAGGCGGCGTCGATCCCGGCGAGGACACCTGGGAAGCCGCCAAGCGCGAGCTGTACGAGGAGACCAGCGTCCGCTCGGTGGAGCGGCTCGGCGAGGTCCCGGACTGGCTCACTTACGACATTCCGCGCACGGTCGCCGGACGCGCCTGGAAAGGCCGCTACCGCGGCCAGCGCCAGAAATGGTACGCGGTGCGCTTCACCGGCAAGGACAGCGAGATCAACGTCGAAAAGCCCGGCGGCGGCGGCCACAAGGCCGAGTTCATCAGCTGGCGCTGGGAGCCGATGAAGAATTTGACCGGACTGATCATTCCGTTCAAGCGCCCGGTCTATGAACGCGTGGTGCAGGAATTTTCCGCGCTGGCGGACCGATAAATCGGATTCGCCCCGCCTTCGGTGCTAATGCATCGCCGGGACGATGATGAGAGATTGCGCGTGACGACTGAAAAGCCCTACCGCCCCAATGTGGGGATCGCGCTGTTCAATGCCGATGGCCGCGTGCTTATCGGCCACCGCTTCAAGGGCGACGGGCCCGAGATCATCCTGCCTGGCCTCGACTGGCAGATGCCGCAGGGCGGCGTCGACGAGGGCGAGAACCTGCGCGACGCGGCGATGCGCGAGCTCTGGGAGGAGACCAGCGTCGTCAGCGCGGACTATCTCGGCGAGACCGATTGGTACACTTACGAATTCCCGCCCTACGACGGACCGCAGACGCATCGCCTGGCGAAATTCCGCGGCCAGCGTCAAAAGTGGTTCGCGCTGCGCTTCACCGGCACGGATGACGAGATCGACCCGCTGACGCCGCGCAACGGCCAGCCCGCCGAGTTCGACGCCTGGCGCTGGGAGCGCCTCGACCGCGTCGCCGACATCGTGGTGCCGTTTCGGCGCGAGGTCTATCGCGCAGTGGCCGGCCAGTTTGCGCCCTTCGCAAACTGAAAACCGCGAAAACAACCCCATGCACAGTAGAACGGGGTTGAAATCGTTGGAGGATTTCGGCCGGCCATTTGCGGCTGCGCGTGTGAGAGACCCTCATCTCTCGGTCAACAAAGTTTCAGCGCCCGCCACGGTCGGTGACGAGCGCTGAACCTGTTCAGGAATTTCAGACCTGAGCCCCGGAGTGGTGCCCCGGGGCTTAGTGCATAGCCGTCGCGTTGAGCTGATGCTGGATGCTCTTGAAGTGGTCGAGCCGCTCGATGGCGTGATCGAGCTCGCCGCCTTCGTGCTCCTTCAGGCTCTCTTCCATCTCCGCGATCGTCTCGGCGAACTGGGCACGATCGAGCTCGGCCAGCGACGTCGCGACGTCGGCGAGCACGGTCAGGCCCTTTTCGGAGACCTCGGCGATGCCGCCGAGCACGATGATCTTCTCGTGCTTGCCGCCGGTGGTGATCGTGAGAATGCCGGGGCGGATCGCCGCCACGACCGGCGCATGCCCTGCCAGCACGCCGAAGTCACCCTCGACGCCGGGGATGTCGACCTGGTCGACCTCGCCCGAGAAGGCGAGCTTTTCCGGAGAGACGAGATCGAAGTGGAAGGTGGCCATGGGCTATCCGTTGTTTTCCGCTTGTCACCCGCGGGCTCGACCCGCGGGTCCATCCATCAAAATTCTCTTTGATGGATCGCCGGGTCAAGCCCGGCGATGACGAGATGAGGAAGCTTAGGCGGCTTCCGCCGCCAGCTTCTTGCCCTTCTCGACGGCTTCTTCGATGGTGCCGACCATGTAGAAGGCGGCTTCCGGCAGGTGGTCGTACTTGCCTTCCACGAGGCCTTTGAAGCCCTTGATGGTGTCGGCGAGGTCGACGAACTTGCCCGGCGAGCCCGTGAAGATTTCGGCGACGTGGAACGGCTGCGACATGAAGCGCTCGACCTTGCGGGCGCGAGCCACGGTCAGCTTGTCCTCTTCCGAAAGCTCGTCCATGCCGAGAATGGCGATGATGTCCTGAAGCGCCTTGTAGCGCTGCAGCACCTGCTGGACCTGACGGGCGACCGCGTAATGCTCCTCGCCGACGACCAGCGGGGAGAGCATGCGCGAGGTCGAGTCGAGCGGGTCCACCGCCGGGTAGATGCCCTTTTCGGCGATCGAGCGCGACAGCGTCGTGGTCGCGTCAAGATGCGCGAACGAGGTCGCGGGCGCCGGGTCGGTCAAGTCGTCGGCCGGAACGTAGATGGCCTGCACCGAGGTGATCGAGCCCTTCTGCGTGGTGGTGATGCGCTCCTGCAGCGCGCCCATGTCGGTGGCCAGCGTCGGCTGATAACCCACCGCCGAAGGAATACGACCGAGCAGCGCCGACACTTCCGAGCCGGCCTGGGTGAAGCGGAAGATGTTGTCGACGAAGAACAGCACGTCCTGGCCCTTGTCGCGGAAGTCTTCCGCGATGGTCAGACCCGTGAGCGCGACGCGGGCGCGGGCGCCGGGCGGCTCGTTCATCTGGCCGAACACCAGCGCGCACTTCGACTTCACGCTCGGATCGGGGTTCTTCGGATCGGCGTTGACCTTGGATTCGATGAACTCGTGATAGAGGTCGTTGCCTTCGCGGGTGCGCTCGCCGACGCCGGCGAACACGGAGTAACCACCGTGCGCCTTGGCGACGTTGTTGATCAGCTCCTGAATCAGCACGGTCTTGCCGACGCCGGCGCCGCCGAACAGGCCGATCTTGCCGCCCTTGGCGTAGGGCGCGAGCAGGTCGACGACCTTGATGCCGGTGACGAGAATTTCGGCTTCGGTGGACTGGTCGGTGTAGGTCGGCGCTTCCTGGTGGATGGCGCGCAGGCCTTCGGTCTTGACCGGACCGGCTTCGTCGATCGGCTCGCCGATGACGTTGATGATGCGGCCGAGCGTGCCTTCACCGACGGGAACGCGGATCGGAGCGCCGGTGTCGGTCACTTCCTGGCCGCGGACCAGACCTTCGGTGGTGTCCATCGCGATGGTGCGGACGGTGGACTCGCCGAGATGCTGGGCGACTTCGAGCACCAGACGGTTGCCGCCGTTCTTGGTCTCGAGCGAATTGAGAATGGCCGGGAGGTGGCCTTCGAACTGCACGTCGACGACGGCGCCGATGACCTGGGTGACGCGACCGACCTGGGCTGCCATTGAATGTCTCCTTCGATCCGAACTTCTAAACCGCGGTCAGCGTGACCGGGATGTTGCGTGTAATGGGTGCTGAAGCGTCCTGGTCAGACGGCCTCGGCGCCCGAGATGATTTCGATCAGTTCCTTGGTGATCTGCGCCTGACGCGTGCGGTTGTAGACCAGCGTCTGCTTGCGGATCATCTCACCGGCGTTGCGCGTCGCGTTGTCCATCGCGCTCATCTGCGCGCCGTAGAACGAGGCGTTGTTCTCGAGCAGCGCGCGGAAGATCTGGACCGCGAGGTTGCGCGGCAGCAGGCGGGTGAGAATCTCGTCCTCTTCCGGCTCGTATTCGTAGGACGTCGTGTTGGCGGCACCGCCCTCCTCGACCACCAGCGGAATGATCTGCTGGGCGGTCGGGATCTGCGCGATCACCGACTTGAAGCGCGAATAGAACAGCGTGCAGACGTCGAACTCGCCGTTGTCGAAACGCGCCAGCACCTTCCGGGCGATCTCCTCGGCATTGACGAAGCCGAGCTGGCGGACGCTGCGCAGGTCCATGTGCTCGACGATCTGCTTGTCGAACTGGCGGCGCAGCTGCTCGTAGCCCTTGCGTCCGACGCAGAAGAACTTCACGTCCTTGCCCTGCGCCATCAGCGCCAGGGCGCGCTCGCGGGCGAGACGCACGATGGAGGAGTTGAAGGCGCCGGACAGGCCGCGCTCGCCGGTGCAGACCAGCAGCAGGTGGACCTGGTCCTTGCCGGTGCCGGCCAGCAGCACCGGTGCGCCGGGCGAGCCCGCCGCGGCGCTGGCGATGTTGGAGATCACCGCGCTCATCTTGTCGGCATAGGGACGCGCCGCTTCCGCGGCGGTCTGTGCGCGGCGCAGCTTGGAGGCTGCGACCATCTGCATGGCCTTGGTGATCTTCTGCGTCGCCTTGGTGGAGGCGATGCGGACGCGCATGTCTTTAAGTGACGCCATTCTTCGTCCCCGACGGTTCGATCGCTCGGATCAAGCCGCTAGCCTATCTCTGTCGTCATGCCCGGGCTCGTCCCGGGCATCCACGTCTTCGTCTCCACGCAGCGCGTGGATGGCCGGGCGGAAGCCCGGCCATGACGGCGCTTCAATTAAGCGAAGCTCTTCGCAAAGCCTTCGACCACCGACTTCAGCTTCGCAGCAACGTCGTCGGAGAGGTCGCGGCTGTCGCGGATCGCGTTGAGGATGTCGACGTGCTTGCCGCGCAGCAGCGAGAGCAGGCCGTCCTCGAAGGCGCGCACCTTGTTGAGCGGGAGCGGATCGAGATAGCCGTTGGTGCCGGCCCAGATCACGCAGACCTGTTCTTCCATCTTCAGCGGCGAGAACTGCGGCTGCTTCAACAGCTCGGTCAGGCGCGAGCCGCGGTTGAGCAGGCGCTGGGTCGAGGCGTCCAGGTCGGAGCCGAACTGCGCGAACGCCGCCATTTCGCGGTACTGCGCGAGCTCGCCCTTGATCTTGCCGGCGACCTTCTTGGTGGCCTTGGTCTGCGCCGAGGAGCCGACGCGCGACACCGACAGACCGACGTTCACCGCGGGACGGATGCCTTGGAAGAACAGGTCGGTTTCCAGGAAGATCTGGCCGTCGGTGATCGAGATGACATTGGTCGGGATGTAGGCCGACACGTCGTTGGCCTGGGTTTCGATGACCGGCAGCGCCGTCAGCGAGCCCGAGCCCTGGTCCTTGTTCAGCTTCGCCGCGCGCTCGAGCAGGCGGGAGTGCAGATAGAACACGTCACCGGGATAAGCTTCGCGGCCCGGCGGGCGACGCAGCAGCAGCGACATCTGGCGATAGGCGACGGCCTGCTTCGAAAGGTCGTCATAGATGATGACGGCGTGCATGCCGTTGTCGCGGAAGTACTCGCCCATGGTGCAGCCGGTGAACGGCGCGATGTACTGCATCGGCGCCGGATCCGAGGCGGTGGCGGCGACGACGATCGAGTATTCGAGCGCGCCCTGCTCTTCCAGCACCTTGACGAACTGGGCAACCGTGGAGCGCTTCTGGCCGACCGCGACGTAGACGCAGTACAGCTTGATGTTCTCGTCGGGCTGCGCGTTGAGCGGCTTCTGGTTCAGGATGGTGTCGAGCGCGATCGCGGTCTTGCCGGTCTGGCGGTCGCCGATGATCAGCTCGCGCTGGCCGCGGCCGATCGGGATCAGGGCGTCGATCGCCTTGAGGCCGGTCGCCATCGGCTCGCTCACCGACTTGCGCGGAATGATGCCGGGCGCCTTGACGTCGACGCGCATGCGCTTGTCGGCCTGGATCGGGCCCTTGCCGTCGATCGGGTTGCCGAGCGCGTCGACGACGCGGCCGAGCAGGCCCTTGCCGACCGGCGCGTCCACGATGGCGCGGGTGCGCTTGACGGTCTGGCCTTCCTTGATCTCGCGGTCGGCACCGAAAATAACGACGCCGACGTTGTCGGTTTCGAGGTTCAGCGCCATGCCGCGGGTGCCGTTCTCGAACTCGACCATTTCACCGGCCTGGACGTTGTCCAGACCGTAGACGCGGGCGATACCGTCGCCGACGGACAGCACCTGTCCGACTTCGGAGACTTCAGCTTCCTGGCCGAAATTCTTGATCTGGTCCTTGAGGATCGCGGAAATTTCCGCGGCGCGGATGTCCATCAGCCTGCCTCTTTCATCGCGTGCTTGATCGAATTGAGTTTGGTGCGAAGCGAACCATCGACCATGCGGCTGCCCAGCTTGACGACGAGGCCACCGATGATCGCGGGATCGACTTTCACGTTCAGCGCGACGTCCTTGCCGGTCACCGACTTCAGGGCAACCTTGAGGGCGTCGAGATTCTTGTCAGAGAGTGCTTCCGCCACCGTGACGTCGGCCGTCGTCTCGCCCTTGAACTTGGCGACGAGGGCGCGGTAGCCGCGAATGACGTCCGCCACCACGAACAGGCGGCGGTTGGCGGTCAGCACTTTGAGGAAATTGGCGGAGATGCCGGCGATGCCGGCCTTGGCCAGCACGGCCGACAGGGCCCTGGACTGGGCGTCGGCGGCGAACACCGGGCTACGGACGAGACGCTTCAGATCGGCGCTCTCGTTCAGCAGGGCCTCGAATTTCTCGAGATCGGCTTTGACCTCGTCGACCACTTTCTGATCGCGGGCCAGGTCGAACAAGGCCGTTGCATAACGGCCGGACACACCGGAAACGGAGGTATCTTCTGCAGCCACAGACGCGCTCTTTTTGCTGTCAAACTCGCAAGGGAAAAACCGTCGCCACGAAGCGGCGCCTAGCGATCCAAGCCCTTGGAATTCAAGCGGGACTTCGATTTTCGACCAGCACGGGACGTGCCGGGCTCGTTAAAATCGCGGCTTTGCTAACATAGCAGGCGCGCAGGTGCAACATGACGCCAAATTAAAGGCACGAGGTTCTGTCGCCAGTTCGTCGCACGCTGCCACATCTCTTGTCCGGTGCGGCGATCGGAGCAGGACTCGATCAAGCACTTGGATGGCGATCTTCCCGGTCGCGGAATTGGCGGGGTTCGCCGCTCTGCCCGGATTGGTTCCTGCCCCCAGTGCATAGCGGCCATGAACACGGATCGCTGAGCCGTGAATCCCGCACCGACAGCTTCACTCGCCGAATACTTACCCAATTCTAAACGCCGGAAGGGATAACTTCGCTTTACAGTATTCGAAAGTAATCCGTAGGTTAATAAATCGTTAAAGGCGAAGATTAGGAAACATGAGATGAATATCTTGTTCGAGTAACAAGATGTTTCATGACGACACAGAACGGATTTACTGCCCAATTCACGCCGCATTGGGAATCGAAACGCCAGACCGCTCACAAATTGATGGGGGCTCCACTTGCCACATATGTGGCAATACTAGCTTAGGGACCAATAAATGCTGTCTTTGAAGACGCTGGGCTTCGTGACCCGGCCGCGTACGGCGATCGCTTTCGTTGCCGCAACTCTCCTGATCGGTGGAACTGCCACCGAAGCTTCCGCCAAATCCCGCCACCACAAGCATCATCACCGTCACCACGCCCAGGCCGACACCAATGCGAGCTCCGATTGGCGCAACGCCAATGCGTCGATGAATCCGACCTCGGGCAGCGGCCGCAGCTTTTCCGGCATGGCCTCCTTTTACGGCAACGAGTCCGGCAGCAAGACTGCCTCGGGCCAGCGCTTCAACCAGAACGCCATGACCGCGGCGCACCGCTCGTTGCCGTTCGGCACCAAGCTGCGCGTCACCCATGGCAGCCAGAGCGTCGTCGTCACCATCAATGATCGCGGCCCGTTCATCCGCGGCCGGGTTCTCGACCTCTCCACGGGTGCCGCCCGCGCCATCGGCCTCACCAGTCGCGGCGTCGGCCGCGTCACCGCGGAAGTCGTCTCCTAAGGCGCCAGCCGCGCCTCACGTCAACGCGCAGTTTCCATCAATTTGATGCGCGCCTGAAACAAGCCCGCGGTCTTGGGGGACCGCGGGCTTTTTTACTTTCTGTCATTCCGGGGCGCGCGTAGCGCGAGCCCCGGAATCCATCGCGCGGCAGAGTTGGTGGAGGAATGGATTCCGGGCTCGCGACTTCGTCGCGCCCGGAATGACGACCAAGCATTTGGTGACAGTGGCGCTTACAAAAAGCTCTGCGGGTCGACGTCGACTTCGAGCTTCTGATTGCCCGATGGCTTCGGGCAGACCGCGAGCCAGTTGCGCAAGTAATCCGACAGGTCGAAATTGCGCGCCGATTTGACCAGGATGCGGAAGCGGTAGCGGCCCTTGATCACGGCGAGCGGCGCTTCGGCGGGGCCGAGCACCACGACGCGCTCGTCGCGCGGCGCCAGCGTCGCCAGCTTGCGGCCAAAACCTTCGGCGCTGGGGCGGTCGCCGGCGGAGATGATCAGGCTGGCGAGCCGTCCGAACGGCGGATACAGCGTCTTCTCGCGCAGCTCGATCTCGCTGTCGTAGAAGGCCTCGCGGTCGCAGGCGATCAGCGCCTTCATCACGGGATGGTCGGGCTGGTGGGTCTGGAGATAGCCGACGCCGCGGCCCTGCTCGCGGCCGGCACGGCCGATCACCTGGTTGAGCAATTGCCAAGTGCGCTCCGCCGCGCGCGGATCGCCGTTGGACAGGCCGAGATCGGCATCGACCACGCCGACCAGGTTGAGCCGCGGAAAATTATGCCCTTTTGCCACCAGCTGCGTGCCGATGATGATGTCGACGCGGCCCTCCGCGATCTCGGCGAGCTCGCTTCGCATCGTCTCGATCGAGGTGACGAGATCGCTCGACAGCACCATGGTGCGCGCCTGCGGAAACAGCGCGGCCGCCTCTTCCTGCAGGCGCTCGACGCCCGGCCCGACCGCAACCAGCGATTCCTCGGCCGAGCAGTTCGGACAGATGTGCGGGCGCGGCATCGAGAAGCCGCAATGGTGACAGACGAGGCGCTGGCGGAAGCGGTGATCGACCAGCCAGGCATCGCAGACGGTGCAGGCGAAGCGATGGCCGCAGGTCCGGCACAGCGTCAGCGGCGCATAGCCGCGGCGATTGAGGAATAGCAGCGCCTGCTCGCGCCGCTCGATTGCGGTCCTGATCTCGCCGGCCAGCCGCGGCGAGATGAAGCGGCCGCGCGCGGGCGGCTCGCGGCGCATGTCGATGGCCTCGATATGCGGCATGTGCTGGCCGCCGAAGCGCGAGGGCAGCGCGATGCGCTGATAACGGTTCTTGCGCGCATTGACCTCGGACTCGACCGACGGCGTCGCCGAGGCCAGCACCACCGGGATCTTGGCGATGTGCCCGCGCACCACCGCCATGTCGCGGGCGTGATAATGCACGCCCTCGTCCTGCTTGTAGGCCTGGTCGTGCTCTTCATCGACCACGATCAGGCCGAGATCGGCGTAAGGCAGGAACAGCGCCGAGCGCGCCCCGACCACGACCGGCGCGGTGCCGCCAGAGATCGCCGCCCAATTGCGCGCGCGCGTGCGCGGGGTGAGCTCGGAATGCCATTCGATCGGCCGCACGCCGAAGCGCTGCGCGAAGCGATCGAGAAACTGTCCGGTGAGCGCGATCTCCGGCATCAGGATCAGCGATTGCCTGCCGCGGCGGATGGTTTCCGCGACGGCCTCGAAATAGACCTCGGTCTTGCCCGAGCCGGTGACGCCGTCGAGCAGCGCGACGTGGAAGGTGCCGTTGGCGGCGAGCGCGCGCATCGCATCCACGCCGGCCCGCTGCAGCGGGGAAAAATCCGGCCGGCCGAAATCCGGATCGGGCGCCGGGGGCGGCGCCGGCGGCGGCATCGGCTCGACCGTGAGCGTGCCTTCGTCGACGAGACCGTCGATCACGCCTGAGGAGACGCCGGCCTCCTTGGCGGCTTCCGACTTGCCGTGCAGCAGCCGGTCCGACAGCAGCTCGATCACGCGCTGGCGCGCCGGCGTCAGCCGCTTCGGCGGCGCGCCGGTCAGGCGCACGCCGGGACGTATCCGCTCCGGACCGAGATTGTCGCCCATCCGCAGGCACATGCGCAGCACCATGCCGCGCGGGCTCAGCGTGTAATTGGCGACCCAGTCGACCACCTGGCGCAGCTCCGGCTTGAGCGGCGGGATGTCGAGCTTCTCGCTGACCTCCTTGAGCCGGTTGTGCAGGCGCGGATCCGGATTGGCGTTCTCGCCCCAGACCACCGCGAGCACCTCGCGCGGCCCGAGCGGCACACCGACGAGATCGCCCGCCTTCAGCTCCATGCCGCGCGGCACCTTGTAGGAGTAGGTCTGGTCGAGCGCGACCGGCACCAGCACGTCGACCATGCCGGTCGCGTTGGTGGGGGCGGCGTTGCTGCGCGACGAATGATCCATCAACGGTCTTTGCAGGGAGAATCGGAACCCGGGGGTGTGAAGGCTAGCGTCCCGGGGCCGCCTTAGCGAACGATAAACGAGTGTGATGCGATATACTGTGCGGAATCATTCCGTCCAGAGCGCATGAGCAAAGCCGCCGCACCAAAAATCGAGCTCGCCAGCGCCGATCCCTCGATCGCGCAGGAGATGACGCGCTGGCTGTCGCATCTCGGCGCCGAGCGGCGGCTGTCGCCGAAGACGCTGGAAGCCTATGGCCGCGACTTGCGGCAATGCCTGGATTTCCTCTGTGCCCATTGGGGCGAGCGCGTCACGCTCGAGCGTTTCGCCGCGCTGGAAGCCACCGACGTGCGCGCCTTCATGGCGATGCGCAGGGCCGACGACATCGCCGGCCGCAGCCTGATGCGTGCGCTGGCGGGCTTGCGCTCGTTCGGCCGCTTCCTCGAGCGCGAAGGCAAGGGCAAGGTCGGCGCACTCTCCGCGATCCGTGCGCCGAAGGTGGCGAAGAGCCTGCCGAAGCCGCTGCCGATGGCCTCCGCAAAACGTCTGGCCGATGCCGACGAGCGCGCCGGCGAGGACCGCGAGACCTGGATCCTCGTGCGCGATGCTGCGGTGATGGCGCTGCTGTACGGCTCGGGCCTGCGCATCTCCGAAGCGCTCGGCCTGAAGCGCCGCGAGGTGCCGCGTCCCGGCGAAGGCGACGTGCTGGTCGTCACCGGCAAGGGCAACAAGACCCGCATGGTGCCGGTGCTGCAGAACGTGCTGGAGCTGGTGCAGGAGTACGCTTCGATGTGCCCTTATCCGCTGCCGGCGGAGGGCCCGATATTCGTCGGCGCGCGCGGCGGGCCCTTGAGCCCGCGCATCATCCAGCTCGCGATGGAGCGGCTGCGCGGCGCGCTCGGCCTGCCCGACAGCGCCACCCCGCACGCGCTGCGCCATTCCTTCGCCACGCATCTGCTCTCGCGCGGCGGCGACTTGCGCGCCATCCAGGAATTGCTCGGCCATTCCTCGCTGTCGACCACGCAGGTCTATACCGGCATCGATTCCGAGCGCCTGCTCGAAGTCTATGCGAGCGCGCATCCCCGGCGCTGATACTGACATGAAGCTGTCATAGCTCGCGTGCCTCTTGCGCCGGCCGCGCGGTTGGTTCAATCGTTGCGGAACCGAGACAGGAGAGACATCATGGGCGCACACGAAAGCATGGAGCATGCCGAGCACGCCGAGCACGCGTCCGGCTCGAACAAGAAGATCGCGCTCCTGATCGCGGTGCTGGCATTATTTCTTGCGATCTCGGAGACGCTCGGCAAGGGCGCGCAGACCGAATCGATCAGCAAGAACGTCGAGGCCGCCAATCTCTGGGCGTTCTTCCAGGCCAAGAGCATCCGCCGCACCGTGATGGTGACCGCAGCCGAGCAGGGCAAGCTCGCGCTCGCCGCCGCCGACGAGGCCCAGAAGCCCGCCGTGCAGAAGCAGATCGACGACTGGACCAGAACGGCGGCACGCTACCGCTCCGAGCCCGAGACCGGCGAAGGCACCGAGCAGCTCGCCGAGAAGGCCAAGCACGCCGAGCACGCGCGCGACGAGGCGACCGCGAAATACCATCACTTCGAGCTGGCCTCGGCCGCCTTCCAGATCGGCATCGTGCTGGCCTCGGCCACCATCATCACCGGCATGCTCGCGCTGGCTTACGTCAGCGGCGTGCTGACGATCGCCGGCCTGTTCATGACCGCACTCGGCCTGTGGTGGCCGCATCTGCTGCATTTGCATTGAGGGGTCGAGGCGCGGTTCTCACCGCGTCATTGCGAGGAGCCCTTGCGACGAAGCAATCCAGACTGCCTCCGTGGAAAGATTCTG
The DNA here is from genome assembly GCF_000482425.1 of Bradyrhizobium sp. 22. Taxonomy (NCBI): domain Bacteria; kingdom Pseudomonadati; phylum Pseudomonadota; class Alphaproteobacteria; order Hyphomicrobiales; family Nitrobacteraceae; genus Bradyrhizobium; species Bradyrhizobium sp. 22. Next base: position 140,076 of record NZ_KI519399.1, read on the forward strand.
GATTGCTTCGCGGAGCCTGTCATCGGGCCGCGCTTCGCGCGGACCCGTTGGCTCGCAATGACGGAGGATAAAGGCGCGTGCCTCCGCCGTCTACCGCGCCTGATGCACGCTCTTCCTGAAGCGCCGGATCATGCGCAGCGTGCGTGACGACCAGCCCTCGCCGTTGCCGGCGATCAGCTCGCGGATGCGCTGCTTGATCGGGTTGACCAGCTCGGCGGCCTTGGCGCGGATCCTCAGCACAAGGTCGTAGATCCGCTCGAACCAGTGCATCTCCAGCAGCTTGTGGCGCGTCACGTCGAACACGAAGGCGGTGACGCCGACGCCGACCAGCTTTGCGAACACGATCATGAAAACCGCGCTGGTCCAGTATTGGTGCGCGAGCAGCCAGAGGCCGACCAGCTTGAGCGGAAACAGCGGCACGACCGGGACGGCGAACACGATCAGCGTCATGGCCGGCGACAGCGCATTGACGCGCTCCGTCAGCCAATGCTTGAAGCGCGCCAGCGGAATGGCCGCGACGATCCTGGCGACGACCGGCTCGAGATGGTCCCACAGCCAGGCTTCGATCAGGAAGATGATCGCAAGCAGGACCCAGAGCGGTTGAAGAAGGCGGCGCAGCATGTGTTTCCCGCCCGGTTCGGCGCCGGGCGTGGCTACATATGGATGGCCCGCTTGCCGACTGCAAGCGCGGCCTCCTTGACGGCCTCCGAGCGGGTCGGATGCGCGTGGCAGGTGCGCGCGAGATCTTCCGCACTGCCGCCGAACTCCATGAGAACACAGGCCTCGTGGATCATTTCGCCGGCTTCGCGGCCGATGATGTGCACGCCGAGCACGCGATCGGTCTTCGCATCTGCGAGAATCTTCACAAAGCCGTCAGTGGTCTGGTTGACCTTGGAGCGGCCATTGGCGGTGAACGGAAACTTTCCGACGGTATAGGCCACGCCCGCCTGCTTCAGCTCCTCCTCGGTCTTGCCGACGGAGGACACTTCCGGCGAGGTATACACGACGCCCGGGATCACATCGTAATTCACATGGCCGGCCTGGCCGGCGATGATCTCGGCCACCGCAACGCCTTCGTCCTCGGCCTTGTGCGCCAGCATCGGGCCGGCGACGACGTCGCCGATGGCATAGACGCCCTTCACGCTGGTGGCGAAGTGCGGATCGATCTGCACGCGGCCGCGATTGTCGAGCGCAACGCCGGCTTCCTTGAGCCCGAGCGCGTCGGTGTAGGGCACGCGGCCGATGCAGACGAGCACGACGTCGGCCTCCAGCGTCTCGGCGGCGCCGCCGGCGGCGGGCTCGACCGTCGCTTTCAGCGTCTTGCCGGAGGTATCGACGCCGGTGACCTTGGCCCCCAGCTTGAACGCAAAGCCCTGCTTTTCCAGGATGCGCTGGAATTGCTTGGCGATCTCGCCGTCCATGCCGGGCAGGATGCGGTCGAGGAATTCGACCACGACGACTTCGGCGCCCAAACGATGCCAGACCGAGCCGAGCTCGAGGCCGATCACGCCGGCGCCGACGATCAGGAGCTTGCCGGGGACCTTGTCCAGCGACAGCGCGCCGGTGGACGACACGATCCGCTTCTCGTCGATCTCGATGCCCTTGAGCCGCGCGATGTCCGAGCCGGTCGCAATCACGATGTTCTTGGTCTCGACGACCTGGGACTTGCCGTCGGCGGAGACCTCGACCTTGCCGGTGCCGAGGATCTTGCCGGTGCCCTTGAGCACGTCGATCTTGTTCTTCTTCATCAGGAACTCGACGCCCTTGACGTTGCCGTCAATGCCCTGCTGCTTGAAGTTCATCATCGCCGGCAGATCGAGCTTCGGCGCCGACACCGACACGCCCATCTTGGCGAAGGAGTGCGCGGCTTCCTCGAACATCTCGGAGGCGTGCAGCAGCGCCTTCGACGGCATGCAGCCGACATTGAGGCAGGTGCCGCCGAGGGTGGCGTTCTTTTCGACCACGGCGACCTTCATGCCGAGCTGGCTGGCGCGCACCGCGCAGACGTAACCGCCAGGTCCAGTGCCGATGACGACGAGATCGTAGGTAGCCATGAGAGAAGTCCCGTAAGTTTAGCGTGATGAGATTGTGTCAGCGTCCGCGCGGCGCGTCAGCGTCCGCCGGACACATCGAGAGTGGCTGCGGTGATGTAGGAGGCCTCGTCCGACATCAGCCAGAGGATGGCGTTGGCGATCTCGTCGGCGGTGCCGACGCGCTTCATCGGCACCATATGGGCCAGGCGATGGTGCCGGTCGGGCTCGCCGCCCGAGGCGTGGATCTCGGTGTCGATCAGGCCGGGGCGAATGCCCGCGACGCGAATGCCTTCGCCGGCGACCTCATAGCCGAGGCCAGTGGTGAAGGAATCGATCGCGCCCTTGGAGGCGGCATAGTCGACATAGGTGTTGGGCGCGCCGAGCCTGGCGGCGACCGACGACAGATTGACGATGACGCCGCCCTCGCCGCCGTGCCGGGTCGACATCCGCTTCACCGCCTCGCGCGCGCAGAGGATCGAACCCGTGACGTTGACCGCCAGCACGCGTTGGATACGCTCGGCCGACATCTCGTCGACGCGCACGCCGCTGGTGCCGACGATGCCGCCGTTGTTGACGAGCGCCCCTAACGTGCCGAACTTGTCGGCCTCCTTGAACAGGTCGATGATGTCGCGCTCCTCGGCGACATCGCACTTCACCGCAACGGCCTTGCCGTTGCTGGCCTCGATCTGCGCCACCACCTCGTCGGCAGCCTTCTTGTTGCTGGCATAGCCGACCACGACCCGGTAGCCGCGCGCGGCCGCCGCGATCGCGGTTGCCCGCCCGATGCCGCGGCTGCCGCCGGTGATGACAACGACCTTATCCGTCACATCAGCCTCCATGGTTCGACACGCGCCGTCGCGCATGGCGACGGCGCTCGCAGAGCATCAGGGATCAGAGATCGAGCACCAGGCGCGCCGGATCTTCCAGGCTCTCCTTGACGCGAACCAGGAAGGTGACGGCTTCCTTGCCGTCGATGACGCGGTGGTCGTAGGACAGCGCCAGGTACATCATCGGGCGGACCTCGATCTTGCCGCCGACGACCATCGGCCGCTCCTGGATCTTGTGCATGCCGAGGATGCCGGACTGCGGCGCGTTCAGGATCGGGGTCGACATCAGCGAGCCGTAGATGCCGCCATTGGTGATGGTGAAGGTGCCGCCCTGCATCTCGTCGATCTTGAGCTGGCCATCGCGGGCGCGGCGGCCGAAATCGGCGATGCTCTTCTCGATGTCGGAGATCGACTTGTGGTCGCAGTCGCGCACCACGGGGACGACGAGACCCTTGTCGGTGCCGACGGCGACGCCGATGTGGTAATAGTTCTTGTAGATCAGGTCGGTGCCGTCGATCTCGGCGTTGACGGCCGGGATGTCCTTCAGCGCCTGCACGACGGCCTTGGTGAAGAAGCCCATGAAGCCGAGCTTGGCGCCGTGCTTCTTCTCGAACGCGTCCTTGTAATGCGCGCGCAGCGCCATGACGTTGGTCATGTCGACCTCGTTGAAGGTCGTCAGCATGGCCGCGGTGTTCTGCACGTCCTTGAGGCGGCGCGCGATGGTCTGGCGCAGCCGGGTCATCTTGACGCGCTCTTCGCGGGCGGCGTCATCGGCCGGCGACGGCGCGCGGACCTGCACCGCAGCGGCAGGCTGGTTGACCGGGGTCGGCGCCGAGGCCGCGCGCTCGATCGCGGCCAGCATGTCGCCCTTGGTGACGCGGCCGTCCTTGCCGGAGCCCGGAACGGTCGAGGCGTCGATGCCGGTCTCGGCGGAGAGTTTTCGCACCGACGGCGCGAGCGGCGCATCGGCCGGCGGCGCCTTCGGGGCAGCGGTAGCGGCTGGAGCCGCAGCAGCGGGTGCGGGGGCAGCAGCGGGTTTCGCTGGTGCGGCGGCGGGCTTGGCAGCACCGGCACCTTCGGTGATCTGGCCGAGCAGCGCGCCGACCGCAACGGTCGCGCCATCGGCGGCGATGATCTCGCTCAGCGTGCCGGCGGAGGGCGCGGGCACTTCGATGGTGACCTTGTCGGTCTCGAGCTCCACCAGGGGCTCGTCGACGGCGACGGGATCGCCGGCCTTCTTGAACCAGCGGCCGATGGTGGCCTCGGTGACGGATTCGCCGAGCGTCGGCACACGAATTTCAGTCATGGTCTTTTCCTTAAGGAGATCGCGGTCTTGAATTCATGTGTCATCGCTCGCGAAGGCGGGCGATCCAGTACGCCGTGACGTCGATGAGCAGAACGAATGCCGCGGAGTACTGGATGCCCCGCCTTCGCGGGGCATGACTCAGTTTGAAATTGCCTCAGCTCAGTGCTTCGTCCAGGAACGCCTTCAGCTGCGCCTGATGTTTGGACATCAGACCCGTGGCGGTCGCGGCGGAAGCGGCGCGGCCGACATAACGCGGACGCCGGCTCGCGCCGTTCACCTGGTTCAGCACCCATTCCAGATAGGGCTCGATGAAGTGCCAGGCGCCCATGTTGCGGGGCTCTTCCTGGCACCACACCATCTCGGCCTTCTTGAAGCGCGACAGCTCGGCCACCAGCGCCTTCAGCGGCACTGGATAGAGCTGCTCGACGCGCATCAGATAGATGTCGTCGATGCCGCGCTTCTCGCGCTCCTCGTAGAGGTCGTAATAGACTTTGCCGGAGCACAGCACGATGCGGCGGACCTTCTCGTCGGGGACGAGCTTGATCGCCTCGCTCGGCAGCATCTGGGCGTCATCATAGAGGATGCGATGGAAGGTCGTATCCTTGGCCAGCTCCTCGAGACGCGACACCGCCCGCTTGTGACGCAGCAGCGACTTCGGCGTCATCATGATCAGCGGCTTGCGGATCTCGCGATGCAGCTGGCGGCGCAACGCATGGAAGTAGTTCGCCGGCGTGGTCGGATAGACCACCTGCATGTTGTCTTCCGCGCACATCTGCAGGAAGCGCTCGAGGCGCGCCGAGGAGTGCTCCGGCCCCTGGCCCTCATAGCCGTGCGGCAACAGGCAGACGAGACCGGACATGCGCAGCCATTTGCGCTCGCCCGAGGAGATGAACTGGTCGAACACGACCTGCGCGCCGTTGGCGAAGTCGCCGAACTGGGCTTCCCACAGCGTCAGCGTGTTCGGCTCGGCGAGCGAATAGCCGTATTCGAAGCCGAGCACGGCCTCTTCCGACAGCAGCGAGTTGATGACCTCGTAATGGCCCTGCTCGCCGCCGAGATGGTTGAACGGCGTGTAGCGGCTCTCGTCCTCCTGGTCGATCAGGACCGAGTGACGCTGCGAGAAGGTGCCGCGTTCGCAATCCTGGCCGGACAGGCGGACATGGTGGTTCTCGTTCAAGAGCGTGCAGAACGCCAGCGCCTCGCCGGTCGCCCAGTCGATGCCGTTGCCGCTCTCGATCGCCTTGGAGCGGTTCTCCAGGAAGCGCTGGATGGTGCGGTGGACGCGGAAGCCGTCCGGCACCTTGGTGATCTTGCGGCCGATGTCCTTCAGGATCGGCAGATCGACGCCGGTGACGCCGCGGCGGGCGTCCTCTTCCTGGTCGGCGATCTTGAAGCCTGCCCATTTGCCGTCGAGCCAGTCGGCCTTGTTCGGCTTGTAGGAGGTGCCGGCCTCGAACTCGGCATCGAGCCGGGCGCGCCAGTCGGCCTTCAGCTTGTCGACCTCGCCCTCGGTGACCACACCTTCGGCGATCAGGCGCTTGGAGTAGAGCGTCAGCGTCGAGGGATGGGCCGCGATGCGCTTGTACATCACCGGCTGGGTGAAGGCCGGCTCGTCGCCCTCATTGTGGCCGTAGCGGCGGTAGCACCACATGTCGATGACGACGGGCTTGTGGAATTTCTGCCGGAATTCGGTCGCGACCTTGGCCGCGAACACCACGGCTTCCGGATCGTCGCCGTTGACGTGGAAGATCGGCGCGTCGATCATCTTCGCCACATCCGACGGATAGGGCGAGGAGCGCGAGTAGCGCGGATAGGTGGTGAAGCCGATCTGGTTGTTGACGATGAAGTGCACGGAGCCGCCGGTGCGGTAGCCCTTCAGATCGGACAGGCCGAAGCACTCGGCGACCACGCCTTGACCTGCGAACGCGGCGTCGCCGTGCATCAGCAGCGGCATCACGGAGATGCGCATATCGGGCGGATCGCCGTGCTGGTCCTGCTTGGCGCGCACCTTGCCGAGCACCACGGGATCGACGATCTCGAGATGCGAGGGGTTGGCGGTCAGCGACAGATGGATGCGGTTGCCGTCGAACTCGCGGTCCGAGGAGGCGCCGAGGTGATACTTGACGTCGCCGGAGCCTTCGACCGCGTCGGGATTGGCCGAGCCGCCCTTGAATTCGTGGAACAGGGCGCGGTGCGCCTTGCCCATCACCTGCGTCAGCACGTTGAGACGGCCGCGATGCGGCATGCCCAGCACGATCTCTTTCACGCCGAGATTGCCGCCGCGCTTGATGATCTGCTCGAGCGCCGGGATCAGAGCCTCGCCGCCGTCGAGGCCGAAGCGCTTGGTGCCGGTGAACTTGGTGTCGCAGAACTTCTCGAAGCCTTCGGCTTCGACCAGCTTCTGCAGGATGGCCCTGCGGCCCTCGCGGGTGAACGAGATCTCCTTGTCGGGTCCCTCGATGCGCTCCTGGATCCAGGCCTTCTGCGCCGCGTTGCTGATATGCATGAACTCGACGCCGAGCGTCTGGCAGTAGGTGCGTTCGCAGATCGCGGTGATCTCGCGGATCGTCCCGTATTCGAGACCGAGCACGTGATCGAGGAAGATCTTGCGGTCGAAATCGGCCTCGCTGAAGCCGTAGGTGCGCGGGTCGAGTTCTTCGCGGTTGCGCTGGGCCTCGATGCCGAGCGGATCGAGCTTGGCGTGGAAGTGACCGCGCATACGGTAGGAGCGGATCAGCATCAGGGCGCGGACGGAATCGCGCGTCGCCTGGAGCAGGTCGGCGGAGGAGATGTCCGCACCCTTGGCCTGCGCCTTTGCGGCGATCTTGCCGCCGACCGTCTTCTCGACCTCGGCCCAATTGCCGTCGAGGGCGGAGGTCAGATCATCCTTGGGGGTGAGTGGCCAGTTGTCCCGCTCCCAGGACGGTCCTTCCGCGTTCTTGCTGATGTCCGCGGGCGCATCGTTCAGGCTCTTGAAGAACTCCTGCCACTCGGCGTCGACCGAAGACGGGTCCTTCTGGTAGCGGGCGTAGATTTCGTCGATGTAGGTGGCGTTGGTGCCCTGCAAGAATGATGACAGAGCAAAGGCTGCGTTCGCGTCCTGGCGAGACATACTGGAGTTCCTGGCGATTTCGGTTCGCGCATAACAAACGGCGCTGGCACCGAGCTCCCCGGCAGAGGCTCGGCGCGACAGGCACCCTTTACCCTATTTGCTGCGAAACTTCGCCCGGAAAAGCACGAAGAAGTGAATTAGCCTTTCAATTTTTCGGCAAGCGTATGACCGAGCCGGGCGGGCGAGGGAGACACTGTAATCCCTGCCGATTTCATCGCCTCGGTCTTGGAACCGGCGTCGCCCTTGCCGCCCGAAATGATCGCGCCGGCATGGCCCATGCGGCGGCCCGGAGGGGCGGTGACACCGGCGATGAAGCCCACCATCGGCTTCTTGCGGCCGCGCTTGGCCTCGTCCTTGAGGAACTGGGCGGCATCCTCCTCGGCCGAGCCGCCGATCTCGCCGATCATGATGATGGATTCGGTCTTGGGATCGCCCAGCAGCATTTCCAGCACGTCGATGAACTCGGTGCCCTTGACCGGGTCGCCGCCGATGCCGACCGCGGTGGTCTGGCCGAGGCCCTCCTGGGAGGTCTGGAACACGGCTTCGTAAGTCAGCGTGCCCGAACGGGAGACGATGCCGACCGAGCCGGTCTTGAAGATGTTGGCGGGCATGATGCCGATCTTGCACTCGCCGGCGGTCATGACGCCCGGGCAGTTCGGTCCGATCAAGCGGGACTTGGAGCCGAGCAGCGAGCGCTTCACCCGCACCATGTCGAGGACGGGAATGCCCTCGGTGATGCAGACGATCAGCGGGATCTCGGCATCGATGGCTTCGCAGATCGCATCCGCCGCGCCCGGCGGCGGCACGTAGATCACCGACGCATCCGCGCCGGTCTTCTCGCGCGCCTCGCGCACCGTGTCGAACACCGGCAGGCCCAGATGCGTCGAGCCGCCTTTGCCTGGCGAGGTGCCGCCGACCATCTTGGTGCCATAGGCGATCGCGGCCTCGGAATGGAAGGTGCCGTTCTTGCCGGTGAAGCCCTGGCAGATGACCTTGGTGTTCTTGTCGATCAGGATGGACATGAGGTCTGCTTTCGCGAACTAACGAGTGAGAGGTCAGTGGATGCGGCGGTAGACGCCGGTGAGCACGTCAGCCCAGCCTTCCGCGTCCGGCGAGAACTGAATCTTCAACGAGTAGGAATCCTCGTTGATGATCTCGTAGACGTGGCGCGCATTGCCGCGGAGCGAGCCGCGCACCAGCGTCAGGGTCTTGCCGACCCAGCCGCCGGAGGCGGGCGAGGGCGGCGTGTAGCCGAGCGAGTCGTACCAGAACAATTTGTAGGTCCGGTCGTCGCGGTCGTAACTGAAGATGCCGTGGGTGGCGAAGATCTGCTTGCCGTCGCGCATCTGGACCGAGTCCTGGATCAGATAGAACCCGTTGAGATCCATGCGCGCGACGGTGCGCGAGGTCGCCGGCCCGCCCGCCGTCCAGCGCGACGGGAAGACCATCTCCTCACCATCCCATTCGCCGGCGAACGCGGCGAGGCGCGCATGCTCGGGAAGCGGGGATGATGCGGCGAGATGGTCCTGGGCCATGGCGTTAGCCTCCCTTGACGGCCTTCACGATCTTCTGCGCGGCGTCGTCGAGATTGTCGGCCGGCACGACGTTGAGGCCGGATTCACGGATGATCTTCTTGCCGAGCTCGACGTTGGTGCCTTCGAGGCGGACCACCAGCGGCACGCTGAGGCCGACTTCGCGAACCGCCGCCGTGACGCCCTCGGCGATCACGTCGCACTTCATGATGCCGCCGAAGATGTTGACCAGGATGCCCTTCACGTTGGGATCGGCGGTGATGATCTTGAAGGCGGCGGCGACCTTCTCCTTGCTGGCGCTGCCGCCGACGTCGAGGAAGTTCGCCGGCGCCATGCCGTAGAGCTTGATGATGTCCATCGTCGCCATGGCGAGACCGGCGCCGTTGACCATGCAGCCGATGTCGCCGTCGAGCGTGACATAGTTGAGATCGTATTTCGACGCCTCGATTTCCTTGGCGTCTTCCTCGGTCAGATCGCGCAACGACACCGCGATCTCGGGATGGCGGAACATGGCGTTGTCATCGAACGACACCTTGGCGTCGAGCACGCGGAGCTCACCCTGCTTGGTGACGACGAGCGGATTGATCTCCAGCATCGACATGTCCCTGGCGACGAAAGCGGCGTAGAGCTGCGCGGTGAGCTTCTCGGCCTGCTTGGCGAGGTCGCCGGACAGATTCAGCGCCTTCGCCACGGTGCGGCCGTGATGGCCCATGATGCCGGTGGCGGGATCGACCGAGAAAGTGACGATCTTCTCGGGCGTGTTGTGTGCGACGTCCTCGATGTTGACGCCGCCTTCGGTCGACACCACGAAGGAGACGCGCGAGGTCTCGCGGTCGACCAGGATCGAGAGGTAGAATTCCTTGTCGATGTCGGAGCCGTCCTCGATGTAGAGGCGGTTGACCTGCTTGCCGGCCGGGCCGGTCTGCACGGTCACCAGCGTGGCGCCCAGCATCTGCTTGGCGAATTCGTTGACCTCTTCCACCGACTTGGCGATGCGGACCCCGCCCTTGTCGCCGGCGGACGCCTCCTTGAACTTGCCCTTGCCGCGCCCGCCGGCATGGATCTGGCTCTTCACCACCCAGACCGGGCCGGGAAGCTTCCTTGCGGCGGCGTCGGAGTCCGAGGCCTTGAGAACCGCTACGCCGCGCGAAATCGGAACGCCGAATTCATGCAGCAGCGCTTTGGCCTGATATTCATGGATATTCATATGGTCGCTCCCTGAACCCGCGGGCGGTGACCCCATGGGCCCGCCTCAGTCTTGTGGCTGGCATACCATATACCACAGGAACTGCAACCCGGATTCTTTGACATCGAGATCTCTGCCGAACCGAACCCCACCCCGGTCAGCCGGGTCCGGAAGTGAAACCGCCGAAGACCGGGTTTCGATCTTCGGCGGGATTTTTTTGCGCCTCAGCGGCCGAGAAGATCGGGTGCGATCTTCTTGCAGGCATCGACCAGACCCTGCACGGCACCGACCGACTTGTCGAAGGCCTCGCGATCCTTCCCGGCAAGCTCGATCTCGACGACGCGCTCGACGCCCTTGGCGCCGATCACGACGGGCACGCCGACATACATGTCCTTCACGCTGTACTCGCCGTTGAGATAGGCGGCGCAGGGCAGCACGCGCTTCTTGTCACGCAGATAGCTCTCGGCCATCGCGATTGCCGAGGCGGCCGGCGCGTAAAAGGCGGAGCCGGTCTTGAGCAGGTTGACGATCTCGGCGCCGCCGTTGCGGGTGCGGTCGACGATCTCGTCGAGGCGCGCCTGCGAGGTCCAGCCCATCTTGACGAGGTCGGGCAGCGGAATGCCGGCAACGGTGGAGTACTTCACCAGCGGCACCATGGTGTCGCCATGGCCGCCGAGCACGAAGGCAGTGACGTCCTCAACAGAGACGTTGAACTCGTCGGCCAGGAAGTAGCGGAAGCGGGCCGAGTCCAGCACGCCGGCCATGCCGACGACCTTCTTGTGCGGCAGGCCGGAAGCCTTCTGCAGCGCCCAGACCATCGCGTCGAGCGGATTGGTGATGCAGATGACGAAGGCGTCGGGCGCGTACTTCTTGATGCCGGCACCGACCTGCTCCATGACCTTGAGGTTGATGGAGAGCAGGTCGTCGCGGCTCATGCCGGGCTTGCGCGGCACGCCGGCGGTGACGATGCAGACCTTGGCGTTGTCGAGCGCCTCGTAGGAATTGGCGCCGGTGTAGTGCGCGTCGAAGCCATCGACCGGCGAGGACTGCGCGATGTCGAGCGCCTTGCCCTGCGGCACGCCCTCGGCGATGTCGAACATCACGACGTCGCCCAGTTCCTTCAGGCCGATGAGGTGAGCCAGCGTTCCGCCGATCTGACCGGAGCCAATCAAAGCAATCTTGTCGCGCGCCATGTGAGCCTGTCCTTTAGACACGTAAGGAGGGGAAAACTGAGACGGGTGGTTATCCCTTTCGCCTCCCCCGTTCAAGTCGCCCAATGCCCAATTGTCGGGCTTGGCGCGGCCGCGGGCACGCAGCCCTGTCATTCCCGGGCGTGCGGAGCACGAGCCCGGAATCTCGCGCGACAATCTCGGGATTCCGGGTTCGCGCTGACGCGCGCCCCGGAATGACGGCGGTGGCAAATAGGACTTAAGTCTCTACCAGGCCCTTGGTGGAGCCGCTGGCGGTGGAATCCTTGCGGCCATGAGCCAGCGCCAGATAGGATTCCGAGCTCATCTCGATCAGGCGCGAGGCGGTCCGCTTGAACTCCATGGCCTCAGTGCCCTCATGGGCGAGGTACAGAGAAATCGGGTTGGCGTCGGCCGAGGCCATCAGCTTCACCGCATTGTCATAGAGGGTGTCGATCAGCGTGATGAAGCGCTTGGCGGCGTTGCGCTGGGAGAAATCCATCACTGGAATATGGTCGACCAGGATGGTGTGATAATCGTGCGCCAGCCTGAGGTAATCCGATGCGCCGAGCGGCTTCTCGCAGAGGTCGGCGAACGAAAACCGCGCCACGCCGTGAGCGGAGCACGGCACGTGCAGGATGCGGCCCTTGATCGAAATGTCGCGCGAGCGGCATTTGGCGCCGCCGGACATCCGCGACCAGGCGCGATCGAGCGCAGCGTCCGCATCGCGATCGGCCGGCGTCAGCCACATCGGCACGCCCTGCAGCTTCTCCAGCCGGAAGTCGGTGCGCGCATCGAGCCGCGCGACGTCCATGTGGTCGGTGATCTGCTTGATGAAGGGCAGGAACAGCGACCGGTTCAGGCCGCCTTTGTAGAGATCGTCAGGCGCCACGTTGGAGGTCGCGACCACGACGGTGCCGAGCTCGAACAATCTGGCGAACAGGCGTCCCAGGATCATCGCATCCGCGATGTCGGTGACGTGGAATTCGTCGAAACAGAGCAGCCAGCTCTCCTCGAAGATCGCATTCGCCGTCAGCGCGATGACGTCGCCGTCGGCGATCTCGCCGCGCGCGATGCTCTGGCGATAGTCGTAGATGCGCTCATGCACGTCGGCCATGAACTCGTGGAAATGCGCGCGGCGCTTGTGCTCGACATCGGAGTGCTGGAAGAACAGATCCATCAGCATGGTCTTGCCGCGGCCGACCTCGCCATGAATGTAGAGCCCGCGCGGCACATCGTCCTTGTCACCGCCGCCGAACAGGCGGCTGAGCAGGCTCTGCTTGCGTTTGGGACTGTAGGTCGCAAGCCGCAGGTCCAGCGCCGCATAGGCCTCGGCGACCTCCGCCTGCGCAGCATCGGGCTCGATCGCACCGGAGGCGATCTCGGCCTGATAGGCTTCGCTGAAGGGGGAACTCGGGGTCGAGAGCATGGCCCTTTACCGCCAGAGACCGGCGGAGATTGCAACGCATATTGTCGCAACGGCTTATGCGGTTACTTCTTTCATGCAGCGGGTCGATTGCACCACGCCAACCGATCCACGGGACAGGTTCGTCCATCCAGGGGGGCTTCCCCCACCTTGCCTTTCATCGAGGTAGAATATACCTGTCGAGGAACCAAGGAACCTCAGGATGGCATTGAGCATCAAGGACCCCGAAACGGAACAATTGGCGCGGAGTCTCGCGCAGTTAACCGGCGAGACTATTACCACGGCGACCAAGCGCGCCATCGAGGAGCGATTGCGCCGCCTCGCTGGCCAAGACAATAAAGACGCGCTGCTTGAGGACATGGCCGAGATCAGGCGTCGCTGGAGCGAAATGCGCGTCGTGGACGACCGTTTGCCCGAGGAAATTCTCGGATACGACGAGCATGGATTGCCGCGCTGATGGTGATCGACACATCGGCTATCGTGGCAATCGCGCTCAACGAGGATGATGCAGCCGATCTTGAGCGACTGATCGCGGACGATCCGATCCGCCTGATCTCCGTAGCAACGGTGCTTGAAGCAACAATGGTGATCGAGACGCGGCTGGGTGATCCGGGCGGACGCGAGTTCGATCTCTGGCTCGTCAAGATCGGCGCCAAGATCGTCGCCGTCGATGCCGTGCAAGCCGATACAGCGCGGCGGGCCTGGCGGCGCTACGGAAAGGGACGACACGCCGCGTCGCTCAACTACGGTGATTGCTTCTCCTATGCGCTGGCTATGACCCGCGGCGAACCCCTGTTGTTCAAAGGCGAGGACTTCGCGAAAACCGACGTCGGGCGATCAGGCGTGGCGCCGCCGCGATAACGCGCGGAGGTGCAGAGCTACTCGCACAGCTCGTAGGCGTCCTCGACAACGTAAGGGCCGCCGCCGGTCGAGGCGCGCGAGGAGAACAGCACGAAGCGCTCGGCCATGAACGCCTTGCTCGGGAAATAGCCGCGCAGCGAGAGATAGTCGGCGACGTCGCGGTCGGTGGCATCGTGCAGCCGGGCCAGCGTCACATGCGGGATGTATTTGCGGCCTTCCGGGTTGAGACCGATCCGCTGCATCATGCGTTCGAGCTCGGCCTGCAATTCCATCAGCGGCTTGTTCGGCGCGATGGTCGCGACGACGGCGCGCGGCTTGCGGCCGCCGAAGCTGGTCAGGCCCTGCACCTTGACCTCGAAGGGCTTGCGGTCGACGCGAAACAGCATCGAGGCGATCTCGTTGGCGGAGGCGCCGTCGATATCGCCGATGAAGCGCAAGGTGACGTGATAATTTTCGGGATCGATCCAGCGGGCGCCGGGAAGGCCTCCTCTCAAGTTGGAAAGCGCCTGGCCGATCTCGGCCGGAATTTCCAGACCCGTGAACAAACGCGGCATCGTTTCGCACTCCCGATGCTTGGGTACGATCCCCGAGCAGGATCATATCCAAATTAGAGCCGGCGACGAATCACCGGTACCCTGATTCCTATCGCAGTTGTGTGACTCTGCGAAGCATGCCGCGCCTCACCCCGGTAAAACCCTGGGAATTACTGATAGCGCTGCCTGCTTTCAACGCCGTTGCTCAGCGATCGTGCCAACGAATGCCTCCACGGCGGGCATGATCTTGCCGACGATGATGTCGACGCCTTCAGCGGTCGGATGAATACCGTCGGGCTGGTTGAGCTTGGCGTCGGCCGCAACGCCCTCCAGAAAGAAGGGGTAGAGCGGCACGTCGAATTGTTTCGCCAGATCCGGATAAATCGAATTGAATCGCGCGGCATAATCGGCGCCGTAATTCGGCGGCGCCAGCATGCCGCACAGCATCACCGCGATCTTGCGCGCCTTGAGCCGCTGGACGATGTCGGCGAGCGCGGCGCGCGCCAGATCGGGAGCGATGCCGCGCAAGGCGTCGTTGGCGCCGAGCTCGACGATGACCCCGTCGGTTCCCTCGGGGACCGACCAGTCGAGCCGGTCGCGGCCGCCGGAAGTGGTGTCGCCGGACACCCCGGCATTGGTCATGTCGACCGCTATGCCTTTGGCTTGCAAAGCCTTTTTTAGCTTCTGGGGGAATGCGTCCTGAGCCGGCAGGCCGAGGCCGGCGCTCAGGGAATCGCCGAGCACGACGAGCTTGATCGGCTTTGTCGCGTCCGCCCAGGCCGAGTTCGCCATTGTCATGAAGGCGAGCATCAACACGGCTATGTGCATGAACAATCCGTAACGCCTCTCGACCGCGCTATCGGAGTTGCCATATGACCGGACCATGGACACTCGCATCGATCCCTCTTCGCTCGCCGTCACATCGGCGGACACCATCGCCATCTCCAACGTCAATCTCTCATTGGGCACGGGCGCGGCACGCGTTCACATCCTCAAGAATATCAGCTTGCGGGTCGGCCGCAGCGAGACGGTCGGCCTGATCGGCCCATCAGGCTCGGGCAAATCCACGCTGCTGATGGTGATGGCGGGGCTGGAGCGTCCTGACAGCGGAGAGGTGGTGGTCTCAGGCACGCCTTTCAATGCCCTCGACGAGGACGCGCTGGCCCGCTTCCGCGGCCGGCAGGTCGGCATCGTCTTCCAGTCCTTTCATCTGATCCCGACCATGACGGCGCTGGAGAACGTCGCCGTGCCGCTCGAGCTTGCCGGCAATCCCGATGCCGCCAAGCGCGCGGCGGAGGAGCTGCAATCGGTCGGGCTCGGCGACCGACTGCATCATTATCCGACGCAGCTCTCGGGCGGTGAGCAGCAGCGCGTCGCGCTGGCCCGCGCGCTGGCGCCCGATCCCGCCATCCTCGTCGCCGACGAGCCGACCGGCAATCTCGACGAGGCCACCGGACAACAGATCGTCGATCTCCTGTTCAGCAAGCACGCCGAGCGCGGCATGACCCTGGTGCTGGTGACGCACGATTCCTCGCTGGCGCATCGCTGCGATCGCGTGATCCGCCTGCGCTCGGGCCGCATCGACACGCAGACTGCGCCGGCATGAGCACGGCTGCCGAGCCCTTTGCGAAGCCGAACGGCGTCGCGCTGTCGCTGCGTTATGCGCTGCGCGAATTGCGCGGGGGCCTGCGCGGCTTCTACGTCTTCATAGCCTGTATCGCGCTCGGCGTGATGGCGATCGCCGGCGTCGGCTCGGTGTCGGCGAGCCTCTCCGACGGCCTTGCCCGCGAGGGCCGCACGCTGCTCGGCGGCGACGTCTCCTTCGTGCTGTTCCAGCGCGAAGCCAAGCCCGAGGAGGTTGCCTTCCTGCGCTCGCGCGGCACGGTCTCGACCGCCGCCACCTTGCGCGGCATGGCGCGCGCGGCCGACGGCCAGCTCGCACTGGTCGAGATGAAGGCGGTCGACGACACCTATCCGATGCTGGGCCAGCTCACGCTGGCGCCACAGCTGGCGATGTCCGACCTGCTCGCGGAGCGCGACGGCGCGTTCGGCGCGGCCGCCGATCCGACCCTGCTGGCGCGGCTGTCGCTGAAGATCGGCGACCGTGTCACGATCGGCTCGGCGACCTTCCAGATCCGCTCGACGGTCGAAGCCGAGCCCGACAAGCTCGCCGGCGGCATCGGCTTCGGCCCGCGCTTCCTGATCAGCCAGGCCGGCCTGCGCGCCACCGACCTGATCCAGCCCGGCAGCCTGGTGCGCTGGGTCTACCGGGTGAAGCTGCCTGAGGCCGCCAACAACGAGCGCGCCACCGAAGCCTTCATCGCGGATGCGCGGAGCGCCGCGCCGCAGGCCGGCTGGGAGATCCGCAGCCGCTCCAACGCCTCGCCGCAGCTCGAACGCAACATCAACCGCTTCACCCAGTTCCTGACGCTGGTCGGGCTCGCCGCGCTGCTGGTCGGCGGTGTCGGCGTCGCCAATGCGGTGAAGAGCCATATCGACCGCCGGATCGAGGTGATCGCGACCCTCAAGGCCGTCGGCGCCACCGGCCGCGACGTGTTCGGCATCTATCTGGCGCAGGTTCTCGTGCTCGCGGGCATCGGCTCGGTGATCGGCCTTGCGCTCGGCGCCGCCATGCCGTTCGCCATCGTCGGCCTGTTCGGCAAGCTGCTGCCGCTGCCGGTGGTGCCGGCCGTGCATGCCGACGAGCTCGCGCTGTCGTTCGTCTACGGCCTCCTGACCGCGCTGGCCTTCGGCCTGTGGCCGCTCGGCCGCGTCCACGACGTGCCGGTGGCCGCTTTGTTCCGCGACACCGTCAGCTCGGAATGGCACCGGCCGCGCGCGGGCTATCTCGTGTTCATGGGCGTGGTGATCGCGCTGCTCATCACCGTGGTGATCGGGCTCTCCTTCGACAAGCGCATCGCCGCGGTGTTCGTGACCTCCTCGGTCGTCGTGTTCGCGCTGCTGCGCGGCATCGCCGCCCTGCTGATGGCGATCGCGCGGCGGCTGCCGCGGACGCGGCTGCCGATGCTGCGGCTCGCGATCGCCAACATCCACCGGCCGGGCGCGCTGACGCCCTCGGTCGTGCTGTCGCTGGGGCTCGGGCTCGCCGTGCTCGTCACCATCACCCAGATCGACGGCAATCTGCGGCGGCAGTTCCTCGCGGCCCTCCCCGATCAGGCGCCGTCGTTCTTCTTCATCGACATTCCGAGCGGGCAGGCCGCACCGTTCGACGATTATCTCCGCAAGATCGCGCCCGGCGCGAAGGTCGAGGACGTCCCGATGCTGCGCGGGCGCATCGTCGCCGCGCGCGGACTGCGTGCCGAAGAGCTCAAGCCGTCCGCCGATTCCGAATGGGTGCTGCAGAGCGACCGCGGCCTGACCTATACCGGCGAGCTGCCGAAGGGCTCCAAGGTGGTCGAGGGCGAATGGTGGAGCGCCGATTATTCCGGCCCGACCCTGGTCTCGATGGAGAAGAAGATCGCCGACGGACTGGGCCTCAAGCTCGGCGACGAGATCGTGGTCAACGTGCTCGGCCGCGACATCCCGGCCAGGATCGGCAATCTGCGCACCATCGACTGGCAGGGGCTCGGCATCAACTTCGTCCTGGTGTTCTCGCCGAACGCCTTCAAGGGCGCGCCGCACACCCATATCGCGACACTGACGGAACCGGGCGGAAATGCCGCAGCCGACGGCAAGATCATCAGGCAGGTGGCCGACGCCTATCCGATGGTGACGAGCGTGCGGGTACGCGAGGTGATGGAGACCGTCGGCTCGGTGGTGACCAATCTGGCGCTGGCGATTCGCGGCGCCAGCGCGGTGACCCTGATCTCGGCGATCCTGGTGCTGGGCGGGGCGCTTGCCGCCGGTCATCGCCACCGGGTCTACGATGCCGTGATCCTGAAGACGCTGGGCGCGACGCGGCTGCGGCTGCTGGGTGCCTATGCGCTCGAATACCTCCTGATCGGGCTCGCCACCGCCGTGTTCGGGGTGATCGCCGGCAGCATCGCAGCCTGGATGATCGTGACCCGGCTGATGACGCTCAGCTTCGTCTGGCAGGCCGGCAGCGCGGCCGGAGTTGTGGCGGCCGCGCTCGTCGTCACCGTCGGGCTCGGGCTCGCGGGCACGCTGCTGGCGTTGAACAAAAAGCCCGCCACGGTGTTGCGGAATTTGTGACAAATGGTAGCGGCTGCGCGCACGGATGCGGAATCGCACGATTCCCGCGATTAACCACGACTGCCCGTCAGGTTCGCGTCAGGATTGCCGCCAAGGGCGACATTCAGCCGCGCGTGGAAGGTTGCAGCGGATGTGTTAGTTTCCCACATATCGAATGGGTTCGGAGTCCGGATTGTTAGCCAAAATTTAGTCGGCTGGCGTCGGTATCCGAGATAGAAATTGACGAACCGGCGGCATGGCGACCCTCGTGCCGGACCGGACCAACCAACGGGAATTCGACCATGTCGGACCTAGACCGTAACTACGCTTCTCCTTTCGGCAGGGCCGCCGGGCGTGTTGACGCCGCGACGGTCGATGCCGGCCTGCGCGCTTACATGCTGCGCGTCTACAATTACATGACCATCGGCCTGGCCATCACCGGCCTCGCCGCGCTCGGCGTCTACATGGCTGCCGTGACCGACGTCGCGACGCCGGATGCGGTGCGCGTCGGCAAGCTGTTCCTGACGCCGTTCGGCTACGCGATGTTCGTCAGCCCCCTGAAGTGGCTGTTCATGCTCGCGCCGCTGGCGATGGTGTTCGTGATCTCGGCCGGCATCAACCGTCTGGCTCCCTCGACCGCCCAGATCCTGTTCTGGGTGTTCTCGGCGCTGATGGGCATCTCGCTGTCGTCGATCTTCCTGGTGTTCACGCACACCTCGATCGTGCGGGTGTTCTTCATCACCGCGGCCACCTTCGGTGCCCTGAGCCTCTATGGCTACACCACCAAGCGTGACCTCACCGGCATGGGCTCGTTCCTGTTCATGGGCCTGATCGGCGTGGTACTCGCCAGCCTGGTGAACCTGTTCCTGGCCAGCTCGATGCTGCAGTTCATCGTGTCGGTGGTCGGCGTGCTGGTGTTCTCGGGCCTCACCGCCTGGGATACCCAGCGGCTGAAGAACGACTACATCTACGGCTATGCCTCGGCCGGCGGTGACATCGCAGAGCGTGCGGCCATCACCGGCGCGCTGTCGCTGTACCTGAACTTCATCAACCTGTTCACGCTGCTGCTGCAGCTGCTCGGCCAGCGCGAGTAGGCGACGGACCAGAGCGAACGACACGAACCCCGGCCGCGAGGCCGGGGTTTTTGTTTGGGCCCGGTGCCCGTAGCCCGGATGGAGCACAGCGCAATCCGGGGCAATCCCTCCGCGGATGCGGCGGCCCCGGATTACGCTTTCGCTCCATCCGGGCTACGAGGGCGGTCTCTCCTCGTCGTTGCGAGGAGCCCTTGCGACGAAGCAATCCAGAGTCCCTCCGCGGATGCATTTCTGGATTGCTTCGCTGCGCTCGCAATGACGGGGGTGGAGGCGGCGGAGGCCCTTCCAGCGTCCGCGCGAAGGCTCTAATCTTCCCGTCATGTCCGCACCCGAAATCAGGCCCACGCTAGAGGCCGACCTTCCCGCCATCACCGCCATCTACCAGCAGGCCGTCCGCGAGGGCACCGCGACGTTCGAGCTGGAGCCGCCCGACCTCGCGGAAATGACGCGCCGCTACCGCACGCTGATCGACGGCGGCTATCCCTATTTCGTCGCCATCCTCGAGGGACGCGTGGCCGGCTACGCCTATGCCGGCGCCTACCGGCCGCGGCCGGCCTATCGCTTCACGGTCGAGAACTCGATCTATCTCGATCCATCGTTCCACCGCCGCGGTATCGGCTCGTTGCTGCTGGAGCGGCTGGTCGGCGAATGCGAGGCGCGCGGCTTTCGCCAGATGATCGCGGTGATCGGCGATTCCGCCAATGCCGGCTCGATCGGCCTGCACACCAGGGGCGGCTTCAGGATGATCGGCACGCATCCCAATGTCGGGCTGAAATTCGGCCGCTGGCTGGATACGGTGATGATGCAGCGCGACCTCGGCGAGGGCGCGAGAACGGTGCCGGAGAAGTAGGGCAGGTCGTCACACCACCGCAAGCTTCCGATCGATCACCAGCAGCACGCGCTCCAGCTCGTGGCCGCGGCGCAGGATCAGGCCGGTCGCCGAGATCACGCTGTACATGCCCTGCTTGCGCGCCAGGCGCGGATCCTTCTCGATACGATAGATCGGTACTTCCGAAGCGCGGCGATAGACCGAGAAAACGGCGCGGTCCTTCAGGAAGTCGATGGCGTAGTCGCGCCACTCGCCGTCGGCGACCATGCGACCATAGAGATTGAGGATACGGTTCAGCTCGAGCCGGTTGAACGTCACCCTGCTCTGTTGCGCATTCACAGCGACGGGGCGCGCCGCCGCGCGCTGCTCGCTCGGATCGGCATCCTCCGACATCAGACTCATGGAGAGCCTCCTCATCGCACCACTTAACCCGGTCCGCGAACCGTCCCCGGAACCGGATCATGACAAGGGCATGATTGCGCCAACCGTTCTTCGCCGCAAGGCCCTCGATGGAACCCGGTGCCTGCATTCAACCGGTCGAATCCGCCGCGACTCCTCCCACACGCAAAGGTGGAACTCTGTCGCGGCAAACCGTCACGGGATCGTTAGCAGGAATCATAGTATCGCCGCTTTTCCGCCTAGCGACTGCCGCCCTGCACTGCGAGAAGATTCACGTGCGTTGACCCGGTCCTTTCGGTTCCGGATTCCTCAGCCCCCAGCCCCCCGGGGTCGAACAGGATCGGGTCTGTACGCGCGACAAGGAGGGCCAACGCAAGTTGGTCCTTTTTTGTTTGTGCCGGGATGTTTCCGTTGCCTCAGTCATTCCGGGACGCACGAAGTGCGAGCTACGGTGCGCAATTGCGCACCTGAGAATCCATTTCTCGTCTCAGCAAGTGGATTGATGGATTCCGGGCTCGCGCCAATTGGCGCGCCCCGGAATGACGAGAGGCTGATTGTCTTGAGACCTTGCGCTCTTCAATGCAGCGACGTGTACGCCGCGCCCAGCATCGGGCCGGGCTTCTCCCGGCTGCCGTCCTGGACGTAGACCACAGCGCCATCGACGCCGTCGCGCGTGAGGTTCTCGATCGGCACCGTCCAGCTTTCCGGACGCCCGGTCCAGTCACCGACCTTGAGCAGGTTGCGCACCACGTTGTGATAGGTGACCTGCTGCCCGCGATTCTCGCCGCGGGTGATCGCGATCGGCACCGACTTGGCGATCGAGCAGATCCAGACCTCGCCGCGCGAGACGGCCGGCTCGTTGCTCGCGGCGACCGAGACGTTGATCTGCTTGCCCGCGAGCGACATCGTCACCGGCACGCTCATCACGCCCGTACCCTTGGTGGCCTTGCCGATCGCATTCTCGATGCCGGCACGATCGTTGCCGACGACATGGGTGGAGCCGTTGACCACGACCTGCGGGGTGTAGACCTCGCGGTCGCCACGCATGCGCGAATAGGCGCGCTGCCGCGCCGAGAAACGCGAATCCGCCAGCGTGTCCTTCCAGCCCAGATAGTCCCAATAATCGATCGGCATGCTCAGCGCGATGATCGACGGGTCTTTCGAGAGATCGCCGATGATCTGGTCGGCGGGCGGACAGGACGAGCAGCCCTGCGAGGTGAACAATTCGACGACGGCACGAGGCTCAGCGTCCGCGGGGCGGATGACGGCGATGATCGCACAGATGCCGAGAGCTCCCGACCAGAGCGCGCCGGTCCAACGTGAAATCGGATGAGAAGCCGTCATTGTCGTCATGTCGAACGTCACACACCATTGCTCGTGGGAATGGAGATCTTATCGCCGGATCGTCACCGTAGTCTTACGGGCGGAGCACACTCGATCCTCCTGGGCAACCCGTCCAACGGGAGGTTTTCCGCGGGGCGGGCCCATCTGGAGCATGCCGCAAACGCTTGAAGGCGGCCTTGTGATAGGCCGCCTTCATCCCGTCTTCTACTCACTTCGCAGTGAGCCATTGTTCACAAATCCGCGCTTACGCCGCGAGCTTGCGCAGCACGTAGTGCAGGATACCGCCGTTGCGGTAATAGTCGAGCTCGTCCAGCGTATCGATGCGGCAGAGCAGCGAAACGCGCTGCAACGAGCCGTCGCCGGAGACGATCTCCGCGGTCAGCTTCTGGCGCGGCTTGAGGTCGCCGACGAGGCCGCGCAACGTGACCTTCTCGTCGCCCTTCAGACCGAGCGAGGACCAGGAGGTGCCTTCCTCGAAGGTCAGCGGCAGCACGCCCATACCGACGAGGTTGGAGCGATGGATGCGCTCGAAGCTCTGGCAGATCACGGCGCGCACGCCGAGCAGACGCGTGCCCTTGGCCGCCCAGTCGCGCGAGGAGCCGTTGCCGTATTCGGCACCGGCGAACACCACCAGCGGCACCTTCTCTTCCTGGTACTTCATCGCGGCGTCATAGATCGACATCTGCTCGCCGTCGGGCCAGTGCTTGGTGAGGCCGCCTTCCGGAATGTTGCCGTCGGCGCCCTTCAGCATGAAGTTCTTGATGCGGATGTTGGCGAAGGTGCCACGCATCATCACTTCGTGGTTGCCGCGGCGCGTGCCGTACTGGTTGAAGTCGGCGGGACGCACCTGGTGCTCGCTGAGATACTTGCCCGCGGGCGAGGTAAGCTTGATCGAACCGGCCGGCGAGATGTGGTCGGTGGTGATCTTGTCGCCGAACATGGCGAGGATGCGCGCCTCGACGATATCGGTGACCGGCTCCGGCTCCTTCTTCATGCCGTCGAAATAGGGCGGGTTCTGCACGTAGGTCGAAGACATGTTCCAGCGATAGGTCTCGCTCTCGACCGTCTTGATCTTGCGCCAGTTGGTGTCGCCCTTGAACACGTCGGCGTACTTCTTCTTGAAGATCGACGCGGTCACGAACTTCTTCATGAAGGCGTTGATCTCCTTGGTCGTCGGCCAGATGTCCTTCAGGTAGACCGGCTTGCCGTCCTTGCCCTCGCCGAGCGGCTCGGTGGCGAGGTTCTTGGTGACGCTGCCGGCGAGCGCGTAGGCGACGACCAGCGGCGGCGAGGCCAGGTAGTTCGCCTGCACGTCCGGCGAGACGCGGCCTTCGAAGTTGCGATTGCCGGAGAGCACGGCGGCCGCGACCACACCGTTGTCGTTGATCGATTTCGAAATCTCTTCAGGCAGCGGACCGGAATTGCCGATGCAGGTGGTGCAGCCGAAGCCGACCAGGTTGAAGCCGACCTTGTCGAGATAGGGCTGCAGGCCGGAATTGGCGAGATATTCGGCGACCACCTGGCTGCCCGGGGCGAGCGAGGTCTTCACCCACGGCTTGGCCTTGAGGCCCTTCGCCGCGGCGTTGCGCGCCAGGAGGCCGGCGCCGATCAGGACGCTCGGATTCGAGGTGTTGGTGCAGGAGGTGATCGCGGCGATCACGACGTCGCCATGGCCGATATCGAAGTTCTTGCCTTCGACCGGGAAGCGCTTGGTGGGCTCCTCGGCCTTCTTGTACTCGCTGCCGAGCGCAAGCGAGAAGCCCTCCGCGACGGTCGGCAGCGCGATGCGGCCTTCGGGGCGCTTCGGGCCGGCCATCGACGGCACGACGTCGCCGAGGTCGAGGGTCAGCGTTTCCGTGAACACCGGATCGGGCGACTTGGCGGTGCGGAACAGGCCCTGCGCCTTGGCATAGGCCTGCACCAGCGCAACGCGCGCCGAGGCACGGCCGGAGGTCTTGAGATAGTCGAGCGCGGCGGCATCCACGGGGAAGAAGCCGCAGGTCGCGCCGTATTCGGGGGCCATGTTGGCGATGGTGGCCTTGTCGGCGACGGAGAGATGGTCGAGGCCCGGGCCGAAGAACTCGACGAACTTGCCGACGACGCCGAGCTTGCGCAGCATCTGCGTCACCGTGAGCACGAGGTCGGTGGCGGTGACGCCTTCCTTCAGCGCGCCCTTCAGCTTGAAGCCGACGACGTTGGGCAGAAGCATCGACAGCGGCTGGCCGAGCATGCAGGCTTCCGCCTCGATGCCGCCGACGCCCCATCCGAGCACGGCCAGACCGTTGACCATGGTGGTGTGGGAATCGGTGCCGACCAGCGAGTCGGGATAGGCGACCTCGAAAGTGCCGGTCTTCTTGCCGACCGTCATCTTCTCCTTCTTGGTCCAGACCGTCTGGGCCAGATATTCCAGGTTGACCTGGTGGCAGATGCCGGTGCCGGGCGGCACGACGGAGAAGTTCGAGAACGCCTTCTGGCCCCATTTCAGGAACTCGTAGCGCTCCTGGTTCTGCTTGTATTCCTCGGTGACGTTCTTGCCGAAGGCCTTGTTGTCGCCGAAGAAGTTCACGATCACGGAATGGTCGATCACGAGGTCGACCGGCACCAGGGGATTGATCTTCTCGGCGTCGCCGCCGAGCTTCTGCATCGCGTTGCGCATCGCGGCGAGGTCGACCACCGCGGGCACGCCGGTGAAGTCCTGCATCAGCACGCGCGCCGGGCGGAACGCGATCTCATGCTCCAGCGACTTCTTGCGCAGCCATTTGGAGACGGCGACGATGTCCTCTTTCTTGACCGAACGGCCGTCCTCGTTGCGCAGCAGGTTCTCGAGCAGGACCTTCATCGAATAGGGAAGTTTGGAAATTCCCTTCAGACCATTCTTCTCGGCCGTGGGCAGGCTGTAATAGACGTAGGTCTTGGCGCCGACCTTGAGGGTCTTTTTGCATTTGAAGCTGTCGAGCGAGGTCATGTAGGAATCCCAATTGTTAGCTATACCCGGCAGGGTATCTTAACACCGTCAGCGTATCAGGCTGGGCCGCTTGCAGGGGCAGGTTGAGTTGCTGCATCAAGTAGTTCCGGGCTTATAGAAGCTTTCTAACCGCACCGCCACAGCCACAATCGTGCCGCAGCAATCGCGAGCCAAAAATTCCCATGCGCTACCCCAAGTTTTCCTGAGGCCCGGCTTTGAGTGAATTGAAACGAGGCGAGATGCGGCTCTCCGGACAGGGAGTTGCCTGCGTGCGGGGCGGCCGCCAGGTGTTTGCCGGGCTCGATTTCGCCGCGGTCTCCGGCGAGGCGGTGGCTGTGGTCGGCCGCAACGGCTCGGGCAAGACCTCGCTGCTGCGGCTGATCGCGGGCCTGCTGGTGCCGGCGGGCGGCCAGATCGCGCTCTCCGGCGGCGATGCCGAGCTGACGCTGCCCGAGCAGTGCCATTATCTCGGCCATCGCGATGCCCTGAAGCCGGCCCTCAGCGTGGCGGAGAACCTGACCTTTTGGGCTGATTTCCTGGGCGGCGAGCGCGGTGACGCGGCGGCGACCCTCGCCACCGTCGGGCTCGACCATGCCACCCATCTGCCTGCGGGCTTCCTCTCGGCGGGCCAGCGCCGCCGGCTGTCGCTGGCGCGCCTGCTGACCGTCCGCCGCCCGGTCTGGCTGCTGGACGAGCCCACCAATGCGCTGGACGTTGCCGGCCAGGACATGTTTGGCGGCCTGATGCGCGAGCACCTGTCGCGCGGCGGCCTCATCGTCGCGGCGACCCATGCCCCGCTCGGGATCGAATCGCGGGAGCTGCGGATCGGGGGCGCTGCGTGATTCCCATGCACCCTCAGCTTTCCGAGCGGCTAGGCACCGGCCTCTCCGTTCCCTCGCCTCTCTCTTCTGGGGGAGCCTTCGTTGTCGAGACCCCCTCTCCCCAGCCCTCTCCCGCAAGCTGGGGAGGGAGCGCACCGCCCTTGCGGCACGAGGGGAGCCCGCCATGACTGCCCTCGCCGCCCTCATCCGCCGGGACATCCGGATCGCGCTCCGCGTCGGCGGCGGGGCGCTGATCGGGGTGCTGTTCTTCCTGACCGTGGTGGTGCTGATGCCGTTCGCGGTGGGGCCGGATCTGGCGCTGCTGTCGCGGCTGGGGCCGGCCATCCTCTGGCTCGGCGCGCTGCTGGCGAGCCTGCTGACCCTGGACCGGCTGTTTATGGCCGACCACGAGGACGGCTCGCTCGACCTGATCACGATGAGCCGGACGCCGCTGGAACTCGCCTGCGCCGCCAAGGCGCTGGCGCATTGGCTGGCGGCGGGCCTGCCGCTGATTGTCGCAACCCCCGTGCTCGGCCTGCTGCTCAACCTCGACATGGTCGCGACCGGGGCGGTGGCGCTGACACTGCTGGCGGGCACCCCGGCGCTGACGTTCACCGGCATGATCGGCGCGGCGCTGGCGGTGACGCTGCACCGCGGCGGCCTGCTGATGGCGGTACTGGTGCTGCCGCTGTCGATTCCGGTGCTGATTTTCGGGGTTGCGGCCTCGCAGGCCGTGATCGTCGGCCCGATGACGTTCGGCGCGCCGTTCTCGATCCTGTGCGCGCTGTCGCTGGTCAGCCTGGTGATCGGCCCCTTCGCAGCCGCAGCGAGCCTGCGGCACGGGCTCGATTGAGATGCGCTCGACCGACCTTGACCCCGATCAACTTTCGCCCCGCGCTTTCGTGCTGATTGCCTGAGCGGCCATCGATGATTATCAGGGTACCATGTCACTGATCGACCTCGCCAACCCCACGCGGTTCCTCGCGCTGACAGCGCGGGTCCTGCCGTGGCTCGCGGCCGCGACCGTCGTCCTGCTCGCGATCGGTCTCTATCAAGCCGCGCTCGCGCCCGACGACTACCAGCAGGGCGCCACGGTGAAGATCATGTTCATCCACGTGCCCAATGCCTGGCTGTCGATGTTCGTCTGGGGCGTCATGAGCATCGCCTCGCTGGGCACGCTGGTGTGGCGGCATCCGCTCGCCGACGTCGCCGCCAAGGCTGCCGCTCCGATCGGCGCCGCCTTCACCTTCCTGGCGCTGCTCACGGGATCGCTGTGGGGCCGGCCGATGTGGGGCACCTATTGGGAATGGGATGCGCGGCTGACCTCGGTGCTGATTCTGTTCCTGATGTATCTCGGCCTGATGGCGCTGTGGCGCGCGGTCGACGATCCCTCGCGCGCGGCCCGCGCCGCCGCGGTGCTGACCCTGGTCGGCGCGCTCAATTTGCCGATCATCAAATTCTCCGTCGACTGGTGGAACACGCTGCACCAGCCGGCCTCGGTGATGCGCATGGGCGGATCGGCCCTCGACAAATCCTTCCTGATTCCGCTGCTGGTGATGGCGATCGCCTTCACGCTGCTGTTCGTGACGCTGCATCTGGCGGCGATGCGCAACGAGATCCTGCGCCGCCGGGTCCGCTCCCTGCAGATGATGCAGGCGAGCCGCGTCGCGTTCTCCAGCGAGATGGGCGCCGGCTCGCGCGGGCAAAATGCGAACGAAGTCGGGGCCGCATGATCATGTCGCTCGGTCCCTATGCATCCTTCATCGTGACGTCCTATGCGGCGGCGGCGCTCGTGGTCGCGATCCTGATCGGCTGGATCGCGCTCGACTATCGCAATCAGACCCAGCGCCTGCGCGAGCTGGAGGAGCGCGGCATCACGCGCCGGTCCGGCCGCAGCGCGACGGACCGGCGATGAGCGATCAACCCGCCTCCGCGGCGCCGCAGCGCCGCACCTTCCTGATGGTGCTGCCGCTGATCGCCTTCATCGGCCTTGCGCTGCTGTTCTGGTTCCGGCTCGGCAGCGGCGATATCTCGCGGATTCCTTCGGCGCTGATCGGCCGTCCGGCGCCGCCGACTATTTTGCCTGAGCTCGCGGGGTTGCAGGACAACGGCGCGCAGGTGCCGGGCCTCGATCCCGCCGCGTTCAAGGGCAAGGTCAGCCTCGTCAACGTCTGGGCGTCCTGGTGCGTGCCGTGCCACGACGAGGCGCCGCTGCTCACCGAGCTGGCAAAGGACAAGCGCTTCCAGCTGGTCGGCATCAATTACAAGGACGCCGCCGACAATGCGCGGCGCTTCCTGGGACGCTACGGCAACCCGTTCAGCCGCGTCGGCGTCGACGCCAACGGTCGCGCCTCGATCGAATGGGGCGTCTACGGCGTGCCGGAGACATTCGTCGTCGGCCGCGAGGGCACCATCGTCTACAAGCTGGTCGGCCCGATCACGCCGGACAATCTGCGGACGGTGCTGATGCCGCAGATGGAGAAGGCGCTGAACGCGGGCTCGTAGGGCATCTCGTGCCCCGGACGCAGCGCAGCGATCCTTTCAATGCGCTGCAGAGCCGGGGCCCATGTCACCCATGACGTCGCGGCCGGAGAGAGACTGGGTCCCGGCTCGCGCTTTGCGCGTCCGGGACACGAGCCCCTCACCCCTTGCTGATGTCCCCGGCCTCGGCCTCGCTCCTCTCCAGCGACACCGGCTCGAGGTGGTAGCGCTTGGTCAGCGGCATCTGGGCGATGGCGAAGATCATCGTGATGGGCGTCACGCCGAACACCTTGAAGTTCACCCAGAAGTCCGTGCTCTGCGTGCGCCAGATGATCTCGTTCAGCGCCGCCATGCCGGCGAAGAACAGCGCCCAGCGCAGCGTAAGGATGCGCCAGCCCTGCGGCGTCAGGTTGAACACCTGGTCGAACATCACGGCGATGAAGGAGCGGCCGAACAACAGGCCGCCGCCGAGGATCGCCGCGAACAAGCCGTAGATGATGGTCGGCTTGAGCTTGATGAAGGTCTCGTCGTGCAGCACCAGGGTGAGCGTGCCGAACACCAGCACGATCACGCCCGTCACGATCGCCATGATCGGGATGTGGCGTGTCACCACGTAGGACGCGACCATCGCGATTGCGATCGCCACCATGAAGGCCCCGGTCGCGGCGAACAGGTTGAACTTCGCGTTGACGAAGAAGAACACGAGCAGCGGACCGAGCTCGGTCGCCAGCTTGAACAGCGGATGCGGCTGGGTCTTGTCCATTGTTCAGCTTTCGATTCCGGCGATGGCGCGGGCGAAATCGCGCGCGGTGAAGGGCGCAAGATCGTCGACGCCTTCGCCGACGCCGATGAAATGCACCGGCAGCTTGAACTTCTCGGCGAGCGCCACCAGGATGCCGCCGCGCGCGGTGCCGTCGAGCTTGGTCATGACGAGGCCGGTGACCCCGGCGGTGCGATGGAAGGCCTCGACCTGCGACAGCGCATTCTGGCCGACGGTGGCGTCCAGCACCAGCAGCACGGCATGCGGCGCAGTGTCATCCACCTTGCGGATGACGCGCACGACCTTTTCGAGCTCGTTCATCAGCTCGGCCTTGTTCTGCAGACGCCCGGCGGTGTCGATCAGCAGGACGTCGATGCTCTGCTCCCTGGCCGCGGTGAGCGCGTTGAAGGCAAGGCTTGCGGAATCCGAGCCTTGCGCGCCCGCGATGACGGGCGTCCTGGTCCGCTCGCCCCAGACCTTGAGCTGCTCGATGGCTGCTGCGCGAAAGGTGTCGCCGGCGGCCAGCATCACCTTGCGGCCTTCGGAGGCGAATTTTTGCGAGAGCTTGCCGATCGTGGTGGTCTTGCCGGAGCCGTTGACGCCGACCACGAGAATGACGAACGGCTTCCTGGCCGCATCGATCTCGAGCGGCTTTGCCACCGGCGCCAGCACCTTCTCGACCTCGGTGGCGACGACGTCCTTGACCTCGTCCGCCGAGATCGCCTTGTCGTAGCGGCCGGTGCCGACCGCATCCGCAATGCGCACTGCGACGGAGGTGCCGAGATCGGCGCGCAGCAGCACATCCTCGATGTCGTCGAGCATGGCGCGGTCGAGCTTGCGCTTGGTGACGAGGTCGGCGACCGCGGTCCCGAGCGAGGACGAGGTGCGCTTCAGCCCGTTGGACAGGCGGCGCCACCAGCTCAGCTTGGGGGTCTCGGAAGTGGTATCGTTCATGGAGGCGTGTTAGCCGTTCCCGCTTCCAAACGAAAGTCTTGCAATTGCTCGATGTTCCCGAATTGACCGCCGAGGAGATTTTGTCGCGCGTGCTCCATCGCGACGGGCTGATGCTTGTCATCAACAAGCCGGCCGGCCTGCCGGTGCATCGCGGCCCCAAGGGCGGTCCCAATCTGGAGGATTCCTTCGACGCGCTGCGCTTCGGCCTGCCGCGCCCGCCGGTGCTGGCCCACCGGCTGGACAAGGACACCTCCGGCTGCCTCGTGCTCGGCCGCCATCGCAAGGCGACTGCCTCGCTCGGCCTGTTGTTCAAGCACGGCAAGATCGGCAAGACCTACTGGACCGTGGTCGAGGGCGGCCCCTCCGAAGACGAAGGCACCATCGACATGCCGCTGGGACGGCTCAATGCCGAGCGCGGCTGGTGGCAGAAGCCCGATCCGGAAGGCCAGAAGGCCGTCACGAATTGGAAGGTGATGGGCCGCGGCGACGGTTTCACCTGGCTCGCCATGGAACCGGTGACGGGACGGACCCATCAATTGCGGGTGCATTCGTCGGCCACCGGCTGGCCGATCTTCGGCGATAACATTTACGGCAACGGCCCGCGCTTCGGCGAGCCGAAGCTGCATCTGCATTCCCGCGAGATCGTGGTGCCGATCTCCCGGAACAAGGAGCCGGTCCGCGTCGTGGCGCCGGCTCCGCCGCATATGCATGAGAAGCTGAGGGCTTGCGGCTGGAACAGGGAGTAAACTCGGACCCTCATGGTGAGGAGGCGCGTCAGCGCCGTCTCGAACCATGAAAGGCCCCGCTACCGCGGCCCGAGCCTCGATCCTTCGAGACGCCCGCTTCGCGGGCTCCTCAGGATGAGGGTCATGGAGCCATGGTTTACGAAACCTTCAGTCCTCGTCCCTCATGATCGCGGTTGCTTAGAACAAGCTTCCGTCAATTCGCTCAGGACGAGCAACGCGTCATGTCCACGGCCGGGCTATCGATCATCGACGAGGTCGAATCCGCGATTCGCGCCGGCTCGCCGGAGAAGGGCCTCGCAACGGCCCGCCGGGTCACCGATCTGTTCCTCACCTCCGCCGGCAGTTTCGACGACGAGCAGATCGCGCTGTTCGACGACGTGCTCGATCGCCTGATCGGCACCATCGAGCTGCGCGCGCTCGCCGACATGGGCGCACGCATCGCGCTCGCCGAGATCAGCGCGCAGCTGGCGCCGGTCGCGCAGGCGCCGCCCTCCGTGATCCGTCGCCTCGCCAGCAACGACGAGATCCGCATCGCAGGTCCCGTGCTGCAGGAATCCGCCCGCCTCGACGATGGCGAGCTGGTGAAGATCGCATCAGCCAAGGGCGAGCCGCATCTGCTCGCGATCGCCGGCCGCTGGTGGCTGAAGGAGGTCGTCACCGACGCGCTGCTGGCGCGCCGCTATCCCAGCGTCAGCCGCAAGCTCGCCGCCAATCCCGGCGCGCGCGTCTCCGGACAAGGTTTCGCGCTCATGGTCGCCCAGGCCGAGGCGGATCCTGAGCTTGCCGTCAGCGTCGGCGTCCGCGTCGACCTGCCCTCGGAGCTGCGCCGCCGATTGCTGCGCTCGGCGACCGATGCCGTGCGCGCCAGCCTGTTGTCGCGCGCACCGCCGCATCTGTTCGAGGAGATCCAGAGCGCAATCGCGGCCATCGCCGTCGGCGTCGAGCGCGAAATGTCGGGTGTTCGCGATTTCGAAGGGGCCAAGCGCGCCATCGCCGGCCTCAAGGCCACCGGCCAGCTCAACGAGGCGACGCTGCTCGGCTTCGCCAGGCAGCGGCGTTACGAGGAGACCGCCGCCGCCCTGGCTGCCCTGTCCGGATCGACCGTCGAGGTGATCCGTCCGCTGATGCAGAGCCTGCGCGACGACGGCCTCCTGGTGCCTTGCAAGGCCGCTCAGCTCAGCTGGGAAACCGCCATCGCCGTGCTCGAAAGCCGCTTTGCCAGCGGCGCGATGAAGCCCGCGGACCTCGCGCGAGCGCAGGCGCACTACGTGCGGATGACGCCGGAGAATGCCAAGCGGACGCTGCGGTTCTGGCAGGTCAGGGCGTCGTAAATTCTGTTTGGTGGATGCGGCGTTGCACGTTTCTTCCCTCTCCCCTTGTGGGGCTGTTGCGTAATTCGCCAGTTGTGATTCCCTAAGGCAAAGGCTGGAGGGATCGATGGCGGTGAAGCGGACGGGGCAGCC
>NZ_KI519399.1:172756-410812 GCF_000482425.1 Bradyrhizobium sp. 22
TCCGTCCCAACAGGCACCATCCGGAACTGCCGGCCCGGCTCAAACGCTACAATCTTCTCATCGCGCGACGACGAGCCCAGGTCGAGACCACTTTCGCCACCCTCAAACGCCGCATGCGACTGACCTGCATCCGCTACGTTGGTCTGATGAAGGCAAGCGGGCAGGTCCTACTCGCCTCGATCGCCTTCAACATGAGGCGGTGGGCCACGATCGCGGCCTGAGCCGCCCACCGAGGGCGACAACTACAGACTTGCCGGGCAATTGCCGTGTCCGTGTCCCTCTCTCCTGACGGCCTCAGCCTCAAAGGCCGATAATGCAACAGGCCCACAAGGGGAGAAGGGAAAAGCAGCGAGCTACGCAGTCAGCCGCTCGCCATCGCTGCCGGTAATCTTGCGCGACACCAAGCTTCCAACACGCTCGCCTGCAATCGCCACCGGCAGATAATGCTCGGTGCGGCCCTGCGCCTCGCTCTCGATCAGCACCTGCCGCGTCATTCCCACCTCCGCTTGCAGCCGCTTGCGCAGCGCCGCTTCGCCTACCGCGCGCAGCCGTTTCGCACGCTCCTTGATCGCCGGCCCCGCCACCTGCGGCATCCGCGCGGCCGGCGTGCCTGGGCGGGGCGAATAGGGGAAGACGTGCAGGAACGTCAGCCCGCACTCCTCGACGAGGTCGAGCGAACGCGAGAACATCTCGTCCGTCTCGGTCGGGAAGCCCGCGATGATGTCGGCGCCGAACACGATGTCGGGGCGCAGGCGGCGGACCTGGTCGCAGAACGCGATCGCGTCCTGCCGCGAATGCCGCCGCTTCATGCGCTTCAGGATCATGTCGTCGCCGGATTGCAGCGACAGGTGCAGATGCGGCATCAGCCGCGCGTCATCGGCGATGGCATCGAGCAGATCGGAATCCGCCTCGATCGAATCGATCGAGGAGATGCGCAGGCGCTTCAGCTCCGGCACGTGCCGCAGGATCTGCTTGGTCAGCAGGCCGAGCTTCGGCGCGCCCGGCAGGTCGGTGCCGTAGCTGGTGAGATCGACGCCGGTCAGCACGATCTCGGCATGGCCGCGCATGGCTAGCGTCCGGACCTGCTCGACCACCGCGCCCATCGGCACCGACCGCGAGTTGCCGCGGCCGTAGGGGATGATGCAGAAGGTGCAGCGATGGTCGCAGCCGTTCTGCACCTGCACGAACACGCGCGGCAGGCCGCTCGCATAGCCGTCGACGAGGTGCGGCGCCATCGCCCTGACAGCCATGATGTCGCTGACGGCCATCTTCTCGCAGGCGCCGAGGTCCAGAGCGCTGCGCGTCTCCTGCCACGCAGACGCGCGCATCTTGTCGTCATTGCCGAGGACGCGATCGACCTCGGCCATGTCGGCGAACATCGCCGCTTGCGTCTGTGCCGCACAGCCGGTCACGACGATGCGCGCACCGGGCCGTTCGCGCTTCAATTTGCGGATCGATTGCCGCGCCTGCGCCACCGCCTCGTTGGTGACCGCGCAACTGTTGATGACGATGGTGTCCTCGAGCCCGGCAGCTTCGGCTTCGCGGCGCATCACCTCGGCCTCGAAGGCGTTGAGGCGGCAGCCGAAGGTGACGATGTCGACGGCCATCAGGCGACCGGCGCGAACAGCGCCGGATCGAACCTGCCCTCATATTCGAAGGTCGCGGGGCCCGTCATCAGCACGTGGTCGTCGCGCTCGCGCCATTCGATGCCGAGCTTGCCGCCGGGCAGCGTGATCTCGACCTTGCGCTCGGCACGCTTCAGGCGCGCCGCGGCGACCGCGGTGGCGCAGGCCGCCGAGCCGCAGGCCTTGGTCAGGCCGGCACCGCGCTCCCAGGTGCGAATCGTGATGTGCTTGTCATCGACGATATGGGCGAGCGTGATGTTGGCGCGCTCCGGAAAGATCGGATGGTTTTCCAGCAGCGGGCCGAAACGCTCAAGATCGTAGCCGTCGACGTCGTCGACCCAGAAGATCGCGTGCGGATTGCCCATGCTGACCACGGAGGGCGAATGCAGGATCGGATTGTCGATCGGCCCGATCTGCAATTCGATGTAGCGGGTGTCGCGGAACTCTTCCGCCAGCGGAATGTCCTGCCAGCCGAACTTCGGCGCGCCCATGTCCACGGTGTAGAGATCGGGCGACGGACCCTGCCAGGCGTTGAGCAGGCCCGCAGCGGTCTCGAACGTCGCACTGGTCTGCCCGGTCTTCTCGAAGATGCGGCGGACCACGCAACGCATGCCGTTGCCACAGGCGCCGGCCTCCGAGCCGTCATTGTTGTAGATGCTGATGAAGGCCTCGGTGCCGCCCAGCCGCGGCCTCGAGAGCACCATGAGCTGGTCGTAAGCCACGCCGCCATTCGCGGACGCCACCGCGCGGGCGTCGTCCGGCGTCACCCGGCCAGCGGAATCGCGCATGTCGACAACGACGATCTCGTTGCCGATGCCGTTCATCTTGGCAAATGTGTGGTTGGCCAGCGCGCTCATGAAAATTCCTGAATTTCGCCCGTCTTATATGGCGATCCTTGGCCCTCTTGGCCAGTGATTTGCGGTTGCGGCAAGAGGTCTGCCAAGGACCTGCCATGACGCATCTGTCATGGGACGAATTCCGCACTCGCGTGTTAGAACGGCGCCGCTCGCCGCGAGCCGGGATGCGGGGCCGGGCTCGAGCCGGATGAGGCCTTGGTGGGCAAGGTCTTGGTGATTAAGGCCTTGGTGGTGAAGGCCTTAGTGGTGAAGGTCTTAGTGGTGAAGGCCTTGATTTTGAAGGTCTTGGGGAGAATGAAATGATCGGGTTTCGTCGTCTTGCTCTGGCCGCGCTGATCCCGGCAGCGGCCTTGTCGCTTGGCCTGCCTGAGGTTCTGGCACAAACCCCAAGCGCCGCAACGCCAAGCCCCGCAACGCCAAGCCCGGCACCGGCCGCCTCCGCAAGTCCCTCGCCGGTCCCGTCGGCGACCCCCTCCCCGGCCGCGAGCGCGTCGCCCGCACCTGCGGCAGCGCCGTCGCCAGCAGCCAGCGCTTCGCCGGCACCTGCCGCAACGCCCTCGCCCGCCGCCAGCGCCTCACCCTCGGCCAGCCCAACGGCCCCGCCGCCGGCGGCCGCTGCAACCCCCGCCCCGGTTCAGACCGCCGATCCGTTCGGCCTGGAGACCACGCTCGAGGCCAGGAAGGTCGTGATGGTCAAGGGCACCGCGAACTGGGACTCGGCCTTCGACACGCTGATCGACGCTTTCAAGGCACTGAACACGCTGCTGGACAAGCAGGGTATCAAGGCGGCCGGCAATGCGATGGTCGTCTACACCTCGACCGACGACACCGGTTTCACCTTCCTGGCCGAGATCCCGGTCGAGCAGGACCCCAAGAACTTGCCCAAGGACATGAGCATCGGCAAATCGCCGGAGGGCAAGGTGCTGAAATTCGTCCATCGCGGCTCCTACGACAACATGGACAACACCTACGAGGCGATCACCAATCACCTCGACGACAAGAGGCTGGAAGCCAAGGACACCTTCATCGAGGAATACCTCACCGACCCCCTGAAGACCGTTGAAGACAAGCTGGTGATCAACGTTTTCGTGCCGCTGAAATGAGATTCATGAAGAGCCCTGCCATCCTTGCCGCGTCCCTTGCCGCCGTTGTTGCCGCCGCGCTGCCGGCAACGCCCGCGCGCGCCGATGATTTTCCGTCCGCCATTTCGGTCAGCGGCGAAGCCAATATCTCGGTGGCGCCGGATCTCGCGCAGATCGACGCCGGCGTCGCCAACGACGCCAAGACCGCGAAAGAAGCCTCCGACGCCAACAACGCCGCGATGGGTAAGGTGCTGCTGGCGCTGAAGGGCGCCGGCATCGCCGAGAAGGATTACCAGACCTCGCGCCTGTCGCTGCAGCCGCAATACGGCCAGAACAGATCCACCGGCGCATCCCCGGTGGTCGGCTTCCGCGCCTCTAACCGCGTCACCGTCAAGATTCGCGACGTCACCAAGGTCGCGGCCATCATCGACACGCTGGTCGGCGCCGGCGCCAACGACATCGGCAACATCTCCTTCGAGGTGACGCAGGCCTCGAAGCTGCTCGACGACGCACGTGAGCAGGCCGTCGCGGACGCGCGGCGCAAGGCCGAGATCTACGCCAAGGCAACGGGCGTGACGCTCGGCGCCCCGCTGAGCGTGTCCGAGGGCGGCGCGCCGGTGCCGCTGTTCAAGCCGCGGATGGCCGACCGAATGGCCGCAGCCCCGCAGGCCGCGGTCGCGCCGGGCGAGGAGACGCTGTCGGTGACGGTGAATGTGAGCTGGGCGATCAAGCAGGTGCAATAGCTCCCGCGTCCCGGACGCGCTGCAGCGTGAAACGCTGCTGCGCAGAGCCGGGACCCAGCAGCGCATCACTAACGTGCTGCGCTGCGTCCGGGGCACGCGGAGAGACCTAAATCTCCACCACCTGTCCCGGCTGCATCGCCACGAACCGCTCCTGCGGAATCTTCGCCGCATCGAGAGCCTCGACCAGCGCCTTCGCCGGCGCATCGATCGCCTCATCCGTCAGCTGGAACGTGCCATGGTGATGCCCGAGCGCGGCCTCGGCGCCGCAATCCGCCAGCGCCTTCACCGCATCTTCCGGGTTCATGTGCTGGTCGCGCATGAACCAGCGCGGCTCGTAGGCGCCGATGGGAAGGATGGCGAGGCGCAGCTTGCCGTGCCTCTCGGCGACGCGGCGAAAATGCCGGCCATCGCCATAGCCGGAATCGCAGACGACGTAGATCTTCCCGGCCGGCGTCTCCAGGACGAAGCTCGCCCACAGCGCCTTGTTGCGATCGAACATGCCGCGCGCCGTCCAGTGCCGGGTCGGCGCCAGATGCACGGCGATGCCGCTGCCGAGCTCGACGCGGTCATGCCAGTCGAACGCCTCGACCTTGATGCTGGAATCCCAGCTGCGCATCGTGACGTCGTTGCCGAGCGGGGTGACCACGCGCGGGGCAAAATTCTTGGTGAGCCGCGACAGCGTCGCGATGTCGAGATGATCGTAGTGCCCGTGCGAGACCAGCACGACGTCGATCTTCGGCAGCTTCTCGAAGGCGATGCCGGGATCGTTGTGCCGCTTCGGCCCGGCGAAGGCGACCGGCGACACCCGCATCGACCAGACCGGATCGACCAGGATGTTGAGGCCGCCGGCCTGGATCAGCCAGCTGGCGTGGCCGACGAAGGAGAGCCGCACCTTGTCGCCGTCGACCCGCTCCGGCGGGGTGTCGGCGTGGGGGCTGGGGGCCCAATCCGGCCATGCCGCGCGCTGGCGCTTGCCGCCCAACTGCCAGCGCAGCACCTCACGCAACGATTTCGGCGGGGCTCCGTCCGGATCGAAAAAGGTGAGGCCGTCGAAATGATCGGAGACCGGGCCGTCATAGGTCTTCATACGGGACATCCAGAGCGAGGGAGCACCGACCAGGGCGCCGGCCCCGGCAAACAGTCCGAACAGGCGGCGGCGGGTGATCGGCACGGGGGTTTCAGCGGTGGTAACGGAGGCGGGTCATCAGTTCTATATGGGCGGATCCCGGCGAAAAGGAACCGGCAGCCGAAATCGCTCTCTTTTCAAGATCTTGCCCTGGCA
Source organism: Bradyrhizobium sp. 22 (assembly GCF_000482425.1). Taxonomy (NCBI): domain Bacteria; kingdom Pseudomonadati; phylum Pseudomonadota; class Alphaproteobacteria; order Hyphomicrobiales; family Nitrobacteraceae; genus Bradyrhizobium; species Bradyrhizobium sp. 22. Next base: position 178,346 of record NZ_KI519399.1, read on the forward strand.
ACGCCGCCCCGGCACCCTAACTTTCCTTGACTTTTGGGCGGGAGCGGCGTTTAACCCCGCCACTTTCTCGGAAAGGCTTTCTTTTCGACCCGCCGACCGGCCCTCGGGGCCGGAGGTCAACGCCCGACAGCGCTGTGCGCCCTCGGGCGCAAAGGTGTTTGGAAGATCGTTTAGCCAAGGAAGCGGTCATCCCCGCGAAGGCGGGGCATGACAGCGGTGAACGCGGCAACCCTGCGCGAGCAGGACAAAGGACAACGGCATTGTTCGACAATCTGTCGGAACGGCTTGGCGGAATTCTCGATCGTCTGACGGGGCGCGGTGCGCTGACCGAAAAGGACGTCGACGCCGCGATGCGCGAGGTGCGCCGCGCGCTGCTGGAGGCTGACGTCGCGCTCGAGGTGGTCCGCAGCTTCACCGAGCGCGTCCGCGAGCAGGCGATCGGCGCCACCGTCGTCAAGTCGGTCACACCCGGCCAGATGGTGGTCAAGATCGTCCATGACGAGCTGGTCAATACGCTGGGCAGCGAAGGCCAGACCATCGACGTCAATTCCGTGCCGCCGGTGCCGATCATGATGGTCGGCCTGCAGGGCTCGGGTAAGACCACCACCACCGCAAAGCTCGCCCGCCGCCTGGTCCAGCGCGACAAGCGCAAGGTGCTGATGGCCTCGCTCGACGTCTATCGTCCGGCGGCGATGGAGCAGCTCGCCGTGCTCGGCCGCGACCTCGACATTCCGACGCTGCCGATCGTCGCCGGACAGCAGCCGCCGCAGATTGCCAAGCGCGCGCTGGAGGCCGGCAAGCTCGGCGGCTACGACGTCGTGCTGCTCGACACCGCCGGCCGCACCACGCTCGACGAAGACATGATGGCGGAGGCGGCCGCCATCAAAGCGGCGGCGAATCCACATGAAGTGCTGCTGGTCGCGGACAGCCTCACCGGCCAGGACGCCGTGAATCTCGCGCGCTCGTTCGACCAGCGCGTCGGCCTTACCGGCATCGTGCTGACACGTGTGGACGGCGACGGCCGCGGCGGCGCCGCGCTGTCGATGCGCGCCGTTACCGGCAAGCCGATCAAGCTGCTCGGCACCGGCGAAAAGACCGATGCGCTGGAGGATTTCCACCCCGACCGTATCGCCGGCCGCATCCTCGGCATGGGCGACGTTGTCTCGCTGGTCGAGCGCGCCGCCGCCAACATCGACGCCGAGAAGGCCGCGCGCACCGCCGAGCGCATGCGCAAAGGTCAGTTCGACCTCAACGACATGCGCGAGCAGCTGTCGCAGATGTCGAGCATGGGCGGCATCAGCGGGCTGATGGGCATGATGCCCGGCATCTCCAAGATGAAGAACCAGATCGCGGCCGCCGGTATCGACGACAAGATCCTGAAGCGCCAGGTCGCCATCATCGATTCCATGACCCGCGACGAGCGCCGTCATCCCGACCTGCTCAAGGCCAGCCGCAAGAAGCGCATCGCCGCGGGCAGCGGCCAGAGCGTCGAGCAGGTCAACAAGCTGCTGAAGATGCACCGGAACATGGCCGACGTGATGAAGGCCATGGGCTCGGGCAAGCGCGGCCCGCTCGCCGGCATCGCGCAGGCCATGGGTTTTGGCGGCGGCATGAAGATGCCGTCTCCCGAAGAGATGAAGGCCATGCAGGAGAAGATGCAGGCCGGCGGCGGCCAGGGCCTGCCGAGCCTGCCGAAGGATCTGCCGCCCGGTCTTCGCCAGGGCCTACCGAATGTGCCGGGGCTCACGGGCCTCAGCGGCAAGCCGACCCTTCCGGGGCTCGGCGGCTTCCCCGGCAAGAAGAAATGAGGAATTCGTCGCACGAGATCATCAGCGTCTCGTGCAACGCGGAATACCAATCAATCGAACAAACCGTACTTTGAAGGAGAACTGAATGTCCGTCGTTATCCGCCTCGCCCGCGCAGGCACCAAGAAGCGTCCCGTCTATCACGTCGTCGTCGCCGATTCCCGCTTTCCCCGCGACGGCCGCTTCATCGAGCGTCTCGGCTATTTCAACCCGCTGCTGCCGAAGGACAACGAGACCCGTCTCAAGCTCGACATGGAGAAGGTGAAGGCCTGGCTCGCCAAGGGCGCGCAGCCGTCGGACCGCGTGGCGCGCTTCCTCGACGCCGCCGGCGTCAAGAAGCGCGAAGCGCGCAACAACCCCGAGAAGGCCGTGCCGCGCAAGGAGCGCAAGGCGCAGGCCGAAGCCGCCGCGAAGGGCTAAGGCCAGATCATGTCGGCGCTGGTCTGCGTCGCGCGGATCGGCGCCGCGCATGGTGTTCGCGGTGCGGTCAAATTGTGGACCTTCACCGAAGATCCCTTTGCCGTGAAGCGCTATGGCCCGCTGCTGTCCAAGGACGGCAAGCGCCAGTTCGAAGTCGCACAGGCGCGTGAGGCGAAGGACCATTTGGTCGCGACGTTCAAGGGCGTCACGACCCGCGATGAGGCCGAGCGCCTCAACGGCATCGAGCTCTACGTCGCGCGCGACAAGCTGCCCGCGACGGAAGAGGACGAATATTACCACACCGACCTGATCGGGCTCGCCGCCATCACGACGGACGGCGATGCGCTCGGCCGCGTGCTCGCGATCCACAATTTCGGCGCCGGCGACATCATCGAGATCGCCCCGCCCAAGGGCGCGACGATGCTGCTGCCGTTCTCGAACGCGGTGGTGCCGGAGGTTGACGTTGCGGGAGGCCGCGTCGTGATCGCGCTGCCGCAGGAGGTCGAGGGGGAGGACAAGGACAACGATCCATCCGCGAGTCGTCCCCGCCTAGTGCGCAAAGCGCACGGGGGCGGGGACCCATAGCCACAGGCCGTGGTTTTTTAGCTAAGCTGATAGCTCCGATCATCGCAAAATGACGTGCGGTGGTTATGGATCCCGGGCTCGCGCTTCGCGCGCCCCGGGATGACGAGAACTGAGATCCGATGCCCCATCCCTCACCCTGGCGCGCGACGGTGCTGACGCTGTTTCCGGAGATGTTTCCGGGGCCGCTGGGCGTGAGCCTCGCCGGCCGGGCGCTGGCGTCCGGGATCTGGCAGCTCGAGGCGCGGGACATCAGGGCCTCCGCCACCGACCGCCACCGCAGCGTCGACGACACCCCGGCCGGCGGCGGCCCGGGCATGGTGCTGCGGGCCGATGTCCTGGCGGCGGCCATCGATGCGGCGGAGGCAGGACCCGAACGGCCACGCCTGCTGATGAGCCCGCGCGGTCGGCCATTGACCCAGGCCCGTGTCCAGGAGCTCGCCTGCGGGCCCGGCCCGCTGATCGTCTGCGGGCGCTTCGAGGGGGTCGACCAGCGGGTCATCGACAAGCGGGGGCTGGAGGAGGTCTCGATCGGCGATTACGTGCTGTCCGGGGGCGAAATCGCCGCGTTAGCCCTGATCGACGCCTGCGTCCGGCTGTTGCCGGGGGTGATGGGCAAGGAGGCCTCGGGAACCGAGGAAAGCTTCTCCGAGGGCCTGCTGGAATACCCCCAATACACCCGGCCGCAGCTGTTCGAGGGAGCTCCGATCCCGGAGGTGCTGACCTCCGGCGACCACGCCAAGGTCGCGGCCTGGCGGCGGACGCAATCGGAGGCGCTCACCGAGGCGCGGCGGCCGGATTTATGGGCCCGGATCCCGCTCAAGCCGGCGAATCGGGCCGGGCGCCAAAAAACGCCAAAAAACAAGACAGACGGGTGACAAACGCTCCGGCTTGCCTTATAGGAGCGGCCAAATCCGCAATGGCTGGATAGACGAATTTTGCGCAGCCCCCCGTTTCCAGGGCTGGGCGCGCCGATGGAGATTTACCCATGAACCTGATCAAGCAGCTCGAGCAAGAGCAATTCGACAAGCTGTCCGCCGGCAAGGACATTCCGGAATTCGGTCCCGGCGACACCGTGATCGTCAACGTGAAGGTCGTCGAAGGCGACCGCACCCGCGTGCAGGCCTATGAAGGCGTCTGCATCGGCCGTTCCGGCGGTGGCCTCAACGAGAGCTTCACCGTGCGCAAGATCTCCTACGGCGAGGGCGTGGAGCGCGTGTTCCCGGTGATGTCGCCGATGATCGACTCGATCAAGGTGGTGCGCCGCGGCAAGGTGCGTCGCGCCAAGCTCTATTACCTCCGCAACCTGCGCGGCAAGTCGGCCCGCATCGTCGAGAAGACCGAGCACGCCAAGGCTGCCGTCAACGAGTAAGCCTCGCTGCTCCATGCGAGTTTCGAAAGCGCGGGGCTCGGCTCCGCGCTTTTTTGTTGGGCCTCAAGCCGCGCATGCGGTGCCGCCCTCACCGTGCATTGAAACCACTCGCGATTTCAATTCGGCCTGCTATATATTCCTGGAATGTTTCCAGATCCGACCAGCTTCGCCCCCATCCAGCGCATCGTCATCGACGATCGCTCGCGGCTGCCTGGGCGGTTCTTCGGCCGCTTCGCGACCTCGGCAACGTCAGAGCTTATTCGCGCAGCCTGAAAGGCTGCGCTGACGATTTTGTTGCCCGCGCGTGACCGCGCACATCCGCTACCAACATTCTTTGGAGCTGACGCTCATGTCCAAGCCGACCACATTGTACGACAAGATCTGGAACGACCATCTGGTGCACGAAGCCGAGGACGGCACCTGCCTGCTCTATATCGACCGCCATCTGGTGCACGAGGTGACCTCGCCCCAGGCGTTCGAGGGCCTGCGCGCCACGGGGCGCAAGGTTCACGCGCCGGAGAAGACGCTCGCCGTCGTCGACCACAACGTGCCGACCACCGATCGCACCAAGCCGAATCCCGATCCTGAGAGCATCGAGCAGATCAAGGCGCTGGCCGAGAACGCCAAGGAATTCGGCATCGAATATTACAACGAGTTCGACAAGCGCCAGGGCGTCGTCCACGTCATCGGCCCCGAGCAGGGCTTCACCCTGCCCGGCACCACCATCGTCTGCGGTGACAGCCACACCTCGACGCATGGCGCGTTCGGCGCGCTCGCGCACGGCATCGGCACGAGCGAGGTCGAGCACGTGCTGGCGACGCAGACGCTGATCCAGAAGAAGGCGAAAAACATGCGCGTCACCGTCGACGGCAAATTGCCGGACGGTGTCACGGGCAAGGACATCATCCTGGCCATCATCGGCGAGATCGGCACCGCAGGCGGCACCGGCTACGTGCTGGAATATGCCGGCGATGCGATCAGTGCGCTCAGCATGGAAGGCCGCATGACGGTCTGCAACATGTCGATCGAAGGCGGCGCCCGCGCCGGTCTCGTCGCGCCCGACCAGAAGGCGTTCGACTTCCTGCGCGGCCGCCCGAAGGCCCCGAAGGGCGCGGACTGGGATGCGGCCATGCGCTATTGGGAGAAGCTGCGCTCCGACGACGGCGCGCATTTCGACAACGAGCTGCGCCTCGACGCCGCCAAGCTGCCGCCGATCGTGACCTGGGGCACGTCGCCTGAGGACGTCGTCTCCGTGACCGGCATCGTGCCGGACCCCGACAAGATCGCGGACGAAGCCAAGCGTCTCTCCAAGCATCGCGCGCTGAAATACATGGGCCTCACCGCGGGAACGAAGATCACCGACATCAAGGTCGACCGCATCTTCATCGGCTCCTGCACCAACGGCCGCATCGAAGACCTGCGCGCTGCCGCCAAGATCGCGGAAGGCAAGCACGTCTCCGGACATGTCAACGCCATGGTCGTGCCGGGCTCCGGCCTCGTGAAGGAGCAGGCCGAAGCCGAGGGTCTCGACAAGATCTTCATCAAGGCCGGCTTCGAATGGCGCGAGCCGGGCTGCTCGATGTGCCTCGCCATGAACCCGGACAAGCTGGCCCCGGAAGAGCGCTGCGCCTCGACCTCGAATCGCAATTTCGAGGGCCGCCAGGGCTTCAAGGGCCGCACGCATCTGGTCTCGCCGGCGATGGCGGCGGCAGCGGCAATCGCAGGCCACTTCGTCGATATCAGGGACTGGCGCTAAGCCGGCCCTGCAAATTGTAGCGATCGCGGCAAACCGCCGTTAATCGATCGCCTGACACTCTCGTCCTCGCGATGATTTTCGCGAGGACGCGTGCCCATGGCCAACAAGCCGGAATATGTCGACCTGATCAGCGAGGCCACGCGCCAGCGCCGCCGCCGCGCGGCACCCTTGCGCATCGTCGCGAAGCCCGAGATCGAGGAGACCTCGCGGCTGAGCCGCTGGCCGCCGGCGATGTTCAAGCAATGGAAGCTGGACAATCTGATGCGGTGGAAAGCTGCGTCGTGGAAGCTGAAGGACTGGCTGTAGCCGCGTTCCGGGCGTATTCCAACCATCCACGATCTTCATGCGCGCCCTCCACGAACGCGGACGGTGCCGCGACGAGAGGGGTTTTTGGAAATGACCGTCTATGCGATCGCGCAGCTGAAGATGACCGACCGCGCGGCCTATGACCGCTACCAGGCGCGTTTCTTCGATGTGTTCAGGAAATTCAATGGACGGCTGCTCGCCGCCGATGAGCATCCGCGCGTGCTCGAAGGGGCGTGGCCGCACGACAAGCTCGTCATGATGTCGTTTCCCGATGAGGCCGCCTTCCTCGCCTTCTCGAACTCACCCGACTACGAGGAGATTTCGCGCGACCGCAAGGCCGGCGCGCAGGCGACCGTGCTGCTGGTGCAGGGATTCGCCGGCTAGCAACTCACCAGAACGGGCCGTAGCCGAACACGAAGGGTGCGGGCACGCCGTAGGGATAGGGACGGTAGTGGACCGGCCGCGCGAAATAGCGGGGATCACGGCGCACGAGGGGCCGCACGTTGGGTTGGGTTCGCACAGGTCGCCGCGCATCGAAAACGGCGATCCCCGCCGAGGCCTCCGGGATCGTCACCGCTGGCGCAGCGAAAGCATGCGTCAGGCCGGCGGCGAGTGCGACAGCAACGGATAACGCAACCCATCTCGCCATGACCACCTACCAGGCTCCCGCGCCGGCTCAGCCGCGGCGCCAGTAGCAGCTCACACGCGGCACGATCACCGTGCCGCTAGGCCGAAATTCCTGCACATAGGTCGCGTTGCAGACGCGGACCGCATCGGGACCGGGATTGTAGCGCGGATAGACGCCGTCAGGTGCGTAATAGGGTGTGACGCGCAGGCGCGCGGGCGGCCGCTTGCGCGGCGCCGGGATGTCGTCCGGTGAGGCCGCCTGCGCCAGCCTGACACCGGGGGCCGCCGTCTGCGCCTCCGCGCCGACGCAAAACTGCGAAAACAACCCCATGCACAGTAGCGTCAGCGCTGTTTTTGCTCGCATTTTTCGTCCACCTGAACCGTCTTGCTCGAGCCCCACGCTCCCCGTTTTGGCGGCGCCCGTCAACCTCGCCGCGCTTATAAAGCGGGATGCATCGCCAAGAAACCCGCGCTAAGACAAGCCCATGTGGACGGAATTGAAAGCGCCCTCGCTGGCCGAGATGGAAGCGACGGCGCTCGAAATCTTCGAGGGCCTGCCGGCGGAGTTTCGCGCCCTGTGCAAAGGCGTGATCATCCGCGTCGACGACTTCCCGACCGAGGAGGTCCTCGACGAGATGGACTGCGAGAGCGAGTTCGACCTGCTCGGCCTGTTCCAGGGCGTCGGCCTGCCGCAGCAGAGCCTCGGCGACGTGGCGCGGCTGCCCAACATGGTCTGGCTCTACCGCCGGCCGATCCTGGACTATTGGGCCGAGCATGATGAGAGCCTCGGCCATATCGTCCGCCACGTCCTGATCCACGAGATCGGCCACCATTTTGGTCTGTCGGACGACGATATGGCCGCGATCGAGGCACGGGCGGAGTAGAGCACCGTTGCTGCCGCGGCTTGATCCCGCCAAGCAGACTAGCCCTGCCCAATTCGGCCTAGGATTCCCGGCTGGATCGCGATAAATACGCCTTCCCTGACCACCTGCGGGAAAGCGCAACCATGGACAAGTTCACCACGCTGGAAGGCGTCGCGGCGCCGCTGAAGATCATCAATGTCGACACCGACATGATCATTCCGAAGCAGTACCTCAAGACCATCAAGCGTACCGGCCTTGGCAAGGGGCTCTTCTCCGAGCAGCGCTACAAGGACGACGGCAGCGAGAACCCGGACTTCGTGCTCAACCAGCCCGCCTATCGCAACGCGAAGGTGCTGGTCGCCGGCGACAATTTCGGCTGCGGCTCGAGCCGCGAGCACGCGCCCTGGGCGCTGCTCGACTTCGGCATCCGCTGCGTGATCTCGACCTCGTTCGGCGACATCTTCTACAACAACTGCTTCAAGAACGGCATCCTGCCGATCCGCGTCTCCCAGGAAGACCTCGACAAGCTGTTCGACGACGCCGAGCGCGGCGCCAACGCGACGCTGACGATCGACCTGCCGAACCAGGAGATCCGCGGCCCCGACGGCGGCAAGGTCAAGTTCGAGATCGACCCGTTCCGCAAGCACTGCCTGATCAACGGCCTCGACGACATCGGCCTCACCATGGAGAAGAAGGCCTCGATCGACAGCTACGAGGACAAGCTCAAGCGCGAGCGCGCCTGGGCCTGAGATCGCTCTCTGCTTCGAGCCCCGGTGCGGTCAGCGCCGGGGCTTTTTCTTTGCCCTCGTTATCCCTATGGCTTCGCCGCATGCTGCCCGAGATCGTCACCTTCTGGCATGGCCCGATGGACGCGCTGCGCCAGACCTGTCTGCGCTCGCAGCTCGCTGCCGGCCACAAGGTCACGGTCTACAGCTTTGATCCCATTCCCGGCCTGCCGGCGGGCGTCGCCAATGCGGAGGCCGAAGCGATCCTGCCGCACGCATTCTCCGAACGCTTGCGGCCGCCGCAGCCGGACGGCAGCTGGCGCGACTGGACCATTCTGCAGTTCAGCGACTTCTTCCGCATGAAGCTGATGGCGAAGAGCCTCGGCCTCTGGCTCGATGCCGACGTGCTGCTGCTCAAGCCGGTGGAGATCGATCCGGCAAGACCCTACTTCGCCTGGGAGCGACCGCGCCAGCTCGGCAATTCCGTGATCTATCTGCCGCCCGGGCACGGCATCGTCGCCGCCTTCGAAGAGCTGATGCAGCAGGAGGAGCTGACGCCGGACTGGCTGTCGTTGCGCCACCGCATCACCTTCATGGTGCGCCGCCTGCGCGGCGGCTCCAATCGCCTCGCGGACATCCGCGTCGCGATCTACGGACCCGCGGCACTGACCGCGCTGGCGCGCCGCACCGGCGAGCTGGCATGCGCGCTGCCGAAGCAATCGTTCTACGCCGTGCATGCCGAGCCGAAACTGTTCTTCGATCCCTCCAGCTATCTCGGCCTCGTCACCAACCCTGACATCATCGGCCTGCACATCTCGCCCAAGGGCCGTGGCGGCGAAAAGCCAATTCCGGGCAGCCTGTATGCCTGGGCGACGGAGCGGTTTGTGTAGCTCTCGTGCCCCGGCAGCGCAGCGCTTCTTCAGCGGTGCGCTGCAGAGCCGGGGCCCAGCACAGCGGTGAGATGGGTCCCGGCTCTGCGCAGCAGCGTTGCACGCTGCAGCGCGTCCGGGACACGAGACCGCTTTTCACCACCCCCAGTTTGATCCAGCGCAACGCGCCCCTGCAACATTGTGCTTAAGTCGCTCCAATTCCGCCGTCCGAAGGAGCTTTCCATGAGCACCGCAAGCAGGCCCTATCCCATCGTCCAGGACCTCATCGAGTCCTTTGCCGACTGGTTGAAGCACCGCCGCGAGATCAGCGAGATGCGTCAGCTCGATCGCGCCGATTTCGACCGGATCGCGAACGACTTGCGGATCGCGCCCGACGATCTGGAGGAGCTGGTCCGCCACGGCAAGCATTCTGCCGACGAACTGCCCAAGATGCTGGAGCAGCTCGGCATCAGCGCCGAAGGCCTCGGCCGCGCGCAACCGCTGCTGCTCCGCGATCTGGAGCGAGTGTGCTCGCTGTGCAACCACAAGGGACAATGCGACCGCGATCTCGCCGACGGCACCGCCGCGGAGCATTACCACGAGTATTGCGCCAATGCCTCGACCCTGGAGTCGCTCGACCGCACCGACGTCGCCCCGCGCTGAGGCGCGACTTCTAGGAAGTTATTTGCCGGCCACGAAATAGAAGTCCTGCCGGCCGGAGATCGAGCCGTAGCTGAACGGCTTTTGCCTGCGGCCGGTTGCTTCCATGACGTCGTCGCGAACGAAGTCGAACAGCCTGCGGACTTCGAGGCCCGGCGTCGGAACGTTCTTGACGAAGGCGGCTGCGAACGGACTGTTGCTCCCGTCGCCGTCGAGCGCGGTCTCGCCATCCTTGGCGGCATAGACCACCAGCGTGCCCGCCTCCGGCTCGACGGGGGCCAGACCCCGCGACACCGAGCGCGACGCGACCGTCATCGTGCGCTTCATCTGGGCTGCGAACGGATTATCCCGGCAGGCATCGAGGATGACGAGGCGCAGCTTCCTGGCGCGCTCCGCAGCGTTGAGAACCTGATCAACCGGCACGGCTTCAAACGCGATTTCGCGATCCGCCGCGATCTTCGCATCCGTCGGGATGAGATAATTGATGCCGCCGACCTCCATGCCATGTCCGGCATAATACACCACGGCCCAGTCCGCCGTCTCCGCACGTGCCGCGAACTCGCGCAAGGCATTCACCAGGGCATCCTTGCGCAGATCGGTCAGCAGCGTAACGGCTTCGAAGCCGGTGAGCTTCAGCACGTCGGCGACGAGGCTTGCATCGCGCACGGGGTTTGGCAGGGCGGCGACGTTTTCATAGGCCGAGTTGCCGATGACGAGAGCGATGCGGCGATCCGTGTTCGCAGCCCCGGGTACCGCGACAAGCGGAGCGACGCCGGTCTTCTCGACCAGGATCGTTGCCGGTCGCGGCGAAGGCAGGACGGCAAGCCGCTCCCGTGCCTTATCGAGGGCCCATCTCGTGGCGGTATGGGTGAGGCCAAGCGTGGCGTTGAAGTCGGCCCTCGCCCTGGCGAAATCGCCGCGCTTCTCGTAGGCCAGTCCGCGGTTGAGATAGGCGTTCGCATAGGTGGAATCCGCGCGTATCGCTTCGGTGTAGTCCGCGATGGCACGATCGGTCTCGCCCTTGCGCCCATAGGCGTTGCCGCGGTTGAAATACGCGTTCGCATTGGTCGGCTGCAGGCGCACGGTTTCGGTGTAATCGGCGATGGCGCGATCGGTGTGGCCCTTGTTGCTGTAGGCATTGCCCCGGTTGTAATAGGCGTTTGCGTAGCCCGGATCGAGCCGGATCGTCGCCGAATAGTCCGCGATCGCACGCTCCGTATCGCCCTTGCTGCTGTAGGAATTGCCGCGATTGTAATAGGCATTGGCGTGCGCCGGATCGAGCCGGATCGTCGCGGTGTAGTCGGCTATGGCGCGGTCGGTATCGCCATTGGCGGCATAAGCGTTTCCGCGGTTGTAATACGCATTCGCGTCCTGGGAATCTCGCCGTATCGCCTCGGAAGCCGTGGCAATCGCAGCGTTCGCCTCGGCTTTGGCGCGATCATTGGCGCTTGCCGGGCCAGCGAAGACAAGAAGTGCAAAGCAATAAAGTAATTTGCGAAGCATATGAAAGCCCACGCGCGATATCGAGGACTGGGAGCGTTAATTAAGCGACGCAAATTTACCGAAGCAACCTCCCGGATTGTGTGATCTAAATCACAAAAATGCGGCCGCACCAGGCATCGGCGGCCGCAACCTGCATCCTGGATATCCGTGGCGGCTTGATCAAGCCCGCGCTGCCATTGCGGCGGCTTCCGCCGCAGCGCGCTGCATGCTGGTCGACATCTCGTTCGTCACGGTGCTCTGCTCCTCGATCGCCGCGGCCGTCGACGTCACGTATTCGCTGACATTGTTGATGGCCTGCTTGATCGCGCCGAGCGCGCTGACGACGTCGCCGGAGATGCCGTTGAGGCTGCCGATCTCCGCGCCGATCTTGTCGGTGGCCTGCTTGGCCTGGTTGGCAAGGCTCTTGACCTCCGAGGCGACCACCGCGAAGCCGCGGCCGGCCTCGCCCGCACGCGCCGATTCGATCGTGGCGTTGAGCGCGAGCAGGTTGATCTGTCCGGTGATGTTGTTGATCAACTCGACGATGCCGCTCATCGCCTGCGCCGCTTCCGTGAGGCGCTGCGCCTGCGCGTCCGCGGTGGCGACCTGGTCCACCGCGCTCATCGCGGTCTCGCGCGATTTGGTCATCGCCTCGGAGATCTCCCGCACCGAGGCGTTGAGCTCCTCCGAACCCGCCGCGACCGATTCCATCATGCCGCGCACCCGCTCGTTGCCCATGCGGACCAGCACCTGCCTGGTGACGTCGGTGGCGTATTTGACGACCTTGAACGGCTTGCCGTTGAGATCCATGATCGGATTGTAGGAGGCCTGGATGTAGACCTCCTTGCCGCCCTTGCCGATCCGCTTGTATTCGGCCGCCTGGTATTCGCCGCGGTTGAGCGCCGCCCAGAACTCGCGATAGGCGCCGCTGTCGCGCTCGCCGGGCTCGACGAACATGCTGTGATGATGGCCCTTGATCTCGGCCAGCGAATAGCCGAGCGCGCCGAGGAAGTTGGCGTTCGCGGTGATGATCGTGCCGTCCATGTTGAACTCGATCACGGCCTGGGCCTTGTCGATCGCCGCGAGCTGGCCGGCGAGATCGGCGTTCTTCAGCTTCTCCGCGGTCACGTCGGTCGCGAACTTGACGACGCCGTAGGGCTTGCCGTTCTCGTCGAGCAGCGGATTGTAGGAGGCGAGGATCCAGATCTCGCGGCCGCCCTTGCCGATGCGCTTGAACTCCCCAGCCTGGTAGTCGCCGCGGTTGAGCTTGGCCCAGAACTCGCGATAGGCGGCGCCGTTGCGCTCGGCCTCGGCGACGAACATGCCGTGGTGCTTGCCCTCGATCTCGGACAACGAATAGCCGAGCGCCTTGCAGAAATTCTCGTTGGCACTGACGATGGTACCGTCGAGCCTGAACTCGATCACGGCCTGGGCGCGGCTGATGGCGGCGATCTTCGAAGCATCCGTCATGCTGCGGATCTTCTTCGCGGTGATGTCGGTCGCAATCTTGGCGACCATCACCGTCTTGCCGTTGCCGTCGAGCACCGGATTGTAGGAAGCCTCGATCCAGACCTCGCGGCCATCCTTCGCGATCCGCTTGAACTCCCGCGCCTGATACTCGCCACGGTTCAATGCAGCCCAGAACGCCTTGTACTCGGCGCTGTCGCGCTGGTCGGCCGGCACGAACATGGAATGATGCTTGCCCTGGATCTCGTCGAGCCGATAGCCGAGGGCGTCGAGGAAGTTCTTGTTGGCCGTGATGATCGTGCCATCAAGATTGAATTCGATCATGGCCTGCGAGCGGCCGATCGCATCAATCCGGGCTTGGGCGTCGGGGCGGGATTTACGGCCGAACATTTTGATAGCTCCGCAATTGATGCTCGTTTGCAGCGCGTGAGCCTGCAAACCGTTGCAATATTCATTGGTCTGACTCGGGATCCCGTGCGGACCAACTTCGTCCGCTCCGCGACCCCGCACCATGCAGGAGGTATACGAATCGAATTATCAGAGTATTTGTCCGATCGAAGACACAATGGCCGGATTCTGCCAGCGCGATTAACCGGCCGGAGACATCCGGCGCCTTGCTGGCACGCCGAGGCCTTGAATTGCGAACGCCGGCCTAAGATCGCTATCGGTATTCGGCAACGATCTGCATCGATCAATCATCCTCCCCTGCGCGATCGGGCATGTGCATGGGTCCAGACAATTTGTCGCATCCGATGCAAGTGCGCGCTCCAGGGAGACTCAGGCTGCGCCTGGCGACATCGATGCAATTTCCAATTGGTAGCGCCCGAAAGGCGATGCACTAATTTCTCTCGTCAGAGGTTTCTGATTTGGGCTCCGTTTCTTTTCTCGACCGGTATCCTTTGCTTCAGTCCCGCGACAGCGAGTTCGCGCGCGACCGCCTGTTCGCCACGTATGGCGCCGACCGCTTCGAAAAGCATGGCGGTGAGTTCGGCATCCAGGCCAACTTTGCCCGCCTGCAATCGATCGGCATCGCCTTCTGCGCCTATGAAGGTGCAGCGTCGCTGTCCTTTCCCGAATCCTCGATCCTCCGCCAATTCTTCTCCATTCAGGGTGCTGCGGCTTTCAGGACCAAAGGACAGGGCCGGCCGATATCGGCCTGGAGTCCGATCGTCTCCGGCGAAGCCAGGCTGGATCTCGACTTTGCGCCGGGCTACCGCCAGCTGGTGCTGAGAATGGAAGCCGGCGCACTCGAGCGTTTGCTGAAGGGAATGCTCGGCGACAGCAGCGACGTGGCACTGCGTTTCACGGAAGGCGAAGCGGATCCGACGGCAATGACCCAGGTGCGTCAGGACGTCTTCAGGTTTGTCGAGGAGCTGGAAAAATTCGGACAGGATTACTCTCCCATCGCCATCGCCGAGCTCGAGCGGGCGCTGATGGTTCGAATCCTTCTGGCGCACCAGCACAACTTCACCGACCGGCTGCTGCGCCCCGTACCAGGCGCCAACCGGTCTGTCGTCGACATCGTGGAATCCTATATCGAGGCGCATTGGGACGAGCCTCTCGACCTGGAGAAGCTCGCGAGGATTGCCAATGTCAGCGTGCGGACGATTTTCCGCGAGTTCTCCGATGCCGGACGGGGATCACCCGGCCAGTGCGCGAGGCGTTTCAGGATTCAGCGGGCCGCGGAGTTGTTGCGGCGGCCCGACGAGCAGACCAGCGTCGTTGCCGTGGCGTTCAGATGCGGCTTCCAGAATCTCGGCCGCTTCGCCTCGGAATATCGGCAAGCCGTCGGTGAGCTGCCATCCGAAACTCTGAGGAACGCGAGAAGACGACAGTGACGCGGCGACGATGCCGCTGAGTTCGCAGCAAAGCCACCTCAACCCTTCCCCATCGCAGCGATCGCATCCGCGATGGCGATCGTGCGCCTGGCCATGTCGGCGTGCAGGCGTTCCACCATCGCGCCATCGAGACGAATCGCGCCGCGCGAGGCATTCTCCGGCAGCTCGAACGCCGCGATGATTTTTCGCGCGCGCGCAACCTCCTCCTCTGGCGGGGTGAAGATCGCGTTGCAGGCGTCGATCTGCGAAGGATGGATCAGGGTCTTGCCGTCGAAGCCGAGATCGCGGGCTTGCGCGCATTCGGTGGCGAAGCCGTCGGGGTTGGCGATGTCGCTGTAGGGGCCGTCGAGGATCTCGAGGCCGTGAGCGCGCGTCGCCAGGATGCAATGGGTGATCATCGGAAGCATCGCGGCGCGGCCGGGCAGCATCCTGATCCGCGTCTCGCGCGAAATGTCGTTGGGGCCGAACACGAAGCCGGAGAGACGCCGCGACGGATCGCGCCCGGCCTCGGCCAGCTCCTCCGCATGCAGCACGGCGCGCGCGGTTTCGATCATGGCCCAGACCTTCACCGTCGGCGCGGCGCCAAGCTCGGTAAGGCGGAGGCCGATGGTGTCGAGATCCTCGATGCTTGAAACTTTTGGAACCAGGATGCCGTCGGGCGAGGCCTTGGCGGCCATGGCGACGTCGTCGGCCCACCAGGGCGTATCGAGGCCGTTGGTCCGGATCAGGATCTCGCGCTTGCCAAAACCCTTGGCTGCGATCGCGGCGGCGATGCCGTCGCGCGCCACTGCCTTGGCGTCGGGGGCAACGGAATCTTCCAGGTCCAGGATCAGGCCGTCGGCGGCGAGGTGACGCGCCTTTTCCAGCGCACGAGGATTGGAGCCGGGCATGAACAGATGGCTGCGGCGCGGGCGGGTCATGCGAGCGTTCCTTCCGGGTTCCTCGAAGCTATTCTGGCCGGAGCCGATAGCATCTGGCCTGCTCATTCGAAAGGCTTGTTCGCTCCAGCGGTATATGATTAGGCATAGGCCATGATGACATTCCCGAAGCATTTGCTGGAAGGCTACAAGGCCTTCGCCACCCAGCGGCTGCCGACCGAGCAGAGCCGCTATCGCGAGCTGTCTGTAAAGGGGCAGTTCCCGGAAGTGATGGTGATCGGCTGCTGCGACAGCCGCGTCTCGCCCGAGGTGATCTTCGACGTCGGCCCGGGCGAGTTGTTCGTGGTCCGCAACATCGCCAACCTGGTGCCGGTGTATCAGCCCGACGGCGCCGCGCACGGCGTCTCGGCGGCGCTGGAATATGCCGTGACGGTGCTGAAGGTGAAGCACATCGTCATCCTCGGCCACGCGCAATGCGGCGGCATCCGCGCCTTCGTCGACAAGATCGAGCCGCTGACGCCGGGCGACTTCATCGGCAAATGGATGCAGATGTTCATCAAGCCCGGCGAGGTGGTGGAGCAGCGCGACCACGAAACCATGGCGCAGTTCGTCGAGCGGATCGAGAAAGCCGCAGTGTTCCGCAGCCTGGAAAACCTGATGACCTTCCCGTTCGTGCGCAAGGCCGTGGAGTCAGGCCAGATGCAGACCCACGGCGCCTATTTCGGCGTCGCCGAGGGATCGCTGTTCGTGCTCGACAAGGTCGCGAAGGAATTTCGGAACGCGCGCAGCGTGGCTTGATCTCGTAGGGTGGGTTAGCCAAAGGCGTAACCCACCACTTCTGTCACCGCGGAAACTAAAGGTGGGTTACGCCGAGCGACTGCGCTTCGCGCAGCCGCGCTGCTAACCCACCCTAGATTCTTTCTCAGGCTGCCTTCTTCTTGGCGCTGATCAGCTTGCGGTTGATCAGCACTTCCGCGATCTGGATCGCGTTGAGGGCCGCGCCCTTGCGCAGATTGTCGGACACGCACCACAGCACGAGGCCGTTCTCCACCGTGGCGTCCTCGCGGATGCGGCTGATGTAGGTGGCGTCCTCGCCGGCCGCCTCATACGGCGTGGCGTAGCCCCCGGGCTCCTGCTTGTCGATGACGAGGCAGCCGGGCGCCTTGCGCAGGATCTCGCGGGCTTCATCGGCGCTGATCGGATTCTCGAACTCGATGTTGACGGCCTCGGAATGGCCGACGAACACCGGCACGCGCACGCAGGTGGCGGTGAGCTTGATCCTGGGATCGAGGATCTTCTTGGTCTCCGCCATCATCTTCCACTCTTCCTTGGTGAAGCCGTCCTCCATGAAGACGTCGATCTGGGGGATGATGTTGAAGGCGATGCGCGCGGGAAACTTCTTATTGACGATCTCGCTGTTGGTGTAGACGGCCTTGGTCTGCGAGAACAATTCGTCCATCGCGTCCTTGCCGGCGCCCGAGACCGATTGATAGGTCGAGACCACCACGCGCTTGATGGTCGCCTTGTCGTGCAGCGGCTTGAGCGCCACCACGAGCTGCGCGGTCGAGCAGTTCGGGTTGGCGATGATGTTCTTCTTCTTGAAGCCTTCGGTCGCGGCCGCGTTGACCTCCGGCACGATCAGCGGCACGTCCGGATCCATGCGCCAGGCCGAGGAATTGTCGATCACCACAGCGCCGGCGGCGCCGATCTTCGGCGACCATTCCTTCGACACCGCGCCGCCCGCCGACATCAGGCAGATGTCGACGTCGGAGAAGTCGTAATGCTCGAGCGCTTTGACCTTCAGGGTGCGGTCGCCATAGGAGACCTCGACGCCCATGCTGCGGCGTGAGGCCAGGGCTACGACCTCGTCCGCGGGGAATTTGCGCTCATCCAGGATGTTGAGCATTTCCCGTCCGACATTGCCGGTCGCGCCGACGATAGCGACTTTGTAACCCATCGTTCACTCTCCGGTGAAAAAGCCCGTTCCCGAAGCTGACGCTTAAACAGGAAGAGCAGCGCTTCTATGCGAGAACCGGCCTCAAGACAACGTGGGACCATTGCCTTAGGGACGTGGATGCAGTCGCCCGAGGCCAGCACGGCCGCAATCTCGACCCGGACCAGCCTCCATCTGGCGCTGGCGGCCTTTGCTGATGAGGTCGTCGGCACGCTGGCGCGGCTGATCGCCTATGTGGGGGCGCTCGCGCTCTTTGCCATCCTTGGCCTTGCGGCGCTCGGCCAGCTGCCCGATCTGCGCGACGACGAGCTGGCGCCGAAACCCAGCTGGAGCGTAGCCGACCGCTCGCAGCCGGCCTTCGCCCTCAGCCGGCTTGATTCGTCAGAGAAAACAGCCTCTTACACCATCCTTCGACATCCCGAAGGCGGCCGCCGCGACGTCATGCGCTGGACCGGCGCGGCGGACAAGGTGCTGGCCGAGCTCGAGATCTACCGGCAGGGCGGCGAATTCGACGTGACCCGTCCGGCAACCATGGACCTTGCCGTCCAGATGGGCCTGACCGCGGCGACCACGCTCGAGCAGGCCGGCCTGATCGAGACGAAATTCGGCCCCGTGGCGCTGTTCCGGCCGACCGGCGCGGCGCAATCATGCCTCGGCTACCTCAAGCGCAGTGAGGAGCCCGCCTTGCAGATCTCCGGCTTCTCCTGCCAGGGCGACACCCTGCCCGCCCAGCGCGCGGCCATCGCCTGCACGCTGAACCGGCTGACACTGTTGACCTCCGGCAACGAGCCGAAGCTGGCGGGCCTGTTCGCCCAGGCCGAGCTGAAGCGCCGGGCTTGCGACCTCCAGGGCTCGCCAGACTGGCTGCTGGGCGCCGCGAATGCGCAATTGCGCGGGGCGCTTTGAGCGGCATCAAGTCCAAGTGGCTGGTATTGATGCAACTTTTGCCGGCGCCCACGATTATTCCGCGCCGGTGTGACCCAATAGACCTAGTTGCGCTGACCCCGGCCGGGCTAGTATGGGGTGAAATCGACTGGCGGTGCGCCGCTTGAAGGGGACGTGATGAGCTCGAAATTCTCTGCCAAATTGGCGACCTTGTTTGCTGCGGGCGCCGTGATTGCGATGTCCTCTGCCGTGTTCCTGGCGACGCCGGCCTCGGCCGACAACAAGACCAAGCGCTATGACGAGCGCGGCCGCCACTATTACGGCCCGAGCGGCCCCAACGCCGTCTACCAGCAGGGCCGCACCCGCATCTATGTCAGCAAGCGCTCCTGGCTCGACGGCGGCACCGAGGTCAATCCGGGCGACCGCAAGTACAGCGACTATGCCTTCCCGCCGGCGGTGGGCTATCCGTCCTTCGCCCGCGAGAATCTCAACCGTCCGATCGACCGCCAGCCGCTCTCGCCGCCGCAGGATGTCGGCGGCTATCCGCAGAATTTCCCGCTCTACTGAGCGGACGTCACGACCGAATCAAAAGGCCGGGCTCGCACCCGGCCTTTTTGTTTCTGCCCGCCTTACGCGTTGGCCGCCGGGTCGTAACGCCTGCAAAATTCATCGATCGCCTCGGAGCGGAAATCGGCGAGCCGTTCGAAGATGAGCTCGTCCGGCCAATCCCACCAGGAAATGCGGCGCAGGCTTGCCGCAACGGCATCGTCGAAGCGCTTGCGGATGGGACGGGCGGGAACGCCGCCGACGATCGTGTAGGGCGCAACGTTGCGGCTGACGACCGCGCCAGCGGCGATCACCGCGCCGTCGCCGACGTTCACGCCCGGCAGCAGGATGGCGGCGTGCCCGATCCAGACGTCATTGCCGACGACGACGCGGTCGCCGCGGCGGTCCGCAAAGAAGTCGCGGTCGCGCATCGCGCCGGCCTCGTAATATTCGGGACAATAGGTGAAGCGATGCTGGGACGGCCGGCCCATCGGATGATTGGGCGCTCCGATCCGCACCGAATTGGCGATCGCCGTGAACTTGCCGATCGCGGCATCGGCAACGTCGCAATCCTCGCCGAGATAGGAATAGTCGCCGAGCGAGGCATATTCGATCCGCGTGCCCGCGAGCACCTCGCACCGGCGCCCGATCTGCGCCTCGCGCAGGCGCACCGTTTCATGGATGACGGTTTCCGCGATCTTGGGGCGGGGTAAATCCATGAGATGGTTCCGAGTGCAGGTGCCGTAGGGTGGGTTAGCCGAAGGCGTAACCCACCAGCTTAGTTTCCGCGGAGACAGAAGAGGTGGGTTGCGCCCCGCGGTCTGCGCTTCGCGCAGTCTGCGTGGCTAACGAGTGCGGTGCTCGCGCGCCTTACGCGTGCAGCTTCTGCAATTCCTTCAGGATCGCTTCGCCCATCTGCGTGGTGGACGCGGCCGTGGTGCCCTCCGACTTGATGTCGGCGGTGCGCAGGCCGCTGGCCAGCACGGCGGCGATCGCGGCATCGACCTTGTCGGCGAGCGCGCCCATGTCGAAGGAATAACGCAGCGCCATGCCGAAGGATGAGATCATCGCAATGGGATTGGCGAGGCCTTGGCCTGCGATGTCAGGCGCCGAGCCGTGCACGGGCTCGTACAGCGCCTTGCGCTTCTTGGTCTTCACATCCACTTCGCCGAGCGAAGCCGAGGGCAGCATGCCGAGCGAGCCCGTCAGCATCGCCGCGATGTCGGACAGCATGTCGCCGAACAGATTGTCGGTGACGATGACGTCGAACTGCTTCGGCCATTTCACCAGCATCATGCCGCCGGAATCGGCGAGCTGGTGCTCGAGCGTGACATCGGGATATTCGCGCTTGTGGACGGCCGTCATGACCTCGTTCCAGAGCACGCCCGACTTCATGACGTTGCGCTTCTCCATCGACGTCACCTTGTTCTTGCGCTTCCTGGCAAGCTCGAAGGCGACGCGGCCGATGCGCTCGATCTCATAGGTGTCGTAGACCTGGGTATCGATGGCGCGCTTCTGGCCGTTGCCGAGATCGGTGATGGTCTTGGGCTCGCCGAAATAGACGCCGCCGGTGAGCTCGCGCACGATCATGATGTCGAGGCCCTCGACCGCCTCGCGTTTCAGGCTGGAGGCATCGGCCAGCGCCGGGTAGCACACCGCGGGGCGCAGGTTGGCGAATAGCGCCAGATCCTTGCGCAGGCGAAGCAGGCCGGCTTCGGGGCGCACCTCGTAAGGCACGGCATCCCACTTGGGACCGCCGACCGCGCCGAAGATCACGGCGTCGGCGTCCTTGGCCTTGGCCATGTCGCCCTCGGAGATCGACACCTTGTGCGCGTCATAGGCGGAGCCGCCGACGAGGCCGGTGTCGGTCTCGAAGCTGGCGATCCCGGCCGAATTGAGCCAGTCGATCAGCCGCTTCACCTCGCCCATCACCTCGGGGCCGATACCGTCGCCGGGGAGCAGCAGCAGTTTGTGGGTCGCCATGGTCGTGTCCTCAGTTTGTCTCGTCATTGCGGGGCTTGACCCGGCAATCCAGCTTTCTTGAAAGATGGATGCCCGGCACAAGGCCGGGCATGACGGCATCTCGTGAATTTCGGCCGGAGTGCTAGAGCGGCGTTGCGCGCTTGGCAAGACACCATTGCCGGGGTGCGGCTGTGCAAGGCGGGCGGGGCCTGCCACACTGCGATACGCCGGAGTACCCCCCTTGCACGCACCCGACCGCGCCCCGCCCTACGCGCATCCCGCGCGGCTGATCCTGACGCTGTCGCTGGCCGCCACCGTCGGGCTCGGCATCGGCCGCTTCGCCTATGCGCTGGTGCTGCCCGACATGCGGGAGGACCTCGGCTGGTCCTACTCGGCGGCCGGATTCATGAACACCATCAACGCCGTCGGCTATCTCGTCGGCGCGCTTGCAGCGTCCCGGCTGATCCAGCGCGTCGGCTGGGCGGCGGCCATCCGCGGCGGAACCCTCGCCTGCGTTGCCGCGCTCGCGACCTGCGCGCTGACGGAGAATTTCGTCGCGCTGAGCCTGGCGCGGCTCGTGCTGGGCCTCGGGGCCGCGGCCGGCTTCGTCGCCGGCGGCGCGCTCGCCGCCACCATTGCCCAGACACAGCCCGCGCGGGCCAATTTCCTGCTCAGCCTGTTCTATGCCGGACCCGGCATCGGCATTCTGTCCTCGGGGCTGATCGCCCCGTTCACGCTGCAATATTTCGGGCCGGGCTCGTGGTGGATCGTGTGGTGGGCGCTGACGCTGCTGTCAGTCGCGATGACGATCCCGCTGCTCCTGATCCGGATCGAGAGCAGCGTCCGCTTCTCGGACGGCGGCCAGGCCTCGTTCGCAATCCTGCCCGTGCTGATCTACCTCGCCAGCTATTTCCTGTTCGGCGCCGGCTACATCGCCTACATGACCTTCATGATCGCCTATGTGCGCGACGGCGGCGGCGGGGCCGCGGCGCAGGCGGGTTTCTGGGGCCTCATTGGCCTCAGCGCCTTCGTCACGCCCTGGGCCTGGCGCGGCGTGCTGGCGCTCGATCGCGGCGGGCTTGCCACCGCCATCATCCTCGGCACCAACGCATTGGGTGCCGCCTTGCCGATGCTCGGGCATTCGCCGGCATGGCTCGCGGTCTCGGCGATCGTGTTCGGCGTCGCCTTCTTCGCCGTAGTCGGCTCGACCACCGCCTTCGTGCGCTTCAACTATCCGCCAGAGGTGTGGCCGACCGCGATCGCGGCGATGACGATCTCGTTCGGCGTCGGCCAGACGCTGGGCCCGATCGTTGTCGGCGCGATCACGGATGCGCTGGGGAGCCTGAGCTACGCGCTCAATGTATCGGCGGCGCTGCTGGCGCTGGGCGCGGTGGCGGCGCTGTGCCAGCGGAAGGTGGCCAAGCAACCGGTGCCGTAGGGTGGATTAGCGAAGCGTAATCCACCAACTTCGTTCGGCGAGCGCTGAAGCATGGTGGATTACGCCAAGCGACTGCGCTTCGCACAGCCGCTCGGCTAATCCACCCTACGGCCACGGAGTTCGAGGCTAGCTCCCGCTGAACGAATTGTAGCCCTGGTCTTCCCAATAGCCGCCCTTGTAGTCGTTGGTGACTTCCATCGAGACCACGTATTTCGGGTTCTTGAAGCCGAGCTTGGTCGGCACGCGGATCTTCATGGGAAAGCCGTAGGCGCGCGGCAATATCTCGTTGGCATATTTGAACGTCATCTGGGTCTGCGGATGCAGGGCGCTGCGCATGTCCAGGGGCGAATTGTAGCCGTCCTTGTCGGCGCACTGGAACCAGACATATTTCGCGCGCGTGTCGGCGCCGATCAATTTCAGGAAATCGCGCATGGGCGTGCCGGTCCAGCTGCCGATCGCACTCCAGCCCTCGACGCAGATGTGACGGGTGATTTGCGTGACCTGCGGCAGCTTGTGGAGCTCGTCCAGCGTCCATGACTTCTTGTTGTCGACGAGGCCGCGCACCTCGAGCTTCCAGTCGGCGGCATCGATATCGGGCGCGTCGTCGAGATCGTAATAGGCGTTGAACGGGAACGGCTTGGTGATCGCGCTCTCGGGGAAGGTCGGCGCCAGCGCGTCGGGATTGAACATCCAGGCCTGCACCGCGTCATTGAACTTCGAGACCTTGGCCAGCATGGTCTCGGCCGAGGACGAGTCGATCACGTCGCAGCCCGTGAGCAGCGTCAGCGCGCCCAGGCTGGCGCCGCCCGCGATGAAGCGGCGCCGGGCGAGGTCCGGCATGGTCTTGATGGAATCCTTGATCAGCAGCCGCTTGTCGACGCCGGGGATCAGGAAGGGACGCTTGGCCATGATGGGTCTCCTATCAACGGCCGATGATCATCGCGCGCAGGCTCTTCGGCACGAGCAGCGCAAGCAAGACGTGAACGACCAGGAACGCGCAGATCGCGGCCATGCAGAAGAAGTGGACATAGCGCGCGGCCGGATAGTCGCCGAAGAGCATAACGAGATAATAGAGCTGCACCGGCTTCCAAATCGCAAGCCCCGACAGCACGATCAGCACGCCGACCACGAGGATGCCGGCATAGAGCAGCCGCTGCACGTAATTGTAGACGGTGAGATCGTCATGGCCGAGCTTGAAGGTCAGGGCGGCCCTGACGTCGCGGAGCACGCCTGACGCCGTGATCGGGAACAGTTTCTTGCGGAAGCGGCCGGTAACGAAGCCGGTGACGAGATAGGCGAGGCCGTTGATCATCAGCAGCCACATCGCCGCGAAATGCCAGAGCAGGCCGCCGCCGAGCCAGCCGCCGAGCGTATATTCGCGCGGGAAGCGGAAGTCGAACAGCGGCGAGGCGTTGTAGATCTGCCAGCCCGACAGGATCATCAGGATCATGGCAAGGGCGTTGATCCAGTGCATGACCCGGACCCAGGCCGGCTGGATCACTTTGGCCGGGGTGACTCCGACCTTCTCGTCGGTGACTGTGAGGCTCGCCATGATGGTTCCGTTCTGAACGTCCGTGCGACAGCAATTATACGCCGGTATTTCGCTTTTCGTTACGCCCTGCCGGCCATCGAATCGATGCCGCCGGGCTATTGTGGTCACAAAAAAGCGAGCCGGGTATCCCCGGCTCGCGGTCTGAAACCATCCTGTTCGGGGATGAAACGGGATCGTCTGGTGTTACGTCGCCGGCATCAGCACGGTGTCGACCACATGGATCACGCCATTCGACTGGTTGACGTTGGAGATCGTCACCATCGAGGTGCCGCCCTTGGCATCGACGATCCAGACCTTGCCGTCCATCTTCTTGACCGTCAGCTCCTCGCCCTCTGCGGTCTTCAGCTTCTTGCCGTCAGAGAGGTCGGCGGCCGCGAGCTTGCCCGGCACGACGTGATAGGTGAGGATCTTGGTCAGAGTCGCCTTGTTCTCGGGCTTGACGAGGTTGTCGACGGTGCCGGCCGGCAGCTTGCTGAAGGCGGCGTTGGTCGGCGCGAACACCGTGAATGGGCCCTTGCCTTCCAGCGTCGGCACCAGGCCCGCGGCCTTCACCGCCGCCACCAGCGTGGTGTGGTCCTTCGAGTTGACCGCGTTCTGGACGATGTTCTTCGAGGGGAACATCGCGGCGCCGCCGACCATGACGGTCTTCTCCTCGGCGCTCACGGGCGCGACGATTGTCGCGGTGACGGCCAGGGCGCTGAAGGCGGCGGCAGCGAGATAGGCAATGCGCTTCGACATGAGAGACTCCCGATTGAATTGGTACCGGCGATGGCCGGTGTTGGGTTGGGGCAACAACGGCGACTGCGACAGTCGAGGTGATGCAGCAGTGCCGTCGTTGAACCGAACTACGGGAGGTTCTGCGAAGTGGTTTCGAGGAAAAATTCTTTGTGATGGGTGAAACTACCGGCGGAGATGTTCGTGGGGGGCGAGGGCGCGCGACACACTCCGCTGTCGTCCCGGACAAGCGCAGCGAAGCGGAGCGCAGATCCGGGACCCATAGCCACGGGGAATGGTTTGGCGAAGACTCGGAGTGTCCCGTCGCGTACGACAACTTCTCCCTGTGGTCATGGGTCCCGGGTTCGCGACTTCGTCGCGCCCCGGGACGACAGCGGAGAATGTAGCCCGCGCTGTGCGCCTCAATCCCTGTTGTTCGGCGTCTGGATGAAGCCGCGATTATGGGTCGGGCTGATCAGGAGCTCGTTGATGCAAACGCGCGCCGGCATGCTCGCGATGAACGCGATGGTGCGGCCGAGGTCTTCAGGCTGCAGCATCTTCGCCTGCTCCTCCTTGCTCGGCACCACCGGACGCAGCTCCAGGATCGGGGTCGCGACCTCGCCCGGCATCAGGCAGCAGGCGCGCAGGCCGTTGACGCATTCGTCTATGTTGAAGGAATGGGTCAGCGCCAGCACCGCATGCTTGGTGGTGGTGTAGGCCGGGCCCGGCATTTTCGAGACGTGGCGGCCGGCCCAGGACGAGACGTTGATGATCGCGCCGTCCTGCTGCTTGCGCATCGTCGGCAGCACGGCGCGCATGCAATAGAGCACGCCGTTGAGATTGACCTGGACCAGCTTGTCCCAGCCCTCCAGCTCCATGTCCTTCCAGCTGCGCTTGGGAACATTGATGCCGGCATTGTTGACGAGCAGGTCGATGCGGCCGTGCCTGGCGACGATCCGGTCGGCCGCCTTCTGGGCTTCGGCCGCATCGGAGACGTCGAGTGCAATGGCCTCCGCGGCTCCGCCCGCCTCGATGATCTTCGCCACCACGGCATCCAGGGCCGACTGCCGGCGGCCCGAGACCACCACTATCCAGCCGTCGGCAGCCAGCGCCGCCGCGCCGGCCTCTCCGATCCCGCTGCCACCGCCCGTGACCCAGGCCACGCGTTTCCCAACTCTGGTCATGCAAACTGTCTCCGTTGCTTCTGCGGGGCGGTTTTTGCTAATCCAGCCCTCGGTTTTGACCGGCCTTGTCCAACAAGCCTTGTTGTACAAGTCCCTGCGGTCGAGGAAATCTTGCATGAACCCAGCAGCCAACGCCAACCTGTTTTCCCGCCTGTTCGACGGCCTCGACAACCCTGCGCGCCTCGCCATCGAGACGCATGACGGGGGCCGCATCAGCTATGGCGAACTGATCGCGCGGGCGGGGCAGATGGCGAACGTGCTGGTCGCGCGCGGGGTGAAGCCGGGGGACCGCGTCGCGGTGCAGGTCGAAAAATCCGTCGCCAACATCGTGCTGTATCTCGGCACGGTGCGGGCCGGCGCGGTCTATCTGCCGCTCAACACCGCCTATACGCTGAACGAGCTCGACTATTTCATCGGCGATGCCGAACCGTCGCTGGTGGTGTGCGATCCCGCCAAGGCCGAAGGCCTCGCTCCGATCGCCGCCAAGGTGAACGCCAGGATCGAGACGCTCGGACCCGACGGCAAGGGCTCGCTGACCGAGGCTGCCGACAAGGCCGGCAGCGACTTCACCACGGTGCCGCGGGCGAACGACGACCTCGCCGCGATCCTCTACACCTCGGGCACGACCGGCCGCTCCAAGGGCGCGATGCTCAGCCACGACAATCTCGCCTCGAACTCGCTCTCGCTCGTCGACTATTGGCGCTTCACCGACAAGGACGTCTTGATCCACGCGCTGCCGATCTATCACACCCATGGGCTGTTCGTGGCGACCAACGTGACGCTGTTCGCGCGGGCGTCGATGATCTTCCTGCCGAAGCTCGATCCGGACCTCATCATCAAGCTGATGGCGCGCGCCACGGTGCTGATGGGCGTGCCGACCTTCTACACGCGGCTGCTGCAGAATGCGGCGCTGTCGCACGAGACGACCAGGCACATGCGGCTGTTCATCTCGGGCTCGGCGCCGCTGCTGGCCGAGACCCATCGCGAATGGTCGGCGCGCACCGGGCACGCGGTGCTCGAGCGCTACGGCATGACCGAGACCAACATGAACACGTCGAACCCCTATGACGGCGAGCGGGTGCCCGGCGCGGTCGGCTTTCCGTTGCCGGGCGTCTCGGTGCGCGTCACCGATCCCGAAACCGGGAAGGAATTGCCGCGTGACGAGATCGGCATGATCGAGGTGAAGGGGCCGAACGTCTTCAAGGGCTATTGGCGCATGCCGGAGAAGACCAAGGCCGAATTCCGCCCCGACGGCTTCTTCATCACCGGCGATCTCGGCAAGATCGACGCCAAGGGCTACGTGCACATTCTCGGCCGCGGCAAAGATCTCGTCATCTCCGGCGGCTTCAACGTCTACCCCAAGGAGATCGAGAGCGAGATCGACGCCATGCCCGGCGTGATCGAGTCCGCCGTGATCGGCGTGCCGCATGCCGATTTCGGCGAGGGCGTCACCGCGGTCCTGGTGCGCCAGCCCGGCGCCAGCATCGACGAAGCCGCGGTCCTGAAGGGACTGGACGGACGCCTTGCCAAGTTCAAGATGCCCAAGCGCGTCTTCGTCGTCGACGAGTTGCCGCGCAATACCATGGGCAAGGTGCAGAAGAACATCTTGCGCGAGACCTACAAGGATATTTACGCGAAGAAGTGAGGCGCGCACGCTCTCGCTTTCGTCATTGCGAGGAGCCCTTGCGACGAAGCAATCCAGACTGCCTCCGCGGAAAGATTCTGGATTGCTTCGCTGCGCTCGCAATGACGGAGCTTGGAGCGGCTACTGCCCGCTGATCAGACTCAGCACGAACCGGCTGCCGACGATGAGCAGATAGCACCCGAACGCCACTTCCAGGCTGCGCTTCGACATCGCATGCGCCGCCCTCACGCCCAGCGGCGCGGTGACGAGGCTCATCGGCATCACCAGGACGGCGCCGATCAGCGAGACGTAACCGAGCGCGAACGGAACTTGCAGCGCGGCGACGGCCGGATAGGTCGTCGCCGCCGGCCAGCCGGCATAGACGTAGCCGATCGCGCCGGGAATCGAGATCAGCACCGCGAGCGCCGATGAGGTCGCAACCGCCTGATGGATCGGGCGGCCGTAAAAGGTCATCAGCAGGTTCGAGAACAGCCCGCCGCCGATGCCCATCAGCGTCGAGAGAATGCCGACGCAGAAGCCATAGGCACGCATCAACGGCCCCTCCGGCAGATCCTCGCCGAACCTCCAGCCTTCGCGCGCGAAGATGAGGCGCGCCGCCGCGGAATAGGCGACGGCAACGAAAACGATCTTGAACAGGCGCTCCGGCGCGTAGCGCGCGATCACGGCGCCGGCGGCGACGCCGATCACGATCGGCAGCCACCACCTGCGCAGGATCGTCATGTCGACGGCGCCGCGCCTGTAATGCGCCTGGAACGAACGGATCGAGGTCGGGATGATCACCGCGAGCGAGGTGCCGACGCAGAGCGGCATGCGCACCTCGAGCGGCACGCCGGCGATGCGGAAGCATTCGTAGAACACCGGCACCAGG
Source organism: Bradyrhizobium sp. 22 (assembly GCF_000482425.1). Lineage (NCBI taxonomy): Bacteria > Pseudomonadati > Pseudomonadota > Alphaproteobacteria > Hyphomicrobiales > Nitrobacteraceae > Bradyrhizobium > Bradyrhizobium sp. 22. Next base: position 206,745 of record NZ_KI519399.1, read on the forward strand.
ATCGCGCCGCCGCCGATGCCGAACACGCCGGCCAGGAATCCCGAAAGCGCGCCGGTTGCGATCAGCAACACCGCGAGCTCGACAATCTCCTTGATATCGAGACCTGCAATCACTCCTGACCTGCCCCAGCGACCTCGTCGCAGCGGCTCGGTTCAGAGGCTGCATCCGGGAGCATTAGGCGATCTGGTTCCCGCGGTCGACACGCTGGGCTTGCCGGCTGGGGTGGGATGCAGCGAGCGCATATCCAGAACCGATCGCGCGGAGGACGCAGAATGGGATGCGCCTGCGGGCAGCGCTCGGGCCGTCCGGGTTTGAGCGGCATGTCCCGCTTAGATGCGTTCCAATAGTAATTTCAACGAACCTCGCTCCGGCCAAAAAAGTGGATTCTTATTCATTCTTTCGCTGGCGGACGCGTGTGCTGGTATACCAAGGCCCTGATTGGCCCTGCATCATCAAGGCTCTAGAGCTGAACGAAGGTTCGATTTATGGCGATTTGGTGATTGCGCGGGCCAGATCGACTCCGTAAATAGAGCCGACCTTTCCGATCCCCGCGCGCCCTCTGTTGGGCCGCAACACAACATCAAAGCCCATGACCGCACGGATCGAACGACCGCTTTCGCCACACATGCAAGTCTACCGCTGGACGCTGACGATGGCGCTGTCCATCGTCCATCGCGCCACCGGCATCGCACTTTACGTCGGAACGCTGCTGCTGGTCTGGTGGCTGGTCGCGGCGGCCTCCGGCCCGGCCGCCTATGCCCATGTCCAGGCCTTCGCCGGCAGCATCATCGGCCGGCTGATCGTGTTCGGCTACACCTGGGCGCTGATGCACCACATGCTCAGCGGTATCAGGCATTTCGTCTGGGACCTCGGCTACGGCTTCAAGGCCAATGAGCGGGAGGCGCTGACCTGGGGCGCGCTGATCGGCGGCATCGCGCTGACCGTGCTGGTCTGGATCATCGCCTATGCGATCGGAGGCGGACGATGAGCTTCGACGAATCCCACGGCTCTCCGAAGCGCACCTCGATGCGGACCCCGCTCGGCCGCGTCCGCAATCTCGGCGCAGCGCATTCCGGCACCTCCGATTTCTGGCGCCAGCGCATCACCGGCGTCGCCATGACGCTGCTGATGATCCCGGTGCTGGTGATCATCATGATGCTGCTCGGCCGCAACCAGGTCGGCGCAGCGCAGATCCTCAGCTCAATTCCCGTCGCGGTGATCCTGCTGCTGTTCATCTTCGCCAGCACCTGGCACATGAAGATCGGCATGCAGGTGGTGATCGAGGACTACGTCCATAACGAGAAGCTGAAGCTCATCTCGATCATGCTCAACAACTTCTTCTCGGTCGCCGTGGCGCTCGCCTCGACCTACGCGATCCTGAAACTTTCCTCCGGAGTGTAAACCCATGGCCAATGCAACGAATGGCTCGGGCAACGGCGCTCCCGCCACCAACGGCAAAGCCTATCCGATCGAAGACCACACCTACGACGTCGTCGTGGTCGGCGCCGGCGGCGCGGGCCTGCGCGCCGTCGTCGGCTGCAGCGAGGCCGGCCTGCGCACGGCCTGCATCACCAAGGTGTTTCCGACCCGCTCGCACACCGTCGCAGCGCAGGGCGGCATCTCCGCCTCGCTCGGCAACATGCACAAGGACGACTGGCGCTGGCACATGTACGACACCGTGAAGGGGTCGGACTGGCTGGGGGATCAGGACGCGATCGAATACATGGTGCGCAACGCGCCCGCGGCGGTCTACGAGCTCGAGCATTGGGGCGTGCCGTTCTCGCGCACCGAGGACGGCAAGATCTACCAGCGTCCGTTCGGCGGCATGACCATGGACTTCGGCAAGGGCCAGGCGCAGCGCACCTGCGCCGCCGCCGACCGTACCGGCCACGCCATGCTGCACACGATGTACGGCCAGTCGCTGCGCCATGCGGCCGAGTTCTTCATCGAGTTCTTCGCCATCGACCTGATCATGGACGACCAGGGCGCCTGCCGCGGCGTGATCGCGCTCAAGCTCGACGACGGCACGCTGCATCGCTTCCGCGCCCAGACCACGATCCTGGCCACCGGCGGCTATGGCCGCGTCTACGCCTCCTGCACCTCGGCGCACACCTGCACCGGCGACGGCGGCGGCATGGTGCTGCGCGCCGGCCTGCCGCTGCAGGACATGGAGTTCGTGCAGTTTCACCCGACCGGCATCTACGGCGCGGGCTGCCTCGTCACCGAAGGCGCGCGCGGCGAAGGCGGCTACCTCGTCAATTCCGAGGGCGAGCGCTTCATGGAGCGCTACGCGCCGTCGGCCAAGGATCTCGCCTCGCGCGACGTCGTCTCGCGCGCGATGACCATCGAGATCCGCGAGGGACGCGGCGTCGGCAAGAAGAAGGACCATATCTTCCTGCATCTCGACCATCTCGATCCCGCGGTGCTGGCCGAGCGGCTGCCCGGCATCTCCGAGTCCGCAAAGATCTTCGCCAATGTCGACGTGACGCGCGAGCCGATCCCGATCGTGCCGACCACGCACTACAACATGGGCGGCATTCCCACCAACTACCACGGCGAAGTGCTGACCAAGCGGGACGGCGACGACAATGCCGTGGTTCCCGGCCTGATGGCGCTGGGCGAAGCCGCCTGCGTCTCCGTGCATGGCGCCAACCGGCTCGGCTCCAACTCGCTGATCGACCTCGTCGTGTTCGGCCGCGCCGCGGCGCTGCGCTGCGCCGCGAAGCTGACGCCCAACGCCGAGCAACCGGAACTGCCGGCGAACTCGGCGGAGAAGGCGCTCAGCCGTCTCGATCATTACCGCTACGCCTCCGGCGGCACCCCGACCGCGAAGCTGCGCGAAGGCATGCAGCACGTGATGCAGAACAATTGCGCGGTGTTCCGCACCGGCGAAGTGCTGAGCGAAGGCCAGAACCTGATCGCGAAGGTCCACAGCGGCATCACCGACATCGCGGTGTCCGACCGCTCGCTGGTGTGGAATTCCGACCTCGTCGAGACGCTGGAATTCGACAACCTCATCGCGCAGGCGGTGGTGACGATGAACTCGGCCGCCAACCGCACCGAGAGCCGCGGCGCGCATGCCCGCGAGGACTTCTCCGAGCGCGACGACAAGAACTGGATGAAGCACACGCTGGCCTGGCTCGACGATGCCGGCAAGGTCAAGATCGACTACCGTCCGGTTCACGACTACACCATGACCAACGACGTGCAGTACATCCCGCCGAAGGCGCGTGTGTACTGAGCGAACATCAGCCGTCATTCCGGAGCGATGCGCAGCATCGAATCCGGAATCTCGAGATTCCGGGTCTGGTCCTTCGGACCATCCCGGAATGACGAAAGGTTAGAGCAATGGTAGAATTCGCACTTCCGAAGAACTCCAAGATCACCGGCGGCAAGACCTGGCCGAAGCCCGCGGGCGCGACCGAGCTTCGCGAGTTTCGTGTCTATCGCTGGAATCCGGACGACGGCAAGAATCCGAGCGTCGACACCTATTACGTCGACACCAACGATTGCGGTCCGATGGTGCTGGACGGCCTGATCTGGATCAAGAACCACATCGACCCGTCGCTGACCTTCCGCCGCTCCTGCCGCGAAGGCGTCTGCGGCTCCTGCGCCATGAACATCGACGGCCAGAACACGCTGGCCTGCACCCGCTCGATGCACGACGTCAAGGACGGCGCGGTGAAGGTCAATCCGCTGCCGCACCAGCCGGTGGTGAAGGACCTCGTCCCCGACCTCACCAATTTCTACGCGCAGTACGCCTCGGTCGAGCCGTGGCTGAAGACGACCTCGCCGACGCCGCAGAAGGAATGGCGCCAGAGCCACGAGGACCGCGAGAAGCTCGACGGCCTCTACGAATGCATCCTCTGCGCCTGCTGCTCGACCTCGTGCCCGAGCTATTGGTGGAACAGCGAACGCTATCTCGGCCCCGCCGCGCTGCTCCAGGCCAACCGCTGGGTGTCCGATTCGCGGGACGAGGCGACCGGCGAGCGGCTCGACAATCTCGAGGATCCGTTCCGGCTCTACCGCTGCCACACCATCATGAACTGCGCCAAGGCCTGTCCGAAGGGACTCAATCCCGCCGAAGCCATCGCGGAGCTCAAGCTCAAGATGGTCGAGCGCCAGGTCTGACAGGCCGTGTTGCGTGACACCCGCCGGGTGTCACGCGGTGTCTTGTCACGCAGTGCCCTGCCGAGCATCGCGCTTGTTGAAGGATCGGGCTTGCGCACTTGGCTTCGAAATCCCGGGCTCGGCCGCCCGGCGCAATTGCCGGTCGGTGACGCGTAGCTTGATCTCGTCTGAAGCGAGCGCGGCGAGACTGGCGAGGATCTGCTTCTGGATGTCGTCGAGCGTGCGCGGCCTCGTGTCGATCACGCAGAGTGATCCGAGCGTGAAGCCATCGGGATCCACCACCGGGCAGCCCGCGTAGAACCGAAACCCAAGTTCTCCCGACACGGCCGGATTCTCGGTGAAGCGCGGATCGGTCGCGAGGTTCTCCGCGACCATGATGTCTTTCTCCAGAATGGTGTAATTGCAGAACGCCCAGCCGCGGGGCGTATCGGCCATGTCGAGCCCGTAGCGCGACTTGAACCATTGCCGGGTCGGGGTGAGCAGCGTCAGCAGTGCGACGGGAGCGTCGAGGCTATGCGCGGCCAACCAGGTCAGGCGATCAAAGGCGTCCTCCGGCGGCGTGTCGACCAGGCCGGAGCGTTCGAGCGCCACGAGGCGCTGGCCCTCATTGGCCGGAAACGGAAAGGATGGCGGCGTGTCGAACGGGACGGGAGGCTCCACGGCGCCCCGAATCGCCGCCTCGACCGCCTCCGGTAACGCTTCCAATCCATCGATGAAACGCGTCATTCCCATATCTGCCGAAGAGTGGCCGACAACGAGAAGCTGGGTGGCTCCAAGGGCCGGATCAGATCGCAAGCTCTCCAGCAGAGCCAACCTGCCGGCGTCCGATGGCTCGGCTTCGATGACAATCGCCGACGGCAGCCGGGAGCCGATCCCGAGCAGCGCAGCATAGACGTCGGTATAGCGCTCGACGACGCAGTATTTGACCTTCGCAAGCGCCCTTGCGTAGTCGGCGATGCGTTCCGGACGTGCAATCACGATCACCCGCGCGGAAGCCGTCATCGGCTGAGCGAGGCCGGTGATCTGCGCAAGGACGTCGCGGCGGTAGACGCGCCGATGACCGCCCGGAGTTTTCCAAGAGGGGATTGTCCCGCCTTCGATCAGAAGCTGCGCCGTGCGGATCGAGACCCCCAAAATCTTGGCAGCCTCTGCCGTCGTCAGGATGTCCTTGTCCATCGCGCCCATCTCTGCCCTCGGCCGTTTGCCGGCCGGGCCTGTCCCCTCCTCACAATGTCGTGCTTCCGGCTCCGTTGACAAGGAGGTATTCCTGCTATTTTGATAAATTTGATGATACTGATAGATTTGATAAATCTGATAGGTTGGCTGCGGGCTCTCTGGCAGATGCGCCGCGCCCACCCTCCCCTCAGAAGGAGCAAGCGATGGCCTGACAGCCCAAGCCCCCATCCGCCCCACAAAGCCGGGAAATCGCCCTCGCACGACCCAACCCGTGCCTCGGCCAAACCCGGGCGTCAGCTGCAGGACAGGCGCGATCCATGACCGCCTTCCCCAGCTGACAAACTGACCCTCTTTCCTTCCTCACCCGCGTCGCCCGGAAGCTCCCTTTCGGCCGCGCGCAACTGCCTGGAGTGACCTCATGAAAGACGTCCTGCCGTCCGACCTTCCCGAGTTTGCCGACCGCGCTGCTGCCAACCAGCGCCAGCTCAATCAGACTCTGCGCCGCAGTTACGACTTCATCGTCTGCGGCGCCGGCAGCTCGGGCTCGGTGGTCGCCGGCCGCCTCGCCGAAAATCCGTCCGTCGCTGTGCTGCTGATCGAAGCCGGGGGCAGCGATGAGGTGCCGACCGTCATGGACCCGGCGTCGTGGCCCGGCAACCTCGGCAGCGCGACCGATTGGGGTTTTGTCGCCGAGCCAAATCCGCATCTGAACGGGCGCGCCCTTCCGATGTCGATGGGCAAGGTCGTCGGCGGCGGTTCGAGCATCAACGTGATGCTGTGGGCGCGCGGTCACCGCAGCGACTGGGATTTCTTCGCCGAGCAAAGCGGCGACGAGAGCTGGGGTTACGATTCGGTCTCAAAGATTTTTCGGGAGATCGAGAACTGGCAGGGCACGCCCGATCCGCGTCATCGCGGCACCGGCGGCCCGGTCTTCGTGCAGCCGTCGCCCGATCCTGGGCCGGCCGCGTTGGCGATGCTGGACGCGGCGAAGGAGATCGGCATTCCGACGTTCGAAAGCCCCAACGGCGAGATGATGGAAGGCGATGGCGGCTGCGCCATCACTGACATTCTCGTCCGCAATGGCAGGCGCAACTCCATCTTCCGGGCCTATACCTATCCTTTTCTCGATCGACCGAATCTCACGCTGCTGACGGGAACGCAGGTCTCTCGCATCCTGATCGAGCACGGCAGGGCCGTCGGCATCGAAGCGATCCGTGACGGGCGCGCCTTGCGGATCGGCGCCGCGCGGGAAGTCGTGCTCGCGCTCGGAGCGATCCAGACGCCGGCGGTGCTGATGCGCTCCGGCGTCGGCGACGAGAACGAGCTCCGAGCATTTGATATACCCGTGGTCCAGCACCTGCCGGGGGTCGGCCAGAATCTGCAGGATCACGTCTCGTTCGGATGCATTTGGGAGTATCGCGAGCCGATCGCGCCGCGCAACACCGGCAATGCGGCGACGTTGTACTGGAAATCCCACGCCGCGCTCGAATCTCCGGACCTTCTGTTCTGCCAGGTCGAGTTTCCGGTGCCGAGCCCCGAGACGGCAGCCGGGGCGCCTGCTCATGGCTGGACGATGTTTGCAGGCCTCGCTTTGCCGAAGAGCCGAGGCCGGGTCAGGCTCCGGAACGCCGAACCCCTTGCAGCACCGCGCATCGAAGCCAACATGCTGTCGCATCCTGACGATTTGAAGACGGCGATCGCCTGTGTGGACCTCTGCCGTTCGCTCGGTAATACGAGAGCGTTCGAGCCATTGGTGGCACGCGAGTCGATGCCCGGCCCTCTTGATGCCACCGAGATGGAGCGTTTCGTGCGCGACTCCGCGGTGACTTATTGGCACCAGACATGCTCGGCGAAGATGGGGCGCGACGCGATGTCGGTGGTCGACGGCACGCTCAGGGTTTACGGCGTCGACCGGCTCCGCATTGCCGACGGCTCGGTGATGCCGCGGATCACCACGGGCAACACGATGGCGCCGTGCGTCATCATCGGAGAGAAAGCGGCCCGGTCATTGCGCGAGGCGCACGCGATCTGACCACCTGGCCCGGCAGTGGGATGGTTCCGGGTGTAGCTCCACATCCTCGCGCAAATCTGCAGCCCCTCGATCGAACAGGCGAGGGGCTGCAGCCCTCAGCGAGCCTCGACTTCAGTTCCCGTCATTGTGCTGCCGGCGAGATGGACAGTCCACCCAAGGACATTGGAGCTGAATGACACACACAACATCGGTGAAAATTTGAGCAGAATCCCCATCACCTCAGTTGCACGAGAATTGATGATATTGCAACCAGTGGTTATTGTCATAAGCTGCTTCCTTCCGGGGACCAAGTTCAGCTAAGTTTCCGTCAGGGACGGAGCGACTGTGCAGAGGGCGCAACGCAACTCGCTGAGGCTGTTGCAGTGGATGATGGCGGCATCCCTGGCGCTGCCGGTTGCGCTGTTCGTGATCGCGGCCAGCATCTCCTACGGCTCGACCAGGGACATCGCCGACCGGGAGATCGAGCGCACGCTCGACGTCGCGCATGAGCACGCACTCAAGGTGTTCGAGACCATCGATCGCAGCCTGGCCGAGCTCAACGAGGTGGTCCGCGGCCTGTCCGACGACACCATCCGTGCGCGCGAGCCGGCGCTGCACCGCCGCCTGAAGCGGCTGACCGACGCGCTGCCGCAGCTGAAATCGGCATGGATCTTCGACGCGGACGGGAAGGCGCTGGTCAACAGCCTCGTCTCGCCGCCGCCGGAGCTGAGCTTCGCCGACCGCGACTATTTCTACGCCCATGTCGACCAGGCCATCGGCACGTTCATCGGCGCGGCGCTGACGCCGCGTCCGCCCTATCAGGGCGCGCGCTTCTTTGGGGTGAGCCGCCGCCGCGATTCCGACGACGGCCGTTTCATCGGGGTGATCCAGGCCTCGGTCCTCCCCGAATATTTCGAGAGCTTCTACGCCCGCCTCGGATCGGATCCCGGCATCTTCTTCGCGATGGGCCGCACCGACGGCGCGATGCTCACGCATGTCCCGCGGCTCGACCGCGACGTCAGGCTCGATCCGAGCGGACCGGTCGGTCGGGAGATCGCGGCGCGCCCCGAGCACGGCCTCATCACCATTGCCTGGCCGTCCGACGGGATCGAGCGTCGGATCGGCTACCGGCGCGTCGCGGAATACCCGATCTATGTCAGCGCCGGGCTCGAGACCTCGGCGATCCGCGCGCGCTGGCTGGCCACGATCGGCCAGCATCTGGTGTTCGGCCTTCCCGCCACCGCGCTGCTGTTTCTGCTGCTGGCGCTGGCGTTGCGGCGCACCCAGCAAATTCAGGCCGAAGCCGCCAAGCGGCGCGAGGCCGAGGAGGCGCTCAAGCACAGCCAGCGCCTGGAGGCGCTCGGACAGCTCACCGGCGGCGTCGCGCACGATTTCAACAATCTGCTGACGGTGATCCGCGCCTCCGTCGACCTCCTCAACCGGCCGCAGCTGACGGAGGAGCGGCGCCAGCGCTACATCACGGCCATTGCGGACGCGGTGGCCCGCGCGGCCAAGCTGACCTCGCAGCTGCTCGCCTTTGCGCGGCGTCAGACCCTGAAGCCGGAGGTGTTCGACGTCGGCGAACGGATGCAGTCACTGCGCGACATGCTGGCGCCCCTGCTGGGACCGGCCATCGAGATCGCCATGCGCCTGCCCACCGAGCCCTGCCTCGTCCGTGCCGATGCCGGCCAGTTCGAGACGGCGCTGATCAACATGGCAACCAACGCGCGCGACGCCATGCAAGGCAAGGGCAGGATCACCTTCAAGGTCGAGCCAACGACCACCGTTCCGGACACACTGACCGGCCAGAACTTGGGCAGCCAGAATTTGGGCAGCCAGAATTTGGGCAGCCAGAGCTCGGCCAACCATGGCTTCGTCAGCGTGACCGTCAGCGACACCGGCATCGGCATTCCTGCCGCCCGATTGGGGCGCATCTTCGAGCCGTTCTTCACCACCAAGCAGGTCGGCCACGGCACCGGCCTTGGCCTGTCCCAGGTGTTCGGCTTCGCCCGGCAATCCGGCGGCGAGGTGACGGTCACCAGCGACGTGGGACACGGCAGCACCTTCTCGCTCTATCTACCGCGCGTACCGCCCGAGCTGCTGCCGCAGCGGCAGGCGCCCAACACGGCGCCGGCGGTGGCAGGCAACGGCATGTCGGTGCTGGTGGTCGAGGACAATATCGAGCTTGCCAATTTCGCCGCCGATGGCCTCACCGAGCTCGGCTACAGCATCACGCTGGTCGACAATGCAACCGATGCGCTCGCGGAGCTCGTTCTGGATGCGGACCGCTTCGACGTCGTGTTCTCGGACGTGGTGATGCCCGGAATGACCGGGCTCGATCTGGCGCAGGCCATCTGCGACCGCGGCATCGACGTTCCGGTCGTACTGACCACGGGCTACAGCCAGGCTCTGTCGCAAGAGGGCGCGGCCGGCTTCGATCTGGTGCAGAAGCCCTATTCGATCGAGGAATTGTCGCGCGTTCTGCATCGCGCGGCCCGGATCCGGCGCGTCAGGGACGGTGCCGCCGAATAAGCGCCCTGCGGAACCGGAGGGAACCCGCGAGTTCCCTTGGCGTTGTCGGCCTATGCACAAGCCCGCCGCGAAACGCGAACAGGACAAGCCGCCGATCGTTGGCATCAAGGGCGAGAACGGCGACGAGGTCGAACCGCCGCCGCCGGAGCTGCTCGAGCCTGATCCGGAGCTCTCGCCCGAGGAGGCCGAGCAGGTCCGCAAGGATTACCTGCTGGCGCGGTTCTGGATCAGCGCGCGCGGCTTCTGGGGACGCAACGGCGATCGCCTCGCCTGGCCGTTCTCGATCGGCCTCGGCCTCCTGATCGTCCTCACCGTCGGCTTTCAGTACGGCATCAATGTCTGGAACCGCGCGATCTTCGATGCGATCGAGAAGCGCGATGCGGGATCGGTCTTCCATCTCACCGCGGTGTTCTTTCCGCTCGCGATCGGCAGCATCGTGCTCGGCGTCGCGCAGGTGTTCGCGCGGATGGGCATCCAGCGGCGCTGGCGGGCCTGGCTGACGGCGAGCGTGCTGACGCGGTGGCTCGCCAACGGACGCTACTACCAGCTCAACCTGGTCAGCGGCGATCACCAAAACCCCGAATACCGGATCGCGGAAGATCTGCGCATCGCGACCGACTCCCCGGTCGATTTCCTCGCCGGCGTCACCTCGGCGCTGCTGTCGGCGGCGACCTTCATCGTCGTGCTCTGGACCATCGGCGGCGCGCTCACCGTCACGCTCGGCGGCACGAGCATCACCATTCCGGGCTTCCTCGTGATCGCCGCGATGCTCTATGCCGCAATTGCCTCGAGCTCCATCCTGGTGATCGGCCGCCGCTTCGTGCAGGTGTCCGAGGACAAGAACCAGGCCGAAGCCGATTTCCGGTACACGCTGACGCGCGTGCGCGAGAACGGCGAGAGCATCGCGCTGCTCGGCGGCGAGGAGGAGGAGCGCGACGGCATCGACCGCAACTTCACCAGCGTGATCCGGCAATGGGCGCGGCTCGCGGGTCAGCATATGCGCACCACGCTGGTGTCGCAGGGCTCGAGCCTCGTTGCGCCCGTGGTCCCTCTCCTGCTCTGCGCGCCGAAATTTCTCGACGGCAGCATGACGCTGGGGCAGGTGATGCAGGCGGCCTCCGCCTTCACCATCGTGCAGAGTGCGTTCGGCTGGCTGGTCGACAATTATCCGCGCCTCGCCGACTGGAACGCCTGCGCGCGCCGCATCGCCTCGCTGATGATGTCGCTCGACGGCCTCGAGCGCGCCGAGCAGGGCGATGGTCTCGGCCGCATCAAGCGCGGCGAGACGCGCAACGACGCCATGCTGGAGATGAAGGATCTCTCGGTCACGCTCGATGACGGCACCGCGGTGGTCGGCGAGACCGAAGTGGTGATCGAGCCCGGCGAGCGGCTGCTGGTGGCCGGCGAATCCGGCACCGGCAAGAGCACGCTGGTGCGTGCCATCGCAGGCCTCTGGCCCTGGGGCGGCGGCAGCGTGAATTTCCATCCCGACCGGCGGCTGTTCATGCTGCCGCAGCGGCCTTACGTGCCGTCGGGATCGCTGCGCCGCGCCGTCGCCTATCCCGGCGCCGCCGATCACTGGACCGTGGACGAGATCGGCGACGCCCTGCACAAGGTCGGGCTGGATCATCTCAAGGAGAAGATCGAGGAGGAAGGTCCCTGGGACCAGACGCTGTCGGGCGGCGAGAAGCAGCGCCTCGCCTTCGCGCGGCTCCTGCTGCACAACCCCGACATCGTCGTGCTCGACGAGGCGACCTCGGCGCTCGACGAAAAGAGCCAGGACAAGATGATGAAGATGGTCACCGATGAGCTGCCGAAGGCGACCATCGTCAGCGTCGCGCATCGCGCCGAGCTGGAAGCCTTCCACAGCCGCAAGATCGTGCTGGAGCGGCGCAAGGGCGGCGCCAAGCTCGTCAGCGACATCGCCCTGATCCCGCGCAAGGGCAAGCGCCGGCTGCTCGGCCGATTCCTGCGGCAGCGCAAGGCGCCGAAGAAGGCGGCGTAGCACACTTTCTCCGTCATCCCGGACAAGCGCACCACAAGCGCGCGCAGATCCGGAATCCATACCCACAGGGAGAAATTTGGCGAAGACTCGGAGTGGGCATCTCGCGTCAAACTGCTCCCTGGGGCTATGGGTCTCCGCCTTCGCGGGCACGACACCGAAGTTGCGGCCCGCATCGAGCGTTGGAGTCCTCCGCAAAACCGGCTATGCATGCGCCGCCTGCAATGAGGATCTGCTGCTTGACGCCCGACAATGCCCCTTCGTCCGCGCCGTTCGGCGCGTTTGCGCCGAACGCAGCGCAGGCCGCGATCATCCGCCTCGCGACGCAATCGGGGCTGAAGCGCGGCGCATTCCGGCCGTGGATGTCGCGGCTGGTCAACCTGCTGCGGAGCGGCCCCGTCGACGTGCAATATCAGGGCGCCTCGTTCCGGCTCTATCACCAGGGCAGCGCGACCGAGCGCGGCGCCCTGTTCAATCCCGATTACAATCTCGACGAGCTCGATTTCCTGCGCCAGCACACCCCTTTGGGTGGCACCTTCGTCGACGTCGGCGCCAATGTCGGCACGTTTGCATTGGTGATGGCGCGGCAGGTCGGCAGCACGGGCAAAGTGATCGCGATCGAGCCGCATCCGCTGACGTTTGGACGGCTCTCCTTCAACCAAGCCGCATCCAAAGCTGCGCAGGTGCGCCTGGTGCAGGCCGCGGCCGGCGACAGCGACGGCGAGCTGATGATCGAGAGCGGCGGCGGCAATCTCGGCGCCACCCACGTCGTCACCGGCACCGCCGGCACTGAGGCGATCAAGGTGCCGTCGCTGCGGCTGACGCGCATCCTCGGCGAGGCCGGCGTCACCCAGATCGATTCGCTCAAGATCGACGTCGAGGGTTTTGAAGACCGCGTGCTGATCGGCTTCTTCCGCGACGCGCCGCCGTCGCTGTGGCCGCGCGCGGTGGTGATCGAGCACCTGTCGCAAGACGAATGGCAGCAGGATTGTATCGCCGACATGGTCGCTCGCGGCTTTGCGATCGTGCGCAAGACACGAAGCAATACATTCCTGTCACGCTGACGAGAAACGAACAACGGAGCTAGCGATGATCGACCATTTGGGTTTTTCCGTCTCCGACTACGAGCGCGCGAAGGCGTTCTACACCAAGGCGCTGGCGCCGCTCGGCTACGGCCTGATCATGGAAGTGACGGCCGAGCAGACCGGGCACGCTGCGGCCGCGGGTTTCGGCGCCGACGGCAAGCCGGATTTCTGGTTCGGCGCGGAAGGCGCCATGAACAAGCCCGTGCATATCGCCATTCGTGCTGGAGATCGCGCCACGGTCGACGCGTTCTACAAGGCGGCGATCGCGGCCGGCGGACGCGACAATGGCCCGCCCGGCATCCGCCCGCACTACCACCCGAGCTATTATGGCGCCTTCGTGCTCGACCCTGACGGCCACAATATCGAGGCGGTCTGCCACGCGCCGGAATAGCCAGGTTCCTGCCGGAACCTCGCATCTCGCGGGCCGTTATCGTTGCTTGCAACAAGGAGCACGACATGGCCAACGACAATGACCGCGACGTCGATCGCGCCTGGGATCTGATGAAGAAGATCGGGTTTGCGATGCTGGTGACGCGCGACGGCGACAAGCTGCGCGCGCGACCGATGAGCGCTTATCTCGACCGCGAGGCGAACACGATTTTCTTCCTCACCGACGCACGTCGCCACAAGGACGAGGAGATCGCGCGCAATCCCTCGATCAACCTGTCGTTCGCGGATGCCGGCAGTCAGAAATATGTCTCGCTGACCGGTACGGCCGTCGTCTCCAACGATCGTGCGAAGATCAAGGAGCTGTTCTCGACGCCGGCGAAAGCATGGTGGGACAGTGCCGAGGACCCCAACATCCGCGTGCTCAAGGTGACGCCTGATGACGCCGAGTTCTGGGATTCGCCGGGCACTATGATCTCCTATGTGAAGATGGCTGCGGCGGTGGTGACGAACACGCGGCCCGACATCGGAGAGAACCGCAAGGTCACGATGTGATGCCGATCGAGCCGCCCGAGATTCCACCCTCGACACCGGGCACGCCGACCGAGCCGCCGCCGGGAATTCCGCCCGGCAATCCGGAGCCCGAAATCGCGCCGCCGGTGCGCGAGCCCGGCGAATCCCCGCGGCCCGACGAATTGCCCGGCCGCATGCCTGAAGAGATTCCATCGCGCGGGCCGAACGGCCCGCTCACGCCCAATCCTGCGACGGATGCAAGTTCACCGCAGGATCGCGCATGAGGCGGCATTGCATGTGTGGCGATTGCAACCTGCGTCTGAATGCGCAATGAACGTCATCATAATGAGTCGATTTCCGTGCAGAAATAAATCGGGCCGCGACCGCTTCGCCCGCCACAATCCGGCCTAACGCGTAGCCGTTCATCAAACACACTTCGTCAAAGAACCTTCCGGGGAAGTTCGCCACCATGACCAATCTTCGTTTCGTGCTGCTTGCGACGACGGCTCTGACCGCGATGCAATTCGCAAGCTCTGCATCGCAAGCGCAAAGTGCGCCGCCGCTCGTGCTCGCGCAGGCCCAGCCGCAAGACACGGGCCCTGACGGAAAACCGAAGCAGCCGCCGAAGGGACCGCCAGCAGCGGCACCGCCTGCCGCGCCCCCGCGGCCCGCCGCACCGCCGCCCGCGGCTGCACCTCCGCCCGCTCCACCGCCGCCCGCGGTCGCTCCGCCGCGCCCGGCCGCGCCACCACCGCCTCCCCCGCCACCTGCTGCCCGCCCGGCCCCGCCGCCGCCACCTGCCCCGCCGCCTGCAGCCCGCCCGGCCCCCCCGCCGCCGCCACCGCCTGCTGCCGCACCGAAACAGCCGTCGCCACCCCCGGCCGCGGCTCCGCAGCAGCATGCCCCGACACCGCCGCCTGCGGCACGCCCGACTCCCCCGCCGCCACCGCCGCCTGCTGCCGCACCGAAACAGCCGTCGCCGCCCCCGGCTGCGGCGCCCACGCCTCCGGCGCCGTCCGGCGCGCGCCCCGCTCCGACGCCCCCGGCTCCGCCTCCCGCGGCAGCTCCTCAGGGCCGTCCTGCGCCGGCACCTACGGCGACGCCTTCGCCCGCGCCGGCAGCGCCGGCGGCACGACCGGGAGCGCCGGCGCCGACCGCCACACCCGCACCGACTGCGACACCCGCGCCGACGACAACACCGGCGCCGACCGCAACGCCGACGCCGGGCAGCACGCCTGGCGCGGCGCCGGCTGGCCGCCCCGGCACGCCGCCGCCCGGTCGTCCCGGCGCGCCTCCGCCGGCAGGATCACCGGCTCCCGGTGCCACGCCCACGCCGACAGCGACGCCTTCTCCTGGTGCTACGCCGACGCCCCCGCCCGGGCGCCCGGGTGCAGCCCCGACACCTGCGCCCGGCGCGACCCCGGCACCGACTGCGACGCCGACCCCCGGCCAACAAGGCGCAACACCTCCTGCTGGTGCGCCGGCCGCCGGAACTCCGTCCGCAGCGCCGCAGGCTGGCACCCTGCCGCGGCCGCCGGCACCTCCCGCCGGCGCCGCAGCACCGACGGTCGTCCCCGGCACGCCGGCCGCTGCCCCGCCGCCCGACAGGGCGCAGTACAGACCGCCGACGGTTGCGCCGGCTTTCCGGGCCGCCCCGACGGTCGCCGCGCCCTTGCCGCCGCCGCCGCGTCCGCCGCAGCGTGACCTGACGCCGCTCGCGATCGGTGCAGGCGTGGTAGCCGGCGCCGTGATCGGCGCCACCATCGCCGACCTCCACAACCAGCGGCGCGAGACCATCGAAGGCGGCCGCACCGTCTACACCGAGCCGGACCGCATCATCATCCGCGATCCGGGCGGCCAGGCCTATGTCCGCGGCAACGATCTCTATCGCTTCCGCTATGGCGCACGCGACATCCGCACCGACACGGTCGGCGGCGAAACCCGCACGGTCGTGATTCGTCCTGACGGCAGCCAGATCATCACCATTGTCGGCGCCGATGGCCGGCTGATGCGGCGCATCCGCAGGGATCCCCGCGGACACGAGCTCATCATCATCGACAACACCTACCGCGATCCGCGGGCGGTCGGCGGCTTCTATGTCGACGTGCCTCCGCCGGTCGTGAACATCCCCTACGATCGCTACATCGTCGATGCCCAGGAAGCGTCGCCGGACGTCATCTACCAGACCATGGTGGCGCCGCCGGTGCAGCGGATCGATCGGCGTTATTCGCTCGACGAGATCCGCTACAGCCCCAATGTTCGCATGCAGATGCCGAGCATCGACGTCAACACGATCATCTTCGAGACGGGATCGTGGACCATCCCGCCGGACCAGGCGGCCCGGCTACAGGTGATCGCCGACGGCCTCAACCAGGCGATCCAGCGCAATCCGCGCGAGGTCTTCCTGATCGAGGGCCACACCGACGCGGTCGGCAACGAAGTCGACAATCTGTCATTGTCGGACCGTCGTGCGCAAGCCGCGGCCGAACTGCTGACGCAGCAGTTCGGGGTGCCCGCCGAGAACCTGACGTCGCAGGGCTACGGCGAGCAGTACCTGAAGGAGCAGACGCAGGGGCCGAGCGCGATCAACCGTCGCGTCACGATCCGCAACATCACGCCGCTGCTCAACGGCGGCCAGGCCTCGCTGCCGCCGCCCCCGCCCGGCACCGCGCCGCCGCGCTGAGGCGAGACCACGAACGCAAATGGCCGGGAGCGATCCCGGCCATTTCATTTTGCATGTATTACGCACTCATCGCCTCTGGCGGCAGGCAGGCCTCGCAAACGGCCGCAACGTGCCGGTGATCGGTGCCGCAGCAGCCGCCGAGAATCCGCATCTGCGGAAACGCGCGCCTGAGCGAGAGGTAACGGCGGCCGAGATCGACAGGATCGCCGCTGTCGAGGGTCTCCGACTCGTCGAGCTCGGCATGGCTCTTGGCCGACGCATTGGCCCTGATGCCGTGAATGCGCTGGACCCACGATTCGCCGGCCGCGAGCGCAGCCTCGAAATGGGTCGGGTGCGCGCAATTGATCAGGAAGTATTCGCAGGCACGTTCGGTTGCGTCGTCGACCGCTTCGATCGCCTCGCGCAACGACTCTCCCCTGACGAGGCGGCCATCGGTCTCGACCGTGAAGGAGATCGCGACCGGAATGTCTTGCCTCCTGGCTGCACGCACGACTCCGACGGCTTCGTTGATGCTGTTCAGCGTGAACGCAGTCACCATGTCGGCGCCCGCCTCGGTGAAGGCTGCAATCTGGCCCGAGTGGTAGGCTTCCGCCTCTGCCGCGTCCATGTTGCCGGCCTTGTAGCCGTCACCTCGCGGACCGATCGCGCCACTGATGACGCACGGCGTGCCGGGGAACTCCCAAGCTCCGCGCAATTCGTCGAGGAAGCGGATGGCGCGCATGTTGATGGCATCCAAACCGGCCGCGTCATAGCCGAGCTTGGCACCCCAATCCGGGTTGGCGCGCCAGGTCGGAGTGTCGAGCACGAAGCCGAGCCCATGCTGCCGCGCGATACGGAGATAGGCTTCGTAATAGCGTTTCAAATGCGCGCGGCCATCCGCGCTGTCGAGCAGCACGAAGGCCGCGAAGTGCGGCAGCTCCAGCCCCTCGTGAAAGATCAGGGTGGTTTCCATGCCGCCGTCGGTCAGGAAAATGCCGCCGCGGTGCTGCGGCAAACCATGTCTGTATCGGGCCATTGATCGCTCCATCATTGGACGGGCGGCTCTCGTCATTCGGTCGCGCCATGCCCGTCTTCGGTCTCGGCTTGTGGTGCCGCATAATGTCGCGTCGCTCTAGAAGCCCCGTGGTGCGGCTGAACTTCCATCCGCAAGCGGAGACAAATCAAAGACTTGCATGATCCATTCGGGCTGGTCGTCGGCCATCGGCGGCAAATTCCGCACCGCCGGTACGGTTTTGGAGACATCGATGGGAAAAGGAGAAGCGACGCGCGAGCGCATTCTCGAGATCGCGGAGGCGGCGGTGCTCGCAAAGGGCTTCGGCGCGACCTCGATCGACGAGGTCATCGCCGAGGCTGGGCTGACCAAGAGCGGTTTTTTCTATCACTTCAGGGACAAGAACGCCCTCGCACGGGAGATGCTACGCCGCTACGTGGAGACGAATGATCGCCTGTTCGACGAGATCTTCAGGCGGGGACGCGAGCTCTCCGATGACCCGCTGCAATCGTTCCTGATCTCGCTGAAACTGCTGGCCGAGATCATGGCCGATCTGCCGAACGGCCATCCCGGCTGCCTGATCGCCAGCATCTGCTATCAGGAGCGCCTGTTCGACCGCGAGGTTCGCGACCTGACCGCGCAATCGGTGCGGAGCTGGAACGCGCATTTCCGCGCGATCCTCGACGGCATTGCCGCGGTCTATCCGCCCCGCGAGGCGATCGACCTCGACGATCTCGCCGAGATGATCTCGTGCGTGGTGGATGGTGCGATCATCATGTCGAAGACTCTCAACGATCCGAAGCGGCTGGAGCGGCAGATCCTGCTGTTCCGCAGCTGTGTGAAGCTGGTCTTCACGCCGCCGCCTTCCCCGTGAACCGATGCGTCATTGCTGCGCAGCCAATCCCAACGCGTCGACCATGACACGAAAGACATCGGTGTTGTCCATCGAGCCGTGCACGCGCTCACTGCCTGGACCGGTCGCTGTCAGGATGACGTCCTCGCCCGAGTGCACGCTGGCGCCGATCATCGCCGACAGATTGCCGGGCCGGAGCACGGCGCCCGGGACGTCCTTGTATTTGTCGTTGGCCTTGAAGGTCCCGTCACCGCCGGCCTTCACGGTCGGCTCATTGGGATTGTCGAGCTTCGGACGGAACGTCTCGTAGTGATCCGGCAGGCTGGCCGAGAAGATGGCGAGCCGCCGGCTCACGTCGACGCGCGCCGGATAACCTTCCGCATCAGGAGCGGGATAGTTGGGAAATCCGGCTTGATCGTAGACGCCGACGCGCTCGCGCAGCGCCACGTTGGGCGTCGTGCCCATGTCGTCGTTCACCGTGCCGACGAGACTGTTGGGATGGTTGTGGTCGGCGAGCACCAGGATGAGGGTGTCGTCGCCGCGCGCCTGCGCCCATTCACGCGTCTGGCGTACCGCGTTGTCGAGCATGATCGTGTCGTAGACGGCCCGCTCCATGTCGAGCAGATGCGCGTATTTGTCGATCATACCGGATTCGACCATCAGGAAAAAACCGGCCTCGTTCCGCGATAGCAGCTTGAGCGCGGCCTGCACCTGCTCGGTCAGATCGGGCTGCTCGGGGAATTTCTTGACGCCGCCGCCCTTCAGGAATTTGCGGTCCAGCGCACCGTCCATGTTTCCCGTGGCGAACAGGCCGAGCAGCTTGCCTGTCTCCGGCTTTGCCGAGAGATCACCGAGCTCGCCCGCGGTGGTCGCCACCTGATATCCTGCATCGCGGAACTTGGCGATGTAATCGGTCTCGTCCTTGCGTTTCGAGCCTGCGGCCGACTTCGGCATGAAGTTCGCGCTACCCCCGCCCATCAGCACATCCGGCTTCGCCACGAAGAACTGCTCGACGACCTCGTCATAGGCGGCGCGGCGGCGCGTATGCGCGACCATCGCCGCCGGTGTCGCGTCTTCGACCTCGGTGTTGGTGACGACACCGATCGCCATGCCGAGCCGCCGTTTGGCGAGACTGGTGATGGTCTCGACCCGGGGATCGTCGAACGGGCTCGCGCTGCGATCCGCATAGACACCCATGGCGTTGACGGCGCTCTTGTGCCCGGTCGCATAGGCGCTGGCCGAGTTCGCGGAATCGGTGATGATCGAATCCGAGCCTGCGGTTGCCACCAGGGCCATATGGGGCATGTCGTCGATGGCGAGCTTGCCGCGGCTCTTGCCCTCCGAAATCCCCTTGGACAGGATTCGTGCGGCGACACGATGTGCCGGCGACATGCCATCGCCGATGAAAAGGATGACGTTCTTCGCCTTGCGCGGACCGGTGTCGTAGACCGTCCATGTGACGCTGCGCTGGCTCGTGCCGTCGCTCACGTCCACGGTCACGCTGCCCGGCTTGGGCAGCGTGACGTCGCGCAGGACCAAGGCCGACTGATCCTTGCCGTCCTCGCGGTCGATGAAGGTCCCGGCGCGGCCGAACGCGGTCGCGTAATCCGCGCCGTTCACAGTGATCTTCAACTTGGCCGGATCAACCAGTCCGGGGAACTCGACCTTGAAGTCGAACTGAGCCCCCGCCAGGATCTCGGCGCGATCGATCGGATAGAGCGTCTGCGCCCACAGCGACGATGTCCAACCGAGTACGATGAGAGAGGCAAGTGCCGATTTCCTGATCATTGGCGATGCTCCGAAATCCCATTCCGACAGAAATAGGAACGTAGCGATCGAGAATGACAGCGTCATTAAGCTCGTAGCCCGGATGGAGCGAAGCGCAATCCGGGATCTCATCGGCTTGGCAGCGGCTCCGGATTCCGCTTCGCTCCATCCGGGCTACGAAAGCATCAACCCTTGTCGCTCTCGAGCCGGAAGATCTGCGAGCCTTCGCTGCCGGAGAGCAGGCCGGTGTCGCTGTAGAGCTTCAGCTTGGTGCGGGTGTCCACGATGTCGAGGTTGCGCATGGTGAGCTGGCCGATGCGGTCGGCGGGCGTGAACGCGGCGTCCTCGACCTTCTCCATGCTGAGCCTTTCAGGCGCATAGGTGAGGTTCGGGCTCTCGGTGTTGAGGATCGAATAGTCGTTGCCGCGGCGCAGTTCGAGCGTGACCTCGCCGGTGACCGCGCGCGCGACCCAACGCTGCGCGGTCTCGCGCAGCATCAATGCCTGCGAGTCGAACCAGCGGCCCTGATAGAGCAGGCGGCCTAGGCGCATGCCGCTGATGCGGTATTGCTCGATGGTGTCCTCGTTGTGGATGCCGGTGACGAGGCGCTCATAAGCGATGTGCAGCAGCGCCATGCCGGGCGCCTCGTAGATGCCGCGGCTCTTGGCCTCGATGATGCGGTTCTCGATCTGGTCGCTCATGCCGAGGCCGTGCCGGCCGCCGACGGCGTTGGCTTCCAGGAACAGCGCGACCGGATCGGCGAAGGTCTGGCCGTTCAGCGCCGTGGGCTGGCCTTCCTCGAAGCGCACGACGACCTTCTCGGCCTTCACGGCGCAATCGTCGCGCCAGAACGGCACGCCCATGATCGGGTTGACGATCTTGATGCCGCTGTCGAGGCTTTCGAGATCCTTGGCCTCATGGGTGGCGCCGAGCAGATTGCTGTCGGTCGAATACGCCTTCTCGGCACTCATCTTGTAGGCAAAACCCTGCGCGGTCATGAATGCCGACATCTCGGCGCGGCCGCCGAGCTCGTCGATGAACTGCTGGTCGAGCCAGGGCTTGTAGATCTTCAGGCCGGGATTGGTGAGCAGGCCGTAGCGGTAGAAGCGCTCGATGTCGTTGCCCTTGAAGGTCGAGCCGTCGCCCCAGATGTTGACGCCGTCTTCCTTCATCGCCGCAACCAGCATGGTGCCGGTGACGGCGCGCCCCAGCGGCGTGGTGTTGAAATAGGTGATCCCGCCGGTCGAGATGTGGAAGGCGCCGGACTGGATCGCGGCGATGCCCTCGTGGACAAGCTGCGTGCGGCAATCGACGAGGCGCGCCTTCTCGGCGCCGAACTCCATCGCCTTGCGCGGGATCTCGTTGTAATCGGCCTCATCCGGCTGGCCGAGATTGGCGGTGTAGGCGTAGCAGCGCGCGCCCTTCTGCTTCATCCAGAGCAGCGCCGCGGAGGTGTCGAGGCCACCCGAAAAAGCGATGCCGACTTTCTCACCCTTGGGCAGGCTTTTCAGGATCGTGGTCATGGGGCTTCCAATCGGGTCTCAAGGGGCTGATGGAGGGTTCGAACTTGACCGCGCGAATATCAAATTTCGCAGGGATCGGCACGCATTTAATGGCTCAAAGCGACGGCTCGGGGCCGGTCTTGCGGCCGAACAGGCGCTGCCGGAGCCGGTAGGCCGGCATGTTGAGCCGGGTCAGGGCGGCATCGACCGCCTCGTCGGAAAACCGCGTCCGCGGCCAGCGGTAAATCAGCGCGTAGGCGAACCAGATCACGACGAAGGTGACGAGGCCGGCGATGGCCACGTCGGTGAAGAAGTGCCCGCCGAAGGCCATGCGCAGCCCGCTCGTCAAGGCGCCGAACATGACGGCGGCGCCATAGGCGAGCGGCCGCCACGCCGGCGGCGCCAGCGCGGCCGGCGCCAGCGTCCAGAACGCGGTCGCGCCTTCGCCCGAGAAGAACGAGCAATTGCGCGCGCAGCCGCCGCGCGGATCCCACCACGGCACGAATTTCTGGTCGCCGGCGAACTCCGTCACCACCACCGGGCGCGGCCGGCCCCAATAGGTCTTGAAGGTGAGGTTGGTGAGAATGCCGGCCGACATCGTCATCGTCACCAGCAAGAAGATGATCGTGCGCCCCCGCACCATCAGCGGCCGGTCCGGCCGGATCATCTTGACCACGAGCGCCACCAGCGACGGCAGCACGAAGGCCCACGCAACCCACATCGCAGCGTCGCGCGCAAAACTGGCCCAGCCGTTCAGCTTGAGCGGAAACGTCTTGGTCGCGGGATCGAAGAACAGCGACGCGAGCTTGAGATCGAGCTCGGGATAGAGCCCGAAAACGACGCCGATCACGAGCCACAGCGCGAGGCCGATGAAGAGTCCGGTACGGTTCATGGCGCGCGGTTTAGCGGAGTGGGGAGGAGATGAAAACCCCGGGCGCGGCGCGACTTATCGCGCATCCGGCCTCGAATTCGACGGCAAGGGCGGCGGCGGTTTCCGCGGAGGCGGCGGGATGCGCCAGGCGCCAGCATTGCGCCCGGCGATCAGCCAGTAGACGAAGCCGGCAACGATGCCGGCACCGGTCATGATCTCCAGATGGCGCCGCACGATGCCTTCGAACTGGAACGTGTCGGAGTGAAAGGGAACGAGACCGAGATAGCAGGCTAGCCCGACGAGGCCGCCGCCGAAGGCATAAGCGAGCGCGCTGCGGATATAGAGCGCCTCTGTGATCGCGACGATCACCGCCGCCGGCACCAGCGCGAAACCGGAGACGAAGATGAAGCCAAAGCCGAGCAGGATATCGATCGTGCCCTGATCCACGGGGCCCGCGCCGAGGTCGGCGAATTCCGGAAACAGCAGCGCAACGACGACGATCATGCCGCCGACGAAACAGGCGGCGAGGAAGCCGACGAAGATGACGATGAGGCGGCCGATCAGGGACATTGCGCCACCCTCACCGTCATTGCGAGGAGCGTAGCGACGAAGCAATCCAGACTGCCGCGGCGGAAAGTCTCTGGATTGCTTCGCTTCGCTCGCAATGACGGGGATGCGAGAGCGCGGGCATGACAACCTAATCCGTCATCGCCATGGCGCGCAGCGCCTGACGTTCGCGTGCGCTGAGCTTCTCGGTCTCCGACTTCAGCTGGCCGCAGGCGGCGAGGATATCGCGGCCGCGCGGTGTGCGCACCGGCGAGGAATAGCCGGCGTTGAAGATGTATTCGGAGAATTTTTCGATCTGGTCCCAGTCCGAGCACTCATAGGCGGTGCCGGGCCAGGGATTGAACGGGATCAGGTTGATCTTGGCGGGAATGCCCTTGAGCAGCTTCACCAGCAATTTCGCGTCGTCCAGCGAATCGTTGACGCCCTTGAGCATCACATATTCGAAGGTGATGCGCCGCGCGTTGGAGGCGCCGGGATAGTCGCGGCAGGCCTGCAAGAGCTCCTTGATCGGGTATTTGCGGTTGAGCGGCACCAGCTCGTTGCGCAGCTCGTCGCGCACCGCATGCAGCGAGATCGCGAGCATCACGCCGATCTCCTCGCCGGCGCGCACGATGTTGGGCACCACGCCCGAGGTCGACAGCGTGATGCGGCGGCGCGAGATGCCGATGCCCTCATTGTCGCCGGCGATCAAAAGTGCATCGCGCACCGCGTCGAAATTGTAGAGCGGCTCGCCCATGCCCATCATCACGATGTTGGTGACGCGGCGCGTGCCGTCCTCGCGATCGGCCCAATCGTTGAGGCGGTCGCGCGCAACCATCACCTGTCCAACGATCTCGCCGGCGGTGAGATTGCGCACCAGGCGCTGCGTGCCGGTGTGGCAGAACGAGCAATTCAAGGTGCAGCCGACCTGCGAGGAGACGCAAAGCGTGCCGCGATCGGTTTCGGGAATGTAGACGCACTCGACTTCATGCGCCTTCTGGAGGTTGTCGCCGCTCGGCAGCCGCAGCAGCCATTTGCGGGTGCCGTCGTTGGAGATCTGCTCGGCCACGACCTCGGGACGATCGACCGTGAAATGCTGCGCGAGCTCGGCGCGGATGCCCTTCGAGATCGAGGTCATGTCGTCGAAGCTCTGGGCGCCGCGGAAATAGAGCCAGTGCCACAGCTGCTGCACCCGCATCTTGCGCTGCGCAGGCGCGACTCCGATCTCGCCGAGCCGGTCGGCAAGCTCGGTGCGCGACAGGCCGATCAGCGACGGCTTTGCCGGCGGCACATAGGTTTCGAGTGGCGTCTTCTCCACTGGGATTGCGTTGCGCGGCTCGGTCGTCGGTTGCATTGGTTGCCTGAAATAGTTGCTGTCTCGTCATGCCCCGGCTTGTCCCGGGCATCGACGTTCTTTTCGCCTGAGTTAGCACGTGGATGGCCGGGACAAGCCCGGCCATGACGACTGAAATTGTGGAACCGGCTCTATATAGCAACCGGACCGTCCGATTGCGACCTTATCGCCCGCAGCCTTAACGCCTGCGCTCTTACCGCTTGCAATCCTGCGCGATCTTGTCGAGCGCCTGGGCGAGGCCCTTCAGCGAGAACGTGTCGGTCGTCTCGGTGCCCTTGGCCGAGACACCCTTGACCACGAGCTCGGCGGATTTGCGCATGGCCTCGACCATCCGCTCCTCCTCGGCCGCGTTCTTGATCCAGAGGCCGTCGCCCTGCGTGTACATCGCGTAAGCAGCGCCGCCGACCTCCACCGTCGATTCCGAGCCCGGCTTCAGCGCGTATCCGATCATCACTGAGACTTCGTTGTTCACCTTCTCGGCCGGCCGGGTGGAGACGAAGGCATAGGCGGGATCGCGCGGCCGATTCGGCGGATTGGTCTTCGACGAGGACGGCTTGGCCAGTGCGAAGCACACCTTCTTGCCGTTGGGCGTCGCCGAATAGGCCCCCCAGGTGCCGAACTGACCGATCAGGGTCGGCTCCGCGCCACCTGCAACCGAAGCGGGCGGGGCCGCCGCTTTGCTCTCCGGCTTTGCGGCCGACTTCCCATTCGTCGGGGCCGCCGGCGCCGCCGATTTCGGTGCCTCTTTTGGATGTGGCGCGGATTTCTGCGTCGGTTGCGCAGTCTGCGCCTGCGCGGAGACAGCGATTCCCCCGGCCGCCACGCCAGTCATCAAAGCTAAAATCAGCACCCGCCACATGCTGGAGTGGTTCCCTCAATATTGTGACTGGAAGATGGCCCGGCCGCGCTTTGTCCCCGTGGCAGGGATAGCCGGGAAAGCCCAATTTGGGAAGGCAGTTAGCGATATCAGCCTTTGGATCGCGCGGCGCGCTGGGCGGCCCATTGCGCCTCGGTCCAGAGAAGCAAATCCTCGGCGCCGGAACTGCGCAAATGCGCGCCACCATCGATGACGACCATCTCGCCGTTGATGTAGGCGGCACGATCCGAGACCAGGAAGCTGGCGAGATCGGCCAATTCGCCATGCTCTCCGGTGCGGCCCAGCGGATTGCGCGCGGTCCAGCCTTCGTCTCGGCCTTCGGGACGAAGCTGCCCAGAGGCACCCGCGGTCGGGAACGGACCCGGCGCAATGGCGACGGTGCGGATGCCTTTCGGCCCCCATTCCACCGCAAGGCTCCTGGTCATAGCCAGCAGCGCCGACTTCGCCATCGCCGACGGTACCGTGAAGGCGCGGCCGGTGACGGTCGAGGTCGAGAGAATCGAGAGCACGACGCCGCGATGCTTGTCCTCGATCCAGCGCCTGCCGGCCGCGAGCGTGCAGTACATCGCGCCATGCAGCGTCGACGCCAGGATCGCATCGGCCGCCCGGAACGAGAGATGCTCGCTCTGTGCGATGAACGTGGCGGCAGCGTTGTTGACGAGGATATCGAGCGGCGCCTCGCGCCAGATCCGGTCCATCATGTCGTCGACCGCGACACCATCGCGAATATCGCAGGCGATCGTCGTGACCTTGCCGCCGCTCTGCGCGCGCATCTCCGCGGCCGTCGCTTCCAGCCGGTCGAGCTTGCGTCCGCAAATGACGAGCTCGGCGCCGAGCGTGAGGAAGCGGTGTCCCATCGCGGCGCCAAGACCCGAGCCCCCGCCGGTGACGAGGATGCGCTTGTCCCTGAGCAGGCCTGTTTCAAACATCGTTTGAATCCTCGCTGTGTTCACATAGCCGTCATTGCGAACGCAGCGAGCAATCCAGCGGTCCGCGCCGCGGAAATTGCCTGGATTGCTTCGCTTTGCTCGCAATCACGAGGATAGGCCGAGGCGTGGCCTCAGACAAAGAATCCGGATTGTCGCCCGTGTCTAAATCCGGCAGAAACGGCCCAACTATAATTCCACTCGAAACGCCCCCAGGTGCCGCCATGAAAGCCATCCTCTGCTCGCAATATTGCCAGCCCGACGACCTCGTGCTCGCCGAGGTGCCGGATCCGGTGGCGGGTCCCGGCGAAGCGGTGATCGCGATCAAGGCCGCGGCGCTGAACTTCTTCGACATCCT
Organism: Bradyrhizobium sp. 22; assembly: GCF_000482425.1. NCBI lineage: Bacteria > Pseudomonadati > Pseudomonadota > Alphaproteobacteria > Hyphomicrobiales > Nitrobacteraceae > Bradyrhizobium > Bradyrhizobium sp. 22. The sequence goes on from NZ_KI519399.1 coordinate 233,310, forward strand.
GATGATTCAGGGCAAGTACCAGATCAAGCCGCCGTTCCCGTTCTCGCCGGCCGCGGAGGTCGCGGGCGTGATCGAGAGCATCGGTCCTGGCGTCACCGATCTGAAAGTCGGCGATCGCGTCGTTGCCTCTTGCGGCCACAACGGCGCACGCGAGAAGATCGCGCTGCCGGCGGCGTCCATCGTGAAGATTCCCGACAATCTCGACTACGACCGCGCCGCCGGCATCATCATCATCTACGGCACCGCGCTGCATGCGCTGGAGGATCGCGCCAGCCCGAAGCCGGGCGAGACGCTCGCGGTGCTGGGTGCGGCCGGCGGCACCGGCCTTGCCGCCTGCGAGCTCGGCAAGCTGATGGGATTGAAGGTGATCGCCTGCGCCTCGTCGGACGAGAAGCTCGAGTTCGCCAAGGCGCATGGCGCCGAGCTGACGCTGAACTACGCCAAGGAGGATCTGAAGGAAGGCCTGCGCAAGCTCACCGGTGGCAAGGGCGTCGACATCATCTTCGATCCCGTGGGCGGCGCCTATGCCGAGCAGGCGCTGCGCTCGATCGCTTGGGAGGGCCGCTTCCTCGTCATCGGCTTTGCCGCCGGCGACATCCCGAAGATGCCGCTGAACCTCGCGCTCTTGAAGGGCTGCGATATCCGCGGCGTGTTCTGGGGCGCATGGACGCGGCAGAATCCGGAAAAGAACCGCGCCAATCTGGAGAAGCTCGTGAGGTGGACGGCGGAAGGCAAGATCTCATCGCATGTCGATCGCACCTTCCCGCTGGCCCAGACCGCGGATGCGCTGAAGGTACTGGCGGGACGTCAAGCGATGGGCAAAGTCATCCTGCATCCGTGAGCTGATGCAGGTGGTTGAAGTCGCGTAGGCTACGCGACTTCTGCTTTACCGTCCGCCTCATCCACCCCACGCCGCAGCGCGGCGCGGGCGGCCTCGCGATGCTCGTTCGTGATGTGGCCGGCGACCATGCGGATGGCGGTGGCGAGCACGGCGGCGTCATCGGCGAAGCCGAGGATCGGCATCACGTCGGCGACGAAGTCGAACGGCAGGACGAAATAGGCGATCGCACCAAGCAGCGAGGCCTGGACGTGGCGCGGGGTCTGGCGGTCGAACGCGCAGTAATATGCCGCAAGCAGGTCCTCTGCGAAGGGCAGATGCGCGGCGACGCGCTTCAGCTTGCGCCAGAAGCGGCGGCGCACGCCTTCGCGATCTTCCGCGAGCCGATCGGCCGGCTCGAAACCGACGCTGTGTTCGGCAGCCATGTTCGACAAACTCCCCGTTCAGCCCGAGGCGGCGGAGCGCCGCATCCTGGCTGATCACAAGATGGGGATGTCGCCGGTCGCTGCAAGACGTCGGCAAGGTCTCAGCCCGCGATCGCGTTCATCGCCTTGGCCAACGCGACGTCGAGCGCCGTGACGCCGCCTGCGTCGTGGGTCGACAGCACCACCTCCACCGTCTTGTAGACGTTGCGCCATTCGGGGTGGTGATCCATCTTCTCGGCGACCAGCGCGGCGCGGGTCATGAAACCGAACGCCTCGTTGAAATCCTTGAAGATAAAGGTCTTCCCGATGGCATCCCGGCCCTGAACCTCGTTCCAGCCCGGAAGGCCGACGAGCGTCTGCTTGCGCGCCTCCGCCGAGAGCCGTTCTGCCATGGTCATCTCCGTCCTTCAGGGGAACTTTACCCTAACACCTTCGTGCGGCCCGGGTTCATACGGGGATTTCCGCCATCCGCTAACCATGACGGAGATGTAACCCCGACGGACAAGAAATTTGCTACAATTACAGACGTAAATCGCCGGCCAAGATGAAACTGAGCCTCAAGCGCCTGTTTGGGAGATCGATGACCGGGGGATTGGACCTGGCCGAAGCGCCCCCTCCGCCTTCGCCGCGATCCGCGGCGCGGAAGACGGCCTTGGTGTCTCTGGCGTTCCTGCTTGCGATCGTCGGCGTGGTCGCCGCCAGCTATTACTTCGCGATGCGTCCCGTGACGCTGAAGATCGCGGTCGGCCCCGCCAACAGCGACGACGTCAAGGTCGTGCAGGCGCTGACGCAGGCCTTCAGTCAGAGCAAGGGCCAGGTGCGACTGCGGCCGATCCAGACCGACGGCGCCACGGCCAGCGCCAATGCGCTCGCGGAAGGCAAGGTCGATCTCGCCATCGTGCGCGGCGACGTCGATGTGCCCAAGAACGCGCAGGCGGTCGCGACCCTGCGCAAGAACGTCGTGGTGCTGTGGTCCGTCCCGGGCAAAGGCAAGAAGCGCGGCGCGAAGATCACCAGGATCTCGCAGCTCGCCGGCCATCGCGTCGGCGTGGTCGGCCGCACCCAGGCCAACGTCAATCTGCTCAAGGTGATCCTGCAGCAATACGGCGTCGATCCCGCCAAGGTCGAGATCGTGCAATTCCCCGCCAACGAGGTGGCCGAGGCGATCAAAACTCAAAAGGCCGACGTCTATCTCGCTGCGGGCCCCGTCAACAGCAAGATCACGGCGGATGCGATCGCCGCCTCCAGCAAGGATTTCGGCGCGCCCAGCTTCATCGCGATCGATTCGGCGGATGCCATCGCGCAGAACCACCCGATTTACGAGGCGTCCGAGATTCCCGCCGGCACCTATGGCGGCTCGCCCGCCCGCCCGGAGGACGAGATCAAGACCATCGGCTTCTCGCACCACGTCGTGGCGCGCAAAGGCGTGTCCGAAACCACCATCGCGGCGTTCACGCGCCAGCTGTTCGCCGTGCGTCAGCAATTGGTGACCGAATTCCCGCTCGCGGCGAAGATCGAAACGCCCGATACCGACAAGGATGCGGTGATCCCGGTGCATCCGGGTGCGGCCGCCTTCGTCGACGGCGAGGAAAAGACCTTCCTCGACAAATACAGCGACTACATCTGGTGGAGCCTGATGGCGCTGTCAGCCATGGGCTCGGTCGGCGCCTGGTTCGCGGGCTACCTGAAAAAGGATGAGCGCGACAGCAACAATCATCAGCGCGAGCGCCTGCTCGACATGATCGCGGCCGCGCGCAAGTGCGAGACGACCGAAGAGCTCGACCAGATGCAGGCCGAAGCCGACGACATCCTGCGCGACACGCTGCGCTGCTACGATCACGGCGCGATCGAGGAAGGCGCGCTCACCGCCTTCAACATCGCGCTGGATCAGTTCCACTCCGCCGTTGCCGACCGCAAGGCGGTGCTGTTCAGCCTGCCGCCGAACCTGCAGCGCGCGGGCACGCAGTTCCGGGCCGCCGGCAACGCCTGAGCTCCGGCGCGCGTAGTCGCTGCGTCACATTGCCTCGATATTGGTTTGCCGTCATTCCGGGATGGTCCGAAGGACCAGACCGCAGGTGCGCAATTGCGCACCGGGGAATCTCGAGATTCCGGATTCGCGCTTCGCGCGCTCCGAAATGACAGCGAGAGATGCGCGAGCCAGCCATGAACATCAAATTCTCCCGTCGCCGCTTCCTCGCCACCGGCGCGGGTGCGCTCGGCACCATCGCGATGCCTTACCTGTCGCGCGCGGCCGATCGGCCAAGGGTCACTCACGGCGTACAGTCAGGCGACGTCACGGTCGATGGCGGCGTGGTGTGGGCGCGCACCGACCGGCCGTCGCAGATGCTGGTCGAGGTGGCGACGACCGACACGTTCAGGGATGCCCGCGTGCTGCCGACGATCGCGGCGCTCCCCGAAAGCGACTTCACCGCAAAGATGCTGATCGAGAACCTGCCGGGCGGCCAGGACATCTTTTACCGCGTCCGCTTCCGCGATCTCGCGCACAGCGCGGTCGAGGGCGAGGCGGTCGTCGGCCGTTTCCGCACCGCGCCGGCCGACCGCCGCGACGTCAGCTTCGTCTGGGGCGGAGACGTCGCCGGCCAGGGCTGGGGCATCAACCCCGACGACGGCGGCATGGTTGCCTTCGCGACGATGCGCAAGCACCGGCCGGACTTCTTCCTGCATTCCGGCGACACAATCTACGCCGACGGCCCGATTGCATCCGAGGTGAAGCTCGCCGACGGCAAGATCTGGAAGAACGTCACCATCCCCGAGAAGGCCAAGGTCGCCGAGACGCTGGACGAGTACCGCGCCGCGCACAAATACAATCTCATCGACGACAATCTGCGCGCCTTCAATGCCGAGGTGCCGATCTTCGTGCAGTGGGACGATCACGAAGTGACCAACAATTGGTCGCTCTCGAAAGAGCTGCCGGCGGCCTACAAGGAGCGCAACATCGCGCTGCTCGCCGCGCGCGGGGCGCGCGCCTTCCACGAGATGTATCCGCTGCGCGAAAGCATCCATGAGCCCGGCCGGGTCTATCGCCAGATCTCCTACGGCCCGCATCTCGACGTATTCATGCTCGACGAGCGCAGCTATCGCGGCGCGAACGGCCCCAATCTCGAAACCGCTTACGGCCCCGCCAGCTATTTCCTCGGCCCGGACCAGATCGCCTGGCTCAAGCGCGGCCTGCTCAATTCGCGCGCGACCTGGAAGGTGATCGCCTCCGACATGCCCCTGGGCCTGATCGTATCGGACACCTCGAAGGGCGGCTCGGAAGCCGTCGCGCAAGGCGACGGTCCGGTACGTGGCCGCGAGCTCGAGATCGCCGACATCCTGCGCTTCATCAAGATGGCGCCGATCAGCAACACGGTATGGCTGACCGCCGACGTGCACTACGCCGCCGCGCATTATTACGATCCGAACAAGGCGCAGTTCCAGGATTTCGAGCCGTTCTGGGAATTCGTGTCGGGGCCGCTGCATGCCGGCACGTTCGGTCCGAACGCGCTCGACAACACCTTTGGACCCGAGGTGCGCTTCGTCAAGGCGCCGGGCAAGGACAACCAGAACCTGCCGCCCTCGGCGGGCATGCAGTTCTTCGGTCACGTCAAGATCGACGGCACCTCCGGCCAGATGATCGTGACGTTGCGCGACCGCGCCGATGTCGCGCTGTGGTCGACGACGCTCGATCCGAAGCAGAGCTGACGGCTAGAGCCCTCAAAACGGGTCTAATCGGCGTCGCGCGTGCGCAACGCCGCCTCCAGCGCATCGCTCGAACACGGTTTCTGCAACCGTGGCTGACCGGAAAATTCCGGCGGAATGCGCGCCTCGGCGCCATAGCCGGTGACGAACACGAACGGGATCTTCAGGGCGAGAAGCCGTTCGGCGACCGCAAAGCTGGTCTCGCGGATCAGCTCGACATCGAGCAGCGCGAAGTCGGGCGCACGCTCGACAATGGCGCCCAGCGCCTGAGCCACCGACCCGACGGTCCGCACAACGGCGACGCCAAATCCAAGCAGGCGATCCTCGAAATCGATCGCGATGATGGGGTCGTCTTCGACAATCAGGACGTCGGCCGGCCGGCCTGTGCCATCGGGAACTAGGAGTGCCATGATCAGATCTTGGAGGTGGATGGGGGTTTTGGATCAGGACTGCCGCGACACGATGCCTGCCTGTAGCGCATCGGGGGTTCCCGGAACGAAACCCACCACATCGCCGTTCTCCAGTCTGTTCACTTGTGCACGCAGGAACGCGACGGAACTCGCTAAGATCGGGAGGAGAAGGGGGTTCACGATGGACGCGCGCATCAACAAGACAATCGAGGTCGAAAGCCGGCCGGCCAACAATCTGCTGCGGCGTTTGAGCCAAGCCGACTACGCTCTGCTCGCACCTCACGTCTCCGTCGAGGACTGCGCGGCAGGCGAGCTGCTCTACAATCCCGGCGATGACGTCCAGGTCGTCCACTTCCCCTGCGGACCGTCGCTCGCGACCTTTCTCGTTCCGAACGAGGACGGCCGCGACGTCGAAACCATCCTGGTCGGCCGCGAAGGCGCGGTGGGCGGTATCGTCAGCGAGGGCTACCTGCCGGCCTATACCCGGATCTGCGTGAAATTCGGCGGACCGTTCGCGCGCGTTCATGTCGCCAAGCTGGAAGCGGCCAAGCTGCGCTCGGCCTCGCTGCGCAACATCTTTGCCCGCTATGCCGATTGCATGCTGGCGCAGATCTTCCAGTCGACCGCCTGCAACGCGATCCATTCGATCGAGCAGCGGACCGCCAAATGGATTCTGGCGGCGATGGAGCGGACCGGCGACGAGAGCAGCGTGCCGCTGACCCACGAGCAGCTCGCGACGCTGCTCGGCGTTGGCCGCTCCTATGCCAGCCGCGTGCTTCAATCGTTCAAGGCAGAACGGATTCTCGACACGCGGCGCGGATCGATCCTGGTTCGCAGCCGTGACGGCCTGAAGCTTCGCGCCTGCCTCTGCAACGACGCGGTGAAGATGCACTTCGAAGAGGTGCTGCGCGGCGTCTACCCGACCGAGGAGCGGGAGGCGGGATAGCGAGTTCTTCCCCGGCGCAAGACGCGCGGGCGCACTATCCCGCGCGGCCGGAACCTGGCTAGTATCCCCGGCATGAGCGGGGCTTTGCTTCACACCATCTTCGACGTCTTGGCGTGGCTGGGGGCGGCCGCGGCCGCCTACGGGCTGACGCGACGGGGTTTGCGGTTTCCGGCGCAATCCTTGGCGCTGCCCTACATCGCCGCGCTGGTGTTTGGCGCAGGCCTCGGCGCCTATCTGTTCGGCTCCGCCAATCTGTGGCTGTCGGGTCAGAGCGGCATTGCGCGTTCGGTCGAGGGCGCGCTGGCCGGCGGCATCGTGGCGATCGAGCTCTACAAATGGACCGCCGGCATCAACGTGCGCACCGGCGCGCGGTTCGCGCTGCCGCTGGCCGTCGGCATCGCGATCGGCCGGCTCGGCTGCTATTTCGCAGGCCTCGACGACTTCACCTATGGCACGCCGACCACGCTGCCTTTCGGCCATGATTTCGGCGACGGCGTTCTGCGCCATCCCGTCCAGCTCTACGAGAGCGCAGCCATGGCCGTGTTCGCACTCGTCTATGTGCTGGCGGCCTTGAACCGGAACGCGTTCACGATCACCAATGGTTTCTGCCTGGCGCTCGCCTATTATGGAGCGCAGCGCTTCCTGTGGGAATTCCTCAAGCCCTACGGCACGCTGATCGGCCCCTTCACCCTGTTTCACCTGCTGTCGCTGTCCATCCTGCTCTACGCCGGCGTCATGCTGGCGACGGCGTCCAAAGCGAGACGCTTGCAAAGTGAGTTACTTGCATGAACGCGCCGTTGCGTAAGTCGCGTCCCTATGTTTTCTGGGGCCAGACCCAATCTCTCTGCGAAACCTGCCTGAAGCTGGTGCCGGCCAAGATCCAGATTCTGGACAACGAGGTCTGGTACGAAAAGCGCTGCAGGGAGCACGGCGTCCAGTCCACGCTGGTGTCGACCGATGCCGCCTATTGGCGCTTGTGCAAGGATTTCATCAAGCCCGGCGACCGGCCGCTGCAATTCCAGCAGCGCACCGAATTCGGCTGTCCCTACGATTGCGGGCTCTGTACCGACCACGAGCAGCATTCCTGCCTGGCGCTGATCGAGATCACCGAGCACTGCAACCTGACCTGCCCGGTCTGCTTCGCGGAATCCTCGCCGGCACGAACCAAATTCACCCCGCTCGCAACCGTCGAGAAGATGCTGGACGCGCTGGTCGCAAGCGAGGGTGAGCCCGATCTCGTGCAGATCTCCGGCGGCGAGCCGACGCTGCATCCTCATTTCTTCGAGATCCTGGACGCGGTGCGCGCCCGTCCGATCCGCCACGTCATGATCAACACCAACGGCCTGCGCATCGCGCGCGACAAGGATTTCGTGGCGCGGCTGGCCGAGAACAAGCGCGGGCTGGAGGTCTATCTCCAGTTCGATTCGCTGCAGCGCGACGCGTTGGTCGATCTGCGCGGCGCGGATTTGCGCAGGATTCGTCAGCAGGCGCTGGAAAATCTCGAACATTACGGCGTGTCGACCACGCTGGTCGCGACCATCAAGCGCGGCGTCAACGATGCCGAGGTCGGCGACATCGTCCGCCACGCCCTCACCTGGAAATGCGTGCGCGGCGTCACGCTGCAGCCGGTGCAGGACGCCGGTCGCAACGACAATTTCGATGGCAAGACCGACCGCATCATGCTGTCGGAGATCCGCAAGCGCGTGATCGAGACCGGCGTATTCGGCGACAAGGACATGATTCCGCTGCCCTGCAATCCCGAAAGCATCTCGATCGGCTACGGCCTGCGCAACGGCGAGAAGGTGCTGCCGCTGACCTCGCTGATCCCGCATGAGCAGCTGGTCGCAGTGATGCCCAACACCATCAGCCCGGAAAAATATCCGATGCTGCGGGAGAAATTCGTCGATCTGTTCTCGCTGTCGTCGGGTCCGCTCAACACGTCCGAACGGGTCTGCGAATTGCTGTGCTGCCTGCCGAGCTTTCAGGTGCCGGAGGGACTCTCCTATGAGAACGTCTTCCGCGTCACCATCGTGCAGTTTCTCGATCGCTTCAATTTCTGCGTCGGCAACGTCAAGCGCAGCTGCATCCATTTCGTGACGGAGCAGGGCGCGATCATTCCGTTCGACACCTACAATCTGTTCTACCGCAACGGCAAGATCGACGGCATCCGCGCGGCGCTGGCCGCGCAGGCAAGCGAAGGAGTCATGCAGGCATGAGCATCAGCGACCCACCGCCGCCGGCTCCTTCGGGGCCGCCTCCTGCCCCGAAGGAGAAGCGCGGCGGTTGCCTGACCGCGTTGATGGCGATCGCCGGGATCTTCATGCTGTTGCCGGGGCTGTGTGCGCTCCTGTTCGGCGGAATGGCGGTGGTCGACGGTGGCCGGATCCCCTCCGACATGGCGTCGCTGGTGTTCTTGGGGCTGGTCATCGGCATCGGAGGCGTCGTCCTGATCTGGGCGGCCATCATGGGGCGAAAGACCCCGCCGGCCCGCAACGACCGCTAAGCCCCGGAGATTCCCGGGCAAAATTCAGTCAACCAAGGCCCAAAGAACGCATTGTTTTTTGGCGGTTTTTGCATATATTGCGCCGCAACGCGCAGGGCGCCCGGTCGAGATGGCCGGGCTTCCTTTTTGGGCGGAAAGCGCCCCGTTTCCAGTCTTCCAGCGTTGTTTCGAGAAGAGGTCCCGGTCTGACCGGCGAGATCGCGCTTAACCCATTGTTCGACCGCAAAGAAGCTCACTCATGAATCTTCGTAACGTTGCCATCATCGCCCACGTCGACCACGGCAAGACGACCCTGGTCGACAAACTCCTCCAGCAGTCCGGCACGTTCCGCGAGAACCAGAAGGTGACGGATCGCGCCATGGATTCCAACGACCTGGAGCGCGAGCGCGGCATCACCATCCTGGCCAAGGCCGCCTCGGTGCAGTGGAAGGACACCCGCATCAACATCGTCGATACCCCCGGCCACGCCGATTTCGGCGGCGAGGTCGAGCGCATCCTCAACATGGTGGACGGCGCCCTGGTGCTGGTCGACGCCGCCGAAGGCCCGCTGCCGCAGACCAAGTTCGTGGTCTCCAAGGCGCTCAAGGTCGGCCTGAAGCCGATCGTCGTCATCAACAAGGTCGACCGCCCCGACGCGCGCCCGACGGAAGTCATCAACGAGGTGTTCGACCTGTTCGCGGCGCTCGATGCCAGCGAGGAGCAGCTCGACTTCCCGATCCTCTACGGGTCGGCCAAGCAGGGCTGGATGGCCGAAAGCCCGGAGGGTCCGAAGGACAAGGGCATGGAGCCGCTGTTCGACCTGATCCTGCGCCACGTCGCGCCGCCCAAGGTCGAGGAAGGTCCGTTCAGGATGATCGGCACCATCCTGGAAGCCAATCCCTATCTCGGCCGCATCATCACCGGCCGCATCTCCTCCGGCGTGCTCAAGCCGAACCAGCAGGTCAAGGTGCTGAACGCCGACGGCAAGCTGGTCGAGTCCGGGCGCATCACCAAGATCCTGGCCTTCCGCGGCCTCGAGCGTACGCCGCTCGATGAAGCCGAAGCCGGCGACATCGTCGCCATTGCCGGCCTGACCAAGGGCACCGTCGCCGACACCTTCTGCGATCCGACCGTCGAGGTGCCGCTGCCGGCGCAGCCGATCGATCCGCCGACCGTGTCGATGTCCTTCATCGTCAACAACTCCCCGCTCGCCGGCACCGAAGGCGACAAGGTGACGAGCCGCATGATCCGCGACCGCCTGCTGCGCGAGGCCGAAGGCAATGTCGCGCTGCGCGTGGTCGAAGCCGCCGACAAGGACGCGATGGAAGTCTCGGGCCGCGGCGAATTGCAGCTCGCGATCCTGATCGAGACCATGCGCCGCGAGGGCTTCGAGCTCTCGGTGTCGCGGCCGCGCGTCGTGTTCCAGAAGGACGAGGCCACCGGCGCCACGTTGGAGCCGATCGAGGAGGTCGTGATCGACGTCGACGAGGAGCATTCCGGCGTCGTCGTGCAGAAGATGAGCGAGCGCAAGTCCGAGCTGATCGAGATGAAGCCGTCGGGCGGCAACCGTCAGCGCCTGGTGTTCTACGCGCCGACCCGCGGCCTGATCGGCTACCAGGGCGAATTGCTCACCGATACCCGCGGCACCGCGATCATGAACCGCCTGTTCCACGGCTACGCGCCGTACAAGGGCGAGATCCAGGGCCGCCGCAACGGCGTGCTGATCTCCAACGACCAGGGCGAAGCGGTGGCTTACGCCATGTTCAAGCTGGAGGATCGCGGCCCGATGATGATCGAGCCGGGCTGGAAGGTCTACAAGGGCATGATCGTCGGCGAGCACACCCGCGACAACGATCTCGAGATCAACGTGCTCAAGGGCAAGCAGCTCACCAACATCCGCACGACCTCGAAGGACGAAGCCGTGCGCCTGACCCCGCCGATCCGCATGACGCTGGAGAAGGCCCTCGCCTATATCGAGGACGACGAGCTCGTCGAGGTCACCCCGAAGTCGATCCGCCTGCGCAAGAAGCACCTCGACCCGAACGAGCGCAAGCGCGCGGAAAAGGCCAAGGAAGCGGTGGCGTAAGGCTGCCGCTCTCGTGCCCCGGACGCGGCGCAGCGCGCACTTCGCGGTGCGCTGCAGAGCCGGGGCCCAGACATTCTCACCACCGGCCATCACCTTGGGTCCCGGCTCTGCGCAGCAGCGCAAGCGCGCTGCAGCGCGTCCGGGACACGAGAGCTGCATGTTTGCCCCGCTTCAGCGCGTCCAACAGACGTGCTAGATCCCACTCATGTCCCTCCCCTCCTCCGTCGACGTCGCGATCATCGGCGCCGGTGCCGCCGGCCTCGGCGCGGCGCATGCGCTGGCGGGCTCCGGCCTCTCGGCGATCGTGCTGGAGGCGCGTGACAGGCTCGGCGGCCGGGCCTGGACGGTGCAGGCCTCGCCCGAGGTCACCTTCGACGTCGGCTGCGGCTGGCTGCACTCCGCCGACAGGAACTCCTTCGTCGCGGTCGCACGGCAGCTTGGCTTCGAGCTCAACAAGGACCTGCCGCCCTGGCGCGAGCGCGCCTATGGCAACGCGTTTCCGCCGGCCGAGCGCGACGATTTCATGCGCGCGATGGAAGCGTTCTACGAGCGCCTCTGGCAGGCCGCGCAAAAGGGCCAGGACGAGCCCGCGAGCCTGAGCCTCGAAGTGGGCAATCGCTGGAATCCCATGATCGACGCGATCTCGACCTACATCAACGGCTGCGAGCTGAAGGACATGTCCACGCTCGACTGGGACGCCTATGAGGACACCGACCTGAACTGGCGCGTCCGCCGCGGCTATGGCGCGCTTGTCTCGGCCTACGGCGCGCCCTGCCCGGTGGCCCTGAATTGCAACGTCACGCTGATCGATCATTCCGGCAAGCGCATCCGCATCGAGACATCGCAGGGCACGCTGACCGCGGACACGGCGATCGTCACCGTGCCGACCAACCTGATCGCCGATGAGACGTTGCGCTTTTCGCCGCCGCTGCCGTCCAAGGTCGACGCCGCAGCCGGCCTGCCGCTCGGCGTCGACGACAAGGTGACGCTGGCGCTCGAAGACGCCGAAGCCTTTCCGAAGGAAGCCAATCTGCGCGGCGCCACCATGCGCACCGAGATGGGCACCTACCACATCCGCCCGTTCGGCCAACCCTGCATCGAAGGCTTTTTCGGCGGCAGCTTCGCGCGCGAGCTGGAGGATTCCGGCGAAGGTGCCATCGCCGCACAAGCCATCAACGAGATCGCGGGCTTCCTCGGCAACGATATCCGGCGCAAGCTGAAGCCGCTCTACGCGTCATGCTGGGCGCGCGATCCGTTCGCGCGGGGATCGTATTCGCACGCCCTGCCCGGCCACGCCGGCGATCGTGCCGTGCTGGCCGCGCCGGTGAACGGGCGGCTGTTCTTTGCCGGCGAGGCGACGTCGCCGGAGTTTTTCACGACGGCGCATGGCGCGCGGGACAGCGGTGAGCGGGCGGCGAAGGAAGTGTTAGCGGCTCTGGGCCAGCCGTAGCCACAACACTCCGTCATTGCGAGCGCAGCGAAGCATTCCAGAATCTGTCCGCGGTGACAGTCTGGATTGCTTCGTCGCAAGAGCTCCTCGCAATGACGTGGCTACTCGATCACCCGAGTTCGCAGATCAGAATCCGGTACAAAGCAGACGTCAGACTTGCCGAAGATTCGATAACGGTTGCGGGCGACAAGGCTGTAGACAAAATCTCGCATAGGCTTCGGCACGGCGAACAACGCGCGCACCCAGCCCCAACCGGGAAGCTGCGACAGCACGGTCAGTGCGGCGTCGGACTTCGTGAAGACCTCGCCATCATGAACCACGGCGTTGGTGTCGGGATCAGCGGGGTCGATGCCGAATGTGCGCGCCAAACGTGCGCCATAGTCCGACTGGATCGGCGTGAAACGAAACCGCTTCCGGGTGTCGCGCTTGGCCACGAAGCGGACCCAGCGCGAGCAGAAGATGCAGATGCCGTCGAACAGAATGACGTCGTCGTCGGGCCATCTAGGCATCAGCGATTATCCAGCATCAGGAGGCCGACCAGCATCAGCACGATCGCTGGACCGGTCTTGACCAGCGCGCCGAGCGGCTCGATCCAGAGGTCCGGCGTCAGGATCGCCGCGCCGGCCATATAACCGAGCGAAGCGACGATGCCCGCAACGAGACCGATCGCCGCGGTGCGGCGGAAGGCGATCAGCACGCCGATGCTCATGTCCATCAGGCTGGTTCCGACAGTGATGGGTTCGACCAGCGCCGGCGGAAAATCGTGCGCGGTCAGGATGCCGGCGGCGGCACGATAGGACACGAACAGCGCGATGAAGCCGGAGACGAGCCAGAACGCGACCAGGCTCGCGAAGATCAGCGCCTTGATCAGGAACAGGCGCGCGAACCATTTGTCCTGGATGGTGGCGGGATGACGGCCGATCGTCTCGGCAAGCGCCTTCGGCCTGATGCCGGTGGCGGCGATCCAGGCCGAGGGATCACCGCGCACGCCCCGGCGCAGTTCGGCGATGGCGGTGGAGCGCATCGGCGGCATCCAGCCGAGATAGCTGGCGAGATCACCGGTCCTGGCGCCGAGATCGAGCAGGATCGTCGGCATCGCGATGCGCGGCCAGCCGGACGTGCCGAACGCGCGGCGAAATTGCTCGATGACGCCGGCCATCGTGACCGGCTCTGCCTGCATCAGATCCCAGCTCACCGCGTTCACGGACGCATCGTCGATGTCCCGCGCGGCGAGCCAGGCGATGGTGGCCGAGATTTCCTCCACCGCGACGGGCTGGAACGGTGTTGCCATCTCCTTGCCCGGAAGATCGAACGGGAAGGCCGCGAGCGCGCGGAGCAAGGCGCTGCCGCCGTAGGCTGACGGTGCAACGACGAAACCGGGGCGCAGGACGGCATGGGGAATGCCGGACGCCGCGATCAGGCGCTCGGCCTCGCGCTTGGTCGTCGCAAACGCGGTGCGGTCGGCCTCCGCGGTTCCAGGAATTGAGATGTGCACCAGCCGGATCGCGCGGCCGCTGTTACCGATCGCGGCAAGGAGCCGCGCGACGAAATCGCGATGCACGGCGCCCGTATCGCTGCCTGGCCCGTCCTGAAGCACGCCGAGGCAATTTACGACAACGTCGACGGCGTGCTCGCGCAGGAGCCGCGCCAGCGCAGCTGCATCCAGCGAAAGGATCGGCAGCTCGATGTCCAACGCGCTCATTCTTTGTGACGGCGACAGGCTGCGCGCCATGCCGACGACGCGGAATCCCCGCGCGCGGAGGTCGTCGGTGACGAAGCGGCCGATCAGGCCGGAGGCGCCGAGCACCAGAATGGTTCGCTCACCCATCACGTCCCTCAAAACGGTTTTGCGATCATCAGCCAGAGGATCAGCATCGTCGCGCCGAAACCGGGAAAGCCGAATGCGAACCACCGGCGGAACAGCACGAAATAGCGCGGCGGCAGCGCACTGCGCTGATCGACAGCAGCCTGGCGCGCAAGATCTCGCATCTCGATCTGCATGAATACGACGGGGATCCAGAACAGGCCGGCGACGGCGTAGAGCGCCAGCGAGGCGAGCAGCCAGTGCTCGGTGATCGGTATCGCCGAGAGCATCATCAATAGACCGCCCGTGACCGGCTGGAGCAGCACGGCCGACAGCGTGAAGATCGTATCCGCGACCACCACCACCGAGGCAGTGCGCGCGATGAACGCCACATCGTTGGTGCGATGCGCCATCAGCATGAAGAATGCGATGCCGGTGCCTGTGCCGAGGATGACGATGGCGCCGAGCACATGCAGAAACTTGACCAGAACATACGGCGTCATGGCTTCTTGGTCGCCTTTGGCCTGTCCGGGTTCAGCGCACGCGCGAGATCGCCGCTTGCGGCTTCGACCCCGGCTTCGCTCTCGATCATCCAATGCCCCTCGCCGCCGACGGCCGGCAGGATGCGGAAGTCCACCTTGCCGCCACCGCCGCGAAACGCGTCGGCCAGGCTCTTCGAAAATGCCGGCGCGAAGTAGCTGTCATTGCCCGCAACGAGCCATGTGACGGGGATACGCGCGCCTCTGCCGAACTCCGCGGCAGCGGCAAGCAGCTTGGCTGGTGCGCAGATCCGGTTCGGCTCATCATTGGCATGGCCGCCGCGCCCCGGCGCGAACACCGCGATGGCGGAGATCGTCTTCGGGTCGGCATCGGCGAGCGCCAGCGCACCCCAACCGCCGGCGGAATGGCCGATCACGATCGCGGCCTCGTTGCGAATGAAATCCTGCTTTCGCAAATGGTCCAGCGCGAGCCGGATCTGCCCGGCCGTTGCACGGCCCGAACGCGCAGAGTCGGCCTCGTCACATCCGCCCTGATCCTCGACATAGCGGCCGCCGGTCGCGCCATGGCCGAGCCGCTCCGGCACCAGCACGGCATAGCCGCGCGCGACGAGATAGGCGGCAAGCGGACGGTATTCCGGCTGCGGCATCTGCGCCCGGCGCAAGCCATTCTGCGTCGAGGCGTGCGCGATGACCGCAAGCCGGAACGGACCTGCGCCGGCGGGGCGAAACAGCACGGCATGGGCGGCGATGCCGGTATCCAGCGACGGCACAAGCCATTTCTGTCGGCGAAGCGGCTCGCCCTCTTCGCCGGACGGGCCAGACGTGACCTGGGCGCACAGAGGCGACGCAGCCAGCGAGGCCAGCAGAGGCAGGAGCGCGATGATGTTGAGGAGCCGCATGAATGGCCGAGGGCGACACGAGAAGCGACCGCCACACTAGTTGGAACGAATCACTCTGGGCGGACTTTTTGCCCTGCCATTGTCGTTCATTCATTGCCGCAGAACGAGTTTTGCACCGACGCACGGCGTGCCGAGGCGATTTGAGTCGGCATCCTGTCTTTTTTCGGCACAACATGGTTAAGACACTGATGCACAAAGTCCACACGTTAACCGATAATTAACGATAGGACTTGCCGCCGAGGCGGCGACTTGGTTTGATTGTGTCCATGAGCACAACCCTGATCGAGGTCCGGCCGGCCAAAGCTGCAGATGCAACTGCGGTGGCGTCCACGCATGACGAAGCCTGGCGCTCCGCCTATCAGGGCATCATTCCCGGCGCCGAGCTGGAAAAGCTGATCAACCGCCGCGGCCCGCAATGGTGGGACAGTGCGATCCGCAAGGGCAGCCGCGTGAGCGTGCTGGTGTTCGGCGACAAGATCGCGGGTTACGCCAATTACGGTCGCAACCGCGCCCGCAGCCTGCATTTCGACGGCGAGATTTACGAGCTTTACCTGCGCCCGGAATTCCAGGGCCTCGGCTTCGGCCGTCGCCTGTTCGCCGCCGCTCGCCGCGACCTGATGCAGAGCGGGCTGAAGAGCATGGTGGTGTGGGCGCTCTCGGACAACGACCCCGCGACCGAGTTCTACCGGGCGCTCGGGGGCCGTATGGTGGCGCGCTCGTCGGAGCGTTTCGGGCCGAAGGCGCTCGACAAGGTTGCCTTCGCCTGGACCAACTAGATTTGGACCAATTGAGCTGCTGAAAGCAGACGCGAGCAGCGCTTCCCGTCCGTCGATACCGTTGCCTATGCGCCGGTGATTTCTGGATTCATTATTTCACAAAAACGCGATGGATCAGCGGGCCAAGCCCGCGTATGACAGCGCCAAAATCGGCTGCCGGGCGCGATTTTACCTCGGCAACAACGGAGCCTTGAATGCGTATCGATGCGATCTCGATCGGGAAAAGCGTACCGCACGAAGTCAACGTCCTCATCGAAGTCCCCGTGGGCGGCGAACCGATCAAATATGAGATGGACAAGGAGGCCGGCACGCTGGTGGTCGACCGCTTCCTTTACACGCCGATGCGTTACCCCGGTAATTACGGTTTCATCCCGCACACCCTGTCGGATGACGGCGACCCCTGCGACGTCCTGATCGTCAACACCCGCGCCATCATTCCCGGCGCCGTCATGAGCGTGCGCCCGGTCGGCGTGCTGTTCATGGAGGATGAAGCCGGCGGCGACGAGAAGATTCTGGCGGTGCCGTCGTCGAAGCTCACGCAGCGCTACGACAAGGTGAAGTCGTACTCCGACCTGCCCGACATCACGCTGCAGCAGATCCAGCACTTCTTCGAGCACTACAAGGATCTCGAGAAGGGCAAATGGGTGAAGATCCTGCGCTGGGGCGGCCCTGAGGAGGCGCACAAGCTGATCCTCGAGGGCATGGACCGCGAGAAGAAGAAGAAGGGCTGAAGCATCCGTGTCCCGGACGCGATGCGGCACGTCCCGGCGATGCGAAGCATCGTCCGGCGTGACGCGTCGCAGAGCCGGGACCCACGCCGCCACTGGGCCCCGGCTCAGCAGCGCACCGCTACTGGACGATGCTTCACATCGCCAGGGAAGCGCAGCGCTGCGTCCGGGGCACGAAAACTCACACCGCAGGCTTCGGCAACCCTGTGATTGCGCAGGCCGCGCGCAGCGTATTCACCAGTAGGCAGGCCACGGTCATCTGACCGACGCCGCCCGGCACCGGCGTGATGGCGCCGGCCACCTCAAGCGCTTCCTGATAGGCGACGTCGCCGACGAGGCGCGTCTTGCCGTCCTCCTTTGGGATGCGATTGATGCCGACATCGATCACAGTCGCGCCCGGCTTCAGCCAGTCGCCGCGCACCATCTCGGGCCTGCCGACTGCGGCGTAGACGAGATCGGCCTGCTTCACGAGCCCAGGCAGGTCGCGCGAGCGCGAATGCGCGATCGTCACCGTGGCGTTCTCGTTCAGCAGCAATTGCACGAGCGGACGGCCGACCAGATTGGAGCGGCCGATGACGATGGCGTTCATGCCTTCGAGCGAAGCGTGCACGCTCTTGGTCAGGATGATGCAGCCGAGCGGCGTGCACGGCGACAGCGCCTGGAAGCCGCCGGCGAGCCGGCCGGCATTGTTCGGATGCAGGCCGTCGACGTCCTTGGCGGGATCGATGGCGTTGATGACGGCTTCCGTGTTCAGGCCCTTCGGCAGCGGCAGCTGCACCAGGATGCCGTGCACGGCGGGATCGCGGTTGAGCTTTGCGACCAGCGCCAGGAGATCGGCCTGCGAGACGTCGGCCGGCAGCTTGTGCTCGAAGGAGGCCATGCCGGCGGCTTGGGTCTGGGTGTGCTTGGAGCGGACATAGACCTCGCTGGCGGGATCGTTGCCGACCAGAACCACCGCAAGACCCGGCACCAGATTGTGCTCGCGCCTGACCCGGGCGACCTCGTCGGCGACGCGGGCGCGCAGCTCGGCGGCGATGATTTTTCCATCGATAATCTTGGCGGTCATGTCAGTTCCCTCAGTCCTTCGATTTGGGGGCCGCAGATTTGAGTTGGACGAGCTGGCGCAGGGCTTCGCCGAGCCGTGCCGGATCGCCGTCGACCGCGATCTGCTTCAGCCGCGAGGTGGCACCGGACAGCAGTCTCACGCTGGCCTTGGGAACGCCGAGCGATTTCGCCAGCAGGACCAGCACGGCCTTGTTGGCCTCGCCGCCATCGGCGATGGCGCGCACCCGCACCTTGAGCACGCTGCGGCCATCGGCCAGCTGCTCGATCCCGTCGATGTCGTCGCGGCCGCCGCGCGGCGTCACCCGCAATGCGATGCTGATTCCTGCGGCCGCGTAGCGCCAAGGCTCCTTGCCGGCTTCTCGGGCAACCAAGGCGCTCCAGCCCGCTCAGACCACGTTGGGGTAGATGTAGTACAGGATCACCCGCTCGATGAACATGATGATCAGGATCAGGATGATCGGCGAGATGTCGAGGCCGCCGAGGCTGGGCAGGAAATTGCGAATCGGTGCCAGCACCGGCTCGGTGATCCGGTACAGGAACTCCGCCACCGCCGACACGAACTGGTTGCGCGTGTTCACGACGTTGAAAGCGATCAGCCAGGACAGGATCGCGGAGGCGATCAGCAGCCAGACGTAGAGGTCGAGCACGATGATGACGATGTCGAGAACGGCACGCATGGCGTTTGAAGACTCTGGCTTTTGATAATTCGGGCGGCGGTCGGATTGACGCCTTTTGCTAGATATCGGTTCCCCCCCGCCCAAACAAGGGAGTCACGGCCCGAATGGCGAAAACCGGGTGACACCCGTCCTTGACTTGACCTTGGCGGGGACTTAAATGGCGCCCGGTTGTCGGCCGCATTGACCAGAGCGGCCAGCAAAGGGGCCATAGCTCAGCTGGGAGAGCGCGTCGTTCGCAATGACGAGGTCGGCGGTTCGATCCCGCCTGGCTCCACCACGCTTCGCCCTTCGGGCTACGCGTGGCGCAGCCTCGTCGGAGCCGAGGGGCGAAGCGTGGTGTCCGGCGAAGCCCGCAGGGCGAAGACGGACTGTCTACCAAAACCTCCCCCTACCTCCCCGTAAACCTCGGCGGCCGCTTTTCCATGAAGCTCGCCACCCCCTCCCGGAAATCGCTGCCGGCCAGCGCTACCATCATCTCCCGATTGGCTTCGATCGTCGCCTCGGCCAGGGTCTGGAACGGCACCTCGTAGAGCTGGCGCTTGATCACGGCCATCGCACTCGGCGAGACGAAATCGGCGAGATCGCGGGCATAGGCGTAGGTCTCCTCGCGCAGCTTTTCAGGCGGGCAGAGCCGGTTGACCAGCCCGATCCGAAGGGCTTCCTCGCTCGACACGCGCCGCGCCGAAAGCAAGAGGTCCATCGCATTGGCATGACCGACGATGCGCGGCAGCATCCAGCTGATGCCGTGCTCGGCGATCAGCCCGCGCCGTGCGAAGGCTGTGGTGAACACCGTATTGTCAGCGGCAAAGCGTAGGTCGCAGTAGAGCGCGTGGACGAGGCCGATGCCCGCGGTGGCGCCGTTGAGCATGGCGATGACCGGCTTCCTGAGCGAGGGATAATAGCCGTAGCGCGTCTGCCAGTCCGGACGGCGGTTCATGTCGAAGGGCGGCAGGTTCGAGGCGCGCCTGACGTCGTCAGGGTCGAGCCCCTTCAACGCATCCATGTCGGCGCCGGCGCAGAACGCGCGGCCCGCGCCGGTGAGAACGATGACGCGGACATTGTCGTCGGCGCTTGACGCTTCCATCGCATGACGCACGTCGCGCTCCATGGTCGGCGTCCACGCATTCATGCGATCAGGGCGATTGAGCGTGATGGTCGCGATCTTGTCGCTCACCTCATAGAGAATGTGCTCGTAGGCCATGACGCTCTCCCTTGTTTGCCGGCACGCATTGGTGCGCGCTCGTTGGCGGAGAGCCGAGCATATCAGGGGGCGGCGCGAGGACTTGCGCCAAGAGCTTGCGCGAAGAGGCGCAGGTTACTCGGCGGCTTGGGCCAGCACCGGCCGCCGCGCCAGCCAGCGGTCGATAAAGTGATCGAGCCAGGCGCGCTCTGCGGCATCGTAGACCGCACGATCCGCGAAATGATGGTGCCGCTGCCGCGCACCGGGCGCGCTGAAGCCGTCGTAGCCACGTGTGGTCCAGCGATGCATCATCGCGTAGGTCACGTCAGGATGAAACTGCACGCCGAAGGCATTGCCGGCACGGAACGCCTGCACCGGAAAATCGTCGCCCTCCGCCAGCAGCTCGGCACCGGCAGGCAGCTCGAATCCCTCGCGATGCCAGTGATAGACCTGAGCCGGCCAGGCCGGGCAGAGCGCGCGGCCCGCGGCGGTCGGGCGGATCGGGTAGTAACCGATCTGGGTCAGCGCATCGGCATGCGGCGCGACGCGGGCCCCGAGCTGCATCGCGAGCATCTGGGCGCCAAGGCAGATGCCGAGGAACGGCCGCTGCTCGCGCAGTGGAATCTCGAGCCAGTCGATCTCGCGCCGGATGTAATCGTCGGGATCGTTGGCGCTCATCGGGCCGCCGAAGAAGACGGCACCGGCGTACTCGTCGAGCGTCTCCGGCAGCGGATCGCCGAAACGGGGACGGCGAATGTCCAGGGCGTGGCCAAGCGCGCGGAGCGCATTGCCGACCCGGCCAGGGGTCGAGCATTCCTGATGCAGGACGATCAAGACCGGCAACCGGCTCTCGGAGGCGGCAATGCTCGGCGCCTTCTTTCGGAAGGGCACCAGTTCTGCGCCACCAAACCTGTCCGTCCGGAACGACATGGCCTCTGCGAGTGCTATCGGTTCAGACCGCCAGCATAGCTAAGCGACGGTTAACATCGTGTGAGTTCGCGCACACATCGAAGGTGAAGCAAGCTCCGGGCCATTACGGGAGCACCAGGATTCTCTAATGCCTGCGCCTCTGGAACCGGCTCGTCGCGGCCAGGATGAAGCCGCGCGGGAAGAAGCGCAGCGCCAACGGCACAATCTTGATGCCGAGACCGGGCAGCACTGCCCGTTTGTTGGCCATCAGGCCACGGTACGCCTCCTGCGCGACATCGGCGGCTGAAACATTGAGAAGGGCGGTATCGTGTTGGGACCCGACGCCGGCGCGCGCCTGGAATTCGGTAGGCACGGGGCCCGGGCAAAGCACGGTGACGCGAACGCCGCGCGGCGCGAGCTCGGCCCGGAGCGCTTCGGTGAACGAAATCACGTAGGCCTTGGAGGCATAGTAGACGGCCATGCCGGGGCCGGGCAGGAAGCCCGCGACCGAGCCCACGTTGAGAAGACCGCCCTTGTTCCTGATCAGCTGATCGGCAAAGCGCAGCGACAGATCCGTCAGGGCCCGCACGTTGACATCGACGATCCCGATCTGCTCGTCGCGGTCGCGCTCGATGGCATCGCCGAACACGCCGAAGCCGGCATTGTTGACGAGGTGGTCGAGCTCGAGGCCTTCGGCGGCGAGCGCTGCCGCGATGGTCTCGCCTGCGGCGGGGTTCTCGAGATCGCAGGCGATCACGATCGGCTTCTTGCCGCCCTTGGCGGCGAGCTCGCGCGCGAGCTCCTCCAACCGATCCGCGCGCCGCGCCGTCAATGCCAGGCGATGTCCGTTGGCGGCGAATACGCGCGCCAGCTCCGTGCCTATGCCCGCCGAGGCCCCGGTGATCAACGTTACCCGCTCAGTCACGATCGAAGTCTCTTCAATTGAAGTTTTTTGGCCCCGCAATGGCTGAACGAGAGCACAAGCCGTGCGCGACAGGCAAGCGGCGCCGGCGGAATAGCGGCTTGAGCGGGCGACAGGGGAGCAGGAAGGGCAGGTCCTTGCAGGCGAATCGGCCAGGCTAGGGACGCCCGTCCTACATTAAAGTTTCGTCATGTGGCTCGCGTGGGAAGCAATCCACCAGGCGGGATAGGGTCAGCCGCCGACGGCGCATCCTTCCCCTGGCCACCGACACGCTCGGCCACAATATGCTTCAGCTCGATCCGGTCCCGCTGGGAAATCCCGAGCAGATCGGAGGCGCGCCAGACGACATTGTCCTCGAACTCGCTGACCTGGCCGTCGGCAAAGACCAGCTCCCACATCATCCGAACGATGCGCTTGCGCCCCTCCTCGTCGAGCGAGCGCATGATGATGCTGGTGAAGTGATAGAGGTCCACCGCCTCGCCTTCGACTTCGGTGGCGTCTGCGATCAGACGGTCCGCTGCGCCGTGATCGAGCCCAAAATGGCTTTCGATCAAGCTGTGCAGCTTGCGCCGCTCGGCGGCCGTCGGCTGGCCGTCCAGCGAGACCACGTGGACCAGCAGCGCGGTCGCCGCCAACCGATAGTCGCTGTCAGCGAAGGTGCGGCTCTGGTCATGAGGGGCGACAATGTCGGCGATGAATTGGCGCAGGCCGTCGAGCATAATGGTCCTTACCGAAATCGATCCAGCCGCGAGGAGCGCGGGCTGTTACTGGTATTATATGAGCAGGAAACTCAACCGGCGCAACGTGCGTCAGTTCCCCGCACTGCATTACGTTTCGGCAATCTCTTCACCGTCATTCCGGGGCGCGCAAAGCGCGAACCCGGAAACTCGAGATTCCGGGTTCGATGCTAACGCATCGCCCCGGAATGACGATCCGAACTCACGGAATCTCGTACACCACTATCTTGTCGGCGATGCCGCGCAGCGCCGCCTGCTTCTGGATCGGCTTGATCGCGCGCTGCTCCAGCACTTCCGCAACCGCGGGCGCGTCGAGCACCGGGCCGGTGATGTGGATTTCCTGCGCTGTCGACAGGCTCTGCACGCGGGCGGCGATGTTGACGGTCTGGCCGAAATAATCCTGCCGCTCGTTGAGCATCACCGCGAGGCAAGGGCCTTCATGGATGCCGATCTTGACGATGAGATCGTCGGTGCCGCGCTGCTTGTTGAGCTCGTCCATGGCCGCGCGCATCCGCAAGCCCGCGACGATGGCGTGCTCGGGACGGACGAAGGTCGCCATCACGGCATCGCCGATGGTCTTCACCACCGCGCCCTTTTCGGAGGAGATGATCCCGAGCAGCGCATGGAAATGCGCGCGCACGAGGTCGAAGGCGGCGAGATCGCCGACCCGTTCATAGAGCGCGGTCGAACCCTTCAGATCGGTGAACAGGAAGGTGAGCGAGGTGATCTGGAGCCGCTGATCGAGACTGAGATTGTCCGCCTTGAACACGTCCCGGAAGGTCTGGTTCGACAGCATCCGCTTGGCGGTGAGGAACGGCTTGCGCTTGCCGATGAGATGGTGGAGCGCTTCGGCCGCGATGAACACCGACGGCAGCACGCGCACCCCGGCCTGGTTCTCCAGCGACAGCCGCAACGGGCCGGGCCGCATGGTCGTGGTCCCGGTCGGGGCCTGCACCTTGTTGTACATGATGGCGAGTTGCTGCCGGTCCTTGGTCGGCTCGCCCTGAACGTCGATGAAATGGGCGGCGTGCGTCACCGGCTCGAAGATGATGACGAAGTCGCTCGGCAGCTGAAGCGACATGGTCGCCTTCTCGCCTGCCGGCAGCTCCATCGTGTCGAGCGTCACCTCGTTGGCTAGCGTCGCGAACGATTCCTTGTTGAAGTCGACGCCGGAGCTCCAGAACACATGCTTGAAATAATCCCACACGGGAAGCGTATCAGGGTCGTGCGCCGCGATGCGCCGGACGCGCGGGTTGACGGTGAAGGAGACCTCGACCTGATCGTCGACGGAAGCCTTGTAGCCGCAGGCGCAGAGTGCGCAATGATAGTCGTCGGGCTTGAGCGCCTTCAGCGTCGAATGCGCGCCGAGCACGCCGCCGCATCCCGGGCACAGCACGTTCCAGCCGAGATCGAACAGCCCGAGCCGCGCCGAATGCAGGAAGGCGGAGATCGCGCGCTCCTCGTCGAGGCCGTGCTGCGCGGAGAAATCGAGGACGTTGACGCGGTTGAGCTCGTGATCCTCGCCATCCTCGATCAGGCGCACGATCGCATCGACCACCCTGGCGTCGGCGGTCTGCTTCAGAACGGAAAACTGGGCCTGGATGTCGCTCATGGCAGGACTCTGTCTCGGGCGGATCGCGCCGCCGGCCAGGCACGCGGCCTGTCACCGGCGCGTGATGCGGAACATGGGTGAGTGGTCCGGCTGGGTCGTGACGACGCCGAGCGGGACCACCGGATTTGCGGTATCGGCGAGCTCGACACGGAAGGCGCCGATCAGCCGGGCCAGCGCCAGCACGGATTCGGCTTGCGCGAACGGCGCGCCGATGCAGACGCGCGGACCCGCGCCGAACGGCAGGTAGGCGAAGCGGTCGGGCGCCTCGTTCGACATGAAGCGTTTTGGAATGAACGCGTTCGGCTGGTCCCACAGCTTCTCGTGCCGGTGCAGCAGCCAGGGCGCGATCATGATGATGTCGCCCTTGCCGATCTCGATTCCGGCCGCATTGTCCTTGTCGCGCGCGGCACGTGCGACCAGGAACGCCGGCGGATAGAGCCGCATGGTCTCGTCGATCACCGCGCGGGTGAGCTTCTGCCGGTCGATGTCGGCCATGCTGTCGAGATGCTCGCCGCGCGTCTCGGAGGCGACCTCCTCTTGCGTGTCGGAATCGAGCGCGAGCAGATAGAGCGCCCAGAACAGCGCCGTGGCCGTGGTCTCGTGACCGGCGAGGATCATGGTCGCGACCTCGTCGACGAGTTGCTCGTCGGAAAAACCCCTGCCGGTCTCAGGATCGCGCGCAGCGTCCATGAGATCGAACAGGTCGCGCGGCGGCGCGCCGTCCTTCTTGCCCATCGTGCGCCGCTCGGCAATCAGCATGGCGACGAACTCGGTCCAGCGCTTGCGGAAACGGGCGCGGGCGAAATCCATCGGGCTCGGCCAGGACACCGGCAGCAGCATGTCGAGGAAGTACGGCCGCCCCAGCCGCGCGGCATATTCCACGATGAAGTTGCGCAAGGTCGCGCCATGCCGCTCCATGCCGAACGAGAACATCGTGCGCCCGGCGATCTCCAGCGTCATGCGCTGCAAGATCTCGCGCAGGTCGATATCTTCCCCCACGCGCGCGTCCAGCTTGGCGATGGTCTCGTCGAGCACCGCCGTCATGTGCGGAACGAGGTTCGCGGTGGCGCGCGGCGTGAAGGCCGGCGCGAGGGTGCGGCGCTGGAACGTCCAGGAATGACCCTCCGCGATCAGGAGCCCGTCACCCAGCACCGGGCGCAACATGCGGATGCCCGCCGGCGTGCGCGTGTAGTTTTCGTAGTTGGTCAGCAGGACGTGCCGGATCGCGTCCGGCTGGTTCAGGATGAAGCTGTTGCGGAAGAAGAAGCGGCCCTTGATGACGTCTTCCTCATAGGCACGCTGGCCCCAGGTCGCGATCATGTTGCGCCGGATCACGGCGAGACGGCCGAAGAACGACATGTCGTCGGGCGCACGCGGAGGAGCCGGAGGGATGATGGGCCGACGCACGCTGGCGATATTCATGGCTCTCTCCCGCAGGGTGTACGCAGGCAAACAGCTAGTAAGTCAGCTCGGCAATCGCAATCCTGTTCTCCTGGGCGGCCCAGGCGCGCGCCACAATCCGTTCTTCGCCGAATTGAGCCACGATGTTACGTCCAACCTCGCCGGCTGCAAGCCGCAATGTTGCCGCCGAATCGGTCGGCACGCCCGGCTTGACATCGGCTGGCTCCTTGCCATCCAGCAGCACCACGTCCCGCGGCCGGCCGAAATAGCCGCGCGGCCGCGACATGATGACGACCGCGCCGGCGTCCTTGTCGGACGGCCCGAGCGGCCGTGCGGCGCGCAAATGGACGACGTCCGACGAGCGCGGGAAGGGCGAGCGATAGATGTGCGTGATCGGCGCGCCCGGCGACGTCAGAACGAATTCGAGCGACCAGGAGGGCTCGACCTGCGCCGGCCCCCAGCGGCCGTCGGCGCCCGTGGTCGCGCTGTGCACGGCGCCGCCCTTGCGCTCACCGGTGTCAGGATCGACGCGGAAGATATCGACGGTTGCGCCCGCCACCGGCCGATTGGTCGGCACGCCGCCGGGCGTGCCGGTGACGAGGCCGCTCAGCCTGACGACCGGCTCCGGCACGATTGCGATGCGCGCGGGTTCCCGGCCGGCGATGAACTTGTAGATCTCGCGAAATGCCCTGGGGTGAAAGGCCACCTCGCGATGGTCGAGCGCACCGAGCACGAGGTTGGTGGCGCCCTTCAGCTCCGGCCCTTCGTTGGTGACGCCGGTCGGCGTGCCGGGCTTGCCGATGAAGCGGCCGTCGGCCTGGGCGTATTTGTCCATGCCGTCGCTGCGCAGCGTCAGGAAGGCGACGCCCGGCGCCACCTCGCTCTCGCCCTCGTTGAGCGCGCGCAGGAACGCACCGCGGCCGTTGAACTCGCTGTTAGGCTGGTCGTCTGTTGCAAACACGCCGTGGTTGGGCGTGCCGCACAAAACGGCGTGGCTGACGTCGCCGGCGCCGCCATTCTTGATCACGTTGCGAATGGCATAGCCGCCGCGCGAGCTGCCGACCAGCGCGACACGCGCCGCGCCGGTCCGGCGCTTGAGCTCGGCGATGGCAGCCGTGAGCTCGCGGCGCTGGTCCTCGGTCGAGGAGCGGTTCGCCTGCTCGACCTTGTCGTCGGTGCGCGCATTGGGATCGGTGAAATTGATCGCCGCCATGCGCTCGCGCGCGACGCCGTTGGATTCCATCCGCCACAAGGTCGTCATCCAGAGCGCGTCATAGTCGCCATTGCCGTGCACGAACAGGATCGGCGGCACCTCATTGCCCGGCGTGGCAGCTATGGTCTGGGCGATTGCGCCCGTCCGCAAGCTCGCACTTGCGAAGGGCAAGCTGCCGGCCCCCAGCAGGATCATCCGTCGCGACAGCTTCATCTGTTCCTCCCCGGCAAACCGTCTCTTTGCACCGCTTATAGCGGCCTAACCACTGGACAGCGAAGGACTTTCGCAGGCATCAAAGAATTTGCCGGAATTGCCTAAGATCGCCCAGGACCGCTTCTGCCAGCCCATATGGAAGGGGATATGACCGAGCAGCCAAACCGTCAGAAGATGGCCGCCGACGGCATCACCGCGCCGCTGCGCTACACCGTGTTCCGGCGCATCTGGCTCGCCAGCCTGCTCTCCAATCTCGGCCTGCTGATTCAGGGCGTCGGCGCAGCCTGGGCGATGACACAGATGTCGGCATCGGCCGACCAGGTGGCGCTGGTGCAGACCGCCCTGATGCTGCCGATCATGCTGATTTCGATGCCGGCCGGCGCCATCGCCGACATGTATGACCGCCGCATCGTCGCGCTGATCTCGCTGTCGATCGCGTTGATCGGCGCCAGCGCGCTCACCGTGCTGGCCGGATTTAATCTCATCACCCCGGAAACATTACTGGCCTTCTGCTTCGTGGTCGGCAGCGGCAACGCGTTGTTCGGCCCGGCGTGGCAGTCTTCGGTCAACGAACAGGTGCCGCCCGACGCGCTGCCTTCGGCCGTCGCGTTGAACGGCATCAGCTACAATATCGCGCGAAGCTTCGGTCCCGCGGTCGGCGGCGTCATCGTCGCCGCGCTTGGCGCGGTGGCCGCGTTCGCCTGCAACGCGATCCTCTATCTTCCGCTGTTGGTGGTGCTGCTGCTCTGGCGCCGCTCGGTCGAGCCTTCACGGCTGCCGCGGGAAAAGCTCAATCGCGCCATGGTCTCGGGCTTCCGCTACATCACCAATTCGCCGCCGATCAAGATCGTGCTGTTGCGCACGCTGGTGATGGGCCTGATCGGCGGCGCCATCATGGCGCTGATGCCACTGGTCGCGCGCGACCTGCTGCACGGCGGTGCGCAGACCTACGGCATCATGCTCGGCGCCTTCGGCATGGGCGCCGTGATCGGCGCGCTCAACATCCACGAACTGCGCAAGCGCATGAGCGGCGAGGCCGCGATCCGCGCCTGCACCATCTCGATGGCGTTCGCGATGGCCGCGCTGGCCCTGAGCACGGAGCCGGTGCTGACGGCCGCGGCGCTGGTGCTGGCCGGCGCGGTCTGGATGGCCGCGATTGCGCTGTTCAACATCGGCGTGCAGCTCTCGGCGCCGCGCTGGGTCGCCGGCCGCTCGCTCGCTGCGTTCCAGGCCGCGATCGCCGGCGGCATCGCGATCGGCGCCTGGGGCTGGGGCCATCTCACCGACTACGCCGGTGTCGAGGTCGCGCTGCTGACCGCAGCCGGCCTGATGCTGATCTCGCCGCTGCTCGGCATCTGGCTCACGATGCCGCGCGTCGGCGCCCGCAACGAGGATGCGGACATGCTGGCCGATCCCGAGGTGAAGCTGTCGCTGACGGGCCGCAGCGGGCCGCTCGTGGTCGAGATCGAATATCGCGTCGCGCAGGAGAACGCGCGCGCGTTCCACAACGTGATGCAGGACGTGCAGCTCTCGCGGCAGCGCAATGGCGCCTATGGCTGGTCGATCGCGCGCGACATCGCCGATCCTGAGCTGTGGACGGAGCGCTACCACTGCCCGACCTGGTTCGACTACTTGCGCCAGCGCAACCGGTCGACCCAGTCGGAACGCGCGCTGCATCAGCAGGCGATCGGTTTCCACGTCGGCCCCGAGCCGGTGCGGATCCGCCGCATGCTGGAGCGGCCGTTCGGCTCGGTGCGCTGGCAGGAAGAGACGCCGGATCGCGCCAGCGGCGAGGTGCTGCCGGTGGTCGCGACCGCGGCGGGAAGCAGCACTTAGTTTTTGTTTCGTCATTCCGGGGCGCGCGAAGCGCGAGCCCGGAATCCATTCCTCTCAAGAATTTGCCGCCCGATGGATTCCGATCACTGCCCGTGCTCGGCCAGCACCTTGTCGCAACCTTTGCTCAGCCGCGTTCGATTCTGCTTCAGGCAAGCGAGCACGGCGCCGTCGCCGTTGTTCATCACGGGACGGCAGAAGCGCGTGACGTCGCGCGCGCAGGCATCGTGGCCGGGCTGCTGCTGCGCGGATGCGACCGAGGCGCACAGGAGCAAAGGAATGATGAAAAGAAATCTGGTCATCGCGTAATGCCTCTTACCCGGAAAGACGTGCGGGGAAGCTAGTGCGACGATCCCGCACCTGCAACGGCTTTATTGCCGGGCGGGAAGGATGCCGCCGCAGGGCCCCGGCATGACGCCGGGGTGCATCGCGGGCGGGGAGCTGGCCGGCGCGAGGATCGTTGTCGTCGCGCGTTGTTACTGGCTGACCTCGGCGTCAGCGACCTTGCGCGAGGCGCCCTTGGCGAGATTCTTGTCCATCACCGCGCGGCAGCCGGCGCTTAGGTCCGAACGATGCTTGATCATGCAGGCCGTGATCTTCGGGATGTTGGGGATTTCCGACGAGCACAGGCGGAAAGCATCGCCAGTGCACATCTGCTGCGCCTCGGCCGAGAAGGCGAAGCTCGAGCTCGTCGAAGCGATCGAGACGATGGCGGCAATGCCCAGAGCCAGGCTGGCGTCGCGCAGACTGGCAGAGAAGGACTTGGTGCTCGAAGACTTGGTCATTTGAAGCTCCCATTGGCACCGCGCAGAGCGGGCCCGTTGTTGATGGGAACGACGATGCTCCGGCAAAACAGTTTCCACCGTGATGACCGTCACGCGGCCCACCTCGACTGTGACGTCGGTCACGTTGGCGCACCGCCCTGAAATTCCTGCACAACCGCCGTCGCGTTGGTGTCACGTTAACTGTTACTTCGCATTAATGGCGTGTCGCGCGGGAAATTCCGCAGGTTTGGTTGCGTAATTGGAAAGAGTAGCGATGCGTAATGCGTTGGGCCTGATGCTGGCCAGTGTAGTTGCGGCGGTCGTGATCGCCGCCGGCGGTTGGTTTTATTATTCCGCGCGCGCCGATCAGGGCGCTCCCAAGACAATTGCTGCCCGTGCCGCCGATCCATTGCCGGCACCGGCGAAGCTCGCCGCCAGGGATGACGTCGAGACCACCGCGACGGTGGCGGCCAAGCCGGCGGCAGCCGCGCCGGCGCCCGCTCCCGTCATGCCGGTGCAGCCGAAGCAGGCCTGTGCCAATCCGAACGCGCTCGGCGTCTCCCGCGTGGTCGAGATCGACACGACGGGCGGCCCCGGCTTCGGCTTCGATCATTTCAAGCAGTTCGACTTCCTAACCGAGAAAGAGGTCGTGTTGACCTTCGACGACGGTCCCTGGCCGGTGAACACGCCCGCGGTGCTGAAGGCGCTCGCCGACGAATGCACCAAGGGCCTGTTCTTCTCGGTCGGCAAGCACGCGACCTACCATCCGGAGATCCTGAAGCAGGTGCTGGCCCAGGGCCACACGGTCGGCACGCACACCTGGTCGCACGTCAATCTGAACGGCAAGAAGATGACCGAGCAGATGGCCAAGGACGAGGTCGAGAAGGGCGTCAGCGCGGTGAAGTTCGCGCTCGGTGCCAACCCGGCTCCGTTCTTCCGCTTCCCGCAGCTTCAGCACAATCCCGCGATCGTGAGCTATTTCGGCACCCGCAACGTCGCGATGTTCTCGACCGACGTCGATTCCTTCGATTTCCGCAAGGGCGCCACGCCAGAGAAGATCATCGAGACGG
The DNA here is from genome assembly GCF_000482425.1 of Bradyrhizobium sp. 22. Taxonomy (NCBI): domain Bacteria; kingdom Pseudomonadati; phylum Pseudomonadota; class Alphaproteobacteria; order Hyphomicrobiales; family Nitrobacteraceae; genus Bradyrhizobium; species Bradyrhizobium sp. 22. The sequence goes on from NZ_KI519399.1 coordinate 263,952, forward strand.
TGATGACGCGGCTCGACAAGCTCGGCAAGGGCATCATCCTGATGCACGATTTCCAGAAGAACACCGGCATAGCCCTGCCGGCGCTGCTCGCGCGCCTCAAGGCCGGCGGTTACAAGGTCGTGCAGATGAAGGCCAAGACCACGATGCAGACGCTGCCGGAATATGACGAGGCGCTGATGAAGGACATGAAGGTGCCGACGGCAGGCACGAATACGCGTCCGATCGCGAGTGTCGTGCAGACGATTTCGCAGTAAGAGCGACCATCACTTCGACAACGCTACGGCCGGGCTTTCGCCCGGCCGTTTGCGTTGGACGAGAGGCTCACCAATAGATGCCGTGCCGATGCAGCTCGCTGATGATGCGGCGCTCGGTCCAGCTGCGCTTGGGCTTCGGCTTGTCTGAACTTGCGGTTTTCTTGGCGGCCGGCTTGGCCGTTGCGACCGGCGCCGGGGCGCTGGTCGGCGCGGTGGTCGCAGGTGCGGCTGTCGTGGCCGGCGGCGCAGACAGCGTCACCGCCGGCGGACGATCGGAATATTTCGGCGCCTCAATGGCCGGCGCAGCTTCGCTCGCCTGCGCCGTGGTTGTGGTCGTCGACGCGGTCAGCGGAGCGGGAGCCTGAGCGCCCGACGCTGCAAGGGACAGGCTGCGGGAGCCGGCTGCCTGGGCCGATGCGGCACTCAGGACCATGGCGGCAACCAGAATGATCTTGCGCATGTGAAATCTCCCCGTGTTGGCGTGATCGGGACATTACGGACAACGTGCTCGGGGTTAAGTGATTGGCCTCACATAAGCGCGCCGCAATTTCGAACCGACCGGCCGCGGTCAACACCCGCGCCGATGGAACCCGCAGCGTTACGTCCGGAAAACTCGTGCGGTTGAGCAGGCGAACGCCCTTTTCAGCGTCCGTGCTAGCGACGGATCGGCGCCGAGCCCACCGCGTCAGATCCGCAAACGCGACCAATCTGGAGTGAAAGCTTTGAAACCCCCGACAACCTGTTCGGCACGAGGTTGTCACCCATGTCTCAGGTACGATTTGCTACCTATGTGCCCGGGCCGGACAATCGAGGCGCTGGTGCCGCAAGAGGGATTCGAACCCCCGACCCCGTCATTACGAATGACGTGCTCTACCGACTGAGCTATTGCGGCGAACCCTGTCGGGACCCTGGCGATGCCGGCCCCGATACGCGCGCTCCTGATATCGGTCATGGCCCGAATTGGCAAGGACAAGCCGGCTTCGAATTGCGCTCACGCGCCCCAGCGTGACCAGAACCCGCGCCACCCTCCGGCCTGGGCCTTGGGCGTACCGATTTGTTCCGTGAATTCATCGCTCGGACCCTCGTCGTCGATCCCGGGATCGTCGGGGGCCCGGACGAGGGGGATGACCGCCGGAATCGGCGCTGGAGCGGGTTTGCCGAGGTCGGCGCGGGTCCGGAACACCGGGGTAGCCGCCGGCGGCGATGATTCGGCGGGCTCAGCAACCGGCTGGACCGGCTCGGCGGGCGCGACCGCCGGCTCTTCCGTCACCGTTTCCTTGGTGGATTCTTTGGCGGCTTCCTTGGACTCGGGCGGCGTATTGTCCTGGGCGGCGGGAGCCGGGGTTTCCGGCGCGGGCGGTTCCGCCGGGGCTTCGCTGACCGCCGCCGTCACGCGCTTCGGTGGCGGCGCCGCCAGCATGGCTTCCTCGAAGGCCGAGGACTCGATCGTGGTGCTCCTGTCCGAGGGCAGGCTCGCGACCGGCGTCTGCCACTGGAACGCATCGAGGCGGCCGGTGACCGGGGAGACCGGGCGCCAAGTGTCGCTGACGTAACCGTCCGCGGTCCAGGCGGGATCAAGGCGGGCGCGCACCGCGCGCAGGGTCCAGGCGCGGGCGCGGCCGCTATCCCCATGCTCGGCGCGCTCGATCTCGGCCATCAGCAGCGCGACGCGCTGGGTCGGATCGCCGACATAGGGCGCGAGCACCTCGCGCGCGCGGGCGAATTCGGAGGCATCGATCGCGGCGCGCGCGATCGCGAGCTGGCCCTCGACATGGCCGGGCTTGTCGGCCGGCGTCTTCGCGGCGAGGGTCTCGATCCGCTGCAGGCGGTGCCAGGCGGTGTCGCCGAGCTTCACATGCGCATAGGCCTCGGCAAGATCGGGATGCGGATTGGCGAGCCAGGCGGCTTCCACCAGCTTCATGGCGCGGCGCACCTGATGCGCCTCGCTCTCGAATTTCGCCGCGAGCACCGCGGCCGGCACCAGCGTCGGCGCAAGCTTGACCGCTTCCATCGCGCTCTCACGCGCGACGTCGCGGTCCATGGTCTCCAGCTCCAGCGCGCGCGCCGTCAGCAGCACGCCGCGCTGCCGGCGATAGGTCTGCTTGTCGATCTGACCTGCGCGCAGATTCGAGTCGAGGATCGCGAGCGCGCCGCTCCAGTCGCCGCGCGCGCAGCGGAAGCCAAGCACCGCATGCGAGGCCCAGGTCGAGGCCGGCGACAGCTTGATCGCTTCCTGCGCGATCAACACCGCGCCGACCGCATCGTCGGCGCGCTGCGCCTCGATGAACAGGCCACGCAGGCCGAGCAGGCGCGTGTCCTCGCGCTCGGCCATCACGCGGAAGACGCGCTGCGCCTCCTCGCGATTGCCTTCGAGCTGCGCCGACTGCGCGTGCAGCAGCAGCGCGAGCGGATCGTTCGGTGCATGCCGCCGCGCCGCTTCGGCGTGACGGCGGGCGAGTGCGGAATCGCCATGGCCGATCGCGAGCAGGCCGTGAGTGATGGCGTTGCGGCCCTTTGCCTGGCGCTTGTCTTGGCGGCGCCGCCGCAGGCGCTTCGGCGTGCGCCAGACCATCGTCAAGATGCTCCAGACCAGCACGACAGCCGCGGCAAACAGGCCGAGCAGGAACACGAATCTGGGAAGCGTCGTCGAGATCCGGAAACTACCTGCGGTCAGCACGAGATCGCCGGGCTGGTCGGCAACCCAGGCCGCGCCGGCCGCCGCCAGCGCGATCAGGACGAGAAAGAGGACGATGCGAAGCATGACGATCCCTATTACGCGCCGATTGTTGCGCGAATCTTATTGAGCAGGCTTGGCCGGATCAGACTTGGCCGGATCAGATTTGGCCGGATCAGATTTGGCGAGATCCGCCATCGCATCGTCGGCGAATTTGCGGGACGCAGCGAGCGCGGCGTCGCGGGCATCGGCCTTGTCGAGCCAGACCTGCGCCGCTGTGCGATCGGCCTCCGGCAGCGACTTCAGCTCGCGCCGCGCCTCCACGAAATCGTTACGCAGCGCGGCCGCCGTCACGCGCGCCACGATCGCGCCGCGGTCGTTGCCGACGCCGTCGGTGCGCTCGATGCGGACCAGTTTTGAGGCTCCGGCCTGGAGACGCTCGACGATGCCGGCACTCGCGGCCGGGGCTTCCGCCGGCGGCGACAGCTTCGGCACGATGGTGAGCAGCTCGCGGCTCAGCGCGACCTGCGTCGGGATGCCCGACGATGCGAACGTGTCGAGCGGCTTCAGCGTGTCGGGCTTGGCTGCCAGCGACCGCGCCGCGGCCAATTGCTGCTGATAAGGATCGCCGTGGCGAACAGCCACGTCGAGCAGAGCCGCCGCCACCACGCTACGCAGCCGCTTGTCGTCCTTCGCCGTGGCATCGGCGATCTTCTCGCCCTGTTGCGCGAGCTCCGCCCGTTCGGCCCTGCTGGCGCGTTCGAGCTGTGCGAAGCGTTCGTTGAGCGCGGAAAGATCGGGCGCGGCAGCACCTGGCGCGGACTTCACGTCGTTCAGTGCACTCGCCGTCTTGTCGGCCTGCGTACGCAGATTGGCGACGTCGCTCCGCAAACTGCCGATCGATTTCTCGATCGCGTCGATCCGCGCCGCCATGGCCGGATCGGTCACGGGCTTGCCGGCCTTGGCCTCGACCGCGCTGACGCGCCCGCTCAGCGCGTCAACCGTCGCGCTCGTGACTTGCGGTGCGGCAGGCGGCGCCTGCACCGCCGGCCAGCCCAGCATCCAGCCGACCGCGATCACGATTGCAGCCGCGGCAGCGCCGGAGAACGGCGCAACGACCCAGGGCGAAATCGACGATGCCGGAGCCTGCGCTTCGACGCGCTCCGGCTCTGCGTCAACCACGTCGGGTTCTGCCTGTTCAGACGCGGCGTGCTCCGGCGCTGGCTGGGTCTCGGGCTCGGCCGCCGTCTCCTGCGGCTGGGTCGCGACTTCGGTGGCTTCGAGATCAATGGTGGGCGGAGTGCGCTTGGCACGACCGCTGTCGGGCGCCAATCCTGCGTCTTCAGGCTTGTCGTCGGCCATCGTGACGGTTCCTCACACTTCCATATCAAGGTGAACTAGATTGCATCGGATTCGGCCCGACCTCTTACGCCAAACGGGTCCGCAAAGCACGCTCCAAGGTGGCAAACAAGGCATTTTCGTCCGGTGTCGCGGCAACCAGAACCTGCGACGCGCCGGCCTCGCGCAGCGCGCCCGCGACCGCCTCGGACAGACAGCATTGCGGTATCGCCAGCGCCGAGATTTCGACGCCTTCGTCCCGTGCCGCATCCAGGAACGCCCGGGCGCTACGCCGGGAGTAGTGCAGCACCGCCTCGACCCCGTGGGCGGCAAAGCCCTCGCAGACCTCGCGCGGCAGATGCTTGACGGGCGTCATCCGATAGGTGGTCTGCGTGACCACGGAGAAGCCCTCCGCATCGAGCTCACCGCCGAGGTCGCGCGACAGATCCGCGCCCGCGAGATACAGCAGCGTGCTCTTCTTCTTCAGCACCTTGTCGCGCGCGCTCTGCATCACCTTGTCGCGCAAGGACGCGGCATCGCCGCCGGCGACGATCACCCGGGTAAAGCCGGCGTCGCGCGCAGCAGTGGCCGTATGCTCGCCGACCGCAAACAACGGTAGCTCCAGCAGACCAAGGTCGCGCAATTGCGGCGCGACGGCGCGGATCGCATTGGCCGACGTGACGAGGACGGCGCCGTAGGGAGCTTCACCTTTGTCATGGAAGGCGACCGGCTCGAACTTGAGCGCCGGCGCAAGCAGCACCGCATGCCCCCGCGCGCGTAGATTGGCCGCGGTCGCTTCATTGTCGGGATGCGGCCGTGTAACAAGAATGGACATCGCTGCTGTTCCCGAACCAATTGGCGGTGACGCACGACCCGGACGGCTTGCTTCGTGACGATTGCGCAATCTGGTCCCGGAATGCTACCGGACGTACCAGAACTCTGCTTTACGGATGAGCGCAAGGGCGCAAATTGGATAACAATTCGCCAATGCTGGTGCTGGGCATCGAAACCACCTGCGACGAGACCGCCGCGGCTGTGATCGAACGCGCCTCTGACGGCAGCGGCAGGATCCTGTCCAACATCGTGCGGTCGCAGATCGAGGAGCATGCCCGCTTCGGCGGCGTGGTGCCGGAGATCGCCGCCCGCGCCCATGTCGACCTGCTCGACGGCATCGTCGATCGCGCCATGCGCGAGGCCGGCATCGGCTTCGGCGAGCTCGGCGGCGTCGCGGCCGCCGCGGGGCCGGGCCTGATCGGCGGCGTCATCGTCGGGCTCACCACCGCGAAGGCGATCGCGATGGTGCACGACACGCCGCTGGTCGCAGTGAACCATCTGGAGGCGCATGCGCTGACGCCGCGCCTCACCGATGGCATCGCGTTTCCCTATTGCCTGTTTCTCGCCTCCGGCGGCCATACCCAGATCGTCGCGGTCACCGGCGTCGGCCAATATGTGCGGCTCGGCACCACCGTCGACGATGCGATCGGCGAGGCCTTCGACAAGGTCGCGAAGATGCTGGGCCTGCCCTATCCCGGCGGCCCGCAGGTCGAGCGCGCGGCGGCGAGCGGCGATGCCACCCGCTTTGCGTTCCCGCGGCCGATGCAAGGCAGGCCCGATGCGAATTTCTCGCTGTCGGGATTGAAGACGGCGGTGCGCACCGAGGCGAGCCGATTGCCAGAGATCACGCCGCAGGACATCAGCGATCTCTGCGCGAGCTTTCAGGCTGCGGTGCTCGAATCGACGGCCGACCGGTTGAACGTCGGCTTGAGACTTTTCCGCGAGAAATTCGGCACGCCCTGCGCGCTGGTGGCCGCCGGCGGCGTTGCCGCCAATCAGGCGATCCGCGGCGCCCTCGACGAGGTCGCACGGCAAGCCGGGACGCAATTGATCATGCCGCCGCCCGCGCTCTGCACCGACAATGGCGCGATGATCGCCTGGGCCGGCGCCGAGCGCCTCGCGCTCGGGATGACCGACACGATGGACGCGCAGCCGCGGGCGCGCTGGCTGCTCGACGCCAACGCAACGGCGCCGGCCGGCTACGGCAAGACGCGGGCGGGATACTAGAATGTCCGCGTTCCAATCCGTCGCGGTGATCGGCGCGGGCGCCTGGGGCACGGCGCTGGCGACCGTGGCCGCACGGGCCGGGCGCGCCGTGACGCTTTGGGCGCGCAACGCCGAACATGCCGCGCGGATCGCATCGACGCGCGACAATCCGCGGCTGCCCGGCGTGCGGATCGCCGCCGAGATCGTCGTCACGAGCGACCTCGCCGAGGCGTCGCGCGCGGACATGCTGCTGATCGCGACGCCGGCGCAGCATCTGCGCGGCGCGGTCAACATGCTGGCCTCGCATCTGGCAAGGCCCGCGCCGATCGTGGCCTGCGCCAAGGGCATCGAGCACGGCACCCACAAATTCATGACCGACGTGATTGCGGAAGCCGCCCCCAGCGCGCAGCCGGCGATCCTGTCGGGACCGAGCTTCGCCGATGACGTCGCGCGCGGCCTGCCGACCGCGGTGACGCTGGCGGCCGGCGATGAGCGGTTGGCAAGCGCGCTGGTGCAGGCGCTGGGCTCGCCGACATTCCGCCCCTATCACTCGACCGACATCCGCGGCGTCGAGATCGGCGGCGCCGCCAAGAACGTGCTGGCGATCGCAGTCGGCATCGCGGTCGGGCGCAAGCTCGGCGCCTCCGCCCAGGCCGCGCTGACGACGCGCGGCTTTGCCGAACTGACCCGCCTCGGCCGCGCGCTCGGGGCACGCAGCGAGACGCTCGCGGGGCTCTCCGGTCTCGGTGACCTCATCCTGACCTGCGCGAGCCCGCAATCGCGCAACTTCGCGCTGGGGCTCGCGCTCGGACGCGGCGAGCCGTCGCCGGCCGGCAAGCTCGCCGAAGGCGAGTTCACCGCGCCGGTCTTGATCGAGCTCGCAGCTTCGCGAAACATCGAGATGCCGGTCTCGGAAGCGGTCGCGGCGATCCTGGGCGGCCGGAGCACGATCGACGCGGCGATTTCGGGGCTGCTGACGCGCCCCTTCAAGTCTGAGGAATGACGTCTTCTCGTCATGCCCGCGCTTGTCGCGGGCATCCACGTCTTGATATTGAACTGGTGACGAAGACGTGGATGGCCGGGACAAGCCCGGCCATGACGAATGGACAGGGCGCGTTGTCATGAACTACTGGCTGGTGAAATCCGAACCGTCGGTGTGGTCCTGGGACCAGCAGGTGGCGAAGGGCGCCAAGGGCGAGGCCTGGACCGGCGTGCGCAATTACACCGCGCGCCAGAACCTCGTCGCCATGAAGAAGGGCGACAAGGCGTTCTACTATCATTCCAACGAGGGCAAGGAGATCGTCGGCATCGCGGAGGTCATCAAGGAGGCCTATCCCGATCCGACCGACAAGACCGGCAAATTCGTCTGCGTCGACATCAAGGCCGACAAGCCCTTGAAGAATCCGGTGACGATGGCCGCGATCAAGGCCGAGAAGAAGCTGGCCGATATGGCGCTGGTGAAATATTCGCGGCTCTCGGTGCAGCCGGTGACGGCGGAGGAGTGGAAGCTCGTCTGCAAGATGGGCGGGATTTAGTCGCCGCACGTATAGCTCTCGTAGGGTGTGAAAGGCGCACTCCGCGCCGTGCCCACGAACTCTCTCGATATTTGTTAGAAATGGTGGGCACGCTTCGCTTTGCCCACCCTTCGGCACCGGCGTTACACCGCCGCTGTGGCCACCACTTGCGCCAGCAGCTGCTCGCGCCGCGCCTGCGAGCGCTGGCCCTTCATGGTCGCGGCAAAGCGTTCGAGGATGCCCTCCTCGAAGGCGGTGACGATGGTGTCGTGGACGTAGCTCTTGCGGCAGATCGCCGGCGTGTTGGAGAGCTTGTCGGCGGCGGCGCGGATCGCGTCCAGCACCTGCTTGTTGCGGCCGCGCTGGCTGGTCGCCGGCGTGATGCGTGACAAGGATTCGACGACCACGGCGGAGGCCATCAGCGTGCGAAAATCCTTCAGCGAGATCTTGATGCCGGCGATCTCGCGCAGGAACGCGTTCACCTGCGTGGTGCTGACCGCACGCACGATGCCGTTGGCATCGCGATACTGGAACATCCGCTTGCCGGGGACGCCCTGCAAGATGCCGATGGCGCGCACCAGCTTGGCCGCGTCGCATTCCTTGCGCACGGCCTTGCCGCCCTTCGCCTTGAAGGTCAGCACGAAGCAATCGTCTTCCAGCGTGACGTTCGACTTCAGCAGCGTTGTCGCGCCGCGGGTGCCGTTGAGGCGGGCATAGGATTCGTTGCCGGGGCGGATCGCGGTGCGCGCGATCAGCTCGATGACGGCGGAGAGCGCAAATTCACGCGTCGGCTCGTCACCCGACAGGAACGCCGAGACCTTGCGCCGGATCTTGGGCAGCGCACCGACGAGCTTCTCCAGGCGATGTGCCTTGCGATGCTCGCGGACCTTCTCCCAATCGGCGTGATAGCGATATTGCAGCCGGCCCGCGGCATCGCGGCCCACGGCCTGAAGATGCGAGCTCGGATCGGCCGAATAGCGCACCTCGCGATAGGCCGGCGGCACCGCCATGGCGTGCAGCCGGCGGATGGTGCGGGCATCGCGGATGTGGGCGCCGTTGGGACGGACGAAGGAATAGCCCTTGCCGCGCCTGATGCGGCGAATGGTCAGCTCGTTCTGGTCGCCAAGCCGCAGGCCGAGTTCCTTGGCAAGCGCCTCGACCGTCGCCGGCGCCGTGTCAAAGGTCTTTTTGGGGCTGGGACCCCTGAAAGGGGCCGATTTGGGCCATTGTCCGAGGGCCTTGGCCAGCGCAATGGCCGCAGGATCGGCTGAAGCGGGCCGTATCGTCCCGAGATTCTGCTGATCCATCATAGTCTTATGCCTTAGCCCTGTCTGTTATCGGTCAATGCCGCAATTCTGATTTTTGTTCCGAAGAGCCTCTTTGGACCCGGGTTGGCCATTTAGGGTGTTCCGAACCGCATTGCGAGTCCCGAATCAGTGACCAGAGGTTACCCAATACCGGCCGCACCGCATGGACGCCCTGCGTCGGCCGATTTCTGAGGCTTGGGTGGAGGCCTGAACGCTCCCCAGGTCCTGTTTCAGATCTGCGACAGTCGCCGCAGGCGGGCTTGATCTTCCGCATGGCCGGCGACCCGCCGAAGGTCCAGCTTGTGCTCCTTGTCGGGTCCGGTTAGCCCGACGCATAATCAGTCAATGATCAAGTCGGCTCGCCGGTCGCTCGCGTTCGGCCTGCCGAATGTGGAGGGAAAGCATGTCCGAGAAGATCTACGACGTCCCTGCGGAGTGGGCGAAGCGCGCCTGGGTCGACCAGGCCAAGTACAAGGAGATGTACGCTCGCTCGATCTCGGACCCGAACGGTTTCTGGGCGGAGCAGGCCAAGCGCATCGACTGGATGCATGCGCCGACGAAGATCGAGAACGTCTCGTTCGCACCCGGCAACATCTCGATCAAGTGGTTCGAGGACGGCATCCTCAACGTCGCCTACAATTGCATCGACCGGCATCTCGCCAAGCGCGGCAACCAGACCGCGATCATCTGGGAAGGCGACGATCCCTCGCAGTCCAAGCACATCACCTACCAGGAGCTGCACGACGAGGTCTGCCGGATGGCCAACATCCTGCGCACCCGCAATGTCGGGAAAGGCGACCGCGTCACCATCTACCTGCCGATGATTCCGGAAGCGGCCTATGCGATGCTCGCCTGCGCCCGCATCGGCGCGATCCACTCCGTGGTGTTCGCGGGCTTCTCGCCGGACAGCCTCGCCCAGCGCATCAACGACTGCAAATCCAAGGTCATCATCACCGCGGACGAAGGCCTGCGCGGCGGCAAGAAGGTGCCGCTGAAGGCCAATGTCGACGCAGCGCTCGCCAAGGCCGACGGCGTCGACTGGGTCGTCGTGGTCAAGCGCACCGGCGCCAAGATCGACATGAATCCGACGCGCGACCTCTGGTATCACGAGGCGGCGGCCATGGTGACGACGGAATGCCCGGTCGAGCACATGCACGCCGAGGACCCGCTGTTCATCCTCTACACGTCGGGCTCGACCGGCCAGCCCAAGGGCGTGCTGCACACCTCAGCCGGCTATCTCGTGTTCGCCTCGATGACGCATCAATACGTCTTCGACTATCACGACGGCGACATCTACTGGTGCACCGCGGATGTCGGCTGGGTCACCGGCCACAGCTACATCCTCTATGGGCCGCTCGCGAACGGCGCGACCACGCTGATGTTCGAAGGCGTGCCGAATTACCCGGATAATTCCAGGTTCTGGAACGTCATCGACAAGCACAAGGTCAACATCTTCTACACCGCGCCGACCGCGATCCGCGCGCTGATGCAGTCGGGCGACGAGCCGGTGAAGAAGACCTCGCGCGCGAGCTTGCGCCTGCTCGGCTCGGTCGGCGAGCCCATCAACCCGGAAGCCTGGGAATGGTATCATCGCGTCGTCGGCGACGATCGCTGCCCGATCGTCGACACCTGGTGGCAGACCGAGACCGGCGGCATCCTGATCACGCCGCTGCCGGGCGCGACCAAGCTCAAGCCCGGCTCGGCGACCCAGCCGTTCTTCGGCGTGGTGCCCGAGATCGTCGATGCCGACGGCAAGGTGCTCGAGGGCGAAACCTCAGGCAATCTCTGCCTCACCCGCTCATGGCCGGGCCAGATGCGCACCGTCTATGGCGACCATGCCCGCTTCGAGCAGACCTATTTCTCGACCTACAAGGGCAAGTATTTCACCGGCGACGGCTGCCGGCGCGATGCCGACGGCTATTACTGGATCACCGGCCGCGTCGACGACGTCATCAACGTCTCCGGCCATCGCATGGGCACCGCGGAAGTCGAGAGCGCGCTGGTGGCACATGAGAAGGTCTCGGAGGCCGCGGTGGTCGGCTTCCCGCACGACATCAAGGGCCAGGGCATCTACGCCTACGTCACCCTGATGGCCGGCATCGAGCCGACCGAGGATCTGCGCAAGGAGCTCGTCACCTGGGTGCGCAAGGAGATCGGTCCGATCGCCTCGCCCGACCAGATCCAGTTCGCGCCGGGCCTGCCAAAGACCCGTTCCGGCAAGATCATGCGCCGCATCCTGCGCAAGATCGCCGAGGACGAGCCGGGCAGCCTGGGCGACACCTCGACCCTGGCCGATCCCGCCGTGGTCGATGACCTCGTCAAGAACCGGCAGAACCGGAAGCCGGCGTAAGGCAAGCCCGTGCCCCGGACGCAGCGCAGCACGCAAGTGATGCGCTGCCGAGCCGGGGCCCATCCTGCCGTGGAAGAAAGAACTAGGTCCCGGGTCGGCGCTCCGCTTCGCTGCGCTTGTCCGGGACACGAGAGCGGCTGTTGAGCTCGCCTTCAACCAACAGCCGTTCATAGCCTCACGCGCTTGTCAGCGCGCGCCGCGGCGCGGCGGTATATTTCCCGCCGAGTGTTGTTTTCAGGTCATTTACTTTATTTCGAACATTTCCTTTGTTCCCCCTGCTGGCCGGCCTTCGGTGGCCGCGCGTGGAAACCATCCGGTTAACGGGCGCGGTTAAGAATGTCCCCTCACGAGGACTTGGCGCGGCGGCGATTGCGGGTTCTGCGTCATTTTGGATGATCCGATTGGGGCAAGGGGGAGATCGATGTCGATGAGGATTGCGGTGGCGATGGCCGCCATCATCGGAGCCGGGATCTTGATGTCGACGGCGGCAGAAGCGCGGCCGGAAATAGTGGGCACGCGCCTTGCGGACTATTCGCCGGGCACGATCGTGGTCAAAACCAGCGAGCGCAAACTCTATCTCGTTCTCGATAACGGCCACGCCGTGCGCTATCCGGTCGGCGTCGGCAAGTCCGGCAAGCAATGGGCCGGCACGACGAAGATCGACGGCAAGTATCGCAACCCGGCCTGGGCGCCGCCGGCCGAGGTCAAGCGCGACAAGCCCAACATTCCCGACATGATTCCCGGCGGCTCGCCCCGCAACCCGATGGGCGTCGCGGCGCTGACGCTGGCCGGCGGCGAATACGCCATCCACGGCACCAACGTGCCGGGCTCGATCGGCGGCTTCGTCTCCTATGGCTGCATCCGCATGCTCAACGACGACATCACCGATCTCTATAGCCGCGTCTCCGTCGGCACCACGGTGGTCGTGACGCGCTGATCCCGCGATCGGCCGCGACAACAACGAGCCGCGTCTTTGGACGCGGCTTTTTTGTTACCAGAACCGCCAGCCGCGTGCGCACCAGCCGTCGCGATGGCCGCCGTTGTAGCTGCGCACGAAGCCGCCGGCGAGCAACGCCGCGGAAACGTTCGCGGTCCGCCGCGTCGCGACATCGGCGAGCACGCGGCCATATTTGTCCGGACCGAGATTGGTGATGGTCACGCCGCCCTGGCCGAGCAGATCGCGCAAGGCACGGGCCGCGGCTTCGGCCTTGTCCAGCTCCTCCTGGCAGGATGCTTTCAGTTCGGGCGCATCGATGCCGCGCAGCCGAATGCGCACGACGTGATCGCGTCCCTCACGCACACGAACACGCGCGAGAAAAGTATCGCCATCGACTGCACGGATGAATTCGACGGGACGCACATCCGCGTGGCCGGTCTGCTGAAGAACGATCTCGGCATCTCCGGTACGATCGGCCTCGGGAACGAGCCAATGCGTTCCATGACGAAATGTGAGCACGACGGCCAGCGCGATGCTCACCACGAACATCCAGGGCAGTAGGCCGGTGAAGCGGCGGCCGAACGGCGAGCCGCCGAACTGCGGACGATAGGAATGGGGACGATCCTTGAAACGCATCAGCTCACGCTAGGACTGAGTCGGGGGAACTCACAAGCGCAAGCGCGCACCCGGCGGAACCGGATCCGCTGTGAGCTTGCACGAAATTTCCGCTTCGACAGCGCGTCAGCCGTAGTTCTACTGGGCGACCGCGAATCTTTTCAAATTCTCAATCATTGGTTGCGCATACCTGTTATACGACAAATCGAGGGGAGATTGCCGTGGGGTCATTCAGGTTTCGCATTGGAACAAAGCTCGGCATCGTCACGGGCGTGAGCGTCGTGTTGGTCGGCGGCATGCTGACCAATCAAATGCTCGGCAACCGCTCGATTGCGGAATCCAATCGTCTCGTCACGATCAACTATCTCAACAAGGGCAATGCGCAGGCGGCGCAGACGGCGATGGCACGGGCGCAGCTCGCCGCTCTCGAGCTCGGCTCGGCACCGTCGGCCGGTGAAGCGGACAGGCTGCTCGAGCTTCTCCGCACCCGGGCGGGCGAAGCCGGCACGGAGATCCACGCAGCGATGGAGCGGGCGACCCGGAAGGTCACGCAGGACGCCTACCGCGAGACCAAGAAATTCGTCGACGCGTATCTGGCCAGCGGCGTCGAGCTGGCGGCGGCGCAAAAGGCCGTCATTGCCGCTCCTGCAGGGGGTGCCAAGCTTGCAGCCGAATCGGCCAGGGCAAGCATTCTCGCCGAGCAGATGCGGCCGGCAGCCCAGGAGGTCAGCAAGCGGATCGACGATCTCGTCGGCGTCGCCAACGAATTCGCCGCGCGCCGCAAGGGCGAGATGCTGGCCGAACTGGACCGGGTCGCGAACTTCGCCTTGATCGTCGGTCTCTTCGTGGTCCTGACGCTGATCGGCTCCGCGGTCTTTTCCGTCTTGAACGTCGCCCGCCCGATCCGGCGCATCGGCGACGTGCTCCTGCAACTCGCGGGAGGCAACAAGGCGGTCGAAATTCCCTACACGAGCCGCGGCGACGAGGTCGGTGACAACGCCCGCGCAGCACAGACCTTCAAGGAAAATCTGATTCGCATCGAGCAGATGGAAGCCGAGCAGAAGAACCAGGAAGCCGCAGCCGCCGCCCAGCGCAAGCAGGAGATGACCCGGCTCGCCAACGCGTTCGAAACTGCGGTCGGCGGCATCATCGACTCGGTGTCGACCGCCTCCCAGCAGCTCGAAGCCGCGGCCGGCACGTTGTCGGGCACGGCCGAACAGACCCAGCAGCTCTCTGGAATGGTCGCCGCCGCCTCGGAGGAAGCCTCCACCAATGTGGGAGCCGTGGCGTCCGCGGCCGAGGAAATGAGCACGTCGGTCGTCGAGATCGGCCGCCAGGTGCACGATTCCAGCCGCATCGCCGGCGATGCGGTCAAGCAGGCCGAGCGCACCGATGCCCGGATCAACGAGCTGCTCAAGGCGGCGGGCCGCATCGGCGACGTCGTCAAACTGATTACGGCCATCGCCGAGCAGACCAACCTCCTGGCGCTGAACGCAACGATCGAGGCCGCCCGCGCCGGCGAATCCGGCCGCGGCTTTGCGGTCGTGGCGAGCGAGGTCAAGGCGCTCGCGGCGCAAACCGCGCGTGCGACCGAGGAAATCAGCTCACAGATCGCCGGCATGCAATCGGCAACGGAGGACTCCGTTGGAGCGATCAAGGAAATTGGGACGACCATCGGCCGCATCTCCGACATCTCGACGACCATTGCCGCGACGATCGAACAGCAGGGCGCCGCGACGGCCGAGATTGCGCGAAACGTCAGCGAAGCGGCCAAGGGAACGGTCGAAGTCGCGGACAAGATCGCCCACGTCAGCCAGGGCGCCAGCGCGACCGGCGCGGCATCGGGACAGGTGTTGGCGTCGGCGCGCTCGCTGTCGCGCGAGAGCGGTCTCCTGAAGACCGAGGTCGAGAAGTTCCTCGACACCGTGCGCGCCGCATAGGTCAGCAACGACGCGGCGAGCACAATTGCCGTGCTCGCCGGACATTCACAACCCCCGGGATTACCCGGGTTTGACCGGCGCCCTTGGCAACGATAGGTTGAACATAGAAGCGTAAGCAACTTGCTTGCGGAACTTGTTCAGCGAGTCCCCCACCATGAACATCGACGCATCGTCCCCCGATTCGCTCGAGCGAATCGCCGATCTCGTTCGTCAGCAACATCCTTCACTCGAAACCACGCTGCTTTCGCCGGTGGACGGATTCCAAACCAGGACCGTCGCGCTCGAAACGCTGATGCGCG
Organism: Bradyrhizobium sp. 22; assembly: GCF_000482425.1. Lineage (NCBI taxonomy): Bacteria > Pseudomonadati > Pseudomonadota > Alphaproteobacteria > Hyphomicrobiales > Nitrobacteraceae > Bradyrhizobium > Bradyrhizobium sp. 22. The sequence continues at coordinate 279,220 of NZ_KI519399.1, forward strand.
AGGTGACGGAGTGCCTGGCCGACGGCTTCAAGCATCGTCCGCCGCAAGATTTTCCCATGCTCTATTTTGCATGCGGCAAGGCGCGCGTCGGATCGACGGCCCTGAGCAATCTGTTCGGCATGACGGGGATGCCTTCCTATTACCAGCCGTTGAAGGCCATGCTGCGCGATGCGCTCGTCGGGCACAGGCCGGCACCGTGGATCGTGCCGTCGGCGGACGACGAGCCGCATATCTTCAGCAAGGAAACGATCGGACCCTACGTGCTCGCCGAGAGCCTGTTCAATCCGCTCAAGTTGCTGATCGAGGCGGGCTATCCGCCGCACCGCCTGTACCTCATCATGCTCGACCGCGAGCCGGCGAGCTCGCTGGCGTCGTGGCTCGACAAGCTGATCTCGCGCGCGCCTGCAGATGTACTGCTGCGGCACTATGTCGTTGCCGCGCTCAGCGCGGCTCAGGTCGCCAGCTACGCCCAGCGACACGACGTTGCCGTCACTCACTACGTCTACGAGGTGAGCAAGGAGGCCGTGTCGTCGATCCGCGTGCTGTTCGACCGGATCGGCCTTTCGGGCAGCTTCAACGAGAATGCCGTGACGTCCTGGCGGGAACCGGGAGAGGCGCAAGCGAACAACGCGCGCGTCATCTTCCCGAGCGAAGCGACCATCTACAAGGTGCCCAATCTGCACACCTCCGACAGTGCCTATCGCTACCAGCGCCGTGCCACCGCCTCTCTGAGCGAAGCGCAACGCGAGGTTCTGGAGCGCTGTGGTGTCAACGATGCCTATCGCGCCTCGGTCGCAGCCTGCGTTCGCGACCTCGGCCTGAATGCGGCGCTGTCGCAACGTCTGTTCGGCGACTGGTTCGCTGCGGCCGCGTGATCGTCATGCTGGACATTCCCACCAACGCCGATCCCACCCTCCGTGAAGATGCAGGCGGCAAGCAGCTTCCTGTCGCCAGCCATCTCCGACGCCTGGAAGCGGAAAGCATCCACATCCTCAGGGAGACGGCAGCCGAGTTCCGCAAGCCGGTCATGCTCTACTCGATCGGCAAGGATTCCTCGGTGCTGCTGCATCTGGCGATGAAGGCGTTTCATCCCGGCAAGCCGCCGTTTCCGCTGCTGCACGTCGACACCACCTGGAAGTTCCGCGAGATGATCGCATTTCGCGACCGCCGCGCACACGAACTCGGCCTCGATCTGATCGTCCATACCAACAACGACGGATTGCGCGAGGGCATCGACCCCTTCACCCACGGCTCGGCCCGCTACACCGATGTCATGAAGACGCAGGCGTTGCGGCAGGCGCTCGAATGTCACGGCTTCGATGCCGCGATCGGGGGAGCGCGGCGCGACGAGGAGAAGTCGCGTGCCAAGGAGCGCGTGTTCTCGCACCGGAGCGCGGCGCATCGCTGGGATCCGAAGAACCAGCGGCCCGAGCTATGGAGCCTGTACAACACGATGCTCGCGCCCGGCGAGAGCATGCGGGTGTTTCCGCTGTCGAACTGGACCGAGCTCGACGTCTGGGACTACATCCTGCTCGAGGACATCCCGATCGTTCCACTCTATCTGGCGGCCTCGCGCCCCGTGGTCGAGCGCGACGGCGCGTTGATCATGGTGGACGACGAACGGCTGCCGCTGCATGCAAGTGAACAGCCGCAATGGCGCTCGGTCAGATTTCGCACCCTGGGCTGCTATCCGCTCAGCGGTGCCACGATCTCGACGGCGGCAACCCTGCCCGAGATCGTGCGGGAGATGACGGCCTCGCGCACCTCCGAACGGCAGGGACGCATGATCGACCGGGACAGTCCGGCATCGATGGAGCGCAAGAAAGCGGAAGGCTACTTCTGATGTCCTATCACGAAGCCCCCACGATCGCCGCTTCCGGTGCGCCGCGGCTGGACCAGGACGACCGTCCGACGCTGCGTTTCGTCACTTGCGGCAGCGTCGACGACGGCAAGAGCACGCTGGTCGGCCGCCTGCTCTACGATTCCAAGACGCTGCTCGACGACCAGCTCGACGCGCTGGCGTCCGAGAGCAAGACCGTCGGCACCACCGGCGGCGATCTCGATTTCGCGCTGCTGGTCGACGGCTTGCAGGCGGAGCGCGAGCAGGGCATCACCATCGACGTCGCCTACCGCTTCTTTGCCACCAGGCTGCGCCGCTTCATCGTCGCCGACACGCCAGGCCATGCGCAATATACGCGCAACATGGCGACGGGCGCCTCCAACGCCGAGCTCGCCGTGGTGCTGGTCGACGCCCGCAAGGGCGTGATCACACAGACGCGGCGCCATAGCCATATCCTGTCGCTGCTGGGTATCCGTCACGTCGTGCTCGCCGTGAACAAGATGGATCTGATCGGATTCGACGGAGATCGCTTTGCGGCCATCACTGCCGAATACCTGACCATGGCCGGGCAGCTCGGGATATCGCAGGTCCAGTGCATTCCGGTGGTGGCGCCCGACGGCGACAACATCGTCGCCGCGAGCGCGCGGATGCCCTGGTACGCCGGGCCGACCGTCACGGCCTATCTGGAATCGGTCGACGTGTCCGGCGACGCCTCGCAGCGGCCATTCCGGTTGCCGGTGCAATGGGTCAACCGGCCGAACGCGGAGTTTCGCGGCTTCTGCGGCCGGATCGCCAGCGGAACGATTGCGACCGGCGAGACCGTCGCGGTGCAGCCCTCGGGCCGTCAGACCCGCGTCGCGCGCATTCTCACCCCCGGCGGCGAACGCGATCGCGCGGCGGCGGGCGAATCGATCACGCTCACATTGGCCGACGAGATCGACGTCAGCCGCGGCGACGTGCTGACGGCCGGTCCCGCGCCGCAGCTCTCGGATCAATTGGCCGCCCACCTCGTCTGGTTCGACGACGAACCCATGGTCGCGGGCCGGCGCTATATGCTCAAATGCGGCACGGCCTCGACCGGTGCGGTGGTCACGACGCTCAAGCATCGCATCGCCATCGACACCATGGCCCAGGAGAGCGCCGCAACGCTCGATGCCAACGAGATCGGCTTCGCCGATCTCAACCTCGACCGTCCATTGGCGTTCGAGGCCTATCGCGACGACCGCGACATGGGCAGCTTCATTCTGGTCGACCCGATCAGCCACCGCACCGCCGCGGCGGGAATGATCGAGCATTCGCTCCGCCGCGCCACCAACGTTCATTGGCAGCGGCTTGCCGTCGACAAATCGGTGCGCGCGCGGCTGAAGCAGCAACGGCCATGCGTGCTCTGGTTCACGGGACTGAGCGGTGCCGGCAAATCGACGATCGCCGATCTCGTCGACCGCAGGCTCGCCGAGCTCGGCCGCCACGCCGCGTTGCTCGACGGCGACAATCTTCGCCACGGCATCAACGGCGACCTCGGCTTCTCCAGCGCGGACCGGGCCGAGAACGTCCGGCGCGCCGGGGAGATCGCCGCGCTGTTCGTCGATGCCGGCATGATCGCGCTGGTCGCGCTGATCTCGCCGTTCCGCAGCGAGCGCGAGCTGGCGCGCCAGCGGGTCGAGGCGGGCGAATTCATCGAGATCCATGTCGCGACCCCGCTCGCCGAATGCGAGCGTCGCGATCCCAAGGGACTCTATCGCAAGGCACGGGCAGGCGAGATACCGGCGTTCACCGGCATCGACCAGCCTTACGAGGCGCCGCAGGCGCCGGAAATCACCATCGATAGCTCGGAGCTGTCGACCGACGCGGCTTGTGAGCGCATCATCGGTTACTTGCGAGAACGCAATTACCTGTAACGACCGGCCCTGACTCCGATACAGCCACGAAGGAGGTGCGCTCCCTCTCCGCTTGCGGGAGAGGTCAAGCGTGAGGCTCAGAAGTCGGAGGCGATGCCCTTGCGCTCCCAGTCACCGTAGCGGGTCGGCTCGGGTCCCTTCGGTCCCTGCAGTTCCTTCGCCTTGGCCGTGGCCTCGCTGCCGGCTTCCGCGGCAGCAGCCTGCCGGCGTGCCTCGGCTTCGGCCAGCGCGCGCTGGGCTGCCGGCGTGAGCGGCTTGCGATCGGGAACAGGAGGCTGGTCACTCATCGTCCGGTCTTCTAGCGCAGGACGGGCCGCAATGCGACGTGCAATAACGCATTCCTGAAATCAGGCCCGAAAGGGCTGAAAAAGCCGGAAGCGATTCTTACATTTGGCATATTCGCGTGCCAGAGATCGCCTTCTCGAGGCATGCGCCCATTGCGGCGGAACTGCCGCTCGCTCAGAACCTTGCTTCCGCATGCCATCTCAACGTTTTGCTCCTCCGCCCGAAGTGCCAGGCCTTGCGGCACGACGGATTGCCGCCGACATCGTCGACGGCGTGCTGCACAAGCGCCGCACGCTTGACGACCAGCTCGACGGCAGCGGTGCCCATCCCGGACTGAAGTCGCTGGCCGATCGCGACCGGGCGTTGATGCGGCGCCTGGTTGCCACCGTGCTGCGCCGGCTCGGCACGCTCGGCCACGTGCTGTCGCGCCTGCTCGACAAGGGCATTCCCTCCGACGCGCCGCGTGCGCAGAGCGCGCTGCTGATCGGCGCGGCGCAGATCCTCTGGATGGACGTGCCGGATCACGCCGCCGTCGATCTCTCCGTTCGCCTGGTGCAATCCGACCGGCGCGCCGCGCGCTATGCCGGCCTCGTCAATGCCGTGCTGCGCCGCTGCGCGCGCGAGGGCAAGGCGCTGGTCGAGGAGGTCGCCACGCAATCGCTCGACCTTCCGCCATGGCTGCTCGCGCGCTGGAGCGCACATTATGGCGAAGCCACCGCACGAGAGATGGCGCTGGCGCTCGGCCACGAGCCCTCGCTCGATCTCACTGTGAAGTCGGATCCCGCGCAATGGGCGAGCCGCCTGCACGGCGAGATGCTGCCGACCGGGACGGTGCGGATGCTGCTGCACGGCTCGGTGACGATGCTGCCCGGCTTCACCGAGGGACAATGGTGGGTGCAGGACGCCGCCGCCGCGCTGCCGGCCCGGCTGTTCGGCGACGTCAAAGGCAAGTCCATTGCAGATCTCTGCGCCGCCCCTGGCGGCAAGACCGCACAACTGGCGCTGGCGGGCGCGCAGGTCACGGCGATCGACCGCTCGCCGGCCCGGGTGGCACGGCTGCGCGAGAACCTGGCGCGGCTGTCGCTCCAGGCCGAGACCGTCGTCGCCGACGCCGTGGAATGGGCCGGCCCGGCCGAGGGCTTCGACGGTGTCCTGATCGATGCGCCCTGCACCTCGACCGGCACGATCCGCCGCCATCCCGACGTGGCTTGGCTGCGGCAGGAATCCGACATCGCCCCCCTGACCGCGCTCCAGCAACGGCTGCTGCGAAAATCGGTGTCGCTGCTCAAGCCGGGCGGTACGCTGATCTACTGCACCTGCTCGCTGGAACCCGAAGAAGGCGAGCAGGCCGTGGCGACGCTGCTGGCGGCCGAGCCGGCGCTTCGCCGCGTTCCGATCGCGGCCGCGGAGGTCGCGGGCCTCGACGAAATCCTCAACCCGGAAGGCGATCTGCGCACCCTGCCCTGCCATCTGCCGCATGCCGATCCCAAGCTCGGCGGGCTCGACGGATTTTTCGCGGCCCGGCTGGTTAAATCCTGATTTTGCACTGGATTTTGCGACCACGGCGCTGATTCGCGCCGTTCAAGGTGGTGTCAGACGGCCGATTTTGGGATTAATAGGGATTCGTCGCTAATTCTCTCCCCCTTCAAGGCACGGCGTGTCGGTCGCTCAACGCAGACATATCTCGACGCTGGTCATGAACCGCTTCGCGCGGAACATGCTTGCGCGCGCGAGCGGCGGTTCGGTTGCGCTGTCGCGGGTCTGGCCCAGCCGCACCGACCGGCTGATCATCGCGCCGCACGATCTGCGCACCGCGGATGCGACCCGCGCCGCCGAGATCTATGCCGGCCGCTTCGTCTTCGCCGGCAAGATCGTCAATTGCCACGGCCGCTCGATCTTCGATCTCGAGCCACCGTCGGAGGACTGGGAGGTTGCGCTGCTCGGCTTCGGCTGGCTGCGCCATTTGCGCGCCGCCGACACCGCGCTGACACGGGCGAATGCGCGCGCTCTGATCGAGGACTGGATCGCCAACCCCGCCAACAAGCGCCGCCCGGTCGCGCGCCGCGCCGACGTGCTGGCGAGGCGCGTGATCTCGCTGCTGTCGCAGGCGCCGCTGGTGCTGAGCGAGACCGATAACAAATTCTACCGCCGTTACTTGCGCGCCCTCGCCCGCGAGATCCGGTTCCTGCGCTACACTATGGTCGACATTCCGGACGGAGTGCCGAAGCTCCAGGTGCTGATCGCGCTGTGTTATGCGGCGCTGTGCCTTGCCAACCAGACGCGTCACATCCGCAACGCATCGAAGAAGCTGTCGGACGAGTTGCAGCGGCAGATCCTGCCCGATGGCGGACACATCTCCCGCAACCCGGGCGCGCTGATCGAGCTCCTGATCGACCTCTTGCCCTTGCGGCAGACCTTTGCCGCGCGCAACATCGCGCCGCCGCCGGCGCTGCTCAACGCGATCGACCGCATGATGCCAATGCTGCGCTTCTTCCGGCACGGCGACGGCAATTTCGCGCTGTTCAACGGCATGAGCGCGACATCTTCGGACCTGCTGGCCACGCTGCTCGCCTATGACGACACCCACGGGGCGCCGATGGCCAACATGCCGCATACCGGCTTTCAGCGCCTCGATGCCGGCCAGACCACTGTGATCATCGACACCGGCCCGCCGCCGCCGGCCAGCGTCAGTCACGACGCCCATGCCGGCTGCCTGTCGTTCGAGCTGTCCTCCGGCATCAGCCGCATCGTCACCAATTGCGGCATGCCGACCACGGGGCGCGACAATTGGCGACCGTTCGCACGCGGCACCGCGGCCCATTCCACCCTGACCTACCACGACACCTCGTCCTGTCAGTTCGTCGAGATGTCGGCGATGAAGCGGCTGCTGCACGGCTCACCCGTCACCAGCGGACCCGTCGAGGTCGAGAGCTATCGCGAGATCGTGCAGAACGGCACGCTGCTGACGACGTCGCATGACGGTTACCTCGCCAAATTCGGCGCGATCCACCGCCGTGTGCTGATGATCGCCAATGACGGCGCGCGCATTGATGGCGAGGACACGCTGTCGCCGCCGCAGGGCGGACGCTTCAAGGGCGCGGATGCCGATTTCGCGCTGCGCTTCCATCTGCATCCGGCGGTGAAGGCCAGCCGGCTGTCGGACGCCCGCGGCGTCATGCTGGTGCTGCCGAACCGCGACGTCTGGACCTTCGAGGCGCTCGACGACAAGGTCGATCTCGAGGATAGCGTGTTCCTGGCCGGCAACGACGGCCCCCGCCGCACCGCCCAGATCGTGATCCGGCAGGATGCCCGGCAGGCGCCCTCGATCCGCTGGAGCTTTGTGCGTTCCACCGCCTCGCCGGCGGTGACCAACGCCCGGAGAAATGCGCGGCGAGAGCCGGAACTACCGCTGTAAACGTGCGATTCCGTCAGATCCGGTCGTTGTGAAAACGGCCGAAAACTGCTATCGAGCCCTCGCTCGCGCGACTGGCGACCTTGGATGGAGCACCATCGGGAAGCGCGGGCCGTAGCCGCCGCGCGCCTGGGCATAGACACTCCTTAAGACAGAGGATCTTGCTCATGACTGACCATCCCCGCCGCGTCACCCGCGCCCTTCTCTCCGTCTCCGATAAGACCGGCCTGATCGAGTTCGCCAAGGCGCTGGCCGCGCATGATGTCGAGCTGGTCTCGACCGGCGGCACCGCGAAAGCGATCGCCGCGGCCGGTCTCAAGGTGAAGGACGTCTCCGACCTGACTGGCTTCCCCGAGATGATGGACGGCCGCGTCAAGACGCTGCATCCGAAGGTGCATGGCGGCCTGCTCGCGATCCGCGACAACAAGGAGCATGCGGAGGCGATGAAGGCCCACGGCATCGCGCCGATCGACCTGCTCGTCGTCAACCTCTATCCGTTCGAAGCGACTGTCGACAAAGGTGCGGGCTTCGAGGATTGCATCGAGAACATCGACATCGGCGGCCCCGCCATGATCCGCGCCGCCGCTAAGAACCATGACGACGTCACCGTCGTGGTCGAGGCTCAGGACTATCAGGCCGTACTCGACGAGCTCGCCGCCAACAACGGCGCGACCACGCTGAAGCTGCGCCGGCGGCTTGCGGCAAAGGCCTATGCACGCACCGCGGCCTATGACGCCGCGATCTCGAACTGGTTCAACCGGCAGCTCGAGATCGACGCACCCGACTTCCGCGCCTTCGGCGGCAGGTTGATCCAGTCGTTGCGCTATGGCGAGAACCCGCACCAGACCGCGGCGTTCTATGCGACGCCGGACAAGCGCCCGGGCGTCTCGACCGCGCGGCAGCTCCAGGGCAAGGAGCTCTCCTACAACAACATCAACGACACCGATGCGGCCTATGAATGCATCGGCGAGTTCGACGCCAAGCGCACCGCGGCCTGCGTCATCGTCAAGCACGCCAACCCCTGCGGCGTCGCCGAAGGATCGAACCTCGTCGAGGCTTATCGCAGGGCGCTGGCCTGCGATTCCACGTCCGCGTTCGGCGGCATCATCGCGATGAACCGTCCGCTCGACGCCGACACCGCGCGCGAGATCACCAAGATCTTCACCGAGGTCATCATCGCGCCGGATGCGACCGAGGAAGCGATCGCCATCATCGGCGGCAAGAAGAACCTGCGCCTGCTGCTCGCCGGCAGCCTGCCCGACCCCCGTGCGCAGGGCCTCACCGCCAAGACGGTGGCCGGCGGCCTCCTCGTGCAGAGCCGCGACAATGCCGTGGTCGATGACATGACCTTCAAGGTCGTGACCAAGCGGGCACCTACCGAGGCCGAGATGCGCGACCTCAAGTTCGCGTTCCGCGTCGCCAAGCACGTCAAGTCCAACACCATCATCTACGCGAGGGACCTCGCCACCGTCGGCATCGGCGCGGGGCAGATGAGCCGGGTGGATTCAGCCCGTATCGCCGCGCGCAAAGCGCAGGATGCCGCAGCTGAGCTGAAGCTCGCCGAGCCGCTCACCAAGGGCTCGGTGGTGGCGTCGGATGCGTTCTTCCCGTTCGCCGACGGCATGCTCGCCTGCATCGAGGCTGGCGCCACCGCCGTGGTGCAGCCCGGCGGCTCGATGCGCGACGACGAGGTGATCAAGGCCGCGGACGAGCACGGCATTGCCATGGTGTTCACAGGCACGCGGCACTTCAGGCATTGAGCCGCTAGCAAGAACGTCGACGATCCCATCAGGGCCGTCATTGCGAACGTAGCGAAGCAATCCAGAATCTTTCCGCAGATGCAGTCTGGATTGCTTCGTCGCTTCGCTCCTCGCAATGACGAAAGTAGAGCGCGTCGTGCGACTAATCCCGCACCCGCATCAACAATCCCAGACCTGCGACGAAGAACACCACCAGCACGGCCATGCCGGCCTTCTGGCTCGCGGTCACCGCCGTGATCATGCCGATCAGGAGCGGTCCGATGAAGGACGTCACCTTCCCGGTCAGTGCGAACAGGCCAAAATACTGCGCGATGCGGTCTTTCGGTGCGAGGTGGATCAGCAGCGTGCGGGAGGCGGCCTGGAGCGGACCGCCGGCCGCGCCGATCAGGCAGCCCAGCACGAGATAGGCGCGCTCGGCCGCGCTCGAGAACAAACCCGCGCCCGCTTGCGGCGGCGCGACCTTGACGAACAACACGCTGTCCTTGTCGACCAGCAGGATCGCCGCCACGGACAGCAAGAGAAGCAGCAGGCTGCCGGCAATGACGCGCTTCGGCCCCAGACGATCATCCAGCTTGCCGCCGAACCATGCGCCGAATGCCCCGGCGATCGCGAGCATGATGCCGAACGTGCCGATCTGGATCGTGTGCCAGCCGAAAGTGCCCGCGGCATAGATGCCGCCGAAGGCGAACAGCGACACCAGACCGTCGGTGTAGATCATATTAGCGAGCAGGAACGCCGCGAGCGATTTCTGCCTCGGCAGATGCTTGATCGATTGCCTGAGCTCCGACAGGCCCTCGCGCAGTGCCTCGTGCAGCGGACGCTTGGCCGGATAGTCCGGCGTGAACAGGAACATCGGCGTCACGAAGATGATGAACCACAGCCCGGTCAGCGGCCCGGCGGCGCGATCGCCCTGATGCGTCACGGGATCGAGCCCGAACAATGGCGTGAGGCCGAGCAACGTGCGGCCGGTCTCGGGATTGGCGACGAGCAGGCCGAGTACGATGATCAGGCTGACGATGCCGCCGACATAGCCGGTCGCCCAGCCGGTGCCGGAGAGCCGGCCGATCCGCTCCGGCGGCACCAGGGTCGGCATCATCGCATTGTTGAAGACGGTGGCGAACTCGGCACCGACGCTGGCGAGCGCAACCGCGGTGAGCAGCAACGGAATGACGGCGACATCGCCGGGCCTGCCGATCCACAGCGTGCACGATGCCAGCACCAGCACCGTGCCGAATCCGGCGATCCATGGTTTCCTGCGGCCCGCAGCGTCGGCGATGGCTCCCAGCACCGGCGACAATAGCGCGATTACAAGGCCCGCCGAAGCCATCGCAAACGCCCATAGCGATTGGCCGGTGGCGGGATTCGGCGCAACGCTGGTGGCGAAATACGGTGCGAACACGAAGGTCGTGATCAACGTGAAATAGGGCTGCGCGGCCCAATCGAAGAAGATCCAGCTGACGACGGCGGCGCGTGGCGGATAAGTCCGCGGCGCATCGGCCATGCGCGCATCCGGGGCGATCGTCGTCATCACGCAGGCCTCATCACGAACAGTTTTGCCTCTCTTGAGCCAAACCGTATAGCATTGCGGCGAGGCGTGTGAACTGGTCCGAAGTCCCGGCGGAAGTTTGATAATGTCGTCACATTCGACACGGCGAACGTTTTTCGCCGTCATAGCCGCTCTGGCGTTCGGTCTCGCCGCCGCGACTGCCCAGGATGCGCGACAGACCTATGTTCCAGCCGCGCCCGGCACGGTGCGCGCCATTGCCGCCGAACACGGCATGGTGGTCGCGCAGGAGAAGATATCCGCGCAAGTCGGCGCCGAGATCCTGCGGCGCGGCGGCAATGCGGTCGATGCAGCCGTCGCGACCGGCTTTGCGATGGCCGTGACCTATCCGCGCGCCGGCAATATCGGCGGCGGCGGCTTCATGGTGATCCATTCCGCCGACCGCAACGAAGACATCACGATCGACTACCGCGAGACGGCACCGGCTGCGACCAATCCGCAGATCTTCCTCGGCGCCGACGGCAAGCCCGATCCGGCGAAGTCACGGGATTCCGCCCTTGGCGTCGGCGTGCCCGGCACGGTCGCGGGACTCAATCTGGCACTCGAGAAATACGGCTCGGGCCGGTTCACGCTAGCGCAATTGCTCGAGCCTGCGATCGCGCTCGCCCGCGATGGTTTCGTCGTCAGCGACGACATCGCCGATACGCTGCCGGGCTGGCACCGGCGGCTGGCACGCTGGCCTTCGACCGCAAAAATCTTCTCGCGGGCCGACGGCACGCCGCTTCGCGAGGGCGACAGGTTGATGCAGGGCGACCTTGCCGAAACGCTGTCGGCCGTCGCGGCACAGGGACCGCGCGGCTTCTATGAGGGACCGGTCGCGGAAAAGCTCGCCAAAGCCGTGGCTGATGCCGGCGGCATCATGACGCCGGCCGATTTGAAAGCCTATCAGGCCGTGATCCGCGCGCCGGTGCGCGGCACCTATCGCGGCTACGACATCGTGTCGATGCCGCTGCCTTCGTCCGGAGGCATCGTCTTGGTGGAGACGCTCAACATCCTCGAGGGCTTTCAGCTTGGCGATTTGAAGCAGGGATCGCCGGCATCCCTGCATCTCCTGGTCGAGGCCATGAAGCGGGCCTATGCGGACCGCGCGCGCTATCTCGGCGATCCCGCCTTCGTCAACGCACCGATCGAGACGCTCACCGCGAAGGACTACGCCGCCAAGCTGCGTTCCGGCATCACGGCCGATCGCGCCACGCCGTCGAAAGAGCTCGCCTCTGCGGCCCCCTCGCCGCGTGAGGGCAGCAACACCACGCATTTCTCCGTGGTGGATTCCCGCGGCAACGCGGTCAGCAACACCTACACGCTGAACTTCAGCTACGGCGTCGGCCTCGTTGCCGACGGCACCGGCGTGCTGCTCAACAACGAGCTCGACGATTTCACCGCCGCGGTCGGCGCTTCCAATGCCTACGGCCTCGTCGGCTTCGAGGCCAATCTGCCCGGACCTGGCAAACGTCCGCTCTCGTCGATGTCGCCGACCATCGTGCTCAGGAACGGCAAGCCGGTGCTGGTGACGGGCTCGCCCGGCGGCAGCCGCATCATTTCCAGCGTGCTGCAGGTGATCGTGAACGTCCTGGACTACAAGATGGATGTCGCGGCCGCCGTCGCAGCGCCTCGGCTGCATCATCAATGGTTGCCCGACGAAGTGCGGATCGAGCGCGGGTTTGCCGAGGATGTGCTGCTCGAACTGAAGGCGAGAGGCCACGCGATCGTCGAGCCGATGGGACAGACGTCGGCCAATTCGATTCTGGTGTCGCCGAACGGACCGCTCGGCGCACCGGATCCCCGCACACGGGGCGCAGAAGCGGCCGGCCAGTAACCGCTTCGCTTACCGCCCCACCTCGTACGGCCCGCCCTTCTCCAGCGCACGCGCATAGGCCGGGCGCGCGTGGATGCGCTCGAGGAATGCCATTGCCTTGGGATGGCCCTGCTCGAGCCCGCCGCGCGCTTGCGCCGCTTCGAGCGGAAAGCTCATCTGGATGTCGGCTGCGGTGAATTCGTTGCCGGCAAACCATTCGCTCTTCGCAAGCTCACCTTCCCAATAGTCCATGTGCTGCTTGAGCTGCGGATTGACCAGCGTGGTCAGCGCCTGGTTCGAGACCTTGCGCACCAGCGGACGAAGCAGCGCCGGCGCGCGCTTCGGCATCAGCGTGAACAGCAGCTTCAGCAGCAGCGGCTGCATCGCCGATCCCTCGGCATAATGCAGCCAATAGGTGAAGCGCAGCCGCTCCGGTGTATCAGGCGGCGGAATCAGCCGGCCATTGCCGTAGGTCGCGAGGATATATTCGATGATCGCACCCGACTCGGCGATGGTGTTGCCGTTGTCGGTGACGACGGGCGACTTGCCGAGCGGGTGGATGGCGCGCAGCTCCTTCGGCGCACGCATGTCGGGCTGGCGCTGGTAGCGCACGATCTCGTAAGGGACGCTTAGCTCCTCGAGCAACCACAGCACGCGCTGCGAGCGGGAATTGTTGAGGTGGTGAACAATCAGCATCGTGAGGTCCCCAGGGCTAGGCGTGGTAGCTAGGCGCAGTCGTGCGGCGGCGCCGTTGGTGCCAGCCCAGGGGCGCAATGTCGAGCCGAGGGTGCGAATATTTTCACCCGGGTATATTGACGTTGATAATTTACCCGGGTATTAAATGAGACCCGACGTCATCAATATGGCAATAATTTCAATGCATCGGACTTTCACCGCGTTCCAGGGGCCGCGTCGCCTGGTGTCCGGACCCGCAGGCGAAGTCGCGCTTGTGGTCAAGCGGGTGGCGCCGCGGCCGGACGAGGCCATCATCATCTTCGAGGATGCCACGGGCCGATCGATCGACTTCGATCTGCGCGGCGGCGATCGCGAGGTGCTGGCACGGCTGGCCAAGCTCGTCCCGCCGCCGGTCGAGGAGAGCGCGCCGCCGAGCGAGCCACGCGGGCGCGGCCGGCCCAAGCTCGGCGTCGTCGCACGCGAGGTGACGCTGTTGCCGCGGCACTGGGAGTGGCTCGGCGCGCAGCCGGGCGGCGCCTCGGTCGCGCTGCGCAAGCTCGTCGACGAGGCGAGGCGCGCGAGCGGCGACAAGGACCGCGAGCGGCAGGCGCGCGATGCGGCCTATCACTTCATGTCGACCATGGCCGGCAATCTGCCGCGGTTCGAGGAAGCTTCGCGCGCGCTGTTCGCAGACGACCGGCGGCGCTTCACCGCAACTATCGCCGACTGGCCGCCCGACATCCGCGACCACATCGTCAAGCTCGCCTACAGCGACCGCGCGTAAACCGCGCGGCGCTCTTCACAACCTCCATCGACGGCCGAGCCGCGCATTGCGCGGCAACGGTTTCGCACGCCCTGACGAAAGGCCGATCCATGTCCGCCCCAAAACCGCTCTGGACGACATTCCTCCGCTTCCTCGCGCCCTTGATGCTGAGCAACGCGCTGCAATCGCTGTTCGGCACCGTCAGCAACGTCTATCTCGGCCAGATGATCGGCGTCGACGCGCTGGCGGCAGTCTCGGTGTTCTTCCCCGTGATGTTCTTCCTGTTCGCCTTCGTCATGGGACTGAGCACCGGCGCCACGGTGTTGATCGGCCAAGCCTTTGGCGCAGGCGCGCACGGACGGATCAAGGTCATCGCGGGCTCGACACTCGCAGTCGGCCTGCTGCTGTCGATCTCGATCGCACTGATTGGCGGGCTCTTCAGCCGTGAACTGATGATGGCGCTCGCCACGCCGCCGGACATTCTCGATCAGGCCAGCGCCTATGCGAGGATCATGCTGCTGACCATGCCGCTCGGCTTCGTCTTCCTGCTGATGACGGCGATGATGCGCGGCGTCGGCGATGCGCTGACGCCGCTGCTGGCGCTGGCGTTGTCGACTGCGGTCGGCCTGATTCTAACGCCATTGCTGATCCGCGGCACGTCGGGATTGCCAGCGGCTGGAATCACCAGTCCGGCGTGGGCATCGGCGATCGCCAACGCGGTGACGCTGATCGCGCTCTCCGTCCATCTGCTGCGGAGGAAGCACGCGCTCGCACCGGACGCCGTCATGATGTGTCATCTTCGGTTCAACGGCGCCGTGCTGCGAAACGTTCTCGGCATCGGTCTGCCAAGCGCCATCGGCATGGTGGCCATGGCCATCGCCGAGCTGGTGCTGCTTGGTCTCGTCAACAGCTTCGGCTCGAACGCCACGGCCGCGTACGGCGCCGTCAACCAGGTGATGGGCTACACGCAGTTCACGGCGATGTCGATTTCGATCGCGGTTTCGATCCTCGGCGCGCAGGCGATTGGCGGCGGTGACAGGGCGGGCCTCGACGGCATCGTGCGCACCGGCGTTGCGTTCAACCTCGTGCTGACCGGCGGGCTGGTGGCCCTGATCTATCTCGCACCGCGCGCCGTGCTTGGCATCTTCATCACCGACGGCGTCGTGCTCGATCTGGCGAAAGAACTGCTTTACATCGCCTTGTGGAGCTCGGTGCCGTTCGGCCTGGCGACCGTGTTTTCGGGCGCAATGCGTGCCGGCGGCGTGGCGTTCACGCCGATGTTGCTGTCGATCTTCGCGATCGTCGTGATCGAGCTGCCGGCCGCGATCATCCTGAGCCGCACGATCGGCATCGACGGCGTATGGGCCGCCTATCCGATCGTGTTCTGCGCCATGTTCGTTTTGCAGATGGGCTATTACCTCCTGGTGTGGCGCAAGCGGGCGATCCGCCGCCTGATCTGATCGTCAGAGTATTATGACCATCATTAAACGGTGGACCTGTGGCGTGCGCTGCGCCACAATGTGCGAAAGCCGCCCTGAGGGAGAAGAAAGTTGACCCGTATTGCCCCGCAGTTCCTGTTCGATTTCGGCAGCCCGAACGCCTATCTCAGCCATCTCGCGATCCCCGCGATCGAGCAGCGCATCGGCGTCAGGTTCGAATACGTCCCGATCCTGCTCGGCGGCATCTTCAAGTCGACCAACAACAGGTCGCCGGCCGAGACGCTCGCCGGCATCAAGAACAAGCGTGAATTCCAGCAGGTCGAGACCGAGCGCTTCATCAGGCGCTTCAAGGTCCAGCCCTATGTCTGGAATCCGCACTTTCCCGTCAACACGCTGAACCTCATGCGCATGGCGATCGCGGCGCAAGCGGAAGGCGTGTTCGAGGCCTATGTCGAGGCCGCCTTCCATCACATGTGGCGCGAGCCGAAGAAGATGGACGATCCTGAAGTCGCGGCGAAGGCGCTGGCCTCCTCCGGCCTCGATGCCCAGAAGCTGTTCACCCGCGCGCAGGAACCCGAGGTGAAGGCCAAGCTGATCAAGAACACCGAGGAGGCGGTCGTGCGCGGCGCGTTCGGCTCGCCGACCTTCTTCGTCGGGAACGAGATGTTCTTTGGCAAGGAGCAGCTCCGCGAGGTCGAGGAGATGGTGCTGGAACGGGGCGAATAGGGAATGGCGAATAGCGAGTCGTGAAATTGTGACTCGTGATTTGCGGCCTCTCACCCTATTCGCTATTCCCTACTCGCCATTCGCCTCGTTCAACGGAGCTCTCGCATGCGTATCCTGGTGGTCGGCGCCGGCGCCATCGGCGGCTATTTTGGTGGCAGGCTGTTGCAGGCCGGCCGCGACGTCACCTTCCTGGTCCGGCCGCGCCGGGCCGGCGAGCTCGCCAGCGCCGGACTCGTCATCAAGAGCCCGAATGGCGACGTGACCGTGAAGAATCCGCCGACCGTGCAGGCCGACGCGCTCAAGGACAAGTTCGACGTCGTGCTGCTCAGCTGCAAGGCGTTCGATCTCGACGATGCCATCAAGTCGTTCGCAGCCGCCGTCGGGCCGAACACCTCGATCATCCCGATGCTGAACGGCATGAAGCATCTCGACATCCTCGATGCCAAGTTCGGCAAGGAGCGCGTGCTCGGCGGCCTCTGCGCCATCGCCGCGACCTTGAACGAGCAGCGTGAGGTGGTGCAGCTCCAGCCGATGCAGGCGCTCAGCTACGGCGAGCGCGACGGCAAGCTGTCCGATCGCGTCAAGGCGATCGACGAAGCCTTCAAGAGCGGCATCACCGGCGCCGCCGCCAGCCAGAACATCATGCAGGACATGTGGGAGAAGTGGGTATTCCTCGCTTCGCTGGCGGCATCCACCAGCCTGATGCGGACCTCCGTCGGCAACATCCTCGCAGCGCCCGGCGGCCGGGATTTCCTGCTCGGCATGCTGGATGAGACCAGCGCGATCGCCACCGCGTCGGGCTATCCGCCGGGCGGGCCGTTCTTCGAGCGGGTGAAGGGCAACCTCACCACCGAGGGCTCGCCGATGACGGCCTCGATGTTCCGCGACATCAAGGCCGGCCTGCCGGTCGAGGCCGATCACGTCATCGGCGACCTCATCGCGCGCGCCGACGCCGCCAAGGTGCCGGTGCCCAAGCTCCGCATCGCCTACACGCATTTGAAGGCGTATGAGAAGCAGCGGCTGGGATAACTGCAGCTACACACTCGGTGTCGTCCCGGGTTCGCGCTTTGCGCGCCCCGGCATGACGAGCCGCGTTTGCATCCCGCGCTACTTCAAATGCGCGAGATAGTGCGAGACGGCGGTGATCTCCTCGTCGCTCATGCGATAGGCGACATCGACCATCGCAGCGACGCCGTTGCCGATGCGCTGGCCGGCCTTGTAGTCGTGCAGCGCCTTGATCAGATATTCCTCGCGCTGGCCCGCGAGCCGCGCCACGGCCTTGGTGCCGGCATAGCTGTCCGTGTGGCACGAGGCGCAGCGGCGGCCCGCGGCAACCTGCGCGCCCTTTTGCGACAGCTCCGGATCCTTGTCCTCCGGGCCCTTCGGCGGCGCCAATTGCGAGAAATAGGCGCCGAAACTCCGGATGTCTTCGTTGGTGATCTCCTCCGCGATCGGTTTCATCTGCTCGTTCTTGCGCGCGCCGGCGCGGAAGAACACCAGCTGCCACTGGATGAACTGATCGGGCTGCGCGGCGAGCGAGGGGACGTTCTCGGTCTGCGAAATGCCGTTCTCGCCGTGACAGCCGGCGCAGGCGGAGGCCTTTTCCTTGATCGCGGAATTATCGGCAGCACCCGCCGGCACGGCTCCGAGCGCCAGGAGCGCGATCGCGCTGATTGCGTGCGAGATGAATGGCCGGCGCATGAGGGAATTCCGATCTGATCAAGTGCGTCGCTTCCGGGGCGTGCGGAGCGCCCTGGGTCCATAACCACGGCTCGGGGCCATGGGTTCCGGACTTGCGCTGGCGCGTAGTCCGGAACGACGGCATGAGCTTGAAGCAAACGAGGCTGCGGCCCTTCCGGCACCGCAGCCTCGTGTCGTATGCGCGCTACTTCTTGCTGTAGCTGATGCGATAGATCGCGCCGGCCCAGTCGTCGGCGACGAGGATCGAGCCGTCCTTGGCGAGGATGATGTCGTTGGGTCGGCCGAGATAGCCCTGGTCGCCCTCGAGCCAACCGGAGGCGAAGATCTCCCGCTTCGGGTTCTTGCCATCGGGCCCGACGATCACGCGCACGATTCGCGCGCCCTGGTACTTGTGCCGATTCCAGGAGCCGTGCTCGGCGATCAGGATGTTGTTCTTGTACTCGGCGGGGAATTGGTCGCCGGTATAGAACTTCATGCCGAGCGGGGCGACATGGGCGCCGAGATTCAGCACGGGCGGCGTGAACTCGGAGCACTTGTGGCCCATCGCGAACTTGTCGTCCGGCAGATTGCCCTGGTGGCAATAGGGATAGCCGAAATGCTCGCCGATCCGGTTGATCATGTTCAGCTTGTCCGAGGGCAGGTCATCGCTGATCCAGTCGCGGGCATTCTCGGTGAACCAGAGCTTGCCGGTGCGCGGATCGACGTCGCCGCCGACCGAGTTGCGCACGCCGAGCGCCCAGATTTCGGCGTTACCGGTCTTGGGATCGACGCGCCGGATCTGCGAGACGCTGGTCGGCGGGATGCCGATGTTGAAGGGCGGCCCGAACGGCAGGAAGAACCAGCCTTCCTTGTCGACCGCGATGTACTTCCAGCCGTGCGCGGCATAGGACGGCATGTCGTCATAGACGACCTTGCCGTCGCCGGGATTGTCGAGCTTGTTCTCGATGTCGTCGTAGCGGATCAGCTTGTCGACAGCGATGACGTAGAGCGCGCCGTCCTTGACGGCGAGCCCGGTCGGCATGTTCAGCCCCTTGAGGATGGTCTTGACCTCCTTCTTCCCGCCATTGTCCTTGATGGCATAGACGTTGCCGAGGCCGAACGAGCCGACGAACAGGGTGCCCTTGTTACCCCAGGCCATCTGCCGCGCCGCCAGCACGCCCGAGGCGTAGACCTCGATCTTGAAGCCCTGCGGCAGCTTGATCTTCTTGACGATGTTGGCGAGCTCGGCGTCGGAGGCGCCGGTCGGCGGCCCCGAGGGCGGCGCGAGGCCCTTCTGCGCCTCGGTCTCATCGCCCAGGAACCAGTCATCCGGCGGACGGGTCCAGAACTCCTTGGTGCCGGATTCGTATTTCTTCAGCGCCCGGTTCTTGTCCTGCTGCTGCGCATAGCCGGCGCTGGTCCCCGCAAGAAGAGCAGCCGCTGCAAGCGCCAAAACGAATTGAAAGACGGATCGGTGGAAACTCATCGCGTCACTCCCCTAAGGCAGCCGTCAGGGCTGCGCATTTATTTTCTTTTGCTAGTCGAGAGGCGAAGTTTTGGGTCGGTCGGAACGACAGACGCAAAAAGGTTAGCACATCTGCGAGCGCTGAGAAGCGCGGCGCATTCACCGCGGTTGCGCCGCGCAAAAATTGAGACGGAATGTCAACGAGGCCAAGCGCGAGGTGGGGGCGCTGTCGCTGCGATGCGGAATCAAGACGGCGCGCGCCTCGTTCGCGGCCCAGGCGAGGGGCGCTACAAAAAATGCGAAAACAACCCCATGCACAGTAGAACGGCGCAAGTCGCGCCGCTCAGGGGAGACCCGGCAGGCACTTGACTCATCGAGCAAAACATCGATCGCGGCGCTCAACCGGCGACGGGATACGGTCCATCGTCGAACGCCGTGTCGTGATAGCCCTTGGCCCCGATCTCGCGCGCCAGCGCACTGCGAAAATCGCGGCCCGCGCGCAGGCTGCGCAGCACATGCGCGAAGTCGAATTCGGGCCGCCAGCCCAGCTCGCGCCGCGCGCGTTCGTTGACATAGACGCGGTCGATCTCGGGAAACAGGCTCCAGCCGCGCGCCGCATAGAGCTCGGCGCAATCCGGATAGAGCTCGCGCACGACACCCGCGGCATCGCGCGCCAGCGCCGCGAGATGAGGCTGCTCGAACGGGCTGGTCGCCGAAATGATGTAGCGGGTGAAACCGACGTTGGGCGCACGCTCGACGGCGAGCAGATGGGCGCTGACCGCGTCGACGATGTCCAGCCGGCGATAGAGCAGCTCGTTGGCCTGCGCGTTGTCCAGTGCGTAAGCCGACCGCATTGCGGGATCGTCGTCGTCCTCCGGAAAGAAGCGCGAGGTCCGCAACACCACGACCGGCAGGGCGCGCTCGCGGAAGAACAGCTCGCAGAGCGTCTCCGCCATCAGCTTGGTGGTGCCGTAGATATTTTTCGGAACGGACGGCAGGTCCTCGTTGACCCACACCGCCGCCTGTCCCGCCGCCGGCCGAAGCTGCGAGCCGAACGCGCTGGTGGTGCTGGTGAAGACGAAACTCTTCACGCCGGCCGCCGCGGCCGCCTCGAGCAGATTGAGCGTGCCCGATACGTTGGTGTCGACAAAGTCCTGCTTGCTGTGGGTCGCCACATGCGGCTTGTGCAGCGTCGCCGTATGGATCACCGCCGCGACGCCGTCCATCTGGCGCCGCACGAATCCGGGATCGACGATCGATCCGACCGCGTCAGTGAAGGGCGAAGGCTTCAGATCGATCCCGCGCACGGGCGACCCGCGCCCACGCAGGGTGCGGATAACGGCTTCACCGAGATGGCCGGCACTGCCGGTAACCAGGATCGTCATTGCAAACCCAAGGCAGTCGCCGGCGGCGTGGCGAACCACGTTTCCGTCCGGATCAGCTGGATGCTTTGGAGAAAATTGGAGCGGGCGAAGGGGCTCGAACCCTCGACCCCGACCTTGGCAAGGTCGTGCTCTACCACTGAGCTACACCCGCATCCTGTGTCGGTCGCGTGACGCGCCGGCAACGGCTGTCGTATGCCAAAAGCGGGAGGGGAATGCAACAGCTACCGGCGGCCTAGATGCGCAATCCGGGGGCCAATATCGACCCCTGATGCGGCCAAACAGCCCGAAAACGCTCCGGAACCGCCGAATCGGCCGCGATGGATTGAAATTCGGCCCATTCGGCCCAATCTAGGAGCCGACAGCGCAGCAGAGGAAGCGGCGGCGTGCTAAAGAGCCGCCATTCCGGACATCAGACAAGGGGATCCCGTGACGATCATCGACCAGGGTAACGGAGCCGCAAACCCGGCCGCCGCCGATCTGATCAAGGACACCACCACCCAGACCTTCGTGAAGGACGTCATCGAGGAATCGAAGCGCCAGCCGGTGCTGATCGATTTCTGGGCGGAATGGTGCGGCCCCTGCAAGCAGCTCACCCCCGTGCTGGAAAAGGCGGTCAGGGCGGCCAAGGGCAAGGTCAAGCTGGTCAAGATGAACATCGACCAGCACCCGGCGATCCCCGGCCAGATGGGCATCCAGTCGATCCCGGCCGTGATCGCCTTCGTCAACGGCCAGCCGGCCGACGGCTTCATGGGCGCGGTGCCCGAGAGCCAGCTCAATGCCTTCATCGAAAAGCTGACCAAGGGCGTCGTCGCGCCGGGCGAGGTCAACGTCGCCGAGATCGTGCAGGAGGCCGAGGCGGTGCTCGCCGAGGGCGACGCCGCCGCGGCAGCGCAGATCTATGCCGAAGCGCTCCAGCATGATTCGACCAATATCGCGGCGCTGGCCGGCCTTGCGAAGTGCTACGCCGTCTCCGGCGCGATGGAGCAGGCCAAGCAGACGCTGGCCATGGTGCCGGAATCCAAGCGCAACGACCCCGCGGTGAAGGCCGTGCAGACCACAATCGATCTCGCCGAGCAGGCGCAGTCGCTCGGACCGGTCGCGGAGCTGGAACAGAAAGTCGCCGCAAACCCGCTGGATCATCAGGCCCGATTCGACCTGGCGACCGCGCTCAACGCGAAAGGCGACCGCGCTGCTGCCACCGCGCAGCTGCTCGAGATCGTCAAGCGTGACCGCAAATGGAACGATGACGGCGCCCGCAAGCAGCTGGTGCAGTTCTTCGAGGCGTGGGGCGGCACGGATGATGCAACCGTCGAGGGGCGCAAGCGCTTGTCGACGATCCTGTTTTCGTGATCCTGTTTTCGTAAGGCCCTGTTTTGAGCATGTTCTGTTCGGAGAACCGCTGCACACTTCGCGCCGACGGGGTCCTCCGGATCCGGATGATGCGCTAGCAAGGGCGAGGGGGACCGGGCAGATGCCGATCAATATCGAATATCGCGGCCCCGCCGACCTCCCGGAGATCATTCCGGTGTTTCCGCTGCCGGGCGCGCTGCTGCTGCCGCGCGGCCAGATGCCGCTCAACATCTTCGAGCCGCGCTACCTTGCGATGGTCGACGATTCCTTCCGCGACGGCCATCGCCTGATCGGCATGATCCAGCCCGACGTCGCGCACTCGCCGAAGGATTCCGACAAGCCGACGCTGTTCCGGGTCGGCTGCGTCGGCCGCATCACCCAGCTCGCCGAATCCGGCGACGGCCGCTACATCCTCGAGCTCACCGGCGTCTCGCGCTTCAAGGTGATCGAGGAACTCGACGTGCTCACCGCCTACCGGCAGTGCAAGGTGGACTTCTTCGCCTTCGCCAACGACTTCACCGCGCGCATGGGCGAGGACGAGGTCGACCGCGAGGCGCTGCTGGCCGTGCTGGCGGATTTCCTGAAAGCCAACAATCTCAAGGTCGACTGGGAGGGCGTGGAAAGCGCGCCCAACGAGGCGCTCGTCAACGCGCTGGCGATGATGTCGCCCTATGGCCCCGCCGAGAAGCAGGCCATGCTGGAGGCGCCCGACCTGAAGACCCGCGCCGAGATCCTGATCGCCGTCACCGAGATGGATCTCGCCAAGAAGCGTACCAGCGGCGATCCGCCGCTGCAGTGAGGGGACGGCGTTCAGCCTGACCGCATCGCGCTTCAGGCTGCGTGGATGGCCGCTTCCGCCTTGCGCTGCGCCGGTGGCGCGATCCTGGAGGCCTGCAGCGGCCGGCTGAAATAATAGCCCTGCGCCTCGATGCAGCCCTCCTCGCGCAGGATGGCCAGCTGCTCGGCGGTTTCGACGCCCTCGGCTGTGGATGTCTTGCCGAGGCTGGTGGCGAACCGGACCACTGCGCGCGCGATCCGATGAGACTCTTCCGTCGCACTGGCGATCTCGCTGACGAAGCTGCGATCGATCTTGACCTTGTCGAACGGGAACTTCTGCAGGAAGCTCAGCGACGAATAGCCGGTGCCGAAATCGTCGAGGGCAATCCGCACGCCGAGCTTGCGCAATTGGCCGAGCGCGGCGAATACAGCCCCGCTGTCGTGCATGATGACGGTCTCGGTGACCTCGAGCTCGAGCCTGTTCGAGGCGATTCCCGAATTTGCCAATGCACCGACAATCGAGGCGACGAGATCCTTGCCTCTGAATTGCGCGGGAGACAAGTTTATCGCGATCTTCAGATCGGAGGGCCACCTGGCTGCTTCGGCGCAGGCGGTCCTCAGGACCCATTCACCGATGGGCAGGATCAGGCCGGTTTCCTCCGCGAGCGGAATGAACTCGCCCGGCAAGACCAGACCACGCTCGGGGTGATGCCACCGCAACAACGCCTCATAGCCGCAGATTCGTCCGCTCTCCACACTCACGAACGGCTGGTACTGAAGCTCGAATTCGCCCCGCGCCAGCGCCTTGCGCAGATCCTTTTCCAGGTTGCGGCGGACGTGCATGCGCTGATCGAGCTCCGGCTCGAAGAAACGGAATGCGCCGCGTCCGCCGCCCTTCGCCGCGTAGAGGGCGAGATCGGCGCTCTTGAGGATCGTGTCTGAATCGGTCCCGTCGCGAGGCGCGACGGCGATTCCGATGCTGGTGCCCACGATGACCTGGTGATCGCCGAGATCAAACGGTTCGCAGAGCGCGCCTTTGATCGCCTCGGCCAAGGCCGCCGCGTCCATCGCCGGGCTTGTCACGTAGTCGACGACGGCGAATTCGTCGCCGCCCAGTCGAGCGATGAACGTCGTCTCCCTGCCGCAATCCTGCAAGCGGGCCGCCACTGAACGCAGCAACGAGTCGCCTGCCGGATGTCCGAGCGTGTCGTTGATCTCCTTGAATCGATCGAGGTCGAGCATCAGGACCGCCAAATGGAGGTTTCCGTCACGCGTGTCGGCCAGAGCACGTTCCAAGCGCGCTCTGAGCAGGACGCGGTTCGGCAGCTCCGTCAGCGCGTCGTGTTGTGCCATATAGGTGATCTTGGCTTCTGACCGGCGCTGCTCCGTGACGTCGAGATGCGTGGCCACCCAGCCGCCGCCGGCCATCGGCTGCCGCGTCACGCAGATCAGCCGGCCGTCGGCGAACGCGTCGATCCGGCTCGAAACCGCATGGACCGGCAATGCATCGAGCTTGGCGATCTGCCGTTCGGCGGCCAAATCGCTGACATCGCCGTCGAGTATGCCGTTCATGATGCGATGCCGGATGATGTCGCGGTGCGCGGTTCCCGCGCGCAACAGCTCCGGCGGCAGCCGGTACAGTCTGGCGTAGCGCTCGTTGCATATGACGAGCCGCTTCTCGGCATCGAACATGCAAAGGCCCTCGACCATGTGGTTGATGGCCGTGTCGAGCCTCAGCGTCTGCTCCTGCAATTCCCGCTGGGAATCTTCGAGCTGCTGACGGGCGACCGAAAGCTGGCTGATGATCTCCTCGAACCTGGCGGTTCTGCTTGCCAGGCGACGATCGGCCAGCACGCCGATCAAGCTCGTGCCCAGCACGGACAGTGCGACACCGGCGATCGCAAGCGCGAGAACGGCCGGAGACAGCGACAGGGTGCTCGTCGCGCGCGTGGGATCCGGCGTGATATGCACCGCACCCATCGCCGTGAAGTGATGCGACATGATGGCAAGCGTCAGCAGGACTGCCGCCGCGAGCGTGCCCTGGTAGTTCCGATACTTGATCGCGACAGCCAGGGCGGCATAGCCGAAGCACATGCCGAGAACGATCGAGACGAGCACGAGATCAAGCGACCACGCGACGCGGCCGGGCACTTCAAGCGCCCACATTCCGAGATAGTGCATGCTGGCAATGCCGCCGCCGATGATGATGCCGCCTGTCCCCGGGCGCCACCGGCCGGAATCGCCGGCCGCGACGCCGAAGCCGACCGACGTCAGAAACATTGCGGTGGCCAGCGAAAGCGACGTCAGCACGATGCCGTAGCCGGTCGCAACGCCCGGCTCGTAAGCGAGCATGGCGACGAAATGCGTTGCCCAGATGCCGTAGCCGATGGCGGCGCCGGCAATCGCGATCCAGATCAGGCGCGTTCTTGCGCGCGCCGCGATCGCACGATGGAAGATACTGACCGCGACGATGCTGGCGACGAAGCAGACCAAACCGGCGAGCACGACGAGCCGAACATCATGTTCGACGGTAAGGCAAGACAAGACACGAAACATCCAAGCCGCTCCATCGGCAACATTGCCGAGATAGAAACGGGCCAATCGCGTTGATTTTGTGCCGTGACTGATTGGATGCTTATCGACGCATTAAGCTCATCGGCGCAATTTGAACTTTGCCGACCACCGGCGCGCGACGGCGCCGCGCCGGAAAGCGCAACGGAACGAGCGGAGGCGAATCTCTAGGGACGATTGCGAATATGCTTGCGGCCGGTGAGCATCGCGCGGGTCAGATTCTCGCGCTGGAGAATCCCCATCAGCAGCACGCCCACCACATGCAGCACGACCAGGACGATGACCGCGTCCGACGAATAATGGTGGGTGTCCTCGACCCACCAGACACCGAAGAACGTGACGGTGACCGACATCGCGCCGGTGATCGCCGAAACAGCCAGCGAGACCAGCAGCGCCACGAGCATCACCGTGCCGGCCGGATTGAGCCCGATATAGCGGCCGGTGATGCCGCGGCGCAGATTCCAGAGATAGCTTGGCGCGGCCCGGAGCCTGGCCCTGATCATGCGGAAACGCGAATAGCGGCTTCCCCAGAAGCCCCAGACGAGCCGGAAGGCGAGGAGCCCAAGCACCGCATAGCCGACGAAGCGGTGAAGCCGATCATAGACGGTCGGCGTGAACCACGCGGCCAGAACGCAGGCCGCGAGGCTCCAGTGCCAAAGGCGCAGCGGCAGGTCCCAGACCAAAACCGTCCGCGAAGCGGTTCGATCCGCAGGGGCCCTCTCGGACGCCCCGCGCGCTTGCGGGATCGCTTCCTCAATCAAGCGAAGACCATCCTCGAGCCCTGCCTTGCGCAGATCAATCCGCGCGGCCTCCTTCACCGCCAGCTTGACGATTCGCCCGGCCGTTTACTTGGCGGTTTACTTGGCGATCGTGTGCTTCAGGCTGAGGTCTTCGGGGCTGTAGAACAGCTCGTAGAGCTTGCCTTCCTTGACGCCGTAGACCTCGTAGCACGAGCCTTCGATCTTGGATCGCCGCACCTCGTAACCCAGAGCCTTGGCCTTGGCTTCGGCTTCGCTGGCCGGCTTCCACGACGCCTTGTCGAGCTTTGTGCAGTTCTTGAAACCGTCGGCCATGGCCGCCGAGCCCATGCCCATCCCGATCGTCAGTGCGATGGCAACAACACGAATGACCTTCACGAACATCTTCTCCTCTGCCGTACGCGCTATGCGAGCCGCGTCGAAGGAAGCAAAGGGGAAGATGAAGTCAATCGGGATGCGCACCGATCGTCTTAGATAAGTTCTAATCGGTCGCCTTAGATCGATTCTAATCTGAGCGCGAACGCGCACGCTGGTCAGGCGCAGCGCGGATTCGATGCGCCGCTCGTCGCCGGCGACAGCGAGCGCGACGACGAAGCTTATGCCGACCCGCTGGTAAGGGCCACGGGGTGTCGCGCGGCAGCTTCTATTAGCATTTCGCAGACCTCGGTGCGTTCCAGGCCCTGCTCGACGAGGTTCTTCACGATGGTCACGGCTTGAGCCGCGCGATGGGCGGGCGCGAAATTCTGTGCTAGAGGCAGCCGATCGCCGGAGACCCCAATGAACGCGCCCACCGAACGTCCCGAAGCCAGCGTCGACCCCAAATTGCTGGAGATTCTCGTCTGCCCGCTGACCAAAGGCCCGCTGGAGTTCGATGCTGCGAGGCAGGAGCTGATCTCGCGAAGCGCCAAGCTCGCCTATCCGATCCGCGACGGCATCCCGATCATGCTGCCGGAAGAGGCGCGCAAGATCGATTGAATGTGAGCGAATAGGGAGTAGCGAATAGCGAAGGGACCTACTCGCCAATCGCTACACGCGATTCGCCGCTACAACGCCTCGCCCTTCAACAATCTTGGCACCTCGCCCGTGAGTCCGGCGGCCTGGCGGATGAACAGGTTCTTCAGCGGCGGGGCGCGGTCGACGAGGCCGAGGCCGATGTCGCGGACCGTGCGCAGCAGCGTCGACTGGTTCGAGAACAGGAAGTTCAGCGAGTTGGTGGCAACGCCCATCGCCATGGTGTCGAAGCGGCGCCAGCGCTGGTAGCGCTCGAGCACGTCGGCCGCGCCGATATCCATGCCGAGCCGCGCGGCATCGACGACGACCTCGGCCAGCGCCGCGACGTCCTTCAGCCCCATGTTGAGACCCTGGCCCGCAATGGGGTGGATGACATGGGCGGCGTCGCCGACCAGCGCGAGGCGGGTGGCGATGAAGGAGCGCGCGACGAAATAGGACAGCGGGAACGCGCGCGGCTTGTCGAGCACCTTCACCTCGCCGAGATGCAGGCCGAAGCGCTGCTCGAGCTCGGCGTGAAATTCCTCCTCGCCGAGCGCCACGATGCGCGCGGCCTCGGCCCGGCGCTCGGTCCACACCAGCGAGGAGCGTTTTCCAGACAGCGGCAGGATCGCGAAGGGACCGGCAGGCAGAAAATGTTCTTCGGCGCGGCCCTCGTGGTCGCGCTCGTGGCCGACGGTGACGACGATGCCGGACTGATCGTACTCCCAGCCATGGGTTGGAATGCCGGCGCGCTCGCGCAACCTCGACCGCGCGCCGTCGGCGGCGACCAGCAGGCTGGCCGCAATCACGCTGCCGTCGCCGAGCGTCACGTCGATGCCTTCGGGACGCGCGTCGTAGGAGGCGACGGTCGTGGCACGAAGATCGATGCCCTCGGCTTCCGCACGCGCCGTCAGCGCGTCGATCAGGCGGCGGTTCTCGACCATATGCGCAAAAGGCTCGCCCGGCGCGACGTCGCCGGCGAAGTTGAGGAACACCGGACGGGTGGCGTCCTCCAGCTTGGAATCGGTGACGACCATGTCGAGGATCGGCTGCGCCTCGCTTTTGACCGCGTCCCAGGCGCCGATCGCCTCGAACAGGCGGCGGCAGGCGGCCACGATCGCGGTGGCGCGGGGGTCGCGGCTCGGCCGGGTGCCGAGCGCGGGATCGGCGACGATGACGGGAATCTCGGGCCCGAGCCCCTGGCGCAACGCCAGGGCCAGCGCGAGCCCGGCAAACGCGCCGCCACCAATGACAATGCTACCCTGTACCGACATACCAAGCTTCCCGGCCAAATCTCGGCCTTGCTAGCAGACTTGAGCTGGGCGAAACAGTGCGGTGAAACGAGGGCGGAACGGCCCCCATCGTATCATTCCGGGGCGCGACGAAGTCGCGGAATGACGACTTCAGAGAGCTGTGTCCATGTCCAAAAGCCTGATCGACCTGATTTCGATCCTCGACCTCGAGCAGCTCGAGGTGAACCTGTTCCGCGGCAACAGCCCGAAGACCAGCTGGCAGCGCGTGTTCGGCGGTCAGGTGATCGGGCAGGCGATGGTCGCGGCCTGCCGCACCGTCGAGGGCCGCCTGCCGCATTCGCTGCATTGCTATTTCATTCTGCCGGGCGATCCGCAGATTCCGATCATCTACCAGGTCGAACGCCTGCGCGACGGCAAGAGCTACTCGACCCGCCGCGTCACCGCGATCCAGCACGGCAACGCGATCTTCTCGATCATGGTGTCGTTCCATGCCGAGGAGGAAAGCGCCTTCGATCACCAGGACAAGATGCCTGACGTGCCGCCGCCGGAGAAACTCACGGCGGAGGAGGTGGCGAAGCAGCCGATGTTCAAGGAAATGCCGGAGTTCATCCGCCGCTACTACGAATCCGATCGTCCGATCGAGCTGCGCCCGGTCGAGCTTGGCCGCTATTTCGGCCAGAAGATCGACGACGGCCGCATCCATGTCTGGATCAAGACTGCGGCGACGCTGCCGGACGATCCGGCGCTGCACATGTGTGCGCTCGCCTACGCCTCGGACTTCTCGCTGCTGGATGCGATCATGGCGCGCTATGGCCGCACGCTGTTCGACAAGCGCATGATGCCGGCGAGCCTCGACCACGCCATGTGGTTTCACCGCCCGTTCCGCGCCGACGAATGGCTGCTCTACGCGCAGGATTCGCCGAGCGCGCGCGGCGGCCGTGGCTTGACGCGCGGATCCATCTTCAAGCCCGACGGCACGCTGGTCGCTTCCGTCGCGCAGGAAGGCTCGGTACGCGAGCGCAAGGGATGACACCTCGAACGCGAGGTCTCGCGTTCGAGGCTTTCCGGATCAGGCTGCGACGGAGCCGCGCGGCGCGAGCACGGTCTGCGAGGCAAACCAGTTCATGATCCAGCGATAGACCCACGGGATCGGGATGATCAGGCTGCACAGGATCGCAGCGACGATGCCGCGCCAGAGGATGTCGAGACCAGAGCCAGTGAACACGATCTCGCGCCGCGTGCCTTCGATGCTGCGGCAGAACCAGCGCATCTGCGCTGCGGCGACCCAGGCCCAGCCGATAATGGTGATGATCGAAATCGCGAACAGCAGATTCCAGCCGATATAGGCCCAGACCGAGCCGGTGAAGCTCAAGCCCAGCGGCTGCCCGTTGGAGGCGAGGTTCGCGATCATCCATTTGATCAGCAGCCAGTAGAGCACGATCTGCACGACGAACAGCAGGTTGCTCAGGATCTCGCTGCCGACGAAGCCGAGCGCGATCGCCAGACCGATGAAGCCGAAGAACCAGGGCACCAGCGTCATCGCGCTGCCGGTGAAGCTGAGATTGGGTCGTCCCGGGACCTTGAAGCAGGGCACGATCCAGTTCGTGTACCAGACGAACAGCCACGGCACCGGGATGATGAAGCACGAGCCGATCACCAGCACGAGCGTGCGCCAGGTGAACTCGAGGATGCCGAAATCGACGGCCAGCGATCCACCGCTTCCGCCGCCGGCATAGCCACCGGCACCCATCATCGGCGGGCCGCCCGCCGGCATCATCGGCGGCGCGCCGCCGCCTCCGACCAGACCGGGAATTTCGGCGGCCTTCTGCCAGCCGGCCATGCCCTCGGTCCACACCAGCGTGTCCGGGCGCACCACCCCCTGGGCGACGAGATCGCGGAATTGCCCTTCCGGAAAGGGCCCCTGCTGCTTGCCCTCGGATGCGTAGAACCAACTCGCCATGAAGCGTCCCCTCAAAGTACTTACTTATGTGCCGCCTGGCAGGCCCGGGTTCACCGCATCCATGCCAAAAATGCATTGTGAAGGATGAACACTTGCCCTGTACAGAGGCGGCCATTCACATGACCGCCCCTGGCCAAACGTTTTTCCGCTTCAATCTGCAAGTTTTTTGTGCCATTTGCCCGGAAAGATGCCAGATTGACGCAGCGCCGGGGACATACGGCGCGCCGCACCCCGGGGAATAGGCCTGACCATGAAACTCGTCGTCGCGATCATCAAACCCTTCAAGCTCGACGAGGTCCGCCAGGCCCTGACGGCGATCGGCGTCCACGGCATGACCGTGACCGAGGTCAAGGGCTATGGCCGCCAGAAGGGCCACACCGAGATTTATCGCGGCGCCGAATATGTCGTGAACTTCCTGCCCAAGCTGCGCATCGAGATCGCGGTCGCCTCCGACATCGCCGACAAGGCCGTGGGTGTGATCACCGCCTCCGCGCGCACCGGGCAGATCGGCGACGGCAAGATCTTCGTCACGCCGATCGATCACGCGCTGCGCATCCGCACCGGCGAAACCGACAGCGACGCGCTCTAGGATCTTTTGTCTTGAGGCGTCTTCTTCGCGCGAACCGGGAGCCACGTCGCGCGAAGCCGCTCTGATATTCTTCTTCGATCGCACCGGGCAACGACGCCAGATGTGCGACGCCAATTGATGCCGGGGGGAACGATATGGCGGGATTGTTGCGCCGCGCAGCCGCAATGGCTGCGCCGATCGGAATTGTGCTGCTCATGGCCGCGCCGGCACAGGCCGCGGCAAGCGAGATCAGCGCCGCCGACACCGCCTGGATGACCGTCGCTACCGCGCTGGTGCTGATGATGACGATCCCGGGCCTCGCGCTGTTCTATGCCGGCATGGTGCGCAAGAAGAACGTGCTCGCCACCATGGCGCAGAGCCTCGCCGCGGTCGCGCTGATCTCCATTCTCTGGGTCGCGTTCGGCTATTCGCTGTGCTTCGTCGGCGATGGCCCGTGGATCGGCACGCTCGACCGCTGGTTTCTCGCCGGCATGACCATGGACAGCGTCAATCCGGCGGCGAAGACCATCCCGGAAGCGCTGTTCATGCTGTACCAGATGACCTTTGCCATCATCACGGTGGCGCTGGTCGCGGGCTCGGTCGCCGACCGGATGCGGTTCTCCGCCTATCTGCTGTTCTCCGTCGCCTGGTTCATCTTCGTCTACATTCCGCTGGCGCATTGGGTGTGGGGCGGCGGCTTCCTCAGCAGCATGGGCGTGCTCGACTTTGCCGGCGGTCTCGTGGTGCACTTGTCGGCCGGCACCGGCGGCCTCGTTGCGGCGAAGGTGATGGGACGCCGCCACGGCTATGGCAGCGAAAATCTCTCGCCGTTCGATCTTTCGCTTGCGGTGATGGGCACCGGCCTGTTGTGGGTCGGCTGGTTCGGCTTCAACGGCGGCTCGGCGGGCGCGGCCAATTCACGCGCGGTGATGGCGATCATCGCAACGCACCTCGCCGCCTGCGCCGGCGCGTTGACCTGGGGCGCGATCGAATGGTCGACGCGGCGCAAGCCCTCCGTGCTCGGCATGATCTCCGGCGCGGTGGCCGGGCTCGGCACCATCACACCGGCCTCCGGATTCGTGGCGCCCTGGCACGGCATCGTCATCGGCGTCATTGCCGGCGCGATCTGCTATTGGGCCTGCACCTGGCTGAAGCACCGCTTCAACTATGACGATTCCCTCGACGTATTCGGCGTCCACGGCATCGGCGGCCTGACCGGAACCCTGCTCGCCGGCGTGTTCGCAACCAGCGCCATCGGCGGCACCGCCGGCCTGTTCGAGGGCCATCCGCAGCAGCTTCTGATCCAGTTCTATGGGATCGCCGTCACCTTCGTCTGGTCGGCAGGCGTGAGTTTCATCCTGCTCAAGCTGGTCAGCCTGTTCGTGCCTCTACGCGTATCCCGTGAGCAGGAACTCGAGGGGCTGGATATTTCGCAGCACGGCGAAGCCCTGCAATAGGCGCCGACGCTACAAAATTACCTTTCTGCTGCCCGACACATGAGCAACATTGTGTCGGCAGCCTGTCGTGCTCGCGTTTTAAGCAGGCGTGACCACGTTTTGGGCGCGACGGAATAGCGCACCGCACTGCAATACCCGTCAAACGCGAAAAGCCCCGTTTTCATAGTCCGTTAGGCAACATGCCCGATCTGGCACGGCATTTGATTCTAAGGGTCCCGGCTGTGCCCGCGTAGTGAACTTCTCCCTCGTGGCGAACCAGTCGAGAACGCCCGGCCATGTCCGGACCGGGCCCAAGCGGGGATAGGACCCATGAAAATTGTTATGGCGATCATTAAGCCATTCAAGCTGGAAGAAGTCCGTGACGCCCTGACCGCCATCGGCGTTCATGGTCTCACGGTGACGGAAGTCAAGGGATATGGCCGCCAGAAGGGCCATACGGAAATCTATCGCGGCGCCGAATATGCCGTGAGCTTCCTGCCCAAGATCAAGATCGAGGTCGCGGTCGCCTCCGACCAGGTCGACAAGACCATCGACGCTATCACGTCCGCGGCGAAAACCGGACAGATCGGCGACGGCAAGATCTTCGTCATCAACCTCGACCACGCGGTGCGCATCCGCACCGGCGAGGCCGATGCCGCGGCCCTCTGATTTCGCGCTCAACCTTATCCAAGCAGGAGTGAATATTATGACGTTCAAGCGTCCCTATGGCGCGGGATTGGCGGCTCTCGCAGTCGGCCTGTTCGCTGCGACCGCAGCCTACGCCGAGCCAACAATCAACAAGGGAGACAACGCCTGGATGATGACATCGACAGTGCTGGTGCTGTTGATGACGATCCCCGGCCTCGCCCTGTTCTACGGCGGTCTCGTCCGTTCCAAGAACATGCTCTCCGTCCTGATGCAGGTGTTCTACACCGTCTGCGTCGTCACCGTGATCTGGGCCGTGTACGGCTACAGCCTGACCTTCACCGGCGGCTCGGACTTCATCGGCGGCTTCTCCAAGGCGTTCATGATGGGCGTCACCACCGATACCAAGGCCGCGACCTTCTCGGTCGACGCCAACATCTCGGAGCTCATCTATGTGTGCTTCCAGATGACCTTCGCGGCGATCACGCCCGCCCTCATCGTCGGCGCGTTTGCCGAGCGCATGAAGTTCGCGGCGATCGCGCTGTTCGTCCCGCTCTGGGTCACGCTGGTGTATTTCCCGATCGCGCACATGGTCTGGTATTGGCAGGGTCCGGATCTGATCCAGGACGCGGCCAAGGCGCTCGCTGCGGCCACTGACGCGGCGGCCAAGACCGCGGCGCAGGCCAAGCTCGACGAGCTCAACGCCGACGCCGGCTGGATCTTCAAGATGGGCGCGATCGACTTCGCGGGCGGCACCGTGGTGCACATCAACGCCGGCATCGCAGGCCTCGTCGGCGCTCTCCTGATCGGCAAGCGCGTCGGTTACGGCAAGGAGCTGATGGCCCCGCACTCGCTGACCATGTCGATGATCGGTGCCTCGCTGCTCTGGGTCGGCTGGTTCGGCTTCAACGCCGGCTCCAACCTGGAAGCCAGCGGCGGCGCTGCCCTCGCCATGACCAACTCCTTCGTCGCCACCGCGGCCGCCGCGCTGTCGTGGATGTTCGCGGAGTGGATCATCAAGGGTCACCCCTCGGTGCTCGGCGTCATCTCCGGTGCCGTCGCGGGCCTCGTCGCCGTCACCCCTGCCGCCGGCTTCTCCGGTGTCATGGGCGCGATCGTCCTCGGCCTCGTCGTCGGCGTGGTCTGCCTGTTCTTCTGCACCGTCGTGAAGAACACGCTCGGCTATGACGACAGCCTCGACGTGTTCGGCGTGCACTGCATCGGCGGCATCGTCGGCGCCATCGGCACCGGCATTCTCGTCAACCCCGCCCTCGGCGGCGCCGGCATTGTCGACTACACCGCGATCCCGCCCAAGGTCGCCGATTACGACTTCGCCGTGCAGATGCTGGCCCAGATCAAGGCCGTCGTCACCACGCTGGTGTGGTCGGGCGTCGGCTCGGCGATCCTCTACAAGGTCGTCGACGTGATCGTCGGTCTGCGCACCAATGTCGAAAGCGAGCGTGAAGGTCTCGACATCACCGAGCACACCGAGCGCGCCTACAACATGTAACTCCTCCCGGGCGCGGCTCCTTCGGGGATCGCGCCCAGACCTACGGTTCGGGCACATACCCGGCAATGCCCTGACCGTTGAGGGGCTCCAGCGCAAGCTGGAGCCCCTTTCTTTTGGAAAGAAGCGTTGCCATCCCGGCGGGGATGAAGACGTTCGAGAAGCTGCCGGGGCGCAGAGGCCGCGAAGCTTGCTAGGCTCGTCATGCCCGGGCTTGTCCCGGGCATCCACGTTCTTGAGTGCCGCCCGGAAGGCGTGGATGGCCGGGACAAGCCCGGCCATGACGCGGCCCCCGAACAGCCCTGCCATCCCGTTGTTATCCGGCCTCAATATTCCTGCTCTGGACGGAGGCGGCGGCCGATGGTTAATCGCGTCTTAACCTCGCCCTATCTATGGTGAACTGAACCGCTTCCCGCCGGCGCCGTGGTGCGCGACCGGCCGTTCCAAGAGTACTGGCGCCCAGAATGGTCATGACCGCTTCATCCCGCGCGCCGCAGGCCGGTGGAAGCCCCAACGAACGCTCGCCCTTCGTCCGGCTGAACGAGCTGCTGGCGCCGCATCAGCCCGGCAAGCCCTTGATTTCCCTCGCGGTCGGCGAACCGCAGCACCCCGTGCCGGATTTCGTCGGTCCGGTGCTGGCCAAGCATATCGCCGATTTCGGCCGCTACCCGATGAACCAGGGCACCGAGCCGTTCCGCCAGGCCGCAAGCACCTGGCTGTCGGCGCGCTTCAAGCTGCCGCGGCCGCTCGACCCCAAAGCCGAGATTCTCGTCCTCAATGGCAGCCGCGAGGGACTATTCCTCGCCGCGATCGCAGCGGCGCGCTATGTCGGCCCGCGCCCCGGCAAGCCCGCCATCCTGATGCCGAACCCGTTCTACCCGGTCTATGGCGCCGGCGCCCTGGCTGCAGCCTGCGAGCCGGTCTATCTGCCGACCACGATCGACAACGGCTTCCTGCCCGATCTCGACGCCATCGACGAGGCGACCCTGGCACGCACCGTGGCATTCTATCTGGCCTCGCCGGCCAATCCGCAGGGCTCGGTCGCCTCGCGCGAGTACTTCACGCGGTTGAAGCGCCTTGCCGACCGCTACGGCTTCATGATCCTCAGCGACGAGTGCTACTCGGAGATCTATACCCGCGAAGCACCGGGCAGCGCGCTCGAATCTGCCGGCCCCGATTTCACCCGCGTGGCCGCGTTCCAGTCGTTGTCGAAGCGCTCGAACCTGCCGGGCCTGCGCGTCGGCTTCGCCGCCGGCGACAAGACTTTCATCGGCATGTTCCTGGAGCTGCGCAACATCGCCGCGCCGCAGGTGCCGGTGCCGCTCCAGCATGTCGCGACGTTCGCCTACGGCGACGAAGCACATGTCGAGGAGAACCGCAGGCTCTACCGGATCAAGTTCGACCTCGCCGACCAGATCATCGGCAACCGTTACGGCTATCGCCGCCCCGATGCCGGCTTCTGCGTCTGGCTCAATACGTCCGCGATCGGCGACGACGTGGCCGTGACGCTCAAGCTTTTCCGGGAAGCCGGCGTGCGCGTGGTGCCCGGCAGCTTCCTGGCGCGGCAGCAGCCTGACGGATTCAATCCCGGCGCAGGCTACATTCGCCTCGCACTGGTGCAGGACAGCGAGACCACGGCGCAGGCGCTGCATCGCCTGGTCGAGACTCTGGGTTAGGCGGGCCCATGAGCATGTCGGCAATCGAACGCGTCATTCCACTGGTCGGCCATCTGCCGCCATCGATCCGCGAGGGTCTGGCGCGGCGCATGCGCGAGCTCACCGGCCTCGGTCTGATCGGGCTGGCTGGCCTCGCCTCGGCCGCGCTGATGACCTGGTCGGTGCAGGATCCCAGCCTCAGCCACGCCACCTCGCGGCCGATCCGCAACATCCTCGGCTATGCCGGCGCGATCGGCGCCGATCTTGCGATGCAGATTCTCGGGCTCGGCGCCATCATGCTGGTGCTGACCGTCGCGGTCTGGGGCTGGCGCATGATGACGCATCGCCCGTTCGACCGCGAAGCGCTGCGGCTCGGCTCCTGGGTTCTCTGCGCGGTGCTCGCGGCGGGCTTCGTCAGCTGCTGGCCGCATGGCGGCGCATGGCCGCTGCCGACCGGCCTCGGCGGCGTGGTCGGCGACGCCCTGGTGCGCGCGCCCGCCGTCATCTTCGGGCCTGCCGGCATGATCTACCGCATCGTGCTCGGCACGATCCTGTTCGCCGCGATGGCCGCGACCTTCCTGATCGCCTGCGGTCTTGGCGCCCGTGAGCACGACGCGGAGCACAGCGAGATCGAGGACGACGACAAGCCGCTCGACGAACACGAGGAGGGCGATCGCGGCTCGGTATCGCTGGGCTGGCTGTTCCATGCGCTGATGAGCACCAAGGCGCGGCTGATCTGGCTGTGTGGTGCCGCCTACCGCTCGCTGGTCTCGAGCGCACCGAAGACCAAGGCCGTGGCGTTCAGCCGCCAGGAGCCGAATCTCGGCGGCGGCCGTGCCGCGCCCCCGATCTCGCCGCAATCCGAGGACGAGGACGACGAGGATCAGCACGAGGACGAGGAAGAAGAGGAGGAGGAGCCGGTCGCGCGCGCGCCGCGCAAGAAGGCTGCGCCGAAGGCTCCTGCCAGGAAATCCTCCGACAAGTTCGACCTTCCCTCCGTCTCCATGCTGGCCGCGCCGAAGGCAGGCGATCGCCAGCCGCTCAGCAAGGCCGAGCTGGAGACCAATTCGCGCTCGCTCGAAGGCGTGCTGCAGGATTTCGGTGTGCGCGGTGAGATCGTCAAAGCCAATCCGGGCCCCGTCGTCACGCTGTACGAGCTGGAGCCCGCGCCCGGCATCAAATCGTCGCGCGTGATCGGGCTTGCCGACGACATCGCGCGCTCGATGAGCGCGCTGTCGGCGCGCGTCGCCGTCGTGCCGGGCCGCAACGCCATCGGCATCGAATTGCCGAACGCGCATCGCGAGAAGGTCTATTTGCGCGAACTGCTGGTCGCGAAGGAGGCCGCCGATACGGTTGCCAAGCTGCCGCTCTGCCTCGGCAAGACCATCGGCGGCGATCCCGTCATCATCGACCTCGCGCGCACGCCGCACATGCTGATCGCCGGCACCACCGGCTCGGGCAAGTCGGTCGCCATCAACACCATGATCCTCAGCCTGGTCTACCGGCTGCGCCCGGACCAGTGCCGGCTGATCATGGTCGATCCGAAGATGCTCGAGCTCTCCGTCTATGACGGCATTCCCCATCTGCTCACGCCCGTCGTGACCGACCCGAAGAAGGCGGTGGTCGCGCTGAAATGGGCCGTGCGCGAGATGGAAGAGCGCTACAAGAACATGGCCAAGCTCGGTGTGCGCAACATCGACGGCTACAACACGCGCCTGCTCGAGCTGAAGGCCAAGGGCGAGGAGCCGACGCGCACGGTGCATACCGGCTTCGACAAGGAGACCGGCAAGGCGATCTACGAGGAAGAGAAGCTCTCGCTCGACCCGCTGCCCTACATCGTGATCATCGTCGACGAAATGGCGGACCTGATGATGGTCGCCGGCAAGGACATCGAAGGCGCGGTGCAGCGCCTGGCGCAGATGGCGCGCGCGGCCGGCCTGCACGTGATCCTGGCGACGCAGCGTCCGTCGGTCGACGTTATCACCGGCACCATCAAGGCGAACTTCCCGACCCGCATCGCCTTCCAGGTGACGTCCAAGATCGACAGCCGCACGATCCTGGGCGAGATGGGCGCCGAGCAGCTGCTCGGCCAGGGCGACATGCTCTACATGGCCGGCGGCGGCCGCATCAGCCGCGTGCACGGCCCCTTTGCCTCCGACGAGGAAGTCGAGAAGGTGGTGCGCCACCTCAAGACGCAGGGGCAACCGGAATATCTCGAGGCCGTCACCGCCGAAGAGCCGAGCGAGGACGAAGACGGCGGTGCCGTGTTCGACGCCAGCGGCATGGGCGCGGACGGCGGCGGCGATCTGTTCCAGCAGGCCGTTGCGATCGTCAAGCGCGACCGCAAGGCCTCGACCAGCTATATCCAGCGCCGCCTGCAGATCGGCTACAACCGCGCCGCATCGCTGATGGAGCGCATGGAACTCGAAGGCATCGTCGGACCCGCCAACCACGCCGGCAAGCGCGAGATTCTGGTCGAGGAAGAAGACAGCCATATGTGAGGCAGCGGCCTCGAAACATCATTTCACGCAAAATCGATATCTGTTTTTGCCTGAAATCACGCTAAAAGGCGCCTAGCCATACAGGACGACGCGTTGATCAGACATCCGGACATTCGATTCGCTGCCAATATCGCCGCGCGAAGTGCGCGCGTGGCCGGCGTCCTGCTCGTCGCTGCCGCGATGATGACCGCGACCT
Organism: Bradyrhizobium sp. 22; assembly: GCF_000482425.1. Classification (NCBI taxonomy): domain Bacteria; kingdom Pseudomonadati; phylum Pseudomonadota; class Alphaproteobacteria; order Hyphomicrobiales; family Nitrobacteraceae; genus Bradyrhizobium; species Bradyrhizobium sp. 22. The sequence goes on from NZ_KI519399.1 coordinate 318,074, forward strand.
CGCTTGCGCAGTCCGTACCGGTGCCGAAGCCCGCGCCGAAGGGCCGTGACGGTGCGGGGTCCGGAGGCGGTGGTCCCGCTGTCACCGGCGCGACGCAGACGCCACCCGTTCCGGTGATTCCGGATCCGCGCCGCAACGTGCCGAGCAGCATCTTCCAGACCTTCGATGCCAACCAGAAGGCGCAGGCGGCCAAGGTCAGCGCTTATCTGTCGTCGCTGCAGACGCTGGTCGGAAACTTCGTCCAGGTCGGCCCCGACGGCAGCAAGACGCAGGGCGATTTCTACATTCAGAAGCCGGGCAAGGTGCGCTTCGAATATGACGCGCCGAGCCCGATCGACATCGTCGCCGACGGATCGTCCCTGGTGGTGCGCGATCGCAAGCTCGCGACGCAGGATGTCTATCCGCTGTCGCAGACGCCGCTGCGCTTCCTGTTGTCCGACCGCATCGACCTGATGAAGGACACCAACGTCGTCAACGTCTCCGCCGACGACGTCTTCGTCAGCGTCACCATCGAGGAAAAGCAGGCGCTGGTCGGCACCAGTCGCTTGCTGCTGATGTTCGGCGCCAAGGACGGCCAGCTCAAGCAGTGGACCGTCACCGACCCGCAGGGCTACGACACCACGATCGCGGTCTACAACCTGGATTCGAGCAAGAAGCTCGATCCCAGCATGTTCAAGATCGATTTCACCAATTACAGCACGCCGTCGCCGGGCTGAGACATTGATGGCCGCTCGGATGACCGTCATGCCCGGGCTTGTCCCGGGCATCCACGTTTGGGCAGACAAAAAGGCGTGGATGGCCGGGTCAAGCCCGGCCATGACGAATGGAGTTTGTTAGACCGTTCCCATGCGTCTTTCCCTGACAACCTGGAACATCAATTCGGTGCGGCTGCGCATCGATCTGGTCGCGAAGTTTCTCAAGAGCGCGCGGCCGGACGTGCTGTGCCTGCAGGAGACCAAGTGCATCGACGATGCCTTTCCGCTGAAGCGCTTCAAGCGGCTCGGCTACGAGCACGTCGCACTGAACGGGCAGAAGGGCTATCACGGCGTCGCCATCGTCTCGAAGATCCCGTTCGACTCGAAGGACATCCGCACCTTCTGCGACAAGGTGGATTCGCGCCATATCTCGGTGTCGTTCGGCGAGAAGGCCAATATCGCCAAGCCGCTGGTGCTGCATAATTTCTACGTGCCCGCTGGCGGCGACATCCCCGATCCCGCGCTGAACGAGAAGTTCGACCACAAGCTCCGCTTCCTCGACGAGATGAAGGCGTGCGAGCCGCTGCATCCGCGCGGGGAGGATCGCCACATCCTGGTCGGCGATCTCAACGTCGCCCCACACGAGAACGACGTGTGGTCGCACAAGCAGCTCTTGAAGGTGGTCTCGCATACGCCGGTCGAAACCGAGAAGCTCAAGGCCGCGCTCGAAGCCGGCGAATGGGTCGACGTCGCGCGCGACCGCATTCCGATGTCGGAGAAAGTCTATACCTGGTGGAGCTACCGCTCGCCCGACTGGACCGTCGGCGACCGCGGCCGCAGGCTCGACCACATCTGGGTCTCGCGCGCGTTGAAGGACGCGGTCAGCGATTTCAAGATCCTGCGCGATGCGCGGAGCTGGGAGCGGCCATCGGACCACGTGCCCGTGACGGTGACACTGGAGGTGTGAGCCGCGGCCGGGCTCAGCTCGTCAGCTTCGCGCCCGCCATGAGGATATCGCTCGCAATCTGGCTGGAGCGCACCGCGAACTCGTCGCGCAGGCGCACGGCGGCGGCGGGGTCGCTTTCGAGCACGCGCTGGAACAGGCTGCGGGCGACACGGATGACGGAGGAATGCTCCAGCGCGATCGCGCTCGACGGCCGCTTCATCGGCACCACCAGCGCGAGCTCGCCGATCAGCGCGCCGGGACCGGCGATCATCTCGGCGCCGGCGCCGTCCTCGACCCGGAAGGCGCCGCGCTGGACCACGAAGCCGGCATCGGCGTCATCGCCGAGATTGAACAGGGTGTCGCCGCGGACGAAGTCGCGCTGCTCGGAGCCGATCGCCAGCATGCGCAACGAGGCGTCTCCCAACAGGCGCAGTGTCGGGACCCGCTCGAGAAGCGCTACGTCGTCGTCGATCGACATTCAGATCCGAGGCTCAAGGGCATGCGATCTCAAACGATTCGCACGCCCTTCGAGCGTATCACGGCACCAGCTTGTAGCCACCGGCTTCCGTTACCAGGATTTCCGGGTTGGCGGCATCCTTCTCGATCTTCTGGCGCAGGCGGTAGATGTGGGTCTCCAGCGTGTGAGTGGTGACGCCGGAATTATAGCCCCAGACCTCCTGGAGCAGGGTCTCGCGCGAGACCGGCATCTGGCCGGCCCGGTAGAGGAAGCGGAGGATGGCGGTTTCCTTCTCCGTCAGCCGCACCTTGCGCGCATTGGCCGCGGTGAGCATTTTCGAGCCGGGACGGAAGGAATAGGGGCCGACCGAGAACACCGCGTCCTCGCTGGCCTCGTGCTGGCGCAGCTGGGCGCGGATGCGGGCCAGCAGGACAGCGAAGCGGAAGGGCTTGGCCACATAATCGTTGGCGCCGGATTCCAGCCCCAAAATCGTATCGGAATCGGTGTCGTGCCCGGTCAGCATGATGATCGGGGCCTTGAAGCCGCCCTTGCGCAGGGAGCGGACCACCTCACGGCCGTCGGTGTCGGGCAGGCCGACATCCATCAGAACGAGATCGGGGGCATTGGCCTTCGCGGCGCTCGCGCCCTTGGCGCCGGTATCGACGGCGGAGGCTTCGAATTCTTCGTGTAGCGATAATTGCTCCACCAACGTATCGCGCAGATCGGTATCGTCATCCACGATCAGGATCTTGCGGGCATTGGCCATAGGGGGTCATCCTTTTGGGGTCCGGCTCGGCGCGCATCCATGCCGCACCCAGCCGTGAGGGGAAGTTTAGGGGTCGCTGTTGTTATTGTTGTTCGTGTTGAAGTAGTGGGCTGTCACCGATTCACAAGCCAGAACCACTCTAACCCAGAATAGCAGGGCGTTTTGATGAATGTCCTGTAATGAATTCGACATTGCACGTTCACATGAAAAACAGAGCTGCTTCAGTCGGTTACACCATGAATCGAAGTGCCGGACCGCTTCGAACGATCCGCGTTAAGCCTGCTGCCGGCAATCCCAGGCGAGGCTGGCTGACGGCGGGATCGCTGACCATCCCGGTTGCGCTGGGGCGGGGCGGCATCCTCGCCAACAAGCGCGAGGGCGACGGCGGCACCCCCAGAGGCAGCTTCCGCCCCCGGCGATTGTGGTGGCGGGGCGACCGCCACAGCCGCCCGCAGAGCTTCCTGCCGGCCCGGATCATCACCGGCGAGGACGCCTGGTGCGAGGATCCCCGAGACCGCCATTACAACCAGGGGATCCGGCTGAGCGAGGGGCAGGGCGGCGACCGGCTCAAGCGCGCCGACCATCTCTATGACTTCATCGTCGAGATCGACCACAACACGCGGCCACGGATCGCCGGCCGTGGCAGCGCGGTATTCCTGCACTTGGCCCGCGACAATTTCGGTCCGACCGCGGGCTGCGTCTCGATGACGAAATCGGCGATGCTGCAATTGCTGCGGCGCCTGGGCCCGCGAACGAGAATCATCATCGGGTGAGACAGATGCTCGACAAGGATCAGATCGCGGCGGCTTCGCGCATGCTCGTTCAGCATTGGCGCGACGGCACCAAGCTTGACGCGCTGGAAGCGGATCTGCGGCCGCAGAGCCGCACTGAGGGCTACGCCATCCAGGCTGCGCTCGAAACCCTGTCGCCTGGAAAGCTGTTCGGCTGGAAGATCGCAGCCACCAGCATATCAGGACAGAAGCACATCAATGTCACGGGACCGCTGGCCGGCCGCATCATGAGCGACACGGTCATCGCCGACGGCGGGACCGCGTCGATGAAGGGCAACGAGATGCGCGTCGGCGAGCCTGAATTCGCCTTCCGGATGGGACGCGATCTGCCCCCGCGCGCAGCGTCGTATACGATCGACGAGGTGCTGGCGGCCGTCGACAGCTTCCATCCCGCGATCGAGATTCCGGACTCGCGCTTTGCCGATTTCGTCCGGGCCGGCGAGGCGCAGCTGATCGCCGACAATGCCTGCGCGCATTTGTTCGTGCTCGGAGCGGCGACCGCTGCGAATTGGCGTGCGATGGATCTCGTCGAGGAGCGGCCAACGATCACGCTGCGCGGCGAGCGCTATGTCGGCCACGGCAGGAACGTGCTCGGCGACCCCCGCGCCGCACTCGCCTGGCTTGCCAATGAGCTCTCCGGGCTCGGCATCACCTTGCGGGCAGGGCAGGTGGTGACAACAGGCACCTGCCATCCGCCGCTGCCGATCGCGGCCGGTGATCATCTTGCCGTGGACTTCGGGGTGCTGGGCAAGGTGTCGGTGGGATTCGTGTAGTCAGCTCCGCCGTCATTGCGAGGAGCCCTTGCGACGAAGCAATCCAGACTACCTCCGCGGAAAGATCCTGGATTGTTTCGCAACGCTCGCAATGACAAACTCAAGGACTCGGCTGGGGCACGGCCCCCGCCAACGACTCTCACCGATGCCCGAAGATCGCGCTCCCGACACGCACATGGGTGGCACCGAGCATGATCGCGGTCGCGAAATCGGCGCTCATGCCCATCGAGAGATTCGTCAATCCGTTGCGGGCGGCGATCTTGGCGGTCAGCGCGAAATGCGCCGCCGGCGGTTCGTCGACCGGCGGGATGCACATCAACCCGGAGATCGTCAGCCCATAGGTGTCGCGGCAGCTGGCGAGGAAGGCGTCGGCCTCGCCCGGCGCGACGCCGGCCTTCTGCGGCTCTTCGCCGGTATTGATCTGGACGAAGAGCTGCGGGTGCTTGTTCTGGGATTCGATTTCCTTGGCTAACGCTTGGCAAATGCTCGGACGGTCCACCGAGTGGATGGCATCGAACAACGCGACCGCCTCTTTCGCCTTGTTGGATTGCAGCGGTCCGATCAGATGCAACGCGATGCCGGGGTAAACAGACGTTAATGCGGGCCACTTGCCTTTGGCCTCCTGCACCCGATTCTCGCCGAATACGCGCTGTCCGGCCTCGATGACCGGGACAATGGCCTCCGCGGCGAAAGTCTTGGACACCGCAATCAGCGTCACGGAGGCGCGATCGCGCCGCGCATCCTTGCAGGCGCGGACGATTTCGGCTTCGACCGCGGCGAGCGCGTTTGGTGAAGGGCCGGTTACCGGCGCGGCGTTGGCTTCTGTCATGACGTCGATTGGCTATGGTTCTAACCGAGGTAAGTCCAATTTTACCGAGTTCAAGAAAGAGTTTTTGAACCCTTCGCTTTACCTTGCCCTGCGGGGTGGGTAACGAAGATGACAAGCATTAGTCTCAACCGCAAGCGAGCGAAACTCAAGCAGGTTCTCGGAATCCGGGCGCGGCTCGCGCTGCTCGCGGTGATCCTGGTGGCGCCCTTGATGTTCGAGCGGATTCGCTCGCTCGAAGACACCCGCGCGCGGCAGATCGCACAGGCCACGGTTGAATTCACCACCATCGCAAGACACAGCGCCGACGCGCAACGCGAGGTGATCTCTTCGGTCGAGACCATCCTGAAAGCTGAAGCTTTCATCCGCGCCTCCGCCGGCGGCGTCAGCAAGAGCTGCGACGTGCTGCGCGCGAGCCTGCCGTCGAACCTGCCCTGGATCCGCACGCTCTTGATCGCGGGCCAGGACGGACGCATCCAATGCGCCACCAACAACACCTATGTCGGCCTCGACCTCAGCGACCGGCCCTATTTTCAGCAGGCCCAGCAGAGCGGCCGCTTCGTGCTGAGCGATTTCATCCTGTCGCGGCCGGTCCAGACGCCGACCGTCATGGCAGTCTACCCGGTGTCCGTGTTCAGCGGTGTCGCCGACGCCGTCGTGCTCGCCACGGTCAACCTCGACTGGATGTCGAAGGTGATGAACAACCTCGGCAGCCGCGCCGGCATCACCGCCGTGCTGGTCGACAGCGCAGGCACCGTGCTGGCCGCGCCGGCGGATCAGCACAGCGTGATCGGCCGTCCCCTCGACAGCATGCCGCTGATGGCGGCCATCGCCGACCGCGCGCTGCGGTCGGACCAGGACGAGGGCTCACTGTCCTTCCTCGCCGCCGACGGCTCGCGCCGCGCGGTCAGTTACATCCGCATCGCCGGCACCAACGCCCGCCTGATCGCCAGCATCGACGAAGACAAGGTTTCCGCCGCGGTCAGCCGCGACATCCGCACCGCCTATCTCCAGCTCGCTTTCGTCGTCGTCTTCGTCCTGCTCGGCGCGCTGATCGCTGCCGAAAAGCTCGTCATCAAGCCCATCGAGATGCTGGTCGACATGGCCAAGCGCCTCGGCGAGGGCGATCTGTCGGCCCGCGCGGCGCGCAATCGCCTGCCGGCCGAGTTCGTGCCGCTGGCCCGCGCCTTCAACGCGATGGCCGCGCAACTGAGCCAGCGCGAACGCGAGCTGATCGCGAGCAACGACCGGCTGACGGTGATGGCCTCGATCGACATGCTGTCCGGCCTCGCCAACCGCCGCGGCTTCCAGAGCCGGCTCGACTTCGAATGGATGCGCGCGCAGCAATATGGCAGCGACCTCGCGCTGCTGATGATCGACGTCGATCATTTCAAGCTGTTCAACGACACCTATGGTCATCTCGAAGGCGATTCCTGCCTGACCAGGCTCGGCGAATCGCTGTCCGGCATCGCCGCCGACACGATGGGCTTCGCGGCACGCTATGGCGGCGAGGAATTCTGCCTGTTGCTGCCGAACACCGATGTAACTCGCGCCGTGGCGATCGGCGAGCAGGTGCGCGCGACGGTGCTGAAGCTGTGCCTGCCGCACATCACCTCGGCCCATATGATCGTCACCGTCTCGATCGGCGTTGCCGCGACAAAGCCGAACGAAAGCTTGCGTCCCGGCGACCTGATCGAAGCCGCCGACGCCGCGCTCTATGCCGCCAAGCACCGCGGCCGCAACAATGTCGTCGAGCACGGCATCCAGGCCATCGAGAGCGGCACGCCTGACATGATGATGGCGGCCAGCGCCTAGCGGGCTGTTCCTACTGGCCCGCGCCCGTGCGATCGAGCTCGGCTTCCGTCACCACGCGGTTGCGGCCGCTGCCCTTGGCGAGATAGAGCGCGCGGTCGCAGCGCTCGATGAGATCGGTGATTGCTTCGCCGGGCCGGTACTGCGCCACGCCGATCGACACGCTGATATTGGGCAGGGTCTCGCCGGTCGAGCGGCGCGTGATCGTGCATTCGGCGAGCGCGCGCCTGATGCGCTCGGCGATCTCGGCGCAATCGGCGAGATCGGCGGCCGGCAGCACCGCGATCAGCTCCTCGCCGCCGTAGCGGGCCGGCAGATCCTGCGGGCGAACCTTCTCGCGCAACACCTTCGCCATCAGGCGCAGCACCTGGTCGCCGACGCCGTGGCCGAAATTGTCGTTGAAAGACTTGAAATGGTCGATGTCGAGCATCAGCACGCTGAGCGGCTCGCCCCAATCCGCAGTCGCCTGCGCCTTGCGCAGGAATTCGTCGAGCGCCCGCCGATTCGCGAGGCCCGTCAGCGTGTCAGTCCGCGCGCGCTGCTCGGACCTCGTGAGCGAATCCCTGATTTGGTCGAGCTCGCGGGTCTTCTCGGCAAAGCCGGCCTCAAGCTGGGTCGCCTTCGTGGCGGCCCGGGCCAGCTCGTTCATGAGCTGGGCGACCAGCGCCTTCGGATCGACGCCGGCCTTGCCCTGGTCCGCCACCTCGCTGATGACCCGCATCTGCGAATGGTTGTCAGCAATTGCGGTCGACAGGAATTCCCTCGCCGTACCCATGAGCCCATGCAGCCGCTCGGAGGTGTCGACGGCGATGGCGCTCACCTGGGGTGCGACATAGGTCTCGAACAGGTCCTGATTGGTTCGGGCGTCGAACGGACGATTGTGGTCGATCAAAAGATCGATCGCGTTGCGCAGATCGTCGTGGCTGCCCGCGAAATATTGGTACCAGACCGCAAAATTAGCCGGCGTCGGCGCGATCCGCTGTTCGGCCATGCTGCGCATCGCCCGTCCGGCGATGGAGGCGGCATAGTCGTAATCGGGATCGTCGAAGCTTGAATCCATCGCTGTCATGCGGTCCTGTCAGGCCGCAAATTGGCATCGAGCCCTTAATCGCGCCCCAACATCGGCCCTCGTACTTATGCGGAGGAGCGGACAAAGTTCCAGATCGCGGCAACCCATTGACCCCCCGAGGTCTTCTATGGCCTAGTCCGCCGTCTTGAGACGGCCGGACCCACAAAAACCCCAACGATTCCATGACCTCCGAACGCTACAACGCCCGCGACGCCGAACCGCGCTGGCAACGCCTCTGGGACGAGCAGGCGATCTTCGTCTCCAAGAACGATGATTCGCGGCCGAAATATTATGTGCTCGAGATGTTCCCCTATCCGTCCGGGCGCATCCATATCGGCCATGTCCGGAATTACACGCTCGGCGACGTGCTGGCCCGCTTCATGCGCGCCAAGGGGTTCAACGTGCTGCACCCGATGGGTTGGGACGCGTTCGGGCTGCCGGCCGAGAATGCCGCGATCGAACGCAAGGTCGCGCCCAAGGCCTGGACCTACGACAACATCGCCGCGATGAAGAAGCAGCTCCGCTCGATCGGGCTGTCGCTGGACTGGAGCCGCGAATTCGCGACCTGTGACCCCAGCTATTACAAGCACCAGCAGAAGATGTTTCTGGACATGCTCGCCGCCGGCCTCGCCGAGCGCGAGAAGCGCAAGCTGAACTGGGATCCGGTCGACATGACCGTGCTCGCCAACGAGCAGGTCATCGATGGCCGCGGCTGGCGCTCAGGTGCGATCGTCGAGCAGCGCGAGATGAGCCAGTGGGTCTTCAAGATCACGAAGTACTCGCAGGAATTGCTGTCGGCACTGGATGGGCTGGACCGCTGGCCCGACAAGGTGCGCCTGATGCAGCGCAACTGGATCGGCCGCTCCGAGGGTCTCTTGATCCGTTTCGCGCTGGACGCAGCGACGACGCCCGCCGGCGAGACCGAGCTGAAGATCTTCACCACGCGCCCCGACACGCTGTTCGGCGCAAAATTCATGGCGATCTCGGCGGATCATCCGCTGGCGCAGGCGGCGGCTGCGAAAAACCCTGAACTCGCGGAGTTCATCTCCGACATCAAGAAAATCGGCACTGCACAGTCGATCATCGACACTGCGGAGAAGCAGGGTTTCGACACCGGCATCCGCGCGGTGCATCCGTTCGACCCGAGCTGGAAGCTGCCGGTCTATGTCGCCAATTTCGTGCTGATGGAATACGGCACCGGCGCCATCTTCGGCTGCCCGGCGCACGACCAGCGCGACCTCGATTTCGTCAACAAGTACAGTCTCGGCAACACGCCCGTGGTGTGTCCGGAGGGCCAGGACCCGAAATCGTTCGTCATCACCGACACCGCCTATGACGGCGACGGTCGCATGATCAATTCGCGCTTCCTCGACGGCATGACGATCGATGCAGCGAAGGAGGAGGTCGCAAAGCGGTTGGAGGGCGAGCTGCGCGGCAACGCGCCGGTCGGTGAGCGGCAGGTCAATTTCCGCCTGCGCGACTGGGGCATTTCGCGCCAGCGTTATTGGGGCTGCCCGATCCCCGTCATCCACTGTCCCAAGTGCGACGTGGTGCCGGTTCCGGATGCCGATCTGCCGGTGGTGCTGCCGGAGGATGTGAGCTTCGACAAGCCGGGCAACGCGCTCGATCACCATCCGACCTGGAAGCACGTCACCTGCCCCAAATGCGGCGGCAAAGCCCAGCGCGAAACCGACACCATGGACACCTTCGTGGATTCGTCCTGGTATTTTGCGCGCTTCACCGATCCCTGGAACGAGAACGCGCCGACCACGCCTGCGGTCGCCAACCGGATGCTGCCGGTCGACCAGTATATCGGCGGCGTCGAGCACGCCATCCTGCATCTGCTCTACAGCCGCTTCTTCACCCGTGCCATGAAGGCGACCGGGCACATCGCGCTGGAGGAGCCGTTCGCCGGCATGTTCACGCAAGGCATGGTGGTGCACGAGACCTACCAGAAGGCCGACGGCACCTATGTGCAGCCGGCCGAGGTGAAGGTCGAGGTTGGCGGCAATGGGCGCCGCGCGACCCTGCTCAGCACGGGCGAGGACATCACGATCGGCCCGATCGAGAAGATGTCGAAGTCGAAGAAGAACACGGTCGACCCCGACGATATCATCGAGACCTACGGCGCCGACGTCGCCCGCTGGTTCATGTTGTCGGACTCCCCGCCCGACCGTGACGTGATCTGGAGCGACGAGCGCGTCCAGGGCGCCTCGCGCTTCGTGCAGCGGCTGTGGCGGCTGGTGAACGATTCCGTCGCGCCCGGCAAAGGCGCGCCGGCGGCCCGGCCGGCGAGCTTCGGCCCGGATGCCACCCTCTTGCGCAAGGCCGCCCATGGCGCGCTGGACAAGGTCACCACCGGGATCGAGCGGCTGCACTTCAACGTCTGCCTCGCCCATATCCGCGAATTCGCCAATACCTTCTCGGAGATCCTGCAGCGCCCCGGGCAGCCGTCCGCTGACCTCGCTCCCGACCTGGCTTGGGCGATCCGGGAAGCCGGCCAGATCCTGGTCCAGCTGTTCTCCCCGATGATGCCGCACCTCGCCGAGGAGTGCTGGCAGGTTCTGGGCCAGAAGGGGCTGGTTTCCGAGGCCGATTGGCCCCAAATCGAACGCGATTTGCTGGTTGAGGACAGCGTGACCCTGGTGGTCCAGGTCAATGGCAAGAAGCGGGGTGAGGTCACAGTTGCAACAGCGGCCCAGAATCCGGAAATCGAGGCTGCCGTTTTGGCCCTCGATGCGGTAAAGCTGGCCCTGGACGGCAAGCCCGTCCGCAAGGTGATCATCGTCCCCAAGAGGATCGTAAATGTTGTCGGCTAGGATCCGCATCGCAGCCCGCTTGCTGGCGGTCGCCGCCCTGGCCGCGTTGACGGCCGGCTGCTTCCAGCCGATGTATGCCGAACGAAACGACGGCACCCCCGGCCTGCGCGAAAAGCTGATGGGCATCGAGCTGCCGCCGATCATCAAGCCCAATGCCTCCCGCGAGGCCCGCGTCGGCGTCGAGATCCGCAACGCGCTCGCCTTCAAGCTCTACGGCTCGGCGACGGGCATGCCGCCGACCCACCGGCTGGACATCCGCTTCACCACCAGCCGCTCCTCGCTGATCGTCAGCACTATGACGGGATTGCCGACCAGCGAAAATCTCGGCATCGACGCCCAGTACAATCTGGTCGACGTCGTAACCGGCAAGTCCGTCGTGTCCGGCTCGACCTTCTCGCGCGTGTCCTATGATATGCCGGGGTCCTATCAGCGCTTCTCCCGCACCCGCGCCGTGCGCGATGCGGAGGACCGTGCCGCCAACGAGATTGCCGAGAACATCACGACCCGGCTCGCCTCGTTCTTTACCGCGGGCACGTAATACCCTTGCGTCATTCCGGGGCACGCGAAGCGTGAACCCGGAATCTCGATCCCAAACCTTGGATTCCGGATTCGCGCTGTGCGCGCCCGGAATGACGATCTGGACCATGGTCGCGCTGCGCGGAAAAGAGATCGACAGCTTCCTGGCCCGCCCCGATGCGGGCCGTCCGATCATTCTGCTCTACGGTCCCGACGCCGGCCTCGTGCGCGAGCGCGCCGATGCGTTGATCGCATCGGCGGTCGATGATCCCAACGATCCGTTCTCGCTGGTCAGGCTCGACGGCGACGAGCTTTCCGCCGAACCCTCGCGCCTCGTCGACGAGGCGATGACGGTGCCGCTATTCGGGGGCCGCCGCGCCATTCGCGTTCGCGCCGGTTCGCGCAGCTTTGCCGGCGGCATCGACACCCTGGCCGAGATGAACGTGAAGGATTGCCGCATCGTGATCGAGGCCGGCGAGCTCCGCCCGGAATCGCCGCTGCGCAAGGCCTGCGAGCGCGCCAAGACGGCTGTGGCGATCGGCTGCTATCCCGACACCGAGCGCGACCTCGCCAAGTTGATGGACGACGAGCTGCGCATCGCGAATCTGCGTATCGCGCAGGACGCCCGCGCGGCGCTGATGTCGTTCCTGGGCGGAGACCGCCAGGCCTCGCGCAACGAGCTGCGCAAGCTCACCCTCTATGCCCACGGCAAGGGCGAGGTCACGCTGGACGACGTGATGGCCGTGGTGGCCGACGCCTCCGAGCTGAAGCTCGACCCGATCGTCGACGGCGCTTTTGCCGGGCGGCCCGACATCGTCGAGACCGAGTTCGCAAAAGCCATGATCGCGGGCACCTATCCCGGCATGATCATCTCCGCCGCGCAGCGCCAAGCCGCGTGGCTGCACAAATCCGCGCTTGCCATCGCCGACGGACAGCCTGCCTCCGCCGTGCTCGATGGCGGCTTTCCGCGCCTGCATTTCTCACGAAAGCCCGCGGTCGAGACGGCGCTGCGCAATTTCAGCGTGACGAAGCTCGCCGCCGTGATCGAGCAGCTCGCGACCGCGGCGCTCGACATCCGCAAGCAATCGACGCTCGCCGCCGCCATCGCCCAGCGCACGCTGATGGCGATCGCCGCGAACGCGAAGCGGCGGGGCTGAGCCGAACTCTCTCCACGCCCTTGCGAGCGCAGCGAAGCAAGTGGACAATCCGTCATCCTTCGAGGGCCGCTGAAGAAGCGGCCACCTCAGGGTGACGGGAGAGAAATCAGTGCCCGCGCCACGACACAGCGGAGTTACAGCGCACCCTTGGCCAGTCGCTTCATCACCTCGTCGAGCTGATCGAGGTTGCGATAGTTGATCTGGACCGAGCCGCCGGGGTCGCGGTGGTTGACGGTGACCTTGAGGCCGAGCGCATCGCTGACGCGTTTCTCCAGGTCGATCGTGTCGGGGTCCTTCTCCTTCCCCCCGGTCGCGCGCGCCTTTTGCGGCTTGCGCTCCGGCACGCCCTCTTCATGCGCCAGCGCCTCGGCCTGGCGGACGTTGAGGCCCTCCTCGACGATGCGCTTGGCGGCGGCGAGCGGATCGGGAACGCCGATCAACGCACGGGCATGACCGGCGGTCAGCTCACCGGTCGCGATGAAAGCCTGCACCTCGGCCGGCAGCTTGGTCAGCCGCATCATGTTGGCGACGTGGCTGCGGCTCTTGCCGACGACCTTCGCGATCTCCTCCTGGCTGCGTTTGAACTCGTTGGCGAGCGCGTGATAGCCCTGCGCCTCCTCCATCGGGTTGAGGTCCTCGCGCTGCACGTTCTCGACGATCGCGAACTCCAGCGCATCGCTGTCGCTGATGTCGACCGGGACGATCGGCACCTCGTGCAGGCCGGCCATCTGCGAAGCGCGCCAGCGCCGTTCGCCGGCGATGATCTCGTAGCGGTCCTGTGCGCCCTTCACCGGGCGCACCACGATCGGCTGGATCACGCCATGCTGCTTGATGGACTCGCTGAGCTCCTTCAGCTCGGCGTCCGCAAAGGTGCGGCGCGGATTGCGCGGATTGGCCTTGATGAATTCGATCGGCACCTTGCGTTGCGCGCGCGGACGGTCGACATGCTGAGCCTCGCCGCCGACGTCACCGATCAGACTTGCAAGTCCCCGGCCCAGTCGCGAACGCGCTTCATCGGCCATCGCCAGCTCCCTTGGATTCACGGTGCAGCACTCCAGAACTGAATTTCGAATCGTAGGGTGGGTCAGCGAAGCGTAACCCACCTCCTCTGTTTCCACGGAGATAGACCGTGGTGGGTTACGCCTTCGGCTAACCCACCCTACGGCATCCTCAATGCGTCGTGCGCAGCTCGCGCTCGCGCTGGATCACCTCGGTGGCGAGCCGCAAATAGGCTTCGCTGCCGACGCATTTGAGATCGTAGACCAGCACCGGCTTGCCGTAGGACGGCGCTTCCGAGATGCGCACGTTGCGCGGGATCATCGTCTTGTAGACCTTCTCGCCCATGAACTGACGGACGTCGGCGACGACCTGGTTCGAGAGGTTGTTGCGCGAGTCGAACATGGTCAGGACGATACCGTGGATCGACAGGTTCGGATTCAGCGTAGATCGCACCTGCTCGACCGTCTGCAGCAATTGCGACAGACCTTCGAGCGCGAAGAACTCGCATTGCAGCGGCACCAGGATCGCGTCGGAGGCAGCCATCGCGTTCACCGTGAGCAGGTTCAGCGAAGGCGGGCAGTCGATCAGCACATAGGTGTAGTCGGCATCCGGCGAGACGTTGTTGTTGAGCGCGCCGATGGCGTCGCGCAGCTTGAAGGCACGGCCGGGCGTGGTCCCAAGCTCGAGCTCGAGACCGGAGAGATCCATGGTCGAGGGCGCGATGTGCAGCCGCGGCACCGCGGTCGAGACCACGGCTTCGCGCAGGGCGGCTTCGCCGACCAGGACATCATAGGTCGAGCAGGAGCGGTTGCGGCGGTCGATGCCGAGGCCGGTCGAGGCGTTGCCCTGGGGATCGAGATCGACGATCAGGACGCGCTCGCCGATCGCCGCGAGCGCCGTGCCCAGGTTAATCGCTGTGGTTGTTTTTCCCACGCCGCCCTTCTGATTCGCCAGCGCCAGGATGCGCGGATGGCCATGTGGCACCTCCGCGGTGGGCTCTTGCGTCTTGTCCTGTTGCGGCTCGTCAATCACGGTCATCGAAATTTCCCCACTCAACCCCTGAGCGCCTCAGCTGCGCCGTTCGGCGGCATTGAGCTCCACGATCCAGCCGTCGCCCGTGCGGCTCTGGTGCAGCTGAGGCTCAATATTCCAATATTTAGCGGCTTCGGTCAATTCAGCCTCTACATCTTGGCCCTTGAGAAACAGCGCCTTCGCGCCTTGGCGCATCAGCGGCTCCGCAAAGCCGATGAGTTGGTGTAGCGGAGCCAGCGCACGCGCGGTCACGCAATCGACGGGGCCGGTGATTCTATCCACATTATCCCCGATCTCAGCGAGATGTACGACTCCCGGCGATGTGGTGATGCGAATCGCTTCGCGCAGGAATGCCGCCTTCTTGGCGATCCGCTCCACGAGATGGACGCGGGCGCCCGGGATCCCGGCCATGGCGCAGGCCAGCACGACACCGGGAAAGCCGCCGCCGCTGCCGAGGTCAGCCCAGCGTTTTGCCGTGGGCGCGAGGTCGATGAGCTGGAGCGAGTCGGCGATGTGCCGGGTCCAAAGATGCGGCAAGGTCGAAGGCGCGACCAGATTGGTCTTGGCCTGCCACTCCCGCAGCAGCGCGATGTAGCGATCGAGCCGCGCTTCCGTTTCATGTGAAACGGGCGCGAGCTTTAATGCCGCGCGCTTGTCAGCGGCGATGATGGAATCCAGCGCCTCGTCGTTGGCGCCGGCCTTGTCGATTTTCGGTTTGGCTGGCGCGGGGTCCGATCGGCGGCCCGCGCCCTCACCCGTAGCGGGTCGTCGTGATAGCGGTCTGTCCCCGCCCGGTCCGCGCTGTTTCACGTGAAACGCCTATGCGATTGGCTTATGCAATGGCTCTGGAGCTCTTCCGTGCCTCACGGCGGAGATAGGCCGCGAGGATGCCGAGCGCCGCCGGTGTCATGCCGTCGATCCGGCCCGCCTGGCCGACGGTGAACGGCCGCGCCTTCTCCAACTTGGCCCGCACCTCGTTGGAAAGACCTGGGACGAGACTGTAATCGACTTCTGACAGCACCATCCCCTCGTCGCGCCGGAAGGCCTCGACGTCGGCGCTCTGGCGCTCGAGATAGACATCGTATTTGGCATCGATCTCGAGGTGGGTCGCGATCACTGGATCGATCTCCCCAAGCTCCGGCCAGATCGCCCGAACCTGGCTCCAGCCGATCTCCGGATAGGCCATCAACTCGAAGGCCGACCGGCGCTGGCCGTCCCGGTTCAGCGGCAATCCCTGCTTGATCGCCTCGTTTGGGGTGATCGTCAGCGACTTCGAGAGCGCCCGGGCCGCATTCAGGGCGTCCATCTTGGCGCGGTGGTGCAGGGTCCGGGCGCTTCCGACACATCCGAGCGCAATGCCCTTCTCGGTCAGGCGCTGATCCGCATTGTCAGCCCGCAGCGTGAGCCGGTACTCGGCCCGCGAGGTGAACATGCGATACGGCTCGCTGATCCCGCGGGTGACGAGGTCGTCGATCATCACACCGAGGTAGCCGTCGGCCCGGTCGAACACCGTCAGGGCCGCCCCGCTCGCAGCAAGTGCCGCGTTCAGGCCGGCGACGATGCCCTGCCCGGCGGCCTCTTCATATCCGGTGGTGCCGTTGATCTGCCCGGCCAGGAACAGACCACGCAGACGCTTGGTCTGCAGGGTCGGATCGAGCTCGCGGGGGTCGATGTGGTCGTACTCGATGGCATAGCCCGGACGCACCATCTTGACCCGCTCCAGGCCAGGGATGCTGGCGAGGATCGCGAGCTGGACTTCCTCGGGAAGCGAGGTCGAGATGCCGTTGGGATAGACCGTGCTGTCGTCGAGCCCTTCCGGCTCCAGGAAGATCTGGTGGCCGTCGCGGTCGCCGAAGCGGACGATCTTGTCCTCGATCGACGGGCAATAGCGCGGTCCGGAGCTCTTGATCTGGCCGGAGTACATCGGCGAGCGATGGACATTGGCCCTGATTACCTCATGGGTCGCAGCCGTGGTCCGGGTGATCCCGCACTGGATCTGCGGGGTCGTGATCCGCTCGGTCATGACCGAGAATGGCTCCGGTGGCTCGTCTCCGGGCTGCATCTCGACCGCGGCCCAGTCGATCGTAGTGCCGTCCAGACGCGGCGGCGTGCCGGTCTTGAGCCGCCCCAGGGTGAAGCCGGCACGCTCGAACGAGACGGAAAGACCCATGGCCGGGGCCTCGCCGACGCGGCCGGCCGGCCAATTCTGCTCGCCGAGGTGGATGAGACCGCGCAGGAACGTGCCGGTGGTGACCACCACGGCCCCTGCCCGAAGCTCGCGGCCATCGGCCAAACGCAGACCGGTGACCCGACCCTCGGCCACGATCAGCTCATCGGCCTCGCCTTCGATGACGGACAGTCCCTCTGTCCCACGGATCGCGGCCTGCATCGCCGCGGCATAGAGCTTCCGGTCGGCCTGGGCCCGGGGGCCACGGACAGCCGGACCTTTGCGGCGATTGAGCACGCGAAACTGGATGCCGCCGGCGTCGCCGACGCGGCCCATCAAACCGTCGAGCGCATCGATTTCGCGCACCAGATGGCCCTTGCCGAGGCCTCCGATGGCGGGATTGCAGGACATGGCGCCGACGGTCGAGAAGCGATGCGTGACCAAGGCGGTTGTTGCTCCCATCCGGGCGGACGCTGCCGCGGCTTCACAGCCGGCATGGCCGCCGCCAATCACGATGACGTCGAAGCTCTCTCGCTCTGTTCGCATGGGCGGACTTCTAGCTCAGAGGCGGGAAAGCCGGAAGCGGAAACTGAGAGGGCGTGTTTCACGTGAAACGAACGCGCAAAGCGAATTTCGCGAAAACAACCCCATGCACAGTAGAATGACATTGTTCTGGCTCAATTTTTTGGCTGCGAGAACGGCGGATCTGACCACGTTTCACGTGAAACATGCTGGGCGGCGGTCGCGAGTTGGAACAGCCGCCCCTTGGCGGGGGTCAGCCCGTCGTGACTTCACCCCTACTGCCGTGATGCGGCGCCGGCTCGTCCCCGTCGGCAGAGGTCGAGCAAGCCGGTCATTCGATGGGAAACCGATCACCTCTTCATGAAACGCCTCAGGATTCTCCGCCGTTGTCCCGGACAAGCAGCAACGCGCGCACTGCTGCGCAGGGCCGGGATCCTGAAGCTGCGCGCTCCCGTTGCGACATCCTGGGCCCGGCTCGGCAGCGACCGTCGAACGGACGCTGCGCTGCGGCCGGGGCACGTGGGAGCATACCGTTCATTTCTGTGACCTGAGCCAATGTGCGGAGGAATCCGGGGCAACTTTAGGCGCGTCGGTCGGCGCCGCAGCCGACGCCATTCGTCTGCAGAGGGTTCTTGGAACTGGCTGTTTCACGTGAAACACGCGGTTCCACCGTTTCACGTGAAACACCAAGAAATGGAAGAAGGGCTAGTTCTACAATGAAGAACTAGATCTACTTTCCGATACAAAACTTCTGGAAGATCGCCCCGAGGACATCCTCAACGTCGACCCGGCCCAGCAGCCGGCCGAGAGCAAAAGCGGCGGCTCGCAATTCTTCGGCGGCCAGCTCCTCGCCTTCTTCGACAAGCTCAAGGCTCCGGCGCAAACTGTCCGAGGCGCGGCTCAACAGCTCGCGCTGGCGTGCCCGGGTCACAATGCCGCTCTCGCTGGCTCCGAAGAACTCGGCCGCGAATTTGACGAGCGCTTGAATCAGTTCCGGGATGCCGACTCCATCACGCGCCGAGATCGCAAACTCGCCTCGCGCCGCGGCGCTCCCGGTCCCGCCCAGATCGATCTTGTTGCGCACGATCCAGACCGGGCCGCCGGACGGATCGGCATCCTTCCCGGAATTCCGAAGCGGCCGCATCGTCTCGGAATCGACCGCTTGCCCGGACTCGACCAGCCACAACACCAGGTCGGCACCCTCGGCCCGCGCCCGCGCCCGGCGCACACCCTCCTGCTCGACCGGATCGTCGGTCTCGCGGATGCCGGCGGTGTCGATGATCGTGACCGGATAACCGTCGATGTCGAGCTGGACCTCGATCACGTCGCGCGTCGTGCCGGCATGCGGCGAGACGATCGCGACCTCGCGGCGTGCCAGCTGGTTCATCAGCGTCGACTTGCCGACATTCGGCTCGCCCGCGATCGCCACCACCAGCCCGTCACGCAAGCGCTCAGAATGTCCCCGTGCCGCAAGGACATTTGCAATTTCACCATGCAGCGCCTTGATCGCCGCGACGGCCGGCGCCATCAATTCGGCGGGCACATCGCCTTCGTCAGAGAAATCGATGCCGGCTTCGATCAGCGCCGACGCCTCGATGATCCGCTCGCGCCAGTCGCGCGCGCGGTCGCCGAGCAGCCCCTGCAACTGCCGCAGCGCCTGGCGCCGCTGTCGGTCGGTGTCGGCGTGAATGAGATCGTCGAGACCCTCGGCTTCCGTGAGGTCGAGCTTGCCATTCTCGAAGGCCCGCCGCGTGAACTCACCTGGCTCGGCCGCGCGCGTATTCTGAATAACAGAAATAGAGGACAGGAGCGTCGCCAGCACCGCGCGGCCGCCGTGGACGTGGAATTCTGCGACGTCCTCGCCGGTCGCGCTGGCCGGCCCTGGAAACCAGAGCACGACCGCCTGGTCGATTGGCTGGCCCGCCCCGTCGCGGAGCAACCGGCGGCTGGCGAGCCGCGGCGCCGGCAGCTTGCCGGCAAGCAGCGTCAGAACCTGGCCGGCCTGAGATCCCGACACGCGCACCACGGCGATCGCGCTTGGTGCCCGACCGGACGACAATGCAAAGATGGTCTGGTCCCGCGGATGCATGGCCTATTTGTCCGGCTGCCGATCAAAACGCAAATGCCCGCTCCGGCGACAAGTCAGCACGATTGCTGCGCTATTTGCTGCAGCAATCCGCATATTGCATCGCAACATAGTAACCGACTTTTGCTGCAATATTCGCGTCGGCTGATCCAGAGGGGCAGCGAGTTTCTACCAATTCAGCATAGAAATCAGCTCGTTACGCGAAATGGCAGCCCCGGCCCAGCATCGCCTTCCATGCTGCACCTTTCCCGCAACAAGGCTGCACAATAAAAAGGGCGCTTGGAGGCGCCCTTTGAACTCAAGCAGCCTATATTGCACTGCACTCAGGTATTCATGGAGTCGAAGAACTCCGAATTGCTCTTGGTCGAGCGCAGCTTGTCGAGCAGGAAGTCGATCGCGTCCATCGTGCCCATCGGGTTGAGGATGCGGCGGAGCACGTACATCTTCTTGAGCACCTGCGGATCGGTGATGAGCTCCTCCTTGCGGGTGCCGGAGCGCGAGATGTCGATCGCCGGGAAGGTGCGCTTGTCCGACACCTTGCGGTCCAGGATCAGTTCCGAGTTGCCGGTGCCCTTGAACTCTTCGAAGATGACCTCGTCCATGCGGCTGCCCGTATCGACCAGGGCGGTCGCGATGATGGTCAGCGAGCCGCCCTCCTCGATGTTGCGGGCGGCACCGAAGAACCGCTTCGGGCGCTGCAGCGCATTGGCGTCGACACCGCCGGTCAGCACCTTGCCGGAGGACGGCACCACGGTGTTATAGGCGCGGCCGAGGCGCGTGATCGAATCGAGCAGGATCACGACGTCGCGGCCGTGCTCGACCAGGCGCTTGGCTTTCTCGATCACCATCTCGGCGACCTGGACGTGGCGCACCGCCGGCTCATCGAAGGTCGACGACACCACCTCGCCCTTCACCGAGCGCTGCATGTCCGTGACTTCTTCCGGACGCTCGTCGATCAACAGCACGATCAGGTAGCATTCGGGATGATTGTGCGTGATCGAATGCGCGATGTTCTGCATCAGCACGGTCTTACCCGTGCGCGGCGGCGCCACGATCAGAGCGCGCTGGCCCTTGCCGATGGGAGCGACGATGTCGATCACCCGTGCAGAAAGGTCTTTCCGCGTCGGATCGTCGATTTCCATGCGGAAGCGCTGATTCGGAAACAGCGGTGTGAGGTTGTCGAAATTGACCTTGTGCTTGGCCTTTTCCGGATCCTCGAAATTGAGCGTGTTGACCTTCAGCAGCGCGAAATAGCGCTCGCCCTCTTTCGGGCTGCGGATATGGCCTTCGATGGTGTCGCCGGTGCGCAGGCCGAAGCGGCGGATCTGCGACGGCGAAACGTAGATGTCGTCCGGGCCCGGCAGGTAATTCGCATCGGGCGAGCGAAGAAAACCGAAGCCGTCGGAGAGAACCTCGACGACGCCCTCGCCGACGATGTCGGTTTCGGCGAGCGCAAGCTGCTTGAGGATGGCGAACAGCAGCTCCTGCTTGCGCATCGTGCTGGCGTTCTCGACCCCATGCTCTTCCGCGAACGAGACGAGCTCGGCCGGCGTCTTCGACTTGAGGTCCTGAAGTTTAATTTCCCGCATTGGGGTGGTCCTGTGGGGTAACCTTGGAAGGGGGGTGCGAGGAGGCTCTGAAATGCGGACGTGAGAAGGTAAGGTCCGCAGGTCTGGCAAGGTTAAGTGCCGGTGAGGCTTCAAACCTGATGCGGTGTCCGGCCTCTGGAAAGCTCAGACACAACCACATCCGCCTGCGTTGGGTGGGATGTCGCCAATATAGAAAATCGCTTCCTGCTCCGCAAGCCGAAGCGCTGGGCTTATCGTCGCGCGCCTTGCCTAGAACGGCTTCACGATCACCATGATGACGATGAAAATCATCAGGACGGTCGGCACCTCATTGATAATGCGATAGAATTTCTGGGTGCGCGGGCGCCGGTCGGCGGCGAAATCCTTCAGCCAGCGGGAAAAAAAGCCGTGGACCGCAGACATCGCCAGCACCAGTGCAAGTTTTACGTGCAGCCAGCCGAACGAGAACCAATGGCCGGACCAGGCGAGATAGAGCCCGGCGAGCCAGGTGACCATCATGGCAGGGTTGATGATGGCCTTGAGCAGCCGGCGTTCCATCACCTTGAACGTTTCCGACTGCTTCGAGCCGACCTCGGCTTCGGAATGATAGACGAACAGCCGCGGCAGATAGAGCATGCCGGCCATCCAGGCGATGACGGCGATCACGTGCAGCGCCTTGATCCAGAGATAGACGTCTTCGAACATTTTCGCGGGTCCGGCTTTCTGCCCAGTGCAGGGAACTGGGGATAGTAAGAACTCGTTAAGGTCTCACCGTGCACACATATCTGTCCGTAGCGCCTTCCTCAAATCTAGAATCTTAGATTCTTAAGGTTTGAGTCTATGTGACCGTGGATTGGACTCATGCAATTCCATCCGCGGGTTCACGCGCGCTTGTTCACATCCATCCACATATCCCGGCCGGGTCTGCCGACTTCCGATAAGTCAGCCGGCTGCAAAGACTTGCGCGATTCTGTCGGCAGCTTATCAAGGCATTTGTCCGCGCAATCCCGAATCCGATCCGACCGGGCGGCAGACTTGTTCTCAGGGGCAGCGGTGTGAACAAAATTGGCACTTGTCCCGCCCCCGGTGTCGCGCAACCCTTTCCGAGGGGTTAAGCTCCACAGAAATCCACAATCCGCCCCGCCCTCATACAAAGAGTTTTTGTGCCGACCTCGAACAATTATTTCCATCTGCACCTCGTCTCCGACTCCACCGGTGAGACGCTGATCACGGTGGCGCGCGCGGTTGCGGCCCAATACGCCAACGTCACGCCGGTCGAGCATGTCTATCCGCTGGTACGCAGCCAGAAGCAGCTCGATCGCGTGCTCGACGAGATCGAGGAAGCCCCGGGAATCGTGCTGTTCACGCTGCTCGAGAAGGATCTGGTCGCCAGACTTGAGGACAAGTGCAAGCAGATCAACGTTCCGAGCCTGTCGATCATCGGCCCGGTGATGCAGCTGTTCGAAGCCTATCTCGGGGCTGCGACCACGGGCCGCGTCGGCGCCCAGCACGTCCTCAACGCGGAATATTTCAAGCGCATCGACGCGCTGAACTACACCATGATCCACGACGACGGCCAGCATGTCGATGGTCTCAACGACGCCGACGTCGTCCTGGTCGGCGTCTCCCGCACCTCGAAGACGCCGACGTCGATCTATCTCGCCAATCGCGGCATCCGCACCGCCAACGTGCCGCTGGTTCCGGGCATTCCGGTGCCCTCGCAATTGGAGACGCTGACGCGGCCGCTGGTCGTCAGCCTGCACGCGACGCCGGAACGCCTCATCCAGATCCGTCAGAATCGCCTGCTCTCGATGGGCGCGGAGTCCGGCAGCGATACCTACACCGACAAGCAATCGGTCACCGAAGAGGTCGCATTTGCGCGCAAGCTCAGCGCCAAGCACGATTGGCCGCTGCTGGACGTCACGCGCCGCTCAATTGAGGAAACCGCGGCGGCGATCATGAAGCTTTACAGCGATCGCCAACGCAACCGGCCGACCGAATAGTTGTCGCGATGGGTCTGTGGCTCGGCACATCTCCGTTGATCCTGGCCTCGCAGAGCAGCGCGCGAAAAATGCTGCTGGCCAATGCCGGGCTGGAGTTCACGGCTGTTACCGCCGATATCGACGAACGCGGCATTCAGGCCGCCTCAGCGCTTTCAAGTCCGCGCGAGGTCGCCCTGCTGCTCGCGCGCGAAAAGGCCATGGCGGTCTCTGCCCGTCATCCCGGGAGCTACGTGATCGGCGCCGATCAGACCCTGGCGCTTGGCAGCCGCCTCTTCAACAAGCCGTCCGGCCGCGACCAGGCCTTGGCGCAATTGCGCGATCTCGCCGGCAACAGCCATGAGCTGAATTCGGCGGTGGCCGTGGCACATGACGGCAAGATTGTCTTCGAAGATGTCTCGATCGCCCGCATGACCATGCGCGGGATGACCGATGCGGAGCTGTCGGCCTATCTGGATGCGGCGGGCGAGGCCGTCACGACCAGCGTCGGGGCCTATCAACTCGAGGGGCTGGGCGTCCATCTGTTCGAGCGCATCGAGGGCGATCATTTCACCATTCTCGGTCTGCCGCTGCTGCCGCTGCTTGCGTTCCTGCGGCGTGAGCGGCTAGTTGCGGTGTGACTGACGGAGATGGCTGCGCGCTGATGCGGATCCTGGGACTGACCGGCTCGATCGGGATGGGAAAATCCACCACCGCGAAACTGTTCGCGGAGGCCGGTGTGCCCGTCTACGACGCCGATGCCGCGGTGCATCAGCTCTATGAGGGCGAAGCAGCTCCGGCGATCGAGGCTGCCTTTCCAGGTACCACCGTGAACGGCAAGGTGGACCGGCCGAAGCTGTCGGCGCGCGTCGTGCATGATCCCGCCGCGATCAAGCAGCTCGAGCAGATCGTGCATCCGATGCTCGGCGCCTCCCGGCAAAAATTCTTTGCCGAGGCCGAGGCGGCCAAGGCGCCCGTCGTGGTGCTCGACATCCCGCTGCTGTTTGAGACCGGCGGCGAGAAGCGGGTCGACGCCGTGGTCGTGGTGTCGACCTCGCCGGAACTCCAGCGCGAGCGGGTGCTGGCGCGGGGCACGATGGACGAAGCCAAGCTGGATGCCATCATCGCCAAGCAGATGCCCGATGCCGAGAAGCGCAAGCGCGCGGATTTCGTGGTGGATACCTCACACGGACTCGAGCCGGTGCGGGCGCAAATCGCGCACATCCTGGCCGAGGTCGTTAAGATGCCGCAGCGGCGAATCTGATTCGCCGCCTGACACGGCTCTCACGACCCCGATCTCAAGACCCTGATCTCAAGACATGCGCGAAATCGTCCTCGACACCGAAACCACCGGCCTCGATCCGCTTCGCGGCGATCGTCTGGTCGAAATCGGCTGCGTCGAGATCCTGAACCGCATGCCGACGGGACAGACCTATCACGTTTATATCAATCCTGAGCGGGACATGCCGGCGGAAGCCTTCGCGGTGCACGGGCTGTCGGCCGAATTCCTGTCGACCAAGCCGCTGTTCCACGAGGTCGTCGATGCGTTTCTGGAGTTCATCGGCGACGACCCGCTGGTGATCCACAACGCCTCGTTCGATATCAGCTTCATCAATGCCGAGCTCGACCGGATCAAGCGCGCGGCGATCCCGCGGGAGCGGCTGGTCGATACGCTGCTGCTGGCGCGGCGCAAGCATCCGGGCGTGTCGAACCGGCTCGATGATCTCTGCTCACGCTATGCAATCGACAATTCACACCGCACCAAGCACGGCGCGCTGCTGGACGCCGAGCTGCTGGCCGAGGTCTATGTCGACCTGGTCGGAGCCCGGCAGTCGCAGCTCCTTCTGGCCTCGGAGAGGGAAGAGATTCGCATCAATGCCGCAGGCGATACGCCACGGCGGCAGCGCCTGGTGCCGCTCGCGCCGCGGGTTTCGGATGCCGAAAGAGAGGCCCATCGGGCCTTCATCGCAACGATGGGCGAAAAGGCGATCTGGAACGAGTATCTCGCCGCTCCAGTCGCCCCGGCCGGTTAGGGCTGCCGGTCAGGCTTGGCCGGTCTGGCCACCGCCCTGGGCGGCCATTTGCCGCTCCATGTTCTGGCGATAGAGACCGACGAAGTCGACCGGATCCAGCATCAGGGGCGGGAACCCGCCGTCGCGCACCGCGGTCGCGATGATCTCGCGGGCGAACGGGAACAGCAGGCGCGGGCACTCGATCATGACCAGCGGATGCAGATTCTCCTTCGGCACGTTGGCGATGCGGAACACGCCGGCATAGGCGAGCTCGAACGAGAACATGATCTTGCCCGCGGTGTCGGCCTTGCCCTCGACCGACAGCGTCACCTCGAACTCCTGCTCGCTGAGATTGTTGGCGCTGACATTGATCTGGATGTTGATCTGGGGCGGCTGGCTCTGCTGCTGGAGCGAGCCCGGCGCGTTCGGATTTTCGAACGACAGGTCCTTAGTATATTGCGCCAGCACGTTGAGCTGGGGAGCCTGGGCCGCCTCGGGAGGGGTGCCGTTACCGTTGGTCATGAGAGTCTCTCCTTACCCGATTTGGGCTGAATTTCGCGGCGGTTGGCTAACATAGGGCCGCCTCGTTCCACAAGGACGAACGGCCCCGGGGGCGGGGAATAGGTCCGCGCGGCCAAGTGCGGCGGTCGCTCTGCCTTTTCGGTAAAATTGCGCCTTAAACGATTGAAGATACGCGATTTCCGGGCAGGATCGGGTTTCCCCTTAAGCATAAAACGCGCTACACTTGGTGCTGTGCCAAAAGGCGCCATTGGCCGGGCAAGATTTCGTGCCTACATCCCACAGACCTGATGTGGACCTAAATTGGCGATGTAGACTTGCCGTTCCCGTAGGGAACGGTCTACTGGCCGGATTGATTTTCCCGGCGACGACACCAAAAGCGAAGACCCAGAGCAAAGACCAGAAAGCGAATCCGACGTGGACATCTACACCATCATCTTCCTGGCGCTGGCGGTCTTCATCTTTCTGCGGCTGCGCAGCGTGCTCGGACAGCGAACCGGCAACGAACGGCCGCCGTTCGACCGGACCGCCGCCCGCAATGCGCTGGGAGGCGCCCAGGACAACAATGTCGTGACCATGCCGGGCAAGGTGATCGACCAGGCCCCGTTGGCGCCCTCGGCCGACCCGACCCCGCCCGCCGACCGCTGGAAGGGCCTGGCCGAACCCGGCACCGCGCTGGCGCAGGGCCTCGACGCCATCGTCGAGAAGGATTCCACGTTCGACCCGCGTCATTTCATCTCGGGCGCCCGCGGCGCCTATGAGATGATCGTGCTGGCCTTTGCCAATGGCGACCGCCGCGCGCTGCGCGACCTGCTGTCGTCGGAGGTCTACGAAAGCTTCGACGCCGCGATCAAGGAGCGCGAGAAGAACGAGCAGAAGACCGAGACCCGCTTCGTCTCGATCGACAAGGCCGAGCTCGTTGGCGCCGAGCAGCGCGACCGTACCTCCCAGCTCACGATCCGTTTCGTGTCGCAGATGATCTCGGCCACCCGCGACAAGGCCGGCAACATCGTCGACGGCAGCGCCGACACGGTCGCCGACATCACCGACATCTGGACTTTCGCCCGCGACGTCACCTCTCGCGATCCGAACTGGAAGCTGGTTGGCACCGGAAGCGCGAATTAAGACCTTCCTGAAGACCAGCGCGACCGCGCTTTGCGCAGGCGCGGTCGCGCTGTCATCGTTTTCGCTCGGCGCCGAGGCGGCGCGACGCCATTATCGCAACCATCACCATCATCATCGTCACCATCATCATCCGCCGCAATTGCCTGCTGCCCCATTGCGGGCCTTGCCCTACCCGCAGCTCCCCCTGCCATTCGAAATTTCCGGCGCGCAATATCTGCCGCTCGCCTGGGCGGACGTGAAGGGCTGGGACGACGACAATCACCTCGCCGCGTACAAGACATTCCGTGCCAGCTGCCGCTCGATCAACGCGCAGAACGGCGCAGCCGAGGTCAAGAACGGCGAGGCCAAGGCCTTGGCCGGGTCTCTGAACGAGCCGTGCCGGGTGGCCAAAACGCTCGACCTTACTGACGAGGCCAAAGCGAAGTCCTTCTTCGAGGAGAATTTCACTCCGCTGCGCATCTCGCGCCTCGGCGAGCCTGCCGGGTTCGTCACCGGCTATTACGAGCCCGTGCTCGAGGGGTCGCGCACCCAGACCGAAATCTACAACGTTCCGGTCTACCGTCGCCCATCGAATCTGTTCGTGCGCGGCTACAAGCAGGATTCGCTCAGCCTGCCCAACAAGGGCCCGGTCTATCGCAAGATCGGCCGCCGCAAGCTGGTGCCCTATTACGACCGCGGCGAGATCGAGGACGGCAAGATCGCCGGCCGCGGGCTGGAGATTGCCTGGCTGAAGGACCCGACCGATCTGTTGTTCGCCCAGATCCAGGGCTCGGCGCGGATCAAGTTCGACGACGGCAGCTCGGTCCGGCTGAACTACGACGCCTATAACGGCTATCCCTACACCGCCGTCGGACGCATCCTGATCGAGCGCGGCATCATTCCGAAGGAAGAGATGTCGATGCAGAAGATCAGGGAATGGATGGCGCAGAATCCTGACGGCGCCAAGGAGCTGCGTCGCGCCAACCGCGCCTACATCTTCTTCCGCGAGGTCAACCTGTCCGACAAGGACGAGGCGGTGGGCGCGCAGGGCATTCCGTTGACCGCCGGCCGCTCGATTGCGGTCGACAAGTCGCTGCACGTCTACGGCACCCCGTTCTTCATCGAGGGTGAGCTGCCGATTGACTCCGAACGCGCCAAGACGCCGTTCCGTCGGCTGATGATCGCGCAGGATACCGGCTCGGCCATCATCGGCCCCGCGCGCGCCGATCTGTTCTTCGGCGCGGGCCAGGAGGCCGGCCGGGTCTCCGGCCGGCTGCGCCATCCCATGCAATTCGTGATGCTGGTACCCAAGAGCCTCGATCCTGCCCCGCGCGCCGCGAAGCTGCCGGTGCCGGATCCGCGGCCCTCGGAGAAGATCGCAAAGCAGTTTCCGCAAACCGATCCGGGCAAGGCCGCAGCCAAGCCGGCCGCTGTCGCCGGCGCAATCGACAGCAAGAACGAAACAATTGCCATCGCAGGTCCGGTTCCGCTGCCGGTGCCGCGCCCCGCGATCGAGCCTGCCTCGGAGCCGCAGCGGCCGGTGAAGAAACGTCCCCCTCGGCAGCAATGAAGCGATCGTCCCGTCCGCCCGTGCTGGAGCCTCGCCCCTCGCCGCGCCGCCGCGCGCTGAGCGAGGAGGAGCGCGCGCTGTGGGACACCGTCGCCAAACAGGTCAAGCCGCTGCGGAAGCTTCGCGCGGCGAAAGCGCAGGCCGCGCCGCGCACCGAGCCGTTGCCCGCAGCATCCGTCTCGCGGACTGCGTCATCGCCACGGCCGGTGGCCGCTGCACCCGCGCCGCGTGCCGCCAAACCGGCCGTCCCGCCCCTGGCGCCGCTCGGCAAGCGCGAGCGGACAAAACTGTCGCGCGGCCGCAGCGAGATCGAGGCGCGGCTCGATCTGCACGGCATGACGCAGACGCGCGCCCATCGCGCACTGACCGGATTTCTGCACCGCGCCCATCACGACGGCCTGACCTTCGTGCTCGTCATCACCGGCAAGGGCCGCTCCGGCGGCGAAAGCGGCGTGTTGCGCCGCCAGGTGCCGGAATGGTTGAGCCTGCCGGAATTCCGCGCCTTCGTCGTCGGCTTCGAGACCGCGCATATCGGCCACGGCGGCGAGGGCGCGCTGTATGTGCGGATCAGGCGGGCGAGGGGGTAGTAGCCCCGATGCGTGCGGCTTCTCTTGCCTCTCCCGCTTGCGGGAGAGGCCGACGCGTCTGGGCGATGCGAAGCATCGTCCCGCGCGGCGGGTGAGGGCTCTCTCCTCTTGGGGAATCCCTGTGCGGGAGACAGCCCTCTCCCCAACCCTCTCCCGCAAGCGGAAGAGGGGGCGCACCGCCGCTGCGGCTGCAAGCGAAGCTTCAAAACGGCCGGATGATGCCGACGCGCGGGATCAGTGTGATGATCAGGCCGAAGATGTTGGTGTTGCGATCCTCCGCCGGGATCAGCGGAGTCTCCCGCGCCGCCGGCAGCATCTTCACGGCATGCAGGATCAGGAACATGCAGACCGCCCAGTTCGAGATCCAGCGCGAATAGTCGAACACCATGGCGAACATCACGAGGTAGGCGAAGCTGATGCCGATCAGCGCCGCGATGATGAGGCGGCGGTGCATCTCGCTGGCGAGTGCGCCGATCAGGTTTGCGAAGAAACGCCACAACGGCGCGTGCAGCCAGATCAGAGCTGCGAACACCGGCACGCCGAGGATGTTGTGCGGCAGGCGGCCCCAGGTGTCCAAGACCTCCTTCGCCAGCGGCTGGTACCAGATATAGGCGAACTGCAGGAGGTCGGTTCGCGACGGATCGGCCATGCGCGTCTTCAAATAGGCGACGAAATCCGCTTCGGGGATCGGCATCGTTCCCCAAAACTGCGCCGCGAAGAACAGCGCGGAGACGACGGCGAGGGCGACGCTGCCGAAAGCAATGTTGGTGCGATTGCAGCCATGGGTCAGGTAGTGCCTGACCACGACGATGGTGATGATCGTCGGCACATACATCAGGAGATGAATGTGATGGATCAGCACGAGGACGATCGATAACAGCGCGGCCGTGGCGACGAACAGCAGCGAGCGCGCCGGCATCAGCATCAGCACGAGCGCCAGCGCACAGCCGTAGATGTCGAAATGGCCGAGCGTCTGCATGAAGTTCTTCAGGAAGAACGGCGAGCCCGCCATGAAGACGAACAGCGGCAACGTCTTCGCGGTGAAGCCGAAGGTTTTCTGAAAGATCCTCGAGAACAGCCCGAGCGTCACGAGCCATGTCACGCCGCCGAGCGCGAACACCAGCCAGACCGGCACCTTGGCCGTCACCAGCGCGACGATCGCCCCGATCAGTGCGCGCTTGATGAAGCCGAAATGATAGTCGACGAGGAGGTGAATATAGGGGACGTAAGGCGGCAGCTGGATCTTGTGGATGAAGACGCCGACGATGACCGCGGCGTTGATCGCGAGCAGCAGCCGCCAGGGATTTTGCAAGATGCGTACGGTCACGCCGCATCCATAGCGTGACCGCCCCGATTTACAAAATGAACCGGCTCAGATCCGCATTCTTGGCGAGATCCCCGACGTGCTTCTGCACGAAATCGGCGTCCACCCTGACGGTCTCGCCGCTGCGGTCGGGGGCGGTGAAGGAGATCTCGTCCAGCACCCGCTCCATCACGGTCTGCAGCCGCCGCGCGCCGATGTTCTCGACGGTGGAATTGACGGCGACCGCGACGTCGGCGAGCGCGTCGATCGCGCCGTCGGTGATGTCGAGCGTCACGCCCTCGGTCTGCATCAGGGCGACATATTGCTTGATCAGCGAGGCCTCGGGCTCGGTCAGGATGCGGCGCATGTCGTCGCGGGTCAGCGCCTGCAATTCGACGCGGATCGGCAGGCGGCCCTGCAATTCCGGCAGCAGATCGGACGGCTTGGCGACGTGGAAGGCGCCGGAGGCGATGAACAGGATGTGGTCGGTCTTCACGGCGCCGTGCTTGGTCGAGACCGTGGTGCCCTCGATCAGCGGCAGGAGATCGCGCTGCACACCCTCGCGCGAGACGTCGCCGCCGACGCGGCCGTCGCGCGCGCAGATCTTGTCGATCTCGTCCAGGAACACGATGCCGTTGTTCTCGACCGCGCTGATCGCCTCCAGCGTCAGCTGCTCGGTGTCCAGCAGCTTGTCGGATTCCTCGTTGACGAGGATCTCGTGCGAGCTCTCCACCGTGAGCCGCCGCGTCTTGCTGCGGCCGCCGAGCTTGCCAAAGATGTCGCCGAGCGAGATCGCGCCCATCTGCGCGCCCGGCATGCCCGGGATCTCGAACATCGGCATGCCGCCGCTAGAAGACTGCGTCTCGATCTCGATTTCCTTGTCGTTGAGCTCGCCGGCGCGCAGCTTCTTGCGAAAGGATTCGCGCGTCGTGGACGAGGCATTGGCGCCGACCAGCGCGTCGAGCACGCGCTCCTCGGCGGCGAGCTGCGCGCGGGCATGCACGTCCTTGCGCTTCTTCTCGCGGACTTGGGCGATCGCGACCTCGACGAGGTCGCGCACGATCTGCTCGACGTCGCGGCCGACATAGCCGACCTCGGTGAATTTGGTCGCCTCCACCTTCAGGAACGGTGCGTTGGCGAGCCTGGCGAGCCGCCGCGCGATCTCGGTCTTGCCGACGCCGGTCGGGCCGATCATCAGGATGTTCTTCGGCAGCACCTCTTCGCGCAAGGAGCCGGACAGCTGTTGCCGCCGCCAGCGGTTGCGCAGCGCGATCGAGACGGCGCGCTTGGCATCGGCCTGGCCGACGATGAAACGGTCGAGTTCGGAAACGATTTCACGCGGAGAGAAGTCTGTCATGGGACCTTAGCTAGGGTCGTTTGCGAGGTTGGACAAGCCGCTTTTTCGGCCGTCAGATGATCGGCGGGCCGGATTGCCAATGCTTCACGGCCTCGATCGGATGGATCAGCATCAGGATGTTCAGCGTCAGATTGTCGCGAATGTGAAGCGCAAGCATGATCTCGAAGCCGAGACCGAGCAGGACGGTCGCCGTGACGGGCAGCGCACGCGCGGCCAGGAACCCGAGCACCATGGCCAGATTGTCGGAGACCGAGTTGACGATGCTGTCGCCGAAATAATCCAGCGAGATGGTGCCGGCGCGGTAGCGCTCGATGATGAAGGGCGAGTTCTCGACGATCTCCCAGGCGCCTTCGATCAGCATGGCGACGATCAGGCGGGCCGGCCAGGACAAAGTGAGGAACGGCAGGCGCGCGAACAGCAGCCAGGTCAGGCCGTAGAACAGGAAGCCGTGCAGGACGTGCGAGAAGCTGTACCAGTCGGCGATCTGCTGGGAGTTCTCCGAGCTGTTGACCACGCCGTGCCACAGCTTGACAGTGCCGCAGGTGCAGATCGGCACCCGGCCCATGGCGAGCAGGATCGCGGCCTGCAGTGCCAACAGCAATAGCGCGATGCCGACCCAGCCGAGCGGCGGAAAGGCGGTCTTTGCGGCGGGGGTCGCGGTGAGCGTCATGAGTCTCGGATCATCAGGAGTGCGGGACCGTCGGGCGTGACGATAACATGCTGCGGCACAAATCCGGCTTTCTCATAGGCACGAATGGCGCGGGCATTGGCCGGAGCAGGATCGATCACGATGCGCGGCACGCCGCGCGCGAACAGCTCGTCGATGAAGGCGCGGATGAAAGCAGAGCCGTGGCCGCATCCGAGCATGTCGGCCTCGCCGATGAACTGATCGAGGCCGCGTGTGCCCACCGGCTGCGGACCGAAGCTGAGGTGCCAATCGCCGATCTGGTAGCACTGCAGATAGGCGAAGGGCATCTCGTCATGGCTGACGATGAACTGCGCCAGATCCGGATGATCGAGATCGCCGCCGACGAATTCGAGCGTCTCCGGATCGTGCCACCATTCGGCGACATGGGGGGCATCGAGCCAGCGCCGGATCAGCGGCATGTCGCCCGGTGTCATCGGGCGGAAGGTGTAGGTGGGGGTCATCTAGCAGCCACGGCGGTGCTGCGCCCCTCTCCCGCTTGCGGGTGAGGTTGCACCGAGCGTGCGGGTAGGTATTCGGACAAATGATGCTCCGCCCTACCCGGTCGCCAGGCTCTCGATGGTCAGACTGCGGTTGGTGTAGACGCAGATGTCGGCGGCGATGTCCATGGCGCGGCGGACGATGGTCTCGGCGTCCTTGTCGGTGTCGAGCAGGGCCCGTGCCGCCGCCAGCGCGTAATTGCCGCCGGAGCCGATCGCCATCACGCCGGCCTCGGG
The DNA here is from genome assembly GCF_000482425.1 of Bradyrhizobium sp. 22. Lineage (NCBI taxonomy): Bacteria > Pseudomonadati > Pseudomonadota > Alphaproteobacteria > Hyphomicrobiales > Nitrobacteraceae > Bradyrhizobium > Bradyrhizobium sp. 22. The sequence goes on from NZ_KI519399.1 coordinate 350,928, forward strand.
CTCCAGCACGTCGCCGGTGCCGGTCAGGACCAGGGAGACGTCCTTGTCGGCCACGATCATCATGGCCTCCAGCCGCCGCAAATAGCGGTCGGTGCGCCAGTCCTTGGCCAGCTCCACCGCGGCCCGGGTCAGCTGCCCCGGATATTGCTCGAGCTTGGCCTCCAGCCGCTCGAACAGGGTGAAGGCGTCGGCGGTGGCGCCGGCAAAGCCGCCGATCACGTCGCCCTTGCCGAGCTTGCGGACCTTCTTGGCGTTGGACTTGATCACGGTCTGGCCGATCGAAACCTGGCCGTCGCCGCCGACCACCACCCTGCCGCCCTTGCGGACCGTCAAGATCGTGGTGCCGTGCCAGCCCGGCGAGCTGTTCTGGGAGTCCTGCATGAATGATCCTCGTTGTCCGGCCTGATTTAGGCGGTTGGGGGCAAGGGGACAACCTGGGCCCAACCGGCCGTTCCGGGCCGAATTTCGCTCACCATAGGCAGAAGTGGAGGCCCGGCCGGCCGTTCCCGCAGTAGCGAAGGCGTCATTTGGCTGTTAAGAGACTGGCGTTTTCGGCCCCGAGCATGATCCCGGAAGAGCGGGTACCGGTTTTCCGGGAAGGATCAGGCTCAAAGAGAAGCGAAAGCCTTCAATGCGCACCGCGACGATCAAGCGCAAGACCAAGGAAACCGAGATCGAGGTCTCCGTGAACCTCGACGGCACCGGCGTGGCCAATATCGCGACCGGCATCGGCTTTTTCGACCATATGCTCGATCTCCTCGCCCGCCATTCCCGCATCGACCTCACGGTCAAGGCGGTGGGCGATCTGCACATTGATTATCACCATACCACCGAAGACACCGGCATCGCGCTTGGCCAGGCGGTCAGGCAGGCGCTCGGCAACATGGCGGGCATCACCCGCTATGCCGGCGTGCACATGCCCATGGACGAGACGCTGTCGCGCGTGGTCATCGACATCTCGGGCCGCCCGTTCCTGGTGTTCAAGGCCGACTTCCCCCGCGACAAGATCGGCGAGTTCGACACCGAGCTGGTGCGCGAATGGTTCCAGGCCTTTGCCATCAACGCCGGCGTGACTCTGCACGTCGAGACCCTATATGGCGATAACAGCCACCATATCGCCGAGTCCTGCTTCAAGGGTCTGGCGCGGGCGCTGCGCACCGCGGTCGCGATTGATCCGAAGGCGGCGGGCGAAATCCCGTCCACCAAGGGCTCGCTCGGCGGCTGACGTCTCTCCCGGCGGCATGTGCCGCTCGCGGTATCTCTGATTTCCTAGGAACGAGGCATCACCATGCCTGTCTACACAGTTCATGCGCCCTCTCCTGCCGGAGCCGATCTGCGCGCGACCGACAAGTTCGTGTTCGTGCGCGACGGTTTCCATTTCTGGGCGATGATCTTCGGCCCGTTCTGGCTGCTGTGGAATCGGCTGTGGCTGGCGCTAATCGGCTATCTGATCTTCATCGCTGCGTTCAATGCGGGGCTGTCGAGCCTCGGTATCGGACGCTCGTCGATCTTCTTCGCCGATCTCATCGTCGCGCTGCTGATGGGCCTGGAGGCCTCGAGCCTGCGGCGCTGGACGCTGTCGCGCGGAAAATGGCGCCAGCTCGACGTGGTGGTCGCCGACGACGAGGACACCGCCGAGCGCCGCTTCTTCGAGCGCTGGAGCCAGAAGCAGCACGGCATCGTCAACGATCAATGGGCCGTCGATCGCGGCGGCCCGCCGCCGACCCGCAGCGTGCCGGGCCAGCAATTCTCGAACCCGCCACCGATTCCGGCCGGCGGCATCATCGGGTTGTTTCCAGAACCGGGAGGGTCAAGATGAGCGTCGCCATCATCGATTACGGTTCCGGCAATCTGCATTCCGCCGCAAAGGCTTTCGAGCGCGCCGCGCGCAGCCTGGACAACCCGCAAAAAGTCTTTGTTACCAGCGATCCGGACCAGGCTTACGAGGCCGACCGCCTGGTGCTGCCGGGCGTCGGCGCGTTCGCCGATTGCCGGCGCGGGCTCGATGCCGTCAACGGCATGGTCGAGGCGATCACGGAAGCGGTGCGCGTCAAGGCGCGGCCGTTCTTCGGCATCTGCGTCGGCATGCAGCTGATGGCGAGCCGCGGCAAGGAGCATGTCATCACCGAGGGCCTGAACTGGATCGGCGGCGACGTCGAGAAGATCACGCCGCGCGACGAGAGCCTGAAGATCCCGCACATGGGCTGGAACACGCTCGACCTGCTGCAGGAGCATCCGGTGCTGAACAAGCTGCCGCTCGGCCCGAAGGGCCAGCACGCTTATTTCGTGCACTCCTATCATCTCAATGCGGCCAGCGAGGCGGACGTGCTCGCGCGCGCCGATTACGGCGGCCCCGTCACCGCGATCGTGGGCAGGGACACCGCCATCGGTACGCAATTTCACCCCGAGAAGAGCCAGCGCTTCGGCCTCGCCCTGATTTCGAACTTCTTGCGATGGAAACCGTGATTCTCTTTCCCGCGATCGACCTCAAGAACGGCCAGTGCGTGCGCCTCGAGCAAGGCGACATGGCGCGCGCGACCGTGTTCAACCTCAATCCGGCGGCGCAGGCGCAGAGCTTCGTCGAGCAGGGATTTGAGTATCTCCACGTCGTCGACCTCGACGGCGCCTTTGCCGGCAAGCCGGTGAATGCAGAGGCCGTCGAGGCGATGCTGAAGACGATCAAGATCCCGGTGCAGCTCGGCGGCGGCATTCGCGATCTCAAGACCGTCGAAGCCTGGCTCGACAAGGGCATCACCCGCGTCATCATCGGCACGGCGGCGGTGCGTGATCCCGAGCTGGTGAAATCCGCCGCGAAGACATTCCCCGGCCGCGTCGCGGTCGGGCTCGACGCCCGCGACGGCAAGGTCGCGGTCGAAGGCTGGGCCGAGACCTCGCAGGTGACGGTGCTTGAGATCGCACAGCGGTTCGAAGATGCCGGCGTCGCCGCCATTATCTTTACCGACATCGCGCGTGACGGCCTGCTCAAGGGCCTGAACCTGGACGCGACCATCGCGCTCGCGGACGCCATCTCGATTCCCGTCATCGCCTCGGGTGGCCTCGCCTCGATCGAGGACGTCAAGGCGATGCTGACGCCACGCGCGAAAAAGCTCGCCGGCGCGATCGCCGGCCGCGCGCTCTATGACGGCCGGCTCGATCCCGCCGCCGCCCTCACCTTGATCCGCGACGCGCGCAGGAGCTGACACATGTTCAAGGTGCGCGTGATCCCCTGCCTCGACGTCAAGGACGGCCGCGTCGTCAAGGGCGTCAACTTCGTCGATCTCAGGGATGCCGGCGACCCCGTCGAGGCCGCGATCGCCTATGACGCGGCCGGCGCCGACGAGCTCACCTTCCTCGACATCACCGCGACCCACGAGAACCGCGGCATCATGCTGGACGTGGTCCGGCGCACCGCGGAAGCCTGCTTCATGCCCGTCACCGTCGGCGGCGGCGTGCGCGAGGTCAACGACATCAAGACGCTGCTGCGCGCCGGTGCCGACAAGGTCTCGATCAACAGCGCCGCGGTCTCCCGGCGCGAGTTCGTCAAGGAAGCGGCCGAGAAATTCGGCGAACAATGCGTCGTGGTTGCGATCGACGCCAAGCGGGTGAAGCGTCCGGGCGGCGACCGCTGGGAGATCTTTACCCATGGCGGCCGCAACTCGACCGGCATCGATGCGATCGAATATGCCCAGGAGGTGGTCGCGCTCGGCGCCGGTGAAATCCTGCTCACCTCGATGGACCGCGATGGCACCAGGCAGGGATTCGACATCCCCCTGACCCGGGCGATCGCCGACAGCGTGCCCGTTCCGGTGATCGCCTCGGGCGGCGTCGGCAATCTCGACCATCTCGTCGATGGTATCCGCGACGGACACGCCACGGCTGTGCTGGCGGCCTCGATCTTCCATTTCGGGGAATTCACCATCCGCGAAGCCAAGGAGCACATGGCCCGCCGCGGGCTGCCGATGCGCCTCGATGCCTGACGACTCCCGCCTGCAAAAATGCTACACAAGTCAGAGGGCGACGGTCTCCTTGGCTCCATGTGTTTTTGAGTAATCCGATGCCGCGTTTCACGATCCACGATCTGGCCGAGACCATCGACATCCGCGCGGCGAACGGCGGCGAGGCGTCCTATACCCGCAAGCTGCTCGACAAGGGCGCCGAGCATTGCGCCAAGAAGTTCGGCGAAGAGGCAGTCGAAACCGTAATCGCAGCAGTCGAAAACGACCGCGCGCATCTGGTCGCTGAAAGTGCCGACCTGCTCTATCATTTCCTTGTGCTGCTGAAGGCGCGCGGCATAAAGCTGGAAGAGGTCGAGGCGGTGCTGGCTAAGCGCACTTCGATGTCAGGGTTGGAAGAAAAGGCTTCGCGCAAGAGCGATTGATCGAAGCAACGGAAAGGCGGCGTCATGGATATCCGCGCACCCGAGCAGCAGTATAATCCCTACCGGGTCTATACGCGCGAAGAATGGGCACGCCTGCGCGACGACACGCCGATGACGCTGGAGCCCGGCGAGTTCGACCGGCTGCGCTCGCTGCACGATCGCCTGGACTTGCAGGAGGTCGAGGACATTTACCTGCCGCTGTCGCGCCTGCTCTCGATCTATGTCGATGCGATGCAGCGCCTGTATTATGCCGAGCGCCAGTTCCTCAACATCCGCGACCGCAAGGTTCCCTACATCATCGGCGTCGCCGGATCGGTCGCGGTCGGGAAGTCCACCACGGCCCGCGTGCTCCAGGCCCTGCTGGCGCGCTGGTCGCCGCGCCCGAAGGTCGAGCTGATCACCACCGACGGGTTTCTCTATCCCAATGCCGTGCTCGATCGGCAGGGCATCATGCAGAAGAAGGGTTTCCCTGAGAGCTACGACCTGCCGCTGCTGCTGAGCTTCCTCTCCGATATCAAGTCCGGCCGCCGCCATGTGCGTGCGCCGGTCTATTCGCATTTGACCTACGACATCGTGCCGAACCAGTGGGCCGAGGTCGATCAGCCCGACATCCTGATCGTCGAGGGCGTCAACGTGCTGCAGACCGGCAAGCTGCCGCGCGACGGCAAGGCGGTGCCTGTGGTCTCCGACTTCTTCGACTTCTCGGTCTATATCGACGCCGACGAGGCGGCGCTGCGGCAATGGTACATCAAGCGCTTCCTGGCGCTGCGCGACACCGCGTTCACCAACCCGAAATCCTACTTCAACCGCTACGCGCTGCTGTCGGACGAGGAAGCCACCGCCACCGCCATCGCGATCTGGGAGCGCACCAACCTCGCCAATCTCGAGGACAACATCCTGCCGACCCGCCCCCGCGCGACGCTGATCCTGAAGAAGGGCGCCGACCACACGGTGGAGAGCGTGGCGTTGCGGCGGCTGTAATTGCGCCGGTTGACGAGATCCTGGATCGTTCGGGCAGAGTGTCTTTTGTTGCAGACCGGCAAAAGGTATTCAACTATGAGCGTACCAAACGCGAGGGCGCCATGGTTGATCGTCTCAGAAGTGCTGCCGAGCTGCTCGAAGCGCCGAGCTGCCCGGACTGCCACATCGAGATGAAATGGTTCCGTTCAGAACTGCTCGCGGACGAGCCGGTTCCGATCATCGCGCATCTCTTCGTCTGCCCGCATTGCAAGCGCTCCGCCCAGGCGGATACGGTCTTCAAGGCAAGCCCGGTGAAGCCGGACAAGCTCTCCGCGCCGCGGTTCGTTGCTTACGCCGCGTGACAGTTCATTCCCGGACCTTCAGGCGTTCTTTCGAGCCGACGTAGATGTTCCACGCCGTCAGGAACATGGCGGCGACGAGCGGGCCGATGACGAAACCGTTGGCTCCGAAGGTCGCAAGGCCGCCCAGCGTCGCCAGCAGCACGACATAGCTCGGCATCCGGATCGACTGGCCGACCAGGACCGGGCGCAGGAAGTTGTCGGCGAGGCCGATGACGAAGGTCCCGAAAGCGAGCAAGATGATTCCCTTGGTCACGGCGCCCGTCAGCAGCAAATAGAGGCCGGCCGGAACCCAGACCAGCGCGGAACCGAGCACGGGCAGAAGCGACAGCAGCGCCATGATGGCGCCGGCCAGCAGCGGTGCAGTCAGGCCGAGCAGCCAGAAGATCAGCCCGCCAAGCGCGCCCTGGATCAGCGCAACCAAGATGATCCCCTTGATCGTCCCGCGAACCGCCAGGATGAACGCGTCCAGGATCTCGGCGGTTTGGCCCGCCCGCAGCGGCAGCGCGCCGCGGATGCGCTGGCTCAGCTCGTCGCCGTCGCGCAGGAAGAAGAACAGCAGATACAGCATCACCAGCAGGCTCGCGACGAACTCCAGCGTCAGCTGGCCGATGTTGATCGCATGCCCGGCCAGCTGCTGGCCGGCCGGGACCACCAGGCCGGACAGGCGTTCTTTCAGCGCCGAGAGATCAATGCCGGCCAGGCGATCCGAGATGGACGCGGCCCAGTCCGGCAGCGCGGCTTTCAGTTGCTGCAGGGGATGAGCCAGATCGATCTCGCCGGCCTGAATGCGCTGATATAGCTCGCCGCCCTGGTCGACGAGCGAAGCGATCACGATCCCGACCGGGATCAGGACCAGGACGACCACCACGATGACGGTGGAAAGCGCGGCAAGGTTGCGCCATTCCGGAAGCCCTTCCAGGAAGCGGCGATAGACCGGTGCGAAGATGATCGCCAGCAGCGTGGCCCACAGCAAGGCGCCGGAGAACGGCCAAAGCAGCCATCCGAACGCGAGGGTGATGACGCCGAGCCAGACGAGGAATGAGCGGTCTTCCGATGTTCTCACGTGTCGCCGGCCTCCAGTCGCACCTTGCGGCACGTTGGTAGCACAGGATCGTGACGGAGCGGCAAGTCCCGCCCCGCCGCCGTCGCGCCGGCGGCGGATTGGGTACTGTCCGTCACTTACCGGGCTTCGCAGTCCAATCCGCGATCTTGATGCGTCCCGCGAACGTGGCGGGCCCGGAGCCGTTGGTCTTGTAGACGAAGGCCTCGCCTTCCTCGACGTTGCCGGCCTCCTTGCCAAAGGCATCGGCGATGTTGGTCTTGTGAGTGACCAGAAACGTGTTGGTGCCCGCCTTCGGCGGCGCATCGACCAGCTGACGCACGGCCTGGCCGGCCTTTGCATTGGCGCCGGTCGGGTTTGCCATTCCCGACGCGCTGGCATTGCTGCTGTCCGTCAACGCATCGACCGGCTTGACCTCGCGGCCGGAGATCAGCTTGCCGGCCTCGACCGCGCGGTTCAGCCGGCTGGTGTAGACCTCGCCGATCGGGATCGCGAGTTCCTTGACCGACGCCCCGATCTGGCGCGCCATGTCCCTGCCCTTGTCGCTGAGCTGACGCTGGGCGCTCATATCGTCGAACTTGAACGGGTAGATATCCTTTTGGCTGTCGTCGGTGGCGGTGTGCCGAAAGATCAGCACGAAGCCGCCTTGCTTGAGCGAGGCGATGAGTTCCGGCGTATCGGCCGCGGCGTGTCGGGAAAAACCGGCGAGAACAACAATCAATGCGAGGCGGCAAAGCACGTTCATGCGCAAAATCCTCTATTGCAAAAATAGCCCCCGAGGATGGTGACGCGCAACGCGGTCGATTTCAATTGCCTATTGCCGGCTAGGCCCGGGTTCCCGCCAGGTTCCCGATCAGACCGGCAACCTTTGTGATGCCGTGAGCCCTCTCAGCGCTTCGTCGAGCTTGTCGCGATCGAGCGGCTTGATCAGAAATCCGGTCATGCCCGCCTCGAAGCAGGCATAGCGGTCCTCCACCAGCGTATTGGCGGTAAGCGCTAGGATCGGTGTGTGATGGCTGCCCGCGGTTGCCTCATGCGCGCGGATACGCTTCGTCACCTCGATGCCGTCGAGCTGCGGCATCTGGATATCCATCAGCACGAGATCATAGGGCGTGCCGGCCGACGAAGCGGCGAGCCACGATTCCAGCGCGGCTTCGCCGTGGACGGCGATGACGACGCGATGGCCGAGTTTCGTCAGCAGCGAGCGCATCAGCAGCGCGTTGATCTCGTTGTCCTCGGCGACGAGAATCGAGAGGCCCTTCGCTTGTGTGGCGCCGGCAGCTTCAGCCGCCGGTTCCGGCGCAAGCTCGGGCGATGCGATCTCCGGCGTCAGCGCGAGACGCGCGGCGAGCGAGGCCGCCCGCAGCGGCTTCACCAGGAACCCGGTGAAATCAGGCGACAGCTCTTCGTGGCGCGAGCTCGACGTCAGCAGCACGAGGCGCTGCAGCGCATGTGCGCGGGCCATTTCACCCAAATGGTCGGCCATGGCAGGACCGATCGCGCGATCGATCAGCACCGCGTGCCAAGAGCGTTCCGGCAGCAGCGCTTCGGCAACCGCCGCGTCCGCAACCAGGCAGGTCTGGCCGCCCCAGCGCTCCAGCCGCCGCGCGATCAGCGCGGCTTCGATGCCGTCGGCGACGAGGAGGATCGATTTGCCGGCAAGGTCCGGGTTTGGAAAGGCCGTCTGTCCCGCGCTGGCTTGTGGAGCCGGAAGCGGCACTGCGATCTCGAAGGTCGAGCCTTTGCCCGGCTCGCTTTCGAGCGCGATGCGGCCGCCCATGCGCTTGACGATGCGCTCGCTGATGGCGAGGCCGAGCCCGGTGCCGCCATAGGTGCGGGCGACGCGCTCGTCGGCCTGCTCGAATTCGCGGAAGATCCGCTGCCGTGCCTCCGGCGCGATGCCGATGCCGGTGTCGCGGACCAGGAAGCTGATCTCGTTCGGCCAGATGCCGGGCTCGACGATCAGCGCGACGCCGCCTTGAGCGGTGAACTTGATGGCGTTGCCGGCGAGGTTGAGCAGCACCTGGCGCAGCCGCGCGGCATCGCCGACCACCTCCAGCGGCAGGCGCTCGTCGACATAGGCGGCGATCTCGAGTGACTTCGCCTGCGCGCGCGGGGCCAGCAGCTCGGTGATCTCCTCGATCAGGGTCGAGAGCGCGAAGGGACGCTGCTCGAGATCGAGCTTGCCGGCCTCGATCTTGGAATAGTCGAGCAATTCCTCGATCAGCGCCATCAAGGCTTCGCCCGAGGTCTTGACCGCCTTGGCATAGGTCGCCTGCTCCGGCGTCAGATGGGTGTCGAGCAGGAGGCCGCCCATGCCGATGATGCCGTTGAGCGGCGTGCGGATCTCGTGCGAGGCCATCGCCAGGAAACGCGATTTGGCGCGGTTGGCGGCGTCGGCCTGGTCGCGCGCCTCGGACAAGGCGCGTTCGGTCTCGGTGCGATCGGTGACGTCGCGCCCCACGCTCTGCAATTCGGCGGGCTGGCCGGCATCGAGGCGGACATAGCCCTCGCGCCAGGCGATCCAGCGCGCGCCGATCGGGGTTGCGATCTTCTGGTCGTGGATCCGCGTGCCGTTGCTCTCGCGTGCGCTGTCGCCCTGCTCCAGCACGTCGAAATCGAAACGCGTGCCGACCAGCGTGGCGCGCTTCTGTCCTGCGAGCGCGCAATAGGCCTCGTTGGCGAAAGTGATGCGGCCATCGGTGTCGCGCAGCACGATGAGGTCGCCCTGCTGCTCGAACAGGCTGCGGGCGCGTTCTTCCGCTTCCTTCAGCTCCCAATTGCGGTCGATCAGGGCCTCGTTGTGGGCGGCGAGCGTACGCAGCCGCTTGCCCACGAAACGCAGGCGCATGCTCAGCGTCGCAAGCCCGAGGCAGGCGAGCGCGAACAGGAAGCTCGCACCGATCGCAAAGGTGTGGGGATCGTAGCCGGAGGTGTCGGACCGGCTGCCGGACACGAACCCATAGGCGCCGCCGAAGGTCGCCGAGAAAATCATGAAGGAGCGGATCGCGAACGCGATGCGGGGATGCTGCCGCCTGAAACGGCGCATGCGCACCTTGATCCGGAACGTCCGACCCATCGCCACCGACCCTTGTCTGAAACCCGCCGCCGCATGCGACGATGTCGCGTCCACCTTGCGAACAGTTTGAGGCTTCGGCTCCGCCTCCGAACAGGGTTGACGAAGTGTTAACGCTTCAGAGCGAGGCGGCCTGGAGCTGGCGATGGCTGCCGCGGGCGCCGACGATCAGCGCCGCCGCCTCGCGCAGCGACACCGACTTCGAGCGCACATAGATGCGGTAATCCGCCGGCCCTTCGCTGGAAAGATAGATCACCTCGCCGCCATCGACGGGCTGAGCGGCGATCGAGACGAGGCGCGTCGCGGGATTGGCCTGACAGGTCTCCGGCTCGGACCCAAGGCCGTCGTCGACCAGTGCGAAGTCCGCGGCATCAGAGTCGTCGGTGACCTGAACCCGGACTGTGGCGCGCGCGGGATCGTCGGTGAAGGCGACATGCACGCCGGCGGTCCAGAACAGCGAGGTGAGCTCGACTGAGGTCTCGCCCACGCCGATACAGGGATGCGAGACCGATCCGATCTCGGCCCGGGCAAACACCGCCGCCGCCAGCAAGGGAATAACCGAGGCCAGGATCTTGAAACGCAACATGACACTCTACTCGCCGGACCCTCGGGGAACTCGCAGCCGAAATCAGCGGGCCCTATGGTTTGCAGAGCGTAAAGGAAACTCGTTACCGCCGGGTTGACACGCGGTATCATCAAGCCATCTGCCGCACATCCTCCGCGAGTGCGCGATAGGACAGCGCTTCGGCGAGGTGCAGCCGGCCGATCTTGTCGGCATGGTCGAGGTCGGCCAGCGTGCGCGCCACCCGCAGCACGCGGTGATAGCCGCGCGCCGACAGCCGCATGGTCTCGGCCGCCTCGCGCAGCAATTTGGCGCCTTGCGCGTCCGGCTTGGCGATCTCCTCCAGCACCGATGCGGGCGCCTCGGCATTGGTCCGAACATGGGGCAGGCCGGCATCGGCATAGCGTGCGAGCTGAATGTCGCGCGCCGCCGCCACGCGCGCGGCGACCTCGACCGATCCCTCCGCCGGCGGCGGCAGGATCAGATCGGCCGCGGTCACGGCCGGCACCTCGATGCGCAGATCGATGCGGTCCATCAACGGGCCCGAGATGCGCGCCTGGTAATCGCCGGTGCAGCGGTCGATGCGGCCGCGCTTGCAGGCATAGCCGGGCTCGAACGCATTGCCGCAGCGACACGGATTCATCGCCGCGACCAGCATGAAGCGGGCAGGGTAGGTGACGCGATGATTGGCGCGCGACACCGCGACCTCGCCGTTCTCCAGCGGCTGCCGCAGCGAGTCCAGCACGCGCGGATCGAATTCAGGCAGCTCGTCGAGGAACAGCACGCCCTGATGCGCCAGCGAGATCTCGCCGGGCTTGGCGCGGATGCCGCCGCCGGTGAGCGCGGCCATGCTGGCGGAATGATGCGGCGCGCGGAACGGCCGCCGCGCCGTCAGCGCGCCGCCTTCGATCTCGCCGGCAACGGAGGCGATCATCGAGACCTCGAGCAGCTCGCCCGGGGACAGCGGTGGCAGGATCGAGGGCAGGCGCGCGGCAAGCATCGACTTGCCGGCGCCGGGCGCGCCGATCATGAGCCTGAAGGGCTACATTACTGGATCAATGCTTCCCTAATTACTGACCAGCTAAGTATAGGATATGAAACCGGCATTTTCCTATATTCGCTTTTCGACCCCCGAACAGGCCAAAGGCGACTCGTTCCGACGCCAGAGCGAGAAGGCGGATGAGTGGGCCGCAGATAACGGTTATCAGATCATTAAGCGATGGAGCGACCTGGGCGTCTCCGGCTACCGGGGCAAGAACGCCCGGACGGGAGGTTTCGGGGAGTTCCTGAGAGCGGCCGAGGAGAACAAGCTTCCGCCTGGTTCAGTCCTGTTGGTGGAGAACCTGGACAGGGTATCGCGCGAGAAGCCCAGAATGGCGCTCGAGCGCTTTCTGCGCGTCATCGGACTCGGCATCGGCATCGTCACGCTCATGGACCGGCAAATCTATACGGCGGAATCCATCGACGCCGATCCGTCGGGCATGAACCTGTTCGGCAGCCTGATGGTCATGATCCGGGCGCACGGTGAATCCAAAGCGAAGTCAGTGCGCATTTCCGCCATCTGGTCGCAAAAGCGCGAAAAGGCCCGCGTGAAGGGACTGCCGGTCAGCGATCGCATTCCCGGGTGGCTCAAGTCCACGCGCGATCCGACCGGCCGGCGGATATTCACCGAGGACACGGATCGCGCCGACGTCGTGCGGCGCATCTTCAACGAGACGGTGCAGGGATTCGGTCGCCGCGCGATCGCCAAGGGGCTCAACAGGGACCGCAAGCGGTCGTTTCTCTCCAAGTCCGGCTGGCAGCCCTCGAGCGTGAACAAGATCCTCCGCGCGCGCACCACCGTCGGCGAACTCCAATTGCATCGGCGCGACGAGGCGGGCCGCCGCGTACCGGACGGTGATCCCATCAAAGGATACTATCCGGCGGTGGTCAGCGAGGAGCTCTGGGTGCAGGCGAACGCGGCAGTGAAGATCCGCAGGAAGGATTCGGCTGGCCGTCCTCACGCGGAAGCCGCGAACCTGATCCGCGGCCTGGCGCGGTGCGCTTGCGGGCAGCGGATGATGTTCGTCAACAAGGGAGCGCCCCCCAAGGGTGGTCGCTACTACCGCTGCTCCGCGGCGGCCCGGGACGCCGGCTGCGAAAACAAGAGGCTCTGGAACGCCAGGGACGTCGAGCGCTATCTCCTCGGGCAGATCGACCCGGCACGGATCGCCGCCGCGTTCGAGCCGTCAGCGAAGCGCGTCGGGCCCTCCCCCAGGGAGTACGACCTCCGGATCGCCGAACTCAACGCGATGAAGAACGCGGCTATGGATACGGCTCTGCGCAATGCCGGAAGTAAGATGGCGGCCGAGTGGGAGAGCCGCGCCGAAAGCCTCGTCGACGAAATCGCGGAGGTGCGCAAGCGTCGCGACGACGCGGTCGCGGCGGAAAGGTCGAAGCCGCATCTGCCGACGGTGCAGTCGGCTCTTGGCACCGTCGGGGCGCTCGTGGCGAAGCTTGAAGGTGCGACGGACCAGGAGAAGATGCCTCTCCGGACCGCGATCATGCAGCAGCTCCGGACGGTGTTTTCCGAGATCGTATTCCGGCCTCACGCAATCGTCGGTCTGATCGAGTTGCCCGAAAAACCCTCGAGCCTGAAGGGGGCATTCGGCCTGCCAAAACCGATCGAGGTCAGGAAAGGCGAGAAGGGCGAGAGCTACTTCTACAGGCACGTCTTCTTCCGGGACGACCCGGAGGAAATGGCGGCCCTAGGCGGCGGGAAGGGGATCATCCTCCCGCGTTTCACATGACGCCGGCCGTCCGCGTAAACGTGGCCCGGTAAGTCAACGGTTTCGGGGTCGTGCCCGAGATCGATTTCCAGCGAGAGCCCTTCCCAAGCCCTGCCCGTGCTGACGACAGAGTCCGCGAGGGCATAGCCAGCGCCCGGCGCGGCCTTGAATCCGCCTGGGTCTGGGCTGAAGTCTCGGCGATTGCGTCCAAACCGATTGCTGATCCCGTGCATATCCACCTGGCCCCTCAATCCCTCGAAGCTCTGGCGACGGTCATCTCCGGCGGCAGCGGCAACGACACGACGCCCCCGATCGGCATCTACCGGTCGGCCTCCAAGCTCGAATCCTTCATGCGCGGCTGCAACGTCGCGATGAGCGTCGGCAACGGATCCCGGCTGCCTGCATTGAACGAGGCGCTGGAGCGTGCGAACCGCATCGGCGACCAGACGATTCTGAGGAACATCATCGAACGGGCTGCAGACCCGCGCGATTTCCTTACCGATCCCGACCGGCTGCAGGCCGTCGTTGACTATCTCAACGCGCGGCTGGCCTACGACGGGCTCGAACTGCAGCGCGTCGGACCGCGCATCCGCCTGGGCACGCTCGGAAGGTCGCCGAGCGTGGTCGACGAACTGGTCAATGCGGTCGCCGTCATCGACTTCGACACGGTCAACCGGGACCTCGAGAGGGCACTGGCGAGCGCGGAGAGCGACCCCGAAGATGCGGTGACTTCGGCCTGTTCGGTCGTCGAGAGCGTCTGCCGATCGGTCCTGATCGAACTTGGCCTGCCCTTGCCTGTCAAGAAGGACGTGCAAGGCCTGTATCAGGCTGTTCGCGAGCCCCTCGGCCTGACCCCAGACAAGACGGGCGTCTCCGCCGACATCGTCAACGACGTGCGCACTATCCTGGGCGGGTTGAACTCGGTGGTGAACGGGGTCGGCGCGCTCCGGACGCACGGCGGCGATGCTCACGGCCGCGAACGCGGGTATCGCCGGATCGATCCGCGCATCGCGCGCCTCGCCATCCACTCAGCCAGCACCGTCTCGCTGTTCCTGGTGGAGACCTGGCAGAAGAATCATCCGGCTAGGCAACTCACATCGCGCTGAGGATAGGAAGCCGGTGATCACGGATGCAGAGAGGAAGTCCATCGCTACAGCCGACACGGCCGCCCCCGCGGCGCCTGATCCGCTGTGCTGGATCTGCAAGACGAACAAGGCGGATTCGGGAGAGCACAAGACGAAGCGGAGCGACCTGCTGGCCGTTCTGGGAGAGCCGACGCAGGAGAAGCCCTTCTTTTTTCACGACGTCGACAAACCTAATCGCCCGGTCGGAAGCCTGGACGCGAAGATCCTCAAGTCGGCGGTACGTATCTGCGCCCACTGTAACAACGCGCGCACACAGCCTCACGATCGCGCTTGGGAGACGATGTCGGACCGGCTGCGTTCGCGGCGATTGGCGGTCGGGCAGTGGGTCCGGTGCAATAGCGTCTTCGGGCAATACACGAAACGCGAGATGCTGAACATGCACCTGTTTTTTCTGAAGCTGTTCGGTTGCATGCTCGTGGAGACGAAGGCCAATGGCTACGACATTCCGATCGACATCGATGCATTTTCGACGGCGATCATGTCGGGGCGGCCCCATGATGAGGTTCACCTCCAGTTTGGGAAACATGACGGCGTCATCGGGCGTTCGAATCTCCATGTCTCGAAGACGGATCCCGGGGGAGGGATTTTAGGTGCTTGGCTCTACGAATTGGACACGATCGCCGTGAGCGTCCTGTACATACAGGCGGGCAAGTTCGAGTATCGCCGCGATATCTGGCATCCCCACTCCCGAACCAGTTCGAAGCGTTTCCAGGTCGCGGATTTCATGTATTCAAAACGCAACGAGGCAGAGCTGACCGGAGCGGGCGAGGCTGCCGGCGGACAGTGAATTCTTCGCGGAAGCGGTCTTGCCTCTGCTACATTCGGGTCAACCCGGAAAGCGTTCGTATTCGTCGAGATCGCGCGATGAAGTTCCTCGCTCCGCCCGACGAGATCGCTGTTTTGCCTGACGTGCCGATATATAGTCGGTTTTGTGAAAGAAGATGTTGCCCGCATCTTCACTTCGGCATCGCTTCGATACGTGACGCGCACTCCAGGACTTGCGGGCGGCAGAGAGAGTGGGACTCCCTTCCCTTATGCCCCGATTGCGCGAAAACCGCTGAAAAACAAGGATTCCCGGAAAGCCCCGCCGCAGTTTGTGACCACCGCTGTGTACCACCTCGTCGGCCGATTCGGCCGTCAAACTCGGCCGAATTCGAGGCATCTCGGAAGGATTCGGGCCGGCGAACTGCGCCGATGCGAATTCGAAACAGCTTTCGCGCGGGCGCTCGAATGGCCTCACGGCCGGGAGGCGGCCGTCCTCGACGGCCTGGCGCAGGCTGCGAGGTCGCAGGCGCGCGTCCGTCGTCCGACCCGTGGTCGACGGCTTCGACGAGGAGGCTGCGGTCCGGCAAGAAAGCCACGTAGCCGTACGGATGCCAGGTCGTGATCGGCTCGCGGCGGTCGCCGTCGAGCCAGATGACCGTGTGCATTCCGATGCGGCCGAAAGCCCGCGTGATGGCGGCCTCGTCGAGATTCGGATTGCGCGAGAACAGGCAGCTCCGGGTCGTCACCGCGACACCTTGGCCGTCTGTGACGTAGGTGCCGCCCTCGTCGTCGAACGGCACGCCGACGACGGGAACGCCGAAGTCGTGGGTGCGCGCCAGACGATATCCGTGCCGTGCAGCGCGCGAGCCTCCTCCTCCGCTTGGTCTCAGTTCAGCGGTGGCGGATGTGTTCAGATCGGCAGCGGTGTTCCCTGGCGTCCGAAGCCCTGCCGAATCCGAATTGGGCCGAAAAGGATGTTGGTCCGCCTGGCAGATCAAGGAAAGAGCGTGGGCCGAAGCGGGCGCGTGTCAAGCGACGTTGAACTCACCTGCACGGCGCCGCCGTCGGCCTTTCCCGGATGGAACGCCGTCGAACGCGAGGATTAGGATCGCTCTCTGGAGACACGGAATGTCCCTGGGCCCGAGTAATCCAAGTCCATGAGGTGCAGCAGTTCGGCACCTTGCTCTGGCGTAGCTTCGTACTCCGCGCCCCAGATTTCTGGATCGTCGGCGGGCAGGCCGAGGATGGCAATGACCTGCTCCTGCGGAATCCTTTCGCTTGCGCCCTCGAACAGCAGCTTTTTGTTGGGGACGTCCCATACGCGGACGACGAATTCGAGCGTCATATTTCTGCTTTCCTTCCGGGCACCGCCGGCTTCTTCTGCTCGCCGGTATTGGGATCGTAGGCTCCCTTGTGACGGCCGCGCTTGTCGTAGACCTCAACTTCGCCGTGTTGCCAATCCCATTCGCCGAAGGTCCCGTCCGGGAAGTCCCAGCGTGGCCGGATCTTTCCGCCTGCTCCTCTCGATTTGCCGGGCACTTTGATGGACCCGGGAAAGCCAGGAAGACTCCCTCGGGGTGGCGGCTCGTAGCCCATTGAAGCCGAGGTATCTTCCATATAGTCGGTAAATGTTCCGATTCGATACCCGGGATTTGCGTCTATGGCCTTGGCCAGGCCGTTGACGATGCGGTCGCGAAGCCGCTGCTCGCCCGGGCATTTTGCCGAATCCTGGGAGCATTGAACCGCTCGGGACGCGAGGTAACCACCGATGGCTACCGCTCCGGCAGCCACCCAAGTCCGTTCGAGCGTACGGGCAAGCGCGCCGGCTTTTGCGGACGGCG
Organism: Bradyrhizobium sp. 22; assembly: GCF_000482425.1. Taxonomy (NCBI): domain Bacteria; kingdom Pseudomonadati; phylum Pseudomonadota; class Alphaproteobacteria; order Hyphomicrobiales; family Nitrobacteraceae; genus Bradyrhizobium; species Bradyrhizobium sp. 22. The sequence continues at coordinate 367,845 of NZ_KI519399.1, forward strand.
CGACGAGCGCAACCATCGAGACGGCGACGAAAGCAATCCGAGCGAGTCGGGAGAGGTAGGCCATTAACATGCGGAGTTCTCCGCGCTCTTACTGGCACGCCGGTCGAATATTTCCGGTGAACGAAACGGCGACATCTTTACTCAAAACGCCGCCGTAGAGCGAAGATTGGCTCGTCCATGCCGAGGACATCATTGGTGGGGCTGGATGTCCTCGCGTCTCCATAGACCCGGGCGCGCGCCTTGCCGCGAAACGCGAAGGACGAGTTGCGCGCAACAACGAACAGGTCGGGATGGACCGATAACTCTGTGATGATGTCTTCCGCGACGGAAGGCTGCGAATACGGTCGCGACCGCGCGTCCGGCGAGACCGAGTTGCCTCTGGAGAGCTTCCCGAGAGATCGCCCTGTACGATGCACGATGTCATGCATCGGGAGTTCAACTTGGACGAGGCCGACCTGTCCCGCGGCAGCGGCCCGGGCAAGCGCGGCTGGCGGCACCTTAACATATCTGACTCCCAAGACCCGAAAAGACCGCTATGCTTCGGGTTTTCCCGTCTGGGGGCAACTCATGTTCGATACCGCCACCACCGCGCTTTTGCGCGCGGTCCTCGATGAAGTCTGCGAGAGCGTTCCGCACCGCGAGATCGGGGCGCGCACGCACGTCGCCTCGAAGATCCTGGAGGCCGCCACCAAGGGCAAAATCTCGCCCGAAACTCTCCGACAGGTCGGTCGCGAAGCACTCTCCCGCGCGCCCACGATGTGGCGCTGACCAGCGAGGGGCCGCGGTGAACTTCCAGGTCACGGTGCTGAAGATTCTGGTCAGTTATCCGGGCGGCTTCGCCGTGATGGCCGACCTCAAACGCGACATGGCGATCCTGGCGACCAGCGGCCGCGACTGGGCCGAGCGCACGAAGCGGCTCGCCTCGCGCATGCCGGACCTCGACATCTTCTCCCAAGGCTTGGTCGAGCGCGAAAGCGGCGGTTGGAAGATCACCGAGAAGGGGCGCGCGGTGCTGGAATTCCTCGAGGCTCGTCCTGGGACCCACCAGTTGCCCGATGCGCCTTCGGTCGAGACCGTCGCTGCGCCAGTGCCTGCCCTCCCGCAACCGGCGGATCGGGCGAAGCGGCGGCGCGAACGCCGCGAGCGTCGGCGGGAGGCGCGCGAACGAGCTCGGGCAAACGCTTCCTGACGTCGCCACGCGTTTGCGGAGCGGCCTCTCCTGCAATACGGCCGCCCTCGTGGATTCTACGGAGAACAGTTGCAGAAACCTGGGAAATTTCCCGGCGCTCAAAGCACGAACGCCGCGACTGGGTGAGGCACGGAACCGGTACGCAAGTCAAATGACGCACGAGCCGATCTAGGGATTGAGATCGTCGCTTTCGCCGGGCGCCCGTAGCGGGCGGGACGCGCCGCCGAACATGCTGTCCTACGGCAGGCGGAACGGCGCGCCCGCGCGAGAGTGCCCGCGCGCTCCTTTAGTCGCGCGTGTCGTTTAGCCGGGAGGACATCTGAGTGCGCGTTGAGTTGGCAGCCTCAGGCGCTTCTCGCGCCGGGCCAAGCGACCACCTGTCCCGACATGACGAGCCGGTCGCGGCCGTTATCCTTGGCGGCGTAGAGGGCGCGATCGGCCGCCGCCACCAGGGAGCCGCAGTCCATCGCGCCCTCGGAGGGCAAGTTGGTCGCGCCGCCGAGGCTCACCGTGACGATCTTGGACGGCAGGTTCAGCGCGTGCAGCATGCCGAGGTCGCGCAGCGCCCGGCGGACGTTCTCCCCGACGAGCTCGCAGCCCTCCGCGTCGGTGTTCGGCAGCAGCAGCGCGAATTCCTCGCCGCCGTAGCGCGCGGCGACATCGGCTGGCCTACGCACCTGCGCGGAGAGGATTCGCGCCAGCGCGCGCAAGCAGGCATCGCCGGCTTGATGGCCGTATTGGTCGTTGAACTTCTTGAAGTGATCGACGTCCGCCAGCAGCAGCGAGAGCGGAGTGCCGTCGCGCTTGGCCCGCGCCCATTCCTCGGCAAGGCGTTCGTCGAAGTGGCGGCGGTTGGCAATGCCGGTCAGGCCGTCGGACGTGGCGAGCGCGGCGAGCTTTTCCTGCAGGTCCTTTTGCTCGGTCATGTCGCGCGAGATCGCCACGACGCCGTCGATCTCATGGGTTTCCAAAGACCGAGTGACGCGCAGCGCCCTCGCTGCCGCTCAGTTGAGCAGCCTCCGCTGGAGCCGGCGAACGATCTCTCGCAGGTCGTTCGCATAGTCCTCGACGACCCGTCGCATCTCCTCGGCGCGCGCCACTTCCGCTGCCTCGGCCTCCCGTCCGCGGTGCTGCTTCTGGATCCGCTCCATGTTTGGATATTAGATCTGGGAGGCCGGCGTTCGTTGACATGGCTCAAAGGCAAGCTTCGTCGACGAAAATGCCCATTCGGACAGCGACGCGGGAGCTACTGCTACCCAGATCACGAATTCCGCTCCTTGCCCTGCTTCCGCCGACGACAGGCCCGTGCAGAGGCCAGTCCGCGATTTCCTTGGCGGGCAGTCTCGCCTTCAACTTACGATGGATGCCGTCGAGCGTCTTCGCCGAGATCCCGAATGCTGGTAGAAGGAGACCGCGAGATCGCCGATGAACTTCCGTCCGCTCTGATCGCCGTAGCGCTTGCCTCCTTTCCCGCGATGGCCCAACAGGGCTCGTGCCGTGGAGCGACGGATCAGGCGACCACCGGCACGAGCAAACCGGACGAAAGAGACCCGATCGGATTGACTTCGACCCAGAGGCAGATGATAGCCTGGAGCATCGCCGCGATTGCCGAGAAACAGGCTTCGCCGCAAGGATTCCTACCAAAACCCGGTGCGAAGCTGCCGGACCAGCTCAAGTCGGCACAGATCCCGTCGACGCTGGATCAGGTCGCCGACCCGATCCGCAACTACGAATACGTGTTCCTCGAAGACCAGAACCTGCTCCTGGTCAGCCCGCAGGATCGGACCATCGCCGACGTGCCCCATCCCGATCGCCGCCTCTAACCCGAATACGGAGTCACCTCACTCGGCGGCGAGCGAGCGCAGCCAGGCCAGTCTTGAGATCGCTTTTTCCGCCAACTTCTGCAGGATCTCCACGCGCTCGGCTTCGTCCGAGCGCTCGGCGCCTTCCAGGTAGCCGTCGACCAAAGCCTCCGCGATCATCTGCGCGTCCCGCAGCTCGAGCGCGCCGGGAAAGCTCCCGAAATCGCGGGCGTCTTCCGCCATCCGCATCGTGTCTTCGCGGAGTTCGCGCGTGCGCACCGCCGCCGGCCCTTCCAGGCGACGCTCCAGAGCCGCAAGATGGGTCCCCAGGCAGAGTTCCAGCCGTCGCGCAGCGACCCGATCCAACTGCGCAGGCACCTGGTCCGGCTTGCGGCCGTGCTCCCGGTGATAGGCACGGCGCCTCTCCTTCCTGAGCGTGGCAACGTGGCCCAGCTCCTCCTTAGCCATCGCTTCGGAGGCCTTCTTGATCTCCGGATCAGCGGAATAGGCGGCCAAATATGACCAGAAGGCGAAGGCGCGCTCCTCGTTGCGCGCCGCCATCGCGAGCGCGCGGTAAGGCGTCATCAGTCGAGACGTCTTCACCTCGGCCGCGGCCTCCTCATCCAGGGTCTCCGGTGCCTCCCAGCGCACCATGGCCGGATCGGGCATTTTGCCGCTGCGCGATTGCGACCACTGCGTGACACTGTCCACATGATCGCGCTCGGCGGCCGCGAGTCGCGTGAACACCTCCGCCAGATCATCTTTGCCCTGCCAGCGCATCCCGTCAGCGAGAGAGTCGTATTTATTTGCCGCTTCCTGCTCCATTGCATGCGCCAGCGCAAAGAGCTCCTCGAGGGATTCCAATACACCCGCGGGCTCGGCGCTCAGCAACGACGTGCGTAGGAATGGCATACGAGAACTCCAAATGCAGATTTTCTTAGCCGGTTCCGCACGAACACAAATCTTGCCAGCGGGGTTGACAGATTCAGTCGCACAAGATGAGCTTTGCACGTCAGCGACGACAAATCATCGACGAAGATCTCAAGGACGCGCGCCTCCAGGGTGGTCGCGCAGATTATAGTTGAATCGATATGTTGAAGCGACCGGATGACGTTACCGCATTCGCAATGCGTGCGGCGCTCGCGCTGGCAGGCTTACTGCTGGTGTGTCTGACTTATATTTCGTCCGCATGTGTTTCGCCTGCATGGGCCGCCGGCGATTTGCCGATTTATCTGCCGAAGATCGCGCCGGCGGAGTTTTTTCCGGGCGCGGACGGCTTCGGGCGGCCCCAAGGCGATCCGCCCATCGTGCCCGTTTACCGCGGCGACCAGCTCCAGGGTTTCGTGTTCCTGAACTCCGACTTCGCTAACTCGGTCGGCTATTCGGGCAAGCCGATCCACCTGCTCGCCGGCATCGACCTGAAAGGCGTCATCACCGGCGTCAAGCTCGTCGACCACAAGGAGCCGATCGTTCTGGTCGGCATTCCTGAAGCGCGCATCGTCGCCGCCATGAACTCCCTGATCGGCAAGGACATGAAGCCGGTCGCAAGCGGTGCCGAGAAGCCACCCCAGGTCGACATCGTGAGCGGCGCCACCGTCACCGTGCTGGTGATGAGCGACAGCATCGTTCGCTCGGCCTCAAAGCTGATCCGTTCGGGCCGAGTGGGAGGCGGAGATGGGGCGGCCGCATCGGCCGCGCTCCCACCGGTCACCAAGACTCTCGATCTCGAACAGAGCGAAATCAAGGATTGGGAAAGCCTCGTCGGCGACGGCTCGGTGCGCCGGCTGAATCTGACGGTCGGCGACGTCAACGAATCCTTCGCCAAATCCGGTAACGCGGCCGCGAGCCAGTACCCTGAACCCGGCGAGCCGAGCGACACCTTCATCGATCTGTACACCGCGCTCGTCAGCGCCCCCACCATCGGCCGCAGCCTGCTCGGTGAGGACGGCTACAAGCGTCTCAAGGACGGCCTCAAGCCGGGACAGCAAGCCATCGTGATCGCCGGAAACGGCACCTACTCGTTCAAAGGGTCCGCCTACGTCCGCGGCGGCATCTTCGATCGCGTGGAGATTCTGCAGGAAGGCAGCAGCACACGTTTCCGGGACAAGAACCACACGCGTTTGGGGTCCTTCTCCGCCGAAGGGGCGCCCGAGTTCAAGGAGATCGGCCTCTTCGTCACGCCGCCGGAGTTCACGCTCGATCCTACGCAACCATGGCAGCTTCAGCTGCTGGTGCAGCGGAGTCTCGGTGGCCGCGACAAGGCCTTCCTCACGTTCGATCTCAACTATGTCCTGCCGGACAGCTACATGCGGCGCGAGCAGCAGGCCGTCACGGTGGCGGAGACCGCTCCCGTCCCAATCTCGCAGCCTTCCGCCGCGACCACGCAGCCGTCGCTCGCCGCCGACGGCGAAGAGCCGCTCTGGATGCGCATCTGGCGGTCAAGTACGGTCTCGATCGCGATCACCGCCGCGATGCTCGGGGCGCTTACCCTGATCTTCTTCTTCCAGAACGTGCTGGTGCGCCGACCGGTGTTCTACAATTGGGTGCGAAGGGCTTTTCTCGCCTTCGTCCTGGTCTGGCTCGGTTGGTATGCGAACGCCCAGCTCTCCGTGGTCAACGTCCTCACCTTCACCAATTCGCTTGTGACCGGCTTCAAGTGGGAGTTCTTCCTCGCCGCGCCCCTGATCTTCATCCTTTGGGCGGCGACCGCCTCGGCGCTGCTGTTCTGGGGCCGCGGCCCCTTCTGCGGATGGCTCTGCCCGTTCGGCGCGCTGCAGGAGCTCACGAACACCGGCGCGAAGTGGCTCAAGGTCCCGCAGATCACCGTGCCGTGGGGCCTGCACGAACGGCTATGGCCGGTCAAGTACATCATCTTCCTCGGCCTGTTCGGCCTGTCGCTCTACTCCGTCGACATGGCCGAGCGGTTTGCCGAGGTCGAACCGTTCAAGACCGCGATCATCCTGAAGTTTTCGCGGAGCTGGCCGTTCGTGGCCTATGCAGTCGCCCTGCTCGTCATAGGCCTCTTCATCGAACGCTTCTTCTGCCGCTATCTGTGTCCGCTCGGCGCGGCGCTCGCCATTCCCGGCCGCATGAGGACGTTCGAATGGCTGCGCCGTTGGCAGGAATGCGGCTCGCCCTGTCAGCGCTGCGCCAAGGAATGCCCGGTGCAGTCGATCCATCCCGAGGGGCACATCAACGTCAATGAGTGCATCTACTGCATGCACTGCCAGGAACTCTATTACGACGATCACCGCTGCCCGCACATGATTCAAGTGCGGCTCAAGCGCGAGAAGTTCGCGGCCATGTCCTCGCCCTCGATGCGCTCGGGCGGCAAGGGTCCTGCGACCGTCATCACCGCCGGCGGCAAACCTGTCGGCGCTTCACCCACCATCTCACCACCAAACTGAACCGGAAGCCGAGGAGGCAATCATGAGCGACAACGAACAGGCAAAGGGCGTCAGCCGACGAACCGTGCTTGGAACGACGGCGGCGGCCGCAGGCGTGGGCCTTGCAGGCGGCGTGGCGCTGACCGACAGCGGCTTCGTCTCCTCTGCCGACGCGCAGACCAAGAATGCTGCGCCGAAGGCACCGGCGGCCCGGCCGGCCGTGCAGAAGACCGAAGTCGCGCCCGGTGAGCTCGACGAATATTACGTGTTCTTCTCCAGCGGCCAGTCCGGCGAGATGCGGATCATCGGCCTGCCCTCGATGCGCGAGCTGATGCGCGTCCCCGTGTTCAACCGCTGCAGTGCGACTGGTTGGGGCCAGACCAATGAAAGCATCAAGATCCTGACCGAAGGGCTGCAGCCCGCGACCCGCGAATTCCTCAAGAGCCGCGGCGCCACGTACATGAATGGCGACCTTCACCACCCGCACATTTCGTTCACGGACGGCACCTATGACGGCCGTTACGCCTTCATGAACGACAAGGCCAACAGCCGCGTGGCGCGGGTGCGGCTCGACATCATGAAGTGCGACAAGATCATCGAACTGCCGAACCAGCACACGGTTCACGGTCTGCGCGTGCAGAAATATCCGCGCACGGGCTACGTGTTCGCCAACGGCGAGGACGGAGTTCCCCTGCCCAACGACGGCAAGGTGCTCGACGATCCCAAACAGTATCGTTCGATGCTCAGCGCAATCGACGGCGACACGATGAAGGTGGCTTGGCAGATCATCGTCAGCGGCAACCTCGACAACGTCGATGCCGACTACCAGGGCAAATATGCTTTCTCGACCTGCTACAACGGCGAGGAAGGCGTCACGCTCGCGGAGATGACGTCCGCAGAGCAGGACTGGGTCGTCATCTTCAACATCAAGCGGATCGAAGAGGCCGTGAAGAAGGGCGACTTCAAGGAAATGAACGGCGTGCCCGTGATCGACGGCCGCAAGGGCTCGGCCTACACCCGCTACGTTCCGGTCTCGAACAATCCGCACGGCATGAACACCGCGCCCGACGGCATCCACATCGTGGCGGCCGGAAAGCTCTCGCCAACCGTGACCGTGATGGACGTGCGCAAATTCGACGACCTGTTCGACGACAAGATCAAGCCGCGCGACGTCGTCGTCGCGGAACCCGAGCTCGGACTTGGACCGTTGCATACGGCCTATGACGGCAAGGGCAACGCCTACACCACGCTGTTCCTCGACAGCCAGGTCTGCAAGTGGAACATCGACCTCGCCAAGCGGGCCTTCAAGGGTGAGAAGGTCAATCCCATCCTTCAGAAGCTCGACGTGCACTATCAGCCGGGGCACAACCATTCCTCGATGGGCCAGACCAAGGAGGCCGATGGAAAGTGGCTCATCTCGCTGAACAAGTTCTCGAAGGACCGCTTCCTGAACGTCGGGCCGCTGAAGCCCGAGAACGACCAGCTGATCGACATTTCGGGCGATCAGATGAAGCTGGTGCATGACGGCCCAAGCTTCGCCGAGCCGCATGACGCGACCATCGTCCACCGCTCCAAGATCAACCCGATCTCGATCTACGATCGCGCGGATCCGATGTTCGCCGATGCGGTCAAGCAGGCCAAGGCGGACGGCATCAATCTGGAGGCGGATTCGAAGGTCATTCGCGACGGCAACAAGGTGCGCGTCTACATGACGTCCACGGCTCCGGCCTATGGGCTCGAGCAATTCCAGGTCAAGCAGGGCGACGAGGTCACCGTGTTTGTCACCAACATCGACGCCGTGGAGGATCTGACGCACGGCTTCTGCATCGTGAACTACGGCATCAACATGGAAATCGGCCCGATGGCCACCTCGTCCGTGACCTTTACGGCCGACAAGGCGGGTGTCTATTGGTACTACTGCTCCTGGTTCTGCCACGCCATGCACATGGAGATGAAAGGGCGGATGTTCGTCGAGCCCAAGTCGGTCTAGCGTCGGTCTGATCGGAGCGACCTCGTGGGTCTTCCCTTACGCATGTTTCCGGCGGCGCTGGTCGCCGCCGGATTGTCCGGCTTCGCCGAAGCGGAGACGTTGACGGCCGTGCCCGGGCAGCCGCTGCAAGCAGTGCTGGATGGCGCGCGCGCCGGCGACGTCGTTACGATTGCGCCCGGCGCATATCACGGTTCGATCCGGATCGACCGCTCCCTGCAGCTGGTCGGGAGCCGCGAGGCCGTGCTCGACGGCGACGGCTCCGGTAACGTCATCACCGTCAGCGCACCCAACGTCACCATTCGCGGCGTGACCATCCGGGCATCGGGCCGCGATCTGCAGGCGATGAATTCAGGCATCTTCCTGCAGAAGACGGCCGAGCGCGCGACGATCGAGGACAACCGGCTGGTCGGAAACCTGTTCGGCGTCTATGTGCATGGCGCCAGGGGCTCCCGGGTCGTCCGCAACGAGATCGAGGGACTGCGCGGCGGAAGGCTCAGCGAGGCCGGCAACGGCGTCTCGCTGTGGAACGCGCCCGACGTCACCATCGCCAACAACATTTTCCGCTATGGCCGCGACGGCATCTTCTCGATCTCCAGCAGCAAGGATCGCTTCGTCGACAATCGCTTCGAGCAGGTTCGATTTGCCGTCCATTATATGTACACCAACGACAGTGAAGTCAGCGGCAACGTTTCGATCGGCAACCATGTCGGTTACGCCATCATGTATTCGAACCGCCTCGTGATCCGCGGCAACTCCTCCGATCGCGATCGCGACTACGGGATGCTGTTCAACTACGCGAACTACGCCCAGATCGAGGACAACCGGGTGACCGGCGGCCCGCTGAACGCGGCGATGCAGAGCACGCAAGACGGTCCCGACGACGAGCGCGGCATGCTTCCGCAGGCGAAACGCGAGAGCTCGCTGAAGAGCGGCCCGGAGAAATGCGTTTTCATCTACAACACCAATCACAACAAGTTCCGCAGCAACTGGTTCGAGCGCTGCGCCATCGGCGTGCACTTCACGGCCGGCTCCGAAGGCAACGAAATCACCGGCAACGCCTTCGTCGGCAACGCCAACCAGGTGAAATATGTCGGCACCCGGCACCTCGACTGGTCGACCGGCGGGCGCGGCAATTACTGGAGCGATAATCCGGCATTCGACCTGAATGGGGACGGCATCGCCGATACGGCATACCGGCCGAACGACCTCATCGACCGTGTGCTGTGGACGGCACCCGCCGCGAAGGTCCTGATCAACAGCCCGGCCGTCCAGGTGATCCGCTGGGCGCAGGCGCAGTTTCCGGCGCTGCTGCCGGGCGGCGTGGTCGACAGCCATCCGCTGGTGTCGCCGCCGCGGGGCGTTGCGCCGAAGGAGACGCGATGACCAGCATAGTACGCGTCAGCGACGTCACCAAATCGTACGGCCAAGTCAAGGCTGTGCGCGGCGCCTCGTTCACGCTCGGCCAGGGCGAGCTGGTGGCCTTGATCGGCCACAACGGTGCCGGCAAGACCACGCTGATGAAGCTCATGCTGGGTCTGATCCGGCCGACCAGCGGCGCCATCGAGGTTCTCGGCGACAATCCCGCCGCGGGCGAATTCGCGGGCCGGCGCCAGCTCGGCTACCTCCCCGAAAATGTCTCCTTCGACCCTGCCCTCACCGGCCGCGAGACGCAGGCCTTCTACGCCAGGCTAAAGCGGGAGCCGGTTGCCAAGGCGCTCGAGCTGCTCGATGCCGTGGGGCTCGGCGCAGCGAGCCGCCGCCGGGTCAGCACCTACTCGAAAGGCATGCGCCAGCGGCTCGGGCTCGCACAGGCGCTGCTTGGCCAGCCCCGCGTGCTGCTGCTGGACGAGCCGACCACGGGTCTCGATCCCGAACTGCGGCAGACCTTCTACGACATCATCGCGCGGCTCGCAGCCAGTGGCGCGACCGTGCTGCTATCGTCGCACGCGCTGACCGAGCTCGAGGAGCGCGCCGGCCGGGTCATCATCATGAACCGCGGCATCAAGGTCGCGGATGGCTCGATCGACGAGCTGCGTCGTCTCGCGCGGCTGCCGACCAGGATCCGTCTCAGGGTGGCGGGCCTCGCTCCCAGCGAGATGCCGGGCTGGGCGCCGCAAGACGCGGCTTGCCGCCGCCTCAACGGCCACATCGTCGAGATCGACGCCGCGCCGGAGCGGAAGATCGAGCTGCTGCATCGCGCCACGGCCGCCGGCAATTCGGTCGAGGATGTCGACGTGGTTCCGCCGACCCTCGACGAGCTCTATGCTCATTTCCTCCGGCAATCGGAGCAGGCGCCATGAACGTCATGATCATCGCAGCCAAGGAGATCCACCAGGCCATCCGCAATCGCTGGGTGCTTGCCGCAACGCTCCTGCTCGCCGGGCTTGCCCTGTCGCTGACCTTCCTCGGCAGCGCGCCAACCGGGAATGTCGGCGTTCGCACGCTGGACGTGGTCGTCGTCAGCCTGTCGAGCCTGACGATCTTTCTCGTTCCGCTGATCGCGCTTCTGATCTCACATGACGCCATCGTCGGCGAGATGGAACGCGGGACGATGCTGTTGCTGCTGAGCTATCCGGTGGCGCGATGGCAGGTGCTGCTCGGCAAGTTCCTGGGTCACCTCGCCGTCCTCGCCTTTGCGACCTGCCTCGGCTACGGCGCGGCGGTCGGCGCGCTGGCGGCGACGGGCAGCCAGATCGACGGCGATAGTCTGCTGGCCTTCGGCGCCATGGTGGCCTCCTCGGTGCTGCTTGGCGCCGTCTTCGTCGCGGTCGGATATCTGGTCAGCGCGCTCGTGCGCGACCGCGGAACGGCAGCCGGCATCTGTATCGGACTATGGCTGCTGCTGGTGCTGATCTACGACATGGCGCTGCTCGGCGTGCTCGCGCTCGACCAGGGACGCAGCATCTCGGCCGCCGTGCTCAACACCATGCTGCTGGCGAACCCGACCGACGCCTACCGCCTGATCAACCTCACCGGATTTGCCAATGTCAGCACCTTCGCCGGCATGGCCGGCCTTGCCCAGACGACGTCCCTGACGATACCGGTGCTGCTGACCGCCCTGCTCGGCTGGACCTCGGTGCCGCTGGCGCTGGCGGCGCTCGCCTTCTCGCGGAGGGAGCTATGAGGCGCCGAACGATCCTGCTCGCCTTGCTCGTGCCGCTGGCGCTCGCAGGCTGCAACGACAAGCAGGCCGCGAAGGCCCCTCTGCCGCATCGGATGACCGCGGAGGACGTCGGCCATTACTGCGGCATGAACGTGCTCGAGCACCCGGGACCGAAGGGGCATATCTTTGCCGCGAGCCTGATCGAGCCGGTGTGGTTCTCGTCGGTGCGGGACACCATCGCCTTCACCATGCTGCCCGACGAGCCCAAGGACATCCTGGCGATCTACGTGTCCGACATGGGCAAGACCCCCGACTGGGACAAGCCCGGCGCCGACAATTGGATCGAGGCGCGCAAGGCGCTGTTCGTGATCGAGAGCCGGGTCAAGAGCGGCATGGGCGGCGACGAGGCCGTTCCGTTCTCGGACCGGGCGGCGGCGGAGAAGTTCGTCGGAGATAACGGGGGCCGGATCGTCGAATTCGGCCAGGTGCCCCGGGACTACGTCCTGGCCTCGGTTGACCGCCAAGGGGCCGCTTCCGCCGACGAGGAGGCTGGCTCGCGCCGGCCGAACGACTAAGGAGACATGGTGATGCGCCGCATCTCGCGCCGACGCTTCGTCCGGATCAGTGCCGCAGCGGCCGGTCTCGGCCTATTGCCCTCAGAGCTTGCCGCGCGCGCCGACGCGGCGCCCGTCACATGGCGGGGCACCGTGCTCGGCGCGGTAGCCACGATGGAGATTCACCACGGAGACCGACGGGAGGCGGAGCGGCTGATCTCGCTGGCAAGCGCGGAGGCGCACCGGCTCGAGCGGCTGTTCAGCCTCTACCTCAAGGATTCCGCCCTCGTCGAGCTGAACCGGACCGGCATCCTGGTCGATCCGGCAGCCGAGATGGTCGATCTGCTCACGACCGCGCAGCATTACTCGAAGCTGACGGACAGATCGTTCGATGTCACCGTGCAGCCGCTATGGGACCTCTACGCCAGCCACTTCGCCCGGGAGGGTGCGGACCCCGCCGGCCCCCCGTCCGCGGCGATCCAGGCCGCGCTTGCGTGCGTGGGTTGTGGCCGGCTGTCGGTCGGCCGCGACCGGATCGCGATGCCGCGCGGCATGGCCGTCACGCTGAACGGGATCGCGCAGGGTTACGTGACTGACAAGATCGTGGAGCTGCTGCAGGCTCACGGCATAGCCCACAGCCTTGTCGACATGGGCGAGGCCCGCGCCATCGGACCACGTCCGGACGGGCGCCCCTGGGACGTCGGGGTCGCCGATCCGGAAGTCGCAGGCCGCACGGAAACGGTGCTTTCGGTGGTCGACCGCGCGTTGTCGACGTCGGGGGCGTACGGCTTCCGGTTCGACCCGGAAGGCCGCTTCAACCACCTCTTCGATCCTCGGACGGGTGGCTGCGCCGCCAGGTATCGTAGCGTGACCACCGTGTCCCGCGGCGCGACCGCGGCGGACGCGCTGTCGACCGCGTTCAGCCTGATGCCGGAGGAACGGATCCGTTCGCTGCTGCCGCACGTGGATGTCGAGCGCGTGCACCTCGTCGATGCCTCCGGCAAGCCCTCGGAGATCACCGCGTGACCAAGCAACTCAACCACCGAAGGAGAACTAGATGAACCGGACAGCACTCGTCGCCCTGTTTCTCGTCGCGGGCCTCGGCCAGGCCAGCGCCCAGGACGCCGCCGCGGGCGAAAAGGTCTTCGCCGTCTGCAAGGCCTGCCACCAGGTCGGCGACAGCGCCAAAAACGTCGTCGGCCCCGTGCTGAACGGGCTGATCGGACGCAAGGCCGGATCGGTCGAGGGCTACAACTACACCGACGCCAACAAGAAATCCGGCATCACCTGGGACGAGGCCACCTTCAGCGAGTACATCAAGGATCCGAAGGCCAAGATTCCGGGCACAAAGATGGCCTTCGCCGGTATCAAGGACGAGCAGAAGATCAAGGACCTGATCGCCTATCTGCACACGTTCGACAAGGCGCCGGTGAAGCTCACCCAGTAACGTCGCGCCCCTTTCCCGCAGAGCTAGTGAGGATGCACATGAGCGAGAATTGGTTACCCTCCTTGAAGACAGACACCCCTCAGGCCGGCTTCGAACTTGCGGTCAAGCTATCGCGGATGGCGGTGAAGATGACGCAACCGTCGGACGAAGTCCGGACCCGCCTCCGGACGGCGTACGAGCAGGACGCGGAGCAATTGATCGCCACATCCCATGTCGTCGCCGTCCATTTCCAGACGGTCGCCGCCGCGAACAATTGGTGGCGCTAACGGGGCGCGGAGCACACGAGCTTCGCGCGTCTCCAGCGAGCTCCGTGGCCAAACGGAGCTCCCTGACAAGTCGTGCGTTCACGAAGGCAGGAAAGGAAGCGGAATGGCCGTGCATCATGCGGGTTCGGGAGAAGTCGTCGACCTTCGGCCGCTTGGAGCCAAGCTTCACGACGCACGCACGACCGCGATCGTGAAGACCGACACGTTCGAGGCAGTACGCCTGATCGTCCCGGCGGGGCGCGAAATCGCGTCCCACCGGGTGGACGGGGAGATCACCCTGTTCTGCATCGAAGGTTGCGTGCGCCTCGGTCTTTCCGACACGGAAATGGAGCTCTCCGCGGGCGAATGGCTCTACCTCGATGGAGGGGCAGCGCACTCGGTCACGGGAATCAAAGACGCCTCCCTGCTGCTCACCATCCACTTCCAGTCGAAATAGCAGCAAGCGGCAGCTCGGGTGCCTTCCTGAACGTTACCGCTCGACGAACCGGTCCTTGGCGGAGAGCGTATTCCCGGCCTCGTCCCGGGCCGTGAACACGACGTCCTTTTGCTCGGCATCCGCCGCCGTCAAGGTGACGCGCAACGACTCCGAGGCGTCCGGGGCGACCTCGATGGGAGCGAGACCATCGCTGCCCACGATGGAGAGTCTTGCGTCGATGCCGCTGACGGACAGCGTGTAACGATGCGGGCTCGACGACTTGTTCAGGAGCTTCACCGTGTAGGCATTGCGCAACGACCCGTCCGATAGCCGGACGGCGACGGGATCGCGGTCGTGCTGGACCGACAACGACGCGGTGGTCCTCGTCGCGAATGCCACCCCGATCGTTCCGGCCAGCGCAAGGCATGCCGCCGTCAAGCCGACGGTCTTCGGCCGCAGCAAACGGTTGCGAGGAGCCTCCTTGCTGCGCCCCCGTTCGATGTTCGCCCAGCTTTCGTAATCGATCAGGCCTCGCGGGCGTCCGAGCTTCGCCATCACGCCATCGCATGCATCGACGCACAGGCCGCAATTGATGCACGCGAAGTTCGGGCCCTCGCGGATGTCGATTCCGATCGGACAGACCGCGACGCACTGGCCGCAGTCCACGCAATCGCCTGCCGTCTCGCCCCGCAGCCGCAACTCGGTGGCCTTCTTCGCGGAGGTCCGCCGCTCGCCCCGGTAGTCGCGATAATTGACGGTGTAGGCCTCCGGATCCCAGATCGCACCCTGCAGGCGCGGCCAGGGACACATGAAGGTACAGACCTGCTCGCGCGCGAAACCCGCAAGGCCGTAGGTCGTACCCGTGAACACCGCGATCCACGTCAGGGCGTCGACGGAAAAGTTGCCAGCAGCGAAGCCGCGCAGCAGATCCGGCGCGTCGGTGAAGTAGAAAATCAGCGTGCCGCCCGTCGCCAACGAGATCAGAAGCCAGGCCGCGTGCTTCGCCGCGGTCCGGACGACTCGCTTCGGCGTGAGGGGCGTTCCGATGTTCTTGAGGCGCTGGCGCCTGTCGCCTTCGATCAGACGCTCGACGAGCAGGAACAGATCGGTCCACACCGTCTGTGGACACGCGAACCCGCACCACAGACGCCCCGCGAGCGCGTTCGTGAGGATCAGGATGGTCGAGGCCAGCACCAGGAGGCCCGTCACCAGATAGAGATCCTGAGGCCATATCTCGACGAAGAAGGCGTAGAGGCGCCCGTTTGCGAAGTCGAGCAGCACCGCCTGGTCGGGCGCGTTAGGTCCGCGATCCCAGCGAAGGAACGGAGTGACGTAGTAGATCGACAGTGTCAGCAGCAGAATGGCCCATTTGAGCCTGCGGATCGGACCTTTGACGGCTTGGGGCACGACGGGCAGGCCGGCTGCCGCCGCGGCCTTGGCCCGCGTCTTCGCATGATCGATCTCGATGGTGATGGCCATGGCGAGCGTCAGTTCACCGCGGCGAAGCCGAGCGAGGCCCGGACCGCCGGTGCCATCATGTCGGGAGTCCAAGGCGGCTCGAAGGTCATCGCCACGTCGACGGAAACCACCCCTGGGACGGTCGACGCCGCCGCCTGCGCTCCTTCCCTCAGGAAGGACGTCGCGGGACAGCCCGGCGTCGTCGCCGTCATCGTGATGCGGACCGCCCCATCGGTGACCGCGATCTCATAGACGAAACCGAGATCGACGATGTTCTCGCCCAGTTCGGGATCGATCACGACGCGCAGCGCGTCGCGGACGGCTTCGTCCAATCGGTCCCTCATGACGGCGCTCTCACAGTCAGTTCGTAGGTGGCACCGTCGGGGCGAAATCCACCGAGCCAGCGAAAGCCCCGCTTCTCGAGCTGAGGAAACAGAAACACCGGCTCCCGGCTCAAAAGCGAGGTCAGAGTTTCGCCGGGATCGAGCTTTTCCGCCGCGGCGAGGATCCGGACCATGGGCTCGGGCGGCTCGAGGTCGCGATTATCGAGCTCCACGACAGGCTCGGGCCAGGCCGCGAAGGGCGAGCCGCCGGCGGCAGTCGATGTGATGTCCGGCTTGGCTCCGACAGGCGTGAACAGCACCTCCCATTCGCCCCCTTCGAGTTCGCTCGCCGAATGAGCGAAGCCCTTGTCCGCCATGACGCCGAACAAAGGCACCGGCTTGAACGGCGCGTAGAGGCGGAGACCCTGCCCCTGCTGCAGCCGACCGACCGCGGCCATGATGACGGAGAACGGCTCGCCTCCGGCACGCAGGATCGGACGGGCATCGACATCCAGATACTCGGTCATTGCGGTCTCCTCAGGTTTTGGCGAACAGCAGGTGCGGCGCGACGGCGCCGGCCGGCAGGCGCAGCGTCGAGGCGACGTCGTCCAGACGCCGGATTCGAATGATTTCGTGGACGATCCCGACCACTCCGACCGTCATCGCGGCCGCGGCCATCCGGAACGCGCCCGGCTCCGCCGCGAGCAGAGCGAGCGTCCCCGTCCAGACGGAGACGTAGTAGATCGCGAACCACTTGGTCGCCCTGCTTTCCGCGACCAGGTCCTGGACGCGAGGGGTCGGCGCGCGTCCCATCACGGGCCCATAGGTCTCGAGCCACGTGAGAAACGCGACGATCTTGTAGAGCTTGGCCAGGACCAGCCCCGACAGCCAGCCGAAGGCCGCCAGGAAGGCGAAGGCGCCGAGATGCAGCGGCAGCGTTCGCGTCGCAACGAGCGCTATTCCCAGTATTCCGGTTCCTGCCAGACTTGCGAATGATAGCATCGCCATCCGCATGTTGAGTTCGAGATGTCGCCGCTTGCGGCTGCGGAAGATGCCCGCAAGATCCCGTCCGTAGAGGCCGACGCAAACCAGGCCGAAAAGCGCGGCGATCGAGAGCAGGGTATTCAGCCCCAGTTGGAAGCCGATCGCCGCGGCTCCGCCGCCGACGGTCGTGGCGACCGCGAGCGCGCCGGCGGCGAGCGTGAGGCGGCTCTTGCGGTCCTCGACATCGGGCGCCAACATGAACATGGAAAGCAATCGGTAGCTGACGCCCATGGCCGTCAACGTCAGCCAGCCGCCGAGCCCCGCGATGGCGTGCAACGGGATGCCCCGCGCCAGGACAGCCTCGCCGAACCGGCCGGCCCATCCTGCCAGCGCGAACGCGAAAACCGCGCCGAACGCAACGGTCGTGCAAAGCGAGATCAGGCCGACCAGGACGAACCGCGCCGGCCCTGTCGGTCGCCGCCAAGCCGTCAAAGCGAGATCGACCGCGACGAGGCCGAAGCCGACGAGCAGCAGCACCGCCCCGAGCGGCAGCAGCCACGGCGCGGACGGCAGTCGGCCGCCCAGGACCATGAAACCGGCGAGCAGGCAGAGCAGCCCCGCCGTCAAAAAGCCCAGCGCGGGCAATGCCCATTCTTCACGGAACAGCGGCGTCGCGACGAGGACCGGCACGAACTGGAACAGCGCTCCGCACATCGCGAGGCTCAGCCAGCCGATGCAGACCACATGCACCAGAACGAGCGTATCGGGAGCAGCCAGATCTGCTGCGGGGTGTCCGATGCCCGTGACCATCAGCGCGAGCGCGGCCAACAACCAGATCAGCGCCGCTGCGAAGTAGGTCATCGTCCATCGGGAAATGCTGCCGCCGATCATGATCGTTTCGTTTCCTCATTCCCTTCCGGCGCAGAATAGAAAAGGTCGCGATCACGCAAATCTGGATGGGCGTGGTGCCGGACTGGTCTGGATCGATGATCGGAAGGGTACCGGAGCCGCCGTCGAGAACTTTGCGGTGTCGCAAAGAAACCGAGATTCCGCGGCGCGATAAAGGTTCAAGAATCTATCGGGACACGACATATGCGGGTTTTCCAAAGACTGCGACAGCACACCCGGGTTCCGGCCCAAATGTTCGACCCTACGGTTCCCTACGCCTACGGCTTTTCACGGCACCGCGGCGGGACCCCCTTCCCCGTTCGGCGGTTGAACCTGGCCCAGGGGACGATAAAGGACGCAACCATGCGAAGCCTCAGTGCAGGCCAAATCATTCTGCTGGTGGTTTTGGGCTCCGTGTTGATTCTAACGGGCGTCTGGGGAGTCTCCGTTTGGAGCGCCAGCAGCGGCGTCGAGATGGGCAAGCACGGGTGGATCGCTCTCGGGCTTGGCACCTTCTTCTCGCTCCTCATCGGATGCGGACTCATGGCACTGATGTTCTTTAGTAGCCGCTCCGGCCACGACGATGTTGCGGATCCCTTCCGGCAGCGTGAGCGTCGCGATCGGTAACCCGGCATTGCGGCGCGGTGCTTATCGACGGGGCGACAGGGCCGAGCCGTTTCTACTCGCTCCCGCTCCTCAGGCGCGCGAGATCACCCGCCAGGGGCTCCGATGCCTATCTGGTTGACCGCCGGTCTTTGGGGGCTGCTTGGTGCCTCATCGCTGCTCCTCGGCGCAGCCGTCGCATTCGTCCTCAGATTGCCTCGGTACGTCACCGCGGGGATCATGTCGCGGGGGCAGCTTTCGTGGGCGGCGCTTCTACTCAAGTCGTGGCTGCCGCAAGCGCCGTCGCTGCGGGCGCTCTCCTGACGATGGCGGTGAACACCATGGTGCCCGAAGCCGTCGAAGGCCAACAGAAGCTGACCGGTCTGCTCGTCGTCGGCCTCCTCGTCGCCTTCGCGCTCTCCAACTTAGGGCAGACCTAGAGCGGCGGAATCCTCTCTTTGACGAAGTTCATCACTCCCTCACCGTCGTATCTCGACATGTTAGTTCCAGAATTAGGAACAAATCCAAGCTAGTCTGGTTAAGCCTCCTCATTGCGCAGCATTGGGGTGCGGCGTGCGAACGCGAATGATCGTCGTCGGGTTGGCGTGGGGGTTCTTCATCCAGGCTTTTCCCGCTTCAGCCCAAAATCCCGGTCAACCACCGGACACCATGGCCGCACGTGTGGAAGCGTGCACGCCGTGTCACGGCAAACAGGGCGAGGGCACCAGCGACGTCTATTTCCCGCGCTTGGCTGGCAAACCAGCCGGCTATCTCTACAACCAGCTTCTCGCCTTCAAGAACGGCCGGCGGAAGTACCCGCCGATGAATTATCTGCTCGAGTATCTAGGGGATCCGTACCTGCAGGACATGGCCGACTACTTCGCCGACCAGCATCCGCCGCTGCCCGCGCCCGCTGCGAGCGACGTCAGCCAGCAGGTCCTGCAGCAGGGCCAGTCTCTCGTCACTCGCGGCGATCCGGCCCGGCAGATCCCGGCCTGCGGTAGCTGCCACGGTCCGGGTCTCACCGGCATGGAGCCAGGCATTCCCGGACTTCTCGGGCTTCGTCCGAACTACATCAGCGCGCAGCTCGGCGCTTGGCGGTACGGCACGAGGACCGCCAGGTCCCCGGACTGCATGCAGCAGGTCGCGGCGCGCCTCACCGAAGCCGACGTCACTGCCGTCGCGGCCTACCTCGCAAGTCGCCCGGCCCCGATCGCCATCGCGCCTGCGCCCAAGGGCGCCTACGTGCTGCCGTTCGCCTGCGGCAGCCAACCGGATTGAGGAGGCGGCGATGCGCTCACGCACACGATTCCTTGGTCTGGTCTTGCTTTCGGTCGCGGTGGGCGGTGTGGTGCAGGCCCAGGAACAGAAATCGGCGCTCCCCCGGAGCGATATCGTCAAGCGCGGCGAGTATCTCGCCCGCGCCGGCGACTGCATCGCCTGCCATACCGCGCCGGAGGGCCGCACGTTCTCAGGCGGGCGTGCCATGCCGACCCCGTTCGGCACTCTCTTTTCGTCCAACATCACGCCGGACCGCGAGACGGGAATCGGCAAGTGGACCGCCGAGGATTTCTACAAGGCCATGCATACCGGCCGCTTTCCCGACGGTGGGCTGATGTATCCGGCGATGCCATTCGCCTCCTACACCAAGGTGACCCAAGCCGACAGCGCGGCGATCTTCGCCTATCTGAAGTCCATTGCGCCGGTCAGCCAACGCAATCGGGATCACGAACTCCGCTTCCCCTACAGCAATCGGCAGCTGATCCTCGGCTGGCGCACGCTCTACTTCTCCGAAGGCGAGTACAAGCCGGACCCGAACAAGTCGGCCGAATGGAATCGCGGCGCCTATCTGGTCGAAGGATTGGGTCATTGCGGCATGTGCCATTCGCCGATCAACGCACTCGGCGGCACGTCCCAGGCCGACGCCTTCAAGGGCGGGCTGATCCCGATGCAGAACTGGTACGCGCCCTCGCTGACCTCCAACCGCGAGGCCGGCCTCGGCGACTGGAGCCTCAAGGACATCACCGATCTTCTCAAGACCGGGGTCTCGGCGCGGGGTGTGGTCTACGGACCGATGGCCGAGGTCGTCCACAACAGCCTGCAATACCTGACCGACGAGGACACGCAGGCGATGGCGGTCTATCTGAAAAGCATCGCGGAGCCGACCTCTCGCCCGCAGGCGAATTCCGCCGTTCTGCCGACCAGCGAGAGCAGCCTCCTGATCAGCCTCGGCAAGACGGTCTACGATGCCCGCTGCGCGAGCTGCCACGGCGCGCAAGGCGAAGGCAAGCCGCCGCACTGGCCGCCCCTCGCCAACAACCAGTCGATCGAGATGGAATCGGCCGTCAACGCGATCCGGATGGTGTTGAACGGCGGCTACCCACCGAGCACCGAGGGAAATCCCCGCCCCTACGGCATGCCTCCGTTCGCCGGCCTTCTCTCCGACAACGAGGTGGCCGCCGTCGTCACCTACATCCGCACGGCCTGGGGCAATCGCGGAGCGCCCGTGAGCGCGCGCGAGGCGAACGAACTGCGCTCGGCCCCCCTGAACTGAGGCATACCTGATGATCAACTCGGAGCTTCCGGAGCAGGTCGAGAACACGGCGGACGACCGCGTCAACCGAATCGTGGCGGCCGGTCCCGGCGGCGCTCTCATGGTCGCCGGGTTAGCCACCGCTCTGGTCGTTGCGATGTGGTTCGCCTTCTACCTGTTCGTCTTCCTGCCGCGCGGAGCCCTGCAATGACGGCGCAGGACGGTCATCACGGCGCCGAAGTCGCCGAGCGGGTCGAGAAACGTTGGGCGACGATGTCCGTGACCGTCATCGTCATCCTGGCCGCGCTGGCGGCGTTCGCCGGAATCCATCGGGCGACCATGCCGCAGGCGCGCGTGGAGACGATCGATCCGACCCGGCTGCACCTCTCCGGCGAGTTCGTCGAATCCAACCTGGGCAGCATATTGGAGTCGAACGGGGCGGTGACCGTGCGGGCCATCGGCCAGCAATATTCCTTCACGCCGGCGTGCCTCCTGGTGCCGGCGCAGACCCCGATCACGCTCCGGGCGACCAGCGCCGACGTGGTCCACGGGATTCTGATTCAGGGTACGAACGTCAACACCATGCTGGTGCCGGGCTATGTCTCCGAGCAGCTCATGCGCTTCGAGAAGACCGGCGACCACCTGATGCCCTGCCAGGAGTTCTGCAGCTTCGGCCACGAAGGGATGTGGGGCAAGGTCAAGGTGATCGACAAGGCGGAGTTCGCATCGCGCGCGAAGAACGGCGGGAGATTGAGCTGTGTTGGTGAATAGGAAGCTCATCCTCGCCCATTTCTGGCTGGCCTTCGTCGTGTTCGGGCTGGCTCTCTTTCTCGGCGCCTGGCAGATGTTCGTCCGCAGCCCGCTTCTGGCCTGGATCAGCAATCCGGAGTGGTACTACCGTTCGCTGACCGCGCACGGCACGGTGATGGGCTACGTCTTCCCCACGCTTGTGGCGATGGGCTTCGGCTATGCCATCTCGGAGTCCGCGCTGAAGCAGCCCCTGGTCGGCGTGCGCTGGGCCTGGGCGGGATTCTGGCTCATCGTCGCGGGCGCGATCATGGCCATGGTGCCGGTCGCGCTCGGCCGCGCCTCGGTGCTCTACACCTTCTATCCGCCCCTGATCGGCAATGTCTTCTACTACATCGGCGTCGTTCTCGTCGTGGTCGGCTCCTGGATCTGGGTCGCGCTGATGTCGGTCAACCTCCGCGTCTGGCGGCGGACCCATCCGGACGAACCCGTGCCGCTCGCGATGTTCGCCAACGTCGCCGGATCCTACCTCTGGGCCTGGACCGCGGTCGGCGCCGCGCTCGAACTGCTGCTGCAGATCATTCCGGTGGCGCTCGGCTGGCGGACCACCATCGACGCGGGACTCGCCCGCGTGTTCTTCTCCTGGACGCTCCACGCCATCGTCTATTTCTGGCTGATGCCGACCTACATCGCCTACTACACCATCGTGCCGCGCGCGATCGGCGGCCGCCTCTACAGCGACACGATGGGGCGCATCGCCTTCATTCTGTTCCTGGTCGTGGCGATGCCGATCGGCATCCACCACACCTTCGCGGATCCGCAGGTCGGCGCCGGATTCAAGTTCATCCACTCCGCCTTCACCGCCCTCGTCGCGCTGCCGACGCTGCTGACCGTGTTCACGATCTGCGCGTCGGTCGAGATCGCCGCTCGCCTCCGCGGCGGCAGGGGGCCGTTCGGCTGGGTCGGGGCGTTGCCGTGGGACAATCCCGTCATGCTGGCGGTGGCGTTCTCCTTCGTGCTGCTCGGTTTCGGCGGCGCCGGCGGGCTCATCAACATGAGCTACCAGCTCGATACCACCATCCACAACACGCAGTGGATCACCGGCCACTTCCACCTGATCTTCGGCGGGGCCATCGTGATCATGTACTTCGCCATCGCCTTCGACCTGTGGCCGCACCTGACCGGCCGCGCGCTGCCCAGCCTGAGCCTGGTTCGAACCCAGCTATGGCTTTGGTTCGTCGGCATGATCGTGACAACCTTCCCGTGGCATTGGGTCGGGATCCTCGGCATGCCGCGGCGGATGGCCTACTACGACTACGCCGACCCCGCGATCGCTCCGCAGGCATTCTCGGTCGTTCTGTCGGCGATCGGCGCGATCATCCTGCTGATCTCGGGGTTGCTGTTCCTCTACATCCTGGCGGCGGCCCAGCGTCGACCCGCGACCGATGCCGGCGCGTATCGCTTCAGCGTGCCCATCCATCAGGTCCGTTCGGTGCCTATGGCCCTCAACAGCTTCGCGATCTGGGTGGCGCTGATGATCGGGCTCACGGTCACGAACTACGGCTATCCGATCCTGTCGCTGGCCGCGCGTTCCGACACGTCCGTTCCCGCCGTCTACGTCGGAGCGCAGTGATGGGCGCACGCGAGCTCTTCACCTTCAGGAATCCCTACTTCTCCGCGGGGGTGGGCATCGCCGCCGGATTGTTCCTGCTGACGGCGCTCGGCGGTTTCATCATCCTGCCCTATGCCCAGAAGGATTTGCAGTTCGCAAGTCTCTGGGACGCGATCTGCAGCGCCGCCGGTCTGCCGCAACGATCGGCCTCGGTGCCGACGGCCAAGGTCGGGCCCCGCCTCTCGGAGGCGATTTTGACTCCGACGATTCTGGCGCGACCGAGCCAGGAGTCGATCGGCCGCGGAGCGACGCTCGCGCAGCGCTGCGCGATCTGCCACGGGCCCACCGGCATCAGCAGGGCGGACTCGCCCAATCTCGCAGGCCAGTACGCCGCGGTCATCTACAAGGAGCTCGTCGACTTCCGTTCGGGCGCCCGCACGAACGCGGTGATGTCGCCCTTCGCGGTCAACCTGACGGATCAGGAGATCGCCGATCTTGCCGCGTACTATGCCTACTTGCCGCGGCTGCCGGCGTACCACCCGACGCCGCAGCTCCCGAAGCCGCGCATCGTGATCTATGGCGCGCCGATGCGGGGTATCGCACCCTGCGGATCCTGCCACGGCAGCCTCGACAACAAGACCGGAAGTCCGTGGCTCGAGGGCCAGTCCGAGGCCTACATGAAGGCGCAGCTTCAGGCGTTCGCCGCGAGCCAGCGGACCAACGACATCAGCCAGCAGATGCGCAATGTCGCCCGCGCCATGACGCCGCAGGAGATCGACGAGGCGGCGGCGTACTACGCGTCGCAGCCGCCCGAGGTGGTGAAGGCGACCGATTGAGGATACGACGAAGTCGGAAACGGCCTGCACGTCCAGGGTGGACAATTCGGCGCTTGCCCGGCCCGGCCCGAGGGTCAGAGGCGCGCCGCGACGTTGTCATTCGGCCTGCGGAGCCATCGATCGAGGTCCAACCACAGTCGGCTCCGGAGAGGAAACGCTGTTCGAGCTTTGCGCGTTCCTCTTCTTTCAGCTTGCGATATCGCTCCTCCTGCTCCCGCCGGAGCCTCTCGTCCTCCCGTTCGAGATGCTCCTGCAGCATGCCGATGATGGCCCGCATCTCAGTACCCTGCGCCTTCTCGGCGACATACAGCGCGAGGCAGCCCTCCTTGAGGTCTTCGTTGGGATAGCTCGTGTAGGGCTCCTCCCAGATCGCGCGTAGCCGCTGCTCCACGTCTGTCTTGGTCAGCAACGGACCAGGCAAGTTGTTAAGCGTGGCGAGCAAGTCTTTCGTCGGAATCCAACACGGAGCCGCGGCCCTTGCGACCTCCTCCCGTTCTGCCTCCCACTTGCTCCAGATCGAGCCCGCTCGATCGACCGCGTTCACGATGTCCCGCGCAATCTTGTGCACGCTGTGAGGATCGCGCAGATGCCGCAAAGATGGGCTTTTCACGTAGTCGAAGAGCAGTGATGCCACGGCATACTGGCGGTCGGAGCTCATGCGCGGTCTCTCCGGTCGTTGCGCTCGACATCCTAGCAACCGACGAACGTGGTCCGCCAGAGGCCGCAAATCGAAGGATTCGACCGGCGCACTCCGCCATGTTCGTCACAGGTCTTCGCGCAGCCCCTTGAAAAACGGGTGCCTCACCTTTCCTTCCGCCGACTTGGCCCGGTATTCGACCTCGGCGAGCAGCTTCGGCTCGACCCAGATGCCCTTGTGGGCGATCCGCTTCGCGTACGGCTGCGTCTTCCGGATCAAGGGCTTCAACCGCTTCTGGAGGTTGGCGGCGGAGGCCTTGTCGAAGCCATGGTCGACCTTGCCAGCATAGACCAGGTCGTTCCCCTTGCGTCGACCGAGATAGACGCCGTCCCACTTTCCTTCATCGAGCGCGAAGCCGGCGATCGCCAGGGTCTCCCGCTGCGCGCAGGTCTTCTTCACCCAGTTATTGCCGCGACCGCTGGCGTAGATGCTATCGCGGACCTTCGAGACCACTCCCTCCAGGCCCACCTTGCAGGCGTGCGCGAACATGTCGGCGCCTTCGAGCTCGAAGCTTTCGCTGAACTGTATCTCGGTGCCATCGATGATCTTCTTGAGTTGGGTCTTGCGCTGGAAGAGCGGCACCTTCCGGAGGTCGCGGCCGTTCAGGTACAGGAGATCGAACGCGACCAGTACGATGCTGGTCGATCTGCCCTTCAATTCGTTCTGAAGGACGGAGAAGTCCGTCGTGCCGTCCGCGGCGGGGACCACGATTTCGCCGTCCACGATCGCCGACGCGGCCTTGATGTGCCAGGCGTCGTCGGCGACCTTCTTGAAGCGGTTGGTCCAGTCGTGACCGCGGCGGGTGAAGACCTTCACGGCTTCGTTCGCCAGATGGACCTGGACACGGTAACCGTCGAACTTGATTTCGTGAATCCATCGCGCTCCGGACGGCACCTTCTCGATCGATGATGCCAGGGCCGGCTCTACGAAGCCGGGAAACGGCGCCTTCACGCCGATCGCAGCCGGTTTACGTCGCTGAAACGCCACGCAACGAACTCCAACGCAACAACTCGCGGACTCAAGCCGGGACGGCAGAATTCGTTTCCGGAACTCGCGAATCCTTGCGGCGTTGCGTCGTCATCAGTTCGCAATAGGAGGAGCCGATGGCGGCAGCGAAGAAGAAGACCGCGCGTGGACGCAAGCAGGACCGGGCACGCGTCGCCAAGGGACAGGACTACGAAGTCCGCTACGAAGCGAAGAAGACCGGCCGCTCGGCTTCGGCCGTGAAGAAGGCAGTCAAGAAGGTCGGCAACAGCCGCAAGCGGGTCGAAAAGCGTCTCGGCCGCTAAGTCGCCTCGGATCCGGCCTCTCCGGGCCCGGAGGGCGTCGTGCGCGGCAGGGGAAGCGGGCGCTCGGGCGAGGTGAATCGCGACGCCTGCCCGCCCTTCGCATCATACCGTTTCGCCAGGTCGAGGAGGCGTCGGCGGGTAAATGGGTCGGCCCTTTCGGAAATGGTCCGGACCCGGCTTGCAAGCCCCAAATAGAATTCCTGCTCCATGGCGTACCCCACCCACGACATCACTCCTCAAATTTGGATGGCCTGCACTCGGGGAGTCAAGCGGCGCTGCCGCGGGAGTTTGAAAACTTTCCAACGTGCCTTGTACCGACGCCTCAGGCGGGCCTAAGCTGCCGGCGGCAGGAAAATTCGACATGACGGTGCTGCACCCTATCCGGAAGGCGTGTCCGGCCTGCGGAAGGCCCATGAAACTCGTCAAGAGCGACGCGGGCCCCGGCAAGGTGCGCTATGTCTGTCCCGTTTGCGACGACGATCCTTTGCACGACCCTGCCGCTCGCAAGTGGGTGGATAGCCCGTTGAAGCCGCCTGCGGACTGAGCTCTCCGTCAGCCGTAACGGTAGTTAGATGCGGCTGGAGAACCGGGTGAACGCGGTCAGCCTCTGCACGGTTGGCTCGACGTCCTGCATGTAGATCTCGGTCCGGAGGAACGCGATCTCATCGTTGAGCGCGGTCTCGTCGACGTCTCTGAACCAGGACTTGGGGCGCCCGTCGCTACCGTCGTTCCAACGATAGCCGCGCCGCTTCAACGAGTCCTTGAGTTCGAATGCGGTCTGCTCCGCCCAGACACGCATCGTCGGCTTGCGGGCGGTTTCCAGCAACAGCGCCAGCGCCGTCGAACCGGCGGTCGGAAGCTCGGATGCCAGCACCTCCAGAAGAGCGTGACAGTCGTCGACGGCCCGATGCGCCTGGTGGAAGAAACCGGCACCGTTCAGCAGATAGCCGAGTTGCGCTCCCACGAAGCCGTGTTTGCGCCAGTCGATCTCGCTCATGCTGCAGGCCCAAGCCTTCTGCTCGAACACGGGCCAGTAGCGCTCGACGAACCTTCTGTCGAAAGAGCTGTTATGCGCGATCGTAATGACCCCGCTTTCGGCGAACGCCGTGACGGCGGCATCGTCGAATTTTTGACCGGCAACCGCTTCGTTGGTGATCCCGGTTAGTGCCGTCACTTCCGCGGTGATCGGCGCACTCGGTTCGTTGAAAGCGGAGAACGTGTCTCTGACGCCGACGATCCGCCCCTCCGGCGTGTAGTCGAACTTGACCATCCCGAGCTCGATGATCTCGTCTTTCGCGTGGTCGAGGCCGGTCGTCTCCGTGTCGAGCAGGATGCCGGTCCTGACCTCTTGTCCCACAGTCGGCATGTAGGTCGGTCGGGCAACCAGGCGGCGTAGGACCCGGTAGTCGGGTGACCGGCTCAATGCCTCGGCCATTGCGGGCAGGTCCGCCGGGTCCAGAGTATGCTCGTCTCTGAGGGGCTGGGTCAGCGCGTCCATGGGTCCACAATACCTGCCCAAATCTCCACGAGATACTTGGAAAACACGCGATTCACGACGATTTCGGACGTGCCCGGGAGCGCTGCGGGCAGATGGCCAATTTTCCTGTTGGCGCTCCCGGAGCATGTCGGAACCGGCAGGCTCCGTTCGTCTTGAATCCAGCACCGTCCCTCCGGAGTACCGCGTTCATGGCCCCCCGCGCCAACTGGAAAGGCTTCCTGCGTCTGTCACTGGTGACCTGTCCGGTGGCCCTCTATCCGGCGACGTCGGAGTCCGAGAAGATCTCGTTCAACCAATTGAACCGGACCACGGGCCATCGCATCAAGTACCTGAAAGTCGATTCCGACACCGGCGACGAGGTGCCGAATGAAGACATCGTCAAGGGCTATGAACTCGAGAAGGGTCAGTACATCGAGGTTTCGAAGGAGGAGCTCGAGGAGATAGCGCTGGAGTCCACGCGGACCATCGAGATCGACGAGTTCGTCGACAGGTCCGATATCGACCCGCGCTACCTGATCCGCCCCTACTACCTACGGCCGGACGGCAAGGTCGGGCACGACGCCTTCGCGGTGATCCGCGAGACCATCCGCGAGATGGACAAGGTCGCGATCGGCCGGGTGGTGCTGACCAACCGCGAGCACATCATCGCCCTCGAAGCGCGCGACAAGGGCCTGATCGGCACCTTGCTGCGCTATCCCTACGAGGTGCGCAGCGAGCAGGAGTATTTCGACGAGATCCAAGACGTGAAGGTCAGTAAGGAGATGCTCGACCTTGCCAGGCACATCGTGAACCAGAAGGCGGGGCGCTTCGATCCGGAGAAGTTCGAGGACCATTACGAGAGTGCGCTGGTCGACCTCATCAACCAGAAGAGGGCCGGTAAGGTCATCCGCCCGAAGGAGCGGCCGAAGGGCGAGAACGTCGTCGATCTGATGGACGCGCTCCGCAAGAGCGTCGGCGGTGCGGTGACCGAAGCTCCGACCCAGAAGAAGCCTGCCAAGAAGGCGAAGAGGGCCTTGACCGGGCAGAAGGAGATGCTGATGCCCATCGCCGGTAAGAAGCCTGCGAAGGATGCCGCGAAGAAGCCCGCAGCAGGAGCTCGGCGGAAGTCGGCTTGAGGTCCGGAATCCGGTGGCTCCCGATGACGCTTGCGGGACTGACACGGGAAGAGGATGCCACTTGCAAGGCTGTGCTTCGGATCGGAACAGCGGGGTGGAATGTTCCTCAAAGCTGCAAGGAAAGAGTTGGCGGCACAGGTAGCCACCTTGAGCGTTACGCGGCGGTGTTGAACGCCACCGAGATCAACTCATCTTTTCATAGGCCGCACCGGCGCTCGACGTACGAGAAGTGGGCAAGCTCGACGCAGGATGACTTCCGATTTTCGGTCAAAGTCCCTAAGTCCGTCACTCATTCGTCCCAGCTTGCGCGGGCTGAACTTGATCGGTTCATCGAAGAAAGCGCCGGCCTCGGTGCGAAGCTCGGGGTTTTGCTCGTTCAGTTTGCGCCTCGCAAGATGTTCGTTCAATCAGATGCGGAAATCCTGTTCGGCGCACTGCGGGAAGGGACCTCAGCCGCTCTCGCTTGCGAACCACGTCACGTCAGCTGGTTCACGCCCGAGGTCGGTGCTTGGCTCAGGGAGCGCCGGATCAACCGCGTCGCTGCGGACCCGGCACGTGTGCCCGATGCCGACCTGCCGGGCGGGTGGTCGGGACTGCATTATTTCCGGCTGCATGGAGCGCCGCGCATCTACTACTCCGCCTACGACGGTGCATACCTTGGCGCGCTGAAGTCACGGCTCGGTGCTGCATCGTCGTCAGGCGAGGCCTGGTGCATCTTCGACAACACCGCCGCCGGCGCGGCGCTCGAGAACGCACTCGACCTGCTTCCTTGAGGGGCCTGCCCTGGACCGCGGGCGGGCCCACCCGGGTTAATACGGGCTTTTAAGGCCACCGGCCGTTTACCTTGGTAGGCTACGACGTTCCCATCATGGATAACGACTTCGAGCCTAGGGACCGTGCGGAAGAAGCGGTGAAGGAGGCCCTATTGGCCGATGGCTCCGAGCGGCAGCGCTGGCTCCAACTCGCGCAGGCTTGGCTCGAACTCGCCCGCATCCGCTGCCATCCGAGCGGTGCGGCAGGGCAGCCGAACTAATCTTTGCCTGGGGGGCACTCCGGGCACGCATCACTGATAGAACCCAAAACCTCGCGCACTTCCTCGACGGCCTGATCCGGAGACAAGCCCTCGGGCGGCTCCTGCCTGGCGATGTCCAACGCGTGCTCGCGCGCATGAGGGTCGGCCCGATCCGTAGCCCAGCCGTGCTCCCCGCATTCGCGGATAGCGCCCGCCTCCTGCAGCACGTGGATCGCCCAGCCGCGCAGCGTCCGGATCGCCGGTCGTCTTTCCTTCGTCATCAGCATCGACATCGCTCCTGCCAGGACGAATCCTGCCCCCGCCTGACCGTTCCGGGCGGTTAGCACGGGTCAGGGATTCGCAATTGGTAGGGCTGAGGCTTGTCCCCCTGTTCCGCGTCGCTGTGCATAAACCAGAAGCGCTGGCCGGATGGACCGGGCCGTCTCAAGTTGATCGGCGTTGCCAGCCCGAACGCGCAAGGTGTATTTGCCAGGCTTGGTACCTCTGAAGTAGCAGGAGGGGTGTATGGGTAACTGGCTCGTCGTTCCCAAGGGGACAGGCCTGGCGAGGCGGACCCGAGCGCGTCGCGCCGCGCAATACGTCCGGATGTCGAGGGAGCTGCAGCGCTACTCGATCAAGAACCAGATGGCAGCAATCGCCACCTATGCCGAGGCGAACGCTCTTACAATCGTCCGCACCTATTCGGACGAGGGCCGCAGCGGCCTCCGGATCAAGGGACGGCCCGGTCTCATCGAACTGATCGAGGACGTCCAGTCGGGGCACGCCGACTTCGACCACATCCTCGTCTACGACGTCAGTCGCTGGGGCCGCTTCCAGGACGTCGACGAGAGCGCGTACTACGAATTCCTTTGCAAGCGGAACGGCGTCCAGGTCGAATACTGCGCCGAGCTCTTCAAAAACGACGGCACATTCGTGTCAGGGATCGCGAAGAGCCTGAAGCGGGGCATGGCCGCAGAGTGGAGCCGAGAACTCTCGGTCAAGGTGCACGCTGGACACTGCCGGGTCGCGAGCCTTGGATACCGCGTCGGCGCTCCCGTGGGATATGGCCTCCGGCGCCTGATGGTCGACGAGAGCGAGCATCCGAAGGGCTTCCTCGAAAAGGGCCAGTTCAAAGCGTTGCAATCGGATCGCGTTCGACTACAGCCCGGCTCCGCCGAGGAGGCAGCCGTGGTCCGGATCATTTTCGATCAGTTCGTCAACGGCCGGAAATCCTACAGCGACATCCGGCGCCAACTGAACGATGCCGGCATCGCCAACCACAATGGCCGGCCGTGGACGGATGGCATGATCCCGACCATCCTCGCGAACGAGAACTACATCGGCAAGACCATCTACAATCGCACCTCGCGACGCTTGGGACAGAAGCTCGTCAAGAATCCGGATCACGCATGGGTCCGAGGCGCAGCGGCGATCGAGCCTATTGTGGATCCCGGCATCTTCGCTCGAGCCCAAAAACTGTTGGCCGAACGGCGTGTGGAGGTTTCCGAAGATGAAATGCTCCTGCGCCTTCGTCTCGCGCTCCGCCGGCGAGGTAAGCTCAATTCCCGCATCATCAATACGACGCTCGGCCTCAATCACGTCTCCTCGTACGTGAAGCACTTCGGTTCGCTGCGGAAAGCCTACGCGCTGATCGGCTACGTGTCGTCGCGCGACTGCGACTGGATCGACACCCGGGAGTTTTGGGCTGCCGAACAAGCGAGGCACGCAACCGAGCTCGCGGAGGTGTTGCGAAACGACCTTGGTCTTCGGCCGGAGCTCGCTCCGGACGGCATCGGCGTCGATGTCGAACGCAGGCGGGTAGTTTCGTTTCTCGTCGCGCGACGGCTGGCGCGACGGGGAGAGGACCACGCTGCGCAATGGAAGGCCTACCGAAGGCAGATTTCGTCGGGCCTGCTTGCCGTGATGCGGTTGGATGCGGCAAATCGCGAGATCGAGGATTACGTTCTACTGCCTGCCTCGTTGAGGTCGGGACGCTACGTCTGGCTTGCATCAGGCTCCCTTCGCCGCCATCGCGGAGCGCTTTACCGGGAAAGGGGGACACTGTTCGCGGCCATCAAAGCAACGCTGGCAAAAACCACCCGTGCCGCCCCAACCAGCTCAGCACCGCCGAAAAAGCGATCGAGATCAGGCCAGCCCAAAGCCAAGGGCTTCGGCGGGCGGCGCTCACGGTGCGGAGGTACAAAATCGCACCGATGAGAGTGCCGTAATTCCTTCGGAAGTCACCGTTCAGTTTCGCGATCTTGGACAATTCCGAGGAGGTGTCCACGTCATTCGCCATCGGGCTGGCTCCTTCGTCTCGCTAGGACCAGCGCCTTATGAACCACTGTTTTGCCCGACGGAGCAAGACAAAATTTCGCCTTATCGGAATTTTCGGGGGTCACTCCAAGTCGCCCCATTGCTCGAACCGCTAGGCGGCCTCGCCGATATATCTCTCCTCACTCCGCTTCTGGTTGATGAGATTCAACAACTTGGCGGAGGCCCGCGCGTCGCATAGGGCGCGGTGGTGATTGTCGAGTGATATGCCGTAGATCTCGCAGAGCTTCCCTAGTCCGTAGGACTTATGTCCCGGATAGCGCCGCCGCATCCCGGCACATGTGCAGAGCTTCGGAAATCTGAAGCGACGCCCGATCCGCTCGAATTCGTAGGAGAGGAAACCGTAGTCGAAGCTGACGTTATGGGCGACGAAGATGCCGTCGGCCATGAACTGCATTAAGGAATCCGCGACTTCGGCGAACAAAGGCGCGTCGCGAACCATCTCGTTCGTGATGCCGGTCAGCTGGACGATCTTGGCTGGAATGGAACGCTGCGGGTTGAGGAGAGAGTGCCACTCGTCCACGACCTGGTGGTTGCGGACCTTCACCGCGCCGATCTCGGTGATGCGGTCCCCGTTCGACCATGAGCCGGTGGTCTCGATATCGACCACCACGTAATCCTGCTCGGGGTCGAAGCGGTAGTCGACCCGACCGATCTCGGCCACAATGCCGGCGTCGCCGAGTTGGCGGAGGCGGGTCAGCTGGTTGCGGCGGATCACGTCCCCTTCGGCCTTAACCTCCATGAAGGACGCCTTGCCGTCCTGGACCAACATGAGGTCGGGGAAGCCGTCGCGCATGCCGCGGAAGTCGTCGCACATGCTGCCGAGGATGCTGGCGACGCCAGCCGGATCGGACCCTTCGAGCAGCGCGCGCAGCGCCTCCACTTGCACGTGATCCCAGCTGAAGATCCCGTTCGGGCGGCCCCATCTCGCTGCGACGGTGCGGAGGATCAACGGGAGGGCGGATCCGGACGCGAGGGCTGCCAGCTTCTCGTCGATCGTCGCGGCGAAGAGCCGGCGGAAGCTGCGATCCTTCAGGCAGTGAGGTAGCCAATCGAACCCGCTGGGCATCCGGGTGCTCTCGAAGATCTCGTCCCAGAAGAGCAGGCCGAACAGGCTGTGCCACAGCACATTCTCGGTGAAGAAAACCTTGGTGCCCTCGCGCCGCAGCACGCCGGCGACGCCCGCCTCGGGATTGCCGCGATGAGTGTCGTCTACGGTGATCGTGCGGCCGGACCGCAAAAGTTCGGTGTGGAGACCCGTGCGCCGTCCGCCGAACTTGCGGGCATAGAAGTCGGTAGCGAAAAGGTGTTCTTCGTCGCTGGCGGGATCATCGATCATGCGCTGCAGCAGCGCTTCGGCCTCGGCCTTGTCGCCCATGTTGTAGAGCAGGCGAACCAAGCGCTCGTTGCAGTCCGGGGAAGGTCCGGCACGGTAGAGCTGACGGGCGAGATCGCTCTCGCCCGCTTTCTCGAAGAAAAGCCCGGTCCGATGCGCGGCCCGGCTGCGGAGATCGCCGGCGAACTCGGTTGTGCAGGCGGGTCCGGCCAGCACGTCGATGGCGGCCACTCTGTGAACAGCCTCCGATCCGTCCTCCAGGCTGTCCAGGACGCGGCTGTAATGGAACGAGGCGAGCGCCTCCTCGGCATCGGTGAAGCGCGCGCTGAACGAGGTTTCGCGGTTTGTGCGGAGAATGCCTAAATCGCGCAACGCGAAGTTCTTTAGATCCACCTCGGTCTTGCCGAAATACAGATAGAGCAGGAACTCGATCGGACGCGTCCCGTCGAGCGCGATGAAGTTGCGGGCGCCGCAGTGCTGCGCGGCGACCGAAAATGGGATGCGCTCGAGGTAGTAGTCGATGAACTTCGGCTTGGACCAGGACTTCCGGACGTCTCCTCGCCCGGCCGCCTGCGCTCCGGTGACGAGGATGTCCTTTGGCAGGCATGAGACGAAGGCCGCATAGTCCGCCTCGCCGAGCTCGCGTGCGTGACCGGCCGCAGTCAGATCGGATGCCGCCCGCTCGACGTCATCGATCTCGGGGTAGCTGAACAGGGATCGGTTGAATATGGCACCGCGCCTGTTGATCATTCGGACCAGCAGGCATCGCGCATCTCTGGGAAGGGCCTCGAACCGCGCTATGAAGGCGTGGTGCTCCGGACCAAGCACGGGGGCGTACGTCCGCTGCACGAAGCCGAGCATTTCGGCGAAGTGGTCGAGATAATAGTAGACGGGTAGTTGAGGCAGTTTGGCCAAGCGGACCTTCGCGGCAGGAATCGTTCGTTCTATTTTTGTTCGAGCGCCGTCCTCAGAGTCAAGCGCCTCGACGGGCTACGGGTGACCAGAGCCGCGGACTTGGGCGGTCGCCGGCGCGGCGTCTTCCTTCACGCCCCGCGCCACGATCCGGAGCGTACCGTCCGGAAGCGGGCGCTGCAGCTTCAGGGCCTCCTCGGCGGGCGCCGTCATCCATGTTTCGACCTCGCCCGGCGTCGTCAGGATCACCGGCATTGCCTTCGGATGGATGGCGCCCACCTCGGCGTTCGGCTCGGTCGTCAGGAATGCGTACAGGTCGTTGGTGGTCTCGCCTTCCTTGACCTTCCTGACCGACGTCCAGTTGGTCCAGATGCCGGCGAAGCAAAGCAGCGGGCGGGTCTCGTCGAGCGCGAACCAGATGTCGCCGCCCTCGGCCTTGTTGAACTCGCTGAATGAGTTGAAGGGCACCACACACCGGTTCTCGACGCCCAGCCACCGTGTCCAATGCTTCGACGTCACGTTCCGGATGTTGGTCGTGCCGCCGTCGGGCTCCATCCGGAGCAATTCCTTGAAGTCGACGATCTTACCCTTGGCCTGCAGCTTCTCGGCCCGCTTCTTCGTCGCATCCATCAAGGCCTTCGATGACGACGGCATGCCCCAGCGGGCAAGCGCGAGCTCGCGGCCGTCGGCGCCGCTCCGGACGAACGGCGCCCGGTAATCCGGAAAGACGCCGGGCATCGGCGCCAGGTTGCCCACGTACCGATTGACGACGCGGAACAGCGAGCTGATGGCGGCCTGGTTGGTGGTGATCGAATACAGGTTACACATTTACGGGGTTTCCGGATCCGGATGGCGGGCTCGCTGCGACAGCTGTAGCAGCGTCGCCGGCGGGCGGCGACCGGCCCTGGCGCACTTGCTGCAGCGGAGGCGGCTCGCCAAGTCGTGGACGAACGTGGTCGGGGGGCGGCGCAGCGCCGCCAAATCGACGTCCCGGCGGGCCCTGCACCGCGAGCACTCGATCTCAAGCCATGCGTAGCCCCCGTTGATGGCCTGGTCGATCG
The DNA here is from genome assembly GCF_000482425.1 of Bradyrhizobium sp. 22. Lineage (NCBI taxonomy): Bacteria > Pseudomonadati > Pseudomonadota > Alphaproteobacteria > Hyphomicrobiales > Nitrobacteraceae > Bradyrhizobium > Bradyrhizobium sp. 22. The sequence goes on from NZ_KI519399.1 coordinate 403,235, forward strand.
TGGGGGACGGATCGATCGGCTCGCCGACTGACCACATGCGTTCGTTCCAGCTTTCGGCGAGCAGCTTGTCCGCCTTGCGGATCAACGCCTCCCCCTTGGCCCGGGCCTCGGAGGACTGGCCAGCGAGAATCGCGGTCATGGTGCGGGACCGGCCGAGCTCCTTCGCGAGTGCCTTGCGGTCGCCTCCGGAGAGCGGGGTCGGGTGGTGCTTGGGTGCCATAGGCCATCAGCCGGCTAACCATCGAGCGACGGCCAGCAGCCGTCCTCCTCGTGGCGGCCCGTACGCTGCGTGCATGTGTCGTCGAGCAAGCGTTGGCCGACGTCCTTCCAGACCGCGTCCGGACCGTACAGCCTGATGGCGTCGACCTTCTGGATTTCGACGATCGTGTTGCAGCGCCGGCAGGCGACCCGCAGCAGGTGCTGAGGGATCTGGTCCAGCCGCAGTAGGCGTCCGGATCGTGCGGGACCGGGGCGGCTCACGTCGGCGCCGGCGTCCTCCAGGATGGATTCCCAGTATCCGGAAGGCAGGTCGTCACCAGGGGCCAGCCCGCGCCCTGGAGGCGCGTTCCTGTCGACGGCATGCGCCATCGCTTCCATCTGCTTTCGTGTCGGCATGCGCCAGCTGGCGGGGCGGTCGGTCATTTGGGTATAATAGAACATATCATGAACATTGGAGTCGAGTCGGAATTCGGTGGAGGAAGTCCTCCGGAAGGATTTCACTCCCCGACGCTAAGGAACCGGGTCGTGTAATGTATTGGAGGTGCTATTGCGATGGGCGTATCGCCTTGGTTAGCTTCAGGTCTGGCGACAACCCTCGAATGTGCGTCTGCCACCATGGCGCGGCATCAAGGTCCGAGGGTCGAACCAAGGGAAGAGGGTAAGGACGGCAGGGCAAAGGACTCGAACGCTTGTTCGAGGCGGTGGGGGTTCGTTCGCGATGGATCTTTCGGATGAGCATGGTCGACTGACCGAGGCGTTTGGGCGCCTCAGGCTCAAGCTGCTCGACCTGTCCAAAAAGAACCGGATGCTCAACTACAGCCTAGGCAGCCGATCGAAGCGGCATCTACAGATCATCGACGAGGTGATCGACGAAACCTACAGAAAGCTCGTCAAGGAGGAAGTCTCCCTCCGCATCGATGCTCTCGAAGAGCCGGAAGGCACGCCTTCGGAAGAGAAGACGGAGGAATTCGCCGCCACTCTCGAGCATGCGAAGGTATCCGACCTCGAATATCTGACCAAGCTGGAGGCACTCGAGAGTTCGGGGCGTGACGACGAGTCGGAGTTAGTCAGGCTCGAACGCGAATTGCGCGATCGCGTGAGGGAGACGCTGGGTCTTGCCCCACGGCCGAAAAGAGCCGAATTGAACAGGGCGGAGCATGCCCGCAGCATCGGAATCGAGCCGAACTTCGCGCTCGGGCCCACCAAAACCAAACCGTCTCACAGCGATGCGGTGCTGCAGACGCTGAAGTTTCCGGACGAACTGGACCGGATCATGGGAAAGCTCGTGGCGGACGCGAGACTTTCCGAGCAGGAGATGGGCATCTCGACGCTGTTCCTGTCGTTCGGATTCTTGGAGTGGTACGAATCCGACGTCTCGGACAAGAAGGCGTTCGCTCCGCTTTTGCTGCTGCCGGTCAAGGTGGAGGTCAAGAAGCAGTACGGCAAGAACGTCTATTCTCTCGTTGCAAGCGAGGGCGCGGCCGAGACGAACCTGAGCCTGCAGAAGTTGCTCGAGACCAACGCCGCGTTTCACCGCAAGCTGCCCTCGTTCGAAACTGGTGAAGACGAAGGCGCCGCCTCGATCGAGAACTACTTTGCGGGCGTCAAGGAGGCGATCAAGGGGTTGAACCGTTGGCAGATCCACCGCTGGATGGTGCTCGGTCACTTCGCTTTCGGTCGCTTCGCCGTCTATTCGGACCTCAATCCGGAGAACTGGGTTCAGGATCCGGTGGATCACCCGCTGGTGGGGGCGATCCTGAGGGGCACCGACAATACGGGCGGTGACGGCGCTCTGATGCTTGGAGACCCGACCGACTATCAGATCGACGAGGCGGAGTTCGAGACGATAGCGCCCTTCCTCATTCAAGACGCCGACGCATCCCAGCACAGCGCGCTCATCGACGCCATGAAGGGGCAAAACCTCGTCATTCAGGGGCCGCCCGGCACCGGCAAATCGCAGACGATTTCGAACATCATCGCCAATGCACTCGCGTTGGACAAGACGGTCCTGTTCGTAGCGGAAAAGCAGGCGGCTCTGGAGGTCGTTAAACGCAGGCTCGAACGTGCCGATCTCGGACGTTTTTGTCTCGAGCTTCATTCCGAGAAGGCGTCTCCGAAAGCCGTCCTCGAGAGCCTTACAGAACGCCTGAAGATGTCGCCCGTAGTTGCTCCGGCAGATGCCGGCCGCTCGCTTCACGAGAATCGCACGGAAATCGGGAAGTACCTCCAAGCCTTGCACGCCGTTCAGCCGGGCGGAAGAACCACGTTTGACCTGATCTGGAAGTCGATCCGCGGACTGGCGGATTCTCAGGACGCTTCGGAAATCTTCGCAAACACCAAGTTGCCCGACGAACTCCTCCTCAATTCAGAAAGCCTCGTCGACGCCGAGGAGCGCCTGGCCAGATTCGCAGAAGCCAGCGACAACTTCGAGAAGGCGTTCGGTCATCCAACCGACTCGCCGTGGGCAAGCGCGGGGCTATCGGACATCGGACGCAACCAGGTCGAAGACCTGCTCGCCACCCTGCGCGAACTCGCCGCGGCGGCGGACGACCTGTCTTCCTGCTTGCAGGACAATGTGTTGGGCGTTCGGTCGCTAAGCGCGCTGAAGGAGGCCCTTAGGGTCAGCGGCGAAATGAACTCGTCTCCACCTGATGTGGTCGGGGCTATCGCCCACCTCGACCAGAACCAGCTGCGCAAGGACCTGGAAAATCTACGGGCCCTCCGCAAGGCGGAGCAGGAACTATCCCGCTACCCGACTCTCGGAAATCCGTCGGGCGAAACCCTCGCAACGGCCGTCGCGCTGGGCAAGCTTCAGCTGCTGGAAACCTATCGGGAGTGCACGCCGACCGAACTGGTCTCGGCGGCGAACGAGACCGCACAGAAGGACCGGCGGCTCAAGGACGACATCGACCGGTTCCGCCCTGCACTCGAAATGTTCGGTCTTGATGGAGCGTGCGCATGCGACACGTTCGTCTCGACTGCGAAGGCCATCATGGCCTGGGCGAAGATCCAGACCGAGCATAGACCCGCCCTTCTCTTGAACCCGGGCATCGACGAGACTGCGTTTGGGCGCCTCTTCAAGCGCTGGAACGACCTGCTGGCGAAAGAGGCCGAATGGCGCCGCAACCTCTCCGTATACGGCGGCCAAGCCTGGCCCGCGGCTTCCGCGCTGCGGAGCGCGTCGGAACTGCTGAAGAAAGGCAAGGTCGGCCTTGCCATCGAGGCGATGAAAGGCAACACGAAGCCGGTGAACGAACTCCTCGCCCGCTTGGGTTTGACCGGCGTCCAAGATCCGTCATCTCGATTGGCGGATCTGGCCAACCACGTCGATGCACTCGAAGAATTTGAAACGGACGACGAGGCTTCGCACCTGCTCGGGGCGAGTTGGCTCGGTCTGGAAACCAAGTTTCGTCTGATCGAGTACGGTATCCGTGCGCGGAAATATCTCACCGACCATGCAGGCAGCGACGTCGCCGCCCGACTGATGCGGATCCCCCCGAAGGATGGGCCGCGTCTGCAGAGCTTCGAATCGGCGGCGGCTTCACTGGCTCGCGAAGTGTCGTCGAGGCCCGACGGCCTGGTCGGAGGATCCGTGGATCTCGCGGTGACGATGCTGGCCGACAGCATCGCGAGCATGGAACGCGTCGCCGCCACGGACCCTCGCGGATTGCTCAAGGCCTTCGATATCCCCGTCCGAGAATTGGCTGCAGCCGCGAAGGTCGAGATCGACAGGAGGCCGGTAGCCGACGAACTCGCGAAGTCGCCTCTGTCTGCGGACCTGGCTCGCTTCGACGGTTCGCAAGCCGGTATCGACCAGATGTCGGCCGGCGTCGAATGGCTGAGGGCATTGAGGGCCTCCGCCCCTGCGCCCGCTCTGTTGCGACAACTGAGTTCGGCGGACGCGAGGGACGAGTTCGCCCGCCTTGCGCAGCTTACCGAACGGGCAAGCCCGCAACTTCGGAGGTACGAGGACAATTTCAAGGTGCTCCGCTCGAGCTTCGGCCTAGTCGACCGGTTCGGCGAAGCCGAGCCGGACTCGGTCGCGGAGAAGCTTCGAGCGCTTCTGGACCGGAAGCAGGAATTGCCGGAATTCCTGGGATTGCGTCGTGAGCGGCGCGAACTCGAAGAGCTCGGTCTCGGCGACTTTCTCGACCGGTCGGACGCGGCGCGCATCGCTCCCTCGCGCTTGCCGCATATGCTCGCAGGCGCCCTTGCCCGGCGCGGCGCGACTTTGGCCAGGCGATCTGCCGAACCGCTCCAGAACAACACCGGCGCTTCGCTCGAAGCGCGAAGGCGGCAATTCGCGGAAAAGGACCGCTCGAAGATCCGTGACGACCGTATCCGCATCAAGGCGAAGTTGATGACGAAGAAGCCCTTGCCGGGCTCGAACGTCGGCAGACGACGGGCATGGACGGAAATGGCGCTGATCGCCAACGAGATCGGCAAGGAAAGGGGCTTCGTTCCGGTCCGTACGTTGCTGGCGCAGGCGGGCAAGTCCGTTCAGGCGCTCAAGCCTTGCTTCATGATGTCTCCGCTCTCGCTTGCAAAGTTCATGAAGGCAGGTTCGCTTTCCTTCGATCTGCTCGTCATCGACGAAGCCTCTCAGATGCGACCGGAGGACGCCCTCGGCGCCATGCTGAGGTCGAAGCAGATAGTGGTCGTGGGCGACCAGAAGCAGTTGCCGCCGACGGATTTCTTCGCGCGATCCGGAGACGGAGGAAACGACGACGAGGATCTCGACGACTACGACGACGAGTCCATTCTCGAAAGTTGTCAGAAGACTTTCGGTCTGCGTCGGCCGTTGCGATGGCACTACCGGAGCCGGTGCGAAAGCCTGATCCGGTTCTCAAACGAGAGGTTCTACAAGCGGGAACTGATCACGTTTCCGGCGTCGAAGCCCGCATCCTTTTCGATCGACCTCGTCCGGGTCGCTGGCTCGTTCCAAGCCCGATGCAATCCGGTCGAGGCGAGCCGCGTCGCGGAGGAGGCGATCACTTTCATGCGTCACCACGCGACGTCGGGCGAAAGCGACATCCCATCTCTCGGCATCGTGGCCCTGAACATCCAACAGCGCGATCTCATCCAGGAGGAGCTCAATCGGCTGGTGGTCGACGATGTCTTGGTCGAGCAGTATCGGGAAAAGGTCGCCAACAGGGGCGAGGAATTCTTCATCAAGAACCTGGAGAACGTGCAGGGCGACGAACGCGATTTCGTATTCATATCGATGACCTACGGACCCGAGCCCGGCAGCGCCGTACTGAAGCAGCGGTTCGGGCCGATCAACCGCAAACAGGGCCATCGCCGGCTGAACGTGCTGTTTTCTCGTGCGCGCACTCGCATCGGTCTCTTCACTTCCTTTTCGTCCTCGGACGTCAAGCCGACTTCAGACAGCGCCGAGGGCGTCCACGTTCTTCAGAAGTATCTCGAGTACGCGGAAACGCGGGGCAGGATGGCGACCAATCCGGAGCGCGAGGGAGAGCCCGACAGCGACTTCGAAGTCGAGGTCGCGGATCGGCTCCGCGCGAGGGGCTTTACGGTCGATTATCAGGTGGGAGCGTCGGGCTACAAGATTGATCTCGGCGTGCGTCATCCCGATTTTGCGGAGCGCTACCTCGCCTGTCATTCGGCCTGCAATATTGACCCCTTAAGCCGGGGGATCGGCGTCCAAAATTGGCTCTGACGCAATCTTGGTGCAGCTCCTTTCATTCTGCGCCGACTAACCGGGCTTGGAGCAGATCGATCTTCCCGCGGCCATACATTTGGCGCCTGACGAGCTTGAGGCGCGTAATCTGTCCTTCGGTTTGTCCGTTCGACCAGGGCGACGTGATTGCGGCTCGGACTGCCGCTTGGTCTCTCCCGACGCCGCTCGCGAACGAGGCGACGAGACTGGCGCGGGCACGCTCGATCCAAGGAGCGAGGCCCGCCTCGGTCTTACGGCGGATCATCAGGTGGAATTCGGCGATGATCTCGCGTGCCTCGACCAGAGTTGGCACGCCAGCTTCGATCGCCGCGACCGTGACGGTCTCCGCTTTGGTGAGCAGGTCCCGTCCGATTGTCATGAGGCGAGCGATCGTTCTGGCCGACGGAATCCTCTGAAGGTTTTGTGTGTCGGTCCTTTCCGCTCGTCGTCTGCGGGTTGCCCACTCGCTGATGACACGGAGCGAGCCTCGGAAGCCACGCCCTTTCAAACGGCGCCAAAGTTCAGCACCGTTGCGGCAGCCAGACGCCCACTGCTCGTCCAGCCATGGCAAGTGCACATCCAACGAACTTTGTCGGGTTCGGAACACGTCGTGACGTTCGCCGCGGACCACCTGTCGCACCAGCTTCCTGCTGTGGCCGGTCTGACGCACGATCTGCTTGATAGGTATGCCATTCTTCGACAGAGCCAGGATGACCGCGTTGGTCTCCTCGCGGCGCAGATAGCCCTCATACTGGAGGCGCTCAGCGGCGGTGAGTAGCTTGGGATCGATCGTGGTCGCACCGAGGACGGTGCGTATCTGGCGCATCGATTTGCGGACGGCATCGAGGAAGGCGCGACTGGCGTTCTCCATCAGATGCCAACGGTCGGCGACCTGTACTGCGTGCGGCAGGGCCTTGGCCGCGGCTTCGCCATATCCGCCGCCGCGGTCACGGGCGACGATTGCGATCGAGGGATGAGCAGCGAGCCAGGCTTGGGCCGTCGCCGGCTCACGATCCGGCAACAAAGTGACGACCCTGCGCCTTTCCAGGTTGCAGACGATGCTGGCGTATCGGTGATTGCGCCGCCAGGCCCAGTCATCAATGCCGATGACCCTGAGCGGGTCAGCTGGGGGACGGCTACGGTGCCGAACCACCCGAAGAAGGGTATCTTTGCTCACCGGCAGCATCAGCCGCTTTGCGAAGACTGCTGCCGGTCTACCCCCAAGCGCCAAGCCAAGGTGGTGAACGATGGACTCCAGCCTCGCGGTGCGGCGCGCCGAAGGCGCCAGTACGCCTTCGCCGAAGCGCTCAGTGAAGATCTGACGCCCGCACAGAACCGCGTCGCAGCGAAAACGGCGGGCGATTACCAGGAGCTGGACGATCCGACCCGAGAGCGGCAGATCGGTCACGCGGCGCCGGTAGCGGCTATGGACACGCCGCGAAACCGTTCCGCACGATGGACACAGGCCGACGCTGCCGGACGCCCGAACCACAACGATCGCCTTATTACCCTCGTAGTAAGCACTCTCTACAACAAACCCACGCGGCACCAAACTGGAGCGGTGGAGTGCCTGCTGCATGGCGCTGATTCTCCTCCAATCAAAGCGCCAGACATCCTCCAAACTGCATCAAAAGTGAGTCAGAGCCAAATTTGAACGCCGATTGACATCCAGACCCGCC
>NZ_KI519399.1:411618-688203 GCF_000482425.1 Bradyrhizobium sp. 22
GCTCCGACGAGACGAGCGCTACCGCCAAACCGAGCCGCTCAAGGGGGTCAAAATTGGAAGCCGATACGGGGTCAAATTTGAACGCCGATTGACATCCAGACCCGCCCCGTGCTCACATAGCCTCGCTTCGGCCTCCGCGAGCGCGCCTTCGGCTTTGGCCAACTCGGCCTCGGCAGATGCAAGAGCCGCCTCGACGCCAGAGCGTCGCTCCATAAGGTCTCGGAGAGTTCCCGTCACGCCGGTGGAGAGGAGGAGCTGCGCGGGATCCTGCTCTGCCCTCCGATCGAGCAGCGTCAAAACATGCGCGATCTTCTGCTCGGCAAGTCCAAGGGCGAGGCGACGATCCGGAAGGTCCTTCGCCGCCGTGACGTACCGGGCCCGCAGGTCCGTCAGCAATTCCATGCGGCTGTTCAGGGCGTGAGCCGAGGCGTTTACGACAAGCCCATCGAGCTCACGCTGCAGAGCGACAGTGTTCTCGGTCGCCGACCGCATCTGCACCGTCAAGGCCGCCTGGCGGCTCGTCAGCGCTGGAAGATCGCGCCCCCACGACGACGGTGCGACGGGCAACCGTGCGAGCGGAGACAGTTCGGTGCGGAGGGCGCGCAAGCTGCGCAACCGCGGCAAGGCGTTGATGCAGCTTTGCACTTGATCCATCCGTGCCTGCGTGCGGCTACGTTGCGCGATTGCATCGGCGTAGGCCGCGGCCGCGTCGTCGCGCTGGATCACGAGGCGGGCGTATTCGGTAGCGAGGGTATCTATGCGCTCTCGCTCCTCGTTGAGAGCCGCCAGATTCTTCTTGAGCTCGAGGAGACCTCCCGATCGCTTTCCTGGACGGAAGAACGCCTCCGCTTCCGCCTGCATGGACCCGAGACGGGCGCTGAGATCGGCCAGACCGGCGGTTGCGGAAAACAGCAGATGACCGAGATCGCCCTTGCTGGCGAGGATGCTTTCCCCACCGGCCTCCAGGGTCTCGTCGTCGAGACAGAACATGGTGTGGAAGGCGGTGCGATCCAGGCCTCCCAATTCTCCGGGAAGCGTCGTATCGGGAACCGGATTGTCGGCCTCGTCCAGCAGGCTGTTATGAGGACGCTTGATGCGGCAGAACCTGCGAGTTCCGCCCGAGGTCTCCACTTCGGCTTCGATACGCATGGCCGCGTAGGGGTGAAGGAAGTTGAACCTGCTCTGCGCTGGGATGCCGAAGATCAGATCCGTGCACGCCGACATCGCGGTGGATTTCCCGGCCTCGTTCGATCCATAGACGATGTGCAGGTCGGCGCAACCCGCGACCCGCTCACCGAAGTCGATGAAAGCGTCCGTGAACTTGCCGTAGCGACGAAGTCCGAGTTTTCGGATGCGCATCAGCGCGCTCCGTCCGAGTCGCCGATCGCAAGGCGCGCCAGGACCTCTTCCGCACCCTCTCCCGCGAGCCGCACGACAAGATCCTCGAGGGCGGCCTCGTCCGGAGCGATGGCTCGCCGGCACTCAGGCGGCAACTGCGCCAGCAGCTCCTTGACCGTGTCGGTTGCCTCGGTTCGGAAGCCTTCTGATGCGACGACCTCGTCGTTCATCGTCCTTCGAAGTGCATCTAGTTGGTCGGTGCTCGCGGTTGCGCCTGCTGGCGTGCGCCGGCAGTCGATTTCGAGTTTGTCGATCCATACGTCGCCCAGCGATTTCGCGCGTGTTTCGGCCTCGGTCCGCAGGAGATCGGCGTCCCGTCTCATATTCCACGCCAACGGCGTCGTTCCGGACACCGCGAGCCGCACGACGAGATGATCGCTGACGGACCGGGTCGCCGCGACCTGAAGCGACGTCTCGAGCCGCGCGACCAGATCGTGCCAAGTTGCCGTTCCGGAAGCATCGAGTCCGACCCGCTCGAACTGGGCCAGGCTCACGATCCGCTCCTCGAGTGCAATGGAGCCGTCGTCTAGTACGTTCGCCAACGTCACGGACTTGGGTCCGCTTTCGCCGATGTCACGCCCCTGCGGGATTCCGGGCATCACGATGGGGCAATATCCTTCGATCGTCGATCGCTTGTGGATGTGTCCCAGCGCCCAATAGCGGAAGCCGGATGCGAGGAGGTCGCTCGTGGAGCATGGCGCATACACATCGTGAGAAGGCGAGCCGCCCAGGCTGGTATGCATCATTCCGATGTTGATCGCGTCCTGTACCGATGGCCGGTACTTGACGAGGAGTCCCTCGGGGGCGTGCGGTTTCGCGAAGCTGAGCCCGTGTATGACGATCGATCGCTCTCCGCGATCCCGCTCTACCTCGACGGCTTCGGCACGTCCGCCGAAAAGATGCACGTTCGGCGGAAAGACGAGCTCCTTCGTGATCCTGGCCAACGCGTCATGGTTGCCTCGGATGATGAAGATTCGGATGCCCGCAGCGTCGAGGCGCCGAAGTTGCTCGCCGAGAAAGCGCGCGGTCTTCATCGAGGTCTGATCGCCGTCGTAGAGATCGCCGGCGAGCAAGAGCGCTTGTACCCGTTCATCGAGGCAGAGATCGATGATGCGCGCGAAGACCTGCCGGCTGGCGTTGCCGATGAAATCGGCCAGTTCGCGATCCCGCAGCGCGAGAGAGCGCAGCGGCGAGTCGAGGTGGATATCCGCCGCATGGACGAAACGGTAGGCAGTCATCTACAACTCGCATCTTTTCGAATCAGCGGAGTTTACCCCACTTGGGAAGCGTCGGACGCTCAGCGGGAGCAGGGTTGGAGATATCCTCGATCTTCGCAGCCGACGATCGAAACGGTACCTGGGTTGCATGGGGGCCATGCCGCGCCGCTAAGTATGGTGCGGCTACCAAGATCGCGCAAATGGCACGAGATGAGTTCGTGCCGATGCGCACCCATGGCGAGGCGCATGAACTCGGCGATCACGAGCGTCGCGGCAATCGCACCAACAAATGGCGCGCCGATGCTCCGACCCGCTAGGCGAACGGTTCCGCATTGGTCGCCGCTCTCCTCAAATAAACGACGATAGGCAGGTTGAGAAACGGTTGCGTCTTCGGCCGCGGTGCTCTGCCAAGTCGAGCGCGCGTCGCGCGCGCCGGGAAAAGTGTGCATGTCGATGCCGAGATAGTCCTGCGGGCCTTTGCCCAGGCCCGCCTCGATGACGCGCTCGAATCCGATATCTTCAATCGATTGCCGCGCGAGCGCGTTGTCGACCCCGATGAGTGCGACCACCGGTTCGCGCGGGCTCACGCGAAAGTCATTCGCGAAGCGGCGCTCAATGATCGACGTCCGGAAACCGCGCTCCTCGGCCCAGTCCGCCATCGCGCGCGACTTGTAGCGGCCGACGAGCTTCGGCGTCGTAAGCAGCGACGTGCTAACGTTCGACGTTGCGAGAACGTCGAAGTCATGCAGCACGACCTCGAGCGCGCCGGGCCGATAGGGCAGAAGTCCCAGTGTCCAGAGATAGGCCTGGCCGAGATTGCCAAGGCCGACGAGCCAAGCGGATGAGGGCAAACGAGCAAGGGCCGGCCCGTCGCCGCCTTGGAGCCAATCCTGTTCGGGACGCCAGAGGTTGAGCCCTATCGTCCGGCGACACGCCAGCCGGTGGCCGCGCAGGCGCTGGAAGATCTCAGAGACCACGAGCGCCCCCGCCATCACCCCGGCCGGCGTCACGTCCGCACCGGCCGATGCGGGTACATTCTGCTTCGCCGGAACGACGCCACCGCTCCATCCTCGTAGGACGACGCGAATAGCGAGACGGTCGACACCATCGATGTTCGGCATGCCGAAGGTCGCCGTCGGCATGCCGATCTGAGGGCGGTCAGCGACCTTCGCACCGTACGCTTTCAGAGCAGCCATGAGACTGCCGAAGGGTGGTAGCGTGACCCTCAACGGCATATCCGCCCCGATGACGGTTACGCCCCCCAGCAACGTTCGCGTGGCGCTGTTTACCGCCGTCAGAACCGCTGCCTGCAGGCCTGCGCTGTCGGCGACCTCGGGGCCGAGAACGAATTGCGCTTGGTAACCGGCGAAGATCCGCATCGCGTCGTCGAGCGACGCGGCCTCGCCGGTGTCGAGCGCGATCTTGGCGGTGCGGTGCAATTCGTCGGCAATCTGTTCAAGGTCCGTCATTGTTCATCCTCGATCTTGAGTACACTGGCCACCTGACGACCGCCGTGTGAGCGCCAACGATGATCCCCTAGATATTCGTAGAGCCCGATCGACCAGCGGCGCACCGGCGGCCGCGCCATCAGCGGCAGTATGAGCGCAAGATGGCCCGGCCGTGCGATCATGGGGTTGTCGCGGTCGGACAAGCTCTGCCCGGCGCCTCGTGGATGCACGTGCGCGTCCGCGACCACCACGAGCGACATCTCGGCGCAGCGGTCCCACAGCCGACCGAAGGCGTCGGCATGCAGCACGCAGATTCCCTTGGAATAGGCGTGCGGGTCGAGGTCATCGTAGTAGACGACGGCGGTCGCTTCACGGTCGGCTCCGCTGCGCGTTCCGAGCAGAAACGCGCCGGATTCGTGACGACCTTCGGTGCGTCGGTGCAACTCCGAACCGAGAGCGAGCCACAGGTTGCGTCGCATGTGAAGGGTGGGATCAGGCTGCACGGCGACCTCCGTAGTCGCCGGAGTTCAGGAGGTCATGCACCACGCGCAGGTAGCCCACGATGCCGATCGCTGGATCCCAGATGAGACTCGGATGCTGCTGGTACCAGTTCGCATGGCCTTCGATGGATACGCGGTCGCACGGCAGATAGAGGCATGCGCCGTTCTTCCAGTCGGGATTGAACGCGAGCGAAACGCGGTTCTGCCCGGCCGGCCACTTGTTCGCGGCCAGCGGACCGCCGAGGTCAAGATCCCACGGCCGCGCCGTTGGTGGTGTGCGCGGGTAGTCTTGCAGTTCGAAGCGGAGCCCGTACACCAACCCATCGCGTGCCAAGACTGCAAACACGGCATGCGGCCACGCGTGTGAGACGAGGCGCCACCGCCTCGCCGCCGCGCCGCTGCGATATCGGCCGGCGGCGAGATGTGCGTGGAACACCGCTTCCTCCGGAGTCATGGAGGTGCTCAACTTAACCCTCCACGCGCTGACAGGGCACGAGGTCGAACGCGACAGCGCAGGTGTGGTGCTGCGTGAGCGTTCCGACGTGCACGTCGCGGTCCGGCCGCGTGGTCGTACCCTTGATCTGGAGCACGTGCTCGGCGGCGTCGCGCGGTGACAGGTGGAAGGCACGCCGGGCCGCCCAGCGCTTAACGCGTTCCACGGTGGCGCCGGGCGCGAAGGGACGCTTCTCGGTCTCGCCGTTGAAGCGGACCAAGACCTCCACATGGCGGCAATGCGAGACGTGCACGCGCAGCGGACCCGTGGCGTCGTCGTCGGGAGGCAGCGGTAGCAGCTCCTCGATCACGGCGTGGCCGTCGATGGCCCCGTCGATATCTTCCAGGAACAGGAAGCGGCCTTCCTTGTCGCCGGGCAAGTCGATCCTGGACAAGATCGCCGCGAGGGTGTCTTCGGGCTTCGCCTCCAGCACCGCAATGTCGGCGAGCCCGTGGCTCTGGAGCAGGACGTCGATGATCTTCATTCTACCAACCCTTTTCAGTAAGCGGGTGCTCCTGATTGAGACCCTGCGCTCTAAAGGGTTAGTCGTAGACTTCGCGAAAAACCGGAATCGCTAGGGTTGACCAGGGACGCTGGCGCAGATGAAGTAATGTGGGCAGCGTGGGCAGTTCTCGCCGTTGTCCTTCGGCTGAGCCGGATAGAAGCCCTTCGCGATTCGACCCAGTGCATTTTCTGCATCCGCGAGGCGGGCCTTCATGACACCATCGAGAGTGACCGGAACCGGTTCGTTCGTCGTGAGGTATTGCACCTCGAAGGTGGCGCTTCCGCCCATCGCGTTGCGAACGGCCTGAAGCATGAGTGCGTGCAAATGACGCTGGTCGGGACGCGACGGTTCTCGGCCCGTACGAACGCGTCGCACGACAAGACGCCCATCGCTACGCTCGATCTCGTCGATCGGCACGTTGATCGTTCGACCGCCACGCGTGAGCGGCACCGTGCTCCCGAACGTGATGCCTTCGCGTTGACGACTCCTGGCGTTCTCGAGGATGCTCATGGCCGAGGTCTTGTAGAGTGGCTCGAGCGGGTCTCCGGTCGGACCTATGTCGTTCCACGCCGCATCCAGCGCTTCGGCGAGGGCCGCGGCCTCGACTGAGCCGGTCTGTGCTCGCAGCCAATCGAGCACGCGGTAGACCGCGCGGTGGAACCGGACATACGCCGTGTCGTCGCGACCACCGCTGAGACCGAGCACGAGCTGATAGAGGTAGCGCCGTGGGCAATCGATATAGAGCTCGATGTCGCGGCCATCGTGCTCCGGGATGTCTCGCGCGAGGTCGGGGCGGTGGTCATCAGGCGGTGCCAGCGGCAGTTTTTCGGTCCAAGTCGGGTCGCCGTCCGGCGCGCGCGGCAGAAAACGCGCGATCTGGAGAAAAGGCGTCGCTGAATTGGACCTCTGTTTCTCGGAATAGCGCTCGGCGCGAGATAGAGAAAGATGGTCGCGGGCGCGCGAGAGCGCCACGTAGAATAGACATTCCTCCTCCTCCTCGTGATCGGCGATCGGCGAGGTTGGAAGCAGGCCGTCCGGCGCCGGACAGCGGTCGCCTTGTCGCCGCAGCGGGAACATGCCCGAACCTAGCGTCGGCAGATGCACGACCTTGAACTCAAGACCTTTGCTCGCGTGGACGGTCATGAGGCGGACCGCATCGATACCGTCGACGGCGTTAGGTGGCTCGCGCAGCGCGCGCTCGTCACCGAATACCTCAAGTCGCCGTATCCATTGCAGCATTCCGCGCTTGGGATCGCCCGCACCGCTGTTGTTCTCGATCGCGAACTGAACGAGTTGATGGATCGCCAGGCGACACTGCTGATCGGCAGGGGTGTCGCCACCGAGATAGTTTCGCAGGAGTGTGCCGCGATCGAAGAGCACATGACATAGAAACGCACCGGGTCCCGTGCGGAAGCCGATGCCGTCGAGGTCGGCCGCCAGGCGGCCAAGGCTCGCTTTGCCGTCCGGAGACAGGCAAGGAACATTTGCCAGATCCGCCAGCGCCTCGGCTGGTCGCCTCTCGTGATCGCGGGCGTAGGCCAAGAACGCCTGCACGTCGGCAAGCGACGTGCGGTAGGGCGGGAGGTCCGCGACCCGAAGCAAACCACCACGGTGAGGTTCGGCGACGAAGGAGATGAGCGAAAGTAGATCGCACACTTCCGGGCGCTCGAAGAGATCGCCGAGATAGAGGACCGGCACGCCGGCGGCCTCCAAGCCGAGCGCCACCCGCTCAAGATTGCTGTGCACGCGGCAGAGCACGGCTTGCTCACGGAAGTCGATGCCGCTCGCGCGGTGCTTCATGATGGCATCCGCGATGCCTCGGATCTCGGCATCGCGGTCCAAGGCGACGTTGCAGTCGACGGCTTTGGCTCCCGGGCCGCGATAGGCAGTGAGCTTCACGGCCTTCATCTCGCCACCGTGCATATGCCCGGCGTAACCGCCAAAGGTGTCGACGATCTGCTGGCGTGAGCGGTAGTTCACCGTGAGGGCCTTACGCTGTCCCTTTGGATAATCCTTCTCGAAGTCGAGCGCATTCTGAGGCGCGGCGCCGCGGAAGCGGTAGATCGATTGGCGCGCATCCCCGACGACCCAGAGCCGGTCGCCTTCACCCGCCAACTCCTTTACGAGCAAGGCGCTCGCGCGATTGACGTCCTGATATTCATCCACGAGCAGGTGTTGATACTGGCCCCGGAGTTCATCGCGCACCTCTGGGCGCGCCCGCAAGAGCTCGACCGGTCGATTGATCAGATCGGCAAAGTCGACCCAGCCGGCCCTGCGCATCTTATCGTCGTAGTGCTTGAAGACGCGCGCTACCTCTTGCGCTTTGGAGACCCTGAGTTCCGCTTCTTCGTCGCCCTTCGCCACGCTGGCCGCCATGCGGCGGACCGCCTCGGCGTAGTCGGCCGGCGACTTCACCTCGTCCTTCGCGCGGCTTATGGCGCCGAGTACGAAGCGAAGGTCGGACAGCGGTTCGTGGAGGCGGAGGTAGTGGTCGAGTCCGAGTGCCAGAAGGTCTTCTTCAAGAAGGGCCAGGATATCGGCTTGGTCCAGAAGTCGAACCGGTTGAGCGATGCCAATTAGCTCACCGTATTTACGGATCAGTTCGAGACCGAAAGCGTGAAAAGTACCCGTCCAGATCTCAGCGGCGGCCTCGGGCATCGTCGAGGCGACGCGTTCGCGGATCTCGCGGGCGGCCTTGTTGGAGAAGGTCAGCGCGAGAATCGACGCCGGCGGGTGCTTCTTGCCGACGAGAAACTCGAGACGAGCGATGAGGGTTCGCGTCTTGCCGGTGCCGGGCCCCGCTTCGATCAGCAAGGGCGAGCCCTCATGATGCGCGGCCTCCCGTTGCGAGTCGTCGAGGCCCAGACGTTCGGCGGGCCCTGGCTCTTCGACGACGGTATCCGGGGGTTTCGGGAGAAGTAGTGACGCGGCGAGTTGCTGATGGACGAGGCCCAGGGGAATCGCGAGATCTTCGGCGATCCTAGGCGCTGAGTTTTCCAGATCGACGAAAAGCCTATGCGCCTCGTGGCACGGCAGTAGGAACTCCCGAGCGAAAACGTTGGCAAGGCGCTCGCGCAGTTCTTCGGGGCTGTAAGCTTCGACGCGCTTGAGGCCGAGCGGCGTGCCCTCTTCCGGAGCGCCCGGATCTGATCCTCGCGGCATGATCGCGGGGTCGGTCGGCGTCTCGATCCAATAATGCCCGAACTCGTGCGCTTCGACGTAAGCGGCGCTTTTCGGCGAAAGTTCGTTGGAAATGTAGATCGCCTTAGATGCGCGGTGCAACGCGCCGTCTCCGCCACCCAACAGCGGATGGTCGGGCGGCAGGCTTTGTACCTTGATGTCAGCCTCCTTGCGCGCCGCTGCGAGCAATTGAGCGGCGGCATTGCCGCCCGCCTTTGCGCGAAGCAACGCATACTTCTCGCGGGCAAGTGCCCTGACGGCGCCGAAACTGTCCATCGCTATTCCTGCAAAACGGGATCGGGCTCCTCCGAGAGCCACTGCTTTTTTTCGGGTTCGGGTAACTCGGCATGTTCGACGAGGTAGGCGAAGTCGACCTGCTTGGCGGTCGGCCGCTTTCGCGCTTTGTGTGCGGTCGCCATCTGCGGCGGCAACCGGAAGAATTCTCGCACGCCGTCGAGCTGACGGTGCAGCGCTGCCGCAATCTCGCGCACGAGACGCGCCGGAATCGTAGCGGGCCGGACCAGCCGAGCGGCAAGCGAAGCCAAGATCGATTGGTCGATTCCGAGCGTGCGCTGGAAGGATTCAAGGCTATGCCCCGCCCGGGTGATCTCGGCCGAAAGGTCGTGAATTGTCTGCTGCCGATCGGCTTCATCGAGGAGCTGCTGCACGCGGCTCATGGTTCGGCTGACGACCCGGTTGACCGCTTCCGGCGCCGGCTCAGGCGAATCCGAGCGCGTTTCGACATCGATCCAGGCGGTGACGTACCGGATAATTTCGCTCCTGAATGTCGGATACCGGTCGAGCCAAATGCGGAGCCCGTCACCGGTCGGAGGCTTGCCGAGCGTCCCGAGCTCAGTCAGCACGTCGTCAAGGTCCGGTTTCGGCTCAATCTTCGTCATCGTTGTCTCCCTGGCGCCCAGCGATTTTCAAGGCCTGTTGCACCCAATTGCTGATGGTGGTCGCATCTACCTGGTAGTGCTCGGCAAGCTCTTCGTAAGTCAGGCGGGCGATGTAACGTTGTATGAGGATGTCGCGAAATTTACCTTCAAGTCTTCCGATCGCGTGGCGCAAAAGACCCTGCACTTCGGGGCTTGCCATGCGATCTTCGATCTCGTTGAGAGGATCCACCGCATCGCTCTCATCGCCATCGTTGGCGGAGCTCGGCTGGGCACGCTCGCGCTTACTTTCGATAGATGAATCCTTGTGGCGATGAGCATCGATGGCCTTGCGCATGGCGTAGTGCGCAAAATTGACCTCGGCGTACTCGGCCTTCCCAGCTTGAACCTCCTTCGCGATTCGCAACAGCACGTCCTGGGCATGGTCTTCGTCTTCGCCCGCGTCGTACTTCACGGCTTGACGCATCAGCAGCGGCGTTGCCCGGGTAGCGAAGGCGTTGAAAGCTTCAATGTAGGACCGACGGTCGCCGCTGGCGTGCGCTTGTCGGACCGCGTGCATGAGCGCCTCGATGGTCCATCGCTTCGCACCGGCAGCGACATGCCTGAGCTCGTCGCGTCGCGCCGCATCCTCCAACGCGTACCAGCGGCGCAACTCATCGGTAAGCTCGGAGCGCCGCTTGTATTTCGCGAGAGGCGGTACGCCTGTTAACTCTACAGCGCCCTTTGTCGGACGGGCGGGTGCCGCGATGTCCGCCGCAAGGTGGCTGGGGTCATCAGTTTCCCCCGAATTTGCCATGGCCGTCTCCTTAGTGAGGGCGCCTGATAAAGGGCTAATCGGAGGCGAGCAGAAAAAACGGAATCATCTTGGAAATAGATTTTGGATTGCAGCGAGTCGCCCCGACCCGAGGGTATCGGCACGCAGGGCTTGTGCCAAGGGGTAGATACCAGTTGTGGCTGCCAAGCGGCTGTTTGCGACGCCCGCGCCTTGATAGGGCTGAGGTCAGTCGATGCTGGGGGGCAGCGGCGATCAAGCCTTTTTCGACTTCTGTGTCCTAATCGCCCGCTCAACCAAATGCCAGGCATCCTGCTCCTTGAGCGCCTTGATCACTGCCTGCTCGACGAATTGCCAGGCCTTCTGATCGTTCGCGGTCGCGGCGTCCCTCACTGCGGCGATGTATTCGGGCCGCATGTAGTACAGCGCGGCCCGGCGGCCGTCCTTTCTTGAAGCCTGTATCTTCTTCGCCGCCTTCGCCATCTCCGCTCGCCTGCTCGTTCTGCGCGATTCGACTCGAAAGCTATCACGCGCCGGCGCCCGGTCGCGAACGTTTTCCTAAAGTTTTCACCCCCGGCTTCCGAAAGTCGCAACCGGTATTCGATATCGGATCGATATCCGATCGATATCGGTCGGATATCCGATTTTTCTTGACTTTTCCCCGGTTTTATGATCTAAGCAGCGACATCCCACTCACTACCAATCGGCCAGGCCACCTTCACACCGCGCGAATCGCGCGGCCTCCCTTCGTGCGTCAGCGTGCCGGGGAGTGCGGGCGCGTTCCATTTCCCCAACGAGGACTCATGAAGACGAAAAACGCCGCCGCACTCTTCGCCAGCTTCAAGACGTCGCGGGCCATCCCGTGCGCCCGACCACTCCGGCGGGACTTCATGATCCAGTCGACGTTCGACGCCGGCGTCAGGGCCATCGAATACCATCCCATGGTGGTGCTCGACGACCACGTGATCAGGACCGACGCCGTCCTGGTCGATCGGGACGATGGCCGCTACGTCGTCGACTTCGTCGATGCGCGGCCGCCGGGTGATCCCGAGGCCGCAGGCCTCCTCCAGCTCGGTTTCGAGCAGGACTCCTCCGGGATTCTCTCCGTCACGACGGCCGATGTCGGCCGCGAGCCGCTCCTCTCCGCGGCTCGCGAGGTTTGGCGGCATTCCACGATCGCGGTGAGCGCCGGAGACCGGGCGCAGGTCCTCGAAGCTTTGGAGCAGGAGGGCCCAATCCCGCTGCGTGCTTTCGCCGGTCTGGTCGCAACTCGACGCTATCCGATCGAGGTCGTCTATGCGTTAGCATGCGAGGGAAGCGTTGGGATTGACTTGACCTGCGGGCTCGACGCTCGCGCCATCGTGCGCTGCGGAGACCTCGGCCTCAGCCGTCGCTACGGGACGTAGTGCGGACACTCTTCTCTCGACAGCACGGGGCCAGACAGCGCCTCGGACGGTAGGCGCGGAAAGAGCCTGGCAATTGAAAGCCGGGAGAGGTCGCCAAGATACATTTCTGTCACATGACGCAATTCACAATCCCCGATTTGCGAGGACTGATGGGCATTGATCAAGGATTCGTTTTTCAGTCCGTCAAATGCGTGCGCCCAATATGGTGCACGACGGCGGTGCTCGAGCATCACTTGATCCAGATGACGCTCGACGGGACGACAGACACAATCGACCAGATCGCGGTGAAGGCTGGCGGAGGCACCTTCGTCCGCTACGTCGTCGCATGGCGATGCGGGGCGGGTGTCGTGCAGCAGATCGGACTGCCGTCGACGGCTGGGGAGGTTTTCGCCATCCGACGCGCGGCTGCATCCCAAGGATTGGCGATCGAGACTCTCGATCCACGAGAGGTCCTCGCCGAGCCTCGCTGCAGCGCCGCGCGTGCCGTCTGGGCGCTGCGCGACCGGGACGTCGACCCGGCGATGCGGATTGCGGTCCTGTCCGCGCTGGCGGAAGGCCAGATGAGTCTGGACGAGCTCTGCGCGCAGGTGCCGGGTCCGGCCGATCCCATCCCGGCTATCGCCTCACTCGCCTGCGCAGGCGACATCCGCCTCGATCTGTCCGCAAGCTTCGGGCCCGACACCCCGGTCAAGATCGCGGCGTGACGGCGCGCGCGGCCAAAGGGCAGCGTCTCGCATCGTCAATAATCTCGCGCGTGCGCGCGTGCGTACTCGGCTCACTTCACCTGCGAGGAGACCAGTATGGCCGAACCTTCGACCGCCACCACTACTATCGTGTACCGCCCCTTCGGCGGAATGGACGGCTACCGCGTCCTGTCCGACCGCGCGAGCCGCGCTGTGGTCCACGCCTTCCCACTTAAGGACCTCCCAGCCGTGGCGTCGGCCGGGCTGCTCGCCGGCGGCTGCGCCTATGTCCTGCTCGGCGGCGGCAGGGCCTACGTTGGCGAGAGCGGCAAGCCACTGCGCCGGCTCGCCGAACATGCCGCCGACCCGACCAAGGGATTCGCGCGCGAGGCCTTCGTGGTCAGCGGCTGCGACGGAGCAGCTTTCGACAAAAGTCTGGGTCTGGATTTCCAGTTTCGTCTGACGAAGGAGGTCATCGACGTCGGATCGGTGACGGTGGTGAAGGGCAGCAATCCTATCGGCCCCGATCTGCCGGCAGCCGACCGATCCACGCACGACCGCATTTACGCCGACGCGCTGAGGCTGCTGCACGACGCTGGCTGTGGCATCTTTTCCCCCACTGGCACCGCTGCCGGCCCCGATGCCCCAACTCCGACCGCGCCGCCCGACGCGCCGCATCGGCCGTCGCTACCCGAAGCTCCGTCCGCAGACGCGGCGGACGGCGGCCCCATGGCCATCGGCGTGTCGGCGCTGCCGATCGACGGCGAGTCCTTCGAATTGCGTTACTGCAATCTCTGGGCGCGTGGCTATCGCTCCGGCGCGCGATTCGTGGTCGGGGCCGGCTCGGAAATCAGGACCAGCACCAACGGCAGCGTCGATGCGATCACGCGCAAGCGGCGCGAAGAGCTCTTCAGGGCGGGCGTGGTGGCGACGATCCCCGGGTTGTCGGACCGGCGGCGCCTGATGGTGGACGTCGCTTTCGCGACGGAGTCGATAGCCGCCAAGGTCACGTGCGGCGCGCACACCGCACCGTCCTGGACACCGCTCGCCGCACGGGCCGTGGTCCTGGGAACGTGATGCTGCGCAGGGAGGCTTGAACGTGGCCATGCGGTGCGATTCCGGCTGGCGGGCGAAGCTCGTCCGATCCTATCCCGACCTCTTCCATCCAACGGGCGATCCGCTCTCCGCGGAAGGCTGGCCGGCCGTGGACGACGGCTGGCGCGAGCTGCTGGAGCGCGCCTGCGCTCGCATCCGGGAGGCGGTCCGCGCCGAGGACGGCTCGTTCCGCGCGACGCGGGTCAAGGAGAAGTACGGCACGCTCCGCTTCCACTGGTCGGGCCGCCTGTCGCCGGAGGCGCGAGACCGGGTCGAGGAGGCGATCGCGCTCGCCAAGGCGCGCAGCGCGTCCACGTGCGAGGTTTGCGGCGAAGCCGGGCGCCTGTACGGCGGCGGCTGGTTTCACGACGCGCTGCCCCTTCCATGCGGAAGGCCGCCCGGCCGTCCAGGTCGAGGAAGGGTTCGAAAATCTTCACGTCGACCACCGCCCGGTCGGCGGCCGCTGGCTGCCCCGCTACCGCTTCTACGACCGCGACACGGACCGCTTCGTCGAGGCGGGGCGGCCCCGCGGAAAGGGCAAGTGATGGCGAAATTCCGCCGCGGCGCCTGCGGACGCAGGGGCGAGTTCGAATACGACCTGGACCGTCACGGCTGCCCGCTCTGCGGGTCGGCGGACGTCGTCTTCGCGCTGGCCATCGAAGAGGTGCCGGACGAGCTGCTCGCCGCGCTGAAATCGATGGGATCTGACGACGAGGGGCGGGACGGGGACTGAGGTCCCGACGATCGCGAGGTGGCGTGCATGGCGAAGAATACCGAGAAGCCGAAGAAGAAGGGCCGCGTCGCCCCTGGGTGGGGATTCAAGCGCCTGTCGGCCCTCAAGGTCGACCCGACGCTGGGTCCGCAAGACGCCGAATCCGAAGGACCCGAAACCGCGGGACCGGAAACCGAAGCCGCGTCCGCCCCCGAGCGGCCTCGGAAAAGGCACGGCACGGCGACCGCGATCATCGTCGGCGCGGCGTTCGAGGCTGCGACGACGCCGGCCGTCCGCCGCCGCCTCGCCCACGTCCAGGCGCTCGCCGCTATCGTGATCGTTCCCGGCCCCGCCTGGGTCGCTCCCATGCAGGCCTACGTCGCCTCCGAATTCGGCTCCCGTTGGTGCTTCCACACCCGCGACGGCACCGACCGCAGGCGCGAGGACGCCGGCTCGGTCGAGGCGGCGCGCGACCTGTCGCGCGGCATGTGCGTTATGGGCGTGAGCCACGACGAGACGCTGCTGCCCGCCTCGCTGCGGAGCGCGGCCGACATCGTCGTCCGCATCGCCCCGCCGGACGGCGCCTTGATGCGCAAGGCGATCGCACGTTTCGCCGGGCGCTCGCCTGGCGAACTCGGGCCCGGGATCGCGGCCGGCCTCGAGCTGCCGGAGATCGTCGCCGCGTTCCGGCCGGCCAGCGGCGCCAAGAACATTGTGCGGCGGCTCGAGGCCGCGCGCCATTCGCATGTCGGTACGCCGCGGCGCGTGCCGGCTCTCGCCACCGCGGTCGAATATGGCGAGGCGCAGCGCTGGGGTCTCGACCTCGCCCGCGACATCGCCGACTTCAGGGACGGCAAGATCGAGTGGCGCGACGTCGACCGCGGCGTCTGCCTTCATTCGCCGCCGGGCTTTGGCAAGTCCTGGTTCGCGGGCGTGCTCGCGCAGGGCTGCGGCGTGCCGCTGGTCACGACGTCCGCAGGGTCGTGGTTCGCGAACGGGCCTGGGTATCTGGACAGCGTGGTCAAGGAGTGCAGAAAATCCCATGCCATGGCTGTCGCGGCGGCCGGGCCCGGCGTCGCCGTCTGGCACATCGATGAGGTCGACGCCGCCGTACCTGAACGTGCAACGATGTCACAACGCGCGCAGGAGTGGTGGAATGTCGTAGTTTCTGATATTTTGAATATCGTCGATTCTGCGCTGGCGGCGAAGGATGCGCACCTCCTGGTCATCGGGAGCTGCAACGACATCAGCCGCGTGGATTCAGCGCTGCTGCGGCCGGGCCGCCTGGAGAAGGTCGTCCGGATCAATCCGCCCGACGCCGCGGGGATCGCCAACATTCTGCGCTTCCATCTGGACGGCGAGCTCGCGGGCGATGACCTCGGCGCGGCCGCCGCCGTGATGGAGGGGTCGACCCCCGCCGAGGTCATGTACATGGTCAGGACGGCGCGGCGCGCCGCCAGGCACGCCGGCCGGAGCCTGGCCGTCGCCGATCTGATCGCCGCGGCGATGCCGTGCGAGGCCCATCCGCCGGCGCGCCTCTTCAGGATGGCGATCCACGAGTCCGCGCACGCCGTGATCCTGCTGGCGCTGGAGGCGGGCACCGTGCAGGGCGTCTTCCTGAGGAGCGCCGGCGACGCCGGCGGCCGCACCTCCGTGCTCTATGCCGAGGACGACCTCGTCACCCGCGCGGCGATCGAGGACCGCGCGACGGTCGGGCTGGCCGCGCGCGCCGCCGAGCGCCTCTTCACCGGGGCGGTCTCCACCGGCGCAGGTGGCGCCCCGGACAGCGACATCGGCTCGGTGACGGTCCTGGTCGCATCCCTCCACGCGTCCTTCGGAATGCGGGGCGCCCCGCTTTATCTCGGCGCCGGCGACGAGCTGCTCAGGGCGGTCGCGCTGGACACCGTCCTGCGCGAGGCGGTGGCGCGCGACCTGCGCCGGCTGGAACGCCGGGCGGACCGGCTGGTCGCGGCCAACCGCGCCGCCATCCTCGCGGTGGCCGGCCGGCTGGCGGAGGCACGCCATCTCACCGGCGCCGAAGTCGAGGCGCTGGTGCGCGGGCGCCTGCGCGGGCGGCGCCGCCGTCCGCCGGGCGGGGCGTGAGCGGTGCCGCCCGCCGTCGCCCGCCGCCGGCGGCCCGCCGGCCGGGTGCCGGCGGGGGCCGTCCCGGCCCGGCGGGATCCTCCCGACGGGTCCCACGAAAATCGAATCCTTGGACGGCAAATCCTTGAAAGATCGAATCCTTGAGAAAGCGGAAAATTCGAATCCTTGAAATCGAATCCTTGGAAAACGAGTCCTTGAAGATGAATCCTTCAATTCTGTTTTGCCGAATTTCCGCCCGCGGCGGCCCGGGGCGTCCGGCGGCTCCCGGTCCGGACCGCGGGGCCTCGCCGGGCCGGCGGCGGGGCCCGCTCCGCGCGCCGGGCGGATGCGCCCGCGGGGGACGCCGGCCGGGGCCGCGGCGACCGGCGCCGGACGAGGATTTCCTGCAACCCGAACGGAGGAAAGATCATGAAGCCGATACCCCGCCGCGTCGCGGCGAGACCTAGCGTGAAGGACTGGAGTCCGACGGAGGTATTATCGTATGAGGAGGCCGCCGCGCTGCTGTGGCCTTCGGGAAAACCGCTTTCGGCGTCGAGTCTGCGCACGGCGCAAAAAGCTGGGCTCCTGGATACCATCTTGGTTGCAAGGAAGAGACTTACAACCTTAGCGACCATCGAGGCGATGCTCGAGACGGCGCGCCAGAAGGCGCGCGAATGAGAAGGGGGCGCCCAGTATCGGCGAAGTATCGGCAAGTAATTCGGGAGCGGGCTGCCGCGGAGAGCGCCCGCGGTCCCGGCTCCAACCTCTTGAATTCATGACGGAAGTGGGGAATCCGTGGTGCCGCGTTCCGCCCTTGCGGGCGGCGCAGGATGATCCGGAGCGACCCCGGCGGACGAGCCGCCCGGGGCCGACGTTCCGGAAGGCGACGACCCCGCCGATCTCTCGACGGGGTCGCTGACGAGACCGCGCGCACGGTTCTAGCCGTGGAAAGCAGCCGGACGCGCGATCCGAGGAGCAAAGCGTACCATGAAAAAGGTCGGTAGGGAATTGCATCGCGCGGCGATGGAGAGGGCGATCCTGATGCCCTCGGTCGTCGACGGCGAACGCCTGGACGGGCCGAAATACTCCGCCCGCTTCCGCAGCCAGACCGGATACTGGGCCCTGTGGAAGGGCAAGGATCGCGTCCGAAGCCTGAACACGAGCGACAGGGAGGAGGCCCAGCGCCTGGTCGACCTGGCCCAGCTGCAGTCGGACGCCCGCGAGGACAACATCGTGGACTGCCGCCGGGCCTCGGCGACCGAGGTGATCGACGAGCGCATCAAGGTCGTCAAGAAGTTGAAGAAGCGCTCGGCCGGCCAGATCGAATCCACGCTCAAGGCGCTCAAGCCCCACGTGGAGGGCAAGCAGCTGCGCCAGCTGGATAACGATTGGCTGGCCGAGACCGAGGAGGCGATGCTCGAGGAGGGGTATTCGTATTCGTATTTCTGGAACGGAATCAATTACTTCCGGACCGCGGTCCGGAAGTATTGCGCGGCCAAGCTCTCGCTGCCGGTCCTGCCCTTCGCCATGCCGCCGCGCGCGGAGGGCCGCAAGCGCGTGGTCTCCCGGGAGGAGCAGGCCGACATCGAACGGTGGTCGGGCGGCAACGACGCCTACGACAAGACGACCAGGCTCTGGACCCCGCGGAACTGCATCTCCGCGGCCGAAGCGCACCGCCGCCTGATCGTCGCCCGCCAGACGTATCTGGGAGCGACGTTCGGCTCGCGCGCCGGCGTCTACGTGGGTCTATCCTACGGGCCTCGCGTCGACGGCGGCGGCTACTTCGACCTCGAGCGAGGCGTGTTCCACCGCGTCAAGCCGGGCACCAAGACCTCGGCCAACAAGCGCTCGCCGAAGGTCATCATGCCGCCGAGCGCGATCGACGAGGTCGCCGGTTGGCAGATCCGGGACGCCGGCTGCCCCTGGGTGTTCCCCACCCAGGACCGAAGCGGCCCGCTCGGCCAGGAGCGCATGCGGGTGATCTACGAAGATGCGATGGACGAGCTCGGCATCGAGGACGTGTTCGCCCACATCTGGCGCCACACCTTCATCACCCGCCTGGTCGAGGAAGGAGTCTCGGCCTACGCGATCGCGGAGGTCGCCGGCGTCTCGGTCCGGATGATCAACAAGGTCTACGATCACCACGACGTCGGCGCGGTGCAGCGGCTGGCCCACGAGGCGATGGCCGGCATGACGGGGCGCCGCAAGGCGGCCTAGGACGTCCGATCCGTCGGAGGCCCCAGGGCGCCGCAGGCGAAATGCCGGCGGCGCCCTTTTTCATGGCGGGTCCCAGAAGACCGCCGATGACGGTCCGCGATACGGTCCGCCGGCGGCCGGGCTTCGCAATCGCCGCCAAGGCCATGCGGCGGCTGGCATTTCCGGCAGGGTCTCTCTTCCGGGTGGAAAAGGCGGTCGCGTTAACCTTCTTTGTCCACTTTCTTAAATTGGCGGATTTCAGCGCGGTCCAAACCGGCTCGGAGCACTGAAATCGGCTTCATAACGGTCCGTGCAGGTCGCGCGATGACGATTTTTGGACGGTCGCCGGCGCCTGCTGGAAGCGCGGTGGCGCCCGCGGTAGAAGCCTAGGGACGCCGTCCGCCGGGGCGGCTCGGAGGCGCACCATGGACGATATGCCGACCGACATCTCCGCACGGCCGTCCCGTCGGCGCCAGCGCGCTCCTGGAGCCCCTCAGTTCGTCCTGCGCTTTCCGGTCGAGATGATCCCGGCGCTCGCCGCAGCCCACGTGGAGGACGACGATGAGCGCAGGGCGTTCGCAGCCGGACGCCGGATCGCCGCCGGCAGCCGAGCCCGCGATGATTTCATGTCAATCTTCGAGTGGAAGACGCGGGGCCGGGGCCGGTCCAGGCCGGCCCGCAACTCCGACGTCGAGATCCGCGACGCGCTCGACCTGGCGATGGCCGCTCGGACTGAGCGTTCGGCGATAGCCGTACTGTCCGGCCTGGTCGGCGTCGACGTCCCGGTGGCCTCGGCGGTCATGACCGCCATCGACCCTGCGCGCTACACGATCCTCGACTTCCGCGCGCTGTGGTCGCTTGGCGTCGAGCAAAACTCGCCCTACTATCCTATCCCCTACTTCCTCGATTATCTGACCACGTGCCGCCAGATCGCGGCGGAGACCGGCACCTCTCTGCGCGATCTCGACCGCGCTCTGTGGGGGTACTCGAAGAGGAATCAGAGGCGCCCCGGCGCGATTCGCGGACCGAGTGAAGCGCCGTGGCCGGTCTGACCGCTGGAAACCACGCGGTCCGAGGGCCTCCCCCAAAAAAAATTTGGAAGTATTGATTTCGATGATGTGGCCCTAAACTCATCGAGACGACCTGAATAGACTTGAGTTTTGTATCACATCCTCAGCAGATGATGGCCGCCGGCGGCCGCGATCTCCAGCGCCCGCTTGGCGCTCTCCTGGCCCTTAATGTCGCGCAGGTCGAGCGTGGAGGCGGCGGCTTCGTGCACCTTCGGCGAGGGCCGCGACAGCACCTGCGTGCCCTTGAAGTGGTTGGCGATCTGGATCAGCGAGCTTGCTGCGATGATCTGGATGTCCGGGCTCGCCCAGGCCGCTTCGGAGCCGCAGGCCGCCGGGCAGATCAGCCCCTCCTCGCGTGCATTGGCGCCGATCGCGGCGGGAAGGACGCCGGCCACCGGGGCGATCGAGCCGTCGAGGCCAAGCTCGCCGAGCACGGTGAAGCCGGTCAGCGCATCCGGCGGGATCGCCCCGATCGCCGCCATCAGCCCGAGCGCGATCGGCAGGTCGTAATGGCTGCCCTCTTTGGGCAGGTCGGCCGGCGCCAGATTGACGATGATCCGCCGCGCCGGCAGCGCCAGCCCCGAGGCGATCAGCGCCGAGCGCACCCGCTCGCGCGCCTCCGACACCGCCTTGTCCGGCAGGCCGACGATGGCGAAGGCCGGCAGGCCGGGGGCGACCTGGACCTGCACGTCGACCGCGCGGGCCTCGATCCCCTCAAAGGCGACGGTGGAAACCCGCTGAACCATGCTCAAACCAGCCTGCCCCTCTCGCACAATTACGGGTAGCAGAGCGCGGCTCTTTTCGCAAGAACAATACAGGAACATCCCGCAGGGGCGGACAAGCCCTAACCGATCGTAAACACCGAGCCGACACTACGCCTCGAATGCGAGCTTCTGCCCTCAGCACATTCCAACGAATGTCCGCTACTCCTGAGGCTGCGGGATGGGCCGTGGTCTAACGGGTGAACAATTCAAATGCTTGCAAATCGCCGCAGAAGCGAACGTCGGGTGTGCAGCCGCCTCGCCAAGATCCATTTTGGCGCGGGCTCGCTGCCGCGGGACTGCACGATCACCGATATTTCGGATGGTGGCGTGAAAGTGGTGGCGGAATTTCTGGAAGTGCCGCCGCAATTCACCATCATCTTCGCGCCGGATTATTCCCGGCAATGCCGCCTGCGCTGGCGCATCGGCTGCGAGTTCGGCGCTGAATTCGTCGACTGAGAGGCGGGGGCCCGCGTCCTTAACGGGACTTTAGCGTTAATCGGTAAGCATCTCTGATCAGTTGCCGAGTGATCAGAGTATGTCCAAGCGTTCGTCTCTCGCCTTTCCGCCGGCGAGATTGCTGTCTCCCGCACTGCTGGTGCTCGTCCTCGGCGGCTGCCAGACCGCCGGCGTCGAGGATGTCACCGGCGCGCTCGGCATCAGGTCGGAAACGACCGTCAAGACGGATCCCAAGCCGGACATGGACGCTTTGCGCGCGCGTTACCGCGCCAAGCCCGGCGATCCCGCAATGGCGATCGAATACGGCAAGGCACTGCGCGAGACCGGCCAGCGCGCCCAGGCGGTCGCGGTGCTGGAGCAGGCCGTGCTCGCCCATCCCAGCAACAAGGCGCTGCTCGCCGGCTATGGCCGCGCGCTCGCCGACAGCGGCAATTTCCAGCAGGCGTTCGACGTTCTCAGCCGCGCGCATTCGCCCGAGGATCCCGACTGGCGCATCCTGTCGGCGCAAGGCGCGGCGCTCGATCAGCTCGGCCGCCACGAGGAGGCGCAGCAATATTACGCGAGCGCCCTGAAGATCGTGCCCGACGAGCCGCAGGTCCTGTCCAATCTCGGTCTGTCCTACATGCTCCAGAACAATCTGCCGCGCGCCGAACAGGTGCTCGGCCGCGCCCATCAGCGCAATCAGAGCGATACGCGGATTCGTGCCAACCTCGCGCTCGTGCTGGGATTGCAGGGCCGCCAGGCCGAGGCTGAAATCCTGGTCAAGGCAGATTTGCCGCCGGACCAGGCAGCGGCCAAAGTCACGGCGCTGCGGCAAATGCTGGCGAAGAAGCAGCAGCAGGCCGAGAAGTAACCCGCCAGCCAACTGCATTCCTGCTCGTCGCGTCCTCGCGAGGCGAGAACGCTATCTCGATCACGACGCCTTGCGGTGCGGAGCCGATGGGCGGCCCGACCGGCCCTTCAGCTTCTTCAGCAGCGGCTCCAGCAGCGAGCGCTTCGGCTTCTTCACCTCGCCGCGACCGGCGAGGCGGTTCGCCATGGTCTGAAACAGCGCGGTGGTGCGGTGGTTCTTGGCGACTTCCGCGATCATCTGGCCGTTATTGGCCGCGGTCGAGAACAGCTTCGAATCGAACGGGATCACCGCGATCGGCTGGCTCTCCATGGTCTTGGCGAAGGCCTTGACGTCGATCTCCGCGCGCTTGTGCATGCCGACCTGGTTGATGCAGTACAGCGGCGGCCGGTCGTTCGGTCGTGCCGCCTTCAGCACGGTCAGCATGTTCTTGGTGTTGCGCAAGTTCGCGAGATCGGGCTCGGCGACGATCACGATGTCGTCGGCGTTCACCAGCGCGCGACGCGTCCAGCCGGACCATTGGTGGGGAACGTCGAGCACGATGCAGGGCGTGGTCATGCGCAGCGTGTCGAACACGGCATCGAAGGCTTCGGCGCCGAAATCGTAGACGCGGTCGAGAGAGGCGGGCGCAGCGAGCAGGCTGAGGCGCTCGGTGCATTTGGCGAGCAGACGCTCCATCAGCGCCGTGTCCGGCCGGTCCTGCGACAGCACCGCGTTGGCGATGCCCTGGACCGGATCCTGGTTGTAGTCGAGGCTCGCGGTGCCGAAGGCGAGGTCGAGGTCGATCACGACCGAATCGAGCGAAAGGTCGCGGGCGATGGTCCAGGCCACGTTGTGCGCGACGGTGGAGGCGCCGACGCCGCCCTTGGCGCCGACCACCGCGATGACGCGGCCGGTGATGATGGCCTCGGAGGCCGAGAACAGGCTGCAGATCGAGCGGACGACGTCGAGGGTCTCGACCGGTCCGATTACATAATCGTTGACGCCGCGGCGTACCAGCTCGCGATAGGGCGCCGTGTCGTTGGGATTGCCGATCACGACCACGCGGGTGCCTGGGTCGCAGACGCCGGCGAGGTCGTCCAATCCCTCGAGGATGTCGCGCGTGCCGTCGGATTCGATCACGATCACGTTCGGCGTCGGCATCGATTCATAGACTTCGATCGCCGCGGCAAGGCCGCCGTCCTTGGCGGTGAGGTGCGCCTTGGCGAGCCGGCGGTCCTGCCCCGCCGCGGTCACCGCTTGGAGCGTCTGCTCGGTCTCGCAAAAGGCCTGCACGGAGATGCGAGGAACCGGCGCAATGTGTTCCTCGGGGTGCCCTAGGTCGTCCGAATCTTCGTCGTGGAGCCGTGTCATTTGCCGGTATCGCTGAGCTTGGCCTTGTCGGCGTCGGGATTGGGTGTCGAAACCGCGGTGCCCTTGCGATAGCGCTCGAAGGCGATGTCGCGCCGCGCGGTGTAGGCCGGCGTCTCGGATCGCGGCTGCTCGAGGTCGGCGGGATTGTCGATCATTGCCGCGAGGTTGCGCTGGCTGGCGCAGCCCAGATTGAAATAGGGCCGGTTCTCGTTGTAGCCGGGATCGAGGATGGAGGGACCGATGTCTTCCGGCCACAGACCGCAGGGACCCGCGACCGCGGTGATCTTAGAATAGCTGAGGCGGATGGTGGGCAGCAGCCCGGGGTCTTCAGGACGATAGGGATGCTGCACGATGGCGCGGGCCGGCACGCCGCCGGATGTGAGCACCGAGCGGATCTCCCGATAGGTCGCGGCCGCCGCGCGTGAATTTGCGCTGTCGACGGGGACGTCGACGACGACGGAGCCAGTGCCTTCGCGCATCCAGTCCCGCGCAATGCCGGCGACATCCGAATGCTGCGCGGCCGACAGGCCGCCGCGCGCCGTGCCGACGAAGATCACGATCGACTTCCTGCCCTCCTGCACCGCGATCGGGTGGCGCTGGCGGTAGTCGGTCGGTACCGTCTGAGTGATGTCGCCGCTGGTGTTGCAGGCGCCGAGCATGACGGACAGCCCGGTCAATGCCAGCGCGATCCCAAAGCTGCGACGTCGATCGGCAGATGTTGTCGTCATCGCCCGGTCCCCTCTTGCACCGTTCCTTGCCCCGTTTCTTGCCGCGGTCCCCAAACCGTTCGCCTCAGTCGATGATGAAGCCGAAATCGCCGGGTGCGCCGTTGATCGGATCGACGCGCCGTGTGGTGCCATAGAGCCGGTTCATGCGGCCGAGCAGCGCCGTCTGCGCATCGGAGGCCGGCGCGAAGCCGTCGTCGGGCCGCGACAATTCCTTTTGCGCGACCGCGCGCACCACATAGGGCGTCACGATCACCATCAGCTCGGTCTCGTTGTTGACGAAGTCCTGGCTGCGGAACAGCGCGCCGATGATCGGCACCTGGTCGACGCCGGGCAGGCCGTTGATCGCCTGCTTGGTCTGCTGCTGGATCAGGCCCGCCATCGCCATCGAGCCGCCCGAGGGAATTTCGAGCGTGGTCTCGGCGCGGCGGGTCTGGATCGAGGGAATGGTGATCGAGTTGCTCGAGGTCGAGGACACCGCCTGCGTCAACGTGATGGAGTTGGTGTTCGACAGCTCCGACACCTCGGTCATCACGCGCAGGCTGATGCGGCCTTCGCTGAGCACGACCGGAGTGAAGTTCAGGGAAATGCCGAACTTCTTGTAGGTGACCTGGGTGGTACAGACGTGGGTGACCGGATCGCAGGAATAGCCCGCGGGGATCGGGAATTCGCCGCCGGCGATGAAGGTGGCGGATTCGCCCGAGATCGCCGTCAGGCTCGGTTCGGCGAGCGTCCGCATCACGCCGGCGCTTTCCATCGCGCGCATGGTGGCGCTGACGGTGGCGACGCCCTTGGCGAGACCGGCGACGCCGAGCCCATTGCTGCCGACGATCGGCCCGCCCGAGACCGAGAACGGGTTGGAATTGTTGAAATTCACCACGGCCGTGCCGGCATTCAGGCTGGCGCTGAGATCGACGCCGAGCTGCTTGACGATGTCGCGGCGCACTTCGCCGACGACGACCTTGAGCATCACCTGGTCGCGGCCGCGCACGACGATGTTGTTGACGACCTTGTCCGATCCGCCGACCAGCTTTGCGGCGACGTCGCCGGCCTGCTGCGCCTCGACCGGGCTCGACACCGATCCGGTCAGCATCACGCTGTCGCCGACGCCTTCGATCTGCACGCCCGGCAACGACTGGCGCAGCGCCGTGCGCATGCCGTTGAGATCGCGCTTGACCGCGATGTCATAGGAGGCGACCTGCTGGCCGTCGGCGGCGAAGAAAACGACGTTGGTCTGGCCGACCTGGCCACCGATGATATAGGCGCGCTGGGCCGAGCGAATCACCGCATTGGCGATCTTGGGATCGGCCACCAGCACGTCCTTGACTTCGCGGGGCAAGTCGATGACGACGGATTTGCCGATGCCGAGCGAGAGAAAGCGCGTCCTCGCCGGCGCGATCGTCGCGACCGGCGACACACCGAGATCCGGCGCTTGGATCGGCGCCTGGTCGCCGACCGGCGCATCGGCGGCGTCGACGCAACCGGGCGCTGCGAGCAGCCCCAGCATCAGCATCGTCCCCGCAAAGAACGAGCGCGCGCGCTTCCCCCGAATGCGCAGGCCCATCCGATCATCCCCGTAATTCATCATGTCCCCATCACTTCTGTGACGTCAGTTGCCGCGTCTGCACGCCGTAGCGGATGACGTCGATGCCTGCGGAGCGCTTTGCCCCCTGGTCCTCGACGGTGACTTCCGTCGCGTTGGCATCGACGATGCTTCGCAGCGCAAGCTGGAGCGTGCCGCCCTGGCGCGCGGCCGAAAGCGTGGCGACCTGGTCGGGCTTGAGCTCGAGCGTGACGGTCTTGCCGACCACGGCGTTCTGACCGTCCTTTTCCTTCGGCGCCTGATCAATCGCGAGCACGCGGATGTTGGTCAGGATGACTTCGGACACGATGAGGTCGTTGCCGGCGGTCGGGCCGTTGGTATCGGGGTTCTTCAGGCGACGTGTCAGCACGATGTCGACGCGGTCGTTCGGCAGGATGAAGCCGCCGGCGCCGGTCTCGGCGGAGATTTCGGTCGAAACGGCGCGCATGCCGGAAGGCAGGATCGCGGCCATGAAGCCGGAGCCTTCGGCCCTGACCAGCTTCTGCTCGCGGATCGGCTCGCCCTGCATTAGGGGGACGCGCGCGATCGAGCCGGCGATCTGGCTCTGCGCCTCGGGCCTGTTGTCACGGCGGATGAAGGCGCTGCTGGCGGTCGCCGCCGGCCAGGTCTGCCATTGCAGATCCTCGGGCTTGAGCGCCTGGCCGAGCTGGATGTCGTTCTTGGCGATGAGGACTTCGACAGTCGGCAGCTTCTCGACGACGGCCTCAACCGGCGCGGGGGCATTCTGATAGCCGCTCGCCAGGTACGCAGCGACGCCGCCGGCGGCCAGCGCGATGACGAGAACGACAATGCGTGCGGTGTTCATACGCTTTACTCATACGCGGGGCACTCGAACCGCACCTGGCGGGTTCCCCCGTGTCGATGAGTAGGGAGTAAAAGTATAAGGGGTGTTGCGAGGCCGAGCGCGCCGACCGGCTGCGACGCTGGTTCTCGGCAGATGGTGAACGCGGCGTTATCCAGTCGGCCAGCGGCCCCGTAGTTTCACGCAGAGCGCGCTCGTGCGTTGGCCCGATGCGGAGCGCGTCATGGTGAATGGGTGGTTAGTGATGAGCGGTCTTGCCCCGCTCCGAACTGCTGCTCCGTCATCCTGAGGTGCGAGTGGCGCGATGCAGTGCATCGCGCCGGGAGCCTCGAAGGATGTGCGGCCCCGTGCAGCCGGGCCGTCGCCCTTCGAGGGCCGCTGAAGAAGCGACCGCCTCAGGTTGACGGCGATGGATAGACG
Source organism: Bradyrhizobium sp. 22 (assembly GCF_000482425.1). Taxonomy (NCBI): domain Bacteria; kingdom Pseudomonadati; phylum Pseudomonadota; class Alphaproteobacteria; order Hyphomicrobiales; family Nitrobacteraceae; genus Bradyrhizobium; species Bradyrhizobium sp. 22. The sequence continues at coordinate 438,245 of NZ_KI519399.1, forward strand.
TGCGCTTCGCGAGAGTTCTACTTCTTCCGCTTCTCTTCGATCACGTCCCAGATCTTCGCGGCGACGTCAGGCCCGCCGAGCCGCGCGATGGCGCGGATGCCCGTGGGCGAGGTCACGTTGATCTCGGTGAGGTTGCCGTTGATGACGTCGATGCCGACGAACAACAGGCCGCGCTCGCGCAAGGCCGGGCCGAGGGTGGCGCAGATCTCGCGCTCGCGCGGGGTGAGCTCGGTCTCCTGCGCCGCGCCGCCGCGCACCATGTTGGAGCGGAGGTCGTCGGCGGCCGGCACGCGGTTCACCGCGCCGGCGAACTCGCCGTTGACCAGGATGATGCGCTTGTCGCCGTGCCTCACCTCCGGGATGAATTGCTGGATCACCCACGGCTCCCTGAACGTCACGGAGAACATGTCGAACAGCGAGCCGAAATTCATGTCCTGCGGCATCACGCGGAACACCGCCGCGCCGCCATGGCCGTGCAGCGGCTTCATCACGACGGCACCATGCTTGTCGCGAAACGCGTTGATCTCATCGACGTCGCGGGAGATCAGCGTCGGCGGCATCAGCTGCGGAAAGTTCATCACGAACAGCTTTTCCGGCGCGTTGCGGACCGAGGCGGGATCGTTGACTACCAGCGTCTTCGGATGGATGCGCTCGAGAAGATGCGTCGAGGTGATGTAGGCGAGGTCGAACGGCGGATCCTGCCGCAGCAGCACCACGTCGAAGCCGTTCAGCGCCTCGCGCCTGGGCTCCCCGAGCGTAAAGTGGTTGCCGGGCTCGTCGCGCACGGTCAGGAGGTGAACGGGGGCCACGATCTCCTCGCCGACCATCGAGAGCTTGTCAGGCGTGTAATAGGACAGGCCATGGCCGCGCTTCTGCGCCTCCAGCAGCAGCGCGAAGGTGGAATCGCCCTTGATGTTGATGCGGGCGATGGGGTCCATCTGGACGGCGACGTTCAGTTTCATGGTCTGCCTTTCAGGTCGAGGCGTCGAATGCCGCCAACACATGGCGCGGAAGTGAGCGCGGCGCAATCAGCATGGCGTCGAATCGCAATTCGAATTCGGCATGCTCGGGATGCGCGACGAGCCAGCCTTGCGCGGCATCGATGATGCGCTGCTGCTGGCGCGGCGTCACGGCAAAGGCGGCATCGTCCAGCGTCGCGCGCGCTTTGACCTCGACGAACGCGATCAGGTTGCGGCGGCGCGCCACGATGTCGATCTCGCCATGCGCCGTGCGGTAGCGCTTGGCGAGAATGCGATAGCCCTTGGCCATGAGATAGGCGGCGGCGCGGCTTTCCGCGGAGATGCCGGTGTGGAATGCGGCGACGCGCTCGGGCGAGGCGGCCTTTGGTTCCCTTGGGATCTCACGCTTCGGGATCTCAGTCTTCGCCATCGCGGCCCCGCGAATGCTTGTGCAGAGTCTTGGCGAGCTCGAGCGCGCGGGCATAGACCTCGCGGCGCGGCCGGCCCGAGAGCGCGACGGCGTGCGCCACGGCATCCTTGACGCTGTGCGCGGCCAGCTGCTCGCGCAGGAGACCATCGAGCGCATCCATCGTCAGCAGCTCGGCATCCGGGGGCGGCGGGCCGATGACCAGAACGAACTCGCCGCGCGTCTCCGGCGCGTCCGCCTGTCGCGCCAGCTCGGCAAGCGGCGCGCGTCTGACCTCCTCGTGCAGCTTGGTCAGCTCGCGGCAGATTGCGGCGTCCCGCTCACCCATGATCTCGGCGAGATCGGTCAAGGTGGCCTGCATCCGGTTTCCTGATTCGAACATCACCAGCGTCGCGTCGATGCGCGCGAGCTCGGCCAGGCGGGCGCGGCGCGCGGCGGACTTCGCCGGCAGGAACCCCTCGAAGAAGAAGCGGTCGGTCGGCAGCGCCGCCACCGACAGCGCGGCGAGGACGGAGGACGGGCCCGGCAGCACGTGCACGGAGTGGCCGGCGGCGGCGACCTCGCGCACCAGCTTGAAGCCGGGATCGGAGATCAGCGGCGTGCCGGCATCCGAGACCAGCGCGACCGAGCCGCCGGCCGCGAGCGCCTCCAGGATTTTCGGACGGGCGGTTTCCGCATTGTGCTCGTGATATTGCTTGAGCTGCGCCGCGATGGCGTAGCGCTCGGTCAGGCGCCGGGTGATTCTTGTGTCCTCGCAGGCGATGACATCGACGCCGGCGAGGGTCTGCAGCGCCCGCAGCGTGATGTCGCCGAGATTGCCGATCGGGGTTGCGACCAGATGCAGGCCCGGTGCCGCCTTCGGCGCCGTGAGCCGATGGGCATCGATGGAGAAACCGCGCGAGGCGGCCTCTTGAGCTTCAGACGTATTTATCGTGGCCGGCTTTGCGCGCATAATGAAGTCAACTTAGGCACGATCGCTAAGGCTGGGAACCGGCTCCCCGAAAAAGATCGTGCCGAGATGAGGGGCTGGGAACGGACGGGAATGTGATCGGTCGGGATCACGTCGGGAGGGGGTGAGGGGCCTCGCGCCATATTCGCGACGGAAACTCCGCCTTGATGCTGGGTGAGCGATGGCGAACAGCTGCCGGGACAGGGAGGCGGCCGCGTTAAGCGGTTATTATCCTTTTGTTTTGGTTAACTATTTGCCGACAATATGCCTGAATCCGCGGCCTGCGCCGTGGAAGGAAGATCATGACCGGCCGGCGATGGCGGGTCAGAAGAGAAGCTGCCATGGTGGGCCCGCGTTTTCCTAAGTCTCCCATTCCGGGGTCCCTGATGTCGGGGGCGACCCGCCGGAGCGCGCTCGGCCTGTTGCTCGGCGCGCCCCTGCTGTCGGCCTGTGCCGGCGTGCAGCAGAGCCTCAGCCAGTTCTCCAACCCGTTCTCGAGCTCGGCACCGCCGGCCCAGCCGGCCGGCCCGCCGCAGCAGGCGACGACCGCCGGCACCGGCGGCGTGAAGGTCGGTCTGATCCTGCCGCTGTCCGCGGCCGGCAATGCCGGCCTTGCCGCGCAATCCATGCGCAATGCCGCCGAGATGGCGCTGGCCGAGTTCCAGAACCCGAACATCCAGCTCCTGATCAAGGACGACAACGGCAGCCCGCAAGGCGCCCAGGCCGGCGCGCAGCAGGCGGTCGACGAAGGCGCCGAGATCATCCTCGGGCCGCTGTTCGCGCAATCGGTGCCGGCGGTGGCGCAGGTCGCGCGCACGCGCGGCATTTCCGTCATCGCCTTCTCGACCGATTCCAGCATCGCCGGCCGCGGCGTCTATCTGCTCTCCTTCCTGCCGGAATCCGACGTCAATCGCATCGTCGAATATTCTGCCAGCATCGGAAAGCGCTCGCTCGCCGTGCTCGTGCCCGACAATGCCTATGGCAATGTCGTCGAGGCCGCGGTGAAGGCGGCGGCGCCGCGCCGTGGCGGGCGCATCGTCGCGTTCGAGAAATACGGCGCCGATCGCGCCACGCCGGCGCGCACGGTGGCGCAGCAGCTCGGCAGTGCGGACGCGCTGTTCATCGCCGATGACGGCGATGCCGTGGTGACGGTGGCCGACGCGATGACGGCCGCGGGCGCGAATCTGCGCAACATCCAGCTGCTCGGCACCGGCTTGTGGGACAATCCGCGGGTCTATGCCAGCGCCGCGCTCCAGGGGGGCCTCTACGCTGCGCCGGACCCGGCCGGCTTCCGCGCTTTCTCCGGCCGCTACCGCACCAAATACGGCGCCGAGCCGATCCGCACCGCGACGCTCGCCTATGACGCCGTCGCGCTCGTCGCCGCGCTCGCGCGCACGCAAGGCACCACGCGCTTCTCGCCCGACGTGCTCACCAATCCCTCCGGCTTTGCCGGCATCGACGGCCTGTTCCGCTTCCGCGCCGACGGCACCAACGAACGCGGTCTTGCCGTGATGAAGGTGACGCAAGGCGGCGGCGTCGCCGTTGCAGGCTCGCCGAAGAGCTTCGGAGCGTAGCTCCGGACGACGGTGCCGTAGGGTGGGCAAAGCGAAGCGTGCCCACGCATTTTTTTGCGGTCGAGTGAGATGGTGGGCACGGCGCAAGTGCGCCTTTGCCCTCCCTACAAGATCCCGTTACGCCGCGAGATCCGCGACCACTGCATCCAGCACCGGAAATCCGCTGCTGGTCACGCGCAGGCGGCCCGTTGCATCCACCGTGATTGCGCCTTCCTCGCGCAGCAGCGCGATGCGCTTGGGATCGAGCGGACGGCCGGAGAGCGCCTTGTAACGCTCGGGGTCGATGCCTTCAGCGAGGCGCAATCCCATCAGCAGGAATTCGTCGGCGCGTTCCTCGCTGTTGAGCAGCTCGTCGGTGACAATGCCATGGCCATTGGTCTCGACCCGCATCAGCCAGGCTTCGGGACGCCTCTCGGTGGCGGTCGCGTGCCTGACATCGTCGATGTCGAGGCGGCCGTGCGCGCCGGGACCGATGCCGGCATATTCCTCGCCGCGCCAGTAGACCAGATTGTGCCGGCACTCGGCGCCGCGCCGCGCGTGATTGGAGATCTCGTAAGCGGGCAGCCCGAGCTTGTCGCAGGTCTCCTGCGTGACGTCGTAGAGCGCGCGCGCGACCGCCTCATCCGGCGTCTTCAACTTGCCGGCCTGGTGCAGGCCGAAGAACGGCGTGCCTTCCTCGATCGTCAGTTGATAAAGCGACAGATGCTCGGCCGCTTCATCGATGGCGAGGCGCAGCTCATCGGCCCACATCGCCGGCGTCTGGTCGGGGCGGGCATAGATCAGGTCGAACGAATAACGGTCGAACGAACGGCGCGCGATGGCGACGGCATCGAGCGCCTCGCGCGCGCTGTGCAGGCGTCCCAGCGCCTTCAGCGAGGCGTCATCAAGCGCCTGCACGCCGAGTGAGACGCGGTTGACGCCGGCGCTGCGATAGCCGGCAAAGCGCGTGGCCTCGACGCTGGTCGGGTTGGCTTCGAGCGTGACTTCGACGTCGCGTGCGACGGTCCAGTGCTTGCCGATCGCATCGAGCACCGCGCCGACGGTTGCGGGCTGCATCAGAGATGGCGTACCGCCGCCAAGGAAGATCGAGGTGACTTCGCGGCCGGGCGCGCGCGCCGCGTTCGTTTCGATCTCGCGCGCGAACGCAGAGGCAAAGCGCGCTTCGTCGATCGCGGCGTGGCGGACATGGCTGTTGAAGTCGCAATAGGGGCACTTCGACAGGCAGAACGGCCAGTGCACGTAGACGCCAAAAGCTTCGGATTGTCGTTTTGACGCGTTTTCCCGGCGCGAACCGGCATCCACTTCGCTCGAAAACGCTCTATCGCGGCTCAAGGCAGATCTCCGCCAGTTTCCGGAAGGCGCGGGCACGGTGCGACAGGCCGAGACCCAGCGGCGGCAGGCCGTGCTTCTCGATGCTCTCCATCTCGCCGAAGGTGCGGTCGTGACCATCGGGCAGGAACATCGGATCGTAGCCGAAGCCGGCGCTGCCGCGCGGCGGCCAGACCAGGGTGCCATCGACGCGCGCCTCGACCTCTTCGAGATGATGGTCGGGCCAGGCCACGCACAGCGCGGAGACGAAATGCGCTCTCCGGCGGTCCGGCGTGGTTGCGCCGCGCTCCTGCAACAGGCGCTCGATCTGCGCCATCGCCGCGTTGAAGTCCTTGGCCGGACCGGCCCAGCGCGCGCTGTAGATGCCGGGCGCGCCGTCGAGCGCGTCGACCACGATGCCGGAATCGTCGGCGAAGGCGGGCAGTTTGGTCGCCTGCGCCGCCGCGATCGCCTTGATCGCGGCGTTGCTGCGGAAATCGCTGCCGGTCTCCTCCGGCTCGGCGAGGCCGAGCTCGCCGGCCGACACCGCCTCGACGCCGTGGGGCGCGAGCAGCTCCCGCATCTCGGCCAGCTTGCCGGGATTGTGGGTAGCGACGACGAGCTTTCCGGTGATTCGGCGGTGCATGGGCCTATTGACTACGCCACAGCCAGTTTCTGCAAGTCCACCAGACGCGCAACGCCCTTGCGCGCCAACGCCATCAGCGCCAGGAACTCGGCTTCCGTGAACGGTTCGCGTTCCGCCGTGCCCTGCACCTCGATGATGCGGCCGTCGCCGGTCATGACGAAATTGGCGTCGGTCTGGGCTTCCGAATCCTCGGCATAATCGAGATCGAGCACCGGCGTGCCGTTGTAGATGCCGCAGGAGATCGCGGCGACGTTGTCGCGCATGACGTTGGCCTTGATCATGTTGCGCGCCTTCATCCAGTTGACGCAGTCGGCGAGCGCGACCCAGGCGCCGGTGATCGAGGCCGTGCGCGTGCCGCCGTCGGCCTGAAGCACGTCGCAATCGACCGTGATCTGGCGCTCGCCGAGGGCCTCGAGGTCGACGATGGTGCGAAGCGAGCGGCCGATCAGGCGCTGGATCTCGACGGTGCGGCCGCTCTGCTTGCCGGCGGCGGCCTCGCGGCGGGTGCGTTCCGAGGTGGCGCGTGGCAGCATGCCGTATTCGGCGGTGACCCAGCCGCGGCCCTGGCCCTTCAGCCACGGCGGCAGGCGGTCTTCCAGCGTGGCGGTGACCAGCACATGGGTGTCGCCGAACTTCACCAGGCAGGAGCCTTCCGCATATTTGACCACGCCGCGCTCCAGCGTCACGGGGCGCAATTCGTCGGGCGCACGGCGGCTTGGCCGCATGGGAAATCCTCCAAAACTCACGGGAAAGGCTGTTGGCGGTGCTTGTAGGTGGGGCGAAGGTGGGCGGCAAGGGCTTATTCGGCCCCTGATTCCGGGCCGGTAAACGCCACGCTTGTCAGAAGCGCCCGGGATGGACAAATTATGAGGATCTGAGAGGAGTTACCGCTGTGGCCCATCACGATCCGATCCATCTGATCGCGCCGCGCGCAGGCCTCGCCCAGCTCAACGAGCGTTCCCGCGATATCTTTCGTCAAATTGTCGAAAGTTACCTCGCGACCGGTGAGCCCGTGGGCTCGCGCAATATCTCGCGCCTGATCGCGATGCCGCTGTCGCCGGCCTCGGTCCGCAACGTCATGGCCGATCTGGAACAACTCGGCCTGATCTATGCGCCGCACACCTCCGCCGGCCGGCTGCCGACGGAACTCGGCCTGCGCTTCTTCGTCGATGCCTTGATGCAGGTCGGCGACCTCAACGAGGCCGAACGGCAGTCGATCCAGAGCCAGCTCACGTCCGTAGGCCAGGCGCACTCGGTCGAGGCGGCGCTGGACCAGGCGCTGACGCGGCTGTCCGGACTGACGCGGGCCGCGGCGGTGGTGCTGACGCCAAAGTCCAATGCGCGGCTCAAGCACATCGAGTTCGTCCGCCTGGAACCGGAGAAAGCCCTGGTCATCCTCGTCGGCGAGGACGGCCAGGTCGAGAACCGCGTGCTGACGCTGCCCCCTGGAGTTCCGTCCTCGGCGATCACCGAAGCCGGCAATTTCCTCAATGCGCGAATCCGCGGCCGCACCCTGGCCGAGGCGCGGCTTGAGCTCGAGACGGCGCTGGCCGAGGCCCGCGCCGAGCTCGACCAGCTCGCACAGAAGGTGATTTCCGCCGGAATCGCCAGCTGGTCCGGCGGCGAGAACGAGGACCGCCAGCTCATCGTGCGCGGCCATGCCAATCTGCTCGAAGATCTCCACGCGCTGGAGGATCTGGAGCGGGTGCGCCTGTTGTTCGACGATCTCGAGACCAAGCGCGGCGTGATCGATCTGCTCGGCCGGGCCGAGACGGCCGAGGGCGTGCGCATCTTCATCGGCAGCGAGAACAAGCTGTTCTCGCTGTCGGGGTCCTCCACCATCATTGCGCCCTATCGGGATGCCGCCGGCCACATCGTCGGCGTCCTCGGGGTGATCGGCCCGACGCGGCTGAATTATGCCCGCGTGATCCCGACGGTGGACTACGCCGCCCGCATCGTCAGCCGCCTTTTGGGGGGCTGACCGGCCTTTCCGCCGATCACGGGCGCTTGATTTTCGCGGCTCAAAGCACGATATGCGGGCCAACAATCCCAGACCACCTTGAGTCCAGACGAGTTCGAGAAGAGAGCCGATGACCGATCGAGACCGGCAACCCGAAGACGCGGCCGCGCCGACTGGCGAGCCCGTGGCGTCAAAGCCCTACATCATGCCCGACGATCCCGAGCCGGGCTCGGTCGAGACCCTGCAGAAGGAGGTCGCCGAGGCGCGCGATCGCATGCTGCGGACGCTGGCCGAGATGGAGAATCTGCGCAAGCGCACCACCAAGGAAGTCGCCGACGCCCGCCTCTACGGCATCACCGGCTTTGCCCGCGACGTGCTCGACATCGCCGACAATCTTCAACGCGCGCTCGACGCCGTTCCGGCCGAGGCGCGTGCCACCGCCGATCCCGGCCTGACCTCGCTGATCGAGGGCGTCGAGCTCACCGAGCGCGCACTGCATAGCGCGCTGGAAAAGCACGGCGTGAAGAAGCTCGATCCGCAGGGCCAGAAGTTCGACCCGAACTTCCACCAGGCGATGTACGAAGTGCCCGATGCGTCGGTGCCGTCGGGCACCGTGGTCCAGATCATGCAGGCCGGCTACACCATCGGCGAGCGCGTGCTGCGCCCGGCTCTGGTCGGCGTCGCCAAGGGCGGCGCGAAGCCAGCGGCTGCAGCGAACAACAACGAATCGAGCAGCGCGCCGAACTGAGTTCTGCCGTCATTCCGAGGCGATGCGAAGCATCGAACCCGGAATCTCGAGATTCCGGGTTCGGCTCTTCGAGCCGCCCCGGAATGACGAAGGAAGGATAGCGCGCTGCTTTACGCACTCACCGCGATATCGGCAGACTGGATCCGCTTCACGCGGGCCTTGGCCATATCGGCCCACGCCTTGGCGAGCGAGCCCTGGGTGTCGATGCCGCGGCAGGCGTCTTCCACCACATAGACCTCGAAGCCCGCCTTGCGCGCATCGAGCGCGGTCCAGGCGACGCAGAAATCCGTCGCGAGCCCTGCGACGAAGACGCGCTTGATCTTGCGTCCCTTCAAATATCCGGCAAGGCCCGTCGAGGTCTTGCCGTCGGCCTCGAGGAAGGCCGAATAGCTGTCGACGTTCTTGTGAAAACCCTTGCGGATGATGAGCTCGGCGTGAGGAATGGCGAGGTCCTTGGACAGCGCCGCGCCGTCGGTGCCCTGCACGCAATGATCGGGCCACAGCACCTGCTTGCCGTAGGGAAGGTCGACGGTCTCGAACGGCTTCTTGCCGGAGTGGACCGAGGCAAACGAAACGTGGCCTGGCGTGTGCCAGTCCTGCGTCATCACCACGTTCGCGAACGCCTTCGAGATCTTGTTGATGACGGGCACCACCTGCTCGCCGTCCTTCACGGCGAGGCTGCCGCCCGGCAGGAAGCAGTTCTGCACGTCGATCACGAGCAGCGCGGAGGTATCGTCAGGTTTGATCGGTGCCGCTGCAAAGAGTGCACTCGGCGCCAGCGTCGCCAGCGCCGTCGTTCCAAGCATTGCCAAGACTTGTCGCCGATCCAGCATCGTTCGCCTCCCCTAAAGGTGATCCAACGGGAGCGAAGCCTAGTTCCGTTCGTATACGAACAGAAGCCCGAAAATGCGGCCGGGACTGGTGAGGGGTTGGGCTGGCGACCCTAAACTCACTGTCGTCCCTTGCGTTCGCAGGGACGACGGCGAATCTGTGGCACCGCCTCAACCCTTCGGCTGAATCCCGTCGCGCACGGCGCGGAAGCGGGTGAAGGCGGCCTGCCACTGGTCGCGCGGGGCGCTGGCGATGATGCGCAGCGAAGCGCCGCCGCTCGAGAAACGGATCCACTGCACCACGGTCACCGGCGTCTTGTCCTTGCCGATGACGCCGTCGATCCGGGTCTCGAAACCTTGCTGGCCGTTGATGCGGATCGGCTCCGACATGGTGACGCGGGATTCGCGCACGCCGGGGATCTGCAGCGCGGCCTCCTGGGCGAAGCGGGCGCGGTCCTCGGCGGCTTGCGGAGTTGCGCCGATCAGGCCGAGGATCATGAACGGCTTCGATTCATAGCCTGCGCTCTCATTGCCGTCGGCGAGGATAATGCTGGCGCCCGGCGCCAGCGTGCGGATGTCCTTGAAGTCGGCGAGATCGGTGATCTTGAACGGCATCAGCGCGATCTGCTCCTCGGCCGAGACCTGCCTGCGGGTGGTGGCGGTCGCGAACATCTGCCGCACCGCCTCGTCGGTGTAGATCTTGGTCGCATTCTCCGGGACCTGGACCGCGACATAGCCCGAGAAGCCGGCGCCCGGCACGATCATCGAATAGCGCTTCACCGGGGTGTCGCCGGCCTTGCCGGTCTCGGTGGTGAAATAGGCAAGGCCGGCGGGGGTCTCGACCTTGTCCTGCTTGACGCCGTTCGCTCCGGCCGGATTGGAATTGAAGGCGCTCACGACCTCGCCATAGGCGGCCGGCGGCAGCTCGGTGACCAGCACCTTGACGCTGCCGTCCTCGCTTTCGAAACCCGGAAAGGTCTTGGCCGTGTTGAGGCCGACCAGCGGCACCATGCCAAGACGCAAGCCGGGCGGAAACACGGCGTCGGCGGCGAGGACCGGAAGCGCGGAAGCGGCGAGAAGGGCGAGCGCGGCGAGGGGGCGGATCAGCTTCATGGGCACTCTGATTGGTTCACATTGAGGCCGTTCGATGGTCGGCCGCCGGGCCGCTTTGTCGCGCGGGGCGGCGTTGGCGGCTGCCTGGCCGGTCCGCCTTTTAGCGGGTTTGGGCTTGCGGCGACAGGGCGGACGGGCCCGCGGCAGAGGGGGCTTGCCGAAGCCCGAACCTGTTAATAATTCCTCACCCGCAAGTGCGGTGAAGTCCGGATATGATCTTCCAAAACCCGATGTTTTAGCCGCAGAAACGTAGCTTCGGTCCTTGCGGGCCCCTCCCCCCCTCCTATATGAGCCTCAATCATCGCAATATCGCGGATGTTTGATCTTAGGGGGTTTCGGTTTGGGTGCCTTCTGGGCCCAGCCAACCTGCCGCAAAAAGAAGGATATCAGGACCATGGGAAAGGTCATTGGGATCGACCTCGGCACCACGAATTCGTGCGTCGCCGTGATGGATGGCAAGAACGCCAAAGTCATCGAGAATTCCGAAGGCATGCGCACGACGCCCTCGATCGTCGCCGTCACGGACGACGGTGAGCGTCTCGTCGGCCAGCCGGCCAAGCGCCAGGCCGTTACCAATCCCGAGCGCACCTTCTTCGCAGTGAAGCGCCTCATCGGCCGCCGCTACGACGACCCGATGGTCGAGAAGGACAAGAAGCTCGTTCCCTACAAGATCGTGAAGGCTTCCAACGGCGACGCCTGGGTCGAGGCCGATGGCCAGACCTACTCGCCCTCGCAGGTCTCGGCGTTCATCTTGCAGAAGATGAAGGAGACCGCGGAAGCCCATCTCGGCCAGAAGGTCGACCAGGCCGTCATCACCGTTCCCGCCTACTTCAACGACGCCCAGCGCCAGGCGACCAAGGACGCCGGCAAGATCGCGGGCCTCGAGGTGCTGCGCATCATCAACGAGCCGACCGCGGCCGCGCTCGCCTACGGCCTCGACAAGACCAAGGCCGGCACGATCGCCGTCTACGACCTCGGCGGCGGCACGTTCGATATCTCCATCCTCGAAATCGGCGACGGCGTGTTCGAGGTGAAGTCGACCAACGGCGACACCTTCCTCGGCGGCGAAGATTTCGACATGCGCCTCGTGGGTTATCTCGCCGACGAATTCCAGAAGGAGCAGGGCATCAACCTGCGCAACGACAAGCTCGCACTTCAGCGCCTGAAGGAGGCCGCTGAAAAGGCCAAGATCGAGCTGTCTTCGACGACGCAGACCGAAATCAACCTGCCCTTCATCACCGCGGACCAGACCGGCCCGAAGCATCTGACGATGAAGCTCACCCGCGCCAAGTTCGAGGCGCTGGTCGACGACCTCGTGCAGAAGACCGTCGAGCCCTGCCGCAAGGCGCTGAAGGATGCCGGCGTGACCGCCGGTGAGATCGGCGAAGTCGTGCTGGTCGGCGGCATGTCGCGCATGCCGAAGGTCCAGGAAGTCGTCAAGCAGCTGTTCGGCAAGGAGCCGCACAAGGGCGTCAACCCGGACGAAGTCGTGGCGATCGGCGCTGCGATCCAGGCCGGCGTGCTCCAGGGCGACGTCAAGGACGTGCTGCTGCTCGACGTGACCCCGCTGTCGCTGGGCATCGAGACGCTGGGCGGCGTGTTCACCCGCATCATCGACCGCAACACCACGATCCCGACCAAGAAGAGCCAGGTGTTCTCGACCGCCGAGGATAACCAGAACGCGGTCACCATCCGCGTCTTCCAGGGCGAGCGTGAAATGGCGGCCGACAACAAGATGCTCGGTCAGTTCGACCTGATGGGCATTCCGCCGGCTCCGCGCGGCATGCCGCAGATCGAGGTGACCTTCGACATCGACGCCAACGGCATCGTCAACGTCTCGGCCAAGGATAAGGCTACCGGCAAGGAGCAGCAGATCCGCATCCAGGCCTCCGGCGGTCTGTCGGAAGCCGACATCGAGAAGATGGTCAAGGACGCCGAGGCCAATGCCGAGGCGGACAAGAAGCGCCGCGAGGCCGTCACCGCCAAGAACGAGGCCGATGGCCTGGTGCATTCGACCGAGAAGGCCCTGGCCGAGCACGGTTCGAAGGTGGCCGAGAGCGAGCGCCGCGCCATCGAGGACGCCGTCAGCGACCTCAAGGAAGCGCTGAAGGGCGACGACGCCGAGGCGATCAAGGCCAAGACCAACACGCTGGCCCAGGCTTCGATGAAGCTCGGCGAGGCCATGTACAAGCAGCAGGCGGAGGCCGACGCCAAGAAGGACGCGGCCAAGGACGACGTCGTCGACGCGGAATTCACCGAGGTCGACGACGACAAGAACAACAAGAAGTCCGCTTAAGCCCGAGAGGGTGATGATGCGGGCGACTTGGATCCCACGCGCACCAACGGCCTCCTCCCTCGCGGGGGAGGCCATGGTGTCGGGCTCTGCGGGACCGAGACCCGCAACGATCGATCAATTCCCAGCTGCTATGCTGAACGCCGTCGTGCCGGCTTCCGCCGCGAGGCGGAAGGGCGCTTATGTCGTCGCGCAGCGGCATCGTTTCGCTCCGACTTGATTCGCGATTGGATAGACCGAGCTCATCATGTCCACGTCCACCAAGCGCTGCTATTACGAGACTCTCGAAGTCGAACGTGACGCCGACGAATCCAAGCTGAAATCGTCGTTCCGCAAGCTGGCGATGAAGTTTCACCCCGATCGCAATCCCGGGGACGACACCAGCGAGATCAAGTTCAAGGAAATCAACGAGGCCTACGAGGTCCTGAAGGACAAGGACAAGCGCGCCGCCTATGACCGTTACGGCCATGCCGCTTTCGAGCAGGGCGGCGGCGGCGCCGGGTTCGGCGCGGGCTTCGCCTCCTCTTTCTCCGATATTTTCGAAGACCTGTTCGGCATGGCCGGGCAGCGCGGCCGCGGCGGCCGCGAGCGCGGCGCCGACCTGCGCTACAACATGGAAATCACGCTCGAGGAAGCCTTTGGCGGCAAGACCGCGCAAATCGAGATTCCGGTCTCGGTCACCTGCGAGGCCTGCTCCGGCATCGGCGCCAAGGCCGGCACCAAGCCGAAGACCTGCTCGACCTGTGGCGGCGCCGGCCGCGTGCGGCAGTCGCAGGGCTTCTTCACGCTGGAGCGGACCTGTCCGGGTTGCCAGGGCCGCGGCCAGATGATCGAGGATGCCTGTCCGTCCTGCTCGGGCCAGGGTCGCGTCACTCGCGAACGCACCTTGTCGGTCAACATCCCCCAGGGCGTCGAGGATGGCACCAGGATCAGGCTTGCCGGCGAAGGCGAGGCCGGGGTCCGCGGTGGCCCGCCCGGCGACCTCTACATCTTCCTGTCGCTGGCCCAGCACCAGTTCTTCCAGCGCGACGGTGCCGATCTGCATTGCCGTGTGCCGATCTCGATGGTGACGGCCGCCCTCGGCGGCGAGTTCGAGGTGCCGACCATCGACAAGGCCAAGGCCAAGGTGAAGGTGCCGGCGGGGACCCAGTCCAACCGCCGATTCCGCATTGCATCAAAAGGCATGCCGGTGCTGCGCTCGCGCCAGATGGGCGACATGTACGTTCAGGTCGTGGTCGAGACGCCGCAGAACCTCACCAAGAAGCAGCAGGAATTGCTGGCCGAGTTCGAAAAGCTGTCGTCCGGCAACACCCAGCCGGAATCCGAGGGCTTCTTCGCTAAGGTCAAGGATTTCTTCGGCAGTCGGGCGGGTTGACTTGGCTTGACCGTATCGCCTTCGGCCTATACGTCTTTATGACCATTTTCTGACACGCCGCGGTCCCGCGGTCCCGTCCGGTCCAGACATGCCATTGCCATCGTCCGCGCGTGCGTTGAAGAAGCCTCGTCTCGACGACGAGGTGCGCTTTCTCAGATCATGGATCGAAAAGCCGCTGCACATGGGCGCGGTCATGCCGTCGGGCAAGCTGCTGGCCCGGACCATGGCTCACTATGTCGATCCCGATTCCGACGCGCCCGTGGTCGAGCTCGGGCCCGGCACCGGTGCCATCACCTCCGCCCTGATCGAGCGCGGAATCGACCAGAAGCGTCTCGTTCTCGTCGAATACAATCCCGGCTTCTGCGCGCTGCTGCGCGACCGCTATCCGCAGGCCAAGGTGGTGCAGGGCGATGCCTATCGCCTGCGTGACACGCTCTGGAACGTGCTGAGCGCCCCCGCCTCCGCCGTCGTCTCCGGCCTGCCGCTCGTGACAAAGCCGATGCTGACGCGGCTGCGGCTGATCCGCGATGCCTTCACGGCGCTGGCGCCCGGCGCGCCGTTCATCCAGTTCACCTATGCGGTGGTGCCGCCGATCCCGAAATCGCTTCCCGGCGTGTCCACAGAGGCTTCGGAACGGATCTGGATGAACCTTCCGCCGGCCCGCGTCTGGGTGTATCGCAAGGACTAATTCCGCCGGCTTCCTTCTCTGCGCGGCGGGCTGGTTTCGCCGAACGTATGGAAGCAGATGTCCGCACCCAGGATCCTGATCGTTCCCGGCTCGCTGCGCACCGGCTCGCACAATGTGAAGCTGGCGGCGGTCATCGCCCATGAATTCGCCAGGACCGGCGTCGACGTCACCCGCATCTCGCTCGCCGATTTTCCGCTGCCGATCTACGACGGCGATCTCCAGGCCAAATCAGGCGTGCCCAAGCACGCGATCAATCTCAAGCGCATGATCGGCGCGCATCACGGCGTGCTGTTCGTCACGCCCGAATACAACGCCTCGGTGCCGCCGTTGCTCAAGAACGCGATCGACTGGGTCAGCCGCGTGCACGAGCTGCACGAGGCGCGCGGCGAGGTGTTCCGCAACCGCGCCTTCGCGCTCGCTGGCGCTTCGCAGAGCCGGCTCGGTGCGGCGCGCGCATTGCAGGCGCTCAGGCTGATCCTGACCTCCTGCCATGCCAATGTGATCGCCAGCCAGCTCACGCTCGCCTTTGCCGATCAGGCTTATGACGATATGGACAGGCTCAAGAACGAGGGCGATATCGCCGCGTTGAAGGAGCTGGTCGCGCAATTGATCGACATTTCCCAACGCATGATGTGAGGTGACATGACGCCAGCCGAGATCGCACCGAAGGACCGCCTGATCGTCGCGCTCGATCTGCCCAGCGTCGATGCCGCGCAGGCCATCATCGACCGTCTCGGCGACAGCGTCACCTTCTACAAGATCGGCTATCGGCTCGCTTATGCCGGCGGATTGCCGCTGGTCGGCAAGCTCGCCGACAAAGGCAAGAAGGTCTTCCTCGATCTCAAGCTGCATGACATCGGCAACACCGTGAAGCAGGGGGTCGAGAGCATCAGCAGGCTTGGCGCCACCTTCCTGACCGTGCACGCCTATCCGCAGACCATGAAGGGCGCGGTCGAAGGCCGCGGCAATTCGAGCCTGAAGATTCTCGCGGTCACGGTGCTGACCTCCTACAACGAGGACGACCTGCATGCGGCCGGCTACCGGCTCGGCGTCTCCGAGCTGGTCGAGGCCCGCGCGCAGCAGGCGCAGGTGCTCGGCATCGACGGCCTGGTCTCCTCGCCGGAGGAGGCCGGTGCGTTGCGCAAGATCGTCGGCCACCAGATGCACCTCGTCACGCCGGGCATCCGGCCGGCAGGTTCGGCAACCGGCGACCAGAAGCGCATCATGACGCCGGGCCGCGCGATCGCCGCCGGCGCCGATTACCTCGTCGTCGGACGGCCGATCGTGGAAGCCGCCGATCCCAGGGCCGTCGCGGACGCCATCCAGGCCGAGATTGCGCAGGCGCTCGGAGCATGATCCGGACCCGAAGGGCCGCGTTAGCGAAGAGTGTGAAGCGGTTTTCCGATCAGACCATGCTCAAATAGAAATGACCCCAACAACACAGGGAGAAGAACCAATGGCAAAGGGCTACTGGATCGGGCGCGTCGATGTGAGCAGCGACGAGGGCTACAAGCCCTACGCCGTCGCCAACGGTCCGATCTTCAAGAAATGGGGCGGCCGCTTCGTCGTCCGCGCCGGCAAGTTCACCACCGTCGAGGGCGCCAGCCGCACCCGCAACGTCGTGATCGAATTCCCGGACTACGAGACAGCGCTCGCCTGCTACAACTCGCCGGAATACCAGGCCAACATCAAGGTGCGCCAGCCGCACTCGGTCGCCGATCTCATCATCATCGAAGGTTACGACGGCCCGCAGCCGCAGGACGGCTGAGGCGCCCTCGGGGCCTGCATGGTTCGAGACGCCCGCTCGCGCGGGCTCCTCACCATGAGGGTTCTGATATCTCGCCGCGAAACGAGACCTCATCCTGAGGGCCCGCCGGAGGCGGGCGTCTCTAAGGATGGCCGCAGGCGACCTGCCTGCCCCCCTCGGTTGCCGGAACTGCCTCCCCCCGCTACAAGTGCGGCGAAGAGGATCACACCATGTCCGACATGCGCTTGATTGTTGCTGGGGCCGGCGGCCGGATGGGTCGCGCGCTGGTGCGGGCGATTTCCGAGAGCAAAGGCGCGGTGCTGGCCGGCGCGCTGGAGGCCCCCGGCTCGGAGCTGCTCGGCAAGGATTCCGGCGTGCTCGCCGGCCTGCCGGCCAACGACATCAAGCTCTCGGCCGATCTCTGGGCGATGTCGAAGGAGGCCGACGGCATCCTCGATTTTACCGTGCCGGCCGCGACCATCGCCAATGTCGCGATCGCCGCCGAGCGGGGAATCGTCCATGTCGTCGGCACCACCGGGCTGTCGATGTCCGACAACGCCGTGATCAAGAGCGTCACCAACCGCGCCGTTGTGGTGCAGTCCGGCAATATGAGCCTCGGCGTCAACCTGCTGGCCGCCGTGGTCAAGCGCGTCGCCAAGGCGCTCGACCAGAGTTTTGACATCGAGATCGTCGAGACCCATCACCGCATGAAGGTCGATGCCCCCTCCGGCACCGCGCTGATGCTGGGCCAGGCCGCAGCGGCCGGACGCGGCGTCAGCCTCGACGAGCATTCCGAGCGTGGCCGCGACGGCATCACCGGCGCGCGCAGGCCGGGCAATATCGGTTTCGCCTCCTTGCGCGGCGGCACCGTCGCCGGCGATCACAGCGTCACCTTCCTTGGGTCCTTCGAGCGCCTGACGCTGTCGCATCAGGCCGAGGACCGTATGCTGTTCGCCCATGGCGCGCTCAAGGCAGCGCTGTGGGCGCATGGCAGGGCGCCGGGGCATTACTCCATGGCCGACGTGCTCGGCCTGTCCGACATCTGAACCGGAGCCGAAGGCCGCGTCAGCGCAAAGTGTGAAGCGGTTTTCCGATCAGATCATGCTCAAACAACAACCGTAACGGAAAGCAGTCAATGAGCGAACGTCTTCTCGTGCTCGTGCGCCACGGCCAGAGCGAATGGAATCTGAAGAACCTGTTCACCGGCTGGAAGGATCCCGATCTCACCGAGCTCGGCGTGAAGGAAGCCACGGAAGCCGGCCGCAAGCTGAAGGCGCAGGGACTCGTGTTCGACGTGGCCTTCACCTCGGTGCTCACGCGCGCGCAACACACGCTCGACATCATCCTCAACGAGCTCGGCCAGACCGGTCTGCCGACCTCGAAGAACCTCGCGCTGAACGAGCGCGATTACGGCGATCTCTCCGGCCTCAACAAGGATGACGCCCGCAAGAAATGGGGCGAGGAGCAGGTGCTGATCTGGCGCCGCTCCTACGACGTGCCGCCGCCCGGCGGCGAAAGCCTGAAGGACACGCTGGCGCGCGCGCTGCCCTATTACGTGCAGGAGATCCTGCCCGGCGTGCTCAACGGCAAGCGCACGCTGGTCGCCGCCCATGGCAATTCGCTGCGTGCGCTGATCATGGTGCTGGAGAAGCTCTCGCCCGAAGGCATTTTGAAGCGCGAGCTCGCCACCGGCGTGCCGATCATCTACCGCCTCAATGCGGATTCGACGGTGGCCTCCAAGCTGGATCTGGCGGACTGATAGACGCCGTCATTCCGGGGCGCCCGTAGGGCGAACTATGGTGCGCAATTGCGCACCTGAGAAACTCGAGGTTCCGGGTTCGATGCTTCGCATCGCCCCGGAACGACATTGAATGAATCACTGCAGCCCCAGCTGCCCGGCTTCCCAGCCCAGCATCGCCTGCTTGCGGGTGATGCCCCAATGATAGCCGGTGAGGGTGCCGCTCTTGCCGAGCGCGCGGTGGCAGGGCACGACGAATGAGACCGGGTTCTTGCCGACCGCCGCACCGACGGCGCGCGAGGCCTTCGGGCTGTTGATGTTGCAGGCGATGTCGGAATAGGACACCGCGCGGCCCATCGGGATTTTCAGCAGCGTCTCCCACACCCGCACCTCGAAGTCGGTGCCGATCATCACCACGCGCAGCGGCTGGTCCGGCCGCCACAGCCTGGTGTCGAAGATGCGCGCCGCCAGCGGCGCGGTGCCTTCGTGATCCTCGACATAGGTCGCGTTCGGCCAGCGCCGCGTCATGTCGGCGAGCGCGATCTTCTCCTCGCCGTGGTCGGCAAAGGCGAGCCCCGACAGGCCGCGATCGGTCGCGATCACGATCGCGGTGCCGAACGGGGAGGGATGAAAGCCGTAGCGCAAGGTGAGACCGGCGCCGCCGTTCTTCCATTCGCCCGGCGACATCGCTTCGTGCGTGACGAAGAGATCGTGCAGCCGGCCCGGGCCCGACAGGCCGGAATCCAGCGCGGCGTCGAGAATGCTGGCGGAGTCCCGCAGCAGGCCCTTGGCGTGGTCGAGCGTCAGCGCCTGCATGAAGGCCTTTGGCGTGATCGAGGCCCAGCGGCGGAACAGATGGTGCAGCTCATCCGGCGTGACGCCGGCCGCGTCGGCCATCGCCTCGATGGTCGGCTGCGCGCGCCAGTTTTCCGAGATGAAGGCGATCGCCCGGCGCACCGAATCATAGTCGCGCAGCGCGGCGTTCTGGGGGCCCGGCTTGGTCAGGCGCTGGTCATGTATGGCGAGTGTCATCATGGCCGGAAATGTAGGAGAGGGGCGGGTGGGAAACCACCCGATTTCCGATGCGACATCAACGGATCGGATTGTAGGTCGGCCCGCGCCTGGCGGCATTGAGCGCTTCAATCAAGCCTTTGTAAAAACTTGCTTTTTCCTCTGGTCCCAGAAACTTCGCGATCTGGATCTGGCGGCCGCGCGAGATCAGATAGAGATGCTCGATGCCGAAGTCCTCGTCGACCTCCAGATCGATCCGGACCCAGAGCGGATTGAACGTCCATTCGGCGACCTGGCCGCGATGGCTGATACGCTTCACGCGTAGTTCGGAGGTGGTGACCGTAATCTCCTCACGGGCGCGGGCGGTGCGGAAATTGGCCTTGAAGGCCCACCACACCACGAGCACGTCGAGGCCGAAGAAGCCGAGCACCGGCCAGGCCCCCTTCATCAGGAAGGCGAGGCCCGTGGCAAAGCTGACCACGCTCAGGAACAGCATCACGGCGAGGAAGCCGGTGCGGTTCAGCGAGCGGTGCGGCGTCAGCAGCGCAGAGAAGATCTGCACCTCGCGCGGATCGGGATCGCTGTGCTCAATTTCGTTGCCTGCGCTCATCGTCCGTCAGTATATCCCGATCATGGCGAAAATCACCCGCAAGCCGGCCCCGCACAAAGCGCCCGTGCCCAAGCAGAAGGCAAAGGCCGTCGCAGCGAAGCCCAAGCCCGTCAAGACCAAGCCCATCAAGACATCGGCTCCGGCGAAAAAATCGCTCAAGGCCACCAAGCCCAATTCCTCAAGACCCTGGACGCCGGCCGAGGTCTACGACGCCTTCAGCCGCTTCCGCAAAGCCAATCCGGAGCCGAAAGGGGAGCTCGAGCACGTCAATCCGTTCACGCTGCTGGTCGCCGTGGTGCTGTCGGCGCAGGCGACCGATGCCGGCGTCAACAAGGCCACGCGCGCTCTGTTCGAGGTCGCCGATACCCCGCAGAAGATGCTCGACCTCGGCGAGGAGCGCTTGCGCGACTACATCAAGACCATCGGCCTCTACCGCACCAAGGCGAGGAACGTGATCGCGTTGTCGGCAAAGCTGCTCAGCGAGTTCGGCGGCGAGGTGCCGCGCACGCGAGCCGGGATCGAGTCGCTGCCCGGCGCCGGCCGCAAGACCGCCAACGTCGTGCTCAACATGGCCTTCGGCGAGCATACCATGGCGGTCGACACACACGTCTTCCGCGTCGGCAACCGCACCGGGCTGGCGCCCGGCAAGACGCCGCTGGAGGTCGAGCTTGGTCTGGAAAAGGTGATCCCGGCCGCGTTCATGCTGCATGCCCATCATTGGCTGATCCTGCACGGCCGCTACACCTGCCTCGCCCGCAAGCCGCGCTGCGAGGTCTGCCTGATCAACGATCTCTGCCGCTGGCCGGAGAAGACGGTCTGAGCGACGGCGCCGTTACCGCATCTGCCGCGCCGGCGCGATCAGCTCCGGCCGCGGGCCCGACAGCCGCTTGTGCATGTGGACCATGAAGGCCATGGCGAAGATCGGCGTCGCCAGATTGACGATCGGGATCGAGACGAAGGCGGCGATGAACAGGCCGGCGGTGAAGATGGTCGCGGCATTGTCGCGTCGCATCGCCTTGGCTTCCTCCGGCGGGCGGAAGCGCATCGCCGCGAGCTCGAAATATTCGCGACCGAGGAGCCAGGCCGTGGCGAGGAAGAAGATCAGAAAGCCGGCACCGGCGAACAGCACCAGCGGCAGCGCGGCGAGATAGATCAAAATCGTCAGCAGCGCGGTCTTGATGCCCTCGAGCATGGCCTGGCTGATAGGCAGCGCGACGCCCGGTTGCTCGGCTGGGTAATGCTCGCGCTCGACGATGTCCGCGACGTCGTCGACGAACAGGCTCGCCACCAGCGAGGTGATCGCGGGCATCAGGAAGATGCCGCCGAACACGACGCCGAGGCCCGCTGCGATCGAAACGATCCAGGAGAGGATTTCGATGGACGAATGCCAGCCGGGTCCGAGCAATTCCTCCAGCCAGACCGCCCCGGAGGTTGCGAACCAGCTGAGCAGCCGCTGCAGGCCAATCGCCAGCACGATGATCAGCACCAGCGCCAGCCCGATCGATCGCCATAAGATCGAGCGCATCGGCGGCGAGATCATTTGCGACAGCGCCTTGATGGCGGCATCCAGCATGGGAGATCCTCTGAGGTCAACACTGCGCGAGAGGTAGAGACCGAATGCGGCTTCGGCAAGGGCGGGGGCTGCCCTCGGCCGCGAATGCGGCGCGAGCTCTTGCTTACCCTCCCCTGGAGGGGGAGGGTCGGCTCACATTGAGCGCAGCGAAATGTGAGACGGGGTGGGGTGATCTCTCCCCACGGGCACTGTTCGACGCGGAGAGACTGTCACCCCACCCCGCCCGCGCTGCGCGCGATCGACCCTCCCCCTCCAGGGGAGGGTAAGAGCCGCTACTCTCTCCTAGAGCAGCCTAGTCATGCCGGTGTCCGTGCTTCCGTCCTTTCGCCGGCTTCCCATCCCCGGTCGGGATCATCACCACGCGACCGTAGCGGACGCCGCGTTCGGCGATGATGTGGTCGGCGAAATGCTTGACCTCATCCGCCGACCCCTTCAGCGCCGTCATCTCCATGCAATTGTTGTCGTCGAGATGGACGTGCAGGGTCGCCAGCGCGAGGTCGTGATGGCCGTGGAATTCCTGCACCAGCCGTTTCGACAGATCGCGGGCGGCGTGATCGTAGACATAGACGAGACCGGCGACGCATTGGCCGGTCTGCGCGGTGTCCTCGGTGCTCTGCTGCAGCCCGGCGCGCGCGAGGTCGCGGATGATCTCGGAGCGATTCTGATAGCCGCGCGCTGCCGCCGCCGCGTCGATCTCCGCCAACAGATCGTCCTCGATCGTGATCGTAATTCGCTGCATCGGATCTTCTCCGCGCGTCCTGTCTGCCTCTTGTCAACCGTAGCCCGGATGGAGCGAAGCGCAATCCGGGACGGCGCGAATATGGGACCAGGCCCCCGGATATTGCTTGCGCTCCATCCGGGCTACGCAGGTAACCCTACAGCTGCGTTGCGCGCAAGCGCAGCGCATTACCGACCACGCTCACCGAGGACAGCGCCATCGCCGCCGCGGCGATGATCGGCGAGAGCAGCAGGCCGAAGGTCGGGTAAAGGATACCGGCCGCGATCGGAATGCCGGCGGCATTGTAGATGAAGGCGAAGAACAGGTTCTGGCGGATGTTGCTCATGGTCGCCTGCGACAGCTTTCGGGCGCGGACGATGCCGACGAGATCGCCCTTGAGCAGGGTCACGCCCGCGCTCTCCATCGCGACATCCGTGCCGGTGCCCATGGCGATGCCGACTTCGGCGGCGGCCAGCGCCGGCGCGTCGTTGACGCCGTCGCCGGCCATCGCGACGATGCGGCCGGCCTTTTGCAGCTTGGTCACCACCGCGCTCTTCTGGTCCGGCAGCACCTCGGCCTCGACCTCGGCGATGCCGAGCCGGCGCGCCACCGCCTCGGCCGTGGTGCGGTTGTCGCCGGTCAGCATGATCACCTTGATGCCTTCGGCAGCTAGCGCCCTCAACGCCTCCGGGGTCGAGGCCTTGACCGGATCGGCGATCGCGAACAGCCCGGCAAGCCGGCCGTTGACGGCCATGTTGATCACGGTGGCTCCGTCCTGGCGCAGCCGCTCGGCCTCGGCGTCGAGCGCATTGGTGTCGATTCCGATCGAGACGAGATATCTGGCGTTGCCGAGCACGATGGTCTTGTCCTCGACCTTGCCGGTGGCGCCCTTGCCGGTCGGCGAGTCGAAGTGCTCGACCTGGCCGAGCGCAAGCTGCTTCTCCTTCGCTGCACGCATGATCGCGTCAGCCAGGGGATGCTCGCTGGCCCGCTCGACGCTGGCCGCAAGCCGCAGGATGTCGTTTTCCGCAAAGCCGGCTGCCGGCACGATCGCGACCACCTTGGGCTTGCCCTCGGTCAGCGTGCCTGTTTTGTCGACCACCAGCGTGTCGATCTTCTCCATCCGCTCCAGCGCCTCGGCGTTCTTGATCAGTACGCCGCCTTGCGCACCGCGGCCGACGCCGACCATGATCGACATCGGCGTCGCCAGGCCCAGCGCACAGGGGCAGGCGATGATCAGCACGCTGACGGCGGCGACGAGACCGAAGGCGAGCCGCGGCTCCGGCCCGAACCAGGCCCAGGCGGCGAAGGCCGCCAGGGCGACGACGATCACGGCGGGCACGAACCAGCCGGCGACCTGATCGGCCAGGCGCTGGATCGGCGCGCGCGAGCGCTGCGCGTCCGCGACCATCTGCACGATCTGCGACAGCAGCGTCTCGCGCCCGACCTTGTCGGCGCGCATCACGAAGCTGCCCGACTGGTTCAGCGTGCCGGCAATGACCTTTGCGCCGGT
Source organism: Bradyrhizobium sp. 22 (assembly GCF_000482425.1). Lineage (NCBI taxonomy): Bacteria > Pseudomonadati > Pseudomonadota > Alphaproteobacteria > Hyphomicrobiales > Nitrobacteraceae > Bradyrhizobium > Bradyrhizobium sp. 22. The sequence continues at coordinate 462,025 of NZ_KI519399.1, forward strand.
TTCCTTGGTGACGGGCATGGATTCCCCCGTCACCAGGGATTCGTCGAGCGAGGAGCGTCCCTCGAGAATGACGCCGTCGACCGGCACCTTCTCGCCGGGACGAACGCGCAAGCGGTCGCCGGCATGGAGGCTATCGATCTCGACCTCGTGCTCGCTGCCATCGGCATCGACGCGTCGGGCGGTCTTCGGCGCCAGCTGAAGCAGCGCCTTGATCGCGCCCGAGGTGGCATCACGCGCACGCAGCTCCAGCACCTGGCCGAGCAGCACCAGCACGGTGATGACGGCGGCGGCTTCGAAATAGACTGCGACCGCACCTCCATGGGCGCGGAACGTGGCGGGGAAGATCTGCGGCGTGACGGTGCCGAGGACGCTGTAGACATAGGCAACGCCCGTGCCCATCGCGATCAGCGTAAACATGTTGAGGTTGCGCGTCAGCAGCGATTGCCAGCCGCGGACGAAGAACGGCCAGCCGGCCCACAGCACCACCGGCGTGGCGAAGGCGAGCTGGATCCAGTTCGACAGCGTCGGGTCGATCCAATTGTGCGGGCCGGCGAGATGGCCGCCCATCTCCAGCACCACAGCCGGCAGCGACAGCACGCCGCCGATCCAGAACCGCCGTGTCATGTCGGCGAGCTCGGGATTGGGCCCGGTCTCCAGGCTGGCGAGCTCCGGCTCCAGCGCCATGCCGCAGATCGGGCAGCTGCCGGGACCGACCTGGCGGATCTCGGGGTGCATCGGGCAGGTGTAGATCGTGCCCGCGGGCATCTCGGGCTCGGGTGTCTTTTCCTTGGCGAGATATTTGGCGGGATCGGCCGCGAATTTGGTGTGGCAGCCGGCCGAGCAGAAATGGAAGGTCTCGCCGTGATGAGTGAGCTGGTGCTTCGAGGTCGCGGGGTCGACGCTCATGCCGCAGACGGGATCCTTGACCTTCGTGGCGCCCTCGCCAGCGTCATGCGCGTGATGATGAGCGTGGCCGCCGCAGCAGGAGGACGCCGGCGGCTTGGCAGCTTCCGTCTTGGCCGCTTCCGTCTTGGCGGAACACCCGCATCCGGAATGTCCGCCCGCGTCGTGATGATGCCCGTGTTCTTTCATAGCCCTGCTCCGGCGCCTGTATCCGGGTCTTGCAACCCATACCCGGTAGGGGTATATAGACCGCATGCGCAAGGACATCAAGGCATCTGTCGGAAAACGCCTCGGCCGGATCGAGGGCCAGGTTCGCGGCCTCTCGAAAATGGTAGAGGATGACCGCTACTGCATCGACATCGTGACGCAGATCTCGGCGGTACGGGCCGCGCTGCGCCGGGTCGAGGAGGAGATCCTGAAGGATCACGTCGCCCATTGCGTCGAGCACGCCATCGCGAGCGGCGACAAGGCCGATCAACGCGCGAAGATTGCAGAGCTGATGGCGGTGATCGGACGGGCGGAGCGGTAGATCGCGCTCTCTCCATCGTCATTGCGAGCGCAGCGAAGCGATCCAGAATACTCCCGCGGGCAGTCTGGATTGCCTCGTCGCAAGAGCTCCTCGCAATGACGGAGAGAGCGAAATTTCCCCGCAAGTTGTCCCGGCCTTCGCCAGGACGACGGCGGATCTAAGCCGCCATCGCCCGCGTCCGTGCGCGATACGTTGCGAGGTCGCTGAGCTGCACGAAATGCTCCGAGAAACTGGCGCCCATCTCCGCAAGCCGCACGCTCACTTCCTCAGCGGGAATTTCAGCCGACGCCTCTTCGTCAATCGCTTCAGGAACGAGCGGCGGCGCCAAGAGCGCTTCTGGAAACACACCGAATGTGCCCGCTACCTCCTCGAGCGGCTTCTGCTTGTCGGCCCAGTGCAGCGCGGTGTAGTCGAACCCGTGCACGATGGTGGGTTTGACGACTTCGAAATAGGGCGAGATGTCGAAGTCGCGGGGCATGTAGAGCGATGAATCGCGGATGTGCAGGATCTCGCGGCGCGCGGCGCGGCTGCCGGCCTTGGTGATCTTCGGCAGGATCGGGTAACGCACGGCATCGAACGCCTGCGCGATCAGCGCCGAGCAGATGATCTTGGTCGGATCGCCCGAGCCGATCGCGATCATGCGACGCCGCCAGCGCTGCGGTATCGGCATCGGAAACAGATAACGCATCAAGTCGACGATGTTCTTGGTGTCGTAGCCGAAGCCGATACGGTTGATCGCATAGCGGCAGACCGTGGTGCGATCCTCATAGGACAGCCCGACCGGGCGGCAGAGGCGGGTGTGATACGGAAAATATTTCGACAGCGGCGCAGAGGTGACGCCTTCGCCGATATTGGCCTCGATCAGCACATGCGGCTCGCCGTCGGGCTCCGCGGCGCCTTCGACCGGGCCGACATAGAGCGCGGCATGCGACCAGGTCGACTGGGTCAAATACTTGATGATGCCGGAGATGCGGTTGTTGCCTTCGACCAGCAGCACGTCACCGGGCTCGATGACGCCGCGCAGGTGCTCCGGGTCGCTCGGCGTGAACGGCTCGTAGCCCGGCACCTCCTTGGAGAGGTACGCGGCAATCAACTTGCCGACTGAATCCAGGACCGTCCCCATGTCGAACTCCCCCCACGGCCTTTCCCGGCCGTCTTTTTCCCTTCTCTATCATGGTCGAAACGTCTTGCAATTCGGTTCATCACTCCGTGAGGTCAAGCACGATTGATTCACCATGATGGTTGCCGTGCAACATCAGATGCGGCAAGGTTCGCTGACTGTTCCCGTCCGCCGCAAGTCCTCGGAAACCATGACATGACAATCACGCGCCGCGGTTTCCTTGTCGCGTCGGCGGCTCTTGCCACGGTGCCGGCCCTGCGCGCCAACGCGGCCAGCCTGCCACGCGAGGCCGACATCGTCGTGGTCGGAGCCGGGGCTGCGGGAATCGCTGCGGCGCGACGCATCATGGCGACGGGCCGCAAGGTGATCGTGGTCGAAGCGGCGTCCCGGATCGGCGGCCGCTGTCTCACCGATACCATCACTTTCGACATGCCGTTCGACCGCGGTGCACGCTGGATGTACAATCCAGATACCAATCCGATGATCCGGCTGGCGCGCAATGCCGGGCTCGACGTGCTGCCGGCGCCGTCCGGCCAGAAGATGCGCATCGGCCGCCGCAACGCGCGTGCGGGCGAAACCGAGCAGTTCCTGGCGGCGCTGGTGCGCGCCAACCGCGCCATCGACGAGGCGGCGCGCGGCAAGCTGGATACGTCCTGCGCGTCTGTGCTGCCGAAGGATCTCGGCGATTGGGCTGGCGCGGCCGAGTTCTTGCTGGGCGCGGGCTTCGCCGGCAAAGACCTGAAGGAGCTGTCGGCGATCGACAAGGGGCGCGCGCAGGACCGCAACGCGGCGATCGCCTGCCGTCAGGGCCTCGGCACGCTGATCGCCAAGCTCGGCGAGCAGGCGCCGGTGGTGCTGTCGACGCCGGCGAGCCGAATCGCCTGGAGCAACCGTGACGTCAGCGTGGAGACGCAAGCCGGCAAGATCGCCGCGCGCGCCGTCGTCGTCACGGTCTCGACCAACGTGCTGACATCGGGCGCGATCAAGTTCACCCCCGACATTCCCAAGCGCACGCTGGACGCAGCGGCAAAGCTCGGCCTCGGCAGCTACGATCGCATCATGCTGCAATTGCCGGGTAACCCGCTCGGCCTGTTGCGCGACGATATCCTGATCGAGCAAAGCAGCTCGACGCGCACGGGGCTGATGTTCGCCAATATCGGCGGTTCCTCGCTCTGCTCTATCGATGTCGGTGGCGCGTTCGGCCGCGAGCTTTCCGAGCAGGGCGAGAAGGCGATGGAAGCCTTTGCCAGGGAATGGATCACAAAACTGTTCGGCAGCGAAGCTGCTTCCGCCGTGCAGAAGACCAGCGCCACGCGCTGGAACGCATCGCCTTACGTGATGGGCGCGATGTCGGCGGCCTCCCCCGGCGGCCAGCTCTCGCGAAAGGTTTTGGCGGAGCCGATCGGCAACGTGTTCCTTGCCGGCGAAGCCACCCATGAGACGCTGTGGGGCACCGTCGACGGCGCCTGGGACAGCGGCGAGCGCGCCGCGGACGCGGCCTTGCGCAAGATCGGCGCGCTCAAGGACGACCCCGCCGACGTGCCGACGCAGTCGACGAAGAAGCGCAGAGCGCCGCGGCAGCAGGGCAATTAAGCCCGCTACGGCGGAGCTTATCGGCGCAACACCCCATCCAATGCGGGCAATCCAAAAATCACCGCCATCGCGATCAGCGCGTAGCAGATGCCGCGGAACACTTTTTCGCTGGCGCGTCCGAACAGCGAGGCGCCGAATGCGACGCCGGCCGCATAGACCGGGCCGACGATCAGCGCCAGCGCCAGCGCTTCGCGGCTGATCAGGCCGGTGGCCGCGTAACTGATCATCGAGAACAAATCGGAGGCGCCGAAGAACAGCATGATGTTGGCGCGCGCGACCATCGGCGCGATCGGACGACCGAGCCAGTAGCCGACGATCGGCGGGCCGCCAGTCTGAGCGAGACCGCTGCAGAAGCCGGACAGCCCGCCGATGCCGACCGAGAGCCAGGCGTGGTCCTTGCCGCGATAGCGCCAGCCCGACAGCAGCAGAAGCAGCAGAGCGGCGACGAAGCAGGAGATGATCCAGCGCGTGGTGACGGGCTCGAGCACGCTGAGGAAATAGGTGCCCGCGGGCACGCCGACCAGCGCGCCCAGCACGATCACCGCGGTGGCCTTGCGGTCGGCCTTGCGCCATGCGTCGGGCAGGAGCGGCGCGGCCGAGACGAAATCGATGACGAGCAGGAGTGCCGCGACCAGCCGCGGCGCGGCGATGCTGCTCGCCAGCGGCATGAAGATCAGCGCCGCGCCGAAGCCGGAGAAGCCGCGTGCGGTGCCCGAAACGAAAGCGACGGCGCAAAGCGCCATCGCAATGCTGAGGCTGACGTCTTTCGGGAGAAAGTCAGCAAGGGTCATGTTTTCCATTCTGGAGCATGATGTCGTCCGAAAACCGCTTCACGCCTTTCGGCATCATGCTCGCAGAGTGCCGCCCGTCTTCTTCGTCACCTCGGCCACGATCTTGGCGGCGACGGCGTCGATCTCCTGATCGGTCAACGTCTTCTCGCGCGGCTGGAGCGTGACCGCGATCGCGATCGACTTCTTGCCGTCATCGATGCCCTTGCCCTCATAGACGTCGAAGACGTTGACGCCGGTGATCAGCTTCTTGTCGACGCCTTGCGCGGCGCGCACGATGTCGCCCGTCTTCACGGTGCGATCGACGATGAAGGCGAAGTCGCGTGATACCGGCTGGAACGCCGACAGCTCGATCAAGGGCTTGGCGCGGGTCGGCTTCTTCTTCCCCTCGGGAATGCGGTCGAGGATCACCTCGAACACGACAAGCGGGCCGTCGGCGCCGAGCGCCTCCAGTGCGCGGGGATGCACCTCGCCGAAATATCCAAGCACGTTCTGCGGGCCGATCTGGATCGTTCCGGAGCGGCCCGGATGCAGCCAGGACGGTCCACCCGCGACGATCTGCAGCGCCTGCATCGGCGCACCGGCCGCGGCCAGAACCGCCAGCGCGTCGGCCTTCGCGTCAAACACGTCGGCCTGCGCCGAGCCCGACCAGTGCCGGCCGAGACCTTCGGACGAGGCAAAGCCGCGGCGAACGCCGCTTGCGGCCATGAACTGGTCCTGCGGGCGATCGCCCCTGAAGATCTGGCCGACCTCGAACAGCGCGACATCGCTCATGCCGCGATTGGCGTTCGCCTGTGCCGCCGCGATCAGGCCCGCGAGCAGCGTCGGGCGCATGTCGGAGAGGTCCGACGCGATCGGGTTCGCGACTTCGAGCTCGCGCTGGCCGCCGCCGAACAATTGCGCCGCGGCCTTCGTGATGAACGACCAAGTCACCGCTTCGATGATGCCGCGGCTTGCCAGCGCCCGCCTGGCGCGGCGGGTGCGCAGCTGAAGCGGCGTCAGCACCGGCTTGCGGGCGTCCTCGCCGCGCTCGAACGGCGTCATCGGCACCTTGTCGACGCCGAAGATGCGGACGATATCCTCGACGATGTCGGCCTTGCCGTGGACATCCGAGCGCCACGATGGCACCGCGACCTTCACCACCGGGCCCGGGCCCGCCATCATGAAGCCGAGATGGGTCAGGATGCGCTTCATCTCGGCTTGGGGCACTTCAATGCCCGACAGGCGCTTGACCTCGGTGATCGGGAACTCGATCAGGCGATCGTCGCCAAAGGCCTTGCCGACCACGACATTCTCGGACGGCGTGCCGCCGCACATTTCCATCACCAGCTTGGTCGCGAGCTCCAGCCCGGGCACCATGAAGGCCGGATCGACGCCGCGCTCGAAGCGGTAGCGTGCGTCGGAATTGATGCCGAGCTTGCGGCCGGTCTGGGCGATGTTGATCTCGTTCCACAACGCCGATTCGATCAGCACGTCGGTGGTGGTCTCGTCGCAGCCCGAGGCCTCGCCGCCCATGATGCCGGCCAGCGATTCGACGCCGTGCTCGTCCGCGATCACGCAAATCGCGGGATCGAGATTGTAGGTGCGGCCGTCGAGCGCGAGCAGGCTCTCGCCGTCGCGGGCGCGGCGCACGACGAGATTGCCCTTCACCTTCTTGGCGTCGAACACGTGCAACGGCCGCGCGCGGTCGTATGTCATGAAGTTGGTGATGTCGACCAGCGCGTTGATCGGACGCAGCCCGATCGCGGTCAGCCGCTTCTGCAGCCATTCCGGCGACGGCCCGTTCTTGACGCCGCGCACGAGACGAAGCGCGAAGCCCGGGCATAGCGCGGGGTCCTCCACCGTGACCTTTACCGGGCACGGGAATTCGCCCCTGATCGGCTTGATGGTGTGATCGACGAACTTGCCCATGTCGGCGGCGGCGAGATCGCGCGCGATGCCGTGCACGCCGGTGCAATCCTGCCGGTTCGGCGTCAGATTGATCTCGATCACGGGATCGCCCAGCGCGGCCCATTCCGCGTATCCGGCACCGATCGGTGCATCCGCCGGCAATTCCATGATGCCGTCATGGTCGTTGGAGATCTGCAGCTCGGCCGCCGAGCACAGCATGCCGCGGCTCTCGACGCCGCGGATGGTGCCGATGCCGAGCGTGATGTCCTTGCCGGGAATGTAGGTGCCGGGCGGCGAGAACACGCTGACGAGGCCCGCACGCGCATTCGGCGCGCCGCATACCACCTGCACCGGCGCGCCACCGTCGCCGGTGTCGACCATGCAGACGCGCAGGCGATCCGCGTTCGGATGTTGCTCGGCCGAGATCACCTTCGCGATGGTGAAAGGCTTGAGCGCCTTCGCCTTGTCCTCGATGTTCTCGACCTCGAGCCCGATCATGGTGAGCTTGTCGGCGAGCTTTTCGAGCGGCTCGTCGGTGTCGAGATGATCCTTCAGCCAGGAGAGGGTGAATTTCACGAGCTCAGCCCTCCCGCCAGCGTCGGCACTTCGAGCGGCTTGAAGCCGTAATGGCTCAGCCAGCGGACGTCGCTGTCGAACAGCTGGCGCAGATCGGCGATGCCGTATTTCAGCATGGCGATGCGGTCGATGCCCATGCCCCAGGCGAAGCCCTGGTACTCGTCGGGATCGATGCCGCAGGCGCGCAGCACGTTCGGATGCACCATGCCGCAGCCGAGAATCTCGAGCCAGTCCTCGCCTTCGCCGAAGCGGATCTCGCCCTTGTCGCGGCGGCACTGGATGTCGACTTCCAGCGACGGCTCAGTGAATGGGAAGAACGAGGGACGGAAGCGCATGTTAATGTGATCGACCTCGAAGAACGCCTTGCAGAACTCGTGCAGGATCCATTTGAGATGGCCGAGATGCGAGCTCTTGTCGATGACGAGGCCTTCGACCTGGTGGAATTGCGGCGTGTGGGTCGCGTCCGAATCGATGCGGTAGGTGCGGCCCGGGCAGATCACGCGGATCGGCGGCTTCTGGCTCAGCATGGTGCGCACCTGCACCGGCGAGGTGTGGGTTCGCAGCAGCATGCGCGAGCCGTCCTCCTTCGGGTTGAAGAAGAACGTGTCGTGCATCTCGCGCGCGGGATGGCCTTCCGGGAAGTTCAGCTTGGTGAAATTGTAGTCGTCGGTCTCGATGTCGGGGCCTTCGGCGACCGAGAAGCCCATGTCGGCGAAGATCGTGGTCAGCTCGTCCCAGACCTGGCTCAGCGGATGGATGCGGCCGGCTTCAGCCGGCGCGTCGCGCAGCGGCAGCGTGACGTCGACGGTCTCGGACGCCAGTCGCGCATCGAGTGCCGCGGACTTCAGTACATCGCGTCGCGCGGCGAGCGCCTCGCCGACCTTGTCCTTGGCCTGGTTGATCGCCGCGCCTTGCGTCTTGCGCTCGTCGGGCGACATCTTGCCGAGCGTGGCGAGCAGCGCCGAGATCGAGCCCTTCTTGCCGAGGGCTGCGACGCGCACCGCTTCGAGCGCGGCTTCATCGCCGGCGGCGGCGATCTGGTCGAGGATGGACGTTTCGAGCGTTGCGAGGTCGGACACAGGCAAATCCTTGGCTCCAAATTCGGCTGGGTTGTCGCCGCCGGAAGGGCGTAACGTCAAGCAAAAAGCCGGTGTTTTCGGGCTCCCGCCCGGCTGGGTTGAACCTCGTGCGGGGGCGGGCCACCAAGGGAGGATACGAGGAGACCTTCGCGATGCCGTCGAAATGCTGTTGGGCCGTTCTGGCCGCTATTCTGTCCATCGCCGGTACCCCAGCGCGCGCCATGGTCTGCATGGACCAATCCATGACGCTGGACGAGGTCGCGGCCGCCATCAGCAGCCAGAAGAGCTGCGCAAGCGCGATGAAGGTCTTCAGGGATTGCCAGCTGACCGCGAGCGGCGATGTCGAGCTCGGCGTCGCCGTCGAGCAGAAGTGCGAGGCGGACTTCAAGCCCGGCCTCAGTGCCGCGCAGGCGCAGGCCTACAAGCGCGAGATGCACGCATGCGACGTCAAGTACCGGAACAAGTCCGGCACCATGTATCAGTCGTTTACGGCATTCTGCAGGGCGGAGGTCGCCCGGCGTTACTCGCAACGCGCGCTGCAGGCTGCGGGCCGGAAGGCCCGCTAGCGCAAGCCTTACGCCGCCAGCGCAGCCTTGGCCTTCTCGGCGATGGCCTGGAACGCGGCGGGCTCGTTGATCGCGAGATCCGACAGCACCTTGCGGTCCACGGTGATCCCGGACTTGGCCATGCCGTCGATAAATCGGCTGTAGGTCAGGCCGAACGGACGGACGGCAGCGTTGATGCGCTGGATCCAGAGCGCGCGGAACGTCCGCTTCTTACGCTTGCGGTCCCGGAAGGCGTATTGCATCGCCTTCTCGACCGCCGGCTTGGCGGCGCGGATGGTGTTCTTGCGGCGGCCGTAGAAGCCCTTGGCGGCCTTGTAGACTTTCTTGTGCTTGGCGTGGGCGGTCACACCGCGTTTGACGCGAGACATGACGAAATCCTTCAGAGATGACTTTGGTTATCGGATTGCCGCGCAAAGGCGCGGCACGTTCGGCAGTGATCGTGGACGCGATCAGGCGTTAGGCAAGAAGTACTTCTTGACGTTGTCGCCGTCGGTCTTGAACAGCACGCGGGTGCCGCGGAGCTGACGGATCTGCTTCTTCGTCCGCTTGATCATGCCGTGACGCTTGCCGCGCTGGGCGTGCATCACTTTGCCGGTGGCAGTCACCTTGAAGCGCTTTTTAGCGCCCGACTTGGTCTTCAGCTTGGGCATTTGGCTCTCCTAATGGCCACAGCGATCCGCCCGCGAAGGCGGCTGGCCGTCAAAAATGCTCGTTAGAGCGTTGATTTTGCTCAGGTTTTACGGACAAGCGCGAAACCCGCACGAACACCGCCACGGCAGCCCTTAATCAGCCGGGCGATGAAGGCTGGGCTTATGGCAGAGGACAAGCCAATTGGCAACGATGAACCGACGGAACCTGGCCGGCGACTATCCGATGTTGCCACCCCCATGTCCCAGCCGTGTCGCCCGGAGCAGGACCAAAATGGCTCGTTTTTCCCGATCTCTTTCGTTTTTGACCGATTTCGCCCGCCCGCGCCGTCTGGCGCTGTTCGCCGTGCTCGCCACGGCCGTGCTGCCCTCGACTGCCGACGCCCGCGTCGGCAGCTATGACGGCATCTGGAATGTCACTTTCGCCACCACCCGGGGCAATTGCAGCTCCGGCTACAGCGTGCCCTTCACCGTCACCGGCCGCCGGGTCTCGTCCGCCGGCGGGGGCCGGGTCTCCGGCACCGTCAACCGTGGCGGCGCGGTCGCGGTCCATGTCTCGGTCGGCGCGTCCCATGCCAGCGGCGGCGGCCGGCTCGCCGGCGTGAACGGCGCCGGCTCCTGGAAGGGCATCATTTCCGGCGACCCCTGCAGCGGTACCTGGCAGGCGACAAGGACCTGAAGGTTCGATCAATCGCCACAGCCGCGGTGCGCTCCCTCTCCCGCAAGCGGGCGAGGGTGTAGCAGCGCTCGTGGCCTGCACCTCGACCACAACAAAACGGCCCGCCGGAGATCCGGACGGGCCGTCAAACTTGCTATGGTCTCAACCAGTCGCGATCAGCGCGGCGCCAGCACCATGACGACCTGGCGGCCTTCGAAGCGCGCGTCCTGCTCGACCTTGGCGAGCTCGGCCACGTCGGTCTTGATCTTGTCCAGAAGCTTGGTGCCGATCTCCTGGTGCGCCATTTCGCGGCCGCGATAGCGCAGCGTGATCTTGACCTTGTCGCCTTCTTCGAAGAACCGCTGCATCGCGCGCATCTTCACGTCGTAATCGTGATCGTCGATCATCGGACGGAGCTTGATCTCCTTGATCTCGACGGTCTTCTGCCGCTTGCGGGCTTCGGCGGCCTTCTTCTGTGCCGAATACTTGTACTTCCCGTAGTCCATAATTTTGCAGACGGGAGGGCTGACATTCGGCGAGATCTCGACCAGGTCCATGCCGGCTTCCTGAGCCATGCGGATTGCCATAACTGTCTCGACGGTGCCTTTGTTGTCACCGGCCGCGTCGATCAGCTGGATCTGCGCATTGCGGATATCATCATTGATGCGCGGCCCGTCTTTGCTGGCAGCGGGCGGAGCTTTATTAGGACGGCGAATGGGTGGTTCTCCAAAGTTGTGAAAGAAGCGGCTATCTTGAAGGAAGATGCGGTTGCCGGCAAGCAAGTCGCTCGTGCGGGAAGCGAAAAACCCTCAAATGCGAGGCATTTTGGTCACGCCCGGGCACGCTGATCGACATAGACACCTTGCTTCTGTTCCGCAAGCGTCCCAAAGGGGCCAATGCCGCATCCCGATTGCGCCGCAGAAGGCGCCCCCGACAGCTCAAACCGCACAGTCAGAGTAAACGTTCCATGACCGATCCAATTCCCGATGCCGTGCTCGACTTCATCGACGTGGGCGAGGGTCCGTCCGCACGCAGGATCGCGGTGCGCCACCGTGCGGGCAACGGCCCTGGCCTGGTCTGGCTGGGCGGATTCAAGTCGGACATGCAGGGCGGCAAGGCCGTGGCGCTGGACGGCTGGGCCCGGGATCACGGCCGCGCCATGGTCCGGTTCGACTATTCCGGTCACGGGGAATCCGGCGGCGATTTCGCCGATGGAACCATCGGCCGCTGGCTCGAGGACAGCGTTGCGGTATTCGAACGCTTCTGCGACGGCCCGCAGGTTCTGATCGGCTCGTCCATGGGCGGCTGGATGGCGCTGCTGCTCGCGCGCGAGATCAAGAAGCGGCAAGACAAGCAAGAGAAGCAACGAGCCAAAGCCTCGCTCGCCGGGCTCGTGCTGATCGCGCCGGCACCCGATTTCACCGAAGAGCTGATGTGGAAGACTTTTTCGCCGGCGGTGAAGCAGGAGATCGAGACCAAGGGCGTCTGGATGAGGCCGTCGGACTATGGCGACGGCTCGCCCTATCCGATCACGCGGAACCTGATCGTGGAGGGCCGCAACCATCTCGTGCTCGGCAGCGCCATCGATCTCGGCTGCCCGGTCCGCATCCTGCAAGGTGCGAAAGATCCTGACGTGCCCTGGCAGCACGCCTTCGCGCTGACGCACCGTCTGCCGGCCGACGACGTCGTGCTGACCATGATCCAGGACGGCGACCACCGCCTCTCCCGCCCGCAGGACATCGCCCGCATTCTTGCGGCGGTGGCCGAGATCGGGTGAGAGTGTAACTCGCTGTCATTGCCCGCCTAGTGCGCTATGGCGCACAGGGGCGGGCAATCCAGTATTCCAGAGACGGCAGCGATAGAGCCGAAAGGCCGTGGCGTACTGGATGCCCCGCCTACGCGGGGCATGACGGAGAACGAGGGAGGGAGAAGCGCCAATGACAGACACCACCGCCATGCTGCGCGCGTTCTGCGCTGCCGTCGAGCAGCGCAACGGCCGCGCCTTCGCCGAGTTGTTCACCGAGGATGGCGTCTATCACGACGTCTTCTACGGCGCCTTCGCAGGCCGCGAGAAGATCGCCGCGATGATCGACGATTGGTTCTATCGCACCGCGACCGATTTCCGCTGGGACATGCATGACCCCGTCTCGGACGGCACCACACTCTATGCGCGCTACACTTTCAGCTATCGCTCGACGCGGCCGGAAGCGAACGGCGCCCGGGCGATGTTCGAGGGCGTTGCGATCATGACGCTGAAGGATGGCAAGATCGCTGGCTATCGCGAGGTCGCCAACACCGCGCCGGCGTTCGTCGATCTGAACTTCGCGCCGGAACGCATCGCCAAGATCGTCGCCAAGCAGGGCGCCGAACTCAAGGCGCGGCCGGAGATGCAGCGGCATTTGGGGTAGGCGCGTCTCCCTCCACATCGTCATTCCGGGGCGCGCCACTTGGCGCGAGCCCGGAATCCATACTCCCGATCGTGGTTATGGATTCCGGGCTCACGCTTCGCGTGCCCCGGAATAACAGTGGGGAAAGTCCCTACCGCTTCGACGGATTTGCCATCGGCTTGCGCTGCGCCAGCGCGGCGACTGTCGCGGTGCCGATCGGGCCCTGCTCGTCATAGAGCCAGCATTCGCCGATCGCGACGCCATCGGTGGCGTGGTGGTTCACCACCTCGAAGCCGATCCACTTCGTCACCGGAAGTCGGTGCAAATAGATCGTGACGTCGCTGTTGATGTAGCCGAGGCCGTTGTCGCCGGCATTGGCGAACGGGCTGGCGAAATCGGCGCCAACGGCGACATGGACGAACGGCGTCAATTGCACGCCGGCAACGAGCTCGCGCACCTCGCTCATCCAGAGCCGGCGCGGCCCGAGCGAGCCCATGTGCCCGACGATCGGGCGCGTCGTCCATTTGCCGTTCATGCCGAGCCTCGGATCGGTCGGCTTCGGAATCTCGTCCGGCTTCGGCACCTCCCAGTTCGGCGGCGACCAGACGTTGCCTTCGGGATTTTGTGTCTTGCGCAGCAGCTGGCAGGAGGCGCGCGCCATGCTGACGCCGCCGGAGACGAATTCCGCTTCCACCACGCGGATGCGCAGCCCGTCGCGCACGAGGCGCGTCGTCACGTCGATCGGCTTGTCGATGGTCGGCAGCCGAAACATGTCGACGGTGAGCCGCGCCGGCACGAAGTCGGGGCCGGAATGGCGCTCCTCGATGGCAAAGCCGAGCAGGCCGACGATGACGCGACCGTGCAGCGATTTCGGATCCCAGGGACCATTGGCCACTTCCGTCGGATGGAATGTATCGCCGTCGCGGGTGAAGAAAGGCATGTTTGTCATGCGCGCGAGATTGCGGGATTGGGGAGGGAAATCAAGTGTGAGCGTCCTCGGAGCGAGGTTAGGAGTGCAAAGCTCTCGCCTAAACAACAGGTGTCATCGCCCGCGAAGGCGGGCGATCCAGTATTCCAGACGCGGTTGTGATTGAGCCGATAGGTCACGGCGTACTGGATGCCCCGCCTTCGCGGGGCATGACGGCGGTGGGTTCGGAGGCGGCATGCCACTCCTGACTGACACCTTCGTCGCATTCTGCGCTCATCGCCACAGACTTCATCGCCTCAAACTCTCCGCGCTCCACCAGCTGCCCCAATGCCCAAACCGCAGCCCCGCGCACCAGCGGGCTTGCGTCATCGAGCAAGCGCCGCGCTTCTTCCGCCAGCGCCGCCTCGCCCGAGTTGCCGATCGCGATCAGCACGTTGCGCAAGAAGCGATCGCGGCCGATGCGCTTGACCGGTGACTTCGTGAACAGCGCGCGAAAGGCGGCATCGTCCAGGCGTGCCAGTTCAGAAAGCGATGGCGCGCGCAAGTCGTCGCGCGCGGCGAGCTTGGCTTCGCGTCCCTCCTGCGCGAACTTGTTCCAGGGGCAGGCGGCGAGACAATCGTCGCAGCCGTAGATGCGGTTGCCGATGGCCTTGCGGAATTCGCGCGGGATCGGTCCCTTGTTCTCGATCGTGAGATAGGAGATGCAGCGCCGCGCATCGAGCTTGTACGGCGCTGGGAAGGCCGCGGTCGGGCAGATCTCGAGGCAGGCCCGGCACGAGCCGCAATGATCGATTTCGGCGACGTCGCGCGGCAGCTCCAGCGTGGTGTAGATCGCGCCGAGGAACAGCCAGGAGCCGAATTCGCGTGAGACCAGATTGGTGTGCTTGCCTTGCCAGCCGAGACCCGCAGTCTGCGCCAACGGCTTCTCCATCACCGCCGCGGTGTCGACGAACACCTTCACGTCCGACGGCGCGGTCGCGACCAGCCAGCGCGCCAGCGCCTTCAGCCGCTTCTTGATGACGTCATGATAATCGTCGCCCTGCGCATAGACCGAGATCGCCGCGCGCGTGCGCTGCTTCAGGATCGCGAGCGGATCGGAGTCGGGACCATAATTGACGCCGAGCATGATCACGCTGCGCACGTCGCGCCACAGCCCGCGCGGATCGACGCGGCGCTCCGGCTGCGCGGCCAGCCAGTCCATGTCGCCATGGCCGCCCGATGCGATGAATTCGAGGAAGTGTTTGCCGGCGCTCTCGATCGTGCCCGGCGCGGTGATGCCGATACAGTCGAAGCCGAGCGCGAGGGCTTCGCGCTTGAGCGCCGTCTTCAGTTCAGTCGGATCGGAGCTCAGAAATCCAGGTCCACGTAGGTCCGCGATGCCGGCACGCCGGCCAGCCATTCGCTCAGCAGCGGACGGAACGACGGGCGGGATTTCACCCGCGCGTACCACGCCTTTGCTGCGTCGTCCTCGCTCCATGGCACGTCGCCCAGATAGTCGATCGCCGAGAGATGCGCCGCGGCGGCGAGGTCCGCGTAAGTGAGCCGGTCGCCGGCGAGGAAATTACGCGTCTGCGCCAGCCAGCCGATATAGGCCAGATGATAGCGCACATTGGCCTTGGCCGCGCGCATCACGTCGGCCGAAGGCGCGCCGCCGCCGTTCTCCTCGCTCATGAAGCGCTTGTAGATGCGCTCGGTGACGAGGGGATGGGAGACCTCCTCGAAGAATTTTTCGTTGAACCAGGCCATCAGCCGGCGCACCTCGACGCGCTCGGCAAGCGTCTCCGGCATCAGGCGCTTCACGCCCATCTCGCCGCCGTAGGCCTCGTCGACATATTCGGCGATGATCGCCGCGCCCGGCACGGGCGGCTGCTCGTCGTCCACCAAGACGGGCGTCGTGCCGGCGGCGTTGAGCAGCAAAAATGCCTCGCGCCGTTCCCAGCTGCGTTCTTCGACCAGCTTGAGGTCGAGCCCGTATTCGCCCGCGATCAGGCGGATGAAGCGCGAATGCGGACAGAACGGATGATGAAACAGCGTAAACATGAAGCCTTTGACTATTTGATGGTGCTTAAGAATCCATCAATGTTTGTGCGGCGCCACACTAGTCCTTCATAACCGCGAGGCAAGGGCGTGATTTCGCATTTTGCGATTGCGGCATGGGGGCGAATAGGCGAGAAGAGCCCCGCTTTTCAAGCCGAAATGGACCGTAAATATGTCAGACGCAATACGGGCAGTGATCCTCGGCATCATCGAGGGTGTGACCGAGTTCCTTCCCGTATCCTCGACCGGCCATTTGCTGCTCGCTGAGCGCTTCTTCCATCTCGGCGAAGGCGCGTTCTGGGATTCGTTCACGGTTCTGATCCAGCTCGGCGCGATCCTCGCCATCGTCGGGCTCTACTTCAGGAAGCTCTGGGACGTCGTGATCGGCATGTTCACGGGCGATGCCGATGCGCGCCGCTTCGTGATCGGCGTGCTGGTGGCGTTCCTGCCGGCCGTGATCGTCGGCCTCGTCGCCGGCAAGTACATCAAGGCCTTGCTGTTCAATCCCTGGGTCATCTGCTTCACGCTGATCGTCGGCGGCGCCATCCTGCTCTGGATCGACAAGCTCGAGCTGAAGCCGCGCGAGCACGACGCCACCAGATTTCCGCTTCTGATGTATCTCTATATCGGCATCGCGCAGTGCGTGGCGATGATCCCGGGCGTATCTCGCTCCGGCGCCAGCATCGTCGCTGCGATGCTGCTCGGGGCCGACAAGCGCGCGGCGGCGGAGTTCTCGTTCTTCCTCGCCATCCCCACCATGATCGGGGCCTTCGCCTACGACTTCTACAAGAGCCGCGCCGAGATGACGACGGACCATATGGGCATCGTCGCGATCGGCTTCGTGGTGTCCTTCATCACCGCCATCATCGTGGTGAAGACGTTCCTGACCTACGTCACCCGCCACGGCTTCGTGGTGTTCGCCTGGTGGCGTGTCATCGTCGGCACGCTCGGCCTGATCGCGCTGGCGCTCGGGCAGTAGGTTCGACGGTCCGTAGCCCGGATGGAGCGCAAGCGTAATCCGGGGCCGCTAGCGCCGGCGGCACGATTCCCGGATTGCGCTCCGCTCCATCCGGGCTACGTGGTCGAGACGACGGCGTCGTCGATGGCAGCGGCAAACGGCATCTCGTGATTCTCACGCGCTCTTGCGCTGGAACTGGCCGGCCGCGCGGAAGCGCCAGAGATATTGCGGGGCGATCGCTTCCAGCGAATCGGCGGCGATGCCGAGCCCTTCCAGCGTCAGGCCGGCGGCCTTTGCCGCCTCCGACACGACGTTGTCGCGCTCGAGCAGCGTGACCTGGTCCGGGGTCAGCTTGAACGCGCCCGGCGCGAATTGCAGGAAGGCGGCTTTGAAGCGGGCGAGGCCGAACGGCAGCGGCACCAGCATCCGCTCGCGGTCGGTGATCTCGAGGATGGTCTCGATGATCTCGCGCATGGTCAGCACCTCGGGCCCGCCGAGCTCGTACGTCGCGCCCGCCTTGGCCTTGCCGTCGACGGCGTCCGCGATCGCGGTGGCGACGTCGCCGACATAGACCGGCTGCATCCGGGTACTCCCGCCGATCAGCGGCAGCACGGGCGACATCCGGGCCAGCGCGGCGAAGCGGTTGGTGAACTGGTCCTCGGGGCCGAACATCACCGAGGGGCGGAAGATCGTCGCCGAGGGCACCGCGGCCAGGACCGCCGCCTCGCCGGCCGCCTTGGCCCTGGCATAGTGCGAGGGCGATTCGGCATCGGCTCCAATGGCGGAGACATGCACCAGGGAGCTGCCTGCCGCGGCCGCCGCCTTGGCGATCGTTTCGGCGCCCCTGGCCTGCACGGCGTCGAAGGTCTGCTCGCCGCCCTCGGCGAGGATGCCGACCAGATTGATCACGACGTGCGAATCGCGCAGCGCCGCCTCGACCGAGGCCGGATAGCGCAGATTCGCCTGCACGGTGTGGACCTGCCCGACCCGGCCGGAGGGCTGAAGGTATCCGGCCAGTTCCGGCCGCCGCACCGCGACCCGGACCCGGTAATCGCGCTTGCACAGGGCACGGACGACATTCCGGCCCAAAAATCCCGAACCGCCGAAAACCGTGACCAGCGTGTCCAGATTCGATGCCATGGGAGCCATTCCTGCGGAAAAGAGTGCGTCTTGTCAGGCTTGTATCGGGCCGGTTTGCGATGCGCAATCGGCATCCCGAACCGCTCTTCAAGCATGAATTGACAACGGCGTCACCGAACCGTAGTAACCGCCTCCGTGCCCCAAACGGCATGCCCAGGTGGTGGAATTGGTAGACGCGCTGGCTTCAGGTGCCAGTGGCTTAACGGCCGTGAAGGTTCGAGTCCTTTCCTGGGCACCACATCCTGTTCAAGCGCTTGAAATCGCTCATTTGCATGGGATTTGAGCCGCTGACCGGTGCCAAAACCGGGACGCAGCGCTCATGTGTACCGAATCGCCTCCATCGCTCGTCGGCCCGACCCAGATCGCAGGCGAGCTGGGGGCGGCTGGCTTGGTCGATCGCTCGGCAAGCGCTACGCGCCGACAGCCGTTGCCCGGTCATCCATGAACGACGTCCACCGCGCTCGCGGCCGAAGCCCTCGTCGCGATGGGGCAAAAGGCCGGCAAAGCCGATGACGACCAGCGGCTAAGAGGTCTCAGTGCTCGCTCACCGCAGCGCCGAGCTTGATCAGGCTCAGCGCGTGGTTCGCGGTCTCGCGCAGGCGGCAGTAGCTCGCGCCGCCCTTGTACATGCCGGGATCGACTTTATCGAAGGCCGCGCAGAAGCGATCACGCGAGGCGGCGAAAGTTTTCTGAGATTCCTCGGCGGCCTTGATCACGTCGGTGAACCCGCCGGCCTTCACCTTCTTGAGCGCCTCACTGGTTTTCTGCGTCCAAACCGCGAGTTCGCGCGCCGCGCAGGCTTTCCATTTGGCGACGTCGTCATTTGCGCCATCTGCCGCCTTGATGCAGGGGTCGGCGACGAGCCCGACGCATGCGCCGCCAAACCCGCCGGTTTTCTCCACCTTCTTCAGGCAGGCATCGATCACTGCAAGGTCGGCCGGCGCGGTGCCTTGGGCGGTGTCTTGGGCGAAAGCCATCGATGCCAGCGGGAGGCTTGCGGCGAGGATCGCGGCGGCAAGTTTGAATTTCACTGGAGATCTCCGTTCGGCGCACCGATGCAACCTTGGTCACCGGAGGCCCGGCGTGGGTTCACCCATGTAGAGCAGGAGCCGCCCCTCACACCACCTGCTTCCCCGTCCGCTCCGCCACCGCTTTCTGCACGAAAATATCTGGAAGCCATCTGGGCGGCTCCGCAACGACGACCGTGCATTTGACACGCCGGCAGACGCCCCGAGTGTCGCCATGATCCGCTCGATGTCGGCTGGGCGCGGAATACGGAGAGCCACGAGGAGCAGGAAGCGCGCTGGGCTGCTAGTCCGCGACGCAGCTACTCCGACGGCTTGACGCCGAGATCGCTCAGGATGCGGAGCATCACTTCGCTGTCGCGCTTTAAGATCCGATTCGTCATTTCGAAGTCGGCCGGCGATGACAGGATGAAGTTGTTCAGCATCTGCTGAACTTTCGGGTCGGTTCCGGCCTGGATTAGCAGCGGCGAGAGCCGATCGACGATATCCCGCGGCGTGCCGGACGGCACCGCAAACGTGGTGAAAGGGCGCAGACTGTAGAAGTCGCCGACGGCGCCTTGCTCGGTCATGGTCGGCGTGTTCGGATGGGGCGGCAGGCGGGTGCCGACCACGCCGATCAGGTTGCCGGTGCCGGCCTGGATGACGGGCGCGGCTGCGGCATAGCTTCCGGCGGCGCCATCAAGCGTCTGTCCGGCGACGTCATTCCACATCGGCGCCTCGCCGCGATACTGGATGACCTGAACCTTGATGCCGTATTGCTTGGCGATCGTCTCGATCAGGACGTGCGGCGTCGAGCCCACGCCGTAGGATCCCCAGTTCACGCTGCCGACCTTTTTGCAGTATTCGATGAACTCGCGCAGGTTGGTCGCGCCGGTCTTCTTCGCCGCCACGACCGGACCGCCAGCGCCGATGACCATCGTAAGATAGGTAAAATCCTTTTCGGGATCGTAGGGCAGGTCTCTTACCGTGACGCGGTTCTGGATCAGCGACGACGAGATCGTGCACAGAATGGTGGTGCCGTCCGGATCGGCGCGTTTCGCTTCTGTCACGCCGATGACGCCGCCGGCGCCGCCCTTGTTTTCGACGATGACCGGCTTGCCCACCTGCCGCGCCAGGAAGTCGCCGAACGCGCGTGCGATGCCGTCGGTCTGGCCGCCCGGTGGATAGGGCACGATGATCCTGATCGATTTGGACGGCCACGCGGATTGCGCCTCGGTCCTTACAGCCGGCGCGCACAACGCGACGGCAGAACTCATCACGAATGTTCGTCGTGTCAGCTTTCCCATTTCCTGCCCTTGGTCGTGTTGTTTCTTGTCGAGTCGCGAGGACCGATCGGATGAAACTAGCGAAGAACGTGGCTACGTGACGTGCGGCACTGTGTCCGCCACAAAGCAGGTGACTTCCACCGCGCGGAAAACGAATTCGGACGGCGGCTCCTCTCTCCCCTCACACCACCCGCTTCCCCGCCCGCTCCGCCACCGCCTTCTGCACGAAGTACATCGCCACCAGCGCGATGAGAGTCGTGGCGACGACGACGTAGCCGATCCGGTCGAAATGGAGCAGCGCGCCGTCGGGCGCCTGCGCGATGATCGCGCCGGCGAGCACCGAGCCGAGGCCGCCGGAGAGCTGCTGCAGCGAGGCGCTGATGGCGCTGAACGAGCCGCGCTGGTCGGGATCGGGGATCGCCGACATCAGCGCCTGCGACGGGATCATGCGCGAGAAGATGCCGACGAACATCAGCACGTTGACGAGGATCGCGGTCGCGAGCGTGACGTGGCCGAGATGGGTGTAGATCAGCACCATGATCACCGACACCACGCTGCCGAACACGAAGGTCGGGTACTTGCCGAACGCGTCGCTGGCGCGACCGACCAGCGGCCCCGTGACGATGCTGAACAGGCCGGAGACGAGATAGATCGTCGGCAGATGCGCGATGTCGATGCCGAGATTGTTCACGGTGAAGGCGCTGGAGAACGGCATCAGCATGTATCCGCCGGTCGCCAGCAGCGTCGTGACCGCGAAGGCCAGCGTATAGCGGGGCTGCGCGAGCGTTGCGACCAGATGGTGGAACGGGTTTCTGTCCTGCTTCAGCTTCAGATGCGCATCGACCGGCTTCATGGCGAAGGCGATGACGGCGATGGCCGCGATCGACACCACGACGATCGCGATGAAGCAGACATGCCAGCTCCAGCGATTGGCGAGAAACAGCCCGGCGGGAATGCCGAGCACCTGGCTCGCCGCGAACGCGGTCTGGATGAGTCCCATCGCGCGGCCGCGGATATGCAGCGGGAACAGATCGGTGATGATGGCGAGCACCACCGCGCCGATCACGCCGCCGAACAATCCGGTCACGATCCGGCCGAGCAGCAGCACATGGAAGTTCGGCGCAGCCGCGCAGAGCGCGGTGCCGAGCGTGAAGCCGATATAGAAGAACAACAGCAGGCGCTTGCGATCGAAGCGATCGGCAAAGCCGGCGGCCAGCACGCCGGAGATGCCGGCACTGAACGCGTAGGCCGACACCGCGACGCCGAACTGGGCGGCCGTGATGTCGAGCGCGGGCATCAGGATGGCGCCGAGCGGCGACATGATGATGAAGTCGAGGATGATGGTGAACTGCGTGAACGCGAGCAGCGCGATGAGAAACGCCTGATAGCGCGAGAAGCCGCGCTGGCGCTCTGATGGATCGTCGATCGGCGCGGCGAGCCTCTGTTCGGTCATGGATCTCGATTCGTGGGGCGGCGGGGAGGGAAACTGGCAGATGGGGAGAGCCCGCCGGATTTCCACGGGCGCGCGCCCTAGGCTGCGCCGAAACGGGCAGTTCGTGCGCCATTGTGGGTTCCATGCAACAGCCGAGCCTTCGGCAAACCGTCCGGCCTTTCGCGAAGCGCGTGCACGGACTGAGAAGCCGGGGCACCGGGGCCCCCCCATGAACATGGGAGGACGATAGGCCGCGCAGGCTTTGGTGCATCGCGCGTCTTCCCAAGAGCACGGGCCGCATGCTTTGAGAGTTGCCAAACGTCAATCGCGTTTGGCGGCGGCTTGGGGCTGGAAGTGACGGTCTTCATTCTTCCTCGTCCTGCCGATTGCGGGTTTGCAAGACCGGGATGGGGACCTGACATGACGATTTCACCGCGAGCGCCAGTCACCGCTTGTCTCGCAACGGCGCTGCTCGCCGTGATCGCGGCCTGCGCCGGCGCGCCGCAAGCCCGGGCCCAGTTCATCTGCGTGGATGGTGCCGCGTCCGAGCAAGGCGCCTCGGCCGCCGGCTCAGCGAGCAATTTTGCCTGCGGGCCCTCCGCCTCCGCTCCGGGTGCGGGCAGCAACAATTCCGCGATCGGGAGCGGCGCTTACGCTGACGGAAATGCCAGCAGCAATATTGCCGTCGGTTCCGCCAACGCCAGCGGCCACAGCAGCTCCAATATGGCGACCGGAAACAATGCCAACGCCAGCGGCAACAACAGCTTCAACAGCGCGACCGGAGCGGGAGCCATCGCCAGCGGTGACACCAGCAAAAACATGGCGTCCGGAAACAACGCGCAGGCCAGCGGCGACAACAGCAACAATATCGCGGCCGGCGCCGGAGCCAACGCCAGCGGCAACAACAGCGGTAATCTCGCGTCCGGGCTCACCGCCCTGGCCAACGGAGACAACAGCAGGAACGTCGCGACCGGGCGCAGTTCTAATGCCTCCGGCAACAACAGCAGAAATCTCGCGAGCGGGTTTGTCGCCAGGGCTTACGGCGACAACAGCTCCAACACCGCGACGGGGACCAACGCCAACGCCTACGGCAACGGCAGCGCTAACATCGCGACCGGCCCAAACTCCAACGCGACCGGCGACAACAGCTTCAATATCGCGACCGGCGTGAATACCAACGCGAGCGGGTCCGGAAGCTACAACGTCGCCACCGGAAACGCCGCCAACGCATTCGGCGCCAACAGTTCCAACGCGGCGGCCGGCTATATGGCGAATGCCAACGGCGCCAATTCGGCGAATATCGCGAACGGCACGCAATCCAATGCCAGCGGGACCGGCAGCTTCAACATCGCAGTCGGAAACGGCGCCAATGCGAGTGGTAACGGCGTCGCGAACACCGCAATGGGCAACGGCGCCACCGCCACCGGCGCAAATTCCTCGGCCTTCGGCAACGGCGCTTCGGCTACCTTCGCGAACGCCACCGCGATCGGCAATGGTGCCACTGCAACGCGTGCCAACCAGCAGGTCTACGGCACCGCGAGCAATACCTACACGATGACGGGCGTCACCTCGGCCGCGAGCACGGCCGCGCAGTCCGGACCGGTGCAGCTCGTCACCACGGACTCTGCCGGCAATCTCGCATCCACCTCGCTCAGCGCGCTCGGGTTTGCGACCCCCGCGGATATCGCTGGCATCAACAGCCAGCTCGCAGGCATCAATGCCCGCCTCAACGACCTCGACGGCAGGACCGGCAAGGCGGTCAACGGCGTCGCGATGGCCTTTGCGCTGTCCGGCTCGCCCTGGCTGATGCCGTCCGAGAAGATCGCGATGAGCATGAACTGGGGGACGTTTCAGAATACCAATGCGCTCTCCATGAGTGCGGCGTTGCGCGTTAGCGAGCACGTGCAGGCCAGCGGCGGTCTGACCTATGGCACGAATGGCGGCGGCTTGGGCGGCCGCGTCGGCATGCGCGTCGGCTGGTGAATGCAGCAGAGCCGTTTCATGCACAGGGACGTTCCATGCGATTGAATGCGCGCGCCGCGATTGCCCTGGCGCTGCTGCTGTGCTGCGGCAGCGACTGGGCCATGGCCCAGCAGAAGACGCCTGAGCCGGCCCCGGCGCAGTCCTCGCTGCCTGTCACGCTGGAGAAGGCACTCTATCTGATCCGCTCGACGCTGCTCACGCTCAACGATGCCAACCGCACGGGCAATTACACGGTGCTGCGCGATCTCGCTGCGCCCGACTTCCAGGCGCGCAACACCGCCGCAGATCTCGCATTGAATTTTCTCGACCTGCGGCGCCGCAATTTCGATCTCTATGCGGCGGCATTGCTGGCGCCTCAGTTCAGCGATGCGCCCGCGCTCGATCAGCACGGAATGCTGCGCCTTGCAGGTTACATTCCGACCCGGCCGCAGCAGATCCAGTTCGATCTGACGTTTCAGGTCGTGGCCGGACAATGGCGCCTGTTCGCGATCGCGATCGCGACGCCGGAAGCTGCATCGGTACAGCCGCAAGCCCGGGCGACGCCCGGCAGGCCGGCCGTGCCTGCGAAGAAGGCGCCCTGAAGGGTTGCGCGGGCGTCGATCTGCATCATGCCGGCAACGACCTGACCGAACCGCGTGCTTGCGCGGCCCGCCGGCAATGGCTACACCGCCGGCAATCCGAATTAGCTATTGTGCTGACGCAACCGATTCGACCCGAGGTTCTGAACGCCATGACCGTACGCCTGCACCGCGGCGACCTGCCCGACCTCACGCGCTACACCGATGCGGTGGCGATCGACACCGAGACCATGGGGCTGAATCCGCACCGTGATCGGCTCTGCGTGGTGCAGCTCTCGCCCGGCGACGGCAGCGCCGACGTGGTGCAGATCCCCAAGGGCCATACCGACGCGCCGAACCTGAAGGCCCTTCTGGCCAATCCCGCCATCACAAAAATCTTCCACTTCGCGCGGTTTGACGTCGCGGTCCTGTACCAGACCTTCGGCGTCATGACCGGGCCGATTTATTGCACCAAGATTGCCTCGCGCCTGACCCGGACCTACACCGACCGCCACGGCCTGAAGGACCTCGTGCGCGAGGTGCTCAATGTCGATCTGTCCAAACAGCAGCAATCCAGCGACTGGGGTTCCGACAGCCTGACCGAGCCGCAGCTCGCCTACGCCGCCTCCGACGTGCTGCACCTGCACGCTTTACGCGAGCGGCTGGATGCCATGCTGGTCCGGGAAGGCCGCGCGCAGCTCGCCAGGTCCTGTTTCGACTTCCTGCCGACCCGGGCCCTGCTCGACCTCCAGGGCTGGGCGGAAGAGGACATTTTCGCGCATTCCTGAGCCCTCGATCGCCGGGTAGACTCCGGTCTGCGCCCCGTTTCGGACACTTTCCTGCGGCCTGTCCAAGCCTGATACGTCAAGGCTTATGTGCCAAGGCTTAGTCCAAGGTTTACGTCCGCGGCTGCATCTTGCGGCGGCGACGGGTACAATGGGGGCGCCCTCGACCCGGCTTGGCGAGCGACACCTCAGGAGCTCAGGTGAATTCGGCCCACAATCCCACCTACGACGCCGCGCTCGCGGCAAAGTTTGCCAGCGCGGCGCGCCATAGCCGTCTGGTGCGGATTCTGCGGGTTGGGGTCCCCGCGACGGTGGTCGTGGCCATGGCCGTGATTATCTACATCGCGTTCTTCAACAAGTTCAGGATTCCGGAGCTGCCGCTTACGGTCGAAAACATGGTGGTGTCGGGCACCAAGATCACGATGGAATCGCCGCATCTGTCCGGCTTCACGCCGGATCGGCGGCCCTACGAGCTCTGGGCCAAGACCGCGACGCAGGACATCACCGACCCTGACCATGTCGATCTCAACGACCTGCGCGCGAAAGTGCTGATGGAGGATCAATCCACCCTGTTGCTCGATGCCCGCACCGGGCGCTTCGACAACAAGCAGCAGCAGCTCGACCTGCATAAGGACATCTTCCTGCGCACCTCCACCGGCTATGAAGCGCGGCTGAACTCGGCCTTCGTCGACATGAACAAGGGCACGGTCTCCTCGGACGAGCGTGTCGACGTCAAGCTGACCAACGGCACGCTGAGCGCCGATCGCTTGCGAATTACGGAAGGCGGCGACGTCATCCGTTTCGAAGGCAATGTGGTGATGCATCTGGACAAGCTGGACGAGCCTGCCGGCGCACAGACTGCGCCGGTCGAGCCTGCGTCGTCGGCAAAGACACGTACGCCTCAGAACAAGTCTGCCAACTCAAGATGATTTTCATGACCAGGATCTTCTCGCGCAGCGGCCACAAGCGGCGCGCCATCATCGGCGCGGCTGCACTTGCAGCCGGCATCGCGCTGGTCGCGGGCAGCGCCGCCATCGCGCAGAGCACGATGCAGGGCGTGCCCAATGCGATGCAGGGCTTTTCGCAGAACCGCGACCAGCCGATCCAGATCGAGGCCGCCTCGCTCGAAATGCGCGACAAGAAGAAGGAGGCGACCTTCGCCGGCAACGTCAAGGTCGTCCAGGGCGACACCACCATGACCTCGAAGACGCTGGTGGTGTTCTACGAATCCGGCGGCGACAAGCCCGCCACGCCGCAGCCCGCACCTGCGAAAGGCGCCAAGTCCGCGCCGATGCAGTCGGCGCAGCCGGGTCCGGGCGGCAGCTCCTCGATCAAGCGGCTGGAGGCGCGCGGCAATGTCGTGGTCACCCAGAAGGACCAGGTGGTGACAGGCGATACCGCCGTGTTCGACACCAGGACCAATCTCATCACCATGCTCGGCGGCTCCGGTCAGGTGGTCCTGACGCAGTGCAAGAACGTGCTGCGCGGCGACCGCTTGATGGTCGACATGACGACAGGCGTGTCGCGGGTGGAATCCGACAATGGCCGGGTTCAGGCCCTGCTGCCGCAGGGCGGCGGCAGCGATTGCGGCCAGGGGAGCAAGCCCGGCGGGGCGCCGCCTCTGCAATTGCCCGGTGCAAGTAAACCGAAATAATTCAACGGCTTGGTTCGGGGACGGCCGAACCGAGGTTGAAGCTTGGCCGCCGAGACTGTATCTAGCGCACAAGGCTTCGAGGCGGGGTCCACCGCTTTTCGGGCGTGTTTCACTGGGCATGAGACATCCCTTCACTCATGCTGCATCGGCGAATCGAAGGCCGCTGCGGCAGATCGCGCGAGTTCCGCGCAGGATCGTCGCGAAAGGCTGGAAGGCGGGGATGGTCGATCTCTTCAGCATGTTCCGTCGGCGCCCCGCCAAGCGCGGCCGGCCAGGATTTGCGCGGCAGGACATTACTGCACTCGGTGACAGCGTCGGCGGGCTCGTGACCAGCCCGATCCGCGACGCGCCGCCGCTCGCCCGCGACCAGGCGCGAGCGCCCGATCAGTTCCAGGCTGACTATCAGGGCGGCTACGAAGCCGACTATCAACCCGAGCCGCGTCCGCAGCCTGTCCACCCCGTCAGGGCTGCCGGCAGGTCCAATGGCGCTGGCGCGCCGCAGCTGCTGAAGCGGCCGGGTTTCCTGGCGGTGCATAGCGTGGAAAAGGCCTTCGGCAGCCGCCAGGTGGTGCGCGGCGTCAGCATCTATGTGCGCCGCGGCGAAGCGGTCGGCCTGCTCGGCCCCAACGGCGCCGGCAAGACCACCGTGTTCTACATGATCACCGGCCTGATCAAGGCTGATCGCGGCGCGATCGAGCTCGACGGCCACGACGTCACGAAGCTGCCGATGTATCAGCGTGCGCGCCTCGGCATCGGCTATCTGCCGCAGGAAGCCTCGATCTTCCGCGGCCTCACCGTCGAGCAGAACATCCGCGCCGTGCTCGAAGTGGTCGAGCCCTCGCGCAAGAAGCGCGAGCAGCAGCTCGATTCCCTGCTCGACGAATTCAACATCACGCGGCTGCGCAAATCGCCGTCGATCGCGCTGTCGGGCGGCGAGCGCCGCCGCGTCGAGATCGCGCGCGCGCTGGCGACGCGGCCGAACTACATGCTGCTCGACGAGCCCTTCGCCGGCATCGACCCGATCGCGGTCGGCGACATCCAGGACCTCGTCCGCCATCTCACCAATCGCGGCATCGGCGTGCTCATCACCGACCACAATGTCCGCGAGACGCTCGGGCTCACCGATCGCGCCTATATCGTCTATGCCGGGGAAATCTTGACCGAGGGAACCCCGGATGAGATCGTTGCCGATCCGGATGTGCGCCGCCTTTACCTTGGCGAGGAATTCCGCCTCTAGCCCGTTTTTGCGTTTCGTCAAGACATGTACATCGGGCCTGGACTAAGATAAGCAAAAATCGGACCAATTTTTGGGAACGGTTCTTGCTTCATGGCCCTCACGCAGAGATTAGAGTTCCGGCAATCGCAGTCGCTGGTGATGACGCCGCAGCTGATGCAGGCGATCAAGCTGCTGCAATTGTCCAATCTCGATCTCACCACCTTCGTGGAAGAGGAGCTGGAGCGGAACCCGCTGCTGGAACGGGCCAATGACGAGGCCCCCGCGGGCGAGACCCCCGGCGAGGCCAGCCAGTACGGCGCGGGCGAGGAGGCCGGCGGCCAGGGAGAAGGCCACGGCGACGGTCTTGGTGATGACGGCTTTGGCGGCAGCGCGGACGGCTTCGAGCCGGGCCAGGACGAATGGATGAGCAAGGATCTCGGCACCCGCGCCGAGATCGAGCAGACCCTGGACACGGGCCTGGACAACGTCTTCTCGGAGGAGCCGGCCGAGGCGGCTGCCCGCAACGCCCAGGACGCCGCGCCGACCACCTACACCGAATGGGGCGGCGGCGCCTCCGGCGACGAGGATTACAATCTCGAAGCCTTCGTGGCTGCGGAGATGACGCTCTCGGACCATCTCGCCGAGCAGCTCTCGGTGGCCTTCACCGCGCCTGCGCAGCGCATGATCGGCCAGTACCTGATCGACCTCGTCGACGAGGCCGGCTATCTGCCGCCCGATCTCGGCCAAGCCGCCGAGCGTCTTGGCGCCTCGCAAGCCGACGTCGAGGGCGTCCTCGCCGTGCTGCAGAAATTTGATCCGCCCGGCATCTGCGCGCGGAGCTTAAGCGAATGCCTCGCAATCCAGCTCCGCGAGCTCGACCGTTACGACCCCGCGATGCAGGCTCTGGTCGAGCATCTCGATCTGCTCGCCAAGCGCGACATCGTGGCCTTGCGCAAGATCTGCGGCGTCGACGACGAGGACATCGCCGACATGATCGGCGAGATCCGCCGCCTCAATCCCAAGCCCGGCATGAAGTTCGGCTCGGCGCGTATGCAGACCATGGTGCCCGACGTCTATGTCCGCCCGGGTCCCGACGGCGGCTGGCATGTCGAGCTCAACAGCGACACCTTGCCGCGCGTGCTGGTCAACCAGACCTATTATTCCGAGCTGTCGAAGAAGATCGGCAAGGACGGCGACAAGTCCTATTTCACCGACGCGCTGCAGAACGCGACCTGGCTGGTGCGCGCGCTCGACCAGCGCGCCCGCACCATCCTGAAAGTTGCGACCGAGATCGTGCGCCAGCAGGACGGCTTCTTCACCCACGGCGTCGCGCATCTGCGCCCGCTGAATCTGAAGGCCGTCGCCGACGCCATCCAGATGCATGAATCCACGGTGTCGCGCGTTACCGCCAACAAGTACATGGCGACCAATCGCGGCACGTTCGAGCTGAAATATTTCTTCACGGCCTCGATCGCCTCGGCCGACGGCGGCGAGGCGCATTCCGCCGAAGCCGTGCGCCATCACATCAAGCAGCTGATCGATTCGGAGGAGCCCTCCGCGATCCTGTCGGACGACACCATCGTGGAACGCTTGCGCGCCTCGGGCATTGATATTGCCCGCCGCACGGTCGCGAAGTACCGCGAAGCCATGCGCATTCCTTCCTCGGTGCAACGCCGCCGCGACAAGCAGAGCGCCCTTGGTAACGTCCTCTCCACCGCCTTGTCCGATCGCTCGCGCAACCCCGAGCCGGCCTGATTGCGCTGGCGCGAAATCGCGCTACTCTCGGCTCCCCTTTGCAACCGATCCAGGCACGCGCATGATCCGGAAGAATGCACGGCGGCTCCCCCTCCCGACCAACGCGGAAAGTGTTCGTGGGGAGATCATGCGCAGGGAACGACTTCGGCTGCGATGACGTCGTCGCAGCCGAGGAGCAAACCAAGCGAGGCATCCATGACCCTTCGGATTTCGGGCAAGAGCATCAGCGTCGGGGAGGCCCTGCGCGGCCGCGTTGCCGATCGCACCGACGAGGTGCTGCGCAAATATTTCGACGGTAATTATTCCGGCCACATCACGCTCAGCAAGGACGGCTTCGGCTTCCGCACCGATTGCGCCCTGCATCTCGATTCCGGCATCACGCTGGAGGCCGATTCGAACGCGCCGGATGCCTATGCCAGCGCCGACCAGGCGCTGCTGATGATCGAGAAGCGGCTGCGCCGCTACAAGAACCGGCTCAAGGACCGCTCCGCCCGCAAGGCCCATGTCGCCTCCGAGGCCATGGCTGCGCTCGACGCGACGGCCTACGTGCTCGAGGCGCCCGGAGAGGACGAAGAGGAAGTCACCGGCTACAGCCCCGTGATCATTGCGGAGCAAACCACGTCGTTGAAGCAGCTCTCGGTCAGCGAGGCGGTCATGGAACTCGACCTCAGCGGCGCGCCTTGCCTGGTATTCCAGCATGGCTCCTCAGGCCGGGTGAACATCATTTACCGCCGGGCGGACGGCAATGTGGGCTGGATCGATCCGCCCGGGGCCAAGGTCGACGGCAAGCCGGGCGGCTAGGTCAGGGCGGACGTCCGTACGATTCCGGACCTTAACAATGACCGCGGCAAAGCCGCACGCGGGAGTTGGCACCGGGATTGCGTTGGAGTAGAAGCCCCCCACATCTGGATCGGGGCTAAGTCCCCCTCCTGCTTCATGTTATTGACGCCGGCCCGGCTTGGTCTATCAAGCGGGCCAAATCGGAACCTGACGGTTTAATTCACCTCGGAAAGCCTCCATGCCGATTACCGATCTGGTCGCACCCGAGGCGATTCTCCCGGCATTGAAGGTCAACAGCAAGAAGCAGGCCTTGCAGGAGCTCGCGGCCAGGGCCGCCGAGCTGACCGGGCAGAACGAGCGCTCGGTGTTCGAGGTGCTGCTGCAGCGTGAGAAGCTCGGCACCACCGCGGTCGGCTATGGCGTCGCCATCCCGCACGGCAAGCTGCCCAAGCTCGAAAAGATCTTTGGCCTGTTCGCGCGGCTCGACCGCCCGATCGATTTCGAGGCCATGGACGGCCAGCCGGTCGATCTGGTCTTCCTGTTGCTCGCCCCCGAAGGCGCCGGCGCCGATCACCTCAAGGCGCTCGCGCGCATCGCCCGCCTGCTCCGCGATCAGGACATCGCCAAGAAGCTCCGCGCCTCGCGCGATGCCCAGGCGATCTATTCGGTGCTGGCCCTGCCGCCCGCGACCGCGGCGTAATCGTCATTTGCCGACTGCGAGGGAGCGGGTGGCATAGCTCGACGTCCGCGGATCACGGGCGCGGCTCGTGCGCTTCAGCAGACCGTCGGTAGCAGGTGCCTGACTTCGTCGAGCAGTTCGGGAATTGCCGTCTCGTCACCGGCAAGGTGCCTGAGCAGCGCACTCTGGAATAGACCATCGAACAGCGCATAGAGCGCGGCCGGCGACGATGCCGGCCGCTTGCCGCCCAACTCGGCATAGCGGGAGGCAATGCGCCAGATCATCGCCTTCAGGCTCTTGTCGATCTCGATGACATCCTTGCGAAACGCCGCCTCGAACATCGCCTGCGAGCGCAAATCGTACCAAAGACGGTGCATGTCGGCTTCGTTCTGCAGCGTCGCTGCGAGCTTGGCGAGGAAACCTTCCATCAATTCGTCGCGGCTCGTTGCCGTCGCGACGACCTCGTCATATCGCGTCACGCACTTCGCCTTGTAGTGGCGCACGCAGCAGCAGATCAGGTCGATCTTGTCGCTGAAATAATAGTGGAACACGCCGTGCGTGAACGCCGAGTTCTGCGCGATCTCCCGCAGGCTGGTCCGGGCGAAGCCAAGCTCTCCAAGCGTTTCGAGCGCGGCCTCGGCCAGCTCGATGCGCCGCGCGTTGAACTTGTCGTCCCGCACGATCTCCGCCACGGCCTCTCGCTTCGCCGCTCCTGTCGCTTGCCGCGCCATTGTCGCGCTGTCTCCCGCCTCTTGGTCACCACGATCGTCACATCGTCCGTCATCGTCTACAGACCATCCTCTTTGACAACTGTCAAATTTTCTTCTTGACAACTGTCAAGTTCCGGGAGGAGTGTGCGGCCAAGGAATTTGGACAGTCGTCAAGACGTCTGCAAATGGAGGAAATGCAACCGCCGGCGCCGTGCCGCCGGAACGGATCCGCATGCCGTTGCGCAACCGCGCCGGCACCGTGCTGCCGATCGCAGTACGCACCGATCATCAGCGAACAGATCAGTCCAATAGATCAGTCCAGGCAAAGGGAGGACGTGCGATGAGTGAGAACAGTCTTGATGGCCGCAAAGCCTTGGTCACCGGCGGAGCCCGCGGGATAGGAGGGGCCATTGCCGAAGCACTGGCGCGCTCCGGTGCGGCGGTCATGATCGGCGACATTCTCGATGACGTCGGCAAGGACACTGCCGGCAAGATCGCCAGGCTTGGTGTGAAGACCGGCTTCGTGCATCTCGATGTCGCCGACGATGCGCAGTGGGAGAAAGCGACTGCTGCGACGATCGCCATGCTCGGCGGCTACGACATCCTCATCAACAATGCCGGGATCGAGATCACGTCCCTCGTCAGCGAGATCAGGGCCGAGGACGCGCGGCGGATGTGCGACGTCAACATCGTCGGCACCGTGCTCGGCATGAAGCACGCGTTCCGCGCGATGCGGCCGGGCGGAGCGGCAGGCAAAGGCGGCGCGGTCGTCAACATCGCTTCCGTCGCCGCGACGATCGCCTTCCCGAGCATCGCGGTCTATTCCGGCACGAAATCCGCGGTCGACCGCATGACCCGGGTTGCGGCGATGGAGGCCGGCAAGCTCGGCTATGGCGTCCGCGTCAACTGCATCTATCCCGGCTTGATCCCGACCGACATGGGCCTGCAGCTGGCCAACGACATCGTGAAGATCGGTCTCGCGCCCGACGTCAATGCCGCGGTCGGCTCGGTGGTGGAGCAGACGCCTCTCGGCAAGCTCGCGGAGGTCGGCGACATCGCCGACGCCGCGGTGTTCCTGTGCTCGAACAACGCGCGCTTCATCACCGGCATCGGATTGCCGGTCGATGGCGGCATGGGAATGTGAGCTGCAACGACAACAAGCATTTCGGAGGAACGAGAATGAGCGCGAAGAAACCCGTCATCGTCTATGGCGCGTCCGGCTACACCGGCCGGCTGGTCTGCGAATACTTGCGCGAGTACAACATCCCCTTCATCGCCGCCGGCCGCAGCGCAGAGAAGCTCAACGCCGCAATGAAGGCGAACGTGGCCGGCATCGAGACCGCCGACTACGAAGTGGTTGCGGTGCCTCACACCGTGGCCGCGCTGACTGAATTGTTCAAGGGCGCCTCGGTGGTGCTCAACACCGTGGGCCCGTTCTCCAGGTTCGGTGCCGAGGTGGTGCAGGCCTGTTGGGCTTCCCGATGCCACTACACCGACACCACCGGCGAGCAGGACTGGCTGATCACGCTCGAGCAGGAATGGGGCACGAAGTTCGCCAATGCCGGCCTGCTGCTCGCGCCGGGCATTGCGCAGATGTACACCACCGGCGAGATCGCCGCGCAGCTGTGCCTGGAGACGCCCGGGCTCGACACGCTTGATATCGCCGTGTTCTGGGGTGGCAGCCCGACCATCGCATCGACGCAGACCATCCTGGTCAACGCCGCGATGGCCAAGGCCTACTACCTGGAGCAAAACAAATACGTCGAGCATCAGCCCGATGCGGGCCTCTACAACCTCGCCATCCCCGGCCAGCACGAGCTGGCGCTGGCGCTGCCGTGGGGTGGCACCTCGCACCCGGTGTGGTTCAAGCGCGATCCGCGCGTGGCCAACGTGAAGGTGCTGGGGGGCGTGTTCAATCGCGCGCTGATGCTGGGCGTGCCGCAGATCGTCGCCGGCGCACTGGAAGCGACCAAGGACATGAACCCCGACGATCGTTACGCTGCGTTGGCGCAGACCGCCGCCGGCGTGATGAACACCATGCCGCCGCGCGAGAACCCGCGCGTCAACAAATCGCTGGATTCGGTGCATGCCTCCGGCCCGCTCGGGCGCGCGCACTGTGTCATCTACGGCAACAGCAACTACAAGCAGACCGGCTTGCTGCAGGCCTATGCCGCGGCGCACCTGTTGCAGCAGCCGCCCAGGCGCGTGGGGTTTGCCTCCGGCTGCCAGGCGTTCGGCCACCACGAGCTGCTCGGCCAGTTGCGCAGCTTCGGGCTGGTCAGCAAGCCGGTTCTGACGGTGCACGACTAAAACGATCGCGGGTGGTGCACCCATGCGCCACCCGTCTCATCGCGAGATCGAACATGCGCTTCATCGATTATCTCGACAAGGGTGCCTCGCTCGGCGTCGATGCGCCGTGCCTGACCATGGATGGACGCAATCTCAGCTATGGCGAGGTGCAGCGGCTCAGCTATCGCATCGCGCGGGGGCTCGACCGATCGGGCATTGCGCCCGGCAACAAGGTCGCGATCCTGTCTGGAAACGATCCGGTCGCCTTCGCCTGCGTGTTCGGCATCTCCCGTGCGGGGGCGGTCTGGTGCCCGGTCAACCCTCGCAACGAAGCCGCCGAAAATCGGCTCATCCTCGATCAGTTCGATTGCAGCATGCTGCTGTTTCACTCGAGCTTCGCACCGATGGTCGAGGCGGTCCGTGCAGAGCTGACAAAGCTGCGCACCCTCGTCTGCCTCGACGCCGAACTGCCTTTTGCGCCATCATTCGACGACTGGCTCGCCGGCCTCGCAGACGAGCCTTATCAACGCGAGACGATCGACGATCTCGCGATGATCCCGGGCACCGGCGGCACCACCGGCAAGCCGAAGGGTGTGATGCTGTCGGGCCGCAACATCGAGACCATGACGGCGCTGACCTTGATGGGCTATCCCTTCAAGGGCCGTCCGGTCTATCTCGCGCTGGCGCCGCTGACGCATGCCGCCGGCGTGCTGTGCTTCCCGATCATGACGCTGGGCGGCCGCATCGTGATCATGCATCACCCCGACATCGCCGAGTTCCTCGATCTGATCGAGCGCTATCGCGTCACGCACACCTTCCTGCCGCCGACCGTGATATACATGCTGCTCGATCATCCGAAGCTCGACTCGGCGAAGCTCGAGTCGCTGCAATGCTTCTGGTACGGCGCGGCGCCGATCTCGGCCGCACGGCTTGCGGAGGCGCTCCGGCGGATCGGGCCGATGGCGCAGCTGTTCGGTCAAACCGAGGCGCCCATGATGATCGCGATGATGGCGCCGGAGGAGCATTACAACGCCGACGGCACCATCGCGATGGAGCGTCTCGCCTCGGCCGGGCGAATAAGCCCGCTGGTGCAGGCCCGCATCATGGATGGCGACGGCAATCTGCTGCCCACCGGTTCACGCGGCGAGATCGTGGTTCGCGGCTCGCTGGTGATGCAAGGCTACTACAAAAATCCCGAGGCCACGGCTGAGGCCTCCGCGCATGGCTGGCACCACACCGGCGACATCGGTTACCTCGATGACGAGGGTTACCTCTATATCGTCGATCGCGCCAAGGACATGATCATCACCGGTGGGTTCAACGTCTACTCGATCGAGGTCGAGAACGCGCTGCGGGTGCATGAGGCGGTCCAGGATTGCGCCGTGATTGGCCTTCCGGACGAGAAATGGGGGGAGCGGATCGTTGCCGTGGTCCAGCCCCGTGCCGGCCGGAGCGTCGATGCGACGGCGCTGACGGTCTTCGTCAAGCAGCGGATCGGCAGCGTCAAGACACCGAAGCAGATCGAAGTCTGGGACGATCTGCCGCGCTCCAAGGTCGGCAAGGTGCTGAAGCCGGAGATCCGTGCCCGGCTGTCGGATCGCTCAGACGGTTAGTTGGTTCGAAAGCCGCTCCAGCGCGTCGCGTACCAGCCCTTGCAGAAGATCGAGCTTGTAGGCCGTCATCGGCAATGGTTCGGCGCCCGCGCTCGCCGCTTTCGTCGCTTCTGCAATCGATGCCACATTGGCAATCTTGCCGTTGAGCGAGACTTCCACGGCGGTGAGGCGAAGCGGCACGGGCGCGACGCCGCCGGCTGCGAGACGCACCAGCTCGAACTTGCCGCCGGTGATTATGGCGCGGGCGCAGAGCTCCACCAGCGGCCATTCCGCATGGGTCCGGCTGATCGCCCGCTTGTAGGACGCGCGCTCGCCTTGAAGCGGAGCAGGAAGCGCAATGCTCTCGATCATCTCGCCGGTTGCGAGCGTGTGATCGGCGTGCGAGAGCGAGCCGTCGCCGAGCAGGTCGGCGATCGTCATCCCGCTGCGCCGGTCCGTGGTGATGGTCGCATCATAGGCGAGCAGAGCCGCCGCCATGGTCGAGGGATGCGGTGCGACGCAGTCGCCGAGATCGAAGGCAACGCCATAGAGATGATTGCCGGGCCGGGCCGGGCAGGTGCTGCCGCCCTTCTTCAGGCAGGCAATGTCGGGCCGGCGGAAATACCAGCAGCGTGAACGCTGCGCGAGATTGCCCCCGAGCGTCGCGACGTGGCGCACCTGTGGCGTCGCGAGTCCCTGCGCGCTTGCCGCAATGCCGGGATAAGCGGCGAGGATGCGAGCGTCGGTCGCGATCGTGGCGATGGTGGTCAGCGCGCCGATCCGGGCCGCTCCCTCGGCGTCCCAGCTGATCGTCCTGTCGCCCGTGGCCGAGATATCGACCAGCATTCCCTGCGACACGCCGCTGCGGCGGCGTTCGCTGAGGTCGGTGCCTCCGGCGCGGAATTCGGGCGCGGGCTCGGCGGCGGTCATGACGGCGACACTCATGCTGCATCCCTCCCTTTCAGCGCGGCGACCAGACGATCGGGCCGGAACGGAATTTCGGTCAGCCTCACGCCGATCGCATCGCGGATGGCGTTGGCGATCGCGGGCGAGGTCGGCACGGTGGCGACTTCGCCGATGCCGACGCTGCCGCCCGGCACATGCTCGAAGCCGGCTTCGTCGAAATACACATCCAGTTTCGGCATGTCGCCAATCCCCGGAATGCGGTAATCCTCCATGCTGCCGCTCAGGATGTGCCCGCTCGAAGGATCGGTTTCCCGCGACTCATGGAGTGCGTAGCCGATGCCCTGGATCACCGCGCCCGCGGCCTGGCTTCGCGCCAGCGCCGGGGCGGCGAGCTTGCCCACCGCAAGGCCAGTATAGGCGTTGAGCACGCGCACATGGCCGAGCCAGGTATCGATCTCGACCTCCACCACTTGCACCGAGCTCGGTACGCCGGCGCCGACCACCATGTGGCTCATCAGACGCAGCACCCAACCGAACACTCGGCCCATGATGCCCGCCTCGTGCAACGCGGGCCTGACGCCGGGCGGCGGCTTGCCGTCCTCCTGGCGTTTCGCCGACACGGCGATATCAGGGGAAGCCGCGATCATCTCGCGCCACGGCGCGTTCGAGCCCGGCGCTGGTGTGCGGGACGAGGTGCGCGTGATTTCCGCTTTCAGCTTGTCGATGGCGAGCAGGGTCGGCGGTACCACCGAAGCGGTGACGCGGCTTCCGCCGGAGCCCGGCCCGGGCGTCAGGTTGGAGCGACCGATGCGAACGTCCACGTCCTGCGGCTCGAGATCGAACGCCTTCGCGACGGTGTTGGCGATCACGCTGCGCGTGCCCGTGCCGATATCCTGCACCGCGCAGCTTGCGACGATGCGGCCGCCCTTGATCGCGAGTTCGACCGAGGAGCCGGTCTGCCAGAGATACAGCCAGTAGCCGGTGGCGACGCCGACGCCGCGGCGGTAGCGGCCGGTTTGCGCAGCGGCCGGCTTGCGGTTCTTCCAGACATCGAGGCCGGCCGCCCAGTCGTACAGTCGCTGACGGTTGGGATCGGGGTCCCAGAGCTTGCGCAGTTGAATCGGATCGATCTTCATGCGCAGTGCCGCTTCGTCGATCGCCTGCTCCAGCGCAAACGACATCGGCGGACCGCCGGGGCCGCGGAACGGCGCGCCGGGCGGCAAATTGCTGAGCACGTCGAAGTCGACGAGTTCCTTGGCTTCGGCCGGATAGATCAGCCGCGCGAGGCCCGCGATCAGCGAGTTCACGGCGGCGCCGGTGTCGGCATGGGCGGTGAGCGACAGCGCCTTGAGGCGGCCTTCCGCCGAAGGCAGCAAGGACAGTTTCAGCTCGGCGGCCGGACGATAGCCGGCGACGGAAAGCTCCTCTTCACGATCGAAGGCGACGCGCACCGGCGCCTTCGCGGCGCGCGCAAGCTCGATCGCGGCGATGGTCTCCACCCCGACGCTGCCCTTGGAGCCGAACCCGCCGCCGACATGATCGGCGATCACACGCACCTTGTCGTGCGGAAGGCCGTAACGCTTGGCGATCTTCTCCATGCTCTCGTGGATGGCCTGGGTCGAGATGTGCACGATGAGCTGATCGCCATCGAACCTGGCCACGGCGGCATGTGGTTCGAGGCTTGCGTGCTGTTGCGTCGAGACGCGGAAGGTCTCCTCGACCAGCAGCGGATTGCGTTGCGCCCGCGCCTCGTCGAGCCAGCTCTTGGCCTGCTTGGCCTTTTGCGAGAACGGCGCCGAAGGCCCGCGCACATTGCCCTTCCACGACACCGGAGCGCCGCCGGCGCCCTCCGACACGTTGCCGGCACGCTTGCGGTCCTTCTTTTCGAACACGATTGGCGCATCGTCGCGTCGCGCTGCATCGAGCCCGATCACCGCGGGCAAGGGCTCGGTCTTGAAGCTGATCGCGGCGATGGCCTTCAGTGCGGTGCGGCGATCCCTGGCCGCGACGGCTGCGATCGGCGCGCCGACGAAGCGGACCATGTTGTCGTCGTCGAGCAGCGGAACGACCGCGGCAACACCGGCAATCGCGCGCGCCGGCGCCAGATCGAGCCCGGTGATCCTCGCATGCGCGACGTGCGCGCGCAGGATGACACCTTCGAGCTGGCCGTCATGGTGGATGTCGACGGTGTAGCGGGCGAGCCCCGTCACCTTGTCGCGGGCTTCCAGCCGCGGCGCGATGGGCTCGATGCCGTCGAAGCGGCCTGAACAAGCCTCCGCCACCGCGCGAAAAATACCTTCATAGGCGCCGCAGCGGCAGAGATGTCCCGACAGCGCGGCGGCAATCTCCTCGCGCGAGGGTGTCGCCGTGCCCCTGGTCGCGCGCCAGCCGTCATGGAAGGCTGTGGCTTCGACGACGAAGCCGGGCGTGCAGAAACCGCATTGCAGGGCGTCGTGCGCCATGAACGCCTTCTGCACGGGATGCAATCCGGCGCGGCCTATGCCCTCGATGGTCGTCAGCGATTTGCCGGCGGCCGCCTGCGCCGGCAACAGACAGCTCACGACTGGCGTGCCGTCGAGCAGCACGGTGCAGGCGCCGCAGACGCCGGAGCCGCAGACGAGTTTGGTGCCGGTGAGGCCGCCATCGCGGATCACGTCGATCAGGAGCGCATCCGGATCGTCGGGCAGCGCCAGAGGCCGTCCATTGATGGTCGTGCTGGTCATGTTCGAACTCCCGTTTTGCGGTGGGACTTCTTTGCGGACGGCTGCATCGCGCCGGCGATCAGCATGCGCAGCATGGTCTCGAGCTGTTTCAGGAACGCGTCGACCGGCTGCATGGCAGGGAAAGCGGATTTGGTGCCGTGGACCGCCATCTCGACGCAGCGCGCGAGCTCGCGCACGCTGACGCCGCTTTCGAGCTTGAGCTTTCGTTTGCGGCACACCCGCGCGATCGTGGTTGCGATCTCCTCAGTGAAACGGTTGGAATAGCTCTGGTAGAGGTCGCGCGCCTGCGCGAGGTGCTCGGAAAACAGCTCCTCGGTATGGGGCGAGTCCTTGAGCGAAGCGAGCAGCGACTGCATTCGCGCGCCGATCTCGGCGACCAGGATGTCGGCAAGATCGAGGCCCGCTTCTTCCGCCGCCTTCGCCGCCGCGATCTCGGCGGCGAGCCCCTGCGCGTAGATCCGCTCGAGCACGGCGCGAAACAGCGCCTCCTTGGAGGCAAAGTGATGATAGAGCGCCTGCCGCGTCAGTTCGGCTTCCTCCGCCGCCAGCTCGATCGAGGAGCGGCGGAAGCCGTGGCGCCGAAACACGCGCAAGGCGGCGTCGAGGATCCGGTCCTGGGGAGGGGCCTTGGCCTGCATTTTGTCAGATTTGACAAATGAGAATGAAATGTCAAATCTCGGATTGATGACGGATTCGTGCGCGCACGCCTCGTCCCTCGAGTCGGCGCTGACGCACCTCCTCAGGATGAGGCTAATCAGCATCAGTGTCCGTTGAAACTGCTGCCGCGCACTCCGCCCTCATCCTGAGGAGCCCGCTCAGAGCGGGCGTCTCGAAGGATGGCCGCAGGGAAAACTCCCATATGCGACAGCCCTGCCGCACGCGGACGGCGACATCGCCGAATTCCCGTCGGCTGGCGATGGCGACGCGAAGACGTCACCGCTCAAATGGAAACGGGCACGCCTTCTTGCGAAGGCATGCCCGCTTGAAACCCTAATCCTGCGACGCGCGCGTGCTCAGTGCACGCTCACCGCTTGCAGTTCGTTGCTCCAGGCGTTGGCGACCGCGGCTTCGCGGCTGTCGGTCAGCATGATCGGCGTGCCGTCGGCGGCGTGGAGCGCGAAGAGCTTGAGGCCCGGCGCGATTTTCGGCGCTTCGGGAAACAGGCCCGGCACGTCTTCCGAGCGGATCTGCTTCACATAGGCGATATGGCCTTCGCCGAGGGTTGCCAGCGTCTCCGGCGAGACGTTCTTGGCTTCGTATTCGAACGCAACGTGACCTTCACTCATGGTCTCGACTCCTCTGGAACACTAAGCGGTCGAGTCCGCTACTCGTTCCATTATTCGTGCTCATTGATAGCGATTGTCTTAACGATCCTCTCCGGTTCAGGCCGGGCCAGATCGATCGACAACAGCCCGTTCTTCAGATCCGCACCCAGCACCAGCATCCCCTCCGCCAGCACGAAGGTGCGCTGGAAGTGGCGCGCGGCGATGCCGCGATGGATGTATTGCCGGGACTTGTCGTCCTGCTGACGCCCGCGGATCACGAGCTGGTTTTCCTCAATGGTTACATCGAGTTGGTCGCGCGTAAATCCGGCGACCGCCAGCGTGATGCGCAAGCGCTCGGGCTGGCCGTCCGATCGGTCGCACCGCTCGATATTGTAGGGAGGGTAGCCGTCGGCGCCTTTGACGACGCGGTCGAGTACGCGCTCGATCTCGTCGAAGCCCAGAAGGAACGGACTGGATAACGTGGGAACACGAGACATAGTTTACAAAGTCCTCGCAGAAGCGACTTTGGTGTGTCGGGGCCCGTAGTGGCACCCCTTGATCAGCAATATGGGCACGTTCCCGTGTTGGTTCAAGCAGGTAGCCGGGTGGCTGTGGATGGGCGTCTCGGCCTGTGGCTCCGCCCAACATCGAATGAAGTACGTCCGGATCGTCATGCCCGGGCTTTGCCGGCTTCGCTGAAGCTTCGCCGGCCCAACATCGAATGCCCGGCGAAGCCTTGGCGGAGCCGGGTCCCAGCCATTCATGACCTTGCTCGTTGCGCCAATAACCTGGACGCCCGGGCCTTCGCCGCGCAGGCGGGACAAGCCCGGGCATGACGAATTTGCGAATGAATTTCTCGAACGAAAACAAAGCCCCTTCTACTGTGCATGGGGTTGTTTTCGCACTTTTAAGTGGGAGGGCCTCGGAACCCCTCAGGCCTCGAGCCGCTTGCGGCCGTCGCCGCTGAACAAATGCAGCTTGTTGCGCACCGCCGCGACCCGGATTTTCGCGCCGATGGCGGGGGCGTCGGTTCCGGGGATGCGGACGATGATCTCGCCGGGCGGCAGCTCGCCGGGGGTGGCGGCGACGTGCTGCTCTTCCTGCTCGCGGCGGCCATAGACGAAGGTTTCGGCGCCGACATGCTCGATCGCTTCCACGGTCAGCGGCAAGGCGACGCCGCCGGCCGGGGTCTGGTCGGTGATGACGAAATCTTCCGGGCGGATGCCGAGGATGCCGGCGTCGGCCGCCGCGCTGCCGGCGAGCTGCGAGCGGATCTCCTCGGGCCGCGTCGACATCAGGTTCATCGGCGGCGCGCCGATGAAGGAGGCGACGAAGGTGGTCGCCGGCTTCTCGTAGATATCAAGGGGATTGCCGACCTGCTCGACCTGGCCGCCGTTCATCACGACGAGGATGTCGGCGAGCGTCATCGCCTCGAGCTGGTCGTGGGTGACGTAGATCGACGTCGTGTTGAGCCGGCGCTGCAATTTGCGGATCTCGACCCGCATGGCGATACGCAGCTTGGCGTCGAGGTTCGACAGCGGCTCGTCGAACAGGAACACCTTCGGCTGGCGCACGATGGCGCGGCCCATGGCGACGCGCTGGCGCTGGCCGCCGGAAAGCTGCCGCGGCTTGCGCTCCAGCATCGACGTGAGCTCGAGGATGCGCGCAGCTTCTTCGACGCGGGTCCTGATCTCGGCCTCCGCCATGCCGCGGTTGCGCAGGCCATAGGCCATGTTGTTGTAGACGCTCATATGCGGATAGAGCGCGTAGTTCTGGAACACCATGGCGATGTCGCGATCGGCGGGCTCGATGCCGTTGACGATGCGGCCGCCGATGTCGATCTCGCCACCGGTGACCGTCTCGAGCCCCGCGACCATGCGCAGCAGCGTGGACTTGCCGCAGCCGCTCGGCCCCACCAGCACGCAGAACTGTCCGTCGCCGACATCGACGTCGACGCCCTTGATGGCCTCGAAGCCGCCGGGATAGGTCTTGCGGACGTTGCGCAGGGTGACGTTAGCCATCAAAAACTCACTTGTTACTTTTCCGTCTCGACCAGTCCGCGCACGAACAGCTTCTGCATGACGACGACGACGAGCACCGGCGGCAGCATGGCCAGCACGGCGGTTGCCATCACGATCGGCCATTCGGTCAGCGCGTCGGTGGTGGTGATCATCTTGCGGATGCCGATCTGGATGGTCTGCATGTCGTCGCGCGTGGTGATCAAGAGCGGCCAGAGATATTGATTCCAGCCGAGGATGAACAGGATCACGAACAGCGCCGCCATGTTGGTGCGCGACAGCGGCAGCAGCGTATCCCAGAAGAAGCGGAAGGGGCCGGCGCCGTCGATGCGCGAAGCCTCCAGCAGCTCGTCCGGCACGGTCATGAAGAACTGGCGGAACAGCAGCGTCGCCGTGGCCGAGGCGATCAGCGGCAGCGACAGGCCGGCATAGCTGTCAAGCATGTGCAGGTCGGCGACGATCTTGTAGGTTGGATAGATGCGCACCTCGACCGGCAGCATCAGGGTGATGAAGATCAGCCAGAAGATCGCCATGCGGAACGGGAAGCGGAAATACACGATCGCATAGGCCGAGATGATCGAGATCGCGATCTTGCCGACGGCGATCAGCAGCGCCATCACCAGCGAGTTCAGCATCATGTTGCCGACCGGCTCGCGGGTCGAGCCGCTCGTGCCGACGAAGATGGTCTGGTAATAAGTCTGGAGGAAATGGCCGCCGGGCAGCAGCGACATCTGCCCGTTCGCGATCACCGCGTTATCCTGCGTCGACGCGACGAAGGCGAGGTAGACCGGGAAGGCGACGATCGCGATCCCGATCCAGAGGATGATGTGGGCGATGTAGCGCCGAAAGCCTTCTTCCTCGACCATATCAGTAGGTCACCTTGCGTTCGACGAAGCGGAACTGGATGCCCGTCAGCACGATCACCATGATCATCAGGATCACCGATTGCGCCGCGGAGCTGCCGAGGTTCCCCCCGAGCAGGCCGTCGGTATAGACCTTGTAGACCAGCGTCTCCGTCGACTTGCCCGGACCGCCGCGGGTCATGGTGTCGATGATGCCGAACGTGTCGAAGAAGGCGTAGACGATGTTGACGACCAGCAGGAAGAAGATGGTCGGCGACAGCAGCGGGAAGATCACGGTCCAGAACCGCCGCATCGGGCGGGCGCCGTCGATCGCGGCGGCCTCGATCACGCTCTTGGGGATGCTCTGCAGGCCGGCGAGGAAGAACAGGAAATTGTAGGAGATCTGCTTCCAGGCGGCGGCGAGGATGATCAGGGTCGCGGCCTGGTTGCCGTCGAGCAGCGGATTCCAGTCGACGCCGAGGGCGCGCAGGTAGCGCGAAAGCACGCCGAGCGAGGGATGCAGCATGAAGATCCAGAGCACGCCGACCACCGGCGGCGCCACCGCATAGGGCCAGATCAGCAGCGTGCGGTAGAGCATCGAGCCGCGCAGCGGCTTGTCCGCCATCACGGCAAGCAGCAGCGCAAACGACAGCGACGACAC
Organism: Bradyrhizobium sp. 22; assembly: GCF_000482425.1. Classification (NCBI taxonomy): domain Bacteria; kingdom Pseudomonadati; phylum Pseudomonadota; class Alphaproteobacteria; order Hyphomicrobiales; family Nitrobacteraceae; genus Bradyrhizobium; species Bradyrhizobium sp. 22. Next base: position 505,961 of record NZ_KI519399.1, read on the forward strand.
CGCGATCGCGAACGAAAAGAAGAAGGTGCGCAGGATCGCCTCGAAATAGGCGGGGTCCCTGAACAGGTCGACGTAATTCTCGAACCAGACGAACGTGGTCGACAGGCCGAAGGCGTCCTGCAGCAGGAACGACTGGATCATCGCCTGCAAGGCCGGCCAATAGAAGAAAATCAGGACGATCGCGAGCTGCGGCGCAACCAGCGCATAGGGCAACAGCTTCGACTGGAAAATGGCTTGCTTCTGCATGATGCCCCGGAGCGGCAGGCCGGGCGACCGGCCTGCCGCTTGTCGCCTTACTTCACGGCGGTCTTTTCGAACTGCCGCAGCATGGTGTTGCCGCGCTCGACGGCCGCGTCCAACGCCTGCTTGGCAGTCTTCTTGCCGGCCAGCGCCTGCTCGATCTCTTCCGCCCAGACGTCGCGGAGCTGCACCATGTTGCCGAGACGCAGACCGCGCGAATTCTCGGTCGGCTCCTTGTTGGTCAGCTCGAGCAGCGGGGTCTCGAGATAGGGCTGGTCCTTGTAGAAGCCTTCGGCCTTGGCCTTCTCATAGGCCGCCTTGGTGATCGGCAGATAGCCCGACGATTTGTGGATGTAGACCTGGCGATCGGTATCGGAGAGGAACGTCAGGAACTTCGCCACGCCCTTGTATTCGTCCGCCGATTTGCCGCCCATGATCCAGAGCGAGGCGCCGCCGATGATCGAGTTCTGCGGCGCGCCCTTGGCGTCCGGATAATAGGGCATCGGCACCGCGGTGAAGGCGAACTTGGCCTGCGCCTTGACGTTGCCGAAGAATGCCGACGAGGTCAGGTAGAGCGGACATTCGCCCGACGTGAAGCGGCCTTCGCCGGTGTTGGTACGGCCGGCATAGTCGTAGGTCTTGTCCTTCTGGAGCTCGACCAGGTTTTCCAGATGCTTGACCTGGAGCGGACCGTTGAAGGACAGCACGGTGTCGAAGCCGTCGAGGCCGTTGGCCTTGCTGGCGAGCGGCACGTTGTGCCAAGCCGACAGCTGCTCGAGATTGACCCAGGTGACCCAGGAGTTGGAGAAGCCGCAGGTGGCGTGGCCGGCCGCCTTCAGCTTCTTGGCGGCGTCGAACACTTCGGGCCAGGTCTTCGGGATCTCGACATTCGCCTTCTTCAGCGCGTCGAGATTGACCCACATGACGGTCGACGACGAGTTGAAGGGGAAGGACAGCATCTCGCCCTTCGAGGTCGAGTAGTAGCCGGTGATGGCGGGCAGATAGGCCTTCGGATCGAACTTCTCGCCGGTCTCGGCCATCAGCTTGTAGACCGGCTTCACGGCGCCGGTCGCCGCCATCATGGTGGCGGTGCCGACCTCGAACACCTGCATGATGTGCGGCGCGTTGCCGGCGCGGAACGCGGCGATGCCGGCGTTCATCGTATCGGCGTAGTTGCCCTTGTAGGTCGGAATCACCTTGTAGTCGCTCTGGGCACCGTTGAAGTCGCTTGCGAGCTTGACGATGACGTCGTTGTTGGCGCCGGTCATCGCGTGCCACCACTGGATTTCGGTCACGGCCAGCGCCGGCGAGGCGCCGAGACCAACCGTGAGTGCAACAGCCGCCGCCGCACCAAAATGTCGAAGAGCCATCAAGAAAACCTCCCTTGCCCGTCACTAAAGAAGCGCTTGCGCTACCAGCGCCGTATGACGTTCACATGACTGTGTAAGCGGCCGAAACGAAAGCGGCAAGCGCTGGAAAAGGGAAGCCGGAAAATAGGCGAAGGCGATGCGGACAACTTCCGCCGTTCGCGGTGCACTATCGTGCCCGCGCCGCACTGCGGCATTCTTCGTTGGACCGAGGGAGTGCTTTTAGCGCTTGCGGTCGGGGCCGCAGACCGTGCCCTTCTCGACCATCGCGTCGATCTCGGCCTTGGAGTAGCCGAACTCGCCCAGCACCTCGGCCGCGTGCTGGCTGAACTTCGGCGGCAGCCGGCGCAGGCTAGGCTTGCTGCGGTCGAGCCGGATCGGCGAGGCCACGCCCTTGTACCAGTCCTTCTCGATGATATCACCGCGCGCGATCGTGTGCGGGTTGGTCAGCGCCTGGTCGATCTTCTGCACCGGCCCTGCCGGCAGGCCCGCAGCGAGCAGGCGATTGCACAGCGGCTCGGCCTCGTGCTGGCTGAACACGGCGGCGAGCTCGGCGCGCAGCGCCTCGCGGTTGGCGATGCGGTCCTTGTTGCGGGCAAAGCGCGGGTCGGTGCCGAGCTCGGGCTTGCCGATCTCCTTGGCGAGCTTTCGGAAGGTGCCGTCATTGCCGACGCCGATGAAGATGTTGTCGGTTTTGGTCGGGAAGATCGCGTAAGGCACGAGGTTCGGATGCTCGTTGCCGGTGAGCGACGGCGGCTTGCCGTGCATGAAATAATTCGCGGTGTGCGGATGCATGATGGCAAGGCCGGTCTCGTACAGCGTCGTCTCCAGGAACTGGCCCTTGCCGGAGCGCTGCCGCTCCGACAGCGCCATCAGGATGCCGATCGCGGCATAGAGCCCGGTGGTGATGTCGACCAGGGGCACGCCGATCCGCATCGGCCCGCTCTCGGGCGAGCCGGTCGCCGCGATCATGCCGGTCATGGCCTGGATGATGGCGTCGTAGCCGGGGTTGCCGCCGCGCGGGCCGTCGGCGCCGAAGCCGCAGATCCGGCAATGCACGAGGCGCGGAAATTTCCTGCTGAGGACGTCGTTGCCGATGCCCCATTTCTCCAGCGTGCCCGGCTTGAAATTCTCGATCAGGACGTCGGCGGTCTCCAGCATCTTGAGCAGCACGACGCGGCCGCCTTCGGAGGCGAGGTCGAGGCCGATCGAGCGCTTGTTGCGGTTGATGCCGACGAAATAGGCCGCGTCTTCCTCGTGGAACGGAGGGCCCCATTCGCGCACCTCGTCGCCGGCGGGCGGTTCGACCTTGATGACGTCGGCGCCGTGGTCGGCGAGGATCTGGGTGCAGTAGGGACCGCCGAGCACGCGCGTGAGATCGATGACGCGCAGTCCGCTCATGGCACCTGTGGCGGCTTCAGAACTCATGCCTTCGCTTCCCCTGTGTCGACGTTTGATCACAGGCCTAGCGAGGTTTGCAGCGAGCAGCAATGGCTCCCGGCGTAGGGCCGCATGCGCCCGCCATTGCGGCAATCCCGCGGCGTGGCAAATGCGGATTCTGGCGGAAGCGGCCGGCCCGAGGGGGATCCCGGGCCAGCCAATCCGCCGTTCGATCAGACGACCGTCAGGCGAACGTCGACGTTGCCGCGGGTGGCGTTGGAATAGGGGCACACCTGGTGGGCCTTTGCGACCAGCGCCTCGGCCTCGGCGCGGGCAAGGCCCGGCAGCGAGACCGCGAGGTCGATATCGAGGCCGAAGCCGCCTTCGGAACGCGGGCCGATGCCGACGGTCGAGGTGACGGAGGCGTCATTCGGAACCTTCGGGCCGCCTTGCGAGGCCACGAACTTCATCGCGCCGATGAAGCAGGCGGCATAGCCGGCCGCGAACAGCTGCTCGGGATTGTTGCCGGCGCCGCCGCCACCGCCGAGCTCCTTCGGCGTGGCCAGCTTGACGTCCAGCGCGCCGTCGAGGGTTGCAGCATGGCCGTCGCGGCCGCCGGTGGCCTTGGCGCTGGTCTTGTAGAGCACGTTCACGGACATTGTCGTCTCCCTGGTTTCGATGGGTGCGGTGTTTATTGCAAGCAATTTGATTGTGCGCAATTGAAATTGCGGTGCCTCACATTTAATTGTTCGCAATTGAATATGCCGCCGCCGGGCGGCACAATGAGGCCAAACCCCGGGAGATTCGCCATGCCCCGAAAATCATCGACAGCAGACGCGCCGCTGCGGCTCGACAATCAGATCTGCTTCGCGGTCTATTCGGCCGCGCATGCCTTCAACCGCGTCTACAAGCCGCTGCTGGACCGGCTCGGCCTGACCTATCCGCAATATCTGGTGATGCTGGTCTTGTGGGAGCGCGACGACGTGCCGGTCAAGGACATCGGCGAGCGGCTGTTCCTGGATTCGGGCACGCTGACGCCGCTGCTGAAGCGGCTCGAAGCGGCGCATCTCGTCAAGCGCACCCGCTGCAGCGAGGACGAGCGTCAAGTGTTGATCGCACTGACGGCGCAGGGCCATGCCTTGAAGGACAAAGCCCGCAGCGTGCCACAGTCGATCCTGGCGGCCTCGCACTGCTCGGTGCCGGAACTGGTCGCGATGAAGGACGAGATCGTGGCGCTGCGGGACCGGCTGAATGCGGTGATCGGGGAGTAGGGGATTTTAGGAAAGCCGCTTCTTCGTGAAGGCCCGGCCAGAGTGAGACTTCAAGTAAGCCTCGAACGCGAGCGCCCTATGCTTATCGAGGAAGGCGCAGTACCAGATCAGCTTCCATGGCCTGAATTTGGCAGTGTGACTGGACTTGCCGGCATTGTGCTCCGGAATCCGCCGCTTCAAATCCTCTGTGGCGCCGACGTATTCCTGCTCAGGAAATTCGATGCTGCGAAGGATGTAGACGTACCACATTGACGGCTATCGCCCGGGTAGTCGTTCGGTGGGGCCTTATCAGTCCGTCTTCGCCCTTCGGGCTCCGACGTGGCTGCGCCACGCGTAGCCCGACAGAGGGTCCGCCTATATTGGCGGCTTCCACCTGGATCGTCGATCGAATTGTTCTGAACTGTCACCAGTCCGTCTTCGCCCTTCGGGCTACGCCGGACACCACGCTTCGCCCTTCGGGCTCCGACGTGGCTGCGCCACGCGTAGCCCGAAGGGCGAAGCGTGGTGGAGCCAGGCGGGATCGAACCGCCGACCTCTTGCATGCCATGCAAGCGCTCTCCCAGCTGAGCTATGGCCCCTTAGTCCTTGGCGGGATGAATCTGGTGGATCACCCCAACCGGCGAGTCCTGGCGACTCGCGCGGTGCACCCTTTTTCACAGATCAGGACTGATCTCAAGTCTCTTCATCACCTCCGACATCACCAATGATGTCGGTCACGTCCTCATCGCCCTCTTCCTCGTCGGCAATGAAGGTCGAATCATCGTCATCGTCGTCGTCGAGGGTCTCGTCGACCTCGATATCGTCTTCGGACTCGGGCACCACGGCCTTGACCTTGCCGGTGTTCTCCTCGGCGTCGGCTTCCTCGAGCGAAACCTCTTCGACCTCTGCCGGCTCGGGCGCAGCATCCGCTGTCGCCGCGTGCCGGGCTTCGGCGCCGCGGGGCATGCGCGCCGGCGCCACCGGGGCGATCGGCACAACTTCGCCGGTATAGGGCGAGATCACCGGATTCTTGTTGAGGTCATAGAACTTTTTGCCCGTGGTCGGGCAAATACGTTTGGTTCCGAGTTCGGACTTGGCCACGGCAGGAATCCTGGGAATGTCTGAAAAGCGGTGTTTCACTTGGCTAGTTGGCGGCCCGCTGTCAATAGCGCATTACGGGAGAACGACATGCCCGTGACGGCGCGCGGACCATGTGGTACCTGCGCCGCAGTCCCCTCAGGGCTCATCCAAGGACACAATCTTGACTCATTCCGACCCTCCGAGGCCGCTGCAGTCTCGCGCCAGCGGACCCCTGACCGGGAAAGTACGGGTGCCCGGCGACAAGTCGATCTCTCACCGTGCGCTGATCCTGGGCGCGCTGGCGGTCGGCGAGACCAGGATTTCGGGCCTGCTGGAAGGCGAGGACGTCCTCAACACCGCCAAATCCATGCAGGCGCTGGGCGCCAGGGTCGAGCGTAGCGGCGATTTCACCTGGAAGGTGAACGGGGTGGGCGTCGCGGGCTTCGCCACGCCCAAGGCGGCTCTGGATTTCGGCAATTCCGGCACCGGCTGTCGGCTGGTGATGGGCGCCGTCGCCGGCTGCCCGATCTCGGCGGTCTTCGACGGCGACGCCTCGCTGCGCAGCCGCCCGATGCGCCGGATCCTCGATCCCCTGGAAAAGATGGGCGCGAAGGTCATCTCCGGGGGGGACGGCGGTCGTCTGCCCCTGACCCTGCAGGGCGCGCGCGATCCGCTGCCGATCACCTACACCACCCCGGTCGCCTCGGCCCAGATCAAGTCGGCGGTGCTGCTGGCGGGCCTCGCCGCCCCCGGCACCACGACTGTCATCGAGACCGAAGCCAGCCGTGACCACACCGAGCTGATGCTGAAGCATTTCGGTGCCGACATCTCCTCGGCGCGGGAGGGCGTGCATGGCCGCCGTATCACGCTCAAGGGCCAGCCCGAGCTGCACGGCGCCACCGTGGTGGTGCCCGCCGATCCGTCCTCGGCGGCTTTCCCGGTGGTCGCGGCGCTGATCGTCGAGGGCTCCGACGTCGTCCTGTCCGACGTCATGACCAATCCGCTGCGCACCGGCCTGTTCACCACGCTGCGCGAAATGGGCGCCTCCATCGAGGAAAGCGAGGCGCGCGGCGATGCCGGCGAGCCGATGGCGAAACTGCGGGTGCGGGCCTCGAAACTGCGCGGGGTCGAGGTGCCGCCGGAGCGCGCGCCCTCGATGATCGACGAATATCTGGTGCTGGCGGTGGCGGCCTCATTCGCCGAGGGCACCACCATCATGCGCGGCCTGCACGAGTTGCGCGTGAAGGAATCCGATCGGCTGGAGGCCACCGCCGCGATGCTGCGCGTCAACGGCGTGAAGGTCGAGATCTCCGGCGACGATCTGATCGTCGAGGGCCGCGGCCATGTCCCCGGTGGCGGCACCGTCGCCACCCACATGGACCATCGCATCGCGATGTCCGCACTGGTGATGGGCTGCGCCGCCGACCAGCCCGTGACAGTCGACGACACCGCCTTCATCGCCACCAGCTTTCCGGATTTCATTCCGATGATGCGTTCGCTAGGGGCCGAGTTTTCATGATCATCGCCATCGACGGGCCCGCGGCCTCGGGCAAGGGGACGCTCGGCAAGCGCCTCGCCCACCATTACGGCTATCGTCATCTCGATACCGGCGTCATCTACCGCGCGGTGGCCTACGCCCTGATGCAATCCGGTCATGATCTCCGTGACGAGGCGGCCGCGGTGCAGGCCGCGCTGGAGCTCGATCCCGAAAAGTTCGGCAATCCCGCGCTGAAGACCCAGAAGGCCGGCGAGGGGGCCTCCATCGTCTCGGCGATCCCCAGGGTTCGCGAGGTCCTGGTCAATTTCCAGCGGCAATTCGCCGCCGATCCGCCCGGCGCGGTGCTGGACGGCCGCGACATTGGAACCGTGATCTGCCCGGACGCCGACGTGAAGATCTTCGTCGTCGCCGACCCAAAGGTCCGCGCCCGCCGCCGCACCATGGAGGCCCGGGCGAGGGGCGAGGAGGCCGACGAGGCCGCCGTCCTCGCCGACATCATCCAGCGCGACGAACGCGACCAGAACCGGCCGATCGCACCCTTGAAACCGGCCCCGGATGCTTACTTGCTAGATAACTCCCAACTGGATATAGAAGGCGGCGTCCGGGCCGCCATCGACATTATCGAGGCCGTCCGAGCGGGCCGGTCGCGGGGTTAAGCCGCAGCCGTCATTGGAGGAAGTGCCCGCTCCCGCTCTTTGAGGTCGATACGTCAGGCCCCTCGTTTCGGGGCCGGCACGATCCAGGCTCCGGACACAAGATTTCCACGTATCGAACGCGCGGGCCTCAGCCGGCCCGCTTCCGCTGTTTCGGCGTCGAGCCGGTGCAGCGAGCGGTCGCTCGAAGGTTCTGCGGACCTTCCGACACTGCGCGTGCGGTACGCCCATGAACCCAACGGCCGGCATACTTCCGCAATTGGAGAACAAATGGCTTCGACTTCTGCTGATACCTATAGCCCGTCGCGCGACGATTTCGCTGCGATGCTCGACGAGTCCTTCGCAGGCGGCAACCTGCAGGAAAGCTCCGTCATCAAGGGCAAGGTGGTTGCAATTGAAAAGGACATGGCCGTCATCGACGTCGGCCTGAAGACCGAGGGCCGCGTCGCCCTGCGCGAATTTTCCGGCCCCGGCCGTGACAGTGAACTGAAGGTCGGCGACGAGGTGGAAGTGTTCCTCGATCGCATCGAGAACGCCCTCGGCGAAGCCGTGCTGTCGCGCGACAAGGCGCGCCGCGAAGAGAGCTGGGGCAAGCTCGAGAAGGCGTTCCAGAACAACGAGAAGGTCAACGGCGTCATCTTCAACCAGGTCAAGGGCGGCTTCACCGTCGACCTCGACGGTGCCGTGGCCTTCCTGCCGCGCTCGCAGGTCGACATCCGTCCGATCCGCGACGTCGCGCCGCTGATGAACAACTCGCAGCCGTTCCAGATCCTCAAGATGGATCGCCGCCGCGGCAACATCGTGGTGTCGCGCCGCACCGTGCTGGAAGAGACCCGCGCCGAGCAGCGCCAGGAGCTGGTGCAGAACCTCGAAGAGGGTCAGGTCATCGACGGCGTGGTCAAGAACATCACCGATTACGGTGCGTTCGTCGATCTCGGCGGCATCGACGGCCTGCTGCACGTCACCGACATCGCGTGGCGCCGCGTCAATCATCCGACCGAGGTGCTCTCGATCGGCCAGACCGTGAAGGTCAAGATCATTAAGATCAACCACGAGACGCACCGCATCTCGCTGGGCATGAAGCAGCTGCTGGACGATCCGTGGCAGGGCATCGAAGCCAAGTACCCGCTGGGTGCCCGCTTCACCGGCCGCGTCACCAACATCACCGACTACGGTGCGTTCGTCGAGCTCGAGCCGGGCATCGAAGGCCTGATCCACGTCTCCGAGATGTCGTGGACCAAGAAGAACATGCACCCCGGCAAGATCGTTTCGACCTCGCAGGAAGTCGACGTGCAGGTGCTGGAAGTCGATTCCGTCAAGCGCCGCATCTCGCTCGGCCTCAAGCAGACCATGCGCAACCCCTGGGAGGTCTTCGTCGAAGGTCACCCGACCGGTTCGGTGGTCGAGGGCGAAGTCAAGAACAAGACCGAGTTCGGTCTGTTCCTGGGCCTCGAGGGCGACGTCGACGGCATGGTCCATCTCTCCGATCTCGACTGGAAGCTTCCGGGCGAGCAGGTGATCGACAACTACAAGAAGGGCGACATGGTGAAGGCCGTGGTGCTCGATGTGGACGTCGAGAAGGAGCGCATCTCGCTCGGCATCAAGCAGCTCGAAGGCGACCCCTTCGCCGAGCCGGGCGATGTCAAGAAGGGCGCGGTCGTGACCTGCGAAGTGCTCGAAGTGAAGGACAGCGGTATCGAGGTGAAGATCGCCGGGACCGACTTCTCGACCTTCATCAAGCGCTCCGAGCTTGCCCGTGACCGCAACGACCAGCGCGCCGAACGCTTCGCCGTCGGCGAGAAGGTCGATGCCCGCGTGATCCAGTTCGACAAGAAGGCCCGCAAGGTCCAGGTGTCGATCAAGGCGCTCGAAGTCGCCGAAGAGAAGGAAGCCATCGCGCAGTACGGCTCCTCCGATTCGGGTGCGACGCTCGGCGACATCCTCGGCACCGCGCTCAAGAACCGCGACAGCAAGTAAGCGAAACGTTCTTTTCGCTGACATCGAAGCCCCGGCGCGAGCCGGGGCTTTTTTGTTGGGGTCGTCGTTGTTGTAGCCCGGATGGAGCGCAGCGAAATCCGGGGCTCTCCAAACATGGCACGAATCCCGGATTACGCTGCGCTCCATCCGGGCTACGCCGTCGCAGGCCTTGTTTTCTTCAAATTGCGCCGCAATTGATGTATCCAGATAAGCCGTTGGTCACGCCGTGACGGCACAACGCGTCCAGTCTTTCATTTGGAGATATTCCGATGTCGCTCGATTCGGACATCATCGTCGATCGCCGCCGGATTCGTCGCAAGCTGACGTTCTGGCGTGTCGTGGCCGCGCTGATCGCGATCGCGGCGATCGCAAGTGCTGCGCTGGTTGCGACACCCGGCGCGCGGGGTAGCTTCGTATCCGCCGGCTCGATCGCGCGGGTTCAGATCGAGGGCCTGATCCGCAGCGATTCCGATCGCACGCAGGCGCTGGAACGGCTGGAGAATTCGCAGGCCGCCGCCGTCATCGTTCACATCAACTCGCCGGGCGGCACCACCGCCGGCTCCGAGCAGCTCTACGATTCGCTGGTCCGGCTGAAGGCGAAGAAGCCGCTCGTCGTGGTGGTGGAGGGCCTGGCTGCCTCCGGCGGCTACATCACGGCGATCGCGAGCGATCACATCATCGCCCAGCAGAGCTCGCTGGTCGGATCGATCGGCGTGCTGTTCCAATATCCCAACGTCAGCGAGCTCTTGAAGACGATCGGCGTCAAGGTCGAGGAAGTGAAGTCGTCCCCGCTGAAGGCCGCGCCGAACGGTTTCGAGCCGACCAGCCCCGAAGCACGGGCCGCCCTCGATGCGCTGGTGAAGGATTCCTACGCCTGGTTCAGGGGATTGGTGAAGGATCGGCGTGGCATGGATGACACGCAGCTCGAGAAAGTGGCCGACGGCCGCGTCTTCACCGGACGCCAGGCGATCGCCCTCAAGCTGATCGACCAGATCGGCGACGAGAAGACGGCGGTGTCCTGGCTGGTCGAGCACAAGAGCGTCAAGAAGGGTCTGCCGGTACGCGACTACAAGCTCCAGCCCCGTTTTGGCGATCTGACGTTCCTCAAGACGGCGGCCGCCGTCACGCTGGAAGCGCTTGGTTTGAGCTCGATTGCGCATCAAATCGGGCAAACCGGCGTCGCGCAGGCGGTCGATCGGTTCGGAATGGACGGAATGCTGGCCCTGTGGCAACCGGCCACCTCAAACTGAGGTGGTCTAGGCGAGCTTCCCAAGCTTTTCCCGTCTGGCGAGCATCGGGACAGCCCGCTTTTTCGGCATTTGTCACGCATTTTCACGACGCTCAACCTTGATTTAGCGTCTTGACAGATCAAGGTATTTTCACGGAAATGGTCATCCGCACGCTCCCGGGTCCTATCTCTCGATGATCAAATCCGAACTTGTTCAGCGTATCGCCGAGCACAACCCGCATCTGTACCAGCGGGATGTCGAGAACATTGTGAATGCGATTCTCGAAGAGATCGTAGCGGCCCTCGCGCGCGGCGATCGCGTCGAGCTGCGCGGCTTCGGCGCCTTCTCGGTCAAGCATCGCCCCGCACGCGCCGGGCGTAATCCGCGTACCGGCGCCCATGTGCCCGTCGATCAGAAGAGCGTTCCGTTCTTCAAGACCGGCAAGGAAATGCGCGAGCGGCTGAACCGCGACCATCCGGATCCCGGCGCGGCGGACTGAGCCGGCCGGGGTTTGTCTGCGGTCGCGCATGACGCGGCCGCGAGCTTGATTCAAGGCGAGCGAAGCGAGATGCGAAAGTTCCTGACCGCGCTGATCGTCATTCCGCTGGGCCTGATCCTGGTGGCGTTTGCCGTCGCCAACCGGCATTTCGTCACGGTCTCGTTCGATCCCTTCATTGCGGACGATCCGTCATTGTCGATCACCTTGCCGCTGTTCCTGCTGCTGATCCTGGTGGCGGCCATCGGGGTCTTCGCGGGCGGCTGTGCCGTTTGGTTCGGCCAGCGGCACTGGCGGCGCTCCGCGCGCCGGCACGAGGCGGAGGCCCGGGCCGCCAGGGGCGAATTGGCCGATCTGCGGGCCCAGGCGGCCGCGGCGAGGCCCGAATCCCAGCGCCTTCCCGCCCCGATCGGGGTGGGGCTTTACGGGCCCATCGGGCGAGACAAGCAGCGCGCGACGTTGTAGAAGCGGCCGCAACGCAAAACCCCGTTTTCCGGCCGCCAGCCTGCGGTCTTCATTTGCCTTGAGATCATGTCCCTGCTCGTCAAGATCTGCGGCCTGTCCACGCGCGAGACGCTTCAAACGGCGCTCGCGGCGGGTGCGGATATGGTGGGCTTCGTGTTCTTCCCGCCGTCGCCGCGGCACCTGTCCCTCGAGCTCGGCCGCGAGCTTGGCCGCCAGGTCGAGGGGCGCGCGCTCAAGGTGGCGCTCACCGTCGATGCCGATGATGCCACGCTCGACAACATCATGGACGCGCTGTCGCCGGACATTTTCCAGCTCCACGGCAAGGAGAGCGTCGCGCGGCTGCGCGACATCAAGCAGCGGTTCGGCCGCCCGGCGATGAAGGCGTTGCCGGTCGAGACGGCGGCCGATCTCGCCGTGCTGCCGGGCTATGCCGCGGTCGCCGACCGCATTTTGTTCGATGCGCGCGCGCCGAAAGACGCGACGCGACCGGGCGGCTTAGGGGCGCCGTTCGATTGGCAGTTGCTGCGAAACCTCGATCTGCAATTGCCGTACATGGTGTCGGGCGGACTTCACGCCGACAATGTCGCCGAAGCCCTCCGCGTCACCGGCGCCGGTGGCGTCGACGTCTCCTCCGGTGTCGAGAGCGCGCTCGGCGTGAAAGATCCCGAGATGATCAAGGCCTTCATTCGCGCTGCGCGCGCCACTCAAGAGTTGAGCGTCCGATGAACATCGCCAAGCCAAATTCCTACCGCAGCGGCCCCGACGAGCGCGGCCATTTCGGCATTTTCGGCGGACGCTTCGTCGCCGAAACGCTGATGCCGCTGATCCTCGATCTGGAGAAGGCCTATACCGAGGCCAAGGCCGATCCGGCGTTCCAGGCCGAGATGAACGGCTATCTCAAGAACTATGTCGGCCGGCCCTCGCCGCTCTATTTCGCCGAACGCCTGACGGAGCATCTCGGCGGCGCCAAGATCTACCTCAAGCGTGAAGAGCTCAACCACACCGGCTCCCACAAGGTGAACAACGTGCTCGGCCAGATCATGCTGGCACGGCGCATGGGCAAGAAGCGCATCATCGCAGAGACCGGCGCGGGCCAGCATGGCGTCGCCACCGCGACGCTGTGCGCGCGCTTCGGCCTGGAATGCGTGGTCTATATGGGCGCCGTCGACGTCGAGCGGCAGCAGCCCAACGTCATCCGCATGGAGATGCTGGGCGCCAAGGTGATGCCGGTGCAGTCGGGCACGCGCACGCTGAAGGACGCCATGAATGAGGCGCTGCGCGACTGGGTCACCAACGTGCACAACACCTTCTACTGCATCGGCACGGTGGCGGGACCGCACCCCTATCCGACGCTGGTGCGCGATTTCCAGTCGATCATCGGCAACGAGACCAAGGCGCAGATGCAGGAGATCGAAGGCCGACTGCCGGATTCCCTGGTCGCCTGCATCGGCGGCGGCTCGAACGCCATGGGCCTGTTCCACCCCTTCCTCGACGACCCCTCCGTCGAAATTTTCGGCGTCGAGGCTGCCGGTCACGGCCTGACGCAGCTGCATGCGGCCTCGATCGCGGGCGGCCGTCCCGGCGTGCTGCACGGCAACCGCACCTATCTCCTGATGGACGCCGACGGCCAGATCCAGGACGCCCATTCGATCTCGGCCGGCCTCGATTATCCCGGCATCGGGCCCGAGCATTCCTGGCTGCACGAGGTCGGCCGCGTGAATTACCTGTCCGCGACCGACGACGAGGCGCTGGCCGCCTTCCAGCTGCTCTCGAAGCTCGAAGGCATCATCCCCGCGCTCGAACCCGCGCATGCCATCGCCAAGGTGATGGAGCTCGCGCCCAAGCGGCCGCAAGACCACCTGATGGTCGTCAACCTCTCCGGCCGCGGCGACAAGGACGTCCCGCAAGTCGGTGACATCCTGAGGGGCAAGAAGTGACCACGCGTATCGACACTCGCTTTGCCGAGCTGAAGAAGCAGGGCCGCGCGGCCTTCGTGACCTTCCTGATGGCCGGCGATCCCGATCCCGCGACCTCGCTCGAGATCATCAAGGCGTTGCCGAAATCAGGCGCCGACGTGATCGAGATCGGCATGCCCTTCACCGATCCGATGGCCGACGGTCCGTCGATCCAGGCCGCAGGCCTGCGTGCGCTGAAAGCCGGCATGACGCTGAGGAAGACGCTGGAGCTGGTGCGCGGCTTCCGCAAGGACGATAATGCGACGCCGATCGTGCTGATGGGTTATTACAACCCGATCTACATTTACGGCGTCGACAAATTCCTCGTCGATGCCAAGGCCGCCGGCGTCGACGGCCTCATCATCGTCGATCTGCCGCCGGAGGAAGACGAGGAGCTCTGCCTGCCCGCGATGAAGGCGGGTCTCAACTTCATCCGCCTGGCGACGCCGACCACCGACGACAAGCGCCTGCCGGCGGTGCTCGCCAACACGTCCGGCTTCGTCTACTACGTCTCCATCACCGGCATCACCGGTGCTGCGGCCGCGGACTCTTCGGCAGTCAGCGAGGCCGTGGCCCGCATCAAGCGGCACACCAAGCTGCCGGTCTGCGTCGGCTTCGGCATCCGCACGCCGGAGACCGCGCGTGCCATTGCTTCCCATGCCAACGGCGCCGTGGTCGGCACCGCGCTGGTCGATGCGCTCAAGAACAGCCTCGATGCCGAGGGACGGGCGACCGCCAAAACCGTTAACGCGGTCGCCGAGTTGACGGCGGCCCTGGCCCAGGGCGTCAAGGGCGCGCAACAGGCCGCGGAATAGGCCATAATTCCGCTTTAGCCCTTTAGTTTGAGCATGATCTTGTCGGAAAACCGCTTCACACTTTTCCGGATCATGCTCTAACGCGGACGACACGGCGGCTTGCCGGGCGGAGGTCCGGCCGCCATATATCCTTTCAGGCGGCCCTCCGCGGGTTCGCACATCGGAGCAAACCATGAACTGGCTTACCAATGTGGTCCGGCCGAAGATCCGCAACATGCTGCGGCGGGAGACGCCGGAGAATCTCTGGATCAAGTGCCCGGATTCCGGACAGCTCGTGTTCTACAAGGACGTCGAGGCCAACCAGTTCGTCATCCCCGGCTCGAACTACCACATGCGCATGGGCGCCGTGGCGCGCTTGAAGTCGATCTTCGACAACGAAACCTGGTTCGACGTCGCGTTGCCCGAGGTGACACCCGACCCGCTCAAGTTCCGCGACGAGAAGAAATATGTCGACCGCATCAAGGATGCGCGGGCCCGGACCAATCTCAACGACGCGATCAAGGTCGGCTACGGCAAGCTCGAAGGCTCGGCCGTCGTCGTCGCCGTGCAGGATTTCGACTTCATGGGCGGCTCGCTCGGCATGGCCGCGGGCGAGGCCATCGTGCGCGGGATGGAGCTTGCGGTCGAGAAGAACTCGCCCTTCATCGTGTTCGCCGCATCCGGCGGTGCGCGCATGCAGGAGGGCATCCTGTCGCTGATGCAGATGCCGCGCACCACGGTCGCGGTGCAGATGCTGCGTGAGGCCAAGCTGCCCTACATCGTCGTGCTGACCAATCCCACCACCGGCGGCGTCACCGCGTCCTACGCGATGCTGGGCGACGTGCAGATCGCCGAGCCCGGCGCGCTGATCGGCTTTGCCGGCGCGCGCGTGATCGAGCAGACCATTCGTGAAAAGCTTCCCGAGGGTTTCCAGCGCGCCGAGTACCTCAAGGAGCACGGCATGGTCGACATGGTCGTGCATCGGCATGAGCTGCGCCCGACCCTGGCGCGGCTCTGCCGCCTGCTGACCAAGGCGCCGGCGCAGGAGGGCGCATCGAAGCCGACGCAGGCTGCCACCAGCCCGGCACAGATCGTATCGGCCGCTGAGACGGCGCCGGCTGCGCCCCACGCGTGAACGCGTCTCCGGACAGCACGAAGACGCCGCTCGGCGAGTTGATCGGGCGGCTGTCGGTCCTGCATCAGAAGCGCATTGATCTGGGCCTTGAGCGGATGCACCGGCTGCTCGAACGAATCGGGCATCCTGAAAGCAAGCTGCCGCCGGTGATCCACATCGCCGGCACCAATGGCAAGGGCTCGACGCTGTCCTATCTGCGCGCGACGCTGGAGGCCGCGGGCCTGCGCGTCCACGCCTATACCTCGCCCTATCTCGTCCGCATCAACGAGTGTTTTCGGCTCGGCCGCCTCGGTGGCGGCGTGCTGGTCGGCGACGAGGAGTTGCGTGCGGCGCTGGAAGAAGTCGAGCGTGTCAATGCCGGCGAAGCCGCGACCTTGTTCGAGCTGAAGACGGCAGCCGCCTTTCATTTATTCGCGCAGAACCCGGCCGACGTGGTGCTGCTCGAAGTCGGCCTCGGCGGCCGGCTCGACTCGACCAACGTCATCGACGCTCCGGCGGCGTGCGTGATCACGCCCGTCAGCATGGATCACATGGACTTTCTCGGCGAGACGTTGACCTCGATTGCCGGCGAGAAGGCCGCGATCATCAAGCGCGGCGTGCCGGTGATCTGCGCGGAGCAGGCGCCGGAAGCCATGGCCGTGATCGAGGCGCAAGCCAAGCGCATGCGTGCGCCGCTGATTGCCGCCAACGAGAGCTGGCACGTCAATGTCGAGCGCGGCCGTCTGGTCTATTCCGACGATCGCGGCCTGATGGACCTCCCGGCGCCGCGTTTGTTCGGCCGCCACCAATTCGCCAATGCCGGCCTCGCCATCGCGACGCTGCGCGCGATCCCCGATCTTAAGGTCAGCCACGCCGCGTTCGAGGCCGGCATTGTCGGTGCCGAATGGCCGGCGCGGATGCAGCGCATCACCTCGGGCGAGCTGCTGTCCTGGGGTCCGCACGGCTCGGAAATCTGGCTCGACGGCGGCCACAATGCCGAAGGCGGCCGCGTCGCAGCCGCCGCGCTCGGCGATCTCGAAGAGCGGGTGTCGCGGCCGCTGGTCGTCATCGCCGGCATGATGGCGAACAAGGACGCGCAAGGATTTTTGGCCAATTTCGCCGGCCTCACCCGTCACATCATCGCGGTGCCGATCCCCGACACCGAGAACGCGATGCCCGTGGACCGCCTCGCGGATGCCGCGCGCAGCCTCGGCATGCGCGTTGAGATCGCGCCCGGAATCGAGGCCGCGCTGCGTGCATTGGCGAAACTGGCCTACGAGGTGCCGCCGCGTATCCTGATCACCGGCTCGCTGTATCTGGCCGGCCACGTGCTCGCCATCAACGGCACGCCGCCTGCATAGTTGTCGTGTCCCGGACGCGCGAAGCGCGAGCTGGGACCCAGAATGCCGCAAACATGGGCCCCGGCTCTGCAGCGCACCGCGGAAGACGCGCTGCGCTGCGTCCGGGGCACGAGAGCAGGGATAACAACAATGCGTTTCGCCGCCATCGCCGACGTCCACGGAAACTACCTCGCGCTGGAGGCGGTGCTCGCCGACATCCGCGCGCTGGACATCACCGCCATCGTCAATATCGGCGACATGGTAAGCGGCCCGCTCGATGCGCGCCGCACCATCGAGATCCTGATGAATCTCGATGCCGTGCATGTGCTCGGTAACCACGACCGCTATCTGCTCGACCGTCCGTCGGAGAAGATGGGCTCGTGGGATCGTCCCGCCTTTGAAGCGCTCGATGCCGCGCAGCTCGACTGGCTGCGCGCGCAGCCGATGACACGGATATTCCGTGACCAGGTGTTTCTCTGCCATGCAACGCCTGAGAGTGACGAGGTCTACTGGCTCGACATTGTGCATCCCGACGGTACGGTGGCGCTGTCGCCGCTGGACCGGATCGAACCATTCGCGCAGGGACTCACGCAATCGCTGATCCTTTGCGCCCACACCCATCTCGCCCGTGCCGTGCGCCTGCGCGACGGCCGGCTGATCGTCAATCCCGGCAGCGTCGGCAGTCCCGGCTTTCGCGACAAGCATCCGTATCCACATGTCGTCGAAGCCGGCACGCCGCACGCGCGTTATGCGATCCTCGAGCTGGTGGACGGTGCCTGGCAGGTCACGTTCCGCCACGTCGCGTATGATCACGAGACGATGGCGGCACTGGCGCGCCGCAATGGGCAGCCGGAGCTGGCGAACGCGCTCGCGACGGGATGGATCAAGTAAACCTCTCGTGTCCCGGACAAGGCGCATCGCGCAAGCGATGAGCCGCAGAGCCGGGATCCAGGAGTGACAGAGCACATTTGCCGCGACATGGGCCTGGCTCTGCAGCGCAACGCTGAAGAAGCGCTGCTGCGTCCGGGGCACGAGACCACGCTACTTCAACAGCTTCATCGGATCCGCCGCCTTCTGCGTCAGCTGCTCGAATGTGCATTGTCGCGGGGCCTTGTCGGGACGCCAGCGCAGGATCGAGGTGCCGTGGCGAAAGCGCTCGCCGCTGAAATGGTCGTAGCAGATTTCGATCACGAGCTTCGGCTTCAGCGGACACCATTTCGCCGAGCGCTCGGTCGACCAGCGGCTCGGCCCGCCCGGCGCATTGCCGGTGAATCCAGGCTCGCCGATCAGCGCCTCCAGCCGGTCGGTCAGATCAGGCTTTGCCTCCGCCTTGATCGCCGAGGTGAAGCCGACATGGTGCAGCATGCCCTTGGCGTCGTAGAGCCCGAGCAGCAGCGAGCCGACCACTTTTCGGCCCGCGATCTTGTTGCTGGCATAGCGGAAGCCGCCGACCACGCAATCGGCGCTGCGGAATTTCTTGATCTTCTGCATGCCGTCGCGATTTCCGGCCTGATAGGGCAGGTCGATGCGCTTGGCGATGACGCCGTCCGAGCCACCGCCGGATTGCGCCAGCCATTTCTTGGCCGTGGCGTAACTTGTCGTCGCTGGCGAAAGGCGGAAGGGGCTACCCTTGAGGTTGGCTTTCGCAAAGGCATCCAGCACCGGCCGGCGCTCGTTCAGCGTCTTCTCCGACAAGCCTTTCTCCCGAGCCGTCGCAAGCAGATCGAACGCGAGGTACAGGGCCGGCGTTTCCTGCGAGAGTTTTTTCACGCGGCTTGCCGCAGGATGGATCCGTTGCAGCAGCGCGTCGAAGGAAAAGCCCTTGCCGTGCGGCACGACGAGCTCACCGTCGAGCGTGAAACGATCCGCCTTCAGCTGCAGCGCGGCGGAAACGATCTCGGGAAAATAGCGTGCGAGGTCCTCGCCGGATTTCGAGCGCAGATCGACGACGCTGCCGTCGCGCGAGAGCAGGCAGCGAAAGCCATCCCATTTCGGCTCGTACTGCCACTCCTTGCCGCGCGGGATTTCGTCGACCGACCGCGCCTCCATCGCGACAAGCGAGGTCGATCGTCGGGGGCGCTTTGCGGGAGGAGCAGGCAAGGGCGGGACTCGTCATACGCTGAACACGTCCCATCAACGCAGAACGGCCGGCATTTCGCCGGCCGTTGTCGAAAATATTCCTGATCGCAGGTGGATCAGACCGCCGAGGTGATCCACTGCTGCAGCTTCGCCTTCGGCGCCGCGCCGACCTGGCGGGAGGCCATCTCGCCACCTTTGAAGATCATCAGGGTGGGGATCGACATCACGCCGTACTTCGAGGCGGTCTTCGGGCTCTCGTCGACGTTGAGCTTGACGATCTTGACCTTGTCGCCCATCGCGCCGGCGATCTCGTCGAGGGCGGGCGCGATCATGCGGCACGGGCCGCACCACTCGGCCCAGAAATCGACGACGACAGGGCCGTTCGCCTTGAGCACTTCGGCTTCGAAATCAGTGTCGGAAACCTTGCCAACGGCCATGGGAATACCTCGTTCGGTTGAAAGAGAATCGGCGCGACCTGGAATCGCGCCGGGGATCATGGCGTCAACCTATGAACGGCCCCTTGCCGGGTCAAGGACGCTCACGCCGAGATGAAGGGATGCCAGCGCCGCGTCCAGCGCGGGGGCTGAAATCTCCATATATTCAAGGGTCTCGGTCCAAAGCAGGACGGCCCGGATCGGGGTCTGGGGATAAAGTCGCGAGAGCACCGCCCGGTACAGCGCCAACTGCCGCACATAGGCCGCGGGCGCCTCACTGGCGCTCCTGGGCGCGGCCTGGTTGGTCTTGAAATCGACGATCAAGACCTCATCCGGGCCAACGACCAGCCGGTCGATCTGCCCGGACACCAAGGCCGGAGGTCGGCCCGGCCGTTCCAGCCTCCCGGCGATGGCGACCTCGGCCCGGCTGCCGGCGGCAAAGACCGGCGCAAAGCGCGGCTCGGTGATCAAGGCGAGCACCTTGTCGGCCAGGGCGGCGCGGTCGGCCTCGCTCCAGTCCGAGGCATTGCGCGCCATGAAGCCGAGTGCCGCCTCGCGCCGGCGCTCGGTGGCGATATCGGGCAGCGATTGCAGCAGACGGTGCACCAGCGTGCCGCGTTGCAGCGCCAGCGCGCGGGACTGCACCGATTCGCCGGAGCGTACGCTGCGGCCCTCCTCGGCCGGCTGACCGGACGGGCGGACCAGGTCATCGTCGACGGTCTCGCGCGGTGCCGGCGTTCGCAGCCAGTCGGGCAGCGCGATCGTCTGCTGCACGGACGCCGCCGGCATGCCCAAGGCCGCCACATCCTCCGGGCGGGCGAAACGGGTGACCTTGCCGAGCGGCGTCTCGATCACCTGCTTGTCCAGGCCCGAGCCGGCGAGGCCGGTGTCGACCAGGTCATACCAGCTCAGCTTGCGGACCGTCTTCATGTTGCCGGGCATGCAGCCGCCGACGATCAGGCGGTCGGCCGCGCGCGTCATCGCGACATAGAGCAGGCGGCGATATTCGTCCTCGGTCTCCTCGATCATCGCCTTGCGCGCCTCGGCGACCGGCTTGGGATCGTCAGCCTTGCGCCCGGCCCAGACCACCACCTCGCCGCCATTGCCGCGCGGCACCTGAATCAGGCGCAGGCGCTGGGAATCCGCGGGCGACGACGTGGTGTCCACCATGAACACGACGGAGGCTTCGAGGCCCTTGGCGCCGTGCACCGTCATCACCCGCACCTCGTCGCGCGAGATCTCCATGTCGCGCTTCACTTCAGTGTCAGCCGAGCGCAGCCAGGCCATGAAGCCTTGCAGTGAGGCCGGCGCCTTGCGCTCGTAATTCAGCGCCAGCTCCAGGAATTCGTCGAGCGCGTCGTTGGCCTCGTGACCGAGCCGGCGCAGGATGCGGGCCCGGCCGCCGTCGCCCCCGAGCAGCCAGGCGTAGAACGCGAACGGCGTCTCATCGCGCGCGCGCATCTCGCAGGCTTCGAGGCGGCGCAACACGGTCGCGAACTTCTCGCTTCCAGCTGCCTGCTCGCCGAGCGCGCGGCGCAGCGATCCCTTGCGGCCATTGGCCAGCTGGAACAGGTCGTCGTCGTCGAGCCCGAACAACGGGCTCTTCAGGGCCACCGCCAGTGCAAGATCATCCTGCGGCAGCAGCAGCGCATCGGCCAGGTTCATCAAATCGATGATGCCAATATGTTCGGTAAGCTTGAGCCGGTCAGCGCCGGCGACCGGGACGCCTGCGTGCTTCAGCGCCTGGATCACGGCGTCGAACGCATTGCCGCGCCGGCGCACCAGGATCAGCATGTCGCCGTAGCGCAGTGGCCGGCGCTCGCCTTCGTGTCCCGTCAGCGTGCCGCTTTCGACCAGCCGCTTGATCTCGGCCTGGATGCGGCGCGCGAGCTTGACCTCGGGGCTGGTTACGGCGACGCCGTCGAACGGGGCGCGCCAGCCCTCGATGTCCTGCCGGTCATCGGCCTCGGCAAGATCCCACAGCTCGATCACGCTGGGACCGGCATCGGCGAGCGCATGATGCAGGGGATGGCCGATCTCGACCGAATGGATGCTCTTGTAGATCTGGGGATCGCGGAAGACGTGGTCGACCGAGCGCAGGATCGCGGCGCCCGAGCGGAACGAATAGGTGAAAGCGACAGGATCGAATTTCAACCCGGCGGCGGTGAACTTGCGGTGCAGCTCGCGCCGGCGCGCGTCGAATTCATGCGGCGCCGCGCCCTGGAACGAGAAGATCGATTGCTTCTCGTCTCCGACCGCAAACACCGTGCGGTTCAGCCCCTCGCGCGCGCCTTCGCCGGCGGTGAACTCGGAGATGATGTGGGCGACGATGTCCCATTGCCGGGGGCTGGTGTCCTGGGCTTCATCGATCAGGACGTGGTCGACGCCGCGGTCGAGCTTGTAGTGCACCCAGCCCGAGGCGACGCGGTCGAGCATCGCCAGCGTCTTGTCGATGAGATCGTCATAGTCGAGCAGGCCGCGCTCCTGCTTCTCGCGGCGGTAATTTGCGGCAGCGGCGGTTGCGATATGCAGCAGGGCCGCGGTGCGGTCGCGCATGGTCACGGCGCGGCGCTTCTCGATCAGCGCTTCGAGCCGTTGCGCCTCATTATCAAACAGGCGTGCGATAGACGGATTCAACTTCTCAAATTGCTTGGTTACCAGAGAGTCGCGCGGCTCAAGCTTCTCTGTGAGAAAAACGGTAAGATATTCGTCTACCTGCGCGCTGCCGCTAAATGCAGTCGCTCCATGGAGACGGTCTGCCTGCTTCTGATCCGACTTGGTGCCTTCTCTTAGCGCATGGGCAATTGCCTCCCAGCGCGATCGCGGCAAATAGGGCCCGTCGAGAATCTCCGTCTCGACGTCCTCGATGCGGTCGCTTGCATCGACGCCCAACACAGTCGCCATCTGCGCCGCGGCGGCTTCCGCGTTGCCGGCCTCGTCGGTCCAGGCCATGAAATGATCGCGGCTGAGACAGGCCTCGCGCACGACTTCCTTGAAGGTGACGTCCGCGGCGCTCGCCATCGCGGTCAACAAGGCGCGGCCGGTGACGCTGTCCGGATCGCGCGCGGCCTCCAGCAACACCTTCAGATTGGCGCGCTCCATCATGTCATTCTGGTCGCGCTCGTCAATCACGGCGAAGCGCGCCGGCACGTTGGCCTCGAACGGAAATTGCTGCAGCAGGCGCGTGCACAGCGCGTGGATGGTCTGCACCTTCAAGCCGCCCGGCGTCTCCAGCGCGCAGGCGAACAGTTTTCGCGCGTCGCGGCGCAGCTTTGCATTGGGATGCGGGATGCCGACGGCGCGGATCGCAGCGTCGAGCGCGGTGTCATCCAACGTCACCCAATGACCGAGCGTGGTGAACACGCGTTCGGCCATATTGGCGGCGGCGGCCTTGGTGAAGGTGATGCAGAGGATCTTTTCCGGCGGCACGCCTGAGAGCAACAGGCGGATCACGCGCTGCACCAGCACGTGGGTCTTGCCCGAGCCGGCATTGGCCGACACGAAAGCCGAGGCGGTCGGATCCGAAGCGCGCGCCTGCCGCGCGCGCACTTCATCCGGGATGGGGCGGGGCGCCTTCACCATTCCTCGATCCCCAATCCGCCGGCCGCGGACCATTCCTTGATCCGGGCCAGGTCGTCATAGGTGCCGTAGCGGTTCGCCCACATCGGCAGGTTCAGCGAGGTGTAGGGCTGGTTCTCGTCCTCGAAAGCACGGACCAGCGCCTCTAGCTTCGCCCTTGCCTCGGTGGCCGCCGTATCCGGCGGCTGCGGCTCGTCGCCCTGCTTGTACTTGAGCTCGAGAATGCGCTCTTCGCCCGGCGGATTGTTGCCGCTGAGGCGGACATAGACGAGCTGGCTCACCGACGAGCCCGCGTCGATATCCGGGAAACCGCCTTCGCGCAGGATCGCCGCCTCCAGCGTCAGCTGCGGCGACAGGCCCATGCGGACCTGCTTGCCGGTCGGCGGCTGCCCGGTCTTGTAGTCGAGGATGGCATAGCCGCCGCCCTGGCGCCGCTCGATGCGATCGGCGCGCGCGGACAGATGGAAGGTGCGGGCATTGTCGAGCCGGATCGATATCTCGCCGCGAGTCTCGGCCATGATCGCCTCGATCGCATCCCGCCGCGCCATCTCCCATTCGCCGAACCAGCGTGCGATGCGCTGGAACCGGGGCCACCACAGCGCACGCGCCTCGGGGCGCTCCATCAACGGCGCGAAATGCTTCTCGCCGATCGCACGCAGCACGCGGGCGGGATCATCAGGCAGGCGCGTCGCGTAGTGTTCCGTGAACTCGCCGATGGCCTCATGGATCGCCGAGCCGCGGTCGGCCGCCGACAGCGGCATGTCGACCGGATCGAGCGCATCCAGCCGCAGAATGTGCTTTGCGTAGATCGTGTAGGGATCGCGCAGCCAGTCCTCGATCGCGGTGACCGACATCCTGAGCGGCCGCGTCGCGCGCGGCGGCCGGGGCTCGGGCTGCTTGATCGGCTCGACCTTGTCGGGCTGGTCCAGCGCGCCCGCGAACTGCACGTATTTTTCACCGGCCTGGATCGCCGCCGTCCAGAGATCGTCCCCCGCGACCGCCTCCAGCCGGTGCAGGAAACGCGAAGCCACCGCCGGTGCGCCGCCGGCCTTGGCGGAATGGGTGAGGATCACCTCGTCGCCGCCGAGCAGTTGCGCGAAGTCGTGCGCGGAGAGGCCGATGCGGCGCTCCGGCAGGTCGAGCCCAAGCTCATGCCGCATCGGCCGGCTCAGCCAGGGATCGATGCGCGGCGCCGGCGGCCAGACGCCTTCGATCAGGCCGCCGATGATGATGCGGTCGGCCTGCATCAGGCGCGATTCCAGCGGACCGTAGATCTGCAAGCGCGCTCCGGGCTTGTCACGCCGCCGCACCGCGCGATCGCTGAACGCGGTCTGGAAGACGTCCGGATAGTCCGCGAGCTGCACCATCAATCTGCTGGTCGTGCCACCGCGCAGGAGATCGTCGAAGGCGCTGGCGAGCGCGAGGCCCTCGCGGTCCTCGAAGGCGAGCGGGATGCCCTGCTCGTCGCGTGCCAGCTCGATCATGATCTCGCGATGCCGGTGCGCGAGCTCGGCGAAGTCATACGGCTTCGATGACGCCATGCTCTCGATCGGCGCCAACGCTTTTTGCAGGGCATCGATCAGGCCCTGGATGCGATCGAGATCCTCGGCCTTGAGACGTGCGCGCGGCTCGGCGCGGTGCAGCGCGGAGGCCTCGCCGCGCCACAGCTTGGCAAGCTCCTCGCGAAAGCGATTGAACTCGCGCAGGAGACCGGCCGTGCCGGCAGGCGGCCGCGTGCCGCGCAACACAGCCAGCTCGAGGCCTTCGATCGCCGCCTTCCACGCGCCGGGCGCGCGGCCGAGCCGGCAGAGCGGATGCTTCAGCAGCGCCAGCAGCGTCGGCGGCTCCAATCCCTTCGTCGCCGCCTCTGCGGCAAGGCGTGCGAAGATTCCGGCGGAGGTTTCCATCAGGACGTCGCCGCCGGAATCGTCGAAACTGAGACCCCATCGGCTGAGCGCGGCCATCACTCGTCGCGCCAGCGCACGGTCGGGCGTCACCAGCGCCGCCGTCTTGTCGAGATGCCTCGCTTCGCGCATGGCAATTGCGATGGCGAGGGCTTCCATTTCGGGATTAGGGGCTTCGACGACCGCGAGCCTCGTCATGCCGCCGGCGATCTTTGCGGCGACATCCGGCTGCTTCAGCCGGTCGTGCCAGACTTCCGTCTTGGCCGAGGGCCGCATCGATTCGGAGGCGAGCAGGTCGCGGCCGCCTTCGGCCGGCGGCTGAAGGATCTCGACGTCGCTGCGCTTGATGCCGAAGCGCTGCAACAGCGCATTCATGGCATATTGCGGATGGTTCGAGGCCGGAGGCTCCGCGAACTTGCCGAGCGCATCGCGCACGCCGCCGATCGTTCGCCAGGAATCCTCGTCGAGATCGGTGTCGAGGCCGGGCAGCACCACGGCGCCATGGGCTAGCTGCGCGACGGCGTGCAGGAATTTCGCAGTAGCCGGCATCGAGCCGGTCGACCCCGCCGCGATGACAGGCCCGTTCGGATGCGCGGTCAGCCGTTTGGCTTCCGCCGCGATCAGGAGATCGCGCCGCGCCGCCGGCTCGATCCGGTTGATTTCGGCGAGATGACCGGGCCAGGCGATGCGTGCGATGCGCAGGAACTCGAGCGAGTGCTGCCAGTAGCGGTCGAGATTGTCAGGCACGAGTCCGTCGAGCGCGTTCCAGTCAACGCCGCGCGTGACCATATCGTCGATCAGGCGCGCGAGGTCGCCGGCGAGCGCCAGCGTCGAGGCGGGCCCGCCCACCACCAGCGGCGCCAGCACCGGACCCTTGGCCCAGGCCGCGACGAGCTGCGCCAATGTCAGTCGCCGTTCGAGCTCGTCGAGCCGCGGCGGAATGTCGAGCGGCGTCGTGCCGGAAAACTGCTCGCCTTCACCGGCGAAAGCGAGCTCGTCCTCGTCGATGTCGCCGAGCGCGACGATGCGCGGCAGCACCACTGCGTCGGCCTTCATCTCGTCGAGAAAGATCTCGCGGACGACGCGCATGGCGCGCCGCGTCGGCAGATACAGCGTGGCATCGGCGAGCCGCGCCGGTTCCTTGCGCGCCTCGAAGCCCTCGACCAGGCGACCCTCGAGCAGGGCCGTGACGACCGTGCGCAGGAACGGAACTGAGATGGGAACGCTGAAGACGCGCATGAGCTGCCTGATTCGGAAGATCAGGCAATATAGGGAGGCGGGATCAAATGGTCATGGGTGGAGGGGAGATAGTCCCCGCTGTTCGCGGGCTCACAGCTCTCGTGCCCCGGATGCAGCTCGGCACGCAGTGATGCGCTGCTGAGCCGGGGCCCAGTCTGCCTTCCGCGAGTGAGGATGGAGTGGGTCCCGGCTCTGCGGAGCGGCACTTCGCGCCGCACCGCGTCCGGGACAAGAGAGCGGTCTTACGCCACGCTCTCCAGGAACGCCTCTTCCGCAGCATGGACGGCATCGGGGGTGCCGACATGCATCCAGACGCCGTCGAGGCGCAGGCCGAACAGCCGCTCCTGCTCGTTAGCGCGGTCGAACATCCTGGTCAGCGAGAACTCGCCCTTCGGCGCGCCCTCGAAGATCGATGGCGACAGGATCGCCGCGCCCGCATAGACGAACGGAACGACCTCTTTTTCCTTGCGCTTGCGCAGGGCGCCGTCGGGCAGCATGCCGTAATCGCCGCGGCCGCTATAGCCGATGCTGGTCGCGGTCGGTGCCATCAGCAGCAGGATGTCCATGCGCGCGGGGTCGAAATTTTCAGCGAGCCGCGTCAGGTTCGAGCGCACGCCGTCGATCCAGAGCGTGTCGGAATTGACGTGGAAGAACGGCTCATCGCCCAGCAGCGGCAGCGCCTTGACCACGCCGCCGCCGGTGCCGAGCACCTGGTCGCGCTCGTCCGAGATGGTCACGCGCGGATGCTGGCGCGATGCGACGTGATCGATGATCTGGTCCGGCAGGTAATGCACGTTGACCACGGCCTCGGTCACGCCGGCCTGGCCGAGCTTGTCGAGCACGTGGTCGAGCAGCGGCTGGCCGGCCACCGGCACCATCGGCTTCGGCATCTTGTCCGTCAACGGACGCATGCGCAGGCCGAATCCCGCGGCGAGCACCATGGCTTTGGTCGGTTTGACGGACATCCTTCGCCTTCTCAGACCTTTCGTGTTCGCAACAATCCTAACACGAGGTTCGAACAGCCGCACCGCATCTCGACCGCCTTAGCCACCGGCCGTGACGGTTGTACGACAGGTGTTGCCGTCATGCCCCGACGGCTGCGGAACGGACCTTTTTCTTCTTCTCACCCACCTTGAGGAAATTGACGCCGATCTGGTCGCCATTGAGCCAGGCAAGCTCGCAGCGCCGGTAGGCCAGGCCGGTCGACGACAGCAGCAGAAAGAACTCTTTCAGATGCAGGCCCTCGACCGAGCCGTCGATGGTCAGCTTGGCGCCGCTGTCTGAGACGTCCTCCATGGTGCAATCGCGCCGCCAGGTCCCGTCGATCCCCATCATCTGGGCCGGAATCCCGCGCTCGAAAATAACCCGGCTGTTGCCGCGCTGATCCGCTTTCGCCGCCATCTGCCTTGCTCCAGCCCGTAGTTTCCCGGCTCCCTCGGCGCCAGAATAGCGACATCTTGGCTAACGGCCGGTAAATCGGGCCACGAATTAGACGTGTGGCGGACTTTGGGGCGGCGGGACGTTGGCGAGATACCAGTCGCGCAAGGCGCCCAGCGCGGGGTGCGCCAGCGAGCGCTGGAGATAGGTCCAGATCCGCGGCTGGTGACGCAGATAATGCGGCTTGCCGTCGCGGCGGTTGAGGCGGGCGAAGGTGCCGAGCAGGCGCGTGTTGCGCTGCGCCGACATGATGGCGTAGAGCTCGGCGAAGCCGGCCGCATCAAAACCGGCATCGGCTGCACGGCGCGCCTTGATGTAACGCGACAGCAGCGTCAGCTCGATGTTTTCGGGGACGTCGATGCGGGCGTCCTGAAGCAGCGACACCACGTCGTAGGATTGCGGCCCGAGCACGGCATCCTGGAAATCGATCACGCCGACGCGCGCGATGCCGGTGCGATTGCCGAGCCAGATCAGATTGGGCGAATGATAATCGCGGATGATCCAGGTCCGCGGTGCCGCCAGTGGCTTCTTCAAGAGCTCGCGCCACATCGCGGAGAACTCCGCGCGCGTCGCTTCGCTCAGCGCTGCGTTGCGGTCGGGCAGATACCATTCCGGCATCAACCCGATCTCGATCAGCATCGCCTCGATGTCGAAGACGGGAATGGCATAGGTCTGCCCGTCGAGTGGCAGCGTTTCCGGCAGCGTCTTGCCGTGCAGCGCCGCCAGCACGTCGGTCGCGACCTCGTAACGCTCGACGATCGGGCGCGGCGGATCGCCTTCGATCACGCCTTCGCTGCCGAAATCCTCCGAGATCAGGAAGCCATGATCGAGGTCGAAATGGTGGATCGCGGGCGCCGAGAGTCCCTGCGCACGCAGGCCTTCGTCGACGGCGACGAAGGGCGTGACATTCTCGGCGAGATGTACGGCCGCGCTGTAGGATTTTCCGTTGTAGAGTGCAGCGCCATCGGGGCGCTGCGGGGAGTTCATGAGGATGACGCTCTCGTCGTCGCGCAGCAGCCGCGCGTAGGAGCGGGTCGAGGCATCGCCGGCCATGCGTCTGCGCGTCGCATCCATGTAGCCTGACGTGTCGAGGAATTCGCGCAATGCCTTCAACCGCGCAACGACGGCCGCACCCTTGCCGGAGCCGGTGATGTCGGCGGCGCGTGCGTTCGATCCCAGCGCATGCCGGTGCGTCAGCGCGATGTCGATGCGGTCCTGCGGCATCGCCGACGGCGCGCGCTCCGGCCATTCGATCAGGACCAGCGTGGCATCGGGCAGCGGCGAAAGCCCGATCTCCTCCAGCTCGCTCTCGTCCTCGACCCGATAGAGATCGGCATGCAGCACCGGGAAGGACGGCAGCTCGTAGCCTTGCACGAGCGTGAAGGTCGGGCTCGGCACCTCCAGCTCCTCGTCGCCGGCGAGGTAGCGGATCAGGCTGCGCGCCGCCGCAGTCTTGCCGGCGCCGAGATCGCCGGTGAGCGTGATGACGTCGCCGGGGCCGACCAGCAGCGCGAGGTCGGCCATCAATTGCGCGGTGGCCGTCTCGTTGTGGAGCGCGACGGAGAGCTTGGTGGGTTCTGTCATTCGGCGGCGTCGCGATGCGCCG
The DNA here is from genome assembly GCF_000482425.1 of Bradyrhizobium sp. 22. NCBI lineage: Bacteria > Pseudomonadati > Pseudomonadota > Alphaproteobacteria > Hyphomicrobiales > Nitrobacteraceae > Bradyrhizobium > Bradyrhizobium sp. 22. The sequence goes on from NZ_KI519399.1 coordinate 535,077, forward strand.
CCTGGTCGGTCGGGAAATCGCAGATCACGACCGTGCCGCGGCCGACGATCGAATCCACCCGCACCTTGCCGCCATGCAGCTCGACGAAGGAGCGCACCAGCGACAGGCCGAGCCCGGCGCCGCGGTGACGCGAGCCCTGCGAGCGGCTTTCGAACCAGTTGAACACCTTGTCCTTCATGTCGGCAGGTATTCCAGGGCCGGAATCTGTCACGGTGAAGACCACGCTGCGCTCGGTGCGCCGCGCGCTGATGCCGACGGTGGAATCCTGTGGGGAAAACCCGACGGCGTTGGCGAGGAGGTTATAGAGCACCTGCACCACGCGCTTCTCGTCGCCGACGAAGCTGCCGACATCGGGCGCGATCTCGACCTTGAGGCGGATGCGGTCGGTGGCGAGCCGGTCCTGGATGCCCTCCGCAGCGAGCTCGATGGCCTTGCTGACGTCGACCTGCCCGAGCTCCAGCTTCATCGCGCCGGCGTCGATGGTGGCGAGATCGAGGATGTTGTTGGTGAGCGCGAGCAGCGCATTGGTCGATTTGGTGACGTAGTCGAGATATTCGGCCTGCTTCGGCGTCAGCGGCCCGGTCGAGGGATCGCTGAGGAAATGCGCGAAGCCGATGATGGTGGTGAGCGGCGCGCGCAGCTCGTAGGAGACGTGGTGGACGAAATCCACCTTCATCTGGTCTGCGGCCTCCAGCGCCTCGTTGCGCTCGCGCAGCGCGCGCTCGACGTTCTCGGTGTCGGTGATGTCCTGGAACGTCAGCATGGTTGCGCCGTCGGGCAGCGGCCGGATCATGCCGTCGAGCACGCTGCCGTCCTTGCGCTCCAGCTTGAGCGGGACGTCGGCGCGGTTCTCGATCGAGGTGATGGCCTCGCGAATCTGACGCCACACCGCGGGGTCGTCGAACAGCTGATGGCACCAGCCTTCCACAGTCTGGATGTGCGGCTCGTCGCGCATGGCATCGCTCGACAGCTTCCACATCCGGACGAAGGCCGGGTTGAACAGCTGCGCCTTGCCGTTGCTTCCGAACACCGCGACGCCCTCGGCGAGGCTGTCCAGCGTCTCGCGCTGGACGCGGATCAGGCCGTCGAAGCGGCGGGCGAGGTCGAGGCTCTCGGTGACGTCGTCGAACAGATAGGTGACGCCGCCTTCCGGGTTCGGCGTGGTGACGACCGAGAGCGCGCGGCCGTCGGGGAGATACCAGGTCTCCTTCGCGGTCTCGACCGCGCGATAGGCTTCGTGCAGCTTGGCCTTCCAGGCCCGGAAGTCCGGTTGCTCCGGTAGCTTGCGCGCGGCGCGGAGCTGATCGAGCACGCTGGAATCGTCCGGATGGGCGTCGAGGAAGCTGCGGTCGAGGTCCCACAGCCGCCGATAGGAATCGTTGTAGAAGGCAAGGCGACGCTGGCCGTCGAACACGGCAACGCCGGAGGAGAGCTGGTCGAGCGTGCGGCGATGCGCCTCCGCCATCCGCACCAGTGCCGCGCTGAGCCCGTCCGCCTCGCTGGCATCGATGGCAACGCCGACGCTGCCGCTGCCGACATTGACGGCGCGCACGTCGTAAATGCGGCGCTCGCCGCCGATCACGATCGGCAGCCGCGCGTTGAAATTGGCCGCCTCCTTCAGGCCCCGCTCCATCGCGCTGCGGTCGGCGCTGTCGAGCAGCTCGAGCTTGCGCTCCTGCGCGTCGGCGACGCTGTTCGCCTCGGTCGCACGGACATAGGCCGGGTTGGCGTAGGTCAGCGCTCCGTTCTCGCCCTTGGCCCAGATCGGCCAGGGTGCGGCGGCAGCAAAGCCGCGCAGCATCTCGGTCTCGTCGGAGAGCGCATTGTAGCGGAGATGGGTCTCGGCCAGCTCGCGCCGCAGCCCCGAGAGCTCGCGAATCCGGACAATGGCCTGGCCGCCGATGGCACGGCCGATCGCTTCCAGCGTATGGCCGTGCGCAGTGCTCAGCGTCAGCTGGAACCCGTCGCCGCGGTCCCGCAGGGCGTCGACCGCGTGGTCCATCTGCAGCGCGGGTTCCGGCGGCAGCCAGGTTCCGAATGCGAGCACGCGTTGCGGCGAGGAATCGCGCGGCAGCACCATGGAGATGTCGCCGGAGATCTGGGCGCGATTGTCGCCAGCCGGCCAGGAGATCAGAATCTGCGGCTCGGCGAACAGCAGCGCGCCGAAGCGGTCGGCCTGGAGCTGGAGTTCACCGATTCGGGCCCGCAGCCGCGCCTCGTTCTTCGCCGTGCGCACCCGCGTGCGCATCAACAGGATCGCGGCCATCACCGAGAAGCCGAGCAGGGCCAGCGCGGTGGCGAGCACCGCGAGTTCCTGCCGGTTGAAATCCAGTATGATGGAGAGGGTTTCGATGAGGTCGGCGGCCTCGGCCGGCGCAGCCGGCAGCAGCGCTGCGAGAGCGCCTCCCAACAAGCCGTTGCGCGCAAGCGATGTGCACGACAGCAGCGTCCGACGCATCGACCCGATCACGCCTGACATAGTTGCCCCAAGACCGCGGAGTTCAAGACCGCACGAATTTGCGCGCGGCGACCCCCGTCGCGCGCGAATCAAAAGACAATACCCTCACCGTGACTCCGCCGGTAAGAGTCCAGATCGTGAACGTAAAAGCGGTCCCTAAAAAATGCCGGCTGTGCTGTTCCAGCGCACGTCGGCCTTCGGGATGATTCGGCTGAGATCGCCGCGCCTTAGCGGCCGGTCGAGCCGAAGCCGCCGGCGCCGCGATCGGTGGCCGACAAGGTGGCGACGGGAACCAGCGCGGCCTGCACCACGGGCGCGATCACCAGCTGGGCGATGCGCTCGCCGCGCTTGATCACGAATGGCTCTGTGCCGTGATTGATCAGGATCACCTTGATCTCGCCGCGATAATCCGCGTCGATTGTGCCCGGCGAGTTCAGCACGGTGACGCCGTGCTTGGCGGCAAGCCCCGAGCGCGGCCGCACTTGCGCCTCGTGTCCGGGCGGCAACGCGATCGCAAGCCCGGTCGGCACCAGCGCGTATTGGCTGGGTGCGAGCGTCAGCGGCGCGCCGTCCGCCACCGCCGCCATCAAATCGAGCCCGGCAGCCTCGGCGGTCTGGTAGGCCGGCAGCGGCAGGCCTTCGGCGTGGGCGAGACGTTGCAGTTCGACCATGACGTTCGTGCTCAAGATGCCGGCTCCCGGGATTTGTCGGTCACGCTTTTCGCGATATGCGCGACCAGCTCGATGGCGACCTGTTCCTTGGTCATGACCGGCCAGGAATCAACTGCGATCTCGCCGTCCTTCGCACCGTTCTTGCGGCTGAGCAGGTGGACCGTGTTGCGATCGCCGCCCATTACGCCGGTCGTGGGAGAGACGTCGTTGGCGACGATCCAGTCGCAGCCTTTGCGCGCGAATTTGGCTTTGGCGTTGTCGATGAGGTGCTCGGTCTCGGCGGCAAAGCCGATCACCAGCGGCGGGCGCTGGTCGGTCAGCTTGGAGATCGTGGCGAGGATGTCGGGGTTCTCGACCAGCTGCAGCGGCGGCATGCCGGCGGAAGTCTTTTTCAGCTTCTGCTCGCCCTCGTTGGCGACACGCCAATCGGCGACCGCGGCCGCGAAGATCGCGATGTCGGCCGGCAGCGCGGCCTGCACCTGCTCCAGCATCTGCCGCGCCGATTCGACGTGCTTGACGGTGACGCCGGCGGGATCGTCGAGATCGACCGGGCCGCTCACCAGGATCACCTCGGCGCCGGCCGCCTGCGCGGCCGCGGCAATGGCAAAGCCCTGCTTTCCGGAGGAGCGGTTGGCGATGTAGCGCACCGGATCGATCGGCTCGTGCGTGGGGCCTGCGGTGATCAGCACGCGCTTGCCGGCGAGCGGCTTTGGCACCGGCGGCCGCAGCAGCCGTTCGGCGGCATTGGCGATCTCGATCGCCTCGGACATGCGGCCGACGCCGGCCTCGCCCGCCTCCGCCATCTCGCCGGAATTGGGTCCACACAGCACCACGCCATCGCGCTGAAGCTGCGTGACGTTGCGGCGCGTGGCCGCGTTGCTCCACATCAGCGGATTCATCGCCGGTGCCAGCAGCACCTTGCGGTTGGTCGCGAGCAGGATGGCGCTGGCGAGATCGTGGGCATGGCCATTGGCCATCTTCGCCATCAGGTCGGCGGTGGCCGGCGCCACCACGATTAGGTCGCAGTCGCGCGCGAGACGAATGTGTCCGGCGTCGAACTCGCTCTGCGGGTCGAACAGGTCGGTATAGACGCGCTCATGCGACAGCGCGCTCACTGCCAGCGGCGTGACGAATTGCTGGGCCGCCTTGGTCAGCACGCAGCGCACCTCGATGCGGCGCTCCTTCAGCCGGCGGATCAGGTCCAGTGATTTATAGGCGGCGATGCCGCCGCCGATGATCAGGGTGACGCTGGCTTCGGGAACGGCGCCGGTGCGTTGCGGCGTCGGGGCGGTGGATGCGGCCGGCGGCGCCGAAAAGGGCGTCAGCGGCTCTTCGCGGCCCTCGATCAGCTCCCGCAGGATGACCCGGACTTCTTCCTCGACCGATCTGCGATTCTTGGCGGAGCGCAGCCGCAAATAGGTTTTGACGGTGTCGTCGAGCTTGCGGATGGTCAGGCTTGCCACGGCGCCCTCCAGCACGGAATGATAGCGATGCTATCATTCTAGTGATTGCAGTGCAATCACAGATTCCGGACGGCGATCAGGATGCCGATGAAGGTCGCGGCGATGATCCAGAGCGCTACGGTGCGCCAACGGTTCTTGCGGCCCTCGCTACGTCCCATCGCGGCGATGCTCTCCGGCGACAGCCTGATGCCGTCCCGCGTCATGCTTTCGAGCTGCTCCAGCACCTTCACCGACCGCTCGGCGATCTCCGGCAGGCGCATCAGCACGCGCGCCAGGTCTCCGGTCCCGGCGAGCGCGCCCTGCACCCGGCCGACGGGTCCGAGATTGCGCTCGATCCATTCGCGCACCACGGGGTCGGCGACCTTCCAGATGTCGAGCCTGGGATCGAAGCCGCGCGCCACGCCTTCGACCACGACCATGGTCTTCTGGAGCAGGATCAATTCGGGCCGCGTCCTCATGTCGAACAGGCCGGTAACCTCGAGCAGCAGCGTCAATAGCCGCGCCATCGAAATCTCTTCCGCCGTGCGGTTGTGGATCGGCTCGCCGATGGCGCGGATGGCTTGTGCGAAATTCTCGACTGAGTGATGCGCGGGCACGTAGCCGGCCTCGAAATGCACCTCGGCGACGCGGCGATAATCCCGGGTGATGAAGCCGAGCAGGATTTCGGCGAGGAAGCGCCGCTCCTTCATGCCGAGCCGGCCCATGATGCCGAAATCGACCGCGACCAGACGCCCGGCGTCATCGAGGAACAGATTGCCCGGATGCATGTCGGCGTGGAAGAAACCGTCGCGCAGCGCATGGCGCAGGAAGCTCTGGATCACCTTGCGGCCGAGATCGGGCAGGTCGACGCGCGCCTCTTCCAGCCGCTTGTGATCGTTCAGCGCGATGCCGTCGATCCACTCCATCGTCAACACGTTGTGCGTGGTGCGGTCCCAGTCGACGGTTGGCACGCGGAAGTCGGGATCGTCGCGCGTGTTCTCCGCCATCTCCGACAGCGCGGCCGCCTCCAGCCGCAGGTCCATCTCCATGGCGACCGAGCGCGACATGGTGTTGATGACCTCGATGAGGCGCAGCCGCCGCGCTTCCGCCGAGTAGGTCTCGGCCTTGTGTGCGACGAAGAAGAAGTCGGAGAGATCGCGGCGGAAGCGCGCGGCGACGTTCGGCCGAAGCACCTTGACCGCGACCGACTTGCGGATCCCGTCATGCAGGACTTCGCCGCGATGCACCTGCGCGATCGAGGCCGCCGCAACCGGCGGGCCGAATGTCACGAAGATGTCCTTCAGCGGCCGTTCCAGCGACGTCGCGATGGCGGCCTCGGCTTCGTCCTGTGGAAACGGCGGCAGGCGATCCTGCAGGCTTTCGAGGTCGCGGGCCATGATGACGCCGACGACGTCGGGGCGCGTGGCCAGGAATTGCCCGAGCTTGAGATAGGCCGGGCCCATCCGCGTCAGCGCGCGCGAGATCCGTGGGCCGTGCTTGGCGCCGCGCCGTTCGACGAGGCGGGCCAGCTTCAGCGCGAGTTGTCCCGGCGGCGGCACCAGGCTCGGATCGACCGAACCGAACACGCCCTCGCGGGCAAACACGAACGCGGCGCGGATCAGGCGCGAAATGTGGGTGAAGGCAGAGATCACAAACGCCAGCCCGAATGCAGAGCGACGATGCCGCCGGACAGTGTCTGCCAGCCGACGCGGGCAAAGCCGGCGTCGCGGATCATGTCGGCGAACGCGGCAGGCTTGGGAAACTTGCGGATCGATTCGACGAGATATTGGTAGGATTCGGCATCGCCCGTGACCATGCGGCCGAGCGGCGGGATCACCTTGAACGAAAACAGGTCATAAAGACGATCGAGCCCGGGCATCTCGACGGTGGAGAATTCCAGGCAGAGGAAGCGGCTGCCGGGCTTGAGCACGCGATAGGCCTCGCGCAGCGCCAGGTCGATCCGGGGCACGTTGCGGATGCCGAAAGCGATCGTATAGGCGTCGAAGCTGCGATCGGCGAAGCCAAGCGCTTCGGCATTGCCTTCGACGAAATCCACCCGGGTGTCGAGATGCCGCTTGACGGCGCGCTCGCGGCCGACGGCGAGCATGTCCGCGTTGATGTCGCAGACGGTGGCATGGAAGCCGGGGCCGGCCGCCTTGGCGGCGCGGAACGCGATGTCGCCGGTGCCGCCGGCAACGTCCAGCAATGCGAACGGCCGGTCGCTTCTGGGTGGGTCGAGCGCGGTGATCATGATGTCCTTCCAGACCCGGTGCAGGCCGCCGGACATCAGGTCGTTCATCAGATCATAGCGCGACGCCACGCTGTGAAACACGTCGTTCACCAGCGTCTGCTTGTCCCCGAGCGGGACATCCTTGAAGCCAAAATGCGTGGTTTCGCCCGGCCGATCCATTACTCTACTCCACTGGGCGGACCATAGCGCGCCCGCCGCAATGGCGCTATCACACCGCCCTCATAAGGTGAATGCCTGACCATGCCTGAATTGCCCGAAGTCGAGACCGTCCGCCGCGGCCTTCAGCCCGTCATGGAGGGCGCGAAGATCCTCAAGGCGGAGGCTCGCCGGCCGGACCTGCGCTTTCCGTTCCAGCCGGATTTCGTGGCCCGGCTGCAGGGGCAGGTCGTCACGGGGCTCGGCCGCCGGGCAAAATATCTCATGGCGGACCTTGCCTCGGGCGATGTGCTCCTGATGCATCTGGGCATGTCGGGCTCGTTCCGTGTCATCAAGCCGGACAACGACGCCGTGCCTGGCGAATTTCACTATCCGCGGGGCAAGGACTCCGCGCACGACCACGTGCTGTTTCGGATGTCCTCCGGCGCCGACATCGTGTTCAACGATCCGCGCCGCTTCGGCTACATGAAAGTGATCGCGCGTGGCGCGCTCGAAGACGAGCCGTTGCTGCGTGGGCTCGGTCCCGAGCCGCTCGGCAACGAATTTGATGCCGCGATGCTGGCGCGCGCCTGCGCCGGCAAGACCACCAGCCTGAAGGCGGCGCTGCTCGACCAGCGCGTGGTGGCCGGGCTCGGCAACATCTATGTCTGCGAGGCACTGCATCGCTCGCATCTGTCGCCGCGCCGGATCGCCGCGACGCTGGCGACCAAGGGCCGCAAGGGCGTCGGCGGAGGCGAGCCGACCGATCATGCGAAGCGACTGGTCGGCGCGATCCACACCGTGCTGAACGACGCCATCAAGGCCGGCGGATCGTCACTGCGCGATCATCGCCAGACCTCCGGCGAGCTCGGCTATTTCCAGCATTCGTTCAAAGTCTATGACCGCGAAGGCGAGAAATGCACGACGCCGCGTTGCGGTGGGACGGTGAAACGATTCACCCAGAACGGGCGTTCGACGTTCTGGTGTCCGAAATGTCAGAAGTGATGTAGCGCCGTAGCCCGGATGGAGCGCAGCGTAATCCGGGGTTTTCGCGCAACGGGATGCAGACGTCCCGGATTGCGCTGCGCTTCATCCGGGCTACGAAGACATCTTGCCCGGAACGCGAAGCGAAGCAATCCGGCCGGGCTGGTGACCGGATTGCTTCGTCGCTGAGGCCCTTCCGGATGGTGAAGGGCCGGCTGCCGTCCGAGCGATGCCCCGCTCAGGACGCCAGTGTCGTGGTCTCGTCCGCCGCAAGATCGGCGGCGACATGCAGTATGTCGTCCGCGGCCGACATCACCTGGTCGATCAAAACGTTGGTCGTGGCTTCGAGCTCGAGCCGGGCCGCGATCCAGCGCCACAGGCCGCGGATTTCGTCCGCCGACTTGCCGCTCGGCGCGAACTCGCTCACGGCAAGGCCGCTGGCGAGCGCGTCCTGGTGGTCGTTGCGCATCGCGATCAGGGGGCGCGCGAGCACCTCAGCCAGATCGAGCGAAGCTTCCTCGGCGAGCGCGCCCGCGGCGTTGTCGATGCGCTGGCCGCGGATCGGCGTCTGGTTCAGCACGAAGCTGTAGGGCCGCTTCCAGGCACGCGCGACGCTGAGCGTTGAGGCCGTCGCCTCGATGTCGGCGACGCTCGGGCGGGCCGGGATCAGGCAGAGATTGGAATGGCGGATCGCAGCGGTGGTGGCGGCGCTGAGGCCGGCGGCGGTGTCGACGATCGCGAGCTGCAGGCCGCTGTCAGCCAGCATCTTCAGGCGTGGCTCGATGTCGGCGGCATGGTAGATCGGCTCGACGACGAGATCATCGGCGCTGCGGCGGCGTTGCCAGTTGGACAGAGTGCCCTGCGGGTCGGTCTCGATCAGGCGGACGGTGAAGCCGGCCTGCTTGGCTGCGAGCGCGAGGCCGATGGCAAGCGTGCTCTTGCCGCTGCCACCCTTTTGGGTGGCCAGTACGATCGTGTGCATGTGAGATCAATCCTTTGGAGTGCTTGGGTCAGGAATACGCCACGCGAACGTGCATCGATCTCGATGCTGAGCTCTTCTCGCTCAGGACGTGCCGGCCCGATCCAAAAGGGGATCGCGGAGGTCCGAATCAGCAGTAACGATGATGGCGAAATAGGGAATGTCAGCGAATCCGTACCATTACTGGAGCAGTAATCGTACGTAAGGTGGTGGGTCATGCCCCGGACCAAGCGCAGCGCGAGAGCGATGCGCTGCAGAGCCGGGGCCCAGAAGCCACTTGCACGGTGTTTGCGGACGCATGGTCCCGGCTGAGCGGAGCGGCATTTCATGCCGCACCGCGTCCGGGACAAGAGAGACGTCGGCAGCGCGTTCTACTTCCGCACGCAGATTACGCGCACGACGGCGGCTTTCGCCTCTGTCGACGAGCCATTCGCAGTGACGCCGTTCACCCTCAGGAAATCCCGTACCCTCTCGGCGGACACCATCACCGCCTGCGAGGCCGCCACCGATGTCGCAGGTCCCGCCACCAGGGCCGGCTTCAGCAGCGCGATGCCGGCGAACTTGCCGTCGCCATCGATCGCCGGAGCACCGGAGAATCCGACCGCCGGCGCTGGCGACAGCGTGGAATTGCTGCTCGAGACCGGCGCCAGCGCGCCCTTGACGACCGACACGCCGGCCGCGCCGCCCTGACTCTGGGGATCGGCGATGCCGACGACATCGACATTCGTCTTCGCTGCCGCGCCGGCAGCCAGGCTAAGCGGCTTCAGGCCGCGTGCGCCGTAGATGCGCAGCAGCGCGAGATCGTGCTCCTTGTCCTCGGCGAGTCGGTCGGCATTGCCATGACCGGCGATCGTGATCGCAAGGCAGCCGTCGGTGACGAGGCGGTCGGTGACGATGGCACCGTCGTCGCTGACGACGATGCCGGTGCCGTATTCGACCGTCTTGCGCGGCGGCGGCCCGGCCTGCGGTCCCGACGGGAACGCATTGAACGCACTCGACATCGCGATCACGACCGGCTCCACAATGTTCTCGGTGGCCTGGTCGTAGAGGATCGTCATCGTGCGGACCTCGTCGCCCTTGAAGGTGCCGCGGACGTAAAACTTCTTCAGGCCCTGCAAGCCCGACAGCACGAAGAAGTCGGGCTTCACCACGGTGTAATCGACCTTGCGCCCGGACGGTTCCTTCTCGAGCTCCGCGAGCTTTGCCGAGGTCGGGTTCGCCTCCTTGCGGCGGCTGAGAACCACCTGCACCGTTCCGGTCGGCGAGGTCCATTTCGAGCCGTTGGCATCGCTGGCCTGCTGTGGCACCAGCTTGGAGGGGATGCCGAGCCGGGCGCCGCTGGTCGGCTCCGTCACGATCTTCCAGCCGACGCTGTCCTGCTTCTTTCGTGCCGTCTCGGCGAGCGCGGCGCGCTCCTGCGGATTGAGCACGCCGGTCGGCTTGCCGCCCTTGACCTTCTGGTATTCCTTGATTGCGTTCACCATGCGCTCACTGACGTCGCCGGTGATGGCGCCGTTGTACTGGCCGACCCAGGCGAGGTCGGATTGCAGCGCCAGCCGCTCGGCTTTTGCCATGGCATCCGCCGTCGCCGACGGCGTCTGCATCGCCGGAGGCTGGATCGGCACGGTCTGAACCGTCTTCGGCTTGGTGCCGGGGATCTGCGGCGCCGTCATCTGGGCGTTCGCAGCCGTGGCGGCCGCAAACACGAGGGTTGCCGCAAGCATCGATCTCATGACAAATCCAGCCAGCCCATTGAACGCAATGCCATTGAAGCACATCTCGTTGGTCGCGAACAATGTTGGGCTGGTTCAGGTGCCATAGAGGCCACGAGCTCAGACCTCATTCTGAGGAGCAGCCGAAGGCGAGATCCCCGGCCTGCATGGTTCGAGACGCGCGTCAGCGCTCCTCGCCAGGAGCGGATGGAGCGATGGCTCGGTAGGAGAGACGAAAGACGATGCTGAGCCCGGACGAACTCGAACGTTATGCCCGCCACATCGTGCTGCGCGATGTCGGCGGCCCGGGCCAGGCCGCGCTGAAGCGGTCCTCCGTGCTGGTGATCGGCGCCGGCGGCCTCGGCGCGCCGGCCCTGATGTATCTGGCCGCTGCCGGCGTGGGCACGCTCGGCGTGGTCGACGACGACGTGGTGTCGCTGTCGAACCTGCAGCGCCAGGTGATTCACACCACGCCCGATATCGGCCAGCACAAGGTCGAGAGCGCCGCCGAGCGGATCGCGGCGCTCAATCCCCATGTTCGCTTCGTCGGCCACCCCACCTGGCTGAACGCCGACAATGCGCTCAGCCTGATCGGCGACTACGATCTCGTGCTCGACGGTTCCGACAATTTCGCGACGCGCTACCTCGTCTCCGACGCCTGCTTCTTCGCCAGGCGGCCGCTGATCACTGCGGCGCTCGGCACCTTCGACGGCTCGCTCACCACCATTCGCGCGCATGAGCGCAATGGGCAGGGTGAATTCAACCCGACCTATCGCTGCCTGTTTCCGGAGCCGCCGCCGCCCGGCACCGTTCCGGCCTGCGCCGAAGCCGGCGTCATGGGCGCGCTGGCGGGCGTGCTCGGCTCGATGATGGCGCTGGAGGCGATCCGCGAGATCGTCGGCTTCGGCGACGGCCTCGTCGGCCGCCTCCTCATGATCGATGCGCGCGCGATGCGCTTCGAGACGCTGCGCTATGCGCGCGATCCGGCCAATCCGCTCAACGGCGACGGGCCCGTGGTCGCCGATCTCGGCGCCCATCGCAGCTGATTGTCGCACGCACCGGACGGCGCGATCACAGCATGCTCGGCAGCACGCGATCCGGCGGCTTGTGGGCGTCGAGGAAGGTGCGGATGTTGATGATCACCTTCTCGCCCATCTCGACGCGACCTTCGATCGTGGCCGAGCCCATATGCGGCAGCAGCGTCACCTTGCCGGCCTTGGCGAGCCGCACCAGCTTCGGGTTGACCGCGGGCTCGTGCTCGTAGACGTCGAGGCCGGCGCCGGCGATCTCGCCGCCTTCGATCAGCTTGATCAGCGTGTCCTCGTCGGTGACCTCGCCGCGCGCGGTGTTGACGATATAGGCGTCCTTCCGGATCAGCTTCAGCCGCCGCGCCGAGAGCAGATGATAGGTCGCCGGCGTGTGCGGGCAGTTCACCGAGATGATGTCCATCCGCGCCAGCATCTGATCGAGGCTTTCCCAATAGGTCGCGCCAAGCTCCTCGGCGATGACGGGCGCGACGGGACGGCGGTTGTGATAGTGGATCTGCAGGCCGAAGGCGCGGGCGCGGCGCGCCACCGCCTGGCCGATGCGGCCCATGCCGATGATGCCGAGGCGTTTTCCCCCGATGCGGTGGCCGAGCATCCAGGTCGGCGACCAGCCCGCCCAGGGTTTGCCTTCGGTCAGGATCGAGGCGCCTTCGATCATCCGCCTCGGCACGGCGAGGATCAGCGCCATGGTCATGTCGGCGGTGTCTTCGGTCAGGACCTTCGGCGTGTTGGTGACGGTGATGCCGCGGGCGTGCGCGGCCGCGACGTCGATATTGTCGACGCCGTTGCCGAAATTGGCGATCAGCCGCAGCTTGCAGTCGGGCTGGTTGACGATGTCGGCGCTGACATGATCGGTGACCGTGGGAACCAGCACGTCGGCGGTGCGCGCGGCTTCGGCAAGCTGCTCGGTGGACATCGGTGTGTCCTCGAGATTGATCCGCGCGTCGAACAATTCGCGCATCCGCGTCTCGATCGAATCCGGCAGCTTGCGCGTCACCACGACGAGGGGCTTCTTCTTCACCGACATGTCCTGCTCTCATGAGGCGTCGCAGGCCGCCTCTGTCGCCAAAGGCAGGCCGTTGAGGTCTCATTAACCCGGTTGTTCGACACTGCCCTTGCCGTGTCCGTCCCCGGCGTTTCCTTCAAGCTCTCCCGAGATTTCCGGCCGGAAAATCGGGGCAAACTGGTTGTTCAAGTGCCCGTCCTCTCTAGCAGAAGGCCGGGCCAAGACAAGAACCACGGGCCAGGCCTGGGGAACACCGGCGTGGGGCGGGTCGGGATCGACGCGGCAGGATTTGGAATTTCGGGGTGAGGGTCCGGCAAGGCCGGGTCTTCGACAGGAGACGGGTTGATGGCGTTGGGGCGTTTTTGTTCGGTGATGGCGCTTGTCTGCGCCTGGTGGAGCGCCTCGGTCGGTCCCTCGCATTCGGCCAAGGATACCCCGCAGACCTCCAGCGGCCTGCCGGTGCCGCGTTACGTCAGCCTCAAGTCGGATCACGTCAATGTTCGCGCCGGCCCGACCAAGGACAATGACGTGGCCTGGGTCTATACCCGCGCCGGCCTGCCGGTCGAAATTACCGCCGAGTTCGAGAATTGGCGCCGAGTGCGCGATTCCGAGGGCGCCGAAGGGTGGGTCTACCACTCGCTGCTCTCGGGCCGCCGTACCGCGGTGGTCACCATGAAGCACAAGGATGAGCTCGCCCCGATCTACGATCGGGCCGATCCCGACAGTGCGGTTGCTGCAAGGCTCCAGGCGGGCGTCGTCACGCAGGTGAAGAAGTGCGCCGCAAACTGGTGCCGCGTCACCGGCAACGGTTTCGACGGCTGGATCCAGCAAGAGCGCCTCTGGGGCGTGTATTCGGACGAGCAGGTCAACTGACGCCACATAGCGAGGTGTTGCTCCAACGTCCTGCCCGGGCTTGTCCCGGGCATCCACGCCCTTCACGCCTGGTCCAAAAACGTGGATGGCCGGGACGAGCCCGGCCATGACGATCTCAGTTCGGTCTTAGGACGAGTTCAGCGCTTCTTGCGCAGGCGCACGACCATGTCGATGCGGGCGATCTCGTAACCCTCCGGCACCTCCGGCATCTTGGACAGCGCCAGATGCGGGTCCTCGATGTCGACCAGCTCGTGGCTGTTCTCGAGGTAGTAGTGGTGGTGGGTGGTGACGTTGGTGTCGAAATAGGTCTTGGTGCCGTCGACGCTGACCTGGCGGAGCAGGCCGGCATCGGTGAGCTGGTTCAGCGTGTTGTAGACGGTTGCCAGCGACACCGGAACCTTGGCCAGCGTCGCCTCCTCGTAGAGCATTTCGGCCGTCAGATGGCGTGCACCCTTGCCGAACAGCAACCAGCCCAGCGCCATGCGCTGGCGCGTCGGACGGAGCCCCGCGGACTGGAGCATTTCATTGACGTCGTGCCAGGGGCAGCCGGTCAAAGCCGGCTGACGCCCGGACAAGAGGGCCGCGGCGTGGACGTCGTCGTCGTGATGGGACGCGGTGTTCTCGGTCATTTCCAGATTTCAGGCACGCGTGAACGATATCTCTCTGCAATATAAGAACAGAAAGATGCAGATGCAAGTTTCTCGCAACTAGAGAGGTTCTAATCAGACTTGAAAGGCCTAATGAGTCTTCAAGGTCCAATCGGTCTTGGAACCGGGCCGGGATCGCGTCATTTTACCTTCATGGACGCACTTTGCCACCCGATTGGCCTGTGTTAGAGAGCGCGCGGTTCCGCTTAGCCGATCTTGGCGCAGCCGGGCATGGGGGCTCGGCCGGCAATCCATTCGGGGCATGCGGGAGCCGCGCCTGACGGTGGCAATTGGCGTTGCTCTCCGACCGACGGGGCCCATTTCGCCAAAAACGCCGCTCAATCGGAATTCAAACAGAGGCTCGTGCATGCTGAACAGGCGCAACGGTTACGAATACGAAGATCTGCTGGCCTGTGCCCGCGGCGAGATGTTCGGCCCGGGCAATGCCCAGCTGCCGTTACCTCCGATGCTGATGTTCGACCGCATCACCGAGATCAACGAAGATGGCGGCGATTTCGGCAAGGGGCTGGTGCGCGCCGAGCTGGATGTGAAGCCCGACCTCTGGTTCTTCGGCTGTCACTTCAAGAACGATCCGGTGATGCCCGGCTGCCTCGGCCTCGACGCGCTGTGGCAAATGGTCGGCTTCTATCTGGGCTGGATCGGAGGCGAGGGTCGCGGTCGCGCGCTTGGCCTCAACGAGCTGAAGTTCAGCGGCCAGGTGCTGCCCGAGGCGCGCAAGGTCGTGTATCAGGTCGATATCAAGCGCGTGATGCGCGCAAAGCTGGTGCTCGGTATCGCCGACGGGTGGCTTTCGGTCGATGATCAGATTATTTATCGCGCCAAGGACCTGAAGGTCGGCCTGTTCAAGCAGGGCACGAGCTTGGGCTAACGCGCATCATCACGAAGACAACGAGAAGACAACGAGCAGGGCGAGGCTGTCATGAGGCGGGTTGTGGTCACCGGGATGGGCATCGTCTCGTCGATCGGAAACAACACCCAGGAAGTGCTTGCGAGCCTTCACGAGGCGAAGTCGGGCATTTCTCGGGCTGAGAAATATGCCGAGCTCGGCTTCCGTTCGCAGGTGCAGGGCGCACCGACGCTCGATCCTGCGACGGTGGTCGACCGCCGCGCCATGCGCTTCCTCGGTCAGGGCGCGGCGTGGAATCACATCGCGATGGAGCAGGCGATCCAGGATTCCGGTCTGTCGCCAGACGAAGTCTCCAACATCCGCACCGGCATCATCATGGGCTCCGGCGGCCCGTCCGCCCGCACCATCGTCGAGGCCGCCGACATCACCCGCACCAAGGGACCGAAGCGCGTCGGGCCGTTTGCAGTGCCGAAGGCGATGTCGTCCACGGCGTCCGCGACGCTTGCGACCTGGTTCAAGATCAAGGGCGTGAACTACTCGATCTCCTCGGCCTGCGCGACGTCGAATCATTGCGTCGGCAATGCCTATGAGACGATCCAGATCGGCAAGCAGGACGTCATCTTCGCCGGCGGCTGCGAGGAGCTGGACTGGTCGCTGTCGGTGCTGTTCGACGCCATGGGCGCGATGTCGTCGAAGTACAACGACACGCCCGCCACGGCCTCGCGTCCCTACGACGTCAACCGCGACGGCTTCGTCATCGCCGGCGGTGCCGGCGTGCTGGTGCTGGAAGAGCTCGAGCATGCCAAGGCGCGCGGCGCCCGCATCTACGGCGAAATCGTCGGCTACGGCGCGACCTCGGACGGTTACGACATGGTCGCGCCGTCGGGCGAAGGCGCCGAGCGCTGCATGCGCATGGCGATGTCGACGGTGAAGACCAAGGTCGATTACATCAATCCCCATGCGACCTCGACGCCGGCCGGCGATCCTCCGGAGATCGACGCGCTTCGCCGGGTGTTCGGCAGCGGCGAGAAGTGCCCGCCGATCTCGGCGACCAAGGCGCTGACCGGCCACTCGCTGGGCGCCACCGGCGTGCAGGAGGCGATCTACTCGCTGCTGATGATGAACAACGGCTTCATCTGCGAGAGCGCCCACATCCAGGAGCTCGATCCCGTGTTTGCCGACATGCCGATCGTGCGCAAGCGCATCGACAACGTCAAGATCGGCACCGTGCTGTCGAACTCCTTCGGCTTCGGCGGCACCAACGCCACGCTGGTGTTCAGCCGGATGGATGTGTGACGACGTCGTCGACGCGTTCGTGATTTCTCGTCATGGCCGGGCAAGAGCGCGAAGCGCGTCTTCGCGCTAGATGTTCCGGCCATCCACGTCTTACGTTCCGGCTGCAAAGGGCGTGGATGCCCGGGACAAGCCCGGGCATGACGAAGAGCGGAGAGTAATTTCGCAATGGAAGGTCTGATGAAAGGCAAGCGCGGTCTGATCATGGGCATCGCCAATGATCATTCGATCGCCTGGGGCATGGCGAAGACGCTGCATGCCCACGGCGCCGAGCTCGCCTTCACCTTCCAGGGCGAAGCCCTGGGCAAGCGCGTCAAGCCGCTGGCCGAGCAGCTCGGTGTCGATCTGGTGCTGCCTTGCGACGTCGAGGACATCGCCAGCGTCGATGCCACCTTCGCCGCGCTGCGCGACAAATGGGGCAAGCTCGATTTCGTCATTCACGCGATCGGCTTCGCCGACAAGAACGAATTGAAGGGCCGCTACGCCGACACCAGCCGCGAGAACTTTTCGCGCACGATGGTGATCTCCTGCTTCTCGTTCACGGAGGTCGCAAAGCGCGCCGCCGAGCTGATGACCGAGGGTGGCAGCATGATCACGCTGACCTTCGGCGCCTCCGAGCGCGCGATGCCGAACTACAACGTGATGGGCGTCGCCAAGGCGGCGCTGGAAGCTTCGGTGCGCTATCTCGCCTCGGATTTCGGACCGCGCGGCATCCGCGTCAACGCGATCTCCGCAGGTCCGATCCGCACGCTCGCGGGCTCGGGCATCGGCGAGGCACGCGCCATGTTTGCCTTCATGCAGAAGCATTCGCCGCTCCGCCGCGGCGTCACGCTCGACGAGCTCGGCGGCTCGGCGCTGTACCTGCTGTCCGATCTGTCCGGCGGCGTCACCGGCGAGATCCACTATGTCGATTCCGGCTACAACATCGTGCTGATGCCGCGGCCCGACGATCTGAAGTCCTCGGAGTAGCTTCGTAGCACAGGCTCTACGGGTCTCCTCCCGCCCCACGATCATGGGGCTGACTCGATCACCAAATTATGCATGCTGCCGCGGTGGCGCCGCAGGGTCGTATCTCCTGCGGTCCGGGAGGAGGGATCGTGCCAAGGCTGCATGCGACG
Source organism: Bradyrhizobium sp. 22 (assembly GCF_000482425.1). NCBI lineage: Bacteria > Pseudomonadati > Pseudomonadota > Alphaproteobacteria > Hyphomicrobiales > Nitrobacteraceae > Bradyrhizobium > Bradyrhizobium sp. 22. Next base: position 552,560 of record NZ_KI519399.1, read on the forward strand.
AGGCTGCATGCGATAGGTCGCGCGAGCGCGCTGGCGTCCGTTGCGGGCGCGATGCTGCTCTGCGGCGGTTCGCGGGCCCTGGCACAATCGGCGATCTGGGACACCACCCTCTCCAACACCAATTGGTACGTGCCGACGGCGCAGCTGCTGGCCTATGCGTCGCCGAAAGCCGGCTTCTCCAATCCGATTCCGATCGGCGACCAGACCCTGTGGTCGCTCGCGACCGCGACCAACGGCTCGTTCACGGGAACAAGCGTGGCGCAGCTCAAGATAGGGCCCGCGCTTCTCACCGATAACTCGACCATCCAGGGATTTGTCACGACGGCGGGCCAGATCACGATGCAGTTCACACCGACGTCCGGCGGCGCGGTGACCGTTGGTCTCGGTCACATGAGAACCATTGGCGGCGTGACCTCGATGGAGATGCAGATGATCACGGGCGACAGCGTGCTCGTGACTCATTGGGCCTACATGTTGCCCTACGATCCCGCGACTTTCACGCCGCCGGCCTCGCAGCCCGTTCCCGCCAACTCCGTCCCGCAATGGGCGTGGATGCCAGGCACGCCGTGGCGGATCACCAGCAATTCGTTGTTCGGCACCTCCGCGCCCGGCCGCTTCGTCATCACGAATTACCAGAACGGATATTTCTGGGGCGGGGGCGTCGCGCCCGCAGGCAGCTCCGCCGCCAACTTCACGCTGCTGGGATCTGTGACTCCGGAGGGCAATGTCCTGTTCAACACGCTCTCGCGCGGCACGCTCGCCAGCCTCTATGGCACCGCGAGCGGCGACGCCTCGGGCGCACAGATGCTCGTCAGCACCTACGATCTCTCGGGCAACCCGACCGGCGGCGTCGCCTATATCTCCCTGGTGCGCCCCTATGCCGAGACGCTTCAGGCGCAGAACAGCCGCGCGGGCTTGGGCGCGGCCGACATGCTCTATCGCCTGTCGGCGACATCGCTCGGCTGGACCGGGAGCATGGCAACCGGCTTCGCCGCGCTCGACAATCTCAGCGGAACCGGTCTCGTCGATGCGGTTAACCAGACTTTGCCCGTCCTCACCGGCGCCGCATCGCAGGCCACCTATGCCACGCAGCGAATGTTTCAGCAGGCGATGACGGGGCGGCTGGACGACGTGCTCGGGCTGAACACAGGCGCCACGCCAGAGCGGAATTTCTGGCTGAAGCCGCTCGGCGGCAGCATCCGGCAGGGCGGCGTCGACGGCGTCCCCGGCTACAACGCGTCGGGCGGCGGCATTGCCGTCGGCGCGGACGGGGCGATCTCCCCGCGCGCGATGCTCGGCGGCGTGTTCGCCTATTCGCATCAAGCCGTCACCGGCAGCGAGGCTGCCGTCCCGAACCGGCTCGCCATCGATTCCTATCAGGTGGGTCTTTACGGGGCTTATGCGCTCGGCCACGGCCTTCAGGTCGACGGCCAGATCGACGGCGCGCAGAACGACAATGGCGAGAGCCGTTCGCTCACCTTTATCAACGGCATGGCCGGCGCCGGCTATCACTCCTACAGCGGCCACGCGGGCGCCGGCATCCGCAAACTGATTCCGGTCGAGCCGGGGCTTGCCATCGCGCCGTCGCTGCGGCTGGACTATGGCGAGGTCCGCTCATCCGCGTATCAGGAGGGCGGCGCCGGCGGCTTCGGCCTCAACGTGGAGTCGCAAACCTATCGCGAACTGACGCTGACGGCGGGGCTGAAGAGCGCGTACCAGATCACGAAGCAGCTCCATCTCACGGGCGATGTCGGGGTCGGCTACAACACGTTGAACCAGGGACTGCAGATCAAATCGGCGTTCGCCGGCGGCGGCGACAGTTTCGTCACCAACGGCCTTGCGTTGTCACCCTGGATCTATTCGACCGCGCTGGGTCTCGTCGCGGCCGACGGCAAGGGATTTGACCTCGGCATCCGCTATGGCCTTGCGGCGACATCCTCCGGACTGCTTCAGCAGTCCGGGCTCGCCGTCCTCAAGATCAAATTGTAAGCGCGCCGTCTCACCCTGCCGCGATCTTCTCCGCGCGCTGGAACGCCGGCCGCGCGGCGCAGCGCGTCAGATAGGCATCGAAGGCGGGGCGCGTCGGCACCATCTTGAACAGGCGCACCGCGAAGTTCAGACCCGAGCCGACCACGATGTCGGCCGCGGAAAAGTCCTCGCCGAGAATCCACGGTCCCTTGGCGAGCGCAGCTTCCAGCACGTCGAACACCTGCGTGGCGCTGCCCCAGGCCGCGGTCGAGGTCGGAATCTCGATCTTGGTGAAGATCTGGATGATGGCGGGCTCGATGCAGCCCGGCGAGAAAAACAGCCATTGGAGATAGCGCGCGCGGCGTGGATCGGTCACTCCTGGCGCGAGCTTGGTCTCTGGATAGCGGTCGGCGATGTAGGCGCAGATCGCCGCGGCTTCGCCGAGCGCCGCATCGCCGTCGGTCAGCGCCGGCACCTTGCCCATCGGATTGATCTTCAAATAATCCGGCGTCTTCTGGGCACCGGTCGAAATGTCGGTCAGCACCCGCTCGTAAGGCAGACCGCTCTCCTCCATCAGCCAGAGCGTCGTGAACGAGCGCGAGCGGGGCGACCAATAGAGCTTGATCATGGCGTGAAACCTTTCATCGGCAGAAGGCAGCGCGCAATTCATGCCGCGTTTGCCGCGCATTCGCAACGCACTACGCCTAGATTGAAGCCAACCAGCGCAAACGACATGTGGGTCAATGTTGTCTGGTGTCGCTTTGGCGTGCGGCTGGCCGAAGTCCAAGCAAGAGCGGCAGCGTCTTATCGAGGATTTCCGCCAACATGGCGCGTACGTCGTCGCGCAGTTCGGGACTCGCGGCGGCATCTTCAGGGCGCGTTGGAAACGACTCTGCGGGCAACTCGCGATAAGGGCCGCCGACGAGCTTGCCCAAAAACCTCTGCATCGCCAGCGAATGATCCAGGTTGATCAGCGCAGAGCTCTGTCTGACGATGGCAAAGTCGCGCCCGTCAAAGATACGGATAAATGCCAGGGCGTGGAGAAAGATGCGACGCCCGAGCACCACATCCTGGTTGAGGATGCCGAAGGCGGCAAAAGCGCTTACTCTTCCTTTAGATAGCCGGGGAGGTTCCGGTCGAGCCGCTCTACGACGAGCGCACGCGTTCTCTCGCGCAACGCCGCGTTGGTCGAAGCTGTCTCGGGCGGATCTGGGAATAGCGAATTGTCGAGCTTCGTGATCGGGTCTTCAAACAGACGCATGCTTGTGGCGAGGTTCGCGCCGATATCCGTAAGGGGGCGCTTGATCTGTTCGTAGCTGCGGCCGTCAATCAGCGTGATCGCAATATTGGCGAAAAGGTGTGAGTGCCGAATTAAGCTGCCGAGCCCCTGGTTGTAGGTGCCGATGCCGTTCAGCGTCATGTTCGAGTTCGGCAGCTTCGTCTTGAAAGTGGTTGCGACGAGATAGCGATCGCAATTCGCATTCGCGGTGAACCCCTTCACGATCACCGGCAGCGTCTCTTTGGGGTCCGGGATGAAGATCGCCTTCGCATGATAGAAGGGATCGAAGGCGCCCTTGGGATAAGCGATCCTGCGTATCGAAGAATCGTTCTTCGCTGCCGCGCGCACGCGCGCGAAAACGAGATCATCGAGGCCCCAGTCGATCGGGATCTCTTTTGCTTCCGCCTCGAAGATTGTCACGCCGAATTTCTGTACGGAGTAATGCTCGCCGATTGCCGAGATTACGCCGAGACGGCACGGACCGCTGTTCATCTGCTCGGCCGGTTTGACTGCCGCAGCTTTCGGCTTCGTCGCCGCTTTCTTGACGGTCGGCTTTGAGGGAGGCGTCGGTGGCGCGGTGGTTGCAGGAGGAGTTTGAGCTGCTGCCAGAGTTAGAGAAGACAGCAGAACGATCGCGGAAGCAGCAAATCGACTCATGGATTCCAGGGTATCAGCAGCGGGAGAATATCGGTCACCCTAGATTAGGATGGCGACAACCGCAAGCTGCATGAGGAGATCACTGCTTATCCGGTCGACTGCCGCTTCCACCGGTAGCACTTCATCACGAACCCGTTTGACGGCTCGATCTCTTCCTTCTCGAACACGAAACCTTCGCGCTCGTACCAGCGCCAGGCTTTTTCGTTCTCGCGGACGCAACGCAGATACATCTCATCCGGCATTTGCGTGCGGGTGAAGGCGAGCAATTGCCGGCCGAGCGATTGGCCCTAATAGGCGGGCGCGACGAAGAGCATGTCGAGATAGCGCCTCGGCACATGCAGCGCCAGCATGGCGGCGATGGTGCCGCGATCGTCGGCGACGAACAGGCTCCAGCCGTCCTCGATCTCGCGCCGGATGCGCGCGCGCAGGTTCGCCAGCAGGAAGTCGCTGGCCTCGCCGAGCCCGGTCGAGACCCAGCTCTCCATCCAGACGCGGCCGACCTCGTCATATTCGTCTGCGCCGGCGGGACGGATGACCGGAGGCGGCATCGGACGCTAGGCTCTCTGGCTGCGCACGGATTGCCGCGCTCGCACCTTGCCGGCCGACAGGCACACCACTTCGGAGATTTGCAGCAGCTGCCGGGCCAGCGGGCTGGTCTTGCGCCAGACCATGCCGATGGTGCGGGACGGCTGCGGATCGCGGAAGCGCGCGAGCGAGACCGAGGCCGATCGCGTCTCCACCGGCACTGCCATCTCCGGGATCAGCGTCACGCCGATGCCGGCGCTGACCATCTGCACCAGCGTCGACAGCGAGTTGGCATCGAGCATCTCGCGCGGCGGCGCCGACTGCATGTTGCAGAACGACAGCGCCTGATCGCGGAAGCAGTGACCCTCTTCGAGCAATAGCAGCCGCATCTCGCGCATCATCTCGCGCGAGGGGGCCGGCGTCCCCTCATCGGAGCCCGGCCGGACCAGCAGGAATTTTTCCTCGAACAGGGCGACCTCGGTGAGCGAGGTCTCCGACACCGGCAACGCGACGATGGCGGTGTCGAGCCGCCCCTCCACCAGCTCCTGGATCAGCCGCGGCGTCATGGTCTCGCGCACGCGGATATCGAGCTCCGGATGCAGGCGCGTGAGATTCTTGGTAATCGTGGGCAGCAGGTAAGGCGCGATGGTCGGGATCATGCCGATGCGCAAGCGGCCGGCAAACCGGTCCTGCGAGGCGCGGGCGAAGTCGCCGAGCTCATCGACCGAACGCAGAATGTCACGGACGCGCTGGGAAAGCTCCTCGCCGAACCGGGTCAGCGCCACCTGGCGCGCGCTGCGCTCCAGCAGCAGCCCGCCCAGCGCCTCCTCCAACTCCTTGATCTGCATCGACAAGGCCGGCTGCGAGATGGAGCAGGCCTCGGCCGCGCGGCCGAAATGGCCATGACGCGCCAGCGCATCGAAATACCGGAGCTGGCGGAGCGTCACGTTCAGCATCAGCAAATCTTATTGCAGCGATCATTAAAGTCAACTTCCCCTGATCGAACGCGGCGCTTAGAGTGGTTCTACCTGGTCAAAGGCGCGAGTTCGACGCCACCAGAGGAGGTATTCATGGACGACACTTCGAAGTGCCCGTTTTCGGGCGGAAAACCCACGCGCGTGAACCGCGACTGGTGGCCGACGCAGCTCAATATCGAGGTGCTGCACAAGAATTCCGACAAGTCCGATCCGATGGGGAAGGACTTCGACTACGCCAAGGAGTTCAAGTCGCTCGATCTCAACGCGGTGATCAAGGACCTGACCGCGCTGATGACGGATTCGCAGGAATGGTGGCCGGCCGATTTCGGTCATTACGGCGGCCTCATGATCCGCATGGCCTGGCACAGCGCGGGCACCTATCGCATCACCGACGGCCGTGGTGGCGCCGGCGCCGGTCAGCAGCGTTTTGCACCGCTCAACAGCTGGCCCGACAACGCCAATCTCGACAAGGCGCGCCGCCTGCTGTGGCCGATCAAGCAGAAATACGGCCGCAAGCTGTCCTGGGCCGACCTGATGGTGCTCGCCGGCAACGTCGCGCTGGAATCGATGGGCTTCAAGACCTTCGGTTTCGCCGGCGGCCGCGCCGACGTCTGGGAGCCGGAAGAGCTGTATTGGGGTCCCGAGGGCACCTGGCTCGGCGATGAGCGCTACAGCGGTGAACGCCAGCTCGCCGAGCCGCTCGGCGCGGTGCAGATGGGTCTCATCTACGTCAATCCGGAAGGCCCCAACGGCAAGCCGGATCCGGTCGCCGCGGCCAAGGACATCCGCGAGACCTTCGCCCGCATGGCGATGAACGACGAGGAGACCGTGGCGCTGATCGCCGGCGGCCACAGCTTCGGCAAGACCCACGGCGCGGGCGATCCCTCGCTGGTCGGACCGGAGCCGGAAGCGGGCGCGCTGGAGGATCAGGGCCTCGGCTGGAAGAGCAAGCACGCGTCGGGTCACTCCGGCGATGCCATCACCAGCGGCCTCGAGGTGACATGGACGACGACGCCGACGAGGTGGAGCAACAATTTCTTCGAGAACCTGTTCAATTTCGAGTGGGAGCTGACCAAGAGCCCGGCTGGCGCGCAGCAATGGACCGCCAAGAACGCCGAGGCGATCATTCCGGACGCGTTCGATCCGTCGAAGAAGCATCGGCCGACGATGCTGACGACCGACCTCTCGCTGCGTTTCGACCCGATCTATGAGAAGATCTCGCGGCGCTTCCTAGAGCACCCGGACCAGTTCGCGGACGCCTTTGCCCGCGCCTGGTTCAAGCTCACCCATCGCGACATGGGTCCGATCCAGCGCTATCTCGGCCCGCTGGTGCCGAAGGAGACGCTGATCTGGCAGGATCCGATTCCGGCCGTGAACCACGAGCTCGTCAGCGAGCAGGACATCGCTGCGCTGAAGAGCAAGATCCTGGCGTCGGGCCTGTCGGTGTCGGAGCTGGTCTCGACCGCCTGGGCGTCGGCCTCGACGTTCCGCGGCTCGGACAAGCGCGGCGGCGCCAACGGCGCGCGCATTCGCCTGGCTCCGCAGAAGGACTGGGAGGTGAACGAGCCGGCGCAGCTGTCGAAGGTGCTCGGCAAGCTCGAGGCGATCCAGAAGGACTTCAACGCCTCGTCGGGCGCGAAGAAGGTTTCGCTGGCGGATCTCATCGTCCTCGGCGGCACCGCCGCGGTCGAGAAGGCGGCGAAGGATGCCGGCGTGGACGTCAAGGTCGGCTTCACGCCGGGCCGCATGGATGCTTCGCAGGAGCAGACCGATGCGGAATCTTTTGCACCGCTCGAGCCGCGCGCCGATGGCTTCCGCAACTATATCGGCAAGCGGCATCAGTTCATGCAGCAGGAGGAGGCGCTGGTCGATCGTGCGCAGCTCCTGAGGCTGACCGGTCCGGAGATGACCGTGCTGCTCGGCGGCCTGCGCGTGCTCGGCGCCAATGCGAACGGTTCGAAGCATGGCGTCTTCACGTCGAAGGTGGGTACGCTCAGCAACGACTTCTTCGTCAACCTGCTCGACATGAGTGCGCAGTGGACGCCGGGCGCCGACGGCAGCTACGAGGCCCGCGACCGCAAGACCAATGCGGTGAAGTGGACGGGAACGCGCGTCGATCTGATCTTCGGCGCGCACTCGCAGCTCCGCGCCTTCGCCGAGGTCTATGCCACCTCGGACGCCAAGGAGAAGTTCGTGACTGACTTCGCCAAGGCCTGGACCAAGGTGATGAACCTCGATCGCTACGACATCGTGGCGTGAGGCCGGTTCACCTCTCCCGCTTGCGGGAGAGGTCGGATCGCGCAGCGATCCGGGTGAGGGCTCTCACCTCATTGGGAATCTCTCTGAGGAAGCAGCCCTCTCCCCGACCCTCTCCCGCAAGCGGGAGAGGGAGCGCGGATCGCCCGGAGCGAACACAAACAAAAAGGGCGGCCTCTCGGCCGCCCTTCGTGTTTCTAGCGATGGTGCGGGAGCTTACTCGCCGGCGGCTTCGCGCGGGGCCTTCTCGCCCTCGCCGCCCTTGCCTTCGAGATCTTCGCCGGTAACCTGATCGACCACCTTCATCGACAGGCGGGTCTTGCCGCGGTCGTCGAAGCCGAGCAGCTTGACCTTGACCTTGTCGCCTTCCTTGACGACGTCGGAGGTCTTCTGCACGCGGTTGGCCGCGAGCTGGCTGATGTGAACGAGGCCGTCCTTGGAGCCGAAGAAGTTCACGAAGGCGCCGAACTCCATCACCTTGACCACGGTGCCGTCGTAGATCTGACCGACTTCCGGATCAGATGCGATCGACTTGATCCACTTGATCGCGGCCTTCATCGCCTCGCCATCGCTGGAGGCGACCTTCACGGTGCCGTCGTCCTCGATGTTGACCTTGGCGCCGGTCTTCTCGACGATCTCGCGGATCACCTTGCCGCCGGTGCCGATCACTTCGCGGATCTTGTCGGTGGCGATCTTGAAGGTCTCGATGCGCGGCGCGTATTCGCCGAGCTCGGCGCGCGCATTGGTGAGCGCCTTCGCCATCTCGCCGAGGATGTGGATCCGACCTTCCTTGGCCTGGCCGAGCGCCACCTTCATGATCTCTTCGGTGATGCCCTCGATCTTGATGTCCATCTGGAGCGAGGTGATGCCCGCTTCGGTGCCGGCCACCTTGAAGTCCATGTCGCCGAGATGGTCTTCGTCACCGAGGATGTCCGAGAGAACCGCGAAGCGCTTGTCTTCGAGGATCAGGCCCATCGCGATGCCCGCGGTCGGCCGCTTCAACGGCACGCCGGCGTCCATCAGCGCGAGCGAGGCGCCGCAGACCGAAGCCATCGACGAGGAGCCGTTGGATTCGGTGATCTCCGAGACCACGCGGATCGTGTAGGGGAACTCGTGATGCGGCGGCAGCACCGGGTGGATCGCGCGCCACGCCAGCTTGCCGTGGCCGATCTCACGGCGCTTGGTGCCGCCGAGGCGGCCGGTCTCGCCGACCGAGTAGGGAGGGAAGTTGTAGTGCAGCAGGAATGTTTCCTTGTACGTTCCCGACAGCGCGTCGATGTACTGCTCGTCCTCGCCGGTGCCGAGCGTGGTGACGACCAGGCCCTGGGTCTCGCCGCGGGTGAACAGCGCCGAGCCGTGGGCGCGGGGCAGCACGCCGACTTCGGCGACGATGTTGCGCACGGTCTTGCTGTCGCGGCCGTCGATGCGCTTGCCGGTGTCGAGGATGTTCCAGCGAACGATCTTGGCCTCGAGCTCCTTGAACACGGCGCCGATGCGCAGCTTGTCGTATTTCGGCTCCTGCCCTTCGGGGAAGTAGTGGGCGATCACCTTTTCCTTGACCTTGCCGACCGCGGCGTAGCGATCCTGCTTGATCGGAATGGCGTAGGCGGCGCGCAGCTCCTGCTCGACGAGGCCGAGCATTTCCTTCTCGAGCGCGGCATTGTCGATGACGGTGACTTCGCGCGGCTCCTTGGCGGCCTTCTCGGCCAGCTCGATGATGGCGTTGATCACCGGCTGGAAGTGGCGGTGACCGAACATCACTGCGCCGAGCATGATGTCTTCGTTCAGCTCCTTGGCCTCCGATTCCACCATCAGGACGGCGTCGGCGGTGCCGGCGACGACGAGGTCGAGCTGGGTGTCGACCATCTCGTCGAGCGTCGGGTTGAGCACATACTCGTCATTGACGAAGCCGACGCGGGCGGCGCCGATCGGGCCCTTGAACGGCGCGCCGGACAAGGTCAGCGCAGCGGACGAAGCCACCAGCGCGACGATATCGGGGTCGTTCTCCATGTCGTGCGACAGCACGGTGGCGATCACCTGGGTCTCGTTGCGCCAGCCGTCGACGAACAGCGGGCGGATCGGACGGTCGATCAGGCGGGAGACCAGCGTCTCCTTCTCGGTCGGACGGCCCTCGCGCTTGAAATAGCCGCCGGGAATGCGGCCCGCGGCGTAGGTCTTCTCCTGGTAGTCGACGGTCAGGGGCAGGAAGTCGACGCCTTCGCGCGGCGCCTTCGCCGCGACGACGGTGGCAAGCACCACGGTCTCGCCATAGGTGGCGACGACGGCGCCGTCGGCTTGGCGGGCGATCTTGCCGGTTTCAAGCTTGAGAGGGCGTCCGCCCCAGTCGATCTCGACTGAATGCTTATTGAACATAGAGGTCTTCTTTCATGGGTTCTCGAAAGAGGGGACGGCTCTCGAAAAACAAAAACCATGCGCAAGATTGCGGGACGCTGATCGGAGCGGATGATCAGCGTCCTGCGATCCTGCCATGGTTTTTGGATGTCGGATGGCGTCCATCCTTTCGGGTCATACGGGCGCCTTGCCCGTTGTGCCCAGCCGCCGGATTGCTGCTGGACTTTCAGTCGGCACGAACGCGAACACCGAACCTTCGGTCTTCGCCCTTCATGCCCCGGATGCCGGCCGTCACTCGAGCATGATCCGGAAAAGCGTGAAGCGGTCTTCCGTAAAGATCATGCTCAAACGACCAACCAAAGTGCGATTCTTATCGCGCTTTGGGCCCGCATTCGACGCGCGCGCAGCCTCGATCAAAAAAAGCTTAAAATAAGCGCCTTCGTTCGAAACCGCGTGCGAAAACGCGCGCCAAGGGCGCGCGCAGGAACTCTTAACGACGAATATTGTGCTTCTCGAGCAGCGCCTTGTACCGCGCCTCGTCCTTCTTCTTGAGATAGTCGAGGAGCGAGCGGCGGGTCGAGACCAGCTTCAAGAGGCCGCGACGCGAATGGTTGTCCTTCACGTGGGTCTTGAAATGGCTGGTGAGGTTGTTGATGCGTTCCGACAGGATCGCGACCTGAACCTCGGGCGAGCCGGTGTCGCCGGCTTTGGTGGCATTCGTCTTGATGACTTCCGCTTTGCGTTCTGCGGCAATCGACATCGTCAATTTCTCTCGTTGCGACCGGGGCTGGCAGTCAGGCCGGTCAGGTTGAACACACGCTTGGGGATGATTTCGCCATTGCCGACTTCGGCAAGCGCGAGAAGCCGGCCTGCCACCGTGACATAGACTGTGCCGCTACAAGTGGGCGCATCCCGTCCGCGCAACAAAACGGCCTGGCCCCGATGGAGCCTTGCCGCATCAGCCCGAGTGACGGCCAGTGCCGGGATGTCGTCCAGCGCGGTCTCAACGGGCAAAAGCGCGTCGGCGAGGCTGCCCTCGCCGGACGCGGCTCTATCGCACAAAGCCTCCAGCTGATCCAGTGGAATCATGTCGTTTTCGCCAAATGGGCCGACCAGGGTCCGCCTGAGCGCGCAGATATGGCCAAAAGTGCCGAGAATCCGGCCCATATCGCGGGCCAGCGCGCGGACATAGGTGCCCTTGCCGCATTCGGCCTCGAACACGGCGTGGTCGTTATCCGGTTGATCCACAAGGGTTAAATGGTGAATTTCGACCGGGCGGGGGGCCAGTTCCACGACCTCGCCGTCGCGGGCGAGATCGTAGGCGCGCTCGCCCTGGACCTTGATCGCGGAATAGCGCGGCGGGATCTGCTCGATCACCCCGGTGAAACGGGGCAGCAGGGCCAGGATGGCCTCCCGGCTCGGGCGCTGGTCCGAGGTCGCAGTCACCCGGCCCTCGATGTCGTCGGTGTCGCGCTCCTCGCCCCAGCACACCGTGAACTGGTAGCGCTTGCGCCCATCCATGACGAAGGGCACGGTCTTGGTGGCCTCCCCGAGCGCGATCGGCAAGCCCCCCGAGGCGAGCGGATCGAGCGTGCCGGCGTGGCCGGCGCGCTTGGCGTTGAACAGACGCTTGAGCACCGCAACCGCCTGCGTCGAGGTCATGCCGATCGGCTTGTCGAGCACGACCCAGCCGTGGACGTCGCGCCGGTCGCGGCGGACCTGATTGCCCTTCTGCTGCTTGGCGCGCGGATCGTTGTTGACGCGGCGCGGCTCGTGATGCGGCTCGGAATTGCCGCCCAAGCCTGCGAAATTATCGTCCGCAAGATTATTTTTCTGCACGTCGCGCTGATCGGCCTGTTCGCCGCTGATCGTGTCGTGAGCCGGGTCCATCGTCATCGTTCTTCTTCCCGATCCGTCGCCGGATCCTGTTCCAGATCCTTCTGCACCGCAGGTGTTCGCAAAAGCTTCTCGATCCGTTCCGCTTCGTCGAATCGTTCGTCGACGCGGAAGCGAATGTCGGGTGCAAATTTCAGGTTAACGCGCCGCGCGACTTCGCCGCGCAGGAACTTCTTGTTGCGTGCGAGCGCAGCGAGGACGACCTCGGTGTCGCGGCCACCGAGCGGCATCACGTAGACCGTTGCGAGCTTCAGGTCGGGCGACATCCGCACCTCCGGCACGGTGATGATGTGACCTTCGAGATCCGCATCATGCACGTTGCCTTGCGCCAGAATATCGGCCATCGCGTGGCGAACCTGCTCGCCGACGCGCAACTGGCGTTGCGAGCCGCCGCCGGGTGCGGAACTCTTTTTCTGATGATGGCGTGGCATTTCTCGAAATCACCTCGTCATGCCCGTGCTCGGGGCACGGGCATCGTCATTTGTCCTGTTGAAACGAAGAGGGGTGGATGGCCGGAAAAATCCGGCCACCGCACTCCCGCAATTTCAGTTCAAAAAGATCCGGGCGCTTCGGTAAGATTTGGACTTACAGGGAGCGCTGGATCGTCTCCACGCGGTAACACTCGATCACGTCACCGGCACGCATGTCGTGGTAGTTCTCGAAGGCCATGCCGCATTCCTGACCGGACTGGACTTCCTTCACCTCGTCCTTGAAGCGCTTCAGCGTCGACAGCTTGCCCTCGTGCACGACGACGTTGTCGCGGATCAGGCGCACATTGGCGCCGCGTTCCACGGTACCGTCGGTGACGCGGCAGCCCGCGACCTTGCCGACCTTGGAGATGTTGAAGATCTCCAGGATCGCGGCGTTGCCGAGCATGGTTTCGCGCAAGGTCGGCGCGAGCAGGCCGCTCATCGCCTTCTTCACGTCGTCCACGAGATCGTAGATGATGTTGTAGTAGCGGATCTCGATGCCGTTGCGCTTGGCGGCCGCAGCGGCTTCCTTGTTGGCACGAACCGAGAAGCCGATGATCGCGGCGTTGAAGCCTTCCGCCAGCGTCACGTCGGATTCCGAGATGCCGCCGACGCCGGCATGCAGGATGCGGGCTGCGACTTCGTCGGTGCCGAGCTTCTCCAGCGAGCCGAGGATCGCTTCCAGCGAGCCCTGCACGTCGGCCTTGATGATCAGCGGGAATTCCTTGCGGCCCGCGGTCTTCAATTGCGACATCATCTGCTCGAGCGAGCCGCGCATGCCGGAGATCGAGGCCGCCGCGTTCTCGCGCTTCTGGTGCGCGCGGTAGCTGGTGACCTGGCGGGCGCGGGCTTCGTTCTCGACCACGGCGAGACGATCGCCGGCTTCCGGCGGACCGTTGAAGCCGAGCACTTCGACCGGCACCGAGGGACCGGCCTCCTGCACGGTCTCGCCCTGATCGGAGATCAGCGCGCGGACGCGGCCCATCTCGGCGCCAGCGACGATGATGTCGCCGACCCGGAGCGTGCCGCGCTGAACCAGCACGGTCGCGACCGGGCCGCGGCCGCGGTCGAGCTTGGCCTCGATCACGGTGCCCTCGGCCGGTCGTTCCGAATTGGTCTTGAGGTCGAGGATGTCGGCCTGGAGCGCGATCATCTCGAGCAGCTTGTCGAGATTGGTCTTGTTCTTGGCGGACACCTCGACGTCGACGACGTCGCCGCCGAAGGATTCGACCTGCACCTCGTGCTGGAGCAGCTCGGTGCGCACGCGCTCCGGCTTGGCGTCGGGCTTGTCGATCTTGTTGATGGCAACGATGATCGGCACGCGCGCAGCCTTGGCGTGATTGATGGCTTCGACCGTCTGCGGCATCACGCCGTCGTCGGCCGCGACCACCAGCACGACGATGTCGGTGACCTTGGCGCCGCGGGCGCGCATCGCGGTGAACGCGGCGTGGCCGGGCGTGTCGATGAAGGTGATCTTCTTGCCGCTCTCGGGCGATACCACCTGATAGGCGCCGATATGCTGGGTGATGCCGCCGGCTTCGCCGGAGACGACGTTGGCGTGACGGAGCGCATCTAGCAGCGAGGTCTTGCCGTGGTCGACGTGACCCATCACGGTCACCACGGGCGAGCGCGTCTCGGTGTCGGTGGAATCGTCGACGGTGTCGAACAGGCCTTCCTCGACGTCCGATGCGGCAACGCGCTTGACGGTGTGCCCCAGCTCTTCCGCGATCAGCTGCGCGGTGTCGGCGTCGATCACGTCGGTGATCTTGTGCATCGCGCCCTGCTTCATCAGCATGCGGATGACGTCGACCGCGCGTTCGGCCATGCGGTTGGCGAGTTCCTGGATGGTGATCGCTTCCGGGATGACCACCTCGCGGATCAGCTTCTCCTTGGGCTCGTTCGAGGCGTGGCCCTTCAGGCGCTGGGTGCGGCGGCGGAACGAGGCGATCGAGCGCTCGCGGACTTCGTCGGCGTTGAGCGCGGTGACGACCGTCAGGCGGCCGCGCTCTTTCTGCGGGCCGGGCTTGTGGGTGGTCTTGGGAGCCGCCGCAGGACGCGCGGCGCCGCCGGGACCGCGACGGATCTGGCGCGGACCATCGTCCTCGTCGGGTCCGGCGGCGACCGCAGGGGCGCGACCGAGCGGTCCGCCGGCTGGCCGCTGCGTGCTAGTTCCGGGGCGCGCGGTCGTCGTTCCCGGGCGTGCTGTCGCAGTTCCGGTTCGCGCTGCGGGCGCTCCGGGCCGCGACGTTGCAGCGGCCGGGGCCGCCGCGGCGGCGCGCGGGGCGGATTGCGGCTGCTCGCCTTCGCCGAAACGCTTCTTGGCCTCGGTCTCGGCCTTGCGCTTGGCCTCGTCCTCGTGGCGGTGGCGCTCTTCCTCGGCCTTGCGGCGGGATTCGGCGGCCTCGCGCTCGGCGCGTTCGGCGGCTTCGCGGACCGCGCGGCGCTGGGCCTCTTCCTCGGCCTGGCGGCGCTCTTCGACTTCGCGCACCTTGGCATCGGCCAGCGCGCTGGCGCGGGCGGAGCGCTCGTCCTCGGTCAGCGTGCGCAGTACCACGCCGGAGCCGGCGTTGCGCGGCGGCGCGGGACGCGACGGGGCGGGCGTGGGCGCGGCCGGCGCGGGCTTCGCCACCTCGGCAGCCTGCGGCTCGGGGGTGCCGTCGATGCGGCGCTTGCCGCGCTTCTCGACCACGACCTGCTTGCTGCGGCCATGGCTGAAGCTCTGGCGCACAGTGCCCGTTTCGACGCGCGGCTTGAGCGATAGCGTCTTGCTCGGAACGCTCAGCTTCTTGTCGCCAGGGGTCTTGGTATCAACCATTCAGCAGTCCTAATCCTGATTTATCAGTGTTGTGCGTTGCCGCACCGTCCAATTGGGTCGTCGTTGTCTCTCAGAAATCCTGGCCGTGCTCTTCGGCAGTCTTGTCATCGTCCGCCATCCGGTATCGGACCAGCATCTGGCTACGTGACAGGAATGACTTGCTCGCCGGGCCCGCGAGCACGGCAGCATGTATCACATTTGACCGGGTCAGTGCCAAATCCAATTCTACCGATTTCAGCGCGGTGACGACGGGAATCTGCGGCTTGGCGCCGCGATTCCCGGCATTTTGACGTGCCAGCATGTCCAATTTGCGGATTCCGTCCGCGGCCCCGTCGCTGGCGTGGATCAGGACCTCGACCGTGCCTTCCTTCAGGGCGCTCTCGACCTTGCCGAACCCAGTCACGATCTGGCCGGCCTTGGCGGCGATCCCAAGGGCTTCCGTCACGCTCCGAACCAGGAGTGTCTCGATGTCGGCAGGAAGCGTCTGAGGAGGCCGCAGCTCGCGCTTGAAGGCCTTGCTAAACTGGTGACGCCGTACCGCTTCCGCAACCACCCCGCGGGAGGCCGTGAGCCACATGCCGCGTCCGGGCAGCTTGCGCTTGAGATCCGGAACTACCTCGCCCTGCGGCGAAATGACGAAGCGGATCAGCTCATCGATCGGCCGGACCTGCCGACTGACAGCGCACATCCGCATGGTCGCGGACCTTTCGGTCCGCGGTCCATGGTCGAGTTCGCTGTCAATATTGGCGAGCATCCGGGCGACATCCTCCTTCGCCTTCTAAATCGTGTGTTCTCTAGGCAAGACCGGCCTCCGCTTTCGCTGAAACACGTCTCAAGCCGGCTGATCTTCGGTCGCCTCAGCCTCCTCGGTGGGCTTGGCGAGATCGGCCTCGGTGATCCAGCCGGCCTTGACGCGGGCCTGCATGATCATCGCTTCGGCATCGTCGCGGGAGATATCGATGCCGTCGAGCGCGCCCGGATGCTTGGTGGGCTCGCCGCCTTCCTTGCGCTCGGTCCAGCCGACCAGATCGTCGGTGGCGCAGCCGGCGAGGTCCTCGACCGTCTTGATGTCGTTCTCGCCGAACTTCACCAGCATCTTGGAGGTGACGCCGGGCACGTCCTTGACGGCGTCCTCGACACCGAGCTCCTTGCGCCTCGCCTCGATCTCGGCTTCCTGCTGCTCGAGATACTCGCGGGCACGGCTCTGGAGCTCCTGCGCGGTCTCCTCGTCGAAGCCCTCGATGCTGGCGAGCTCCTTGAGGTCCACCATGGCGAGTTCCTCGACCGAGGTGAAGCCCTCGGACGCCAGCAATTGGCCGACCACTTCGTCGACGTTGAGCGATTCCATGAAGACGCGGGTGGAGTTCTCGAAGTCGGCCTGGCGGCGCTCCGATTCCTCCTGCTCGGTCAGGATGTCGATGTCCCAGCCGGTGAGCTGCGAGGCCAGACGCACGTTCTGGCCGCGGCGGCCGATCGCCAGCGAAAGCTGGTTGTTGGTGTCGGGCACGACGACCTCGATGCGCTCGCGGTCTTCGTCGATGACGACCTTGGACACTTCGGCCGGCGCCAGCGCGTTGACCACGAAGGTCGCGATGTCAGGCGACCAGGGGATGATGTCGATCTTCTCGCCCTGCAATTCGTTCACCACGGCCTGCACGCGCGAGCCGCGCATGCCGACGCAGGCGCCGACCGGATCGACCGAGGAATCGCGGGAAATCACGCCGATTTTCGCGCGCGAGCCCGGATCGCGGGCGACCGCCTTGATCTCGACGATGCCGTCGTAGATCTCCGGCACTTCCTGCGCGAACAGCTTCGCCATGAACTGCGGATGGGTGCGGGAGAGGAAGATCTGCGGGCCGCGGGTTTCGCGGCGGACGTCGAAGATGTAGGCGCGGACGCGGTCGCCGTTGCGGAACACTTCGCGCGGCAGCATCTCGTCGCGGCGGATGATGGCTTCGCCGCGGCCGAGATCGACGATCACGCTGCCATATTCGACGCGCTTGACGACGCCGTTGACGATGTCGCCGATGCGGTCCTTGAATTCCTGGTATTGCCGGTCGCGTTCGGCCTCGCGCACCTTCTGCACGATCACCTGCTTGGCCGATTGCGCGGCGATACGGCCATATTCCAGCGGCGGCAGGGTGTCGGCGATGGTGTCGCCGACCTGGGCACCAGGATTGGCGCGCTGCGCGTCGACCAGCGAGATCTGGTTGGAATGATTTTCGACCTTGTCGACCACCAGCATGTGGCGCGACAGCCGCAGCTCGCCCTTCTTCGGGTCGATCTCGGCGTGAACGTCGGTCTCGCTGCCGTAACGGGCGCGCGCGGCCTTGGCGATGGCGTCCTCCATCGCCGCGATGACGATACCGCGGTCGATCGATTTCTCGCGCGCAACGGCGTCGGCGATCTGGAGCAATTCAAGTCGATTGGCGCTGACTGCCATGGCTAGTCTCCTTGGTCAGGATCGGTCTCGCCGCGCCGCGCGCGTTCGGCGGCAAGGCGATGTTTCTTCGTGTTGGTCGGAGCCGGCTTCTTTTTCGGCTTGGTGTTCTTGGTGATCTTCGCGCTGATCTCGGCGTGCGGGGGAGCCGGCGGCTCCAGGCCGAGATCCCTGCGCATCTTGCGCTCCTCGGCCTTGCCGCGGCGCATGGATTCGGCGATCAGCTCGTCGGTCAGCACCAGCCGGGCCTCGCCGATATCCTCCATGGTCAGGAGCACGTCGGCATTGTCGCCCGGCTTGACGTCGTCGCGACGCAGATGCACGCGGTCGCCTTCGACGGCGCCGAGCGTGCCCCGGAACCGCTTGCGTCCCTCGTGCGCGACCGCCATCTCGATCTTCACCAGATGGCCGCCATAGCGCTCGAAATCGGAGCGGCGGACCAGCGGACGGTCGATCCCCGGCGATGAAATTTCCAGCCGATAGGCGCGATCGATGGGGTCGGCGACATCGAGCACGGGGGAGAGCGCCCGCGAGATCGCCTCGCAATCTTCGAGCTGCATCGAGCCGTCCGGCCGCTCGGCCATGATCTGCACGGTGCAGCCGGCCTCGCCGGAAATGCGGATCCGGACCAAGCGATATCCCATGCCTTCCAGCACCGGCGCTGCGACCGCGGACACCCGTGCCGCCACGCCCGGCTCGACCACGAGTCTCGGCTCGGCCAGCAATTCGGCGTCCGTGGAACCAGTATTCGGTTCGGTCATGTCCAGGGTCAGGCGCTCGATGGTTAAGGCTTGGTTAAGATGCCAAAGCCCGCTTCGGAATTTCCCCGACACGGGTCGGGCCGCATCTTCCGCCACGCCGCGTTCAGGTAATAAAAAAGAGCGGGTCCTTTCGGGCCCACTCTCACTACGCGGATCGTATGAGAAGATGAATTGGCGCTGATATAGCGCTTTCCCGCCGCCCGGACAAGGCCCATTGCGGGGGAACGGGGCCTTTTTGCGCCGTTCCGCGCCCCGCCTGCGGCAACGCTTCCTTCACCCGGGGCGGCTAAATTCCCCGATTGTGGGGCGGCTTGGACCAAGGGCGCACCCGCGGCGTGCCCTGATCGAGTTGCGTTTTCATGACCGTTGCCACGTCGCTCATTCCCGGACTGGACGATATCGTCAAACGCGGCGATCCGCGGCGGCGCGGCGAGATTGCGCGCGCCATCTCCGAATTGTTCTTCCAGGATTCCGCCAATCTTCGTCCCGAGCTCATCGATCTCTTCGACAATCTCCTGATCGATCTCGTGCCGCATGCGGAGCTTGCCTCGCGCGCCGACCTCGCCGAGCGCTTCTCGCATTTGAACAACGCGCCGCCGCACCTCATCAACCAACTCGCGCGCGAAAACGAGATCATGGTGGCAGGCCCCGTGCTGCGCCGCTCGCCGGTGCTCGATGACACCGCCCTGGTCGAGATCGCGCGCCTGAAGGGCCAAGGCCATCTGCTGGCGATGACGGAACGCCCGACATTGTCGCCTGCAATCACCGATGTGCTGGTCGAGCGCGGCGATCGCGACGTGGTGCGTCGCGCCGCCGGCAATGCCGGCGCGGCGTTCTCGCCCGGCAGCTATTCCCAGATGATCAAGCGCGCGGCGCGGGACGGCGTGCTGACGCTCAAGATCGGCCAGCGCGACGACCTTTCGGGCGAGAACCTGAAAGAGCTTCTCGGTGGCACGCTCGACGTCATCCGCCGGCGGCTTTCCACCGTGGTCAATCCCGCGCGCCAGGCCGAGATCAAGCGCGCGATAGCGGCGATCGAGGAAGCCGCGCTGCCGCCCGGACCCCGGCGGGATTTCTCGGCGGCCCAGCGCACAGTGCTCTCCCTGCACCGCGAGGGCCATCTCGGCGAAAGCGCGCTGCTCGGCTTCGCCAAGGCGAACAAATACGAGGAATCGATCGCAACGCTCTCGGCGATGTCCGGCGTCCGCCTCTCGGTTCTCGACCGCCTGATCTCAGGCGACCGCTACGATCCGATTCTCATCCTCGGCCGCGTGCTGAATCTGGGCTGGCCCACGGTGCGCGCGCTCATCCTGCTTTGGTACGGTCCGCATCGCATTCCGGCCGATGCCGACATCGAGGCCGCGCGCGCGAACTTCACCCGCCTGATGCCGACGACCGCCGAGCGCGTCGTGAATTTCTGGCGCAACCGGCAGACGATCTAAACTCGCTTGAACCGCAAGTAAGCCGCCTTGCGGCCTTCGCGCGCGGCCTTGCGGCCGTAGCGCGTCATGGTGTAGCCGGCCCAGGGCCGCCTGAAGTCGTCGGCGCGTTCGGCAAGCCAGACGAAGTCCTGCGAGCGCGCAAGGTGCGACAGCGTCCAGGCGCAGTAATCGTCGATATCGCAGACGAAGCGGAATTCGCCGCCGCTCCTGAGCACGCGCGCCATCGCCGCGATGGTGCGGTCCTGGACGAAGCGCCGCTTCCAGTGCCGCCGCTTCGGCCAGGGATCGGGGTGGATCAGGTCGATCCGCGACAGCGATGCCTCGGGCAACCAGGCCAGCAGCTCGGCGGCATCGCCCGCGAAAAGGCAGATGTTGCCGATATTGGCGGCCTCGATCTGCGCGAGGATCTTCGCCATGCCGTTGACGTAGGGCTCGCAGCCGATGAAGCCGGTCGTGGCGAATTTCTGCGCCTCGGCCGCAAGATGCTCGCCGCCGCCGAAGCCGATCTCGAGCCGCACATCGTCGGTCCCGGGGCCAAAGATCTCGCGGGCGTCCGCCGGCGTCTCACTGTGGATGTCGAGCGCAAGATGCGGCAGCAGATGATCGACCAGCTCGGCCTGGTGCTGCCTGAGCTTGTGGCCCTTGCGGCGCCCGAAGAAGGCGCGCTCGCTGTCGTCGCGATCGGGTTCTGATTTGCGTTCGCTCATCGCAGCGTCTGATACAGGCGATGGAGCAGCCGCGCGCGCGGCGCAAGCGAGGAGACGTAGAGCTGCTCATAATGGGTGTGCGCGCCCTTGCCGTCGACGCCGAGCCCGTCCAGCGTTGCGGTATGCGGGGCGGTGAAATTGCCGTCCGAGCCGCCACCGGTGTGCGTATCGATCAGCTCGAAGCCGATCTCGCCGGCGAGCGTCTTCGCGTGCTCGAACAGCGCGGCGCCCGCATTGCTCTTCTCGTAGGGCGGACGGTTGAGCTCGCCCGTGACGGTGACGGTGACGCCGTCGGTTTTCGAGGTCAGCGCGAGGATCCTGCCGACGAACTCGTCAGCGTCCGCGAGGCTCAGCACGCGCAGGTCGACTTCGGCATAGGCTTCTTCCGGCGTGACGTTGGGGCGCGTGCCGCCGCGCACCACGCCGACATTGACGGAGACGCCACGCGCGAGGTCGTTCATCCCTTCCAGCGCCAGGATGACGTTGGCGAGCTCGCGGACGGCGCTGCGGCCGTCTTCGGGCCGCGAGCCGGCATGCGCCGGCACGCCCTTGACGAACACGCGGAAGCGTCCGACGCCCTTGCGTCCGGTGACGATCTTGCCGCCGTCGCGCGCCGGCTCCGTCACCAGCACGTATCTGGCCTTGCGTCCTTCCTGCTCGATCAGCGCGCGCGAGGTCGGGCTGCCGATCTCCTCGTCCGAGGTGAAGAGGTGCGTGATGCCGAGCGGCGAGCGATCGGCCGTCGCACACAGCGCGCCAAACGCGTGATGGGCGATGTAGGCGCCACCCTTCATGTCGTAGATGCCGGGGCCGAAGGCGACGTCGCCTTCGACCTTGAACGGCAGGCGCTCGATGAATCCCATGGGATGGACCGTATCGAGGTGGCTCAGCACCAGAATGCCCGGCTGGTCCTGGCCCCAGGTCGAACGCGCCAGGAGATGGTCTCCGCAGCCGCCGACACCGGCGACGCGCTCGAGCGTGACGGGCAAGTCGCGATATTGCTCCGTGACGACGGAGACCAGCTTGTTGACCTGCTCAGGCGCTTCCGTCGGCGTCTCGATCTCGACCCAGCGGCGGATGCCGTCGAGGATAGTTTGGGAATCGAACCAATTGGTGCTGGCCATGACTGCATCTGTGCCCTTGAATCGCATCATCGAAGCGGACGCACGACGAAGCGC
This sequence comes from Bradyrhizobium sp. 22, assembly GCF_000482425.1. NCBI lineage: Bacteria > Pseudomonadati > Pseudomonadota > Alphaproteobacteria > Hyphomicrobiales > Nitrobacteraceae > Bradyrhizobium > Bradyrhizobium sp. 22. The sequence continues at coordinate 574,283 of NZ_KI519399.1, forward strand.
GGCCACAAATGACGACATAGGCCAGATTTCACGCGGTCTCAAATCGCCATCGAGACGGCGCGTCAGCGCTTGTCGGGACCTTCCCGGGCCGCGATCTGCTCGACGAGATCGACGATCGAGCGGCGCATCTTCGAATCGGTGATTCGCGTGAACGCCTTGGTCAAGGCCAGGCCTTCGGAAGTCGCGAGAAAATCCGAGACGTAAGAGGGCGAGGCGCCTTCGCTGAAGCCATCCGGCCCCGGCACGCCGCTCGGACCGCCCTCGAACAGAAACGACACCGGTACCTGCAGAATTTCGGCGATCTGCTGGATGCGGCTCGCACCGACCCGGTTGGTGCCCTTCTCGTATTTCTGGATCTGCTGGAAAGTCAGGCCCAAAGCGTCACCGAGCTTTTCCTGACTCATGCCCAACATGATGCGGCGCATACGCACGCGACTGCCGACATATTTGTCAACAGGGTTGGGCGCTTTCGACATTTCCTCAGCCCTCCAAACACCACCTTCAGCGCAATCAATCGCAGTGCTTCAGGTGCAAGCAACGCCAAATCAAACCCTGTTATTGGGAAACATTGCGGAGAAATTTAGCAACGCACCGCTGTCTTTTGCAGCCGGGGCAGAATGGGGAGCCCGCATGCAGTCTGTCAACCGTGGGACTACGGTTGTCAAAAGTTTCCGGCTACCTCCGCGGCGATGGCGCGATCAGCTCTGCCGCTTGCTGACGCGTCGGCGGAGGGCCAGAAGCACGGCCAGCGCGACGAGCATGGCTGCGGGCGCATCGCCCACCCGCGCGTAGACGGTCGGCGGGATCGCGGCGGGCAGATTTGCATCCAAAATGCCCTCGATTCCGAGTCCGAGGCTGGAAACGGTGCGGCCCACCGGATCGATCACTGCGGAGATGCCGGTATTGGCGGAGCGGACCAGCGGCAATCCGAGTTCGATCGCGCGCATGCGCGACTGCTCCAGATGCTGATAGGGGCCGGTCGAGATGCCGAACCAGCCGTCATTGGTGAGGTTCACGATCCAGCCGGGACGTTCGCTGCGACCGGCCACTTCGCCGGGAAAGATCGCTTCGTAACAGATCAGCGGCAGCGCGGGCGGGGCGCCGGGGACCTGCAGCGCATGCCGTACCGTGCCGGGAATGAAGCCGCCGCGCACACGCGTCAGTTGCTCGAATCCGAGCTTCTCCATCAACGACTGGTAGGGCAGAAATTCGCCGAACGGCACCAGATGCAACTTATCGTACACGGCCAGCACGCTGCCGTCGTGGTCGATGACATAGATCGAATTGTAGGCACGCGTGATCGGCTTGCCGGGCGGCAGGTCGGGCGCGCGGACCGAGCCCGTGATCAGCACGGTGCCTTTCGGAAGAAGATCGGCGATCTGCGCCATCGCGTCGGCTTCGCGGGTCAGGAAGAACGGAAAGGCGGATTCCGGCCAGATCAGGATGGTGGCATCGCGCACGCCGGTCGATTGCGGGCCAGAGGCGCGGTCCGACAGCGCCAGATATTTCTTCATCACCTCCGTCTTGGCGGCGTAGTTGAACTTCGCGTCCTGCTGCAGGTTCGGCTGCATCAGGCGCAGCTTGGCGCCCGCGACCATCGTGGTCGGATGCAGCGACAGGCGGATCGCGCCGAAAATGCTCATCACAAGCAGGAGCCCAATGGCCGCCGCCGGCACGCGCCATGGCAGGCGGCGATCGGGCGTGCGGTCGATCAGCGTCGCCGGGCTCGCGAAGATCGCAACCGCCAGGAACGTCATGCCCCACAGGCCGATCAGCGACGCCGTCTGCGCCAGCGGCAGCGGCTCGGACAATGCATAGCCGAACGCGTTCCAGGGGAAGCCGGTCAGCGCGTGGCCGCGCAGCCACTCGCTGACGGTGAGGCTTGCTGCGAGCGCAAGCACGCGCGTGGCGTTCTTGGTCCAGAGCAGGCGCGCCAGCGCAAAGCCGATCGCCGTGAAGATGGACAGATAGGCCGGCAGGCCGAGCACGGCGAACGGCGTCAGCCAGGCGAATATATCGGCGTCGACGAAGAAGGCGTAGCCGATCCAGTAGAGCCCGGGCACGAAATAGCCGAGCCCGAACCAATAGCCGGTCAACGCGGCGGCGGGGATGCCGCCATATCGGCCGGCGCCGGCGCCGTCGATCAGCCAGACCAGCACCGGGAAGGTGATGAACAGCACGGGGAAGAGGTTGAACGGCGCCAGTGCCAGCACCGACAGCGCTCCGCACCCCATGGCGATGACCGCACGCTTCCATCCCCAGGCGAGGATGATGGCAAGCGCGATTTGCCGAAGTCGCTGGAACGGACTCACTGCTGGCTGGTCCCGTCGCTCGGCGGCGGGCTGGGCGTGTCGCCGGCCGGCGGCTGGCTGCTGTCCGGCGCGGCCTCGCGGCGGTTTCTCTCGCGCTGGGTCCGCGGCGCGGGACGCTCCTTTCGCGTCGAGATGCGCAGCCGCTTGACGCGGCGCGGATCGGCATCGAGCACCTCGACCTCGTAGGTGCCGGGGCCCGAGATCACCTCGCCGCGCACCGGCAGGCGCCCGACGAAGCTGACGAGATAGCCGCCCAGCGTCTCCACCTCCTCGCCGGCTTCGCCGGTGACGAAATCCTCGCCGATCACCGAGCGAACGTCGTCGAGGCTGGCGCGGGCGTCGGCGATGAAGGCGTTGTCGGGCAGGCGCACGATCGAAGGCGGCTCGTCGCTATCGTGCTCGTCGTCGATCTCGCCGACGATCTGCTCGACGATGTCCTCGAGCGACACCAGCCCGTCGCTGCCGCCATATTCGTCGACCACCAGCGCGAGGTGGATGCGCGTGGCCTGCATCTGCGCGAGCAGGTCGATCGCCCGCATCGACGGCGGCACGTAGAGCAGCTTGCGGATGATGTGGGCTTCCTCGAGCGGCATCGCGAGATCGACGGCGCGCAGGTCGAGCCCGGCCGGCAGCGGCTTCTTGCGCTTGGTCTTGGTGGTTTCCGACACGCGGGCGCGCGCGGTCATGAAGGCGAGCAGGTCGCGGATGTGGACGATGCCGACGGGATCGTCGAGCGTCTCGTTGTAGACCACGAGGCGCGAATGGCCGGCGCTCTCGAAGCGGTCCATCAACTCGCCGAGCGGGATATCCCGCTTCACCGCGACGACGTCGGCGCGGTGCACCATCACATCGGCGATGCGGCGCTCGTGCAGGCCGAGGATGTTGCGCAGCATGGTGCGCTCGACCGCGGAGAAGCCGGAATCGCCGGGCGTCGTCGCATCGAGCACGACCTGGAGGTCGTCGCGCACCGATCCCGCCTTCCAGCCGAACAGCGTGCGGATGGCGCGCAGCAGCCAGCCATCGGCGGCCGGGCGCATCACCTCGCCCGGCGTCACCACGGCCGGCAGGTTCGCCGTGTTGCGCGGGTTGTCCTGAACCGGGTCGGAATCGGGCATCTCAGTGCGTCCCCGCGCGGTCTGCATAGGGATCGGGAATTCCAAGCTGCGCCAGGATCTGGGTCTCCAGCGCTTCCATCTCCTCGGCGTCGCCGTCGTTCTCGTGATCGTAGCCGATCAGGTGCAGGAAACCATGCACGGCGAGATGGCTCAAATGGTGATCGAACGGCTTTTGTTCCTCGTCCGCCTCGCGCCGCATGGTCTCGTAGGCGATCGCGATGTCGCCGAGCATGCGCGGCGCATCGCCCGGCTTCCACTCGCCCTCCGGCTGAAGTGCGGGAAACGACAGCACGTTGGTCGGCTTGTCGATGCCCCGCCAGTTGCTGTTGAGGGTGCGGATGCCGGCGTCATCGGTCAGCATCACCGCCACTTCGGCGTCGGCAACGTCTTCGTCGACGCTTTCGGCGGCGGCCGCAACCGCGCGCTGGATCACGGCTTCGGAATCGGGCTCGTGCTGCCAGCAATCGGCGACGACGAGGACTTCGGTCATGGGAAGGTTGGGATGGGACATCATGTTGTCTGGGACGAAAAGGCGCAATGTCCGCGCCCTCCGGGGTCCAGCTGTTGCCTCGTCAGGATTGGCCGGTGGCCGGCCGCTGCGGCGAACCTTCGTAGGCGGCAACGATCCGCGCCACGAGTTCGTGGCGGATCACGTCCTCGGCCTTGAAATGAACTTGGGCAATGCCCTCGACGCCGTTCAACAGGCGAGTCGCTTCGGCGAGGCCCGAGGTCTGGCCGTTCGGCAGATCGATCTGCGACGGATCGCCTGTGACGATCATGCGGCTGTTCTCGCCGAGACGGGTCAGGAACATCTTCATCTGCATCGACGTGGTGTTCTGCGCCTCGTCCAGGATGATGGCGGCGTTGGTGAGGGTGCGGCCGCGCATGAAGGCGAGCGGCGCAATCTCGATCTCGCCGGTCTGTAGCGCACGCTCGACGATGCGCGCATCCATGAGGTCGTAGAGCGCATCGTAGATCGGGCGAAGATAAGGATCGACCTTCTCGCGGAGATCGCCCGGCAGGAAGCCGAGCCGCTCGCCGGCTTCCACCGCCGGACGCGACAGGATGATCTTGTCGACCTCCTTGCGCTCGAACAGCTGCGCGGCATGCGCCACCGCGAGCCAGGTCTTGCCGGTGCCGGCCGGGCCGATGCCGAACACCAGCTCGTGGCGCTTCAGCGCGCGGATGTAGGAGTCCTGCGCGGCGGTGCGCGCGCGCACCGGGCGCTTGCGCAAGTTGATGCTGTCGAAGGCCGATTTGGCCGACTTGGCGTCGAACTCGAACAGCGATCCCTGGGCGATCACGGCGCGGATCGCGCCTTCGACCTCGCCCTGGTCGAGATCCTGTCCCTTCACGGCTTGCGCGTAGAGCATCTCCAGCACGCGGCGCGCGGCATCGCAGCCGTCGCGGGTGCCGCCGATCGTGATGTGGTTGCCCTTGGAATCGACCACGACGCCGAGCCGCCGCTCGAGTTGCGCCAGATGCTGGCCGTAAGGGCCGACCAGCGCGGAAGCGGCGCGGTTGTCGTCGAAGTCGATGACGACCTGGGTCTCGGGCGGAACTTGCATGTCGCGGTCAAATTTGCGGCTGGGAGCGAACGAAGACGAATCCGATGCGCTTTTTGGCAAGGGTTCAGGCTCCACTGGCTTGCGATAAAGCGGGCTCGCCCGCTCTGGGCGGAACGGCGAGCTCGCCGAGAAAGCTGTAGCGCTCGAGGCTGTCGATCCGCACGGGCAGGATCTGTCCGATGATATCGGGCGAGGCCATCACATGAGCGGGCTGGAGGAAGGCGGTGCGGCCGACGATCTGGCCGTCCTTGCGCGCCGGACGCTCGAACAGCACGTCGACCGTTGAGCCAATCGCGGCCTTGTTGAAGGCCGATTGCTGGCTGTCGATCAGTTCCTGGAGCCGCTCCAATCGCTGGTCCATCTCGGCGGGGGACACCGTCTCCTGCATGTCCGCGGCCGGCGTTCCCGGCCGGGCGGAATATTTGAACGAATAAGCCGCAGCGTAGCCGATTTGCGTGACAAGCGCGAGGGTGGCGAGAAAATCTTGCTCGCTCTCGCCGGGGAAGCCGACGATAAAATCTGATGAAAAAGCAATGTCTTGGCGCGCGGTGCGGAAACGGTCGACGACCCCGAGGTAATCAGCGGCGGTATGCTTGCGGTTCATGGCCGCCAGAATCCGGTCCGAGCCCGACTGCACCGGCAGGTGCACGAACGGCATCAGGGCACCGAGATCGCGATGGGCCGCAATCAGGCTGTCGTCGACGTCGCGGGGGTGGCTGGTGGAGTAGCGCAGCCGCGCGATGCCGGGAATTTTGGCCAGATGTTCGAGCAATCGGCCGAGCGGCCAGGTTTTTCCGTCGGGCCCCTCGCCGTGATAGGCGTTGACGTTCTGCCCGATCAGCGTGAGCTCGCGCACGCCGTTGTCGGCGAGCCGCTTCACGTCGTCGACGATCTTGGCGACGGGGCGCGAGACTTCGGCACCGCGGGTATAGGGGACGACGCAGAAGGTGCAGAACTTGTCGCAGCCTTCCTGCACCGTGACGAACGCGGAAATGCCGCGCGCCCGGATGGCGTCGGGCTTCGGCTGGGCCAGGAAGCCGAACTTGTCGGCGGCCGGAAATTCGGTCTCGATCGCGCGGCCTTCGTTGCCGGCGCGCTTCAAGAGCTCGGGCAGATGATGATAGCTCTGCGGCCCCACCACGACATCCACGACCGGCGCGCGGCGCACGATCTCCTCGCCCTCGGCCTGCGCCACGCAGCCGGCGACCGCGATCTGCATCGCGCGGCCGCCGCGCGCGGCCTCGTCCTTGGCGACGCGCAGCCGCCCGAGCTCCGAATAGACCTTCTCGGACGCCTTTTCGCGGATATGGCAGGTGTTGAGGATGACGAGATCGGCCTCCTCGGCGCTCGCGGTCTCCACGAATCCCTCCGGAGCCAGCGTGTCCACCATGCGCTGGGCATCGTAGACGTTCATCTGGCAGCCATATGATTTGATGTGCAGCTTGCGCGGCGGCGTCATGGAACCCGAAAATGGCGGTGGGGACGGCCTTCACATATAGGCTGGAGCGCCGAAAATCCAGCGAATGGGGCCCTCCAAACCGTCACTCCGGGGCGCGACGCAGTCGCGAACCCGGAATCCCGAGGGTTTTCGCGCGAGATTCCGGGTTCGATGCTGTGCATCGCCCCGGAACGACTGCAAGAATCAGCCCGCCAAAGCGTCGGCCTCGACCCGCCGAACCAGCTCCGGCAGCTGATGCATGTCGGCGAAGAGCAGGTCGGCGCCGGCCTCGCGCAGCGTTTCGGCATAGCCGTCGCGGCAATGGCTGCCCCCGTAAAAGCCGAACACCGTCATGCCGGCCGCCCGGGCGCCGGCTATCCCGGCCAGGCTGTCCTCGATCACGACGCAGCGCTCGGGCGGCACGCCCATTTCCCTGGCCGCGAACAGGAACAGGTCCGGCGCAGGCTTGCCGTTCTTCACTTGCGAGGCGGAGAAGATGTTCGGCGCGAGGCGCTCGTAGAGGCCGGTGCTCCCGAGGCTCACGCGCATGCGTTGGTGCGAGCCGCTCGATGCGACGCAGACGCGTTGCGTGACGACATCGAGCACGTCATGGATACCTCGGATTGCCTCGAGGTCGGCCTCGAACGCGCGGAACAGCTCGTCCTGGAGATCGCCGTGATAGGCCGCGGGCAGCTCGCGGCCGAGCTCGGTCTCGATCTCAAGATTGGCCTGCTTGGTCGAACGGCCGAGGAAGCGGTCGAACACCTGCTCGGAGGTGATCGGATAGCCGTGCCGCGTCAGCACGTCGGCATGGGCCCGGCAGGAGATCACCTCGCTGTCCACGAGCACGCCGTCGCAATCGAAGATGATGAGATCGATGGGCATTCAGTTCATCGCACGGGCGGTGCCAACCTCTCCCATCGGGAGAGGTGAAGAAAGATCGCAGAAAGAACTGTGCATCAATTCGTCGGCTTGTCGTCGTCGAGCGGGACGCAATAGAGCTCGAGCCGGTGGTCGACCAGCTTGTAGCCGAGCTTGCGGGCGATCTCCGCCTGGAGCTTCTCGATCTCTTCGGAGGTGAACTCGATCACCTTGCCGTCGCGCAGATTGATGAGGTGGTCGTGATGGCTGTCGCGCATCGTCTCGTAGCGGGCGCGGCCCTCGCGGAAGTCATGGCGCTCGATGATGCCGGCATCCTCGAACAGCTTGACGGTGCGATACACGGTCGAGATCGAGATCTTGTCGTCGACGGCGACGCAACGCCGGTACAATTCCTCGACGTCGGGGTGGTCGATCGCTTCCGCGAGCACGCGGGCGATGACACGGCGCTGCTCGGTCATGCGCATGCCGGTGGCGGCACAGCGCGCCTCGATGCCGGACGCCTTGGATGCGGAAGAAGGTTTCAGTGCGGTCATTGTTTGTCTGCCTGGCAGGGGCGCTTTCTGCCACCGATGTTACGACAAGTCACGCCGCATCAGAAGGGCGTTCAATTGTTCCCCGTTCGGCTGCTTATAGTAGCGTTCGCGGCGCCCGACCACCATGAATCCGCACCCGGCGTAGAGCCGCCGCGCCGGCTGGTTGTTTTCCTCGACCTCAAGAAATATTGTGCGGACGCCGCGCCCGGCGAGGTGGCCGAGATGGGTCATCAGCAGCGTGCGGGAGAAGCCGCGGCCGCGATAGGCCTCGTCCACCGCGATCGAGAGGATTTCCGCTTCATCCGCCCCGATCCGGGATATTGCGAAGCCGATGGTCCGGCGTCCCAGGCGCAAGCGATGCACCAGCGTGTTGCGCTCGTTGAGCATGGCCTCGAATTCGCCTTCGCCCCAGCCGTGCGCGAAGGAGGCGCCGTGCAGCTGCGCCAGCCGCGCGGCGTCGCGCATGGATGCGGGCTCGACGGCGGCGGTGCCGCCGCGCCACCATTGCGAGAGCCATCTCATCATGAGGTTGCAGATTGTGCTGCGAACGGCGGAGCTGCGGCGGGCTTTGCGTCGGGTGCCTTCAGGTAGAATGGCCGCGCCGGATTTGTCGCGGGATCGGCCGCCGCGCCGAGCCATGCGACCCAGCCGATATCCGGCGCTGCCTGCGTGTCGACCGCGACCGGTTGCTCGCCATCTTTCGGCCAGCGCTCGGCGAGGATATTTGCGGCATTGCCGACCAGATGCGGCGCGCCGAACTGCGAGGCCGCGATCGCCTCGTCGATGGCAGCGACGCGCGGCCGCACCAGCTGGCTGCCGTCGTCGGCGACGATCTGGAAATAGACATGGTCGTGCCGCGCATCGATCGCGGAGATCACCGGCGCGGATTTGCTCTGGCCGACGACGGCGGCAGCGTAGGCCGACAAGGTGGTGAGGCCGATCGCCGGCCGCGCGGCCGCGAGCGCAAGGCCGCGCGCCGCCGAAATGCCGACGCGCAGGCCGGTGAAGCTTCCGGGGCCGACGGTGACCGCGATGCGGTCGAGCGTGGTGAAGGCGACACTGGCCGATTGCATGACGCGCGCGATCATCGGCATCAAGGCCTCGGCGTGGCCGCGCTTCATCAGAAGCTGCTCCTGCGCAAGCAGCTCGGCCGCTTCGGTGTTGAGCACCGCGACGGAGCAGGCGTCGAGCGCAGTATCGATGGCGAGGATCAGCATGGCCTGATCATAGCATTAGCAACTGGATGATGGCCAAGGTTCTCGCCGTCATGGCCGGGCTTGACCCGGCCATCCACGACTTTGCAGCCTCAAAACGTGGATGCCCGGGACAAGCCCGGGCATGACGAAGGACGTGGTGCGCAGATCGCGCAATTCACATCGGCCGGACTTCGACCACGTCGGGCACGAAGTGCTTGAGCAGGTTCTGGATGCCGTGCTGCAGCGTCGCGGTCGATGACGGGCAGCCGGAGCAGGCGCCCTTCATGCTGAGATAGACGATGCCGTCCTTGAAGCCGCGGAAGGTGATGTCGCCGCCGTCATTGGCGACCGCCGGCCGCACACGCGTCTCGATCAGGTCCTTGATCATGTCGACCGTTTCGGCATCGGCCTCGTCGAAGAACTCGTCCTCGTCGTCGAGATCGGTATCGCCTTGCGCCGAGCCGTCGGCCAGCAGCGGCGCGCCGGACATGTAGTGCTCCATGATGGCGCCGAGGATCGCGGGCTTGAGCTGCTGCCATTCACCGTTCGCCTTGGTCACGGTGATGAAATCCGATCCGTAGAACACGCCGGTGACGCCGGGCACCTCGAACAGCTTTTCGGCCAGCGGCGAGCGCGTCGCGGCCTCGCGGCTCGAAAACTCCACCGGGCTGCCGTCGACCACGACGCGGCCGGGAATGAATTTCAGCGTGGCGGGATTGGGAGTGGCTTCGGTTTGAATGAACATGGTTTTCTCCAGACGTCGCCGGTTCAAGGCCGGCGCGTTGCCTCTTCCCTAGCAGATGGCGACGGTGAACGCACGATCAAGGGGAGGTGGGATATTAGCTCATAAAAATCAGTGGGTTGGCCTTACCCTCCCCTGGCGGGGGAGGGTAAGAGGCGGCGTGGCTACGACAGCGAATCCACGCTTTCGTCGCTCAGCGCGCCTGAAATGATCGTCACGGGAATCGGGAACGTCCCCACCACGTGCGCGAGCAGCGCGACCAGAGGGCCCGGTCCTTCGGCGCCGGGATTGGCGGCGAGCACCAGCATGGCGATGTCGGGGTCCTCGTCGATCACGGCGAGCAATTGTTCCATCGGCGCGCCCTCGCGGATCACCCGCTCCGGGGTGATCGCGGCGATGCCGTTGGCGCGGCCCGCGGCGCGGTCGAGCGCGGCTTCGGCGGCTTCCTGGGCCTCGGCGCGCATGATGTCGGCGACCCCCAGCCATTCCTGGCTCTGCTGCTCTGGCTCGACGATGCGCAGCATCACCACGCCGCCGCCGGCGCGAATCGCCCAACGGCTGGCATAGTAGACCGCGCGATCCCATTCGGCGGTGTCATCGACGATGACGAGGCATTTGGGCTTGTGGCCCGGCTCGTAGCAAAGTCGCTGGCTGGTCATGCATGTCCCGGATTGTGCACGGCTGGCATGCTGCCACGCCGTTGCCGCGTTCGACAAGCGGCGTCGGCGATCTTGGCTCAGGCTGAACGATCCCAGGGGATCGGCACCGGCGCCTTCGCGGCTGCAACGCTTTCTTCGCTGCCGGGCCTGACCGAAATGATGTGGCGATACTCGAATGGCAGCTCGGTTCCGAGCCAAAACTGATCGTTTTCGGCAATGGAATTCGGTTCATTGTCTAGCATGCCGACATAGCCATCTGGCGTGCGTTCGCGGATGATGACCCACATCCGTTCGACGGCCGGGTACTCATCGCCCTCAACGGTCATTTCGAAGATCAGCTTGGCGTAGTCGCCCACCCGGAGCATCTTGCGCAGGGCAAGGTCTGGGATGTGAAAGGTTGCGGGAGCTTGGCGATGACGCTCCTCGCCGTCGTCGAGACGCCAGCCGTCTTGGTGAAGGTCTGGCGCTCTCATCGATGCATTCCCCCTAGCGCCGGCGGATGAAGCCGACGATGTCCTTGGAGAGCTTCATGGTCTCGTCGGCGATCGCGCGGGCCCGGTCGGAGCCGTCGATGAGGATCGCGTCGATATGGCCGGGGTCGGCGACGAGGCGCTTCATCTCGCCGGCGATCGGCGCCAGTTTAGTCACGCACAGCTCCGCCAGCGCGTTCTTGAAGCTGGAGAACTGGCCGGCTCCGAACTCCCTGAGCACGTCGGCCTTGGAGCGGCCGGACAGCGCGGCGAAGATGCCGACGAGATTGTCGGCTTCGGGGCGCGCTTCGAGACCCTTCTCCTCAGTCGGCAGCGGCTCCGGATCGGTCTTCGCCTTGCGGATCTTTTGCGCGATGGTGTCGGCATCGTCGGTCAGATTGATGCGCGAATTGTCCGAGGCATCGGACTTCGACATCTTCTTGGTGCCGTCGCGCAAGCTCATCACGCGCGTTGCCGGGCCCGTGATCAGAGGTTCCGGCAGCGGGAAGAACAGCCCGTCATTGGTGCCCTGGGCGCGGATGGAATCGCCGAAGTCGTTGTTGAACTTCTGCGCGATGTCGCGCGAGAGCTCGAGATGCTGCTTCTGGTCCTCGCCGACCGGCACGTGTGTGGCCCGGTACAAAAGGATGTCGGCGGCCATCAGCACGGGATAGTCGAACAGCCCGACCGAGGCGTTCTCGCGGTCCTTGCCGGCCTTCTCCTTGAACTGGGTCATGCGGCCGAGCCAGCCCATGCGCGCGACGCAATTGAAGATCCAGGCAAGCTCGGCATGGCCCGAGACCTGGCTCTGGTTGAACACGATGTGCTTTTTGGGATCGATGCCGGCTGCGATGAACGCCGCGGTGACCTCGCGGGTGTTGCGCGTGAGCTCGGCGGGTCCGCCCCAGACGTCGACGCCTTGCGTGATCGCGTGCATGTCGACGACGCAATAGATGCAGTTGTGGGTTTCCTGCATCTTCACGAAGTTGACGATCGCGCCGAGATAGTTGCCGAGGTGCAGATTGCCCGTCGGCTGGACGCCCGAAAAGACCCGTTCAACGAATGGCATGGTCAGCCTTCCCATAGGTATTCGGCCGTCGTTTCCAACAGCGGCGCTGCCCCGTCAAGGGCAATTCGATAGCTGGCCCGTTAGGCGGGACGCTTCAAGGCGTTGACGGCCTCGCGCCACGAGGCCGCCCCCAGGATCTGCAGCATCAGGCCGTAGACGGCGATGCCAGCCCCGATCTGCAGGCCCAGCACGACGAAGCGGACGAGGCCGTGCGCCTCCGAGGGCACGAGGCCCGTGGTCAGCCAGAGCAGGGCGCCCATCGCAGCCGCCGCGAGCACGATCCGCGGCAGCCGGCTGCGGGCGGCCGCATCCACCGAGAAGCCGAACTCGGCCGCACCTTTCCGCAGCAGCGAGAGCGCGCTGCTCCAGGCGCCGGCCGCGATGCTCGCCGCGATCCCGCTCGCGCCGAAGAAATGGCCGAGCAGCACGGCCAGCACGACGGCGACCGCAAAACCTTTCGCGGTGGCGAGAAGCGGCGTCATCGTGTCGCTGCGGGCATAGAAGGCCGGCGACAGGGCCTTGATCAGCACGTGCGCCGGCAGGCCCAGCGCCAGCCACGTCAGCGCATGCGCGGTCGCTCTGCTGTCCTCGGTGCTGAAAGCGCCGTGCTCGAACAGCAGCCGCACGATCGGTTCGGCCAATACGATCAGGCCGAGCGTCGCCGGCAGCGCCAGCCCGGCCGCCAGCTCCAGCGCGCGCGATTCGGCATGCACCACCGCGTCCCTGTCGGAGCTGGCGACGGCGCGCGCCAGCTCCGGCACCAGCACGGTGCCCATGGCGACGCCGACGATGCCGAGCGGCAGCTCGATCAGGCGGTTGGCGAAATAGAGCCAGGATACCGCGGACGGCGTCGCGGATGCGATGATGGCGCCGGCCACCATCAGCCATTGCGGGCCGGAGCTTGCGATCATGCCGGGAACGGCCTTGGCGAAGAAAGCGCGCATCTCCTTGTCGAAGCTGACGCGAAGCGGCGTCGCGAGGCGTGCGCTTCGCTGCGACAGCAGCATCACGAGTTGCAGCAGTCCGGCGATTCCGACGGTGGCCGCCAGCAGCCAGGCGGCGACACCCGCGTCGGCATGCCAGACGAGCAGCATCGCGATCGCCGCGATCAGCGCGATGTTGAACAGCAGCGGCGAGAACGCCGTGAGGGCAAATCGCCCCTGCGCGTTCAGCAGGCCCATCAGCACCGTGACGGGTCCGGCAAAAGCGAGATAGGGCAGCATCAGCCGCGCGTTGGCGATTGCCAGATCGAGCGTCGCGCTGCCGAGAAAGCCGGGCGCGATCATCGTGATGATCAGCGGCATCACCAGCGCGATCACGATCGAGATCGCGACCAGGGCCGCGCTGACCGTGCCAAGCATGCGTCCTGCGAATGTGGCGGCGGCCTTCTCGCCATCGCGCTCGCGCACCCGAAGCCAGGCCGGAATCAGCGCGGCGTTCAGCGCCCCCTCGCTGAGCAGCCGGCGCACCACGTTGACGAGCTGGAAGGCTGCCAGGAACGCGTCCGCCACGGCGCCGGTGCCCAACAGGGCGGCAATCATGGAATCGCGCGCAAAACCCAACAGCCGCGAGGCCAGTGTTCCCGTCGAGACGGTCAGGAAGGAGCGGATCATTGCTCTTTAGTTGATCCCGTTGCTTGCTCGCGCACGGCCGGGCGTGATAGGCCGCAAGCCGGATTTCAGGCTGACAGGAAGCGGATTTTCGCAGGGTTCGCAATCCGCCAAACAGGATCAAGGTGAATGGCTGACGTGAAATATGACGTTCTCGGCATCGGCAACGCGCTGTTCGACGTGCTGGTCAGGACCGACGAGGCTTTTCTGGTCAAGCACGGCATGGCCAAAGGCAGCATGTCCCTGATCGATGAGGCGCGGGCGGCGGCCATCTACAAGGACATGGGGCCGGCCACGGAGGTCTCGGGCGGCTCGGCGGCCAACACCATCGTCGGCATCGGCAGCCTGGGGGCGCGCGCCGCCTATGTCGGCAAGGTCAAGGACGACCAGATCGGCAAGCTCTATGTCCACGACATCCGCGCTGCCGGCGTCGCCTTCAACACCCCCGCCGCCAAGGACGGTCCCGCCACCGGCTGCTCCTACATCCTCGTCACGGATGACGGCGAGCGCACCATGAACACCTATCTCGGCGCGGCGCAGGACCTGTCGCCCGCCGACATCGACCCGGCCGAGATCGCCGGCGCCGGGATCGTCTATCTCGAGGGCTATCTCTGGGACCCCAAGAACGCCAAGGACGCCTTCGTCAAGGCGGCCAAGATCGCCCATGATGCCAAGCGCAAGGTGGCGCTGACGCTGTCGGATTCGTTCTGCGTCGACCGCTATCGCGACGAGTTTCTCTCGTTGATGCGGGGCGGCACCGTCGACATCGTCTTCGCCAACGAGTCCGAGCTGCATTCGCTCTACACGACCTCGGACTTCGACGCCGCGCTGAAGCAGCTGCGCAACGACGTCAATCTCGGCATCGTCACCCGCAGCGAGAAGGGCTGCATGGTGGTGTCGTTGGAAGACGCCGTTGCGGCGCCGGCCTTCCCGGTCGACAAGGTGGTCGACACCACCGGCGCCGGCGATCTGTTTGCCGCAGGCTTCCTCTACGGCCTGGCGCGCAATCTGGCCTACAAGCAGTGCGGCGAGCTCGGTGCGCTCGCCGCCGCCGAAGTGATCCAGCACATCGGCGCCCGTCCGCTGGTGTCGCTGAAGGAGCTGGCGCAGCAGCGCGGGCTGACGGGATAAGGTCCCGCGCTCGCCCCGTCATTGCGAGCCACCGGGTCCGCGCAAAGCGCGGCCCGATGACAGGCTCCGCGAAGTAATCCAGTCTGTCTCAGCGGAAAGATTCTGGATTGCTTCGTCGCAAGAGCTCCTCGCAATGACGGCGCACCTCACGCTGTCTTCGCCGCCTTCAATCCGAGGCGCTGCTCGACTTCCTCGCGCATCACGAATTTCTGGATCTTGCCGGTCACGGTCATCGGAAACTCGTCGACGAACTCGACGTAGCGCGGGATCTTGTTGTGGGCGATCTGACCGTCGCAGAAGGCGCGCACCTCTTCGGCGGTCAGCGTCTCGCCCGGCCTGACGCGGATCCAGGCGCAGAGCTCCTCGCCGTAACGGGTGTCCGCGACGCCAAAGATCTGCACGTCCTGGATCTTGGGGTGGCGGTACAGAAACTCCTCGATCTCGCGCGGGTAGAGGTTCTCGCCGCCGCGGATCACCAGATCCTTGATGCGGCCGACGATGTTGCAATAGCCCTCGTCGTCGATGACCGCGAGATCACCGGTGTGCATCCAGCCATTAGCATCGAGCACGTCGGCGGTCTTTTCCTTCTCCTCCCAATAGCCGAGCATGACGCTGTAGCCGCGGGTGCAGAGCTCGCCGCGTTCGCCGCGCTTGACGATCCGGCCTTCGAGGTCGACGACCTTGACCTCGACATGCGGGTGAATGCGGCCGACGGTGGAGACGCGCCGCTCCAGCGGGTCGTCGGTCGCGCTCTGGAAGCTGACCGGGCTGGTCTCGGTCATGCCATAGGCGATGGTGACCTCACGCATGTTCATCTCGGTGTTAACGCGCTTCATCACCTCGATCGGGCAGGGCGCGCCGGCCATGATGCCGGTGCGCAGCGACTTCAAATCGAACGTCTTGAATTCGGGGTGGTCGAGCTCGGCGATGAACATGGTCGGCACGCCGTACAGCGCCGTGCATTTCTCCTGTTCGACCGCGCGCAGCGTCGCGAGCGGATCGAAGCCCTCGCCCGGGTAGACCATGGTTGCGCCGAGCGTGACCGAGGCGAGGTTGCCCATCACCATGCCGAAGCAATGATAGAGCGGCACCGGAATGCAGATGCGGTCCTGTTCGGTCAGGCGCATGGCGCGTCCGGTGAAATAGCCGTTGTTGAGGATGTTGTGGTGGGTCAGCGTGACGCCCTTTGGCGATCCCGTGGTGCCGCTGGTGAACTGGATGTTGACGGGGTCATCGAATTGCAGGACAGCGCCGAGCTGGGCAAGCCGTTCGCGATGCGCAACCCGGCCCATCCCCGCGACCTCTTCGAACGGGATCGTGCCCGAGGCCGCCGGGCCGCCGATCTGGATCACCATCCGCAACGCCGGCAATCGCGCTGCTCGCAAGTGTCCGGGCGTGGCACCCGCCAGCTCCGGCAGCAGCGTGTTGAGCATCTCCATGTAATTGCTGGTCTTGAACGCGGTGGCGGTGACGATCGCCGCGCAGCCGACCTTCTTCAGCGCGAATTCCAGCTCGCTGAGGCGGTAGGCCGGATTGATCGTCACCAGGATCAGGCCGGCTTTGGCGGCGGCGAACTGGGTCAGCGTCCATTCCGGCCGGTTCAGCGACCAGATGCCGATCCGCTCGCCGCGTTCGAGCCCCAGCGCGAGAAAGCCCGCGGCGAGCGCGTCGACCCGCTCGGCGAATTCTCTCCAGGTCCATCTGACACCGTGGCTGGGCGAGACCAGCGCCTCGCGGTTACCCCAGCGCCGGACCGCACGGTCGAGGCTGCGACCAATGGTGTCGCCGAGCAGCGGCGTGTCCGAGATGCCGCAAACGTAGCTATCCGCTTTATCGGCCAGATTATCAGCCAAGTCGAAATCCTCTCGTCAAAAAATGGTCGGTGCGGTCGCCTTCGGTCGTCATGCCCGGGCTTGTCCCGCCTGCGCGACCGAAGCCGCTTCGGCGCGGCGAAGGCCCGGGCATCCACGTTCTTCGTTCCGCACGGTGAGGCGTGGATGGCCGGGACAAGCCCGGCCATGATGCGTGGTGAGAGAGCGGTTTCTCACGCCGCCTTCTGCCCGCTTCCGGCAGCATCGAGCCCGGCATAGACCCCACGCTCGAATCCCGCGAACGCCTCCAGGCATTTCGCGTCGGCGAACGGGAGCAGCTGCATCAGGATCACGCCGGTGACGTCGCGGGCAGGATCGATCCAGTAATAGGTGTTGGCGAGGCCCGCCCAGGCGAGGCTGCCGGCGCTGCGGCCCTCCGCCGTCTTGGCGGTGTTGATCATGAAGCTGAGGCCCCACTTCTTCACCTGCTCCGGATAGAGATCGACGTCGTTGGTGTACATCGGCGCCGCCGTGGTCATCTTGCCCATGGCGAGGTCGCCGATGTGGTTCTGCCCCATCGTCGCGACGGTTTCGGCCTTCAGCACCTGGTTCCCGTTACCGCGTCCCTTGTTGAGGATCATCTGGGTGAACTTGATGTAGTCCGCCGCGGTCGAGTAGAGGCCGCCGCCACCCATGTGGAATTCCGGCTCCTGCTCGAGTTCGAACGGAATCGATGCGAGCTGGCCGTCCTCGCCGCGCGCATGCATGCCGACGAGGCGCTTGCGCATGCTCTCGGTGATCTTGAACGCCGTGTCGCTCATGCCGAGCGGGTTGAACAGATTGTCGCGCAAATAGGCGTCCAGCCGCTTGCCGCTGACGGCTTCCACCGCCTTGCCGACGAAATCGATGTTGGTGCCGTACTCCCAGCGCGTGCCGGGGTCGGTCATGACAGGGGTCTTCAGCGCCGCATTCTGGCAGGTGGTGATGGAGGGAATGCCGTGCTTGTCCAGATAGACCGCGAGATCGCCGTTCCACATATTGTAGCAGAAGCCGGCGGTGTGGGTCATGAGCTGGCGCAGCGTGATCGGCCGCTTGGCCGGTCGCAGCTTAGCCTCGCCCCTGGCATCGAAGCCTTCAAGCACCTGCGGATTGGCGAGATCGGGCAATACCTCACCGATTGGCGCATCCAGGGACAGCTTGCCCTGCTCGACCAGCTGCATCGCGCCCGCCGTGGTCACCGCCTTCGTCATCGAGGCGATCCAGAACACGCTATCGGCGGTCATCGGATCGGGCTTGGACAGATCGCGCTTGCCGAACGCGCCCTGATACAGCACGTCGTTACCGCTGGCGGCGATGGCGACGACGCCGGGGATCTCCTTGGCCTCGCTTTTCTGACGCAGGATTTCATCGATCTCAGCTTTGCTTTGCATGGCGTTTCCTCGGGTTTGATTATTGTTGGAAGCGATCAATTGTCCTCCCGGATGTCCGGCGCGGCAAGCGCATCTGTGGACCTGCACCGGTCGCGATGTCGTGACTTGACGATCTTGATCTAGCGCAGGACGACAACGCGGCTGAGCGCCTACGCTCTTTTGCAATCTGTGGTGGATCGACGTGCCTCGCTTCACCTTGGATGGGTTCACGCGATGGCTTCGCGGTTCTCGAGCCCTTGAAACATTTCGTGAGCTGCCGCGTTCAGCACTCGGCCCGATCGACGAGCCGATAAGACTTGATGCAAATGTTGCCGGCCGTGGATGGGCGGCGAGGGGGACCTCAGATGATTTCGACCTGGAGCGAATGGAAGCGCTATCCCCGTCCCGGACGGGGCGAGAACCTGGAGGCGCCGATTTCGCCTGGGATCTACGAGGTCCGCGTCGCCGGCACCGGCGCACTCTACTCCTTCGGCGCGGTGGACAATCTGGCGCAGGCGCTGGCGCTACTGCCGGTCGGCTCGAAGTCATGGTTCGGCCGCCGCGACACGTCTCATGTCCCGGATCTCGAATACCGGACCTGCGCGACGTCCACGAAGGCAGACGCCAAGGCGGCCGCGGAGCGCATGATCGGCCGCCGTGAGACTTATATGAGCGGCGCGGCGTAACCGCTGACAGGATCGGCTTCCGCGTTCGCGGTGGCCACCTCTCCTCGCTGGGAAGAGGTGAAGGACCAGCCGCTCCCGACTTGGCTATCAGCAGATGTGCGTTACGGGGCGGTGCATTCGGCACCGCTTGCCCCTATATTCCGGGCCGATCCGATCGCCCCAAGTCCGATTGCCTAAGGGAGTACGCCATGACACCAACCGCCGCCGCACGCGCCCCGCAAGCCACCGCCACCCTACGCGACCGGCTGAAGGACCCCTCGCTCCTGAAGGAGGCCTGCTACATCGACGGGGCCTGGGTCGGCACGCCGGTATTCGCCGTCAACAATCCCGCGACCGGTGTCCAGCTGGCAAAGGTCCCGCAGCTCGGCGCGGACGAGACCACCAAGGCGGTCGAAGCCGCTCAGCGCGCGTTTCCGGCCTGGGCCAAGCACACCGCCAAGCAGCGCTCCAACATCCTGCGCAAATGGTTCGAGCTGATCATCGCCAACCGCGAGGACCTCGCGCTGATCCTTACCTCGGAGCAGGGCAAGCCGCTCTCGGAGGCGCTCGGTGAGGTCGATATCGGCGCTGCCTATATTGAATTCTTCGCCGAGGAAGCGAGGCGCGTCTATGGCGAGACCATTCCGAGCCAGCGGCCCGATGCGCGGCTGCTCGCGATCAAGCAGCCGATCGGCGTCTGCGGCGCCATCACGCCGTGGAATTTCCCGAACTCAATGATCACGCGCAAGGTGTCCCCCGCGCTCGCGGCCGGTTGCACCGTGGTGCTCAAGCCCGCCAACGAGACGCCGCTGTCGGCGCTGGCGCTCGCGGTGCTGGCCGAGAAGGCCGGCATTCCCAAGGGCGTGCTCAACATCGTCACGGGTGACGCGCCGCCGATCGGCAAGGTGCTGTGCGAGCATCCGGCGGTGCGCTTCGTCGGCTTCACCGGCTCGACCGCGGTCGGCAAGATCCTCTACCAGCAGGCCTCAGTCGGCGTGAAGCGGCTTGGCCTCGAGCTCGGCGGCAACGCGCCCTTCGTGGTGTTCGACGACGCCGACATCGACGCCGCGGTCGAGGGCGCCATCGTCTCGAAATATCGCAACATGGGCCAGACCTGCGTCTGCGCCAACCGCATCTACGCCCAGGACAAGATCTACGACGAGTTCGTGAAGAAGCTGTCGGCAAAGGTCGCGGCGATGAAAGTCGGCGACGGCACCGAGAGCGGTATCACGCAAGGTCCGCTGATCAACATGAAGGCGATCGACAAGGTCGAGCGCCACATCGCCGACGCCGTGAAACGCGGTGCCAAGGTCGTGACCGGCGGCAAGCGCAGCGAGCTCGGCCGCTCGTTCTTCGAGCCGACGGTGCTGGCCGACGTCAAGCCGGACTCCCTGGTGTCGCAGGAGGAGACATTCGGTCCGCTCGCGCCGGTGATCCGCTTCAAGGACGAGGCCGACGTCATCGCGATGTGCAACGCCTCGCCGTTCGGCCTGGCCTCGTATTTCTACTCCCGCGATATCGGCCGCGTCTGGCGCGTCGCCGAAGCGCTGGAATCGGGCATGGTCGGCGTCAACACCGGCCTGATCACCACCGAGGTCGCGCCGTTCGGCGGCGTCAAGGAAAGCGGCCTCGGCCGTGAAGGCTCGCGTCACGGCATGGAAGAATATGTCGAGATCAAATACGTGATGATGGCGGGGGTGTAGCCGCCAGCATCGCTTGACGCAGGTCAAGCGGCTTCGGGCAAGACCGCTTAATTTGGCGCGTGCGGCACCATAGGGGTGGCGCGCGCGCAGGATTTGCGGCTCAGCTCATGCTGATGAGGACCTCTTTAGCCCTGGGTGAAAAGCAACTTCTCGGCCGCTTCTGGCAGAGCGCCTCAGGATACTGGCGCGGACCAACCGCCTGGACAGCGTGGCTTTTGGTGGTCGCGTTGATCGTCAACGTCGTCCTGCAACTCCTGACGCAGTACGGGCTGAACTTCTGGAACCGGGATTTCTTCAACGCCATCGGCCGGAAGGATCAGGCTGAGCTGCTGTACCAGGCAGTTCGGTTTGTGCCGCTGGCCGTGGCGAGCATCGCTTTGACCGTGTTCTCGGTGTGGGCGCGGATGACCCTGCAGCGTTCGTGGCGCGAGTGGCTGAGCAATTGCCTCTATAGCGACTGGCTGACGGACGATCGTGGTTCGAGGCGCAGCGCCATCGAGGGACATCACGAGGCGCCGGAATATCGCATTGCTGAAGACGCCAGGGTTGCGACCGACCTCCCGATCGATCTGGTCACCGGCCTGCTTCAATCGGTGCTTACGATCGCAACCTTCGTCGGGTTGCTATGGTCGGTCGGTGGCAGCCTCGAGATCGCGTTCGACGGCATCGCTTTTGCGATTCCCGGTTACCTCGTCCTCGCGGTGATCGCGTATTCCGCGCTGCTGGCGATCGGCATCTGGCTGACAGCCGGGCGGCTGACCCGGGTCATCGAGGAGAACAAGCGCATGGAAGCCGAGTTGCGGGCGATCGGAACCCATGTGCGCGAGACCCGCGAAGGCAAGGTTGTGCCGGAGGCCGGCATGAATAGCCGCCACGCCGTCGGCGCCGCCTTGAAAGCCGTGATTGCGATCTGGCGGATCTACTGCTGGCAATTGATGCGGATGACGTTGGTCACTTATTCGGGTCTGCTGGTGACGCCGGTGGTCGGCCTGCTGCTTTGCCTGCCCAAGTACCTCGACGACACCATGACGCTCGGCGAAGTGGTTCAGGCGTCGGCAGCATTCGTCGTTGTCCAGACCGCCTTCAACTGGTTCACGGACAATTATGCCAAGCTCGCGGAATGGACGGCGTCCGCCAACCGGGTTGCCGAGTTGCTGCTGGCTTTGGATGCCGATCGCGCTCCCCAGCGCTGAAGCCGGGCATCGATCGATCCTAGCCCAATGCACCGTGTCGCCGGACGCTTGAGACCACGCGCGTTGCGCCGCGACGGCTAAGTGGAAGCAGCTATATCTTCAGTTCCGTTCCGGTCACGCGCCGATACGCTTCCAGATATCGCTTGCTGGTCGCTTCCACCACGCTCGCCGGCAGCGGCGGCGGCGGGGCGTCACCGTTCCAGCGGCCGGCGCGGCGCTCGACGTCGAGATAGTCGCGCAAGGGCTGCTTGTCGAAGCTCGCCTGCGGCTGGCCGGGCTTGTAGGAATCGACCGCCCAGAAGCGCGACGAATCCGGCGTCATGACTTCGTCGATCAGGATGATGCGGCCGTCCTTGTCGCGGCCGAACTCGAACTTGGTGTCGGCGATGATGATGCCCTGCTCGCGCGCCAGCTCCTCGCCGAGCGTGTAGATCGCGCGCGTCATGCTCTCCAGCGTGTAGGCGACCTCGTCGCCGACGACTGCGCGCATCTTTGCGATGGTGATGTTCTCGTCGTGGCCGGTCTCGGCCTTGGTCGCCGGGCTGAAGATCGCCGGCTCCAGCTTCTCGCTCTCGACCAGGCCGGCATTGAGCTTCTCGCCGGCGAGCGTGCCTGAGGCCGCGTACTCCTTCCAAGCCGAGCCCGAGAGATAACCGCGGATCACGCATTCGATCGGGAATACGGTGGTGCGCTTGCACAGCATGGCGCGGCCGAGGATCTCGGCGCGGTGCGGTTCTAGCGCCGGCACGGCGGCGATGATCTCGTCGGTGTCGGCGCTGATCATGTGATGCGGCACCACGCCCTCGAGCTCGTTGAACCAGAACGCGCTGATCTGCGTCAGCACCGCGCCCTTCATCGGGATGGTCTCGCCCATCACCACGTCGAAGGCGCTGATGCGGTCGGTGGTGACGAGCAGCAGGCGGTCGTCGTCGACGGCGTAGATATCGCGCACCTTGCCGCGTCCGATCTTGGTCAGGGGCAGGTCGCTGGAGAGCATGGTGGTCATCGGCAAAGCTTTCGCGGACAAGGCCTTCAGGCAGAGCATCCGGCCGCACCTGATGGCGCGGCCGGAAACCGGATTAGCCTATTCCGGCAGTGGAATGAACTCATGTTCCTGCGGAACTGCGGCGAAACGGCCGGTTTTCCAGTCCTGCTTGGCCTGCTCGATCCGCTCCTTGCTGGAGGAGACGAAATTCCACCAGACATGGCGCGGCCCCTCCAGCGCATCGCCGCCGAGAAACATCATCCGCGTCGCCTTCAGCGCCTTCACGGTGATGCGGTCGCCGGGCCGGAAGATCAGGAGCCGCGGCCCCTCGTAACGTTCGTTCGCGATCTCGACCTCGCCCTCCACTACGTAAATCGCGCGCTCCTCATGATCAGGATCGAGCGGCACGCTCGCGCCTTGCGCGGCCGTGACCTCGGTATAGAACCAGGGCGAGACCATCGACACCGGCGAGGCGATGCCGAAGGCGGAGCCCGCGATTACCCGTGCGGTGAAATCGCGCTCGGAGATCATCGGCAGATCGCCCGCGCCGTAATGCTGGAACGAGGGCGCGATCTCCTCCGACCCGGCCGGCAGCGCGATCCAGCTCTGCAGGCCCAGCATCTGCTGGCCCGAGGCGCGCTGCGCATCCGGCGTGCGCTCTGAATGCGCGATGCCGCGTCCGGCCGTCATTAGGTTCATCGCCCCCGGCGCGATCTCCTGGACATTGCCCTCGCTGTCGCGATGCATGATCGCGCCGTCGAACAGGTAAGTGACAGTCGCAAGCCCGATATGCGGATGCGGCCGCACGTCCATGCCCTTGCCGGAGACGAACTGCACCGGCCCGAAATGATCGAAGAAGATGAACGGGCCGACCATCTGCCGCTTGCCGTGCGGCAGCGCGCGCCGGACCGCGAAGCCGTCGCCGAGATCGCGCGTGCGCGGCACAATGACGAGATCGAGCGCGTCGCAGGACATGGGATCGCCGAGCACGGGGTCGTTTGAGGGCTGCCAGCTCATGAAGGACTCCTTTTGGTCTTGTTGTGCCGATCGTAGCAGGATTCTGTAGTGCCGTCGCGGCGAACGCCGCTAACCCTGATGGACGGTTGGTCCTTGAAAAAGCCGGCGCAACAAAGGATGTTCGGATGCTTCCAACCGCGACCGATCGCAGCAGCCGATGACCCTTGCCGCAACCGAGCTTGCCTTTCGCGCCGCCAGCGTCGCGCTGCTGCTGGTGCTGGCGGCGTCGTTGCTCTCGGGCTTCCGCCACGTGCTGGCGGCTCGCCTCGGCGTGGCCTTTGCGCTCGGCTCGGCCGCGCATGCGGCGAGCTATTCGGTCGGCGTCACGTCGCTGATTCCCGCCTGGCACGCGCCGCTGATCGCGCTGTCGACCGGCAACATCGTGGTGTTCTGGCTGTTCACGCGCGCGCTGTTCGACGATGAATTTCGCCTGCGCAGGTGGCATGGATTGGTGTGGGCGCTGGTGACGGCCTTCAGCTTCGCGGGCTGCGTCTGGATCGCGCCGGGCGGCCACGCGCGGTTTTCCGTGACGATCGTCAATCTGATCGTGCTCGGCTTCATCGCGCTTGCGATCGGGCAGACGGTCGCCTCGTGGCCGGCTGATTTGGTCGAGCGCCGCCGGCGCGTTCGCGTCTTCATCGTCTGTGCAGCCGCGCTCTATGGCGGGTTGAATGCGGTTCTCCAGATCGCCGTCGCCGGCAGCGACGTCGGCGCTGTCGCCGATGCGATCAATACGGGCGTGCTTGCCTGCGTCGTCGCGGCCATCGCCTGTGCGATGATGCGCGTCGATGGCGCCGATCTGTTTCCGGCGTCGGTGGCCGCGCCGGCGATTCTGGCCCGGCCCGCACCGGTCGACGAATCCACCGACCAGAGGCTGATCGATGCCCTGATGCGGCTGATGGCGGACGAGCGGGTCTATCGCCAGGAGAACATCACGATCGGTGTGCTGGCAGGCCGGCTCAGGATTCCGGAATACCGGCTGCGCCGGCTGATCAATCAGCGCCTCGGCTACCGCAACTTCAATGTGTTCCTGAACAATCACCGCATCGAGGAGGCCAAGGCCGCGCTCGCCGATCCCGCTCAGGCCGAGGTTCCCGTCATCACCATCGCCATGGACGCCGGCTTCCAGTCGCTCGGCCCGTTCAACCGCGCCTTCAAGGCGGTCACGGGCGTGACACCGACGGAGTATCGGCGGTTGAAGGCCGGCGTTGCATTCCCGTAGCACCTTGAAATAACGACGCTATTTCGGAATCGGCCAGCTCTCGTCCAATTCCAACCAGGCCGCTTTCCAAATCCGGCGAGCCCTTCGCCGCCTGCTCCTGCTTCCTCCCGGCACGCATCCTAAGCCGGAGAGAGCCTGTGACCCGCCGCCGCAACATCGTCCTCCTCGCCACCACCATCGCCTGCGCCGGCCTCGCGCTCGGCGCCGCGCGGGCCCGCGACGTCCCGAAGATCGCCACCGGCTTCGTCGCCGACGTCTTGTGCGCGGAGACGTTCGTCTCCGGTCTCGATCCGCGGCGCATCTTTGCCGAGACCAACGATGCCATGCCCGGGACCGGGCTGATCACCTGGGCGATGGACTACCGGGTCGACCGCGTCCGCAAGGATGTCACGGTGACGTTGTTCGGCATCGGCCGCAGCCGTGCCGTCTATCGCGAAGGGCTCGGCTGCACGCTCGACCATGGCGCGGGAATCGTCCCCGTCGAGCCGCCCGCGACCGACAGGCAGCCTGCGCTGCTGCCCGAGATCGCCGGCCCCGCGATCGTGCCGCCGCAAAGCCCCGCGCTTGCCGCTGCGCTCGACCGCGCTTTCGCCGAGCCGGCGCAGCCGCCCTATCGGCGCACCCGTGCGGTGGTCGTGATGAAGTCCGGCCGCATCGTCGCGGAGCGTTATGCCGACGGCATTGGACCGGAGACGCCGCTGCTCGGCTTCTCCATGACGAAATCGGTGGTCTCAGCCCTGATCGGCGTGCTGGTGCGCCAGGGCAGGCTGAAGCTCGACGGACCCGCACCGGTCGCTGCCTGGAAGGATCCTGATGATCCGCGCCATGCCATCACGGTCGATCAGTTGCTGCGCCACACCGCCGGCCTTGCACTCGGCAGCTCGCTGCAGGCCTCGCTCGGCTCGGCCTTCGAGCCGGTCAACCGGATGAAGTTCATGGAATCGGACATGGCGGCCTATGCCGAGAGCATCCCGCTTGCCACCGCGCCCGGTAAGGCGTGGAACTATCACGACGGCAACACGCTCATCCTCTCGCATCTGATCCGCGATGCGGCCGGCGGCACGCCGGAAGACGCGCTACGCTTCGTGCGCCGCGAATTGTTCGCCCCGCTCGGCATGCGCGACGTCGTGCTTCAGCTCGACGGCTCGGGCACGATCGAAGGGTCGACCGAGATGCTCGCCTCCGCGCGCGATTGGGCGCGCTTCGGCCAGCTCTATCTCAATGACGGCGTCGCCGGCGGCAAGCGCATCCTGCCGGAAGGCTGGGTGAACTATTCGACGACCGCCACGCCGAATGCATGGGTCGGCATCGGCGCCGGCTTCTGGACCAACCAGGGCGACAGCTTTGGCGCAAATTTTCGCGTGGAGCACGGCTGGCCGCGCGATGCCTTCTTTGCGAAGGGCACGATCGGGCAATACACCATCGTGATCCCGTCGGAGCAGCTGGTGATCGTGCGGCTGGGGCGCTCGCCGAATGGGCCGCCGGAGGCGGATGGCGTGTTCGATCTCGTGCGCGACGTGGTGGCCGCGACGGGCGAGAAGGGGAAGCTGGCGGGGGTGGATTGAGGTCTTTCTTACCCTGCCCTGGAGGGGGAGGGTAAGCGGAGTGCCGCGGGAACCTACCTTCCCAATTCGGTCGCCTGCGCGACGCGATCGAACCGCTCCAGCGTCATGATCGCGTCGGCGAACTTCTCCGCGCGCGCGTTCAGCACTGGGCGGGCCAGCGTCAGGAATTTCTGCTGCATCGCCTGCGTATCCGGGAACGAGGTCGGCTCTCCGGACGGATCGGCGTAGAGCCGCTCGTGCACGCCGTCATCCGTCGTGATGCTCACGCGCGCGCCAAAGGGGTGGGTGCGGCCGATCTCGAGGCGGTCGTCCTGCACCACGTCGAACTTGTCGGCGAGCGCGTCGATGGCGGCATCGCCGAGCCGGCTGTAATCGTCCCAGCCGAACGAGCCCTGGTCGAGCGCGAGCGCGCCGGTGAAGAACATCGAGAACTGGCCGCCGACGATCGAGCGCGGGTGGCGCTTGGTGGCGGCATCGCCGGTCAGGGTGATGCCGTTGCGATGCAAACCGATCTCCACGCGCTTGACCTGGTCCGGCGTCAGATTGTGCTCGCGCCGCATCGCGATCAGCGCATCGATCGCGGCATGGGTGTAGCGGCAACTCGGATACGGCTTCACGCCGATCTTCATGGTCTCGTAGGTCTTGCCGAGCTCGGCGACCGCCTTGTCCGGATGCGCGTCGTCGGTATAGCCGGCGAGCAGGCCGTGCTTGCCCTCGACCGATTCGGTCGCGCCGACGAAATCGTTCCGCGCCAGCGTCGCGGCGATCACCCCGTTCATCGCGGCGGCGCCGACCTGGTAGCGCTTGTTCCAGGCGCCGTTGACGAGGAATTGCAGCGAGCCCGCGGCCTGGCTGCCGGAGACGCCGAAGGCGGCGACGAGTTGCTTCTCGCTGAGGCCGAACAGTTTTCCGGCCGCCGCCGCAGCGCCATAGGTGCCGGCCGTCGCGGTCGGGTGGAAGCCGCGCGCATAATGCGAGGTCGGGTCGAGCGCGTTGCCGAGCCGGCAGCAGACCTCATAGCCCGCCACGATCGCGGTCAGCACGTCGCGCCCGGACGCGCCGACCATCTCGCCGACGGCGAAGGCGGCCGGGACCACCGGCGCGCTCGGATGCAGCGAGGAATCGGCGTGGGTGTCGTCGAAATCGAGGGAATGGCCGAGCGCGCCGTTGAGCAGTGCCGCGACCGCCGGCGTCCAGGTCTTGGCATCGCCGAACACGGTGGAGTCGCCCTTGGTGTCGAGCGCCAGCGCTTCCAGCATTTTCAGCATCGACGGGGTCGATTCGGCCTCGCGCCGCGCCCGGATCGCGCTGCCCAGGAAGTCCAGCGTCAGCACCTTGGCGCGCTCCAGCACCTCCGCCGGGATATCCTGGTATTTCAGATTGAAGACATAGGCGGCGAGCGTTGCGGTTTCGTGAGCCATCGTGTTTCCTCGTTTTGGTGCGCAAGTTAGGCGGGCTGATTTGGCCTTTCAAGCGGCCTTGCGGCCGCGGGCATCAGCCATGCTTTTGCCTGGCCTCGAGCGGATCGGGACTTCAGACGATGGCATTCGCAAAGCAGCTGCTCGACCGGATCAGGTCGCGGCGAACGCAACTGGGGCTCGCGATCCGGGTCACGGTCGCGGCGACAGCGGCCTATGCGCTCGCCACCGCGCTGCATCTGATGCTGCCGCTCTGGGCGGTCCTGACCGCGCTGATCGTGACCCAGATGAGCGTCGGCCGCTCGCTGAAGGCGACGCGCGATTACATGCTCGGCACCATCGGCGGCGCGATCTACGGCGGCGCCATCGCGATCCTGATCCCCTATTCCAGCGAAGCGGGGCTGTTGGGCCTCCTGGTGCTGTCGGTCGCCCCGCTCGCCTTCATCGCCGCGATCAATCCGAGCCTCAGCGCGGCCACGGTGACGGCCGTGATCGTGCTGCTGGTCCCGACCATGCATCATTCCGATCCCCTCTCCTCGGCGATCGACCGCGTCAGCGAGGTCGGTGTCGGCGCGGTCACGGGGTTGCTGGTGTCGTTCCTGGTGCTGCCCTCGCGTGCGGTGCGCCAGATTCGCGCCGCGGCGGCGCAATTGCTCGAGCTGATCGCGGATGCGTTCACCGAGCTGCTCGCGGGCCTCACCCGCGGCCGCGACAACGACGCGCTGCACCGGATCCAGGACGGCATCGGCACCGCGATGGTCGGCATGAATGCGATCGGCGCTGAGGCCGAACGCGAGCGGGCCGCGCTTCTGTCGAGCGGGCCCGACACCGGCCCGCTGTTGCGCACCGTCCTGCGGCTGCGCCATGACGTCGTGATGATCGGCCGCGCCACCGTGGTGCCGTTGCCGATCGAGGTGCAGATGCGGCTAGCTGCTCCGCTGACGGAAGTATCGAGCGCGATCGCGCGCTTCCTGCGTTCGGCAGCCAGCGCCTTGCGTGAAGGCGTCGGCGCGCCGCCGATCCAGCCCGTCCACGTCGCGCTCCAGCACTATGCCGAGGCGGTCGCATCCGTCCGCCAGGACGGATTGATCCGCGGCCAGTCCAGCGACACCGCCGAGCGTTTCTTCGCGCTCGGCTTCTCGCTGGAGCAGATGCACCAGAATCTCTGCGACCTCGATCGCGTCGTCGGCGAATGGTCTGGGGCGGCGAGCGCCAAGTCCGTGCGTGTGGCAGAATAGATCAGAGGTCGAAGAATGCGAGCTGGGTCGCATCGCGCTGCTCGATTCCATCCGTCAGCCTCTTTAGTGCGACGTCGAAGCTGGGCTGCTTCTGTTCCAGCTCCCACGCGCCGTCATGGTCCCACTGAAAACACTGGGCATAGCCCGCTCCGGGCTCGACATGGAGCAGCAGACAGCGGCTGAGCTGCGACGGTTCGGCAACCGGCACCAGATGCTTTAGCGAGACGCCATATTCCTTGCGGAAATAGGCGCAGGCCTCCTCCAGCTCGTCGTCGGAATGCGCGATGAAGTCGAGAACATTGCGAAGCTGCGTCGCCAGCTCGCCCGGTGCGTAGAAGCGGAGCTCGGAGGACGATTCGGGCAGCCGCACCAAAAGCTCGGTCTCGCCGCGCGTGAGCAGGAAATTGCGATAGTCGTCGGGCAGGCGGACACCAAGGGCCTGCTCCGCCGCGCTCACATCGGCTTCGCTGGCCGGCGCGCCCGGCTTCCAGCGCCAGCCCTTTGCGGACGTTCCCGCCTTGCGCCGGGACTCGTATTCCGCATAGCCCGGAAACCCCATGATGTCCTCATAGCCGCCGAAGCGCGACCATTGATAGGCGTCGTCAAAGGCTTCCTCCCGTCGCTCGGGAAAGTAACCGCAGAGCAGCTCGGCGCGCTTGAGGATGCGGTCGTGGTTCGGAGCGGTCTTGCAAAGGTATTCGATCGTCTTCAGCGAGGCCTCCGGGTTGCCGGCCTCCAGATAGGCGTCGCTCAGCAGTTCCAGGATGCGGCCTTCGAGATCGTTCTCGTAGATCGACCACGCATAATGCGGTTGCCCGGCAGCCCGCCGTGCGCGGATCGTATCGCGCGCCTGTTCGGCGAAGCGTACGGCCTGCACTGCATCATCCCTGGCGTAGTCGCAGCGCGCGGCGTGCCAGAGATACAGCGGCTCATGCTCGGCCGGCGTGCCCTTGAGTGCCTCGAGCTGCTTTGCCTGATCAGCGCGCGGCGCGCTTAGCGCCAGTATCATCAGCTCGTCCAGCCCCTTCTGCCAGTCCGGCTTGGCTTGCGGATCGGGCCCGAGATCGCGCAGCGAGTGCTTGGTGTGATCCGTCTCGAGATAGCCGGCTGCGACGAGCTCGGCGACATGGCGCCGAAAGGCCGCGGCGGCGTCGGCGATATCGGGAAATTCTTCGCGCAGATATTGATCCGATCCGGGCTCGTCCTCCCGGTTCATGTGAATGCCCATGACCATCGGGCTGCTGCCGGGGATCAGCATCAGCTCGCGATCGTCGTCGCCGGGCGGACGGTGGAAGAACTTTGCCAGATACATGAGACCTCCCAAAGGCGCCGCGCGCATCGGGGCACCACGTCTCAGTCGCACGCTCGGAGATATCGGTTCAGGCCATCACGATTGGCGTTTGGCGAGGCCCTTGCCTTGCATGCGCCAGACCAGCAGATCGATGCGGTCCTGGCCGAAGAACGGCTCGTTCTCGAACACGAAGGTCGGCACGCCCCAATGGCCTGACGCGGCATGGTCCTTCTCGTTCGCCGCGATCACCTGCTCGTAGCGATCCGGATCCGCGTTGATCGCGGCATCCATCGCGGCGAGATCGAAGCCGGCCTGCTCGGCCGCGCGCGCGAGATGATCGCCCTCGTTCCAGCCCGCCACCGAGCCGTCCCACAGCACGCGCGCGATCGCATCGGTGAATGTGAGCCCGCGTCCCTCGAGCTGCGCCATGGCGCCGAGCCGGGTCAGGCGGTGGATGTAGGGCTGCTCGGCCGCGACATCGAACGTCGTCTTGTCCTGCACGATCGGATCGGGCCGGGGAAAGCGGAACGGAATGCCCTCGTGCTGCGCCACGCGCGTGCTGTCGAGCACGACATATCGAATGAAATTCGGGCTGGCCTTCTTGAAGAAGCCGGGCACGCGCACCGCGAGCGGGTAGACCGGCCGCAGGTTCACCGCGAGATCGTAGTCCTCCACGAGCTTGAGCGTCTTCGGCAGCGCCAGATAGCTGAACGGACTGCGGAAGGAGAAGAAAAGATCAACTGACAGGGTCATCGGCCCGCTCCACGATCCGTCCCATCATGCCGCGGACGACGAGCCTGTGGAAGGGCGTGATGAGCCTGAGGTAGGTCCGTCCGAGGAGGTTGTTGGTCCGCACCAGCGTGGTCGAGGTTACCTCGCGGTCCGCGGCATCGCCTGAAACGTCGACCACGATGCGGAAGTCGAGATGATAGTCGTCGAAGCCCGCGACCAGACGCTCGGGCGTCTCGTCGATCACCGGAAACAGCCCGATCAGGCCGTGCGGCGCCGGGGCGCCTTCGCCCGATGTCTTCAGCCCGAACGGCGTCACCAGGATGTTGCGCAGGCGCAGCAACGTGTCGATCCAGCCCGGCCCGTGCAGCACCATCCGCGTGCAGGCCTCGCGGGCATCGATCGCGGTCGCGCCGATCTGCACGCGAAACGCGTCGATGAACTGCGCGCCGGCCAGCAGCGCATTGGCATCGACTTCGGGAGGCACTTCGCGGACTGTTGCCATCATCCCGCCAATCTGCGCGTCAGCATGCGGAAGCGCAAGATCAGCAGCCCGGCATAAACGAAGGTCCCCACCGAGAACCCGACCCAGACGCCAACGGCGCCCAGGCCCGTGTGGAAGGCAAGAATCCAGCCGACGGGAAAGGCGACGCACCAATAGCCGATCACCGCGAACACCAGCGTCATCCTGGTGTCGTTGATGCCGCGTAGCGCACCGCCCACGATGGTCTGGAGGCCGTCGGCGATGAAGAAGGTCGCGCCGACCACCAGCAGCGTCGCTGTCAGCTCGACGGTCGCTGCGCTCGCCCCGCTGCTGCCGAAAAACAGTCGGCCTAGTTCGTATCGACCGAGGATGATCGCGACGGTCAGGGCCGAGACGAGAGCTGCTCCAAGTACGCCCGCGGCGAGCCCTGCGCGCCTCACCGCGGCCGAATCATTGCGGCCGAAGGCATGGCCGACCCGCACCGTCGCCGCCATGCCGATGCCGAGCGGCACCATGAACAGCACGGCCGTGACCTGGAGCGCAATCTGGTGCGCGGCAATCGCGGTGGTCGAGATCAGTCCCATCAGCAGCGCCGCGGAGGAGAACAGGCCGTACTCCATCAGCAGTGAGAACGAGATCGGCGCGCCGATCGCTATCAGCTGGCGCATCAACGGCCAGTCGATCCGCCACAGATGGGCGAGCGGATGATAGTCCGCGAATGGCTTTCGCCACGCGGCAATCGCGAGCACGGCGGCGAAAGTGCCGAGGTTGACGATCGTGGTCGCAAGTCCCGCGCCGAACAGGCCGAGCTCGGGCAGGCCGAACAGGCCGTGGATCAGGGCGCAGACCAGCAGAGCATTGACCGGGATTGCCGCGACCGTGATCCACAGCGGCGGCTGCGGCCGGTTCACCGCGCTCATCATGCTGCGCAGCGCGATGAAGCCGAGCGCCGGTGCGATGCCCCAGGCGAGGCCGTTGAGATAGCGCTGCGCCAGCGCGGCCGATTGCGGCACTTGGCCGAGCGCGAGCAGGATCTGCTCGCCGTAGAGCGGCGAAGCCATCATCGGCAGCGAGATCAGGAACGCGACCCACAATCCGACGCGCAAGGAGCGCCGAATGAGCCTGACGTCGCCGGCGCCGAAGGCCTGTGCGGCCAGCGGCGACACCGCCGACATCAGGCCGAGCCCGAAGGTGAAGCTGACGAAATAGACCGTGTGCGCCAGCGCCGCCGCCGCCACCGCATCCTCGCCGAGCCGCCCGATCAGCGCGAGATCGGTCGTGATCATCGCGATCTGCCCGAGCTGCGTCAGCATCAGCGGCACGGCCAGCCGCAGCGTCTCGACGAATTCCTGCGCGAGATGGTTTGGCGGCACGCCGGCTTGCGGCTGCGCTTGATGTTGCACGGTGTCGAGCATGACCGCTCATAGCACGGCCGCGCGACGAAAACATGGCCCCAGCCAGCAGCTCGGTGCCGTAAGGTGGGCAAAGGCGCATTTGCGCCGTGCCCACCACCTATCCAATATTGCAACAGACGCGTGGGCACGCTTCGCTCTGCCCATTCTACGATATTGTGCGCTTCCGCCACCTTCTCCCGCACGGGGAGAGGAAAGGACCTCAGCCCTTCCTGTCCGGCACGCGCTTGATCTTGGCGCCGAGCGCGTTCAGCCGTTCCTCGATGCGCTCGTAGCCGCGCTCGATCTGGTCGGCGTTGTTGATGGTGGAGGTGCCCTGGGCGCACACGGCCGCCAGCAGCATTGCCATGCCGGCGCGGATGTCGGGCGAGGTCATGGTCGCGCCGTGCAGGCGGCTGGGGCCGGCGATGATCGCGCGGTGCGGGTCGCACAGCACGATGCGCGCGCCCATCGCGATCAGCTTGTCGACGAAGAACATCCTGGATTCGAACATCTTCTCGAACATCAGGATGACGCCCTCGCATTGCGTGGCGGTGACGATCGCGATCGACATCAGGTCGGCCGGGAAGGCCGGCCAGGGCTGGTCCTCGAGCTTCGGCACATGGCCGCCGAAATCGTCCTGGATCTTCAATGTCTGATTGGACGGCACGATGAGATCGTCGCCCTCGACCCGGCAGACGATGCCGAGCCGCTCGAAGCCCATCCGGATCGAGCGCAGATGCTCGACGCCGGCGCGTGTGATGCGCAACGGAGAGCGCGTCACCGCGGCAAGCCCGATCAGCGAGCCGACCTCGATATGGTCGGGCTGGATCCGGTAGGTCGCTTCGCCCAGCGTCGCCGGCCCGTGCACGATCATGGTGTTGGTGCCGATGCCCTCGATCCTGGCGCCGAGCGCGACCAGGAAGTTGGCGAGATCCTGCACGTGCGGCTCGGAGGCCGCATTGCGCAAGTACGTGACGCCGTCGGCGGCGACCGCGGCCACCAGCGCGTTCTCGGTCGCGGTGACGCTCGGCTCGTCCAGGAACACGTCGGCACCGGCAAGCTTGGGCGCGCGGAACTCGAGCCGGTCGGTCGCGGTGACCCTTGCTCCCAGTTGCTCCAGCGCCAGCACATGGGTGTCGAGCCGGCGGCGGCCGATCACATCGCCTCCCGGCGGCGGCAGCATCACTTCGCCGCAGCGGGCGAGCAGGGGGCCGGCGAGCAGGATGGAGGCGCGGATCCGCACGCACAGTTCGGGGTCGAGATCGGCGGCGCGGATGCTCTTGGCGTGGATATTGAGCGTATTGCGGGCGGTCCATTCCGCGGACGCACCGACCGAGCGGATCAGCTCGACCAGCGTCTCGGTGTCGCGGATGCGCGGCACGTTCTCCAGCGTCACCGGATGCTCGGTGAGCAGAGCCGCGGCGATGATCGGTAGCGCCGAATTCTTGTTGCCGGACGGCTCGATCGACCCCGAGAGCCGGTGACCGCCCTCGACGATGTATTGGATGGGCGCCACGTCGGTTTTCTCCGTCCTGTTGCGTTGGGGCGGGCTGCTTCGGGAGCGGAAACTACCGAGAATTGAGCAGGGTAGCAATTCTGCACTTGCGGCGGCGGAAGCCGCTCATCGGCCTCGAACCGGCCCGCTGCGCCAGGCGTTTAGAACAAGCCGATGATATTCGCCACCACATAAAGGACGACGATCAGGATCAGGACGCCCATGGCCAGGAAGGATATCTCGATGGCGATGGCGCCGGTCCCGAGCGCGGCCGCGACCCCGGCCAGCAAGCGCTCTTCGCGAAACACCAGCGCGAGCACGGAGAACAAGATGGCGATCAGGCCGAGCGAGATTGCGGCGACCGTGGCGGTTTCACTCCAGCTTCGTCCAGCCGACTTTTCGACCTTCGGAGCCTGATATTCCACGCCCTTCACCTTCGCGACGATGCGGTCCTTGATGCGATGGCCGGTGTCGACGATCACCTTGTCCGCCGGCGGCGGCGGAAACACGATCGGCACCACCCAGTGCGGCAGCACCGCCGCGATCAGCGCCAGCACGCCGACAATGCTGCCGATGATACCGAGGCGGCGTGAGGGTGCAGTGGAACTGGGCGTTGCGGAGGCGATCATGACATGAGGCGTCCCGGCCGGAATTGGCCAATGGGTTCATGCCAGTTCGTCGCGATGGCGCGTGGTGAGGTTCAGACCGTGTGCCCCTACGTCGTCATGCCCGGGCTTGTCCCGGGCATCCACGTTCTCTGTTCCGCGGGGCAAGACGTGGATGTCCGGGACAAGCCCGGCCATGACGCCGCGGAATCAGCGAGCCTTCAAATATCGATCGTCGCGCTGAGCGAGTGTTCCTGGATGAAGTCGCGGCGCGGCTCGACCACGTCGCCCATCAGCTTGGTGAAGATGTCGTCGGCCTCGTCGACCTCCTTGACCTTCACCTGCAGCAGCGAGCGCACGTCGGTGTTGAGCGTCGTCTCCCAGAGCTGCTCCGGGTTCATCTCGCCGAGGCCTTTGTAGCGCTGCAGCGTGATGCCCTTGCGGCCGGCGTCGGTGACCGCCTCGAACAGGTCGGCCGGGCCGTAGACCATGTGCTCGACATCCCTGCGCCGCAGCTTGCCGGGGCGGGCGTAAACATCTTGAAGCTTCACCGTGTACTCGTCGAGCTTGCGCGCCTCGGCGGACCCCAGGAAGGCGTCGTCGATGACAGCGGCTTCCTTGACGCCGCGCACGGTGCGCTCGAACTGGAAGCCCTGGCCTTCCACGTATTGCCCGATCCAGCCGCGCTCGACCTCGTCGGCCTGGTTGTCCAGCCGGCCCGCGATGTATTGCGCCGCAGCCGCGGCTTTCTCGGGATCGCCGTAAATCGCCTTGTTCAGCACGCCGGTAATGGCGGCCTGCTCGATGACCTTGCGGTTATAGCGGCTGTGCAGATTGCGCAAGATGCTGCGGACCACGCGGGCGTCGTCGACCAGCGAGCGCAGGTCGCGGCCGGTGCGGTCGCCGCCGCTGCCGGGAATGAAGACGCAGTCGTCAAGCCCGGCGTCGATCAGATAGTCTTCCAGCGCCCGTTCGTCCTTCAGGTACTGCTCGGACTTGCCGCGTGAGACCTTATAGAGCGGCGGCTGGGCGATATAGAGATAGCCGCCGTCGATGATGTCCCGCATCTGCCGGTAGAAGAAGGTCAGCAGTAGCGTACGGATATGGGCGCCGTCGACGTCGGCGTCCGTCATCACGATGATCTTGTGATAGCGCAGCTTCTCGATCGAGAACTCGTCGCTGATGCCGGTGCCGAGCGCGGTGATCAGCGTGCCGATCTGCTCGCTCGACAGCATCTTGTCGGGGCGGACGCGTTCGACGTTGAGGATCTTGCCGCGCAGCGGCAGCACCGCCTGGAATTCGCGGTTGCGGCCCTGCTTGGCGCTGCCGCCTGCCGAGTCGCCCTCGACGATGAACAGCTCCGACTTGGCCGGATCCTTCTCCTGGCAGTCGGCGAGCTTGCCGGGCAGCGAGGAGACCGAGAGCGGGCTCTTGCGGGTCAGCTCGCGCGCCTTTCGCGCGGCTTCGCGGGCGGCTGCGGCCTGGATCACCTTGCCGACGATCATCTTGGCCTCGGAGGGGTGCTCCTCGAACCAGGCCTGGAGCGCCTCGTTGAGCACGTTCTCGACCACGGGACGCACCTCCGAGGACACCAGCTTGTCCTTGGTCTGCGACGAGAACTTCGGATCGGGCACCTTCACGGACAAGACGGCGGTGAGGCCTTCGCGGCAATCGTCGCCGGTCAGCGCGATCTTCTCCTTCTTGGCGTTGGCCTCGGCATAGCCGTTGACCTGGCGCGTCAGCGCGCCGCGGAAGCCGGCAAGATGGGTGCCGCCGTCGCGCTGCGGGATGTTGTTGGTGAAACACAGCACGTTCTCGTGGTAGCTGTCGTTCCACCACAGCGCCGCCTCGACGCCGATGCCGTTGGCTTCCGCCCGCACCATGATCGGCGCCGGCACGATCGGGCTCTTGTTGCGGTCGAGATACTTGACGAATTCCTCGACGCCGCCGGAATAGTGCATCTCCTCGCGCTTCTCGACCGCATGGCGCATGTCGGAGAGGGCGATGTTGACGCCCGAATTGAGGAAGGCGAGCTCGCGCAGGCGGTGCTCCAGCGTCGCGAAATCATACTCGACGTTCTTGAACGTGTCGGTCGAGGCGTGGAACGTCACCTCGGTGCCGCGCTTGCCCGGCGCGTCGCCGACGACCTTGAGCGGCGCCACGGCGTCGCCATGGGCGAATTCGATGTAGTGCTCCTTGTCGTCGCGCCAGATGCGAAGCTCCAGCTTGCTCGACAGCGCATTGACGACGGAGACGCCGACGCCGTGCAGGCCGCCGGAAACCTTGTAGGAGTTCTGGTCGAACTTACCGCCGGCATGGAGCTGGGTCATGATGACCTCGGCCGCCGAGATGCCTTCGCCCTTGTGGATGTCGACGGGAATGCCGCGGCCGTCGTCGCGCACGGTGACGGAATTGTCGGCATTGAGGATCACGTCGACGCGCGTGGCGTGGCCCGCCAGCGCTTCGTCGATCGCGTTGTCGACGACCTCGTAGACCATGTGGTGCAGACCCGAGCCGTCGTCGGTGTCGCCGATATACATGCCCGGGCGCTTGCGGACGGCATCGAGACCCTTGAGCACGCGGATCGATTCCGCACCGTATTCGCTCGGATTGGAGGGCTCGTTTTCGGCAGCGGGCTGCCGAGCTGGTTCTGTCATGAGAGGCCTTCGAATGTCGCCCGAATCAGCGGCGCAGAAGGCGCTGATTTGCGAGGCTATTTGTGCCATGAAAGCGGGCTAGCGCCTAGCGCAAAGTATGCTGCCGCAACCCTTTGAGCAGATAGGGTTTTTCGGTCGGTTTTCAAGCCTTCAGAAGGCCGATTTGGGGCCCTGCAAAAAAGCGATTCGAGGGGTCGTTTTGGGGCCCTGAAAGGCGTGGATTTTGCGGGGCGTGACGTCGTCCCAGGCGCCGGTCAGAGCATCTTTTTGGCAAAGTTCATGGCGCGACCCGCGGTGCAGCCGTTCCCGCTTGCAAGCGGGAACGGCTGCGCGCCGCCTTTGTGGTCGGCTCAATACATCTGCAGCGGCAGCACGTCGCCGCTCGGGCCCACCACGAGGCCCCAGATGTCGCCGGCGGCCACGGTGAGCTTGTCGGTGCGAGCGGGCTGTCCTTGCGTGCGCACCGCGTATTGGTACTTGCCCGGTGGCAGATCGAGCATCGGGCCTTTCGGCGCTTGCGGGCCGCCGGCACCGGCCGCGATCTTCACCGCCTGCTTGTTGATCGTGAGCGAGGCCTCCTTCGGGCCCATGTTGCCGAGCATCACCCGGGCCTGCCCGGCCTTCGGCATGATGTCGGCCTTCACGGCGACATCCGCGTTCTTCTGCGCCAGACTGACCGTGGTCTCGCCCTTGGTCCGGCCGAGCTTGAGCACGGCCGGGCCCTGCGGCCAGGTGAAATCGATCTGCGCGTGGTCTGCGGACACCGCCGCGCCGTCGGTCTTTTCCTGCCAGCCGAGCTTGGACAGCTCCGCGCGGTAGAAGGCGAGGACGTCCTGGAGCGGCGCCGGGATGCTGGCTGTCAGCTCGCGGCGGAGCGGGGCCTCGCCGCCGGGGATCTTGGTGGTGGCAAGCGATTTCGACGAACGCTGCGTCGGCACGGGCAGCGGGGATTCGGTGTCGAGCTTGAGCGGCTCGGAGGATGGG
Source organism: Bradyrhizobium sp. 22 (assembly GCF_000482425.1). NCBI lineage: Bacteria > Pseudomonadati > Pseudomonadota > Alphaproteobacteria > Hyphomicrobiales > Nitrobacteraceae > Bradyrhizobium > Bradyrhizobium sp. 22. The sequence goes on from NZ_KI519399.1 coordinate 612,873, forward strand.
GCCTGCACTTCCGGGATGGCTGCCGGCTTCGCCGTGGCCATCACCAGGCCCGATCCGCTGGCGCTCACGTTCACGTTCGGGCCCATCTGCATCACGGTCATCGAGATCGACTTGCCACCCCTGGCGAATTCCATCACCGCCATGTTGGGCTGGTTGATCACGGAGGGCTGCTCCTTCCAGCCGGCGGGCTTGAGCGATGCGCGATAGAACGCGGTGAGCGCCTTCACGCTCGACGCCGAGGAGAATTCCAGCCGGCCGTCGCCGCCGTCGAATTTCACGCCTTCGGCGTTTTCGGGCAGCGGCACCGGCGTCGTGCCGTCGGCAAGCGCCGTGAGCGGTGCGTCCGAGAGAGAGACGGCCTGGGCCTTGCGCCTGATATCATCGGCGGCGATGAGCTGCTGGGCCGCCCCCAAGGCCTCGCCGAGGAATCTCGCGTCTGCCTCCTTCTTCGCCTTGGCGCGGGCGGCAAGCGCGGATTCCTTCACCTGCGCGGTCAGGCTGACCATGGTGAAATCATACTTGCGGCCAAGCCGCAGCACGCCGGTTTCCTCGGCGTTGGAGATCCTGATCGCGACGTCGTCGCCGGCGGCGAGCGGTGCGTTGCCATCCTCCCGCCAGCCGCGCGCGGCGAGCTCGCGCTGATAGAAGGCGAGCACGGCGGGCAGCTCGGCCATCGCGGCGGCCGACATCTCGCGCGTATTGGATCTGGCGCTGCCGAGGCTCCTTGCCGATTTGGTCGGCTTGGGCCGCGGCAACCCGGCCATGTCATCGTCGGCCTCGAGCTCTTGCGGTAGTGCGAACGGCGCCACCCTGATCTCGACGTTGGTGCGGCCGTCGTCGCGGCGCGTCAAGGTCAGCATGACCGGCTTCTGCTTGTAGAACTGCGTCGTGTCGCCGCCGGGATGATCGAAGAAGACACGCAGGCCGTTCGGCACCGTCTCGCCGAGATCGGCGTTCGGCCAGCGCGCCGCCGTCTCGGGCGTGAGCCTGCGCCAGCCGATCGCCGCCATTTCCTTGGCGAAGAATTCCGACGTCGCATCCAGCGCGCCGGGCGCGATGCAGCCGAGATAGGGTCGGGTCTCGTCGAACACGAGGTTCGTCGCGCCGTCCGGAAAGGGGACGTTCGCATAGATCCGGTTCGGCGTGTAGGACACCGCGGATTGATCGGGGCGCCCGCGCGCCTGGGTGAAGGAGACGCGCAGCCCCTGCCGTCCCTTCTTGAAGGTCAGCGCGGCGCTCCTCTCGTCCAGCGGATAGACATAGGGCATCCAGCCGTCGGCGCTGAGCAGCTTCCTGGCGGCGTCCGACGCCGCGCTAACGGCGCTCGGCACCGTATAGACTACGCGGTGGGCGTCGGGGCGCGAGGTGTCCTCCATCGCGCCATCGAGCCGCGGCAGCGTATGGACGTCGACGATGCCCTCGTCGGCCGCGCCCGCGGGACGCGCAATGCCCGCCATCGCGAGAATGCCGCAGGTCAGCAGCAGCCATCTGGCCGGGACTTGCGCCCCAAGCGGGATCATCGGCATCGTCAAAACTCCTGGATGTCGCGCGGGTCGCCATGCCCTGCGCAGCGGACTGCGGCGCCGTCGGCGCGCGGCCTCTGACCAGAAGTCGCGGCGGGAACCGGAGAGGTTCAACAGGGCGCCGATGCCGGGGCGTGAAGCGGCGCTCAGTACAGCTGAAGCGGCGGCCACGCCTCTCCGTCCGGCCCGACCGTGAGCTCCCAGGTATCGCCGGCTGCGACGGTGAGCATGTGCGTGGTGGCTCGACGACCGGGCACGCTCAATCCGTAGGAATATTTGCCGGGCATCAGATCCAGCGCGACGGCGTTGGCGCCGGCGGGACGCGCAATGCTCCGCTCGTTGATCGTGAGGACGGCCTCGCTCGCGCTGATATTGCTGAAGACCAGCTTCGACTGACCAGGCTCGGGCAGGACGTTCGCGCGTGTCGCGACATCCAGATTTTTCTGCACGAGCTGGACCGAGGTGCTGTCGCGGTTGCGGGCGAGCGCCAGCGCTGCAGGCCCGACCGGCGAGACGAAGGCGAGGCGCGCGTGATCGGCGTCGACCGCTGCATCATGCTGCTGTTCCTGCCAGCCGAGCTTTTGAAGCTCGGTACGATAGAAGGCGAGAACATCGCCGAGCGCTGCGGGCACACGCGCTTCGAGCTTGATCCGGAGCGGAGCCTCGAGGCCCGGCATCATGGTGGTGTGGATGCCGCGATAGAGATAGCGGGTCGGCGCTGGCAGCCTGGCATCGGGATCCGGCGTGAGCGCGGCCGAGAACAGCGGCGGCAGGTTCGACACGAAGGCGCCGGCGCTGGCCGCGAGCAGGCAGCTTGCGATGAGCGCAAGACCGCACGCGAACAGCTGCCATCGTGCCGGAGCTTGCGCCCCATGCCTCACCGTCGTCATGCCCGTGCTCCAAGGATATCGCGCCTGTCCGAGATATTCGCAGCGATGGCCGCGTGTTGCGGCCTCAAGCAGCTAGTCGCTGACGGAAACGGGCGGGTTCAACGCGGCGGCCTAGCCTCTGGCCGAGACTCGTCCGCTCTCGACGTCAAACACTTCGCCTCCGGCGCCGATCTCGGCGAAGGCCGCGGGGTCCGCGCCGGTCAGCCAAACCTGCGCGCCGAGCTTCTTCAGCTCGTCGAACAGCGCGGCGCGGCGGCTGGGGTCGAGATGCGCCACGACCTCGTCGAGCAGCAGCAGTGGCACGATGCCGGTCATCTCGGCGACCAGGCTCGCATGCGCCAGCACGAGGCCGATCAGCAGCGCCTTCTGCTCGCCGGTCGAGGCGTCGCGCGCCGGCATGCTCTTCGGCGCATAGATCACCTGCAGGTCGGTGAGATGCGGGCCATCGGTGGTGCGGCCGGCAATCGCATCGCGCGGGCGGTTGTCGCGCAGGATCTGGCGATAGCGGTCCTCGACCGAGGTCGCGGTCTCCTGAAGCAGTGCATTCTCCATCCAGCCGTCGAGCGCGATCTGCGCCGAGGGGAAAGCGGAGGCCTGCGCGCGCGCGTTGAGCATGCCGGTGAGACGCGCAGCAGTCTGGCCGCGCGTGGCCGCGACCGCGACCGCAAGCTCCGCGGTCTCGCGCTCGATCGCATCACACCAATGGTCGTCGTAATTGCGGGTTTCGAGCAGCCGGTTGCGCGAGCGCAAGGAGCGCTCCAGCGCGTTGATGCGGCTGGAATGCTCGCTATCGATGGCGAGCACCAGGCGGTCGAAGAAGCGCCGCCGCTCGGACGCCGCGCCCATGAACAGCCCGTCCATCGCCGGCGTCAGCCACACCATCCGGATGTGGTCGCCGAAGGCTGCCGCCGAACCCACCGGCTCGCGGTCGATGCGGCAGCGCCGGCTCACCGCGCTGTCGGGCCGCGGTGCATCGATGCCGGTGCCGAGCGTCGCCAGCCCCAGCGCGCCCTCGACCTGCGCGGAGACGGCCCAGGAGCCGTCGCCCTGGTTGTCGGCGACGTCTTCCAGCGTGGCGCGCCGCAGCCCGCGTCCCGGCGACAGGAACGAGATCGCCTCGATGCAATTGGTCTTGCCCGCCCCGTTAGGCCCGACCAGCGCCACCAGGTCAGCCGCCGTCTCGAGCCCCGCCGCCCGATAATTGCGAAAATGCGTCAGCGTCAGGCGATGAATGCGGGAGGGGGTCATATCACTCTGTCATTGCCGGGCTTTACTTCCCTCCCCCCTTGTGGGGGAGGGTGGCGCCTCACGTAGTGAGGCGACGGGTGAGGGGTATCTTACCGCCCGGCAAGCTTTGCAAGGATATCCTCCAACACGGAAGTGGACCGCTGAAGCACGTCATTGTTCCAGTAGCGCGCGATGGCAAAGCCTTCAGTAGACAGAGCTACGTCACGATCCGCATCGCTTCGTGATTCTGCGTGCTGGCTTCCGTCGACTTCGATCACGAGCCGCTTGTCGAAGCAGACGAAGTCGAGAATGTAGTTTCCGAACGGGACCTGCCGGCGAAACTTGTATGCCGACATGCGGCGGTCTCTGAGCAGACGCCACATCGCCGCTTCGGCATCCGTCGGCGCGTGCCGCATGTTCTTCGCGAATTGGCGGAGATTTTTGGGGACCGGCCGATGGGACGGATCTTGCGGCACTAACCCCTCACCCGACCGAGTCTATGTCCTCCAGCGGAACTGCCCTCTCCCACAAGGGGAGAGGGCACAACAATGCGGATCGCGCTCTTGTTGAGAGGAAAAGCCGCTGCTTCATCCTCACACCCGCATCGGCATCAGCACGTACAGCGCGCTCTTGTCGTCGCGGTCCTGCACCAGGGTCGGCGAGCCGGGGTCGGCGAGGCGGAGCGTGGCGACGTCGCCTTCGATCTGGGCGGCGATGTCGAGCAGGTAGCGGGAGTTGAAGCCGATATCGAGGGCGTCGGAGGCGTATTCGACCTCGAGCTCTTCGGTCGCGCTGCCGGAATCCGGATTGGTCACCGACAGCACCAGCTTGCCCGGCGACAGCGACAGCTTGACGGCGCGCCCGCGTTCGCTGGAGATGGTGGAGACGCGGTCGACCGCGTTCTCGAAATCCTTCTTGTCGACGACGAGCTCCTTGTCGTTGCCTTGCGGGATGACGCGGCCGTAATCGGGGAAGGTGCCGTCGATCAGTTTCGAGGTCAGCACGACGTTGCCGATGGTGAAGCGGATCTTGGCCTGCGACAGCTCGACCGTCATCTCGGCGTCGGTATCCTCGATCAGGCGCTGCACCTCGCCGACGGTCTTGCGCGGCACGATCACGCCGGGCATGCCCTCGGCGCCCTTGGGTTGCACCAGGTCGAGCTGGGCGAGGCGGTGGCCGTCGGTGGCGACGCCGCGCAGGGTGGCGGCCTTCGCCGTGCCGGCGGCGTGCAGATAGATGCCGTTGAGGTAATAGCGCGTCTCCTCGGTGGAGATCGCGAACTGGGTGCGGTCGATCAGCCGCTTGATGTCCTTGGCGGCGAGCGAGAAGGAATGCGACATGTCGCCGGCGGCCAGATCCGGGAAGTCGTTCTCCGGCAGCGTCTGCAGCGTGAAGCGCGAGCGGCCGGCGCGGATCGCCAGCACGGCGCGGTCGCCGTCGGCCTCCAGCACGATCTGCGAACCATCCGGCAGCTTGCGCACGATGTCGTAGAACATGTGCGCCGGCACGGTGGTGGAGCCCGCGGTGGCGGTTTCCGCAGGCAGCGTCTCCGTCACCTCGAGGTCGAGGTCGGTCGCCTTCAGCGACAGCTTGGCGTTCTCGGCCCGGACCAGCACGTTGCCGAGGATCGGAATCGTGTTGCGGCGCTCGACGACGCGGTGGACATGGCCCAGCGACTTCAGCAGTTGCGCGCGTTCGACCGTAACCTTCATTGTACTACTCGCCCGATCCCCAAGGAAACAACGTTAGGAACGCCGGGCGGCGGGACGCGCGCCACGGCACCGAAGACCCCGAAAAGCCGGATCATCCAGCCGATATGACCAAAGCTGCCAGGGTCGCGCAAGGTGGCGCGGATGGCCCCCGGATTCAAGGGATTGGGGGCCAGTTCCGCACGATTCCCACGATTTACCGCCCAAACGAAAACCGCCGCCCGGGCGAGGCCGGGGCGGCGGCAGGATGGCAGGAGCGCCTTAGGCGCTTATTCCTGGAGCTGGCGCTTCAGCGACTCCACTTCCTCCGACAGCGCGGTGTCCTTGGAGACCAGCGCCTCGATCTTGCGCACGGCGTGCAGCACCGTGGTGTGGTCGCGCCCGCCGAAGCGGCGGCCGATTTCGGGCAGCGAGCGCAAGGTCAGTGTCTTGGCGAGATACATCGCGACCTGGCGCGGACGCACCACGTTGGCGGTGCGGCGCGAAGAGAGCAGGTCGGAGCGGCTGACATTGTACTGCCGCGCCACCACGCGCTGGATGTCCTCGATCTTGATCCGCTTCGGCTCCTGCGGCCGCACCAGGTCACGCACCTCGTGCTCCGCCATCTCCAGCGTCACCGGCCGGTTGTTGAGCTTGGAGTGCGCGAGCAGGCGGTTGATCGCGCCTTCGAGGTCGCGGCCGTTATGGGTGATGGTGCGCGCCAGATAATGCAGCACCTCCTCGGGCACCTCGAACGTCGCATGATGGGTGCGGGCGGCTGCGACGCGCGACTTGAGGATGCCGTGGCGGAGCTCCTCGCCGAGCGAGCCCATCTCGACCACGAGGCCGCCGGCGAGCCGCGAGCGCACGCGATCGTCGAGGCTTTCGAGATCGGACGGCGGACGGTCGGCCGCGATCACGACCTGGCGGCCGGCGTCAATCAGCGCGTTCAGCGTGTGGCAGAATTCGGCCTGGGTCGATTTGCCCTGTAGGAACTGGAGATCGTCGATCACGAGCACGTCGATGCCGCGCAGCGCTTCCTTGAAGGCCAGCGCCGTCTGCGTCTTCAGCGCGGCGACGAAGCCGTACATGAATTTTTCCGCGGTCAGGTACAGCACCTTGCGCTCGTTGCCGGAATTGCCGGCCCAGGTCACGGCCTGCAGCAGATGCGTCTTGCCGAGGCCGACGCCGGCATGGATGTAGAGCGGGTTGAACATCACGGGGTCGCCGCGGCGCCCTTCCGCGACCTGACGGGCAGCCGCATGCGCCAGCGTGTTGGAGCGTCCGACCACGAAGCTCGCGAAGGTCAGGCGCGGATCGAGGGGCGAACCGCCGAGCGCATCGTGATTGGCCGAGACCGGCGCGGTTGCGGTCGAGCGCAGCTCCGGCGCAGGCGCGCGGCGTGCTTCGACCGGGGCGGGCGCGTCCTTCGGCTGCGTCACCGGGCGCACGGCCGAACGCACCGTGAGGTCGATGCGATGAACTTCCGGCATCTCGGCCTGCCAGCACGACAGCACGCGCTCGGCGTAATGGGCCTGGATCCAGCTCTTCAGGAAGCGCGTCGGCACCGAGAGCCGCACGCTCTCGTCCTGCACGCCTTCCAGATCCATGCGTGCAAACCAGCTCGTGTAGACGTCTTCGCCAACGCTCGAGCGCAGCCGACCCTTCACGCGTGACCAGCGATCCTGTTCCATTGTCATCGTCAGAAAACTTCTCTTGAGAGATTTAGTTGCGTGGTGAGCGCCATGCAGAGTTCCTGCCGTCAGGGGTTCTGTCATGGGGCGACCTCAGAGCGAGTCCATCGTCAGACATGGCTCCGCCGTTCGGCGAGAACGCCGCGTCCGGTCAGCGATGTCAGAGATGGAGGGTTCGCGAGGTCAGCGCGTACTCGGCGCTCCGTCACACGCGGGAGGCTGGAGGTCGGACTGATCTAAACCGGCATCGTTCGAAGAGAAGACGTGTTTCAATACCGCGTTGAGTCCGTAAGACATGATACCTCCCCGTCCTGCCGTGATTGCTCACGACAAGGTCCTGCGTGTCCAAAAGACAGCCGCGGCGTACGATGTCGCGGATGCCTGCCCGTTCGAATGTCCGCTCGACTTCGCCACCTTGCGTGCCGGGATAACTTTGCGATGTCCCTCATATGCGCCTGGCACGAGGCGGGAAGATCCCGCTTGGAGACATTCAGACAAACAGCTACCATTCCCATATTGCTATGGGTTGTGAACCGACATCACTTTTTGAAGCGTCGCCTACGTGCACACCGCCGCCGATTTGCACGCTCGCCCCGTTTCCTAAACCGCGCTGGTCTGAAGATCGTGGGCGCCGCTGACGACCTAAGGAATACACTAAGCGGAAAGACTCGCAACGAATTGATTCACACTTGAGCCACCAAAAAAACTTGACGTCGGTTAACGTCGCGCGCGACTTGTGCACAGGCTTCGGAGCAAGTTTTTGGATTCGTGCGCAGAATCGAGAACGCCGCACCTCATGTGACAATTCTCCGCCACCGCCAAAATTTTTTAACAAAATCTTCATGCGCCCGACGCGCGGACGAATTTTCCAAATGCTTGCGGTCACTATGTCGATAAGTGATTAGCGAGACATCGTTTTTTGAGTCTCGTTTCGCAGGGTAACTCCCACGCTGTGTGTGTTCCGGTGAATCTACGGTGTGTAGAACTTTCGTCGCTTGCGGATTCAATTCGAGCCCGCGGCACAGGGGTTTTCGCAACGCGGTGAAGGTCTGCGCCGTTGCAAGACTGCTGTTGCAGGACATCGGCAGGTAGAACTACGGAACGAAGAATGGTGCAGGCGCTGCGAGCCCGCCGATCGAGCGTCGATCGTGCGTGTCCGCTTTCCGTGTATCATGACAGGCAACAAAAAAGCCCGGCGCGATGCCGGGCTGTTTGACGTGTGCGATGTGCGATCGATCCGTCGACCGGTCGGCCCACCGTGACTTGCAGGCTGACCTGACGAGCTTGCTTGCGAGCTTACTTGGCGAGCTTGGCGATCTGCGCGGTGAGGCGCGAGACTTTGCGGCTGGCGTTGTTCTTGTGAATGATGTTGCGCTGCGCGGCACGCATCAAGGCCGGCTCGGCATTCGCCAGCGCCTTCACGGCGGCGGCGCGGTCGCCGGTCGCGATGGCTTCCTCGACGGTCCGCACGGCACCGCGCATCTGGGTGCGGCGCGACTTGTTGACGGCGGTGCGGCGGGCGATCTTGCGCGTCGCTTTCTTGGCGGAAGTGGTATTGGCCATGGTCTCAATATCCTTTGCGGGTACCGGTCGCGTCTTGGTCGGGTAGCGCCGGCTTGCTTGACCGCGGAATCGACGCTCGGATTTAGGGTGTTCGGTTGCTGGGCTGTCCCGGGAACATGAGGCCTCAAGGAGCCCTAAGCTCAAGTGGCCTGCAACTGCTCAAAGAACAGCGGCGGCAGGATTGCGCCCACCGCCAGTTGGCGCCCTTATAGAGAGGCTCTTCGGCACCGTCAACGCTTTCCGGGCTGGAAAAGCGGCCCCAAGGCGTCCCAGGAGGCACTGTAACGCCCTGAAGAGGTTGAATTTCTGCCGTCGCCCGGCTATTGGCTGGCGGGGTCTTGTCCAGGTCCTCCGATCGGACGACCAAATAAGGTGAGGCATGATCCGCGGCTTTTTCCGACTGATTGGGCTGTTGCTGCTCGCCGGCGGGTTCATCTTCATGGTCTATGACGGCGCCCGCTGGGTGGCCGATCAGACCCTCAGGTTCACCCGGTTCGGCCAGTTCTGGAACGACATCAATCAGGCCAGCCAGTCGGCCTTCCGGACCTGGGTCGAGGCCAAGGCGCCCTGGCTCTGGACCTCGGTGATCCGCCTGCTGCTGGATCAGCCGGTCTTTGCCGTCCTCGGCATTCTCGGCATCCTGCTGATGATCCTGTTCCGGCCGCGGAAGCCGCTGATCGGCTATTCCCGGGATTGATCTTTGGCGGCACCGGTGTGTCCCGCCCGATCGGCGTCGGCGTGGGCGCTTAAGGCAAGCACAAGCTCGGTGCACTTCTTCCGTTTGCAAGCGGGAGAAAGGGCGCACCGTGTCTGCATCGAGCGGCGTCGCGTCACAGCGCTCCCCGCAAACGCTTTATTAACCATAACCGGTGCATCACTGGAGCTGTCTCGTTTCGAGGGATAGGTCCGGTGCCAGTTGCACGCGCGTTTCGATCGTCGATCTCGGCAGTGGTCCTGACAGCGTCCGCCGCGCTGACCCTTGGCGGCTGCATGCAGACCGCGGGCCCCGTCGCGGTCATGCCACCGCGCGCCGACCTTGATTCCATGGCCTATGGCCAGCCCTACAATGCGCCGCAGCCGGTTGTCGTCGCCGACGGCGGCGGCGCCATCGGCGCGCTGCGCAATTCCTTTGCCTCGTCGCCCGCCCCCATGCCGGTCGGCTACGCCGCGCCGATGGCGGCGCCGGTGCGCTATGACGCCTCCTACCATCTCGACGCCGGCGACAAGCTCCGCGTCGTGGTCTACGGCCAGGAAGGTCTCACCAACAGCTACGCCATCGATGCCGGCGGCTCCATCACCATGCCGCTGATCGGCGCGGTGCCGGCACGCGGTCGCACCACCGCCGGACTTGCCGGCGAGATCGCCGCGCGCCTGCGCAACGGCTACATTCGCGAGCCTTCGGTCGCGGTGGAGATCGAGGCCTATCGTCCGTTCTTCATCCTCGGCGAAGTCACCGCGCCCGGCCAATATCCTTACGTGCCGAACATGACGGTCGAGAGCGCTGTCGCGATCGCCGGCGGCTTCTCGCCCCGCGCCAAGCGCGACGTGGTCACCGTCACCCACACCGAGCGCGGCGGATCCATGCGCGCCGTGGTGCCGCTCGGCACACCCTTGAACCCCGGCGACACCGTGTTCGTCGGCGAGCGCTGGTTCTAGGTTTCAGCCAAACTCTCTCTTCGCGTCATTCCGAGGCGCGCCTAAACGCGAACCCGGAATCCCTTTCTCCACCGACTCTGCCTCACGATGGATTCCGGGCCTGCGCCTGTCGGCGCATCCCGGAATGACGGCGGGGGACGTCACCAGATTCCTACCTTCGAAAATCCAGCCGGCCGTTCGGAAAACATCCGTCGATCCGGCTAGCGTCGATCACGAGGCCGACCCATGGTCGCGTGATCGCCGGCGTGGTCAGGTTGATGTATTTTCCGACCAGGCGAGCTGCGCCTTCGCGCGCGGCCTCGATCAGCCCGTGCCGGCGGCCATCGTCCCAGTCGAAGCGCAGATAGACCCGGCCGGCCCCGACGCGGATCTCCGCGCATCCCTGTTTCCATTTGTCCGGCGTATCGCCGACAATGGTCGGATCGGCCCCGCCGTTCCAGCGGCTCGTCCACATGCCTTCGAGCGGGTCGGATCGCGCTGCGATTGTTGCCCACGATGCCGCATTGTCGTCCGCGGCATCGCCGGGCAGCGAGGCCGTCGCGGCATAATCCATCACCTCGGAATCGTCAGGAGAAGGGACATCCATGGTTCCGAACGGATTGCGGATGACGAGATGCGTGATGGATTGCTGCATGGCGATCTCCCGGCGTGAGCTGGCTTTGATCCGCCAGCTCTATCGCCGCGCGCCACGCTGCAGCCACCCGATTTCTGCTTTGGAGGCAAGGCCCAACCCTCTCCCCGGTCATTCCGGGGCGCGCGTTAGCGCGAACCCGGAATCCATAACCACGATCGGGAGTATGGATTGCGGGCCTGCACCGCTTCGCGGCGCATCCCGGAATGACAGAAGAGAAACACAAGTCCTATCTCAAATGCTTCGCAAAGAATTCCATGCTGCGCGGCCAGGCGATGTCGGCGCTGGCCTTGTCGTAGCTGGCGCGCTCGTCGCAATGGAAGCCGTGCTGCGCGCCCGGATAGACGAAGACCTCGACCTCGGGCCGTTTCGACTTGATGGTCTCGACGTCGGTCAAGGGGATGCCCGCATCCTTCTCGCCGAAATGCAATTGGGTCGGCACCTTCGGCGTCTCCTCGGCAAAGCGAACGACGGCGCCGCCGTAATAGCCGATCGCGGCCTTCAGGCCGGTCAATCGCGTCGCCGCGACGAAGGCGATGCTGCCGCCCAGGCAAAAGCCGATGATCCCGACCGGGCCGATGTCCTTCACCGCATCGATCGCCGCCTGCGTGTCGCGCAGCATCGCAGCCCAGTCCGGATTGGCAACGAACTTGCGCGCTTCGGCGACCTCATCGGGCGAATAGCCCGACTGGAAGTTCGGCGCGGTGCGGTCGAAGATCGACGGCGCGATCGCGACATAGCCTTCCCCGGCGAGGCGGTCGCAGACCGAGCGGATGTGGTGATTGACGCCAAAGATCTCCTGGATCACCACCACCGCGCCCTTCGGTGCGCCCGAGGAGTCAGCGCGATAGGCGCCGAGCTGGAAATTGTCGGAGGCCGTCAGCTTGATGTCCTGTCCCACGCGGGTTGTCCTTTTTAGTTGTTAAGAACTCAGTCTCTCCCCTCATCCTGAGGAGCGCGCCCTTCGCGCGCGTCTCGAAGGATGAAAGGCCGAGGTGCCGCAGCGGGCAGCACCTACTCCCACATCCAGTTCTCGCCGTAATCCTCCTTCCATCCCGCCAGCCGCCCCTGGCGGAATTGCAGAAACAGGCGGTGGCGATAGGGGATCAGGCCGCTGCCGCCGATGTTGCGCAGCGCGAGATAGATCTCGTTGCCGGGACGCCCGCGCACATATTGCAGTGGCTGCCCGAGGGCGCGGGCGGTCTGCTCGGCGTCCATGCCGAAGGCGAGCGGAATGTTGTTGGACAAGGTCGCGACGAAGGGCCGGCGCGACGGCACCGCGCCGAACGGCTCGGCCTGCGCCGACGACGACAGCAGCGCAGTCGTTGCGACGGCCGCGAAGATCGCTCGCATCATGTCTTGCGTCCCGGATTGCCTAGCCTATGCCGCAGGTTCTTCAGGCAAGTTCTTCAGGAAAGCCGAGACGGCGTCAACAAAAGCCTTGGGCTGATCGATGTTGACGGCGTGACCGGCAGCGGGGATCGCGACCTTTTGTGCCCCGGGGATTTTTGCGGTCATGTAGTCGGACGCGGCCAGGAACGGCGTGTCGTCGGCACCGACCACGATCAGCGAGGGCACCTTGATGTCGGGCAGCAGCTCGATCACGCGGGCATCGCGCTGGGTCAGCATGCCGCGTGCGGCGAGCGCCAGTCCCTTGGCATCGCGATGACTGGCGGCGGCGCGCTCGGGCGTTGCCGACTTCAGGACCTCGAGGCCTTCGCGGTCGAGCCTGTCGGCGGTGGCGAGCGCCCGCGCATTCCAGGCTTCGCGCGCGTCGTCCTTCTTGAAACCGGGGCCGGTGTCGATGATCAGCAGCGCGCGCGTCCGCTCCGGATGGGCGCGATAGAACGCGAGCGACATGTAGCCGCCGAGCGACAATCCGCCGATGATCGCGCGCTCCGCACCGACCGCATCGAGGATCGCCGCCATGTCACCGACCGTGAGGGCTTCGCTGTACGCGCGGGGATCATCGGGATAGTCGGACCGGCCGTGGCCGCGCATGTCCCACAGGATCAGCTTGTGCTCCCTGGCGAGCGCATCGACCTGACCATGCCACATCGCCGACGTCGAGGAATAGCCATGGGTGAGCAGCAGCGGCGGTCCCTCGCCGTGAACCTCGTAATGGATATTGACGCCGTCCCGATTGATCCCAGGCATGGTTTCCGTCCCTCTTGTCTCTTGCTCACTCTAGCGGCGAATGACAGCGCAGGGGGGCGCGAAAGCGCGAAAAATTGCCCTTTGTTATCAATGCCATTGTACTGTGCATGGGGTTGTTTTGCAGATTTCAGGTCCCGCCATCGCAACCAGAACCCATAAAATTGCACCGAATTCCCCAAGGTTCCATTGAGCACGCCTCTTAAGGGCCGGAGAACCTGATCCGGCTTAGGCTGATGCCAAATCCCGATCCCATGCTTTGGGGAAGCCATGAACGCGCCAGCCAAATCCGCCGCCAAACGCCGGCTTCTGCTCGCCTCCGACCGGAGCGACGAGAGTTCCGAGCTCGCCAGCATCCTGAAAGCGGTCGGCGACGTCTCGACGGTGACGACGCAGGACATCCCCGAAAAGCCCTCGCGCGATCTCTCCGGCCTCGTGGTCGACATCAACCTGCGCTCGCCCGAAAGCGTGCAGCGGGTGCGCAACAAGCTGCGCGGCGATGCCTATCGCTCGATGCCGCGGCTGTTCGTCCTCGCGGACGCCCTCCATCACGGCACCATGCAGGCCTGGGCGTTAGGAGCTACCGACACCATCTCACGCCCGCTCCAGGCCGAGGCCATCCTGCAGCGCATTCGCGCCGCCTTCCCGGACACCGCGGCCTATGACGCGACCGATCGCGGCAAGACGCTCAACCGCGGCGTCGAGGCGGCGCATGCGGTGCTGGCGAAGATGTTCGAGAAGCTGCCGCTCGGCGTGCCCCTGACCTTCGACGACGTCATCGCGGCGGAAAGCAAGATCCTGAAGGCGATCAAGCATTCCTCGCTGCGCGAATGGCTCACCACGGTCGGCTGCCATCATGTCGGCAGCTATCGCCACTGCCTGTTCGTCACCGGCTTCGCGGTCGCCTTCGCGCAGCATCTCGGCATGCGCGAGGACGATCAGCGCCGCCTCGTCCGCGCCGCGCTGCTTCACGACGTCGGCAAGGCCTTCGTTCCCTCCGCGCTGCTCGACAAGCCGGGCAAGCTCACCGACGAGGAGATGGCCGAGGTGCGCCAGCATCCTCGCCGCGGCTATGACGCGCTTGCCGCCCAGGGCGGTTTCCCGCCGGAGATGCTCGACGTGATCCTGCATCATCACGAGTTTCTCGACGGCAGCGGCTATCCGAACGGCCTGTCGTCGAACCAGATCAGCGACATCGTGCGTCTGACGACGATCGTCGACATCTACGCCGCGCTGGTCGAGAAACGCGCCTACCGCATGCCGTTCACGCATTCGCGTGCGTTTGCCATGATGGAAGGCATGAGCGGCAAGCTCGACCAGCAGCTGCTGCAAGCGTTCCGCCCGGTGGCGCTGGGGTCGTTCTGAAACTAGCCCGTCATTCCGGGGCGCGCGAAGCGCGAACCCGGAATCTCGAGATTCCGGGTTCAACGCTACGCGTTGCCCCGGAATGACATTCCCTCACCCCACCATCTTCCGCAGCTCCGCCTTGGCGACCTTCTCCAGCGTCGAGCGCGGCATGTCGTCGACCAGCCTGATCTCGCGCGGCACCTTGAAATCGGCAAGGCCTTTGCGGCAGGCTTCCATCACCCGCTCGTGCAGATCGGGCGCGGCGCCGGCGACACCGCCCAGCGGGATGATGAAGACCACCGGCACCTCGTCCAGCATCGGGTGCGGCTTCGCCACCACGGCGGCTTCGCGCACGCCCGCTACCAGCGCGATCACCTGCTCGATCTCGGAGGCCGCGACGTTCTCGCCGCCGACCTTCAGCATGTCCTTGGCGCGGTCGCCGAACTTGATGTAGCCGTTTTGGAGCCGCTCGACGCGGTCGCCGGTGAGGAAGAAGCCGTGCTCGTCGAAGCTCTCGCGCGTGGCTTTCTCATTGTGCAGATATTCGGCGAACAGCGACAGGCCGGGGATGCCCTTGATCGACAGATTGCCGGTGCCGCCGACCTCGGTCGGCCGGCCCTCGTCGTCGGTGATGCGGATCTGATATTCGGGCGCGGCGCGGCCGATCGACATCGGGATGTTGGGCTGGTCGACCTCGCCGACGATGCCGTGGGTGATGGTCTCGGTCATGCCCCACCAGCCGATCATCTTGATGCCGAAGGCGGCGAAGGCCGGCGGTTCGTTGATGGCGGTGCCCCACAGGCGGAACTTGTGGTCTTTCGGGATCTCCTGCTCCAGCAGCGCCTTCATGCAGAACGGGATGGTCGAGGTCCAGGTCGCGCCGTGCTCGCGCGCGACGCCCCAGAACCGGCTCGCCGAGAAGCGCGGCTGGATCACGCAAGTGGCGCCGACCCACAGCGTGGCCAGCATGGAATAGGCCAGCGCGTTGGTGTGGAACAGCGGCAGGTAGGTCTGATGCACATCGCTCGCGTGCAGGTCCTCATGCGCGGCGTTGATCTTGGCGCCCCACAGCGCGTTGGCGTGGGTCCACAGCACCGCTTTGGGTCGCGATGTCGTGCCCGAGGTGTACTGCACGCTGCACGGCGCCAGCGGATCGGTCGGGCGCCTGGGGCGGTCGGCGCTGTCGGCGAACAGCGATTCAAACCTGTCACCGCGGGAGACCGCCTGCGCAGGCGCCGCGCCGGCATCATGTGAGGTCACCGCCATCCAGCGAATGTTGCGGCAGTTCTGCGCGACGAGTTCCGCATAGGCGGGTTGGGTGATCGCGGCAACCGCGCCGCAATGATCTGCGAAATACGCGATCTCGGCCGGTGCCGAGCGCGTGTTGGTGGTGACCGCGATGGCCCCGAGCTCGACACAGGCAAACCAGGCCAGCATCGCCTCGATGCAATTGTCGAGATGAATGAGCACATATTCGCCCGGCTTCACGCCGCGCCGTGCCAGCCCCGCCGCCAGCGCGCCGACCCGCTCGTGAAACTCGCCATAGCTCCAGCGCCGCGCCGGTGCCTCGAACGGCGCCCAGATCAGGAACGGATGATCGCGCCGGACCTCGGCGCGCATCTTGAGCAACCAGGGCACGTCGAGTCCGTCGAACGGGCCGACGATTCCGGCGGTGGTTTGTTGAAGTGACATGGCTCCTCCCCGTGCATCCCGCATCTTGATGGCGGCTGTCATGCGATTATTGCGTCTTCCTGCCATCGGATGACGCGGGGTGCAAATGAGGAGATGGGCGTTCTGTGCAGTGGCAGCGTGTTCGGTCTTTCCTCATTCCGGGATGGTCCGAAGGACCAGACCCGGAATGACGGAGACTAATCCGCGTACGACGAAATCTCGATCAGGCTGCCGTCGGGATCCCGGCAATAGACCGAGCGCAGCGTGCCGCGGGCGCCTTGCCGCGGGCCTGGACCGGCCTCGATCGCGATGCCATGTGCAGCCAGATGCGCCGCCACCTCGTCCGGTGTTGCCGAGGTGAGGAAGCAGAGGTCCTCGCTGCCGGCGGTCGGATGGTCGGCGGTGAACCACTCCACCCTGTCGGCATCGCGCTGGCGCACGTTGATCCTCTGGTTACCGAATTGAAGGAAAGTCCGCGGCGCTTTGCCGCCGCCGGGATCGAACACCTTGACTTCCATGCCGAGAATCTTGCGGTACCACTCCGCTGTCGCCGCAACATCGCTGACGTTGATCACGAGATGATCCAGGGCATGAACCTTGACCGTCATGTCTCATCCTTTCGTCATGATGCGCCCCGCGCACTTTCCGCCCGCGACGACCTTTGTTACAACCCGATCGGCTCGACCTACAAGCTATTCGACCTTCAAGAACAACACTGGGAGAACCCTTGAGATGATCACTCGCCGTACCGCGCTGGGCCTGCTCGCCGCCAGTCCGCTTGCAGCCACCCCGCTGTCGAAGGCCCTTGCCGCCGATTATCCGGCCCGGCCCGTGAAATGGGTGGTGGGCTATCCGCCGGGCGGCGCCACCGACATCCTGGCGCGCCTGATCGGCCAGCGGCTTTCGGAAAAGCTCGGCCAGCAATTCGTGGTCGAGAACAAGCCGGGTGCCGGCAACAACATCGCAACCGAATCGGTCATCAATGCCGAGCCCGACGGCTACACGCTGCAGCTGGTCAACCCGGCCAATTACATCAACGCCTCGCTCTACAAGAACCTCAAGTTCAACTTCGTGAACGACATGGCGCCGGTCGCCTCGTTCCAGCGCGTGCCGAACGTGATGACCGTCAACAAGGACGTGCCGGCCAAGAACGTCGCCGAGTTCATCGAATATGTGAAGGCCAATCCCGGCAAGGTCAACATGGCCTCGTCCGGCAACGGCACCTCGGTGCATCTCTCCGGCGAGATGTTCATGGCCATGACCGGCTGCAAGATGCAGCACGTGCCCTATCGCGGCGCGGCGCCCGCGATCACCGACATGCTCGCCGGACAGGTGCAGGTGATCTTCGACAACATGCCTTCGATCATCCAGCACATCCGCTCCGGCTCGCTTCGTGCGATCGGCGTCACCACGGCGGAGCGCTCGCCGCAGCTGCCCGACGTGCAGACGGTCGCCGAAACCGTGAAGGGCTACGAGGCCAGCGCGCTGTTCGGCATGGGCGCGCCCAAGAACACGCCGAAGGACATCATTGCCAAGCTCAACGCCGAGGTCAACGCGGTGCTCAAGGAGCCCGACATGGCCAAGCGTCTGGTCGAGCTCGGCGGCGAGCCGCGGCCGCAGACTCCGGAAGCGTTCGGCGAGGAGATCAAGGCCGAGACCGAGAAGTGGCGGAAGGTCGTCGAGTTCGCCGGCCTGAAGGTCGAGTAGCGATCCCGGAAATGACGGGAATGAAGCCCTGCCGTTCGGCAGGGCTTTTTTCTTACGCGCTTCGTTTCCTTGGTCTGGGCCGAGCTGGCCGCGGTCGCTCTACCGCTTCGCGTCCGCCTGCTCCGTGCCGGTACACGAGATCAACATCGTGTAGGCGCGGGCGTTCGCGGCGATGTCGGCGGCTTTCTGCTCGCCCTTTGGTTCCCCAGTCCGATAAGGCACCACGGAATTGTCGAGGAAGTCGCGCAGCGCGCCGGTCTTGATGGCGAAGTTGATGTTCTCGGTCAACTGCCCGGTCTCTTTGATCATCCTGAGCGCGTTGAGCTTGGCAACGACGACGCCTGCGACTTGACCGGACATGTCGAAGAGGGGGCCTCCACTGTTGCCAGCTTGAATTGCCGCGCTGATCTGCAGGCGTCCCGTGTGATTGCGGAAGCCGCTGAGCGAGCTGACGATGCCCGTGGTCACGGTCAGGTCGGAGGAAAGATAGCCGTGCAGCGGGAAGCCGATGGCCACTACGGAATCGCCGGAGTGCATGGAGCGGTCCCGAATCCTGGCGAAGTCCTTGAATGACGCCGTCGCCGGCGCTTGCAGCAGCGCAAGATCGTTGGTCGCGTCGCTGGAGACGACGCGCAGAACCATGGCGGCCTCCCCGGCGAGATTGCCCTTGATCTCGCCGGTGCAGCTATCGATCACGTGACTGTTGGTGACGATATGTCCGTTGGGACTCACCACGAAACCAGTCCCCGTGAAGGTCCCGGTCCGAGCCGGCTTGGCGGGAGGCGCGCCCTGCTTGTCGCCGGCCATTGCCGGCTTTGCCGCGCCCTTGGCGAAGTCGCCGGCCTTGTCGAGCCCGTCGGCTTTCACTCTCGTGACGCAATTGGCCAGTGCGGCGATGACCGGCCCGGTCGACGTCAGATCGAAGTTCAGAACCGTGCGGCCGGCGGTCGCCACCATCAGGCTCGCCTTCTGGAACGTCCGCACGACGTTGAGCGGCATGACGGCCGTGAGCATGTTGGGCTGATACGCCGTCGCGTACAGCCTGGCCTGCTCCTGGCCATCGAAGGTCACGTCGATGGCGGCGTTCTCGCCCTTGTTGAAGTTGTAGCCGGGACTTGCAAAGGCCAGCAACCAAGTGCCGGCGGAATTCTGGCTCACGACCAGGATGACGCCGTTCGCATAGGGCGATGTGGCGGCGCAATGCGAGAAGGCGCCGGTCTCATCGTTGCTGAACGCGCCCCCGATCCAGTTACCGATCTTGAGGCTGCCAAAGGGGCCTTTCGCATCGGCGGTGCCGGCGAGAGCCAACTGTGACAACAACGCAATGATCAATGACTTAAGCCACATACTCCGCCCCCGGCCGCTCTCGCGCACATCTTATCTGCCGGAACGGGCTTTGCGCAACCGGCAGTTGTTCGCCGCAAAACAGATCCGCTCGCCGCGGTTCGCGGTTGCGTTTGCTTTGCATCGCTGTATACTTTGCGATACAAAGTAGCCGGCAATCCCGGCGAGCAAGTGTGAGCGAGGTTTCGGCGTTGCCGATGCGCGATCTCGACAAGGCGCTGGCCGACATCGTGACGATCCGCAGCCAGATCGCGGCGGGCACGGCTTTCCGCGGCTACGGCCCGGCGACGATGGCCGCGACCGGGGCCGTCGCGCTCATCACAGCGGTGCTGCAATTCTGGCTGCTCGGCGATCCCACGGGTGAGCCGCTCGGCTTCTTCGCCGGCTGGTTCGTCGCTGCCGCGCTGTCCGTCTTGATGATCGGGATCGAGATGCGGGCGCGTTCGCGCCGCCATCATTCGGGTCTGGCCGACGCCATGATCCACCAGGCGGTCGAGCAGTTCCTGCCCGCAGGCGTTGCCGGCGTGCTGCTCGCGGTGGTGATGTGGAAGTTCGCGGCCGAGACGTTGTGGCTGCTGCCGGGCCTGTGGCAAATCCTGGTGTCGATCGGCATTTTCGCCTCCGTCCGCTCGCTGCCGCGCCCCGTGGCGCTCGCCGGCGCCTGGTATTTCGTGTCCGGCTTTTCGGTGGTGGTGATCGCGAGCCAGACCCACACGCTGTCACCATGGACCATGGGCCTGCCCTTTCTGATCGGGCAGTCGCTGATGGCGGCCATTCTGCATGTCGCATCCGGAGACCATGATGTCGAAGACTGACAGCGCACCCTTCTCCTACGAAGGGCTCGACCGCGTGATTCACGAGAAGGCGAGGCTCGGGCTTCTGACCTCGCTGATGGCGCATCCCAAGGGGCTGGCCTTTGCCGACCTCAAGCAGCTGTGCGGCCTCACCGACGGCAATCTCAGCCGACACCTTGCGGTGCTCCAGGAGGCCGGCCTCGTCGACGTGACCAAGGGCTACGAGGGAAACCGTCCGCACACCACTTGCCGCCTCACCAAGATCGGGCGCCGCCGTTTCCTCGATTATCTCGCCGTGCTGGAACGCCTGGTGCGCGACGCCGCCAGGGCCGCCGGCCGCGAGGCGCCGCCGCTCGGCCGCCTCGGCATCGTCTCGACCTGATCCTTCCCCTTTTTTGACCGGAGACTTTGCAATGCAAAGTGATGCGTCCCATAGCGAGAAGCTTCATGTCGGCATCATCATGGACGGCAACGGGAGATGGGCGACACGGCGCGGCCTGTCGCGCGTGCGCGGCCACGAGGCCGGCGTCGAGACCATCCGTCGCATCGTCGAGGCCGCGTCCAAGCAGGGCATCGGTACGCTGACGCTCTACGCCTTCTCCACCGACAATTGGCGGAGGCCAAAGGCCGAGGTAGCCGCATTGATGACCTTGCTGCGCTTCTATCTCGCCAACGAGGTGCAGAGCCTGGTCAAGAACGGCGTGCGGCTCACCGTGATCGGTCGCCGCGATCGCCTGCCCGAAGGCATCGCCAGCGCGATCGCGCAGGCCGAACAGGCCACCGCCGGGGGCGACACGCTGCATTTGCGCATCGCGGTCGATTACTCCGCGCGCGATGCCATCCTCAATGCCGCGGCGAAGGCGGCGGCGCTGACCAGCATCACCCGCGAGGCCTTCTCGCAGCTCGTCACCGGCGAAGCCGGCCTGCGCGACGTCGATCTCATCATCCGCACCTCGGGCGAGAAGCGGCTCTCGGACTTCCTGCTCTGGGAAGGGGCCTATGCCGAGCTGCACTTCACCGAGCGGATGTGGCCCGAGTTCGACGCCGGCGATCTCGCCGCGGCGCTGGCCTCCTTCCACGGCCGCGAGCGCCGCTTTGGCGGCCTCCAGGCGATCCTGCCGGAGGAGGTGCCGTCACTCTCCCGTGTGTGACGCGTTTTCAGCGGCGCGGACGGATCAGTTGCCGGCGGATTCCAGGATTCCTCGATCGGCCAGTGTCCCGGCAAGCTGCTCGGTGTAGATGATCCGTCCCCACCGGTGCAAATGCGACGGATAATGCGCAAAGAGGATATCCAGCATGACGGCCGGGGTGTCGAGAAACTGCGAGGGATCAAGGCCAAGGCGAGCCGCAATTTTCCTGCCGGCGTCGGTGTGGAAGCTCTGCGGGCCGCCCTGGGCATTGACCGAATTGACCGGCGCGATCACGAGATAGATCTTTGAGCGATCGAGCTTCGAAAGCGTTGCGGACAGAGAGTCGAGAGCCTTTTCGAATTCCGCGTTCATCACGAACGGTTTTGAATCGGGTAGCGGCTTGAGAAGAGCGTGACCGGCCAGCGTGGCCCTGAAAGCTTTCAGCGAACGCACATTGAGCATCCGGTTGGGCTCAATGGCGCCGCCATGCTCGCGCCAAATGGTCGAAATGAACTGGTCCTTGCCGCCGTAGTAGACCGCATAAGCGCCCGGGAGCGGGTTGTACACCGCCCGCTCCATCAGCAGCCGGATATATTCGAGCCCCCCGGCCGGAAAGGTCAGGACGGAAGGAGCTTCGAAATGGTCCGTCCTGATGAAATCCGGCCACGCGTCCCATCTTGGATCGCGCTCGAACTGGACCGGACTGAACACCAGAACGAGCTTCCTCGGTTGGCGTCCGCGGGCGATCATCTTGTCGAGCATGGCAGCGTAGCCATCCGGGCCGACGAACCCGATGGTGCAGAACGATTCGACGTTCGATCCCGGAAACGCCTGCAAGAGGGTCGGGACGTGAACTCCGAAAAGGCACGAGCTGTCGCCGAGAAAAGCGAGATCGGAGGTCGGCAGCCGCTCGGAACGCCTGATCTGCTCGAGCACGATATAGGTCTCGATCCCGCGCGACCATTGATGCTTGCTCTGCTGGTAGATGTAATGCGCGCTACCGAGAATGAGTGCGGTCAATACCGCGACCGGAACAAATTCGCGCGCCACCGTCTGGACCGCATGGCTCAGCGGCCATTTTTCGATCGCCTGGATCGTGCGCTTCAGCATGGCTAGAACTGAAAGTAGATGAAGGTGGCGTTGACATGCCCGGACGCCGCGATGGTCACGGCCGCCAGAGCCGCAAACAGCGGATATCTCATCCACGCAGGCCGGTGAAGCAGGAAATAGTCACCGCGCAACTGTAGCTGCCATTCCAGGAGCATCAGCGGGCCGGCCAACGACAGAATTGCCAGCACGATGGCGCTGTGCACCGGCGCCCATTCCCAGTTCGCGAGAGCGCTCAGCATGCCGACCAGCAAGGTCCAATTGGCGGCTCGAAAGAGAAACCAGCCGACAAACACGACCAGCATCGTGACGGCCCAGCCAGCGCCGCGAGCCGCCTTTGACGACGGCGCGTCTCCGCCCGGCACCCTGCGCCATAGCGCCAGAGCTGCGCCATGAAGCAGCCCCCAAAGCACGAAAGTCCAGGATGCGCCGTGCCAGAGGCCTCCCAACGCCATGGTCAGCATCAGATTCCGGTTCGTGATCGCCGCGCCGTGGCGGTTGCCCCCGAGCGGGATATACAGATAGTCCCGCAGCCATGTGCTGAGGCTGATGTGCCAGCGTCGCCAGAACTCGCTGATCGAAACCGACCAATAAGGGTAACGGAAATTCCAAATCAGCTCGAAGCCGAACAGCAGTGCAACGCCTTTTGCGATCAGGCTATATCCGTTGAAATCGGCATAGATCTGGATGCCGAATGCGATCGTGGCGAGCACGACCGACCAGCCAAAGGGCTGATCCGGAATGAAGAGCGTGTCGACGATCACCGCCAGGCTGTCCGCCACCACGATCTTCATGGCATAGCCGTAAATCAGGAGCCAGAGCGCGCGCTCGGCGTGGTCGGCCGTGAATTGGCGCGGCTTGGAAAATTGATCCAGGAGATTGCTGGCTCTTTCGATCGGTCCCGCCACGAGCTGCGGGAAGAACGCCTTGAAGGCGAGAAACTTGACGAGGCTTCTCTCCGCGACGTGTCTGCCGCGATAGACGTCCACCACATAGGCGATGCCCTGGAAGGTGATGAACGAGATGCCGAGCGGCAAGACGATGTGCAATGTCGGCAGGTTCGCACGTAGTCCTGCGCGCTGCGCAAGCGTCGCGAACGAATCGACGAAGAAGTTGAAATACTTGAATATCGCGAGAACGACCATCGCCGCCGCGACCGCGGCAAAAACCAGAAGCTTTCGGGTGTGTTCGTGAGGGGTCGCGGCGATCAGGATCGCCGCCGCGTAATTGACGATGGAAATTCCGATCAGCAAGGGCAGGAAGCGCCAGTCCCACCAGCCGTAAAAAACGTAGCTTGCCGTCAATATGATCAGATTTTGGACCGGGAGCCTGGAAGTCGCGTGGTATAGCAGGAAGGTCGCGGGGACGAGACAGAGGAACGCGACGGAGACAAAGGACATTGCAGGAATAAGTCACATTATTGGGCTGCGACACCGCTCGTGTTCCGCTCCGTCGGAAAACGATACGGGCGGACGTGCCACCGGGATCGCGCAATCGATCACAGTTCAGGGAAAGCGGCGACTGATGCCTGTTTACTACTGCAACATCCAATAGCAACTTTGAGGCGAAATCAACCGTTTCGGCCGTGCGCGGGCTCTCGGAGGGTGCGCCCCTGGGACGCACACCCGACAATCTGCGCCCTGGGCGCATCATCATCACGGACTTCACCTCCGCGGTGCTGGACCTGTGGCGCGAACTCTGATGTCGTGACGGGCCCTCAATCGCTCGTGTCCGCATGCCCTCCTTCAAGACCATTCGCGCCCGCGCCGAGAAACGCAAGGGCGGGCCCAAGGCCCTGGAAAAGCTGATGCCGGGAAAGCCCGACCTGAAGCGTCTGGCCAAGCTCGGCGACGATCGCATTCTGGCCGAGATGACCAAGCGAGTGTTCTGCGCCGGTTTCGCCTGGAGCGTGATCGATTCGAAATGGGATGGCTTTGAAGAGGCCTTCCTGCATTTCCAGCCTGCCAAGCTCAGCTTCCAGCCGGAAGATTATTGGGAAGGCCTGTTGCGCGACGCGCGCATCGTGCGCAACGGGGCCAAGATCATGTCGGTGCGCGACAACGCCGCGTTCGTCCAGGAGATCGCGAAGGAGCATGGCAGCTTCGCCAAGTTTCTGGCGAAATGGCCGTCGTCCAACCAGATCGGCCTGCTCGATCTCCTGACCAGGCGCGGCAGCCGTCTGGGCGGCAACACCGGCCAGATGCTGCTGCGCTTCGTCGGCTGGGACGGCTTTGTGACGTCCAAGGACGTCGTCGTCTGCCTGCGCGATGCCGGTCTCGACATTGCAGAAGAGGTCAAGTCGAGGGGCGATCTCGCCAAGGTGCAGGCGCAGTTCAACGCCTGGGCCGAGGAAACCGGCCTGCCCTACACTTATCTATCGCGCATCTGCGCGCTGTCGGTGGGCGAGAACCGCAGCGAATAATCTGTGAGCCTGGCTCAGCCGGCAGATCGTGTGCATCCTGTGGCGATCTCGTGCCGTGAGCGCGGCAGATGCGAACGCGCGATCACAAAATGCATTTCGCCGGAACATTTGTCTGCAGCACCTGTTCGGGCTTGAGCCAGGCGGACAAAGGTGCAGGGAACGCGCGCTCCCGCCCAGGCCAATGAAACCGGACACAGAACGGAGCAGCTCATGAAGCTCACATCCGAACAGGTGAAGCAGACCGTCAACCAGCTCGGCGCCCAAGTGCTGCCTGACGAGCATCCCGCCATGCCGCAGCTCAACAGCATGTTCGGCGAGCACACCTTCTTCGTCGACGAAATGGGCCTCAAGGTGCTCGAGCCCACTGCGTCGCCCAGCGCCGATCGCCAGAGCGGTGAAGTCGTCAGCCTCGCCGATTGGGGCGATTCCGACCTGACCCGCCTGATGGCGCACGAGCCCGAGCCGACCGGCGTGATCGTGGTGTTCGAGCACATGCGGCATTGAGTGTGACGCGGGTGCTGCCTAGGCTTGCTCCGCCTCTCCCGCTTGCCGGAGAGGCGGTCGGGCTTGCCGAGCGCGGCGGGTGAGGGCTCTCGCCACATAGGGACGTCCTCAGCTGTTCTCGATCACCTTGCGTTTCCGGCGAGCGGCCTCGCTCAAATGCCGAGCGTCAGCTGCGGCTCCGCGTCGTCGCCGGCCTGGAGGGCGGACAGCGAGACACCCAGCAGCCTGACGCGCTTTCCCAGCGGCATCTCGGCCTCGAGCAGGCCGCAGGCCAGCCGCTCCAGATCGTCCCGGCCCCTGACCGCGGCCAGGACGGACCGGCTGCGCGTGATGATCTCGAAGTCGGCGAACTTGATCTTCAGGGTGACGGTCCGGCCGCGATTGCCGGTCGCCTCGCAATGGCGCCAGACCTTGTCGACGAGAGGTCTGAGCTCGGCGGCCAGCGCGTCATATTCGGCCAGATCGGTCGAGAACGTGTTCTCCGCGCCGATGGACTTGCGAATCCGGTTGGCCCGAACCGGCCGTTCGTCGACGCCGCGCGAGATCCAGTAATAATAGGCGCCCGACTTGCCGAAATTCGCATTCATGAACTCCAGCGTCTGGTTGCGGATGTCGAGGCCGGTGAACAGGCCGAGCGAATTCATCTTCGCGGCAGTCGCCGGCCCGATGCCGTGAAACTTGCCGACCGGCAGCGTTTCGACGAAAGCCGGTCCCATCTCCGGCGCGATCACGAACTGCCCGTTGGGCTTGCGATGATCGGAGGCGAGCTTGGCCAGAAACTTGTTGTAGGAGATGCCGGCCGACGCGTTGAGGCCGGTTTCGGCCTTGATCTTCTCGCGGATCCGCAGCGCGATGTCTCGCGCCAGCGGGATGCCTTGCCGATTTTCCGTCACGTCGAGATAGGCCTCGTCGAGCGACAACGGTTCGATAACAGGCGTGTGCTCGGCGAAGATGTCGCGGATCTGCCTGGAGATCGCCTTGTAGACCTCGAAGCGCGGCCTGACGAAGATCAGGTCCGGACATTGCCGCTTCGCCGTCACCGACGGCATGGCGGAGCGAACGCCGAACTTGCGCGCCTCGTAGCTGGCGGCCGCGACGACGCCGCGCTCCGCCGAGCCTCCGACCGCAACCGGCTGTCCGCGCAGCTGCGGATTGTCGCGTTGTTCCACCGACGCGTAGAACGCATCCATGTCGATATGGATGATCTTGCGCACCGGCGCAGCCTTGCCAGTCACCGGGTCGGATTCGCTCATGGAAAGATGATACAATTGCAGCATGAGAAGTGCGAGGTGACGGATGTTTCAGTTGGTGCTGTTCGTGGTGGGCGTGGTCGGCATCGGCTGGCTGATCGGCGCGACCAATCCGCCCGGCGAGTGGTATGCCGGGCTTGCCAAGCCGGGCTTCGTGCCGCCGAACTGGGCGTTCCCGGTGGCCTGGACCATCCTCTACACGCTCATCGCCATTGCGGGATGGCGGACCTTTCGCCGCGACCCCCGGGGCAAAGCGATGCTGGCCTGGGCCGCGCAGATGGCCCTGAACTTTGCATGGTCTCCGGTCATGTTCACGATGCACCAGATTGGCGCCGCGCTCGTCATCCTCATCGCGCTGCTCGGCGCGATCGTGACCTATATCGGCCTCGAGCTGTCACGCGACAGGCTGGCCGCCGCCTTGTTCGTGCCCTACGCGGCGTGGGTCGCATTTGCCGGCGTGCTCAATGCGGCGATCTGGCGGTTGAATTGAGACGATCGGTCTCGACCGATTCAAAAGACAATCTCAGGCATGTGAGTGGCAAGCATGGACACGCGACCCAATATGAGCCGCGGGAGGACAGCCCATGCAGTACAGCTCCGAGCTCATTCAAACCATGCGTCAAGCGCTGGAGACCGTGATGGCGAGCGTGCCGTCCCATCAATCAGTGTTCGGCCTGAAAGCAGCCGTCGCCGAATGCATCCTGCACGCCGCCGCGCACGGCCAGACGTCGTATGACGGATTGGTGACGGCCGCGTCCGACCAGCTCCAGGCGATCATCGCGATGCTGACGTGAGTGGCGGGACCTGAATGGCTGGCCGCTGGCGCGCCATTCAGAACAAAACTACGAACTCATATACAATTGAAATTACTATGTAATTTCCGACCTTACGCTTGTCGAAGCCTACACCGCGTAGAAGCCAGGGGAACAGGCTCTGTGCGTGCTTCATCACCTCGGCAACCAGCGAGCTATCCCGCGTCACCAACAGAAGGCACTCCGTCCAGCCCGTGGCGATATCGACCATCGTTAGGGTTTGGATGAACGATCGCGCCACCGACGTGCCGCCGTGGGCGACCCGTCGACCTCGCAGAAGCCCGGCGGCGGATTGTTCCAGTCATTCACTTCATCATTCCATATCAGCGTAACAAACACAAAATTCCATATCAGCGTAACAAACACAAAAATGGCGCCTGACGTCAAGACAGCGAAGATCATTGGTTCGAGGCCCGGAAGTACAGAACGCACCGGCGCCCGCGACGTCACGACGAAGTGCAGCGGCCGAGCCGAGCGAGCTGTCGTCGGCGAACGGCGACGGCATTCCTTTCTAAGCGAGGCAATCGACGATCATGAGATCGTCGCGCTGGCCGTGCGGGGATCGACGACCCCACCCAGCATTGCTTCACCATCCAAAAAACGCAGGATGTCTCGCCCAGCGGCCAGGGCAATGTCGCGCCGTACGGCAGCGACAGCAGAGCCGAGATGGGGCGTCATGACAGTGCCAGGATGCGCCAGCAGCCGCGGCTCGATGCAAGTCGGACGGTCCTGTCGTGCCCAGTCTTCCACTTCGAATACGTCGGCGGCATAACCGCCGAGGTGGCCCGACTCGAGAGAATTGGCAACTGCAACCTCATCAACCAGGGAGCCCCGCGCCGGGTTGATCAGGAGAGCGCCCGGTTTCATTCCGGCCAAGATTTCAGCATTGATCAGGTGCAAGGAATTCGCGGCGAGGGGTAGAGCCAACACTATATAGTCACTCTCGGCGAGCAGCTGTGCAAGATCGCGCCGTATGAGGCCAAACGCGTCCTCCTTGGCAGGCGAAAGTGGTCTCGCATCATAATAGGCCAACCGGCAGCGAAATGCACGGAGCCGGTGCGCGATCGCCTGCCCAACAGAGCCCATTCCGACAATTCCTACGGCTGCTCCGTCAAGGCCTGTTCCGTAGAGGATTGGGCGCCACCCCGCAAAGGATTTTTCCCGGATCAACCGGTCGCCCGCAAGCAGGTTCCGGCCAAGAGCTATCATGAGCCCCACGGTCAGTTCAGCCGTTGGGGCCGTCAACAGGTCTGGGACGATACTCACTGCGACACCGCGACGTCGACAGGCGGCGAGATCGAAATTGTCAGCACCCTTGAGAGCACAGGCGATAACCCGCAGATGCGGACACTGTTCGAGAAATTCATCGTCGATATGGTCCGTCATGAACGCGATCATGGCATCCGCATTCCGTAATCGGGATAGTATGGTCTCCCTTAGCCATGGCTGCCGTGAAAGATTGACCTCGACGTCCCCACGGACCCGCAGCAAATCGATGACTTCGGAATGCACCCAGTTTGTGATCAAAGTCTTTCGTGTCATCGGTCGAGCTTCCTCAGGAATTGGCGGAGTGGTCTGCACGATTATTTACGATTGGTCAGAGACCGGTGGCTGAAATGCCGCTGTCATGCGGCGCACGGCAGAAACGATGAGGATGACGGATACAGAACCTTGCCGACCACGACATTGCCCTTGCTGCCCAGGTGGCGATCTGCACTCACGCATCGGATGTCGTGCCTGCCGCGCTGCAAAACCGGGCAAATTGACGAGACAGGGATGTCTCCGGACTTTCTCCGGAAACCCCCAAGAACAGATTCTTGAATATGTCGGCTTCCTCGATGTCGATCGCTACGAGAGAGCCAAAGGCCATATCCTCGGTAACCGAACAAGCAAGCACGATCGACACGCCAAGATTTGCCTTAACCGCTTCCTTTACTGCTGCTGTACTGCCGAGCTGGCGCTCAATCCGGAGTTTTTCGACATCCTTGCCAAAAAGGCTTCCAAGGAGGCGCCCGGTTCCAGTTCCAGGCTCGCCGCCCATCATCGGATACTCCAACAGCTCTTTTTTGCTGATACAGCCGCGTTGGGCCAGGGGATGATTTGGTGCCACGATCACGACAAGCTTTTCTCGACGCCAGCGCAGCCACTCCACCGAAGCATGATCTTCGGCCCATTCGGTCATGATCACATCGGCTTCACCAGATAGGAGCGCATCGATCGCGCGTCGATTGGCGCCGATACGAAGATCGACGATTCCTTCTCGACCCAGCTGCCTTTCGAAGCCAGCAACCAAGCGAGGCGCGAGGAATACGCCGACGTTGCCGCTTGCCGCGACAACGAGATGGCGCTCCTCAATCAGCTCGCGGGCTCGCTCAGCTGTGGCGAGCAATGATCGCGCATGTGGCAGAAAGAGCTCGCCCTCTCGTGTTGGAGCCGAGTGGCCTCTGTTGCGCACGACTAGCGGAACGCCGAAAAACTCCTCAAGCTTTCGCAGTTGTTGCGAGACGGTGGGCTGCGAGCACGACAAGCGCGTCGCCGCAGACTGGATGCTTCCTTCATCTATGATCGCAAGAAACGTCTGAACTTGAGATAGAACTAGCATCTGGGTCTCAGTCTCCTGCTGACGGATTAACTTCGCCAACGCTCCACCGGTTGGCCTGATCGTCTTGTTCACGCGCCGGCGGCGGCATCGCGGAATAGTTGCTCTTGAACAAATGCGCGCCGAATACGCGAACTCACGCGAAATTAGATTATTGACATTACAAAACGAAATCTTTTTCAAGATAAATCCGATTTTCCGATGATAAAAATGTCTGATTATTTGCTTTTATTGTCATTCTATAGCGAGTTTCTTAAATCGTCATCATATCGTAATACGAATGTTATTCAATTTTCATTCGTTAATATAATTCTACCCTCGCAACTAGGCGCAAGACGATAGCCCACGTTGCAAGCGCAAGGCACGGCGTGCGGTCGATGCCTCAAACAGAATTGATCTATGGAGACTTTCATGCTGACGCGTCGTCGTTTCGGAGCGCTTGCCGCCTCCTCTATTTCTGCAGCTTCGCTCGGCCTTGCCGCCAGCGCGGCTCGCGGTCAGGAAATGCGCAATGGCAAACTGCATCTGCGGTTTGCTATCGCCCCACTTCGTCCAACCCCAGCCATCACCCTCAAGGAATTCGAGCCCGTCTTCAAATACATCGCTGACGAGATGGGGGCCACCTACGAACTGGTGTCCCCCGAAAGCTGGTCTGCAATATCGGTCGCTATGACCAATGGCCACGTAGATGTGGGCTGGCTCGGACCGTGGGGTTATGTGCTGGCATATCACCGGGTCGGCACTGAAGTGCTCGCGACTGCAAAATATCGTGGCAAGCCGTTTTACCACGCCATCATCGAAGGACGGCCGGATCTTTCGATCAAGGAGTTCCCGAAGGACGCAAAGGGAATGAAGCTGTCGCTGAGCGATCAGGGCAATACGTCCGGCTGGCTCGTCCCCTACGCCTTCCTGGTGAAAAACGGCATTGATCCGCGTGATTTCTTCCAGTTGCGCGAGGGCGCAACTTTCGGAAACAACGTCTCGATGATCCAGCAGGGCCTGATCGACCTCGGTTCAAACATGGATCGAGGTCGCAACGGCATGATCGAAGCTGGCGAAATGGACCCCAACAAGGTCAAGGTCTATTGGACTTCCGATCAACTTCCGAATGACGCTATCTGCGTGCCGAAGAATTTCGATCCGGAGTTGAAGAAGAAACTCCTGGCGATCCTGGTCGGGCTTTCGGAGGAGAAAGCGCAGTCGCTCATGGGCAGCGGGTACAACGGTTTTGTCCCTGCGAGCCACAAGGACTACGCGATCATCGAGGAAGCCGGACGCGTAACCGGCAAGCTGCGCACCTGATTACATTCAGTTGGGCGAGCGCATTCTGGCGCCCTGCCCGTATTCCTGCGCGACCGGCGGCGGGTGGATATTTTCAGCGCTCGTCGGTCGCACGAAATCAATGGACGAACTCATTACCAGGCCAGCGGTCTCACCGCTCTGGGACGACGAGTTGCCGTAATTGCGGGGGAGGATCTGTGTTGATCGCTGACTTGTCAGAAAAACGCTTTATGGAGCCTGGTGTACGGGTATTTTGTTGGCGCAACATTCGGAACGTCCTGATCTTTATCTGCGTAGCGGCGTTCTTGGCCACTTGCTTCTCGGCCGTGCGGATCGACATTTACAAACTGGCCAGCGGCCTTCCCAAGATCGCGAACTGGTTCGTGCAGATGTTTCCTCCCGACCTGCGCGACATCGACCGAATCCTGCGCGATGCATTCCAGACCCTGGCCATGGCAACTGTAGGGACGATATTCGCTCTCGTGATCTGTTTGCCGTTGGTGCCGCTCGCCGCACGCAACACGACACCGAATATGCTGATCTACCGCCTAGTGCGAGGCCTGTTCTCCGTGCTGCGAGGGACGGAAATCCTAGTATTCGCCTTGATCTTCGTTGCGGCCGTCGGGTTCGGCCCCTTCACCGGCGTGCTTGCGATCACGTTCAATATGGTCGGCGCCCTGGGTAAGTTGCTCACCGAGGTAATCGAGCCGGCCGACCCTGGCCCGGTGGAGGCCGTCCAACTCACAGGCGCGGGCCCCGTGAAGACCTTTCGCTATGCGCTGCTTCCTGATGTCTGGCCGAACATCATCGCGACGACGCTGTACATCTGGGAGTTCAATGTCCGAGCCTCGACCGTACTCGGTATCGTCGGCGCGGGCGGAATCGGGCAGACGCTGAAGGACTCCATCGACCTGCTCGATTTTCCAAAGATGCTGACCGTTCTCGGCGTCATCCTGATTATGGTCGTCGCCATAGACAGTTTGAGCTCCTGGGTGCGTAACAAAATTCTGAATCCCGACGCGGCCAGCAGCGCTGGTCATGGCGCACCGGTACGGCTCAGCAGAGGAGAAATGCCTTGAATACCGTCACACCGATCGATCTGACCCGTTGCCAACCATTCGATGCTGCGCAGACCGACGTCATCACTGTGCGAAATCTCTGCAAGTCATTTAACACCCGCAGGGTCCTCGACGACGTGTCCTTTTCGATCCCCAGAGGGAAGTTCGTCGTGCTTTTGGGACCGAGCGGCGGTGGGAAGTCCACATTGTTCCGCTGTCTCACCCGCCTAATCGAGCCTGATAGCGGTCATATCAGCATCAACAACACCACAATAACGAGTCTAAACGCCGGCGCACTAAACGATTTTCGCCGCCAAGTGGGGTTCATCTTCCAGCAGTTCAACCTCGTCAAGCGCCTCAGCGCCCTGGATAACGTGCTTGCGGCTAGGCTCAGCTACACGTCGACGATGCGCGCGATGCTGCGGCGCTTCTCGAAATCCGACCGGCAACTCGCCTTGGCTTGCCTTGATAGTGTTGGCCTGCTCGACCAAGCCTATCAGAAAGCCCAAACGCTTTCCGGAGGCCAGCAGCAGCGCGTGGCGATCGCTCGAGCCTTCGCCCAGCAGGGCGAATTGATCCTGGCCGATGAGCCAATATCGAGCCTCGACCCGGAGTCTTCCGAGAATATTCTCCAGATCCTTCAGCAAGCAGCTCGTGATTGCGGCTTTTCCGTCTTGTGCAGCCTGCACCAGGTCGAGTTGGCGGTTCGTTATGCCGACCGCATTGTGGCGCTCAAGGATGGCCGGATCTTCTTCGACGGGCCGTCGGACGATTTCAAGGCGAGTGTGCGCGAGGAGCTCTATAGTGCGGTCAAAGCATAAGCGTCCAAGATCGTACGGTGCAGGCGGGCCTATTGCCGGTACGCAGGAGATCGCGGCGATCGAGACGGCGCTGCTGTCGCACGGCACCGCACGCGACGGGCTGCTGGAAATCCTTCTCGACATCCGTGACCGCCAGGGGAGCGTCTCCCAAGCTGGGCTTCAGTATATCGCGGAACGTCTTCGGCTTACCTCGGCCGAGGTCTACGAAGTGGCGACGGCGTTTCCGGCCGTAAACTACGGCGCCACTGTTCCCTACGGCAACTATACGAACAATTGCTGCGACTTGGTCTGTGCGCTGTTGCGCGGACCAGCGGACATCGATCGCGAGATGCGTCCCGGCGTTTGCGGAGGACGTTGCGACGTGCCGGACTCCGAACCGGCGCCGCGATCGTTCGAGACGTTTCGCGCGGCCGGCGGTTACACAGTCGTCAACAGGCTGCAGCGGATGCCGACGGAAAAAAATCAAATTCTGCAGAACATCGCTGGCCGGAACGCTGTCGGTCGAGCTGGCGTCGGGTTTCCCGTGCATCGCAAGTGGCAAAGCCTGATTGCGACAGGAGGAGAGCCGGTGGTGGTCGTCAATGCGGACGAAGGCGAACTTGCGACGTTCAAGGATCGCTTCATCCTGCAGAGCGATCCGCACGGCGTACTGGAAGCCGCGCTCGTTGCCGCATCGGTTACCGGAGCAAAGCAGCTATTTTTCTATCTGCGCGACGATTACGCGGATCTTCATGCCATTGTGCGTCGCGCGATCGACGATACGGTCGCCGCAGGTTTGACCGCGGGGCTCGATGTCCATCTGCGGCGTAGTGGCGGCGCCTATATCTGCGGCGAGGAAACTGCTCTGATTGCCAGCCTGGAGGGGCGGCCTGCTCGCCCGCGTGAGCGTCCGCCCTATCCGACTGAGCGCGGGTTGCAGGGACGACCGACGCTGGTCCACAACGTCGAGACCCTTTACCGCCTTCGCGGCGCCTGGGGCGCGGTCCACGAGGATGCCGTGCCGGTTTCCGCCCTGCTCGATCCCGATATGCTGCTCTACAGCGTGTCCGGTCGGGTTCGGAAACCTGGGCCCAAACTAATCCGGGCCCTGCCTTCGCTCGACGCGCTTGTGCGAGCGGCTGGTGGTATGCGCGAGGAGGAAGAGCTCGGCGGTGTCGTCATCGGCGGATCGGCAGGGACTATAGTTCCGGCTTCCCGCTGCGGCGTGCCGCTGGCCGAGCTTCTGGCATCGGGGCTGAGCCTCGGCACCGGCAGCGCCGTCGTGTTCGGCAAGACCGACGACATTCGATGGATCGCCGAAAAAATGGCGGGCTTTCTTGCGCGGGAGAGTTGCGGACAATGCGCTCCCTGCCGTATCGGTACCGCCAAGATGGCGCGCGCGCTCGCGGGCGGGCCACTCGATCGCCGCCTGCTCGATGACCTCGCCTCGGTGATGAGCGAAGCGTCCATTTGCGGCCTCGGTCGAAGCGCCGGAAAGTTCCTCGCGCGGGTCACCCCGATCCTAACGGAGCATGAGCGATGAATTTTTTCGACATCGACATCGATGGCAAGACGGTTCCGGCCGCCGTCGGCATAACCATTCTCGAGGCGGCTGTTGCGGCGGGGGTCGACCTGCCGCATCTCTGCGCCTGTATGCGCGAAGGCTATCTGCCCATCGCCGCATGCCGGACGTGTCTCGTCGAGTTGAACAACCATGACGGCCTTGTGCCGGCTTGCCGCCACAGCGTTGCGCCAGGGATGGTGGTCCGTTCGGATAGTGCCCTGTCGAGGCGCACGCGACGCACCGTTGTGGAACTCCTTGCATCTGAAATGAGCGAGCCGGCGGCGAAGCGGCACCCGGATGGGCTTTTCCAGCGCCTAGTGCGACGGGTCGAGGCCGATAGTGGCCGGTTCGGCAACCGCGCGGTGCGCTCGGAGCCGGACCGAAATCATTCTGCGATCACCGTCGATGCGGACGCGTGCATCCGCTGCGGCCTGTGCAGGTCCGCCTGCCAGGACGTTCAGGTCAACGGCGTGATCTCGCTCGCCGGTCACGGTGACGGACTCCACGTTGCGTTCGATACCGGCAAGGATATCGGCGACAGCAGTTGCGTGTCCTGCGGAGAGTGCGTCCAGGTGTGCCCCACAGGCGCCTTGTCACCGGCCGTGCTCTTCGCGCCTGAAGCACCGGTAGCGATCGAGTATTCGGCGGAGACGGTCTGCCCATTCTGCAGCGTCGGTTGCCGGGTAAATCTGCATGTCGCCGAGGATCGCGTCGTGTATGCTGACGGCGCGGATGGGCCGGCCAACCACGGTCGGCTTTGCGTC
This sequence comes from Bradyrhizobium sp. 22, assembly GCF_000482425.1. Classification (NCBI taxonomy): domain Bacteria; kingdom Pseudomonadati; phylum Pseudomonadota; class Alphaproteobacteria; order Hyphomicrobiales; family Nitrobacteraceae; genus Bradyrhizobium; species Bradyrhizobium sp. 22. Next base: position 648,053 of record NZ_KI519399.1, read on the forward strand.
AAGGGACGCTTCGGCTTCGGCTACCTGCGACATGCCGAGCGTCTTACCGTCCCGCTCATCAGACGCGACGACGCCCCCAAAGATGCTTCGCATAATTTTCGGGGCGCCGAGGTACTGGAGATGTTTCGCCCCGCGACCTGGGACGAAGCGCTGGATCGTGCCGCGTCCGGCTTCGCCGACCTAAGAGATCGTCACGGAGGGGATGTCTTGGCCGTTCTCGGATCGGCCAAGGGAACCAACGAGGACGCATATATTCTCCAGAAGCTTGCACGGACCGGCTTCGGCACCGCCCATATCGATCATTGCACCCGGCTTTGCGCCTCGGTACCGCCACTCGCGGAAGCCATCGGGTTTTCCGCCGTCACTGTCCCGATCGAGCAGATAGTTAACGCGGATGTGGCTCTTATGGTCGGCTCGAACCCTGAAGTGAACCACCCCGTTGCCGCCTCGATCATGAAAAACGCCATTCGGCGCGGTACCAAGCTCATCCTGATCGATCCTTACGAGCAACCATTAGCGCGGCTGGCGACAGTCCACCTGCAATTGCGACCCGGTACGGACGTCCAACTTTTGTCGGCTATGACGAAGCTCGTGATTGCCGAAGGGCTCTATGACAGCAAGTTTGTCGATGATCGACTGGAGGGTTTCGACGAACTTGTCCAGCGCGTCGAAGCCTATACGCCGGACGTGGCGGCCCGAATCTGTGGCGTTTCAGCTGAAGCCATCGTGGAGGCCGCTCGTCTTTTCGCGAAGGCGCCGGCCGCCATGTGCTTTTGGGGAATGGGCGCCTCTCAGCATGTGCACGGAGCCGACAATATCCGCGCAACGATCGCCTTTGCTTTGGTCTGCGGACAGATCGGGCGCTCGGGGACTGGCCTTCATCCGCTCCGTGGGCAGAACAATGTGCAGGGATCCTGCGACGCAGGTCTATTGCCGCATTATTTTCCCGGCTACCGCACGCTTGACGACGCTGTGCAGAGAAGCCTTTTCGAGACGCTATGGAAGACGCAGATTCCGATCGGGTCAGGGCTTTCTGTTGTTGAGATTATGGATGCCGCCAAAGCCGGAAAGATGAAGGGGCTCTATGTCGTCGGCGGAAATCCCGCCATGGCGAATCCCGATCTTGCCGCCACCAGGGAAGCCGTCGCCCGATTGGACCACCTCGTGGTTCAAGACATCTTCCCAACCGAGACGGCCGCCTTTGCTGATGTGATCCTTCCAGCGGCCGCACTTGCGGAAAGATCCGGGACTGTCACGAACACCGACCGGATCATCCAGTTCGTCGAGCCTGTGCTATCGCCTCCGGGCATGGCCCGCGAGGACTGGGCAATCGCCTGCGCCATCGCGGCTCGGCTAGGACTGTCTTGGGCGCGGGACTCGCACGAGGCGATTTTTGATGAAATGGCGTCGGTTGTTCCTGTCCTCAACGGCTTGAGCTGGCAAAAGCTCAAGACCGAACGCGGCGTGCGGTATCCTCTCAATCCGAACGATCCGCTACGGATGGATCACCCGATAGGAAGCAATCAGATACCGCAGGACAGCCTGTTCTCGACCGGCTTTCCACGAGGCCCCCGGGCTCGGCTCGCAGCCCTGGAAGGTAAGTGTCCCAGCGAACTGCCCGACGCAGCGTTTCCCTTCACGCTGATTACAGGGCGCGTCCGCGAGCATTGGCATACGGGCTCGATGACGCGACGATCTGACGTGCTCGACGCGTTAAGTCCTGAAGCACTGCTCCACGTCTGCCCCTCCGACTTCGACCGACTGGCTCTTTCGTCGGACTACTTGGTAACCGTGGAGACTCGCCGAGGGGCTGTAACTGTTCGTCCGGTCTCCGATCAGCGAATTCAGCAAGGCGTTATCTGGATGGCAATGTCGTTCTTCGAGGCCGCAGCAAATGAACTGACCATCAATAAACTCGATGCATACACACGCGTGCCGGAATACAAGTACTGCTCCGCTAAAATCGTTGTGAACAAGGTCAACTAAATGCCGCCACTTTAACTGACGCCGCGAATTCACACAAGCGAGCGCTAACAATACGCAGAATTCGCTGAAGGCAGGATAGCACGACGCCGGGCGGGGTCGGGGTGCGTGCTCATCTGCGCCGCCTGGTACGGCACATGTGGATGCGGTGGCACAAGACGCGAATTACGTTCCGCGGCGACGTAGTCCCCGGTCAGGCCAAAGCGCCGACATAACCTTCTTCTCTCACGCCGCATTCGCAGCGCAGAGTGACAAGCTGTCCCGCCGACATGGCTTTCACCTCGATATGCATTGCGGGCTTGTGCAGGTCCGATCGAACGCCGCACCGAACAGTAACGTTCAGCGATTGATGTGAGCAGTACGCGTAAAGATATCAATCTGAAGGCAGAGATTGCCACACCCGTTCAAAAAACTGTTGCGTGTGAATAATAAGCGTCCAAGAGTGCCCTCTCCACCGCATGGTGGATCGATAGTTTAGCGTGCCGATCGACGTCGGGACCCCGCGCCGATTCACAAGCGAGTTTGCAGCATCCTGAAGATGCACAGGTGTGATCTCTGCAACCTTCTGCATCATTCTGCGTCTCGTGCATAGCTTTGCAGAGACTTGCAGAGGCTGCTTCGGCGGCTTAGATCTATCTGACATGCGGAGAAGTCGACATGCCGAGTAACAAGGAGCTTGAGGCGGGGCTGAAGGCGATGACCGAGGACTTCCATCTGCCTAACGGGGGACGGAAACGGTTGTCGCTGCTCGTCGCCAACCATCTGTGGTGGTTCGATGCTGCCGAACGCCGCGGCATGAGCTGGCGTGACATGATCGGCATGCTGACCGCCGCCGGCGTGAGCGGTAGAGGAGGACAGCCCCTGAGCGTCGGGACATTGTCATCCACAGTCTGGCGCGCGCGAACCGAAAAGGAACCGGGGGTGGACAATCAGCGCCGGGAACAAGACTTTGAGTCGGAAGCGATCCAACCGCGTGCGAAGGCACCTGGAAAAGCAACACGCCGTTCGGCCGCTCCGTTGCGGCAAGAAAGACGTGCGGCACCGCCTCAGGAGGTCATCGATGCCCCGACCGATAGGCGGACTTCGAGTTCATCGCCGCGATTGGCCGATGGAGAACGGAGAGAGCGGGCCAACAAGGACGTATTGGCCTTCATGGACAGGGCTCGAAAAGTTCGTCGCCGGTCGGAAGTTTAATTCCCGCCGCTCTTTTGATGAGGAAGCGCGGTGTATGCCCGGAGCTGATCCTTCCAATCACTAGACGGTCTCCGTTGACTTGACGCTGACATTGCCATTGCAATACGCAGTCAGAATCACGTCGTCGGAGGCCTGCTTCAGAATGTCCGAGGATCCAGAGACAATCGGGCTCCGCCCGATGGTTGTCGATGGCGAGGTCCAGGTTGACGACTATGAAGTGGTCTGGCGCGGACTTTCGATCGGAAGAATCCTGAAGCAGCCGCACACTCGGCATTGGTGGTGGGGATGCAATGTCTATGGTCAGAATCCCACGCCCGGCGACAGGGGAGTCGCCATTGATTTCAGGGACGGTCAGGTGCGGTTCAAGCTTGCATGGGCCAGGATCAGACCGACTCTGACAGAGCAGGACATTGCGACTGCGGCCCAGCACGCCGAAAGGCTCGCCCAACAAAGGCTGTCCGAGAAGCCGCAGCCCGAAGTGCCGCTCCAGGTTCTGGACAACCAGCGCACAGCACCGCGCCAGCGTGTGCTGAAGTCCGGCATCATCGAGTTCAATGGCGGCGCCATCGATTGCGTCGTACGAAACATCTCTGACACCGGCGCGGCGCTCGACGTGGCCAGTCCGCTAGGCATTCCGTCGGAGTTCAATCTGCTGCTGTCTGGAACGCGCACGCATCAACGTTGTCGAGTGGTTTGGCGTCAAGAAAAGCGAATTGGCGTTACATTTGAATGAGACCGGCATTCGCCACTGCGTGAACAGAAGCTGGTGAACGCGGAAGACGCTGTGGGGGGCGTGTTCAACGTCGAGGGATTGCTGTGGCTTGTTCGAGCGAGGGATTGCTGGACGCAGTTTCACTAGGCTGGGTGAAAACGAAACGGGTAGTGACGGGCACTTCCGCGTCGGCGCTGCCGGCTTGACCGATAAGGATTAAGCCGGCTCCGCCATTTGCCACATTCAGAATGATTGGCTCACCGCTCCAAGTCTTGATCGGCTCCATTGCAATCGTGAGGAATTCACCGATCGGCTGATCGAAGTATTGAATTCGCAGCTGCGGGCCGACCTCAGCGGCAGACAGTTCAAAGCCGAGTCCTTTAGCGCGCGAGTAAACTGCTGCCAGTCCTACGTTGTCCGTCGCGAACCCAAGCTCGGCTGGGGACACGGTGACAATATTTATCTCAATCTTCTTAGAGCTTACAGTGAAGCTCGGTCGAGCGAGGATTTCGGCGGCCTGCCCGCCAACGTTGCAGCCCACCGCGTCCATCGCGTTACGCAGCGCAAGAGGGTTGGCAAAGGTGCCGATCTTGATTTGTTTCCATGTCGCAACATCACGGACCGACCTGATCGGCTGCGTGGGACAGGATGTGTCTTTCCGTTCAGCTGGTTCTGCAAGACGTCGCGGGATGAGCATTGAGCCCGTGCAGTGTTTACGAATGAAAGGAGAAAAGCTGCACATAGTATGGATGCCAGTAGGTATTGACCTGCTCGTGCTGCATTTGGAATGCGATTGCCTGCCACGCGATCGGCTCGGCTTGTCTGGATAGACATGGCGAAAATCGCCTTTTGGTAAGCTTGACTGAAAAAGGCCCGCCTCCGAGTCTGGGGAAGAACGGAGGGGAATGACGTCCATGAACATTCCCGGCCGACCTTGAAATGGGTCCGGAGGCGGGGCCTATGGCTCAAGTATTTCAATTTCCAAAAAATCGGCGAGCGGCAGTCCGTAAGCCTGTGATTGTCCGCCCATCAGACCAGAAGGAATGATGCAGCTATAAGGATAGCACTAAGATCTCCTCGCTTCAATTGCGAAGGACGGCGCGTTGGTGTGAGGTAGCTGAGTATTCGTCAGACGCCGCCAAATCCGCCATGTTAAGAGGACATGGATAGCATCTCCCTATTCGAGGCGGCTTAGCGGCTGGGAGATTGCCCGACAAGTGCGCGAAGGCGAGCGAGCTTTTTCCCGTCATTTACACGACGGCCTGGTCCACGCACAAATGGCCGTCGCGAGGGATGCCCAACAGCATCCTGCTGACGAAACCATTTGCGCCAGCCCAGCTCATCACTGAACTGTCTCGGTTGCTCAATACGGGCTCACCGGAGAAGTCAATGTTACGGCCGAGCGACTAAAGCCCCGGTCGCTCGGGTGTCAGGCCCGGTACAGGGTTTGCAAGCCCGTGCCGGGCCTGTCTATTCGGCCCCACCATTTGTCTTGCTCGGCAGAGGCTCGACTTGGCGAACGACGGTCATGCAATTGGGACACTCGTAGGAGCTGAGCATGTATGAGGGCGTGAATTCGATCGGTTCGATCAGGATCAGTCTACGGCTCACGTCGCACTGAACGCATCGAGGCGGGGTGCCCATGCAGTCTCCTCGATTGGAGCCTATCAGAATAACTACGTCGACCACGAAAGCCGGGCCGCCAGCACGACTCAAAAAGCGCCGGCGGGCGCCGACCGGTCACTCCCAAATGCCCTGCCAACGCAGTAGGCGTGATCGGCATTGGCAGGAGCATATCGAAGCGCCGCGAACCACTGCAACTCAGGGTTATTACGAATGAAAAATATCACGTGAGGGAACAAAGGCTCGATGCGCGCATTGCCCCGACATGAAGGATGATCAGCAGTCAGCACTCGGGTCCCCGTCCCCTATTATCGGTCGTACGTTTCTTGCGACGACGGCTGTCAGCATGGCTGCGATGGTGATGCTGCTCACACTCCTGATCCAATAGCCCCGCGCACCGAAGGCTGGATGTCGTAAGATCGATGGGCCGCCCCCCCGGCGCCCATTGCGGCATAATTGATGGTGGCGGGTTTCATGGTGGCTGTCGTCGGAGCTGGACTTGCGGCTGGGGCCGTTCGCAGCCATGGCGACCTCCGGAGCAGGTCTCCTTCCCGCTTGGCCTCGAGCTCGGCATCCGGGCCTGCAGGAACCTTGGCCCAAAGCCGTAAAGCATGCCTTCTCGGCACTTCTGTGCAGCTTCCAACCTGTCGCCGGGCTCTTCTAGAGCCCGACTGGTGCGCCGCGAAAATCCTGCCCGTTCGGCGCAGGTATATTGACCTCGACCGCCGCGTTGTAATCAACTGCCACCACTTCTTGTTGTGGGGCTGGTAGTGTAATGGAGGATAAGTTTTACCGCGGGCTGGCGCAGCGCGTGCGCGACATCGCCGAGCGCGTCGACCCATTCACCAAGCGGCGTTTGTTAGAGATCGCGGAGCGATACGCACTCAAAGGCATCCGGCCGGAGCCTGCCCCGAGAACCGAGAGACCGTTGCCGATCCCCAACCCTCATCTTCACGTGGTGCGGGGTCCCGAAGAGGGGTGATGTTGGCGACCGACCGCTCGTCCGCGCCTAGATAAGGCAGGTCGATTTGATGTGACAGGTCTCCGGTAAGGCCAGCCGCCGATGCCGTCACGCATCTGGAGGTCGTGTCGTTTCGAGATCGCCTCAAACGATCTTGCACGCGCCATCAGCTTGGCTGTCAATTCTTGCGTATGGGCGTTCCCATTGGTCGAGCCAGCGCAAGAGCCAGCTCAGGAAGCTTTTGCCCGCGCTCTTTCGCGAGCGGCCTGCCGACGCTGACGACGATTGCCTTTACCCAGGCGTGCCATAACCGTAAGCGGCGGCGGGGATGTTGCGGGATGGGACGCATCGACTTGCGCTGTCGCGATTGCCGTCTCTGGAGCCGGATGACGGGCTTCCATGACGTCCAGCACCGCGCGCCCCTTGTCGGTGATCCGCCACCCACCGTTCATTCGCTCGATCAATCCTTGCGAAAAGATGTCCAGATCCGGAACGCGAGCAGCCAGGCGTTTGGTGCGCTCGGCCCAATCGGGGCCGCTGGTTGCCAGAATCGCCATGTCACGCTTGAGGTCGGCCATCCCAGCGAAGCCGCCGGGATAGCTGACCAGAATCTTCAGGACTGTGACCTGGAAATTCACCGCCGCCTCTTGCGATTATCGCCACATGGTCGGTACGCCCGAGAGAGCCTCGCGGCCTACCTCTTTGAGCCGGTCCGGCGTGGTGTCTCCATTGGTGGCGGCTTCCAGAATCTTCGAGGCGACATGCGTACGGGCGCCCGTCTCGTAGCGGGAAACGTCCTCACAGACCTCGTCGAGGACCGCCCGCAAAACCGCGGTGGTAGCGGCATCCAACATGACAGATCCCCAGCGGAAAATCTTGCCTTAGGAAATCGCCCTCGACGTTGCGTTCAAGAGGCGCTAAACGGCCGTTAAAATCCTGGAAAGTCTAGTACCTCCGGCTGCAGCTTGCAACGACCCCTGAGCTTGGACTTCGCGTCGCTTCGACCAAGGACAAGCGGAGAGAAGCTCAGAAAATCGCCGAGACTTGGCCAGCGAAGGAGCGCATCCAACCTGAGGCGCGGTAGACTGTACCAGTGGAGCACGTCGGCCGCAGCGCCTCGGAGGCGGAAAGCTGCACGCGGCTGCGCATCAGCCGGTGCATCGGTCCTCACGCTACAGCAGAATGGCCGCAGACCACCGGCCTGCGGCCGACCGGCGAGAAATATAAATCACGATGAAATACGCCCGCCCCGGTGCTGAGGGACTATTAAGCACGTTTTCGTGCATTTTGGATTCCGTGACTCTACGGGAATTCCACCAGAGCGGGTGTGGCCGCGTTGCAGGATCTTGCGATCATCGAAGCCAGTTCAACCGCTTCTTAAGCAAACAAGCAATTTGCCTAAAGTCGGCGCGTCTCGTTTAGCGAAATCGAAGCCGGAAGCGACCATCGTCGAGCACTGATTTCAGTTCTTCGATTTGGCGACCATCGCCGCAAGAAACTTTGTCGACAGGAAGCCCGAGAGCACGCTGATGCAGTCGGATTCGAGAATCTACAGCCTCCCGCGCTGGCGCGTGACGCGATGGCTCGCCGACTGCGGCGCGGACGTGCCCGAGGACATTCGGGTCGCGCTGATTGGCAATCTGTACGGCACGCTGCCGGTCTTCATCGGTGGCTTCCTGAATACCCTTCTGGTTGCTGCAGCTATTGCGGCGCGCTCGCCGACGCCGTTGTTCATCGCATGGCTCGCGATCGAGATTGCGATCTGCCTGACGCGGCTCACTGTGTTGGTCGTCGCGCGCCACCGCGCGCTGAGGCATCTCGCTACGCCAACCGACGTCAACCTGCTCCTGTCGATTGCCTGGAGCGGCAGCGTCGGGTACGGGGCGCTGATCAGCTTGGCGACGGGCGACTGGGTGGCAGCGACACTGGCCTGCGTATCCGCCGGAGCGATGGTCGGCGGCATCTGCTTCCGCAACTTCAGTGCGCCGCGGCTCTGCGGAGCCATGATCGTGCTGAGCCTGGGCCCGACGATTCCGGGCGCTCTGATGGCGGGACAGCCGCTCATGCTGGTCCTCTTGTTCCAGATCCCGATGTATCTGGTGGCTATGACCATGGCCTGCTTCAAGTTGAACCGGATGCTGATCGCCACGATGCGTGCCGAACGCGAGAACGACCGGCGCGCGCGACATGATGAGCTTACCGGGCTTGCTAATCGAGCGGGGCTCGTTGGCGCCCTTGAGAAGCGACTGACAACGCGAGGCAGCCGCGGCGAGACGCTGGCGCTGCTCTATCTCGATCTCGACGACTTCAAGGTGGTCAACGACACGCACGGCCACGCCGCGGGCGACCGACTATTGCAGAGCGTGGCCGAGCGCATGCGGGGTCTTCTGCGGGAAGGCGACCTGCCGGCGCGCCTCGGCGGTGACGAATTCGTCGTGCTCGCCGCGGGCTGCACTGAGGAACAAGCAACGGCGTTTGGACGGCGCCTGGTCGAGGCGATCGGAGCTCCGTATGATCTAGACTGCGGTGCGCGGGCACGCGTCGGCGCGAGCGTCGGCATCGCGATGGCCCCCGAGCACGGGAACAGAGCGGCCGATTTGCTGCGGGCTGCCGACGCCGCGCTCTATCAGGCCAAGTTCGCCGGCGGGTCTCGTTGTGAAGTTGCATCCGAAGACGACCTAGTGCGGTTACGCCGGCTTCTCGCGCGAAGTGCTGCCGAGCCGAGTCGCCAAAGCGCCGCTGCGTGACCAGTTGTCGATCGATCTGCGCTCGTCCTCCCGTTGCAGTACGGTCTGCGAAGTTAGAAGCTCGTTAACCGCCTGGGCACATGGTGAGGTCGTGTTCGCCGACCAAAGGGTCTGTCCATGGCTGAAGCTCCCGCTTGCTACTCCTGCAGCGTCAGCAGGCTACTGCGCGATGTCTCGCCAGTGACGCCGGGTTACGAAATCCGATCATTCGAGTGCCCCAAATGCCGGACAGTCCTGCGGCTAGTCTCCAAATGTCAGTCGGGTTCGCCTGAGGCGGCGGACTGATCGGGAGCGCGTCGAGAAGAACTAAATTTCTGCTTCGAGCCGCTGGAGGACGTCTTCTGCGAAACCTCTCTCCGCCTGTGGGCATTCCTCCGCAACGTGTTGCCGAAGAATGCCAGTCATCCTAGAGCTAGACCCAGCGGCTTGAAGTAATTGGTTTCTTTCATTCCCTTCTTCTGAATTGGACAATGCTGGGAAGCGGCCTGCGGTCTCTCGCGAGTGACCCACCCGGCGGATCACAGGGAGGCGCCCGCAGATGCAGAGCCTGGACGACCTCGAACCCGATCACGCGGCCTCCGTCTCCAAACATGCGCTCCAACTCATGGCCGAGTTGGAGGTACCGGCGACACCCCCAAATTTTACCGTCTGGTTCGCTTACGTTCTGGGCCGCTCGGCGGCGCTGCGTAAGACCATCGATATCCTGCGCTCGAACGACCGCAAGTTCGATAAGGCTCTCAATCGCGAACTATACGAAACCTTCCTCAAGTCGACTGCTTTAGTCGGAGAGGTTGCTCAAACCATTTCCGGCGAGCTCGACGCAATTCTGGTCAATGTACGAAACGACGTTGCAGGCGCGATCGCAGACAGTGCAGCGCATTCCGAGGAGCTGATCGAGGTTGGGCGGACGCTTCGCACGGCCAATGACCCGCAACTTGCCCTGAAGCGGCTGACCGACGAATTGACGAGAGCGACGGAACGTGCGTCGGCGCTGGAAGCGAAGCTTGTCGAAGCGTCGGGCGAGCTTGGCGAGCTCCGGAAGTCACTCGAGCAGGCCGAGCTCAGGTCGCGGACCGACGCTCTGACCGGGCTTGCAAATCGCGGGGCAATGGAGAGTTTCCTTCGCACGGCCCAAATCAACGCCATGGAGAGTGGCGAGTCCTTGAGCGTGTTCCTGATCGACGTCGATCATTTCAAGAAGTTCAATGACACCTACGGACATCAATTAGGCGACCAGGTCTTACGGCTGGTCGCAAAGTGCCTTCAAGAAGGCATCAGGGACGGCGACCTCGCAGCGCGTTACGGTGGAGAAGAACTCATCGGTATTCTGCCGGGAGCCTCGCTCACAATCACGCAGGAGATCGCCGAACGAGTGCGCACCAGAATTGCCAACGCTAACGTCAAGAAGCGGGCAACGGGCGAGTTGATCGGGCAAGTGACGATTTCGGCGGGCGTTGCCCAATTCAAACCCGGCGAGAGCTTCGAGGCCCTCATTGAGCGATGTGACCAGGCGCTCTATCGGGCGAAGCAATCGGGTCGGAACTGCACGATCGCTTCCGATGACTAATCACATCGGCACCAGAACAATCGTCGAGGGGAGTTCGCCCGGATATTCCGACCGCGAAAGCCAACAATCTGTCGAACAACTATGCGGCGCTCAGCGGCAAGCGCCGTGCCGAACAGAACCGATCGCGGGGCTCTTTTCCGCATCCCGGTCGAACGCATCGCTCGCCGACGCTGGTTCGTGCAGGCGAGCGGCTCGCAACTGCGCCAACTTTTCGGCGCCAGGCGGTGGTCCTGCGCTCTGATTGCTGACTTGAAGCCGCCGGGCGCTCGTTTTCGCGATCGCCGCATCAAAGAAGCCCCGCCCGGCGACGCCGGGCGGGGCTTGACTGAGCGTCTCTCAGTCGGCGCTCTTGCGCGGCCGCGACCAGAGCAGCGTGTAACCTTCGCCGCCTTCGTCATCGAACAGGTTGGCGTAGATCGGCGAGTTGAACGAGGGGTCGTCGAGCTTGAGCGAGAGGTAATCGCGACCTTCCTCGGAGCGCTTCGACCACGCTGCCCCGATCTCAGCTCGGCGAACGTACACGCGGTGGCTCGGAGCATTGTCATTGGAGCGGTTGGGTTCGGCGACGATGCGGACGCCCTTGGCCTGCAAGCTCAGGGTGACGATCTCTCCCTGAAAATCGTCACCGACCTTCTTGAACGAACCGATGGTAGCCATATCAAGTCTCCTTGCGTTGTTTCGGACCGCGACCACCGCGGCCTCGATGGCGATGACCAGGCCGAATGACGATCGGCGACGCACCCGCTTGCGGGCCGGAGCACAGCGGAGGACGCCGGTGAAGCGACTTTCTTGTCTCGCGAGGAATGGGCTTTAGCCCAGGGGAAGAAAGTCGCATCAACGGCGTTGCGGCTCAGACGGTCGAGGCACAGCCGGTCTTCGGCCAGATCAAGCCATCAAAGAGGCGAGGTGTTCGCGTGCTGAACAACATTGAGAGGAGACGTGACTGCCGTCGGTCGTACGATACAAGAGGTCGGTTCGTTTTCAGGTGGGAGAGGAGAGAGCACATGCAGAGTGGACGAATCATTTGCCGAGCATAAGCGCACCTGCAAGAGGCTCCGATCTAGCACGTAGCGCGCCGAGGCTCCGGGCGCATGATGGTTACGAAGTGCTGCGAGGAAGGCCCGCTATCGGATCGACCGGACATCACTGCGCGTAACGATCGAAGCAACAATCGATGCGGCAGCGAAGGTTAGACCCTGCTCTGGTCGCGGGCGCGCGCGCACAATCGAAGACTCGTGCAATCCCGCTCCGGTCTCGACGAGCTCGGCCTGGGTCTCCGCCGCGGCGCCGCTGAGCCGCAGCGCCTCTTTCAGGTGGACGAACGAGCTCGGGGCGCCAGAGGACACGCCCTGGCCCAACGAGCGCGAGGAGATCGAGCGAATTTTTCGCCAAGAGCGAGACCGCACTGGGCTTGCTCGATCCCGACGATCCCGTTGCTGAAGGCGAGTAGCTCGGAGAATGCATGGAAGACCACCATCGGGCTTCTTAGAACGTAGTTAGACTCTGCCGCTTTTTCTCGGCGTATTTGGCGGCTCGGCTCTGCTCCCCTCTCGCGCCCGGCTCACGACGTCGCGAGAAGTTGAAGCTGCCACAAGGCGAACAGAACGAACCATCACTAGTGTTATGCTCATACCGAGCGGCCTCCGCGTCGTTCCGGTCGCGAGGCCCGGACTCCTCGGCACTCCGGCCTCGTCCGTTCATTTCGCTTGGTCCCGCTTGGAACAAATCCCTCCGCAGGTCGTTTGATCCCCTCATTGCGCAGCATTGGGGTGCCGCGTGCGGATGCGAACAATGATTGCCGGACTAGCGTGGGGGCTCTGCATCCAGGCTTTTCCCGTCTTTGCTCAAACACCTGGCCAGCCGCCCGACACCATGGAGGCGCGCGTCGAAGCATGCACGCCGTGCCACGGCAAGGAGGGTGAAGGCACCGCCGATGTCTACTTTCCTCGTCTTGCCGGCAAGCCCGCCGGCTATCTCTACAATCAGCTTCTCGCGTTCAAGAACGGCCGGCGCAAGTACCCGCCGATGAACTATCTGCTCGAGTATCTCGGCGACCCCTACTTGCAGGAGATGGCCGAATACTTCGCGGAGCAGCGGCCGCCGTTGCCCGCGCCCGCCGCGAGCGAGGTGAGCCAGCAGATCATGCAGCAGGGGCAGGCGCTGGTCACGCGTGGCGACCCGGCCCGGCAGATTCCGGCCTGCGGCAGTTGCCACGGGCCCGGCCTCACCGGCATGGAGCCCGGCATCCCCGGTCTCCTGGGACTGCGCCCGAACTATATCAGCGCGCAGTTGGGCGCTTGGCGCTACGGCACGCGCACGGCGAAGGCGCCGGATTGCATGCAGCAGGTCGCGGCACGTCTCACGGAGGCGGACGTCACCGCGGTGGCGGCCTACCTCGCGAGCCGGCCCGCTCCGATTACCATCGCGCCCGCGCCGAAGGGAGCCTACGTGCTGCCCTTCGCGTGCGGAAGCGAGCCGGATTGAGGAGGCGGCGATGCGTCCACGCACACGAATCCTTGCACTGCTGCTTCCGCTGATCGCGACCTCGTCCGCGAGCGCGCAACAGACGCAGCCCGCCGGTCCAAGCGACATCGTCAAGCGCGGCGAGTATCTCGCGCGCGCCGGCGACTGCATCGCGTGTCATACGGCCCCGGAGGGCCGCACCTTCGCCGGCGGCCGCGCGATGCCGACGCCGTTCGGCACGCTCTACTCCTCGAACATCACGCCCGATCGGGAGACCGGCATCGGCAAGTGGACCGCCGAGGACTTCTACAAGGCCATGCATACCGGCCGTTTTCCGGACGGCGGCCCGATGTACCCGGCGATGCCGTTCGCCTCGTACACCAAGGTGACCCAGGCCGACAGCGCCGCGATCTTCGCCTATCTGAAGTCGATTCCGCCGGTAAGCCAGAAGAACCGGGAGCACGACCTCCGCTTCCCCTACTCCAACCGGCAACTGATCCTCGGCTGGCGCAGCTCTTCTTCAGCGAGGGCGAATACAAGCCTGACCCGTCCAAATCGGCCGAGTGGAATCGCGGAGCCTATCTCGTCGAAGGACTCGGCCATTGCGGCATGTGCCACTCTCCGATCAACGCCCTCGGCGGCACGTCGCAGTCGGACGCCTTCAAGGGCGGTCTCATTCCGATGCAGAACTGGTACGCGCCGTCCCTCACCTCCAACCGCGAAGCCGGGCTCGGCGACTGGAGCCTCAAGGACATCGCCGATCTCTTGAAGACCGGGGTGTCCGCGCGTGGCGTCGTCTACGGTCCCATGGCGGAAGTCGTCCACAACAGCCTGCAATACCTGACCGACGAAGACACGAACGCGATGGCGGTGTACTTGAAGAGCATCGCCGAACCAGCGTCGCGTCCGCCGACGACGTCTGCGACCTTGCCGACCACCGAGAGCAGCCTTCTGGTCAGCCTCGGCAAGACCGTCTACGACGCACGTTGCGCGAGCTGTCACGGCGCCCAGGGCGAGGGCAAGCCGCCGCACTGGCCCCCGCTCGCCAACAACCAATCGATCGAGATGGAGTCCGCCGTCAACGCGATCCGGATGGTGCTGAACGGCGGCTACCCGCCGGGCACGGAAGGAAATCCTCGTCCCTACGGCATGCCGCCGTTCGCAGGCCTTCTCTCCGACAACGAGGTCGCCGCCGTCGTCTCCTACATCCGCACCGCATGGGGCAATCGCGGCGCGCCGGTCAGCGCCCGCGAGGCCAACGAACTGCGCTCCGCCCCCCTGAACTGAGGCCCAGATGATCAACACGGATCTCCCCGAGCAGACCGAGTCTACCGCGGATGACCGCGTCGATCGCATCGTGGCCGCCGGACCGGGCGGGGCACTGACGGTGGCAGGGATAGCTACGGCGCTGGTGGTGGGGATGTGGTTCGCGTTCTATCTCTTCGTCTTCCTCCCTCGCGGAGCCCTGCAATGACCGTCCATGACGGCAACCACGGCGCCGAGGTCGCGGTGCGCACGGAGCGCCGCTGGGCGACCATCTCGGTGATCATCATCGTGGTGCTGGCCGTCATGGCCGCGTTCGCCGGCATCCACCAGGTCACCATGCCGCAGGCGCGCGTCGAGACCATCGACCCGACCCGGCTGCACCTCTCCGGAGAATTCGTCGAATCCAATCTCGGCAGCGTGCTGGAGCCGAACGGCGCCGTGACGGTCCGTGCCATCGGCCAGCAGTATTCCTTCACGCCTACCTGCATCCTGGTGCCGGCCCAGACGCCGATCACGCTGCGCGCCACCAGCGCCGACGTGGTCCACGGGATTCTCGTCCAGGGGACCAACGTCAACACCATGCTGGTGCCAGGCTACGTCTCCGAGCAGCTCATGCGCTTCGAGAAGCCCGGCGACCACCTGATGCCCTGCCAGGAATTCTGCAGCTTCGGCCACGAAGGCATGTGGGGCAAGGTCAAGGTGATCGACAAAGAGGAGTTCGTCGCCAAGTCGAAGAGCGGCGGGAGGCTGAGCTGTGTTGGTGAATAGGAAGCTCGTCCTGGCGCATTTCTGGCTGGCGTTCGCGGTGTTTGGGCTCGCGCTCTTCCTCGGCGCCTGGCAGATGTTCGTCCGGAGCCCACTCTACACCTGGATCAGCAATCCGGAATGGTACTATCGATCGCTGACGGCCCATGGGACCGTCATGGGCTACGTCTTTCCGACGCTGGTAGCGATGGGTTTCGGCTACGCGATCTCGGAGTCGGCACTGAAGCAGCCTCTCGTCGGCGTGCGCTGGGCCTGGGCGGGTTTCTGGCTGATCGTTTTCGGAGCGGTCATGGCGATGGTGCCGGTCGCGCTAGGACGCGCCTCGGTGCTCTACACCTTCTACCCGCCGCTGATCGGCAGCGCGTTCTATTACATCGGCGTCGTGCTGGTCGTGGTCGGCTCCTGGATCTGGGTCGCGCTAATGTCCATCAACCTGCGGGTATGGCGGCGCGAACACCCTGGAGAGCCCGTTCCGCTCGCGATGTTCGCCAACGTCGCCGGCTCCTACCTCTGGGCCTGGACCGCCGTCGGAGCCGCGCTCGAGCTCCTGCTGCAGATCATTCCGGTCGCGCTCGGCTGGAGGACCACGATCGACGCAGGTCTCGCGCGCGTGTTCTTCTCCTGGACGCTGCATGCCATCGTCTATTTCTGGCTGATGCCGACCTACATCGCCTACTACACCATCGTGCCGCGCGCGATCGGCGGCCGGCTCTACAGCGATACGATGGGGCGGATCGCGTTCATCCTGTTCCTGGTCGTCGCGATGCCGATCGGCATCCACCACACCTTCGCCGACCCGCAGGTCGGCGCCGGCTTCAAGTTCATCCACTCCGCCTTCACCGCGCTCGTCGCGCTCCCGACCCTGCTCACCGTGTTCACGATCTGCGCGTCGGTCGAGATCGCCGCCCGCCTGCGGGGCGGCCGAGGCCCGTTCGGCTGGATCGGGGCGCTGCCGTGGGACAATCCCATCATGCTGGCGGTCGCGTTTTCGTTCGTCCTGCTCGGCTTCGGCGGCGCCGGCGGGCTCATCAACATGAGCTATCAGCTCGACACGACGATCCACAACACGCAGTGGATCACCGGCCACTTCCACCTGATCTTCGGCGGCGCGATCGTGATCATGTACTTCGCCATCGCCTACGATCTCTGGCCGCATCTCACGGGCCGCGCCCTGCCCGATCTGAAGCTTGTCCGGGCGCAGCTCTGGCTGTGGTTCGTCGGTATGATCGCGACGACGTTCCCGTGGCACTGGGTCGGGATTCTCGGTATGCCGCGCCGGATGGCCTACTACGACTATTCCGACCCGGCGATCGCGCCGCAGGCGCTTTCCGTGACGCTGTCGGCGGTCGGGGCCTTGATCCTGCTGATCTCCGGATTGCTGTTCCTGTACATCCTGGCGACCGCGCATCGCCAAGCACCCGCCGATGCCGGAGCCTACCGCTTCAGCGTCGCTGTCCATCCGCCGAAGACGGTGCCGATCGCACTCAACACGTTCGCGCTCTGGGTCGCGCTCATGATCGGGCTCACGATCACCAACTACGGCTATCCGATCGCGGCGCTGGCTTTCCGCTCCGATACTTCGGTGCCGGCCGTCTACGTGGGAGCGCAATGATGAGCGCCCGCGAAATCTTCTCCTCGCGCAATCCCTACTTCGCAGTCAGCGTCGGCGTCGTGGCCGGCATCTTCGTCCTGACGGCCCTGGGCGGCTTGATCGTGCTGCCCTACGCCCAGAAGGAATTGCAGTTCGCCAGCCTATGGGACGCGATCTGCAGCGCGGCAGGCCTGCCCCAGCGCTCTGCCTCCGTCCCGACCGCCAAGGTGGGGCCCCGGCTGTCCGAGGCGGTCCTGACCCCGACCACGCTTGCCAGGCCGAGCCAGGAGTCCATCGGCCGCGGCGCCACGCTGGCGCAGCGCTGCGCCATCTGTCATGGCCCCACCGGCATCAGCCGCGCCGACTCGCCGAACCTTGCCGGTCAGTACGCGAGCGTGATCTACAAGGAGCTGCTCGACTTCCGCTCGGGCGCCCGCACCAACGCAGTCATGTCGCCGTTCGCCGTCAACCTGACCGACCAAGAGATCGCCGATCTCGCGGCCTACTACGCCTATCTGCCGCGGCTGCCGGCCTATCATCCGACGCCGCAGCTTCCGAGACCCCGCATCGTGATCTACGGCGCGCCGCTGCGGGGCATCGCGCCCTGCGGCTCCTGCCACGGCAGCCTCGACAACAAGGCCGGCAGCCCATGGCTGGAGGGACAATCCGAGGCTTACATGAAGGCGCAACTGCAGGCCTTCGCCGCGAGCGAGCGGCGCAATGACATCAGCCAGCAGATGCGGAACATCGCGCGCGCGATGGCGCCGGAGGAAATCGACCAGGCCGCGGCCTACTACGCCTCCCAGCCGCCTGAGATTGTGAAGGCGACGGATTGACGGGCGGCGGCACTTACAACGATTCCAAAGGACAACAGCGCTCAGGTCGAGTAAACTTCTCGAGTGAGGACAGCCTTGAACGAACCGCTCAAAATTCTGATCGCGGAGGACGACTTCCAGGTGCAGGAGATGCTGGAGGACGCACTGAGCGAAGGCGGCTTCCTGGCGGAAATCCTTTCGTCGGCGGAGGACGCAGTCGCTCTTTTCAACAGCGAGATCGCCAGTTTCCGCGCGCTGGTGACCGATGTGAACCTCGGTGGCAGGATGAGCGGGTGGGACCTCGCTCGCATCGCCAGAGAGCGCGACCCGACTTTCCCGGTCGTCTATGACCGGGACGGCCGCAGAGGACTGGGCCAGGTTTGGCGTGCCCAACAGCATCCTTCTCACGAAGCCGTTCGCACCGGCTCAGCTGGTGACCGCGGTATCCCAGCTTCTGAACGCCAGCGGACCCCCGGCCTAGCGGGATCGGACGAGCTGGAACGTTCCAGACCGCACGCGATACCACGATTGGCTCGCCGAAGCTGATGGGCGCGCGGGGCGCCAGAACGGCGGATACAGTTGGCCCGGCACGCAGTTAACACATCTCCGGGCCGCGGCCCGCGGGGTTGGCGCCGACGGCGATCGGGCGCATGCTATGGACAGCCCGGGGAATGGCCGCGAAATAATGCCTCCGTTCCTTCGATCGGCTTGACGTGCGGAGCACTTCGGTTCCAATCTGAGAGGACTTTGCGGCCGTCCCGCATTCCCCTTTTTGTGTGCCGCGCGTGAACCGGTTCCTGGAAAGCTTTGCGGTTCGACTGCACCCAGTGTCGCCAGAGGCATTCCTGCTTGCCGCTGTAGCCGTCACTGTCAGCAGTGCATTCATGTTCGTGTTCGTTAAGTTTCTTGGCGCGAGTGTCTATTTCGCCCCCTACATCCCCGCTGTATTGATCGTGAGCTTGTTCGCGGGTGCGTTCGCAGCAACATTCGCTGCTGTCGTGAGCGCCTTGGTTGTTTGGTGGATCTTCTTGCCGCCTCCGTCCAGCGGCGGCCCGCTCACCATCAGCAACATGAGCAATCTCGGCTTGTTTGCCCTTGGTGCCGTGCTGATGGTTTGGCTAGGGCATGTGTTTCGATCAGCACTCAGCCGGGCCATTCTGCGCGAGCACGAGAAGGAGCTACTGGTCGGCGAACTTCTACACCGGGCCGGGAACACGTTGGCAGTCGTCTCCTCGATCGTGAGAGCTACGCTGAAGAACGATCCAGAGAAGGCGGACATTATAGGCGGGCGGCTTCGGGCGATGTTGAAGGCGGACGAGCTGATCATAAGGTCGCATGAACACCCTGATCTGCGCGGCATTCTGGCGAGTGAGTTTTGCCCCTACCAGATTGAGCAGCGTGTTGAGATGCACGGACAAAGGATTGACCTGCCCGCAAAGGTAGCGCGAAATATCGCCTTGGTGTTCCATGAGCTGACCACAAATGCGGTCAAGCACGGATCGCTTTCGCATGAACGGGGCCGCCTTCGTATCGCCTGGGAGCGGAATGACGGAATGGTGACCGTGAATTGGGATGAGTTCGACGGGCCGCTGATTTCCGAGCCGACGACACTTGGACAGGGCAGCCGACTAATCCGAGCCGCCCTTGCCGAAGTCAATGGGTCCGTTGTGAAGGAGTTCCTTGCGACCGGACTCTCCTGTCAGGTTTGCTTCGAGGTGGGCCATGCCCAAGGTGCGTCTGGCAGCGCCGGCTTGGAGCTGGCGTCCAAAGATTCTGGGCGACCTGACTCAGCTCCAGCCTGAGGGATTGGCTGCCCTGCGGCTATGGCTTCCTGAAGCAGTTGTGTACAATGCTCAACGGCGCAAGACCGACCGTCAAACCTGATCATCTCTTGACGCAAATCAACGGCCGTCCCCCTTTCCGTCATAGGATTCGCAGCATGCAACGACCTCAGGCACAACCGGATCGGGGTGAAGAAGCGCAGAGGCGCGAGCAGTCGTGCTTGGAGGAGGCACGAAGGATCATCGAAGAGTACGCGGACGACCTGCGCGAAGTGATCAAGAAACTGCGCCAGCGCCTCCACTGAGTTTGCCAGCCTACCCAACATCAGATCGGCGCGCCAAGAGCTACCGATCGGGCTGCATCAATACAACTGGTGCCGCCCCGTGTGACATAGACGCGCAACCCCCGATCAGCCGGCTTGGTTTGACCACGGACAACCCCTTGAGGCTCCACAGGTCGCAATGAACATCTCCTTGGTCGGCGCCTTTTTGTACTGCTGGTTGAAGCCCACGATCCCCCTGGCGTCTTCGGAGGCACTATCCAGCGCTACTCATTCTGCGACCGGGATCGGAGCGAAGCAGTTCATGCTCAGGTTAGGAAGAAACTCACGGAGGCGGACTACAAGGCCAACGAAGTCAGCTACAAGCGGGACTACCTTCCAGGCGCAGGTGAGCACGGCACCTGGACTGGCGGCGTGGCCGCCGCCGTCATCTAAGAGGGGATGGCAACGTTATTCTCGAACGAGATCTCGGCTCAATATGGGTTGGACTTGTTCTATAGCGAGTTGCGTCGAAGCCGCCGACCTGACACGCAAGTTGATCGATGCGCACCCGAACGGGACCAGAAGCGCATGCGCGAGAGAGAAACTAGCTTCAAAATTCACTTTGCGTCTCTTTTCCGAGGTGTTTATCGGCTTTCCCGCCTGACGTGGCCGCCGGCTTTGCAACCTTCGTTCGTGGTGAGTAGGCCATGCGCTTGGATCTGGCTCTCCGATAAATGCCTGCTCGCGTAATCTGTCCCGAGAGTTGGCAAGACGGGCTGGCTTCTCGACGCATCCTCGCAGCAATCGTAGTGTCGACAACGCGCGCGCTTCGATGCGGCGGCGCTATGCGCCGCCGTCGCCGAACTTCCAGACCGGAATTCCCATCCGCCGCGCCTTGTCGGCGAGATTGTCCTGAATTCCCGTTCCCGGGAATACGATGACGCCGATTGGTATCATCGTCAGCATGAGATCGTTGCGCTTGAATGGCGCCGACTTCGCGTGCTTCGACCAATCCGGCTTGAATGCGACTTGCGGCACCTTGCGGTTCGTCGCCCATTTGGCGGCAATGAGCTCGGCGCCCTTTGGTGAGCCTCCATGCAACAGGACCATGTCGCTGTGCTTGGCGTGAACCTTGTCGAGGCGATCCCAAATCAGATGATGGTCATCGAAGTCGAGGCCTCCGGTCAGTGCGACCTTGGGTCCGACCGGAACAAGCACCTCGGTCTCGGCGCGACGCTTTGCGGCGAGAAAGTCTCGGGAGTCGATCACTGCCGAAGTGACCGAGCGATGATCGACGAGCGATCCAGATCGCGGGCGCCAGAGTGAGCCGGTGTGGGTTTCGAATTGAGCAATAGCTTGCTCGCGGAACAGTTCCATGCAGTTGCGGCGTTCGATCAACGAGAGTCCTTCCGTGATGAGCCGCTCGAGTTCGACCGAGCATACCTCCGAGCCATCCTGCTCGCGTTGGCTTCTACGCTGGGCCTGCTCGTTGTGGTCGAGCTGGCGCTCGATCCGGTCTGCGGCTCGATGGAATAGATTGACCGTCGACCAGAGCAGGTCCTCCAGGTCCGGCTCCATGCGGCTGTCGCTCAGGGTGGCCACGAAGGCATCGAAGATGTCAGCAACGGCGCCCGCGATCGTCTTGCCTTCGGGGAGCGGCCTCGGATCTGGCTCATCGCTGAACGGGCGGTAGCCGAAGAGTTGCAGTTCGGTCAGAACGTGATGAAGCGATGATAATCTGTGCTGCGGTTCGAATGCGGTGTCGTCACGATCGGTCATGGGATGAGGCCCTCCGTGGATCGGCCGCGACCATCGCGGCCTTCGTGGCGATCACTCAGGCGGCGGGCGGGCCGGACCAGAACCCGAAGCAACGCGGAGGGCCGCAGCGATAGCGGAGGATGGCAGGTCGCGGCTATTTTGCTTCGCGATGCAAAGGCGGGATGGATTCATCGACGTTGATTTGCGCGGTGACCACCGCCGGCGGAAAATAGCCGCGCCCCTGCCATTGCCGGTCCGGCGCGCTTGCCGTCCGATCGCCCTCTAGAAGGCCGGGCGCGGCTCTCTCACGACGTGGCCTCACCTTTGATCGGTTGTCAACGCAGATGGCGAGGCGCAGGCACTCATGGCGTGATCGCGACTACCGACGGCAAGAATCGGACGACATCCGCAGGCGCGAGCTGAATGCGAAGAGCTGCCCGCAGCTCATCGATGCCGAAGGTGCGCAGATCCTCGTTGAAGTCGTCGAGCCGGGGCGATAGTGGGATCGCCTCGATACCGGCGGCTTCTGCCCGTTGTGCCAATGCGGTTGCGACCGCCTTCCCGGCCGCATCGGCGTCATGGGCGATGTAGAGCCGGCGCAGGCTCGATGGCAGCAGCATGGCCGCGAGATGGTTGGCCGATAGCGCAGATGCCAGTGGCAAGGTAGGAAGTGCGGAGCGCAAGGAGAGCATGGTCTCGATGCCTTCGCCGGCGGCGAGGACATCATGGGCCCGTCCAAATCGGACAGCGTTCCCGAGCAAGAGGCCCATCGCGCGGCGTGGCGTGTCGATCGGCGCCTTGCTCAGACCGGAACGATCGAGCCACGTGCGGTGGACGCCGGTGATGACCCCGTCGAGCGTGGTGACGGACGCGATCAGGGCCGGCCAGGTCTCGGTCGGGAGATCATCATGCGGCCTGTAGTAGCAACGCGGGTGAAACCGAAGGCTCGTGAGCTCATTCAAGGCCGAAATACCGCGCGTCCGGAGGTATGTTTCTGCGAGCGTGCCATGAATGGTCTTTGACATGGCAAACAGCCGCCGAGCCGATTCCGGCGAACCGATGGGAACGGGTGGGAGCGGCGATTTGGATTCCGCCTCGGTCTGCGGCAGGCTGAGAAAACGCCGCGCCTCGGCAAGGACATCGCGGAATTCAACAAGGCCGCAGCTTTCCCTGATGACGTCGAGCAGATCGCCGTGTTCAGCGGTCGCGGCATCGGTCTTATGTTCAACTGCACATAAGACCGACTATGTTGCGGCGAAGATTATGTTGCGGCTTGGCGCGGAGGCGCTGTCCCACAGCCGATTGGCAATTTCTACGCAACATAACGTCGTGCTGCGGGAGGTCGTGTGATGGCCCGCGACGCTTCTGAACTGTCGCGCCGCCTTGCCCAGAACGTCGAGGCGGTCTGCCGCCATTATCTGTCCAGCGGCCGACGACAGGGCCGCTACTGGCTGGTGGGTGATGTGCGCAACACGCCCGGCCGGTCGATGTTCGTGCGGCTTAGCGGACCGGACTTCGGTCCTGGCGCAGCCGGGCACTGGACGGATGCGGCCTCGTTTGAACATGGCGATCTGCTGGATGTCATCCGCGAGAGCTGCGGTTTTGTTGACTTCCGCGATGTCGCTGATGAGGCACGGCGCTTTCTAAGGCTGCCTAACCTGCCGCCCTCCTCAGTAGCGGCGGCTCGGCGCAGCCCGGCCCCGCAAGGCTCCGCGGAATCTGCGGGCCGCCTCTTCGCCGCGTCACGTTCCATCGGCGGCACGCTGGCGGAGCGTTACCTGCACGGGCGACGTCTGACCGCGGTGGCCGGGCTTGCGGCCCTTCGGTTTCATCCGCGCTGTTTCTACCGGCCGGAAGGCAGCGCCGAGAACCTATCGTTTCCGGCCCTAATCGCTTCGGTGACTGACCTATCCGGGGCGATCACCGGCGTACACCGTACCTGGCTTGACCCGGCCCGCGGCAAGGCGCCGATCAAGACCCCGCGACGCGCGATGGGTAATCTCCTCGGCAATGCTGTGCGCTTTGGCGTCGCCGAGGATGTGCTGGCCGCCGGCGAAGGCATCGAGACCGTGCTCTCGCTGCGCGAGGTTCTGCCCAATCTGCCGCTGGCGGCGGCGCTCTCCTCCAGCCATCTCGCCGCCATCCTGTTTCCACCGGGCTTGCGCGTTCTTTACATCCTGCACGATGCGGACCGGGCCGGCGACGCAGCGGTGGCCGCGCTGGCGGCCAGGGCTGCAGTAGCGGGTATCGTGCCGCATGTGCTGTCGCCGCAGCTCAGCGACTTCAATGAGGATCTCTGCCGAGCCGGCTTTTCGGCGCTTCGCGCGACATTGGTGCCGCAACTGCGGCCGGTGGATGTCCAGCGGTTTGCTGAGCCCGCATTGCCAGCAGGCTGAACTTGGTCCGCGCTGCGTCCTGTGGGGACGCTCATGTCGGAGCGTCCCCAAACGCCATAACTCCTCACTCACAAGGCGCTGAGGAAGCTCATCAGATCCTTGTCCTCCTTCCATGAACGGATGGGCTTTGACTGACCGACTTCGCAAAGAGCTACAGCGTTGGCTTTCAGCGTGAGGTCTATTTCGGCATAGATGTTGGTGGTACTGATCGAGACGTGGCCGAGCCAAGCGCGGATGGTGTTGATGTCCACGCCCGCGAGAACCAGGTGGCAGGCCGTCGTGTGCCGGATCACATGAGGGGTTATCGTTCTGTCCGCCAATTCTGGCATTTGGGCCGCGTATCGCTCGATGAGCCGATACACGCCGAAGCGGGTGAAGGGCTTCCCGAGCCTGCTGACAAATACGGCGTCATCGAGCGGCCGACCAAGGATCTCATCTGCCAGAACGCGTTCGGTTTCGGCCCACAGTGGGCACTGGCGCGTTTTGCCGCCCTTTCCGTGCAGGGTGGCAAGATCGTGACCGCTATTCCCGCGCCCGATCTGCAGATCGCGCACTTTCAGTTCCGTGGCCTCGGAGACCCGCGCGCCAGTGCTGTACAGAAAGAGCAGAAGCGCGTATTCGCGCCGACCCCGCCTGGTTTTGCGATCAGGCAGGGCGAGCATGGCCTCCATTTCCGCCTTGGTCAGCCATCCGACCGGTGGCGGCATGGATTTCTTCGAGGTGATGGCCCGGATATGACCGCACCATTCGACAAGGGCTGGGTCCCGGCTGCCGATGAAGCGGGCGAATGCCCGGATGGCGGCGAGCCTCTGATTACGAGTTCGCGCAGAGCATCCGCGATCTTCCTCAAGATGGGTAAGGAACTGCAGCACATGCCGAGAGGTGAGATCGCGCACGACCAGCCGGTCCACGGGCTTGCGCACCTTGCGGCTGACAAAGGGCAGCAGAAGGCTGAAGGTGTCCCGATAGCTCTTGCGGGTGTTGCGGGCCAGATTGCGCTCTGTGACGATATGTTCGGACAGGAAGCGCCGAAGCCATGGGCCGAGGGTTACGACTTCAGGCATTACGGCCTCCCGCATAGCGCTCAAAGCGCAGCGATGCCTGCTGCAGAAGCTCCGGAGTCATCGTCAGATAGACCTTCGTGCCCTCCAGATCGGAATGACCGAGGTAAGTGGAGAGTGCGGGCAACAACCGCTGCACATCCGCCCCTTGACGATACCAGGCGGTCAGGTTGTGAACAGCGAAGCTATGTCGGAGGTCGTGCAGCCGAGGGGTCTGTCGGCCGCCAGTCGTGCGACGCACTCCGGCGATACGCCGCAATGCGTCGAACGCAGACTGAACGGTGCTGCTGGCGAGCCGCGTACCGTCCGGGTTCGCCAGAAGGAAGGAAGCGTTGCCCTGCGCAAGCCCGCAGCGCCGCCGCAGAGGCATATAATTCGCCAGCTCCGCTGCAAGCTGCGGTCCGATCGGAACCAGACGGCTTTTGTAGAACTTCGTCGCCCGTATGGTCAGAACATTTTCCGACGGGTCAACGTCCGCCAGCGTGAGTGCTGTCGCTTCGCTGAAGCGCAACCCGGCTCCGTATAACAGGATCAGGAGAGTGCGGAATGTGATCGCGTCGCACTGAACTGCACCGCGTCGGCTGCTTGCCACATTCGCGGGATCAAACAGCCGCCGCAACTCATCATGCGAGTAGATATATGGCGGCTTCCGGGGTGGGGATTTCGGTTCGTTGCTTGGCAGTGGCGAGCGCGTCGCGTGGCCACGGCTGATTGCATGGCGCCAGAAGCCAACAAGGGCGTAATATTTGTTCTCGCGATTCCGGGTCAGCGCTCCCTGGCCCGCCAGGAAGGTCAGAACCTGCTTCTTGCTGACCGCATCGCAAGCGGCATTTCCATCCACATATTGAAGGAAGTGGTGCAGAATGTCCGAGCCAGTCGCGAACTTCGCACCATGGGCCCGCCGCCAGAGGATATATTGCTCGATCGCCTCACACAGCATCATACCAGGCCCTCCAGATCGAGGGCCGCGACCTCGCGCAGAGCAGCGAGATTGACCTTGGCGTAAATCGTGGTGGAGGACGGATCACGATGCCCGAGAAAGTCCCCGATCACCTTCATCGACAGGCCTTGATCCAGAAGATGCTGGGCGGCAGCGTGTCGTAAGGCGTGCGTACCTCGCCGGCCGGAGGCGATGCCAATGCCTGCCAGGCGATCATTGACGATCTTGCCGAGGGTCTTTCGGTTAACAGGCCGGATTGGCGCGTGCGATGTGAAGAAGAGGCTGCGCCCGAAGCCAGATGGCCGGACCTCCCTTATGTAGCGCAGGATGGCATGGCCGACTTCGTGTGACAGCGGCCAGAGATGGGTCCGACCGGGCTTCGGGCAGCGGACGCGGAGCATCTCGTTTTTCCAGTCCAGATCATCCAGTCGCAGGCCGGCGACTTCCCCGGCTCGCAGCCCGTAAGTGACAAACAGCATCAGGATTGCTCGGTCGCGCTTGTCGACCGGCCGATCCCCATGAACGGAAGTCAGCAGGCGCAGAACATCTTCGCGCCTGAGCCCCTTCGGCACCGTCTCATCGGCCCTAAATCGAGGCGCCATGATCCCCGCAGCCAGACCCGCCCGGCACCAGCCGCGTGCTTCTGCAAACAGGAAGAACGCCTTCAGTCGTTGCGCGTAGTCGTGCATCGTCCGGCGGTTCCAGGTTTTTCGCTCGTGCTCGACCGCAACGGCATCGTCGATGTCGATCATTCGGAGGGCGCTGAGGGGAACACCCTTTGCAGCCAGCCAAAAGAAGAAGTGGTGGGTGGCGCGGCAGTAGTCGCGTATTGTCTCCGTGGAAAGGCCGCGCTCCTCGCGCATCCACGTCTCAAAGATCGCGACCTTTGCGTGATACGGATGCTGTTCATGGTTTGGTTCGTCAAGCCATCCGAGGAAGCGCAGCCATCGGATTCCGCGACTGGTAAAAAGTGATCTCGCCTTGGGCGACGCCGCCCAATCACACCTGCGCGCCTTCGGTTTTGACCACATTGCGGTCGCAGCATCTATCTGCGACAGACGCACTCTGCGGCCTTCTTTCAGCTTCAGAAGGCGCACCAAGCTCAATTGATTATTTGCGTTTGTTCGCAAAACCGATCGCTTGGTGCCCGCCTCCTTGAGATGAACGAGGTATCGTTCCCGCTGCGCGGCAAGTGGCGCGGCGCGGTATCTCTCGGCGGTTCGGGGAAAGAAGATTTCTTCAAACATACTTGTGCCTCCAAAATGGTGGAGGCCCAAGGTTCCGCACCGAGCACCGCAATGACAGTTACATTGCGTGGCAGCCGCTCAAAAATCTGTATAACAACACAAATCCTGCGGCGCGAGTTGGATGTGCAGGGCTGCTCGTAGCGCATCGAGATCAAATGCCCGCAGGTCCTCGTTGAAGTCACCCATCCGCGGAGACAGGGCACGCGCCTCGATGCCGGCCGCTTCGGCGCGTTCGCGCAAGGCCGAGAACGCCATCTCGCCCGCGGCATCGGCGTCGCGAGCGATGTAGAGTCGACGTAGCGTCAGCGGAAGCAGAAGGGCGGCAAGGTGGTTGGCCGAGAGCGCGGCAGCCATCGGCATAGCAGGCAGCGCGCAGCGCAGCGACAGTATAGTCTCGATGCCTTCGCCGACTGCCATGACATCATCGACCGCGCCGAAGCGAACAGCATGGCCGAGCAAATCCCCCATCGCCTTGCGTTGCGTCCCGATGGGTGCCTTGCCCACGCCGTCACGCGCGAGCCATGTGCGGTGTGCGCCCGTGATTCTCCCTTCGAGATCGGTGACGGCAGCGACCATGGCGGGCCATGTTTCGGTTGGGCCGTTGCCTTCGGGTAAATGGAAGCAACGCGGATGGAATCGCAGGCTGGCCGTGCCGCGCAAATCCGTGATGCTGCGATTTCGCAAATAGGTGACAACCAGCGTGCCGCTGATCGGCTGCGACATGGCGAAGAGCCGCTGCGCCGCTTCCAGCGACCCGGCTGTGACGGGTGCGCGAACTGGTTTTGAGGCATTGTGCGGTTCCGCACGCGGCAGCCTTAGAAAGCGCCGTGCCTCATCAGCGACATCGCGGAAGTCAACAAAACCGCAGCTCTCGCGGATGACATCCAGCAGATCGCCATGTTCAAACGAGGCCGCATCCGTCCAGTGCCCGGCTGCGCCAGGACCGAAGTCCGGTCCGCTAAGCCGCACGAACATCGACCGGCCGGGCGTGTTGCGCACATCACCCACCAGCCAGTAGCGGCCCTGTCGTCGGCCGCTGGACAGATAATGGCGGCAGACCGCCTCGACGTTCTGGGCAAGGCGGCGCGACAGTTCAGAAGCGTCGCGGGCCATCACACGACCTCCCGCAGCACGACGTTATGTTGCGTAGAAATTGCCAATCGGCTGTGGGACAGCGCCTCCGCGCCAAGCCGCAACATAATCTTCGCCGCAACATAGTCGGTCCACTTGCCGGCCGCTCCCTTACCCCCATTTCGTGGGCGCAGCCGAACGAACATGGATCGGCCAGGCGCGTTGCGAGCGTCGCCGACGACCCAATAGCGGCCGACACGCCGCCCATTGGAGAGGTAGCGCCGGCAGACGAGTTCGGCCCGCTCGGCCAGCCGGCGGGCAAGGTCGGATGCTTGGGTTGACATGGCAGCCCCGAAAGCAAGAAGGCCCGCCGGTTCTGGCGGGCCTTCGAGAGTGACGCTTGTGCTGACTTACTCGGCCGCGACCAGCGGCTCGTCGGGGAGAGTTGTGTCTTCCAGCGGATGCTCTGCATCCGGCGTGGCCGCTTCGCATTCGCTCACTGGCGCGTCCTCCCCCGAAGCGGATGGCGAGATCGGGCCAGATTCAGAAGCCGGTGATGTTGCGCTGGAGGGGCGACCAGCCGTGCGCAGCGGCTCCGGAAGCCAACCTGAGCCAGTAAGGAGTTCTTGCGCCCTCTCCGCCATCTCGCCCTTTTTCAGGTGCTCGAGGAGCTGAGCTGCAGTCTCTCCCTTGACCTCGCGGACGGCTTGCAGGATGCGCGCCTTGGTCACACGCCCGAGATAATTGTCGACGGTCGGCGACCAGCCGGCGGCAGCGACGTCGAGCCCGATTGCATCGGCGAGACGGTCGGCGTGAGCCAGTGCACGCGGCCGGCGATTCCAGGGCTCATACACTGCATTGACGCTCAGCGCGATGCAATGTGCGAACAGGGCATCGCAGCTGTCCCGATCGAAGGTCGCGAGCGCGTCCCAGAGCTCGGCTGATTCACGCGGCAACTGCTCCGACCACTGCCGGTGCCTCTCGTCGACGGCCTTGGCGATGGTGGCATCGCCGAGGCCCGGCGCCTGGCTGCCGAAGACGACGCTCTTCGCGTCAACGTCGAGACAGGACTCGGGCGTGTAGCGGTAGAAAAGCTTCAGGCAAAGGGCGTGGAGTGCCGCCAGGAACGCAGTGTCCGGGTCCTTTGCCAGCGCGTCGCGCAAGGCCAGGGTACGATACGCCGTGAGTTCGGTCATCAGCCGGTCAGGGATCGGCTTGATACCGTCCTCCTGATCGGGTTCCTCGGCATTTGCCGAGGTGCCTGTCTGCCCTTCGGTCGCATCTCCTGAGGCGGAGGTCGCCGCTGGGGTGGCACTCGACTCGGCGTCCGCCTCTCCCTCCGGCTCCGGAATTGCCGGTTCATCCTCAGGGCGGACATAGCCGCGCTCGACCCGCAGCGCGCCTGACGCGTCGATGCTGACGAAGGCACCCGCGCGCGCGATTTCGTCAGTGTCGTACTGGACTGGCCGCTCATCGAGTTCGGCAAGGGCCGTCTCGATCTCGCCAAGGCGTTGATCGATCCCTTCGGGAAGGACGTCGACGTCGGAATGCTCCTGCTCATGACGTTCGTACTCGGCGCGCAGCGCTTCGGCGGCGGCGGCCTCTTCGTCGGTCATCGCGACGGACTCGCCGGAGATACGGCGCAGACCGCAGATGTGGCCGTAAGGAAAATCGACGGCGACCTCGACCCATTTCCAGCCTTCGGATCGGACGTTAGCCGCCTCGCGCTCCAGCTTCTCGGCGACGAGCCGATCGAGCAGCATCGGCTCTTGCAGCCAACCGCCGTCATCCTGCTGGAAAAGATCGCGGATGATGTCGCCGCCGGCGGCCTCATAGGCCTCGATTCCAACGAACTGGGCGCGTTTGTCGGAGGCGCGCACGGCGCCTTCGGTCAGCAGACGCCGGATGTAATACGGCTCCTTGTTGTGCGAACGCTGCACCGCCTGCCATACCTGCTGCTGGCGCCCGTGGTCCGGATTGATCGCAAACGCCATCAATTGGTCGAGGCTCATGCCGTCTTCGGCATAGACGTCGAGCAGCGCTGGCGAGACGGCGGCGAGCCGCAGCCGCTGCTTGACCACCGACACGCTGACGAAGAAAGCGGCTGCAACCTCCTCCTCGGTCCTACCCTTCTCGACGAGATCGCGGAAGGCGCGGAACTGATCGAGGGGCTCAAGTGGGACCCGCTGGATGTTCTCGGCGAGCGAGTCTTCCTCGGCGAGGCCATCGGTCCGGATGACGCAGGGAACCGGCGCGTTACGCCCCAGCCGCTTCTGCTTGACCAGAAGCTCGAGCGCGCGATAGCGCCGCCCACCGGCCGGGATTTCGAACATGCCGGTTTCGGCGCCGCCCTCGTCGAGAACCGGGCGGACGGTCAGACTCTGGAGCAGCGTGCGCCGAGCGATGTCCTGCGCGAGCTCCTCAATTGAGACACCCGCCTTGATACGGCGGACATTGGCCTGGCTCAACACCAGCCGGTTGAAAGGAATGTCGCGAGACTGGCTCAGGACGATCTTCCGAACAGATTTTGCCATCGAAGTTTCTCCGCGACGGGCGGTCAAGAACCTCCCTCGACCTTCTGACCCGTCACGAAGCGAAGCGCCGCCCTCTTCCTCTGAGGGCGGCGCCAGCCGGAGAACCGAGAGCTGAGGCTCGTCACGCGCGCACCACTGTAGCGGGCGCCATCGGCCTCAGTTCGCCCGATCGAGCAACTTCTTGGCCTTAGCCTCGAGGTCCAACCGGCCGTCCTGATGGGGCTTGTCGCGCGCCACCGCCGTGATGCCTTGCACGAAGTCGAAGATACTCTCGGGTTTGCGGCCTTCCTCGGCAAGCACAGTCTCAATGATCTTGGCGGTCTCGGACTTGCCGAACCCCCGCTTGCGAAGAAACTCGGTGCGCTCCTCATCCGTGCGCGCAACGATCCGCTCCCGCGCCGCCCTGATGCCATTGACGAAGGGTGTCGGCGAGGAGTTGGCGAAGCGAGCGAGCGCCGGCGCAGCCTCGTGGGCGAAGCGGGTAGCCGCGAATTTGGAGTGACGGATGGTGATCTCCTCGAAATCCTCCACACCCCAGAGATTGCGATTCTGGCAGACGGCGCGAAGGTAGAAGCTCGCGATCCCAAGCGTCTTGGCACCAACCTCAGAGTTCCAGCAATAGAAGCCTCGGAAGTAAAGGTCGGGCGAGCCGTCCGCCAACCGGCCCGCCTCGATGGGGTTGAGGTCGTCGACCAGGAAGAGGAAGACGTCCCGGTCGGAGGCGTACAGGGTGGTCGTGGCTTTCGTGATGTCAACCCGCGGATTGTAGATGCCGGTCGACCAGTCGAGCACGCCGGGGATTTTCCAGCGGGTATCGCCCGTGCCGTCGCCGGCGATCCGCCGCACGGCAGCGACCAGTTCCTGGTCAAAGATGCGGCCGTAATCTGGGCTAGTGACCGCCCGTAGTTCAACGCGGCCGTCTTCGACTTCGAGCGTCTTGATCAGCTCTCCTCGATTCGAGGTTAGTCCGTGCTGCAAATTGATGGCCGCGAGTGGCGCTGGAAGCTGCCGCAAATAGGCGGACGGTGCGCCAACCATTGTAGCGAGCTGACCGAAGCTCCAGTGGGTCGGCGCAAGAGGCGCGGACTCACCTGGCAGCATCAACGTCAGCCGCTCCGTGTCGTCGCGCTTGGCTTCCACCCTGATCGCCGCGGTTTCGACTGTTCGGGTTCGGCTTCGCTCG
Organism: Bradyrhizobium sp. 22; assembly: GCF_000482425.1. NCBI lineage: Bacteria > Pseudomonadati > Pseudomonadota > Alphaproteobacteria > Hyphomicrobiales > Nitrobacteraceae > Bradyrhizobium > Bradyrhizobium sp. 22. The sequence goes on from NZ_KI519399.1 coordinate 679,974, forward strand.
GCACGGCCGCGTACGGCGGCGTGAAGCTCGGAGAGCGACAAGTACCGCTCGTCCGCCGGCCGGGAAAACCACTCCGAGGCGACACGGCCGACGCGTTCACCGCGGCTCACATCCACCCTATAGCCGGCTCGCTGATTGCGAGCGCCGTTTAAAACAGTCACTTGGGTCATGGGATATCTCCATGACGGGCGCCGCGAGACTCTCCTCTCGGCTCTCAACCCGTCACGGAAATTCCGACCAGACTCTAACTCTGTGATGGCGCCCGGGAACTGTCGGACGCACCCAATAGAACTGGCAGTTTCGGATCCGCATGCGCTCCTGCAGAGCCAGCGCCGAACGAAGCTGCAAACGCTCGCGGCACGACCCCCGCGAAAGCGCAGCAAGAGCGCCCGCTTGGCACGGCCTTCAGGCGGATCATGGATACAACTGCAGATCTGGATACGGTGCAGTCAGCTAAGCGGAAAGCGCTGGCGCTCGTTATCGTAAATGTATCGTGCGAGCGCCATCAGCCTCTCAGGCTTGCTGAGTGGCCCCGGACTAGAAACTGATCCGAAATCCTTCGACATCACGCCGGAACTACCAGAACGCGATTGGTCCCCACTCTTCGGTCCGGCTCGCTGAACTTGACGCGTCGAATGACGTCCTCGATGCAGCAGTTCACGGGGGCTGTCTCATATTCATCTCCTCGTGAACCAACGATCAATCCGCGTCCGGGAAAGCTCTGGCCGTCGATCTCGAAGAATAGTCGATGGGTGAACAATCCTTCCTCGTCGACATACAGAATATCTCCGCCTGAATATTCGGCAGCCAATTGGATGCAGCCGCCGATCGCACCTTGCAGCGAGTCCAATCTATTAGTGACCTCGATTGTCTTTATGTTCCGGTGATATGGGTCGATGAGAATTGCGGGATAAGTCCGTAGCTTGTGCGCAGCGCCTGACTTGGCCGACGAGGTTGGTCGGCAGATAGGAGGCAGCCGTGGTACATTGAAGAACGTCGACCCGGGCGGAAGAAACTCATCGGCGTCCTGGAGTTTCTCTGCGGTCCCGATATCGACTTTTCGCAGATGATTTGCAAAGCCGCGGTCATGCTCGCAAGCCGCATGCCAGGAGGTGACGACAGCGATTCGCTGAAGTGTCCGAGCGAGCTCAAGGGATGACGTGCCGGCCGCTCGCAATAGATCCGCGCTTACCGGCTCTTGATTCGGCGGACCTCCAAGCGGCTGCGAAGTATCGGTAGCAAGGACCTCGTCGGGTGAACCCCACATCCAGGTCAGAATCCGACGGGAGAATTCACCAGGCGGCGACACGACCGCGAAAACACGCGGCGCCCCAAGCTGCCCGCCGGGGCTCGTCTGCGTCAAAAGCACGATAGCGGACACTTCGAGGGTTTTGCCAATCATCAACGCCTGGTCAACAAGGTCTAGATACACGGCAAGGTAGCCGGCATTGAACGTCTCGGCCTTCTCGGCCATTTCTCTGGTGACTTGAAGCTTGGCAAGGCTGTCGAGGACCTTTCCTCCAAATTGGAATGCCGCGACGTGACGATCGCAATGCCCACCCTGGTCAAGGAACCAACGCACGATCGTTGCGTCGAACTCTGTATTTATATCGACCCCGCCGGGAGACTGCGCCCGGATGACAGCGGCTTGGTATGCCGTCGCCATCATGGCAACCAATGGGTTCTTGGCTTGAGGTGAGTTGCCCTTACCGCTGGCGCGGAGAGCGGCCGTCACTTCGCGGCCAGCATCCAATACGAAACGGTCCAACCAAGTTGTCATTCTGCTTTCCTCAGATTGTTGGACAATTGCCTACCTGACGAAGCCTCCGATCAAATGAAGCGAATACGTCAATTTCAACCGATTGCAGTTCAGCAATACCGAGGTAGGGATGCTGTGCATCCATTCATCTCTTTACCTCTACGATCGGCCGGCGATAACGGCGGACGTCGTCAATCGCACCTCAACGCTCGAACAGCGGGAGGGGCACGTTAGGGATCGATCAACCAAAGTAACGCCGAAGGAGGGGCGAATACTGCCAATCGAAGCGAGGCAGTCGCAAAGCCGTCACAGGCAAAGAAATCGTTCATTCGCGTAGGGTAGATCACAACGGACCAAGCGAACGACTGCGCCCGTGTGTCAGGCATCTGACATGACAAAACGGATTCGCCCGCCACGCGGAGTTTTTTTGGTGGACCGTACTAGCGCCCCCTTGGTGAACGTCTTCTTCGCCTATCAGGTTAGCTATATCCCACGTGGGTACCGCAAAGTGCGCACGCGCTGGTGTCCTGGATCGGCAATAATTGCGCTCCGATCGGTATCAAAAGCGGCCATGAAGCCGGCTTTCAGGATCGAACGAGAGAGCGCAAAGGGACGCTTGGTCACAGAGATATTTCGCCTCGATGGCGCGCTGTGGTGGCCGATCGTGTTTCACCCTCCCTTCTGGAACAAGCAGGCCTTCTTTAACGCTTTAGAGAACGGCATCCCGGCGGCTCTCGAAACGATCAGCATGGACGTGCCCTGGGCGGGAAAGGCCATTAATGAATTCGATCCCTTCTTCGTTGGACGAGTTGTTGGGTCCAGGGAGCAGGAAATGCGCACTGTGGCTGAGCGGACAGCGCAAAACCTGATAGTGGTTGATGACGAGCACCTGTTCATCCGTGGCGGAGAACCGATCTATGTGGCACCCGCTGATGGCCAGATTCCGCCTGACCTGCGCTTTGCAGACGTAGCAAACTCTGGCATTGGATTCGGCTCGGCATTGCCGCTCGATCCCCTTTCGCCAAGCGATGAAGATGTACTCACGACACAGGATATAAACGCTGCTGCGATCGAAGGAAGAACTCTTGGTATTTCGAAAGCTGCAACTCGCCATCCAACGTGCGATATTCGAATATTTGAGGATCATTCACCGAGCTTTGACGCTATGGATTTTCAGATAAGAACTTGTCTGCGAGAGCTATCCATCCGAATTGAAGAGACGCTCAATCGACCGAAGTTGCCGCGAGAAATTGTGCAGTCCACAGCCGTCTTCCGCGATATCAAACAGCACATCGGTCATACAACAACCGAATGCGCAGCAACTCTCGGCGCATTCATAGGCTGGTATCGAGATCTGCCACTGAAGCGCGGCTACAGATTTCGCGCGGAGTACGACCTCGTCCGGATGTGCATCGCTTCCATAGAGGCGCGATGCCGCCGTGAAGGTGCAATATCGCCCTTCAAACCGTCGCGGTTGGACCCCGCGGATGAGGAGGCCCTTTCGCTTCTTTCTCAATAAAGCCCGCCGACTCTTTTGATATTGTTGGGGGCGCAAAATGTGCCTCGCATTTTTGGCGACGCGTTTGCGATACACATATTCTCCTGCGGAGATCGCAGCCCAGGGTTGCCATTGCGTCGCTGTCGCATAGGTCGAAGAAGCCGGGCTCGGCGATCCGTGCTAACCGAACTCTCCAGCCTGGTATATGTATAGGGTGGACCAACGGGCCTGCCACGGGATGGTCAATGGCGCGTTGGCGCCCGCCCCTAGATCGTCAGAAGCGTGTACAGCTTGCCCCTTCTCATGTCGAAGTCTGTGCCAACAGGGGGCGCGCCCTTGCAACAATAGCTTCTTGAACCGTCGCTTGGTTGCGCATGATACGGTGGGGCAAATTCGAACCTGATTGATGCAGGAGCCCACGCGTTAGCGCAACGTCCGGCTGATCGATTCGTAGGATCGGGCTCCACCTTGTAAGACATCTTTTCACAAGTTCGTCGACGACATCGTTCTTGACTTCGAAAAGATCTTCCCATGTGGAGATCACTAGCGTGCTGTCACCAGAACGCGCTAAGTAGTTCTCAAGCTTGGGGCGCCTGACATCGTCGGTTTCGAGCAATATCTCGGTGAAGCAGGAGGACCATTGGCTCCCTCGAGGCCCCCGCACGTATTTCGAAAACCATTCGGTATCAGCCATCCTCATCACCTCAAAGAATTGTTGGATAGGCTTGATGTGATTTTCGTTCGTGGTGGACTCCGGCCTGTGTCGTACGGTTCCTCTTCCCCTCGCTTTCACATAACCGACGAACGGTAGAGCGATTCCCATGATAGCCTCATCTGCTGATCGAAACTTGTCCTTGACCGGCACGTTGAAGGGACGAGCCTTGAGGTTGCAATGTGCTGTCGAAGCGTAAGGATTTCATTGAAAAGCCGCTCCCGAGGGATGGATGGTTAATCAATCGATTGGCAGACCCTGCGGAGTCGGTGTCGTTAGGAGTATCGAGTTAGCCGTTTCCTTAAGAAGGGGATAGTGCGGAGGATTTCGGAAGTAGTCGCAACCCTTCCACAGCCGATTATGGCGACAAGCTACTTCTGTCGAGCAGGCAGAGAGAGGGCCGCTCCGGTCCACGACTGAACCTCCTCCGAATGAGTGGACACCTGTAGTAGGCTCATGGAGCCCGGAGGTGTCGAATGGAACGTCAACGTCGGTCGTTTACTGAGGAGTACAAGCGCCAGGCCGTCGAACGGGTAGTGTCGAGCGGTCGCTCGATCTCGTCGGTAGCCAAGGAACTCGGTCTGCGCGACTCGGTGCTGCGACGCTGGGTCGATAAGCTCCGGCGCGAGCCGGCATCGGCGGCGTGGCGCCCCACCACGCAGGCGACGCCGATGTCGGCGGACCAGGCTTCGGAGCTCGCCCGCCTGCGCCAGGAGAACGAACGGCTGCGCATGGAGCGCGACATTTTAAAAAAGTCGATCGCGATCTTTGCCGGAACCCGACATGAGTTTTCGCTTCATCGAGGATCACCGCGAGACCTATCCGGTACGCTTGATGTGTGCCGTGCTCGAGGTCTCGCCGGCCGGCTATTACGCATGGCGCGATCGCCCGGTGAGCGCGCGTGCGGGCTCCAATTCCACGCTCCTTGCCGAGATTCGTCAGGTCCATCACGACAGCGGTCAGCGCTATGGCAGCCCGCGGGTCCATGCCGCTTTGCGGACCCAGGGCCGTGGCGCCAGCCGCGGCCGGATCGAACGGCTGATGCGTCGATATGGCATTCGAGCGATCATGACGCGGCCCCGTCGGGTTCGCACCACCGACAGTCGTCACGATCTGCCGATCGCGCCGAACCTGATCGCGCGTGACTTTACCGCCGCAGCGCCAAACCGGGTCTGGCTCGCCGATATCACCTACATCCCGACCGCGGAGGGCTGGTTGTACCTGGCGGCCGTCATGGACCTGTTCAGCCGAAAGATCGTCGGCTGGGCGATGCGGGATCATATGCAGATCGAACTCGCATCCACCGCGCTGACGATGGCCATCCAGCAGCAGCGGCCGCAGGCCGGATTGATCCATCATTCCGATCGCGGCGTGCAATATGCCTCACGCGCCTATCGCGAGGTCCTCACCGGCGCCGGCATCGTCGCATCGATGAGCCGCAAGGCCGATTGCTACGACAATGCCCCGATGGAGAGCTTCTTCCATACCTTGAAAACTGAGCTGGTCCATCATCGCGATTACAAGACCCGCGGCGAGGCCCAGCGCGATATCTTCGCCTTCATCGAGGGCTTCTACAACCGAACCAGGCTCCACTCCGCCATCGGATATATTGCCCCGATCGAGATGGAGCTAAAAGCCGTTTAAACCCGTCCACTTTTTCGGGGGAAGATCAGACGGCATGACTGAACTAACCGGGTCTTTAGAGGGCGCCAGCGATGGCCTATGCCCCCCATGCTCCCTATGGCCCGGCTAACCCGCCACCGATCTCGATCGTTTGCCCGCGAGGCCTTGCGGGCATAGTCTACGTAACCGTGCTCCTGAGCGCGTATGTGGTCGCGCTCCATTTCCCGACCGGCACATTGCGCGTCAGGACGAAGCCTGCGGCGCGCGTCCCCCTGAGGTTGGCAACGAACGTCGCGAACTTCTGGCGGCTTGTGCCGTGACCCTCTGCGAGCTGGCGCAGTTTGAGATCGAGCTCGCTAACGCGAACGGAACGATCGCCGTACAGCTGGTGCCACTCTTTGAAAAACTCGAGCAGCTGGAGGCGGTCCGGATCGTCACGCTTTGCATCCGCAACCCGAATGACGGGATCGGCACAACCCAGCGCAAGCAGCGGGTCGCGACACCAGTCGGCCCACTGCTCGAAGCTCCCCAGTTCAAGACCTCGCTTGAGCTGATTTTGACGCCCCCACCGCCAGATCGTCAGTGCGGCGGCGAGCATTTCACCGCGCTGCCGGTCCACCGTAGCAAAAAAATCTCCATCGAAAGCACGGCGTTCGGGATCCTCGCATCCGGCGTCGAGGTTTACGATTAGAAAGCGACGGGCCAGGTCTTCGGCAACTCGGACGGCGTTGCCCGTGATCGCAAGAAAGACATTGGTCGTCACGGTGACCATCTTGGTGTTGATGCCGAACGGTCGGATGGAACAGGGATTCTCGGTGGCGATCTGGGCGAGGAGATTCGACTTCACGATCTCAGAGTTCACGTTGTCCAGGAAGATGACGGGATCGGCCTCGACGAGCGAGGCTGTGAGGCGTTTCTCGAGCTCACTTTGCGCGCCCGGACTTGTGAAAGGCCTCGGCACCGTATTGTAGGCGATGCGCGCGATGGCCCGGACGAGCTTCCCTTTGCCCGTGCCGGCGCCGGAAAGCTGCGGCGAACGGAAAATGAATCCTGGGGCCAAGGGCAAGCTCGGGCGGCAAACCGCCGTAAGCACAGCGCAAAGGAGGCTTGTCTCGTCGGCGCCCGCCCCGCGGGTCACTTCAAATTCCTCCGGGTGCGGTCAGTCAAACTCCTCCACCCCAAGGCAGGACAGAAGTGGATTGTTAGTTTGACATTGTTTCGCGGGCAAGAGCTTCAGCGGCCTCTTTGAGCCGATAGCTGCGTCCGTCGAACTCAAGCAGATGGCAATGATGCATCAGGCGATCGAGGATCGTCGTGCTCATGGTGTTGTCCCCCAGGTATGTCCCCCAATCCTGCACGACGCGATTGGAGGTGACGATGACGCTGCGGTGCAGTTTGTAGCGCTGATGGATCAGGGTCTGCAGCAAGGCGCCGGCGTCGTCAGGGATGGCGCGTGCGAGGAACAGATCGTCCAGCACGAGGAGATCGCAGTCGATGATGTTTCGCAGGCGGGCCTCGCGCTGCGCCGGGGAGTTCAGGGCGTAGCGGTGGAAGAAGTCGTCGGTCTCAAGATACTGGACCTTGTGGCTTTGCAGGATCGCCTGATAGGCAATCGCCTTGGCGATGTGGGACTTCCCGGTGCCAGGTTTGCCGACGAGCAGCGCGTTCTCGCCGGCGGCAATGAACGCCAGGGTGTGGAGCTGGAAGCAGGTTTGGCGCGGCAATTTGGGATTGAAGGACCAGTCGAACTCGGCGAGCGTCAGTTTTTCGTCGAGTCCGGATTGCCGGTATCGTCGCTAGATAAGGCGGGACTGACGACGGTCCAGTTCGTCCTGCAGGATCAGGGAGAAGGTCTCGAGGAATGGCTGGTTGGCGCCCTGCGCCTGCAGCACGCGCGTCTGCAGCGTGTCTCGGACGCCTGACAGGCGCAGCTGTCGCAGGCAACGCTCAATTTCCGGCATGGTCATCATGTGGCTGGGTCTCCAGTTTGAGGTGAGAAGGCGCAGCGGGAGCGCTCGTGGCGCCGGAGCTGGCCGGGGTTGCGCAGGCGACACGAGCGCGGCTGTCGTGGGCCTCGGCCTGCCGGCCATTGTTGCCGGCATCGTGCCGCACAGCGTGGCTGAAGAGGTCGCCGTATTCGGCGGCGGCGCGGATCAGCGGATGATCCTGGGTGAGCGGCGATGCCGGCTGTGGCGTCGCTCCAACCTGCGCGATCGCCTGTTCGAACAACCGCTCGACGGTCGCACGCACATGCTTGTAACGGTAGATGCGGTTGCCGATGGCGTGCGCGCAGGCTTGCTCGACCAGCCATGCCGGATATTTCCGGCTCAGCCCGACAATGCCCCACATCGCGCGCTGTCCGGGGCGCCCCTCGGTGTCGAACACTTGCTGGCACAGCGCCCTGGTCTGCGGCCCGACGCGCTCGGCGCTCGCCAGCAGCACGGCGGTTTGCCGCGACGGATTGAACGGCCGTTCGCTGGTCGGCAGGACGACAGAACCGGGGTGCGTCGTCCGGGAATGAACACGCAGCAGCGCATGGGTGTGGCGATCACGGATCTCGATCGTGGAGGCGTAGATCCGCACCACGACTTGACTGCCGATGGGTGCAGGCCGCGCGGCGTAATAGCTGCTATCAACA
>NZ_KI519399.1:689196-911654 GCF_000482425.1 Bradyrhizobium sp. 22
TGGATCTCGCGCTGGCTGGCGTTGCGATCGAGTAATGTAAATACAGTGCTTTGCAGGTGTGGCTTCAAGACGTTCAACTCCCAGTCCCCTTGCTCGATAAAAGGGGACGAAAATAAACGTCCTGCCGGACCGGCTACCGCTGTTCAGCGGCGCTGCCGGCGATCATCAGGTGGGGGAGTTTCAAGTGACCATACCCGGGGGATTTTGACCGACCCACGGGGCCCGGGGGTTTCGACAGATCGACGATAGTCGTGCTCCCGGAGCGGGTCACCATGGGTGCATCGGCAAAGGGAAAGGTCGCGAAGGCGCTGCGCAAGACCCGGAGGGCCTTCTCGGCCTGCTGTCGCGACGGACGCTTGGGGATATCAGGCGCGTCGATTCCTGCGCACCAGTAGCCGGTCTGAGGATCGTAGCCCTGAGCGATCCGGATATTGCCGTCATTCGAAAGAATCGGAGCGCGGCAGATACCGTTCAATTCGCCGACAGCCCATTTGTCGTGCAGATTGAGATACAGGCGCGCAACGCGATCCGGCAGCGTCACCGGCTCAAGCACGATCTCTCCTTGGACGATCTTTTGAAAGACCGGCCGGCAGACGCGGTGACCATGATTGACCACGTCATGAACGGTGATCGGTCGCGCAACGGGCCCACGGTCCGACTCCACGACCTTCACCAGCGCCTCGGCTCTCCGAAAGAAGACATCAGCCGCCGAGAGCTGGTCGGCCAACCGTACGGCGGCGGCCGGAAGATCGGCCTGATCAATAATCAGATCGGGCAACCCGGCGGGGGCACACTTTGGAAGCGCAGACGTCGCGCCCTGCTGCTTGCGCTTGTTCTCTGAGGCGGCTTTCGACATCCGGTCCCCTTCTTCACCACTGTCGCCATCGTCCGGTGCAGCTCGAGGACGACCTCTACTCGCAAAAACAGCGGAAACTTCCCGAGACCCCCCAGGAAGTTTGCTCACGGCGATGAATTACGCTTGGCGCGGGTGATGGCATTCGACCCATCGTTCCTTCGAGTGCCGAGTGAAGCTGAGTGAGTAGGATGCGCTTCTTCACGTACGAGACAAGAATCAAGCGCGACGCCAAGCGCCTCAAGAAGTCTTTGGCCCGACATGGATACGATCTGCGGCACGTCGGCTGCCTCGATCTGATGGCGCGCTTGCATGGCTTTTCGCGCTTTACTGAGTGGAAGAGCGCGGTGTGGGACGGACCGCTGAGCGCCTTCGATGAGGACGCCGACGACGCGGTCGTCGAAGCCCGCTTCCAGCATCAGGAGCGTGTGATGACTGAGGCCGGTTTCACCGACATCGCGGGCGCAGTGTTGGATGAGGTGAACCCAACGGGCCGCCACAAGCAGCCGCTCCACAGCGGTGACGAGTTCGCGGACGACGCGAGCTCGGCCTCGGGCCTGGACTAGGGAAGGCGCGATGATGTCCGACACGTTCATCGAACAGATGATCACGGTGGCGCTCCCCGCCACTGACCGGTTTGTGGAGAACCACCACAACAAGGCCAAGGCGGCGATTGCGGCGATGTCGCTGTCCCGCCAGTGGGGCGCGGAAACGAATCTCCGGAGCTGGCGCCGCTGGATCAATTCTATCGATCCCGCCCGGGATAATGGCTGGGCCTTCTGCGGCGTTGAGCTCAAGCCCGGCGCTGACGCCACGCTGCCCCTCGGCGCGGTGATCGTGGCCTGCGACTACAGCTGGGCGAAGGCCAAGTGGTACGCCGGACAGTTCATCCAGCCCATGAGGGTCGATGCCGCGCTCTACGAGGTGAAGGATGACGGCTTGATCGAGTTGACGCGCTCGATGCGTCGGGCATGGGCGCGCGACCTGCTCGGCTGGCTTGTCAGGAACCGACCGGACGTGCCGGTCGCGAAGATCAGCACGTCGGACGCGCGCGGGGCGATGTGATGGCGCGCACCAACAAGACCAAGTTGCGCGGCAAACGATCAGCAGTGGATCGTACGAAACAGCGCCACCGCGCGAAGGCCCGGCGCAAGATCGATCCGATGTCGCAATCGTATGGACCGATCGGTCGCGCCTGGAAGGCGTTTAACCAGAAGCTGTTTGGCGGCGAGTTGCCGCCTTGCCTGATCACGCTACAGCGCAAGAAGCGCGCTTTGGGCTTCTTCGCAGGACGGCGCTTCCGGTCCTCGGACGGCACCATCATCACCGACGAAATTGCTCTCAACCCTGCGCACTTCGCACAGCGCGGCGCCAAGCGGGTGTTGTCGACGCTCGGTCACGAGATGGCCCACCAGTGGCAGCATCACCACGGCAAGGTCTCGCGTGGTGGCTATCACAACTTGCAGTGGGCGGCCAAGATGGAAGAAATCGGCCTCGTGCCCTCGCACACCGGGCGGCCGGGCGGCGAGAAGACGGGCCAGCGGATGACGCACTATGTCAGGCCCGGCGGCCCGTTTGACCGCGCCGCTGACAAGCTGATCGCGAAGGGTTTCGCGCTCGCGTACGTGGAGCGCACGACGAAAGCCGCACGCAAGATCGCGCTGAAGAAGCGCCTGAGCAAGACGCGATACCAGTGCGCCGGCTGCGGGCAGAACGCCTGGGCCAAGCCGGACGCCCATTTCATCTGCGGCGACTGCAAACTGCGGCTCCTGCCGTAGCCACCTAGTCAAGAGGCTTAGTCAGAGGAGAAGTAAGCGTGAGTGCAGCATGGGACTTTGTGTGTGCCATCGAGGCAATCGGTGAAACGCCGCTGGGGGTGGATTTTCAACAGACGCTGATGCGGTCCCTGACGCAGAAGCTGCAGCACGCTGTCGGCGACAAGCGCCCGTGCATCCTGGAAATCCCGGCCCAGCTCGGCCTTCCTCCCTATCTGCCGACCACGACCACTCCGGTTCGCTTTCACGTCGGCAATTGGGCAACGGTCTCCGCCGTGGAGCGCATGGTGCGCAACGGAGTCCTGCAGACCGCACCAGTCCAGCTCTGGGATGAGACCGGCCTGGTCACTCGCGGCATCCAGGGGATGCGTAACGACAGGCCGGTCATGATGATCACGGCCGCACGCAGTCTCGAAACGCTATTCGTCCGTATCGGCGCCTTTGATCGCCGGCTGCAGTTCGGCGGCAAGAACTAGGCGCAATCCGGCAATTCCATCCAAGACAATCAATTCAGGAGGTTGAACGTGGCGAAGAAGGTCCCGCCGAAGGCGTCCAATACGGCGAACGAGAAGGACAGGCGCAAGAAGGCGCGCAAGCGGCGAGAGAACGCTGCCGTGCGGCAGCGCGAACAGGACGCACGCGATTACGGCGAGATCCCTCCGCCGCTGGCAGTCTTCGAGATTCTGCCGAACGTGCTGCAGACCGGCAACAACGGCATCGTGATGGCCTTCGTGAAGGAGATGCCGCCGAAGAAGGACTTTGCGGGCCGCTATGAACAAAGCGGCGTGGTGCAGCAGCTCAACATTGCTCTCGGCGTGCAGACGCTGCTGGCGTACCACTGCCTCACGGCGCTGCTTGGGAGCGGTGCGAAAGCCAAAGAGGAACTGGGCAAAATTGGCGGCGGGTCCGATACCGTTGACTATCGGTTGAACATCGGACGCAAGCATTTGATGAGCCGCACCGCGTTTGAATCAGAGGACGAGCTCAAACTGTGGGCCCCCCTTAAGCTGCAAATGGACCATGGGACGCCGCCGTGCGCAGCGGAGTTCACCAAGATGATCGAGGCCGAGACGGAAGCGGTAAGGCTGATCTCTCGCGCCTATGACCGCGCCCAGCGCGTAGCGGCAGCTCACAAGGCGGCAGCCGACATGGGCGCAGCGGATGCGGCGGCGCGGTTGGAGCTAGACTACACCCATTCCAGCACGGATGTGTCTTGGACCGAAGCCTGCCAGATCGCGATTTCCGCCGACATCAATCCTGCGGAGCTCTGGATGGAATATGGAGCATCCTACGGGAAGACGTTCGAGATCGCGCGGTTCATCGGACGCATCAATGCCGGCCTCGAGGCCAAGCTCGGTCCCGAGCTCTTCGGGATCGCGCGGCAAGTGCTGGTCGCCCATCCCTGTGGGACCGAATTGTCGCGGGTTTGGACGAGATTGAGGGAGCTCCTGATCCTGGCGATCTCCGCGGACCAGTTCGAGCAGGGGCTCTGCAGCGCAGAAGCCGTCGCCGGCACCATCCGGATCGCGCGGGCAACGCGAGAGCTTTCAGTCATGCGACCCTCCACCGCTGTCCCGTAATCAGCGCGGCGGATGGCCGAGGCCATCCGGCGTCAGGGGCCCCCTGGACATAGTTGTAACACACTGATCCGACGGCGAAATTTCGCGCCCATTCATCCATTCGCTTGGTCGGGCGGCCGATGGAAGGATCGCGGGTGGGCGGATAATCGCCCGCTCACAAGAGGATCACCATATGCTGAAGAATCTCGACGCCTACCCGCTGCCCCTGGATCGCATCGCCGCAGAGGATGAGATCCCGCCGATGACGCGGCTCATCATCCAGGAAGTCGGTCATGTGACGGTGGCCGCGGCGGCCGGCATCCCCGTCGACTACGTCATCATCGACGAGCAGGGCCACCGTCACGCCACGTACATCGATGAGATCTATCGCCCGCGGTTGGAGCGCGACAGGGTGCTCAATGCCAGAATCCTGGCGGGGGGCTACGCGGCCGAGCTCGCCATGCTCGGTGCGGCCAACCTGTGGGTCTCGAGCGAGGACCTGTTCACCCTCGCCGGCTACCTCGGCATTTCCGCGAGCGGGGCTCCCGAGGGCTGGATGAAGCAGACCGCGCTCCGCGCGCTGTGGGTCTACCAGCCGGTGCTCGAGGTAGACGCGGTCGAGCCGATCAAGCGCACCTACGCCAAGCTCGCGGCGGCGATCAAGAGCAAGCAGTACCTCGGTTCTGGCGCCCACGTCATCCCGATCGAGGCCTTCCATACCATCGCGCTGCCGTTGCCGGATGCGGAGTACTGGCGCGCGCGCCAGCGCACCAAGGCCGGCAGCGGCTCGGACGAGATCCTGGCCACCTTGCGCGCCGGCGCCCCGTCCGGGGTCTAACGCGAAGGCGCCACGCCGAATGGCGTGGCGCCTTCGCCCATGCCTCACGCGGCGAGACATCCAGGCAGCCAGGATCGCATGGTCGACTGTCATGCCTCGTCAGATCTCAACGAGAATCGAGACCACAGAGCATGAAAAAAGACAGTAACACGGAGAGCAAAACGCCCGGATTTGCCGAGGTTGGTCCCGCCGCACTGATCCTGACCTCCGATGAAGGCGCCGCCGGCAAGACGACGACGGCGCTGCAGCTCGTCACCGCCTTCGGCCTCGCTGGCTTGCCGCTCGACCTTTTTCAGATGGACACCAAGCGCAAGCTGTCAATGAAGGCGGGCGTGCCGGTGGAAAGCCTTCTCGTCCCGGAGCACCGCGAGAGCCGCGGCGACGACTTGGTGCCCAGCGACATTATCGCGCCCTGGTACCGCGCCGTTACCGACGCGCCGCAGACGCTGCGTTCGACCTTGCTGGAGGTTGGCGGCGCGCTCGCGCCGCTGTTCCACGTCGCGATTGCGGATCTCGACCTCGATGAGGACATCACCAGCTTGGGCTTGCAGGTAATGCCGCTTGTCGTCTGCAAAGCTGGTGAGGATTCCGCCTCACAGATGATCCGCGAGCTCAAGCGCATCGAGCGGAATCTCCCCAACGCCACCACGGTGCTGGTGCTCAATCACTATGCGGGCGACCCGACGAAGGCCATCAGCTACTGCCAGGAAGACACCCGCAAAGCCTTCATGAGCGCGATCAAGCGCTATCCCGTGATCGAGATGCCAAAGGTCCGCGCTCGCAGCATGGCCATCTACGAGCGCCTTCAGGCGCTCCCCTCTACCATCGTGTCCTGGCACGCCGACAATTATGCGGAGGCGATCCGCCAGACCGGCGCGCCGCGTGACGAGGCGAAGATCCTGGTAAAGGACATCGCGGAGTGGTCGGCGATCATGCAGGATGAGATCTGCCGCATCCTGCCGTTCCTCTCGGGAGAGCGTCATGGCTGATCGCCGTGCCATCTTCCACAAGGACATGGCGAAGGTGAAGAGGGACGCCGCAAACGAGTCGCGGCAGCTCATGAACCGCCTCAAGCAGATGACGCCGGCGCAGTTCTTGCGCCTGCCTGCCAAGACATTGGCACGCCTGACGGCCGCCCAGCATCGCGAGGTCGTCGGTACGATCGCGCCGGAGATTACGCTGTCGGCGCCTCCCCCGCTGCCCGAACCGAAGCGCGCGACCCTAAGTTGGCGTGAGCGGTGGCAGCTGTTGCCCTCCTCGGCGCAGATGACGGCGATCACGTCGGTGTTGACCACTGTGATTGTCATCGTGGCAGTTGCGAGCCCGCAGGTCTTGAGGTGGACTCTGACGCACATCGAAATCGTGCGACCGGGAGAGCGTGGGAGCTGGCCGCGCTGCGCCCGGCTGAGCCGGTACACCGATGGCTGCCTGTATTCCCCGACCTATGACATGGACTGGGATGCTCTTGCAGAGCAACTGCACATTCCGCGGCCGCAGCTTTACGACGACAACAAGCATCTTCCCCCGCAGTTCATTCCTGCGCGGGCGCCAATCGTGGTTTGGCGTCACCGTGGCCGCCTAGTGGAGTGATAAGCATGAATCGCCTCGCAAAGTACGAATATCGCCCGGCGGCGCCTGCGGCATTCGCCCTCATTGGCATGGCTTTGCTGTCATGCCTGGTCGGGCTCGCGTTGTCCTTTGCCCTGCTCCCGCCGATGGCGTGGCGGGGGGATGTGGCGGTCGCGGTTACCGTTACCGATCTGGTTTCCAACATCAACGCGCGCGGCTTATACGCCGCACTATCCGCTGACGATCTGCTCCGCGAAACACTCCCCCGGCTGATCGGCGTAGCGCTCGCGGCGCTCATGTCGGGAGTTATCGCGTTTCGGATGCGCCGTCGCGCTACACCCATTGTGGATGGTCGTGAGCACTACGAAGGCCTCAAGCTCCTGAAAGGCGGAGCCGCGATTGCGAGCGCGAATGCGTTGCTGGGCAAGGAGCCCAAAGGAACTGATCGTACGATACAATGGCTGCCAGGCGTGTTCATCCCGCGCGTCATGGAGGTTCAAAACCTCTTGATCCTTGGCGCCATCGCTTCCGGCAAGACACGCATCATCCTGTATCTGCTGGAAGAAATGATCGGTCGGCTGCTGCGAAATCCCACCGCCGATTACGGCCTGTTCGTCCACGACACGACTGGCGAGATATTGGACGGATTCCCGATGGAGGACGGTCAGTTCGCCGTCATCAATCCTGATCGTCCGGGAACGTTTGCCTGGGCGATGGGGCGGGATCTTCGCGACGACAGCGATTGCGAAAGCGCGGCCGAGCAGATCATCGGACAGACCAGCGAAGCGTTCTGGGGCAAAGGTGCCGCGACGCTCTTTGCGGGTTGCATGATCGTGTGCAAAGCCAAGTGCGGCGACACCTGGGGGCTGCCGCAGCTCTATATGGCCTGCCTCCGCGAGCCCGCGCAAATGAAGACGGAATTCGAGCAATACTATCGCCCGGCGTCGGGTCTCATTGAATTCGATGCATCGGGCGAACTCAGCAAGACCACCGTCTCGCTGTTGTTGACGTTCCGTGGCAGCGTGCTGCGAGTGCTCCGACCACTGGCAAAAGCATGGGTGGACGTTCCGCGTGAGCGGCAATTCTCGTTTGGAGAGTGGGTTAGCGGATCGAACCCGAATCAGCCGAAGGTCGTCATCGTTCAGCGGTCCGGCCGTCATCCGGAAACCAGCGCGGCCTGGATCGGGATGGCCGTCGATTTCATTACGGCGGCGGTCGGTGACAATAGATTGCCGGTGAGCCAAACGCGCATCCGGAACTTCGTCCTTGACGAGGCCCCTGCGCTGGGCCGGCTGCGGCGATGGCCAGAGCTCCTGGACGTCGCAAGGAACAAGGGAGCATCTACAATCGCCGCCATTCAGGACATCGCACAGTTCAAGCGGATCTATGAGGATGCGGCTCCCAGCATCTTCCAGCGCTTCAGGATCAAGATCGTCTGCGCCCAGACACAAGGCCCCGAAACGACGGAGCTTGCCGAACAGACGATTGGCAAGCGGTCAATTCTCGAGGCGGACGTGACGCTGACCGTTGAGCGGGGGCCGGCAGGCCGAAGCGAGCAAAGCGTGATGACGAAACGGATCCGAGAGGTACCAATCGTCCGAGCGGAATACCTCGCGTACCGGCTCGGCGTTGCCCATCGGAAGGTCAAAGCTCTGGTTCTTGGGCTCGGCGACGTGCTGGAAGTGGAATGGCCAATGCGAGTCTGGCGGAAGCGGAGGCAGACTTAATACGCCACGGTCTTTGGCGCACGTACGCTGAAACTCTGGAATGTCTACAACGGAGGCGCAGGTGGTGCGCAGGGTTCTCGTGCATTCGTCCAATCGGACGGACGCCTTGCGCGATACGGGCTCGGCGGTGGGCCGATGACGTTCGGCGGAAGCCCTGGGCTCGGTTGACTCTCGAAGCCGTCGTGCCTGCGCTACTGCGTCTGCACGGTGACAATAGAAGAGAGCTTGCCTGCCGAGCAGCTGAACGACAAGCCCGCGAAATCTAGGCTCACGTCTTCGTCGGGTCTGGACAACGTCCTCTTGAGACAGCGTATTGCGCCCTCTCGAACGCTGTCCGCTCTGCCATGGAGCACGACCGAACCGGCGGCGCCGAGAAAATCAAAATAGTCAGTCTTCGGATATTTTCTCTCTACGACGGCGACAAAATTCCTGAATGGCAAGCAGCCGATCGAGGCATATTTTACGGATGGATGGGAAAGAAAGATCACCACTGAGCTTCGCCGGCCGACGCTAACGTCTGGTACGCGCGCGGCGACTTCGCCGGCCATCGCATCACACTCATCGGCTTTACCTGGACAAATCGATCCGAGGCTGAGCATCGCGATTGCGAGAGAAAGGACTTTCAGCATGCGCTCTTCGACGTGTTCTCGTTTCCAGAAGCCAGCCCAAAGGAGACTGCCTCACGTGCCATCATGCCGAGTTTCGCGCGCGGATGGTTGTTCTGCCCTAGCCAATTCGGAATGTTCGCCCCTTGCGAGACGAAATGCTCAACGTGAACGACGGTTATCTGTCCATCGGTGTACGCAACCTCGTTCACGGTTCGCCAAGTACCAGGCCGCCCCGCCTCGATCGCACGGCGCGCTGCGGACACATAGCTCCCCTTAGCGCCAAGACCGAACATGATGATCAGCTTCGTTCGATCGGGTAGGTTGCGCAAGAACGTGGTCGCGCAAGCATGCGAAATTCGCTTGCCAAACTCATGCTTCATGAACTCGTCGATCATCCCGCCACTGCCGACCCATGTCTTCCCGTCGAAGCGCTCGACGGTACAGCGGACCAGCGAGCCCCATCCGAAGCGGCCCTGCGTATTGGCAATCGTCTGATCGACGAGGTCCTTTAGCTCCTCGGGGTGGGCGGCCGGAAGCAGACCCACATGGGCCAGAATCTTGCCGACCTGTTTCCGGCCCTTTCGGTATGGAATTTCATTATGAGGAAGCCGTTGAAGCTCGCCAGCTTGGCTGGGACCCTTCGAGAAGCCCAGGATGAGGACTTCAGGTTCGGTGTTCCCCCAAGCGAGCGGATTTGCGGTTATCCGCCAAGCTTGATCTGCGCTCAGCGTCCGCGTTTCATCGAACGAGAATCGGTCGGAATGATAGATCGAGCAAGAAATGCGGCCATGCGCCGGAAGCGAGCAAGTCATGATTCCATCGTTGCTTTTTGCGAGTTAAAACAGCCGAGACGCTACCGAACACTTTAAATCGGCGGACATTCCCATCTGCGCCTTCTCCCCGCGATCAAGCTTGGTCTGCTCTTCCCTGCTTAACCACCGCATGTTCATTTCGCCGGATGTCCGGTCAAGCGAGCCGGCCACAAGAAAGCCCTTCCACGTCCCGTTGAAACTGACGGATGATTTATCGACGCCTGTTATGCCATAGCGCCCGAACGGCGTGCTGATGCGCATAGTTTCCAGATCAACCTGTGTCGCTGTTGGAGACACCGCCGCGTGGATTACAGTTGGAAGGTACTGATGGAGCGTGCCATTGCACGTAAGCTCGATTGGCGCAGCGGCGGCGCTCGAAGCGGCGCTCAGGAATGCAGCCACCGCAACAGAGAGTTTCATTGTTGGAACCAGCCCCGGGTCTTGGCGAACACACGGGCCTTCTAATCAGATCAACACCTCGAAGTCATCTCATCATTCGGTAGCATTGATTCTGGCTCTCGACCTTCAGTGCTATCGCGGTGCATGTGGATACCGAAACTCATCGGCCTGGGCCGTTTCGCATTGTTTACTTGGACGTCTCGCTCTCGACGTAGGCCATCCAGTTATCGGCGCCGGCATATTCGCGTGCCAAGCCGTCGAGCAGGATTTGGCGGTGCGCCTCTGCCGGAATGACCTGCGGCAGCATTGCCAGAAACAACGGCTGACGGCTTTCACCGCTGTCCGACATGATGGTCCGTAGCAGATCCTCGCCGTGGTGCTTCGGGGCGATGATGGTCTCGGCGAGACGGTAGGCCTTGCGCTTCATGATGGGATAGAGGTCTGACATTCGTGTTCCTTGCTGTAGCTTGGGCGTCCCTTGACTTAGAAGGCGTCAAGCCGCGCTTCAAGGTCTTGGGCTTAGTGGTCACAGTGAAAGCTCTTTGCGTGCCATTCAGGTCAGGCCGTGGCAAGCGAACTATCAAATGTCTCGAGGAGAAATAGCGCCGCTTTATCCAAGCCATCGCGAACGTCACCAAATTTGGACGCCATAGCGACGTACGGATCTCTCCAACGTCGGGGGCAAGCCGATCGATGCGGGGACGCGTACAGAGGGCCCTCGTCTGGAGGAGTTTTCTGGAACCCTCATCAAACGGACTTGAGTGCCGTAGAGCGAGGCAGCCTGGACAACCGCGGCGAGGTTGATCGGTTCTCTTGAGGAAGTCGAAACAAGAAGCGGGCACGCATGTGGCGCCTTCGGACTGAGCTTCCAAAGCATACAGCACATTCGAGCGGCTCGTTCTCTCCAGCAACGCTCGGGATCCAAGCAATTGAAATAACTTCATTAATTCGGCCGCATTGATTCAATCGCCTTTGCTGGAGATATGCATATTGAAGAAGGCCTCCATCGGGGGCCTTTTTCGTGGTTGCGACCTGGAATCCAGCAGCGGCGAGCTCGTACTACACGCGTCAGCGTGAGACGGAGTATTACGCCGGCAGTGGCGAGCCGCCCGGCATCTGGTACGCGCCGGCCGGGGATTTTGGTCTCGTCGACGGATCGTGCGTCGACCGCGTCACCTTCGATCGCCTGTATCATGCGCGCGATGAAGGTGGCGCTCCGCTGCTCGAACAGATTCGCCGCCACAAAGAGCGTACGCCCGCCTTCGACATCACCCTAAGCGCGCCGCGTTCGGTCAGCCTCGTTTGGGGCCTTGGATCGTACGATACAAAATGTCTGATCGAAGCGGCTCAGCAGAAGGCGGTTCGGGCCACGCTCGCCATGCTGGAACGCGAGGCGACATGGGCGCGTCGCGGGTTCAAGGGCGCCTTCCTGGAAGGAGTCGCGTTGTCCTCGGCGACTTTTCAGCACGGGGAAAGTCGAAAAGCTCAGCACAGTGACGGGCGTGTGTTTGCCGATCCGAATCTGCACACGCATTGCGTATGCCTGAACATCGCGACACGTCCGAGCGATCATACTGTCGGCGGACTCCACTCGAAAATCATCCGCGATTTCAAGATGGCGGCCGGGGCGACGTATCACGCCGCGCTGGCCCATGAGCTTGAGAAGATCGGATTCGCGATCGACCGCGTCGGCAAGAACGGCGTGTTCGAGATCGCCGGCGTTGACGATGCGACGATCAAGTATTTCAGCGCGCGGCGCCAGGAGATCGAGGACGAACTCGCTGGACACGGCGTAACCAGCGGCCAGGCGACTGCGCTTGCGGCCGCCATCGCCAAGGCGACGCGAAGCAGCAAGCGCGAGAGCGAGAGCGTCGGGCGGGAGGAGGTCTGGCGCGATGCCGCGCGGTCGTTCGGCCTGGATACCGAGTCGTTCGCCGAGAACTTGAGGGACCAATCAAACACGCTCGATCAGGAAGCGGGCGAACGGGTCCTCTCGGAGCGATTGACAGCCCTGCCGGCGAGCCTCACGGAACATGAGAGCGTCATCGAGCGGCGTGAGCTGCTGCGCTCGGTGACAGCCGGGTTGGTCGGCACCGGCCTGCTGGTCGAGCGCGCGGAGATCGAATTTAACCGCCTGCTGAGCCAAGGCGCGTTCGTGGAAATTGGGCATGATGCGCTTGGCTTGCCCTGCTACTCGACCCCGGAGATGCTCGCAATCGAGCGAGAGGTCGTCGAACAGGCGCAACGTCTCGCAAAGCAGTCCTGGCGTTTCGTCGATCCGGGGGCGCTGAGAGACCGTTGCCGAGCCTTGGGGCTCATGGCCGAGCAGACGGACGCAGCGCTCGCCGCAACGACAAGCTCGGCGGTTGCCATCGTTGAAGGCGCCCCCGGGGTGGGCAAGTCGACGCTCCTCGCGCCGGTTGTAGAGGGATACGCCAAGGCCGGATGCCGGGTGATCGGCGCCGCATCCGCGTGGCGAATCGCCAACATGCTCCGGGATGACCTCGGAATCGAAGCCCGGGCAACGGCCTCCTGGATCGCGCGGCTCAAAGCCGGCGAGAAGGTGCTCGACAAGCAGACGGTCTTGATTGTCGACGAGGCCGGCCTGCTGTCCTCGCGGGACATGCATGCGCTGCTTGGCGCCGTCACCGTAGCCGGCGCCAAGATCATCCTCGTGGGGGATCGGCAGCAGCTCCAGGCGATCGGCGCCGGTCCTGGCCTGGATCTGGTGGCGCGCGCCGTTGAAGCTGCGCGCGTCAACAACATTGTTCGCCAGCGCGAGGCCTGGGCGCGCGAAGCCATCACAGCCTTCGGCACCGGGCAGTCAGTGTCCGCGCTCGAGGCGTTCGCTGAGCAGGGCTTGCTGATCGAAGCCGACGGCGCCAAGGCGGCCATCGCTCAGGTGCTGGATTCGGCTGAGCAAGTCCATTCCGGCGACCCCGCTGCCTCGATCCTGATCCTTGCAAAGTCCAACGCCGCGGTGGCCGCCATCTCACAGGCCGCCCGCGAGCGCCTCAAGCACAGCGGCATCATCCGGGGCCCCGAAGTTAGCTTCACCGCGGCCACGCCGTCCGGCCACTCAACCCAGATTACGTTGGCGGCCGGGGACAAGATCAGGTTCCTCGTCCGCGATGACGAACTTGGCGTGGTCAATGGCTCTACCGCGACCATCATCAAGGTCAGTGAAGCCGCCGCGCCCCTTGTAGATGAAAATCGGATCATCATCGAAGCCGACATCGAGGGGCGGCGAATTGCCTTCGATCCGATGCGGCTTGCCGACGCGCAGGGACGCCCCCGTCTTGGTTGGGCTTATGCATCGACCATCTACGGCTGCCAGGGCCTCACGGTCGATCATGCGGTCGTGTATCTGGATCACAGCTACAATCGCCACGACGCCTACGTGGCGACGAGCCGTGCGCGGGAGCGGACGGCGCTCGTGGTCGACGCCAAGAGCATTGATCGGCGCCTCGCCGCCGAACTGCCCTTCGATCAACAGCGTGATGATGTGGTCTTTTCGGCGAGCCAGCGCCAGAACTGGCTTGCCGAACGACTATCGCGCGCCTCGCCCAAGATTTCCACGCTCGACGTCATTGAGGGTTCGCGACCGCTCGAGCGGCAGACGGAGAAGGATCGGCATCATCGGCGGGAGCTCAGCTATGAGCTCTAAGCCGATGGCGGCGCGGTCGCGCATCAAGCGGCGGACGAGGGCCGTCGGCGCATGCGTTCATGCTCCCGCGGCTACTCCTGATGGTGTGTCGAAGAAGAGAGGGCGCCGACAGCCGCAAGCCGAGGACTTTCACGTAACACTTGATCTGCCGCCCTCGCCGCCGATCCTGGACCGCGAGTTGCGCGCGATTGAGATCCTGCTTGGCCGAGAGCTGCAGGATTTGCTTGCTGGTATTGAAGATTTCCCCGGAAAATAGCCGTTGACAACCCATCGAGTGAGATTCACGAATCGAGCGTTGAGAACGCCGTCAGCATCGAGCGTCACTAGAGTTCCGTCATGAACAAGCACGTCTTTCGCAATTCGATTTCAAAGCAGACTGAGGCGGCCAAGCGCGTTGCGACCTATTACAGAGTCAGCACCGGTCGCCAGTATGCCAATGAAGCGTCGATTCCGAGCCAGCGGAAAATTACAGCAAGCTTCTGCGATCAGAACGGCTACATCGTGGTCGAGGAATTTGTCGAAGCCAAGACCGCGACCGACGATCGGAGGCCGGTGTTGCAGGACATGATCGAGCGCGCGTGTGCGCCGGATCATCCCTACGACGCGATCGTGTTCTATGCATTCAACCGATTCTTCCGCAACGTCGCCGAGATGGAGTTGACGATCCGGAAGCTGCGCAAGCACGGTGTCGAGGTGGTCTCGGTCACGCAGCCAACGGGGGATGATCCCAGTCAAATCCTCGTTCGTCAAATCATCGGAGCCTTTGACGAACACACATCCAGAGAGATATCCAAGAACACAACTCGCGCGATGCGCGAGTCGGCCAAGCAAGGCTTTTGGAACGGTGCGACGCCGCCCCTCGGCTACAAGATCGTCGAGGCGGAGCGGCGCGGGCAGAAGATCAAGAAGAAGCTCGACATTGACGCAGTCGAAGCCGAAACCGTTCGGCTGATGTTCAAGCTTTACCTTGAGGGCGACGGCAAGACCGGCCCACTGGGCGTCAAGGAGACGACGAAATGGCTGAACAGCCATGGCTACCGCACCCGCCGGGGCGCGACATTCGGTGTCGGGCCGGTCCACAAGATCCTGACCAACAGCTGTTACGCGACCGGACAATGGCCGTACGGCGTGCGCAGCTCGCGGGATGGCCGGAAGCATGACCCATCGACGGTGATCCATATTTCCGTCCCCGTCCTGATCGAGCAAAGCGATTTCGATCGGGTGCAGGCGAAGCTCGCTCGCAGCAATCCCAAGACGGCGCCGCCGCGGGTCGTGAACGGCCCTTCACTGCTGACGGGCATCGCGGTCTGCGCCTCCTGTGGTTCCGGAATGACCCGGACCGGGACGACCAATCGACAGGGACGGTCGTACTCGTATTATTCGTGTGCGGGTTGCCAGCAGAAGGGCAAGTCGGTTTGCAAAGGTCGGCACATTCCGGCGGCGACCCTGGACGAAATCGTCTTGACCAACCTCAAGCAGCGCGTGCTGGCGCCCGACCGCATCGCCGACCTCCTGAAATCACTGATCGAGCGTCAGGCGGCAAAGAGCGAGTCCGCGGACGGCCGGCTGCTGGGTTTGCAGAAGGAATTGACCGACTGCGAAGATCGCATGAAGCGGCTTTACCGCTCGATTGAGGACGGCATCGTCGAGCTCGATGATATTCTGCGCGAGCGCACCGCCGCTCTGAAAGCTCAACGGGACCGGGCCAAGGCGGCCCTCGATCATGCCCGCGCCCAATGCGGCATGGCAGCCGCCGTGAATGCAGAGAAGATCGACGCATTCGCCCGGTTGATGAACGCGAAGCTCGATGCGGGCGACACCAACACCCGCAAGGGCTATATCCATTCGATCATCGATGCGGTCGAGGTCGACGACCAAGCGATCCGGATCATCGGCAGCAAGGATATCCTCCAGGCGGCCATTGCGGGCAAACAGACCGAGAACGGAAATGTTCGTGGTTTTGTACGCAAATGGCGCACCCGACACGATTCGAACGTGTGACCTTTGCCTTCGGAGGGCAACGCTCTATCCAGCTGAGCTACGGGTGCAGTTGCAGGTTCATTTAGCCGATTGGCGAGGGGCGGGCAACCGCTTCTCGCGACATTGAGCGCTAGGCTGATTTGGCCGATTTGCGCCGGAAAGGGCCCGGAACCGCTGCGGCCTGCCGGCCGAGACTGGCGAACTCGGCCAGCACCCGTTCGGCGCAGATGACGCGATTGCGCCCGAGCCGCTTGGCGACATAGAGCGCCTCGTCGGCCGCGCCCAGCAGCCGGTCGGGGCTGCCGTCGATCGCGCCGGGAATGTGGCTGGCGACGCCGACGCTGAGGGTGACGTGGTCGCCGGCGCCCGCAGCGCCGTGGGCGATCGCTAAGGCCAAGACGGCGCCGCGGATCTCCTCGGCGATGACGCAGGCACTGTCGCAATCCATGTCCGGCAGGACCAGCGCGAATTCCTCGCCGCCATAGCGGCTGGCGAGATCGAGCGGGCGCACGGCATGCCGGCTGACGACGGAGGCGATCGCGCGCAGGCATTCGTCACCGGTCTGGTGGCCATGGTGGTCGTTGAACAGCTTGAAATGATCGACGTCGACGAACAGCAGCGCCAGTGGCTTTTGCGTGCGATGGGCCCGGGCCCATTCGCTCACCAGCATCTGGTCGAATGAGCGGCGGTTCGACAGGCCGGTCAGCCCGTCCTTGGTGGCGAGCTCCTTCAGCGCCATCTCGGCGCGCTTCTGGTCGGTGAGGTCGCGCAGCGTCTCCACCACGGCGATCAGATGGCCGGCCTCGTCGTGGATCGGGCCGGCGTCGATGGCGAGATAGAGCTGGCTGCCGAGCTTCGGCATCGTGCACCAGTTCTCCGCGGAAAAGCCCAGCCCGTTATGGCCGCGCGCGCCATATTCCGAATAGAACTCCGGAAGCCGCTCCGGTTGGTCGAGTGCGACGAGATCGGCAAGGCAAGGGCGCCTGGTTTCGTAGAAGCCCTGCCAGTGCTTGTTGGTGCCGATCACTTCCGAGGCGGCGAGGCCGGTCAACCGTTCGCAGGCCCTGTTCCAGATCACGACGTGGCGCTTCGGGTCGATCACGAAGGTCGGCACCACCAGGTGCTGCATCAGCCGCACGGCATAGGAATCAGCGACGTCGGTCGTCTTGGCCGAAGACTTGGCCGAAGACTTGACTGAAGACTTGGCCGAAGCCTTTCGCGGCATCTTGCCCGACGGCTTCACCGGTTTTGCCATCAGGCCACCGCCGCCACCCGCAAGGCGCCGGGCAAGCCGTCACTCGGGCCGAACAGCTTGCGCACCTCGGCGGCCGGCTTCGGCGCGCTGAACAGATAGCCCTGCATCTGCGTGCAGCCGAGCGCACGCAGCATCTCACGCTGAGCCTCGGTCTCGACGCCCTCGGCGACCGTGGTCATGCTGCTGGCGGCGGCGATGTTCACCACCGCCTGCACGATCACGGGCGACCCGCTCGCCTCCGCGATGTCGGCGACGAAGCAGCGGTCGATCTTGATCTTGTCGAACGGGAAGCGCTTGAGATAGCTGAGCGAGGAATAGCCCGTGCCGAAATCGTCGAGCGCGATGCGGACGCCGATCGAGCGGAGCTGGTGCAGGATCGAAAGCGCAGCCTCGTCGTCGCGGATCAGCACGGCCTCGGTGATCTCGAGCTCGAGCCGGCGCGGGTCGAGGCCGGAGGCGGCGAGTGCGCCTGCGATGCGGAGCGCCAGCGTGTCGCATTTGAGCTGTACCGGCGACACGTTGACCGCGACGCGGATATGCGTCGGCCAGGTCGCGGCCTCGTTGCAGGCCATGCGCAGCACCCAGTCGCCGAGCTCGGTGATCAGGCCGGTGTCCTCGGCGACCGGAATGAACTCCGCCGGCGAGACCATGCCGCGCTCGGGATGTCGCCAGCGCAGCAGCGCCTCGCAGCCCGAGACCTCGCCCGAGCGCAGATCGACCAGCGGCTGATAGTGAATCTCGAAGCCGCCGTCCACCAGCGCCTGGCGCAGATCCTGCTCCATGCTCAGGCGCGCCCTGGCGCAGGCATCCATCGCCGGCTCGAAGAAGCGATGGGTGCGGCGCCCTTCGGCCTTGGCGCCGTACATCGCGAGGTCGGCGTTCTTGACGAGCTGGTCGAGATCGGTGCCGTCCTGCGGCGCCAGCGCGATCCCGATGCTCGCGTCGGTGGAGAGTTGATGGCCGAGACAATGATAGGGCTGCCGGATCGCCTGGTAGATCCGCGTCACGAAGGCCAGCACCTCGGCGGAGGATTGGATCCCGGTCTGGATCACCGCGAACTCGTCGCCGCCCAGGCGTGCGATCAGATCGCCCTCCTTGAGACAGCCGCGCAGACGGCTTGCGATCGCCTTCAACAGCTCGTCGCCGACGTGATGACCGAGCGAATCGTTGATGCCCTTGAACTCGTCGACGTCGATATAGAGCAGCGCGAACTGATCCCCGTCCGCGACCTTCGCCAGCTCACGTTCGATCTGCTCGCGGAACAACGTGCGGTTCGGCAGGTCGGTCAGCGCATCGTAATGCGCCATATGCGCGATCTTCTCGTCGGCCCGGCGCCGCTCGGTGACGTCATCGACGACATTGATGATGTAGCGCGGCTCGCCGGATTTGTCGCGGATGCCGATCCGCGTCGAGGTGATGTAGCGCGGTCCGACAGCCGGCGTGTGCCAGACGTGCTCGTCCAGAAACAGCCCGTTCGGCGATTGCAGCACCCTGTCGTCGTCCCGGGTGATGATTTCGGCGGCTTCCGTCGGGTAAAGGTCGAATGCGCTCTTGCCGACGATCGTATCCGCAGTTTCGTCGAGCTGTTCCTCGGCCACTTGGTTGGCCAGGAGATAGCGTCGCGTCCGGGCGTCCTTCACGGTGATCCGGGACGGGATATGGTCAATGATCTCACGCAGGAAGGTGTGGTTGCGATCGCGCTCCTGTTCCAGGTGGCGGCGCTCGGTGATCTCTTCGATCGTGGCGACCCATCCGCCCTGCGCCAGCGGGGTGTTGATGACCTGGAAGGCGCGGCCGTTGGCCAGCTGATGCATTCTCGTGGAGACCGTGCCTTCGGCGGCCACCCGCATCACGTCGGCGCAAAACGCCTCGACGTCGCCGTCGAAAGCGCCGCGCTCCTTGCGATGATACATCGCCTCGCGAATGTGGCAGCCGGGCTTGATGACGTCGTGAGAAAGACCGAACATGTCGGCGTAACGGCGGTTGCAGGTGACGATGGTGCCGGCCGCGTCATACAGGATCAGCCCCTGCGTCATGTTGTTCAGGGCGGTGTCGAGCCGCAGCCGCTCCGCTTCCAGCCGTTCCTGCGCCTCGCGATTCTGCCGGTTGATCAGGCGAATGATCAGGTAGAGGATGAGCGCGATGACGGCTGCCGAAAGGGCGGCGGTGGCCACCATGAAATTGGTCTGCTGCCGCCAGTCCGCCAACGCCGCGGCTGTCGTGTTGGTGGCGACAATGACCAGCGGGAAATGCGTCAGCGATGCCGCCGAGCCGAGCCGGTCCTCGCCGTCGACGGGGCTCTTGCCGCGCAGCGTCAGCTGACCGCCCGTGGCCAGCACCTCCTGCAACAGCGGCGCGTCCTTGAAGTTTCGCCCGATCAGTTCTTCGCGATGCGGATAGCGCGCCAGCATCTTGCCTTCGCGATCGAACAGCGAGATGGCCGTGCCCTCGGCAAGCGCGACGGATGCGAAATAGTTCCGGTAGCTGTCCGGGTCGATCCGGCGGACCATCGCGCCGAGGAAAGTGCCGTCCGCGCCGTTCAAGCGGCGTGCGACGATCGTGGTCCATTTGCTGATGATGAAGCTGCGGACGGATTCCAGCAGCACCGGTTCGGACCGCGGGTTGGTCTTGAATGTCTGAAAGTAGGCCCGGGATGAAACGTTGACCTTAGGCAGCGGCTGGGCCCGCGACCAGTTGATCAGCTCGCCGTCGGCATCGTAGATCGCGATATCGCCGAGATAGGACACCGGGCTGATCTTGCCGCGCAGCATCTGGTGCGCCGCAGGCCCGGACATGCGCTCGCGGAACGTCTCCGGGGAGTTGATCTCCGCCAGGTTCATTTGCGCGATCAGGTCGGCGGCGACGACGTCGGAATCCTCAAATTGCTGGTCGAAGTGCCGCGCGATCAGCTGCACCGTGTTTTCGAGCTCGCGCTCGCGATTGGACAGCGCGCGCTCGCGAAACTCGCCGACGGCGATGGCCGTCACGCCGAAGATGGCCGCGACCAGCAAGACGCCGCACAGGGTCAACCACAGGACGGGACCACGGCGCATCAAGGCCTCCCAGCCGTTCCTTGCGGCTAGAGACGTTCCGGCGGCCACCGTGGAAAAGACCTGGCGCATTCCCCCTCCCTGGAGGAACACGAATACACCGCACAAATGGCCTAAACCTTAGGAAAGCCAGTTACCTAAGCATTAATCGAGTTGTGCGACCGCAGTCATACCTAGCCGGGCGGGAATCGCCTCGCGGTTGTGCTGCGCGCACTGCGATCGCCGCGCTGCATCATGAATCGTTCGTTAATGCGAACTGCCGGCGCTCTTGCCGCCCGCAGGATTGCGCAGCCGTCCGACCACGCCAGTCGGGAAGAAGTAGACGCTGGCGATGAACAATAGCCCCAGCCACAGCAGCCAGCGGTCGGGATGCAGCAGCCCGGGCAGCAGCGGCAGGCCGGCCTCCGAGGCCGCGTTGGAGGCGACGCCCATCAGCGACTGCAAATAGTTCTGGGCGAGGATGAAGATGCTGGCGCCGATGATCGCGCCGTAGATCGTGCCCATGCCGCCGATCACGACCATCAGCAGGATGTCCAGCATGATCGAGAAGCTGAGCGAGGTATCGGGACCGGCATAGCGCAGCCACAGCGCGTTCAGGATGCCGGCGCCGGCGGCGACCAGGGCGGCGAGGCAATTGGCGTAGGTCAGGTGAAACACCGTGCGGAAGCCGAGCGCCTCGGCGCGAAAGCGGTTCTCGCGGATGGCCTGCAGCACACGCCCGAACGGCGAGTTCACGACACGGAGCAAAGCGAGGATCATCAACGCGGAGCCGGCGAACACGAGGTAATAGGTCAGGATGCGGCCGTTGATTTCGAAGCCGAACATGTCCTTGGGGATCAGCACCGTGCCCGGCCGGAGCAGTTCCGGCAGCCGGAAGCTGCGCCCGTCCTCGCCGCCGGTCAGCCAGGACAGCTGCGAGGCCAGCACCTGGAAGGCGGAGGCGACCGCGAGCGTGATCATGGCAAAGAAGATCGCCGCAACCCGCAGCGAGAACAGCCCGATCGCGAGCGCCAGCAGGGCGGCCAGCGGCAAGCCGGTGACGATGCCGGTTGCGACCGCGGCCCAATTCGGACCCATCCCATACAACGCGATGGCGATGGCGTAGCTGCCGATGCCGTAAAACATGGTGTGGGCGAACGACACCGAGCCGGTATAGCCGAGCAGGAGGTCATAGGAGGCGACCAGCGCGGCGAAGACGCAGATCTTGGCCGCGACGTTCAGCGCCTTGGCCCCCGGGAACAGGAACGGCGTCGCCGCCAGCGCCAGGATGATGACGACGAGGACGAGCGTGAGAATTCGGCTGCGCGGCGGATCGCCGGAGAGGATCATCATCGGCTGGTCACCGCATAAAGGCCGCGCGGCCGCCACATCAGAATGGCGACCATCAGCAGGATGTTGGAGACGAGGGCGAGTTTCGGCACCAGGAAGCCGCCGTAATTGGCGACCATCGCCACCAGGATGGCGCCGATGAAGCAGCCGCCGATCGATCCCAGGCCGCCGATGATGACGACGATGAAGATCAGCACGGTGAGGTCGTCGCTCATGGAGGCGTGCACCTGCTCGCGATAGAGCGCCCACATCACGCCGCCGAGGCCGGCGAGCGCCGATCCCGTCATGAACACGCCGAGGAACAGGCGGCGGATGCGATAGCCGAGCGCCTCGACCATCTCGCGGTTCTCGACGCCGGCCCGGATCAGAAGGCCGAGCTTGCTGCGATTGAGCACGAGCTGGATCGCAATGAAGATGCCAAGGCCGATCAGCATTGCCAGCACGCGGTACTTGGCGATCGCGACGTCGCCGATGATGAAGGAGCCGCGCAGCGAGGCCGGTAGCGGCATCGGGATGATCTGCGGTCCCCACAGCGCATACAGCGTCTGCTCGGCCACGATGAGGCCGCCCGTCGTCATCAGGATCTGCTTCAGGTGCTGGCCGTAGACGGGGAGGATCAGCACGCGCTCGACGACGAGGCCGAGGGCGCCCGACACCGCCATCGACAGCAGCGCGGCCGGTGCCAGCACCGCGAGGTTCATCCACAGCGAATCGGCTTGGATGGAGGCCGCGAACGGCGCCAGCACCAGAGTCGCGACATAGGCGCCGACGGCGATGAAGGCGCCGTGGCCGAAATTGAGCACGTCCATCAGGCCGAACACCAGCGTCAACCCCGAGGCCATGATGAAGATCATCATGCCCATCGCAAGGCTCGCCGCAGTCAGCGTCAGCCAGGACGAGGTCGAGCCGATCAGCGGGATCATGAGCAGCGCGAGCGCGACCGGTAGCAAGATCGGCGCGATGTCGCGCTTCGGCTTCGGCAGCGGATCGTTTGCGGCAAGTTCGGTCACTGATGTGTCTCCAGGCTCAGGCCGAGCAGCCGCTCCTGCAGCGGCACGTCCGCGGCGAGCGCCGCCATCTCGCCGCGATGGACGATGGTGCCGTTGTCCATCACAAGCACGCTGTCGCCGAGCTCGCGGGCGGCGAAGAAGTTCTGCTCGACCAGCAGGATGGTCGCGCCCTTGCGCTTGATTTCCTTCAGGCACTCGATCAGCGCCATCACGATCGCGGGCGCCAGGCCCTTGGTCGGCTCGTCGATCAGGAGCAGCTGGCGCGGCTCGATGATGGCGCGGGCGATGGACAGCATCTGCTTTTGTCCGCCCGAGAGACTTCCCGCGCGCGACAGCCAGAACCGGCGCAGCGCCGGGAAGAAGCCGAAGATCCAGTCGAGCCGGCTGTCGTCGAGCGGGCCGTCGCGCGCCGCCAGCACGAGGTTCTCCTTCACCGTGAGATCGGAGAACACCGCCATGCTCTCCGGCACGTAGCCGACGCCGAGCCGCGCGATATCGGGCGTGGCGCGGCCCTCGATGCGCTCGCCACCGAGGCTGATCTCGCCGCTCGAGGCCTGCCACAGCCCCATGATGGTGCGCAGCGTCGTGGTCTTGCCGGCACCGTTGCGGCCGAGCAGCATCGTGACCTGCCCCTGCGGAACCGCGAGGTCGATGCCCTGCAGGATGTGATAGCGGCCGATATGGGTGTGCACGCCGGTGAGCTTGAGCAGATCGGTCATGCGACGCTCGCTGCGTTCTTGGGGGCGACGCCGAGATAGGCCTCCTGCACGATCGGCGAGGCGATCACCTCGGCCGGCGGGCCGTCGGCGACCAGTTGGCCGTTATGCAGCACGATGATGCGGTCGGCGAGCGAGCGCACCACGTCCATCTTGTGCTCGACCAGGAGGATGATCTTGCTCTTGTCCTGCTTGAGCTGCGCGATCAGGTTGAGGACGACAGGCACTTCGTCGATGCTCATCCCGGCGGTCGGCTCGTCGAACATGAAAACCTTCGGCTCGAGCGCGATCATCAGCGCGACCTCGAGCTTGCGCTGGTCGCCATGTGACAGCGCAGTCGCGGCGACGCCGCGGCGGCTGCCGAGCGCAACCTGGTCGAGGATGGCATCGGCGCGCGCGATCAGGTCGCGGCGCACCATCCACGGCCGCAGCATGTCGTAATGGGTGCCGTTGGCCGCCTGCACCGCCAGGCGCACGTTCTCTTCCACGGTGAGGTTCGGAAACAGATTGGTGAGCTGGAAAGCCCGCCCGAGGCCGGCGCGGGTGCGCAGCGGCGCGGAAAGCTGGGTGATGTCGGTGCCGTCGAACAGGATGCTGCCGTGCGAAGCGCGCAGCTGGCCCGAGATCAGGTTGAAATAAGTGGTCTTGCCGGCGCCGTTCGGCCCGACGATCGCGGTGAGCTCGCCCGGGCGAAACGTGCAGGAGACATTGTTGACTGCAACGTGACCGCCGAAGCGGATGGTGAGGTCCCGGGTTTCGAGGCTGAGCGGCATGAAAGGTCTGGCAAATGATGAGCGGAATAGTCTCGCAGGTGACGCTGCGCTCCCTCCCCCGCTTGCGGGGGAGGGCTGGGGAGAGGGTGCTTCCGCATGGGATAATCCCCAAGAGGAGAAACCCTCTCCCGGCCTCTCCCGCAAGCGGGAGAGGTGAAGCAAGACCTCAGCGCTTGTTCTTGACCGGAACTTGCATGTCCTCGATCTTCAGCTCGCGCACCGGCTCGAGCACGGCCCAGGCGACGTTCGGATCGACCTTGACCTTGAAGTGATACATGCTCTGCAGCGCCTGATGGTCTTCCTTCCGGAACACCATCTTGCCCTTCGGCGTGTCGAACTCGAGGCCCTCCATCGCCGTGATCAGCTTCTCGGTATCGGTCGACTTCGCCTTGGTGACGGCGGCGACGACGGACATCGCGGCGGCGAAGCCGCCGGCGGTGAAGAAGTCCGGCGGCGCGTTGAAGCGCTTCTGGTGCTCGGCGACCAGCCAGTCGTTCACCGGATTCTTCGGGATGTCGTAGAAATAATAGGTCGCGCCTTCCATGCCGGGCAGGCCCTTATAGGCCGCGAGCGCCGGCAGGATGTTGCCGCCGGTGGAGAGCTCGATGCCGTAGCGCTTCGGGTCCATGTCCTGCAGCTTGGCCAGTGGATTGCCGGCGCCGGCCCAGATCACCCAGATCACCTTGCGGCCCGGCTTGTCCTTCAGCGCGTCGAACAGGCGCTGGCCGACCGCGGTGAAGTCGGTGGTCGAGGTCGGCGCATATTCTTCGGCGGCAAGCGTGGCGCCGGTCTTGGCCAGCGCGTCCTTGAAGGCGGCGACGCCGTCACGGCCGAACGCGTAGTCCTGCGCCAGCGTTGCGACGGTGACGCCCTGCTTGCCGATCGCGACCGCGTTGGAGATCGCGTCCTGCGAGGAGTTGCGTCCGGTGCGGAAGATGTAGCGATTCCACTTCTCGCCGGTAATCTGGTCCGCGACCGCGGGCTCGACGATCAGGATCTTCTTGTTCTCTTCGGCGACTGGGAGAATGGCGAGCGCGGCGGCGGACGAAGTCGTGCCGATCGCGATATCGACCTTGTCGTCCTGGTAGGCTTCGGCGAGCGCGGCCTTGGCAAGGTCCGGCTTGCCCTGGTCGTCCTTGGTGATGATGACGATCTTGCGGCCGTCGAGCGTCATGCTGCCCTTGGTGGCGTATTCGAAACCCATCTTCAGGCCGGTTTCGGTCTGCTTGGCATAGGCCTCGAGCGGGCCGGTCTTGCCGTAGATCAGTCCGATCTTGAGATCGTCGGCCCGTGCGGCGGTGCCCGCGGCGAGCGCGAGAATGGTTGTTGTTAAGATGAGTGATCGACGCACGATGGTTCCTCCTGATGTAAAGCTTCTGGCAACAGCGATTTGCACAACGCTACGAACATTGCAATCGAACCTTCCGGCGACGCGGATCAGCCGCGCGAGCCTGCATCATGTCTGGGCCTGCTGCACGGCGCGCGCGGTGCCGGCGCCTTCGACGTGGCGCCAGTCGGACTGCGCTTCTTCCGCGCTTTCGAAAATATGCGGCGCGACGCCGCGCTTCTCCAGGGCTTCGCCGAGCTTGATGCGCAGGAAGCCGGACGTGGTGTAGCGCGACACGCCTGAATAGAAGCGGTCGACGAGGCGGCGCACCATGGCCGAATAATCGTCCATCAGCTCCGGCAGGATGGAAAAATTGTCATAATTGACGATGGCGTAGACCCGGCGGCCGAGCGGCGCGAGCCGCGCCTCGACGAGCGCAGCGATGGTGTCGATCTCGGCTCTGCTGCGCAGCGGATAGCGCTCCAGATTGACGAAGAAGAGGTTTTGCTGCTCGTCCAGCGTGAAGCGCTGGTCGAGCGGAATGGTGAGCAGGCGCTCGCGCAGGTCCATCATGCCCTCGCGGAAGATGCGCTCGTCCATCAGCGCGGGGTCGCGCGGGATCAGCGGCTTGAAATCCATCAGGCGCAGGATGTCGCGCTCGACGTCGATGCCGGGCGCGACCTCGGTGAGCTCGAGGCCGTCGGGCCTGAGCTCGAACACGCAGCGCTCGGTGACATACAGCGTGCGCTGCTTGCGGGCTGCGGCGAACGGGCCGCTGAAGGTGACATGCTCGACATTGCCTACGAATTTGCGCGACTTGGCCTCGTCGACGATGACGAGCTTCCCGCCCTCCACCCCAATGCGTTGCTTGCCCGCGCCGAAGGTGCCGACGAAGATGACCTCCTTGGCGTTCTGGCTGATGTTGATGAAGCCGCCGGCGCCCGCGAGCTTCGGCCCGAACTTGCTGACGTTGAGGTTGCCGGCGCGATCGACCTGGGCGA
Source organism: Bradyrhizobium sp. 22 (assembly GCF_000482425.1). NCBI lineage: Bacteria > Pseudomonadati > Pseudomonadota > Alphaproteobacteria > Hyphomicrobiales > Nitrobacteraceae > Bradyrhizobium > Bradyrhizobium sp. 22. The sequence continues at coordinate 715,445 of NZ_KI519399.1, forward strand.
GCCCGAGGAAGGCGGCATCGAGCCCGCCGCCGTCGTAGAAGTCGAACTGATAGGGCTGGTCGATCACGGCCTGCGTGTTGATCGCCGCGCCGAAATCGATGCCGCTTGCCGGGATGCCGCCGATCACGCCGGGCTCCGCCGTCAGCGTGATGAGGTCGATGATCCGCTCCTCGTTGGCGATCGAGGCGATCCCCTCGGGCATGCCGATGCCGAGATTGACGACGCTGTTGGCCTTGAGCTCCAGCGCCGCGCGCCGCGCGATGATCTTGCGCTCGCTGACCGGCATCACCGGCAGCGAGGCGGCACGGACGCGGATCTCGCTCGAGAACGCCGGATTGTACTGGGTGCCGAAGGTCTGCCAGTGATTCTCCGGCCTTGCCACCACGACGCAGTCGACCAGGATCCCGGGGATCTTGACCTGGCGCGGATTGAGGCTGCCGGCCTCCGCCACCCGCTCGACCTGGGCAATGACGATGCCGCCGGAATTATGCGCCGCCATGGCAATGGCGAGCGCTTCCAGCGTCAGCGCCTCCTTCTCCATCGTGAGGTTGCCGTCGGGATCGCCGGTGGTGGCGCGGATGATGCCGACGTTGATCGGAAAGGTCTTGTAGAGCAGGCATTCCTCGCCGCGCAGCGTGATCAGCTCCACCAGATCCTCGGTGGTGCGCGCGTTCAGCTTGCCGCCGCCCTGCCGGGGGTCGACGAACGTGCCCATGCCGACGCGGGTGATGTGGCCGGGCCGGTGCGCGGCGATGTCGCGGAACAGATGCGTGATGACGCCCTGCGGCAGGTTGTAGGCCTCGATCTGGCCCGCGACCGCGAGCTGCTGCAATTTCGGCGCAAGGCCCCAATGTCCCCCGATCACGCGCCGGACCAGGCCCTCATGCGCGAAATGGTTGAGGCCGCGCAGCTTGCCGTCGCCCTGGCCCGCCGCATAGACCAGCGTCAGATTGCGCGGCTTGCCTTGCGTATAGGGCGCATCGCCCTCGTTGGCGAGGTAGAGCTCCTCCAGCGCGATCGCGATCTCCTCGGCAAAGCCGATGCCGACGAAGCCGCCGGTCGCCACCGTGTCGCCGTCGCGGATCAGCATGACCGCTTCGGCCGCCGTGACGACTTTGCCTTTCTCGGAATTGCGCAAATAGGGCAGAGCTGGATGATGGCTCACGGTGGTCCTCCCGATCCTTCGACCGTATGCCGATATTGTTTGTGTTGATTCTAGCGCAGGGACCGGCCCTGGAACAGCGTGCTCCCGTGAGAGCGGGCAGCAACGAGCAAGGTTTGCGCCAGATCCCTTTGGCCTGCGAAAGGCTGTCGAATCCAGGCAATTGCGGGATGGTTGGAGCCGAAAGAGTAGCCGGGCACCGTGTCAGGAATCCGAGACTCCGGACAGGTCCGTGTCTCGAAACTCAGACGGAGGCCTGCCCCGAGGCGAGGCCGAACTTGGCGAGCTTCTTGTAGAAGGTCGCGCGCGAGATCCGCAGCATCCTGGCGGCCTCGGAGATCTGGCCGTTGCTGGCGGCGAGCGCCTGTTCGAGCGTGTGCTTCTCGAACTCCGCCTCGGCTTCGGCATAGGGCACGACGAGGCCGGCCGGTCGCTCGGATGGCGCGTGCCTGACCTCGGTGCCCAGGGGAAGAATGCGCGCGACGTCCTCGCCGGTCAGCCGGCCGGAATCGCTGAGGATCAGCGCGCGCTCCAGGATGTTGCGGAGCTCGCGGACGTTGCCGGGCCAGTCGTAGCGTGCGAGTGCGGCGAGCGCGCTCGGCGTGATCTTCGCCTTGACGTAGTCGCCGGAGGCGCTGATGTCCTCGAGCAGCCTGGCGCAGATATCAGGGAGATCGTCGAGGCATTGGCGCAGCGGCGGCAGGTCGATCGAGAGCACGTTGAGCCGATAATACAGATCGGGTCGGAACGCACCGTCGCTGACGCGCTTGCGCAAATCCACATTGGTGGCCGCGACCACGCGCACGTCGATCCTGGAGATCTTGTCCGAGCCGAGCGGCTCGATCTCGCGCTCCTGCAGCACGCGCAGCAGCTTGGCCTGCAATTGCAGCGGCATCTCGCCGATCTCGTCGAGGAACAGCGTGCCGCCGTCGGCAACCCGGAACTTGCCTTCGCGTCCCCTGCGATCGGCGCCGGTATAGGCGCCCGGCGCGGTGCCGAAGAATTCCGATTCGATCAGCGTCTCCGGGATCGCGGCGACATTGACGCTGACGAACGGCTTGTCTGCGCGCGAGGAGGCATTGTGGATCGCCTGGGCCAGCATCTCCTTGCCCGTTCCGGTCTCGCCGGTGAGGAGCACGGTGACGCTCTGCCGCGCGGCGCGGCCTGCCAGCGCCTTGGCCTGCGCGATCCCGGCCGTGGTGCCGACGAAGTCGGCGAAGGTGAAGCGCGCCGCGCGCGCGTTCGACAATTGCCGGCGCGCCAGGCGCAGATCGCTTTCGAGCTGGGCGACGCGGGCGAGCAGCGGCTTCAGGCTTTCGAGGTGGTCATAGAGCACGAAGCCGATCGCGCCGATCACCGCCCCGTTCTCGTCCTCGATCGGCATTCGCGTGACGACCAGCTGCTCGCCGCCGAGCTCCATGATGTCGAGCAGGATCGGCTCCCCGGTCTCGGCCACCTTCCGCATCAGGCTGTTGGGGATGACCTCCTCGATCGGCCGGCCGATCGCCTCGCTGGTGCGCCCGAGGCCGAGCGCTGCGAGATATTTTTCATTGACGTAGACGACGCGCCCGTCGCGGTCGATCGCGATGGCGCCCTCGCAAAGCTTTTCCAGCCGTTCGAACAGCGTCTCCATCGCGCGCGCACGGAGATAGGCAGGGTCGCGGATCGAGCCGGAAGCGGACATGACAAATCCCACGGGAAGTCCGCCTGTGTATTAGCAAAAGGCCAGTGATTTCAAAGGGGGAAATGGTGGGGTTGAGGTGCGGGCCACACCCGCCGCTGTCATGCCCCGGCTTGACCGGGGCATCCAGTACGCCGTGGCCTATCGATTCAACAACGACTGTCTCTGGAATACTGGGTCGCCCGGTCAAGCCGGGCGACGACACCGAGATTGGAGCGGCGCTTGCGCCCCTACCGCCGATACCCGCTCGCCCGCGAATAGCCCTGGCGGTTCTGCTGCATCGGGCGGCTCGCGACGTTGGCCCGCGCCTCGCTGGAGAGCGGGGTTGCGAGCTTCAGCTCCTCGAGGAAGATCGGCCGCGAGAAGTAATAGCCCTGCGCGTAGCGGATCTTGGTCGCGGCTTGGAGATAGGCGAGCTCCTCGTAGGATTCGAGGCCCTCGGCGATCACGGTCATGCCGAGCGCTTCGCTCAAGGATTCGATCGCGCGCAGGATGCCCTGGCTGCGCGGGCGCTTGTGAATGTCGGTGATGAAGGAGCGGTCGATCTTGATCTCGTCCGCGGTGATGTCGGCGAGCGCCGAAAGCGAGGAATAGCCGGTGCCGAAATCGTCGATCGAGATGCCGACGCCGAGCTTGCGGAACATCGGCAGGACCTCGGCCTGGAAATGATTCTTGGCGACGAAGGCGTCTTCCGTCACCTCGATCATGAAGCGCTGCGGGAAGCCGGTCTCCTCCAGCGCCCGCGCAAAGCTGCGCATGAACTCGGGGTTGCCGGCCTGCTTGGCGGCGACGTTGATGCTGATGGTCGCGTCGGCGCCGAACGTGGCGTTGATCGCGTCGATCGACTTGACGATCTCGGCGAGCACGAGGTGGGTCAGCTCGTCGATCAGGCCGAGCTCGCCGGCGAGATTGATGAACGAGCCGGGCGCCTGGATCACGCCCTCGTCGTCGCGCAGGCGTACCAGGGCCTCGATGCCCTTCACGGCCTGCGTGCGGATGTCGACCTTGGACTGGAAAGCGCAGCAGAAGCGCTTCTCGAGGATGGCCAGTCGCAGCGATTGCTCGATCTTCATCCGTGCCAATGCCTCGCGCTCCATGCTGGAGTCGAAGAAGGCCGCCGATCCCTTGCCGTCGTTCTTGACGCGGTACATCGCGATGTCGGCGTTCTGGCGCAGCGCCTCGAAGCTGTTTCCGTGATCGGGATAGAGGCTGATGCCGACGGAGGTGGAGGCGAAGACTTCCGAATTGTCGATGAAGAACGGCGCCGTCAGCCGCTCCAGCGTCGATTGTATGAATTCGGCCACTTCCTCCACGCTCTGGATCGGCGACAGCAGCAGCAGGAATTCGTCGCCGGAGATGCGCGACAGCATGTCGGAATCGCGCAGGTCCCGTCCGAGCCGCTTCGACAATTCGACCAGCAGCGCGTCGCCGACGGCGTGGCCGTAATAGTCGTTGATGTGCTTGAAATTGTCGACGTCGAGGAAGGCGAGCGCGAAACGCCCGCCGCCGCCGTTCTCAGCAAGCAGGCTGTTGGCGCGATGTTCGATCACGCGCCGCGAGGGCAATCCGGTCAGCTCGTCGAAATAGGCCGAGCGGAACAGCTGGTCCTCGAAATTCTTCTGCTCGGTGATGTCGGAGGATGCCGAGATCAGGAGCTCGCGTCCGGCGAGCCGAACCGGACGATGGGTCGTGAGCAGCACCTGGCGTGCGGCGCCGCCGTGCAGCGCTTCCTCCATGACGACGGCCTGGCCGGCGTTCAGGGCGCGGCGACAGGCCTCGCGGCGCGGTGCCAGGTCGGGTGAAGGACGGCTGCCGTCGATGCCGAGCTGCGCGGCCGCGGCGTCGTTGACCAGCAGCAGCTCGCCATGCGCATCCTGAACGGTCAGGCCGGCCGGCAGCATTCTAACGATTTCCTTGAGAAAACCGAGCTCGGCTTCAGTCGCGCCGGAATATTCGTTGTCGTTCATAGATGTCATGAATCTTGTTGTTTCAGCGCGCTTTGCAATGGCCGCGATCTTGCGCGGTTCCCTCTTAAGTTTGGTTAAGGGGTCCGGAGAAATACGGGTCTGTTTTGGCGGAAACGTGCGGCGTTGCGGGGTGCGCTGGCGATCGTCATTAACAGAGCGTCAACGGCGCCTGCGAAAGCACAGGCGAAGGGCGCGGATGCGCTTTCGCTTGGCGCGCGCTGCTATTCGCTTTGCGGAATTCGGCACTGCATGATGCAATGCAGCCCGGTCTTCAGGTAAGAGATCTCGGTCCTGCCGTCGAAGGCCGACAGGGCCGATTTCAGCAGCTTGGTGCCGAAGCCGGGCTCGGAGACCTTGTCCACGCTCGGCCCCTCGGTTTCGTCCCAGGTGATGGTCAGGCGGTCGTCGCTGACGGTCCACGACACCTGCAACAGGCCGCGCGGTGCGGAGAACGCACCATATTTGCCGGCATTGGTGGCGAGCTCGTGAAACATCAAGGACAGCGTGACCGCGAGCCGCGGCGGCAGGAACAGTCGCTCGCCATTGAGGGTGAAGCGGACATGGCCGTAAGGCCCGAGCTCCGAGATCAGGAGGTCGCGGATGTCGCAGCCGGACTTGTCGATCCGCGAGATCAGATCGTCGGTCGCAGCCAGCGAGCGCAGCCGCGGATCGACCCGGCCCCAGACCTGCGGCTGGTCATGCAGCACCTGGTGCAGCACGGCGTGAACCGTCGACAGCTTGTTCTTCAAACGGTGCTGGAGCTCGTCGACCAGCAGCTTGCGATACTCTTCTTCCTCGATCAGGCGCTTGGAGATCCGGCGCTGCTCCGCCAGCATGGTGCGATAGTGCTCGACGCCCCAGATGGTGAGCGCGCAGACCGCCCAATAGAGTGCGAGCAGGGCAAACCGTGCACGATCGGCAAAGGCATCGCCGAAATTGACGACCACGCCCAGCACGCCGCCGACCAGCGCGGTCACGATCCCGATCCGGAAGCCTCCGAATGCGGCGGCAAAGAACACGGCCGGAAAGTAGGGCGTGAAGTAGACGTCGGGACGCACATGGGCGAGTCCCCAGCGCACCAGGGTCGCGGCCAACAGGCAGAGGACGGCAAAAGAGGTGCTGAGACTGAGCGAGGGCGGCGCCGTGCCCTGCCAGCCTTTGCGGAACTCGTCGATCAGCTTCCCCATGCGCGGCCCAGTTGCGATCGGCATTCGAAAGACGCGCGGCTCACCAGGATGCTACGCATGCCGTGCGCGCAAGCATAGCTTGCCTCGGCGGAAGCGGGCAGGAATAGTGGCAGCTCCGGCCACGGCAGCGGCCAGGCTTCGCCGTTTGGCATCAAATCGTTTGAAAACAGGAACATTCCATGGGCAGGTTGGACGGCAAGGTTGCGGTGATTACGGGAGCGACGAGCGGGATCGGATTGCGCACTGCGGAAGTCTTCATTGCCGAAGGTGCCAAAATTGTGATCGCGGGCCGGCGTGTACCGGAAGGCGAGGCGCTGGCACAGCAGCTCGGGGCCAACTGCATCTTCCGCCAGACCGACGTCACGGTCGAGGCGCAGATGCAGGCTCTGATCGCGCTCGCGCTGGACAAGTTCGGCCGGATCGACTGCCTGTTCAACAATGCCGGCGGGCCGGCGCAGACCGGCGGCATCGAGGGCCTCGAGGCCGAGCGGTTCGACGCGGCCATGGCGACGCTGGTGCGCAGCGTCATGCTCGGCATGAAGCACGCCGCGCCCGTCATGAAGAAGCAGGGGGCAGGCAGCATCATCAACAACGGCAGCATCGCCGGCCGCCTCGCCGGCTTCTCGTCGTCGATGGTCTATAGCGCGGCCAAGGCCGCGGTGATCCATCTCACCAAATGCGTGGCGATGGAGCTTGGCGAAGCCAACGTGCGCGTCAACTCGATCTCGCCCGGCGCGATCGCGACCGGCATCTTCGGCAAGGCGCTGGGGCTCTCGACCGATGCCGCAGAGAAGACCCCGGCCGTGATGCGCGAGGTCTACAAGACCGCGCAGCCGATCCCGCGCGCCGGCCTCCCTGACGACATCGCCCATGCGGCGGTGTTCCTGGCCAGCGACGAATCCAGCTTCATCAACGGCCACGATCTCGTCGTCGACGGCGCCATGACCGGCGGCCGCAACTGGAGCCAGCAGCAGCAGGGCTATGTGGCCTTGCGCAAGGCGTTCGATCAGGGGGCGTAGCGGTCGCCCCACCGGTGGTGCCGTGGGGTGGGCAAAGCGACTTGTCCGCCGTAGCTCGCAGAGCGAAGGCGGAAGCGTGCCCACGAATTCCTATCGCGACGAAACGTGGGCACGGCGCTCCGCGCCTTTGCCCACGCTACGAGACCTCGTGCCCCGGACGCAGCGCAGCGCTCCTTCAGCGATGCGCTGCAGAGCCGGGGCCCATCTCTCCAAGCTGAAGCGTTGCAAGATTCTGGGGCCCGGCTCGCGCTGCGCGCGTCCGGGACACGAGAGTGGCCGCTAGATCGCCTTCACCCGCACCCGCAAGCCGTCGCGCGGCTTCGGGATCGGCCACATCTGCCAGTCCGGCTTGTAGCCCTCTTCCAGCGACACCTCGATGTTCTGCAAAAAGTGCCGCGCGAAGCATTTCGCCTGCATGTAGGCGAAGTGCAGGCCGAGGCACATATGCGCGCCGCCGCCGAACGGGACCCATGCGAAGCGGTGGCGTCCGCGCTGGGCCTCCTCGGTGAAGCGCATGGGATCGAATCGGTCCGGCTCCGGCCAGATCTCCTTCATGTGGTGGGTATAGAGCGGATTGACGCCGACCGCAGTGCCGGCGGGGATCGTAAAACCCTTGAAGGTGAAATCGCGCATCGCCCGGCGCGGCATCGAGGGCACCGGCGGCTTGATCCGCAGTGCTTCCTTGAACGCCATCTCCGACAGCGGCATCTTCTCGAGGTCGTCGAAATTGCTGGGCGCACCCGGCGCCAGCCCGAGCGCGAGAACTTCCGCGCGCAGCCTGTCCTGCCAGTCCGGGTTGGCGGCGAGCTCGCCGACGAAGGAGGTCAGCGACGAGGTCAGCGTGTCGTGCGCCGCCATCATCAGGAAGCTCATATGGTCGATGATGTCCTGCTCCGTCAGCAGCGCGCCGTCCTCGTGGGTGGCGCGGCAGAGCTGCGAGAACAGATCGTCGCCGCCGTGATTGCCGCGTCGCAGCGGAATCTGCTCGCGGAAATAGGCGACGATGCGCTTGCGCCCCTTGACGCCGCGCGCCATCTGCGTGCCGGGCAGGGGGCGGCGGACCGGGGCGACGGCGGCGGCGACCATGTCGACGAAGGCGCGGTTGATCTCGTCGACCTCCGGTCCGATGTCGGCGCCGAGGAACGAGGTTGCGGCGAGATCGAGCGTGAGCTGCTTCATCGCCGGGTAGAGCTGCATCTCGCCGGGCTTGGCCTTCCACTGCGCGACCCGCGCGGCGATGCCGCGGTCGAGATCGGCGAGGTAGGATTTCATCGGGCCGGACTTGAAGGCGACCGACAGCGTCTTGCGGTGCAGCCGATGCTCGTCGAAATCGAGCAGCATCAATCCGCGCGGAAACAGCAGGCCGAGCACCTTGTTCCAGCCATGGGTCGAGGAGAACAGCTTCTGCTGGTCGAACATCACGAGCTCGTTGGCCTCAGGCCCGAGCAGCACGACATTGGTCTCGCCGAAAACATGGGTACGGTAGACCGGGCCGTATTTGACGCCATTCGCCTCGACATGGCCCTTGGGATCGGCCAGCACCTGGAGGGTCTTGCCGATGATCGGCCAGCCTTCGTCGCCGGGAATGTGCGTCAGGGCGTTGCGCTTGGGCGCGGTGTAGTCGGGCGCTGCTGCGGCCACATTCTGCATCGACATGACGATTGCTCCGGTTAAGCCAAGCTCCGCGAACATAGCACGATCCGGCCGCGATGGGCTGCGGTCGTCTAGCGCACGAGATCGTCACACTACCGCTTCGCCGCCTCCTTCTGCAGATCAGGGGCGTTGACGGCGGGGATGGCGACACGGCCCGGGCCGGTCACCTTGAGTGCCTCGGCGGCCTTTTCGTTCTCCATGATCTTGGCCATCACCGCCTGGCCCGCGCGCTCGAAGATCGCGCGGTTCTCGATCACGAATTTCTGCGACCTGCGCAGGCCGTCGATATAGCCGTTGATCTCCGGCACGACGTAGCGCGCCACCATGTCCCAGCTCCGGCGCGTCGCTTCCGGATTGGCCCAGTCGTGCACGAAACCGATGATGGCGCCGACGCCGCCCGACACCTGCATCACGTTCTTGATGGTCTTGACGAGATCGTCGGGCGTGCCGATGGTGGAGGCCGCGCCCTCGACGAAGGCGGTCTTGTCCACGGCTTCGTCGGGCGAGGAGAACGCGGTGAGGCCCGGCCGCTGCAGCGTGCCGACATTATATTCGTTGTGCCAGCGCATCAGCCCGGCGCCGGCCTCCTTGCGCGCCTGCTCGCGCGTCTCGGCGATGTGGAAGGTCAGCAGCACGCGCCAGTCGGCACGGTTCACCTTGGTGCCGTGCTTCTTGGCGGCATCCTCGGCGAACTGCCATTGCTGCTGCAGCGACATCAGCCCCTGCGTCGTCATCGAGCCCAGCGAGATGATGCCGATGCCGTATTTGCCGGCCAGCGTCATGCCCGACGGCGAGATCTGCGAGGCCACGACGAACGGCATCTCCTCCTGCAACGGCAGAATCTGCAGCGCGGCGTCGTTCATGGTGAACCAGTCGCTCTTGGCGGTGACACGCTCGCCGTTGAAGAGGCGGCGGATGATGCCGATGGCCTCGTCCTGGCGGTCGCGCTGCGTCATCGGGTCGATGCCGAGCGTATGGGCGTCGGAGGCGAGCGCGCCCGGGCCGGAGCCGAAGATGGCGCGGCCGCCGGTCATGTGGTCGAGCTGCACCATGCGCTGGGCGACGTTGTAGGGATGATGATAGGGTAGCGACACCACGCCGGTGCCGAGCTTGATCCGCTTGGTGCGCTCGCCGGCCGCGGCCAGGAACATCTCGGGCGAGGCGATCATCTCCCAGCCGGATGAATGGTGCTCGCCGCACCAGAACTCGTCGTAACCGAGCGCGTCGAGCTGCTCGACGAGGTCGAGGTCGCGCCGGAACTGGAGCATCGGATGCTCCCCGATCGGGTGATGCGGGGCAAGAAAGGCTCCGAACTTCAGGCGCGCCATGGCGTTTCTCCGGCTTTGATTTTCTGTTTGTTGAGGCGGCAAGGCTACGTGCCGGAGGGGGCAAACGCAATCGCGCCATGTCCCGTGTTGCGGAATGCAGGCATGCGGTTGAGATGCTTCGTCTCGCTCTCACCGCTTGCGGGGAGAGGATGACGAGCGCACGAACCGTAACTGGATTGGCGAATCGTCGCGGCCGCCCGGTTCATGTTCGGCGTCGCTGCCTTGATCGTGAACGGAGCCATTTCCACCATCGCGGTCGATGCGTCGCCCGTTCCTGCTCGCTCGGACTGTTTGTGACATTAATCATGATTTGCGCCGCATTTCTGGCGTGGCTGCGCCGCGCATCGGCATGAAGTTGCGCCAATGCGGTTAATGCGTGCCGATTTCCGCAGCATTTCCCGTGATTCCCGGTGAATTGACAGCGCACGGTCTTTTTATTTTGCAATGCAGCAACTATCTGGTTTGGCTGGACGTTGAACGTCGCCCACCAGGAAGTTGCCGTGTCGCTCGCCAAGAATATTGATCTGTTGAGACGTCTGCCGAGGCTGGACGGTCTGCGCTTTGCCGAGTTCGGTCGCGGCGCGGATACATCAAGTCCGTTGCAGGAGGTCACCGGCTTCGGCGGCAATCCCGGCGCCTTGCGCATGTTCGCCTTCGTGCCGGCGCGATTGCAGAAGCCGCGCGCGCTGGTCGTCGTGCTGCATGGTTGCGGGCAGACTGCGGCGGCTTACGATCTTGGCGCCGGCTGGTCGACGCTGGCCCAGCACTATGGCTTCGCACTTCTGATGCCCGAGCAGCAGCGCATCAACAACGGCAATACCTGCTTCAACTGGTTCAACCCGGAAGACACGGCGCGAGGCAGCGGCGAGGCGCATTCGATCCGCGAAATGATCGCGCACATGGTCGGGGCACATCGCATCGATCCCGCGCGCGTCTTCATCACCGGCCTGTCCGCCGGCGGCGGCATGACCTCGGTGATGCTCGCGACCTATCCGGAGGTCTTCGCGGCCGGCGCGGTCATTGCAGGACTGCCCTATGGCATCGCCTCGAACCTGCGCGAGGCGCTCGAGGGCATGTTTCATTCCCCGGTGCGTCCGGCGCGCGAGCTCGGCGATCTCGTGCGCAACGCTTCCGATCATCGCGGCCCCTGGCCGAAAATCTCGGTGTGGCACGGCAGTGCCGACCGCACCGTCAATCCCGGCAATGCCAACGAGATCGTCAAGCAATGGCTCGATCTGCACGATCTGCCGGACGCGCCGATGGCGGAGACCATCGTCGACGGTCATCCGCGGCAGGCCTGGTGGGGCAAGGACGGCGAGACGCTGGTCGAGTGTTACGCCATCACCGACATGGCGCATGGCACGCCGCTGGGCCTTGCAGACAATGATCAGCGCTATGGCGTCGAAGGCGCGTTCCTGATCGAGGCCGGCATTTCCTCGTCCTACCACATCGCCAAGTTCTTCGGCCTCACCGCCTGGATCGCGGACACCAAGCCTGCGGACGCCAAGCCCTTAGCCAAGCCCGCGCTGTCGCCCGCGCCGCATCTCGCCCGCACGATCCGCGCTGCGATCGCCGAGCAGCCGTCCGAACCGAAGCGCGAGCGCGCCCGCGGCTTCGATCTCAGCCAGATCATCACGCGCGCGCTGACCGCCGCGGGATTGATGAAGTAGCCCCGCGGGTCGTCCCGGGGCGCGACGTAGTCGCGAGCTATGATGCGCAATTGCGCATCTGAGGACCCATAGCCACAGGACGAAATGAGATGCGCAAGCGTCGCTCCGGGTCCCCCGCAACCACATTGTCCTGTGGTTATGGATTCCGGGCTCGCGCTGTCGCGCGCCCCGGAATGACGAGGAGTTTGCCGCAACCCTCACATCTCTCCGGTGATGAACGGATTGGTCATCCGCTCCTGGCCGATGCTGGAGCCGGCGCCGTGGCCGCAGATGAAGCCGACGTCGTCGCCGAGTGGCAGCAGCTTTGTCATGATCGAATTGATCAGGGTCGCGTGGCTGCCGCCGGGCAAATCGGTGCGCCCGACCGAGCCCGCGAACAGGACGTCACCGACATGGGCGAACCGTAATTCCTTGTTGAAGAACACCACGCTGCCCGGCGAGTGGCCGGGGCAGTGGAAGATGTCGAAGTTGAGATCGCCGATCGACACGGTATCGCCCTCGCTCAGCCATCGGTCGGGCGCGAAATCGCGCACGCCGGTCATGCCGAAGCGCGCACCGCTTTCGACCACGTTGTCGAGCAGGAATTTGTCCGCCTCATGCGGACCCTCGATCGGCACCTTCAGCGCGTCGCGCAAATCGGCTGCGCCGCCGACATGATCGATATGGCCGTGGGTCAGCCAGATCTTCTCCACGGTGACGCCGGTCTGCTTGATCGCGTCCAGGATCTTCGGGACGTCCCCGCCGGGATCGATCACCACGGCCTTCTTGGATGGCTCGTCCCAGATGATGGTGCAGTTCTGCTCGAACAGCGTCACGGGGACGATGATCGCGCCGGCCTTGGCTGTCGTGTCGTTTTGCTCGGTCATGGCGCCACAATGCCGATTTTTGCCAGGCCGCCAAGCAAAAGATTCGTGCCGGACCGCGGAACAATAGTCACACCGCCGTCCCAATTGGCCTGCCAATTTGAACCGGGGCGGCGTTGTCGCGTTCTCCCGCGCGAGAGGCAGATTTTGGGTGGTCTTCCGGCATGGCTCACGACAACGAGAACTGGTGGCGCGACGGCATCTTCTATCAGATCTACCCGCGCTCGTTTCAGGATTCGAACGGTGACGGGGTCGGCGATCTCGCCGGCATCTTGCGGCGGCTGCCTTATGTCAAATCGCTCGGTGTCGACGCGATCTGGCTGTCGCCGATCTTTCCGTCGCCCATGGCCGATTTCGGCTACGACATCTCGGACTATACCGGCATCGAGCCGCTGTTCGGCACGATGGCCGATTTCGATGCGCTGATCGCGGCAGTCCACGACAACGGCCTGAAGCTGATCCTCGATCTCGTGCCGAACCACACCTCGGACCAGCATCCCTGGTTCGTCGAGAGCCGCGCCTCGCGCGACAATCCCAAGCGCGACTGGTACATCTGGCGCGATCCCGCGCATGACGGCGGCGTGCCGAACAATTGGCTGTCCGAGTTCGGCGGCAGCGCGTGGCAGTTCGACGAGGCCACGGGCCAATATTACTACCACGCCTTCCTCGCCCAGCAGCCGGACCTGAACTGGCGCAATCCGGACGTCCGCAACGCGATCTACGACGTGATGCGGTTCTGGCTGGAGAAGGGCGTCGACGGTTTTCGCGTCGACGTGATCTGGCACCTCGTCAAGGATGCCGAGTTTCGCGACAATCCGCCGAACCCGCATTACGTCGAGGGCCGGCCGCCCAACGAGAAGATCCTGACCCAATATTCGACCGACCAGCCGGAGGTGCACGATGTCATTGCCGAAATGCGCCGCGTCACGGATGCCTACGGCGCGCGCGTCTTGATCGGCGAGATCTATCTGCCGCTGCACCGCCTGATGGCCTATTACGGCAACGACCTCACCGGCGCGCAGATGCCGTTCAACTTCGCGCTGCTCTCGACCTTCTGGAGCGCGCGCTCGATCGAGAAGATCATCGAGGACTATGAGAAGGCGCTGCCGCGCGGCGCCTGGCCGAACTGGGTGCTGGGCAATCACGATCGCCCGCGGGTTGCGAGCCGCGTCGGCACGGAGCAGGCGCGTGTCGCCGCAATGTTGCTGCTGACGCTGCGCGGCACGCCGACGCTCTATTACGGCGACGAGATCGGCATGCACCAGGTGGCCATCGCGCCGGAGGATGTCCGCGATCCCTTCGAGAAGAACGTGCCCGGCATCGGCGTCGGCCGCGACGGCTGCCGGACGCCGATGCAATGGGACGCCTCCGAATTCGGCGGCTTCTCCGCCGTGCGGCCATGGCTCCCGCTGCCCGAGCATTATGTGCGTGACAATGTCGCCAATCTCGAAGCCGATGCGCACTCGATCCTCAATCTCTACAAGCGCCTGATCGGCCTGCGGCAGAGTTGCCCGCCGCTGGTCGCGGGCGATTATGAGCCGATCGCCGCGCAAGGCGATCTGCTGATCTACCGCCGGCAGGCCGAAGGCAAGGCCGTGATCGTGGCGCTCAATCTCGGTGCGGACCCGGTCACCGTGACGACCAGCGCAGTCCGCTTCGGCAGCAGGATCCTGCTGTCGACCTTCCTGGATCGCGAGGGCGAGCAGATCGAAGGCGTGCTGGATCTGCGCGGCAATGAGGGGGTGATCGTCGCTCCACCCTAGCTGTCGTCCCGGGTCTCGCGTTCGCGGGGACGACACCGAATGTGCGGCAACAGCGCGCCCCCAACCGAACAGTGTCCGCCCCAAGCGGAATCGGCTATCCTCCGGCCTATGGACAGCACCGCCCGCAACCTCTCCCTCGTTCCACCGCCTGACCGCCGCCAATCCGAGACGGCGCTCGCGATCGCGCGCGGCACGTCGCGCCTCTTACGGTCGCTCGGCTTCTCCTGCATCAGCGAATTGCCGCTGCCCTCGGGCCGGCGTGCCGATCTGGTCGCGCTGAACGAGCGCGGCGAGATCTGGATCGTCGAGATCAAATCGTCGGTGGAGGATCTGCGTGCCGACCAGAAGTGGCACGAATACCGCGCCCATTGTGATCGGCTATTCTTCGCCTTCACGCAGGACCTGCCGTGCGAGATCTTTCCGCAGGACACCGGCCTGATCGTCGCCGACGCCTATGGCGCGCACCTGCATTGCGAGGCGCCCGAGCACAAGCTCGCCGCCGCCACGCGCAAGCAGATGACGGTGCGCTTTGCGATGGCGGCGGCCTTGCGCATCAACCGGCTGGTCGATCCGCAAGGCCACGCGGATTTCTGGGAATAGGCGCGCGCTGGACGATGCGCCGGCGTGATCCGGAGCCTTCGTGATTCGCGAGGGCACCGATTTGCAATGGGCCGCGGCTACTTCTTGGCGTGCGCCGCTCGGATCGGACCGAAAGGCCCGTACATGTGCTGCTGCTGATCGAATCCGTCGGCGTATGGTCCGTAAGGCGTGTCGACCGGCTTCTTCGAAAGGTCGGGATAATCCTTGTCGAGACCGTCCTTTCTCGGACGCGGTTGAGAGATCATATAGGCGGCCACATCCCAAGCCTGCTCGACCGTGAGCTGCGGATTCAGGTAGTCCGTTCCGTGCGGCATGTTGAAGTGCAAGAAGTTCGCCGCGGTAATCAGCCGCGCCATGCCGGCACCGTCATTGAAACTATCAGGGCCCCAGAGCGGCGGCACCATGTAGCCGAGATCGGCGCTCGGCAGGCTGCGGCGTATTCCGGAGCCGTCCTCGTTGTGACAGGAGAGACAAGCGCGCGCATAGATCGCTTTGCCACGAACGGGGTCGGCCGCTCGATCGAGCTCAGGCATCGATCCGGTGCCGAGTCCTGAGAGCGCCTTACCGGCCGGCACGCCGGACGAGAGGAACTTGATGTAAGCCACGAAGGCAGGCATTTCCGGACTGTCGAGCGGCAGCGCGCGGCCATTCATGCTGCGCGCCATGCACGAGTTCACACGATCCTCGATCGTGATCTCGGCGCCGAGGCGGGCACTGTATTGCGGGAAGAGTTCGACCAATCCAAAGATCGGCAAGCCGAATTTTTTCGTGCCAGCTTCGAGATGACAGTTGTTGCAGGCGAGATTGTTGCCGGCGTAGCGCTTGGCCGGGTCCGGCACCTCCGGCCCGATATGGGCGTAGGTCGCCGTGACGAGGTCGCGCCCGCGTCGCACGAGCCGACCATGAGCGTCATCAGGCAGCGCGCCGACTTCAGGCACCGTCCAGACCGGCGGAGAGACTTGCTGCGCACGCCCCGCACCTGGTGCGGCTACGGCGACGACAGCGACGGCAATTGCACGTAGCGTCCGGAAGCAAAGCGATGCAAGCAGCGGCGTAGGATGAACCATCGTTCTCTCGATATGTTCGACGCGTGAGGTCGGCGCGATGATCCGCCGTCTGAGGTTAACGTCGAGTTCAGCGAGCGCACGACGCCAGCACCCGGCTTTGTCAATATAGCGTGGGGATATCGGTCCGGGCACGCTCAGCCGCCGACCGACTTTGAGCGTGTTGGGCCAGGAGCGTACGCGCCGAGAGCTGCGGAGTCCGGCAGCTCATCCGCCTGAAGGGCAAACTCCGCGTTCGCGGCCTCACGAATCGGCCATGCCAGGTCAAAGCGACGACGCTTTGACCACCTCGAGCATCTCCGCCTCGGCCATGAAGGGCGGAGATCTGCGCTTCCCCGAGTGAGCGTCGGGATTACCTCGGCGCGCGCTTGGCCAGGATGCGCTGCAGGGTGCGGCGGTGCATGTTGAGCCGGCGCGCCGTTTCCGAGACGTTGCGGTTGCACATCTCGTAGATGCGCTGGATGTGCTCCCAGCGCACGCGGTCCGCCGACATCGGGTTGGCCGGCAGCTCGGATTTCTCCGCATTGGTCGACAGCAGCGCCGCGACCACGTCGTCGGCATCCGCGGGCTTGGAGAGATAATCGACCGCGCCCATCTTCACTGCGGTAACGGCGGTGGCGATGTTGCCGTAGCCGGTCAGCACGATCGCGCGCGCATCCGGACGCTTCTTCTTCAGCGCCGAGACCACGTCGAGGCCGTTGCCGTCGCCCAGCCGCAGATCCACCACGGCGAATGCGGGCGCAGCCCTGCCGATCTGCGCAAGACCGTCCGAGACGGTATCGCAGGAGGTCACCGTGAAGCCGCGCGTTTCCATGGCGCGCGACAGGCGCTCCAGGAACGGCTTGTCGTCCTCCACGATGAGCAGCGAGCGGTCGGCCTGTTCGTTCAGTTCGGCGATGGCGTTCAAGGTTTTGTCCTCTCTCCAACGCATTGACATATGGCCTTGCTATCGGGCGGTGCCAAGGCCGCCGATAGTCGATCGGCCCCGTTGTGCGACGCAAGGTCGCGGCCACAAGCGCGATGAATGCTCGTCGCGCCAGCGATTCCCGCTTTCAGCATGATCGCGTCGGAAACGCACTGAAGGCGCTTCCGGATCATACCCTACCCTATTGTTTCTTCGAGGGTCTCGATAGCCTCAATAGCCTCAAATCGTTGTCGCGGCCAACTGATCTGGACCACGGCACCGTGTTCCGGAAAGGTCCGGTTGGTAAACGAGACCTTGGCGCCGGTGCGTTCGAGCAATGTGCGCGCGATGAACACGCCCAATCCGAGGCCGCGTCGTTCACCGCCGCCCTCGTCCACGGTTCGCCGCCGCGACAGATAGGGCTCGCCGATGCGGTTCAGGATGTCAGGGGGAATGCCGGGACCGTCGTCGGAGATCACGAGGTCGATGATGTCCTTGTTCCACCACGCGTTGACCTCGACGGTGGTGCGAGCGAAATCGACCGCGTTCTCGACGATGTTGCCGACGCCGTAGAGGATCGCCGGATTGCGGGAGCCGACCGGCTCGGCCACGACGGCGACCGCGATCCGCACCTTGATCTCGACGCCGAAATCGCGGTGCGGGGCCACCACCTCCTCGATCAACTCCGACAGCTTCATGCGGTCGAACGGCGCGCCGATGGAGGAGAGCTGGGTGATCTTGCTCAGGATGTCGCGGCAGCGCTGGGTTTGCTCGCGCAGCGTCTTCAGGTCGGCGGCGATGCTGGCGTCCTTCACCGTCTTTTCCAGCTCGCGCGAGATCAGGAAGATCGTGGCGAGCGGCGTGCCGAGCTCGTGTGCGGCGGCCGCGGCAAGGCCGTCGAGCTGGGTCAGATGCTGCTCGCGCGACAGTACCAGCTCGGTCGCGGCCAGCGCGTCCGCGAGCTTGCGCGCCTCTTCGGTCACCTGGAAGGAGTACAGGCTGGTGACGCCGATCGCGAGCGCGATGGAGAGCCAGACGCCGACCAGATAGATCGGCGGCAGCACCAGCGGATCGTCCGAATCCCATGGTAGCGGCAGGTGGAAGAAGAACAGCACCGAGGCGCAGGCGACCGCAAGCAGGCCGAGGCCGAAGGTGAAGCGCGCCGGCAGCGCCGTGGCCGAGATCAGCACCGGCGCGAGGAACAGGAACGAGAACGGGTTCTGCAAGCCGCCGGTGAAGTACAACAAGCCGGCAAGTTCCACGATGTTCAGCGCGAGCAGGCCGGCCGCCTGCACCGGCTCCAGCCGCTGCATCGGGTTGACCGCGGTCTGGAGTCCCAGGTTCACCGCCGCCGACAAGGCGATGATGCTGACGCAGGGGACGATCTCGACGTCGAATTCCAGCCCCTGCGCCACGATGAAGATCGCAGCGAGCTGGCCCAGCACCGCGAGCCAGCGCAGCCGCAGGATCGTGTCCAGGCGGATATGCCGCTGCGGGTGGCGGAAGTTCGAAGCGGCAATTTCGGTCATGTCGGCCAATGTGGCGGCGCCTTCCAAAGTCACAAACGCGGGGCTCGCGGAACCACCGGATTACAAGCCTTGCGCTCCCTGCCGCAATAGCAGAAGAACGGTCAGCATGACCGAGAATGACGAGGCTTCAAGCCGGCCGACTGTCGCGGATCGCAGCCCGTCCGCGGCGATCGCGGTCGATCATCTCGTCAAGGTCTACAAGCAGACCCGCGCCGTCGACGACATCTCTTTTTCGCTGCCACGCGGCAGCATCACCGGGCTTCTGGGCGGCAACGGCGCCGGCAAGACCACCACCATCGCAATGATCATGGGCCTGGTGCTGCCGACCTCCGGCCGGGTCCAGGTGCTGGGCCATCGGATGCCCGAGGAGAGCGCCGCGGTGCTGGGGCGCATGAACTTCGAAAGCCCCTATGTCGACATGCCGATGCGGCTCACGGTGCGGCAGAACCTCACCGTGTTCGGCAAGCTTTATGCGGTGAAGAACCTCGCCGGCCGCATCAGGGAGCTCGCCGACGATCTCGACCTCACCGACTTCATCGATCGCGCCAACGGCAAGCTGTCCGCCGGGCAGAAGACCCGCGTTGCGCTTGCCAAGGCGCTGATCAACCAGCCCGAGCTCCTGCTGCTGGACGAGCCGACCGCCTCGCTCGACCCCGATACCGCCGACTGGGTGCGGGCGCATCTGGAGCGCTATCGCAAGGACAACAACGCCACCATCCTCTTGGCGTCGCACAACATGTTTGAGGTCGAGCGGCTCTGCGACCGCGTCATCATCATGAAGCGCGGCCGTATCGAGGACGACGACACACCCGGGGCGATCATGGCCCGCTACAACCGCACCACGCTGGAGGACGTATTTCTCGACGTCGCGCGCGGCCGGGTGAACGGGGTGAAGGAGGCGGCGCGGTGAGGGGGAGCACGGCCACGGGCGCTTTTTCCGTCAGTGCGAGCGCAGCGAAGCAATCCAGCAAATCTCTGAACGGCTGCCGTGGCCCGGATGGAGCGCAGCGCAATCCGGGATCAGTCTTTCCGGAGGTAGCGGCCCCGGATTGCGCTTCGCTCCATCCCGGCTACGGGAGAGCGCCATGACCGACGTCTCCGACCACACCGGCATCTCTATCCACCGCATCGGCGCGATGATCCTGCGCTATTGGTACCTGCTGCTGTCGTCCTGGCCGCGGCTGCTCGAGCTGCTGTACTGGCCGGCGCTGCAGGTCATCACCTGGGGTTTCCTCCAGCTCTACATCGCCGAGAACGCCAACTTCTTCGCGCGCGCCGGCGGCACGCTGATCGGCGCCGTCATCCTCTGGGACATCCTGTTCCGCGGCCAGCTCGGCTTCTCGATCTCGTTTCTGGAAGAGATGTGGGCGCGCAATCTCGGCAACCTCATGATGAGCCCGCTCAAGCCGATCGAATTTCTGCTCTCGCTGATGGTCATGAGCCTGATCCGGCTCGCGATCGGGGTGATCCCGATGACGCTGCTGGCGCTGTTCCTGTTTCACTTCAACGTCTATGCGCTCGGCCTGCCGCTGATCGCGTTCTTCTGCAACCTGATCTTCACGAGCTGGTCGGTCGGCATCTTCGTCTCGGGCCTGGTGCTGCGAAACGGCCTTGGCGCCGAGAGCATCGTTTGGACCCTGATGTTCGCGATCTTGCCGCTCACCTGCGTCTATTATCCGGTCAGCGTGCTGCCGACCTGGCTGCAATACGTCGCCTGGACACTGCCGCCGACCTACGTGTTCGAGGGAATGCGCGCGCTGCTGATCGAGAACACCTTTCGCGCCGACCTGATGCTGGACGCACTGGTCATCAATGCCGTGCTTCTGGTTGCTTCTTTTGGGGCATTCCTTGCTCTTCTGCGCAGCGCCAAAAAACACGGCTCGCTGCTGTCGGGCGGCGAATAGCGTCACTTTCTCGTGGATTTAGGCTGGTTTGCCCGCTTTCGGCTACGTAGATGTACGGAACCATGCATTGACGCAATATTACGCATTCGGCAGTATGCTGCGATGCGAAGAGGAATATAGCGATGCCCATTGGTGAGTTTGGCGGCGCGCCGCCCCTGGCGGCTGAAGGCAGTCCGGTCCTGACGACGCCGATGTACTGGATGTACGAGATGGCGCACGCCTCTCTCAATCCGGCGCGCGCCGTCACTGACGCGACCAAGCTGCTGTTTCAGAATCCGCTCAATCCCTGGGCGCGCACCGAGGTCGGCAAATCGGTCGCCGCGGCCTGCGAATTGTTCGAGCGCACCACGCGCCGCTACGGCAAGCCGGAATGGGGCCTCAACGACACCGAGGTCAACGGCATCCGCGTTCCGGTCGAGATCCGCTCGGTCTGGGAAAAGCCGTTCTGCCGGCTGCTGTACTTCGATCGCAAGTTCGCACGGCCCTTGCGCAGCCCGCAGCCGCGCGTGCTGATCGTGGCGCCGATGTCCGGTCACTACGCGACGCTGCTGCGCGGAACGGTCGAGGCCTTCCTGCCGGCGCATGAAGTCTACATCACCGACTGGGCCGATGCCCGCATGGTTCCGCTCAGCGACGGCCGCTTCGATCTCGACGATTACATCGATTACGTCATCGAGATGCTGCATGTGCTCGGCGGCAACACCCATGTCATGGCGGTGTGCCAGCCTTCCGTGCCCGTCGTTGCGGCGGTCTCGATCATGGAAGCGCGGCGCGATCCCTTCGTGCCGATCTCGATGACGCTGATGGGCGGCCCGATCGACACCCGTCGCAATCCGACCGCGGTGAACAACCTCGCGCAGGAACGCGGCATCGACTGGTTCCGCAACCACGTCATCACCAAGGTGCCGTTCCCGCATCCGGGCATGATGCGCGACGTCTATCCGGGATTCCTGCAGCTCAACGGCTTCATCAGCATGAATCTCGATCGGCACATGGATGCCCACAAGCAGCTCTTCGCCCATCTGGTGAAGGGCGACGGCGACCTCGCCGACAAGCATCGCGAGTTCTACGACGAATACCTCGCGGTGATGGACCTCTCCGCCGAGTATTACCTCCAGACCGTCGACACCGTGTTCGTGAAGCACTCGCTGCCCAAGGGCGAGATGACCCATCGTGGAACGCGAATCGATCCCTCCAAGGTCACACGCGTGGCGCTGATGACGGTCGAAGGCGAGAACGACGACATCTCCGGTCTCGGTCAGACCGAAGCAACGCACACATTGTGCAGCTCGATCCCCGATCATCGCCGTGTTCATTACGTCCAGAAAGGGGTCGGACATTACGGCGTGTTCAACGGCTCGCGATTCAAGTCGGAAATCGTGCCGCGGATTCATGATTTCATGGTCTCGACAGCGAATCCGACCTCATTGCAGGCGCGCGCCGCCGAATAAGTCGCGTTTTCGGCTTTCCCGTCGCGAATCCAGGCTTGGCCGAAGGATTCGGCGAGGCTGAGTTTCGGCCAGATTCGCGGTATTCAGGTAGCTTTATAGGAGTGAGTCTGCGCTCACCTCTTGGGGGTGTCGCATGCATCCAGCGAGGGCGAAAAAAGCCGGTTCCAACCCCAGTCTGTAGGGTCTCCCGGACGCCTGACCGCTGTATATTGGGCAAATGATTTGTTTTTGCGCCGAGCGCTTCCCATGGCGGCGGTTATGGCAGAATCCGGGCGCCCTCCTGCCCCCCGGACTGACAGACATGGCCACTCGCGCACTCCTTTATCGGCGGCCCCACGAACCGAAGACCCTCGTCATCACCCACGGATCGCAATTTTTTGCCATCCGATTGCGCCGGCACAGGCGCGCGCGCCGCTACACGCTTAGAATTCATCCGAGCGATCGCGAAGCCATCCTCACCATCCCGCCGCGCGGCACGCTCGCCGAAGCGAAGGACTTCGCGCAGCGTCACGGTGCGTGGATTGCCGCGCGCCTCGGTCGCTTGCCGAAGGCCGCGCCGTTCCAGCCGGGCACGGTGATACCGCTCCGCGGCACGCCGCATCGCATCGTTCATCGCGCCGGCACGCGCGGCACGGTGTGGACCGAGATGCGCGATAGCGGTGAACGCATCCTTTGCGTCGCCGGTGGGCTCGAGCATGTCGATCGCCGCGTCAGCGACTTCCTCAAGCGCGAAGCGCGCAAGGATCTGCAACGCTCGTCGGAAGCCTATGCCGCCGAGCTCGGTGTCAGGGTCAAGCGCCTCTCGATCCGCGATCAGTCCAGCCGCTGGGGCTCCTGCACCTCGGCCGGCTCGCTGTCGTTCTCCTGGCGCCTGATCCTCGCGCCGCCTTTCGTGCTGGACTATCTCGCCGCCCACGAGGTCGCCCATCTCGTCGAGATGAACCATTCGGCACGCTTCTGGCGCGTCTGCGGAAAAGTCTGCCCGTCGATGGAGCGCGCCAAGAAGTGGCTCGACACCTACGGCAACGATCTGCACCGCTACGGGGTCGAGGAGTAGGGCCTCGGCCCGAAGATCACGCCCACGGCGCCAACTCAGCAAACACTGTCATCGCCCGCGAAAGCGGGCGATCCAGTATTCCAGAGACAGCCGTTGTTGAGCCGAGAGGCTGCGGCGTACTGGATTCCCCGCCTTCGCGGGGAATGACAGCGTAGGGCCCCTTCGGTGTTTTTGCTGCCCGCGCAAGCCGTTGATATCGTTAGCCCCGGCTACTGTGCATGGGGTTGTTTTCGCAGTTTTTGTGTCCGAGGCCCGAATGCCCTCGGCCTGCGACTATCGGTTTCCGCCGAACAGCCGGTCCATCAGCCAGCCATCGAGCCCGGCCGCAGCCTCCGGCCGCGCATTGGCGCGCGTCGGCGGCGGGCGATAGCCGCCATTGTTGGCCGCTGCCGGTGCGGGCGCTGTCGGTGGCGACACCTGCGATGCCGCCTGCGCGAGGTTCGACAGGCCCCAGCCGCCCGGTGCGATTGGCAAGTTGGCAACCGGCACACCTTCGTGCGCGGTCTTCATGAAGCGCGACCAGACTTCCACCGGCAGGCCGCCGCCGGTGGCCTTCTTGGTCGGCGAGTTGTCGTCGTTGCCGAGCCAGACGCCGGTGACGAGATTGGCGGTGTAGCCGATGAACCAGGCGTCGCGATAATCCTGGCTGGTGCCGGTCTTGCCGGCCGCGGGCCAGCCCGGGATCTCGGCCTTCTTGGCGGTGCCGGAAACCAGCGTTTCCCGCATCATCGCGTTCATCATGCCGACATGGCGGGGATCGACGACCTGATTGCGCTCTTCGGGCTGGCGCATGTAGAGCAGCTTGCCGCTCTGCGTCCTGATCCGCGTCACGACATGCGGCGCCACCGCGAAGCCGCCATTGGCGAACGGCGCGTAGGCGCCGACCAGCTCGACCATCGAGACTTCCGACGTGCCGAGCGCGATCGAGGCGTTTGGCTCGAGCTTGGAGGAGATGCCGAGCCGGTGCGCGGTGCGCACCACATTCTTCGGCCCGACCTCGAGGCCGAGGCGGATCGCGACGGTGTTGAGCGACATCGCCAGCGCCTGCGTCAGCGTCACCGCGCCGAAATATTCATGGGTGTAGTTCTCGGGCTTCCAGCCTTTGACCTCGATCGGCGCGTCCTGGCGCATCGTGTCGGGCGTCAGGCCCTGTTCCAGCGCGGTGAGATACACGAATGGCTTGAACGCGGAGCCCGGCTGGCGTTTTGCCGTGACCGCGCGATTGTATTGGCTGTCGGAATAGTTCCGCCCACCGACCATGGCGCGGACGGCGCCATCGGGCGTCATCGCCACCAGCGCGCCCTGGCTGACGTTGAACTTCACGCTCTTGGCCGCGAGCTCGTCGATGATGGCGGCTTCCGCCACGCTTTGCAGCTTCGGATCGATCGTGGTCTCGACCTTGATGCTCTCGTCGATCTGGCCGACCAGGTCGTCCAGCACTTCGCCGATCCAGTCGGCGACGTAGTTGATGGTGCCGGCGCCGGCCGGTTTCACGTTGTAGGAGGGATGGCCGATCGAGGCCTTGGCCTGCGCGTCGGTGATGAACTTTGCATCGGCCATCGCCGCGAGCACGATCTGCGCGCGCGCTTCCGCGCCTTCGGGATTGCGGTTCGGTGCGAGGCGCGAGGGCGATTTGACGAGGCCGGCGAGCATTGCCGCTTCGGCGACCGTGACGTTCTTGGCCGACTTGCCGAAATATTTCTGCGCCGCGGCTTCGACGCCGTAGGCGCCCGAGCCGAAATAGACGCGGTTGAGGTACAGCTCCAGGATCTCGTCCTTGGAATGCTTGCGCTCCAGCCAGATCGCGAGCTCCGCCTCCTGCAGCTTGCGCTGCATGGTGCGCTCCTGGGTCAGGAACAGGTTTTTCGCGAGCTGCTGGGTCAGCGTCGAGCCGCCCTGCGAGACGCCGCGATGGAGCAAATTGGTGACGAGGGCGCGCGCGATGCCGACGGGATCGATGCCGAAATGCGAATAGAAACGGCGGTCCTCGATGGCGATGAACGCCTTCGGCAGATAAGGCGGCAGGTCCTTCAGCGCGACATTGGCGCCGGCCATCTCGCCGCGCTGCGCCAGCATGCTGCCGTCGATGCCGACGATCTGGATCGTCGGCGGGCGCTTTGGAATCTCCAGTGATTGGATCGGCGGCAGATGGGCGCCGACATAGATCACGACGCCGACCACCGCGATGGCGCCCCACAGGCTCAGCACCGCGCTCCAATAGACGAGGCGGCCGAGGCCGAACCCGCCGCGTGACTTTGCGCGACGCTTGGCACCGCTGCGGCTGCCAGCTGCCTTGCGCTCGCGCGGCGGCTCGTTGCCGGAATCCTCGCTCTTGCGCTTGGTCGATGATTTCGCTGATTTCTTCGGCTTATCATCGCCGCCGGGGACGCGGTCCGCCGGGGTCAGGCGCAGATCGGCGAGCGCCGCGGGCAAGCCGAACAGCGGCTCCTTCCGCCCACCCTTTTTCTTTCCCCACGCCATACGCAAAACGCCCGGTCAGCCTGCCCCGCCGAGACGCTAGCGGTCGCTGTTTAAGGCCCGGTTACCCCGGCGTTAACGCGCGATTAGGAGGTGGGGCATTCGCACCCCGCAGTTCCGCTCATTTGGCGCCGGAGCTAGGATCGTTGCGATCAAGAAGAGGGAGCACGCATGGGCCATATCGATCCGACCAAGGAGATCTTCGCGCAGTTCCGGGACAACGACCGTCCCGGCCCGATCCACATGCTGAACCTGGTGCGGCTGCGCAAGGAGGCGGCCTATCCGGACGGCCGCAAGGCGAGCGGCGCGGAAGCCTACGCGGCCTATGGCCGCGAGAGCGGCCCGGTGTTCGAACGCCTCGGCGGCCGCATCGTCTGGCAGGGCAAGTTCGAGCTGATGCTGATCGGCCCGGCGGAGGAACGCTGGGACCATTGCTTCATCGCCGAATATCCAAGCGTTGCCGCCTTCGTCGAGATGATCCGCGACCCCGTCTATCGCGAGGCGGTGAAGCATCGGCAGGCAGCCGTGGAGGATTCGCGACTGATCCGGCACGCCGTGCTGCCGGTCGGAAAGAATTTCGGGGAGATACCGACCTAGATTGTAAGGTGGGTTAGCGCAGCGGCGGCGCGAAGCGCAGTCCGCTGGGCGTAACCCACCTCATCTCGTTCCCGTGTATCGGCAGAAGGGGTGGGTTACGCCTTCGGCTAACCCACCCTACGAGACCAGCGCCTAGCCCGACGGCCCCGTGTCCTCGATGACCGGTCCGAACAGCTCCCAGCGTTCGCCGTTGAACTTCATCATCTGCATCTGCTTGTTGACGCGGAAGTCGTTCGGCCCGGTGTTGATCTTGATTCCGGGCAGCGCCAGGCTCGGCGTGTAGCCCTTGATGTTTGCGACCTGCTTCATGACGTTCTCGCGCGTGAGGTCGTCGCCGCATTGCTTCAGGACCTGCACCAGCAACTCCGCCACCGAATAGGCGTAAGTGTTGATAGTGTTGAGCTTGTCTCCTTCCGGGAAATACTTCTCCATGAAGGCGAAGAAGGCCTTCACGCCCGGATCGTCCTTCCACTGGGGATCGCCGGGATCCTTGCCGTAATTGGTCGAGATGATGCCCTTGGAGATGTCGAGGCCGGCGGGCTTCAGCGTCGCCGACACGGGGCTCGCATTGATGTCGAGGATGTGCACGGGGGTCCAGCCGAGATCGGCAAGCTTCTTGATCGCCTGCGCCGCGAATTTCGGCGTCGAGGCGTCGAACAACAGATCAATCCCCATCGACTTCAGCTTGACCACCTGGGAGTCGACGGTCGGGTCGGTGACCTCGTAGGAGACCTCGCCGACGACCATGCTGGCGGCCTTGTCGCCGAGGCCGCTCTTGAGGCCCGCGAGATAGTCGCGGCCCATGTCGTCGTTCTGGTAGAGCACGCCGATCTTGGCGTTCGGATGCTCCTTGAGAATGTACTTGGCGTAGATCCGTCCCTCGGACACATAGTTGGGATTGTAGGCGATGGTCCAGGGATAGTTCTTGGGATCGTTGAAGCGCGCGGCGCCGGTCGAGGCGAGCAGCTGCGGCACCTTCTTGCCGTTGAGGTATTTTTGCACGGCGGCATTGGCGGCGGTGCCGATCAACTGGAAGGTGAACAGCACCTCGTCGCCCTCGACGAGCTTGCGCACCTGCTCCACCGTCTTCGGCGGCGAGTAGGCGTCGTCATACTGGATCAGATTGATCTTGCGGCCGTTGATGCCGCCCTGATCGTTGATCATCTTGAAATAGGCGGCCTGGGTCTTGCCGATATTGGCATAGACGGAATATGGGCCGGAGAACGGCACGGTCTGGCCGATCTTGATCTCGGTGTCGCTCGCCCCGATGTCGTATTTCTTCTGGGCGAGAGCTTGGCTTGCGGAGAACGCGAACGCGAGCGCTGCCGTGGCAGCTAGGAAGGCCCTGCGATTGTTCATATTTGTTTGTTCCTCCTGACGGAATTTTCGGCCGATGGTCTTTATCCGTTGATTGCAACGGTCGCCATCGCTGCCGAAGATTGTGGAGGAAGGCGCAGCGCCGCGCAAGGATCGCGACGCCGCGCCGTCGCGTCTCAGGCGACAGACTAAGCCAGGAACAACGCAGCCAGCGCGATCACCGCCGGCAGCGCCTGCACCATCAGGATGCGTGAACTGACGGTCGCGGCTCCGTAGGCGCCGGCCACGATCACGCAAAGCAGGAAGAACGCCTTGATCTGGAATGCGAAGGCCGGATTGCCGTGGACGAGGCCCCAGATCAGGCCGGCGGCGAGGAAGCCGTTATAGAGGCCCTGATTGGCGGCCAGCACCTTCGTGATCTCGGCCTTCTCCGGCGTGTTGCGAAATACCTTCAGGCCCTGCGGCTTGTCCCAGAGAAACATCTCCAGGATCAGGAAAAAGACGTGCAACGCGGCGACCAGCGCCACCAGGATATTGGCGATCAGGACCAAGGTGAGCTCCCCCAAAAGCGTCAGCTTTCGGGTGGACGTTAGCACGGCCGGCATGGCAAGTGCGACGGGCGCGTTTCGATGCAATGGTGACGCAATGGCCAGTCGATCAACCAAACCTTCCGTTAGCTTCGGCCTCGATCGCCTGACGACGCCGATCGGGATCGCCCTGCTGGTCACGGATGCCGAAGGCGCCCTGCGCGCCCTCGACTGGGAGGACTACGAGCACCGCATGCGCGAGCTTTTGCGCCTGCATTACGGTGTGGTGGATCTGAGCGACCAGCCCGCGCCCGCGGCCATGCGGACCGCGCTGTCGGGCTATTTCGACGGCGATTTCGGCCAGCTCTCGGGCATCGCATGGCGCATTGCCGGCACCGCGTTCCAGCAGAAGGTCTGGACCGCGCTCGCGCAAATCCCTGCCGGCACCACGATGAGCTACGGTGCGCTCGCCGCAAG
Source organism: Bradyrhizobium sp. 22 (assembly GCF_000482425.1). Taxonomy (NCBI): domain Bacteria; kingdom Pseudomonadati; phylum Pseudomonadota; class Alphaproteobacteria; order Hyphomicrobiales; family Nitrobacteraceae; genus Bradyrhizobium; species Bradyrhizobium sp. 22. Next base: position 743,643 of record NZ_KI519399.1, read on the forward strand.
GATCGACACGCCAAAAGCCATTCGCGCCGTCGGCCATGCCAATGGCTCCAATCCCATCAGCGTGGTGCTGCCGTGCCACCGGCTGATCGGCGCGGATGGCTCGCTGGTCAAGTATGGCGGCGGGCTGGAGCGGAAGAGGTGGTTGCTAAGGCACGAGGGGGTGGAGATTTAGGCCTCTCGCCAAGTCATTCCGGGGCGCGCGCCCCGGAATAACGAGTGGAGAGAGACGCGCTCGAACGGTAGGCCTCACGCTGCCGGCTGAACCGCCTTGTCGCCGGCCATCACGTGGGTCAGCGCGCTCTTGATCGCGGCCTGGCGGGTCGGCGCGTTGATCTGAGCGCCCAGGAGGTCGGTGACATAGAACACGTCGCGCGCGCGCTCGCCGAAGGTCGCGACGTGGGCTGACGCGATGTTGAGGTTCAGTTTCGAGATTGCCGTGGTCAGCTCGTAGAGCAGGCCGGGCCGATCGAGGCCGGAGACCTCGATCACCGTGTAGCGGTCGGACCATTGGTTGTTGATGGTCACTTCCGGCTCGATCACGAAGGGCCGCGCCTTGCTGCGGACGGTGCGCCGCGCCACCACCTCCGGCAGGCGCAGCTTGCCTTCCAGCACGTCCTCGATCATCTCGCCGATGCGGGTGGCGCGCCGTCCCTCGTCCTCGTCGCGGTCGTATTCCCGCGAGATCGAGATGGTGTCGAGCGCGCGGCCGTCGGTCGTGGTGTAGATCTGGGCGTCGACGATGTTGGCGCCGGCCGAGGCGCAGGCGCCGGCGATGATCGAGAGCAGCCAGGGATGGTCGGCTGCGAAGATCGTCAGCTCGGTGACGCCGCGCACCTCGTCGAAGCCGACATTGATCGCGAGCTTGTGCCCGGCCTGCTCGCTGGAGCGGACGAAGCGGGCGTGGCGGATCTTGCGCGGCAGCTCGACCTTGAGCCAATAGGCCGGATAGTGGCGGCCGATATAGGCATCGAGCTCGTCCGCCGGCCATTCGGCAAAGGCCATGCGGAATTCGGCATAGGCGGCTGCGAGGCGCTTGCCGCGATCGACCTCCGAGAAGCCGCCGGTGAGCACCGGCTCGGTCTCGTAATACAGCGAGCGCAAGAGCTGCGCCTTCCAGCCGTTCCAGACGCCGGGACCGACGCCGCGGATGTCGGCCGTGGTCAGGATGGTCAGGAGCTTCATCTGCTCGACCGACTGCACCACCGCGGCGAAATTCTCGATGGTCTTGCGATCCGACAGGTCGCGCGACTGCGCGACCGTGGACATGGTCAGATGTTCCTCGATCAGCCAGGCGATCAGCTCGGTGTCGGCCGGACTGAAGCCGAGCCGCGGGCAGAGCCGGCGCGCCACCTTGGCGCCGGCGATCGAGTGATCCTCCGGACGGCCCTTGGCGACGTCGTGCAGCAGCGTGGCGATATAGATCACCGCGCGGTGCTCGGGCCTCGTCTTGCGCATGAGATCGCTGGCGAGCGCGAACTCCTCGACGCCGCCGCGCTCGATGTCCTGAAGGAAGCCGATGCAGCGGATCAGGTGTTCGTCGACGGTGTAGTGATGATACATGTTGAACTGCATCATCGAGACGATCTTGCCGAAGGCGCGGATGAAATGGCCGAGCACGCCGGTCTCGTTCATCCGCCGCAGCACGATCTCGGCGTTGTCGGAGGTCAGGATCTCCATGAACAGCCGGTTGGCCTCGGGATTTTCGCGCAAGCCTGCGTTGATCAGGCCCAGCGAACGCGTCACGCCGCGCATCGCATCCGGATGAAAGGCGAGATTGTTCTTCTGCGCGAGGCGGAAGATGCGGATCAGATTGACCGGATCGTGCTTGAAGACGTCGGGCGCGGCGACGTTGATGCGGTTGTTGTCGACGATGAAATCGTCGCTATCGGGGACGCGCCGTTTCACCGTGCTTGGCCGCAGCCGCGCCATCATCCGGCTCAGCACCGGCGCAGGCTTGGCCTGCTGATCCTCGAGCTTGGCGCAGAGGATGGCGGTGAGGTTGCCGACTTCCTTGGCGACCAGGAAGTAGTGCTTCATGAAGCGCTCGACGTCCTGCATACCGGGATGCGAGGTGTAGCCGAGCCGCACCGCGATCTCGCGCTGGAGGTCGAAGGAGAGGCGCTCTTCGGCGCGATTGCAGTAGAAATGCAGATTGCAGCGCACCGACCAGAGGAAATCGGCGCAGCGGCGGAAGCTGCGATATTCCTGCGCGTCGAACACGCCGCGCTCGACCAGCTCGCTGGTGTCGCGCACGCGGTAAACGTATTTGGCGATCCAGAACAGCGTGTGCAGGTCGCGCAGGGCGCCCTTGCCATCCTTGACGTTGGGCTCGACCAGGTAGCGCGACTGGCCGCCGCGGCGATGCCGCTCCTCGCGCTCGGCGAGCTTTGCGGTGACGAATTCCGAGGCGGTGCCCTGCACCACCTCCTTGTCGAAGCGCGCGACCAGTTCGTCATAGAGCGGCCTGTCGCCGGTGAGGAAGCGCGTCTCCAGGATCGCAGTGCGGATGGTCATGTCGCCGCGCGCCTGCCGGATCGATTCGTCGACCGAGCGCGTGGCGTGGCCGACCTTCAGCCCCATGTCCCAGAGACAATAGAGGATGGCCTCTGCCACCTGCTCGCCCCAGGCGGTCTGCTTGTAGGGCAGGATGAACAGCAGATCGATGTCGGATTCGGGTGCCATCAGGCCGCGGCCGTAGCCGCCGGTCGCGACCACCGCCATGCGCTCGGCGCCGCTCGGGATCGGCGAGCGGTAGAGATGACGGGTCGCCGCCGAATACAGGATGCGGATGATCTCGTCCTGGACGTGACACAGCCGCTCGGCGCAGCGGCGGCCGTGGCGGTCCTTCAAGAGGATTTCCTGTGCCGCGGCGCGCGCCGCGATCAGCTCGGCCTTGAGCAATTGCGCCATGGCGGTGCGGAACGCGTCTTCGCGCCCCTGATGCTTTTCGGCAAGCGCATCGACCGCGGCGGTGATCCGCGCGGTGTCGAATCGATCGTCCACCCCGGCCTTCTGCTCAGTCGCGATGCTGTCCATATCTCACCGGATATAAGAGGTGACGGGCGCTGTCACCCGCCATTCTCTGGCAATAGTCGTTCCATGCTGGAAAGCCGCGGCTTCGGGCAAGTCTGTTCTCGGCCGGCGGGCTTTCAGGGGACGGATTTTCTCGTTGATTCCCAGATATAACTCCTTGAAAAACAATGAAGTTTTTGAGGAGGCTGGGCATGACCTGGATGACACGACGCATTCTGCTGGCGGGAGCTTTTGCGCTCGCCGTGACACCTGCGGCCAAGGCGGCGGATCCGCTCAAGGAAATCCGCATCGACTGGGCGACCTACAATCCGGTGTCGATGGTCTTGAAGCAGAAGGGACTGCTCGAGAAGGAGTTCGCCAAGGACGGGATCACCGTCACCTGGGTGCAGTCGGCCGGCTCCAACAAGGCGCTCGAATTCCTCAATGCCGGCTCGATCGATTTCGGCTCGACCGCGGGCTCGGCGGCGCTGGTGGCCAAGATCAACGGCAACCCGATCAAGTCGATCTATGTCTATTCGCGCCCCGAATGGACGGCGCTGGTGACGTCGAAGGATTCCAAGATCGCCGGCGTCGCCGACCTCAAGGGCAAGCGCGTCGCGGTGACGCGCGGCACCGATCCGCACATCTTCCTGGTGCGTGCGCTGCTTGGTGCCGGTCTCACCGAGAAGGACATCACGCCGGTGCTGCTGCAGCACGCCGATGGCAAGACCGCGCTGATCCGCGGTGACGTTGACGCCTGGGCCGGCCTCGATCCGATGATGGCGCAGGCCGAGGTCGGGGAAGGCGCAAAGCTGTTCTACCGCAAGGCCGACGCCAACACCTGGGGCATCCTCAATGTGCGTGAGCAGTTCTTGAAGGACCATCCTGATGCCGTCCGCCGCGTGCTCGCCGTGTACGAGGAAGCGCGAAAGTATTCGCTGGCGAACTACGACGAGCTGAAGAAGACCTTCATCGCCGTGACCAAGCTGCCCGAGGCCGTCGTCGACAAGCAGCTGAAGGAACGCACCGAGCTCACCCACAGCCGCATCGGCGCGCCGCAGCGCGAGTCGATCCTTGCCGCCGGCCTCGCGCTGCAGCAGGCCGGCGTCGTCGACGCCAAGGTCGACGTGAAGGCGACGCTGGATGCCCTCATCGACGACCAAGTCCCGCTGCCGACGAATTAGTTCCCAGGCAAAGGGCAAGCCGCGCGCAACAAACTCCGCTGTCGTCCCGGGACGCGAAGCGAACCCGGGACCCATAACCACAGGGCGTGGTTGTTGCGCGAAGATGGTCACTCCGAGTCCCCGTAACCACATCTCCTTGTGGTTATGGGCCCCGGGTTCGCTTCGCTTGTCCGGGGCGACAACCGAGATTGCCGCACGCCCTTGCATTCCCAGACCAGACGCGCTTGCTAATGACCATGATCTCCGACGCGCCAGCTTTGCAGCAAACCTCGGAACCGGCCGAAAGCGCTGCGCCCTCACGGCTGTCGCGCTATGCGCGGCCGCTGCTTGGGATATTGCTGCCGCTGACGCTCGCGCTCGGCTGGGAGCTCGTGGTCCGGCTCGGCTGGTCCAACGGGCGGCTGGTGCCGCCGCCCTCGCGCGTCTTTGCCACCATCGCTGAGCTTGCCCGCTCCGGCGAGCTGGTCCGCCACATCGCAGCGACGCTGTGGCGGGTCTCGCTCGGCTTCGCATTCGGCGTGGTCGCAGGCACGTTGCTCGGCGCCATCTCCGGCTATTGGTCGCTGGCGCGGCGGCTGCTCGATCCGACCGTGCAGGCGCTGCGCGCCATCCCGTCGCTGGCCTGGGTGCCGCTGTTCATCCTCTGGCTCGGCATCTTCGAGACCTCGAAGGTCGCGCTGATTGCGGTCGGCGTATTCTTCCCGGTCTATCTCGGCGTGATGGGAGCGATCCTCTCGGTCGATCGCAAGATCGTCGAGGTCGGACGCACCTTCCGCCTTTCCGGCTTCGCGATGATCCGCCGCATCCTGTTGCCCGCCGTGCTGCCGGCCTATGTCGTGTCCTTGCGCGTCGGGCTTGGGCTCGGCTGGATGTTTGTGGTTGCGGCCGAGCTGATCGGCGCCTCCGAGGGCCTCGGCTATCTCCTGCTCGACGGCCAGCAGCTCGGCAAGCCCGCGCAGATCCTCGCCGCCATCGTGATCTTCGCCATCCTCGGCAAGCTCACCGACTGGCTGATCGAGGTCGCGGCCGCGCCCTTCCTGCGCTGGCAGGACGCGTTCGGCCGCACCAAGGGAGCGTGACGCGATGCTGACGCTCGATCGGGTCAGCAAGACCTATCCCAACGGCGTCGAGGCGCTGGCGCGCTTCTCCGCGGAGATCAGGCAAGGCGAGATCATCGCCGTCATCGGCGGCTCCGGCTGCGGCAAGTCGACATTGCTGCGCGCCATCGCCGGCCTTGATTGCGCCTCCTCGGGCACGGTGGCGCTCGACAATGAGGCGATCGCCTCGCCCCATGCCAAGATCGGCATCATCTTCCAGGAGCCGCGGCTTTTGCCCTGGCTCAGCGTCGCCGACAATATCGGCTTTGGACTTGCCGATCTGCCGGCGGCGCAGCGGCGCGAGAAGGTGATGCGCGCGCTCGAACGCGTGGGACTCGCCGACAAGGCCCAGGCCTGGCCGCGCGAGCTCTCGGGCGGCCAGGCGCAGCGCGTCGCGATCGCACGCGCGCTGGTTCCGCAGCCCGAGGTGCTTCTGCTCGACGAGCCGTTCTCCGCGCTCGATGCCTTTACCCGCAGGGATCTCCAGGATCATCTGCTCGATCTCTGGGCCGATACGCGGCCGACGCTCGTTTTCGTCACACATGACGTCGACGAAGCCGTGGTGCTGGCCGACCGCGTCCTGGTGATGCGGCCACGTCCCGGGCGGCTGTTCGACCGGATCGAGGTCAATCTGGGCCGGCCGCGCGACCGCAATTCGCCGCTGTTCGAGAATTTCAAGCGGAGCGTGCTGACGTCACTCGACCGCTCGCTCGACCGCAGCGTGCCCGACCGTGACGCAACCCAGGGTCCCGGTCAGGCCATGTGGTGGTGACAATTCCGCTTCGAGCCGGTACATCGAAGGTAATTTTTCCGGGAGAGAACAAGATGGACGCCGTCCAGCTGCGCCAGATGCAGGCTCCGATCAAGGAGCGCTACAAGACCGATCCCAAGACCGCGCTGATCACACTGAAAGCCAAGGGCTCCACCGACAGCGAAGGCATCGCGTGCAAGGTCGAGACCGGCCGCGCCATCGCGATGGCAGGCCTGCATCCGGCCACCGGCGGCTCCGGTCTCGAACTCTGCTCCGGCGACATGCTGCTCGAAGCCCTGGTCGCCTGTGCCGGCGTCACGCTGAAATCGGTTGCGACCGCGATCGAGGTGCCCATGAAGACCGGCAACGTCTATGCCGAAGGCGATCTCGATTTCCGCGGCACGCTCGGCATCGACAAGGAGACCCCGGTCGGCTTCGCCGAGATCCGTCTGCGCTTCGAGGTCGATACCGACGCGCCGCAGGACAAGCTCGATCTCCTGCTCAAGCTCACCGAGCGCTATTGCGTGGTCTACCAGACCATCAAGAACGGCCCGAAGGTCTCGGTGTCGATGCAGCGGATGTGACTCTCTTACCCTCTCCTGGAGGGGGAGGGTCGATCGCGCGCAGCGCGAGCGGGGTGGGGTGATCTCTCCACTCGGGCACCGAATCCGTCGAGAGACTGTCACCCCACCCCGTCTCATATTCCGCTGCGCTCCATATGAGCCGACCCTCCCCCTCCAGGGGAGGGTAAGAAGCCAAAATGTCCCCCGACCTCCATTTCATCCTCCTCCTGCTCCTGCGCATGGCGATCGCGGCGACGTTCGTCGTGACGGCGTCGATCATCACCGAACGCGCGGGGCCGGTGATCGGCGCGCTGGTCGCAACCCTGCCGATCTCAGCCGGTCCGTCCTACGTCTTCCTCGCGCTCGACCACGACGCCGCCTTCATCGCGCAGGGCGCGCTGGCGAGTCTTCCGATCAATGCGGCGACCATCTTCATGTGCCTCACCTATGTCGTGCTGGCGCAGCGGTACGATCTCGTGGTGAGTTGTGGCAGCGCGGTCGCGGTCTGGATCGTGCTTGCGTCGATCGTCCGTCAGTTCGAATGGTCGCTCACCGCCGGGCTGGCCGCGAACCTGATCGCCTTCGGCATCTGCATTCCGCTGCTGGCCGGCTACCGCCACGTGAAGATGCCGCTGGTGACGCGCCGCTGGTATGACGTTCCGATGCGGGCTGCGCTGGTGGCGACGCTCGTCGCCATCGTGGTCTCGACCTCGGGTTGGGTCGGGCCTCGCATCAGCGGTATCATCGCGCTTTATCCCGTCGTGTTCTCCAGCATCATGGTGATCCTGCATCCGCGCATCGGCGGCCCGCCGACGGCCGCCGTGCTCGCCAACTCCGCGTGGGGTCTGCTCGGATTCGGCACGGCGATCGCCGTCCTGCACGTGGCAGTGGTGTCGTTCGGATCAAGCGTCGGTCTGTGCCTCGCGCTCGGCACCTGCGTTGTTTGGAATCTGACGCTGTGGGGCATCGGTCGACGAGCGATGCGCAAGACGTCGCAGCCGTAAGACTACGGATCAGCGCGACGCCGGTGGCGAAAAGTCGTGTCGGGCATGTCGACCTCATGCTCACGCGGCATCTTCGTAAGCCGTTGAATGAGATGCGTCATTTCAAACTGTGCTGTCGGTCGCGCTGATCGCGACGTGGGCAGGTTGTTCCGGCACCCGCCGAATTCCGATACGTCTATTAGAACTTTGTTCGAGCTTTTGCCTTACGAATATCCTGCGTACCCCGCTTCCGCCGTCATCGGCGTGAACTCGTCCGAGCTGCATCCGAGTGCAGGGGACTCGCGGGAATTGTAGATTTGAGTACGGCTGTTTCGCCGCCGCGGTCGCTTCCTCTACGAGCTGCCCACCTAATTTCGAGATGGAGATTCCCTGATGTTCGGTCGCAAGTCCCAGGTTGATGCCCAAGCACGGCTCGATGCGATCGGCCGCTCGCAGGCCATGATCGAATTCAATCTTGATGGCACGATCGTCACGGCCAACAAGAACTTCCTCGACGCCCTCGGCTATCGGCTCGACGAGATCCAGGGCAAGCATCATTCCATGTTCGTGCCGGCCGACCAGCGCGACAGCGCCGAGTACAAGGCGTTCTGGGCTGCATTGAACCGTGGCGAGTATCAGGCGCGCGAGTTCAAGCGGATCGCGAAGGATGGCCACGAGGTCTGGATCGAGGCTTCCTACAATCCGGTGCTCGACGGCAACGGCAAGACGGTGATGGTCGCCAAGATTGCGACCGACATCACCGCGAAGAAGATCCGCAGCATGACGGATGCTTCGAAGATCGCCGCCATCAGCCGCGCCCAGGCCGTGATCGAGTTCAGGCTCGACGGTACCATCGTCAGTGCCAACGAGAATTTCTGCAAGGCGCTCGGCTATTCGTTGTCCGAGATCGAGGGCAAGCACCACGGCATGTTCGTCGCCGAGGCCGAGCGCAACGGCGCCGCCTATCGCGAGTTCTGGGCCAAGCTCAACCGCGGCGACTACCAGGCTGGGGAGTTCAAGCGCATCGGCAAGGGCGGCCGCGAGATCTGGATCCTCGCCTCCTACAATCCGCTGCTCGACGAGAACGGCAAGCCCTACGGCGTCGTCAAGTTCGCGACAGACGTGACCGCGGAGAAGCTGAAGAACGCCGATCTCGCCGGCCAGCTCGCGGCGATCGACAAGGCCCAGGCCGTGATCGAGTTCAACATGGACGGCACGATCATCACCGCGAACGCCAACTTCCTCGGCGCGCTCGGCTATTCGCTGGCCGAGATCAAGGGCCATCATCACAGCATGTTCGTCGAGCCCAGCGAGCGCGACAGCAGCGCCTATCGCGAGTTCTGGGCGGCGCTCAACCGCGGCGAATACCAGGCGGCCGAATACAAGCGGATCGGCAAGGGCGGCAAGGAGGTCTACATCCAGGCCTCCTACAATCCGATCATGGATCTCAACGGCAAGCCGTTCAAGGTCGTCAAATACGCCACCGACGTCACCAGGCAGGTGCTGGTCCGCATGGGCAACGAGCGGGTGCGCGGCATGATGGAATCGGTCGCCGCGGGTTCGGAGGAGCTCAACGCCTCGGTGCGGGAGATCTCCGAGGCGATGACCAAATCGCGCGAGACCGCGATGAGCGCGGTGGACCAGGTCGCCACCGCGGACGCGCAGGCGCAGCGCCTCACGGAAGCCGCACAGGCGATGAGCGGCATCGTCGAGCTGATCAACAACATCACCGGACAGATCAACCTGCTCGCGCTCAACGCCACGATCGAATCGGCCCGCGCGGGCGAAGCCGGCCGCGGCTTCGCGGTGGTCGCCTCGGAGGTCAAGAGCCTTGCCAACCAGGCCAAGCAGGCCACCGACAAGATCGGCGCGGAGATCGGCAGCCTCAACGGCATCTCCGGCGACGTCGTCAGCGCGCTCGGCGCGATCAAGCAGGCCATCAACAATGTCAGCGAATACGTGACGTCGACGGCCGCGGCGATCGAGGAGCAGAGCACCGTGACGAACGAGATGTCGACCAGCATGCAGCGCGCTGCGGCGGAAGCCGCGGCGATGGCCAACCGGGCATAGGATAGACAGTAGGGGGCAAAGGCGCGCTCTCGCGCGCCGTGCCCACCATCTCTTCGCGATCCAGCAGATGCGCGTGGGCACGCTTGGCTTTGCCCGCCCCACGGCCCCTTTACTGCTTCGGCAGCTTGGCCTTCAATGCATAGAGCGCTTCGAGCGCCTCGCGTGGCGACATCTCGTCGGGGTGTAGGGCCTTCACCGCGTCCATCAGCAGCTCGGCCTCGCTCGGCGGGGCGGCTTCCGCTGCGGCGCGCGAGGGCACGGCGAACAGCGGCAGGTCGTCCACCAGCGCGCGTGCGGTCTGGCCGCGGTCCTGTGCCTCCAGCTTGGAGAGAACTGACTTCGCGCGCGTGATCACCGCCGGCGGCAGGCCGGCGAGTTTCGCCACCTGGATGCCGTAGGAGCGGTCGGCCGAGCCCGGCAGCACCTCGTGCAGGAACACGACATTGCCCTGCCATTCCTTCACCCGCACGGTGGCATTGAACATCCGCGGCAGCTTGGCCGAGAGCGCGGTCAGCTCGTGATAATGCGTGGCGAACAGGGTGCGGCAACGGTTGCTCTCATGCAGATGCTCGATCGCGGCCCAGGCGATCGAGAGGCCGTCGAACGTCGCGGTGCCGCGGCCGATCTCGTCGAGGATGACCAGCGAGCGCTCCCCGGCTTGATTGAGGATCGCCGCAGTCTCGACCATCTCCACCATGAAGGTTGAACGGCCGCGGGCGAGATCGTCGGCGGCGCCAACGCGCGAGAACAGGCGGTCGACGATGCCGATCCGCGCACGCGTGGCCGGCACGAAGCTGCCGATCTGGGCGAGCAGCGCGATCAGCGCGTTCTGGCGCAGGAAAGTCGACTTGCCGGCCATGTTGGGACCGGTCAGCAGCCAGAGCTGGCCGGATTTCTGGCCGGGCGCGGGCGAAAGATCGCAGGCATTGGCGATGAACGGCTCGCCATTGCGCTTCAGGGCCTGTTCGACCACGGGATGGCGGCCGGCCTCGATCGCAAAGCTGAGGGAATCGTCCACGTCCGGCCGCACGTAATGATCGTCGACCGCGAGCTTTGCCAGCGATGTCGCGACGTCGAGCAGGGCAAAGGCGTGCGCCGCGGCGCGCAGATCGTCGCTGATCGCCATCGCCTTCGCTGACAGCCGCTCGAAGATCTCGAGCTCCAGTCCGAGCGCACGGTCGCCGGCATTGGCGATCTTGGCCTCGATCTCGCCGAGCTCGGAGGTCGTGAAGCGCACCTGGCCCGCCAGCGTCTGGCGATGGATGAAGGTCGCGTTCAGCGGCGCCGACATCAGCTTGTCGCCGTGCTGCGCCGTGACCTCGACGAAATAGCCGAGCACGTTGTTGTGGCGAATCTTGAGGCCTTTGACGGCGGTCGCGTCGGCGTAGCGGGCCTGCATCGAGGCCACCACCAGGCGCGAGGCGTCGCGCAGGTTTCGCGCTTCGTCGAGGGCGGGCTCATAGCCCTGTCGGACGAAGCCGCCGTCACGCTTGATCAGCGGCAGCTGCTCGTCGAGCGCGCTGGTGAATTCCGTCGCGAGCTCGCGTGACGGCCTTTGCAGCGCTGTCATCACCGCCGCGATCTCCTGCGGCGGCGCATCCAGTTCGGAGAGCCGCGTCAGCACCTGGTCCGCGGCGATGATGCCGTCGCGGATGCCGGCGAGATCGCGCGGCCCGCCGCGACCGACCGAGAGCCGGGCCAGCGCCCGCGACATGTCGGGCGCTCCGCGCAGGATGCTGCGGATGTCCTCGCGCGCGGCCGAATCGGTGACGAAGGTGCCGACCGCGTCGAGCCGGCGCGCGATGGCGGGTGCATCCGTCAGCGGCGCCGCCAGCCGCTGCGCCAGCAGGCGCGAGCCCGCCGAGGTCACGGTGCAGTCGATGGCGTCGAGCAGGGAGCCGCGGCGCTCGCCGGCGAGCGTCCGCGTCAGCTCGAGATTGGCGCGTGTGGCCGGATCGATCGCCATGGTCGCGCCGGAGGCCTCGCGCGCGGGCGGCGACAGCGGCGGATGCTTGCCGACCTGGGTGCGGTCGACATAGGTGATCGCGGCGGCCGCGGCGGTCGCCTCGAGCCGCGTGAGCTGCGCCAGCCCGTCCATGGTTGCGACCGCGAAATAGTCGCACAGCCGCTTCTCGGCGGTGGCGCCGTCGAAGACGTCGCGGGTCAGGGGCGTCACCGCCGGCAGCTCGCGCAGGGTCTGTCCGAGCTCGCTGTCATTATAGAGCGCGTCGGTGACGATCGCCTCGTTCGGGTTGATGCGCGCCAGCGTCGCGGCGAGCTCGCCGCTCGAGCATTCGGTGACCATGAACTCGGCGGTCGAGATGTCGATCCAGGCAAGGCCGAAGCGATCGCCGCCGCCGGAGGCGCGGGCGCGCGCGATCGCCAGCAGGTAATTGTTGGCGCGGGCGTCGAGCAGCGTGTCCTCGGTCAGCGTGCCCGGCGTGACCAGCCGCACCACGCCGCGGCGGACCACGCTCTTGTTGCCGCGCGCTTTCGCGGCGGCAGGATCCTCGGTCTGCTCGCAGACCGCGACGCGGTGACCGGCCGAGATCAGGCGGTGCAGATAATCCTCGGAGCGCTCGACCGGTACGCCGCACATCGGGATGTCGGCGCCCTGATGCTTGCCGCGCTTGGTCAAGACGATGCCGAGCGTCTTGGAGGCGATCTCGGCGTCCTCGAAGAACAATTCGTAGAAATCGCCCATCCGGTAGAACAGCAGCAGGCCCTGATGCGCCGCCTTGATCTCCAGATATTGTTCCATCATCGGCGTGACGCGCGCGGCGGCTTCCGCCGGCAGTGCGGGCGTTTCGTCGGGGGGCGGTGCTTGGATCGGCTGCTGCATCGTCATGGGCGGCGCAACCTACAAAATTTCGGCACCAGCTCCTATCGCTTTGGCCGGAGAGAGAAGGTTTTCCACGTTGTCCGCATCGCGGCAGCGGCTGCCACATTCTGGCTGTCATTCCGGGATGCGCCGTCAGGCGCAGGCCCGGAATCCATAACCCCGGCTCGTGGTTATGGATTCTCAGGCGCGCGATCGCGCACCGTAGCTCGCCCTTCGGGCGCCCCGGAATGACGACGGAATTCAGGCACTGCTCCGAATACGCCACCTGCGAATCCGTCAATTGACCTGCCGCGGGCGCCCTCCTAAAACTCCGCCGTCATTGAAGAATTTGGGCCGAACCGCGGCATTCAGGGAGAACAACGATGCGTGACGTCTTTATCTGCGATGCCGTGCGGACCCCGATCGGCCGCTTCGGCGGCTCGCTCGCCAAGGTGCGCGCCGACGATCTCGCCGCCGCCCCGATCAAGGCGCTGATGGCCAAGCACCCCAATCTCGACTGGGCGCAGGTGGACGAAGTCTTCTTCGGCTGCGCCAATCAGGCCGGCGAGGACAACCGCAACGTCGCGCGCATGGCGCTCCTGCTCGCAGGTCTGCCGGATTCGGTTCCCGGTCAGACCCTGAACCGGCTCTGCGCCTCCGGCCTCGATGCGGTCGGCGCCGCGGGCCGCGCCATCCGCTCCGGCGAGATCGAGCTCGCCATTGCGGGCGGCGTCGAGTCGATGACCCGCGCGCCGTTCGTGATGGGCAAGGCGCAGGAGGCCTTCTCGCGCTCGGCCGAGATCTTCGACACCACGATCGGCTGGCGCTTCATCAATCCGCTGCTGAAGGCGCAGTACGGCGTCGACGCCATGCCCGAGACCGGCGAGAACGTCGCCGAGGAATTCCAGGTCTCGCGCGCCGACCAGGACGCCTTCGCGATCCGCTCGCAGCAGCGCGCCGGCAAGGCGATCGCCTCCGGCTATTTTGCGGAAGAGATCACCCCGATCACCATTCCCGGCGGCAAGGCCGGCCCCATCACTGTCGACAAGGACGAGCATCCGCGTCCCGAGACCACGCTGGAAGGCCTCGCCAAGCTGAAGCCGATCGTGCGCAATCCGGGCACCGTCACCGCCGGCAACGCCTCCGGCGTCAATGACGGCGCTGCCGCGATGATCCTGGCCTCGGAGGCCGCTGTGAAGAAGCATGGCCTGACGCCCCGCGCCCGCATCCTGGGCCTCGCCTCGGCCGGCGTGCCGCCGCGCATCATGGGCATTGGCCCGGTGCCCGCGACCCGCAAGCTGATGGAACGCCTCGGCAAGAAGATCAGCGATTTCGACCTGATCGAGCTCAACGAGGCCTTCGCCTCCCAGGGCATCGCCTGCATGCGCCAGCTCGGCGTCGCCGATGATGCCGATTTCGTCAATCCGCATGGCGGTGCCATCGCGCTCGGTCATCCCCTCGGCATGAGCGGCGCGCGCCTCGCGCTCACCGCGGTCCACGGCATGGAAAAGCGTGGCGGCAAGCTCGCACTCGCCACCATGTGCGTCGGCGTCGGCCAGGGCGTCGCGGTCGCGATCGAGAAGCTGGACTGACCGGACGCGTAGCGTTCCGTCATTCCGGGTTCAGCCCTGCGGGCTGGCCCGGAATGACAGCTTCGGAAAGCCCGCGAAACCGGCTTCCCCAAATTAGTTATATCCTATAATGATCGGCGGTATTCATTGACCGACCGGCCGGAGCAACATGGCCGGGGAGGAGTTCGCCGATGACGTTCATCTATCCCACCGACAGCAACAAGGCGCATCCGCTGCCGCTGTCGCCCGACTACAAGAGCTCGATCAAGCGTGCGCCGAACAGGCCCTTGATTCCGATGCGCCATACCTTGTCGGAGCTCACCGGTCCGGTCTACGGCCATGAGACCGTGCGCGAGGGCGACAACGATCTCACCCGCCAGCACAGCGGCGAGCCGATCGGTGAGCGCATCATCGTTCACGGCCACGTGCGCGACGAGGACGGCCGCGGCGTGCCGAACTCGCTGGTCGAGATCTGGCAAGCCAATTCCTGCGGGCGTTACGTCCATGTCCGCGACCAGCATCCGGCGCCGCTCGATCCGAACTTCACCGGCGCAGGCCGCACCGTGAGCGATGCCTCCGGCTATTATCGTTTTGTCACGATCAAGCCCGGCGCCTATCCCTGGGGCAATCACCACAATGCATGGCGACCGGCGCATATCCATCTGTCGGTGTTCGGCTATTCCTTCGTCACGCGCCTCGTGACGCAGATGTACTTCCCGAACGATCCGCTGTTTCCGTTCGACCCGATCTTCAACTCGGTGCCGGACGAGAAGGCGCGGACGCGCATGGTCTCCTCGTTCGATCTCGAGAACACCCAGCCCGAATGGGCGCTTTGCTACCGCTTCGACATCGTGCTGCGCGGCAAGAACGCCACCCCCATGGAGAATCATTAAGTGCAGGACTCTGTGAAACCCAATGGGATCACGCCGTCGCAAACGGTCGGTCCGTTCTTCAAATACGGCCTGACGCCGGCCGGCGAGTACGCCTGGAACGATGCGTTCACCAACTCGACGCTGACCCCCGACGTCACGGGCGATCGCGTCCGGATCGAAGGCCGCGTGTTCGACGGCGACGGCGTCGCCGTGCCGGATTGCATGCTGGAGATCTGGCAGGCGGACGCGCAAGGCCGCTTCGCCGACCCGCAGGACAAGCGTGCGCTGCCGAATGCGAGTTTCCGCGGCTTCGCCCGTTGCGGCACCGACAAGGACGGCAATTACGCTTTCGAGACCATCAAGCCGGGCGCGGTGCCGGATCCCGACGGCAAGCCGCAGGCGCCGCACATCCTGCTCGCGGTGTTCGGCCGCGGCATGCTGCGGCATCTCTACACCCGCATCTATTTCAGCGACGAGTCCGGCAACGCCGCCGATCCCGTGCTGGCACTGGTGCCCGCTGACCGCCGCGCCACGCTGATTGCCGTGCGGGAGGTTGGCAAGCCGGTCTACCGGCTCGACCTCCGGCTTCAGGGCGACAACGAGACGGTGTTCTTCGATGTGTGAGGGAAACGGTGCCGCTGACGCCAGATCGCCGGCACCGCATTTCTCATCCAGCGCAAGCGGCCTTGGTCTCCGGCCGCATGCGTCTCTCTGATTGCCGGTGCGTCAGTCCCGTTGACCTAAAACCGACTGACCGGCGACCAATTGCCGTAGTCTTGCGGAGCCTTTCTTTCAGCACCGCCCCGGGGTGCAAGCCCGTATTTACCACATTGATCTAGGCTGCACGCGGTTTCGGCGCGCGCCCTGGATTATTTCATGAAAATTCGTTTGTCGCTGTCCTCCGCGATCATCGCATTCGGAATCGTTCTCGCGATTGGCTTTGCGGCGGTGGTCTCCACCAGCCTCTATGCGCTCCGTGAGCTCAAGGTCGGGGGTCCGCTCTATTCCGACATCAAGCTGGGCAACGACCTCATCGCGGACATCCTGCCGCCGCCCGAATATATCATCGAGGCCTATCTCGAGGCGACCCTGGCCATGCGCGAGCCGGATCAGCTCGCGGCCCACGGCGAGCGCCTGGTTCAGCTCCGCAAGGACTACGACGAGCGCAAGGCCTTCTGGGTCTCCTCCAGCCTCGCGGCCGACCTGAAGACGGCGCTGGTGTCGAAATCCGATGCCGAAGTGCAGAAATTCTGGAAGGCGTCCGACCAGCTCCTGCCGGCCCTCAAGGCCAGGGACACGGCTGCATCCGAGCGCGCCTATGCCCAGGTCAAGGAGGCCTATACCGCGCATCGCGCCGTGATCGACAGCATCGTCGAGAGCGCCAACAAGCAGAATGCCGCCATGGAGAAGCTGGCCGCGGACCGCGACAGCTCGATGCTTTGGATCCTCCTCGGCGTCGCAGCCGCCGTCCTGGCCTTTGTTGCCGCCGGCCTGCTCGGCGTTGCCGTCGGCGTGGTGCGCCCGATCGTGCGCATGACGGACACGATGCAGAAGCTTTCGACCGGCGATCTCGCCGCCGACATTCCGTTCGCCCACCGCCAGGACGAGGTCGGCTCGATGGCGGGTGCGCTCGTGGTGTTCAAGCAGGCGGCGGTCGAGAATTCCCGCCTGCGCGAGGAACAGTTGCGGCAGGAGCAGGAGGCGGCGCTGGCCAAGCGTGGTGCGCTGCAACAGATGGCGGAGACCGTCGAGCGTGAGACCGGCCGCTCGGTCGACACCGCCAGCGCGGCGAGCCAAGGCGTGGAGCGGGCTGCCACCAGCCTGTCCGAGATTGCAAATTCGCTCTCGGCGCAGTCGCAGGCCGTCGCCGCAGCCTCCACCCAGGCCCTCGGAAGTTCGCAGACCGTCTCGGCCGCGGCCGAGGAACTGAGCGCCTCGATCCGCGAGATCGCGAGCCAGGTCGCGCGGACCAGCACGGTCACGAAATCGGCGGTCGCCGGCCGCGAGCAGGCGCGTTCGACCATCCAGGCGCTGGCCGGATCGGTGAAGAAGATCGCCGAGGTCTCCGACCTCATCGGCGGCATCGCCGGCCAGACCAACCTGCTGGCGCTGAACGCCACGATCGAGGCGGCGCGTGCCGGCGAGGCCGGCCGCGGCTTCGCCGTGGTCGCCGCCGAGGTGAAATCCCTGTCGGACCAGACCGCCAAATCCACCGAGGAGATCGCGCGGCTGATTGCCGAGATCCAGGCTTCGACGCAGGCCGCGGTCGATGCCGTCGAGACGATGGGAGGCCACATCGTCGAGATCGACGGCGTGGCGACCTCTGTTGCCGCTGCGATGGAAGAGCAGGACGCCGCGACGCGGGAGATCACGCGGTCGATTTCCGAATCGGCGTCTGCGGCGAAGGAGGTCTCGGCCAAGATCGGCAATGTCAGCCGCGACGCCGCCTCCGTGAACGAGCGCGCAGCCGAGGTCAGGCAGGCGATCACCGGCATGGCGGCCAATCTCGAACAGCTGCGCTCGGTCGTGGTACGGACCGTGCGCGACTCGACCGCGGCAGCTTGAGCCCGGCGGCATTTCGGCTGCTGGTGCCCGGGAGTGCGAATCGTGCAGGATGGCGCGGGACAGGGGCATCGTGGTTCATGACATCTCCACAATTGCCGGCGGTCGTTGAGCCCGCCCGACTGACAGCCGCGCTGCGCCGCGGCGGCGTGCTGGACGCCGGTGCGGTGCGCGAGGTCAAGGTGCTGCACCAGCGCGACACCCTGGTGTCGCACATCATCCGGCTTGGCCTGCGCTATGTCGGCGAATCCGCCGGCGCCCCGCAATCGCTGATCCTGAAGACCGCGAATTCCGCCTTTGCCGAGAAACTTGCCGATGGCGGCCGGCGCGAGGTGGAATACTACACGCGGCTGACGCCGAGCATGCCGCCGGGACTCGTGCCCCGCTGCTTCGACGGACATTTCGACGAGGACAGCTTCGCCTGGCATCTTCTGCTCGAGGACCTCACCGAGAGCCACGCCATCGCGGCGGCGTGGCCGCTGCCGCCATCGCGCAAGCAGACGATCGCGATCGTGACGACGCTCGCACGCTGGCACGCGGCGTGGTGGGACCATCCGGGCCTCGGCGATGCCGTCGGCAGCTTCGCCAGCCCCGAGGACAGCGCGGAGCGCATGGAGACGTTCGCGGGACATTACGACCGCTTTGCCGATTATCTCGGTGACCGCCTCAGCGAGGAGCGGCGCACGCTCTATCGGCGCCTGATCGATCAATCGGATCGGCTGTCCCAGCGCTACCATTCACGCCGCCACCTCAGCATCACCCACGGCGATGCCCATGTCTGGAATTTCCTGCTGCCGCGCGCGGGCGTCGCCGACACCGTGCGGATCTTCGATTTCGATCTGTGGAGCATCAACGTTCCAACCCACGACCTCGCCTACATGATGGCGATGCATTGGTATCCGGAGCGCCGGCAGGCGCTCGAACGGTCGCTGCTCAATCTCTACCACGACACGCTGATCGAGGGCGGCATCGCCGGCTACACGCGCGGCGCGCTCGATCGCGACTATCGGTGGGCGGTGCTCTGGCAGATCACGCGGCCGGTCTGGCAGTGGAGCATCGACATCCCGCCGGTGATCTGGTGGAACAATCTGGAGCGGGTGATGGCGGCGGTGGACGATTTGGGCTGCGAGGAATTGTTGGCGTGATCTCTCGTGCCCCGGACGCAGCGCAGCACGCAGTGATGCGCTGCCGAGCCGGGGCCCAGAGCCGACAGAGAATGGATCCCGGTTCTGCGGCGCATCGCTACGCGCTGCACCGCGCCCGGGACACGAGATCGCGCGACTGCGTTACTCCATCACCGCATGTTCCGGCCCGGCCGCCTGCTTGCGCAGCGTGGTCTTGGTCGAGCCGATCAGGAGCGCGAGCGGGATGGTGCAGAGCACGAAGATCATCACCAGCTGGTAATCATGGGAAAAGGCGATGATCTGTGCCTGCACGCTGACCATTCGGTCGGCCATGGCGCGGCCGGCGTCGGTCGACAGATTGATCAGGCCGCTGACGCCGGGCATCTGCAGCGCGTGATTGAAGGGATTGATGTGCTCGGAGAGGATCGCGTAGGTCCATCGCGTGCCCTGCGTCAATTGCGCGATCACGATGGAAATGCCGACCGAGCTGGCGACGTTTCGCATCAGGGTCAGCATCGCAGTGCCGTCGGTGCGCAGCTCGTTCGACAATGTCAGGAACGCCACGGTCGAGAGCGGCACGAAGACGAGGCCGAAGCCAAATCCCTGGATGACGCTGACGGTCACGATTTCCGGCACCTGGGTCAGTTCGGTCCAGCCGGTCATCTGGAACAGCGAGCCGGCCGTCAGCGCCAGCCCGGCGATGATCAGCGTGCGCGCCTCGAAGTAGCGCATCATGCGGCCGACCAGCATCATGGCGAAGAAGGTGCCGATACCGCGGGTCGCCAACAGCAGGCCGGCGGTGATGATGGGATAACCGATCACGTTCTGCATGTAGGGCGAGGCCAGCGCCATGGTCGAGAACAGCACGAGCCCCATCACGATCATGAACATGCAGCCGGTGACGAAATTGCGGTCCCGGAACAGTGCGAAGCGGATGAACGGAGTCGAAGTCGTGAAGGAATGCGCAAGGAAGAAGTAGAACGCGACGGCCGACACGATGAACTCGGCGAGGATCTCGTTCGATTCCAGCCAGCCCAATTGCTCGCCGCGGTCGAGGGCGAGCTGCAGCGCGCCGATCGCGACCGCCAAGGCGGCGAAGCCGAACCAGTCGAATTTGAGGCTGATGTTCGTCTCGGTCTCGTCCATGAACACGATCAGCCCGAGCACCGTGATGACGCCGAACGGCAGATTGACGAAGAACACCCAGTGCCAGGAATAGGTCTCGGTCAGCCAGGCACCGAGGGAGGGGCCCATGATCGGGCCCATCATCACACCCATGCCCCAGATCGACATCGCCTTGGCACGCTCCTGGAGCGTGTAATAGTCGAGCATGACCGATTGCGACAGCGGCACCAGGGCGGCGCCGAACACGCCCTGCAGCAGGCGGAACAGCACCATCTGGTTGATGTCCTGCGCGAGGCCGCACAGCACCGAGGCCATGGTAAAGCCGGCCGAGCAGATGATGAAGATGCGCTTGCGGCCGAAGCGGTTGGCGATCCATCCCACCGGTGCCGTCATGATCGCGGCGGCGACGATGTAGGAGGTCAGCACCCAGTTGATCTGGTCCTGCGAGGCCGACAGCGTGCCCTGCATGTAGGGCAGGGCGACGTTGGCGATGGTGGTGTCCAGCGCCTGCATGATGGTCGCGGTCATGGCGCAGATCGTCACCATGTTACGGCGCAGGCCGGGGACCATCAGATTGGCGTTGGGACCGGACATCGGATCAGTCTTTGTCTTGTTGGTTTAGTCTTTGTCCTGGCTCGCGGTCGCCGACAGGCCGAAGAGGCCGGCGAGCGAGCGCCGATGGCCGGTGTCGATGGTGGCATAGACGCTCATGCCGGCCTTCAGCTTGCGCACGTATTTGTCGGTCTCGTCGAAATAGATGCGGATCGGTACGCGCTGCACCACCTTGACGAAATTGCCGGTGGCGTTCTGCGGCGGCAGGATCGCAAATTGCGCGCCGGTGCCGGGCGAGAGCGAGCCGATCGTGCCCTTGAAGACGTGGTTCGGGAACGCGTCGACCTCGAGCGTGACGGGCTGTCCTACGGTGACATGGGTGAGGTCGCTCTCCTTCGGATTGGCGTCGACCCAGGGATGGGCGACGTCGATGATGGAGAACACCGGCGTGCCGGCCGCGACGTAGCGTCCGAGCTGGATCTGCTCGACCTGCGTCGCCACGCCTTCCATCGGCGCGCGAAGCACGGTGTGGTCGAGGTTGCGCTGGGCGTCGTCCAGCTTGGCCTTCGCCTGCGCGTAGGGCGGAAATCGCTCCAGCGGCAATTCGGGGTCGCCGAGCAGCTGCGTCTTGGCGTTGGAGAGTTGCTGCTTGATGTATTGGGCCTGCCCGCCGGCGGTGACCAATGCGGTCGAGGCGTTGTCGAGGTCGAGCTGCGAGCCAAAATTGTTCTTCACCAGCGCCTGCTTGCGCTCGACATCGCGCTTCTTCAGATCGATGCCCTGCTGGGCCAGATCGAGCATATCGCCATAGATCTTGATGTTGGCGACCAGGTTGTCATACGTCGTGCGGGCCTGCGCGAGCTGCGCCTTGGCCTCGTCCACCGCGAGGCGGAACGGGACGGGGTCGATCTCGAACAGCTCGTCACCGCGCTTGACCGACTGGCCCTCCTTCACGATCACCTTCAAAATCTTGCCGGAGATGTCGGGCGTCACCAGCACCTT
Organism: Bradyrhizobium sp. 22; assembly: GCF_000482425.1. Lineage (NCBI taxonomy): Bacteria > Pseudomonadati > Pseudomonadota > Alphaproteobacteria > Hyphomicrobiales > Nitrobacteraceae > Bradyrhizobium > Bradyrhizobium sp. 22. The sequence continues at coordinate 764,932 of NZ_KI519399.1, forward strand.
CTGGGCGCCGACATAGGCGTCGTCGGTCCCGACATAGCGGCCGCCATGCAGGTAGAAGGTGAGGCCGCCGATCGCGGCGGCAAGGGGCAGCACGACCAGGAGCAGGAAGCGGCGATAGCGGCGCAGGCCTGCCACCAGGCGGCGGCGCGGGTCGGTGCCGGCTTTTTTGGTGGGCTTGCCACCGTCAGACTTCTGCTCGGGCTGGAACTTGAGGACTTGGTCAGCCATAGCGCTGCTCCTTGCGTGCTTGCTCGGCGCCGGATGCCTGGATCGCAGTGCGCACGTTTTCCTTGATGGCCTCGAGCTGGGTCAGCAGGCGGTGGGCGTCCGCCGGTGTGATGCCCTCGAGCGCGTTGGCGGTCAGCTCGGACTTCAGCCCGCTCATCCGGCCCAGCAATTGCCGGCCGGCCTTCTTGAGATACAGGCGTTTGACGCGGCGGTCCGAAGCGTCGCTGCGGCGCTCGATCCAGTCGTTGTCGCAGAGCTTGTCGATCAGTCGGGTCAGCGTGATCGGCTGCATCTCGAGCAGCTCGGCGAGTTCCGACTGCTTCATGCCCTCGCTGCGCTCGACCTTGGACAGCACGGCCCATTGGGCGCGGGTGATGCCGAAGCGGGATGCCTCCTTGTCGGCGTAGACGCGGAGCAGGCGATAGAGCTCGCCCAGCGTGAACAGGAAGTTTTGATCGACCGACCCGCGGCTCATGAGCTTGATCTCCAATAAGCTTGGCATATAATAAGCAAGCTTATGATTATTCCCATGGCGAGTTAGAAGGGGCTGCCCCGCAGCGCCAGCATGGCTGACAGCCGTTTGCATGGTCGCGCTTTGGGTTCCCGAGCCCGGATGCTAAGATTGCCCACGCATGACCCTCGCCAAGCCGGCATTTCCCGCGCCCGATCACGATCACGGCCGCTGCACCGCGGATGCGCTGGCGCATGCCGAGGAGGTTTGCGAGCAGCGCGCGCAGAAATTCACGCCGATCCGCCGCCAAGTGCTGGCAGCGCTGCTCTCCAGTCACCGTCCCCTCGGCGCCTATGAGGTGATCGACGAGCTCGCCAAGTCGATGTCGCGGCCGGCGCCCATCACGGTCTATCGCGCGCTCGATTTCCTGATGGCCAACGGTCTCGTGCACCGTATCGAAAGCCGCAACGCCTACCTCGCCTGTGCCGCCCACGACCACGACGCGACCTCGGCGGTCGCGTTCCTGATTTGCGAGCGCTGCGGCCTGGTCGGCGAGATCCCGTCGGCCTCATTCGCCGGGGATCTCAATGCCGCGGCACGCAGCTCGGGCTTTGCTCCGAAGCTGTCCGTGGTGGAGATCACGGGCGTCTGCACCCATTGTCAGAAAGCTGCATAGCGCAACAACGGCGCAAAGCCGGTTTTTCGGGAAGACATGTCCTCACCACAAGCCAACCACTCCGCCGCACGTCCTCTCAGTGCCGGCGCCATCGCCCTGATGCTCATGCTGTGCCTGACCTGGGGGTTCAACCAGATCGCGGTGAAGCTGGTGCTGCCGGACATCCCGCCGATGCTCCAGGCCACGATCCGCTCGGCGGGCGCGCTGCCGGTGCTGTTCATCATCGGCACGTTTCGCGGCGTCAAATTCTTCGAGAACGATCACACCTGGAAGCCGGGCCTGATCGCCGGCCTGATGTTCGGCATTGAATTCGTGCTGATCTTCCAGGGACTGCGTCTCACCTCTGCTTCGCGTGCGGTGGTGTTCCTCTACACGACCCCATTCTTCGTTGCGCTCGGCTCCTATCAGATGCTCGGCGAGCGTCTCGGCGGTTCGCAATGGCTGGGCCTTGCCATCAGCTTTGCCGGCGTCGCGCTTGCGATCGGCGTGCCCCAGCCCAATGTCGACTCGCAGGTTCTGCTCGGCGATCTCCTGATCGTCGGTGGCGCCACGCTTTGGGCGGCGACGACGCTAATTGCCAAGGGTACGCGGCTGCGGTTTGCCGCGCCCGAGAAGGCGCTGGGCTATCAGGTCGCCACCTCGATCCCGATCCTGGGGCTCGCGGCCTGGCTGTTCGGCGAGAGCATCACCCATACGCCGGCGCCGCTATCGCTCGGCCTGATGGCGTTCCAGGCGATCTGGGTCGTTGGAACCACGTTCACGCTTTGGTTCGCGCTGGTGAAGACCTATTCGGCCAGCAAATTGTCGGCTTTTACCTTCATCACCCCTTTGTTTGGCGTGGTGGGTAGCTATTTCATCATGCACGACACCCTAAGCCTGGCATTCGGGGCGGCTGCCCTCCTTGTAATTGCTGGGCTTTTTCTGGTCAACCGTCCGAGCTCAACGGCTGCGGCGCCAGCTGATGCATTGCTGAACGTCACCAAAACCTGATATTTGGACCCCATGAACAAGCCCGAAACCAGCATCGATTCCGACATTGCGGGGCCTGCGCCGCGCCATCGTACCACCCAGGTCAAGGTCGGCGACGTCGCCGTCGGCGGCGGTGCGCCGATCGTCGTGCAGTCGATGACCAACACCGATACCGCCGACATCGACGGTACCATCGCCCAGGTCGCAGCGCTCGCGCGCGCCGGCTCCGAGATGGTCCGCATCACCGTGGACCGCGAGGAAGCCGCGGCCGCCGTTCCGCACATTCGCGACGGCCTCGCCAAGCGCGGTATCAATACGCCGCTGATCGGCGACTTCCACTATATCGGCCACAAGCTGCTCGCGGCCTACCCGGCCTGCGCCGAGGCGCTCGCCAAGTACCGCATCAATCCCGGCAATGTCGGCTTCAAGGACAAGCGCGACACCCAGTTCGCCGACATCATCGAGATCGCCAACAAGAACAACAAGCCGGTGCGCATCGGCGCCAATTGGGGCTCGCTCGACCAGGAGCTCCTGACCAGGCTGATGGACGAGAACGCAGCCTCCGCCAATCCGCGCGATGTCCGCGCCGTGACGCGCGAGGCCATGGTGCAGTCCGCGCTGCTCTCGGCCGCGCGCGCCGAAGAGCTCGGCATGCCCAAGAACCGCATCATCCTCTCCGCGAAAGTCTCGGCGGTGCAGGATCTGATCGCGGTCTATCAGGACCTCGCCAGCCGTTCCGATTACGCCATCCATCTCGGCCTGACCGAGGCCGGCATGGGCTCGAAGGGCATCGTGGCGTCCTCGGCCGCGCTCGGCATCCTGTTGCAGCAGGGCATCGGCGACACCATCCGCATCTCGCTGACGCCCGAGCCCGGCGGCGACCGCACCCGCGAGGTGCAGGTCGGCCAGGAGCTACTGCAGACCATGGGCTTCCGCACCTTCGTGCCGCTGGTTGCGGCCTGCCCCGGCTGCGGCCGCACCACCTCGACCACGTTCCAGGAGCTGGCGCGCTCGATCCAGGATTTCATCCGCGACGAGATGCCGAACTGGAAGACGAAATATCCGGGCGTCGAGGAGCTCAACGTCGCGGTGATGGGCTGCATCGTCAACGGCCCCGGCGAATCCAAGCACGCCAATATCGGCATCTCGCTGCCCGGCACCGGCGAAGCGCCGGCCGCGCCCGTCTTCGTCGACGGCAAGAAGTTCCGCACGCTGCGCGGCCCCACCATCTCCGCCGACTTCAAGGCGCTGGTGATCGACTATATCGAGCAGCGTTACGGCCAGGGCGCCAAGCTGCCGGTGACCGCGGCGGAGTAGGCGTTCAGGTCAGCATGTAATCGTGCTGACCTGTCCCGTTTCGCCATATCTCAGCAGCAATCCGTCCCGCGTAATCACGCTCGCGCCAAGGTCGCGAGCGGTCGCAATGATAATGCGATCCGCAGGGTCGCGTGGCGGCTCGCCCGGTAAGAATGACGACGCGATCAGGATATCGGGCGTGAGTTCGGCGAGCCGGACTCCTTCGACGGCAAGCAGCCGCTGAAACCAGAGTTCTGGTCTCGTGGAGAGGCCCAGCCTGTTGCGAGCAACGAGCAAGCCGATTTCCCATGCGGTAATTGCGGACACGAAGATTGCAGTCCCCGCCCGATAGGCGGCTTCGATCGCCTCGCTCGCCTCCGAGGCGATGGGCTTGTCTTCTGCAATCCAAACTGCGGCATGCGTATCGAGCAGAAGAGGCGCAGGTTCACTCATAGACCTTGCCCCAGTCTGGATCGGCCGGCTGGGTCAAATCCACGCCCGATGGGATGTGGGCCAATCCTTTGAGGGCGCCGAACAGCGGATGGCGGCCGAGCTTCTTGGCACGCGAAGGCGGCGGTTCTGCGGAACTCAATTCAACCCGCCGAAACACGACCTTGCGAGCCTTCGTGTCAACCTGCTCGGTACGAAAGCCCGCGGCTAGCCACACCTTCGTCATCACGTTGTTGGTCGGGTTATTGCTCCACCAGGCCGGATATTGAGGAGAGTTGGGGGGCAGCTTGCTTCCGATGATCCGCTCGATTTCGGCAAAGGTCAAAGGTACCTCCTTGGTCCTTTGGGACTTCAGGAATTCACCCAGGCGCTCATATTTACCCATCGGACGACCTCCATCTACAAAAACACTATTAAAGCTTTAGAAGTGTGTCAAGGCGGGTTTCGCCTTTGCGTCCGCTCATCCGAAGCCTAGGATCAGCACCAACGAAGAACAGATCGGGAGACACGCCATGAGCTCACTCGCCGGCAAGCAGGGTCCGCGCTATCGCCACACGGCCGAGGGCGACGCGCCTTACGAGACCATCGCGGTCGAAAAGCTCACGCCCATCATCGGCGCGGAAATCTCGGGCGTGGACATCGGCAAGCTCGTCTCGGACGAAGCGCCGTCCAACCGGCAGATGGACGAGATCCACCGCGCGCTGGCCGAAAATCTCGTCATTTTCTTCCGCGACCAACACATTACCCCGCAGCAGCATCTCGCTTTCGGCCGCAAGTTCGGCGAGCTGCACTTTCATCCCGCCGCGCCGCATGAGGACGAAGACCCGGCCCTGATGAAGATCTACGCCGACAGGAACTCGCCGCGGGCCAACGGCGAGGGTTGGCACTCCGACGTGTCCTGCGATCTCGAGCCGCCGATGGGCTCGATCCTCTACATCAAGCAATGTCCGCCGCGCGGCGGCGACACGCTGTTCGCCAACATGTACGCGGCCTATGAGGCTTTGTCGGAGCGCATGAAGGCCTATCTCGACGGCCTCACCGCCCTGCATGACGGCGAGCCGATCTATCGCGGGCTCTATGCGAATTACGGCGTTGCCGACCGGCCGAGTTATCCGCATGCCGAGCATCCCGTGGTGCGCACGCATCCGGTCACCGGCAGGAAGGCGCTTTACGTCAACCGCGGCTTCACCCGCCACATCAACGGCATTCCCCGCGACGAGAGCGACGCGATGCTTGCCTATCTGTACCAGCATGCCGAAAACCCGCTGTTCCAGTGCCGCTTCCGCTGGACCGAGAACGCGATCGCGTTCTGGGACAACCGCTGCACCCAGCACCGCGCGATGTGGGACTACTGGCCGCACACCCGCTCGGGCACGCGGGTGACGGTGAAGGGCGAGCGACCGGTTTGATCGCGCTTCGCGACACGCGCGCTATCTTGCGTTGACCCGCCCCGATTCCCGCGCCAATCTTCCCGAAGCCAAATCGCGGGCTTCGTCGGCCGCCCGCGGATCGCAGGGCGGAGCAGGGCTTGGGGCAATCGCGCAGCATCATCGCCGGGCTGGTCGCGTCGATCTTGCTGTCGCCGCTCGCCCTTGTCGACGCCAGCGAGGCGGCTGCCGCGCGAAGGATAGCCAGGTCCGGGCCGTTGCCACTGACCAAATGCGAGACGACAAAATTCCGGATCGTCGTGGATGTCGGGCACACGCCGGACTCTTACGGCGCGCTCAGCGCGCGCAATGATCCGGAGTTCGGCTTCAACTTCCGCCTCGCACGGCTGATCACGACGAAGCTCAAGTCTGAAGGCTTTGCCGAGACGCGGCTGCTCGTCACGGACGGCAAGGCGCGGCCGAGCCTGTTCAAGCGGGTCAGTGCCGCGAATGACGGCCGGGCCGATCTGTTCCTGTCGGTTCACCACGATTCGGTGCCGGACAAGCTGCTCGAGACCTGGGAATTCGACGGCGCAAAGAGCTATTTCAGCGACCGCTTTTCGGGCCACTCGCTGTTCGTGTCGCGGCAGAATCCGCACTTTGCGACCAGCCTGATGCTGGCCCGGATGATCGGCGGGCAGCTGAAGGAGCAGGGCCTGCGCTATGCCAGCCAGTACACTCTGCCGGTGATGGGCCGCTACCGCCGCCAGTTGCTCGACAAGGATGTCGGTGTCTACCGCTATGACGGGCTCGTCGTGCTGTCGCGGACGCGAAGCGCCGCGGTGCTGCTGGAGGCCGGCTCGATCATCAACCGCGACGAGGAAATGGAGATGAACTCGCCGGAGCGGCACGAGGCCGTCGCTGGAGCCGTGGCCGCTGCAATGAAGGAGTTTTGCGAGAGGCGGTAGTCGTTCAGCATTCGTCATTGCGACGGAAACGCTATGCGGGCAACTCCCGATACTCCCGGTTCACCAAGCTCGCCTCCTCCAGATCAAGATCACGCTCGATCCGTCGCCGCGTCTCGTCGGTGATCTGGCCGTCCCGCAAGAGATTATGGATGAATCGTCTCTCGGCGGCGATCAGTTCCCGTGTCAGCGCGGTACCGGCGGCCGAGACCTCGTGGTGGTTGGGATTGAGCGCATCGGGAAGCTGGTTCAAGCGAATCTCGTGGCGGGCGCGCAGCAGCCGCACGACTTCCTCGGAGACGTCCTTCTGCTCGGTCAATGCCTCGAGCGATTTCAGCGCGGCATCGAGCGCCTGGCGCCGGGCGGCGATCTCGGCCTCGTGCTCGGCGGCGTGCTCGGTGCGGCCGGCCTGCGCGACACCGAGCCAGCGCACCACCGGCGGCAGCGTGAGGCCAATGCCGATCAGCGTGACGAAGATGACGCCGAAGGCGACGAACAGGATCAGGTCGCGATACGGAAAGGCCTCGCCGTTGGGCAACGTGAACGGCAGCGCCAGCGCGGCCGCGAGCGAGACCGCGCCGCGCACGCCGGTGAAGGCGAGCACGAACGGCCATTGCCATGGAGGCGCCGGATCGCGCTGGCGCAGCGACTTGCTGAGCATCCGCGGCAGATAGGTTGCCGGATAGAGCCAGGCGAAGCGCGCGATCACGACGATCATCAGGACCAAGGCGGTTGCGATCAGGATGTCGTCGAGCGGAAATGACTTCGATTTCTCGTAGAGCGCGCGCATCTGGAAGCCGGTGAGCAGGAACAGCACGCCTTCGATCAGGTAGATCACGAGGTCCCAGAAGAAGATGCCTTGCAGCCGCGTCGCGGACGAGATCAGCAGCGGGCCGTTCCAGCTGACATAGAGCCCGCAGGCGACCGTTGCGATCACGCCGGAGCCGCCGACATGCTCGGGCAGCCAGTAGGACACGTAGGGCGTGATCAGCGACAGCGTCAGCTCGACCTGCGGATCTCCGGACCATTTGCGGAAGCGAAGGGAGAGCCAGCCGACGCCGATGCCGAAAGCGATCTCACTGGCGACGATGAGGAGGAATTCGCCGGCCGCAAGCGGCAGCGAGAAATGCCCGACCAAGATTGCTGCCAGCGCAAAGCGGTAGAGGATCAGCGCGGTGGCGTCGTTGGCGAGCCCTTCACCCTCGAGGATGACCAGGAGCCGCCGCGGCATGTTGAGCCGGCGCGCGATCGCAAGCGGTGCCACCACGTCGGGCGGCGCGACGATGGCCCCTAACAGGAAGCCGATGGTCCAGGGCAGGCCGATTATGTAATGCGTCGCGGCCGCCACCATCGCCGCGGTGAAGACCACGGCGCCGACCGCGAGCAGCACGATGGGGCGCAAATTCTTCCTGAACTCGCGCCAGCTCATGGCGACGCTCGCCGAGTAGATCAGCGGCGGCAGCACCATCAGCAGCACCAGTTCCGGCGGCAATTCCACCTGGGGCATGCCAGGCACGAAGGCGAGGCCGACGCCAGCCAGCATCAGCAGGATGGCTGGCGCGATGTTGAAGCGGCGTGCGGCCAACGCCACGCCTGCCAATACGGCAAGCAGGATGAGGAAAATCTGAAACTTCGCTTCCATGGCAGCCTGTCTTGACCCGGAAGCGATCGCTGCGTCAATGCGCGGCTCACGCCAGCCGCTCAGCCACCATCCGGCCGATCCGCGCGAACACGGCCTCGATCTGCGCCGCATTCGGCGCGCCGCCCTGGACGTAGGCCGTGATCAGGATCGGCGTGTCGGGTTTGGGCCAGGCCACTGCGATGTCGCCCGCTGCATCCTTGCCGTTGTTGCCGGTCTTGTCGCCGATGGTCCAGCTTGCGGGCAGGCCGCCGCGCAGCCGGTTCGCGCCGGTCCTGCAGTTCACCATCCACTCCGTGAGCAGGGCACGCGAAGCCGGCGACAAGGCTTCGCCGACCACCAGGCGGCGCAAATTGCCCGCCATCGCCGCCGGCGTCGTGGTATCCTGGGGATTGCCGGGAAGCGAGCGGTTGAGCTCCGGCTCGTTATGATCGAGCCGCGAGGTGGTATCGCCAATCGACCGCCAGAATGCGGTGAGGGCCGCCGGCCCGCCGATCCGTGCCAGCAGCAGATTGGCGCAGGTGTTGTCGCTGAGCTCGACGATCGCCTTGCACATGTCGGCGACCGACATCGTGCCGGCCGCGAGATTCTGTTTGGCGACCGGCGCATAGTCCAGCAGATCGGCCTTTCCGTAGCGGATCATGGCCGCGAGTTGCTCCTCGCCGCGATCGATCCGGGCCAGCACGCAGGCGGCGAGCGAGGCCTTGAAGGTCGAGCACATGACGAAGCGCTCATCGGCGCGCCAGCTGAGCTTTACGCCGGTCGCAAGGTTCTCCGCATGGAGCCCGACCCGCCCGCCGCTCTCGCGCTCGTAGGCTCCGAACTCGGGCGGCGCCTCCGCGGCAAGCACGGGAGACGCAGCCATCCAGCAGAGCGAGGCGAGCAGAGAACGGCGATCGAGCGGCATGGGAGACTTTCGGGTCAGCGGGGAGGGAAGAGATTACGCACGCGTTATCCGCGTCGTCATTGCGAGCGCAGCGAAGCAATCCAGAATCGATCCGCGGAGGGATTCTGATTGCTTCGCCGCATCTGCGCAAAATTGCCACGCAATTTTGTCGCCGAGCTCCTCGCAATGACATGTGGCGAGAGTTGGGCTCGCATTCATGAAGAGTGGGGGCGAGTGCCTCGCAAGTTAGACGGGGAAGACCCCCTCACTCCCTCAGGTCATACCGATACGATTTCGACACGATCTGCCAGCCGTCGGCGAGCTTCATCGCCACCAAATAATCGGTGAAGTAGCGCGGCGGCAATTGGCATCGGACCTTGATGAAGGCAGTCTTCTCGTCCGAACGGTCGATGGTGACGATGAAATCTTCGCGCGGCTTGCCCTCGGCCTTGGCGGAGGGGCGCTTGCGCACACGATCGAGCCAGTCGGGCACAGTCAGCACCTGCAACTCGCCCTTCTCGACCCAGCGCAAGTCAGCCGAGGGATGGAAGATGGCGCCGAGCTTTTCGGCGTCGCCCTCGTAAAGGCCGTCAAAATAGGATTGCACGACGGCTTCGACGCTGGAACGGTTCTGGCTCATGGATCACCCTTTTGCATGATGGCTTGCGGCGAACTTAGTCGTAGACATCAAAATGCGCTATGGGTGTGTCAGCCATTTGCGCCGGGGCTTGCCATGACCGGATCAGAAAATTCGAACGCGCGTATCTTGATCGGCGAATGCTACTGCCGCGCCGTCCGCTTCGAGGTGGCCGACGCGTTCTCCTATGCGATGAACTGCCATTGTTCGAATTGCCGCCGTACCACCGGCTCGGCCTTCAAGCCGTTCGCCGGGATCCCGCAGGACGAGCTCCGCATCGTCTGGGGTGACGACCAGCGCCTCATTTTCGGCGACGCCACCGCCCATGACGCCCATTGTCGGCGATGCGGCTCGCTGCTTTACTCCCGGGTGCGCGACGGACAATGGGTTCACGTCGCCATGGGAGCCCTGGTCGATGCCCCTTCGATCCAGCCGAGCGCCCATATTTTCGTAGGCTCGAAGGCGCCCTGGCACGAAATTACGGACAATCTGCCGCAATATCGGGGGCATATCGGCGACGGCTGAGGGAACTCGGCCGGAACGCCGGCCTGGCAGCGAACCCCGGCCGGCCTGGCGCGACAAACATAGGGGGGCTTTCGGGCAGTTGGCCGGTGCGGTCTTCGTGACCTCCATCACAAGCATCGCCACCACATCCTGCTAAAGCGGTCCCAAAGGGGGCTCGAGACGCCCCGAACTTCGGAAGTCGTGTCATGCGCAATCTGCTCAGACTGTCCCCGCTTCTCCTCGCCGCCGCGCTGCTATTCGGCGCGGATCCCGCGTTCGCCGGAAAGCGCGTCGCGCTGGTGCTCGCCAATTCGGCGTATCAGCACGCGCCGTCGCTCACCAACCCCGTCAATGACGGTGCGGTGATAGCCAAGACGCTGAAGGAGGCCGGTTTCGATATCGTCGATTCCCGGCACGATTTGTCCGCGCAGGAGACCCGGCGGGTGCTGCGCGATTTTGCCGACGCGACCCGCACGGCCGACATCGCCGTGGTTTACTATGCCGGCCACGGCATCGAGGTCGAGGGCTCGAACTATCTGATCCCGGTCGACGCCAAGCTCGAGCGCGACACCGACGTCTATGACGAGGCGCTCTCGCTCGACCGCGTTCTCGTCGCCGTCGAGCCCGCCAAGCAGCTCCGCCTGGTGATCCTGGACGCCTGCCGCGACAATCCGTTCGCCAAGAGGATGAAGCGCACGATTGCCTCGCGCGCCATGGGTCGAGGCCTTGCACAAGTCGAGCCGACCAGCCCCAACACGCTGATCGCCTATTCGGCGAAGGCCGGCTTTACCGCCCAGGACGGCGACGGCGCCAACAGCCCCTTTACGGTGGCGCTGTCGAAATATCTGACGACGCCGGGCCTCGATGTCCGCCGCGCCTTCGGTTTCGTGCGCGACGAGGTGCTCAAGTCGACCGCCAACAAGCAGGAGCCGTTCGTCTACGGCTCGCTCGGCGGCGAGGACGTGCCGTTGGTTCCGGTCAAGGTGGTGGCCGCTGCGCCCGTCGCGCCGGTGGCGAACCCCCAGGCCGATATCCGCCGCGATTACGAGCTCGCGCTGCAGGTTGGCAACAAGGCGGCATGGGACGCCTTCCTCGCCCAGCATCCCGATGGCTTCTATGCGAATCTCGCTAAGCTCCAGGTCGAAAAGCTCGGTGCCGAGCAGGCCCATGCAGCGGCTATCGCGAAGGCGAAGCAGGCCGAGGCCGAGCGCGATCGCCTCGCGGCCCTCGGCGCCCAGAAGGACGCGCAGGCCAAAGCCGCGGCCGACGCCAAAGCCGCCGAGCAGGCCCAGCTTGCCGCGCAGAAGGCGAAGGAGCAGGCGCAGCAGCAGGCGGCCGCCGCCGAGCAGCAGCGCGTCAACCTCGCCGCCGCGGCCCCGAGCGCCGCGCCGGCCAGCACGGCGAGCCCGGCCGGCACCAATGTCGCCTCGCTGACGCCGCCGACCGCGCCGGCCGATCTCAACCGGTCGGTGCAGACCGAGCTCGGCCGCGTCGGCTGCTTCTCGGGCTCGGCCGACGGCAACTGGAATACGTCCTCGCAGCGCTCGCTGTCGCAGTTCAATCGCTATGCCGGCACCAAGCTCGACGTGAAGGTCGCGAGCACCGACGCGCTCGATGCGGTCAAGGCCAAGCCGGCGCGGGTCTGTCCGCTGGTTTGCGAGCACGGCTTCAAGGCCGACGGCGACAAATGCACGAAGATCGTCTGCCGCGAGGGCTATGCCGTCAACGACGACAATGAGTGCGAGAAGCAGCGCGCCGCAAAGCCGGCCAAGCCGGCGACGGCGAAGCGCGACGTCGGTGACGAGCGTCCCGCTCGGCAGCGTCGTCAGGCCGGCGGTGCTGCCGCTGGCACGGCGGGCGGCTATGGTGCCGCGGCCGGCATGACTGCGGCGGCTGGTGCCAGCCGTCCGTCCGGCGGCGGGCAGATATTCTGCAACAGCCTCGGCTGCCGTCCCGTCAACCGCGGCTGCCATCTCGAATATCGCGGCGGCGGCGGCCCCCACGTCGACGCCAATGTCGAGGTGTGTCGCTGAGGGCATGCGTGGTCAAGAGCGTCGTCCGGCAAGGCTCGGACGACGTCAGGCCGAGATCGCGCTCGCTGCGATGTTCACCGTCAGGGCCAGCAAGGCCGTGTTGTAGATGAACGACACGATCCCGTGCGCGGTGGCCGTGCGGCGGATCGTCTTGTCGGTGATGCCGACGTCGGAGACCTGCGCGGTCATGCCAATCACGAACGAGAAATAGACGAAGTCCCAATAATCGGCGTGGTCTTCCTTGTCGCCGCTTGGGAATTGCAGGCCGCCCGGCGTGGTGCTGCGGTAATAATCATGCGCGTAATGCAGCGCGAAGGTCGTGTGCACGGCGGCCCACGACAAGGCGATGGTGGTGATGGCGATACTCAACTCCAGGACGCCGCGATGGGGCGTACCGAGTTCGGAGACGATTGCCGCGATGCTGGCGAAGGCGCCGATCGCCGTCACCAGCAGGATCACGAAGCGGCCGTCGTCCTGCATCGCGGCGGCGCGGCGGATGTGGTGGTGGTCGTTGCACAGCATCATCGCATAGACCAGCACGAGATAGACCGCGATCAGCGCGTCCCAGCCGAACAGGAGCCGCGTCACCAGCCGGTACGAGCCCGGTAGCAGCAGGCCGACCAGGATGCCGGCCCCGACCGCGATGAAGGTCCGCGGCCGCGCATAGATCAGCCGCACCGGCCGCGACATCTTGCGGAAGCGGGCGAGGACAGGATCTTCCTTGCCGTTGGCCATGATGGCTTCTGCCTCTCGCTCAACTCTCGTTGTCGCCACAGTGGCGGTGCGCTCCCTCCCTCACTTGCGGGGGAGGGCGGGGGAGAGGGTGTCTCCACAACCGAGAACCCCCAAGAAGAGGGAGCCCTCACCCGGCGCTTCGCGCCGACCTCTCCCGCAAGCGGGAGAGGTGAAGGAGCCCGGAGTTGCTAGTTCTTCCGCTCGGCGACGAAGCGCGCGGCGGCCTGCAGCACGGCGGCGCGGTCACCGAAGATCGAGACGGCGCTGTCGGCCCGCGCGAGCAGGTCGCGCACGCGCTGCTTGGCGCCTTCGATGCCGAGCTGGGTGACGAACGTAGTCTTGCCGAGCGCGGCATCGGCGCCGGCCGGCTTGCCGAGCGCTGCCGCATCGCCCTCGACGTCGAGCAGATCGTCCGCGATCTGGAAGGCTTCGCCGAGCGCGCGGCCGTAATCGTCGAGCGCCTGATATTCCTTCTGCGAGGCCTGGCCGAGGATCGCGCCTGCGATGCAGCCGTAGCGCAGCAGGGCGCCGGTCTTCATTTGCTGGATACGGGCGACATCGATCGGCTCGTTGCCGCCAAAGCGGCCCTCGCCGGCGAGATCGAGGATCTGGCCGCCGACCATGCCGCCGATGCCGGCGCAGCGCGCTAGCGCGCGCGTCAGCAGAAGGCGCACGTTGGCGTCGCGATGAATCTCGTCGCGGGTGACGATGTCGAAGGCGAGCGTCAGCAGACCGTCGCCGGCGAGGATCGCGGTGGCGTCATCGGTCTTCTTGTGCAGGGTGGGGCGGCCGCGGCGCAGGTCCGAATTGTCCATGGCCGGCAGGTCGTCATGGATCAGCGAATAGCAGTGGATGCATTCGAGCGCCGCGCCCACGAGCAGCGCCGCTTCGCGCGGCACGCCGAATATTGCTGCGCTCTCGACCACCAGGAACGGCCGCAAACGCTTGCCGCCGTTCAGGCTCGAATAGCGCATTGCGTCCATCAGTCGCTTGGGCCGGGCGATCTCATCGTGCAGGATATCGTCCGACAGCAGGCGCCCGAGCAGGGCCTCGGTATCATCAGCGGTCTTGTCCAGACGTTTGGCGAAATCGGACGGGGACGTGCCGGTCATCAAGGAGGGCTCCAGAACTAAAATTCGGCGGGACAATCCTTTATGCGCCCGTCTCAGTCAATCGTTTGGAAGGCCTAAAAAGTACTGGAAAAGGCCCGAATTATCACAGACTTAATGCTCCAGCCCGTGGCCGTGGTTCAGCTTGCGCCGGAAAGGTCGATTTGCGCGTCGTCAAAATCCTTCTTCTGGTGCTCGCGGTTGCGCTGCTCGCGCCCTATGTGATCGCGCCATTCTACCGCACCGGCCATCCTGTCTCGACGCTGATGGCCTGGCGCTCGCTTCGCGGCGCGCCGATGCAGCGGGAGTGGATCGATCTGGCCGCGATGTCGCCCTATCTGCCGCGCGCAGTGGTGGCAGCCGAGGACGCCCATTTCTGCAAGCATCACGGGATCGATTGGGGCGCGTTGCGCGAGGCGATCGATGATGCGCAGGAGGACGGTACGCCGTTCCGGGGCGCCTCCACCATCACCCAGCAGGTCGCAAAAAACCTGTTCCTCTGGCAGGGGCGGGATTTCGTCCGCAAGGCACTGGAATTCCCGCTGGCCCTTTGGATCGACCTCGTCCTGCCCAAGCCGCGGATCCTGGAGATTTACCTCAACATCGCCGAGCTCGGTCCGCAGGGGCAATTTGGCGTCGAGGCCGGCAGCGCCCATGCCTTCGGCAAGTCGGCGGAGGACCTTTCACCCCGGGAGGCGGCGCTCCTGGCCTCGATCCTGCCGAATCCAGTCAAACGCAGCGCCAAAACCCCGGGCCCTGGCGTCCGGCGGCTGGCGGCCACCTATATGGCGCGGGGGCAGGCGAGTTCGCTCGCGACCTGCTGGCGCGAAAACCGGTGATTTTGAGCCCGTTCCGGGCGTATTTTCCGGCCCAAGAGCCTAGCTTTACGGTCAGCCTTCCTCTATAAGCCCGGCCTTGATCGGCATTCAGCTCGCCTCGTATTGCGGGTGCTGAGCCGTCCCCTCCGGACGATGCCCTGATGACACCAATCCCTAGAGGATATTGAAATGGCCGTTCCGAGAAGAAAAACCTCGCCGTCGCGCCGTGGCATGCGCCGCTCGGCAGACGCCATCAAGAAGCCGACCTATGTGGAAGACAAGGACTCCGGCGAGCTCCGTCGTCCGCACCATCTCGACCTCAAGACCGGTATGTACAAGGGCCGGCAGGTCCTGAAGAAGAAAGAGTCCTGAGGTCAGGATCCTTCTTCGGGCAGGATGATCTGGCTTGCCTGGTTTCGGCCCATCCACGAGATAGACGGTGACGGCGGCGGAGCGAATGCTTCGCCGCTGCATTGTTCTGTCCGGATATCATGATCGAGAGGCATTTTGCCGATGGTCGGTTTCCCGCTGCTTCTGATTCCGCTTGCGGTCTACAACATCATCGCCTTCCTGATGCCGACCGTGTCCTTCACGGACGTGTTGTTCAGGGTACCGATGGTCACGGGAGAGACCTGGCCGGTCACGCTTGCCGATCTCCTGCTCGCGCTCGGCGTGGTTCTGCTGCTGCTGGAAGTGGTCAAGGGTGCGCGGCCCGGATCGAAATTCCTGATGGACCATCTGCTGTCGCTGATCGTCTTCGGCGCGGCGGCAGCCGAATTCGTGATGTGGCCCAAATTCGGCAACTCCACCTTTTTCCTGCTGGTGCTGCTGGCGATGGCGGACTTCTTCGCTGGCATTGCCCAGCGCACGCGCCGCCGCGTCACCTATGTCGCCGAGACCACGGTGCCGGCGCCGCGCAAGGCCAAGCGCCAGGCCGACGCGCCGGCGGAGGATGTGGCGTCCGAGCGCAAGTTCGAGCCGGTGATTGCATCGCAGCCGGCACCGGTCGAGCCTCCCGCAGCCTCGGCGCAATCCGTCGCCGAATCCGTGCTGATGGATCATCCTGCGCCCAAGCCCGTGCAGGGCGCGTCTTCGCCGGAAATTGCCTCGCCGCAGCTTCAGCCGGGGAACGGCACGCCGCCGTCCTCCGACACGCCGCCGCGCTAACCAGCCTCAAGCCACCTGACGTGTCCGTGCGCTGACGCTTTGCAGCGGGCGTTTGCTGCCGTAGGCCATCTGCGCGTCTTCAGAAGAGGCGCGGCGGAACCGGCTCGTTTGGGGCAGCTGCTCGGCATTGGCGATCAGCTGGGCGACGAAGCTCGGATCGGGACGTGGCAGCGGCGCCTTGCGGACCCAGCGCAAGGTCGGCATCAGCGGCACGAGGGCCGTGCCGGCTTGCCGCTCCGTCTCTTCCAATCCGTCCGCGTTCACCATCGCAACACCGTTCATCTGCTCGAACTGGCGCGTTTTGGGACATTGGCGCCGGGGCATGTGATGGTCTCGCAAGGCCTATGCCGGTCGAGCTTAATTGGTTCCTGGGTGCTTTGGGAACGTGGTTTCCAAATTGTTTATGAACTTTGCCTAGGGTCGGCAGCGAATCTGGCTCTATCCTGTGCCGACTCAGGACTTCCCGCTGTCCCGAAACGAGGCGATTTTGACCCCTGCATTGCCGCAAGCCTCCGACATTCTGGCCGCGCTCGGTCAGGCCGTGTTCGCCTGGGACATCGCCAGCGATGCCATGGTCTGGGGTGACCAGGTCGCCAGCGTTTTTCCCGGCATTCCTGCCGAGCGGCTGGCGACCGGCGCCGAATTCGCCAAGCTGATCGAGCCCGGGCCGGCGCTGCGCACCGCTGCGCTGGCGCAGACGTCCGCCGTGCATGGCGCGGACGGCACGCCCTACCGCATCGAGTACGGCGTCCGCATGAGCGCCGCCGATCCCGTGATCTGGATCGAGGAGACCGGCCGCTGGTTCGCCGGCCCCGACGGCCGCCCCACGCGCGCGATCGGCTCGGTCCGCATCAACAACGAACGTCATGCCCGCGACGAGGAGCTGACGAAGCTGGCTCGGCTCGATCCGCTGACCGGCGAGCTCAACCGTGCGCATCTGATCGCGGCGCTGGCCGAGGCGATCGAGGAGACGACCCGCTTCCGCTCCACCGCCGCCTTCATGCTGGTCGGCATCGATCACCTCGCCCGCGTCAACGACGCTTTCGGTTTCGACGTTGCCGACGCCGTGATCCTCGACGTCGCCAGGCGCATCCGCGCGCGGCTGCGCGGCGGCGACGTGCTCGGCCGTTTTTCCGGCAACAAGTTCGGCCTGATCCTGAAGAACTGCACCGTTGACGACATGAACGTCGCCGCCGAGCGCTTCCTTGCCGGCATCCGCGACGAGGTGGTGCCGACCAAGTCCGGTCCGGTCTCGGTCACCGCCTCGATCGGTGCGGTCAGCCTGCCGCGCTATGCCCGCAACACCGACGAGGCCGTCAACCGCGCCCACGAGACGCTGGACGTCGCCAAGCGCCGCCGCGCCGGCTCGTTCGCCGCGTGGCGTCCGGACGCCGCGCGCGACGCGCAGCGCCGCGTCAACATCCGCGTCACCGACGAGATCGTCACCGCGCTGAACGAGCGCCGCATCAGGCTCGCCTATGAGCCGGTGGTGTCCGCCGCCTCGCGCGAGCGCGCGTTCCACGAATGCCTGGTGCGGATGGACCAGGGCGACGGCCATGTGCTGCTCGCGCCCGACATCGTGCCGGTCGCCGAACGGCTTGGCCTGATCCGCCTGGTCGATCATCGCGTGCTCGAGCTCGTGGTCGCCGAGCTCGCCGCCGCGCCCGATGTCAGCCTCAGCCTCAACATCTCGCCGGATACGACGATGGACCCGGACTGGTGGGCGGGGATCGAGTCGCTGATGCTGTCCCATCCCGGCGTCGGCGAGCGGCTGATCGTCGAGATCACCGAGACGGTCGCGATCCAGGACATCGACGACGTCCGCGGCTTCGTCACGCGGCTGAAGAATTTCGGCAGCCGCATCGCCATCGACGATTTCGGCGCCGGCTACACCTCGTTTCGAAACCTGCGCAAGCTCGGCGTCGATATCGTGAAGATCGACGGCGCCTTCGTGCAGAACATCACCCATTCCGCCGACGACCGCGCCTTCGTGCAGACCCTGATCGACCTCGCCCGCCGCCTCGACATCAAGACCGTTGCCGAATGGGTGCAGGACGAGGAAGCCGCAGGCATGTTGCGCGACTGGGGCTGCGACTACATCCAGGGCCGGCTGATCGGGCTTGCTTCGGCTGAGCGGCCGTGGGGCGTTTCAACGGAGAGCGCGCTGCCCGCGGCGAGCTGAGGTCTGTAGGGTGGGTTAGCTCGCGGCTGCGCGAAGCGCAGTCCGCTAGCGTAACCCACCACGTCTGTCTCATCGGAAACGACAAGGTGGATTACGCCTTCGGCTAATCCACCCTACGAAACTACGCCCCCTCGTCCAGCGCCACCAGCTCGCGCTTCTTGCGCAGCGAGGGCAGGAGCGGCGCGACCAGCAGCACCATTGCGAACGCAAGGCAAACGCCCGAGATCGGCCGCTGCACGAATGTCCACAAATCGCCCTGCGACAGGATCAGCGACTTACGCAGGTTGTTCTCCATCATCGGTCCGAGCACGAAGGCCAGCACCAGCGGTGCCGGCTCGTAGCCGAGCTTGCGCATGAAATAGCCGATGATCCCGAACGCGATCATCACATAGACGTCGAACACGTTGTTGCTGGAGCAATAGACGCCGAGGATCGTGAACAGGATGATCAGCGGAAACAGGATATTGTAGGGCAGCTTGAGCAGCTGCACCCACATGCCGATCATCGGCAGGTTCAGGATCAGCAGCATGACGTTGCCGATATACATGCTGGCGACGATGCCCCAGAACAGGCCGGGGTTTTGCGTGATCAGCAGCGGTCCCGGCTGCAGGCCGTGAATGACGAAGGCGCCCAACAGCAGCGCCATCACCACGTTCGGCGGGATGCCGAGCGTCATCAGCGGAATGAAGGCCCCGCCCGCCGCGGCGTTGTTCGCCGCTTCCGGTCCCGCGACGCCTTCGATTGCTCCTTGGCCGAAACGCCCGGGCGTCTTCGACAGCCGCTTCTCCAGCGCGTAGGAGGCGAATGACGACACCACCGCGCCGCCGCCGGGCAGGATGCCGAGGAAAAAGCCGAGGATCGTGCCGCGGCCGATCGGACCCGCGCTCGCCTTCCAGTCCTCTTTGTTGGGCAGGAGATGAGTGATCCTGGTGCTGATGATGTCACGCTTGATGGCCTGCTCGGTGTTGAGCAGAACCTCGGCAACGCCGAACAGGCCCATCACGACGGGGACGAGGCCGATGCCGTCGATCAGCTCCATGCGGCCGAAGGTCAGCCGCGGCTGCGCGGTGATGCTGTCGAGCCCGACCAGCCCGAGTACGACGCCGATGCACGCCATCAGCAGCGCCTTCGGCATCGATCCCTGCGTGAGGAAGGTGAGCACGACGAGGCCGAGCACCATCAGGCTGAAATACTCGGCCGGGCCGAAGGCGATGGCAATGCTGGCAAGCTTCGGTGCCACCAGCATCAAGGCGACCAGCGCAAACGTGCCGGCGGCGAAGGAGCCGAAAGCGGCGATGCCGAGCGCCGGGCCCGCGCGGCCCTGTTTCGCCATCTGGTGGCCGTCGATGCAGGTGACGACGGAAGCCGCTTCGCCGGGGATGTTGACCAGGATCGAGGTGGTCGAGCCGCCATACATCGAGCCGTAATAGATGCCAGCCATCATGATGATGCCGGATTCCGGCGTGCCCGACAGCGTCACCGGCAGCAGCAGTGACATCGCCGAGATCGGCCCGATCCCCGGCAGCACGCCGACCAGCGTGCCGATGAAGACGCCGATGAAACAATAGAGCAGGTTGACCGGCAGCAGCGCGACGCCGAATCCGTGCGCGACATTGACGAGCGTATCCATGGCGTCAACCGATCCCGAACAGGCCCGAGGGCAATTGGATCAGCAGCAGCCGCTTGAGCACCCACCACATGCCCATGGGCGCCAGCACGGCGACCGGAATCGCCAGTATCCAGCGCACGGGGTCAATCAGCCGCAACAACAGCAGCATCAAGGGGATCGACGACAGCAGGAAGCCGAGCGGCTCCAGTGCAACGGAGAACGCCACCAGGCAGCCGATCAGCAGGAGCGGTTTGCTCCAGCGCACGTTCTCCCAGCGCGAGGCCAGCGTCGGGCCGCCCTCGGTGATCGCCGAGACGATGATGGACCCCGCGAACACGCACATCAAAATGCCCGTGTAGAACAGCACGTAGCCGGAGCCGGGATCGTTGATGGTGCCGAGCTTGAGCTTCGCGCCCGACCAGATCACGAAGCCGCCGAGCGCGAGCCCGATCAGCCCGCCCCAGAGCTCGGAATTGTTGAGGCGGAGCTTGACGTTGGTTGGATCGTCCATCGATTCTCTCTCGACCATTCCCCGGACGCTGCGCAGCACCCAAAGTGCGTTCACGCACGTCTTCGACGTGCTATTGGGGTGCGCTGCAGATCCGGGGGCCAGCGGTTCGTGGCAAGGTGGGTCCCGGCTCTGCAGTGCATCGATGAAGAAGCGCTGCACTGCGTCCGGGACACGAACAGCTCGCCCCTACTTCTTCGCAAGCCCGAGCTTGTCGATCACCTTGCGCTCGGACTCGGTGACCTCGACCACGAACTTCTTGTAGTCCTCGGTGTTCTTGTAGTTCGGCACCATGTCGTACTTGGCGAGCGTCGCCACGACGGCGGGGTCCTCGACCGCCTTCTTGAAGGCATCGTGCAGCTTGGCGACGATCTTGGGATCCATTCCCTTCGGGCCGGCGATGCCGAACGGAGAGTCGTAGACCATGGGATAGCCGAGCTCTTTCAGCGTCGGCACATCGGGGTAGTTAGGCGACCGCGCGCCCGTCCACACCATCAACAGGCGCAGCTTGCCCGCATCGACCAGCGGCCGCCATCCCGTGGAATCCGCCTGAAGCATGGTGTGCTGTCCCAGCACCGCGGCGTTGGTCTCCGCACCGCCCTTGAACGGGACTTGCGTCAGCTTGATGCCTGACATTCCCGCGATCTGCTCCATGCCGATATGCAGCGAGGTGCCGGCGCCCGGCGTGGCATAGGTGACCTTGCCCGGATTCGCCTTCGCGAACTCCACCACGTCCTTCCAGCTCTTGAACTGCGACTCTGCGCTGGTGGTCACACCGAAGGTGTAGCCGGTGAGATGGACGATGTAGCTGAAGTCCTTGGCCGGATCCCACGACACCTCCTGCATCAAGGGCAGGCGGAAGACCGTGATCGGGATCTGCGAGATGGTGTAGCCGTCCGGCTTCGCCGCCGCTGCCATGGTCGCCGGACCCACCGTGCCGCCGCCGCCGGCCTTGTTGTCGATCACGATCGGCTGCCCCAGCACCTTCGAGGCGCTGTCGGCGATTGCGCGCATCGAGATATCGGTCGATCCGCCGGCCGGCCACGGCACGATCAGCGTGATCGGCTTGGTCGGATAGTCTTGCGCGCCAGCGGTGGTTGCGGCCAACGCACCCATGACGACATGCATAGCGGCAAATGCAGCCGCCCTCAGCCCATACCCCGACATCGGAACTCCTCCCTCGCAGCGGCCCGTTCGGGCCGCAGTTTCTCATTGTTACGACGGGATTGTCCTCGAATTCACGGGAGAAGAAAAGCGCATTGCGCGGTCGCGGTGCACAGTCGGGGAGCCAATCATGCCGGAAACGGGGCGTGCGACAATCCGTCGTTCTGGCGCTTGCCGAGACACGGAATTTGCGCCGTCGGCGGACGGCGCGCGGCTCAGGCGACCTTTCGGACCGTGTTCAGCGTCTCGATCGTGCGGCCGACCTCCGACGCCAGGCACGGCTTGCCGAAATAATAGCCCTGCACCGCGGTGCAGCCGCATTCGCGGACGAAATCGAGCTGCTCCTCGGTCTCCACACCCTCGGCCGTCGTCTCGACGCCGAGCACGGAGCCGAGGCTTGCGATGGTGCGGACGATGGCAACACTCTCCGGGCTCTCGCCGAGCGTGCCGACGAAGGAGCGGTCGATCTTGATGCGGTCGAACGGAAACTTGCGTAAGTAGCTCAGCGAGGAATAGCCGACGCCGAAATCGTCGAGGCTGACGCGCACTCCCAGGGCGCGAAGCTGGTGCAGGATCCCGATCGTCGCCTCGCTGTCGTCGAGCAGGGCCGTTTCTGTGACTTCGAGCTCGAGCCGCTGCGGCGGCAGGCCGGCTTCAGCGAGCGCGCTCGTGACCATTGCCACCAATCCGCGCGAGCGAAACTGCACCGGCGACAGGTTCACCGCGACGCTGACGTCGGGCCAGGACGCGGCAGTCGCACAGGCGCTGCGCAGCACCCATTCGCCGATCGGAACGATCAGCCCGTTCTCTTCCGCGATCGGAATGAATTCGGCCGGCGAGACCAGACCGCGCGAGGGATGTTTCCAGCGCAGCAGGGCCTCGAAGCCGGTGAGCTCCGACGAATCGAGCCGCATCTGCGGCTGGAACACCAGGTGGAATTCGCGGGCCTCCAGCGCACCGCGCAGATCCTGTTCCAGCGCGTGACGGCTGCGTGCCTCCTCTTCCATCTCGGGCTCGAACAGCTGATAGGCGCCGCGCCCCTTGGCCTTGGCCTGGTAGAGCGCGAGGTCGGCGCACTTCATCAGCTCGTCCGCATCGAGCCCGTGGTCGGGCGCGATCGCGATGCCGACGGAGGCGCCGACATGGATCGACTGGTTCTCCAGCGGCGGCGGGCGGCCGATGACCTCGACCAGGCGTCTGGCGAGCTTCTCCGCCGATTGCGGCTGCGGTCCGCGCTGCAGGACGGCGAATTCGTCGCCGCCGAGACGTGCGACGGTGTCGTGCTCGCCGACATTCTCCTTGAGGCGCGCCGCGACCCAGCGCAGCAGGCGGTCGCCCGCGGCGTGGCCGAGGCGGTCGTTGACGGTCTTGAAATTGTCGAGGTCGAAGCACAGCACCGCCATCGCGCCGCCGGCGATCGCGACCTGGTTCAGCCCCTCGCTCATCTTCTCGCGGAACAGCAGGCGATTGGGCAGGTCGGTGAGCGAATCGTGCCGCGCCATGTGCGCCACGCGGGCCTGGGCCTTGTGACGCTCGGTGACGTCCTCGTAGGTGACGACCCAGCCGCCTTGCTCCATGCGCTTGTGGTTGAGCTTGATGATGCGGCCGTCGTTCAAATGCCGATGCAGCGTGTGCTCGCCTTCGCGCAGCCGTTCGACGTAATCGGCATAAAGCCTGGCTCCCGTCATGTCAGGATGGAGGCCCAGCTCGCAGCTGTGCTCCATGATCTCGCGCATCGAGACGCCCGGCTTCACGACGTCAGGCGACAGGCCGAACATCTCGATATAGCGGCGATTGCAGACGATCACGCGCAGGTTCGCATCGAGCATGCACAGGCCCTGGCTCATGTTGTTGAGCGCCGCGTCGAAACGGCGGTACTGCTCGCTCAGCTCCCCGATCGCATGTTCCCGCTCGGTGATATCCTCATAGGTGGCGACGAAGCCGCCCTCGGCGAGGGCGCAATAGCGTACCGAGACCACGGTGTCGTTCGACATGCGCCGACGCATCGGCGAGGAATCGCGGCTCGCGATCCGCGTGCGGGCGTCTTCCAGGATCTGCTGGGGGCTGTACTCGGACGAGAACGCGCCGTTCGCCATCGAACGCTCGATCAGCTCGGCCAGATGCGTGCCGGGCCTGGTTTCCTCCGGCGATAATCGGTAGAGCTTGCGGTAAGTGGTGTTGCAGATCCGAAGCCGCATGTCGCTGTCGTAGAAAGCGAGCCCGTGCGCCATGTTCTCCAGCGCCGCATCGAGCATGACGTTCTGTTGCCGCAATGTTTCCTCGTATTGCAGCCGCTCCGTGACGTCCTCGTGCACGGTCACCCAGCCGCCGTCGGGCAGGAAGCGGGAGATCGTCTGCACCATGCGGCCGTCGTAGCGCATCACGAGCAGCGATTTCGTCCGTCTGAGACGTACGTCCTCCAATCTGGAATCGTGGAATTCGTCGGCCGGCATACCCGACAAATTGCCGCGCGACACCCAATGGTCGAGCACCGCACGATGGGAGACCCCCGGCTTCACGATCCCGGGATCGAGGTTGTAGAGGTTCAGGAAACGCTCGTTGCAGACGACGACGCGGCTGTCGGCGTCGTACATGATGAGGCCGTGCGACATGTTGGCGAGCGCGTGCTGGCTGCGCTCGGTCTGCACGCGCAATTCCGCTTCGAGCCGGGCGAGGCGGGTGACATCGTCGCAGATCGTCATCCAGCCGCCGCCGGGAAGCGGCTTCAACTCGAGCGACATGACGAAGCCGGTCGCGAGCCGCTGTTCGGTCCGGAACGGCTTTCCCGCTGCGATCCGTGCGATCCGTGCCGAGTAAAGCGCGTCGAGCTCGCTGGGCGGGAAGTTGCCGCGCTCGGCGCTGTGCGCGAGCACTTCGCGATAGCTCGTGCCCACCCGCACGACGTCGGCCGACATATCGAACAGGCAGAGGTAACGCTGGTTGACCAGCACGACGCGGTTTTCCGCGTCGTAGACGCAGACGCCCTGCTCCATGTGGTCGAGCGCAAGCTGGCTCAGCGCGACCAGGGCCTCCGGGACCAGCTCGCGGCGTGCACCAAGCTCGTTGTCGCAGGTCGACGTCATGGGATTGGCGGGATCTCGGCGAGCAATCAACGCAACCTAATTCAACCACTGAGCGTAGCGAAGAGGCCGGAAAATTCCCTTAAGCGCGGTAGTTTACGGAGGGTGACCGGCGATGGAGAGAGTGTCGGAAATGAACAGGCGCAGGCGAGACTTGGCCGAGAGGCTACAAGACATCAGGTGTCGTCCCTGCGTTCGCAGGGATGACGGTGTGTTCTCGGCCGAGCACTGCCCTAAGGCCCGTACAACACGAGCTCCGTGTCCGTGAGATCGCCGAGCTGGGGCCGGTGCGGGCCCTTGAAGTACTTGCGACCGCGCCGTTCGGTATAAATACCGACAAGACCGGGAATCGGCCCGTTGGCATCGACCGCCACCGCGATCTTGCCGAGCCGAAGCAGCAGCCGGCCGATTCGGCCGGCGCAGGCGGCGTATTCCGCGGCGTTACGGCAATAGATCAGCTTCATCGCAGGGGGCGCGATGAAGCCGCGGCGGATGCGCACGGGCTGCAGAATGAAGGGAAACGTTCCCTGTGGCGTGCGGCAGACCAGGCTGAGGCAATTGTACCGCGCATGCTGGATCAGCAGCTCGGTTTCAGCCTCGGAAAGCCCCTCGATCGTTTTGGCGTGAGGCGAGATGACCTCGATCTCGCTCCAGCGCGGGACACGCGCCAGAGCCGGCACCGAGAAGAATATGCCGCGACAATAGGCACGAAAGCCCTGCGTCTCGATGATCGGCCAGGTCCACGGCGCCGGGCTGATGTTGAAGTAAGTCACGTCCTTGTGCCGCTGGGCGATCTTGGTCAGCAGCGGAGCATAGTTGCGATAGGCCGGATCGACATACCAGCTGGACAGGTTGCACTGAATGGCGGTCTCTTCGCCATTCCTGCGTGCCGTATAGATCAGCAGCAGCACGCCGACCGGCGTGCCGTCATTGTCGAGCATGTAGCCGAAGCGCGGATAGCCCTCCGGTACGGGCCGGAAGGCCTGTCGGCGCAGGCCCTGGATCCAGTAGTTGCGCGAGCGGCCCACGAAGCCGCGCGTCAGCAAGTCCGCGATCGCGTCTGCGTCGGACTCGGTGATCTCGCGGCATCGGACCTTGGTGTGGATCACGCTCGTCTTACCCGTGGAAATGACAGGCCTCGTTCGGTTAGCGCCAGCCTTCGACATGGGCAGCGACATGGGCATCGGCCGGTGCCAGCGGCTGCAGGCCCAGCACGTCCCGAACCTTGGCGGGCCAGGCCGCAAGGTCGGTGCCGTGAGTGTGGAACATGGCGACCGCGAGCCGGTCCATGCCGAAGGCAACGCAGCCGGTGTGGGCCGGCTCGCCGTTGGCATCCTGGATTCCCCAGGTCGTGCCGAAATGCTCGCGGTGATAGTTGAAGCTCATGCAGGCCGTCGGCTGCTCTTCCGAGCGCAGCGGAATGAGGAGCTCGAATTTGAGCTGCTGCTGCTTCTGGCTCACTGCCTTCATCTGGCCGACGCGACCGAAGAAGGGGTCGCTGGCATAGTCGACGCGGAAGGTGAGGCCGAGGTCGCGGGCGATCGCCTGCGCGCGCACCATCCAGCGCTCGCGGAAATCGGCGACGTCGTCGGGGCTGCCGATGCAGACATATTCGCGCATTCGGAACGATTGCAGACGATCGAGATGCTTCGACGGCTCGCGGCGGAAGCAATCCGCGGCGACGTCGAAGCGTAGGCCGCCCTTCGGCAGGGGCCCGCGGCTCGCCGCGATCGGATAGACCGGATAGCAGGCTGCAGGCGATAGCACGAGGTCGGCGGGCGACAGCGAGGTGGTCCAGTCGCCGCCGGCATCGAAGCGGCTCACCGCGGCGTTGATCTCGCGCTCGGTCCCGTGCAGGCCGCAGACGCAGCCGAGCAGGTTCGGAAAGCTCTTGAGGTAGCCGGATTTTTCCAGCTGAGCCCGGCTCATCACCGGCGGGAAGCGCATCACTTCGGTGCCGGATTCGCGATGACCCGTGATCAGCGCGGCCAGCTTCTCGACGACGCCTTCATAGAGCGCGGTGCGGGCGTAGACTCCGTCGGCACCCATGCGATGGAATAGCTTGTCGGCGAGATGATCGAGCGGATCGATCGCCTGCGGCGCGGTCGTCGGCGAATCGGGGAGGATGGCAATGTTCATGGTCCGGTATCCTGCTATCTCAAAATTGTTCTGTTGGTTCGGTCGCCGAGGACTTAGTCACGAAGGCTTGTCGGCACGCCGCTCATCAGCGTCGATGTCGCGGCATTGGCGAGAATGCGATCGTTGTTGATCATGATCGGAGCCGACAGCACGTCACGCAGGTGCCGGCCCATGGTGAATTCGCCGTCGTTGCGGTAGCCGGAAAGGCCCGCCGTGCGCATCGCATGCATCACGGTCTCGACCGCGAGCTCGGAGGCCTGCACCTTCAGAAGCGTGATCGAGGACTGGAAGTCGAGCGAGCCGAGCGCACGCTCGTCATGCTCGGCGCGGGCAAAGGCGTCGATATTGGCCGACAGCAGCGCGCGCAGTCTTGCCAGCGACATCTTGGCGGCGGTGAAATGTGCCGCGGCGGGCGGCATCTGGCCGCCGGAGCTGCGGGCCGCCTTGCGGATGAAGGCCTGTGCGCGGGTCACGGCTGCGGCGGCGATCCCGGCCCAGGCCGACGACCAGCACAGATGTGCGAACGGCGTCATGGTCTGGGCATGGATCTTGTCATAGGATTCCGGGAAGACGCGGTCGGCGGGGCAGTCGACCTTCAACTCGAACCCGGTCGAGCAGGTGCCGCGCATGCCGAGCGTCTCCCAGCCAAGGGTCCGCTTCAGCGAATAATCGTCCTTGGCGAGTGCCAGCAGCACCTGGTCGGAGGCCGCCGCATCGGTGGCACGACGGGCGATGGTGACGAGGCCGTCGGCCTCGGCGCCGTAGGAAATCACGGTGGCGTCGCGCACCAGCGAGATGGTGTCGCCGGCGTGGTCGACGGCGGCGGCGCTGGCGCGGATGTTGCCGCCGTTCTGGCCCTCGGTGGTGGAGGAGGCGAGCAGCCACTGGTCGCGGGCGACCCGGCGCATCATGGTCTCCATCCAGGGAATGCCGTGACCGTGCCTGATCACGCAGGCGACCTTGGTCTGGTGCATCGCGTAGATCATGGCGGTCGAGGCGCAGGCGCGGCCGAGCGTGTAGCAGATGTCGGTGACGTCGTAGATGGAGGCGCCGAAGCCGCCGAACTCGACCGGGATCATGACGCCGAGCAGCTTCTGCTCGCGGGCGGCCTCGAAAGCCTTGTGCGGGAAACGGGCGTCGCGATCGACCTCGTCGGCGTCGGCCGCCGCAGCAGCGGCGGTTCGGGCGGCGCGCTCGATCAGGGAGGGACCCTGCTCGAGGAAGCTCGTCTGTGCTTCGTCGACAGTGAGGATTGCTTCACGCACGTTCATACTCGTCCGCCTCCGGTTGCCGTTCGAGATCGCCGGCGTCATTGCGACGCCGCTGAAAGCGATCCTCCGGTCATCTTTGCTTGTGGGACGAGGCTACGGATTTAATTCAAATTCGTCGATCAAATAGAGGGTAAACAAAGCCAAATTCCGAACGAACAGTTAAGGTCGGGTTGTTTGCACCTGCCGCTTTTCGAGCATCGCGTTAGGAATCTGGAAGAAGCTCGAATTCCAGACAATCTGAGTCATCGTTTACTAACAAACGCGAAGTATTGGTGCCTCCCATTGCAGGACCGGCGGGCCGCGCCCATCGTAGCCGGAGCTGGTCCACCTCCGACGACAGACGGGAATTTGCCGATGCAGGCCTTTGATACCGAATTGCGCAACCGCATCATCAAGCTGGTGAAGGGCATCCTCGAGCAGAATTCGCTCAGCGCCGACCTCACGCCATCCGCCAAGCTGGTCGACGCCGGCCTGACCTCGATGGACATGGTCAATCTGATGCTCGGGGTCGAAGCCGAGTTCGACTTCACGATCCCGCAGTCGGAGATCACGCCGGAAAATTTCCAGTCCGTCGAGACCCTGGAGCGGATGGTGGCGGCGCAGCTGCAGCTGGCGAACGCGGCCTAAGCCGGGCGCACTGCGTGGGGAAGCGGCACCCGCGCTCCTCACGGCGCCGGGATCACTGCACCAGCCCGTTCCAAAGCCGCCGCAAAACTGGCATAGCTTAACCATGTCGCACGTGGCGAACGGGGTGGAGCAGGCATGGCGCAGGCGGTATTGGGCATCATCGGCGGTTCCGGCATCTACGATCTGCCGGGCCTCGAGGATGCGCGCGAAGAGGTGATCGGGAGTCCCTGGGGCGAGCCCTCGGCTCCCTTGCGGCGCGGCGCTATCGCCGGCCTGCCGATCGTGTTCCTGCCGCGGCACGACAAGGGCCATCGGCTGTCGCCGTCCGATATCAACTATCGCGCCAATATCGACGTGCTCAAGCGCGCCGGGGTCACCGACCTGATCTCGTTGTCGGCCTGCGGTTCGTTCAAGGAGGAACTTCCACCCGGCACCTTTGTCCTCGTCGACCAGTTCGTGGACCGTACCCACAAGCGCGAGAGCTCGTTCTTCGGCAAGGGCTGCGTCGCGCATGTGTCGATGGCGCATCCGGTCTCGCCGCGGTTGCGCATCCACCTTGCGGCAGCGGCCGAAGCCGAGAATATCGCGATTGCGCGCGGCGGAACCTATGTCTGCATGGAAGGGCCGCAATTCTCCACCTATGCCGAGAGCATGACCTACAAGACGCTGGGCTATTCCGTGATCGGCATGACCAACATGCCCGAGGCGAAGCTCGCGCGAGAGGCGGAGATCTGCTACGCTACGGTCGCGATGGTGACGGATTTCGATTGCTGGCATCCCGACCACGATGCCGTCACGGTGCAGGACATCATCCGCGTGCTGAGCTCCAACGCCGACAAGGCGAAGGCGCTGGTGGCGCGGCTGGCAAGGGATTTCCCGCGCGAGCACGAGCCGTGCCCGATCGGCTCGGACCGCGCGCTCGACACCGCGCTGATCACGGCGCCCGAGGCGCGCGATCCGGAGCTGCTCAAGAAGCTCGACGCGGTGGCGGGACGCGTGCTGCGGGCGTGATACGAAAGGCAGAATGCCATGAAGGTCGACGGCAAGCACTTCCGCAGCATCTGGCGTGAGCGTGACGGCTGGTCGGTCGGCGCGATCGATCAGCGCCGGCTGCCGCATGAGTTCGTCGTCGCGAAGCTGACCTCGTGCGAAGACGCGGCCGTCGCGATCCGCGACATGCTGGTGCGCGGCGCGCCGCTGATCGGCGCCACCGCCGCCTATGGCATGGCGCTCGCCATGCGCGAGGATGCCTCCGACGCCGGTCTGAAGCATGCTTACGACACGCTCGTGGTGGCGCGGCCGACGGCGATCAATCTGAAATGGGCGCTGGACGAGATGCGTGCGACGCTGGCGCCGATCGATCCCGATGAACGGGCGGAGGCAGCCTATGCGCGCGCCGACGAGATCGTCGAGCAGGATGTCGAGATCAATCGCGGCATCGCCGGCAACGGTCTGAAGCTGATCGAGGCGATTGCGGCAAAGAAGCCGGGCGAGGCGGTCAACGTGCTGACCCATTGCAACGCCGGCTGGCTTGCCACCGTCGATTGGGGCACCGCGACAGCGCCGATCTATCTTGCGCATGAGCGCGGCATCAAGATCCATGTCTGGGTCGACGAGACGCGTCCGCGCAACCAGGGCGCCTCGCTCACCGCATGGGAACTCGGCCATCACGGCGTGCCGCACACCGTGATCCCCGACAATACCGGCGGCCACCTGATGCAGCACGGCATGGTCGATCTCGCCATCGTCGGCACCGACCGCGTCGCCGCCAATGGCGACGTCTGCAACAAGATCGGCACCTATCTGAAGGCGCTCGCCGCCCACGACAACAACGTCCCGTTCTACGTCGCGCTGCCGTCGCCGACGATCGATTTCACCGTCCATGACGGCATCCGCGACATCCCGATCGAGCAGCGCAGCGGCGTCGAGGTCACCGACATGACCGGCCGCACCGCCGATGGCCGGCTGGAGACGGTGCGGATCGTGCCGGAGGGCTCGCCGGTCGCGAACTACGCCTTCGACGTGACTCCGGCGCGCCTTGTGACAGGTCTCATCACCGAGCGCGGCGTGCTGAAGCCGGATCGCGCCTCGCTCGCGGCAGCATTCCCGGAGCGGATCGCTGCCGCGGCGGAATAGCTCTCGTAGGGGATGGGCAAAGGCGCTCTTGCGCCGTGCCCACGATTTGCCAGTGGTGGCACGCTGCGCTTTGCCCACCCTACAGCATTTGTGGCCTACCCCAGCGTCAGCCCCGTCGCCTTCTCCAGCTCGGCAATCGCCTGTGCGCCGCTCGTCACCTTGATTGTGGTCATGCCCATCTCGCGCGCTGGCTTGAGATTGACGCCGAGATCGTCGAGATAGACGCAGTTCTTTGGATCAACCTTCAATGTGTCTACCATCTGCGCGTAGATGCGCGGGTCGGGCTTGCGCAGGCCGATCTTGGCGGATTCGATCACATGGTCGAACAGCACCATCACCTCGGCAATGTAGAGCGAGCGCCCGGTCAGGCTGCCGATCGCATTGGCCGGAAGGTTGTTGGTGATGCAGCCGGTCTTGAATTGCGCCTTGATGCGCTTCAAGGCCTCGACCATCTCCGGGCGCAGCTCGCCCTGCAGCAGCGGCAGCACCTCGCGGCCGCGCACCTCGGCGCCAAGCGCGCGAGATTCCTCGGCGAACAATTGGTCGAACGTCTCGATGTCGACCTCGGCCCGCTCGAACCTGGCCCAGGCGTTTTCCAGGTGGTTGGCGGCGTTGGTGCGCCGGATGATGTCGACGGGCAAGCCGCGCGCCGTCTCGAACCGCGCGAACGCCTCGAAGGGCGAGCTCGTCAGCACGCCGCCAAAATCAAAGATCACCGCCTCGATCGCCAATGTCCTGCCCTCGTCAATTCCTTCCCAAGACGGCTAGCATGCGCTATCGGCAAGGGCCAGTCCGAAGCCATCTGCCGCCGTCAACGACGCCGAAGCGTGTTCCCATGAAGAAGCTTGCAACTCTCGTCATCGCTGCGCTGCTGACCGTCGGGTCAGCTCATGCCATCGTCGGCGGCGGCACGCCGCAGGCCGACGGTGTCGCGCGCGCCATCGTCACCATCGTCGGCTCGCGCGGCAATTTCTGCACCGGCAGCCTGATTGCACCGCGCGTGGTCTTGACGGTCGCGCATTGCGTGCAGCCCGGCGCGGACTACAAGGTGGTCGATCGCGGCGCCGACGGTGCGCCGCAATTTCTGAACGTGCGCACGGTCGCGATCCATCCGAACTTCAACATGCAGGCGATGCAATCGCACCGCGCCACCGCCGACGTTGCGTTGCTGCAGCTGGAAATTCCACTCAAGGGAAAATCCACAGTGACGGTCGGCACGCCGACGATCCCAATCCGGGTCGGCAGCCGTTTCGTCATCGCCGGCATTGGCGTCACGGTCCATGGTGACGGCAAGAGTGGCGGCATCACGCGTGTGGCCGGGCTCGTTGCCACGGGCCAGCCCGGCACGCTTCAGATTAGGCTGGTCGATCCCGTAACCAACGGTGTTCGCGGGGGAATCGGCGCTTGCACCGGCGATTCCGGCGGTCCTGTGTTCGAGGACAAGCCGAATGGCGCCTTCCTCGTCGGGCTCGTCAGCTGGTCCACGGGTCCGAACGGCGCGGCAGGTTGCGGCGGAATGACCGGCGTCACGCCGCTCACGCTGTACCGCGACTGGATCTTGCAGACCGCGCGGGGCTGGGGCGCGGCGCTGTGATTTGACCGCGACTTGATCTATGTCATTTTGAAGCGGAAGCGCGCCGGGTGATCATGCCGGTCGCGGAGGAAACGCGTTGCCCGTCAAGGGCGGCCACAAAAACAAGCAAGGCATAGAAGCAACAATGAATGTCGCTGTTCGCAGTCACGCCACAACCAAGCAAGCTTCGGAACATTTCGACGTGCTGATCGTCGGCGCCGGCATCTCCGGCATCGGCAGCGCCTATCACATCCAGAAGCAGCTTCCGGGCACGAGCTACGTCATCCTGGAGACGCAGGAGACATTCGGCGGCACATGGAGCACACATCGCTATCCCGGCATTCGCTCCGACAGCGATCTCCATACCTTCGGCTACAGCTTCAAGCCGTGGGTCGGCCCGCCGATTGCGACCGCCGATGAGATACTTTCCTATATGAAAGAGGTGATCGACGAGAACGATATCGCCAAGCACATCCGCTACAAGCACAAGATCAATTCCGCGAGCTGGTCGAGCGAGCAGAATGTCTGGACCATCGAGGCGG
This sequence comes from Bradyrhizobium sp. 22, assembly GCF_000482425.1. Lineage (NCBI taxonomy): Bacteria > Pseudomonadati > Pseudomonadota > Alphaproteobacteria > Hyphomicrobiales > Nitrobacteraceae > Bradyrhizobium > Bradyrhizobium sp. 22. The sequence continues at coordinate 797,693 of NZ_KI519399.1, forward strand.
TGACGACCGACACCGGCGAAGCAAGGACGTTCACCGCGAACTTTCTCTGGATGTGCCAGGGCTATTACCGCCATTCGGAAGGCTATACGCCGGAATGGAAGGGCATGGACCGCTTCAAGGGTCGCATCGTCCATCCCCAGACGTGGCCTGACGACATCGACCTCACGGGCAAGAAGGTCGTCGTGATCGGCTCGGGCGCAACTGCGGCGACGCTGGTGCCGAACATCGCGGACAAATGCGCGCATGTCACCATGCTGCAGCGCTCGCCGACCTATTTCCGGCTCGGCCGCAACGCCATCGAGATCGCGGAAGAGCTGCGCCGGCTTCAGGTCGACGAGGCGTGGATCCACGAGATCGTGCGGCGCAAGATCCTGTTCGAGCAGGATGCCTTCACCAAGCTTTGCGTGTCCAAGCCCGAGCAGGTGAAGAAGGAGCTGATCGGCCAGATCAGCGCCGTGCTCGGTCCCGACTACGATGTCGAGACGCACTTCACGCCGACCTACCGGCCTTGGCGCCAGCGCATCGCCTTCGTGCCGGATGCCGACCTGTTCAAGGGCATCGCCAGCGGCAAGGCCTCCGTCGTCACCGACGAGATCGAGTGCTTCGTCGAGAACGGCATCCAGCTGAAATCGGGCAAGCTGCTCGAAGCTGACGTCATCGTCACCGCGACGGGCTTCAATCTCGCCGCGCTCGGCGACATCGCCTTCGAGATCGACGGCAAGCCGCTCGCCTTCGGCGACACCGTCACCTATCGCGGCATGATGTTCACGGGCGTTCCGAACATGGTCTGGGTGTTCGGCTATTTCCGCGCCAGCTGGACGCTGCGCGTCGACCTCGTCGCCGATTTCGTCTGCCGGCTGCTCGGGCACATGAAGGCCAAGGGCGCCAGGAAGGTCGAGGTGAAACTGCGCCCCGAAGACCACAACATGCCGATCCTGCCCTGGATCGATCCGGAAAACTTCAATCCCGGCTACATGATGCGCAACATGGACCTGTTGCCCAAGCGCGGCGACAAGCCGGAATGGCAGCACAGCCAGGATTACTGGACCGAGAAGGACGAGATTCCGAAGACGGATCTGGACGACAGCGCGTTTGTGTATGGGTGAGGGGATGCGTGGCTGAAGGCTCCTGTGAGGGGCGGTGACGCTCACCTCACACTCCGCTGTCGTCCCGGGGCGCGAAGCGAACCCGGGACCCATAACCACAGGAAGCGGTTATGGAGCGAATTGGTCACTCTGAGTCTTCGCCAAACTGCTCCCTGTGGTTATGGGTCCCGGATCGGCGCGCGCTTAAGGGCGCGCTTGTCCGGGACAACAGGGGTTGTTGGAGCGGCCGGCGTCTTAACTCATTGAGACTGCAATTCACGAATTCCGCCTCGTCGCATTCGCCGCGATCGCCGCCGCCGCCGTCCGGTTCTCCACGCCGAGTTTGGCGTAGATCTGCTCGAGATGCTTGTCGACCGTGCGCGGGCTCAATCCAAGAATCTGCGCGATGTCGCGGTTGGTCTTGCCCTTGCTGAGCCAGGCGAGCACCTCGCCCTCGCGGGTGGTGAGGCCGAGCTCGCTGGTGAATTCGGGAGGCAGCGCGGTGCCGGACTCCCGGGAGAGCCGCAGCAGAAACTCATTCGGTGCCGTTTCGCCCATGTAATAGAGCCGGAGTTGCGGATTGTCGGGTAACGAGGTCGCCTGCGACTTCGAGCTGCCCTTAGCTTTGGCCTGCTCGAGCCATTGCAGCAGCGATGGCGGCAGCACGAAGTCGTCGGCTTGCGCGCCCTGGTGGTCGGACATCAGCTTCTGCGCCTGCGGCGTCGCCCACAGCACGTTGCCCTGGCGGTCGACCGCGAACAGGAAGCGGCCGGAGACGTCGAGCGCGGCACGCGCGCTCTGCGTCAGCCGGGCATTGCCGAGATGGACGCGAATGCGCGCCAGCATCTCCTCGATCACGATCGGCTTGGTCACGTAGTCGACGCCGCCGGCCTCGAGCCCGCGCACGATGTGCTCGGTTTCAGCGAGGCCCGTCATGAAGATGACAGGGACGTTGGCAAGGTCCGCGTCGCGCTTGAGCCGGCGGCAGGTCTCGAAGCCGTCGATGCCGGGCATCACCGCATCGAGCAGCACGATGTCGGGCGTGATCTGGTCGACGATACGCATCGCGGCTGCGCCGTCGAGCGCCACCATCACCGTCATGCCGGCACCGTCGAGCGCGTCGGTCAGCAGCCGCAGCGTCTCCGGAGAGTCATCGACAACGAGCGCGACGTCGCGCTTCTTCGGTTCAATGCTCATGCGCATGCAATGTCTTCAATGTGTCCATGTACTGATCGAGATCGAAGCGGTCGACCAGCGACCGCATCTGCGCGACGAAGTCGGCATGCTCCGGATGCTCGCTGCCGATCTCGTCCAGCTTCAACTGGATGCCCTTGACGTAGCCGATCCGGCCGAGTCCGATCAGCGCCTCGATGTGCCGCGCCGGCGGCCTTGATCCGCTCTCGGGGCGCCAGAACGGCACCGCGATCTCGTCCGAGCCGTATTGCCATTCGATCTTGAGCAGGTGACGGATCGTCTCCAGAAGGCGGGGGATGTCGATCGGCTTCATCAGATAGCCGTCGTGGAAGGGCTGCGCCAGCGGGGTGCCGTGGGCCTCGAGTGCGCTTGCCGACACCATCAGGATCCGCGCCTGGTGATGGCCGCTCGCGCGCAAGGCCTCCGCCACGGCCCAGCCGTCCATGGCCGGCATCGAGATGTCGAGCAGGAACAGATCGGGCCGGCAATGTTGCGCCAGTGCGAGGCAGCCAGGCCCATCGGGTGCGCTAAGCAGGATGAAGCCGAGCGGCGTCAGTACCTCGCGCAGCAGGTCGCGATGGACGGGATCATCGTCGGTGACGAGGATGGTCTTGCGCGCGCCGTGATAGCCGGAGACCGGCGCCTCCACCGGCGCGATGCGCTGCGGATTGGTGACCTCCGAGAGCAGAAGCTTGACCTTGAAGGTCGAGCCGGTGCCGACCGTGCTCGTCACCTTGATGTCGCCGCCCATCACCCCGGCCAGCAGGCGGCTGATGGTCAGGCCGAGCCCGGTGCCGGTCTGCGGCTGCGAGACGCCGAGCGCGCCGCGTTCGAAGGGCGCGAAGATGCGTTCGAGGTCGTCGGCCCGGATGCCCGGGCCAGTATCGATCACCTCGAACTCGGCCACGGGGCTGCGATAGTGCACGACGAACTGCACACTGCCGCTCTGCGTGAACTTGATGGCGTTGGAGAGCAAGTTGATCAATACCTGGCGCAGCCGCTTCTCGTCGGCATAGACCACCAGCGGCAGGTGCGGAGGCCGCCGGAACACGAAGTCGATGCCCTTGGCCGCGGCCTGCAAACGAAACATGCCGACGAGCTGGTCGAGGAATTCGCCGAGGCGCACCTCGTCGCGCGACAGATACAGCCGCCCTGCCTCGATCTTGGAGATGTCCAGAATGCCGTCGATCAGGCCGGAGAGGTGGTCGGCGCTGCGGCGGACGACGCGGACCTGGTCGCGCGGCTTGGCGCTCAGCGTCGCATCTTGCTCCAGCAGCTGGGCATAGCCGCTGATCGCGTTCAGCGGCGAGCGTAGCTCGTGGCTCAGGCCCACCACATAGCGGCTCTTGGCGAGGTTGGCGGATTCGGCCACTTCCTTGGCGCGCTGGAGCTCGGCGTCGGTGCGCTTGTGGGCGTCGATCTCCTGGATCAGCAGCGTGGTCTGTCGCCGCGTCTCGGCTTCGGCCGCGCGACGGCTCTGCTGCGCCAGCACGAACAGCCAGGCGACCACGCCGATGATGATGCTGAGCGAGAAGAACACCTTCCAGAGTATTTCGGAGACGAGCGCGTTCTCGCCATGTACGCTCGCCGACGTCTGCAAATAGATCAGCCCGAGCACCAGCGCGACCAGACCCGCCGAGACCACGAACACGCCGATATAATGGCCGAGCTGCGAATTGATCCGGGCGTAGATCGGCTGCGGCATCAGCTTGCCCAGCGTCTCCGACACCTGCGCCTGGATACGCGCGTGCGGCTTGCAGAGATCGTGGCAGCGGGCGTCCAGCGAACAGCACAGCGAGCAGATCGGCCCGGCGTAGGCGGGGCAGGAGGCCATGTCCTCCGGCTCGAACGCGTGCTCGCAGATGCAGCACTGGATCGATTCGATGTTCTGCCAGCTCCGCTTCGGCTTGCGTGCGATGTAGTACTTGCCGTCCGTGGCCCATGCAATCAACGGTGCGGCGATGAAGGCGACCGCCAGCGCGATGAAGGCCGACAGCGCCTTCGCGGTAGGCCCGAACAGACCGTAAAAGGCGCTGATGGAGACGATGGTCGCGATCGTCATCGCGCCGACGCCGACCGGATTGACGTCGTAGAGATGCGCGCGCTTGAACTCGATTTGCTGGGGCCGCAATCCAAGCGGCTTGTTGACGACGAGATCGGCGACCAGCGCGCCGACCCAGGCGATCGCGACGTTGGAGTAAAGCGCCAGCGTCTGCTCCAGGGCCTTGTAGACGCCGATCTCCATCAGCAGCAGCGCCACGATGACGTTGAAGACCAGCCAGACGACGCGGCCGGGATGGCTGTGGGTCAGACGCGAGAAGAAGTTCGACCAGGCGATCGAGCCGGCATAGGCGTTGGTGACGTTGATCTTGACCTGCGACAGGATCACGAACGTTCCGGTCAAGGCCAGCGCGAGATCGGGCTGCGACAGCACGTAGCGGAACGCTTCGAGATACATGTGCGCCGGCTCGGCGGCCTCCTCGGGCGGCACTCCGTGGCTCAGCGCGAAGAAGGCGAGGAACGAGCCCGCCAGGAGCTTCAGCGCGCCCAGCACGATCCAGCCGGGGCCCGCGCTCATCAGCGCCATCCACCAGGAGGCCCCGGACGCGCGGCGGTCGCGCGGCAGGAAGCGCAGGAAATCGACCTGCTCGCCGATCTGCGCCACCAGCGAAAACACCACCGAGGCCGCGACACCGAACAGCAGCAGATCGAATTGTCCGTTGAGATCGCCGTGCTCGCCGGAAAACTTGCGCCATTCCGTAAAGGAATGCGGGTTGTGCCAGGCAATCGCCGCGAACGGGATGATGTGCAGCACGATCCACAGCGGCTGCGTCCACAATTGAAAGCGGCTGATCAGCGTGATGCCGTAGGCCACCAGCGGGATGATGACGACGGCGCTGATGAGATAGCCGATCGGGCGCGGAATCCCGAAGCACATCTCCAGCGCGGACGCGAGGATCACCGCTTCAATCGCGAAGAAGATGAAGGTGAAGGACGCGTAGATCAGCGAGGTGACGGTCGAGCCGATGTAGCCGAACCCGGCCCCGCGCGTCAGCAGGTCGATGTCGATGCCGCATTTGGCGGCATAATAGGCGATCGGAACGCCGCAGCAGAAGATGATCAGGGAAACGACGAGAATGGCGGCGGTGGCGTTGGTGACGCCGTAGTTCAGCGTGATGGTGCCGCCGATCGCCTCCATCGCGAGAAACGAGATCGCGCCCAGCGCAGTGTTGGCGACCCGGGCGGCAGACCAGCGGCGTGCGCTCTTGGCGGTGAAGCGCAGCGCGTAGTCTTCCAGCGTCTGGTTGGCGACCCATTGGTTGTACTGGCGCCTGACGCGGTCTATTCGCTGCCGCCCTGCCACGCTCTACCCCACTGCCGATACGGACCCGGAACCCCTCGCAAATTCCGTACCAAGAGCCTACGTCGGCATTTTGCGGTGCAGTATACGCGATCTTGCGTATGCGCCCGCTGCCCCAATCCGCGCCATCCTCACGGCACCAATCGCGTGGTCTCGAACAAAAAGTGGGGTGCTCATGTCGGACGAAGGAAACAAGGGCCTGTTATCGCCGTTTCGGCGCAAATTATTGATGGGAATGGCCGCCGTGCCGGCCATGACGATGCTGCCGCGGGGGGCATTCGCCCAGGCGCCGGCGACCTCGGCGGTCAACACCACGGGTCTCGCCGTCACCGACACCGAGGTGACGGTCGGCATCCTGCACTCGGCGACCGGCACCATGGCGATCTCCGAGACTGGCTCGATCCAGGCCGAAAAGCTCGCGATCGAGCAGATCAACGCGGCGGGCGGCGTGCTCGGCCGCAAGATCAAGTTCATCCAGGAGGACGGCGCATCGGATTGGCCGACCTTCGCCGAGAAGGCGAAGAAGCTCCTCGTCAACGACAAGGTTGCGGCGATCATGGGTTGCTGGACCTCGGCCTCCCGCAAGGCCGTGCTGCCGGTCGTCGAACAATACAACGGCATGCTCTACTACCCGACTTTCTACGAAGGCCTCGAGCAGTCCAAGAACGTGATCTACACCGGCCAGGAAGCGACGCAGCAGATTCTCGCGGGCCTCAACTGGATCGCCAAGGAGAAGGGCGCCAAGTCCTTCTTCTTCATCGGCTCGGACTACATCTGGCCGCGCACCTCGAACAAGATCGCGCGCAAGCACGTCGAGAACGTGCTGAAGGGCAAGGTCGTCGGCGAGGAATATTACGCGTTGGGCTCGACCCAGTTCAACTCGGTCATCAACAAGATCAAGCTGACCAAGCCGGACGTGATCTTCACCGACGTCGTCGGCGGCTCCAACGTCGCGTTCTACAAGCAGCTCAAGGCGGCCGGCATCGATCTCTCCAAGCAGGCGCTGCTGACGATCTCGGTGACCGAAGACGAGATCGACGGCATCGGCGGCGAGAACATCGCGGGCGCCTATGCGTGCATGAAGTATTTCCAGTCGCTCGACAATCCGAACAACAAGGCTTTCGTCTCGGCGTTCAAGAAGATGTGGGGCGAGAAGACCGTGATCGGCGACGTCACCCAGGCTGCCTATCTCGGCCCGTGGCTGTGGAAGCTGACGGTCGAGAAGGCCGGCTCCTTCGACGTCGACAAGATCGCGGCGGCCTCCCCGGGCGTCGAGTTCAAGGGCGCGCCGGAAGGCTATGTGCGCATCCACGAGAACCATCATTTGTGGTCGAAGACCCGGGTGGGGCGCGCCAAGCTCGATGGCCAGTTCGAGCTGATCTACGAGACCGCCGATCTCGTCGAGCCGGATCCGTTCCCGAAGGGCTATCAATAAGCGACGACATCCGTCGCGCTTCTCCCACAGGCCAAGCCGCTCCCTGGCGTGGATCGCAAGTCCATGCCGCAAGACCCCGCGTCGCGACTCTGCATCGCGACGCGGGACCCTTATCCCCGACGGAGGACATCGATGTTCGGCGACTATTCGCTTGGTGATCTCGGCTCCATCTTCGTCATGCAGGGCTTTGCCGGGCTGATCCTGTTCTCGGTCTACGTCCTGATGGCGCTCGGGCTTGCCATCATCTTCGGCCAGATGGGTGTCATCAACATGGCCCATGGCGAGTTCATGATCCTCGGGGCCTATGTCACCTGGATGACCTCGAATTTCTTTCAGGCCTATTTGCCGGGCCTGTTCAGCGGCTACTTCTTCCTCGCCATGATCCTCGCCTTCCTCGCCTCCGGCGCGCTGGGGATGGTGGTGGAATGGGTGCTGATACGGCACCTCTACAAGCGTCCGCTGGATACGCTGCTCGCCACCTGGGGCCTCAGCCTGATGCTGCAGCAGGCCTATCGCTCGGTGTTCGGCGCCCGCGAGGTCGGCGTCGAGCTGCCGCAATGGATGCTCGGTTCGCTCCAGGTCACCGACAGCATCGAGGTGCCGATCAACGGCATCTTCGTGATGTGCCTCACCGTGCTGATCACCATCTCGGTCGCCTACGTGCTCTACATGTCACGCTGGGGCCGCCAGGTCCGTGCCGTGGTGCAGAACCGCATCATGGCCGGCGCGGTCGGCATCAACACCGAGAAGGTCGACCGCTACACCTTCGGCCTCGGCTGCGGCATCGCCGGAATCGCCGGCAGCGCCTTCACCATGATCGGCTCGACCGGGCCGACGTCGGGGCAGCTCTATATCGTCGATACGTTCCTGGTCGTCGTGTTCGGCGGCGCCGCCAGCCTGCTCGGCACCATCGCCTCCGCCTTCTCGATCTCGCAGACGCAATCGACGCTCGAATTCTTCATGTCGGGCTCGATGGCCAAGGTGCTCACGCTGCTCGCGGTCGTCGGCATCCTGATGCTGCGGCCCCAGGGCCTCTTCGCCCTCAAAGTCCGCAAATAACGAGAAGCAGGCAAGTCATGATCATCAACTCACGCTTCTTCAACCGATCCGAACTGATGGGCTTCATCGCGCTGGCCGCCGTGCTGTTCGTGATCCTGCCGCTGACGCTGGATGTATTCCGCCTCAATCTGGTCGCGAAGTATCTGACCTACGCCTTCGTCGCGCTCGGCCTCGTGCTGTGCTGGGGCTATGGCGGCATCCTGAGCCTGGGGCAGGGCGTGTTCTTCGGCCTCGGCGGCTATTGCATGGCGATGTTCCTCAAACTCGAAGCCTCGAGCGTCGAGAACACCAAGATTCAGTCGACGCCCGGCATCCCCGACTTCATGGACTGGAATCAGATCACGTCACTGCCGCTGTTCTGGCAGCCGTTTCACAGCCTCACCTTCACCATCCTCGCCATCATCCTGGTCCCCGGCATCTTCGCCCTGATCATCGGCACCGCGATGTTCAAGCGCCGCGTCGGCGGCACCTACTTCGCGATCATCACCCAGGCCGTCGCCGCCATCCTCACCATCCTGATCGTCGGGCAGCAGGGCTATACCGGCGGTATCAACGGCATGACCGATCTGCGCACGCTCAAGGGCTGGGATATCCGGCCCGACCACGCCAAGATCATCCTGTACTTCGTCGAAGTGGTGCTGCTGTTCGCCTGCATCGGCATCGCGCAGTTCATCCGCCTGACCAAGCTCGGCCGCATCCTGGTCGCGATGCGCGAGCAGGAGGACCGCGTCCGCTTCTCCGGCTACAGCGTCGCCAATTTCAAGATCTTCGCCTTCTGCATGGCGGCGGTCTTCGCCGCGATCGGCGGTGCCATGTTCGCGCTCAATGTCGGGTTCATGTCGCCGTCCTTCGTCGGCATCGTGCCGTCGATCGAGATGGTGATCTACACCGCGGTCGGCGGGCGCATGTCGATCTTCGGCGCGATCTGGGGCGCCATCCTGGTGAATTTCGCCAAGACCAGCCTGTCGGAATCCTTTCCGCAACTCTGGCTGTTCGGCCTCGGCGCGCTGTTCATTGCGGTCGTGCTCGCCTTCCCGAACGGCCTGTCCGGGCTCTGGGCCGACTACGTGCAGCCGCGCATCGACCGGCTGTTCGGCTCGCGCAAGGCGAAGCCGGGCTGGAGCGACAATTCGGTCGCCGACGGCGCGCCGGCAGAGTGAGGGAATCAATCATGCTCGTCGGACACCAGCCCAAGGACTTCCTGCTCGCCGTCTCCGGCCTGACCGTCTCGTTCGACGGATTCAAGGCGGTCAACGATCTCTCCTTCTACGTCGAGGAGAACGAGATCCGCGTCATCATCGGTCCCAACGGCGCCGGCAAGACCACGGTGCTTGACCTGATCTGCGGCAAGACCAAGGCGACCTCGGGCTCGATCCAGTTTCGTGGCAAGGAGCTCACGAAGATGAAGGAGAACGAGATCGTGCAGACCGGCGTCGGACGCAAATTCCAGACGCCGTCGGTGTTCGAGGACCTCACCGTGTTCGAGAACCTCGAGATCTCGTTCCCGCGCGGCCGCACCGTGTTCGGCTCGCTGACCTTCCAGCGCGACCAGTTGGTGAAGGACCGGGTCGAGGAGGTCGCCGAGATGATCTTCCTCAAGGACAAGCTCAACACCTACGCCGACGAGCTCAGCCATGGCCAGAAGCAGTGGCTCGAGATCGGCATGCTGCTGATCCAGGACCCGGACCTTCTGATGCTCGATGAGCCCGTCGCCGGCATGAGCGTGTCCGAGCGCGCCAAGACCGCCGAGCTGCTCAACCGCATCATCAAGAACCGTTCGGTGCTCGTGATCGAGCACGACATGAAGTTCGTCGAGGACATCGCGCACAAGGTCACCGTGCTGCATCAGGGCCAGATTCTCTCCGAGGGCACCATGGAGAAGGTGAAGAACGATCCCAAGGTCGTTGAAGTGTACCTCGGTCACTAGGGAGCACGTGATGCTGGCAATTTCGGACCTCCACGTCGCCTACGGCCAGAGTGAGGTGCTGCACGGGCTCAACGTCAAGGTTGCGCCCAATGAGATCGTGGCGATCATGGGCCGCAACGGCATGGGTAAGACCACGCTGATGAAGTCGCTGATGGGTATCCTGCCGGCGAAGAGCGGCTCGGTGACCATGGACGGCGCCGAGCTCGGCAGCCTCAAGAGCTTTGAGCGGGTGGCCAAGGGCCTCGCCTACGTGCCGCAGGGCCGCATGATCTTCTCGACCATGACGGTGAAGGAGAACATCGAGACCGGGCTCGTCGTTTCCGGCGGCTCCGAGGTGCCGGGTGATATCTACGAATTGTTTCCGGTGCTGCTGGAAATGAAGGGCCGGCGCGGCGGCAATCTCTCCGGCGGCCAGCAGCAGCAGCTCGCGATCGCGCGTGCGCTCGCGACCAAGCCGAAGGTTCTGCTGCTGGACGAGCCGACCGAAGGCATCCAGCCCTCGATCATCAAGGAGATGGCGCGCACGCTGAAGCGCATCCGCGACGAGAAGGGACTCTCGATCGTCGTGTCCGAGCAGGTCCTGAGCTTTGCGCTCGATATCGCCGACCGCGTGCTGGTGATCGAGAACGGCGAGATCGTGCGGGACGATCCGCGCGATGCCGTCGATGCCGCGCAGGTCTCGAAATATCTGTCCGTCTAACCAACCGTAGTCAAAGGGGAGCCTCTCGATGCCAGAGACACTGATCAAGGTCGATCTCACCAAATCGGCCTATGAGAACGACATGGTGCACAACCGTTGGCACCCCGACATCCCGATCGTGGCGTGGGTCAATCCTGGCGACGATTTCATCATCGAGACCTATGACTGGACCGGCGGCTTCATCAAGAACAACGATTCCGCCGACGACGTGCGCGACATCGACCTGTCGATCGTGCACTTCCTGTCCGGACCGATCGGCGTCAAGGGCGCCGAGCCGGGCGACCTCCTCGTCGTCGATCTGCTCGATGTCGGTCCGCTCAAGGAAAGCCTGTGGGGCTTCAACGGCTTCTTCTCCAAGCAGAACGGCGGCGGCTTCCTCACCGACCATTTCCCGCTGGCGCAGAAGTCGATCTGGGACATCAAGGGCCTCTACACCTCGTCGCGCCACGTGCCCGGCGTCAACTTCGCCGGCCTGATCCATCCCGGCCTGATCGGCTGCCTGCCCGATCCCAAGATGCTGGACACCTGGAACAAGCGCGAGGCCGAGCTGATCTCGACCAATCCGACTCGCGTGCCTGGCCTGGCCAATCCTCCGTTCGCGCCGACGGCCCATGGCGGCCGCGCCAAGGGCGACGTCAAGGCCAAGATCGGCGCCGAAGGTGCGCGCACGGTGCCGCCGCGCGAGCATGGCGGCAATTGCGACATCAAGGATCTCTCGCGCGGCTCGAAGATCTACTTCCCGGTCTATGTGCCGGGCGCCGGTCTCTCGATGGGCGATCTGCACTTCAGCCAGGGCGACGGCGAGATCACCTTCTGCGGCGCCATCGAGATGGCCGGCTGGCTGCATCTCAAGGTCGAGGTGATCAAGGACGGCATGTCGAAATACGGAATCAAGAACCCGATCTTCAAGCCGTCGCCGATTACGCCGAACTACAAGGACTATCTGATCTTCGAAGGCATCTCGGTCGACGAAGCCGGCAAGCAGCACTATCTCGACGTCCACATCGCCTATCGCCAGGCCTGCCTGAACGCGATCGAGTATCTGAAGAAGTTCGGCTATTCCGGCGCCCAGGCCTACTCGATCCTCGGCACCGCGCCGTGCCAGGGCCACATCTCCGGCGTGGTCGACGTGCCCAATGCCTGCGCCACGCTGTGGCTGCCGACGGAGATCTTCGACTTCGACGTGATGCCGTCGGCGGCAGGGCCCATCAAGCACATCACCGGCGATATCCAGATGCCGATCTCGCCGGACAAGTGACGCTTGCGCTCCCTCTCCCCGTTCTTATGGGGAGAGGGAGGCGGACGCTCCGCCATGACCGAATGCGAAGGGGTACAAGATGCCGGTCTACGAATATCTCTGTGACGATTGCGGTCCCTTCAAGGACCTTCGCCCGATGGCGGAATGTGACGATCCGCAAAGCTGTCCGCACTGCGAGACCCCAGCGCCGCGGGTGATCCTGACCGCCCCGAATTTCTTCTGCATGCCGGCCGACAAGCGCAAGGCGCATGCCGTCAACGAGCGCAGTTCGCACGCGCCGCAGACGCTGGCGCAATACAAGGCCTCGCACGGCCCCGGCTGCGGCTGCTGCTCGTCGGGCAAGACGGTGAAGGACAAGGACTCGTCGGACAAGAAGAAGCCGGCGCGGCTGATGACCAAGTCCAGAAGCGGCGCCAAGGGCTTTCCGACGGCGCGGCCCTGGATGATCAGCCACTAACGCGACACGCCAGCATCAACAGACAAGGTACAGGAGCGCTCAACATGCTTCACGGTGACATCTCCAGCAGCAACGACACGGTCGGCGTCGCAGTCGTTAATTACAAGATGCCCCGCCTGCACACCAGGGCCGAGGTGCTCGACAACGCCCGCAAGATCGCCGACATGATCGTCGGCATGAAGCTCGGCCTGCCCGGCATGGACCTCGTGATCTTCCCGGAATATTCCACGCAAGGCATCATGTACGATTCCAAGGAGATGTACGAGACGGCATCCATGGTGCCCGGCGAGGAAACCGCGATCTTCGCCGAGGCCTGCCGCAAGGCCAAGGTCTGGGGCGTGTTCTCGCTGACCGGCGAGCGCCACGAGGAGCATCCTCACAAGGCGCCCTACAACACCCTGATCCTGATGAACGACAAGGGCGAGATCGTGCAGAAGTACCGCAAGATCATGCCATGGGTGCCGATCGAGGGCTGGTATCCCGGCAATTGCACCTATGTCTCCGACGGACCGAAGGGTCTCAAGGTCAGCCTGATCATCTGCGACGACGGCAATTACCCGGAGATCTGGCGCGACTGCGCCATGAAGGGCGCGGAGTTGATCGTACGCTGCCAGGGCTACATGTATCCGGCCAAGGAGCAGCAGGTCATGATCTCCAAGGCCATGGCTTGGGCGAACAACGTCTACGTCGCCGTCGCCAATGCCGCCGGCTTCGATGGCGTCTATTCCTATTTCGGGCATTCCGCGATCATCGGCTTCGACGGCCGCACGCTCGGCGAATGCGGCGAGGAGGATTACGGCATCCAATACGCCCAGCTCTCCAAGCATCTCATTCGTGACGCACGCCGCAATGGCCAGTCGCAGAACCATCTCTACAAGCTGGTCCATCGCGGCTACACCGGCATGATCAATTCCGGCGACAGCCCGCGCGGCGTCGCGGCATGTCCGTATGATTTCTACAAGAACTGGATCAGGGATCCCGAAGGCACGCGTGACATGGTCGAGGCGATGACCCGCTCGACGCCAGGGACTGACGAATGTCCGATCGACGGCATTCCGAACGGCGCGGCGGCCAGCAACTACTGAGCTGTTGGCGGATTCCGCGTCGGTGATCTTGGAGTGTGAGTCCCTCGAACGTCGCTAAGCGGGGACTGCCGCCCTCCCCCTCCAGGGCAGGGTAAGAAAGAGGAATTACCGCTTCTGCTCCGTGGGCCTGCGCGGGGGCCGCGGCGGCGCCGGCGTTCCCGCCATCTTGTTGGCGGCTTCGCTGACATCGAGCAGCGAGCGGCGGATGTCCTCGAGATAACCCGCCGACTTCTTCTTCATGGTGTCGGCAAGCTCGTGCAGTCCCTTGATCTTCTCGAACAGTTCGTCGGCCTTGCCGTCGACGAAGCCGGGCACCACGCCCTCGATCTTCGTGACCGCCTTATCGAAGCCCGCGAAGGCGCTGTCGACCTTGGCCATGACGGAATCGATCTCGGCGCTCTTGCTCCGGAGATCGGCGGTGTAGTTTTCGAACGTGCTCAGGCCTTCCTTGATTGCGGGGGCATTGCTGACGATCGCGCGGTCGACGCTGTGCAGGGTTTCGACGATGGTTTCGGCATCGCTGAGATCGGCGGTCAGGATGGGGACGCCGTCCGAGTCCAGCGGCACCGGTGGCGCGGAGGGCGCGCCCCCGATCAGTGAGATCGCAGCGACGCCAGTCAGGCCCTGGAACTCGATGCCCGCCACCGTGTCCTTGCGGATCGGCGCGGTATTGTCGAGCATCACCAGCGCCACGATCCGGCGCGGACTCTCCAGCTTGATCGAGCGGATCTGGCCGGCCGGCACACCGTCGAAATTGACCGGCCCGCCGCGGCGCAGGCCGCTGGCGGAGCCACCCTCGAACACCACACGCAACTGGCTGCGGCTCTGGATGGTGCGCCATTTCTGCACGCCGAGCACGCCGCCGAGCGCCACGGCGATCACCGCCAGCGTCGCCGTTCCGATCACCAGATTGCTCGCACGTGCCATACGGGGGAGGTTTTACGGCCAAAGCAGGGAAGTTGGAAGGAGGCTATAATGGTACGTAGGGCGGGTTAGCGAAGCGTAACCCGCCATGTTCGCCTCATTAGCCCTGCAATTTGGCGGATTACGCTGGCGCTAATCCGCCCTACAGCCTCAATGCCCGGCCGCGCGCCTTGCCGCGGCATTGTTCAGCACGATCAGGGCATCGACGGCCACGCCGGTCCTGGTGTTGATCAGGAACGGGTTGACGTCGATCGAGGCGATCCGGTCGCCGGCATCCGCAATCAAATTGGACAGGCCGACCAGCGCCTTCACCACCGAGGCTTCGTGCAGGACCGGCTTGCCGCGATAGCCGCGCATCTTGATGCCGGCCTTCGTACGGCCGATCAGGAGCCGCGCCTCGGCCTCGTCCAAAGGCGCGCCGGCGAGCGCGACGTCCTTCATCAGCTCGATGTCAATGCCACCGGTGCCGAACAGCACCACAGGCCCCATCTCGGCATCGAGGGAGGCGCCGACCACGAGCTCGAGCTCGGCCTTGACCTGCTGCGCGATCAGGACGCCTTCGAGCCTCGGCTTGCCTTTCAACTTGCTCACCCGGGCCGTGATATCGGCGAACGCCTTCTTCACCTCGGAGGCGCTGTTCAGGTTCAACACCACGCCGCCGATGTCGGACTTGTGCAGGATCTCAGCGCTGACGACCTTGGCCACGACCGGAAATCCGATCTGCTTGGCGATCCCTGCGGCTTCCGCCGCCGTCTGCGCGATCGCCTCCTTCGAGATCGGAATGCCATACGCCTTCAGGAGCTTCTTCGAGGCGACCTCGTCGAGCGCGGCGCCGCTTGCCGATTTCAGCGCCTTCTCCAGCACGGCGCGTGCAGCGGGCTTCGAGCTCGAGACGATGTCGGGCACCTCCTTGCGCAGCTTGGCGTAGGCGAGCAGCGACTTGATCGCGGTCACCGCCCGGTCCATGCCCTGCATGACCGCAAGATGCGGCAGCGACTTGCGCAAGGATTTGGTGAATTCGGTGAAGCCGATCGACATCGCGCTGATATAGATCACGGGCTTGCCGCCCTTGCTCGCCATCTCGTCGACGATGCGCAGATTGCGTTCGCGCAGCTCATGCGGCGCCTTCGGCAGCTCGGCATCGATGATGACGATGTCGATATCGGGATCGTCGATCATCAGCTTGATCGACTTCATATAGACGGAGGGATCGACGACCGCGGCAAAGCCGGCATCGAGCGGATTGCCGACGATCGAGCCCGGTCCGAGCATCTTCGCCAGCTCCGAGCTGACATGCGGGCTCAGCGGCGCGAACTTCAGGCCTTCTGCGTCGAAGGCGTCGATCAGCATGCCGCGCTTTCCGCCCGACAGCGTGACGGCGGCAAGCCGGTCGCCTTTGGGCACGGCAGCGTGCACGAAGCATTCGGTAGTCTCGATCAGCTCGTCGAGCCCGCCGACCCGGATCACGCCTTCGCGCGTTGCAACCGCGTCGAACGTCTCGATCGAGCCCGCGAGCGCGCCGGTGTGCGCCATTGCGGCGGCGCGGCCGCCTTCGGAGGCGCCGAGCTTGAGCGCGATGACGGGCTTGCTTGCGGCGCGCGCCGCCTTGCAGGCATCGCGGAACGCCCTGGTGTTGCGTACGCCTTCGAGGTAGACGACGATCACCTTGATGCTCGGATCCTCGGCGAAATAGCGCATCAGATCTGGCGTCTCGAGGCCGGCCTCGTTGCCTGTTGTCACCATGTAGCCGACCCCGACGCCGCGATCCTCCAGCGCCTGGCGGATCGCCATGACGATAGCGCCGGACTGCCCGGCGATCGCCACCGCGCCCTGCTCCATGGTCACGACACGGTCGTCGATGTTGGTGAAGAGCTTTTCCACGGCACTCAGATTGCCGAGGCAGTTCGGGCCGGTGACGGCAAGGCCCGTCTCGCGCACGGCCGCCTGCAATTCGGCGGCAAGCTTCTGGCTTTCCTCGTCCTGCAACTCGCTGAAGCCGGAAGTGACGATGGTGGCCGAACGCGCGCCCGCTGCGGCGGCGTCGCGGATGACCTGCACGGCGAAGCGCGCGGGCACCAGCACGAGGACGTGATCGGGCTTCTCGGGGAGACTCGCGAAGTCCTTGAAGCAGGGCACGCCCCAGACGGCGTCGCGCTTGGCGTTGACAGGATAGAGGCCGCCTTCGAAACCGTATTTGACCAGATTGTTCCAGATGCGTTCTGCATAATTTCCGGGCTTGTCGGTCGCACCCACCAGCACGATGTTGCGGGGGTGCAGCATGGCATGGATGCCTTTGACGATGTCGTCGGCGTCGGCTGGCGGAGACCATGGACGGGACGCGGACGCAGCAGGCACCTGGGCTTCCATGGCGGGACCTCACGTTATTCTTCTTGGTTGAGCGTTACTCCGTTCTATGGCGACTCCTTGGCAGTCGCAACCGCGCAGATGGTATGCCGCATCGTGGAATGCAGCAGGATGCGGAGTCGCAACGCGGCGCGCGGTCTATCTGTCGGCTCCGATCAGTGTTGCATGCAGAAGGTAGCGCTCGGGACCCGAGCTGACGGCGTCGAATGGCCAGCAGGTCGCGAGAATGAGCGCGTAGCCCGCTGACGCGGGATCGATGCCGGATGCGTCGAAACGGACCACGGCCGCGGAATCCGCGCGATAGCGGAAATGTCGACCGTCGCGACGCGTGACATCGATGATGTCGCCAATGACGACATTGCGCAGGAAGCGGAAATGAGTGTCGCGATGGGCGGCATAGACGGCAGTCCCGCGCTCGCCCGCATCGGCTGTCTGGTGGATATGACCGGGGCCAAAAGCCAGCGCCTGTCCGCTCGCGCCTTCCAGCACGATGGCGCTGGCGCCGATTCGCCTGACCTCGATCCGCGCGACCGGCCAGGTGTCGGCCCAGGACCACGGCTTCACCGCTTGCCCCGTCGCAACGCTTCGGTCGAACGCCCGCGCCAGCAGCATTTGCGCGAGCCACGCCTTGGCGTGGATGTAGGCGCCGTCACCGAACAGGACGAGGCCGATCAGGGCCAGAACCAGAGGAGATATGATTCGGGGCATCTGTATTCTCTTCCCCCCAAAAAAAGGCGCGCGCGGCCGTTGATGACGGGACAGGCAGCCGCGCGCGCTAACAGAGGAGTCGGGGGGCTCCTCTCTCAAGCGGCGTTGGTGAGCAAGGGCCGACGCCGGTTGAACACGAACAGGACAAGGGCGAGCACGATCAGGATCAGACCGGCGATCATCTTCAGCTCGGCCGAGGTCGCCGTCTTGGGCAGGCGGATCGCATCGGGCGCTGCGGGCGTCGGGCGCCGCGCGGCCGGTGAGGTGGCTGCATCGGCATGGCGCTCGCGCAACTGCGCCGGGATCTGCGGCCGTTCGCCAAACACCTTCTCGAAATCCCAGCCGGCCGGCAGGTTGATCGGCAATTCGCTGAGCTTGAGCGGCGCGCCTTCGGGGCGGCTCGGCGTTCGGTCGACGGCGACCAGGCTGGTCAGGCGCGTGACGACCTGATGGTCGAGCGCCAGCGCCAGGATCGCCTTGTCGGCCTCCTCGGGGGCGAGCTCCCGCATGGCGCGCGCCACTTCGGCGTCGCCGATCTTGCGCCTGGCCCAGAGTTTCGACAGGCCCTTGCCTTCGGCGGCTTGTTGCAGCGGCAGCGACACCGACCATGGACGGTCGCCGACCCGTCCCCTGATCTCGAGCGCGCCCGCGAGCTTGTCGAGCTTCGCCGCCAGCACCAGCGGCTCGTCGCGATAGACGTCCGGGATGATCGCCGGGGTGACGTCGGCGTTGGCCTCGGAGAATTTCGCGGTGAGGCCGGTCACGGCCGGGTTTTCGAGCTTGGCGAACAGGCCGCGCATGCGCTCCTCCACCTGTTCGACCGAGCCGATATGGGTGAAAGCTCCGCGGCCGAGTTCGGCGGCGCGCGTCATCAGATAGGTGTTGGGCGCCGACCCGATGCCGACCATGAAGACACGCGAGCGGCCGCGCATCGCCGTGATCGCTTCGAACAATTGCTGCTCGTTGCCGATTGCGCCGTCGGTCAGGAAAACCACCTGGCGAACCATGCCGGTGTCGCCGAGCTTGTCGGCCAGCGCTGCGCGCATCGCCGGCACCATCTCGGTGCCGCCGCGCGCCTGCAAAGCGCTCACGAACGAGGTCGCCTCGCCGACATGCGCGGCATCTGCCGGCACGGAAGCGGGAAACAGCACGTCCATGGTGTCGTCGAACCGAATGACGTTGAAGCGATCGGTCGGCTGAAGCCGGGAGAGCGCGTAAGCGAGGCTCGCCTTGGCCTGGACGATCGACGTGCCGCCCATCGACCCCGAATTGTCGAT
Source organism: Bradyrhizobium sp. 22 (assembly GCF_000482425.1). NCBI lineage: Bacteria > Pseudomonadati > Pseudomonadota > Alphaproteobacteria > Hyphomicrobiales > Nitrobacteraceae > Bradyrhizobium > Bradyrhizobium sp. 22. The sequence continues at coordinate 816,527 of NZ_KI519399.1, forward strand.
CACGAACACGACCTCGCGTGGCAACGGCTTTTTTGTCGCCTGCTCGGTGCTGGGCGGGGTGACGAAGGCGAGCAGATAATCGGCGTCGCCGACACGTTCGCGGAACAGGCCGACCGATGGCGCTTTCTCGGCGGCGGGCTTCCAGGTCAGCTCGAAGTCGCGGTCGGCGGGGACCACGCCGTCGGCGAGCGTGACGATCCGTGTCGCGCTGTCCGGGCTGTCGATCTTGACGTTATGGTGGTGGCTCTTGACCTCGCCGAGCGCGAAGCCGGCGTTCAGGCGCACCGTGATGCTGGTCGGATTGACCGGTGTAGCCTTGGCGGGGTCCAGCACAGGCGGCGAGATCCGGTCGCGGTCCGGTACCGGGTCCGATGTTGCCGCGCCCCAGCCCGATCCATCCTTGCGGAAGTCGACGCTCTGGACGATCGGCGCCGGATTGTAGCGCGGTCCGACCACCAGCGGCAGCCGGAGCGAATATTCGTTGCCGGATTGGTGCACGGGCTCCTGATATTCGATCTGCACCAGCACGGTTTCGCCGGGGCCGATATTGGCAACCGAATTGGTGAAGATGTTTGGCCGTTCCTGCTCGGTGAGCGCGGCCCTCTGACCGGCGCGGCGCGCCTCTTCGTAGATCACACGCGCCTGCTGCCGCTCCTTGATGTCTCCCACGATGATACGGTCGCCGACCACCATCTTCAGCGTATCGATGGCACCGCCGGTCGCGAGCGGATAGACATAGGTCGCCTCGACCCAATCCTGGGTCGGGTTGCGGAATACCTGAGTGATCCGGGCACGCAAGGTCGGGCCGGAAACCGTGATGTCGACGTCGATGCCGAGGCGGATCGCTTCCGTGATGGCGTCGCCGTCCTTCAGGAGCAGGCTTCCGGACCTTGCATCGCCGGGCTGGAGCAAGCTGGCCTGCTCGGTCGTTGCCGACCAACTCGTCCCGAAGCTGACGAGCAGGGCCACGAAGGCCATCAGCATCACCGCGATGCCCTGAGCGAGGAGCAACAATCCGAACTTGATCAGTCCTTTCAACAGGGGGTGCTCGTCGTTGTCGGCTGTGTCGTAGGTGTCCATTTGGCCTGCTCCCGAAAGGGCGTTTGCTGGCTCCGAGCATTCGCCGGGAGCAGCCGCTTTCGCGAGCAGAATGATCGGCAATGTTCCGCCACGGCCGGCCGGGTGCGCCGCGGCCGGGGCGGCCATGTGCGGTTTTGTGCTGGTTTGTCCGGCCTGCTAGAGTGGCCGTGCTGGAGCAGGGCTAACGATGCAGATGCAGGACAAGGTTTCCGACAAGCAGCTTTCGGATGAACAGAGCCGCGAGATCGCCGAGACCATTCGCGAGGAGCTCGCCCGGCGCCGGATGTCCCGGCAGGCGCTGGCCGAGCAGGCCAAGCTCAGCCTCTCCACGCTGGAGAAGGTGCTCGGCGGACGACGCCCATTCACGCTGGCGACGACGGTCCGGCTGGAGCAGGCACTGGGCGTTTCCTTACGCAAAGGTCCCGTCGTGCCGGCGCCTCAGGCCGCCAACGATGTCGCTCCCGACAGCCTCGGCTCCTATGCGCATCGCGCCGTGACCTGGCTGGAAGACGTCTACATCACGTTGCGGCCGTCCTTCGGCGACAAGGACGCGATTTTCGCCTACCGCACCGAGATCGTCTGGGAGCCGAAAGTCTCCTCGCTGGTCTTCCGCGAGGGCGATCGAACCGATGCCGCCTACGAACATACCGGCGAGGTCGCCGTCCCCCATCAGTCCGGCTTCATCTACCTCGTCATCATCAAGCACGGCCAGCACCGCGTGATCACGGTGTCGCGGCCGACGGTGTCCGGCGAGATGTACGGCATCATCTCGACGCTTCGTGCAGGCCCTGGTTCGCAGCTCACGCCGATCGCGGCACCGATCGCCTATGTGCCGCTCAAGAACGTCCCGCAGCCATCCCTGGGGCGAGTTGCGCCTGGCGATGCCAACCACGCCCTGTATCGAAAGCATCTCCGCCGCACGGTGGAAGAGCCTTTTGCGCTGTTCTTGACGCAATAATCCGCGATCGACAGGCCGGCACGCCGGAAAAACAAAAGCATCCGCGACGGACGCTATCGTCAGGCGTTGGCGACCTTCTTGTCGACCTCCGAGGCCACCGAGAATTCCTTGCGCAAGGTCGGCTTGTGGATCTTGCCTGTGGCGTTGCGCGGCAGCGCGTCGACGAAGCGGATCTGGCGCGGGCACTTGAAGCGCGCCAGATTGGCCGCGCAATGCGCGAAGACCTCGGTCTCAGTGAGCTTCTGGCCGGGCTTGACCGCGACGATGGCAAGACCCACCTCGCCCCATTGCGGGTCGGGGATACCGATCACGGCAGCCTCCGCGATGGCCGTGAGCTGATGCAGGACGTTCTCGACCTCGGCCGGATAGACGTTCTCGCCGCCGGAGATGTACATGTCCTTCCAGCGGTCGACGATGTAGTAGAAGCCTTCCTCGTCGATACGCGTCGCATCGCCGGTGTGCAGCCAGCCGTCGGTGAAGGAGGTCTTGTTCGCCTCCGGCCTGTTCCAATAGCCCGGCGTGATGTTGGGGCCTCTGACCCAGAGCTCGCCGAGCTCGCCGATATCGGCATCGCTGCCGTTGGGGCGCACGATGCGCACCTCCGTATGCAGCACGGGCTTGCCGGCGGAGCCGGCCTTGCGCGCCGCATCCTCGCGATCGAGCACCAAGACGGCCGGCGAGGTCTCGGTCATGCCGTAACCCTGCTGCAGGGCGACGCCGCGCGCCTCCCACACTTTCAGCAGCGGCACCGGCATCGGCGCGCCGCCGACACCGCCGACGATCAGCCGGCTGAGGTCGGTCGTCGCAAACGCGGGATGCTGCGCCATGAACTGGTAGATCGCGGGAACGCCGAAGAACACGTTGATGCCCTGTGCGGGGTCGTTGATCAGGCCCAGCGCGGTGCCGGGATCGAACGCGCGCATGATCATCACGGTGCCGCCGGCATGCAGCACCGGATTGGTGTAGCAGTTGAGACCGCCGGTGTGGAATAGCGGCAGCACGGTGAGCAGCACCGAGGATGGCCCGATGCAGGCGGGGCCGCCGAGATTGACGCAATTCCAGAAGGTCATGCCATGGGTGATGGTCGCGCCCTTCGGATGGCCCGTCGTGCCCGATGTGTACATGATGGTCGAGACGTCATCGAGCGTGACTTCCTCGGCGCGATCAAGCGGCTTTGCGGCCGCAATGCCGGCCTCATAGGACCCGCCCGGGCCGAGCAGCAGGCTGGTCGCGACGCCGCAGAGCTTGGCGACGGCAAGCGCCGTCTCGGCGAGCTCGACGTCGTGGATCATCACCTTCGGCGCGCAATCGCCGGTGATGAATTGAAGCTCGGGAACGGTGAGGCGGGTGTTCAGCGGCACGAAGATGGCGCCGAGGCGGCCGCAGGCGAACTGTACCTCCAGCGTATCGGTCGTGTTCAGCGCCAGCACCGCAACGCGGTCGCCGCGCGAGACGTTCAGCGTGTGGCGCAGGAGCGAAGCGAGGCGGGAGACACGGGCGTCCAACTGCGAATAGGTGAAGCGGCGCTCGCTCGCGAGGTCGATCACCGCGATCTTGTTCGGAGTGCGGCGGCCATGATGAACGATCCAGTCGTAGTAACGAACGGCCAAAAATACCTCCCCTGCGCACTATGCCGGCGTGGCCCTGGGGCCAGCCGGAGTCTGTGCAGCAACGTCTTTTTGCGCCAGAGTTGGCCTGCGAGCGAGGAAAATCGTCTTGCGTTGAGTTGCTAGGTGGGACGCAACAGTGGAGCGGCTCCTTTCGGACAGCCACTCTGCGCAAGTGAATGGCAAATGTTCCAGCCATGGTGAACCAGCGAATCCGCCAACAGGGCGAGACCAATGAAAAGCCCGTTCTATACCGCCGAGCACGACGCCTTCCGCGACGTCATGCGGCGTTTCGTCGACAAGGAGATCACCCCGTTTGCCCATGAGTGGGACGAGGCCGGCGAATTTCCCCGTGAGCTCTATCGCAAGTCGGCGGAGATCGGCCTGTTGGGACTCGGATTTCCCGAGGAATATGGCGGGATCGCCGCCGATCAGTTCATGAAGATTGTTGCCAGCCAGGAGCTGGCGCGAGCCGGCGCCGGTGGCGTCAGCGCCAGCCTGATGAGCCACACCATCGGCTCGCCGCCGATCGCGCGGGCGGCTCGGCCCGAGGTGAAGGCGCGCGTGCTGCCGCAGGTGCTGTCGGGCGAGAAGATCTCCGCGCTCGCGATCACCGAGCCGGGCGGTGGCTCCGATGTCGCGGGCCTCCGCACCAGGGCACGGCGCGACGGCGATCACTATGTGGTGAGCGGAGAAAAGACATTCATCACCTCGGGGATGCGGGCCGATTATCTGACCGTTGCGGTGCGCACCGGCGGCGAGGGCGCCGGCGGCGTCAGCCTGCTCCTGATCGAAGGAGATACGCCAGGCCTGTCGCGCACCAAGCTCAAGAAGATGGGCTGGTGGGCCTCCGACACCGCGACGCTGCATTTCGACGAATGCCGCGTGCCGACCGAAAACCTGATCGGCGAGGAAGGCCAGGGCTTCAAGATCATCATGCAGAATTTCAACAGCGAGCGCATGGGCATGGCGGCGGGCTGCACCGCCTTCGCCCGGGTCTGTCTCGACGAGGCCATCGCCTACGCCAGGGAGCGCAAGACCTTCGGCAAGCCGCTCGCCCAGCATCAGGTCATCAGGCACAAGATCGTCGACATGGCGCAGAAGGTGGCAGCCTCGCAAGCAATGCTGGAGATGCTGGCCTGGCGGCTCGAGCAGGGCGAGAGCCCGGTTGCGGAAATCTGCATGATGAAGAACCAGGCGACGCAGACCATGGCATTCTGCGCCTCGGAAGCCGTACAGATTTTTGGCGGCGCCGGATTCATGCGCGGCATCAAGGCCGAGCGCATCTATCGCGAAGTCAAGGTCAACGCCATCGGCGGCGGCACCGAGGAGATCATGAAGGATCTGGCATCGCGGCAGATGGGGTTGTAACCGCGTCCTCCGTCATGCCCGGGCAGAAGCGCGAAGCGCGTCTTCGCGCTAGACGTCCCGGGCATCCACGTTCTTGTTGCCGGGTGACGAAGGCGTGGATGGCCGGGACAAGCCCGGCCATGACGAGCAAATGAGAGATATCGAGAGTTGAGCCGACGACATGCTATTCACCGCCGACCACGACGACATCCGCCGTTCCTTACAAAAATTCATCGCGAACGAGATCAATCCCCATGTCGATGAATGGGAGAAGGCCGACATCTTCCCGGCCCATGAGCTGTTCAAGAAGATGGGCAATCTCGGCTTCCTCGGGCTGAACAAGCCGGTGGAGTTCGGCGGCTCGGGCCTCGACTACTCCTATGCGCTGATGATGGCGGAGGAGTTAGGGGCCATCACCTGCGGCGGCGTGCCGATGGCGATCGGGGTGCAGACCGACATGGCAACGCCGGCGCTGGCGCGCTTCGGCTCGGACGAGGTCCGTCGTGAATTTCTGGCTCCCTCGATTGCCGGAGATTATGTCGCCTGCATCGGCGTCTCCGAGCCCGGCGCGGGGTCAGACGTCGCCTCGATCAAGACGCAGGCGCGCTCCGACGGCGACGATTACGTCATCAACGGCGGCAAGATGTGGATCACCAACGGCACCCAGGCCGACTGGATCTGCCTGCTCGCCAACACCGGCGACGGCCCCGTCCACCGCAACAAGTCGCTGATCTGCGTGCCCATGAAGAGCAAGGGCGTCACCGTCGCGCGAAAGCTCGACAAGATGGGCATGCGCTCCTCCGATACCGCGCAGATCTTCTTCGACAACGTCCGCGTGCCCAAGCGCAACCGGATCGGCGAGGAGGGCAAGGGTTTCACCTACCAGATGATCCAGTTCCAGGAGGAGCGGCTGTGGGGCGCGGCTGCCTGCCTCAAGTCGCACGAATACATCATCAACGAGACCATCGCGTACACCCGCAACCGCAAGGCCTTTGGCCAGAGCATCCTCGACAACCAGGTCGTGCACTTCAAGCTCGCGGAGATGCAGACCGAGGTCGAGCTGCTGCGCGCGCTGATCTATCGTGCCGCCGAGCAGCTGGTCGCCGGCGAAGACGTGACGCGGCTCGCGACCATGGCCAAGCTGAAGGCCGGTCGCCTCGGCCGCGAGCTCACCGACGCCTGCTTGCAATATTGGGGCGGAATGGGCTTTACCAACGAGACGCCGGTCAGCCGCGCTTATCGCGACAGCCGCCTGACCTCGATCGGCGGCGGTGCCGACGAGGTCATGCTGATGGTCCTGTGCAAGATGATGGGTACGTTGCCCGGCAGCAAAGGGAGTGCTTGATGATCACGCTCTATCACTGCGACGCCGCGCGCTCGTTTCGCCCGCTCTGGATGCTGGAGGAGATGGGGCTGCCCTATGAGCTCAAGATGCTGCCGTTCCCGCCGCGCGTCTTCGCCAAGGAATATCTTGCGCTCAATCCGCTGGGCACGATTCCCTTCATGGTCGACGGTGAGACCAAGATGACCGAATCCTCCGGCATCTGCCATTATCTCGGCATCAAACACGGCCCGACGCCGCTGATGGTCGGACCGGAGGATCCCGCCTATGGCGCTTTCCTGAACTGGATGTATTTCAGCGATGCCACGTTAACCTTTCCGCAGACGCTGGTGCTCCGATACACCCAGCTCGAGCCGGAGGAGCGTCGTAACCCGCAGGTCGCCGGCGACTATGCCAAATGGTTCTTGGGCCGACTGCGCGCCGTCGAGGCAGCCACCGCCAATGCCGAAACATTGTGCGCCGGCCGCTTCACCGCCGCTGACATCGTCATCGGATACGCGCTTCGACTGGCGAGCAATATCGGGCTCGCCAAGGATTTTGGGCCAAATGTCGCAGCCTATTGGGCACGCCTGCAGCAGCGCGACGGTTTCAAGCGTGCTGTTGCCGCGGAACAGAAGGCTGGCGTCGAGCAGAATGTTGCACCGAGGGTGAAGGCGTAGAGCAGACGGTCATTCCGGGACGATACGCAGCATCGAACCCGGAATCTCGCGCAGCAATCTCCAGGTTCCCCGGTGCGCAATTGCGCACCTGAGGTTCGGTCTGCGACCGCCCCGGAACGACGATGCCTGTTTTCATGACAGCGCTATCCTATCGTGACAGCGGCCAAATTTCCGCTAAGGTGACCTCCGTCCGCAGCGGCCAGAGAGCCGCGCGAGGAGGAACCCAATGGAAGATAAAGGTCGCGAATCCGACCATCTGATGCTGATCACGCCGGAGCGGGTTTTCTATGCCGGCCTGCTCGGGCGCCCTCGCAAGCGGACCCCCGGCTGCTGCCATGTCTATGTCGCGGTGAAGGGCAGCCTGCATCTGACGATCGACGACGTCCACACCTCGGACGAACTGATCGTGACCTTGCCGAACCAGCGGCACACCATCGCCAGCGACTATCGCACCGTCATCAGCGTCACGCTGGAGCCGGAGAGCATGCCGGACGGCGTGATCGAGGCCCTGGCCATGCGGCTGCGCGGGCCGGACAAAGCCGCCTATGCCCGCAAGATCCTCGCCGCTTACGCGTTGCTGCGCCAGCGCCGCTATGGCGACATCACCACCGCCGAGTTCGACGAGATGTGCTTTGGCGAGGCGCTGCCGCGCCGCGTGCTCGATCCGCGCATCACCCGGGCCGTCGCCCGCATCGAGCGCTTCTCCGGCGAGCCGGTGACGGCGGATACTTGCGCCGCCGAAGCCGGACTGTCCGCCTCGCGCTTCCTGCATCTGTTCAAGGAGGAGACCGGCATCTCGTTCCGCTCCTTCCGCGCCTGGAAGCGCGCGCGGCATCTGCTGCACTTCGCCAACCAGGATCTCAACCTCGCCCATCTCGCGCAGGACATCGGCTATCCCGACTCGACCCATTTCAGCCACTCGATCCGCCGCTTTTACGGCCTGAAGCCGCGCGCGATCTTCGTCGGCTCGCGCGACCTTGCGATCTACCGCAGCACCGAGACGGTGCGGATGGCGGAGGCTTCGTAGCCTCGTAGGGTGGGTTAGCCGGACAGATGCGCAAGGCGCATCTGTCCGGCGTAACCCACCACTTCTGCTTCCGCGGAGATTGACGTTGGTGGGTTACGCCTTCGGCTAACCCACCCTACGATTCGCTGTTTTTCCCAGCTTCTCCGCGCAAGAAGCCGCATGCCGCCCATCACATGATCGCAAACGTTGAATTCTCAACGTGCGAGATATTGTTGGCATGAGCGACAAGGCCGTTATCACCTGCGCGCTGAACGGCGTGCTCACCGACCCCAAGCAGCACAACGTACCCGTGACGCCCGAGCAGATGGCGCGCGAAGCCAAGGCCGCGTTCGAGGCCGGCGCGTCGGTCATGCACATCCATCTGCGCCAGCAGGCGCCGGGCAAGGGGCACCTGCCGTCCTGGGAGGTGAGCGTCAGCAGGGAGATTCAGCAGGCCATCCGCGAAGCCTGCCCCGGCGTCATCATCAACCACACCTCGGGCGTGTCGGGGCCGAACTACTCCGGCGCGCTCGATTGCATCCGCGAGACCAAGCCCGAGATCGCGGCCTGCAATGCCGGCTCGCTCAATTATTTGAAGGTGAAGGCCGACAACACCTGGGCCTGGCCGCCGATGATGTTCGACAACGCGGTCGAGAAGGTGAAGGACTATCTCGACGTCATGAACGCGGTCGGCACCATCCCCGAGTTCGAATGCTTCGACGTCGGCATCGTCCGCTGCGTCGGCATGTACCACCAGGTCGGCATGTACAGGGGACCGCTCGAATACAACTTCGTGATGGGCGTTGCCTCCGGCATGCCCGCCGATCCCGAGCTGCTGCCGATCCTGATCAAGCTGAAGCGTCCCGAGGCGCATTTCCAGGTCACCGCCATCGGCCGCGAGGAGATCTGGCCGCTGCACCAGCGCTGCGCCGAGCTCGGGGGACACTTGCGCACCGGACTCGAGGACACCTTCTATCTCGCCGACGGCAAGAAGGTGACCTCGAACGGCCAGCTGATCGAAGCCATCGCCGCCTGCGCAAGGCGTGCGGGGCGCGAGATCGCGAGCCCGGCCGAATCGCGGAAGATCTTTGGGACGAACAGGTAAGATATCGCCTCACCCGTCATTGCGAGCGAAGCGAAGCAATCCAGAATCTCTCCTCAGCTGCGGTCTGGATTGCGTCGTCGCTTCGCTCCTTGCAATGACGAGCAGGATCAAGTCATGTCCATCCTCGAAAACACCATCTCCCCCGGCGGGGCAGCCTACCAGGCCAACCGCGACGGTATGCTCGGTCTCATCGACCGCATGCGCGCGCTGGAAGAGCGCACGCGTGCCGCATCTGCCGCGGCGAAGGACCGTTTCCACAAGCGCGGTCAGCTGCTGCCGCGCGAGCGTGTCGCGCTGGTGCTCGATCCCGGCGCGCCCTTCATCGAGCTGTCCACGCTGGCCGGCTACCTGTTCGACGTGCCGGACGCGAGCAAGAGCGTGCCCGGCGGCGGCGTCATCGCCGGCATCGGCTTCGTTTCGGGCGTCCGCTGCATGGTCAGCGCCAGCGATTCCGGCATCGATGCCGGCGCGCTGCAGCCTTTCGGCCTCGACAAGACGCTGCGGGTGCAGGAGCTCGCGCTGGAGAACAAGCTGCCCTATGTGCAGCTCGTCGAAAGCGCCGGCGCCAACCTGTTGCGCTACCGCGTCGAGGACTTTGTCCGCGGCGGCAATATCTTTCGCAATTTGGCGCGGCTCTCGGCGGCAGGCCTGCCTGTCGTCACCGTCACGCACGGCTCCTCGACCGCCGGCGGCGCCTATCAGACCGGCTTGTCCGATTACATTGTGATGGTCCGCGGCCGCACCCGCGCCTTTCTCGCAGGACCGCCGCTGCTGAAGGCTGCGACCGGCGAGATCGCAACCGAGGAGGAGCTCGGCGGCGCCGAGATGCACACGCAGGTCTCAGGCCTCGGCGACTATCTCGCCGAGGACGACCGTGACGCACTGCGCATCGCGCGCGAGATCATGGCCGCGCTGCAATGGGAGCGGCCGGGCCGGGCGGCTCCGGAATTCAAGCCGCCCCGCTACGACCAGGACGAGCTGCTCGGCATCATGCCGATGGACCACAAGCGCCCGGTCGACATGCGCCAAGTGATCGCGCGCATCGTCGACGATTCCGATTTCACCGAGATGGCGCCCAATTACGGCCCGGCCACCGTCTGCGGCCATGCCCGGATCGAGGGACAGGCCATCGGCATCATCACCAACAACGGCCCGCTCGATCCCGCCGGCGCCAACAAGGCGACGCATTTCATCCAGGCCTGCTGCCAGACGCGTACGCCGTTGCTCTATCTCAACAACACGACCGGCTACATGGTCGGCAAGGCCTATGAGGAAGCCGGCATGATCAAGCACGGCTCGAAGATGATCCAGGCGGTCACTTCGGCGACGGTGCCGCAGATCACCATCTATTGCGGTGCCTCGTTCGGCGCAGGCAATTACGGCATGTGCGGGCGCGGCTTCCATCCGCGCTTCTGCTTCTCCTGGCCCAACGCCAAGACCGCCGTGATGGGCGGCGAGCAGGCCGCCGAGACCATGGCCATCGTCACCGAAGCGGCCGCCGCCCGCCGCGGCAAGCCGATCGAGAAGGAGAAGCTCGATGCCATGAGGGCGCAGATCATCGGCGTATTCGACGGCCAGATGGATGTGTTCTCGACCAGCGCGCGCGTGCTCGACGACGGCGTGATCGATCCGCGCGACACCCGCGCGGTGCTGTCCGAAGTGCTCGCGATCTGCCGCGAGGGCGATGCACGCACGCCGCAGCGCATGCAGTTTTCGGTGGCCCGCCCATGAGGAACGGATCAGTGCAGCACCGGCCGTTCCATAAGGTCTTGGTAGCCAATCGCGGCGAGATCGCTCTGCGCGTGATGCGCAGCGCGCGGCGGCTCGGCCTCGGTGTCGTCGCGGTCTATTCGGACGCGGATCGCGATGCGCTCCATGTGCGGCAAGCCGACCAGGCCGTGCGCATCGGCGAAGCGCTTCCGGCGCAGTCCTATCTCAACATCCCCGCGATCATCGCAGCGGCCAAGGCGAGCGGTGCCGATGCCGTCCATCCCGGCTACGGCTTCCTCGCCGAGAACGAGGCGTTTGCACAAGCCTGCAAGGATGCCGGCTTGGTCTTCATCGGCCCGTCGCCGCAGGCGATCGAGGCGATGGGCAACAAGGCCGGCGCCAAGGACATCATGAAGAAGGCCGGCGTTCCCGTCGTGCCTGGCTATCAGGGCGCCGAGCAGGGCGACGAAATCATGCTCGCGGAGGCCAGGAAGATCGGCTTTCCCGTCATGATCAAGGCCGTCGCCGGCGGCGGCGGCCGCGGCATGCGGCTCGTCACTGAGGCGGCCGCGTTCCCGGATGCGCTGCGCAGCGCGCGGTCGGAAGCCAAGGCCGCGTTCGGCGATCCCACAATCATCCTCGAGCGCGCGATCCAAAATCCACGGCATATCGAGATCCAGGTGTTCGGCGACAGCTTCGGCAACGCCATTCATCTCGGCGAGCGCGACTGCTCGGTGCAGCGTCGGCACCAGAAGCTGATCGAGGAGGCGCCGTCGCCCGCCGTCACGCCGGAGCTGCGCGCCAGGATGGGCGAGGTCGCCGTCGCGGCCGTGAAGGCGCTGCGCTATGAGGGCGCGGGCACGCTGGAATTCCTGCTCGATGCCAGCGGCGAATTCTACTTCATGGAGATGAACACGCGTCTTCAGGTCGAGCATCCCGTCACCGAGGCGATCACCGGGCTCGATCTGGTCGAGCTGCAGCTGCGCGTCGCGCGCGGCGAGCAATTGCCGGTGAAGCAGCAGGACATCAAGTTCTCCGGCCACGCCATCGAGGTGCGGCTGTGCTCGGAAGATGCCGCGCACGACTTCATGCCGCAGTCGGGCCGCATGGCGCGCTGGCAGGTGCCTGACAGCATCCGTGTCGAGCACGCGCTGCAATCGGGCTCGGAGATTCCCCCGTTCTACGATTCCATGATCGCCAAGGCGATCAGCCATGGCACCACGCGCGAGGAGGCGAGGGGACGGCTGATCGTCGGCCTGGAGCAGCTCACCGCGTTCGGCGTGACGACCAACCAGGCGTTCCTGATGTCGTGCCTGCGTCATCCCGGCTTTGCCAAGGGCGAGGCGACGACGGCTTTCATCGGAGCGCATCGCGACGAATTGCTGGCGCCGCGGCGAGAGGCGGCATTCGATACGGCGCTCGCAGGCCTGCTGCTCTATGTCACCAACCCGCGCGCGCCGTGCTGGCAAAGTGGCCGGAGCCTGTCGGCCACGTTCGCGCTTCCTGCGAAGATCGAGATCGCAGGCCACGCGCGCGAGCTCGACATCACGCGCGAGCGCGACGGCAGCTATACCGTAGCGACCGATGGCCGGCAGGACCGGTTCGAGATCGAGCAGCTTGATTCCGACGTGATCCGCTTCCGCCATGACGGCGTGATGGACAGCGCCAAATTCCTGCGCGACGGCGACCGGCTCCACCTCCAGCATCGCGGTATCCCGCTCACAGTGAGTGACCTGACCCTCGCTGCGCCGAAGGCGGCCGCAAGCAATGGCGGCGACGGTAAGGTCCGCGCGGCCCTGAACGGCCGCGTCGTCGCCGTCCTGGTCAAGCCGGGCGACCGCGTCGCAGCCGGCCAGCCGGTGATGACGCTGGAGGCGATGAAGATGGAGCACGTCCACAAGGCCGGCATCGACGGCGTCGTCGCCGCGATCGACGTCGCCGAGGGCGAGCAGGTGACCACGGGCAGGATCGTGGCGGAGATCGCCGCCTAACCTCGTGTCCCGGACGCGCGAAGCGCGAGCCGGGAGCCATGTCGCCCAAGGCGCGTGCTGCGAGGCCGGCCCGCACGAGAAATTGGGCCTCTCCCAAATTCTGAAAATATAATAATCCCAATTGGTTAGATGAGATTTCTCGGTCGCGAATGATCCTCATTGAACATTGTTCATTCTGCCGCTACTAATGATGAACAATGTTCAATTCAGGAGTCCCCGCATGTCGCGCGCAAACGATCCCATTCAGGCTTCTGCCATCCTCCCCTCAGTGTCCCGCCGCCTCTCGGTCGGCGCTCCGCAAGCCCGCGAGAAATATCTGGCCGCGGCGCTGCTCGTGCTGGCACTGACGTCGCTCTTCGCGCCCGCGCTGCCTGCCGCCGCCTGGCACATCCCGCATTTCGTCGACGGCCGAACCTGGCTCGGCGTGCCCAACGCCGCCGACGTACTGAGCAATCTCGCCTTTCTCGCGATGGGTGTCTGGGGCACGGAGCGGCTGCGCGGCCGTCTCGATGTGCCGGTCGGTGCAAGCTGGCTCTTCGTCGGACTGATCCTCACCTGCCTGGGCTCAGGCTTCTATCATCTCGACCCCGACGTGCCGCAACGGCTGGTCGCCGACCGCCTCGGCATGGCCGTGGCGTTTGCGGGATTTCTGGGCATCGCCGCCAGCGAGCGCATCAGCGTGCGCGCGGGCGAGGCGGTGCTGGTGCTGATGATGATCGCAGGCCTGCTGGCGGCCTGGGTGGCACGTGAGAATCTCACGCCATGGGTGGTCGTGCAGTACGGCGGCATCGCGCTCGCCGTGGCCCTGGCGTTGACGCGTCCCCGGCCCGGCGCGCTCGGCGTGCCGCTCGGCGGCGTGATCTTCTTCTATGCATTGGCCAAGCTGTTCGAGCTTGGCGATGCGATGGTGTTCGACGCGACGGGCCACATCGTCTCCGGCCACACGCTCAAGCATCTGGCTGCCGCGCTGGCGGCCTGGCCGGTGATTCGGGCGCTGGGATCAAGACCGTGTATGCATTAAGCGGCTGGCCCCGGCTTGCGCCCCAACACCGGCAGAGAAGCAGCAATCTTCCAATGCCGCTGAAGGGCCAGCAGCTCACGGCGACGATCCAATCCTCGTCATTCGCCAACGGTCATAGAGATCGCGCCTTAACGTCGGCGCAGATACACGAACCAATAGACCGCACCAACCAGAAGGCTTCCGCCGACAAGATTGCCAATGGTGGCTACGACAATGTTGTGAGCCGCGCTGACTGCGTTGAGCGCCGCATAATCTGTCGCACTGCCACCAATTGCAGTCCAGAATTCTGGCCCAACCCAATATTTGATCGCGAGCGCGTAAGGCAAGAAATAGAGATTGGCGACAGAGTGTTCGAAACCGGCGGCAACAAAGGCCGTGACGGGCGGCACGATAACCATAATCTTATCGGTTGCGCTTCGAGCCCCAAAAGACATCCACACGGCGAGGCAGACCAACACGTTGCAAAGCACGGCGAGGAAAAACAATTGGCCTGTGGGTAGCCCTGCTTTGGCCGATGCGATTGCAAGCGCCGTTTTCCCCACCTGGCCGCCGGCAACTCCATACTGACCAGCCAGAAATACCAGGGCGGCCGTGCCGACCGCACCACCGATGTTGCCGACGTACACCAGTGACCATGCGCGCAGGAGCGACCCAATCGTAATGCGCCGGCTTGCCCAGGCCACGATCATCAATGAGTCTCCGGTGAACAATTCAGCGCCACCGACAATCACCAGGACAAGGCCAAGCGAGAAGACGAGGCCGGCAAGAAGGCGTGCAATACCCCATGGGAGGTCGCCAGCTCCGGTCATTACGACCGTCATGAACATCGCGCCGAGCGCGATGAAAGCGCCTGCGAGAACGCCGAGGACAACGAGAGTAATCTCATCGCGCCCGGCTTTCGCAGCGCCGGCGACTTCGCACGCAAGAGCCATTTCGGGCGGTAGTGGAGCGTCGACACGACCGGTGTCGCACGACCTTTCGATTTTTTCGATCATGAGAGGAGCTGACATTGATTCTATGAGTCCACGCCCTAGCGGTCCCGCCCCGTCCCGTCATTGAGCAGGCATGCCACCTGGTGCCCGTCGCCCGCGTCCAGCAGCGCCGGCCGCTCGATCTTGCAGCGCTCCATCGCAAACCGGCAGCGTGTGTGAAATGCGCAGCCCGACGGCGGATTGACCGGGCTCGGTACGTCGCCGTCGACCAGCGGTACGAGCTTCTTCGCCAGCGGGTTTGCGATCGGCACCGAGGCGAGCAGCGCCTGCGTGTAGGGATGCCTGGGATTGCGGAACAGCTCGTCCTTGCCTGCGATCTCGACGATGCGGCCGAGATACATCACGGCGACGCGGTGGCTGATATGCGCCACCACGGCGAGGTCGTGGGCGATGAAGAGATAGGAGAAACCGTGCTGCCGCTGCAGGTCGATCAGAAGGTTGATCACCTGCGCCTGGATCGAGACGTCGAGCGCGGAGACCGGCTCGTCGCAGACAATCAGGCGGGGCCCCAGCGCCAGCGCCCGCGCGATGCAGATGCGCTGGCGCTGGCCGCCGGAGAATTGATGCGGAAAGTTGCGCATCTGATCCGGTCGCAAGCCTACCTGCTCGAACAGCTCTGCGACCCGCGCCTCCAGCGCCTTGCCGGTCGCAAGACCATGCACGATCAGCGGCTCGCCGACGATGTCGCCGGCGGTCATGCGCGGATTGAGCGAGGCGAACGGATCCTGGAACACGATCTGCATCGAGCGTCGGTGCGGGCGCAGCGCCGACTTGGAGAGATACGTGATGTCCTCCCCGTCGAGGCGGATCTGGCCGGAGGTCGGCTCGACCAGCCGCAGCACGCTGCGCGCCACCGTCGACTTGCCGCAGCCGGACTCGCCGACGAGCCCGAGCGTCTCGCCGGCCCGAAGGGAAAACGAGACGCCGTCGACCGAATGCACGGTGCCGACCTGCAGCCGCAGCACGCCGGCGCGTACCGGATAATATTTCTTGAGATCGGTGACCTCGAGCAGCGCCTCGGTCATGCCACCTCCGCGACTTCTTCCGCGCGCCAGCAAGCGGCGAGATGACCGTCGCCCCAATCCGCCAGCGGCGGATATTCGGCCTCGCAACGCTTGATGGCGAGCTTGCAGCGCGGCGCGAAGGCGCAACCCTTCGGCAAGCGCACCAGCGAGGGCACCGTGCCGGGGATCTCGTTCAGCCGCGCCGGCGCGACAATGCCGGGGGCGGGGACGGCCGGGATCGAAGCCATCAGCCCGCGCGTATAAGGATGCTTTGGCGAGGCGAACAGCGCCTCGACGCTGGCCTCCTCGACCTTCCGCCCCGCATACATCACGATCACGCGCTGGGCGGTCTGCGCGACTACGCCGAGATCGTGGGTGATCAGCACGAGCCCGGTGCCGAGCTCCTTCTGAAGGTCGAGGATCAGCGCCAGGATCTGCGCCTGGATGGTGACGTCGAGCGCGGTGGTCGGCTCATCCGCGAGCAGCAGCGCCGGCCGGCAGGCCAGCGCCATCGCGATCATCGCGCGCTGGCGCATGCCGCCGGACAGCTGATGCGGATATTCCCTCGCGCGTCGCGCCGGCTCGGGAATACGCACCAGGCGAAGCATCTCGACGGCGATGTCCTGAGCCGCCCTGGCCGGGATGTTCCGGTGCAGCCGCACCGCTTCGACGATCTGGTCGCCGATCCGCATCACCGGATTGAGCGATGTCATCGGCTCCTGGAAGATCATGGAGACGCGGTTGCCCCTGACGGCGCGCATCTCCGCTTCGTCCAGCGCCAGCAGATCGGTGCCCTCGAGCGAGACGGAGCCGCCGACGATGCGGCCGGGCGGGTCGGGCACGAGCCGCATCAGCGACAGCGCGGTGACGCTCTTGCCGCAGCCGGATTCGCCGACGATCGCCAGGGTCTCGCCGCGCCTCACGTTGAAGGAGAGATCGTCCACGGCCTTGAACAGGCCGGAATTGGTGAAGAACACCGTCTTCAGGTTCTTCACCTCGAGCACGAGATCGGATTGTTTCGTCATCAGCCGCGCTGCCGGGGATCGAGAATGTCACGCAGGGCGTCGCCGAACAGATTGGCGCCGAACACGGCGAGGCTGATGGCGATGCCCGGAAAGATCACCAGCCAGGGCGCCGTGCGGACATATTCGGCGGCGGATTCCGACAGCATGCGGCCCCAGGATGGATAGGGCTCGGGAATGCCGAGGCCGAGGAAGGAGAGGGAGGCCTCGGTCAGGATGGTCGAGCCGAGCTGGGCGGTCGCGAGCACGATCAGCGGCGCGAGCGTGTTCGGCAGCACGTGGCGCAGCGCGATCCGCACCTCGCTCATGCCGATCGACTTGGCGGCTTCGACGAAGGGCTGTTCGCGCAGCGCCAGCGTGTTGGCGCGGGTGACGCGCGATACGGTCGGGATCAGCGGGATCGCGATGGCGATGATGACGTTCGGCAGGGACGGGCCGAGCGCCGCCGTCATGATCAGGGCGAGGACCAGCAGCGGCAGCGCCTGAAGAACGTCGGACACGCGCTGGAAGACGAGATCGACCCAGCCGGACAGATAGCCGGAGGTGAGCCCGACGATGACGCCGATCGTGCCGCCGAGCGCGGTCGAGCCGATGCCGACCGCGAGCGAGATGCGCGCGCCGTGGATGATGCGGCTGAACACGTCGCGGCCGAAGGAATCGGTTCCCATCCAGTGCGCCCAGCTCGGGCGCGCCAGCGCGCGCGCGGAATCGACCGTCAGCGGGTCATAGCGCGCGATGAAGTCGGCAAAGACCGCGGTGAGCACGAACACCGTCATGATGACGAGCCCGGCCGCGCCGAGCACGTGCCGCTGCGCCAGGAACAGCACGCGCCGCCAGCCCCCGGTGGCATGCGCGCCGGCCCGCCTCAGTTCAACGTCGAAGTCGATCGCGGCCAAGTAGCTCTCCTAATCCGTGTACCTGATCCGCGGATCGAACACCGCGTAGAGCATGTCGACGGTGAAATTCGCGACCACGACGACCACGGCGATGAACATCACGAGGTTCTGCACGATCGGATAGTCGCGCCAGCGGATCGCCTCGACCAGGAAGCGGGCGACACCGGGGATGTTGAACACCGTCTCGGTGACGATCAGGCCGCCGATCAGGAAGGCCGCCTCGATGCCGATCACGGTGATCACGGGCAGAATCGCGTTCTTCAGCGCGTGACGATAGTTCACGGCGGCATCGGAGGCACCCTTGGCGCGTGCGGTGCGGATGTAGTCCTGCCGCAGCACTTCCAGCATCGAGGACCGCGTGATGCGCATGGTCAGCGCCGCGCTGCGGAAGCCGACGGCGGCGGCCGGCACGGCGTAGGTCGCGAACGCCTCGAGCCAGGTCTGCGGATTCGGGTTGAAGATCGGCATCTGGCCGAACATCGCCACCGACGCGGTGAGGATCAGAAGGCCGAGCCAGAACGAGGGTAGCGACAGGCCGCTGAGGCTGACCACGCGCAAGGCGTAATCCAGCCGCGTGCCTTGCTTCACGGCGCTGATGACGCCCAAGGGAATCCCGATCGAGGCCGAGAACAGCAGGGCGAGGCCGGCCAGCTTTGCCGTGATCGGAATTCGCGGCAATATCTCCTGCAGCGCCGGCTTCTCGGAAACGTAGGAAAAACCAAAGTCGCCGCGCACAAAGCCGCTGATCCAGTGCCAATATTGCACGATCAGCGGCTGGTCGATGCCGAGCTCCTTCTCCAGATTGGCCTTGTCGGCGGGATCGACATAGCCGGCGGCGGCGAACAGGATGTCGACGATATTGCCGGGCACGACGCGCAGCAGGACGAAGATGACGACCGAGATCCCGAGCAGGGTCACGAGCATCAGGAACAGGCGTCGCACCAGATAGGCAAACATCCTTCGCCCTCCGCGAGCCGCTAGTCTTCAGCCTGCCGTGCTACTTGTCGAGCCACACGTCCTCGTAGCGAAAGCCGTTATAGGAGCTGTTCGACATGATCGTGACGCCCTTGACGTAGGGCTGCCAGCAGGTGCCGGCGCGTGCATGGAAGATGATCGGGCGGGCGACGTCCTCCTGCAGCTTCCTGTCGATGTCCCACACCAGCGGCTTGCGTTTGTTGACGTCGGTCTCCTGCGATTGCACGTCGAACAGCTTCTCGATCTCCTTGTTGCAGTAATTGGTGTAGTTGCGTTCCGAGCCGCAGGAATAATTCTCGTAGAAGGACTGGTCGGGGTCGTCGACGGCGCTGCCGGTCAGATTGAGGCCGAGCATGTAGTCCTTGCGCGCGACCTTCGGAAACCAGTTGGCCGTCTCGACGACGTCGAGCTCGCCGTCGATATAGATGCTCTTGAGCTGGTCGATCAGGATCACCGCGGGGTCGCGATATTCCGCGATGTTGCGTGTCGAGACCTTCACCGCAAGATGCTTGTCGGGACCGTAGCCCGCCTTCTGCATCAGCTTCTTTGCCTCCTCGCGGTTCGCGTTGACGTTCGGGCCGTAGCCCGGAATGGTCTCGAGCTTGTCCTTGGGCATGCCCCAGATGCCCTGAGGCGGCGGCAGCATGGTGCCGCCGATATCGGCCTGGCCCTCGAACAGGATGTCGACGAAGGCCTTGCGGTCGAGCGCGAGCGACATGGCTCTGCGAACGTCGATGTTGTCGAACGGCGCCGAGGTCGAATTGACGATGATGTTGGTCGAAACGTTGGTCGGCTCGACGACGCAGGTCGCGTTCGGCGCCTGCGACTTGATGTCCTTCAGCAGCGGGATCGTGATGTGCGTCGGGAAGGTCATGTCGAACTTGCCGGCGACGAAAGCGAGGATCGCGGTCGAGCGGTTCGTGATGATCGTGTACTCGATGCCGTCGAGATGGGGCAGGCCCTTCTTCCAATAGTCCGGATTTCGTGTCAGCTTGATCGATTCATTGGCCTTGAACTCGACGAACTTGAACGGTCCGGTCCCGATCGGATGGGTGCGCATGTCCGCCGGAGAGACGTGGCAGGGATAGACCGGCGTATAGCCGGATGCGAGCATCGCGAGCAGCGAGGGTTGCGGCCGCTTCAGGGCGAATGAGACCTCGAAATCGCCGTTCGTCGTGATCTCGTTGACTTCGTTGTACCAGGCCTTGCGTGGATTCTGCCGCAGCTTCTGCTGCGATTTGCCCATCAGGAGATCGAAGCTGCATTTGACGTCGGCCGACGTGAACGGCTTGCCGTCGTGCCATTTGACGCCCTGACGCAGCTTGAACGTCAGCTTCTTGTTGTCGCTGCTCCAGGACCAGCTTTCGGCGAGCTCGGGCCTGAGCGTATCGGGAGTGTTCTGCGCGATGTGCTGATCGTAGATGACGAGATTGTTGAAGACCCCCATGAACGGCACATTGACCGAATAGGTCGCGCCCTCGAGGATCGACGCGTTGGCCGGACTGTCGCGGTGATACATCCGCAGGACGCCGCCCTGCTTGGGCTCGCCGGCAAGCGTGGCAGTTGAGGCCGTCAGCACAGATAGCGCCGCCGTCGCGGCGAGCGCCCACACGCTCCGCATGCTCATCCTCCCTGGACATCGGCCTTTTTGCGGCCTGTTTGTCGCGACGATAGCACGCAAGCCGCGCGTGGCAACCCCGATCGCGTCGCCTCGGCATTTCGGATGACGGAAGGCCGCGGGGTTTCACATCTCACAGCGTGAGAGTGCAGGTGCGAAGAGAGCGGGAACTGAAGTGTCTCGCTACTTCTCAAGCATCCATCGTCGTCCCGGACGAGCGAAGCGCAGATCCGGGGCCCATAATTCCAGGGAGGAGTTTTTCGATGACTCGGAGTTGTCTGCGCGCGCGACAACCACTCCTTGTGGTTATGGATTCCGGGTTCGCGACTTCGTCGCGCCCCGGGACGACACCTTCTGTTTGACGACGTCTCGCCCTTGAGTGACAGTCACCTCACACGATCCTTGACGCCTTGTTTCCCCAATACCGGTCCCGCAGCAGGCGCTTGTACAGCTTCCCGGTCGGCAGCCGCGGCAATTCCTTCTCGAAATCGACCGAGCGCGGCACCTTCTGCCGCGACAACGATTTCGCGCAGAACGCGATCAGCTCTTCGGCCAGCGCCGCGTCCGGCATCACGCCCGGCATCGGCTGCACCACCGCCTTCACCTCCTCGCCGAGATCGGCATTGGGCACGCCGAAAACCGCGGCATCGGCCACCTTCGGATGGGTGATCAGGAGGTTTTCGCATTCCTGCGGATAGATGTTCACTCCCCCGGAGATGATCATGAAGGTCGCGCGGTCGGTCAGGTACAGGAAACGGTCCTGGTCGACATAGCCGACATCGCCGACCGTGCTCATGCTGCCGTCGGCCGAGCGCGCCTCCCTGGTCTTCTCAAGGTCGTTGAAATATTCGAACGGTGTCGCCGTCTTGAACCAGACCTGGCCGGGCGTCCCGGCCGGACATTCCCGCATGTTCTCGTCGAGGATGTGGAGGTCGCCGAGCAGCACCTTGCCGACGGTGCCGCGATGGCTAAGCCATTCCTCGCTGTTGCAGGCGGTAAAGCCGAGGCCCTCGGTCGCGCCGTAATATTCGTGGATGATGGGTCCCCACCATTTGATCATGTCGTCCTTGACCAGCGCCGGGCAAGGCGCGGCGGCATGGATCGCGATCTCGAGCGACGACAGGTCGTAGCGCTTGCGGACCTCCTCCGGCAGCTTCAGCATGCGCGAGAACATCGTCGGCACCAGCTGGGTGTGCGTGATGCCCCAGCGCTGGACCAGCTCGAGGTACCGCTCGGGATCGAAGCTCTCCATGATGATCACGGTACCGCCCATGCGGATCGTGAGGTTCACGGCGGCTTGCGGGGCGGAATGATAGAGCGGGGCCGGCGAGAGGTAGACCATGCCCTCACGGTAGTGCCAGAGCTTGGTCAGGAAATCGAACAGCGGCAGATTGTGCTTCGGCGGCTCCTCCGGCAGCGGCCGCAGGATGCCTTTCGGCCGTCCCGTCGTGCCGGACGAGTACAGCATGGCGGTGCCCAGCCATTCGTCCGCGATCGGTGTCGCCGGCATGTCCGCGGTCACGTCCGCAAGCCCGACGATGCGCTCGCTTTCGCCCGGGCCATCGGCGACGATGCAGAGCTTGATATCGGGGCAGGACTTGATCGCCTCGCGCGCGATGTCGAGCTTCGCCACCGACGTGATCAGGATTTTCGACTGGCTGTTGACGAGCAGATAAGCGAGCTCGCCCGGCGTCAGGAAGGAGTTGATGCAGGTGTAGTACAGCCCGGAGCGTTCGCCCGCGCCGCAGGCTTCCAGGTACCGCGAATTGTTCTCCATGAAGATCGAGTAATGGTCGAGCCGCCTCAAGCCGTGCTTGCGGAACAGATGTGCCAGCCGGTTGCTGCGCGCCTCCAGCTCACGATAGGTGACGGCCTCGCCTGTGGCCGCCATGATGAAGGCGGGCTGCAGCGGGCGCAGGCGGGCGTGGTGACCTGTGTACATCTATCCTCCGGCTTGAATCATGCGGCAAGAAGCAGGATTTCGCGCACCTCTGCCGGGCTTTCGATCTTGCGCGGGTTGCGCGGCACCCAGGGCGTGCGCATCGCCTGGTCGGCGATCGACTCGAAATGCTCGGGCGACACATGCACGTCGGCAAGGCTGCGCGGCATGCCGAGCGAGCGGATGAAGGCATCGAGCACGTCGGCGGCGTTGTGGCCGGGATAGCCCATGGCGGCGGCGACGATCATCTGCCGCTCGGCGTTGTCGCGGGCATTCCAGCGCATCACCGCCGGCAGCATGACGCAGGAGGTGTAGCCATGCGGCACGTCGAAGGCCGCGCCCAGCACGTAGCCGATGCCGTGGCTCGCGCCCATCGGCACCCCGGCGGCGAGCGCGCCCATCGACAGCCAGGTGCCGATCTGCGCGTCCATTCGCGCGTCGAGATCGGCGGGATTGGCCTTCACCCGCGGCAGCGCGTCGGCGAGCATGGCGAGGCCCTTCACCGCCTGCGCGTCGGCATAGGGATGCGCCTCGCGCGAACAGATCGCTTCGACGCAATGGTCGATGGCACGGATGCCGGTCGACAGGAACAGCCATTCCGGCGTGTGCACGGTGATGGCCGGATCGAGGATGGTCGCGCGCGGCACCGTCAGCGGATGCCGCAGCATCTGCTTCACGTTCGTGCTGCGGTCGGTGACGCCGGCGATCGCGCTGAACTCGCCGCCGGCGATCGTGGTCGGCACGCTGATCTGCCGCACCGTCGGCGCATTCATCTCGGGCGCGATGCCCTTGCGGACGCGGATGCGCTCGATGCCCTCGACATCGGTGATGCCATTGGCGAGGCAAAGCTGCACCGCCTTGGCGCCGTCGGTGATCGAGCCGCCGCCGACGGTGACGATCAGATCAGCCTGCGCCTCGCGCGCCGCATGTGTGGCCGCGATCACCGCCTCGCGCGGCGTATGCGCCGGCATGGCGTCGAACAGGCCGGCGCAGCGCGGGCCCAGCGCCTGCTTGATCGTCTCGATTTCGTCGGTTTGCCGGTTGAGCGTGCCGGAGACCATCAGGAAGGCGCGGCGCGTTCCCAGCCGGTCCATCTGCGCGACGATGGCGTCCGCCGCGGGATGGCCGAATACGACCTCCTCGATCGCGCCGAAAACGACACGTCCCTGGTGCACGCCTGTCCTCCCGGACAATTCGCCTTGTTTTTGTGCGGGTTAATCTAGCCGAGCCGCCAGGTCCCGTCATGTGCGAAGGCGCTGAGGGCGCCGAAGCCGGCTCTCGAACTGTCAACCCGTCTTCCGGCCAGGGCGCTCGTCCGAGCATTGCGCGCATCGCAGTCTTGAAGAGTTCATCTTGGCCACCCATCTTGTGGCGCCCGCAGGTAGAAGCGTACCATGTGCCATTCTGCGGCTTGTGTGCGAGGACCTGGGATGAGCGGACCGGATGGAAGCGAGCGGTTTGTCAAAAAACACGATTTCGTTCGGACCCGACCGATTGCAATCGCCGCGCTGCTCGTCGCGGCTGTCGCGCTCACCGGTTGCGGACAACCGACCTCGCAAGCCGCTGCTCCGCCGCCGGCGGCGGTGACGGTGGCCCAGCCGGTCAAGCGCACCGTCACCGATTGGGACGAGTTCACCGGCCGCTTCGAGGCGGTCGAGGAGGTGCAGGTGCGCCCGCGTGTCGGCGGCTTCGTCAACTCGGTCGAATTCCAGGACGGCGCCATCGTGCGCCAGGGCGATCTGCTCTACGTGATCGACCCGCGTCCGTTCGAGGCGGTGGCGACGCAAGCGGAGGGCCAGCTTTCGGATGCACGGGCCAAGGTGGAGCTTGCCAAGCGCGAGCTCGATCGCGGCCTCAGCCTCGTGCAGAGCAGCGCCGTCTCCGAGCAGGTGGTGGATCAGCGCCGCCAGGCCCTGCAGGCCGCGCATGCCGCCGAGATGCAGGCCGAAGGCGCGCTGAAGGCCGCCAAGCTCAACATCGAGTTCACGCATGTGACGGCGCCGCTGACGGGACGCGTCAGCCGCCATCTCGTCAGTCCCGGCAATCTCGTGCAGGGCAGCGACAGCGGCACGTCGACATTGCTGACGTCCATCGTCACGCTTGATCCGATCTACATCTATTTCGACATGGACGAGGCGACCTTCATCAAATACAGCAAGCTGTGGTTCGAGGGGCGGCGCCCGAGCTCGCGCGACACGGCGAACCCGGTGCAGGTGACGCTCGCCGGCGAGACCAAGCCCTCGCATGAAGGCACCATCAACTTTCTCGACAACCGTCTCGACGTCTCGACCGGCACGCTGCGGAGCCGCGCGGTCGTCAAGAACACCGACCTTTCGATCCTGCCCGGCCAGTTCGGCCGTGTCAGGCTGATCGGCAGCGCGCCCTATGAAGCTCTGCTGATTCCCGATGCCGCCGTCGCGACCGACCAATCCCGCAAGATCGTTTTCGTGGTGAAGCCCGATGACACCGTCGAGGCCCGTCCGGTGGTGCTCGGCCCGCTGGATGACGGCCTGCGCGTGATCCGCGAGGGATTGAAGGCGGAGGACCGCGTCATCGTCAACGGCATCCAGCGCGCCCGGGTCGGCGCCAAGGTCGCTCCGCAGACCGCGCCAGCCCCAGCCGGTGACAAGTCATGAATCTCGGCCGTCTCTCCATCAACCAGCCCATTTTGGCGATGGTGCTGTCGATCGTGCTCCTGATCGTCGGCGCGCTCGCCTACACCACGCTGCCGGTCTCCGAATATCCGCAAGTGGTGCCGCCGACCGTGGTGGTCACGACGCAATACCCCGGCGCCTCCGCGCAGACGGTCTCCGACACGGTCGCAGCTCCCATCGAGCAGGAGATCAACGGCGTCGAGGACATGCTGTATCTCTACAGCCAGGCGACCTCGAACGGCCAGCTCACCATCACCGTCACCTTCAAGCTCGGCACGGACCTCGACAAGGCCCAGGTGCTGGTGCAGAACCGCGTCGCGATCGCGCAGCCGCGGCTGCCGGAGGAGGTGCAGCGCAACGGCGTCACCACGCGCAAGAACTCGCCCGACATCCTGATGGTCGTTTTCATGCTGTCGCCTGACGACACGTTCGACCAGCTCTATATCTCCAATTACGCGCTGCTCCAGGTCCGCGACCAGCTGCTGCGTCTCGACGGCGTCGGCGACATCCAGATCTTCGGCGCGCGCGATTATTCGATGCGGCTGTGGCTCGACCCTGACCGGATCGCCAATCTCGGCCTGACCTCGGCCGAGGTGCTGGCCGCGATCCGGGCCCAGAACGTGCAGATCGCCGGCGGCCAGATCGCCGAGCCGCCGATCGCCGACCGCGCCTTCCAGCCGAATCTCACCTTCACCGGCCGGCTGAAGGACCAGAAGCAGTTCGAGGACATCCTGATCAAGGCCGGGTCCGACGGCCGCGTCGTGCGGTTGCGCGACGTAGCCCGCGTCGAGCTCGGTGCGCTGGCGTACTCCACCAACAGCTTCCTGCTGCGCAAATCCGCGGTCGCCATGCTGGTGACGCAGCGGCCGGGATCGAACGCTCTCGCCACGGCAAAGAACATCAACGACACCATGACGAGGCTGAAGGAGAGCTTCCCGAAGGGCCTCGACTACAATATCGGCTACAACCCGACCGAGTTCATCGCGCAGTCCGTGCACGAGCTGATCAAGACGATCTACGAGGCCATGCTGCTCGTGGTGATCGTGGTGCTGGTGTTCCTGCAGGGATGGCGGCCCGCGATCATTCCCATCATCGCGATACCGGTGTCGCTGGTCGGCACCTTCGCGGTGATGGCGGCGCTGGGCTTCTCCATCAACAATCTCACCTTGTTCGGCCTGGTTCTCGCCGTCGGCATCGTGGTCGACGACGCGATCGTGGTCGTCGAGAATGTCGAGCGGCATCTCGAGCACGGCATGAGCCGGCGCGATGCCGCGCTGAAGACCATGGAGGAGGTCGGCAGCGCGCTGGTCTCGATCGCGCTGGTGTTGTGCGCGGTGTTCGTCCCGACCGCCTTCCTCGGCGGCATTTCCGGGCAGTTCTTCCAGCAATTCGCCGTCACCATCGCGGTCGCGACCGCGATCTCCTGCTTCTGCTCGCTGACGCTGTCGCCGGCATTGGCATCGCTGATCCTCACCCCCCACGAAGCGAAGCGGCCGCCGGCGAGCTGGAATGTCGTCGCGCGGGCGTGGGGTGCCTTCACCGGCGTGTTCAACCGCGTGTTCGACCGCCTGGCGCACGGTTATGCCGGCCTCGCCAATTTCGTGATCCGGCATTCGGTGCTGATGCTCCTGATCTACCTCGTGCTGATCGGCAGCGCCGGCTGGCTGATCGTGACCACGCCGCAGGGCTTCATCCCCGCGCAGGATCGCGGCTACGTCATCGTCTCCGTGCAATTGCCCGGTGCGGCCTCGCTGGCGCGCACCACCGAGGTCGTGCGCGAGATCGAGCGGATTGCGCTGGATACGCCCGGCATCGTCCGCGTCGCCGCCTTCGCCGGCTTCTCCGGCGCCACCCGCACCCAGGCCGGCAATGCGGCGGCGCTGTTCCCCGTGTTCGACGAGCCCGAGGCGCGCATCAAGAAGGGATTGTCTGCGAACGCGATCACGGTGGAGCTGCGCAAGCGCCTGTCCGCGATCCAGGGCGCCTTCATCATCGTGATTCCGCCGCCGGCCGTGCCCGGCATCGGCACCGGCGGCGGCTTCACTATCCGCATCCAGGACCGCCAGGGCCGCGGACCCGAAATGCTCGCCGCGGCCACCGACGAACTCGTCGCCGCAGCGCGCAAATCGCCCTTCTTGCTCGGCCCCTCCGTGTTCTCGCCGTTCACCGCCAACACGCCGCAGCTCTTCGTCGATATCGACCGCACCAAGGCGCAGAAGCTCGGCGTTCCCATCTCGAACATCAACGACACGATTCAGAGCTATTTCGGATCGACCTACGTCAACGACTTCAACCTGTTCGGGCGCACCTATCACGTCACCGCGCAGGCCGATTTTCCGTTCCGCAAGGAGCCGAGCGATCTGGCACGCCTGCGCACGCGCAATGCCTCCGGCGACATGGTGATGCTCGGCAGCGTAGTCGAGTTCAAGGACGTCTCGGGTCCCGACCGCGTCGCGCGCTACAATCTCTATGCCGCATCCGAGCTCCAGGGCGAGCCCGCGCCAGGCGTAAGCTCGACCACCGCGCTCAACGCCATCAAGCAGCTGGCGAACGACACCTTGCCGAGCGGCTTCACCTTCGAGTGGACGGATCTGTCGTATCAGCAGGTCACCGGCGGCAATGCCGGCCTCTACGTGTTCCCGATCTGCGTGCTGTTCGTCTATCTCGTGCTCGCCGCGCAATATGGCAGCTGGACCCTGCCGTTCGCGGTGATCCTGATCGTGCCGATGTGCCTGTTGGCTGCCACCATCGGCGTGCGCCTCATGGGCCAGGACGTCAACATCCTCACCCAGATCGGCTTCGTCGTGCTGGTGGGGCTGGCCGCGAAGAACGCGATTCTGATCGTCGAGTTCGCGCGCGACATCGAGAATGAAGGCAGGCCGCGGTTGGAGGCCGTGATCGAGGCCTGCCGCCTGCGCCTGCGGCCGATCCTGATGACCTCCTTCGCCTTCATCCTCGGCGTACTGCCGTTGGTGATCTCGACTGGCTCCGGTTCCGAGATGCGGCAGGCGGTCGGTGTTGCCGTGTTCTTCGGCATGATCGGCGTCACCCTGTTCGGGCTTCTGTTCACGCCGATCTTCTATGTGGTGGTGCGGAACCTGGCGGAGGGGCGGAACGAGGGCAAGAAGCCGGAGGTGGTTGCCTGATTCATTGTGGCCGCCGGCGTGTCCGCACCTTCGGTGTCGTCCCCGCGAAGGCGGGGACCCATAACCACAGGGAGGAGTTTGGGGCGATGCTAGCAAACCCGAGTCTTCGTCAAACCTCTCCCTGTGATTATGGGTCCCGGGATCTACGCGCGCTTGTGGCGCGCTTGTCCGGGACGACACCGGTTGTCTAGCGCACGGCCACCCATACTAACGACCAACGTGAAACGGATGGGCATGCGCGGGGTTCTTCCCTAGTATCGGCGCGATTTCAAAACAGAAACTGCTGGGAGATAATAGATGAAATCAGCACTTTTGGCCGCAGCGGCGTCGGCCGCATTGCTTGCCGCGCCGGCCTCCGCCCAAGGCGTCAAGATCGGCATCCTCAACGACCAGTCCGGCGTCTATGCCGATTACGGCGGCAAATGGTCGGTCGAGGCGGCCAGGATGGCGATCGAGGATTTCGGCGGCGAGGTGCTCGGCCAGAAGATCGAGCTCGTCACCGCCGACCACCAGAACAAGCCGGACCTTGCAGCCTCGATCGCGCGGCGCTGGTACGACGTCGAGAACGTCGACATGATCACGGAACTGACGACCTCCTCGGTCGCGCTCGCGATCCATGAGCTCTCCAAGGAAAAGAAGAAGATCGACATCGTCGTCGGCGCCGCGACCTCGCGGCTGACAGGCGATGCTTGCCAGCCCTACGGCTTCCACTGGGCCTACGACACCCGCGCGCTCGGCGTCGGCACCGGCGGCGCGTTGACCAAGGCCGGTGGCGACACCTGGTTCTTCCTCACCGCGGATTACGCCTTCGGCTATGCGCTGGAGAAGGACACCAGCGAGATCGTCGCCGCCAACGGCGGCAAGGTGGTCGGCTCGGTGCGCGTGCCGCTCAACTCCTCGGACTTCTCCTCCTTCCTGCTGCAGGCGCAGAGCTCCAAGGCCAAGATCGTCGGCCTCGCCAATGCCGGCCTCGACACCACCAACTCGATCAAGCAGGCGTCCGAGTTCGGCATCGTCGCCAGTGGTCAGAAGCTCGCCGGCCTCCTGATGACGCTCGCCGAAGTGCACGGCCTCGGCCTGCAGGCCGCGCAGGGCCTGGTGCTGACGGAAGGCTTCTACTGGGACGTCAACGACAAGAGCCGCAATCTCGGCGAGCGCTTTCTCAAGCGCACCGGCCGGATGCCGAACATGATCCAGGCCGGCACCTATTCGGCGACGCTGAGCTATCTGAAGGCGGTCAAGGCCGCCGGCACCAAGGATCCGGATGCCGTCGCCAAGAAGCTGAAGGAGCTCCCGGTCGACGACGACTTCGCGCAAGGCGGCAAGGTGCTGGAGAACGGCCGCATGGTCCACGACATGTATCTGTTCGAGGTCAAGAAGCCCGCGGAGTCGAAGAAGCCCTGGGACTATTACAAGCTGCTCGCCACCGTCCCCGGCGACAAGGCCTTCTTCACCGCCAAGGAAAGCGGCTGCCCGCTGACGAAGTGAGGCCCTCGTGTCCCGGACGCGCTGCAGCGTGAAACGCTGCTGCGCAGAGCCGGGACCCACGCTTCGCCGGGCGCAGAGGCTCGACTGGGTCCCGGTTCAGCGGCGCAGCGTTGCACGCTGCACCGCGCCCGGGACACGAGCACGCACGATGCAGTGCTTCACTTCACCAGCCGCAACACCACCGCCCCCAGCGCTCCCACCCACAGCGCAAACGCCGCGAGGATCTGGATCGCAAAACCTGGGCCGCGCTTGGCCGCGGCCTTCGAATAGCCGATGAAATAGACGATGCGGCCGATGATCCAGACCGCGCCGAGCCCCGCGGCGATGGCGTCGCCGATATAGATCGCGAACAGCCACAGCGCCGGCAGGACGATCGGCAGCCATTCCAGCGTGTTCATCTGGATGCGGAAGGCACGGTCGAAATCCGGATGGCCCGACATCGCAGGCACCTTGACGCCGGTCTTGGTGCGTGCGCGCGAGACGTTGATGATGGTGAAGAAGTAAAATGCGATCGCCAGCAGGGTGACGAGGGCGGTGAGGTGATACATCGCGAGGTCCCTTTAGAGGTCGCGGCTTCAATAGCCGGTCATCTCGAGATAGCCAACACCGTCATGGCTTCCGGCAAAGCTGATCGGCCCTTCCCAATAGGCGAAGCCGGTCCCCATCCAGGCTTTCGGATTGAGCGGCTTGCACTGGATCGAGAACGATCGCGACGGGATCGCGATCTGCCATTCCACCGGCACCTTGCGTCCTGCGACCTCCGCCGCCGCCATCGGAATCATCTGGATGTCGCCACCCGCGATCATCTGCGTGTTGCCTGCCGCGTCGATCCAATTGCCGAACGGATGATTCTTGCCGTCCTTCTGCCGCAGCCGGTACAGCATCAGCTTGTCGCCTGACGACAGATGCAGCGACAGCCAGTCCCAGCCGGTCTGATCCGTGTCGAGCGGCTGGCTGCTCCATTCGCGGTCCATCCAGGCCTGGCCCGAGACACTGGCCGGCTTGTCGTCGATGGTGAGCGTGCCGCGGGCGCGGTAGAACGGCTGGCTGTAATAATAGGACGCCTGGCCGCGTTCGGACTTGCGGCTGTAGCCGCCGTCGCCCTGCAACACCACGGGACGGTCGGCCTCGAGCGTCAGCGCGTAGCTGAAGTCGGTGCCGGACGCTTTCAGCGTCAGCGGCGCCAGATTGCGATCGTCGGTGGGCTCGAGGCCCTTCATCTGCCAATCGTCGATCCAGGCATCGAACGGCTTTTCCGTGACCCCGGCCTGCCCCACGCCGCCGCGCGAAAATGTCTCGTTGAAGCGGTGGGTGTCGGCGCGCGTCACCGCGGCATGGGCCATCCACACCTGCTGATTGGCCCAGCCTTCGCGTTGCGGGCCCGGCTGCGCTGCCTGGCGGAACAGCGTCCATTGCAGGCCGCAAGCCGCACCTCGGCCGTCAACGAGGTTGGCCGTGAGATACCACCACTCGATGCGAAAATCCGGATGCGGCCCGTGATCGGCCGGAAAGGCAAACGGTCGTCCCGGCGTCACCTTCGCAAAGCTGTCCGCGGTCTCGCCGAGCCCGGCATAGCCTTGCGCAGCGGCGCGGCGCGCGAGCGCCAGCGCGGCGATGCCGCTGGCGAAGGCGCGGCGCGAGAGGCGATCAGCGCTCATTGGCAAACACCTTGACGAGGCTCGCCGGCTGCATCCGCGCCAGCCGCACCACCGGCAGGAGGGCCGCCAGCAGCGAGGCCAGCAGCGCCACCGCGACCAGCCCGATCAATTGCTCCGGAAACACATGGAACGGCAGCCGCCAGCCGAACGCCTTCACGTTCACGATCGCAATCAGGCACCATGCCACCACGAGGCCGAGCGGCACCGCCAGCAGCGCCGTGAACAGCGCCACCGACAGCGTCTTGGCCAGCTCGATCGCGGCAAGGCGCGGCCGCGTGATGCCGATCGCCCACAGCGGCGCGAGCTGCGGCAGGCGGGAATTCGCCAGCGTCAGCAGGCTCGTGAAGAGTGCGATCCCGGCGACACCCAGCGTGAAGGCGTTCAGCGCCGAGGTCACCGCAAAGGTGCGGTTGAAGATGCGGATCGATTCCGCCTTCACCGTCGCCTGGTCGGCGACGCTGCGGTCGTCGAGCGCGAACTGCTTCTGCAACGCCGCGATCAGGCCCGGGATGCTTTCCTTCGCGGCGATGAGGCCGATCCGCGTCTGCGGCGTCTGCGGAAATTGCCGGATCAGCGCCGCGACATTCACGGTCAGCTGTCCCCTTGGATTGCCGTAATCGGCATAGATGCCGACGATGTCGAGCTCCCAGGTCCCGCCAGCTGCCGGCACCGCGACGACGTCGCCGATGCGCACATTCAGGCGGCGGCTGAGCTGCTCGCTGATGAAGGCGGCGTTGCCGGGCACCAGCCGGGTCCAGGCCCGCGGCGCGGCGTCCAGCAGCGGCCAGCGCTCGCGATAGAGCACGTGGTCGGGCAGGCCGAGCAGTTCCACCGGCTGGCCCTCAAGCTGCGCCTCGGCGCGCCCGCCCGACAGGATCGCCTGCACGTCGCTGCGCTGCTTCAGCCAGTTGCGGATCGCGACACCTTGCGCGTTGTCGGAGGCGCTGATGTAGACGTCGGCGGCGAGCCGTCCGTTCAGCCAGCCGAGGAAGGTGCGGCTGAACGTCTCCACCATGGTGGACACCCCGACATTGACAGCGAGCGCCAGCAGCAGCGCCATCAGCGCCAGCGACAGGCCGGAGAGCTGCTGCCGGCTGTCCGCCCAGAACCACAGCGCCAGCGGTCTTCGCGCGGTACGTTGGCCTGCGAGCAGGAGGAGCTCGAGCAACGCCGGCAGGATCAGGGCCGCGCCGAGCATCAAGGCCGCCAGCAAGCCAAAGCCCGCGATCAGCGATTCGCCGTAGCGCAGCAGCAGCAGCGCGACCGCGAACACGGCGCCGGCCGCACAGCTTTGCAGAACCAGCCAGCGGCGCTGCCGCTGCTGCCACGCGCGCGGCTGCGCCGTCGCCAGCACTGGCATCGTGACCGCCTTGATCAGGCTGGTGGCCGCCGCGACCAGCGCGCCTGCAATGCTGATGCCGATGCCGGCGAGCCACCATTCGGGCCGCAAGCTGAGCTGCCCCGGGATCTGCGCGCCATAGAGCCCGCGCAGCGACGCCGCGACGTCAGGCAGCAACACGGCGGCAATGAAATAGCCGCACACGAGCCCGATCAAACCTGCGACCAGCGCCAATGCGACGAGCTCGACCACCAGCACGGTGTTGACGAGCCGCGCCGAGGCACCGCAGGCGCGCAGCGTCCGCAGCATCGGCAGCCGCTGCTCGAAGGCGAGGCCGACGGCCGAGTTGACGATGAAGAGGCCGACGAAGAACGACAGCAGGCCGAAGGCCGTGAGGTTGAGATGGAAGCTGTCGGTGAGGCGCTCCAGCTCGGTCTCCGCATTCGGCTCGATCAGCTGCAATTGGTCGCCGACAACGCTGGCCAGCGGCGCGGGCCTGCTCTTCGGCTTGCCGATCAGCAGCCGCGACAGCTGATCCGGCTTGTTCAGCAGGCGCTGGGCCACGCCGATATCGACCACCAGCACGCCGGGCGCGAGCTGGGGCAGCACGCGCAAGAGCGGCAGTTCTGCGCCGTCGCTGATCGCGGGCCTCGCGCCTTCCGGCGCCTGCAAGTCGGCCAGCGTCTCGCGCGCCACCAAGGTCTGGCCGGGCGGTGCCACGAAGCTGCTCAAATCCGCGGCGCCGAGGCGCGGCGCATTGCCGATTTCGGCCGGCAGCGTCACCGGCTCGATCCCGAGCAGCCGCACCGAGCGGCCGTTGATCTGGACCCGGCCTTCCAGTGCCGGTGACACCGGCCAGCCGGCGCGGCGGAGCTTTACGAAAAGATCCTGCGGGAAAGTTGCCGCATGCGGTGCCACCAGCATTGCGGTGCGGGTGCCGCCGAATGTCGCCGCGGCGCGGTCATAGGCGGTGCGGGCCTGCTGGTTGATGGCCTGCACGCCGCTCCACAGCGCGGTCGCCGCGATCAGCCCGATCAGAAGCGTCGCGAACTGCATCTTGTGACGTCGCCAATGGCTGAGCAGCACCGCAAGGATCCAGAGCGCACGTCTCATGCGATCCGCCCCGCATGCA
Organism: Bradyrhizobium sp. 22; assembly: GCF_000482425.1. Classification (NCBI taxonomy): domain Bacteria; kingdom Pseudomonadati; phylum Pseudomonadota; class Alphaproteobacteria; order Hyphomicrobiales; family Nitrobacteraceae; genus Bradyrhizobium; species Bradyrhizobium sp. 22. The sequence continues at coordinate 850,219 of NZ_KI519399.1, forward strand.
GGGTGAGGTGGCGGTCGAGTGTTGCGGCCAGATGCAGGCTGTGCGTCACCATCAGGAAGCCGCAGCCGGTGCGCGCGACGAGGTCGCGCGCCAGCGCCAGCACGTCCTCGGCGGTGTCTTCATCCAGATTGCCGGTCGGCTCGTCCGCCAGCAGCAGCGAGGGCTTTGTCGCCAAGGCCCGGCCAATCGCGACCCGTTGCTGCTGACCTCCGGACAATTGCTCGGGATAGCGCTTCAGGAGTGATCCAAGCCCGAGTCGTTCGGTCAGCTCGTTGGTCCAGGCTGCATCGTGACGGCCGGCGATCCGCGCCTGAAACACCAGATTGTCCGCAACCGAAAGACTCGGGATCAGGTTGAACTGCTGAAAAACCAGGCCGATCCGGTCGCGCCGCAAGCTGGCGCGACCGGCATCGGAGAGCTTGGTCACTTCGACGTCCTCCAGCCGGATCGTGCCGCCGTCGGCGGCGTCCAACCCCGCGATCAGGTGCAGCAGCGTGCTCTTGCCGCTGCCGGACTCGCCGGTCAGTGCGACGCGTTCGCCCTTGCCGAGGTCGAGATCGACGCCGCGCAGCACATGGACCGGTTCGCCGGCCGAGGAGAAGGTCTTGGAAAGATTTCGGATGCTCAGCACGATGAATGGCGCCGGACGGAATGGGGACTTGTTGCGTAGCACACTTGCTGTGGAAATGCCGGGTTGCGTTGGTCTCGAAGCCGTTGTTAGCTTCCAAGACGGCCAAATCAAAAAAGTGCCAAAAAGACATGCGGGGAGAACGATGAGCGCTCAGGGAACGCCCGATGCGGCGGGCAGGACGGCAGGGCAGTCCAGGGATTCGGCGAAGCCAACGCCGAAGGGCGCCTGGACCGTCACCTTTCTCCTCTTTCTCTTCATGGTCGTGAACTTTGCGGACAAGATCGTCGTCGGCCTCGCCGGCGTGCCGATCATGACCGATCTGAAGCTCTCGCCGGAGCAGTTCGGCCTGCTCGGCTCCTCGTTCTTCTTCCTGTTCTCGATCGCCGCCATCGTGGTCGGCTTCATCGTCAACAAGGTGCCGACGCGCTGGGTGCTGCTGACGCTCGCGGTGATCTGGGCGCTGGCGCAGTTTCCGATGGTCGGCACCGTCTCCTTCACCACGCTCCTGATCTGCCGCATCGTGCTGGGCGCCGGCGAAGGCCCGGCCTTCTCTGTCGCCGCGCACGCCATCTACAAATGGTTCCCCGACGAGAAGCGCACGCTGCCGACCGCGATCCTGTCGCAGGGCTCGGCCTTCGGCGTCATCCTGGCCGTGCCGGCGCTGAACTGGATCATCGTCAATCATTCCTGGCACTATGCCTTCGGCGCGCTCGGAATCGTCGGCCTGATCTGGGTTGCGGCCTGGCTCGTGCTCGGCAAGGAAGGGCCGCTGGAGGACACGCAGGTCCTCGCCGAGACCGAGCAGAAAATTCCCTACTTGCAGCTTCTGACCTCGCGCACCTTCATCGGCTGCGTCGCCGCGACCTTCGGTGCCTATTGGGCGCTGTCGCTCGGCCTGACTTGGTTCACGCCGTTCATCGTCAAGGGCCTCGGCTTCTCGCAGAGCCAGGCCGGCTTCGTCTCGATCCTGCCCTGGGTGTTCGGCGCCACCATCGTCATCCTCACCGGCTGGATCTCGCAGGTGATGATGGCGCGCGGCTACAACACGCGCGTCGCACGCGGCGTGCTCGGCTCGGTGCCGCTGGTGATCGGTGGGCTGGTTCTGGCGATGATGCCGCATGTTCAGGGTGCAGGCCTGCAGATCGCACTGCTGGTGGTCGGCTCGGGCCTGTGCGGCGCGATCTATGTCGTCTGCCCGCCGATGCTCGGCGAGTTCACGCCGACCTCGCAGCGCGGCGCCATCCTCGCGATCTACGGTGCGCTGTACACGCTGGCCGGCGTCATCGCGCCGGCCGTGATGGGCGCGACGATCCAGCGCGCCGGCAGCACGCTCGACGGCTACATGTCCGGCTTCACCATCAACGCCGTGATCATGGTCGGCTCCGGTCTGCTCGGCCTGCTGCTGCTGTGGCCGAACACGGAGAGGGCGAGGTTGACCCGTGGTGCCGCGGCACAGGCCAGCGCGCTGAAGGGCGCGGTGTCGCCGACGTAAAGGTGGCGGCGGCGTGGCGAACGCTGCCGGCCACAATCACAGTCGTCCCGGCCATTCCAGGGCAATTGCATTTGAACTTTGCAGAGGTCGTCATGCCCGGGCTGTCCCGGGCATCCACGTTCTTTGTGTGGATAAGCGTGGATGGCCGGGACAAGCCCGGCCATGACGCTGCCGCGCGCGCAATTGCGCACCAGGCGGGGACGACAGTTGAATTCGTAGCGCTACCGGCCGCTCAATTGGCAGGAGCCTGCCGCTTCCGCTCCGTGAACGGCGACAGCACCACCGTCGCCACCATGAAGATCACGGACGCGCCGAACACCCAGTGCGGCGCGCTCTGGTCCATGATCCAGCCGAACAGCAGCGGCGAGACGATGCCGCCGAGATTGAAGCCGGTGGAGACGATGCCGAAGGCGCGCCCCGCGGCGCCCGCCGGCGCGGCATTGCGCACCAGCATGTCGCGCGACGGGGCGATCACGCCGGAGAGGAAGCCCGCGACCGTCATCGCCGCGGTCAAAGCCCAGCCGGGCAGCGTCATCAGCGCGATCAGCAGCACGATCGCCGCGTTCACGGCAAAGCAGGCCGCCGCGACATAGCCGTGGCGTTCGGTGTGGTCGGCGAGGAAGCCGCCGGCGAGCACGCCGGCGGCGCTGGCGCCGAGGAATGCCGTCAGCATGACGTTGGCTGCCGAATAGGACGTGCCGTAGCCGCTCATCAGCGCGACGACGCCGAAATTGTTGATGCCGGCGACGGACAGGCTGAGCAGCATGAACAGCGCCGTCAGCGTGATCAGCGCCGGGGTGATGACCGCCTGCTTCGGCGTGTTCTCCGCGCCCGGCTTTGTCTTGCTGGCGCCGGCGTCGGGAATGTTCATGACGAGCAGCAGTAGCGCCACCAGAATGCCGATCGCGCCCGACGCGATCAGCGCGCCGACGCCGCCGGACACGGCGACGAGCGCCGCCACGATCGCCGGCGCCACCGCGCCGCCGAGAAAGCCGGCAAAGGTGTGGATCGAGAAGGCGCGGCCCATCCGCGCCTCGTCCATGTGCGCGGCCAGGATGGCGTAGTCCGCGGGATGATAGACACTGTTGGCGAGGCCCAGCAGCACGGCGCAGGCAATCAGCGAGACATAGCTGAGATGCAGGCCGAGCAGGATCAGCGCGAAGCCGCCCAGCGTGAGGCCGATCAGCAGGATCCTGCGCGCGCCAAAATGATCGACGAGATAGCCGGTCGGCGCCTGCGTTAGTCCGGACACCACCGCGAAGACGGTGAGTGCGAAGCCGAGCTCGATATAGCCGACGCCGAGCTGCGCTTTGAGAAACGGAAACAGCATCGGCAGGACCAGCAGATGAAAATGGCTGACCCAATGCGCGATCGAGATTCCCGTCAGCGTGCGCAGTGCGCTGTCCGCCTTGCCTTGCTGCGGTGCGGCGAGAACGTCGACCATTGCAGTTCCGTCTGACTTCCTTCGGGATGCGGAAACTATCGAAGGGCGGTTATTTGTCCATGAACGCAAGCGCATGGCAGGTAGGGCGGGCGCGGAGTGACGACGCCGAGGTGCCTCCAGTCGTCCCTGCCGAGTGCGCAATTGCGTACTACGCAGGGACGACGTCGGAGTATGGGACTAAGACCTCACAACGGCTCGTCATCCAAACCATAACGGTCGCGCTTCGGCGTTGCGATGTCGCCGTCTTCGTAATCGTCGTCGTCGATGTCGGGCGGCAGCGGCTTCTTCGCCTTGCTGTCCGCCGGTTTCTCGTCGGCGGTCTTGGGCGGCGCGCTCGGCTTGGCGGTCTTGCTCATGGTTGGTCCCGGATGGTGATGCTGCATCCGATCCTAGTCCGAATATGTGGGCGGTTGCTGACCTATCTCAAGAAGCCCCGTGGGGCCGTCAGTGCACGAGCGGCCCGCCGGCCTTCTTCCAGGCATCCAGGCCGCCGGCGATGTGCGCCGTATTGGCAAGGCCGGCCTCCTTCGCCGCCGCCACCGCCATCGCCGAGCGTTCGCCGAAGGCGCAGAAGAACACGATGCGGCGGCCGGTGGCGGCTGCGACCTCGCGCAGCATGCCGCCGGGCTTGAGGCTCTCCTCCACCGACTGATACGGCGCGTGCAGTGCGCCTTCGAGCATGCCGTGCTTGGCGCGCTCGTTGCCCTCGCGCAGATCGACCAGCAGGATATCCGGCCGGCCGAGACTGCGGATCGCTTCAGTCGCACTGAGCGCGCGGCCCTCCTTCTCCAGCTCCTCCTGATGCAGGCCGACATGCATGTTGGCGGGCACCGCCACGTCCATCATCTTCGGATTCGGCAGCTTCAGATTGGCCATCAGCTCGATATATTCGTCGACCGAGCGCACCTGGAGCCTGGGATTGTAGCGCTTCTCCTCGCCGATGGTGGAGACGGTGTCGCCCTTGTAGTCGTGCGCCGGGAACACCATCGTCTCGTCCGGCAGCTTCAGCAGCCGGTTGAAGATCGAATCGTACTGCGCGCGCGAAGAGCCGTTCTGGAAATCGGTGCGGCCGGTGCCGCGGATCAGGAGCGTGTCGCCGGTGAAGACGCGATCGCCCATCAGATAGGAATAGGAATCGTCGGTGTGGCCGGGCGTGTACATCACGTCGAGCGACAGGCCCTCGATCGTCACCTTGTCGCCGTCGGCGACCCGCATCGCCACCACGTCGGCCTTGGTCTGGTCGCCCATCACGGTCATGCAATGGGTGCGGTCGCGCAGCTCGCCGAGTCCGGTGACGTGGTCGGCATGCAGATGGGTATCGACCGCCTTGACCAGCTTGAGGTCGAGCTCGCGCAGCAATTGGCAGTAGCGGTCGACCTTCTCCAGCACGGGATCCAGGATCAGCGCCTCGCCGCCGGAGCGGCTGGCAAGGAGATAACTGTAGGTGCCCGAGACGCTGTCGAAGAGCTGGCGGAAGATCATGGCAGGAAGTCCGGCAGTGGAACTGGTGTCGAGGAATTCTACTACGATCCGGGCTGAAAAGAGAAGCAATTCACTGTACGGAGAGGAAAATTGAGAAGATCCTTATCACGAGGCTAGCTGTCATTCCGGGGCGGCTCGAAGAGCCGAACCCGGTATCTCGAGATTCCGGGTTCGATGCTTCGCATCGCCCGGGAATGACAGTGGCTTCGCTATGGCCTCACGACCGTGTATCCGTTCTCCGCCAGAAACAGGATCTGCCCGACGCCGACCTGCACCGGCGTTGCCGCGGGAATGAATTCCGGCCGCTTGCCGGTCTCGCGCTCGATCGTGTCCACCGTGTTGAGGCAGATGTCGAACCGCACGCCCTGCGCGATCAGGCTCTCGACCTGTTTGCGGCGCTCGCTGCCTGACAGCAGGAGGTCGATGCCCGGGCCGAACGCCACCACTTCGAGCGCGATCTTGTCGGGGGCGTAGGCCTTCAGCAGATTGTTGGCGACGCTGAGCACCAGTGCTTGCTTCCTGGCATCGCCATCGGAGAGCTGCAGCACGATTCTGTGCTCGGCGAATGGCTTGTCCTGGAGCGGCACCTGTTGCGCCGAGGCCGGCGGGACGGCGAAGGCGAGCAGCGCCAGCATCAGCGCGGACAGGATCTGCGCGCGCCTCATCCCTGCCCCGCGATGCCTGGATTGTCGTCGACCCCCTTGAGGGTGACCCCGGAGCCGAGCCGCTCCTGAAACATCCGGCCCGAGCGCAGATATTTGCCGACGACGTCCCACACCGGCGCGCCTTGCTGGCCGGTGACCGAAGCCCAGCCTGCGACCTTGTAGCGATGGCCGGCGCTGATCGCCTTGCCAGTATGGATTCTCAGATCCGAGATGCGGCTGCCGATCGCGGCGGTCGGGGTGCAGGTGTAGCTGAGCCCGCCGGCGCGCACCATGTCGCCGCCCTGCTGGTAGTAGGGATCGGCGTTGAAGAGGTTGTCGCAGATGTCCTCGAGCACGTCCTTGATCTGGGCGCCCGTCATCTCCTGCACATAGGTCTCGGGATAGGTGATCGCGGTCTCCGCGAGCAGATCCTCCATGGTCAGCGCCTGGCCGGACAGTGCGGTGACGCCCCAGCGGAAGCCCGGCGACAGCGCGATCTCGGTGTCGAGCTCGGTGCGGAGCGCGGTGCAGATCAGCTCGTCGACCGGTCCGGAGAAATTGCCGCGGCGATAGAGCAGGCGGTCGGGCGTTGCGATCTTCTCCGACCAATCGGTCACATGCGGCGCGCGCAGCCGGCCGATCAGCTCGGCCATGGCCGGATCGGGCTTCAGCAGCTCGGAATAGACCGGCAGCAGATGATAATGAACGTCGCTGACCTTGCCCTTGTCGATGGCGAGATCGAGCACGCCGAGGAATTTTCCGTTGGAGCCGGCATTGGTGACGAGCGTGATGCCGCCGGCGTTCTTCACCGCAATCGGCTGCGGCACGGCATCATGGGTGTGGCCGCCGAGAATGACATCGATGCCGGTGACGCGGCTTGCCAGCTTGAGGTCGACGTCCATGCCGTTGTGCGACAGCAGGATGACCGCATCGACCTTGTCGGTGCCACGCAAGGCATCGACATGTTTCTGCAATTCCTCCTCGCGGATGCCGAAGGTCCAGTCCGGCGTGAACCGCTTCGGGTGCGCGATCGGCACGTAAGGGAAGGCCTGGCCGACGATCGCGACCCGATGGCCGCCGATCTCCTTGATCATCGACGGCTTGAACACGCGCCCCGTGGCTTTGTCGAAGGCGGGGGCGTCGTTGAACGCGGCTTCCTCAGTCAGGAAGACGTTCTGCGCCAGGAATTCGCCCTTGAAGCGCTCGAGATTGTCGCGCAGCGCCTGCTCGCCATAGGTGAACTCCCAATGTCCGGTCATCGCTTCGATGCCGAGCAGGTTGGCGACCTCGACCATGTCGCGGCCCTGCATGACATTGGCAAGCCCGGTGCCTTGCCAGAGATCGCCGCCGTCGACGAGCAGCGAACGTTGCTCGCCGACGTCGCCGCGCAGGCGGTCGACCAGCGTCTTCAGATGGGCAAAGCCGCCGAGCTTGCCGAAGCGGCCTGCCGACTTCTCGAATTCGACACAAGTGAAGGCATAGGCATCGGCGCTGTCGGAGCGGATGCCGAACCGCTCCAGGAAGGCGCGGCCGACCAGATGAGGCGGCCGTCCGGCCATCTCGCCGATGCCGATATTGACGCTCGGCTCGCGGAAATAAACCGGGTTCAGCTGCGCATGCGCGTCGGTGATGTGCAGGATGCGTGCATTGCCGAACCGCTCGAGGTCGTAGATGCCAGCGGTCTCGGCACCACGCGCGAGCCGCGGCAGACCGAGCGATGCGGCGGCAAGGCCTGCAGACTTCAGGAAATCGCGGCGGCGGATCGCCATCCAAAAATTCTCCGCGCCCTCAATGGTCGCAAGACTGGTCCAGTTGAGGCCAGTCTAGCGGATTTCCATCGCCTTCCAGGCTTCTTTTTCAGACGTCGCCTGGAAGATCGACGCCTTTGCCAGCGCCTCGGCCTCCTTGGCTGCGGCGATGGCGCGGTCGAAGTCGCCGCCATCGGCCGCTTTCCTGGCCGCGGCCAGCATTGCGACGGTCACGGTCCACTGGTTGCGCAAGCCGGCAGCCTCCTTCGATGCGGCTTCGGCGGCGGTGTACGCCGCCTTGTAGTCCGCTTCGCTCGCCGCGCGCGCCGTGGCGGTGAGGTCGAGCGCGAGCAGCATGGCGAGAGCAAGTGTCCGCTTCATGGCCGCGCTCCCGGGCCCGATATCGGCAGGCCGTTGGCGACGTAGGACAGGAAATATTCGACGTCGCGGTATTCGTCCGCCTGCGGCTCCAGCGGAACCGCGCGGGTCTGGCTGTTGCAGGTGACGAAGCGGCGGCTGGTCGTGCCCATGCCGCTCCATTCGGAGCGGTAGATCGGCATCGCGTTCACGATGCCGAGCGCCGGCGCCAGGATCTCGGCGCGGATGCGCTCGCCCGGGCTCTGCACATGGCAGCTGGCGCAGGAGAAGTTCATCTGGCCGCGGCGGGTGTAGAAATAGCGCTTGCCGTTCTCGAAGGCTGCGAGCGCGCGCGGATCGTCGGGGATCTTGATGTCCATCGGCTTGCCGCGCGAGGTGTAGGCCATGTACGCGGTCAGCGAGGCCATCTCGTCCTTGACGTAGGAATAGGGCGCTTCCCCATTGGCCTCGCGGCAGCGGTTGAGCGCGAGCTCCAGCGTGATGACCTTGCCTTCCCCAGTGTCGAAATAGGGATAGTTCTGGCGGACGCCGATACCGCCGTTCGGGAAGCAGTCGGCATAGGTCTTGCCGTTCTTGAACGGCGTCGCAAACATCTCCTTGCCGGCCTCAAGCGCGAACTCGTAGGGCGGAAATTCCTCCTTCTCCTGCCACTGCCGCTTCAAATCGGCGTTCATGGAGTACGGGCCGTTGACGAAGTCCTCGTGCTTCACGTCAGGAAACTTCCGGAAGAAGAAGTTCCGGAACGCCTTGGCGTCGGCCACGGGATCGACCTTGTCGGCCGCGACGACGCGCGGAGCGGCGAGGGCGAACGCAACGAGCGCGGCGCCGAGCGAGCCAAGCAGCAGGGCAGACCGGGTCTTCATCACGCGATCTTCGCGGTGGTCGTATCCGAGCCACCCTTGTTGTCGGTCCAGGAGATCTTGAGCTCGTCGCCCTTCTTGGCGCCCTTGAAGCTGAACTTCACATAGGGGTCCTTGGAGACCGCGGTGCCCCAATCGGCGACGAAGACGTCCTTGCCGTTCCATTCGAATTTCAGCTGCTGGATGAAGTGCGCGGGGATCAGCTCGCCCTTGGGATCCTTCACCAGGCCGGTATCCATGGGATGCTGGATCAGCGCCTGCACCTCGGTGATGTCGCCGTTGGATGTTGCGCGCACGCGAATGCTTGATGCCATCGGACCGATCCTCCTAGCCGCCGCAGCCGCCGACGGTGACCTTCACTTCCTTGGTCGCGCTGTAGAGCTTGCCGTCGGCCTCGACGATGGCGACCAATTTAGTGGTCTTGGCCATCTTCAGCCGGTTGGCGACGGCCGGAATCGTGCCCTCGGCGATCTTGTAGGACGCCGCGAGCGCGTACGGGTTCTCGGCCACGAGGAACGAGATCGAGCTCACCTTGTCGAGCGTCGTCGTCACCGACACCGGCACGACGCCGCCGTTCTCGGCGATCTCAGGCGCATCGAGCTTGACCTTGTCAGAGGGCTCGGCGGTCTTGCCGTAGAGCGCCTTGATCGCGTCGGCCTCGTGCTTCTGCTTGAAGGCCTCTTCCGGATATTTGTCGTTGGCCGCGGCGCGCGCGGCGCCGAACGGCAGATTGCCAAGGCCGAGCAGTGCGACGGAGGCCGCGCCCTGAAGGATCAGGCGCCGTGTCGCAAGGGGGCCGGTGGTCATGGTCATCTCTGGTCTCCTGGCAGCCGGCCGTTACAGGGTCTGCAGGAAATCAACGATCGCGCTGATCTCCTGCTCGGTCAAAATCCGGTTGCGGCCGAACGGCGGCATCATGGTCTGCGGATTGCGCTTGGTCTCGTCGAAGATGATCGCGGTCAGCTCGTTGCGGTCGGGATACTTGGCCTTGAGGTCCTTCAGCTCCGGACCGATCGTTCCCGGCAGGTCGCCGCCTTTGATGACGTGGCAGGTCAGGCAATTGCCCTTGCCGCGGTCGAACGCGAGCTTTTGGCCGTCGGCCACACTGGATTGCGCCCGTGCCGCAGCCGTGCCGGCGCAGAGGACCAGCGCCACCAGGATGGCAGGCTTGCAGGGAAAAGCGGTCAAGGCATCGTCCCGAGCGTTATGTCGATGATCTCATTTGTGGAAATATATAGCGCGTTCCAAAGCACAAAGGGCATCGCCTGACAATCAAGACTATGCACGCGGCAAAATGGAGTTAATATCCTCCGCATTGCAACCCATGAGATAGTTCGTTCATCCAATAGGGCGGCACTAGCAAATTATTCTAGGGCGTTTGGCCCTCGGGCCTTTCCTTTTCTGTTCGCATATTTTGGGGATCTCGCTTGGCTGAATATGTCGTCGAGTTTGGCAGGGATGGTGGACGGGTCGAGCCGGATGGGCGGCTCGACGCGCCGGCGTTCCATCGCAATCACGTGCCGATCTGGGCGGCGCTGGAACAGCAACTCGCTGGCCTGACCGGCAACGTGGTCGAGCTCGGCAGCGGAACAGGGCAGCACGTGGTCCATTTCGCCCGCCACACGCCCGGTCTGGTCTGGTGGCCGAGCGACCTCAATCAGCGCCATCTCAGGAGCATCGAGGCCTGGCGCGTCTATGCCGGCCTGCCGAACGTCCGTTCACCGCTGCGGATCGATCTCACCGATCCCGACTGGTGTCCCGAGATGAAGAGCGGGCAGGCGCCGACGAGCCTTGCCGCCGTGTTCTGCGCCAATGTCATCCACATCGCGCCCTGGGCCGTGGCCGAGGGCCTGTTCGCCGGCGCCGGCCGCTATCTGCGCGCCGACGGCAAGCTGTTCCTCTACGGTCCCTTCAAGCGCGACGGCAAGCACACCGCGCTCAGCAATGCGGTGTTCGACACCTCCTTGCGCGAAGGCAATCCCGAATGGGGCGTGCGCGACATCGGCGATGTCGAGACGCTCGCGACCGCCGTGGGCCTTCGCCTCGTTGATTCCATCGACATGCCCGCGAACAATCTGACGCTGGTGTTTGCGCGGTAGGAAGTCGTCATGCCCGGGCTTGTCCCGGGCATCCACGTTCTTCGTGCGAAAGGTAAGGCGTGGATGGCCGGGTCAAGCCCGGCCATGACGGCGCTAGCCTTCATCCCCCCACCCGATCTTCTCCTTCAGGAACCGGAAGCCGAGCACCTCGAATCCCGCGCGCTCCTTGTTGTCCTTGCCGTAGCCGTGACCGCCGGCGGCCGGCTCGTAGAACCAGGCTTCATAGCCCATCGCCTGCAGCTTCGCCGCCATCTTGCGCGCGTGGCCGGGATGGACGCGGTCGTCGCGTCGCGTGGTGGCGATCAGGATCGGCGGATAGGACTGACCGGCCCTCACGTTATGGTAGGCCGAGTAGGTCTTCAGCCAGTCCCATTCCTCGGGCTTGTCGGGATCGCCATATTCCGCGATCCAGCTCGCGCCCGCCAGCAGCCTGGTGTAGCGGCGCATGTCGATCAGCGGGATGGTGCAGAACAGCGCACCGAAGCGATCGGGATAGCGCACCAGCATGTTGGTGATGAGGATGCCGCCGTTCGAGCCGCCTTGCGCGGCGATGCGCTTCGCACTCGTCACGCCGCGGCGCACGAGATCGGCCGCGACCGCCGCGAAATCGTCGTGCGACAGCTTCTTGCCCGCGAGCCGCCCGGCATCGTGCCAGCGCGTGCCGAACTCGCCGCCGCCGCGCAAATTCGCCTGCACCGTCGTGCCGCCGCGCTCCAGCCACAGCTTGCCGAGCGAGGCATTGTAATAAGGCTTCACCGCAAGTCCGAAGCCGCCATAGGCACTCATATAGACCGGTGCATCGCCGATCTCCTTGGCGGGGCCGGTCTGCACATAGGGAATGCGCTCGCCGTCGATCGAGACCGCCTCGTGCTGCGTCACCACGAGACCGTCGGCGGTGAAGGTCTTCGGCGCCTGCTTCAGCACGATCGGGCTGGCGACGCCGCGTTCGAGCAACAGCAGCGACGGCGGCGTGAGCGGATCCTGCACGTTGGCGAGCAGATCGCCGTTGCTCTCGGATGGATGACGATCGAGCGGCCAGACATCGACGACGCCGATCTCAGGCAGGCCGGCAAGCGTTTCGCGGTTCCAGCCGGTCGCGGATGGCGTGCAGATCTCGAAGCGCGGACGCAGCTCGTCGAGGATCGACAGCACAAGCTTGCCCGCCGCCCAGAACAGGCCCTGCAGCGCGCGCCGCGGCGCCGGCTCGAACAGCACCGCGAAATCGCGGCTGCCGGCGAGGAACGCCGAGAGCGAGATGCCGAGCACGGTGTCGGTGGCGTAGGTCCGGCCCCCGGCCGTCCAGTCCTTGCGCAGCTTCATCGCGAACCAGTCGCCATGGGCCTGCAGCCAGATGCCGGTCGGCAGATCGAGCTTCGTCATGCTGCCGGCTGCGTCGCGCAGCCAGATCGCGTGATTGAAGAAATCGATCTGGTCGACGATCCAGACCCGCGGCTCAGGTCCGGTGTCGTCGGCCATGCCATGGATCACCATGTGCTCGGCAATGGTCTCGATGATCACCTCGGCTTGATCGACGGGCTGGCCGCGCCGCCACAGCCGGACCGTTCGAGCATAGCCCGAGCTCGTCGCCATGCCCTCGCCATGCGCGCTCGACAGCAGCAGCGTATCGGCATCGAGCCAGTCGAGGCCGCCCTTCGCCTCCGGCAGCGTAAAGCCATCCGTCACGAAGCTCTTCGTCGCCATGTCGAATTCCCGCAGCGTCACGGCGTCGCTGCCGCCGCGCGACAGGCTCAGGACCGCGCGCGAGCTTCCCGGCATGGTGGCGATCCCGCTGAGCAGCCAGTCCTCGCCTTCGCGCGCGGCGAGCTTGTCGATATCCAGCATGGTCTCCCACGCAGGCGTCGTCTTGCGAAACTCCGCAAGCGTGGTCCGCCGCCACAGGCCGCGCGGGTTGGCGGCATCCTTCCAGAGATTGTGCAGATCGGAGCCGCGCCGGGTGACATAGGGAATGTTGTCGGGCCGGTCGTAGATCGCAGCCAGGACGTCGCGGTCGTGCTCGTAGGCCTTGCCGCCGAACGCCTGCAGCGTCAGCTGATTCTGCCGCTCGACGAAATCGAGCGCCTGCTTGCCTTCGATCTCCTCCAGCCACAGGAAGGGATCGTCGTCGGGAGCTTGAAGCGTGGGCCTGTCGTCGACGGACATGAAGGAAACTCCCGGGAAAATCGCGGCGGATCAGATTTGATCGAGCGCAAGCCGTCAAGGGCGCGAGCCGCTATCATCGCACCGATTGCGTCAGAGGCATGGCCTGCGCCCGTTTGCGCCGGTTGCCCGCCCTCCTGCGTCCCTCCATAGTGCCGGGAATCAACAGAGCCCCGAGAGCCCCTTGAGAGCCCATTGGGGCGGAAAAGCCGATGCTTGACGTGACTGCAGCCCACGAGATCGCCGACGACGCCCGCGCGCGCGCCAATGTGGTGCGCCTCGCCGCAGCCCAGGCGCTGACCGGTGCCAACTCGGCCGTGATCTTCGCCACCGGCTCGATCGTCGGCGCCACCCTCGCGCCCGACATGTCGCTCGCGACCGTGCCGCTGTCGATGTACGTCCTCGGGCTCGCCGCCGGCACGCTGCCGACCGGCGCGATCTCGCGCCGTTTCGGCCGCCGCGTCGCCTTCGTCATCGGCACGGGCTTGGGCACGCTGACCGGCCTGCTCGGCTCGTTCGCGATTCTGCGCGGCTCGTTCGTGCTGTTCTGCGTCGCGACCTTCCTCGGCGGCCTCTACGGCTCCGTCGCACAATCCTATCGCTTCGCCGCGGCCGATGGCGCCAGCGCGGCCTACCGGCCCAAGGCGCTGTCCTGGGTGATGGCGGGCGGCGTGTTCGCCGGCGTGCTCGGGCCGCAGCTCGTGCAATGGACCATGGACGTCTGGCAGCCCTATCTGTTCGCCTTCAGCTTCCTGGTGCAGGCGGCCGTGGCGCTGATCGCGATGGGCATCGTCGCCGGCGTCGACATTCCGAAGCCCGGGCCGGCCGACCTGCACGGCGGCCGGCCCCTGCTCTCCATCGTGACGCAGCCGCGCTTCATCGCGGCGGCGCTGTGCGGCGTGATCTCTTATCCCATGATGAACCTGGTGATGACCTCGGCGCCGCTCGCCATGCAGATGTGCGGCCTGTCCGTGTCCGATTCCAATTTCGGCATTCAATGGCACATCGTCGCCATGTACGGGCCGAGCTTCTTCACGGGCGCGCTGATCGCCCGCTTCGGCGCCCCGAAGATCGTGGCCGTCGGCCTGCTGCTGGAAGCGGGCGCTGCCGGTATCGGCCTTTCGGGCCTCACGGCCATGCATTTCTGGGCCACGCTCGTCGTGCTCGGCGTGGGCTGGAATTTCTCCTTCATCGGCGCCTCGGCACTGGTGCTGGAGACGCACCGCCCGCAGGAGCGCAACAAGGTGCAGGCCTTCAACGACTTCCTGGTATTCGGGATGATGGCGCTCGGCTCATTCGCCTCCGGGCAGCTGCTCGCCAATTACGGCTGGTCTGCGGTGAACCTCGTGGTGTTTCCGCCGGTCGTGCTCGGCCTCATCGTGCTCTCGCTCGTCTCCTGGGCCCGTCGTCGCAAGGCGCGGCTGGACGCGGCCATGGGCGAGTTTCCGGACGCGGTCTAGGTTGGCAGGAGGCTGTCAGCAGCGTTGATGCTTCGATCGCGGTCGAAGTGATTTTCTGAAGAAGGCAATTTAGATGTCGTCATGGCCGGGCTTGTCCCGGCCATCCACGTCTAGCCACGTCGGAAGAAGAACGTGGATGCCCGGAACAAGTCCGGGCATGACGGAGCGAAACGAACGGCAGATGAAATGCTCGACAATTCTCGACATCCCACGCTTGACGAATCCTCGTTCCGTTACGAAGGCTGGCGCATCGTCGCGGTTTGCTTCCTGCTCGCGACTTTCGGCTGGGGCCTCGGCTTCTACGGCCAGAGCGTCTATGTCGCCGAGCTGCAGCGCGCGCGGGGCTGGCCGACCACGCTGATCTCCTCCGGCACGACGTTCTTCTATCTGTTCGGCGCGCTGCTCGTCGTGTTCGTCGGCGAAGCCGTGCGGACATACGGTCCGCGCCTCAGCCTGATCGCCGGCACGCTGGCGATGGCGGCAGCCAGCGTCGCGATCGGCGCGGTGCGCGAGCCCTGGCAGCTCTATCTCGCCAACGCCGTGCTCGCCTTCGGCTGGGCCGGCACCAGCCTTGCCATGATCACCAACACGATCAGCCTGTGGTTCGACCACAAGCGCGGCATGGCGATCAGCCTCGCGCTCAACGGCGCCAGCTTCGGCGGCATTGCCGGCGTGCCGCTGCTGGTCATGTTGATCGGCCATGTCGGTTTCGCTGGCGCGATGTACATCGCCGCCGGGGCCATGCTGGTGCTGCTGCTGCCGGTGATCCTGGTTCTCGTCGGCCGGCCGCCCGATCACCACCGCCGGCACGCGGCGGCGAATTCCAGGCCGCGATCATCGACGCAGATCCGCGCCTGGGCGCTGCGTGACGTCGGCTTCCTGACGGTGACCATTGCATTCGCCCTGGTGCTGTTCGCGCAGGTCGGCTTCATCGTGCACCTGATCTCGTTCCTCGATCCCGTGATCGGCCGCGAGCGCGCCGCCGTCGCGGTCGCGGTGCTGACCGCGATGGCGGTGGTCGGCCGCGTGCTGTTCTCGCTGGTGATCGATCGTCTCAACCAGCGCCTCGCCTCGGCGCTGTCGTTCCTCAGCCAGGCCGCGGCGCTCCTCGTCGTCATCAATCTGCACGACGACTATGTGCTGATCGCGGCCTGCGCCTTGTTCGGCTTCTCCGTCGGCAATCTCATCACGCTGCCGTCGCTGATCGTGCAGCGGGAGTTCGACAGTGCCGCGTTCGGCGTGCTGATCAGCCTGAATACCGCGATCAACCAGGTCACCTACGCGTTCGGCCCGGGCGTCGTCGGGGCCTTGCGCGATTGGTCCGGCGGCTATTCATTGCCGTTCTATCTGTGCCTTGCGCTGGAGGTTGTTGCCGCGGTGCTGATCATGGTGCGGGGCAAGCCAGGAACGAAGCTTTCGTAGTATGGCCGGAGGCGCGTAGCGCCGTACCCTTCGGCGGCGCGCTTGATGCTTTCGATGTCCCCGCAACACACTCCGTCATTGCGAGCGCAGCGAAGCAATCCAGAATCGTTTCTCAGCGACAATCTGGATTGCTTCGTCGCTACGCTCCTCGCAATGACGGGAGAAGAAAGCGAAGTTCACAACTCGCGCTGCTTCAGCAAACCCTCCACATCCAGCCGCTTCGTGAACATCGCCAGCTTCCCATCCGGCCCGAACGGCCACTGCTCCCTGGGCTTGTCCCAATACAGCTCCACGCCATTCTCGTCGGGATCGCGCAGATAAAGCGCCTCGCTGACGCCGTGATCGCTGGCCCCATCCAGCACAATCCCGGCCGCGAGCACACGATGCAGCGCGTCCGCGAGCGCCGGCCGCGTCGGATAGAGGATTGCGGTGTGATAGAGCCCCGTCGCATCAGGCGGCGGCGGCGAGCCGCCCTTGCTTTCCCAGGTGTTGAGCCCGATGTGGTGATGATAGCCGCCGGCCGAGATGAAGGCCGCGCCCGAGCCCATCCGCTGCATCAGCTCGAAGCCGAGCACGCCGCAATAGAAACCGAGCGCGCGATCGAGGTCGGCGACCTTGAGGTGGACGTGGCCGATCCTGGTGCCGGGGGCGATGGGCTCAGTCTGCGACATGTGGATGCTCCCTTGAAACACACACCTAAGGCGCGCCCCGGGGCGGCGCTACGGCCGATCCCGAAACTCAGCGTTTCCCGATGCGCAATTGCGCATCAGGATCGGCAACTAGGCGAGTTCCTTCACCTCGCCCTCGGGCAGCTCGAACTCGAACGTGTTCAGCGTCATCGACACCATCGTGTAATAGCCGCACAGGCCGATCACCTCGACCACGCCGCGCTCGCCGAGCAGCTTGACTGCCGCGTCGTAGAGGCCCTTCTCGACGCCGTGGCCTTCATGCAGCGATTTCGCGAGATCGTAGATCATCTTGGCCTTGGGATCGTCGAAGTCGGGCGTGCGGCGGTCGCGGATGGCGTCGATGACGCCAGGATCCATGCCGCCGGCGAGCGCGAGCCCCTTATGTGCGTACCATTCGTAATGCGCGGTCCAGTGCCGCGCCGTCACCAGGATCGCGATCTCCGAGAGTTTTGCCGGGAAGATCGTGTCGAAGCGCAAGACCTCGCCGAGCCGCGTGGCGTGGCGCGCCATCTCCGGGCTGTTGAGCCAGGCCATCATCGGCGCCGGCGGCTTGCCGCGCTTGCCGGCAATCGACTCGTCGTAGGTCTGCCGCTGGCTCTCGTTCATTTCGCCAGGCGAAAGAAGCTTCAGGCGCATCGTCGTTTCCTCTTTGTTTTCAAGCACCGTCCTCGCCGCGGACTATAGCGGAATGCGGCGCGCGGAAGTGGTTGAATTCCACGGGAGCTTGGCCCAGAGTCCTCGCCAACAAGTCGATTACGATTGATGGAAACGACCATGAGCGACACTGAATCCGCCGAGCTCGAAACATTCCGCGCCGAGACGCGCGCCTGGCTGGAAGCCAATTGTCCTCCGGAGATGCGCAAGCCCGCGACGTCGGACGCCGACGTGTTCTGGGGCGGCCGCAACGCGAAGTTCTCGTCCGAGCCGCAACGGATCTGGTTCGAGCGCATGCGCGACAAGGGCTGGACCGTGCCGGACTGGCCGAAGGAATATGGCGGCGGCGGCCTCAGCGCGGCCGAGCACAAGGTGCTTCGCGCAGAGATGGCGCGGATCGGCGCGCGACCGCCGCTGTCGAGCTTCGGCATCTGGATGCTCGGACCGGCGCTCTTGAAGTACGGCAACGAGGCTCAGAAGAAGGAGCATCTGCCGAAGATCGCGGCGGGCGAGATCCGCTGGTGCCAGGGCTATTCCGAGCCGAACGCCGGGTCCGATCTCGCTTCGCTCCAGACCCGCGCCGAGAGCGACGGTGACGATTTCATCATCACCGGCCAGAAGATCTGGACCTCCTACGCCAATTACGCCGACTGGATCTTCTGCCTGGTCCGCACCGATCCCGCGGCCAAGAAGCACGACGGCATCAGCTTCATCCTGTTCGACATGACCTCGAAGGGCGTCTCGACCAAGCCGATCCTCCTGATCTCCGGCTATTCGCCGTTCTGCGAGACCTTCTTCGACGGCGTCCGCGTGCCGAAATCGCACGTGGTCGGGCAGATCAACCGCGGCTGGGACGTCGCGAAATATCTGCTGCAGCACGAGCGCGCGATGATCTCAGGCATGGGCGAGCGCGGCGTCGGCCGTCCGCTCGGCCAGATCGCGGCCGATACCGTCGGCACCGATGCGCTGGGGCGGCTCGACGATTCCATGCTGCGCGGCAGGATCGCGACGTTCGACGTCGATGAAGCCGCCCTTGCGGCCTGCGCCGAACGCGCCGTCGATCTCGCCAAGGCCGGGCAGGCGCATCCGGCGTTCTCGTCGGCGATGAAATATTACGGCACCGAGCTCAACAAGCGCCGCCACGAGATCCTGATGTCGGCGGGCGGCGTCGACGCGCTGGAATGGGAGAGCGAGCGCTCCCGGCAGGGCGCCCGTCCGCGGGCCTGGCTGCGCACCAAGGCCAATTCGATCGAGGGCGGCACCTCCGAGGTCATGCTCGGCATCGTCGCCAAGCGCATCCTGGATCTGCCGGGGGCCTAGCTCACCGTCGTTCCGGGGCGCGCGAAGCGCGAACCCGGAACCTCGAGATTCCGGGTTCACGCTTCGCGTGCCCCGGAATGACAGCAACAAACATGCATTCCGCCAGACGTTAGAGACTTTAGCCATGGCCCTCGTCCTCACCGAAGAACAATCGATGCTCCGCGACTCCGCGCGCGGGCTGATCAGCGACAAGGCGCCGGTGTCGCACCTGCGGCATCTGCGCGACAGCAAGGACCCGACCGGCTTCTCCAAGGAGCTTTGGCATTCCTTCGCCGAGATGGGTTTTGCCGGCCTCCTGGTGCCGGAGGAATTCGGCGGCAGCGGGCTTGGCTTCATGGAAGCTGGAATCGTGATGGAGGAGATCGGCCGCACCCTGATGCCGTCGCCCTTCCTCGCCACTTCAGTGGTTGCGGCCTCGGCGCTGAACCGCGGCGGCAATGCCGCGCAGAAATCGGACTACCTGCCGAAGATCGCGAACGGCTCGCTGCTCGCGACGCTGGCGATCGACGAGGGCGCCAAGCATCGTCCGCTGCAGACCAGCCTGCAGGCCGTGCGCGCCGGCAACGGCTTCAAGCTTTCCGGTGCCAAGGCGCTGGTGGTCGACGGTCACGTCGCCGATCTCTTCATCGTCGCCGCCCGCACCGCGGGCTCGGCCGGCGAGCGTGACGGCCTGACGCTGTTCCTGGTCAACCCCAAGGCCAAGGGCGTTGCGATCGAGCGCACCATCATGGTCGACGCTCACAATGCCGCGCGGATCGAGCTTGCCAATGTCGAGGTCAATGCCGACGGCGTGCTCGGCGAGGTCGATCAGGGCGCCGCGCTGCTCGACGGCGTGCTGGACATCGGCCGCGGCGCGGTCGCCGCGGAAATGGTCGGCCTCAGCGACGAGGTCTTCAATCGCACCGTCGAGTATCTCAAGAACAGAAAGCAGTTCGGCAAGCTGATCGGCGAATTCCAGGCGCTGCAGCACCGCGCCGCCGAGCTCTATGTCGACATCGAGATCACCCGCGCCGCCACCATGAAGGCGCTGCAGGCGCTGGACGCCGACGTCGCCAAGGCCGCATCGAGCGTCGCAGTGGCGAAAGCGCGCGCCGGCACCACCGCGACGCGCGCGGTGCAGGAAGGCGTGCAGATGCACGGCGGCATGGGCATGACCGACCAGTTCGACATCGGCTTCTTCATGAAGCGCGCAAGGGTATGCGAAGAATTGTTCGGCGATGCCAATTACCACACCGAGCAGCTGGCGCGGGCGCGGGGGTATTGAGGGGCTCTCGTAGGGTGGGTTAGCGAAGCGTAACCCACCAACTTCGTTCGGCATACGCGGATGCATGGTGGGTTACGCCGTGCAGATGCACTTCGTGCATCTGCAGAGCTAACCCACCCTACGACCCTCTCGATTGATCACGACCGTCTCTGGAATACTGGATCGCCCGGTCAAGCCGGGCGATGACAGTTGAGATTGTAGAGAGCGCTTGCCCCAATCTCGTCATTGCGAGCGCAGCGAAGCAATCCGAGATCTTTCCGCGAAGACGAGCCTGGATTGTTTCGTCGCTGCGCTCCTCGCAATGACGGCGGAGAGACCGTCCCCTACCGCATCGGCGGCGCGTACTGCACGCCGCCGGCATTCCACAGCTGGTTCATCCCACGCGGAATCTTCAGCTTCGATTTCTCGCCGATGTTGCGGTCGTACATCTCGCCGTAATTGCCGACGTGGCGGATGATGCGGGCGGCCCAGTCCTTGGTGAGGCCGAGCTGCTCACCGTAACGGCCTTCGGTGCCGACGAGGCGCATCACTTCCGGCTTCTTCGACTTCAAGGCCTCGTCGATGTTCTCCGAGGTCACGCCCAGCTCCTCGGCGTTGATCATGGCATACAATGTCCACTTCACGATCATCATCCAGTCGTCGTCGCGCTGGCGCACGACGGGGGCGAGCGGCTCCTTGGAGATCATGTCCGGCAGGATCATGTGGTCGCCGGGTTTTGAGAGGTTCAGCCGCAGCGCATAAAGCTGGGAGACGTCGGCGGAGAAGGTGTCGCACTTGCCGGTGTCGTAGGCTTTCACGACGTCGTCGAGCTTGTCGAACTTCACCTCTTCATACTTCATGTTATTGACGCGGAAGTAATCGGCAACGTTGAGCGTCGTCGTGGTTCCGTTCTGCACGCAGATCTTGCTGTCGGCCAGCTCCAGCGAAGTCTCCTTGTTGCGCGCGCGCGGCACCATGAAGCCGACGCCGTCGTAATAGGCCACCGCCGGAAAATACAGGTCGTAGTCGAGCTCGCGCGCCATGCTCCAGGTCGTGTTGCGCGAGAGGATGTCCACCTTGCGGCTCTGCAATTCCTTGAAGCGCTCGTTGGCGTCGAGCGGAACGAACTTCGCCTTGCCGGGATCGTTGAAGATCGCGGCGGCGACCGCGCGGCAGAAGTCGACGTCGAAGCCGGTCCAGTTGCCCTTGTCGTCGGGGATCGAGAAGCCCGGCAGGCCCTTGTTGACGCCGCACAGCACCTCGCCGCGGCGCACGGTGCGCTTCAGCGTGCGGGTGTCGTAGAATTCATAGATGATGGCCAGGACGGCGACCAGCACGGCGACCGCGAGCCCGATCAGCAGGCCGCCACGAAAAGTGCGCATCATGTTGTTCTCTCGAAAAATCGGGAAAAGGAATCAGGCGAGGGCGGGAGAGCGTGATCCTGATCCGGACAGGCCGCGCCGGCAAGGCGCGACGCGGTCGTCCGAAGAGATCATGCTCGAATCGTGTCTCTCAGAGCTCCGGCTTCTGCCGGATGACCACCTTGGTGCCGACAGGGACGCGGTCGTAGAGATCGGCGACGTCGTTGTTGACGAGGCGGAAGCAGCCCGAGGACACCTTGGTGCCGATCGTGTCGGGGCGGTTGGTGCCGTGGATGCGGTAGACGGTGGTGCCGAGATACATGGCGCGGGCCCCCAAGGGATTGCCGGGGCCGCCGGCCATGAAGCGCGGCAGATAGGGCTGGCGCTGGATCATCTCCGGCGGCGGCGTCCAGTCCGGCCACTCCTTCTTGTTGGTGATGGTCACCAGCCCCTGCCACTGGAAGCCGTCGCGGCCGACGCCGATGCCGTAGCGGATCGCGCGCCCGCCGGGCTGCACCAGATAGAGGTGACGCTCGGCGGTCGAGACGATGATCGTGCCCGGCGGCTCGGTGGTGCGGAAGTAGACCACCTGCTTCTGCCATTCCGGATCGAGTTGGTAGCCGTCATCGGCGATCAGGCCCGGCTCGTCGCCGCGGTCGGGCTGCTGGGCGAAGCTTTGCGGTGCGGACAGGATGAGCCCCACTGCAGCCATGAACATCCCTGTCAGGCGACGAAAATCGGTCATGTGAAGCTCTCCCCGCTGCCACAGCGCAAATCATTCATAAGCATCAAACCTGAGGGGCAAGTTCATGGCAAGTTGATGGCGTGCCGCCCCGATATGTCACGAGAATACCTACGGTTTCTTGACCGTGCCCGGCAATGCCACAATCAGGGGATGGCGCGAAAAGCATAGATGGCAACCGCGGGGACAGTGCACTCCCTCCTCCGCCCGCGGGGGAGGGCAGGGGAGAGGGTGCCTCCGCAATGGGACACTCCCGACGTGGAGAGAACCCTCACCCGCCGCTGCGCGGCGACCTCTCCCGCAAGCGGGAGAGGCTCAGACCGAACGCGCGGTGACATCAACCTCGAGAATTGGCAGTGGAATCCAGTCAGATCTTGTTGTTCTCCGGCGCGATTCCCAGCCGCCGCACGATCTCCGTCGCCACCGCGCGGGCCTCGATCCGCGAGCCGATTCGGGGGCTGCGAAACCTCCGCCCCGAGCGCAAACGGATCGTGACGATGCAATGTTCATCCTCGGAGCGGCCGCGGCGCTCGACGGTGATCGTCTTCACGTCGGGGCCCTCGATATGATCGGCGCGCGGGGTGCCGTCGCCCCACAGCCGCTCAACGCGTATATCGCCTTGCCGGATGATCCAGAACGCACCGGTCAGGAGGTTGGCATATCTGTGGACCGCGAACGCGGCGAGCGCGCCGAGCGGCAGTAGCAGGATGTCGACATGGCTGGGCGGCCATCCGCGCCACAGCTTGTAGGCGTAGGGCAGGGCGAACAGCGCGACGGCGATCAGCGACACGATCCTGATGTCCCGCGCGGAAAACGCCTCGAGCGGCTCGCCGAGATGCATCTCGGGATTGCTGGCGTCGAGCGGATTGACGGGCTCCTCGACATTAGGAACCTCGAACTGCGCCGCGATCCGCGCCACGGTGTCGCGAACATGGGTGACGTCCGAGATCGGTGGAGACGTCAAGCGCTCTCCCGAAGCCAGCGTGAACACGAGTTGGAAGCGCGCCTTGACCCGCTTGCTGCCGGGAACCTGTAACGCCGTGATGTCGTCTTTTCCGACGACCCGCGTGCGGAGCTTGCCGAACGGACTCTGCCGCCCGATCAGGATCTCGTTCGCCGTGATGATCCACACCACCGCCGGCGCCATCATGATGCCGACGACGAATCCCGCGCCGACGAGCAGCGCAACCACGGAGATGATGATCTCCAGCGTGTCGTGCGTGAACAGGCCGGGCGTGAAGCACAGCGCAACGGCCGCCGCAAAGGCGGACATCACCAGCCGCTGCGCGATCGAAGCGCCTTCACGAAGGCGAATATCTGTGCTGGTGTTCGCGTCCATTGCGGGCGGCTGATTCCGTCGCTCGCGAAACTCCACGGACGGGTCCGCGGAGTCAAGCAACAAGGCCGGCAACTGAAAGCCGCCGCGCGATGCCCGCGCGGCATCAGCTGCCGGCGTTGAGCAGCTTTGCCACGGTGCGGTCGATCTGGTCGTAAGCCCCTTCGCCGGCGTGCTGGAACACGATCTTGCCGCTCTGGTCGATGATGTACTGTGCCGGCCAATATTGGTTGCGGTAGGCGTTCCAGGTCTTGGAATCATTGTCCTGCGCCACCGGATAGGTGATGCCGTGACGCTTCAGCGCGGCTTGTACGTTGGAAGCCGAGCGCTCGAACGGGAATTCCGGCGTGTGCACGCCGACCACGACGAGCCCTTTGTCCCGGTATTTGGCGTAGAGCTCGGTGACGTGCGGCAGCGTGTTGACGCAGTTGACGCAGCCATAGGTCCAGAAGTTGACCAGCACGACCTTGCCGCGGAGCTCGGCGAGGCTGAGCGGCTTGGAGTTGAACCAAGTGTTGATGCCGGTGAAGTCCGGCGCGGCCTGCTGGCTTGCTGCGGCGACGGTGATCGGCGTTGCGCGCGCAGCCTCGCCGCAGAGGCCGGGGATGACGGCGCCTGTTACGGCCATGCCGATCGTGGCGGCGGTCACAGCGAGCAATTTGAAAGTCATGGGTGCGTCCTCCGGTGACGATGAGGGATTACAGGCCGATCTGGCCGGTCGGGTAGAAGCCGGTGAGCCACGCCACGATCAGCGTGTCGTATTGGAAATAGGCGGCGACCGCGAAGCCGATCACGACGATGCCAAAGCCCTGCTGAAGGCGCGGGGTGATCCGCGCGAGGCTGCGCACGCGCGTGGTCGCGGCCTGTCCGCCATAAGCGATCGCCAGCATCGGGATCGCCGCGCCAATGGCGTAGACGATCAACAGCGTGCCGGCCCAGCCGAGATTCTTCGACGTCGCAACCAGCGTCAGGATCGAGCCGAGCACCGGCCCTGCGCAGGGTGTCCAGACCAGACCGAGCGTGGTGCCGAGGATCAGCCCGCCGAGCGCGCCCTCGCGCTGCGCGCCGCCTGCGTTGCCGAGATCGAGCCAGCCATTGAGCCGGCTCGACAGCCATTCGAACGGCGCCGGCCACAGCATCAACAGGCCGAAGCCGAGCAGCAGGATCGAGGCGGCCTCGCGCAGCACGCTCGGATCGAAATCGAACAGCCGGGTCAGCGCGCCGAGCAGCAGCGCGACGGCCGAGAAAGAGACGACGAAGCCGAGCGCGATCATCGCGGGACGCCAATGCCCCGCGCGCCCGATCGAGGCGCCGAACAGGATCGGCAGCATCGGCAGCGTGCACGGCGCGGCGATGGTGAGAATGCCGGCAAGGAAGGCGAAGACTAGCTCGAGCATGGCGCACTCGCGGGGGGAGGTCACGAGGGCAGTTCGAGATGGATGCGGCGGTCGTTACGACGCGTCACGCCTTCGTGACGGGGCTTACTGTTTGGCAGAGCGCTGTGCCGACTCCGCGATCGTGCGCTCCCTCCCCCGCTTGCGGGGGAGGGCTGGGGAGAGGGTGTCTCCACGACGGGACACTCCCCCAGAGGAAAGAACCCTCACCCGCCGCGCGGGGCGATGCTGCGCATCGCCCGGGCGCGTCGGCCTCTCCCGCAAGCGGGAGAGGCGGGGCCTGCAGCTACACCGCGGGCCCAAACACAAAACGACCCGGAGGGGGGCATCCCGTCCGGGTCGTTGGAGGTCCTTGGGAGGTTTAAGCAAAACCGTATGTGAGCTTTATAGGGGGGAAGTTTTTCCGCCTGATGTTGTGCTTTGTTTCAATTGTTTCGCGGGCGGTAACACTTCCGTGTCCCGGACAGGACCACATTCAAGGCCCTATCCCATTGAAATACCTGAGCTTCAGGCGGCGAAGCGCTCGACGCCGCAGCCTTTAAGCAATTCGGCCAATTGCTTGCGGGCGTAGAACATCCGCGTCTTCACCGTGCTCTGGGGAATGCCGATGATCTGCCCGACCTCCTCCACCGACTTCTCGTGGTAGTAGATGAGGTTGATGATCTCGCGATGGGCGGGCGACAGCTTCTGCACGCAGGCGCGCAGGATGGCGCTGGTGTCGCTGCGGTCGAGCGAGGTCTCGGGCGTATCGTTACCGTCGGGAACCTGGCGCACGTCCTCCTGGTCGATGTCCTCGAAGCGGCGCTGGCGCATCGCGGTCAGGGCCTTGAAGCGGGCGATCGAGAGCAGCCAGGTCGAGACCTGCGAGCGGCCCTGGAACTGGCCGGCGGTCCGCCACACGTCCAGGAACACCTGGCTGACGAGGTCTTCCGCCGCGGTCGCATCGCGCACGATGCGCAGGATGAAGCGGTACACCCGCACATTGTGCCGGCAATAAAGGATGTGCATGGCCGTCCGGTTGCCGTCGGCAATGCTCTCCAGGAGCATGTCGTCCGAGGTCGCCTGAGCGGCGATGATGCTCTGGCTGGCTTGGGCGTTGATGGCGATGACGTTCGGCATGGACTTGGCTCCCCGTAGCGCCGCAACCGAGCGGCGTTTCCTTGGACCAAAGTGTTAATCAGCCAACGTTTCGGGACGTCTGCACGAAAAGCGGAAAATGGTTTCGTGCGCCGCCAAATTGTTTCGTCGAACGGGGGATGACGAAACATTCGCGGCAAAAAAGCGTGGAATTTCAACGTGCGGAAAATACGGGGGTGGGATTCTGGAGGCGGACTGGAGCGCCCCGGAACGAATCTCGGCGATTTGCGTTCGGTCGCGCCGTTTCCCGTCATTCCGGGGCGATGCATAGCATCGAACCCGGAATCTCGAGATTCCGGGTTCGCCCTTCGGGCGCCCCGGAATGACGGGAGCCGTTACGCCTTCTCGCCTTGCGGCGAGAACAGGTAGCCGCCGCCGCGGATGGTGCGGATCACGGCCGGCTTGGCCGGATCGGGCTCGATCTTGCGGCGGATGCGCATGATGCGCAGGTCGACGGCCCGGTCGAAGGCTTCGGCGTCGCGCGCATTGGCCAATTCCAGCAGACGCTCGCGCGACAGCACGCGCTTCGGATTGGCCGCGAACACTTTGAGCAGCCCGAACTCGGACGCCGTCAGCGGATGCTCGTTGCCCTCGTCGTCGCGCAAGGCCTGGGCTTCGAGATCGAGCCATTTGGTGCCGAAGCGCACCAGTTGCTCCTTGTCGGATTTCGCCGCCGACGCGTCGGGTGCCGCGGCCTTGGCCGGCACGCTCCGGCGCAGCACCGAGCGGATGCGCGCCATGAGTTCGCGCAGCTCGCAGGGTTTGGCGACGTAATCGTCGGCGCCGAGCTCGAGCCCGACGACGCGGTCGATCGGGCTCGCCGTCGCCGTCAGCATGATGACCGGCACGTTGATGCGGCTCTTGAGGTCGCGGATGATCGAGAGGCCGTCTTCCTCGGGCATGTTGAGGTCGAGCACGACCAGATCGGGCATGCTGCCCTGGATTGCGGTGCGCAGCGACTTGCCGCCGTCGCACAACGTCACGGTGAAGCCGTGCATCTTGAGATAATCGCCGACCATCTCCCGGGCCGGGGCTTCGTCGTCGACGATCATGATGTGCTGGCTTTGGGTCATGGCGGCTTGATCACGGCATTTCGGTCGCGGGGAGGGTGATGGTGAAGGTCGAGCCCTGGCCGGGCCCGCCGCTGTCGGCTGTCACCTCGCCGCCATGCATGTCGATGATGCGCTTGACGATGGAGAGGCCGAGCCCGGTCGAGCTCTCGCCGGCGGTCGGCTTGGCCGACAGCCGCTGGAAGCGGCCGAACAGGCGGCCGAGATCCTCCGGCGACAGGCCGGCGCCCTCGTCGCTGACGCGGACGATGGTGTCGCCGCCTTCATGGCTGACGGCGACGTCGATCCTGCCGCCGATCGGCGAGTATTTGATGGCATTGCTGATGAGATTGTCGATCGCCTCGCGGATGCGGTCGGTGTCGCACATGGTGACGATGTTGGCCGGCGCGGTGACGCTGATCGTCTGCTGCTTGTTGACGGCGAGCGGCTGGTTGGCTTCGGCGACCTCCTTGACCAGGGCGGCGACGTCGACCGGCTCGCGGCGGATGGTGATGTCGAAGGCGTCGGCCATCGCATCCGAGATCAGATGATCGACCATCGTGGTCAGGCGCTTGGTGGCGTCGCGGATGTGGTCGACCTGGGCGACCACGCCGCTTTGCGACGCGCCGGTCGAGATCAGCTCCTTCAGCATCTCGGTGCGGCCGAGGATGACGCCGAGCGGGTTCTTCAGGTCGTGGGCGACGGTGCCCAGGATCTCGTTCTTGAAGCCGTTGGCGCGCTGCAGCCGCAGCCATTGCGCCGAGAGGCGGCGGTTGGCCTGCATCAAGGCGCGGGTGCGCTGGGCGACGCGGTCCTCCAGCTGCGTGTTGGCGTCCTGCAACTGCTGATACAGGATCACGTTGTCGAAGGCGATCGAGAGCCGGCTAGAGAAGATCTCGACCAGCGAGCGGTCGGTCTCGGACAGCTCGCGCTCGGCCTGCAGCAGCACCACCACCTCGCGGCCGGAGCCGGTGCGCAGATAGATCACGCTGCGATGGTCGGCGAATTCGTTCTTGCGGCGCTGGAACGCGGCCTCCACCATCGCCCGCAGATCGGGATCGAGCGCTTTCGACGTGGTGGTGCCGATGAAGCGGCTATAGCAGCCGCTGCCGGCGAGCACCGAGAGCTCGGGGTCGAGGCCGCCATTGTCGCGCAGAACCAGGATGCCGGCGCAGTCGACGTTGAGCAGCGAGGCGAGCTGGGTCAGCACGCCCTCGGCGAGCCGCTGCATCGACTTGAAGTCGTACAGCGTCGAGGCGGCGTCGATGATGATCTCCAGCCCGCGCCTTGTCTGCACCATGCGCTCGAGCTGCTGATAGGAGCGCAGCGCCGCGGTCAGCGAGGTGAACAGCTTGTCGGCGGTGAGCTCGGTCTTGGCCTTGTAGTCGTTGATGTCGTACTGCACGATCACGCGCCGCTCCGGCGCCTGGCCGGGCTGGCCGGTGCGCAGGATGATGCGGACGGTCTCGTTCTTGATCTCGTTGCGGATGAACTCGACCAGCTCGAGGCCGGCGACGTCGGTCTCCATGATGACGTCGAGCAGCACGGCGGCGATGTCGCTGTGCTCGGCCATCAGCTTGCGGCCTTCCGCCGCGGAATAGGCCGACAGGATCTCCAGGCTCTGGCCGTTCAGGCTGTAATCCGACAGCGCGAAACGGGTGCCGTCATGCACGGCCGGATCGTCGTCGATGACGGCGATCTTCCATTTCCGGGCATTGGCATCCTCCGATGCGGTACCGGTGTCGTCGATCAGGTGGAGGACATCGTCCTGTTCGGCCATTGAGAAGTCCCGTCAATCTCTGTGCTTTGCGCGCCGCCCTTGGCGATGCGGGGCATGATAATGCGAAAAGTAGTGCCTTGTCCCAGCTTGGATTCCAGCATCATGCGGCCGCCGAGCTGCTGGGTGACGAGGTTATAGACGATATGCAGGCCGAGACCCGTGCCGCCTTCATTGCGCCGGGTGGTAAAGAAAGGGTCAAAGGCCTGGCGCTGCACGTCCGGGGTCATGCCGGCCCCGTCATCGGTGAAGATGAGCTCGACATCGTCGGTGCCGCGGGGGCGCGCCGAGATCGTGATGGTGCCGGCGCGCCCGTCGGCGAAGGCGTGGTTGGCGGCGTTGAGGAACAAATTGGTCAGGATCTGGCCATAGGAGCCCGGGTAGCCGTCGAGCAGCAGGCCCTCGGGCACGTCGACCTCGAGCGTGATCGGCGAGCGCTTCAAGACCGGCCTGAGGCTTGCAATGATCTGGTCGGTAGCCTCGCCGAGCGAGAATTGCCGCCGCTCGGCGTGGGAGCGGTCGACCGCGACCTGCTTGAACGACTGGATCAGCTCGCCGGCGCGCTGGAGATTGGCGACCAGCTGCTGCGAGGCGTCGCGCGAGGACTGCACAAACTCTTCCAGCTGCGAACGGCGCAGGCCGCCCTCGCCCCTGAGCTGGGCCTCGAAGATCTCGGTGCGCCGGGCGAAGCTCGAGGCAACCGTCAGGCTGATGCCGATCGGGTTGTTGACCTCGTGCGCGACGCCGGCGACGAGGCCGCCGAGCGCCGCCAGCCTTTCGGCGTCGATCAGGTTCTGCTGCGCGGTGTTGAGCTCGAGCAGCGCACTTTCGGCCTTTTCCTTGGAGGCGCGGAGCTCGTCCTCGGTCCGGCGCTTGGCGATGGCGTTCTCGCGGAACACCTCCACCGCGCGCGCCATGGCCCCGACCTCGTCGCGCGCCCTGGTGCCCTGCACCTCGCGGTCGAGGTCGCCAAGCGTGATCGCGCGCATCGCGGTCATGATCTGCTGCAGCGGCAGCCGGATCGACAGCGCGATCATCACGCCGGCGGTGAGGATGATGCCGAGGAAGATCACCGCGATCGACAGCACCCGCCGCGAAATATCCGCCAGCGTGCGGTCAAAGGTCGCCTGCGCCTTCTGCTCGCGCTGGCGCATCTTGGTCGAGAGGTCGTCGATGGCGCCGATCGCCTCGGCCTGGCTGGCGTCGATGCTGTTGCGCAGCAGCTCGGTGCGGTTCGCAAGCTGCTCGGAGAGCTTGGCGAAGCCCTCGCGCAGCGCGGCGGTGCGGGCCGCGAGCCGCTGCAGCGCCATGCGCTGGAGGTCGTTGTCGGCGAGATCGATCATCACGGGGATGGTCTTCTCGATCGTTTCGGTGTTGCGGCGCGCGTCGTCGGCCGCGCCCGTCGACAGCGACAGGTAATAGGAATTGGCGGCGACCAGCATCGCGGTGAAGGCCTCGCGGGATTTTCCGAGCGAGGGCCAGATCAGCGCGTCGCGGTGGCCGGTGGCGCCTTCGATGATGGAGTAGAGGCCGGCCATGTCGCGGGCCGGGCCCTGCACCTGCTCCTCATAGGTCTTGGCGATGGTGGACTGCACGCCGCGCAGCTCGCCGAAGCCGTTGAGGAAGCGGTCGGTGGTGCGCTCGAGCTCCTCGACCGAGCCCGACAGCATCGGGTCCTTGGCGGCGCGGTTGGACAATGTGCCCAGCACCGCCTCGCGCAGCAACAGGATCTCGGCGAACAGGTCCGGGCTCGGCTGGTTGATGTAGCGGTGGATCAGATTGTGCAGCCGTCCGGTCTCGCTTTCGAGCAGCGCCAGGATGCGGTCGGATTCGCGCACCTGGCGGACATCATCCCAGGCCGAGCCGAGCACCTGCGCGCCGTTCCAGATCATCGCCACCAGCACCACCACCACGGCGGAGTTCAGCGCGGCGATCGACAGGATGCGCCAGCGGATCGGCACTGCCCGCAGCACCCCGACCAGGCGCGCGCGCATCCGCCCGATCGGGCCGGGCGACCGTTCCGCGTGCTCGTGATGTCCAAGCGCAGCCAACGCGGCTCACTCCACCTTGCGAATGCGTTCGATCAGCGCGGCCGCGGCGGCATCGCGGCCGGCCTTGGCGTAGATCGGGGCCATCGCGTCCTCGAACGGCTTGCGGTCGATATCCCTGATGATGGTGACGCCGGCTTGCTGCGCCTTGCGCTGCGACTGCTCCTCGAGATCGCGCCACTTTTCGCGCATGAACCGGCTGGAGCGCTGGGCGGCCTCCCGGAAGATCTTCCGGTCGTCCGGCGACAGGCTCTGCCAGGCCTTCAGCGAGATCACGAGGACCTCGGGGCTCATCGTGTGCTCGGTAAGGGTGTAGTGGCCGGCATGCTTGTAATGGTCCGTCGTCACGAAGGATGGCCAGTTGTTTTCCGCACCGTCGATCAGATGGTTGGCGAGGCCGGTCAGCACCTGCCCATAGGGCAGCTCGACCGGCTCGGCGCCGAGCGCGCGGATCATCTGGCTCATCAACTCCGACTGCTGCACCCGGATCCGCAATCCCTTGAGGTCCGCAAGCCCCCGCACCGGGCGGACGCCGTTATAGATCGACCGCGCGCCGGAATCGTAGAAGGCGAGGCCGACGAAGCCGTACGGCTCGAAACTGTCGAGGATCTCGCTGCCGACGGGCCCGTCCAGCACCTTCTGCATGTGCTCGATGGACCGGAACAGGAACGGCATGGCGAGCACGTTCATCGCCGGAACGAAGTTGCCGATCAGCGCCACATTGGTCCGGTTGAGGTCGATCGCACCGACCCGGGTCTGCTCGATGGTCTCCTTTTCCTCGCCGAGCTGGCGGGAGTGGAACACCTTGATCTCGTGGCGGCCCTGGGTGCGCTCGGCGATCAGGGCGCCCATGTAGCGCAGCGCCTGGACGGTCGGGTAATCCTCGGTCTGGGTGTCGGCGGCGCGAAATTCGCGCGCAGCGGCGCCCGTCGTCCAGACGGCAACCAGAAGCGCGACGAAGATCACCCCGGTCCGCGAGAGTTCGGCACGGCTCAGCACTGGCACACTCAACCCCTCAGTGGTGGTGTCTATGGCGGATGGAAAAGGTTCAATGCAATCTAGCAGATGGTCAAGGGAAGGCCATCCCGCGTGAGCCCGCAGACCGATTGTGCGGCGCGGCCGCCGTTCATTCCCGGTTGAAACCGGAGATGCCGCGCCTTAAGCAGGACCGCCGCGTTTTTTGACCGCGGGCCGGGAAGAGCCATCCTGATGTCAGCCTTACGCCTCTTGCAGCTCGCTGCCGTCGTTGCGGCGCTTTCATTGGCCGCCCCCGTGCGCGCCGCCACCGACATCGCCTGGTGGCACGCCATGTCCGGCGAGCTTGGCCGGCAGCTCGAAAAGCTCGCCACGGACTTCAACGCCTCGCAGTCCGACTACCGCATCGTGCCCGTCTACAAGGGCAATTACACCGAGACGGTGACGGCCGCGATCTTCGCCTTCCGCTCGCGCAGCCAGCCGGCGATCGTCCAGGTCAACGAGGTCGCCACCGCCACCATGACCGCGGCCAAGGGCGCGATCTACCCGGTGTTCAGCCTGATGCGGGACCAGGGCGAGCCTTTCTCGCTCGCCGATTATCTGCCCGCGGTCTCCGGCTATTACACCGATGCGGCCGGCAATCTGTTGTCGTTCCCGTTCAATTCCTCGACGCCGATCCTTTATTACAACAAGACTATGTTCCGCGACGCTGGCCTCGATCCCGAGACGCCGCCGAAGACCTGGCCGGCCTTGGGGATGGCTGCAAAGCGCCTGCGCGATAAAGGCGCTGCATGCGGCTTCACCACGTCCTGGCCGTCCTGGATCCATGTCGAGAACTTCTCCGCCTTCCACAATCTGCCGGTGGCGAGCCGGGCCAACGGCTTTGCCGGGCTGGATGCGGAATTGACCATCAACAATCCCACCCTCGTGCGTCACGTCGCCCAGCTTGCCGAATGGCAGAAGACCAAGCTGTTCGATTATGGCGGCCGTGGACAAGCGGCCGAGCCGCGCTTCCAGAGCGGCGAATGCGGCATCTTCATCGGCTCCTCGGCGACGCGCGCCGACATCAAGGCGAATTCCAAATTCGAGATCGGCTACGGCATGATGCCGTATTGGCCCGACGTGAAGGACGCGCCGCGGAACTCGATCATCGGCGGTGCCACGCTGTGGGTGCTGCGCGACCGCCCGCGCGAGGAATACAAGGGCGTGGCGCGCTTCTTCGCCTATCTGTCGCAGCCCGGCGTGCAGGCCGCCTGGCATCAGAACACCGGCTACCTGCCGATCACCCGCGCCGCGTTCGAGCTGACGCGGTCGCAAGGCTTTTACGAGCGCAATCCGGGCTCGGCGATTTCCTTCGAGGAGATCACCCTGCATCCGCCGACGGAGAATTCGAAGGGCATAAGGCTCGGCTCCTTCGTGCTGATCCGCGGGGCGATCGAGGACGAGCTGGAGCAGGCCTTTGCCGGTCACAAGAGCGCGCAAGGAGCGCTGGATTCCGCCGTCGAGCGCGGCAACAAGCTGCTCCGCCAGTTCGAGCGCGCCAGCCCGGAGCGGTAGGGTGTGTGTGTGTTGCGCGTGATCTTTCCACGGCGTCATGGCCGGGCTTGTCCCGGCCATCCACGCCTTGCCGCAGCCCCAGAACGTGGATGCCCGGGCCTTCGCCGCGCCGAAGGGGCTTCGGCCCCGCAGGCGGGACAAGCCCGGGCATGACGGGCCCCTCATCACTGCGCGATCCCGATGACACTGCCATACCTCACCGACGCCGAAAGCTTTCGCGCCTTCCGCTCCGATCCGGCGCGATGGCTGCCCATCGCCCTCGACATCGCCCGCAGCCATGGCCTCGACACCAGTGCGCCGCATGTGTTTGCGACCGGCACCAATCTCGTGATCGGGCTCGGCGACAAGCTGATCCTCAAAATCTTCCCGCCACTGCTGCACGCGCAGTTTGTCTCCGAGCGCGGCTCGCTGACGCAGCTCAAGGGGCATCTCGATCTGCCGATCCCCGAGATCGTCGCGGAGGGGACTCGCGACGGCTGGCCTTATCTCGTCATCACACGTCTCACGGGCACGCTCGGCTCGGAGGTCTGGCCCTCACTGCCGGAAGACCAGAAGGAGCGGCTGCTGCGCCAGATCGGCGAGACCATCGTGGCCGTCCAGCGCGTCCCGCTCGGACCGCTCGCGTCGATTGAGCCGCACTGGAACGATTTCATGTGCCGGCAGATGCAGGGCTGCCGTGCCAGGCACACCCGTCTCGGCCTTGCGCCGAAGTTTCTCGCCGGCCTCGACGATCTCCTGCGCGATGCAGAAGCGCTGATCCCGATGGACGCGCCGCCGGTGATCCTGATCGGCGAGTACATCCCGGAAAATTTCCTCCTCGCCTGCCATGACGATCAATGGTCGCTCGAAGGTCTGTTCGACTTCGGCGACGTGTTGGCGGGGTGGCGCGACTACGACCTGCTCGGCCCCAGCGCGTTCATGGCGGCGGGCCGGCCGGGGAGGGTGAAGAGCCTGCTCGAAGGCTTTGGCTATTCAAAACCGGATTTCGCGCTCAAGCGCCGCCTGATGGCCTTGATGCTGCTGCACCGGGCCAGCGATCTCAACAGCCACATCTGCATCGAGGCCTGGCAGGAGCAGGCGGATGATCTGGTCGGGCTGCAGGAGCTGATCTGGCCGGGCTGATCACTCCGGGCGCTACCGTCATTCCGGGGCGCCGCGAAGCGGCGAGCTAGGGCGCGCAATTGCGCACCTGAGAATCCATTGTCCCGCGCGTGCTGCCGCTCGATGGATTCCGGGCTCGATGTTGTGCATCGCCGGTGCCGCTGCAGCGAGACGTTCTCTGAAGGGGTCATCCTCTGCCGCCTCGCGAACGAGCGGCGATGTTCTCTTGCCTAATCTATATGCAAACGACGTTCTTTGTATGCAATCCATAATGCCGCCGCGCCTCGCGGCTTTGGGCATTATCTGAGAAATATAACGATATCAGTGTCTTACAGGTTTGTAACGTCTCGTTAAGCCTTGGCACGAACCTTGCGAATCCGGTTCCAACCAAAACCTTTGTGTTGGAGCATTTCATGAAGCGCCGCGATTTCCTCAAGTCCGTTTCCGGATTGGCCGCCGGGGCGGCGCTTCCGGCCATGCCGTCCGTGATCTCCACCGCCTATGCCGATGCCCGCTCGGAGACGCTGCTGATCGTCTCGGAGGGCGGCCCCAACAATCTCGACATCCACGGCGTCGGCACCAACGTGCCCGGCTATGAGGTGTCCTGGAATTGCTACGACCGTCTGATCAGCCACGAGATGAAGAGCGGCCCCGGCGGGGTGCCCTATTACGACCGCGACAAGTTCAAGGGCGAGCTCGCCGAAGACTTCAAGATCGACGACATGTCGGTCACCTTCAAGCTGCGCAAGAACGCCAAATTCCACGACGGCACGCCAGTCACCGCCAAGGACGTGAAGTGGTCGCTCGATCGCGCCGTCAGCGTCGGCGGCTTCCCGACCTTCCAGATGAGCGCGGGCTCGCTGACCAAGCCGGAGCAGTTCGTCGTCATCGACGACCATACCGTGCGGGTCGACTTCCTGAAGAAGGACAAGCTGACCATCCCCGATCTCGCCGTGATCGTGCCCTGCATAGTCAATTCCGAGCTGGTGAAGAAGCATGCCAGCGAGAAGGATCCCTGGGGTCTGGAATTCACCAAGCAGCAGACCGCGGGCTCCGGCGCCTACAAGGTGACGAAGTGGACCGCCGGCACCGAAGTCATCATGGAGCGCAACGACGATTGGGTCTGCGGTCCGCTGCCGAAGATCAAGCGCGTGATCTGGCGCATGGTGCCGCAGGCCGGCAACCGCCGCGCGCTGCTGGAGCGCGGCGATGCCGACATCTCCTACGAGCTGCCGAACAAGGATTTTCAGGAGATGAAGGCGAACGGCAAGCTCAACGTGGTGTCACTGCCGTTCTCCAACGGCATCCAGTATATCGGCATGAACGTCACCAAGCCGCCCTTCGACAATCCGAAGGTGCGCCAGGCCGTGGCCTACGCGCTGCCCTATCAGAAGATCATGGACGCGGTGATGTTCGGTCTTGCCAATCCGATGTTCGGGGCGCCCAAGGACAAGCCGACCGAAGTGGCCTGGCCGCAGCCGCACAAGTTCAACACCGACATGGAGAAGGCGAAGGCGCTGCTGACGGAGGCCGGCTACGCCAACGGTTTCGAGACCACGATCTCGTTCGATCTCAACTTCGCCGGCGTCAACGAGCCGCTCTGCGTGCTGGTGCAGGAATCTCTAGCGCAGATCGGCATCAAGACCACCATCAACAAGGTGCCCGGCGCCAACTGGCGCACCGAATTGAACAAGAAGGAGATGCCGCTCTTCACCAACGTGTTCTCGGGTTGGCTCGATTACCCCGAATACTTCTTCTACTGGTGCTATCACGGCAACAATTCCGTCTTCAACACCATGAGCTACAAGTCGGCGGCGATGGACAAGCTGATCGACGGCGCGCGCACGGCGGCCGCGGCCGGAGACAAGGCGGCCTACGACAAGGACGTGAAGGGCTTCGTCGATCTCGCCTTCACCGACATCCCTCGCATTCCGCTCTATCAGCCCTTCGTCAACGTCGCGATGCAGAAGAACGTCAGCGGCTACCAATACTGGTTCCACCGCAGGCTCGATTATCGCGCGATGGCGAAGGGGTGAGGCGTGATGAGAGAAGTGGCCACCGCTCTCTCTCACCCTCTCCCCTTGTGGGAGAGGGTGGCTCGCCGCGTAGCGGCGAGACGGGTGAGGGGTAGCCACGGACTCCGACCTCGCTTGGGGCTACCCCTCACCCCAACCCTCTCCAACAAGGGGAGAGGGGGCGCAGCGGAGTGCGGGGCGCAATCTAATTCCCACATCAGGAGCGCCCCATGCTGACCATGATCGGCAAGCGCCTGATGTTCGCGATTCCCTCGCTGATCGGCGTCGTCATCGTCACCTTCCTGCTGACGCGTGCGCTGCCCGGCGATCCCGCTGCCTACTTCGCCGGCCCCGCCGCGACCAAGGAGGCCGTCGAGCAGATCCGCAAGAAGCTCGGTCTCGACAGGCCGCTGATCGAGCAGTTCTTTCGCTACACCAGCGATCTCGCCCATGGCGATTTCGGCAACTCGCTCACCACGGGACAGCCGGTCGCCGCCGAGATCCGCAACCGTCTGCCGGCCTCCGCCGAGCTGACGCTGCTCGGCCTGATCGTCTCGGTCGTGATCGCGATTCCGCTCGGCGTGCTCGCAGCGACGCGGCCGGGATCGTGGATCGACCATCTCTGCCGGGTCACGACGACGGCAGGCGTCTCGCTGCCGGTGTTCTTCACCGGCCTCGTGCTGGTCTACGTGTTCTATTTCCGTCTGGGCTGGTCGCCCGCGCCGCTCGGCCGTCTCGACGTGTTCTACAGCGCGCCGCCGACGGTGACCGGCTTCTATCTGATCGACACCTTGATCGAGCGCGATTTCGAGGCGTTCCGTTCGGCGCTGAGCCAGCTCATCCTGCCGGCGACGACGCTTGCGATCTTCTCGCTGGCGCCGATCGCGCGCATGACGCGCGCCTCGATGCTGGCTGTGCTCGCATCCGACTTCGTCCGCACCGCGCGCGCCAGCGGCCTGTCGCCGGCGACCGTGATCGTCACCTACGCCTTCCGCAACGCGATGCTGCCCGTCATCACCACGCTCAGCATGGTGTTCTCGTTCCTGCTCGGCGCCAACGTGCTGGTGGAAAAAGTGTTCGCCTGGCCCGGCATCGGCTCCTACGCCGTGGAAGCCCTGATCGCATCGGACTTCGCGCCGGTGCAGGGCTTCGTGCTGACCATGGCGGTGATGTACGTGCTGCTCAATCTCGTGATCGACATCTTGTACGGCGTGATCGATCCGCGCGTGCGGCTGGAGGGATAGCCGACCATGATCGCGTTCGATGCGAATCACATGGACGGTGCGCTCCCTCTCCCGCTTGCGGGGGAGGGTTGGGGAGGGGGTCTCTCCGCGGGCGAGAGCCCCCAAGAGGAGAAAGCCCTCACCCGCGCCTTCGGCGCGACCTCTCCCGCAAGCGGGAGAGGGGAAGCGAGCTTGCCGCTGGTCCGTTCGTCCCAACGCTCGAAAGGTCCAGGAGAGAATCCATGAGCTCCGCTGCGCCTGCTGTCGAACCCGTCGGCCCCGCCCGCACGTCGGGACTGTCGGCGATCCTCGAACAGACCCGCTACGTCCTCGGCGAGAACAAGGTCACGGGCTTTGCTTTCGCGCTGCTGATCCTGATCCTCCTTGCCGCGATCTTCGGCCCCTACGTGGTGCCGTACGATCCGCTTGCCTCGGACACCGCCGCGGCGCTGAAGCCGCCGTCGGCGGCGCATTGGTTCGGCACCGACCAGCTCGGGCGCGACATCTTCAGCCGCGTCATCGTGGCGACGCGGCTCGACACCTTCATCGCGGTCGCCTCGGTCGCGCTGGTGTTCCTGATGGGCGGCCTCGCCGGCATCGCGGCCGGTTACTTCGGCGGCTGGACCGATCGCATCGTCGGCCGCATCGCCGACACCATCATGGCCTTCCCGCTGTTCGTGCTGGCGATGGGCATCGTCGCCGCGCTCGGCAACACCGTGCAGAACATCATCCTGGCGACCGCCATCGTGAACTTCCCGCTCTATGCCCGCGTCGCCCGCGCCGAGGCCAATGTCCGCCGCAACGCCGGCTTCGTGCAGGCCGCGCGCCTCTCGGGCAACGGCGAATTCCGCATCCTCTTGGTGCACATCCTGCCCAACATCATGCCGATCATGATCGTGCAGATGTCGCTGACCATGGGCTACGCCATTCTCAACGCCGCCGGCCTGTCCTTCATCGGTCTCGGCGTCCGCCCGCCGACCGCCGAATGGGGCATCATGGTCGCCGAAGGCGCCGGCTTCATGGTGTCAGGGGAATGGTGGATCGCGCTGTTTCCCGGCCTTGCCCTGATGATCGCCGTGTTCTGCTTCAACCTCCTCGGCGACGGCCTGCGCGACATCGTCGACCCCCAGCGGAGGACGTGATGGCAAATTTCCGCCAGAAATTCCCCAACGATTCCAACGCTGTTCTACTGTGCATGGGGTTGTTTTCGCACTTTTTGAGTGACGGCAGGCCTGCATGACCGCCCAGCCACTGCTCGACGTCCAGGACCTCACGGTCGAGTTCACCACCCGCCGCGGCATCGTCAAAGCCGTGCAGCACGTCAACATTTCCGTCGCCAAGGGCGAGACGCTGGCCATCGTCGGCGAATCCGGCTCCGGCAAATCGGTGACCTCCTATGCGGTGATGCGCATCCTCGACCGCGCCGGGCGGATCGCCGAGGGTTCGGTGATGTTCTCGGGCATCGACGTCAAGGCGGCGAGCGAAGACCAGATGCGCGATCTGCGCGGCCGCGAAGTCTCGATGATCTTCCAGAACCCGCGCGCCGCGCTCAACCCGATCCGGAAAGTGGGCGATCAGATCGAGGACGTGCTGCGTACCCATGTGCAGCAGGCCCAGGTTAGCGATCGCGGCGAGAAGGCGATCGAGGCGCTGGAGCAGGTCAAGATCGCCCGCCCGCGCGAGCGCTACCACGCCTATCCGTTCGAACTATCGGGGGGCATGTGCCAGCGCGTTGTCATCGCGCTCGCGCTCGCCTGCAATCCGCAGCTCCTGATCGCGGACGAGCCGACCACTGGGCTCGACGTCACCACGCAGAAGGCGGTGATGGATCTGATCGTCGAGCTCACCAGGCGCCGCGCGATGTCGACCATCCTGATCACGCACGATCTCGGCCTCGCTGCCGCCTATTGCGACCGCGTCGTCGTCATGGAGAAGGGCCGCGTGGTCGAGACCGCCAAGGCTGCCGACATCTTTGCCAACCCGCAGCACCCCTACACCAAGAAGCTGATGCGCGCGACGCCGCGGCTGGGGGTGAGCTTGCGGGATCTGTTGCCGGAAGAGGAGGGCGCTTTGCAAGCCTCAGCCGTCATGGCCGGGCCTGACCCGGCCATCCATCACGCTTCGCAAGATGCTCCTTCGTCGATGGACCCCCGGGTCAAGCCCGGGGGTGATGAGAGCGCACAGCCCCTGCTTCTCGTCGACAAGCTCGTCAAGGAGTACCCCCGCCAGGGCGCCACCGCCGTGCTCGGCAAGCTGTTCGGCCGCAAGCCTCCCGTGGAGCCGGACGTGTTCCGCGCCGTCGACGGCATCAGCTTTGCGATCGGCCATGGCGAGAGCGTCGGGCTGGTCGGCGAATCCGGCTGCGGCAAATCGACCACGTCGATGATGGTGATGCGGCTGCTGGACCAGACCTCCGGCCTGATCCAGTTCGACGGCGAGGAGATCTCCGGCATCGCACCATCCGCCTTTGCCCGGCTGCCGCAGCGCAGCCGCATCCAGATGGTGTTCCAGGACCCCACCGACAGCCTCAACCCGCGCTTCACCGCCGTGCGCGCCATCGCCGACCCGATCATGCAATTGGGTGACATCAAGGGGCGCGACGCGCTGCGCGCCCGCTGCGAGGAACTGGCGACCATGGTCGGCCTGCCGCACAATCTGCTCGACCGCTTCCCGCACCAATTGTCCGGCGGCCAGAAGGCCCGCGTCGGCATCGCCCGTGCCATCGCGCTGCATCCGAAGCTCGTCATCCTGGACGAGCCGACGGCGGCGCTCGACGTCTCGGTGCAGGCGGTCGTGCTGAACCTGCTTCAGGACCTCAAGGCGCGGCTCGGTATGAGCTATCTGTTCGTCTCGCATGATTTGAATGTGGTGCGCTTGCTGTGCGATCGTGTCATTGTGATGCGGACGGGGCGGATCGTCGAAGAGGGCTCTTCGGAGCAGGTCTTGAGCGATCCTCAGGACGACTACACCAAGGAACTGCTGACGGCGATCCCGCATCCGCCGTTGCATTGAGAGATTGTTTGGGAGCGTGATGGCCGAGCCGCTGGACGACTACATCGACGCATTATCGAAAGCGCTGGCGCTGCCGGTCGAGGACGCCTGGAGGCCCGCGGTGCGCGCCAATCTCGAGGTCTCGCTGCGGCTCGGCCGCATGGTCGACGAATTCGCGCTGCCGGACGAGACCGAGCCGGCGCCGATCTTCACGGCGTGATGCTGTCATGCCCGGCAAGCCAGAGATGACGGCCGCGGACATCGCGAGCGCGGTCGCAAGTCGCAAAATGTCCGCTCTCGATGCCGTCGAAGCCGCGCTCGCGCGCATCAAGCAGCACGACGGCATCCTCAACTCCTTCACCGACGTCACCGCCGAGCGCGCCCGCGCCAAGGCGCGCGCCGTCGATGCCGACATCGCCGCCGGCAAGGAGGTCGGCCCGCTCGCCGGCGTGCCCTTCGCGGTGAAGAACCTGTTCGACGTGGCGGGCCTGCCGACGCGCGCCGGCTCCAAGATCAATCGCGATCTCGCACCCGCCAAGCGCGACGCCACGCTGATCGAGCGCATGGAAGCCGCCGGCGCCGTGCTGGTCGGCGCGCTCAACATGGGCGAATACGCCTACGATTTCACCGGCGAGAACGTCCATGACGGTCCCTCGCGCAATCCGCATGACACCACGCGAATGACCGGCGGCTCCTCCGGCGGTTCGGGCAGCGCCGTCGGCGGCGCGCTGGTGCCGATCGCACTCGGCTCCGACACCAATGGCTCGATCCGCGTGCCGTCCTCGTTCTGCGGCATCTTCGGCCTGAAGCCGACCTATGGCCGGCTGTCGCGAGCGCGCTCGTTCCCGTTCGTCGCGAGCCTCGATCATCTCGGTCCGTTCGCACGCTCCGTCACCGATCTCGCGCTGGCCTATGACGTCATGCAGGGGCCGGATCCGGAGGACAGCGCCTGCACCACGCGCGGCCTGGAGCCGACGCTGCCGCTGATCGCCAATCCGGTGTCGGATCTGCGCATTGCGATTGCCGGCGGCTACTTCCAGAAGAACGTGTTTCCGGAGGCCGTCGAAGCGGTCAGCCGCGTCGCCAAGGCGCTCGGCGCAACTGAGGTCGTGGACGTGCCCGAGGCCGCCCGTGCGCGCGCGGCGGCCTATGTCATCACCACGACCGAAGGCGCATCGCTGCATCTCGATCGCCTGCGCAAGCGACCGAACGATTTCGATCCGGCGGTGCGCGACCGGCTGATCGCGGGCGCGATGGTGCCGGCGCCCCTGGTCGACCGCGCGCAGAAATTCCGCCGCTGGTATCGCGCGCAGCTCGCGGACATCTTCAAGTCGGTCGACGTGCTGCTGGCGCCGGCGACGCCCTGCACGGCCCCGAAGCTCGGCCAGGTGAACTTCAATCTCGACGGCGTCGAGCTGCCGGTGCGCGCCAATATCGGCATTCACACCCAGCCGATCTCGTTCATCGGCCTCCCGGTGGTGGCGGTCCCGGTGCCGCTCGAGCCGTTGCCGATCGGTGTGCAGATCATCGCCGCGCCCTGGCGCGAGGACATTGCGCTCCGCGTCGCCTACGCCTTGGAAAAGATGGGCGTGGTCGCCGCGCCGTCGCCGAGAGGACTCTGAGATGGAGATCGATCTCCCCGACGTGATCGCGGAAGTCAAAGCCGCGTTCGATCGTTATGAGCAGGCCCTCGTCAGCAACGACGTCGCCGTGCTCGGCGAGCTCTTCCGCAACGATCCCCGCACCTTGCGCTACGGCATCGGCGAGAACCTCTATGGCCATGCGGCGATCAGCGGCTTCCGCGCTGCACGCTCGCCCGTCGGCTTGAACCGCCGCACGGCCAGGACGGTCATTACCAGCTATGGCCGCGACACCGCGGTCGCCTCCACCCTGTTCTATCGCGACACCGCGCCCGGCAAGGTCGGCCGGCAGATGCAGACCTGGATTCGCTTCCCCGAGGGCTGGCGCGTGGTCGCCGCCCATGTCAGCGTCATCGACGAGCCGAAAGAATCCGCATGACGCTCGACGATCTTCCGCAGGGGACATCGCCGGCCGAGCCGGTGGTGCCTCGCGTCGACCGGGCGCGGCCCAGCGTGCACAAGGTCACGCGCGCCGAAGAGCTGCGGCTGCAACTCGCCGACGAGATCGTGCGCGGCGCGCTCGCCCCCGGCGCGGCGCTGGACGAGACCGAGATCGCGCGCCGCTTCAACGTGTCGCGCACGCCGGTGCGCGAGGCGCTGCGCCAGCTCGTGGCCAGCGGCCTGGTCGAGGCGCGCGCCCATCGCGGCGCGGTGGTGGCGCAG
This sequence comes from Bradyrhizobium sp. 22, assembly GCF_000482425.1. Lineage (NCBI taxonomy): Bacteria > Pseudomonadati > Pseudomonadota > Alphaproteobacteria > Hyphomicrobiales > Nitrobacteraceae > Bradyrhizobium > Bradyrhizobium sp. 22. The sequence continues at coordinate 892,951 of NZ_KI519399.1, forward strand.
CCCTCGATCGAGCGCCTCAAGAGCATGTTCGAGGCGATGGCCGAGCTCGAGGCGCTCTGCGCCGGCCTTGCGGCCGAGCGCATGTCGGCCGCCGAGCGCCACGGCCTGGAGGCCATCCACGAAGAGCTGCGCGTGCTGAGCTACACCGGCAACCCGGATCGCTTTCACGAGGTCAACGAACGCTTCCACAACGCCATCTATGCCGGTTCGCAGAACGGCTACATCGCCGAGATCACGCTGGCCACCCGCGTCCGCGTGCAGCCGTTCCGCCGCGCCCAGTTCCGCAACCTCGGCCGGTTGGCGAAATCGCATGCCGAGCACGACCGCGTCGTCGTCGCCATCATGCGCGGCGACAAGCAGGGCGCCGCCGCCGCGATGCGCGCGCATATCGAGCTGGTGCGCGGGGAGTACGAGATCTACGCGGTGTCGGTATAGGACGGTCTCGTGTCCCGGACGCGGTGCAGCGCTTCTTCAGCGCTGCTCCGCAGAGCCGGGACCCATCTGTCCATTTCACGCGCTGCTTTATGGGTCCCGGTTCAGCAGCGCACCACTGCGTGTTGGGCTGCGCCCGGGACACGAGATCTCTCACCTGTTTTCGACTTCGTTCATATACGCGCGCCAGCCGCCATACGCCGTGATATCGCGCGCTTCGCCCAGCACTTCCGGCTCGACGAGGAATCCCTTCACACTCCGTCCATCCGCAAGGCGCACCGTCCCGATCGCCATCGGCGCGGGGATTGCGTTGACGAACTTGCCGAAGGCCGATGACGACAGCGACCAGATCTCCAGCTCGATCGCCGCGCCTGTTCCGGCGGCGACGCGCAGCATGCCGGGCTTCGGCGGCGTGGTCTTGAGCGCGTAGAGCTTGTAGTTAGGCGCGGTCCTGGTTGCCTCGATCAGCTTGCCATTCAGCGCGGTCAATTCACCGTTCAGCGCCATGCCAGTGAGATGCGCGCCGACCACCGCAATCGGGATTTCATCGCCATTGCTCGCGGGCAGTGGCGCGAGTGAGGCCTGCGCCACACCCTTCGCGCCGAGCGTCAGCTTCGTATCGGCATGGAACACCCGGCCGATGCTCGCGAGCAGCGCGTCGCGCCCTGCGGGCGCCAGCAGTGTGATGCCAAACGGAATGCCGTCGCTGCGCATCGACGCCGGCACGGCGAGGCCGCAGAGGTCGAGCAGGTTCACGAAATTGGTGTAGGTGCCGAGCCGGCTGTTGAGCTCGATCGGATTGGCGAGCACCTGCGCGGTCGTATAGGCGGTCGGCGCCGTCGGCAGCACCAGCGCGTCGATGTCGGCGAATGTTCGCTCGGCGATCTTGCGCAGGCCCTGCAGGCGATAGAGCGCCGAAAACGTTTCAGCCGCCGTCAGCCGCGCGCCGGCCGCGGTGATCTCCCGCGTGACGGGGTGGATCGCATCAGGCGCGGACGCCAGCAGGTTCTTGATCACGAGGTAACGCTCGGCGACCCAGGGGCCCTCATAGAGCAGCCGCGCCGTCTCGTAGAACGGCTCGAGGTCGAACTCGACCAGATTTGCCCCGAGCGCGGTCCATCGCTTCAGCGCATCGGCGTAGGCAGTCTCGGCATCCTTGTCCCCGAAGAAGATCAGCTGTCCGTTGCGCGGCACGCCGAGGCGCAGATCTGCCGGGAGCGGCGTCATCGCGCCAAGCGGCCGGTCGCGCGAGAACGGATCGGCCGGGTCCGGTCCCGCCATCACGGACAGCGCCAGCGCCGCATCGTCGACCGTCAGCGCGAACACCGAGATGCAGTCGAGCGTGCGGCAGGCCGGTACCAGACCGGCATTCGAGATCATGCCGAGGCTCGGTTTCAGCCCGACGATGTTGTTGAGCATCGCCGGCACGCGCCCTGAGCCGGCAGTGTCGGTGCCGAGCGACAGCGGCACGAGGCCGGCGCCGACCGCCACGGCCGAGCCGGAGCTCGAACCGCCGGGAATGAGATCCTCACGGATCGAGTTCCGGGGAATGCCGTAGGGCGAGCGTACGCCGACGAGGCCGGTCGCGAACTGGTCGAGATTGGTCTTGCCGATGATGATGGCGCCGGCGGCGCGCAGGCGCTCCACGGCGGTCGAATCGTGCGCCGGCGTGTAAGCGAAGGCCGGGCACGCGGCTGTGGTCGGAAATCCCAGCGCGTCGATATTGTCCTTCACCGCGACCGGCACGCCGTACAGCGGCAGGCCGGCGGCGTCCGCTCGCGCGGCGACCCTCTCGGCCTCCGCGACCGCGTCCTTCTCGTCGCGCAGGCTGATGAAGATGGCGGGATCGCCGTGATCGCGGATGCGCTGATAGGTCCGCGCGACCGTCTCGGCCGGCGAAAGCCGGCCGGCGCGATGCGCGGCCACAATCGCGGCGATCGTTTCAGGCTGCTCAGCCCCCATTTCAGCCCCCATGGCGACAAAACTCCGGCAATCTGTTCTCACCGCGAGGGAAGCAAGCGATGTGCCATTGTGTACAATGCCAGGACGGCACGAAAGATCTGGAAAATAATCAATTGATCAGATGCTTATGAGGTATTTCGACAAGCTCATCGGCGCCGGCGTCATCGCCCTCCGACAGGCATCTGCCCAAATCATAGGCAGTCGAGTCTAGGTAAAGCCGGCGAGGATCCGGAGCAGCTGCGCCCGGTTTTCCTTGCCGATTTTCTCTTCGACGTGCCGCTCGTGCTCGGCCGCGAGCCGCTTGAATTTCGTCAGCGCCGTCTCGCCCTGCGCGGTGAGGTGCAGCGCATGGGAACGGCGGTCCGCCTTCGACTTGACCCGCTTGAGGTACTTGCGGTGCTCGAGGCTGTCGAGCAGGTGCACCAGCCGGGCGCGCTCGATGCCGAGGCGCTTGGCCACCGCCATCTGCGACAGGCCCGGATTGGCGCCGATCAGCGTCAGCACCGAATATTGCGTCGGCCGGATGTCGACCGCGCGAAGCGTCTTGATGAAGTCCTGGAAAATCCAGATCTGGAAGCGCCGCACCGCGTAGCCGGCGTGCCCGACCAGCGCATCGAGCCCGATGTCGTCGGCGGCATCGCGATGCGCCGCGCCATTGCCGGTGCGTTTGCGTGGGGCAGTCTGGGGGGCGCTGGCTGTCACATCGTGTCTCCCGCCCGCCAACCTTAGCGCGTCAGGGGCACAAGCGAAAGATTGTTGTTGACGACAACAATTGTCATGCCCAACATTATCGCAAAGCAGCCCGAACGAGGTTGCGGCCGATCCGTATCCGGACGGAGGGAGGGACCCATATGACAGTCGCCCCACGTGGTGACGTTGCAGGCCTGTTCGCAAGCCCGCGGACCGTCGCAGAGCATCGCGCCGACGGCAGCATCGTGTTGCGATCGCCCGATCCGCTCGGCGAAAGCGCGCGCTGCGTCGGCGACTGGCTGGAGCATTTTGCGCGGCAAACGCCGGATGCGATCTTCCTCGCCGAGCGCGGCAATGTCGAAGCGCCCTGGATCACCGTCACCTATGCGCAGGCGCTGCGCCAGGTGCGTGCGGCGGCGTCCTGGATCCTGGCGCAGGGCCTCAGCGCGGAACGCCCGCTCGCGATCCTCTCCGACAACAGCATCGACCACGCGCTGCTCGCGCTCGCCGCCCAGCATGTCGGCGTGCCCTCGGCCGCGATCTCGCCGGCCTATTCGCTGATGTCGCGGGATTTCGAGAAGCTCAAGAGCATGATCGCGCTGCTCGAGCCGGGCGCGATCTACGTCTCTGCGACCAGGCCCTTCGCGGCCGCGCTGGCCGCCATCGCGCCGCTGCACGATGCGCAGATCATCAGCGGCAATGAGGATGACGCCGGCGCGCTCGCCTTCCGCGCCGTCGCGGCAACGCCGGAGAGCCCTGATGTCGCAACGGCGTTCGCCGCGGTGACGCCGGACACGATCGCAAAGTTCCTGTTCACGTCAGGCTCGACCGGCACGCCGAAAGCCGTCATCAACACCCAGCGCATGCTGACCTCGAGCCAGCAGGCCAAGGCGCAGACCTGGACGTTTCTCGAGCAGACGCGCGGCGATCTCGTCATCCTGGACTGGCTGCCCTGGAGCCATACCTTCGGCGCCAACCACAATTTCAATCTCGTGCTGCGCAATGGCGGCTCACTCTATATCGATGGCGGCAAGCCCGCGCCCGGTCTGTTCGCGACCTCGCTGGCCAATCTGAAAAGCATACTGCCGACGGTCTATTTCAACGTGCCGCGCGGCTTCGACATGCTGATCGCGGCGCTGCGCGGCGACGAGGAGCTGCGCCGCCGCTTCTTCGGCGAGGTGAAGTTCGCCTTCTATGCCGGCGCTGCCCTGCCGCAGAATCTCTGGGACGCGCTCGCGGAGCTTTCGATCAAGACCGTCGGCCGCGCGCTGCCGATGGTTTCGGCCTGGGGCTCGACGGAAACGTCGCCGCTCGCGACCGACTGTCATTTCCTCGCCGAGCGCTCCGGCAATATCGGCGTGCCCATTCCCGGCACCGAATTGAAGCTGGTCGCCTCCGGCGACAAGCTGGAGGTGCGGGTGCGCGGCCCCAACGTCACGCCGGGCTACTGGAAGGCGCCGGAGCTGACCCGGCAGGCCTTCGACGACGAGGGCTTTTACCTGATCGGCGATGCCGTCAAGCTTGCGGACAATGCGCGGCCGGAGCGCGGCCTGTTCTTCGACGGCCGCGTCGCCGAGGATTTCAAGCTCAACTCCGGCACCTGGGTCAATGTCGGCACGCTGCGCGTCGCCGGCATCGCCGCCCTGGCGCCGCTGGCGCAGGACATCGTGGTCGCAGGCCATGGCGGCGACGAGGTGCGATTTCTGGTGTTTCCGAACATCGCGGCCTGCCGCGCCCAGGCCGGCTTGGGCGAGACGGCCGACGTGAGCGAGCTGCTCGCCCATGACAAGGTCAGGCGCGCCATCGCGCAGGGCCTCGCAAGATTGAAGCAGCAGGGTTCCAACTCCTCTGGTCACGCCACGCGTGCGCTGCTGCTCGCCGAGCCGCCGTCGGTCGACGGCGGCGAGATCACCGACAAGGGCTACATCAACCAGCGCGCCGTGCTGGCGCGGCGCGCCGATGCGGTGACGCGATTGAACGATGATGCATCGTCGGAATGGGTCGGCTTGTCGTGAGCCGATGAAGGAGCAGCGTAGGAGGGCGCGTAGCTCATCTCGCTGTCATTCGGGGAGCGCCTGCGGCGCGAACCCGGAATCGATTTTCCCGCATAGATGGCTGCACGATGGATTCCGGGTTCGCGCTACGCGCGCCCCGGAATGACGATCGGTATGCGAGAAGGTGCTGGCGAAACGGGACAGCCGCCTGCCGCAATATATTTCTGATTATTTTGTTGCCTAGGCAACTAATTCGTGCGAACCATTCCAGGGAGCGATGACGGCAGGGAAACTGCCGCGTCCGATCCTGGAGGAAACAATGCTCGGCCCGAACGGTGCCGTCGGCAGACGCCGGCGCATGTCTGCACGTGACGGAAGGTGGCGCCTGAAGCGCGACCCGTCAGGGCTCCGTGCCGCCGGTGACCGCGCCGAGATTGTCGTGCAGCCGGCGGAGCAGGTTGATCAGCACCTCGCGCTCGTCCTTGTTGAGGCACGACAGCAGCCGCCGTTCGCGCTCGAGCGCCGCAACGATCACCTTGTCATGCGTGGCGCGGCCCTTTGCCGTCAGCGCGATCGAATGGGTGCGGCCGTCATTAGGGTCGGTGCGGATCGAGACCAGGCCGCGCTTCTCGAGGCCGGCCAGCGTCCGGCTCACCGGCCCCTTGTCGAAGCCGATGACGTGGCAGATGCGCGAGGCCGGAATGCCGGGCTCGATCGCCAGCAGCGACATGATCCGCCATTCCGTGACGTTGACGCCGAACTCCCGCTGATAGAACGCAGTCGCGCTGTTCGAGAGCTTGTTGGCGATGAAGGTGACGAACGCGGGGACGTAGCGGTCGAGATCGAGCGTCGGCCCCGCCTCAACGGGCGCAGGCTTTTGCCGGGATCTGGTCGAAGGCGCAGGCATGTCGGGGTTCTGACTCGCGGTGGGCCCAAAGACCTAATGGTATGCGCCGCCCTTTCACAAGATCAAAATGAGGGAGGTCTTCCATGACCGCATCAGGCACCCCGGTATCGACGGGCCCTGCGTCCGTCCCGCACCTCGACGTCGATCCGTTCGACATGACGTTCTTCGCCGACCCTTATCCCGCACATCAGCGGCTGCGCGAGGCGGGGCCGGTGGTCTATCTCGACAAGTGGAACGTCTATGGCGTAGCGCGCTATGCCGAGGTCCATGCGGTGCTGAACGATCCCGCGACCTTCTGCTCCAGCCGCGGTGTAGGCCTGTCCGACTTCAAGAAGGAGACGCCGTGGCGGCCGCCGAGCCTGATCCTGGAGGCGGACCCGCCCGCGCACACCCGCACCCGTGCCGTGCTGTCGAAAGTGCTGTCGCCGACCGCGATGAAGCAGGTGCGCGACCGCTTCGCCGCCGCGGCGGAGCAGCGGGTGGACGCGCTGCTGGAGAAGCGCAGCTTCGACGCGATCGCCGATCTCGCCGAGGCCTATCCGCTCTCGATCTTTCCGGATGCGCTGGGCCTGAAGCCGGAGGGACGCGAGCATCTGATTCCCTACGCCAGCGTCGTGTTCAACGCGTTCGGCCCTCCGAATGAGCTGCGCCAGCAGGCGATCGCGCGCTCTGCGCCGCACCAGGCCTATGTCGCCGAGCAATGCCAGCGCGACAACCTCGCGCCCGGCGGCTTCGGGGCCTGCATTCATGCCCGCGTCGACCATGGCGAGATCACGGCCACCGAGGCGCCGCTGCTGGTGCGCTCGCTGCTGTCGGCCGGCCTCGACACCACGGTGAACGGCATCGGGGCCGCCGTCTATTGCCTCGCGCGCTTTCCCGACCAGTGGCAGCGCCTGCGTGATGATCCGACGCTGGCGCGCAACGCCTTCGAGGAGGCGGTGCGGTTCGAAAGCCCGGTGCAGACCTTCTTTCGCACCACCACACGCGAGGTCGAGCTGTCCGGTGCCACGATCGGCGAGGGCGAGAAGGTGCTGATGTTCCTGGCCGCCGCCAATCGCGATCCCAGGCGCTGGGACCGGCCCGACAGCTACGACATTACCCGCCGCACCTCCGGCCATGTCGGCTTCGGCTCGGGCATCCACATGTGCGTCGGCCAGCTCGTGGCCCGCCTCGAAGGCGAGGTGATGCTGACCGCGCTGGCGCGCCGTGTCGCGACAATCGAGATCACGGGCGAGCCGAAACGCCGCTTCAACAACACGCTGCGCGGGCTCGACAGCCTGCCCGTGACGATCACCCCGGCCTGACGAGGAGCTTCATGCCCGCCATCACCTTCATCCATGCCGACGGCAAGTCCGAGCGCGTCGAGACCTCAGGTGAGGAGAGCGCCATGCAGGCGGCGACCCGTCACGGCCTCGACGGCATTCTGGCCGAATGCGGCGGCAACGCCATGTGCGCGACCTGTCACGTCTATGTCGATGAAAGCTGGCTCGCGCGCCTGCCTGGGATGGCCGATGACGAGGACGCGCTGCTCGACGGCACCGCGAGCGAGCGGCGGCCGAACAGTCGGCTGTCCTGCCAGATCACGATCACGCCGGAGCTCGACGGGCTCGTCGTGAGGCTGCCGGAGCGGCAGGTCTGACCTGCAAAGCCAACTGATCTTTCGACCGCTCCCGGCAACGACCGGCGCTTCAACGCATCAACAGGGAAGGGAAACATGAAACATCTGAAGTGGACGTTCGCGCTGGCCGCGAGCCTGGTGGCCGGCGCGGCAAGCGCCGAGATCTCGGACAATGTCGTCCGGATCGGCGTGCTCAACGACATCTCCGGCATCTTCCAGGACACCAACGGCATGGGCTCGGTGGAAGCTGCGCGCATGGCGGCGGAAGACTTCAACGGAGGGGCCAAGAACATCAAGGTCGAGATCGTCTATGCCGACCACCAGAACAAGGCCGACGTCGGCAACGCCATCGCGCGCAAATGGCTCGATGTCGAAGGCGTCGATGCCATCGTCGACGTACCGAATTCGGCGGTCGGTCTGTCCATCAACACGCTGCTGCGCGACAGCCGCATGACGTTCCTGGCGTCGTCGACCGCAAGCTCCGATCTCACCGGCAAGGCCTGCTCGCCCAACACCATCCAATGGGTCAACGACACCTGGGCCACCGGCAACACCACCGCGGCTGCCATGATGTCGCGCGGCGGCAAGGACTGGTACTTCCTCACGGTCGACTACGCCCTCGGCAAAGGCATCGAGGCCGAGGCGCAGAAATACATCGAGGGACACGGCGGCAAGGTGCTGGGCTCCTCCAAGCATCCGCTCGGCACCTCCGACTTTGCCTCCTTCCTGTTGCAGGCGCAGAGCTCGAAGGCCAAGGTGATCGGCCTTGCCAATGCCGGCGGCGACACCATCAACGCCGTGAAGCAGGCTGCCGAGTTCGGCATCCAGCAGAACGGCCAGAAGCTCGTCGCCTTCCTGCTCTTCATCAACGACATTCACGGCATGGGTATCAAGGTCGCGCAGGGCTTGCAGCTCATGGAAGCCTTCTATTGGGACATGAACGACGACACCCGCGCCTTCGCCAAGCGCTTCGCCGCACGGCCCGGCATGAACGGCAAGATGCCGAGCGGCAATCAGGCCGGCGTCTATGCCTCGACGCTCGCTTATCTCAACGCCGTCGCGGCGACCGGCAGCGACAACGCCAAGGATGCCGTGCCCGAGATGAAGAAATTCAAGGGCAAGGACAAATTGTTCGGCGACACCACGATCCGCCAGGACGGCCGCGTCGTGCATCCGATGTACTTGTTCGAGGTGAAGAAGCCGGAGGAGTCGAAATACCCGTACGATTATTACAAGCTGGTCTCGACGATTCCCGCCGACCAGGCCTTCCGCCCGCTGGCGGAAGGCGGGTGTGAATTGGTGAAGTAGGTCTCGTGCCCCGGACGCGGTGCAGCGCGAAGCGTTGCGCCGCAGAGCCGGGGCCTACTGCCTCCTGGGTCCCGGCTCTGCGTCGCGTCATTTCATGCCGCGCCGCGTCCGGGACACGAGAGCAACCCTACACCACCTTGCTACTCCCCTGCGTGATCAACCGCGCCGCGCGCTGGTCGCGCGCGTAGATCCAGAGCCAGCTCAGGGCGACGCTAAGGCGGTGGCGGAGGCCGATCAGGAAGTAGATGTGGGCGATGCCCCAGATCCACCACGCGATCGCGCCGCGCAGCTTGAAGCGGCCGAAATCGATGACGGCGACCCGCTTGCCGATTTGAGCCAGGCTGCCGGCGTGCTTGTAGCGGAACGGGCCGGTCGCAGCCCCCCGCAGGCGGGCCTTGATGGTCTCGGCGACATGACGGCCCTGCTGCTTGGCCGCCGGCGCGATGCCAGGCACCGGCTTGCCGTCCCAGGCGTTGACGCTGACTGTGTCGCCGATCGCGAAGATCTCGGGATGGCCTGATATGGTGAGGTCGGCCTCGACCAGCACACGTCCGGCGCGATCGTGTGGTGCGCCGAGCCATTCGGCGGCGGGCGAGGCGCGCACGCCGGCGGCCCAGATCCTGGTCTTGGCTTCGAGCAGCTTGCCGCCGAACACGACGCCCTCGCGGTTGATCTCGGTGACGGCCTGTCCCAGCACGACCTCGACGCCGATCCTCTCCAGCGACGCCTGCGCGTAGGCCGAGAGGTCGTCGGCGAAGCCGGCGAGTACGCGCGGCCCCGCCTCGATCAGCACCACGCGCGCTGTCGTCGTGTCGATGTTGCGGAAATCGCCGGGCAGCGTATGGCGCGCCATTTCGGCGATGGTGCCGGCGAGCTCGACGCCGGTCGGGCCGGCGCCGACGATGACGAAGGTCAGCCGCGCCGCGCGCTTCGCCGGATCGGTCTCGCGCTCGGCGCGCTCGAACGCCACCAGGATATGACGGCGCAAGGTGGTCGCATCCTCCAGCGTCTTCAGCCCGGGCGCCCATTGCTCCCATTCGTCGTGGCCGAAATAGGCGTGCCGCGCGCCGGTCGCCAGCACCAGCGTGTCGTAGGGCACCTCGCTGCCGTCGTCGATCAGCACGCAACGTCGTGCCGCATCGACGCCGTTCACGGTCGCGAACAGCGTCGTCACTTCGGGCCGGTCGCGCATGAGATGGCGGATCGGCCAGGCGATCTCGCTGGTCGCGAGCGAGGCGGTCGCGACCTGGTAGAGCAGCGGCTGGAACAGATGATGGTTGCGGCGGTCGATCAGCGTGATCTCGACGCTTGCGCCCGCGAGCCGATAGGTCGCCTCCAGCCCGCCGAAGCCGGCGCCGACGATGACGACGCGATGGGGATGTGCGGCCATGGTACGCCCTCGAATCTCGCTGCTGCTCCTTCCTCATTTAAGTGCGGATCGGGGGTCGCGGTCCAATAGAGGCCATCAATCGCGGCATAGGCGGGGTGTATCGATCCGGTGCAAAACAGCACCAGAGCTCCGGATCGCCCCTGAAGCTAGCCTCGGCCGAGCTTAGTAGAATTATATTTCTTGCCATTCGCGATCGGGGCGAAATATGGTGCAGGGGCGGGCGCTGAGCCATTGGCGGCGCGACGGATTTTGCGTTCAATAGAGAAGGCCCGGGGCGGCGATCACCCCGCTTGCGGGCTCAATCATAAGGAGGGGAGTGATTATGAGGACGGCATTCTGGCTGGCGGGCGCAGCGGCGCTGGTGCTGGCGAGCCCGGCTTTCGCCGGCGACACCATCAAGATCGGTTTCGTCTCGACCTTCAGCGGCCCGACCGCCGTGATCGGCAACGACATGCGCAACTCCTTCGAGCTCGCGCTTGACCATCTGGGCCGCAAGATGGGCGGCAAGCCGGTCGAGGTGATCTATGAGGACGACGGCCAGAAGCCCGATGTCGGCAAGCAGAAGACCGAGAAGCTGGTGCAGTCGGACAAGGTCGACTTCATCGTCGGCTATATCTGGTCGAACGTGCTGCTGGCCTCGCTGAAGACCGCGGTGGATTCGCAGACCTTCCTGATCTCGGCCAATGCTGGCCCGTCCCAGCTGGCCGGTGAGCTCTGTTCGCCCTACGTGTTCTCGACCTCCTGGCAGAATGACCAGACGCCGCAGGCGATGGGCCTCTACATGAACCAGAAGGGCGTCAAGAGCGTGTTCCTGATCGGCCCGAACTACGCCGCCGGCAAGGACATGCTCGCGGGCCTGAAGAGCACGTTCAAGGGCGAGATCAAGGGCGAGGAATATACGGTCTGGCCGAGCCAGCTCGATTTCTCCGCCGAGCTCTCCAAGGCGCGCGCCTCGGGCGCCGAGTCGATCTTCGTGTTCTATCCGGGCGCGGCCGGCGTGCAGTTCCTCAATCAATACGCGCAAGCGGGCCTGAAGAGCACGATGCCGCTCTACACCGCCTTCACCATCGACGAGCTGTCGCTGCCGCTGCAGAAGGAGAACGCGCTCGGCGTTCCCGGCGCGCAGGAATGGGTCAATGACCTTCCCAACGAGCAGAACAAGCGCTTCGTCGCCGACTACCGCAAGAAGTACACCGGCCTGCGCCCGACCTATTACGGCGCGCAATCCTACGACGCCGCCCAGCTCATCAACAGCGCGGTGGTCGCGGTGAAGGGCGACACCAGCAAGAAGGACGCGATGAAGGCCGAGATGGAGAAGGCCAACTTCAAGTCGGTGCGCGGCGCGTTCAAGTACGGTAACAACCATATCCCGGTGCAGAGCTTCTATCTGCAGGACGTGGTCAAGGACGCCGAAGGCCAGCTTGCGCTGAAGACCGTCGCCACCATCGTCGAGAACGACCAGGATCGCTTCCACGACAAGTGCAAGATGAAGTGAGCGTGGTGTAGCCACGATCGACGTAGCCCCTTCTCCCCTTGTGGGCCTGTTGCGTTATCGGCCTTTGAGGCTGAGGCCGTCAGGAGAGAGGGACACGGACACGGCAATTGCCCGGCAAGTCTGTAGTTGTCGCCCTCGGTGGGCGGCTCAGGCCGCGATCGTGGCCCACCGCCTCATGTTGAAGGCGATCGAGGCGAGTAGGACCTGCCCGCTTGCCTTCATCAGACCAACGTAGCGGATGCAGGTCAGTCGCATGCGGCGTTTGAGGGTGGCGAAAGTGGTCTCGACCTGGGCTCGTCGTCGCGCGATGAGAAGATTGTAGCGTTTGAGCCGGGCCGGCAGTTCCGGATGGTGCCTGTTGGGACGGAACGCGATGCGGGGCTTTTTGCATTCCGCCTTCAGTCGAGCCCTCCTGGCATGCGTGTCATAGGCCGCATCAGCCCACACCACGGCCTCGTCGCCGCGGATCAACTCATCGGCTGGCGTCGTGTCATTGATGTTGGCAGGCGTGGTCAACACCGCGCGGATCAGGCCGGATCCTTCGTCAACGCCCATATGGGCCTTGTAACCGAAGGTCGAGCCGCTCTTGCCCTGCCGCTTGGTGAAGCGAGCGTCGGGATCGTTTGAAGGACGATCCTCCTTCGGAGGAGCCGACACCGCCTGGATCAGGGTTGCATCCAGCATCGTGCCGCGCTTGAGGATGACGCCGGCATTCTCAAGCTGGCGATCCAGTTCGCCAAACAGCTTCTCCAGCAGGCCTTGCTCAACAAGCCGGTTCCGGAAACGGTTCAGGACCGTATGATCGGGGGTGGCATAATCCAGGCTCAAACCAACGAAGCGCTTGAACGACAACCGGTCGCCCAGCGCCTCCTCCAGTTCGCGTTCCGAAAGACCATAGAGCGACTGCAACAGCACCGCACGAAACAACACAAGCACCGGATAGCCTGGACGACCGGGGCTCCCTTCATCCCGTAAATGACCGATCAGCTTCTCGAACCGATACCACTTAACCAAGCCAGCCAACCGATCCAGCGCCGCATTGGCGCCGGCGCCCTTCGGCATCAGCGCTTCTACAAAGCTCGGCTGCCCCGTCCGCTTCACCGCCATCGATCCCTCCAGCCTTTGCCTTAGGGAATCACAACTGGCGAATTACGCAACAGCCCCCTTGTGGGAGAAGGTGGCGCGAAGCGCCGGATGAGGGGTTCTCTCCGCGAAATAAGCTCTATCGAGTGCGCGGAAAGAGACCCCTCACCCGTCCTCTCCCACACGGGGAGAGGGTCATCACACCCTGGGCATGCTCATCGGCCGCACCTCGCGCTCCTGCGCCGCGAGCCGTATGCCCGCATTGGCTGCGCCAAATCCCTGATAATTCCGTCGTTCGACGATCTCGAAGAAGAAGCGCTCGTCGAAGATGTGGGTGTAGACCTGGAAGAACTCGCCGTCGCCCTCACGGTCGTAGAGGATGTGGTTGGCGCGCAGCTGCGCCATCAGCTCGGGCGCGAGGTCGTACTTGGCTTCGATGTCGTCATAGTAATTGGCGGGGATGTCGAGAAAATCCGCTCCGCGCCGGCGCATCTCCGCGACCGTCGTGAAGATGTCGCTGCAAGAGAACGCGACGTGCTGCACGCCTGAGCCGAAGAATTCCGAGATGAATCGCGCCGGCAGCGTGCGGTTCGCGGAGGAGCCGTTGAGGACGACGCGCAGGCTCCGGTCGGCGTTGACGATGGCCTGGCTCTGCACGAGGCCCCTGGGATCGGCGATCTCCATCTGCGGCAGCCGCTCGAGATCGAGGATGCCGGTGTAGAACAGCAGCCAGGACAGCATCTCGTCATAGGGCATCGACTGCGCGATGTGGTCGACGGCGAGCAGCGCGTCTGCGTGCGCATCGCTCGGGACAGGCTCGAAATCGGTGTCCCAGTTCGTTCCGGCCTGATCCAGGAAATAGAGCAGGCTGCCGCCGACGCCGTGGATCGCGGGAATCTCCAGCTCGCCCGGTCCGACCGGCTGATAGAAGGTGCGCGCCTTCAGCATCTCGGCACGCTGCATCGCGAGACCGGCATTGTCGACGTCGAGGGCGATGGCGCAGACGCCTGGGCCGTGCGTGACGTAGTGAGAATGTGCAAAGCCGTCGGTCTCGCTGTTGATGACGAGCTCGACCTTGCCCTGCGACCAGCGCTCCACCGCCTTGCTGCGATGCGCGCCGGTCTTGCGGAAGCCGAGCTGCGAAAACAGGCGGGCGAGATCGCCGGCCTTGGTCTCGTTGACCGCAAACTCGATGAAGCCGGTGCCGCGGCTCTTCGCCTTCGGCGCCAGCGGCTCGGCGGCGAATTTCGGCCAATCCGGCGCCAGCTGGTCTTCCAGCAGGATCAGCGAGCGCAGGCCGTCGAGCGCGGTCTGCGCGGCCGAGCCGGCGCGGAACTGGTCGTTGAAGATCTCCAGCGACAGCGGCCCGGCATAGCCGGTCGCGGCGATCGCGGTCATGAATTCAACGACCGGCAGATCGCCCTGGCCGGGGAAGGAGCGGAAGTGCCGGCTCCACGACAGCATGTCGAGCTCGAGCTTCGGCGCGTCCGCAAGCTGCACCAGGACGATCTTGTCGCCGGGGATCGAGGCGATCGCGCGGGTGGGAAATCCCGGCGCCAGCGCGTGAAAACTGTCGAGGACGAGGCCGATCGCGGCATGGTCGGCGCGCCGCACGATTTCCCAGGCGTCGCGATAGTCGCTGACATGGCGGCCCCAGGCCAGCGCCTCGTAGCCGACGCGCAAGGAGCGTCTGGCCGCGCGTTCGCCGAGCTCGCGAAAATCGTCAGCGGCGCGATCGATGCCGCCGAGCGAGGCGGACGAGACGTTGGAGCAGATCAGCAGGAGATCGGTGCCGAGCTCCTGCATCAAATCGAACTTCCGCTCGGCGCGAGCGAAGTTGCGCGAGCGCTGCGGCTCGGGCATGCCCTCGAAATCGCGGAACGGCTGGAACGCGCAGATGTTCAGGTTGAGATCGCGGCAGAGCTTTGCGATGTCGCGCGGGCTTGCGCCGAACGACAACAGATCGTTCTCGAAGATCTCGACCGCCTCGAAGCCGGCGGCCGCGATGGCGCGGAGCTTCTCGTCGAGGGTGCCGGAGAGCGAGACCGTTGCGATCGAGCGTCTGTTCATGCCGCACTCTCCTCCATCGCGCCGCCGAGGAAGAGCTGGCCGATGCGCGGATCGTTCAGGATGCGCTTGGCGTCGTCGACCATGCGGGTCTGGCCCAGCTCGAGCACGATGCCGATGTCCGAGATTTCCAGCGCCGACCGCGCGTTCTGCTCGATCATCAGGATGGTGACGCCGCGGGAGCGCAAGGACTTGAGGATGTCGAAGGTCTGCTGCACCATCAGCGGCGACAGGCCGATCGAGGGCTCGTCGATCAGCATCAGCCTGGGTTCGAGCAGCAGCGAGCGGGCGATCTCGAGCTGCTTCTGCTCGCCGCCGGACAGGGTCGAGGCCTGCTGCGTCGACTTCCGCCGCAGCGCCGGAAACAGGTCGAGCGCCGCCTCGATCCGCTTCGGCAGGTCGAGACCCTTCCCGGCCGCGACGCCGCCGAGCTCGATATTGTGGCGCACCGACAGCTCGGGGAAGATGTTGCGGCCCTGCGGCACGTAGCAGACGCCGGCATTGAGCAGCGCGCGCTGGCTCAAATTGGTGACGTCGCGGCCGGCAAAGCTGATCTTGCCCTCGCGCAGCTTGAGCAGGCCGAAGATCGCCTTGAACACGGTGGATTTGCCGGCGCCGTTCGGACCGATGATGGTGGTGATGGTCGCCGGCGGCACCGAGAACGTCGTGCCGTTCAAGATCGTCATCTTGCCGTAGCCGCCGACGAGATTGTGAACCGAGAGGATCGGGTCGCTCATGGCTCGCGCTCCCTAATGTCCGAGATAGGCTTCGATCACGGCGGGGTTCTTGCGCACCTCGTCGGGTCGTCCCATCGCCAGCACCTTTCCTTCCGCCATCACCATCACGCGCGAGCACAGCGACATCACGAACTCCATGTTGTGCTCGATCACGACGAAGGTGGCGTTCTTTTCGCGGTTGATCGCGATCAGGCGATCCTTGAGGTCCGCCAGCATCGACGGGTTGACGCCACCGGCGGGCTCGTCGAGCAGCACGAGGCGCGGTCCGCCCATGAAGGCCATGGCGGCGTCGAGCAGCTTCTGCTGGCCGTAGGAGAGGCCGCCGGCGGGCTCGTCGGCGAGATGATCGAGCTTGAAGAAGCCGATCATCTGGTTGGCGGCCTCGGTCAGCCCGGCATCGGAGCGGCCGACCAGCCGCGAGGCCATGCTGCCCTGGTGCTCCTGTCCGGCGAGGATCAGGTTCTCGCGCACCGAGAGCTTCGGGAAGACCTGCAGCAGCTGAAAGGTGCGGCTGACGCCGAGCTTGTTGAGCTCGGCGGGGCGCAGACCGGTGACGACCTTGCCATCGAGCTTGACCTCGCCGCCCGAGGGCGTGAGCTGGCCGAGAATGCAGTTGAACAGGGTCGACTTGCCGCAGCCGTTCGGGCCGATCAGGCCGAGGATCTCGCCCTCGCGCACGTCGAAGGAAACGCCGTCGACGGCGCTGATGCCGCCGAAATTCTTCTTGATCTCCGAGACTTCCAATACCGCGCTCATTGCGCCGTCTCCAGGCGGGACTTTGCGACGGCGCGCAGGGCGGACGCCGCTTTGGTGCGGCGTTCGGCGAGATAGCGATCGAGGATGCCAAGGATGCCGGTCGGCGACCAGATCAGCAGCAGCATCACCGCGACCGCGTACAGCATCAGGTAATAGCCCTCGGTGAAGCGCAGCCATTCCGGCAGCAGCACCGCGATCATCGCGCCGAGGAACGGGCCGAAATAGAACCCGGCGCCGCCGACGATCACCATCATCAGGAGGTCGAGCGAGAGCGACAGGTTGAAGGGGACAGGGTCGATATATTGCGTCAGCGGCGCATAGAGCGCCCCGGCGACGCCGCCGAGCGCCGAGCCGATCGCGAATGCCATCAGCGTGTAGCGCCGCGTGTCGATGCCGAGCGATTGCGCGCGCATGGGATTCTCGCGTAGCGCCATGAAGGCGCGGCCCCAGGGCGAGCGGATCAGCCACCACACCGCCAGCGACACGATCGCGAGCGCGCCGAGACAGACGTAATAGAAGGGGAGGGGCTTGTTGGTCGCGATGCCGAAAATATGCGGCCGCGGGATGTTGGAGATGCCGTAGATGCCGCCGGTGAGCCAGCTTTCGTTGCGGAACACCAGGAAGGCGAGGGTGGAGAAGGCCAGCGTGACGAAGGCGAGGTAATGGTGCTGGACGCGCAGCGCGGGATAGCCGAGCACCCAGCCGACCGCGAAGCTGAGCAGGATCGCGACCAGGATCGCCGCCGGCAGCGGCCAGCCATGCGTCGTCATGATCGCCGCCGCATAGGCCCCGATGCCGACGAAGGCGCCCTGCGCCAGCGAGACCTGGCCGGCATAACCGAGCGTGAGGTTGAGGCCCATGGCGGCGATGCTCATCACCGCCCATTGGCTGAGGATGAACAGGCCGTAGCGGTTGAAGTTCATGGGGATGACGATCAGGCCGGCGATGACGGCGAGGCCGAGCGCGATCTTCAGGGGTTTGCCGAAGCTGCTCATACCGTGCGCTCCTCGGCGCGGCCGAGCAAACCTTGCGGTCGGAACAGGATGACCACGATCAGGAAGAGCATCGGCACGGCGGCACGATATTGCGTCGAGACATAGGCGGCGGCGAGATTGTCGAGCACACCGATCAGCAGGCCGCCGGCGATGGCGCCGCGCACCTGGTTGAAGCCGCCGACGATCGCGGCGATGAAGGCGGCCTGGCCCAGCACCTCGCCGGAGGAGAATTTTGCTAGGTAAATCGGCGTGATCAGAAGCGAAGCCAGCGCGACCAGGAAGGCGTTGATCAGGAACGTCAGCAGGATCATGCGTTCGACGGGTACGCCGATGATGCGCGCCACCGTCGGGTTCTGCGCCGCCGCCTGCATCTGGTGACCGAGCGAGGTGCGGTTGAGCAGCGTGGTCAGGCCGACCACCGCGAGGATGGCGACGACGAGCACGCCGATGCTTTGCAGCGAGACCGCGTGTCCGAGGATGGAGATGTCGCCGGTCGGCACCACCGAGGGGAACGGCGAGGCCTCGGCGCTGTAGAATTGCTTCACGGCTTCCTTGATGCCGATCGCGAGCGCCATGGTCGCGATCGCCAGCGGCAAGACGCCGTGGCGCATCATCGGATCGACCAGCAGCAGCTTGAATCCGAGCCCGAGCAGGACCATCGACAGCAGGATGCCGAGCATGATCGCGAGCCAGAACGGCGCGCCGGCATGCATCGCCGCCAGCATCAGGAACGCCGGCAACATCACGAACTCGCCTTGCGCAAAATTGATGGTCTGCGAGGTCTGCCACAACAGCGTGAAGCCGACCGCGACCAGCGCGTAGATCGCGCCGGTGGCGAGCCCCGCGACCAGAAGATCGAATAGGTTGGACATGGGTTCTCGTTGATCGTTAGAGCCCCGATGGGTCGGGTCGACGCGAACTCAGCTCTCACTCCTGAACTTCCTCCGAATGAGTGGACACCTGTAGTAGGCTCGTTGAGCCTGGAGGTGTTGAATGGAACGTGCACGTCGGTCGTTTACTGAAGAGTACAAGCGCGAGGCGGCGGGGTTGGTGGTGTCGAGCGGCCGCTCGATCGGGTCGGTAGCCAAGGAGCTCGGTCTGCGCGACTCAGTGCTGCGGCGCTGGGTCGATAAGCTCCGGCGCGAGCCGGCATCGGCGGCGTGGCGCCCCACCACGCAGGCGACGCCGATGTCGGCGGACCAGGCTTCGGAACTCGCCGTGTTGCGCCAGGAGAACGAGCGGCTGCGGATGGAACGCGACATTTTAAAAA
>NZ_KI519399.1:912274-935335 GCF_000482425.1 Bradyrhizobium sp. 22
GGTGTGCAATACGCTTCGCACGCTTATCGCAGCACCCTTATGGAGGCCGGCATGACGGCATCAATGAGCCGCAGGGCCGATTGCTACGACAACGCCCCGATGGAAAGCTTCTTCCATACCCTGAAGACCGAGCTCGTCCATCATCGCAACTACAAGACCCGCACTGAGGCCAAGCGCGATATCTTCAGATTAATCGAAGGATTCTATAACCGGACAAGGCTCCATTCCGCACTCGGATATATCCCCCCGATCGAGATGGAGCTAAAA
Organism: Bradyrhizobium sp. 22; assembly: GCF_000482425.1. Classification (NCBI taxonomy): domain Bacteria; kingdom Pseudomonadati; phylum Pseudomonadota; class Alphaproteobacteria; order Hyphomicrobiales; family Nitrobacteraceae; genus Bradyrhizobium; species Bradyrhizobium sp. 22. Next base: position 912,542 of record NZ_KI519399.1, read on the forward strand.
GCCGCTTAACCCGTCCACTTTATCGGGGGAAGATCACTCCCTCTCCCCGTTCTTACGGGGAGAGGGTGGGGTGAGGGGCTTTCTCCGCGAATTCAACCGCCACCCGTGATTGCAGAAGCACCCCTCACCCCGACCCTCTCCCCGCGAAGAGCGGGGCGAGGGAGAAGGAAGGCCTCACTTCACCTTCGGCAGCACCTGCTTCACGACCTGCTTGCCTTCGACCACCTCGACCAGAAAACTCTGGCGGTCGATATCGCCGGTGTCGCTGAAGGTGACGTCCATCAGGATGCCCGGCTCGTCCGCGGCCTTGATGGTGAGGCCGTGCAGCGTGTCGGCGAACTTCTTGGGGTCGACCTTGCCCATCTTCTCGGTGGTGGCTTTCACCATGTAGACGGCGAGATAGCCCTTCAGGCCGTTGTGGTCGGGGACATAATTGTACTTCTTGGAGAACTTCTCGCGGAATTGCTTGACCAGGTCGACCGGCGCATCCGTGGTGAGGCCGACATGGCCGCGCGCGCCGTTGGCGGCATCGCCGGCGAGCTCGATCACCTTCTGGCCGATCAGCGTGGTCTCGCCCATCAGCGGCGCGGTGACGCCCTGGCGCTTCAGCTCCTTCAGGATGCGCGCGCTCTCTTCCTCGTTGAGGTAGACGAACACGGCATCGGGATTGGCAGCCTTGATCTTGCCGACGTCGGCGGCGAAATCGGCCTGGCCCGCCTCGGTCGAGAGGTCGGCGACGACCTTGGAGCCGAGCCGGTCGAGCTCCTTGATCACGACGTCGCGCCCGCCGCGACCGAAATCGTTGTTGACCCAGACCACCGCGACCGTCTTCGCCTTCATCTCGTCGTGGATGTACTTTGCGACCTTCGGCATCGAGGATTGCTGGCCGAACGAGGTGCGGAACAGGAATTTGTTGCCGCCCTGCGTCAGCTCGGCGGCCTCGCCGCCCATGATCTGCGCGATGCCGGCTTCGGCGGCGAGGGGGGCCGTGACCTTCACCGAGCCGGAATAGCCGGGCCCGAGCAGCACATAGGGCTCGGCATCGAGCGCCTTCTGGACCTGGGCGCGCGCCACGCCCGGGTTGGACTGCGAGTCGGCGTGGGTCACCTCCAGCTTGCGGCCGAGCACGCCGCCCTTGGCGTTGATCTCCTCGATCGCGAGGTCGATGCCGTTCTTCCAGTTGGTGCCGACGGTGGCGCCGCCGCCGGAGAGCTCGGCGACGTCGGCGAGCTTGATCGCCTGGGCGTGGGCACCGGTTGCGGTCGCGAAGGCAAGCAGGGCGCCTGCCAGCAGGGTCGTCTTCATCATGTCTCCTCCCGTTTGTCGTCGATGTCGTCGGCGGCCTTGTGTCCGGCCGCTTCGGTTACGCTGCGTGATAGGTTGAGCTTCGTGCCGCCATCACCTCGTCGAATGCCTCTCCCATGACCTCGGTCGATGGGGCAAGGCCCGTGAACAGTTGGAACGCGTCGGCCGCCTGATAGATCGCGAGCTCCCGCCCGGTCATGATCCGCGCGCCCTTGGCTTCGGCCGCCGCCAGCAGCGGCGTGATCAGCGGCGAGTAGACCGCATCCGCCACCCACAGCTTTTCGTGCAGCAGCGCGGCCGCAACCGGCATGGCCCGGTTCGGCAGCATGCCGACGGGGGTGCCGTTGACGAGACCGGTTGCGCCATCAAGCGCGTCCTCGACGCTCGGAGCGACCCTTGCAGCGCCCCTTGCGCCGCCTTGCCGGGCGAGCAGGGAAACGAGCGTCGCGGCGCGCGCCGGCTCGCTGTCGAAGATGCGGATGTCGGCAACGTTCAGGCCCGCCAGCGCAAATGCGATCGCCTTGCCGACGCCGCCGGCGCCGATCACCGCGACGGCGTTCCCCGCCGGCGCCAGCAGCGGCGCCACCGCGCGCGCAAAGCCCGTGGTGTCGGTGTTGTGGCCGGTCAGGCGGCCGTTCCCGACCACCACCGTGTTGACCGCGCCCATCGCGGCCGCGCCGGGTGCCAGCGCGTCGAGCAGCGGGACGACCGCTTCCTTGTAGGGATAGGTGACGTTGACGCCGGCAAAGCCGAGCCGTCGCACGCCTTCCAGCAAGGCCACAAGGCCAGCCGCATCGGCGCCGGCAATTTCGATGAGCTGATAGTGGCCGCGCAGGCCGAGCGCCTCGGCGGCACGTTCGTGCATGGCAGGGGACGCGGAATGCGCGATCGGCGCGCCGATCAGGCCGGTGAGGAGCTTCTTGCTGGCGTATCCCGGCGCGGACATGTGTTCGCTATCGTCTCAAAGGAAGGTTCGGTCCCGGTCATTAGCGGGGAAACCCGCGCAATTCCAAGGGGCGTCCCGGTCGCCGACGATAGCCTGTCCTTAGGCTAACACAATTACCCTTTTATCCGACAAACCTAACATCATGTTATTTCTTGCGCGCCCGCGCCGAAGCGGCCTTGCCGTTGCCGCGGGCCGGCTCGACTGCGCGCATCTCGGCGCGCAGCGCCGCGATGAAGGCCTCGGCATGGAGCGACAGCGGCGCGCCGCGCTTGACCGCGATGTAGGTGTCGAATCGCGTCGGCTCGGCGATCTTCAAGAGCTCGATCCCGGGATAGCCGCCATGAGCCACGGTGAATTGGTCGATGATGGCGATACCGAGCCCCGCCTTCACCAGCGCGCAGACCGTGGTGCCGAAGCGCGCGCGGATGGTGATGTTGTAGTCGAGCCGGTTGCGCGCGAAGATCTCGGCCATGATCCGGCCGTAGGGATCGTTGGGATCGATGCCGATCAGCGGATAGCGGGTGATCTCGGCGGCCGAGACCTGCTTGCGGCCGGCAAGCTCGTGGCCGGGCGGCACGATGCAATACAATTCGCCCGAGGCGAGCGGCATGAAGTCGAGCGCGGAATGCTCCAGCCGGTAGCTCATCGCGACGCACTCGCCGCGCCCCAGCATCAGATAGTCGATGGCCTCCTCGAGCTTGAGGATGTTGATGTCGATGCCGAGATCGGGATAGCGGCGCCGGACGCGCTCGATCGCGCGGGGCACCATCACCTGGGAGATGCTGGGCACCGAGCCGATCCGCAGCTCGGACAGTCCGCCACGGCCGATCTTGGAGATGATCTCGGAGAGATCGTCGACCTTCTTGTAGACGCCGTTGATCTGCTCGAAGATGTTTTCGGCCTCCGGCGTCGGGAAGTAGCGCCCGTTCTGGCGCTGGAAGAAGCGGATGCCGAGCGAGCGCTCGGTGTACTTGACGAGGCGGCTGATCCCCGGCGCCGAGACGTTGAGCAGCTTCGCCGCGCCGCCGATGGTGCCCGTCACCATCACGGCGCGGATCACTTCGACCTGGCGCAGTGTCATCATCTTCCGGCTGTCCCGAAACGTTCTGCGGGATCATGTCACGGAACCGGCGCCGTCATCCAGCGGCTTTACTCAAGCATGGAAATGGCCGTATTTCGGAATCAGGATCTGGCAAACCACGCCGCTCGGACGGTATTCGAGCTTGGTGCCGCCGTTCGGACCGCTGCCCAGGCTGCGTGAGATCAAGGTCTGCCCGAAGCCTGACGTCGTCGGTGGTGTCACCAGCGGGCCATCGCGCTCCTCCCACTCGATCTGCAGCGCGCCGTCGTCGAGCAGGCCGATCCGCCGGACCGACAGCTTGCCGGATCGGGTCGACAGCGCGCCGTATTTCACCGCGTTGGTCGTCAGTTCGTGGAAGACGAGGCCGAGCGAGACGGCCGTCTTGGAGTCGACGGAGACGTCCAATCCCTCCATCGTGATGCGTCCGCTGGAGAGCGTCGCATAGGGCGCAAGCTCGACACGAAGCACATCCTTGATCTGCAGGTTCTCCCAGGACGCATTGGACAGCAACGTGTGGGTGGCCGCCAGCGCCTGGATGCGGCCGGAGAACGATTTCTGGAAGTCCTCGATCGTGCGTTCGTGGGATGCGGTGCGCGCGGAGATCGCCAGTACCATCGCCAGCGTGTTTTTGACGCGGTGGTCGAGCTCGCCCATCAGGAGGGCCTGCCGGCGCTCGGCGGCCTTGCGCTGCGACAGATTGATCAGCGTCACCACGCAGCCCTGCGTGCGGTCGCCGGATACGACGAGTGGTGCTGCGCTGATCATGACGTCGGTGACGTCGGCCGCCGATGTCTTCACCGCCGCTTCGAGCCCCTGCACGGGCGTGCCGCTCGCGGCCATTGCGACGATGTCAGCCCCCGACATCAACTCGGAGGCATCGGCAAAAGTCAGCTCGATCGCTTTCTCGAACGGCTTTCCGATGGGATCCTGGGCGCAGATCCGCTCGGCCGCCGCATTGATATGCGTCACCGTACCGGTACGGTCACAGACAATGACGGCTTCGTTGGCGGACGCGAGCACGGACCGCGCCAAACGCTCCGACTCCTTGGCAGCCGCGATCTGCTCACGTTCGCTGATATCGGTGAAGGTAATCGCCACGCCCCTCACGATGCCGAACTCGATCGGGGCTCCCGTGAGAAGGAAGCTGCGCTCGCTGTCGCCCACTCGAACGTGGATCTCAGAGGATTGGCGATCCTTCAGCGCCTGTGTCAGCAGGCGACGAAACGTGGTTTGATTGACGGCATCGAGAATGCCGAGCAATTCCTGGCCCGACAAAGCGCCCGCCGGCCGATCGAGCAGCTTGTGCAATGCCTGATTGGCGTAGAGCATTTGGCCGTCGGCATCGAAGGCCGCCGCACCGATATCCATGGCTTCCATGAAGGTGCGGTAGGACTGGCCGTCGCCTTCGAGCGTGAAGACCTGCTCGGTGGCGCCGCCTTTGATGACGACGGCGTCGATCTCGCCCTCGCGAATGGCCCGGAGCGTCTCCTCGGCCTCATAAAGCCGAGCTTCGAGCTCTTCGCGGGTCAATGCGGATGCGAGCGACACCACCGCCATCATTCCTCAACCGACAGATGAACGAGAACCTTCTGGGTGTCGGAAAGGTCCCCGATGATCTTGCGAATGGGGACCGGAAGCTCTTTCACCAGAGTCGGAATGGCGACGATGCCATGCTCCCGGGCGAGTTGCGGTTGCTTCTTGAGATCGACGACCTCGACCTTGTACTTGCCGGCCAGGTGATCGGAGCAGATCTTTTCCAGATTGCGGATCGCGGCGAGCGATTTCGGCGTCTCGCCGGCGACGTAGAGGACGAGCTTGACGGGCTCCTTGTTGACTTCGGCCATGGCTTAGTCCTGCTTCTTCTTGCCGGTCGAGAGGTCCAATCCCCGTCCGCGCGCCAGCGCTGCGGTATCTTCCCGGCTCTGCTGTTGATAGATTTCCTCGGTGCGGATCAGCCGCTTCAGCTCGGCCTCGTCGGCCTCGATGTCCGCGTTGAGAGCTTCGATCTGGGCAAGCGCGCGGCGCCGCCGTTGTGTAACCTGATCCTGCACGCGGCTGACCTCGGCCTGCCGCTCGGTCTCGGCTCGGCGCGCCCGCGCTTCTTCGTTGCGTCGGGCCGAACCGGTCAGTGCGCCACCCTCGCCGAGATATGGCTCGAGCAGGTGGATGCCGCTATCCGACATGACGAACTCGCGGACCTGGTTGGAATGCGAGATGCCGCGCGCCTTCAAGAGATAGAGTTCGCGGTTGAATTCGCCGTTGGCCTCACGATTGAGAAGGAGGATCCAGCCATCCATCAAGGATGACAAGCCAGCGTCGGTTTCCGCCTGTTGGACACTCGCCAGATGGGTGAAAACGGCGGTAATGCCGTTGGATTTGAGATAGTCGACGATGCGCAGCAACATCGCCTGTACCTCGCTGATGTCGGCCGAGCCGGTGAAGGCGGAGATCGGATCGAGCACGACCAGCTGCGGCTTGAACCTGCCGATCTCCCGCAACATGATCGCAAGGTGCATCTCGAGCGAATAGAAGGTCGGGCGCGCGGCGATGTAGCGCAGCTGCCCACGCTTCAGCCACTTGTCCAGATCGGTGCCGATCGACTTCATGTTGCGGACAGTCTGCGCCTCGGACTCCTCGAAGGAGAGGTAGAGCGCGCGCTCGCCGCGCTTGCAGGCGGCGTCCGCCATCATGCAGGCGAGGGAGCTCTTCCCGGAGCCGGCGACGCCGGTGAGCAGGATGCTGCTGCCACGGTAGAAGCCGCCGCCGGTCAGCATGGCGTCGAGATCGGGCACGCCGGTGGAGATGCGCTCGTCGAACACCTTGTGACCGAGGCCGAGCGAGGAGACCGGCAGCACCGAGAAGCCGTCCTCGTCGATCAGGAACGGATATTCGTTGGTGCCGTGCGCGGTGCCGCGATACTTCACGATGCGCAGGCGCCGCGTCGAGATCTGGTTGTCGACCCGGTGATCGAGCAGGATCACGCAATCGGAGACGTATTCCTCGAGACCTTGCCGGGTGAGGCTGCCGTCGCCGCGTTCGCCGGTGATGACCGCCGTCAGGCCCTTCTGCTTGAGCCAGTCGAACAAGCGCCGGATCTCGGCGCGCAAGATCGCCGGGTTGGAGAACGCCGAGAACAGGCTCTCGATCGTGTCGAGCACGATGCGCTTGGCGCCGATCTGGTCGACGGCGAACTCCAGCCGCAGGAACAGGGCCTCGAGATCATAGTCGCCGATCTCGGCGACTTCTGACGGATCGATGGCGATGTGCTCGATGTGGATCTTCGACTGGTTGATCAGCCCCTGCAGGTCGAACCCGAGCGACTCCACGTTGGCGACGATGTCGACGGGGCGCTCCTCGAAGGTCACGAAGACGCCGGGCTCGTCGTAGAGCCGCGCACCGTTGAAGAGGAATGTCGATGCGAACAATGTCTTGCCGCAGCCGGCCGAGCCGCAGACCAGGGTCGGCCGGCCCGTAGGCAAGCCTCCAAGTGTCAGATCGTCAAAGCCTTCGATGCCGGTTGCGGATTTCGTGATGCCTTCAGTCATGCCCTGTCCTGGTTCCAGGCATTTTCTAAGCAAAGAATGACGGGCCGCATAGTGGGGAGAAACCGCAATTTTGTCGCTCGCCTCAGGAACAAACCGGGCGGATATGGGTTGGCTCGCCCTGTTTCCATCATCAGATTGCGCGGTGCTTGGCGGTATGCGGCCAGCGCCGGCATCGTCCGAACGCCGAACGCCTAATAAGGCCGCCCTCAATCGCGCCTGCGTTCACTTGTGCACATACGGCTTTGCCGCGTCGGCGCATAAGGCCGAGGGCAGGAGCTGCGGCAAGGTCATTGACAGAATGAATGAATTCGAAGGCCGCATGCAAACCATCCTGGATGCGGCGCTTGACGCGGCGTTCAGTCACGTCAGGCATGGCGGCGATCATGAGAGCAGGAAGCTCATTGCCGCAACGCTGCTTGAGGCGGCCCGCTCCGGTACGACAGCTCTGGATGAATTGACGTCCGTCGCCCGTCGCGCGCTCATCGACCTTAGAAATAGATCGGCTGGTTGAGGGCAGGCAGGGCCGCGCTCCCTTTCGTCCAGCGGCGGCGTGCCCGAGAGCCGAACGCTGACGGTGTTCGTTGAAATCGATTAACTATATGCGTGCGGATCGGCGCGGCATAGGACGCGGCTCGCGCTGACTTCATCGCGCGGCGCAGCTCAGCTCGCCGGGCCCTCGGGCGAGACGCTGTCGGCCAGCTCCGCGCGCTCGCTCTCCAGCACTGCGCGCGCGAACTCGATGATCTTCTGCTTGTTTGCCGCTTCGCGGACGGCGAAAAACACGCGATTCAACTCCAGGCCGAGCACGCTGTTGAGGGCGATGTCCTCGTCTTCCATCGTGGTTTTCCCGCTTCGGATACGTTGAGGTGTATGGTGCTGTCTATTCTGCCACAAGTAGTTTAAATCTTCAGGTTGGATGAGGACCGGGAAACTACGGTCGCAGCGAATTTGAGGCGCCCCCCGAATACGTGCTATAGGCGAGGGCGAAGGTCAGGAAACGCACCGATGTCCGCCGTTGATGGCGTTGATTATGGCCGCGAGGCGCTCGACTTCATCGAAGGGCTTGGAACCTACACCAAGGTTCCGGACGCCATGGACGCGCTTGCAGCCGCGTTCGGCCGGTACGGTTTCGAACATATCATCGTGACGGGCTTGCCGAATCCCGAGCAGCGCTTTTCCCAGATGGTGCTCGCCAAGAAATGGCCGGCCGAGTGGTTCAGCCTTTATACCCAAAAGAGCTACGACCGCGTCGATCCCGTGATCCGCAAATGCCGGCAGACGGTGAACCCGTTCGAGTGGTCCGAAGCGCCGTACGATCCGGAGCTGGAGCCCGGCGCGGTGGAGGTGATGCGGCGCGCCGCCGACTTCCGCATGTCGCGCGGCTTCGTCGTGCCGATCCACGGCTTGACCGGCTACGAGGCCGGCGTCTCGCTCGCCGGCGTCCACCTCGATCTCAATGCGCGCAGCAAGCCGGCGCTGCACCTGATCGGGATGTACGGCTTCGATCACATCCGCCGTCTGCTCGATCCGACGCCGCATCCGTCGATGCGCCTGACGCCGCGCGAGCGCGAGGTGCTCGCCTGGGCTTCGCAAGGCAAGTCCGCCTGGGAGATCGGCGAGATCCTGCACATCACGCAGCGCACCGCGGAAGAGCATCTTGCAACTGCCGCGCGCAAGCTCGGTGCCGTCAACCGGACGCACGCGGTTGCGATCGCGATCCGCCACAGAATCATCAATCTCTGAAACATTCGCCTACTGGGAAATTTCCCAATAGTCGGCTCGGCCGTTTTCGCTGAGGCTCCCCGTATTGCGAGCCATGGGGGAGTTCATGATTCATGTGATTTCTGCCGTCAATCGGCACCTCTACGAAGACGTCCTCGAACAGCATTTCCGGGTCCGCCACGAGATATTCGTCGAGGAGCGGAAATGGGAGGCGCTTCGCAAGCCCGACGGCCGCGAGATCGACACCTACGACAATGACGACGCGATCTACCTGCTGGCACTGGAACACCGCCGGGTGCTCGGCGGCTCCCGGCTGTATCCGACCACCAGGCCGACGATGATGAGCGAGGTGTTCCCGCATCTCGCCTCGGTCCGCGGCTGTCCGTCGGACCCGTTGGTCTGGGAATGGTCGCGCTTCTTCGTCTCGCGCGAGCGCCGCGACGGCGCGTTCAATCTGCAATTGATGGCGGCGGCGCAGGAGTTTTGTCTCGAGCAGGGCATCGAGCGGCTTTGTCTCGTCATGGAAACCTGGTGGCTGCCGCGGTTTCACGACATCGGTTTCGTCGTCACGCCGCTGGGATTGCCGGCCCTGGTGGAGAATTCCTGGACCATGGCGGCAACGATCGAGATTCGTCAGGAGTCGCTCGACGTCGTGCGTGACCGCATCGGGATGACGAGCGTGGTCCAGCAGGACGGTCCGCGGATCGACTGTATCGCGAGAGCCAATTTCTGCGGCGCCGCTGCCGCGCAACGAAAGAGCGCCTGAGATGTCGAACATGATGCGGGACAGCCAGATCATGGCGCAGAGCAGGGACGAGGCTCTCTGCTACATGTCCGACATGGCGCTCGAGCTGGCGCAAATGGCGGAAGACACCGGATTGACGACGCTCGCCTATCTGTTCCGGATGGCGGCGCTGGAGGCCTCCACGGCCAACAGCGTGCTCGCCGAGCCGGATGACCTCCCCCAGCAGATGACGTCGCACTAGACGCATCCCTCGATTCATGAATGTCACATCCTCTCCCCGGCACCGGGGGGAGGATCATCGTTTGGGTGCGGCAGGTTGCCCCAGCCCGGCGCGGCAGCCTTCTTGCAAGGGCATTTTGCCCGCATGCAGGCGCATGCAACAAAGTGCATGTCAGGTGTCGAATCGCTCTTGCCTCGGAACGATACTGCCATTACCCATTTTTCGGCCTTGAAGAGGCAGGGGGAGCTCTTTCACTGATGGCGACATTGTTCGAACATCGGCGCGAATCTGCGTGCGCCTGAAAGAGTCTTGATGCTGCTCGTCGTCGAACAGTTCTTGAACGGATTGCAGTTCGGCCTGCTGCTGTTCCTGCTCGCCGCCGGCCTGACTCTGGTGTTCGGGATCATGGATCTCGTCAACCTCGCGCACGGCTCGCTCTACATGATGGGCGCCTATTTCGCCGCGACCTTCGCCGCCTGGACCGGCAGCTTCTTAGCTGGCGCGCTGATGGCGCTGGGGGCGACGCTGGTGCTCGGCATCGTGCTGGAGGTGAGCGCGCTGCGGCATCTCTATGGCCGCGACCATCTCGACCACGTGCTCGCGACCTTCGGCCTGATCCTGTTCTTCAACGAGGCGGTGCGGCTGATCTGGGGCCCGGCGGGCCTCGCGCTGCCGCTGCCGGCCTGGCTCACGGTGCCGGTGCCGATCCTGCCCGGCATTCACTATCCGGCCTATCGCCTCGCCATCATCATCGTGGCGCTGCTGGTGGCGCTGCTGCTCTATCTCGGCGTGATGCGGACCCGCATCGGCATGCTGATCCGCGCCGGCGCCTCCAACCGCGAGATGATCGGCGCGCTCGGCATCAACATCAAGCTGCTCTACACGCTGGTGTTCGGGCTCGGGGCCGCGCTCGCGGGCCTCGCCGGACTGATGCAGGCGCCGATCCTCACCGTGCAAATCGGCATGGGCGAGAACATCCTGATCCTGGCCTTCGTCATCATCGTGATCGGCGGCATCGGCTCGATCCGCGGCGCGTTCCTGGCCGCGATCTTCGTCGGCATGATCGACACGCTCGGCCGCGCCTTCCTGCCAAACCTGCTCCGGCAGGTGCTGAGCGGCGCCGCCGCCTCCACCGCCGCGCCCGCGCTGTCCTCCATGCTGATCTACCTGTTGATGGCGATCGTGCTGGTGGTGCGGCCGGAGGGGCTGTTTCCGGCCAATCGCCGATGAAGAGCTTGCGTCGATGAAGGGTTTGACTGTGAGCAAGGCCGTCACGGCCCTGATGCTGGCGGGCCTCGTGCTGCTGCCGCTCTACTCGCATCTGTCCGGCAACATCTTCATCCTGACGCTGTTCACCCGCATCATCATTCTGGCGCTGGCGGCTGCGAGCCTCAACCTCATCATGGGTTTTGGCGGCATGATGAGCTTTGGTCATGCCGCCTATCTCGGCATCGGCGGCTATGCCGTGGGCATGCTGGCGCAGGAAGGCGTCGGGTCCGGCTTCATCCAGTTCCCGGTCGCGCTGGCGGCTTCCGCGATCTATGCGCTGGTGATCGGCGCGCTCAGTTTGCGCACCCGCGGCGTCTATTTCATCATGATCACGCTCGCCTTCGCCCAGATGGCCTATTACGTCGCCTCGGGCCTTGCGCGCTACGGCGGCGATGACGGCCTCACCGTCTACAACCGCAGCGACTTCTCCGGGCTGATCAACCTGAGCAACCGCACGCAGTTCTATTACCTCTGCCTCGCCTGCCTGCTCGGCGTCGTCTTCCTGATCTGGCGCATCGTCAATTCGCGCTTCGGCCTCGTCGTGCAGGGCCTGCGCTCCAACGAGCAGCGCATGCAGGCGATCGGCTTTCCCGCCAAGCGCTACCAGCTCGTCTGCTTCGTCATCTCAGGCACCATGTGCGGCCTTGCCGGCGCGCTGCTCGCCAACAACACCGACTTCGTCAGCCCGGCCGTGATGTACTGGACCCGCTCCGGCGACCTCATGGTGATGGTGATTCTCGGCGGCATGGGCACGCTGTTCGGCCCGGTCATGGGCGCGGTGGTGTTTCTGCTGCTGGAGGAGCTGCTGTCGCAGATCACCGAATATTGGGCGCTGATCATGGGCCCGCTGCTGCTGCTGATCGTGCTGTTCGGCCGCGGCGGCATCATGGGCGCGCTGGGGAGGGCTGGCCGTGGCTGAGCCCCTGCTTCGCGTCGAAAAGCTGGTGCGCCGCTTCGGCGGCATCATCGCGACGGACAACGTCTCGCTCGACGTCGCCAGCGGCGAGCTGCACGCCATCATCGGTCCGAACGGCGCCGGCAAGACCACGCTAATCAGCCAGCTCACCGGACATCTGGCGCCGCATTCCGGCACCGTCTCGCTGGCGGGGCGCGATATCACGTACTTGCCGGCCTATCGCCGCTGTGCGCTGGGCCTGGCGCGTTCGTTCCAGATCACCTCGCTGCTGCTCGATTTCACCGCCGCGGACAACGTCGCGCTCGCCGCGCAGGCGCATGCCGGCACCTCGTTCCGCTTCTTCGCCGATGCGCGCAAGGAGAAGGGCCTGCGCGATGCCGCACATGCCGCGCTCGATCGCGTCGGTCTCGCCCATCGCGCCGATGTTCTGGTGTCGAAGCTCAGCCATGGCGAGCGACGCCAGATCGAGCTTGCGGTCGCGCTCGCCAGCAAGCCGAAATTGCTGCTGCTCGACGAGCCGATGGCCGGCCTCGGCGCCACCGAATCCCAGAATATGGTGAAGCTGCTGCAGGAGCTGCGGAAAGAGGTCTCGATCGTGCTGGTCGAGCACGACATGCCGGCGGTGTTCGCGCTGGCCGACCGCATCTCGGTGCTGGTCTATGGCCGCGTCATCGCCTCCGGCGATCCGGCCGCGATCCGGGCCAACGAAGACGTCAAGCGCGCCTATCTCGGTGATCAGCACGTGGTGACGCATCATGGCTGACACGCTGCTCGACGTCGACGGCATCGAGACCTGCTACGGCCTGTCCCAGGTGCTGTTCGGACTGTCGCTGTCGATCAGGCCGGGCGAGATGGTCTCGCTGATGGGCCGCAACGGCATGGGCAAGACCACCACCATCCGCTCCATCATGGGCCTGACGCCGGCGCGTGCGGGCAGCATTCGTTTTGCAGGCGCCGAGGTCAGGCTGCTGCCGTCGTACCGGATCGCGAAACTCGGCGTCGGGCTCGTGCCCGAGGGCCGCCAGATCTTTCCGAACCTCACCGTGCGCGAGAACCTGGTCGCGGCCGCGGCCGATCGCTTCAACAGCCCCAATCCCTGGACGCTGGCGGCGATCTACGTGCTGTTCCCGCGGCTCGCCGAACGTGCGGGCAATATGGGCAATCAGCTCTCCGGCGGCGAGCAGCAGATGCTCGCGATCGGTCGCGCGTTGATGACCAATCCGAAGCTTCTCATCCTGGACGAAGCGACCGAGGGCCTCGCACCGCTGATCCGCGAAGAGATCTGGCACTGCCTGTCGCTGCTCAAGAGCCGGGGGCAGTCGATCCTGGTCGTCGACAAGAACGTCGACCATCTCGCCCGCATCTGCGACCGCCATTACATCATCGAGCGCGGCAAGACGGTATGGAGCGGCACCTCCGACGAGCTGCTGGCCGCGCCGGATTTGCAGCATAAGTATTTGGGGATTTGAGCCCGCGCTCTTTCCTCGTCATCGCGAGGAGCGGAGCGACGAAGCAATCCAGAGTCTTGCCGCGGAGGGATTCTGGATTGCTTCGCGGAGCCTGTCATCGGGCCGCGCTTCGCGCGGACCCGTTGGCTCGCAATGACGGCGGAGAGAGTGCGCCCCGACGTCAAAACACCTCGAAATATTCCCGGTGCTCCCAATCGGTCACCTCGGACAGGAAGCGGTCGATCTCGGCGTTCTTGATGTGGGTGTAATAATCCACGAACTCGGCCCCGAGCTTCTCGCGGAAGAACGGATCGTCCTTCAGCGCCGAGACCGCATCGCGCAAGCTCTTCGGCAGCAGCGGCGCCTTGGTCTCGTAGGGCGTGTCGGCGGAGGGGCCGGGATCGAGCTTGCGGTCGACGCCGTCTAGGCCGGAGAGGATCTGCGAAGCCATGTAGAGATAGGGGTTCGCTGCTGGCTCGCCGATGCGGTTCTCCAGGCGCGTTGCGGCATCGCCCGCGCCGCCGAGCACGCGGATCATCACGCCCCTGTTGTCGCGGCCCCAGATCGCGCGGTCCGGCGCCAGCGAATAGGAGCGGTAGCGCTTGTAGCCGTTGATGGTCGGCGTGGTGAACAATGTCGAAGCGCGGGCGTGGTCGAGCAGGCCGGCGAGGTAGGCTTTGCCGAACGCGCTGAGCGGCTCGCTGCCGTCTTTCGTCATGAACAGGTTGTCGCCGCTCGCGCGCGAGACGATCGACTGGTGCAGGTGCCAGCCGCTGGCGAACACGTTCGGCAGCTTGGGCCGGCACATGAAGGTGGCGTGGTAGCCGTGGCGGCGCGCGATCTGCTTCACGGCGCTGCGGAACAGCACCATGTTGTCGGCAGGCTCCAGCCCCTTGCGCGGCGCGAAGGTGAATTCGCACTGGCTCGGCCCGAACTCGACCTCGACCGAGCGCAAGGGCAGCCCGAGCGCGACGATGTCGCGGCGCAGAATCTCCAGCACCGGCTCCATCTGATCGAAGCGTTGCTCGGTGAGATATTGATAGCCTTGGCTGAGCAGGCTCACCGATGGCGGCGTGCCGGGCTGACCGGCATCCTCGGGCCGCATATGCGCATCGTCGAGCCTGAAGATGTGGAATTCGACCTCGAGGCCGGCGACGAAATCGTGGCCGCGCGTGCCGAGTTCATCGAGCACGCGCTTGTAGAGCCCGCGCGTCGCGAACGGCACCGGGCGGCCGTCATTGAAATAGAGGTCGCACAGCACCCAGCCGGTGGCCGGCGCCCACGGCAAGACGCGGAACGTCGCGGGATCGGCGACCATCAGCACGTCGGCCGCGCCCTCCATCTCCTTCATGCCGAAGCCGCCGCCCGCGGTGAACACCGGAAACACCGTGCGGTGCGAGGTGTCCTTGGCGAGCATGGTGGTGGTGATGGAGCAGCCGCTCTCCAGCGAGGCGATCGCCTCCGAGGCAATGATGGTCTTGCCGCGCAGGATGCCGTGCTGGTCGGGGAAGGCGAGGCGGATGACCTCGAGATTCCTCTCCTCGACGATGCGGCGCATGCGCGCCGCGGCGTCCCTCTGCTCGTCCGACCAAAGCGCATGACGCGCGACGAAAGTCACTTCACCACCCCCTCAACTGCGGTAGGGTGGGCAAGGCGAAGCGTGCCCACGATCTGTATCATTAACGGAGAAATGGTGGGCACGGCGCTTTGCGCCTTTGACCGTCCTACGGCAGCGGGACACGAACGTCACTCCGCCGCCGTCAGCTTGTGCACGTTGTCAGCGATCTCCTTCGGCGCCGGCGCGGTCCAGGGCGCGCCGCGGCGGCGCTTGACGTCGACTTCCATCCAGTAGGTCTCCCAGCCCCGCGTCGGGCCGATGCCGTCCATGGTCGCCGGTCCCTGGATGCTGCGCGCATTGGCCTCGTCCAGGAACAGCATCGGCTTCTCGCCGCCCTGGACCTTCTCGATCTCCTGCCGCAGCAGGCGGCGGTACTGCACGATCGCCTTGTCGCTCGAACCGAGATGCTCCTTGGTGCGGTCCTGGATCGCGCCCATCGATTCCACCGCCCATTGGTCGTGGACGTTGATGTCGGTGCCCATGCCGGTATAGGTCGCGGTCTGCTGCTCGTGCGGATCGAAGCCGTAATCGTTGCTGCGGTTCTTGCGCGACTTGTAATCCGGCAATTCATAGAGCTCGAGCCGCTGGTCGCGCATCTTCCGCTTGTCGACCGGGCTCGAATAGCTGGTGAAGATCGCGTACCAGTAGCAGTTCTCGTCGTCGACCGGCACATGCCACTGCGTGATCGTCATCTCCGTGCTCATGGGGATGACGAAGCCGTGCGGGAACAGCTGGTTGGTGACGCGCACATGGGTGCGCTCCTCGTCGATCTCGCGCAGCGCGATCAGGCGCAGCCCGTATTCGGTATGCTCGACATTGATGATCGGGCGGTCGTACTCGCGCAGGATCTTCGTCATCGGCAGGTCCGACCCGGCGGAGGCGCCACGGAATTGCTTGCCGTAGGCGGTGGAGGTGTCCTCGTCCTCGAAGAAGCGGTGCAGATAGGAGGCGTGCGCGGGATCGATGCCGACCTCCAGGGCCTGCAGCCAGTTGCAGGCCATGTGGCCCTTGAACGCGAAAGTATGGCTGCCGGGCGCGACGAAACAGTCGATCTCCGGGAAGGCCGGCGGCTCGCCCTCGCCGAGATAGGCCCAGAGGATGCCGCTCTTCTCCACCACGGGATAGGAGCGCTGCCGGATGTTCTGGCAGAGCTTCGAATCCTTCGGCTCGGCCGGCGTCTCGATGCACTGGCCGCTCGCGTCGAACAGCCAGCCGTGGAAGGCGCAGCGCAGGCCGCCATGCTCGAGCCGGCCGAAGGCGAGGTCGGCGCCGCGATGGGCGCAGTGCCGATCCATCAGGCCGTAGCGTCCGGTCTCGTCACGGAACAGCACCAGGTTCTCGCCGAGCAGCTTGACCGGACGGATCGGGCGCGCCCCCTCGAGCTCGTCCACCAGCGCCGCCGGCTGCCAGTAGCTCCGCATCAGTCTGCCGCACGGATCCTTCGGACCGGTGCGGGTGATCAGGTCGTTCTGCTCCTGGCTCATCATGGCAGTCGCGTCCTCAGTGGAGTGGCGATTGTTCGCCTATTGAACGAATGGGCGAATTATGACATGCCTTGCAAAGGCAGCAAGCACTATTTTGCAGGATTGTCCCATCACTATGCCCAAGCTGAAGCGGAGCGAGAGCGAGGAGCGCGCGACGGATTTCGTCGAGGCGCTCGATCGCGGTCTGCGCCTGCTGCAATGCTTCGGCACGAACACAGGTCCGATGACGCTGAGCGATCTTGCCCGCGCCGCCGACCTGCCGCGCGCCACCGCACGGCGGATGCTGTTCACGCTGCAGCGCGCCGGTTATGTCTCGGGCGATGGCAAGCTGTTCTCGCTGACCCCGCATGTGCTGACGCTGGCGGCGTCCTACCTGCGCTCCAACCAGCTCGTCGCCGTGCTTCAGCCCGTGCTCGATCGCGTCGCGACCGCGGCGAACGAGATCTCCTCGCTCGCGGTGCTCGATGGCGACGACGTCGTGTTCATTGCGAGGGGCAGCCCGGCGCGGGTGTTCTCGGGCGGATTGGAGATCGGCTATCGCCTGCCTGCCTTCTGCACCTCGGTCGGCCGCGCCATGTTGGGCCAGCTCGACGATGCCGGCCTTGCCGCGCGCCTGAAGGCGATGACGCGCGAGGCGCTGACGCCGCAGACGGTGACAGATCCGAAGGCGTTGCTTGCGCGCATCGCCGCCGACCGCGCCCAAGGCTATTCCCTGGTCGATCGCGAGGCCGAGCCGCATTTCCGCTCGATCTCGGTTCCGGTCCGACGCTATGACGGCACGATCGTCGCCGCGATCAACATGGGCGCCCATGTTGATCGCGTGCCGGCGCAGGAATTGATCGAGAGATTCCTGCCGCTGCTCCGGCAAGGGGCGGACTCCGTCCGCTCGCAACTCTTGTAGCTGCGTCTCGGCGCGCCTGCGACTGCGGTCGACCCTCTGGCTATCCCGGTAGCGGCTGTTCACCGACCTTGGGCCAATAGGTGCCAAAGCTCCAGAGCCCGCCCTCCGGATCGCGCGCGGCGAAATCGCGGCTGCCATAATCGGTCGTGCAGGGCTCCATCTCGATTGGCGCGCCTGCGGCTTTCACCTTCTCATAGAGCGCGTCGGGATCATCAACAGCCAGATAGACGGCATCCGTCCGCCGGCCGCCGATGTCACCGACCTGCTTGGCGTAGGCGTCGTCGCGATGCGAGCCCAGCATGAGGATCGACGATCCGAACGCCAGCTCGGCGTGAACGACCGTGCCCTCCTTGCGGTACACCACGCGTTCAGTGAAGCCGAGAACGTTCTTCAGCCAGGCGATCATCGCCTCCGCATCCCTGCAGCGCATGGTGTGGTAGAGGCGCGGTGCTTCGTGGCCGTTCGGCTGGTTCATGACATTCTCCAAGTTCGTGCAGGTGCCGGCAAGCGTGTTGCGACGCCGACGCTAGTCCGGATCAAAGCGGCCGGCTTGAACAAATGGGACCTGCCCGTGTCCGGCGCCCTCGAGGGGCTAGCCCCCGCCGTCCCGCATCAGGCGTGGATCGACGACATCGAGCCGCGTGGCCCATGCTGTCGGCGTCTCGCCGCTGAAGATCCGGAAATCCCGGGCAAGATGCGCCTGGTCCGCATAGCCTGCGTCCGCGGCAATTGCGGCCCAGCCGCCCGTGCCGTCGATCCGGGCGAGCGCGCAGGCCCGATGAAAGCGCAGCATCTGGGCCAGCGTCTTTGGTGGAACGCCGATCTCGTTGTGGAAGCGGCGCGTGAGATGCTTGCGGCTCCAGCCGATGTCGGAGGCGATGTCGGCGATCCTGACCGCGCCTGCGCGTTGCCAGAGCGTCTCCAGCGCGAAGGCCACCGCCGGCGAGGGTTCGTGCACGGCGCGGCGAAGCACGAAGTGCTCTACGATCTCGAAGCGCCGCTGCCAGCCGGCCGCCTCGGCTACTCTTTCGCGGAGGTTCTCGGCATCCCGTCCCAGTATGTCGTCCAGGCCGACCATGCGCGCGGTCAGATCGGGCACGGCTCCCCCGAAGAAGCGATACGCCCCGAGCGGCGTGAAATCGACCTGGACGCATTCGGCGTGGCCGTCGGATTCGATCAGGACCGGCCCGGGAAAGAGCCCCGCCGCGAAACTCGGCCGCGCGTCGGCGCCGTCGGGCTGGTGGCCGAGCGCGATGCGAAATGGCGATCCCAGATTCACCAGGAGCGGCAGCGCAAGCGGCGCGGCATGCCGGAAGGCGGCCAAGCCGAGGCCGTGTTCGCGGTAGAACGAGATGCTGGAGACCAGCTGCGCAAGGCGTGGCGAGGCAGCTCGACGGATGACATCCGGAGGTGCTTCCATCACAAATTATCGCCCCTCCGCTTCGCGCTCCATGTCGCGGCCCGACAGGTCCTCGCCCTGCATGTTGGCGTAATCCCGCGCCATCTCGCGCATCAGGAATTTTGCCGGGACGTCGTGATAGCTGCCGCGATCGTTGACGTATTGCATGTAGGCGCGGCCCGCGCCGTCGAAGGGATGCAGCAGCGCATCGGTGTGGCCGTCGAAATCGAGCGGGGCCACGCCGACTTTGGCGCACAGCGTGTCGTTGAAGGTCGGCGTCGCCTTGCGCCAGGCGCCGTCGACATGCACCTCGGTGAAGCCGTGCCAGGTGAAGATGTCCGTGCCCATGCTCGCGCGCAGCTTCTCGGTGGTGAGATGGTTCTTCACGTCGGCAAAGCCGACCCGTGCGGGGATGCCGTGGACGCGGCAGGCGGCGGCATAGAGCGCGGCCTTGCCGACGCAATAGCCCTGGCCCGCGGCCAGCACGCTCGAGGCGCGAAAGGTCTCGGCGACGCGCATGCTGACATAGGGATTGTAGCGGATGCCGTCGCGCACCGCCTTGTAGAGCACGCTCGCCTTCTCGCGGGTATCGGCATCCGCGCGCACGGCGTCTTCAGCGAATTGTTGCACGCTCGGATGATCGCTGTCGATGTACTCGCCGGGATCGGTATAGAGGCGGCGGATGGTATCGGGAAGGATGTCGGTCATGCCTGAAGCTTAGCAGGCGATCGCCGCGGAACTCAATTCACACGATACGGGTGCATGGTGCGCGTTCGACTTGCGCCGAGGCGCTGCCGCCCCTTCACTGCCGGTTGCGCATCCAGTCGGCAAGGCCGGACAGCGCCTTGTCGAGCTCCTGTCGCGCGGCGGCATCGGTGATCGTCTCCTCCATCGCGCCGCGCATGCAGAGCATCCAGGCGTCGCGCTCGGCGTCTCCAATGGCGAAGCCGAAATGGCGTTGGCGCAGCCGCGGATGACCCTTCTCTGGGGTATAGAGCCGCGGTCCGCCGGTCCATTCGGTGAGATAGCGCTTCAACACGTCCCTGATCAGGCCGAGGTCGTCGGCGTGCATGGCGCGGATCACCTTCGCCTCCGGCAGCGTCTCCATGCGATCGTAGAAGCGATCGACCAGGGCCTCGATCGCAGCGCTGCCGCCGATCCGCTCGAACAAGGAGGTGGTGACGGTGCCGTCGGTCATCTCTACAGCGCCACGCTGCGCAGGCCGAAGCTGCGGGCTTCGTTCTGCAGCACCGGCCGCACCGCATCGATCAGCCGGGCAGCGGCCGCATCGACGGACAGGCCGGCGGTATCGACCACCGCCGTCGCGCGCGAATACAGCGGCTCGCGGCTGAGCAGGATGTTGCGCAGCTCCGCCATGGCGGAGCGATCGTCCGCCATCGGACGCAAATCGCCCTGGCGGCGGACGCGGGCCATGTGCTCCTCGGGCTCGGCCTTGAGCCAGATCGTGTAGAACGAGGTCAGGATCTGGTCGAAGGTCAGCGGCTCCGAGACGATGCCGCCGCCGGTCGCCAGCACCATCAGCTCGTTGCGCGCCAGCAGCTGCTGCAGCGCCGCCTGCTCCATGCGGCGAAAACCCTCCTGGCCATAGAGCGCGATGATCTCGGCGACCGAGAGCCCGTTCTGCTGCTCGACCTCCTTGTTGAGCTCGACGAAGCTCCAGCCGATCTTCTTCGCCAGGATCTTGCCGAGCGTGGATTTGCCGGCGCCGCGCAGGCCGATCAGCGCGATGCCGCAGAACGGCGCGCGCCGCGGCGCGGTGGCGCTGCCCCCTGCGAGCAGATCCTTGGCTTGCGCGATCTGCGCCGGCGTCGCCTTGCGCAGGAGATCGCGAAACATCTGCCAGTCCGGTGTCGGCTCGGCCGAGGGAAGCAGGTCCTCGAGATGCGCGCCCATCGCGTCGGAGACGCGGCGCAGCAGCACGATCGAGACATTGCCCTTGCCGCTTTCGAGCTGCGCGATGTAGCGCTCCGAGATCCCCGATACCTTGGCGAGCACCTTGCGCGACATGCCGCGCAGCGCGCGCATGGTGCGCACGCGCTGGCCGAGCTGTTCGAGGAAGCGGGATTCGGCGTCGGGACTTTCGCTCATGAGCCTTCTTTACAGGGGTCCTGCGGCGCGTTTTAATGAAACATAGTGCCTGCTGGCATTGACAGCAAGCCGACGCGGTGTCTTTCTATGAATTATAATTCTAAATTCGGGGGAGATGTCCGTGAGCGAGGGATCCTATAACGCGGTGACCTGGCTGCTCGACCGTAACGTCGCCGAAGGCCGCGGCAACAAGCTGGCCTTCGACGACACCGTCTCGCGGCTCACCTACGGCGAGCTCCAGCAACAGACCCGGCGTGCCGCCAACATGCTGCGCCGGCTCGGCGTCCGCCGCGAGGAGCGCGTCGCGATGATCATGCTGGATACGGTGGATTTTCCGGTCGTGTTCCTGGGCGCGATCCGCGCCGGCATCGTGCCGGTGCCGCTCAACACGCTGCTGACCGCCGACCAATACGCCTACATCCTAGCCGATTGCCGCGCGCGCGTGCTGTTCGTGTCCGAAGCGCTCTATCCCATCATCAAGGACGTCGTCGGCCGCATGCCGGATCTCGAGCATGTCGTGGTCTCCGGCGCGAAGCAGAACGGGCACAAGCAGCTCGCCGAGGAAATTGCCGGCGAGAGCGACCAGTTCACCACCGCCGCCACGCATCCGGACGAGCCGGCGTTCTGGCTCTATTCGTCGGGGTCGACGGGCATGCCCAAGGGCGTGCGCCACATCCATTCCAATTTGCAGGCAACCGCCGACACCTACGCCAGGCAGGTGCTCGGCATCCGCGAGAGCGACGTGTGCCTGTCGGCGGCAAAACTGTTCTTCGCCTATGGCCTCGGCAATGCGCTGACCTTCCCGATGTCGGTCGGCGCCAGCGTCATCCTCAACAGCGAGCGGCCGACGCCGGCGCGCATGTTCGATTTGATGAACCGCTACAACCCGTCGATCTTCTACGGCGTGCCGACCTTGTTCGCGGCGATGCTCAACGACGAGACCATGAAGGCCGAGCGCGGCGGCAAGGCTCTGCGCATCTGCACCTCGGCCGGCGAGGCGCTGCCGGAATCGGTCGGCAACAACTGGAAGGCGCGGTTCGGCGTCGACATCCTCGACGGCGTCGGCTCGACCGAGCTGTTGCACATCTTCCTGTCGAACGCGCCCGGCGACATCAAATACGGCTCCTCCGGCAAGCCGGTGCCGGGCTATGCGGTCCGGCTCGTCAACGAGGCCGGGCAGGACGTCGCCGACGGCGAGGTCGGCGAGCTCCTGGTCGATGCGCCCTCGGCCGGCGAGGGCTACTGGAATCAGCGCCACAAGAGCCGCCGCACCTTCGAGGGGCCCTGGACCCGCACCGGCGACAAATACGTCCGCGACTCGGATGGCCGCTACACCTTCTGCGGCCGCGCCGACGACATGTTCAAGGTCTCCGGCATCTGGGTCTCGCCGTTCGAGGTCGAGAGCGCGCTGATCACGCATCCCGCCGTGCTGGAAGCCGCCGTGATACCGGAAGCCGATCCGGAAGGCCTGCTGAAGCCGAAGGCGTTCGTCGTGCTGCGCCCGGGCGCGACGACGACGGACCTGCAGGAGACGCTCAAGGAGCACGTCAAGCAGAAGATCGGCCCGTGGAAATATCCGCGCTGGATCGACGTGGTGGAGTCCTTGCCGAAGACCGCGACGGGCAAGATTCAGCGGTTCAAATTGCGGGAAGGGGCGCATTGACCCCAGCCGTCATGGCCGGGCTTGACCCGGCCATCCACGTGCAACGCGATTCAGGAAGGACGTGGATGCCCGGGTCAAGCCCACGGCTGTCCGGTTTAATTTTCGTAGACAGGGCGCATGGCGTGGATTCTTCTGCGGTCTTGAGCATCGCCAAATGTTCGAGACACGCCAGGAGAGTCCCGCCATGCGCCACCACAATACAGTATTTCACGGCATTCTGAACTTGGTGCCGTGGGGTGTTCTGGATCGGCTTGTGGACAGGTACCAGGCCAACAAGCGGGTGCGGCGGCTCAGCACACAGGATCAGTTTGTTGCGATGCTGTACGCGCAGCTTTCGGACGCCCAGAGCCTGCGGTCGATCGAGGCCTCCTTCGAGAGCCATGCCGCACGGCTCTACCATCTCGGAACCAAAGAGCTGTCGCG
>NZ_KI519399.1:936175-1181175 GCF_000482425.1 Bradyrhizobium sp. 22
GCCCCCAATGATCAGAAACGACCGCCAGATGAGCTTAAGACTATGCCAAAATTAAACCGGACAGCCGTGGGTCAAGCCCGGGCATGACGATGCGGAGGCAGTGCGCCGCCCCTCTCGATTGAGATTGCTACCCCTTGATGACACCGCTCGCCACCAGCCGATTCCAGATGAACAGCACCACCACCGCGCCGATGGTTGCGGTGATGAAGCCGG
Source organism: Bradyrhizobium sp. 22 (assembly GCF_000482425.1). NCBI lineage: Bacteria > Pseudomonadati > Pseudomonadota > Alphaproteobacteria > Hyphomicrobiales > Nitrobacteraceae > Bradyrhizobium > Bradyrhizobium sp. 22. The sequence continues at coordinate 936,389 of NZ_KI519399.1, forward strand.
CACCCTGGTCGGGGCTGTAATGGCCGATCGCCTGGCCGATCCAGGTGGCCAGAAACGCGCCGGCGATGCCGAGGATGGTGGTGAGGATGAAGCCGCTCGGATTGTTCGGCCCCGGCGCCAGCCAACGCGCGATGAGGCCGGCAATGAAGCCGACGACGATGATCCACAACAGGCCGCCCATGCTCATGAAAGTGCTCCCCTTCCCGAAACCGCGTCGATCGAGGTCCGATTAGATCCTGCCCGAGAGCTCGTCCTCGGTCGGCAGCCGTCCATCCGGCGTCAGATGATCGACCACCTGCGGCAGATATTGGCTGAGGCCGTTGAGCAGCTCCTCCCGCGGCAGGCCGCTTTGGGCGGACAGGCTGTCGATCTGGTCGGCGCCGAGCGCGCTGGCGAGATCGCCTGGCGCGATCGGCTTGTTCTCGCCCTTGCCGACCCAGGACTTCGCGGCGTCGCCATGGCCGCCCTGCTGCAGCTGGTTGAGAAGGTCGCCGAGGCCGCCGCTGAGTACGGTGCCGGCGGCGCCGCCCGCGAGCAGGCCGCCGAGCCCGCCTTTGAGCAGGCCTCCGAGACCGCCAAGACCGCCGCTATCAGGACCGCCGCTGTCGGCGGTGTTCGTGTTGACCGGCGGGGGCGCCGGCGTCGGCGACGGCTGCGGTGCCGTACCGGACTGGTTCGCGGTCATGTGCTTGAACGCCTTCCAGGCCAGCAGGCCGAGCAGCGCCATGGTCATCGGCGACATGCCGCCGGAGGATTTCTCGGTGCTCGGCGTCGAGGGGCCGCGCGGGCCGTTCTGCATGCCGTTGAGGACGTCGAGTAGACCCATGGTGTTCTCCTTTGGCGTCTCGTTCGGCGAGCGCTCGCCGCTGACTGCCCCCGGGGTGAAAACATATGGGGCGGTCATGACCGTTACAAGGCAGCGGCGACGCGATGGGCAGCGGGCTTTGCCTCTGCTATCGAAGGCTCGCCATTCAGGGAGCGAGCTCAGTGATGACGGATCGACCGATCGTGGTGGCCGGCGCCGGCGCCATCGGCTGTTTCGTCGGCGGCATGCTGGCGGCCGGCGGCCGCCGTGTCGCGCTCTTGGTGCGGCCGCGGGTGAAGACCGAGATCGAGCGGTTCGGCCTGCTTCTGACCGATTTCGACGGCTCGGAGAAAAAGCTCAGCTCAGGCCAGCTCGCGCTGTCGGAGAATCCTGCGATCTTCCACAATGCCGGCATCGTGCTCGTCACGGTGAAGAGCGCCGACACCGCCGCCATCGCGGATCAGATCGCGCTGCATGCGCCCGAGGATGCCGTCATCGTCTCGCTCCAGAACGGTATCGGCAATGTCGCGGTGCTGCGCGAGCGTCTCGGCGGCCGCCGCGTGCTCGCCGGGATGGTGCCGTTCAACGTGATCGCGATGGGCGAGGGCCGTTTCCACCGCTCGACCTCCGGCGACATCCATATCGGCGAGGACGCCGCGAACACGGCCGCTGCGCTCACGGTGCCCGGCCTCGCCGTGCGCCCAAGCGCTGACATCACCGGCGTGCAATGGGGCAAGCTGATCATCAATCTGAACAACGCGCTCAGCGCGCTCTCCGACATGCCGCTCGCCGCGCAATTGGCCAACCGCGACTGGCGCAGGCTGTTCGCCGACCAGATGGCGGAGGGACTTGCCGCGCTGAAGGCCGCCGGCATCACGCCGGTGTCCTCGACGCCGATCCCGATGAGCTGGTCTCCGACCTTGCTGCGGCTGCCGGATGCGATCTTCAGCGCGATCCTGGGGCGGACCATGAAGATCGATCCCGAGGCGCGCTCCTCGATGTGGCAGGACCTGAAACAGGGCCGCAGGACCGAGATCGACTATCTCCAGGGCGCCGTGATCGCGCTCGCCGAGCAAAACCATGTCGAGGTGCCGCTGATGCGCCGTATTGTTGCGCTGATCAGGGAGGCCGAGGCGGCCGGCAACGGACCGCCGCGCTTGACGCCGCAGCAGATCCGCGGCGGGACTTGAGCACGAGGAGAGGTGCGATGAAGCGTTACTGGATGATGGGACTGGCGCTGGCGACGCTCTGCGGCGCCGCGACGCTCGTCCATGCAAGGCCACCGACAGTCCAGAACTCTCCCGGCTATGACAGGCGGTTGCAGGAAAGCAGATCGCAGTTGGGCAGTTCGCCGACGACGGTAGCGCCAGTGGATGCGCCGGTGGTGAAACCAAAGCAGCGCAAGAAGAAACGCACGAACTAAGTGCGACGCTCTCGTGGGGTGGGCAAAGCGAAGCGTGCCCACGTATTCTTGCGACCGAGAGCGATGGTGGGCACGGCGCTGCGCACCTTTGCCCACCCTACAAGTCTGCGGGCTTCAGCTCTTCTTCGCAGGCTTGCTCGGGGTCGGGCTGAACAGCTTCTTCAGGTCGTTCAAGCTTTCCGACAGCCGCGGCCACTCGCAGGAGAATGAGCCCTTGGCGCAGGGCGCGCCCTTGCGCTGGCCGACGGTCTGCTGCACCTTCGGCCGCTCGACCGGCACCGGCACGCGCGCGACCTCGGTTCTCAATGCGACCTGCTGGATCTGCCGCGCCTGTTGCTCCTGCTGCTCGCGCTGCTGACGCGCGGTCGCTTGCGCCGCCTCGTTGTTGCGGCGCTCCCTGGCGAGATAGGCGGTGTAGGCTCCGTCGATCTTCTTCTGTTCCTCCGGCGTCGGATTGGGGCCGGCGATGTCGAAGGTGCGATCCTGCAGGAAGTCGTAATAGGAATAGCCGCCGCCCGGCTTGCGGCGGCCGGCGAACTTGGCGTTGCAATCGGCGAGCGCGGACGTCTTCTCGGCCTTCGTCGCGGCCTTCTCGGCGGCGTCGGCGCATTCCTCGAAATCGACCGGCGCGCGCTTCCACCATTGGGCCTGGGCATGCGGCAGCGTCAGCAGAAAAAATCCTGCTATGGCTACGGGAAACAGCGCCGCACGACGCAATGCGATCACGGACGACATTCTACGAGAGCATTCCTTGCAAAACTCAACCCAAACTGAGTCGAGTCGGATTTTTGCCTCTTTATCGCCGGCTTGTCACCCGTGGAACCCGGGAATTTCATGGCTGCGATGCTGACATTTTGTGCTTGACGTGGCGCAGGAGTCACAGCGTCGCGCCGGCCGGCTGCTACACTTCGCCTTGCGAGCGCCTCACCCGAGGCGAAGCCAAATAACACGAACCAAGAACGCGAAATGGAAACGCCCGATGCTGCTGCCCCTGTCCGACGTGCCGCGCTGGTACGCTGAACGCAAGCCACATGGCACAATCGCCGTCCGTCACGGGCAGGACACGCTGACATGGGACGCGCTCGAACGCGGCGCCAACCGGCGTGCGCGCGCGTTCGCGGCCAAGGGTGTCAAGCCCGGCGATTTCGTCGCGATCGGCTTGCCGAACGGCAATGCGTTCTTCGAGACCTCCTTCGCGGTGTGGAAGTGCGGGGCAACGCCGACCTCGCTGTCGTGGCGGCTGCCGCGCGGCGAAGCAGCCGCGGTGCTCGACATCCTCAAGCCCGCGCTGGTGGTCGGCGGCGAAGCCGACTGGAACGCGCCGAACCGTTTGCCGGGGGATTTCGTGCCGGAGGGATTTTCGGACGAGCCGCTCAATCCCCCGGTGGCGCGCTACTGGAAGGCGATGACCTCGGGCGGCTCGACGGGGCGGCCAAAAGTGATCCTCGATCATCATCCGGCGGTGACCGACACCGTCGCGCCGCCGCCGCTCAACATCCCCTTCGGAGTCTCGCTGCTCAATCCCGGCCCGCTCTATCACAACGCGCCGTTCATCGTGTCGCACTACGCGCTGTTCACCGGCGGCAAGCTCACCGGTCTTGCCAGGTTCGACGCCGAGGAGACGCTGCGGCAGATCGAGCGCGAGCGCGTGCAATGGGTCAATTTCGTGCCGACCATGATGCATCGGATCTGGGCGCTGCCAGAGCACGTGCGCAACTCTTACGACCTGTCGAGCCTGCAGACCGTCTTCCACATGGCCGCGCCGATGCCGCCGTGGCTGAAGGAGAACTGGATCGGCTGGCTCGGACCCGAGCGGATCTGGGAGCTCTATGGCGGCACCGAGCGGCAGGGCGCCTGCATCATCTCCGGCACCGAATGGCTGACGCACAAGGGCTCGGTCGGCAAGATCGGCGACATGGCGAAGCTGCGCATCATCGGCGAGGACGGCAACGACGTCGCGCCAGGCGAGACCGGCGAGATCTATTTCCTCAACAACGACGGCAAGGACGCCACCTATCATTATCTCGGCGCCGAGCCGAAGCGCCGCGCCGACGGCTGGGAATCGCTCGGCGACGTCGGCAGGCTGGATGCCGACGGCTATCTCTATCTCGGCGATCGCCTCGCCGACATGGTGCTGCGCGGCGGCGCCAACATCTATCCGGCCGAGGTCGAGGCCGCGGTCTCCGAGGCTCCCGGGGTGCGCTCCTGCGTCGTGGTCGGACTGCCCGATCCGGAATTGGGCCAGCGCGTGCATGCCATCATCGAGCCGGAGGGCGATGCGGACGGGCAGGTTATTGCCGACGGCATGGCGGATTTCCTCAAGGACCGGCTCAGCCGCTACAAGCATCCCGAGAGCTTCGAGTTCGTCAGCGTCCCGCCTCGCGATGATTCGGGCAAGGTTCGCAGAACATTGTTGCGCGACGAGCGCGCGGCGTGGATGAAGGAAGGGCGTGCTTTCCGGATTTGGCCGATGAAGACGCGAGCGCCCGCCGAGTAAGAAGGAAGGATCAAGGGATATGACGATCACCATCGCCGCCAACAGCGTGCCGAAGCCGCCGGCCGAGATCATCGAGGGTTTTCGGGATGCGCCGACCTCGGTCATTTCAGACAATCTGGCCCGGCTGCCGGGCGCGGTCGGGCTGAAACCCTATCATCGCGGGGCTAAGCTGGTGGGCACGGCCTTCACCGTGCGCACCCGTCCGGGCGACAATCTCGCCATCCATCGTGCGCTCGAGCTGGTCGGTCCCGGCGACGTCATCGTGGTCGATGGCGGCGGCGACGAGACGCGGGCGCTGGTCGGCGAGATCATGAAGAACATCGCGCAATGGCGAAAGGCCGAAGGCTATGTGATCGACGGCGCCATCCGCGACGTCGCCGCGTTCGCGGCCGACGACTTTCCCTGCTACGCCCGCGCCGTGATCCATCGCGGTCCCTACAAGAACGGGCCGGGCGAGATCAACGTGCCTGTGTCGATCGGCGGCAGCGTGATTGCGCCCGGCGACATCGTGGTCGGCGACGAGGACGGCGTGGTGTCGTTTCCAGCCGCAGGAGCCGCGGCGCTGCTGCAAGCCGTGCGGACCCAGGTCGCGCGCGAGGAGGAGACCCTGAAGGCGATCCGCGAGGGCCGCTACAAGGGCTCTTACGGCAAGTCCTGATCGAACGAGAATGAAGGAGAGAATGGCGTGAGCCAGAAGGACGAATTCCACAACATCGACGATCCCAGCGACGGCCTCTTCCGCGAGCTCGCCGCCGGCGTGGCCACGCGCATCTTCTCCGGCGAGCAGGCGATGCTGTCGGTGGTGACGCTGGCGCCGCATGCGCAGGGTACGCTGCACCATCATCCCGAGGAGCAGTGGGGCGTGCTGCTGGACGGATCCGCCGTGCGCGTCCAGGGCGATGAGGAGATTCCGGTGAAAAAGGGCGATTTCTGGCGCACGCCTGGCAACGTGCCGCACACCATGCGCGCCGGCTCCGATGGAGCCCGGGTGCTGGACATTTTCAGTCCGCCTCGGCCAGAATACAAGAAAGCGGGGTCGGGCTTCGGGACGACCTAAAGCGCCAAAGAGCAAACAAGCCGGGCGCAACAACAAGGGAGGGGACCATGACGATCACACGACGCACGCTCCTGGCCGCGCCGGCCATTCTCGCAATGACGCCGGCGATGGCGCAAGGGAGCAAGATCACGCTGGTCGTGCCGTTCCCGCCGGGCGGCTCGACCGACGCGATGGCGCGGCTGCTGCAGAGCAGCCTGCAAACCAAGCTCAATCGCATCGTCGTGGTGGAGAACAAGTCAGGCGCGGCCGGGGCGCTGGGCGCCGCGCAAGTCGCCAAGAGCCCGGCGGACGGCTCGACCTTCCTGGTCACGTTCGATTCCCATGCGGTGATCCCGTCGATCCTCGACAAGCCGCCGCTGGATGTCGAGCGCGAGCTGATGCCGGTGCTGTTGATCGGCACCGCGCCCTACGTGATCGCGGCCGGCGCAGGCCGCCCCTACAAGAGCTTTGCCGACGTCGTGGCCGCCTGCAAGGCAACGCCGGGTGCGGTGAAATACGCCTCGGTCGGCATCGGCACGCTCGGCCATCTCGCCATGACCGTGCTCGGCAGCAAGGCCGGTGTCGAGATCACGCACGTGCCCTATCGCGGCGGCGGGCCGGCGATGAACGACGTGCTCGGCGGTCATGTCGATCTCATCGCGGGATCGGCGGCGCTGGTCGCCGCCCAGCTCGGCACCAACATGCTGCGTCCGATCCTGCAGCTCGGCCGCGAGCGGCTGGCAGCCCTGCCTGACACCCAGACCGCGATCGAGGCGGGCTTTCCCGATTTCGAGACGCTGGCCTGGTGGGGCATCTTCGCGCCCGCAGGCACGCCGCCCGACGTCGTCGCAGCCTTCGCGGCCGCGTCCAAGGAGATCCTGAGCGAGCCCGCGACCGCCACCCAGCTGAAGGAGACGCAGCACATGACGCTGCTGCTCCAGGACGGCGCCGCCTTCAAGACCTTCTTCGACAAGCAGGTCGCCACTTGGGGCAAGGTGGTGAAGGACAACAATATCAGGGCGTAACTGGCCGGGCCGGGTCCTTGCGCATTGGTCAGGGCAGAGGGCTTCCGATCCCGCCGCCGCTTTGATATGTACACCCAGGCAACCCGTCCGTGCGGTGGGTTCCGCGGTCCCGTAGCTCAGCCGGATAGAGCGACGGTTTCCTAAACCGTAGGTCGGAAGTTCGAGTCTTCCCGGGATCGCCATTATTTCAGATGCGTGACGTGATTGCTGGGCCGACCCCCGGCGCGACTTGCGTCCTCCCCATCCTCTGGACTCACCCGTCTGTTCGCCTGTCGTCCCTGGCCGACGATGCGAGGTCAGATCATTCCGGCTAGCGGACGAGCAACGGCGGGGCTATCTTGCTCGCTCTCTGGTTGAATGGTCGAGTGTCTTGTTCCTTGTGCAGCAGGTCCTGTCCGCCGGCCTGCTCGCCGTCTTTCGCCTCGGGAAGCTCTCGCCGTGATCAAGCAAACGTCTAACCGAACCGGCGGGATCGCGCCGCGTTCATTTCTCGACGACAACAAGGAATTCGAGCGCTGGCTGCGCTCCGAATGCCAAGTCGTCGCGCGCGACCTCGAGGAAAAGCACAAGAGGATGAAGGACGACCCGTTCGTCTTCCTTCGTGCAACTTTCTTCCGCTGGGCCAGATGTATCGAAGCGATCTGCCCCGAGTTGAAGGACGCGCCGCGCGTGCCGTCGATCGGCGACACCCATATCGAAAATTTCGGGACCTGGCGCGACGTGGAGGGGCGTCTCGTCTGGGGCGTCAACGATTTCGACGAGGCCGCGATTATTGCCTATCCCTTCGATCTGGTGCGCCTTGCGACGAGCGCGCGGGTCGCCCCGAAGGCCAAGAAGAGGAAGGCGAGGGCCATGACCCACGTCGGCAATGGCGGCGCCGCCAAGGCGATCCTCGATGGTTACAAGACGGGCCTGACGCGGCCGCGGCCCTCGCTCCTGGATGAGCAGGCGAGCTGGATGCGCGCTTACGTGGCATGTACCGACGACGAACGCCAAGAGTTCTGGGACGAGGTGGGGAAGTATCCGCGGGCGACGCCACGATCCCCTGTTGCGGCCGCGCTCCGCAGCAAATTGCCGCCCGATGCCTCGTTTGGCCGCTTCGCGAGGCGCGTGGCAGGGGCCGGCAGCCTGGGCCGGCCGCGTTTCGTCGCCATCGCCGAATGGCGCGGCGGCCAAGTCGTCAGGGAGGCCAAGGCGCTGGTGCCGTCGGCCTGGGATTGGGCGCATGGCCAGCAGGGCAGGCTGCGCTTTCTCGACCTCGCAACGGGTCGATATCGCGCGCCCGATCCGCACCTCGCGCTCGAGCGTCAGAGCGGCTTCGTGATCCGGCGCCTTGCGCCCGATTCCCGCAAGATCAATCTTGGGGATCACGCGAACATGGAGGTGGAGCTCGATCTGCTCAACGTCATGGGCTTCGACATCGGCGCCATTCACGCCGCCGGAGGCGCATCGGAGAAGATCGCGGCAGACCTGAGGAAGCGCGACGTTAACTGGCTCCATGCTGCCGCAAAGGCTGCTGCCGCATTCGTCGAAGGTGATTTCAGGGAGTGGCGCAGGCACGGTTGACCGGTGAATGCCGGCTTCGCTCTCGGCGATTCCCGCGCTTTGCCTGGTTGGTGCAAGATTTGCTATAGGCGATCCGATCGCCCGCACCAGCCTTGCCACGCCCTGCCAATCCCGGAGACCCTGATGCCTTTCGACCTCATCCTGCGCGGGGGCCGCGTGATCGACCCGTCGCAGAAGCTCGATGCCGTGACCGATGTCGGCTTTGCCGGCGGCAGGGTCGCCGCCATCGGCAGCGCTCTCAAGGCGGATCCCGGCACGGATGTGCGCGACGTTTCGAAGTACATCGTGACGCCGGGGCTGATCGATCTGCATACCCATGTCTATTGGGGCGGCACCTCGCTCGGCATCGATGCGGAGGAATTCTGCCGTCGCTCCGGCGTCACCACGTCCATCGACACCGGCAGTGCCGGTCCCGGCAACTTCGCCGGCTTCCGCAAGCATGTGATCGAGCCGAGCCAGGTCCGCATCCTCGCGTACTTGCACGTCTCGCATGCCGGCATCTTCGGCTTCTCGCACCGGATCATGGTCGGCGAGAGCGAGGAGCTGCGGCTGATGAATCCGATCGAGGCGGCCAAGGTCGCCGATGCCAACCGCGACCTCATCGTCGGCATCAAGGTGCGCGTCGGGCTGCATTCTTCGGGCACGTCGGGGGCTGTGCCGCTCGATATCGCGCTCGAGGTTGCGAACGAGGTCGGCATGCCCCTGATGGCGCATATCGACCATCCGCCGCCGAGCTATGAGGAGGTGCTGGCCCGCCTGCGGCCCGGCGACGTGCTGACCCACGCGTTCCGCCCGTTCCCGAACACGCCGGCGACCGCGCAGGGCACGGTGAAGAAGGCGGTGCTGGAGGCGCGCGAGCGCGGCGTGCTGTTCGACATCGGCCACGGCAAGGGATCGTTCGCGTTCAAGACCGCGCGCGCGATGCTCGCCAACGGCTTCTATCCGGACACCATCTCGTCCGACATCCATCAGCTCTGCATCGACGGCCCGGCCTTCGACCAGGTCACGACCCTTTCGAAATTCCTGTGCATGGGCATGGAGCTGCCGGACGTGATCGCGGCCTCGACCGTGAACGCCGCGATGGCGCTACGCCGCCCCGAGCTCGGCAGCCTTAAGCCCGGCAGCGTCGGCGACGCCACACTTGTTACGGTGAAGCAGGGCCAGTTCGACTACGAGGACGTCGTCGGCGAGCATTTGATCGGCGACCGCAAGATCGTCTCGGAGGGCGTCGTCATCGGCGGCCGCTGGTGGCATCCGAATTGAGGCCCGTGAGGCGGCAATGAGAGATATGGTTCAAACCTCTTTCGCTCCTTCGGCTACGAGATTGATGCGAAAGGCTGCGGCATTCATTCTGCTCGTCTGCATCGCTTCGTTGCCGCTCGTGCCAGGTTGCTGGGCCGCATCGCAATCTCGCGACAATTGCAGAGACAAGGGCTACGACGCCGATGGAACAATCCAGGCTTGTACAGACCTTCTGCAAAAGCGGAGCTGGGACAGCTTCGTCCATCTTCACGTCCGTTCAAAAGCCTGGCTTGCGAAGCAGGATTGCGAGCGAGCCCTGACTGACGAAAACGAATCCATTCGCCTGTTTCTCAATGATCCACTCGTCGCACGCAAGAAGATGAGCGGGGAGGATCGGCGGTTCTTTCGAATGCACGGGTTCCTGGGAAAGATCGAAATCTATCTCACTTGTTTTCTGGACTACGACAAGGCGCTCTCGGTCGTCGAAGAAGCCATGGCGGTCTATCCAAATCAGACCGACCTGTATAACCGTCGCGGCCTCATCTACATCCAGACCAAGAATTTCGATCAGGCGTTCAGAGATCTGCAGCGAGCGATCGATCTGGCGGACAAGAAGGACGCTGCTTTCAACAACCGCGCAAGCGTCTTTAACGGTCTCGGAGATTTCGACAGCGCCATTCGCGATGCAGACAGCGCCATCGCCTTCAATCCGAAGAGCGGAGCCGCTTATGTCAACCGTGCTGTGGCCTTCAGTGGCAAGGGAGAGCAGGGCCGCGCCATCGAAGACATCGATACGAAACTCAAACTCGATCCAGACGACCAGGCGGGGGCGCTGGCTCTGCGCGGCAAATATCACTTGAAAAGGGGCGATCTGGACTCCGCGCTGACGGATGTCACTCGGTCGATCGTATTGTTCGAGAAGAACAAGGTCGCGCCGATTATCGCTCTTTGCGCGCGCGGAGATCTGTTCCGATTTCACGGGGAGTTTTCTCGCTCACTTGAGGATTTTGATCGAGCGATCCGTTCACGGACGGATTTTGCTGCCGCCTATACCGGTCGCGGACTAACCTATGAGCGAATGGGCGATCTGAAAAGCGCGCGGAGTGATTTCGAAAAGGCTCTTGGATTTCCTGCGCAGCAATATGACAGCAATCTCGAAGCGCAAACGACCGCGCGAGCAAGGCTTGCGGCGTTTGACTCGGGTCAAGCCCAGCCCGTCATACCCGCCTCGACCGGCAAGCCTGTGGCGCCGTTTGCGGTCGCCACACCGCCTCTGGCCGCACCTGTACTGACGCATCCTCGCTTGCAGGCTGGTCCCGAACGCCAGGGCCGGCGGGTCGCGCTCGTCATCGGTAACGCCGCCTATCAAAAAGCCGGAGTTCTCAAGAACCCCCTGAACGATTCCGAAGCTGTTGCCGCCGCCCTTCGAAATATTGGTTTCGACGAAGTGATGGTGGCGACGGATACGACGAAGGAGCGACTTACGGCGGTCCTCCAGGGGTTCGCGCGCGCTTCCGACGCTGCCGATTGGGCCGTGGTCTATTATTCCGGCCACGGCATCGAGATGGCGGGAAGAAACTATCTGCTTCCGATCGACGTTGTGCTGAGGACTGACCGAGACGTGCAGTTCGAAGCGGTGCCCGTTGATCAAGTGATGGCATCGATCGACGGTGCGCGTAAGCTGAAGCTGATCGTGCTGGACGCCTGTCGCAACAACCCATTCGCGGATACAATCAAGCGAACGGGTCCGCGCGAAGCCGTGACGCTCGATGCGAGCAACGTCGGCGAGGTCGGGACTCGCGCGGTTGGGCGGGGACTTGGCGAAATCAAGGTAAAGGGCGCTTCGCTCGTCGTTTTCGCGGCAAAGCATGGCCAGACTGCCCTTGACGGGGAAGGACGGAATTCGCCCTTTGCAATAGCGCTGGTTCAGCGCATTGCAACGCCTGGCGTGGAAATGAACAAGGTCTTTCGGCTCGTCCGCGACGATGTGTTGGAAGCGACCGCGGGACGGCAAGAGCCCTACACTTACGGATCACTGCCGGGCAGGGAGGACTTCTTCTTTGTCAGCAAATGATGTCGAGCACCTGATCGGGGCGAGGTCGTCTCCGAAGACGTCGTTCGGGCGCTGACGGCATCGCGGCCATGGAGGTCCTGCGCGCCGATCAGTCGCGTCCCGCCTCCATGATCGCCTTGGCAAGCCGCGCCGGATCGGAGAAGCACAGCTCGTGGCTTCCCGGCACCTGCACCAGGCGGAACAGGCCGAGCTTCTCCGACAACCGCGGATGCCAGCCATGGCTGTGCGGCAACGCGGTATCTTCCGTGCAGTTGATGTAGGACTTGGCCAGCGCGCATCTCGGCCGGATTGCTCTTGAGCGTGATCTTGTCGGTGAAGGTCGCCAGCGGATGCGGGTTGAGGATGTCATAGGCGCGCTGTGCGGTCTGTAGATCTGCGTCGTTGATGAAGGCTTCGCGCCAGATCGGGAACGGCAGCACGACCGAGCCGTCGCCGCGCTCGGCGGCGATCGCGTCGAACAGCCCGACATAATGCGGCGGCACCATGTCGTTGAGGCATTCGCCGTCGTTAGGCACGAAGGCATTCCAGTAGACCAGACGACGGATTCGATCGGGAGCAAGGTCGGCAACGCCGGTGATGATCATGCCGCCGTAGGAATGGCCGAGCAGGATCACGTCCTTCAGATCGTTCTCGGCAAGGTAGTCGGCAATCGACTGGATCGCTTCCTTCAACCCTGTTGTTTTGGTATCGCCCGGACGGTTGCCCTTGATGGTGGGGGTATGGACCTGATGGCCGGCCGCGCGGATCGGTGCCGCGACAGGTTCGAACTCGGCACCGGTGTGCCAGGCGCCATGGACGAGGACGTAGGTCGACATGTTGTGGCTCCTCCCGAGACTGTGATTAGATTGACGCCGCGCCGCTTTGGCCGGCAGCGGTGCCGCCGCACGTCAATTATGGATTGGCGGCTGATAAGGCGCTTGGCCGGAAGCGAACAGGATTGGTCTCGGAGTGAACCGATGCAGCAGGTCGAGCGCGCCATGCCGTCACGCCAATCGGCCTGGGATACTGCGGGCGTCCGGCCGGCCGAGCAATTTGCCTATTATCGTGAGGCGATCTGCCAGGCCTTCATGAATCTGACGCCGGAGCCGGCGGCCGCGCCCGGCTTTCCCGCCAGCGTCGAGCACGTCCGGCTCGGCGAGGCCGCGATCAACCGCGTCAGCTTTCCCGAGCATGTGGTGCGGCGCTCTGCGGCCGACATCGCGGCATCCGACCGCAGCTGCTTCTACCTCAACCTGAAGCTGGCGGGCCGCTGCCGCATCCAACAGGACGGCCGGGAGATCAGCCTGTCGCCCGGCCAGGTCGGCATCTTCGACAGCGATCGGCAGTTTGCACTTCTGCATGACCGCGGTCCGCAATTGCGCGTCGCCTCGTTCTGGGTACCGTCCGAGGTCTTGCGGGAGCGGTTGCCGGGATCGTTCGACGTCGCTGCGGCACGGGTCTCCGACGATGCCGTCGTCGGCCACCTCATCGTCGAGACCGCGCGCGCGCTCGCCGACGGCGCGCTGCGGATGACCGAAGACGAGGGGACGAGGCTGTTCCGGGCGCTGATCGAGCTGGTCGCCGTAAGCCTGTCGCGGCGTGGCCGGGCAGGTGCTGCGGAGACCGAGAGTTTCGCCGATGCAACCACGCTGGCATTGAAGCGCGCCATTCACCGGCGGCTCCGCGAGCCCGGCCTTACGGTCGCCGATGTCGCCGGCGCCGTGGGCATCAGCGAGCGCTACGTGCACAAGCTGCTGGCGCGATCGGGCTCCAGCTTCACCGAATACGTCATATCCTATCGCCTCGACGGCGCGGCCAGGGATCTCAGCGATCCCGCGATGACGGATCGTGCGATCGGCGCCATCGCGTTCGATTGGGGCTTCTCGGATCTCTCCCACTTCACGCGGCGCTTCAAGCAGCGCTTCGGCTGCCGTCCGCGCGACTGGCGCGCGCGGTGATTGACAGCGACCTGATCTACAAGGATCTTGCGATCAACAGCTTCATGATCTCGTTGGTGCCGCCGTAGATCTTCTGGATGCGGGAATCGATGAAGATGCGCGAGATCGGGTATTCCTGCATGTAGCCGTAGCCGCCGAACAGCTGGAGGCATTCGTCGGCGGTCTCGACCTGCTTCTCCGAGCACCAATATTTCGCCATCGACGCCGTGACGGTGTCGAGGTCGCCGGCGACGAGGCGCTCGATGCACCAGTCGACAAAGACGCGCGCGATCATCGCCTCGGTCTTGCGCTCGGCGAGCGTGAAGGCGGTGTTCTGGAAATCCATCAGCGGCTTGCCGAAAGCTTTGCGCTCCTTGGTGTAATCGGTGGTGAGCTTGACCGCGCGCTCCATCGAGGCGACGGCGCCGACCGCGAGCGCAAGGCGCTCCTGCGGCAGCTGCTGCATCAGCTGGACGAAGCCCTGGCCTTCCTCCTTGCCGAGCAAATTCTCCGGCGGCACGATGACGTTGTCGAAGAACAATTCCGAGGTGTCGGAGGCGTGCAGGCCGATCTTGTCGAGGTTGCGCCCGCGCTTGTAGCCGTCGGCGCCCGCGGTCTCCACCACGATCAGCGAGATGCCTTTTGCGCCAGCTTCGCCGGTGCGCGCGACCACGATGACGAGATCGGCGGCCTGGCCGTTGGTGATGAAGGTCTTCTGGCCGTTGATGACGTAGGAATTGCCCTGCTTCTTCGCCGTGGTCTTCACCGCTTGCAGGTCCGAGCCGGTGCCGGGCTCGGTCATGGCGATGGCGCCGACCATCTCGCCCGAGGCCATCTTCGGCAGCCAGCGCTTCTTCTGCTCCTCCGAGCCGTAATTGAGGATGTAATGCGCGACGATGGCGCTGTGCACGGAGACGCCGGTGGTCAGTTCCGGCACCGTGCTTTCGAGATCGTCCAGCACCGCGGCGTCATAGGCGAAGGTGGCGCCCAAGCCGCCATATTCCTCCGGCACGCTCGCGAGCAGCGCGCCCATCTCGCCGAGGCCGCGCCACGCGAAGCGGTCGACCATCTTCTGCTCGCGCCATTTTTCGGCATGCGGCGCGAGATCCTTGGCAAGATATTTCCGGAACTGGTCGCGGAACGTGTCCAGTTCTTCGGTCATCCACGACGATCGGTATTGCATCAGCGCCTCGCTCTCAGACAATCAGGCCGCCGCCGGCGACCACCACCTGGCCGCTGATATAATTGGATTCCGGGCTGCAGAATAGATAGACGGCGTCGGCTGCCTCTTCCGGCGTGCCGCCGCGGCCGAGCGGGATCATCCGCGACATCGCCTCCAGCATCTGCGGCTGAACGCCGACCTTGATGTCGCGGCCGGCGACGTCGATGGTCTTCTGCTGCGCCTCGATCGGCTGGGTCAGGCGGGTGTTGATGAGGCCGAAGGCGACGCAATTGACGTTGACCTTGTAGCGGCCCCACTCCTTGCACATGGTCCGGGTCAGCCCGATCAGCGAGGCCTTGGCCGAGGAGTAGCTCGCTTGACCGGCATTGCCGTAGAGGCCTGCGATCGAGGAGATGTTCACGACCTTGCGGAACACCTCGCGCCCTTCCTCGGCTTCCTTCCTGGCAAAGACGCGGATTGGCTCGGCGGCCGCGCGCAGAAGCCGGAACGGAGCGACGAGATGGACGTCGAGCATGGCCTGAAACTGCTCGTCCGTCATCTTCTGGATGGTGGAGTCCCAGGTGTAGCCGGCATTGTTGACGATGATGTCGAGCCCGCCGAACTTGTCCAGCGCGGCGCCGACGAAGCGGTCGGCGAAGCCCGCTTCCGAGACGCTGCCGTTCACGGCGGCGGCGTCGCCGCCGAACGCCTTGATCTCCGCGGCCACGGCGTCGCCGGGCTCGGCATCGAGGTCATTGACGACAACCCTGGCGCCCTCGTGCGCGAGCTTCAGTGCGATCGCGCGCCCGATGCCGCGGCCCGACCCGGTGACGAGTGCGACCTTTCCCTGCAGTTTTGCCATTTTGAATGATTCCTCTTGCTGTTACAGCGCGACGATGGCGCTGCCTTCGAGCTTGACTTCGCCGCGATCGTCCCTGGTCGTGAGCGCAAGCCTTGCGCGCCGCTCGCCGGCTTCGGCGAACAGCTCGGTTACGGTGCCTTCGCATGTCAGCTGGGCGCCGAGCTGGGTGATGGCGACGAACCGCGTCGCAAAGCTGCGGAGCTTCGACGGCGGCACCGCATCCGTGAGTGCCTGCCCGAGATAGGCCATGACCAGCATGCCGTGGGCGAACACGTCCGGAAATCCGGCTGCCTTGGCGAAGTCGATATCGACATGGATCGGATTGTGATCGCCCGATGCGCCGCAATAGAGTGCGAGGGTATGGCGGGTGATCGGCGGAAAGGCCTTGTGGACGATGCGGTCGCCGGCCTTGATGTCTGCGGATGCCATCACGACGCCACCTCATTACGGACGACGATGGTGCGCGCGGTATCGGCGACATGCACGCCGTCCTGGTTGGTCACCTCGCATCGGATGCCGATCAGCGTCATTGCCCCGCCCTTCTTCTCCGTCACGCTGGCCACGCGTGGCCGGAACGTCAGGGTGTCGCCGACCAGAACCGGCGCGTGATAGACGAAGCTCTGCTCGCCATGCAGCACGCGGGCGAGGTCGATGCCGAGCGCACTGAACATCTCGAAGGGGTCATCGACGTCCATCATCTCCAGGCAGAACAAATAGGTCGGCGGCACCGGGATGCCGGCGAATCCGGCCGTCCGCGCCGCATCCGCGTTGCGGTAGACCGGGTTCTCTTCACCCAGCGTGTTGAGGAAGTAGCGGAGGCGGCCCGGCTCCACGCGCGCGGTGACGGGCGTGAAGCTGCGCCCTACGGCGGACTGATCGACCATGCGGATATCAGTGCCGCTTGTAGAGCGTGACGACGCAGGCGCCGCCGAGGCCGAGATTGTGCTGGAGCGCGACCTTGGCACCCTCGACCTGCGTGGAGCCGGCCGTGCCGCGCAGCTGCCGCGTCAGCTCGTAGCACTGCGCAAGCCCGGTGGCGCCGAGCGGATGTCCCTTCGACAGCAATCCGCCGGACGGGTTGGTCACGATCCGGCCGCCATAGGTGTTGTCGCCGTCATTGATGAACTTGCCGGCTTCACCCTCGCCGCAGAGACCCAGCGCCTCGTAGGTGATGAGCTCGTTATGGGCAAAGCAGTCGTGCAGCTCGACGACGTCGAGATCGCCGGGCCCGATGCCGGCGCTTTCATAAACACGGTTCGCCGCCTCTTTCGCCATGTCGTAGCCGACCAACTGCATCATGTCGCCGGCCTTGAAGGTCGAGGGGGTGTCGGTGGTCATGGCCTGCGCCGCGATGCGCACCTCCTTGCCGATGCCGTGCTTGTCCGCGAAGCGCTCGGACACCAGCACGGCGGCCGCGCCGCCGCAGGTCGGCGGGCACGCCATCATGCGCGTCATCACGCCCGGCCAGATCACCTGGTCGTTCATCACGTCGTCCGCACTGACTTCCTTGCGGAACAGCGCGAGCGGATTGTTCCTGGCATGGCGGCTCGCCTTGGCGCGCACCTTGGCGAAGGCGTCGAGCGGGGTGCCGTATTTCTTCATGTGGCTGAGGCCGGCGCCGCCAAAATAGCGCAGCGCCAGCGGAATGCCGGGAGCGTCGATCAGCTGGTCCGCAGCCGCATCGAATTCCTCGAATGCGCTGGGGCGATCGGTATAGACGCTGCCGAGCGCGCCGGGCTTCATCTGCTCGAAGCCGACCGCCAGCACGCAATCCAGCGCTCCGCTCGCGATCATCTGCCGCGCCATGAACAGTGCGGTTGAGCCGGTCGAGCAATTGTTGTTGACGTTGACGATGGGAATGCCGGTCATCCCGATATGATACAGCGCGCGCTGTCCGCAGGTGGAATCGCCGTAGACGTAGCCGGCATAGGCCTGCTGCACCTTGTCATAGCCGAGCCCCGCATCGGCGAGCGCCAGCTTGACCGCCTCCGTCCCCATCTCGTGATACGGCGCGCTGGCGCCCGGCTTGGCGAAGGGGATCATGCCGACCCCTGCGACGATGACGTCAGACATCGCTTCCTCCCAAATAAATTACCCGTTGGACTTTTTCTTACCCTTGGGTAACATATCGGTCGATGCCCACGAGAGTCAACCGACCGAGCATGGATTCAGCGCCGCCCGTTCCGCCCTCATTGCCGTCATCGTCGCCCTGGCTGCCGTTCGAGAGCCGCCGCCGCGCCCGCGACGAGAAGCGCGAGGCGGTGCTGCGCGCCGCCGTGCAGCTGTTCCTGGAGCAGGGCTATCACCGCGTGACGCTGAACGAGGTCGCTGAGCGGCTGAACATCACCAAACCCGCGCTGTACAATTACTTCCGCGGCAAGGACGAAATCCTGTTCGAATGCTGGTCGATGGGCGCCGAGCTCGTCGACAGCGTCATCACCGAGATCAACGCCGGCGGCGGTTCGGGGCTCGTCAAGCTGCGCAAGCTAGTGCACGCCTATGCCGCGCTCATGGCGACCGATTTCGGCGCGAGCCTGGTGCGTTTCGACCTGCGCGATCTGGCCGCGCGAAACGCCGCCGTCGCGCGCGCTGCCAAGAAGCGGATCGACGCCACGTTCCGGCGATACATCGCCGCAGGCACGGCCGACGGTTCGATCAGGCCCTGCGATCCCAAGCTTGCAGCCTTCGCGATCGCGGGCGCGCTCAACTGGATCGGCCACTGGTATCAACGGGGCGGCGAGCTCTCGCCGACCGAGATCGCGGACGAGTTTACGGTTCGGCTGACGGAAGGCTTGGCAACCGAGAGCCGGCAGCAAATCACAAAGAAGACGCCGAGGGCGCCGCAACGGCGCAACTCAGGACGCAAGACAGCAGGGAAGAAGCGTACAGGAGGAGGAACGAGATGAACATCACGCACGGGCTGCGGCGCGCGCTGCAGATCAACCCGAAGGGGCTCGCCACCGTCTATGGCCAGCGGCGTCGCAGCTGGGGCGAGCTCGGCGGACGTGTTGCAAGGCTGGCCGGCGGCCTGCATTCGCGCGGCGTCAGTGCTGGGGATCGCGTCGCCGTGCTGTCCTTCAACTCGGATCGCTACCTCGAGCTTTATCTCGCGACCGGCTGGGCGGGCGGCGTGATCGTGCCGCTCAACATCCGATGGAGCGCCCTTGAGAACGAGGGTGCGCTGCGCGACTGCCGCGCCTCCGTTCTCTTGGTCGACAAGGCCTTTGCGCAGGTCGGCGCGCAGCTCGCCGGCGCCATTCCGGGGCTGAAGCTGATCTATGCCGACGACGGCGAGGTGCCGGCCGGAATGGAGAGCTATGAGGATCTGATCGCGGGCAGCGCGCCCGTTGCCGATGCCATGCGCAAGGGCGAGGATCTCGCCGGCATCTTCTACACCGGCGGCACCACCGGGCGTTCCAAGGGCGTGATGCTCAGCCACCAGAACCTGATGGCCAACGCGCTCAACGCGCTCGGCGAAGGACTGTTTCCGGCGAGCACGATGTATCTGCACGCGGCGCCGATGTTTCACCTCGCCAACGGCGCGGCGATGTATTCGCTGCTGCTCTCCGGCGGCTCCAACGTGATCGTTCAGGGCTTCACGCCCGAAGGCGTGATGGCTGCGATGCAGAACGAGCGTGTCACCGACGTGCTGCTGGTGCCCACGATGATCCAGATGCTGGTCGACCATCCCGCGATCGGAAAGTACGACCTGTCGTCGCTCCAGCACATCATCTACGGAGCCTCGCCGATCAGCGAGGCGGTGCTCGACCGCGCCGCGCGCGCACTGCCGCATGTACGTTTCACCCAGGCCTACGGCATGACCGAATTGTCGCCGATCGCGACGCTGCTGCATGCGAACGAGCATGTCGGCGAGGGACGCAGCAAAGGGCGTCATCGCGGGGCGGGCCGCGCCACGCTCGGCTGCGAGGTGCGCATCGTCGACGAGAACGACCGGCCGGTGCCGGCGGGCGCCGTCGGCGAGATCGTGGTGCGCGGCGACACCGTGATGATGGGCTATTGGGAGCGGCCGGAGGAGACCGCGCGCGCCGTCGTCGACGGCTGGATGCACACAGGCGATGGCGGCTACATGGACGAGGACGGCTTCATCTATGTCGTCGACCGCGTCAAGGACATGATCATCTCGGGCGGCGAGAATGTGTACTCGGTCGAGGTCGAGAACGCGCTGGCGCAGCATCCGTCGGTGCTGCAATGCGCGGTCATCGGCGTTCCCAATGAGCAATGGGGCGAGCAGGTCCACGCCGTCGTGGTCAAGCGCGGCGGCGCCGAGGTTTCGCCCGGCGAGCTGATCGAGTTTACCAAGACGTTGATTGCCGGCTACAAATGTCCGCGCAGCATCGAGATCACCGAGGCGCCGCTGCCGCTGTCCGGCGCCGGCAAGGTGCTGAAGCGCGAGCTGCGCAGGCCGTTCTGGGAGGGACGGGAACGGCGGGTCAGCTAGGGCCTTCGCTCGCGGGATGCGCGTGAGGTTTCCTGTTTTCAGATCGGGGTCGCGCAGGTACCATTGAGAGCATTCATCGGGAACACGGTCTTGCTCGAAGCGCGCGAGCTCAAGCTCGACATCGAACGCATCGGTACGGTCTCGGCGATGCTGATGCGACCGGACCATGCGCGCGCCTGCTACGTGCTGGCGCACGGCGCCGGCGCCGATATGCGGCATTCCTTCATGGAGAAGGTCGCGGAGGGGCTGGCAAGCCGCGGCATCGCGACCTTGCGCTTCAATTTCCCTTATATGGAAGAGAAGAAGGGGCGTCCTGACCAGCCGGCGATTGCGCACGCTGCGATCCGTGCGGCGGTCGCCGAAGCGGCACGGCTGTGCCGCGGGGTGACGCTCATCGCCGGCGGAAAGTCGTTTGGCGGGCGCATGACCTCGCAGGCGCAGTCGAAGGCACCGCTGCCTGATGTGAAGGGCCTCGCCTTCCTCGGCTTTCCCCTCCATGCCCCCAAGAAGCCGTCGTCCGAGCGGGCCGAGCATCTCGCCGGCATCGCGATCCCCATGCTGTTCCTGCAGGGCACGCGCGATGAGCTTGCCGATCTCGGTCATCTCAGGCCCGTCATTGCGGCGTTGGGGGGAAAGGCGACGCTGCATGAGATCGTAGGCGGCGACCATTCGTTTGCGGTGTTGAAGAAGTCCGGCCGCACTAACGACGAGGCGCTGACCGAGGTGCTGGACACGCTCGCGGCTTGGATCGATCGAATCGCCTGAGGCTCACGCCGCGTAGAGGCCCTTGTCGCGTGCCTTCTGAATCGCCAATGCGGCGATCAGGTCCAGCGTCGGCGTCGACAGGCCGGCGGCGCGCGCGAAGGCCTGCGGCGCCTTCACCAGCACGTCGATCTCCATGGCGCGGCCGAGTTCGTAGTCCTGCAGCAGCGAGGGCTTGTGGTTGGGGGCGGGGCCGCTGCGGGTCACCCGCTTGACCTCGGGAATGAAGTGCTGGGCGATCTCGTTGGCCTCGTTCAGCATGCGCGGAATGACGTCGGCAAAGGCCGGGTCGTCGCGCACGCCGCGCGCGGTCTGACCGGTGAGCAGGCACAGCACCGACAGCGACATGTTGGTCAGCAGCTTTGACCAGATCGCCTCGCGGATCTCGGCCACCGGCGGCGATTCCAGTCGGGCATCGTTCAACGCGTTGCGGAGCTTCGTGATGCGCTCGCAATGGCGATCGTCGCATTCGCCGATCAGGAGGCGGTTGCGGTCCGGCGTGAGGTTGTGCACGACGCCCGGCGCGGTCACCTCGTTGGAGGAGAAGACGACGCCGCCGATGATGCGCTCCTTCGGGATGCAGGCGCGCAGCCGCCCGCCGGGGTCGAGGAAGGAAATATCCGGCGGCGTCGGATGCCGCGGCGGCAGGCCGATGCCGTACCACCAGGGAATGCCGTTCTGCGCGAACACGATGGCGGTATCGTCCTGCAGCAGCGGCTTGATGCTGGACACCAGCCCCGGCAGCGCGGTCGCCTTCAGCGTCGAGATCACGACGTCCTGCGGGCCGAGCTGAGCCGGATCGCCTGTTGCGTTCACCTTGGCGCCGACCTCGGAATCGCCGACCCGCAGCTTGAGGCCGCCTGCGCGCGCCGCCTCCAGATGCGCACCCCGCATCACGCATGAAACGTCATGGCCGGCGCGGGCGAGCCGGACCGCGATGTGGCTGCCGACGGCGCCCGCGCCGAAAATGCAGATGCGCATGATGATTCCGTCCTGTCCCTTGCCTGTCCGTTGGTGCCACCCGGGCAGCAGCATGACACAAGCCGCCATGCGATGGGCGCGACCGCCCCACGCTGGAAAGATATGGATCGGGACGCAGCGCCTCGGCCATAGTGCACGCCAATCAAACGACCGGAGGATTGCCGATGACTGCCAGCCCCGTCCTGTGGACCCTTGATGAGCGTGGGGTTGCCACCGTCACGTTGAACCGCCCGGAGGTCAACAACGCCTATGACGGCGCGCTGATATCAGGCGTGCTCGCGGCCATGGATGATCTGGGGACGAAGCCTCACCTGCGCGTCGTCGTGCTCAAGGGCAACGGCAAGCATTTCCAGGCCGGCGCCGATCTGAAATGGATCAACGGCGTTCGGCCGCAATCGGCCGAAGCGAACGAAGCG
The DNA here is from genome assembly GCF_000482425.1 of Bradyrhizobium sp. 22. Classification (NCBI taxonomy): domain Bacteria; kingdom Pseudomonadati; phylum Pseudomonadota; class Alphaproteobacteria; order Hyphomicrobiales; family Nitrobacteraceae; genus Bradyrhizobium; species Bradyrhizobium sp. 22. The sequence goes on from NZ_KI519399.1 coordinate 958,615, forward strand.
GCCTCGCGTGCGACCTTCGAGGCGGTGCAGCGGCTCAACACGCTGCCTATACCGACCGTTGCGCTGGTGCAGGGCGGCTGCTTCGGCGGCGGCACCGGCGTGATCGCGGCCTGCGACGTCGTGATCGCCGCGGACAACGCGTTGTTCTCGATCACCGAGGTACGCTGGGGCCTGACGGCGGCGATCATCATCCCGCAGCTCTGCGATGCCATCGGCGTCCGTCAGGTCCGCCGTTTCGCGCTCACCGGCGAACGTTTCGGCGCCGAGGACGCCCGCCGCATCGGTCTCGTACACGAGGTCGTCCCGCTCGCCGAGCTCGAAGCTGCGGGCAGCAAGGTGGTCGAGCAATTGCTCGCCAACGGGCCCGAGGCGATGGCCGAGACCAAGAAGCTCGCGCTGGAGAGCTCGTTCGGCGGCATGGCGGTGGACGATGCCGCCTACACCCGGCTCGTGCAGCTGCATTCGCTCAAGCGGCAGAGCGCGGAGGCCGCGGAGGGACTGGCGTCGTTTGCCGAGAAGCGTGCGGCGAATTGGAGCGGCGCGAAAAGCTGAGCATCAGCAGCCGCGGCAGATGTTGTTGATGCTGCGATAGACGGCCTCATCGTCCTGCCGCATCTGCCGCATCGATTCGAGCGTGCTGCTCTCTTGGGTGGTCGGGGCCGGCTTGCGCTTCGCCGCCAGCTCAAGCTCCTGCTGCTTGTAGCAGGCTTCGCGCTCCGGCTTGGCCTGGATGAAGCGGCAGTTCTGCTCCACGGCTGGGGCGGGAGCAGTGGAGATCGAGAGGGCAAGTAATGCGGCGAAACAGTATCTGACGATGGTCGAATCCATGGCCGCTTTGTCTCAGGTTCGCTGGCGGTGAGCAACCGCGATCTTGCGACGAGGGCGTCTGCCGGCTAATCCGTGATCCTGTTCAAAGGGTTTTGGGAAGGGACGCGCCATGCCGGCCGTGACGATCGAAGAACCGGCACGACAGGTGCCGCTCTATGGCGAATATGAAGTGGTCGTGCTCGGTGGCGGCCCGGCCGGCATCATCGCGGCAGCGTCCGCGGCGCGCGCCGGGCGCAAGACGCTTCTGATCGAGCGCTACGGTTTCCTCGGCGGCATGGGCACGGCGGCCGGCGTCACCAATTTCTGCGGCCTGCATGGCAATGTCCATGGCGAGCACCGGCGGCTGGTGCAGGGCATGGCCTCCGAGCTGCTGGCGCGGATCGACCGTCTGAACGGCCTGAACGCGCCGCACCTGATCCTCGGCAAGGTGTTTGCGCAGGCCTATGACACTGCCGCCTACAAGATCGCGGCCGACGAGCTGCTCGCCAGCCACAAGGTGCACATCCTGTTCCACGCGCTCGGCGCCGGCGTCGTGATGGGCGACAGCAGCCGCATCGACGCCCTGCTGGTGGAGACCAAGGCCGGCCGGCAGGCGGTGCGGGCGGACATCTTCATCGACTGCTCCGGCGACGGCGATCTCGCGGTCTGGGCCGGCGCGCCGTTCGAGATCGGCGACGCGCACGGCCATCCGCTTTACCCTTCGATGATGCTCCGTCTCAACGGCATCGATCCCGCGCGGGCGGGCGAAGCCTGGCGGACCATTCCGCAATTGATGGAGAAGGCCCTCGCCGCCGGCACGCATCAATTTCCGCGGAAAAGTGCGATCGTGCGGCCGCAGAAATCCGGCATCGAATGGCGGGTGAACTTCACGCAAGTGGCGCGCGAGGACGGCTATGCCATCAATGGCGTCGAGCCCGACGATCTCACCCGCGGCGAGATCGAGGGCCGCAAGCAGGCGCTCGCCGCCTTCGAATTCCTGCGCACCGTGCCGGGCTTCGAAAAGTCCTACATCGTGGACCTGCCGCCGCAGCTCGGCATCCGCGAGACCCGCCGCATCACGGGCGGCTACCAGCTCAGCGGCGAGGACGTGCTCGGCTGCGCCTCGTTCGATGACTCCATCGGCGTCAATGGCTGGCCGATCGAGGCCCATGTGCCCGGCGACGTCGTTTTCACCTTCCCGCCGATCCCGCAATCCCGCGGCTATAACGAGCTGCCCTATCGGATGCTGGTGCCCGAAGGCGTCGACAACCTGCTGGTTGCCGGCCGCTGCGCCTCCATGACCCATGAGGGCCAGTCCGCGGCGCGTGTGTCCGGGGCCTGCTTCGCGATGGGAGAGGCCGCCGGCTCCGCCGCCGCGCTGGCGCTCTCAGGAAACCGGATGCCACGCGAAATCCCCATTGAAAAATTGCAGGAAACGTTGAAACAACAGGGTGCCTTCATCGGCCGGGACCAAAGGGTGCCGGAAGGATTGTGACGGGCGGCAAGAGAACAAAGCGGAGGAAACGGATGATCGGAATGGTGCGGCTCGCGCTTGCGGGCCTTCTGGCGATCACGGCGATGGGCGCTGCAAGGGCCGAGGACGCGCTGAAGGCCAGGATCGGCGTGCTCCGCCTGTCCTCCTCCGCGCCCGTCTTCATCGCGCAGGACAAGGGCTATTTCCGCGAGGCCGGCCTTGAGGTCGAGCTGAAATTCTTCGACGCGGCCCAGCCGATCGCGGTCGCGACCACCTCGGGCGACGTCGATTTCGGCATCACCGCCTTCACTGCGGGGCTCTACAATCTCGCCGGCAAGGGCACGCTGAAGGTGATCGGCGGCATGAGCCGCGAGAAGGCGGGCTATCCCCTGATCGGTTATTTCGCCAGCAACAACGCCTATGCGGCCGGCCTCAAGACGCCAAAGGACCTCGCCGGCAAGCGCGTGGCGATGACGCAGGTCGGATCGAGCTTTCACTATTCGCTCGGCCTGCTCGCCGACAAATACGGCTTCAAGCTCGCGGACGTGAAGATCGTGCCGCTGCAATCGCTGTCGAATGCGGCGGCGGCGCTGAAGGGCGAAACCGTCGATGCGGCGCTGCTGCCGATCTCGACCGCGCGCAAGCTGATGGACGAGGGCGGCGCGAAATTCCTAGGCTGGGTCGGCGACGAGACGCCTTGGCAGCTGGGCGCGGTGTTCGCCTCGCCGAAGACGTTGACCAACAAGGCGCTGGTGACAAAGCTGCTCGGCGCCCTGGCCAAGGCCGACCGCGAATATTACGACGTCATCCTCGCGGCAATGAAGGACGGTGTCGCGCCGATCAACGACAAGACCAAGCCGCTCCTGGAGATCATCGCCAAGTACACCAATCTGCCGGTCGAGCAGGTGGTCGGCAATTGCGCCTATATCGATCCCGACGGCAAGCTGGACGTGAAGAACGTCGACAACCAGATCAAATGGCTGCAGGAGCAGGGCTTCGCCGACAAGGGGTTTGACGCGGAGGCGATCATCGCGAAGGAATTTGTGAAGGCGGATTGATGTTTGCTGTCATTCCGGGGTGATGCGAAGCATCGAACCCGGAATCTTGAGGTTCCCCGGTGCGCAATTGCGCACCTGAGGTCTGGTCATTCGGACCATCCCGGAACGACGGAGAACAGGATAGACGAGACCGTATGGACCTGATCGCCAGCCACATCTCCCACCGCTTCGGCGATCTCGCCGTGCTCGACGATGTCTCATTCACCGTCAGCGCCGGCGAGGTGGTCGCGGTCGTCGGGCCCTCGGGCTGCGGCAAGAGCACGCTGCTGTCGATCCTCGGTGGGCTGCTGCAGCCGACCTCGGGCGCGGCCGAATTGCGCGGCTCGCCGCCGGCGGACAGCCTCAATCCGCTGACCTTCGTGTTCCAGGATTTCGCGCTGCTGCCCTGGGCCACGGTCGAGCAGAACGTCGAATTCCCGCTGCTGCATGCCCAGCTTTCGGCGGCGCAGCGCCGCGCGCTGGTCGACGATGCCTTGCACCGCACAGGGCTGACCGATTTCCGCAAGACCTATCCGAAGCAGCTCTCCGGCGGCATGCGCCAGCGCGTCGGCATTTCGCGCGCGCTGGCGGTGAGACCTGCCATCCTGCTGATGGACGAGCCGCTGTCGGCACTGGATTCGCAGACCCGCGAGCTCTTGATGGAGGATTTCGTCCGCCTGCTGGCCGATGGCGGCATGGGCGCTGTCTATGTCACGCATAATCTCGAAGAGGCGGCGCGGCTCGCCGATCGCATCGTGGTGCTGTCGCGCAGGCCCGGTCGCATCCGCGAGGTCGTGACCGTGCCGATGACGCGCGCCGAGCGCGGCGAAGCCGCGGCGCGCGAGAAGCTGCTGGCGGTGCAGACCCGGATCTGGTCGCTGATCCGCAACGAGGCGATCGACGCCGAGCGCGAGGTCCAGCATGCTTGATCGGGCGGGCCTCCCTGCAAAGGACGAAGCGACGCGGCGCGTCGGTTTCCGTGGCGCCGGCTTCGTGCCCGCGAGCAGCCGCTACGGCGGGTGGATCGCGCTCGCCCTCGTCATCGCGATCTGGCAGGCCGCTGGCAGCGCCGGGCTCGTCAATGCGCTGTTTCTGCCGACGCCCGCGGCCATCGTTCGCGCGATCTATCAGCTCGCGATCTCGGGGGCGCTCTGGCAGCATGTGTCCGCCTCGCTGCTGCGCATCGGCGTCGGCTGGCTGCTCGGTACCGCCGCCGGCGTTGCCGTCGGCTTTGCCATCGGCTTGTCGCGGCTGGCGCGCAGCGTCGGCATCACCTTCATCTCGGCGCTGTTCCCGATCCCGAAGATCGCGCTGCTGCCGCTGCTCATCCTTTGGCTGGGCATCGGCGAGGAGCCGAAGATCGCGACCATTGCGCTCGGGGTATTCTTCTCGACCGCGATCTCGGTCTATAGCGGCGTCGACGCCGTGCCGCGCAACCTGATCCGCATGGCGCAGAGCTTCAACGTTCCCTTCGCCACCATCGTGCGCAAGGTGATCTGGCCCGGCGCGTTGCCCGCGATCCTCGCCGGCTTCCGCATCACCGCCTCCGTCGCGCTGCTGCTCGTCGTCAGCGCCGAGATGATCGGTGCCCAATACGGCATCGGCGCCTTCGTGCTGCAGGCCGGAAATCTCATGCAGACCGATCAGCTGCTCGCCGGCGTCGTCATCCTGTCGGTGTTCGGGCTGGCGATCGGCAAGGTGATCGGCTGGCTGGAAACGAGGTTGTTGCACTGGCGGTAGCTGCGAACGCAAAGATGATGAGGACGCAGGCGAGCGCCACAAATCAGGTCGTCTTGCCCGGGCTTGACCCGGGCATCCACGTCTTTCCTCGGGCGTAGCGGCACGTGGATGGCCGGGACAAGCCCGGCCATGACGGAGGATAGAGCGGCGCCTCACGCGTTGCCGCGATCTTCCCTGAACAGATCCAGCTTCTGCTGCACCGGGCGGTCCGAGAAGCTGAACAGCACGGCGTCCTCATCCGTCTCATGCGTCACCCAGTGCCAGCTCGGCACCACGAACAGATCACGCGGGCCCCATTCGAACACGGCATCGCCGATCCGGCTGCGGCCCTTGCCCTCGATCGGACAGAACACGGTGGCATCGGTCGAGCGATAGCGCGCGGTCTTGAAGCCCTTGGGCAGCAGCTGGATGAAGGTGCCGATCGTCGGCATCGCGAAATCGCCGGTCTCGGGGTTGCTGAACTTCAGCTTCAGGCCGTGGCAGGCGTCCCATTCCTGGCTGGTCCTGGCCTTCTCCAGCGCCTCGCGCGTATAGGCATAGGGATAGCTGAAGATCGGCGAGGTCTTCGATGAGCGCTTCACGTCGACCGGCAGCAGATTGTGGCCATAGCGCGCAAAGCTGTCGCCGGCGGGCCTTGTGATCTTCTGCTGGTCCTCCTTGGCCCCTTCAGCAAAGGAGCAGTCGAAGAACTGCACCAGGGGGATGTCGAGGCCGTCGAGCCAGAACATCGGCTGGTCGGTCTCGTTGGAATGATCGTGCCAGGTCATCGACGGCGTGATGATGAAGTCGCCCGGCTCCATCGCGGTGCGCTCGCCGTCGACGGCGGTATGCGCGCCCTTGCCTTCGAGCACGAAGCGCAGCGCCGACTGGCTGTGCCGGTGCGCCGGCGCGACGTCGCCGGGCACCACCATCTGCACGCCGGCATAGAGCGAGGTCGTGATCTTGGACTGGCCGCGCAGGCCGGGATTCTCCAGCACCAGCACGCGCCGCTCGGCCTCCCGGGCGGTGATCAGCTTGCCGGCTTCGATCATGTAGTCGCGGATGACGTCGAATTTCCACAGATGCGGCCGGCAGGCGCTCTTCGGCTCCGGCGTGATCAGATCGCTCATCACCGTCCACAGCGCGGTGAGGTTTTCGCCGTCGATCTTCCTGTAGAACGCCTCGCGTTCCGGCGTCTTGGTCACGGCTTCCATGGCGGCGCTCCCGATCGGTTGTTGATTGACAGTATACTGACGATCTAGGTAGCGTCAATGCTGGCAGATGTTGTTGCTGTCATTCCGGAGCGATGCGATAGCATCGAATCCGGAATCTCGAGGTTCCGGGTTCTCGCTTCGCGAGCCCCGGAATGACAGAACGAGGGAGGTCTCGATGAAGCTGCACGGCTATTTCCGCTCCAGCGCCGCCTACCGGGTGCGGATCGCGCTGAACCTGAAGGGCCTCAAGGCCGCGCATCTGCCGCACCATTTGCGCAAGGGCGAGCAATGCACGCCCGCCTATCTCGCCATCAACCCGCAAGGCCTGGTGCCGGCATTGGAGGACGATGCCGGTGCGGTGCTGACGCAATCGGTCGCCATTATCGAATGGCTCGACGAGACGCACCCCCATCCGCCGCTGCTGCCGAAGGATGCGCTGCAGCGCGCCAAGGTGAGGGCGTTTGCGCTGGCGATCGCCTGCGACACCCATCCGCTGCAGAACCTGAAAGTGCTGGCGCGGCTGCGTGAGCTCGGCCTGCCCGAGGACAAGGTCCAGGACTGGGCCGCCTGGGTCAACCGCGAAGGCCTGGCGGCCTGCGAGATCCTGATCAAGGACGAGCCGGGTCCGTTCTGTTTTGGCGATGCGCCGACGCTGGCCGATCTCTGTCTCGTGCCGCAGCTCGCCAATGCGCGCCGCTTCGGCGTCGACGTCTCGGCCTATCCGCGCCTGCTGGAGGCCGAAGCCGCCGCCAAGGCGCTGCCGGCGTTCGCCGAAGCTGCGCCGGAGAAGCAGCCCGATGCCGAGTAAGCCGCCCGCTCCGATCACGATCGACGCCGTCTATGCCGCGCCGGGCTATCTGTTCCGGCGCATGCAGCAGATCGCGGTCTCGATCTTCATGGAGGAGTGCAAGGCGTTCGACCTGACCCCGGTGCAATATGCGGCGCTGATCGCGATCCACACCCATCCCGGCATCGACGCCACGCGGCTGTCGGCGGTGATCGCCTTCGACCGCTCCACGCTCGGCAGCGTGATCGAGCGGCTGCAGGCCAAGGACTATGTCGAGCGCAAGCCGGCGCCCGAGGACAAGCGCATCAAGCTGCTCCATCTGACCAAGTCCGGCGCCGCGATCCTGCGCGAGATCATCCCGGCCGTCGAGCGCGCCCAGGCGCGCATGCTGGAGCCGCTGAAGCCGGCGGACCGCAAGACGCTGATGGGACTCCTGTCGCAGCTCGTCGACCTCAACAACGAGGCCTCACGCGTGCCGCTGCGGGCCGAGGATGCGCTGGAGCATCTGGGCAAGACGGGGTGAGGGGATGCGTGGCGCGATGGTCGGGCTCCACACACCGCCGTCGTCCCGGACAAGCGAAGCGCAGATCCGGGACCCCATACTCCGCAGCAGTAAACTGGCGAGGACAGGTAATGACCAGCTCGCACAGGAAATACTGCTGCGGCGTATGGGTCCCCGCCTTCGCGGGGACGACGCCGAATGTGTGGCGATGCCGTCGCCCTACATCCTCAACAGCGCCTGCCGGTCGATCTTCCCGGTGCCGGTCTTCGGCAGCTCGTCGGTGAAGATCACCTCGCGCGGATATTTGTAAGGAAGCAGCCTGCCCTTGACGTAATCCTGCAGCCGCCGCGTCGTCTCACCCGGGTTGGCAGCGCGGTTGTTCATCACCACCACCGCCTTCAGCGTCATGCGGCGATCCGGCAGCTCGGCGGCGAACACCGCGCATTCGCGGATCTCGGGGTGGTCGGCAAGGCACAGCTCGACCTCGAGCGGATAGACCCACTGGCCGGAGATCTTGATCAGATCATCGGCGCGGCCGCGGAAGAAGTGGAAGCCGTCGGCATCCCTGACGAAGCGGTCGCCGGTGTAGATCCACCCTTCCTCGCGGATGGTCTCGGCGGATTTGTCCGGCCGGTTCCAGTACAGCGGCGTGTTGGAATCGCCGCGGACCCACAGGATGCCTTCCTCGTTGTCGCCGACCTCGCGACCGTCCTTGTCGCGCAGCGCGACCTCGTAGCCGGGGACGCGCAGGCCCGCGGCGCCGAGCTTCTTCTGCCCGGGCCGGTTGGAGAGATAGATGTGCAGCACCTCGGTGGAGCCGAGGCCTTCGACGATCTCAAGGCCGGTGAGCGCCTTCCAGCCGTTGAAGACCTCGGCCGACAGCACTTCGGCGGCGGAGAGCGCCATGCGCAGGGACGAGAAGTCGGTCTTGTCCGCGCCTTCGGCCTTGGTCAGCGCCGTATACAGCGTCGGCAGGCCGAAGAAGACCGTGGGCCTGTGCTGCGCGATCGCTGCGAAGATCGCCGCGGGTTTCGGCTGGCCCGGCAGCAGCAGCGTCGCAGCTCCCGCCGAGAACGGGAAGGTGACGGAATTGCCGAAGCCGTAGGCGAAGAAGATCTTCGGCACGGAGAAGCAGATGTCGTCCGGCGTCAGCTGCAGGATGTTCTGCGCGAAGGCGAGATCGCTGTAGGCCATGTCGTGCTGGAGATGCACGATGCCCTTGGGCCGGCCGGTCGAGCCGGAAGAATACATCCAGAACGCCATCTCGTTGCGATGCGTGGAGGCTTCGGCCAGCTGGGTCGGGAATTGCGCCAGCCAGTCGGCCGCCGCAACCGCTCTCGGCGCCGCGTGATCGCCCACCGCGCCGTTGGCGACGATCAGCGTATGCAGCCTGGTGTCCTTGCAGGCCTCCGCATTGAAGCGCGCGCAGAATTCGGCGTCCGCCACCGCAACTTCAGCTCCGGAATCGGCGAGATAGAATTGCAGCAGGTCGGGCGGCGTCAGCGTGTTGATCAGCAGCGGCACGAAGCCGGCGCGTACCGCGCCGAAGAACGCGGCCGGATAGGCCGGCGTGTCGTCGAGGAACAGCAGCACGCGGTCGCCGCGCTTCAGACCGAGCGAAGCAAAGCCGTTGCCCCAGCGGCAGGCTTCCGCGCACAGCTCGGCATAGGTCTGCGTGCCCGCGGGCCCCAACAGCGCCAGCTTGTCGCCGCGGCCCTTGGCGAGGTTGTCGAACAGCACCCGGCTGGCGTTGTAGATCTCGGGAACGGCAAAGCCGATCTCGCGCACTCCTGCGCTGTCGGCGGGCACCCGGTCGCGAATCTCGTCGCTCATGCCTCGTCTCCGCCGTCGTTTCCGTCATCCTTGGCCGCCTCGTAACGGGCCATGAAGGCCGGCGACATCGCACGCAGCCGGGAATCGTCGATACGGCCGGAGCGGGTGATGTAGCTGTAGGCGAAATCCATCAGCGGAAGCTTCATGTGCTGGGCGAAGTGCTCGTACCAGAACGCCGAGGTGCGCGCGGCATTGACGAGCTTCTGCACCACCGGCTTGCGGGCGGCCTGGTAGCGATGCAGGGCGGTCGCAAGATGCGCATCCGATTCCAGCGCCTTGACCAGCGCGATGGCGTCCTCGATCGCAAGCCGCGTGCCCGAGCCGATCGAGAAATGCGCCGAGTGCAGGGCGTCCCCGAGCAGCACCATGTTCTTGAACGACCAATGCTCGTTCCAGACCCAGGGGAAGTTGCGCCAGACCGATTTGTTGGACACGAGGCAATGGCCGCCCAGCGTGTCGGCGAACACCTCCTCGCAGACGCCCTTGGACTGCTCGACGTCCTTGTAGGCGAAGCCATAGGCCTGCCAGGTCGCGTGGTCGCATTCGACCAGGAAGGTGCTCATGGCCGGCGAGTAGCGGTAATGATGAGCGTTGAAGGCGCCGCGATCGGTCTTCACGAAGGTCTGCGACAACGTGTCGAAGCGCTTGGAGGTGCCGTACCAGACGAACTTGTTGGAGGAGTACGACAGCGAGGTGCCGAAATCGCCCTCATAGGCGCGGCGCACCAGCGAGTTCAGGCCGTCGGCGGCGACGATCAAATCGTGGCCATGGAGCTGGTCGATGGCGTGGATCTGCGTGTCGAAGCGGGGCGTGACGCCGACGTCGAGCGCGCGCTGTTGCAGGAATCGCAGCAGCTCCAGCCGCCCGATCGAGGAGAAGCCGACCCCGTCGATGGCGACGCTGTCGCCGCCGAGGTTCAGCGTGATGTTCTCCCAGCTCTCCATGTGCGGCGCGATCGCATCGACCGTCTCGGGGTCGTCGGCGCGCAGGAATTCCAGCGCCTGGTCGGAGAACACGACGCCAAAGCCCCAGGTCGCGTCGGCCGGGTTCTGTTCGAACAGGTCGACCTGATCCTCGGGGTGACGCTTCTTCCAGAGATAGGCGAAATAGAGCCCAGCGGGGCCCCCGCCAATCACGGCGATCCGCAACGTCTGCCTCCCTAATTGACAGTATACTTACTATCTAGGGGTAGACTAATGTGCTCCGGCGTCCGGCGCCAGCGGAATTATCCGCCGAGCGCGGGCGCCGAAACTCATCGTCGGACACACGTTTTGCGCGCATCCGAACCGTCAGATCCGAATCATAGCGAAACCGCGCCGGCTTGGCTATTCGCGGGTGAGACCAGCTATCGCGCCGCGAATCGCGCCAGCACGTCCCTGCACGCCGGCGACAGCGACGCGGCATTGCTGGCCAGGCACTGAACGATGCGGCCGCCGCCGGCCTCGACGCCGGCGCAGATGGTGCGGATGTCGGCGCCGCAGGCCGATTGGGCGACGAACAGCTGTTCGCGCGGCCGCAAGGGGCGCAGCACGAGCACGGTCGGCGCCGCGGCAGGCGCGGCTGCCGCGGCCCCCGTCGGCGCGGTGGGGGCGGCCGCGCCAGCGCCGGTCGCAGCGCTGACGGCCTTCTCGCAGGCTGGCGAGACCTTGGCCTTGTTCTTCTCCAGGCATTCGAGCGCGGCCGTTCCGCCCGGTGGCACGCTGGCGCAGACCTTGGGATAATCGCCGCGGCAGGAGCTCTTGATCGCAGCAAGCTGCGCGCTGCTGGGCTGCTTGGGCGCGGCGGCCTTCGGCGCCGGTGGCGCTGCGGCCGGCTTCGCAGCGGGAGCGGATTCAGCCTTCGGTGCGGCAGGTGCCGGCGCCGGCTCGGCTTTGGGGGCCGCTTCCTTCACCGTTTCCTTGGGTGCAGCTTCGGTCTTCGGCGGAGTGGGAGCAGCCTCGGACTTCGGCGCCGCCGGCGGAGCGATCGCGCGAACCGCGGTCTGGCATCCCGGCGAGAGGCTCGACACGTTCTTCTGCAGACATTGAACCGCCTCAACCCCGCCGGGTGTCACGCTCGAGCAATGCGCCATGAAGTCCGAGCGGCATGCGGACCGGATGGCGCTCTTCTGGGCGTCGGTCGGCGCCTGCGCGAACGCGCCTGTTGCAGTTGCGAACAGTGCCGCCGCCAGCAACGCCTTGCGCGTTGCGCCTTGTTTCAACGTGTTGACCATCCGGATGAATTCCTGCCCCTGTCGATATCGTTCGACGCTTCATCAAGGTCGCGCGCAGTCGTCGCGAGTGATGCTTCCCGAGCAACATCATTGGCCGCTTCGGCCGCCACCGCAAGCAGATTGTGCCGGCGCGGCGACGATGTGCCGGCGTGGTTCAGAGCCTGACCATGCGCTTGCCGCGGTTCTCGCCGGCGAGCAATCCGATCAGCGCCTTCGGCGTATTCTCGAGGCCGGCGATGATGTCTTCCTGCACCTTCAGCTTGCCGGACTTGACCCAGGCCTGGAGATCGGCGAGCGCGCGCTGGCTCTCCTTCATGTAGTCCATCACGATGAAGCCCTGCATGACGAGCCGCTTCACCACGATCAGTCCCGGCACGCCGCGCGGGCCGTGCGCTGCGGGCACGCCGTCATATTGCGAGATCGCGCCGCAGCAGGCGATGCGGCCGTAATTGTTCATCTGCGGCAGGCAGGCTTCGAGAATGTCGCCGCCGACATTGTCGAAATAGACGTCGATGCCCTTCGGCGCGGCGGCGCGCAGCGCCTTGAACAATGCGCCGTCCTTGTAATCGACGGCGGCATCGAAGCCGAGCTCGGAGGTCAGCCAATTACACTTCTCAGCGCCGCCGGCGATGCCGATGACGCGGCATCCCCTGATCTTGGCGATCTGCCCGACGATCGAGCCGACCGAGCCCGCCGCCGCCGAGACCACCACGGTCTCCCCCTCCTTGGGCTTGCCGATCTCGAGCAGGCCGAAATAGGCGGTGAGGCCGGCGATGCCGAACACGCTGAGCAGATGCGTCATCGGCTCGAGCTTCGGCATCTTGGTGAGATGCTTCGCCGGCACCGCGGCATATTCCTGCCAGCCGGTGTCGCCGAACACGATGTCGCCGGGCGCAAGCTCGGGCGCCTTCGAGCTGACGACCTCGGCAATGGCGCCGCCGGCCATCACGCTGTTGGCCTCGACCGCGGAGCGATAGGTCGCGCCGTGCATCCAGGCGCGGTTGGCGGCATCGAGTGAAATGTATCGCACGCGCAGCAGGGCTTCGCCGTCTTTCGGTTCCGGCATTGCGCCGTCGATCATCCTGAAATGCTCGAGGCCGAGCTTGCCGCCGGGTTTTTCGACCAGCAGGATCTGGCGATTGGCGTTGCCGCTCATGGCGTTTCCCTCATTGATGTCTTGACGATTATTGATGCAGCCGCCGCAAACGAGACGTGCTAGCCGCATGTGTTGCGCGCCGCACGAAGGCTAGAGCGCCGCGTTCGCTTTCACAACGGGAACATCCTGCCAACGGCTGGACACCGACATCCTGCTCTCCGGCGGCCGGGCGCGCCACAACGCGCGGATCTAAATTCGCGTTTCCGCGACACTCGTCCGCCGGGCAAGCGGCTTCGTTCATGTCGCAGTTCGAAAGATAGAGCTGCGGATTTCTAGTTGCGAAGCGGACGACGCGACGTTGATTTGCACAGCTTCGGAGGTTGAATTCTCTCCGGCAGACTACTTAGGGGACTCGCCCTAAGATAAGCCGCGCAATCGCGCGGCCCGGCGGTTCCGTTTAACAATGCCTTGCGGAACAGAGTTCGGAGAGCCCAATGAATCATTCGATTTATAGCGCCGACCGCGCCACTCACGCGAGGATCGTCATCGTCGCGCTGCTGGTTGCTACGGCCGTCGCCGGTCTTGCCGTTTCCCTCCACGCCGGCGCGAGAACCGTATCGGTCGAGAGAACCGCCGTATTCAAGCCTGGCAAGCCGGTGGTTCTGAGTGGTTTGTCCATCGTTGCCGCTCCCTGACCCGGAGATCCGCGATGCGCGTGAGCAGAATCGAGAGCGGCGTTGCCACCGAGCCGTTTGACCCGGCGTTTTGGTCCGTCGCAGTCGCCCTCGGCGGGGCGGTGGTCTATCTCGCCTGCCTGATCTAGCGCGCCGGGAGCCTGTCGGCGGCCGCTGCGGTCTTGCGAGAATCGCAGCGTGCGCGCCGCCGTATCTCTTTGTTGTTTGCGCTGGCGCAACCGACACGAGCAGGACGTGCGATAATGTCTTAGAGCTTGGCGGCTCTCTCTGAAACTCGATGCAGTTGCCGGGGTAACGAGGCTCGGTACTCCGGGCCTCGTTCCATTTTGCCGATTGGCTGTCGCAGGATATCGGCGGCCAGCGCTGGCGGCTCAGTGCTCTGGCTCGAACACCCGGTCCAGCGCCGCGTCGTACGTCGCTTGCACCAGTTCCGGATGCAGCTTCGCCAGGGCCTCCATCATCACGCCGGAATTGATCTCGAGCACGCGCCATGCACCGTCGACGCGAACCACGTCGATCGACGCAAAGACAATGCCGATGGCGCGCGCAGCGTCGACCGCGAGCTTGACGCAGGCCGTGCGGACATCGCCATCCTCCAGCAGCACCGGCCTTGCGCCGGCATCGAGATTGTGTCGCCAATCCGTGCCGCGCCGCTTGCTGTAGACGACGCGCGGCACGTCATCCAGCAGCACCACACGCACCTCGTCCTCGATCGCGACATAGGGCGAGATCACGAGCCCCGCGCTCATCGAGAAGACCTCGCTGGCCGCGCGGTCGAGTTCTGCCTCGGTCGCCACCTTGAACACCGAGCGGCCCGATGTTCCCTCGTTCGGCTTCACCACCAACCCTTGCGGATTGTCGCCAAGCAGCTCGAGCATGGCCTCCCGCCAGCCGGCGCCAACCACGTTGCTGCCCAGCTTCGGATTGAGGAAGAGCTGGTGCGGAATGCAGGGCACGCGCTCCAGCCTCAGCACCTCGGCAGTGGCCGATTTGTCGCTGGCGAGACGGTGCGCGATCGCGCTGTTGAGGCCGATGTCGTAGCCGAAGGCGAAGCGGCGCTTTTCGCCCCAGCGCATTGCGATCAGCCAGCCGTCAGCGCGGACATCGACGGCGATGCCGTGATCCGCGCAATAGCGCCGGATCGCCTGCACGAAGATTCGCTCGCCGCCTGCCAAATCGCCTGTCATGTCTCTTGTCGTTCCCCGTCGCCGAAAGCCGCAAAAATGCGGGCAACGGCGTCAATCGCGCGGAAAATCAGAGCTATTCTTAATGAAATTCTCGCGAGCGCTACGGAAATTAAGTGCTGCAATAGAGCCCCGGAGGGAAAAGAAATTGCCCGTCCTGCAGGCGAGGCAGCAAATTCATTAATGATGCGTCCAATTCCGCTGCAAATGCCGGTTTGATCGGCATCAATTGCAGCCGAAACGAGGTTGATTATTGGTCTCAATGGCGTAGATCACACACGCGAAATCCTCCGCCATGGCAATGGTGTCCGCCCTGTTTTCAGGGCCGGGCAATGCTGTTGCCCGAAAACCGCAATTATTCGGAATATCGAAAATCATGAGCGCGTTTTACCGAGAGAAGGTTCTTTCCGTTCAGCACTGGACCGACACGCTGTTCAGCTTCCGCGCCACGCGCGACACCGGCTTCCGCTTCCAGAACGGCCAGTTCGCCATGATCGGCCTCGAAGTCGACGGCCGTCCGCTGCTGCGCGCCTACAGCATGGCAAGCGCCAATCACGAGGAAGAGCTCGAGTTCTTCTCGATCAAGGTGCAGGATGGCCCGCTGACCTCGCGCCTGCAGAAGATCAAGGAAGGCGACACCATCCTGGTCGGCCGCAAGGCGACCGGCACGCTGATCACCGACAACCTTCTACCCGGCAAGCGGCTGATGCTGCTTTCGACCGGCACCGGCCTCGCGCCGTTCGCGAGCCTGATCAAGGACCCCGAGGTCTACGAGCAGTTCGAGTCCATCGTGCTGGTGCACGGCTGCCGCCAGGTCTCCGAGCTCGCCTATGGTGAGAAGCTCGTGGCCACCTTGCGCGAGGATGAACTCTTCGGCGAGCTGCTCGCGGACAAGCTCGTCTACTATCCGACCGTAACCCGCGAGCCGTTCAAGAACCGCGGCCGCATCACCGACCTCATCAGCTCCGAGCAGATCTTCAACGACATCGGGCAATCGCCGCTCGACATCGCAACCGACCGCATCATGATGTGCGGCAGCCCGGCGATGCTGGAAGAGCTGAAGGTGATGTTCGAGAGCCGCGACTTCATCGAAGGCAGCGGCAACAAGCCCGGCCATTTCGTGATCGAGAAGGCGTTCGTCGAGCGGTAAGCTCGTCACGCTCTCGTGCCCCGGACGCAGTGCTGCGCCCCCGGCGATGCAAAGCATCGTCCGGTGCGATGCGCTGCAGAGCCGGGGCCCATCTCACCCATCGTGTGCTGTTGCAGTCTGGATCCCGGGTCTGCGCTTGCCCGGGACACGGCTCATTTGCGGCCGTTGCCCGCCCCTCATCAATTTATCCCCTCTGCTGCACCGCAAAACCCGCCGTCAGGCTGATTGATTTGTCTCGGCCGAATTCGCTAGCCTGAAACAAGGGCCGCGTCATATCCGTATGACCGGTGGAGGCGTATTGTGGCGCCTTCTGGCGAGAGGATCGGATCGTGGCCGAGGACAACAAGACGCAGCAAGCCCCCAAGCGCCTGCCGCTGGCGGAAGAGGGGATCATGGAGACCCTGCTGCTGCCGTTCTCGCCCCGCTTCATCGTGCTGACGATCTGCGCGGTCGTCACCGCGCTCCTGATCGGTATCGGCCTCGCCGACCGCAAGATCTTCGACATCATGCTGGTGCCGATCCTGATCTTCGGCGCGCTGACGCTGCTCGGCGTGCGCGATCTCCTGCAGAAGAGCCACGCGGTGCTGCGCAATTATCCGATCTCCGCGCATATCCGCTTCCTGCTCGAAGAGATCCGGCCCGAGATGCGGCAATATTTCTTCGAGAGCGAGAAGGACGGCATGCCGTTCTCGCGCGACACCCGCGCGGTGGTCTATCAGCGCGCCAAGATGGAGCTCGACAAGCGTCCGTTCGGCACCCAGGAGGACGTCTACCGCGAGGGCTATGAATGGATGCACCACTCGGTGTCACCGAAGACTCATGCCCAGGAGAAATTCCGCATCACCATCGGCGGTCCCGATTGCAGGAAGCCCTATTCGGCCTCGGTGTTCAACATCTCCGCGATGAGCTTTGGCGCGCTCAGCCCCAACGCGGTGCGGGCGCTCAATGCCGGCGCCAAGAAGGGCGGCTTCGCGCACGACACCGGGGAGGGCGGCGTCAGCCCCTATCACCGCGAGATGGGCGGCGACATCATCTGGGAGATCGGCTCCGGCTATTTCGGCTGCCGTCATCTCGACGGCACCTTCGATCCCGAGGCGTTCGCGCGCGTCGCCGGTGACGACCAGATCAAGATGGTCGAGCTCAAGGTCAGCCAGGGAGCCAAGCCCGGCCACGGCGGCGTGCTGCCGGCGGCAAAGGTCTCGGAGGAGATCTCCAAGATCCGCGGCGTCGCGATGGGCGAGGACTGCATCTCCCCGGCCTCGCACCGCGCGTTCTCCACCCCAACCGGCATGATGCAGTTCATCGCCGAGATGCGCCGCCTCTCGGGCGGCAAGCCGACCGGCTTCAAGCTGTGCATCGGCCATCCCTGGGAGTTCCTGGCGATCTGCAAGGCGATGCTCGAGACCGGCATCTATCCGGACTTCATCGTCGTTGACGGCAATGAAGGCGGCACCGGTGCGGCGCCGCTGGAGTTCATGGATCATCTGGGCATGCCGATGCGCGAGGGCGTCAGTTTCGTCCACAACGCGTTGATCGGCATCAATGCGCGCGACCGCATCAGGATCGGCGCCTCCGGCAAGATCGCCACCGCCTTCGACATGGCGCGCGCCATGGCGATCGGCGCCGACTATTGCAACTCCGCGCGCGGATTCATGTTCTCGCTCGGCTGCATCCAGTCGCTGAGCTGCCACACCGACCGCTGTCCGACCGGGGTGGCGACGCAGGACCCGACGCGCGCACGTGCGCTCTACGTGCCGCTCAAGATCGACCGCGTGCATAATTATCACCACGCGACGCTGCATTCGCTCACCGAGCTGATCGCCGCCGCCGGTCTCGAGCATCCGCAACAGCTGCGCCCGATCCATTTCAGCCAGCGGACCTCGACGACCCAGGTGCGATCCTTCGCCCAGCTCTATCCGGAGCTGCGCCCGGGCGAGCTGCTCGAAGGCACCGCGGACCCGCGCTTCAGCGACGCCTGGCGGATGGCGCGGGCGGACACGTTCCAGCCAGCGCTGTAGCAGTTGCCCCACCGCGATACCGGCGTGCGCAAGACGCGGCGGGAGTCGAGCGGGCCTTTAACGGTTGGTTCAACTTTGGGTGTAAGTTGGACCCATGGACGAACGGCGCGACAAGGCAAGGCATCGCGTGCTGAAGGCCGGAACGATTGAGTTCGGCGGCGGCGCGATCGATTGCACCGTGCGCAACCTGTCCGACACCGGCGCCGCGCTCGACGTCACCAGCCCCCTCGGCATTCCCGAGCATTTCACTCTGTTCGTTCCGGTCGACGCAAAGCATCTCGCTTGCACGGTGGTCTGGCGCAAGGAGAAGCGGATCGGCGTGAGATTCGGGTGAGGGGTGAGTTCAGGTAAGGTCGCGCGGGGGCCAAATCGGCGCGCACTCGCGCTATCGCTCAGTTCACCCCGTCTCGACTTCACTCAACCGGCTCGCCAGGATCTTGTCGATCCTCCGCCCGTCGAGATCGACCACCTCGATATGCCAACCGCCGAAGTCGAAGGCGTCGCCGGCATCGGGTAGCGCGCTGAATTGTTGCAGCACCAGGCCCGCCACCGTGTTGTAGCGGTGCGGCGGCAGTTCGACGCCGAGCAGATCGCCGAATTCGTCGACCGGCATCCAGCCGGAGATCAGGAGCGAATCGTCCGCGCGCCTGACATAGGCCGGCTCCGGCGGTCCCGCTTCGGAATGGAAGGCGCCGACGATTGATTCGAGGATGTCGGTGGCCGTCACCATGCCCTCGAAGCCACCGTATTCGTCGTAGACGAAACCGACATGAACCGGAGCGGTCCTCAGAATGGTCAGCACGTCGCGCGCGTCCGCCGACGCCGGGATGCCGGGCGCCTCGCGCACCAGTGCGCGCAGATCGGGGTTGCGCTCGTTCATATAGGCGACCAGCAAGTCCTTGGCCTGGAGCACGCCGATCGGCTTGTCGCGGTCGCCGTCGGAGACGGGAAAGCGCGAGTGCGGGCTGTTGGCGATGATCTCGCGAATCTCCTCAGGTGGGGCGTTCAGGTCGATCTCGTCGACCTCCGTGCGCGGCGTCATGACTGCGCCGACAGGGCGATCGCCGAGCCGCATCACGCCGGCGATCATCTCCTTCTCGCCCGGCTCGAGCACGCCCGCGCTCTCGGCCTCGCGGACGAGGTGATGGATCTCGTCCTCCGAGACCTTTTCCACGGTTCTGCCGCCGCGGCCGAGCAGCGTGAGGATCAGCTTTCCGGAGACGTCGAGCAGGAAGACGAGCGGCAGCGATATCTTCGCCAGCACATGCATCGCGGGCGCGACGCGGACCGCGATGCTTTCGGGATCGCGCAGCGCCACCTGCTTCGGCACCAGCTCGCCGACGATCAGGGTGGCGTAGGTGATGAGGGTGACGACGAGGCCGACGCCGACGATGTCGGCAACGCCGCGGGAGAGGCCGAGCTCGAGCAGCCATTGCGTCAGCCGCTGTCCGAGCGTCGCGCCTGAGAACGCGCCGGAGAGCACGCCGACCAGCGTGATGCCGATCTGCACCGTCGAGAGGAATTTGCCGGGATCGGCCGCCAGCGCCAGCGCCCGCTCGGCGCCGCGCACGCCCTTGGCCGCCAGCAGCGACAGCCGCGCCGGACGCGACGAGACCACGGCCAGCTCGGACATGGAGAGCAAGCCGTTGATGACGATCAGGACGACGACGATGACGAGTTCGACGGAGAGCATTGAGGTTCCGAGGTAAGGGAGTGTGGCCGCATGAACGGCACCCTGTCTCGATATAGGTATTCAGCGCGGAAATGCCGTCAATCTTCGCACCCGCCGCCCGATGGAACCCATAGGCGACGAAATCCCGGGCATCCGCGACCGCCGGCACTCCGCGGAACTACGGAGCGATGCTTAACGACCCCTTCATGGCCGGCAGCTAAGTTTTCGACATAGCAGAAATGTATTCGGGAGACCCCAAGATGCGAATCGGGAAACTTTTTGCGCTGTCGATGTTGACGGTGACGGTCTTTGCGGTCGTCCTCGGCGCCGAGGTGCTGATACCCCAGACGCGCATCTTCACGAACCGCTCCGACGCGATCAAGACGGTCGACGCCTTTGGTGCGATGTTGACCGTCAGTCAGCACGTCGCCGGACTTCGTGCGCCCTACATCTCCCCGATCTTCCAGGAAGGCGCTGCGACACCGGCCCAGATCGAAGTTACCGGGAAGGCCGCCAAGGCGGCCGATGCCGGATTCGAGGCGGCAAGGCGCGCCATCATGGTGCTCGACGACAGCGCAGCGATGATCGACGCCCTCGATCGCGCCGCCCGACGGCTCAAGGACGTCTACACGGCGGCAGATCGCGCGATGAGTGTCCCCCTGGCGGCGCGCGACAGCGCTGTGGTCAAGGGCTTCCTTCCCGCCGTTGCCGAGGTCATCAGCAATATCGAGCCGATCATGAACCAGCTCGAAGGCCAGGTCGTCAACGTCGATTCCTCGCTGGCAGCGCTCCTCAGCCTGGCGCGAACCGCGCAGGATCTGCGTGTCTCGGCCGGCAGCCGCGCTGCCACCTTGTCGCCGGCGTTGTCGGCACGCCGCCCGCTGGTTGCGGCCGAACTCTCGTTGATGGACCGCATGCAGGGACGCGTCGAAGCCGATCGCGAGCGCATCGAGGCCGGCATGCAGCAGCTCGGCAATCCGCCCCGGATCGCCGCCGCGCTGAAGGCGGCGACGGAGTCCTATTTCGGAAAAGCAGGCCCGGTCGTGGATCAGGAGATGCCCGCGGCCCGCGGCGACGGCAAGTATGGCGTCAACGCCGACGAGCTGGCGAAGGTCATCGTCCCCGCCATCCAGATGTTCTACGGCGTGCGCGACGCCGCGCTGGCCGAAGCGGCCGAGCGCGCCACGGCTGCGCGGAACGGCGCCCTCGCGATGCTCGCACTGGCCGGCGTCGCCGTGCTGGCCCTGCTCGGAACGCTCGGTGGCGTCACCCTGATGCTGCGCAGGCGCGTGGTGACCCCGCTCGGCCGGATCGCGGACGTGATCGGAACGCTCGCCGCCGGCCGGCACGATGTCGAGATCCCCACGACCGGTCGCGACGACGAGATCGGCCGGGTGGCGGGCTCGCTGCAGCACTTCAAGGATTCGCTGCTCGCCAAGAAGGCCGCCGACGAGGCCGCTGCGGCCGAGGCCGAGGCCAAGCTGCGGCGCAGCCAGCGCATGGATCAGATCGCGCGCGAGTTCGAAGCCATGATCGGCGATGTGATCAACACGGTGTCGTCGGCCTCGTCCGAGCTGGAAGCATCCGCGGGCACGCTGACGAGCACGGCCGATCAATCGGAGAAGGTCACCGCAACCGTCGCGGCCGCCTCCGAGCAGGCCTCCACCAACGTGCAGACCGTTGCCGCGGCGGCCGAGGAGATGGCCTCGTCGGTCGACGAGATCAGCCGCCAGGTGCAGGATTCCGCGCGCATCGCCGGCGAGGCGGTGCAGCAGGCGGGTCGGACCAACGACCATGTCGGCGAGCTCGCCAAGGCTGCAGGGCGGATCGGAGATGTCGTCGAGCTGATCAGCCAGATCGCGGGCCAGACCAATCTTCTCGCCCTCAACGCCACCATCGAGGCGGCCCGCGCCGGCGAGGCCGGGCGTGGCTTCGCCGTCGTCGCCTCCGAGGTCAAGGCGCTCGCCGAGCAGACCGCCAAGGCGACCGGCGAGATCAGCCAGCAGATCTCGGGAATCCAGACCGCGACGGAGGAGTCCGTCGGCGCCATCAAGGCGATCGGCGATACCATCACCCGCATGTCGGAGATCGCCTCCGCGATCGCCTCGGCGGTCGAGGAGCAGGGCGCGGCGACGCGGGAGATTTCCCGCAACGTACAGCAGGCCGCGCGCGGCACCCAGCAGGTCTCCGCCAGCATCGTCGACGTGCAGCGCGGCGCGAGCCAGACCGGCTCGGCATCGGCCAACGTGCTGACGTCGGCAAGATCGCTGTCCGGCGAGAGCAGCCGTCTCAAGGTCGAGGTCGGCAAGTTCCTCGACGCAATCCGCGCGGCGTAGGACGTCTCTCGCTGCTTGTGTGATGCAATCGCATTGAAGAGCTACGTGCCCGCGGCCCATCCTTCGAGACGCCCGCCTATGGCGGGCTCCTCAGGATGAGGACGGACTGTGCGGCAGCTATTTCCAGATGCGCCGACGTTGCTTAGCCTCATCCTGAGGAGACCGCGAAGCGGTCGTCTCGAAGGACGAGGCGCGCGCAGTGCAGTCGCTTCGACTCAGAATTCCCCGTGCAGCCGTCCTGAGAACACCGACACCGGGCCGCGGTCGGCGTTGTAGGCGGGGTTGACGATCAGCTGGTAGTCGGCGGTGAAGGTCAGCGCCTTATTCAGCGCGTAGGCGTAATAGGTTTCCAGCACGCGTTCCCTGCGGTAGTTGAGCCGGCCGTCGCCGATCAGCGGGCCGAGGCCGCCGGCGGCGATGAAGTCGCGATGGTCCTGCGACAGCGCGTTGACGGCGCCGGCGATGGCGACGACGTCGTCGGGCCGGCCCCAGGTCGTGCCCTTGACCGAGACGCCGCCGGACAGGCTGCGGTCGATGTCGGTGAAGGCCATGATCTCGTTGCGGCCGTCGTTCCAGCTCCAGCGGCCGAACACGCCGATGTCGGCGGCGATCGCCTGTTCGAGGTTGAGCGCGTAACCGTATTTGATACGGCCGCGGCGGGTCTGGCTGATGTCGACGCCGAACGCGGGATTGTCCAGCGTCTCGCGATAGCTGCCCGCAAAGGCGCTGTTGACGAAACCGAGCACGCGCAGCTTGCCGGGCTGGCCGAACAGCGAATAGCGGGTCTCGAGCTCCGCGACATACTCGCCGCGGCGACCGACATTCATGTCGAAATTACTGGAGTTCGATTCCGCGCCGATCAGGAAATAGCCGGCGCGCAGGGCCCATTGCTTCTGGTTCAATTCGGCGGTGGCGCCGTAGCCGAGGCCGAGCTTGTCGGCGGCGTAGTCGAAAGCGCCGGAGGCCCAGATCGACCAGTTCATGAAATCCTTGCGCGGATCGTGCGCGTAGGCATTGCCGTCGAACACGTCGACCACGGAAAACTTGCCGACCTGCAGGGTCAGGCGCGAGACGTCGACCTTGCTCGCGAGCTGAAGCTGGCCGGAGGCAAGCTCCTCCTGCTCGCCGCCGAAGCCGAAGGTGTGGCGCACGAACAGCCGCGAGGCGTTGAAATGCGGATAGGGGAAGCCGGATTTCTGCGCTTCGCCGTTGGGGAAGCCGGCGGCGCCCGTCGTGTTGTTGAAACCAAATCCCTGCAGCAGCTCGGGGTTGAAGTAGACCTCGCCGCCGTCCCACAGCCGCGCATTGAGATAGAGCGAATTGCTCCAGGTCTGCTGAAAATCCGGTGACGGCAGCAGGCTGTTCGGTCCGGTATAGGGCGCGCGGAACGCGGGGTAGCCCTGGCCCAGCGCGGTCGACTGGCCGTGAATCTCCCAGCGGCTGGACTCGGTGTCGGTCACATCCGACGTCGGGTTGTAGGTCGGCACGCCCGGCCAGTCGATCTTGCGATTGAGGCCGAGCCGCAGGCTGTGAAGATCCATCGACGAGGAATATTGCCCGCCCGAGGGGAAGGTGACGTTGGCGTTGTCGTACTTGCTGTAGAGATATTCGAGCCGCGCCGTCCAATGCGGCGCGAAGGCGTATTCGACGCCGCCGCCCGCGGTCCAGCCCAACCGCGTGTGCAGCACTTTTTCTTCCACGCCGTTGTTCGGCGTCGAGAGAAAACGCTCGCCGGTGAAGGCCGCGCCGCCGGTGGCGTAGACCAGCCAATTGCCATTGGCGTAACCGAGCCGCGCGCGCAGGCTCGCGACATAGTCCCAGCGTTCCTCCGCGAAGGACAGCGCGGTCCCCGTCGACGACACGACATGGTTGGAGGGCAGATAATTCGGAAAGGAGATGTCGCCTTCGACGCCGAGCAACAGGCCCGAAGTGAGGCGCCAATTGTAACCGGCCTGGACGCCGCCGGTCGCGCCGGTGAAGACGTTATTGTCGGTCGCCAAGGTGGGATCGGTCAGCGTCGCCGAGGACGTGCCGCGGGTGACGCCGGCATGCGCGCCGATATAGAGGCCGGTCCAGTCGTACACCGCCTTCAGCGCCGGCGCCTTGAGCGGCAGATCGGCCGCGCGGCTTACTGCGGGAAAAGCCAGCACACCCGAGGCAATCGCCGCAGCCGTCCGCAAGGTCCTGTAGCGGTGATTTCTCAACGTCAAAACGCACGCCCCCAAACGCGAATGTCATCCATCCACCGCGACATCCCTGCCGATTCGCGGCGGCCCTGTCATCAGTCTTAGGCGCCTGCGTACCGCCGAGATGACCTCGGCCCGAGCCGACTTCGTCCCAAGCTCCTGAACTCAAGACAAGTCTTATTGCGACTAATTCGCAATAGCAACTACATCCGGATCGCCACTGAGGATGGATCGCATCGCTGTATGACGAGACTGCAACAATCCCGCGGCCGCTCACATGAATGACCCCGCCCGGGGGGACAACCGGGCGGGGTCGGGGGCACGACACGGGGTGGATGAGGCGCCCGTGTCGGACGCAGGATCCACGTGAGATCGGCCTCAGATACTCAAATCAGTAGCAGGTACGAACGCGGCCGACGTACTGGCCGAAGGCGTTGTACTGGGCGACCCAGCCGCAGCGGTGATAGCCGTGATAATAGGGGTCGTTGCTGGCGGCGATCGCGGAGCCGACGACGGCGGCGGTGGCGATGCCGGCGCCCACACCCCAGACCCAGCCGGGCTGCTTGGCCTCGGCCTGCGAGGTGGTGGACACGATGCTGCCGGTCAGGGCGAGCGTGGCGAGAGCGGCGGCGGCAAGCTTGGTCTTGATCGACATGAGAAACTCCATCCGGGTTGAGGCGGTCCGTTGTGGCCCGCGTGCCCAGTTGGACGGAGGCTCCTCGCGTCCGGTTCGAAAGCGGCAAATCCGCTGCCGCAGGCGCGCCCTTTCCTGAATGATTCCAGAACTATAGTGGCTAGCCGAGGGGCCCCTTGGCGAGCCTGTTCACGTCGAAGTTATCGACCTCGTTCAGCAACTCGCAAAAGGCGCGCGCGCCCTGGTCGAGCAGTTGCTCGCCTTTCGCCGGCTCGGCCAATGTCGCGTTGCCGATGGCGCCGCTGGCGTTGAGATCCTGCGCCTGCCAGGCGAACGGCGCGGGCCGCTGCGTCGACAGCCAGCGATATTGCTTTTCAAGGGCGATGCTGCTCGCGGCAAAATCGGCGATCGCGGCTTGACGCACCTGATCGGGATAGCGCGCCAGCATGATCGAGGTCTCGATCGCGCCGCCATGAATGCCGTGGCGCACTTCCTCCGCCGGAAACAGTCTGTCGGCGCCCGACAGCCGCGACCACGACGTCGTCACCACGAACAATCTTTGGTGCGCGCGAAGATCCTGTGCCACCAGCATCATCGCTGCGCTGTTGCCGCCATGGCTGGTGATGATGACGAGTTTCTTCACGCCGCGCCGCGCGATGTCCTCGCCGATTCCGGTCCATCGCTTCAGCGCGACCTCGGTCGGCAGCGTCTGCGTGCCCGGATAGTCGATATGCTCGGTGGAGATCCCGACCGGCTCAACGGGCAGGAACGTCACTGGGACGCTTCCGGGCAACAGCTCGCGCGTGCGCGCCAGATAGGCGTCCGCGATCAGCACGTCTGTCGTCAGCGGCAGATGCGGGCCGTGCTGCTCGGTCGCTGCCAGCGGCAGCACCGCGATCCAGCGCGCCGTCTCCGCCGGGGGCACACCGGTCCAGCGGATCTCGGTCCAGTCGCGGGGCGGCGTCATCGAGGTTTCTTTGCCCGAATTTGTCACGTAATTTGGGTATCAGGGGATGCGGACCCGGCCGGCTCGCGTCCCCTGATGTCATGCGGTTCTATCGCGTTGCGCTCATATGAGCCAGACGCGATTGGGCTTGAAGCGAACGACGGAGTGCCATTATGACCCATTTTCATCTGCGGCGGACGCTCACAGCGGGCCTCTTCGCCGCTCTCGTCGCTCTCGCGCCGGCGCGGGCCGAGACGCTCGACAAGGTCACTTTCGGCACCAATTGGGTCGCCGAGGCCGAGCATGGCGGCTTCTTCCAGGCGGTCGCCGACGGCACTTACAAGAAATACGGCCTCGACGTCACCATCGTCCCCGGCGGTCCGAACGAGAACAACCGGATGCTGCTGATCGCCGGCAAGATCGATTTCTTCATGGCCGCGAACACGCTGATGTCGTTCGACGCGGTCGCCAACAACGTCCCCGTCGTGACCATCGCCGCGATCTTCCAGAAGGATCCGCAGGTGATGCTGACACAGCCGGACGCCAAGGTCGGCAAGCTCGAGGACCTCAAGCCGCTGACGTTGTTCATCTCCAAGGAGGGCATGGGCAGCTATTTCCAGTGGCTGAAGTCGGAATACGGCTTCAGCGAGAAGAACGTCCGCCCCTATAATTTCAATCCGCAGCCCTTCATCGCCAACCCCAAGAGCGCGATGCAGGGCTACGTCACCTCCGAGCCCTTCGCGGTCGAGAAGGCGGCGGGCTTCAAGCCCAACGTGCTGCTGCTGGCCGACTACGGCTTCAACACCTATTCGACCCTGATCGAAACCCGCCGCGACATCGTCGAAAAGAAGCCCGATCTGGTCCAGCGCTTCGTCGATGCCTCCATGGTGGGCTGGTACAATTACCTCTATCGGGACAATTCCGCCGGCAACGCCATGATCAAGCAGCTCAATCCTGAGATGACCGACGATCTGCTCGCCTATTCCGTCGCCAAGATGAAGGAGCACGGCATCGTCGATTCCGGCGATTCCTTGAAGAACGGCATCGGCGCGATGAGCGACGAGCGCTACAGCTCGTTCTTCAACAAGATGGTCAAGGCCGGCGTCGTGAAGGCGGATCTCGACTTCCGCAAATCCTACACGCTCCGCTTCGTCAACAAGGGCGTTGGCCTCGAGCTGCGTCCGAACAAGCCGTAACGCATGTCGAGATTTGGCACGCAGGTGCGGCTCGGGCTCACCTCTCCCCGTTGGGAAGAGGTGAAAGACGCGGCTCGACCGAGCCTCGACAGAACCAGCGCGCAATGACAGCGCGCTCGACCTCGTCCGCCGTCGAGGCCAGCCTGACGGCTCTCGCCGTCAGGCTGCGCGGCGTGACCAAGACCTACGACAACGGCGTCATGGCGCTCGGCCCGTTCGACCTCGCGGTGCGCAAGGGCGAGTTCATCTCGCTGCTGGGCCCGTCCGGTTGCGGCAAGTCGACAGTGCTGCGGCTGATCGCGGAGCTCAGCGCGCCGTCCTCCGGGATCGTGCGGGTGGCGCGCCGAGAGGGCGAGCTGCAGCCGGGTCACGGCATCGGCTTCGTGTTCCAGGAGCCGACCCTGATGCCCTGGGCCAATGTGCGCGAGAACGTGCGGCTGCCGCTGAAGCTCGGCGGCGTGGCGAAGGCCGAGGGGCGCGCGCGTGCCGACGCCGTCTTGGCCAGCGTCGGGCTCGCCGATTTCGCCGAGGCCTTTCCGCGCGAGCTCTCCGGCGGCATGAAGATGCGGGTGTCGCTGGCGCGCGCGCTGGTCACCGATCCCGACATCCTGCTGATGGACGAGCCGTTCGCCGCGCTCGACGAGATCACGCGCTTCCGCCTCAACAACGATCTGCTCGCGCTGTGGCGGGCTCTCGGCAAGACCGTCATCTTCGTCACCCATTCGGTGTTCGAATCCGTCTATTTGTCGCAGCGTGTTGTGGTGATGACGGCACGGCCGGGCCGCATCCAGGCCGATATCCGCATCGAGACGGTCGAGCCGCGCGGCGAGGAATTCCGCACATCGACCGCTTACGGCGACTATTGCCGCAGGGTCTCCGGCGCGCTGGCGCCGTCCTATTCGGGGCGGCCGCTGCTATGAGCGCCCCGCCCGAGAGCAATTCCAGGCCGCGAGGCGCGCAGCGTGCGCTGCGCCTGGTGCTTCCCGTCATCGTGTTCGCGGCCGGCCTCATCGCCTGGGAGTTGGTGGTCCGTATCAAGGAGATCCCGCCTTACGTGCTGCCGGCGCCCTCGATCATCGTTCTGACGCTGATCAAGGATTGGCAGGTGCTGTCGCAATCGCTCGTGACCACGCTGCTGACCACGCTCGAAGGGTTTGTCGCCGCTGGCGTCGGCGGCATCGCGCTGGCGCTGCTGTTCAACCAGTCGAAATGGGTGGAATACTCGCTGTTTCCCTACGCGATCGTGCTCCAGGTCACCCCCGTGATCGCGATCGCGCCCCTCTTGCTGATCTACCTGGAACAACAGACCGCGGTGGTGGTCTGTGCCTTCATCGTCGCCTTTTTTCCGGTGCTGTCCAACACCACGCTCGGGCTCAATTCGGTCGATCGCAACCTCGCCGGCCTGTTCCAGCTCTATGGCGCGTCAAAGCCGCAGACGCTGCGCTTCCTCAAGCTGCCGGCGGCGCTGCCTTACATTCTCGGCGGCCTGCGCATCGCAGGCGGCCTGTCGCTGATCGGCGCGGTCGTGGCCGAGATCGCGGCGGGAACCGCGGGCGCCGGCTCCGGGCTCGCCTACAGGATCGCGGAATCAGGCTATCGATTGAACATACCCCGCATGTTCGCAGCGCTGCTGCTGTTGTCGCTGGCCGGGATTGTCATCTATGGGGTGCTGGCGCTAGTTTCGCACCTCGTTTTACGGCGCTGGCATGAGAGCGCGCTTGGAGAGGAAAACTGATGGCTGCCGGTTCGATTTCGTCCGAAAAGATCGACCTTCTGATCTATGGGCCGGTGCGGCCGATCCTCGAGAACGGGTTTTCCGATCATTTCGTCGTGCACAAGGCCGAGACGCACGGCGACCTCGAACGGCTGACGCCGGCGATCCGCGAGAAGATCCGCGGCGTCGCCGTGACCTATCACACCGTGCGGGCCGACAGGGGAGCACTGTCGCAGCTGCCCAAGATCGAGATGGTGGCGAGCTTCGGCGTCGGCTACGACCACGTCGATGCCAAATACGCGGCCGAGCACAACATCATCGTCACCAACACGCCCGACGTGCTGACCGAGGAGGTCGCCGACGTCGCGATGGGCCTTCTGATCGCCACCTTGCGCGAGTTCATCAAGGCCGACCGCTACGTCCGCTCCGGGCTGTGGCAGACGCAGAACTATCCGCTCAGCGTCGGCTCGCTGCGCGACCGCAAGGTCGGCATCGTCGGCATGGGCCGGATTGGCCAGGCCATCGCGCGTCGGCTCGATGCCTCGCTGGTGCCGGTGGTCTATCACTCGCGCAACCCGTCCAAGGACGTCTCCTACAAGCACTATCCCGACCTGATCGAGATGGCGAAGGCGGTGGACACGCTAATGGTGATCGTGCCCGGCGGCGCCTCGACCAACAAGATGATCAATGCCGAGGTGCTCAAGGCGCTCGGCCCGCGCGGCGTGCTGATCAACGTGGCGCGCGGCTCCGTTGTCGACGAGCCGGCGCTGGTTCAGGCGCTGAAATCGGGCACCATCCTCGCCGCCGGCCTCGATGTGTTCGCGGCCGAGCCGAACGTGCCGGACGAGCTCAAGGCCATGCAGAACGTCGTGCTGCTGCCGCATATCGGCTCGGCCTCGGTGGTGACGCGCAACGCGATGGACCAACTCGTGGTCGACAACCTCAAGGCCTGGTTCGCCGGCAAGGCGCCGTTGACGCCGGTGGCCGAGACGCCGTTCAGGGGACGCTGATGCGAAGTCTTCGGGCCGTCGCATTCGCCGTCGCGGCCTCTTTGGCCGCGATCGGCGCCGTCGCGGCCTGCCTGGCCGCGATCGGCGCTGCCCATGCGCAGGATGCGGCGAGCCTGAAGAAATCGATGCCCGGGCAGTGGGAGCTCTCGACCACCGAGCGCAGCAAGACCTGCGTCGTCACGATGAAGGGCGATGCCGCAGGCCAGGGTTACAAGCTGGAGCTGGAGCCGGCCTGCAAGACCGCGCTGCCTTTCACCAAGGACATCGTCGCCTGGAGCGTCAGGGGCCTCGACATCGTGCGCCTGCAGGATGCGGCCGGTGAAGCCGTGATCGACTTCACCGAGGTCGAGGCCGGCATCTTCGAGGGCCTGCGCCAGGGCGAGGGCGTCTACATCCTGCAGGATCTCGCCGCGGCCCGCTCGATGGCCAAGTCGATGGACCAGATGATCGGCGACTGGGCGATGGTGCGCGGCAACGGCCAGCCGGTGTGCGGGCTGACGCTGACCAACACCGAGGCGGGCCCCGACAATTTCCAGGTCTTCCTCAAGCCGAGATGCGACGCCGCCATCGCCCAGTTCAATCCGGCGCAATGGCGGCTCGAGCGCGGCCAGATCATCCTGATGTCGAAATCGGGCGATGCCTGGCAGTTCGAGGCCGACGACAACGCGCAATGGCGGCGCGTCCCCGACACGGCAGATCCGCTGATCATGCTGCGGCAGTAGGCGGCCCGGCATTCGCCGCCGCCCGCCGCCGCGCGAAGGCGGAACCCGCAGACCGGGCATCTCGTTGACGGAAGAGGTGATTTCGTTGGGAGATCCGGCATGGCCAAGCGCATCCTCGCGATCGGCATCGAACCCGGCAATGCGGATTACAGTGCGTTTCCTCAGCTCTCGCCCGAACATGTCCGCAGCTACATCGAGGCCCAGCTGCTGCGTCTGCGAGGCCTCGGCTTCGAGGTCACGAGCTGCCTGATCGATCTCGATGCGACGGCCGAGGCCGCCGTGACCGCCGCCCTGCGTGAGGAGCACTTCGACTGCATCGTCATCGGCGCCGGCCTGCGCGAGCCGAAGGAGCGCCTCGTGCTGTTCGAGAAGGTCCTCAACCTCGTCCACCGCCTCGCGCCCGAGGCCGCGATCTGCTTCAGCACGACCCCCGCTGACACCGCCGAAGCCGTGCAGCGCTGGATCGAGCCGTGACGGGACGAACTCGGACGGGCCAAGATCCGCTGGTTTGGGAGTTCTTGCCGCATTCGAACTTTTCCTGCGCCTCGGGCGACCAAGACGGAATGGCTCAAATGCGATCGGGCTTTGACATGAAAATCGTTGCCCTGGCTTTTTCGTGCCTTCTGCTGCTCGCGATGCCCGCCAGCGCGAATGACACGCGCACCTTTGATGCGATGGTCGTGTTGGCCAATCGCGGAGATGCCGAGGCGCAATATCATGTCGGCATGATGCACAACAACGGCATCGGCACGCAGCAGGACCGCAGCCGGGCCTTCGAGTGGTTTCAGAAATCGGCCGCGGGCAACGACCCCCTGGGGGCCTACAAGCTCGGTTGCTATTATGACGGACAAGGTGCCGGCATTGTTGCGACCGATGCGGATCAAGCACTGAAATACAAGCTCGTGTCCGCCAGGGCCGGCTATGCGCGCGCTCAGCACGATGTCGCCCTGATGTATGACAGGAGAGGCAACTCGGAAGAAGCGCTGAAATGGTGGAGGACGGCTGCCGATCAGGGGCTTCCCGAAGCCCTCTTCAGCCTGTCTCGCGCCTATTCGGCCGGAAAGGGAGCGCCGAAAGACTTGTCCCTGTCGTATGCCTATTTCAAACTCTCGAAGGTGGCGCCGGCGAAGAACGTGAACGAGATGGCTTCCATGTTGTCCAAGCCTGAGCTCGAGAAGGCCGAGAAACTGGTTGCCGCATGGAAGCCGCAACCGACCGCCTTGACGCTCAAGGCATTCGCCGGCATCACGGCCGCGGAAGAGCACCTGAAAGCCGCCAGGAACCAGGCGTTCTGATTGGCCTAGATCAGCCGCAGCCCGCGCAGGCTCGCATGCCCGTTCGTGCCCACGATGATATGGTTGAGCGCAGTCACATCTTAGTGGCGCTCTGCGAGCACAGCAGACAGCGCCGCCTCCGCAGCCGTCCTGACCTCATCGCTTGGATCGTGGTGTAGCGCCTCCAGGGCGCCGATGGCACCAGACGCCCGGGACCCAATGGCCTTGAGGCCAAGCGCCGCCTCCCGCCTCAAGTCGGCGCGGTCCATCCCCTCGAGCAATTTCACCAGCATGGGAACGGTGCTCTCATCCCCCGTGATCTTTGCCAGCGCGATTGCCGACCACGCCGCCAGTCCCAGCTGCGGTGAATGCAATTGCGCGCGTAGCAATTCAGCCGCCGCGTGAGCGGCGGGCCCGATCCGTCCCAGCGCGTCCGCCGCCCATTCGGCGCGCGGATCCTCCAGCTGCCGGATAATGTCGGACAGCACAGGCACCGCCGCTGCACCAATGCGAGCAAGCGCAGTTGCTGCCGCCGACACAACGATGTTGCTGTCGTGTCCGAGTGCTGCTGTCAGCTCTGCAAGCACAGCGGAATCGCTCGAGCCCATGGACCCTAATGCATCGGCCGCGGCCCACTGCAAATCCCAATCATCGGATTCCAGCGCTGCAAGAACCTGATCGATCAATGGTGCCGCGGCAGGGCCGATCTGGCTGATCACGTCGCAGACTGTCTCGCCGAAGTCCGGGAAGAGCCTCTCCAGATGGGGCAGCGCGACGTCGATGCGGCGCTCCACACGCCATAGGGCGCCTGTGGCGGCGATGGTGATGAATGCGTCTTCGCTGTCGAGTGCATCTATGAGGAACGGTACTGCCCCGTGAGCTCTTGGGCCCAGCATGCCAATCACCTCGCAGGCGGTGGCTGCTGAGCGCCTTCGTGCGCCGCGTACGACCTGGCAAATCGGGGCAAGATGGGATGTAAGGTCGATTTCATCGGCGAGACCTTTCAGTTGTTGGATGGCGATCTCTTCTACACGCTCCGATCGATCTGAAAGCCGAGGCACGATCAGCTCGAGGTGAGTCGCAGGATCGAGATCAAGGGATTCAATGGCATAGCAGGCGCTCCAGCGGACGGCCTCGTCCTCGTCCACGAGCGCGTCGAATATCTCCTGCTGACGTGCGCGAAATGTTGCGAGGTCTGCGGCCGCGTTTGCTAAGCTGCCCAAGCCGTGCAAGGCAGAGCGGCGATCTTCTATCGTCCCCGAGCGCGCCATATCGAACAGGGCCGCAATCGTGCGTTGACGGGAATCCCCAATCACACCAAGTGCCCAAGCCGCGCGTGAGCGCACCTCCTGAACGGGGTCCGCGAGCAACGGCAGGATGCTCTGCGTGGCGAGCATCGCTTCTTGGCCGATCGTCCCGAGCGATGAGCATGCTCGCTGCCGTACAATCGGATTATGGTGCCTTAGTTGCTCAATCAATGGCTCGATGCTGTCCGGCGCACAATAGCTGAGGCCGTAGCTCGCACTCTCGCCGATCTCCTTGTCTCCATCGGCCAGCAGCTCCAGCCAGATAGGAATTGCCGCACGCGCGCGAACGCGGACCTTCCGGCAAAGATCGGAGAGGTCGCGAATGGCGGCTTGGCGGTGCTTCGCGTCAGTGCGTTTGATTTCCGCGGAAACGCGGAAGATAGTCTCCGCTATCGTCCGGTCAGCGAAGGAATGGTCGTCAGTCAACATGGTGCAAGAACCTAAACGGGGTAGAGGCTCCTCAACAAAGCTTGCATTTGGCTCATTCAGATTAGCCTTAAGCCCCGCAAGCTCGCATGCCCGTTCTTGCCCACGATGATATGGTCGTGCACGACGATCCCCAGCGGCTTGGCAATATCGATGATCGCCTTCGTCATCTGGATGTCGGCCTGCGAGGGCGAGGGATCGCCGGAGGGGTGGTTGTGGACCAGGATCAGCGCGGTCGCCGATAATTCCAGCGCGCGCTTGATCACCTCGCGGGGATAGACCGGGGTGTGGTCGACCGTGCCGGTCTGCTGCACCTCGTCGGCGATCAGCTGATTGCGCTTGTCGAGGAAGAGCAGGCGAAACTGCTCCTTGTCGGCGAACGCCATGCTGGAGCGACAATAATCGATCACCGCGTTCCAGGACGACAGGGCGTTGCGGCTGTTGACCCCGCCCTTGGCGACGCGATGCGCTGCCGCGGCGATCAGCTTCAGCTGGTTGATCGCGGATTCACCGATGCCCTCGACCTCGCGCAGCCGCGCCACCGGCGCATGCACGACCTCGGCGAACGAGCCGAAGGTCTTGATCAGCGTCTTCGCCAGCGGCTTGGTGTCGCGCCG
This sequence comes from Bradyrhizobium sp. 22, assembly GCF_000482425.1. Lineage (NCBI taxonomy): Bacteria > Pseudomonadati > Pseudomonadota > Alphaproteobacteria > Hyphomicrobiales > Nitrobacteraceae > Bradyrhizobium > Bradyrhizobium sp. 22. The sequence goes on from NZ_KI519399.1 coordinate 992,383, forward strand.
CGGCAGCGCCGGAAACAGCGCCATCTCGAGCAGCTCGTAATCGCTGAGCGCATCCGCGCCGGCATTGTAGAAGCGCTCGCGCAGCCGCTCGCGATGGCCGAGATAGTGCGGCGTCTCGTCAGGTTTGCTCTTGTCGTGGTCCGGCTTGGCGGGCATCGGCCGCCAGCATCGCCCTCTCGCCGGAATTTTTCAACCGACAATTGCGCTGCTCTCAGGGCCTCCGCATGGGAGCGGTTATCGCCATGACGCCGACGACGATGAGCAACATGCCGGCCAGCATCGACCAGGTGAAGCTTTCGTCAAGGAGCGTAGTCCCAAGCGCCACGGCGAAGCCGGCGCGCAGATAGCTGCCGCTCGTCGTGCCGAGGGGGCCAAGCGTATGGATCAGGCGGAAATAGATCACCATCGCGAGGGCGGTGCAGACGATCGCAAGGCCGAGCACCGCCGTGATCGCCTGCGTCGTCGGCGCCAGCGTCCAGGGACGGTCGAGGACAGCGGCGATGGGCAGCATCAAAGCCGCGGCGCAGCTCATCGTCCCGGCTGCCGTGACGATCACGGGACGGCCCGCGAACCGCTGCCCCCAGATTGGTGCGAGCGCGTAGCAGAAGCTCGCCGCCAAGATGGCGGCCTGCGCCAGCAGTGCGGCGGTGTCCCCCGATCGCGCGTCCACTCGCATGGTCGACATCGCGATGACCAGCACGAACATCGGCGGCGTCGCATTAAGCACGCCGGCGAGGCCGCTTGTGATGTGGACCTCGCCCCAACTGATCAGGGTAAAGGGCAGCGCGCTTTGCAGCAGCCCTTGCACGACAAAAGCCGCCCACAGCGACCCTTGGCGCGGCAAGGCGTGCCCCTGCGCGAGCGCGATCAGGATCAAGAGAACGGCCGCGATCGTCACCCGCGCCGCGACCATTGTGAAGGGCGGGATCGTCGGAAGCGCGACCTTGATCAGCGTGAATGAGCTGCCCCAGATCAGGGCGAGAAGGAGCAGGAGCCCGATCTCGAGCGCGAGACGGGTTTGTCCTGATGTCGTCTGTTGCGGCTGTGTGCTCATGCGATCTGTTCCGGGTCTATCGACACGATGGTCCGGAGCGGCACCGCAGGCTGGCGGGATTCGGACCTCATCGTCCGGTCAAGTCCGATTTCAGCTACTCGGCGGGGCGCTTCGACACTAGGATTTCGCCATGACGACAGGCCCGGCACAGCGGCAGACGCTGCGACCGCATCTCGACCGTGAAACCTGCGATCGGGCACGCCTCGCGCGTGCGCGCGCTTTCGATGGCCTGTTCTTCTCCGGCGTTCGCTCGACGCGCATCTATTGCCGCCCGGTCTGCCCCGTGCGTCCGGCCCGCTCTGAGAACGTCACCTTCTATGCGACTGCGGCTGCCGCCGAGCGGGCCGGCTTTCGCCCGTGTCTGCGCTGCCGGCCAGAAACCGCGCCGGGCTCGCCGGCCTGGATGGGGACGGCGACCACCGTCGCGCGCGGCATGCGCCTGATCAATGACGGCTTTCTCGACCGCGCGACCATGGCGGAGCTTGCGGATGCCCTGGGCGTCGGGCCGCGTCACCTGCTCCGCCTGTTCATGCGCCACGCCGGCGCGAGCCCGAGCGAGATCGCCGCGACGCGCCGCGTGCAGGAAGCCAAGCGGCTCATCGACCAGACCGAGATGACATTGGCGGAGATTGCGTTTGCGGCCGGCTTTGGCAGCATCCGTAGATTCAACGATGCCTTTGCCGCGACCTACAAGCGGCCGCCGTCGTCATTCCGCCGCAAGCGATAGAGCTGGATCAGCCTTCGTTGAGGCGAAGCGTTCAGAACTCCGTCGAGCTCTGTCCCGCCGGCAGGGCAGAGATGAACATGGATCGCCGCCGAACCGCATCCAAGAAAACGGCACTCGCATCCGTCAATCCGGGCCGCGCCCACTTGGGTGACCGCAGTCTTGCGGGGCATCGGCGCAAGGATGCCGCGCCGGGCGGTTTTTGCAACTCTGAAGTGCTGCGCGACGACGCCGCGGCGGCAAGAAAAAAGGCGCCGTGCGAACACGGCGCCTTCGCATTCACTGCGTGCGGCGCGATCAGGCCTTGACGGCGGCGAAGGCGTAGCCGTTGCCGTCCTTGGTCAGCGTGCCGACGTTCGGAAAGCCGAAATGATAGCCGGCGATCATGCCCTTTTCGGCGATCACGCGGTCGAAGAAGGCGCGCCGCGTGGCCTCCGCCTTCGGTCCGTCGCTGTCGAAGCCGGAGAACCAGCCGGGGTTCTTGACGAACAGCTGGTGGATGCCGGTGACGTCGCTCTGGATGAAGAGCTGCTGCCCGCCGGAGGCCACCAGGAAGGACATGTGGCCGATCGTGTGACCCGGCGTGGCGATGGCCTTGACGCCGGGCGCGAGGTCGGCGCCGTCGCCATACTGCTTGATGTTCTTCCAGGTCGGGAAGGTCGCCTGAATCCGCTTGACGTGGGCGCGGTTGGCTTCGGGCACCTTCTCCACCAGGGCCGCATCGGTCCAGAACTTGTACTCGACTTCGGGCATCATGATTTCCGCGTTTGGAAATACCTGCGCGTTGGTTTCCTTCACCCACAAGCCCGAAATGTGATCGGGATGGAAATGCGAGATCACTACCGTCGACACCGCCGCCGGATCGAGACCGGCCGCCTTCATGTTGCCGGCGAGCTTGCCGACGCTGGCGGGACCGTTGCCGCCGAAACCGCTGTCGAACAGAACGACTTTGCCGCCGGTACGGATCGCGGTGACCGTGAAGGGATTGTCGATCTTGTCGGGTCCGATGCCGGCTGCGGTCAGCGCCTTCTTGACGTCGTCGAGCCCGGCATTCTTGACTATGCCCTCGGTCACCGGCCGCTCGATCGAGCCCTCATGCAGGCTGAACACGTCGATGTCACCGACCTTGTAGGTAAGGCTATCGGCGGCGCGCTGTGCCGAGGCGGCACCGATGAAGGACACGGGCCCCTTGAGACCGAAGACCAGTGCTGCCCCCGTGCTCCCGAGGACCAGATCGCGTCGTGAAACCTCGAACATTGTGATGCTCCCTTTGAGTGGATCCTCGGAAGGCGCTTTACACCGGTTGAAAGCGCCCGCGATGGTTCGACACCGGGATGCGTTGCCTATTCCCTGGCGATTGTCATGCGGGGAACGGCAAGATGACGCAGGCTGCTGCTGTATTGAGAGCGATTTGCAACAAGGGTTGCGCTTACGTTGCCGCGATCTGCTTCTCGCCGTGCCGCTCCGACAGCGTGAAGATCTCGACGCCGGTGGCGGTGACGCCGACGGAGTGCTCGAACTGCGCCGACAGCGAGCGGTCGCGGGTCACCGCGGTCCAGCCGTCGGAGAGGATCTTCACGTGCGGCTTGCCGAGATTGATCATCGGCTCGATGGTGAAGAACATGCCGGGCTTGAGCTGCACGCCTTCGCCCGGACGGCCGATATGGATGATGTTCGGCTCGTCGTGGAACATGCGGCCGAGGCCGTGGCCGCAGAAATCGCGCACCACGCTCATGCCCTGCGGCTCGACGAAGCTCTGGATGGCGTGGCCGATGTCGCCGGTGGTGGCGCCGGGCTTCACCGCGGCGATGCCGCGCATCATCGCCTCATACGTCACCTCGATCAGCCGCTCCGCCTTGCGGGCGATCGGGCCGACCGCATACATCCGGCTGGAATCGCCGTACCAGCCGTCGACGATGAAGGTGACGTCGATGTTGACGATGTCGCCTTCCTTCAGCGGACGGTCGCCGGGCATGCCGTGGCAGACCACGTGGTTGAGCGAGGTGCAGGTCGAATAGCGATAGCCGCGATACATCAGCGTCGCCGGATAGGCGCCATGGCTGAAGGCGAACTCGCGGACGAACTGGTCGATGCGCTCGGTCGGCACGCCGGGCCCGACGATGTCGGTCAGCTCGTCCAGGCACTTCGCCACCAGCGCGCCCGCCTTGCGCATGCCGGCAAAGGCGGCCGGCCCGTGCAGCTTGATCTGTCCGGTCTTGCGCAGCGAGGTATCGGTGGCTTCGACGTAGCTCATGCGGGTGCGGTCTTCCTCGATGTCGGTGGAAAGGCTTGATATCAGGCCCCAATTTAATGATTGGCGGCCTTCATGCAAGCCGAGCCTACCGGCCCTGGGTGCGAAAGCGGCCTAATTCGGGACTTCTACGGTGGTTTCCACCGGCAGCGCGCCGCCGCGGATGCGGATTTCGCGGACCGGATAGGGAACCCGGATGCCCTCCTGCTTGAAGGCGTCCCACAGCGCCAGCATCACGTCGCTCTTGACGGTGTCCATGCCGTCGGGGTCCGCGAGCCAGAGGGTGAGGGAGAACTTCATCCCGGCCTCCGCGAACTCGGTCAGAATGCAGTTCGGCGGCTTGCCCTTCTGCGCGCGGGGATGAGCGGCGGCGATCTCGGCGGCGAGCTTGCAGACGAGCCGCGGGTCGGCGTCGTAATTGGTGCCGAAGGCGATCTTCACCAGCGTGTTCTTGTCGGTATAGGTCCAGTTGACGACCTTCTGCGTCACCAGATCCTCGTTCGGCACCAGGAACTCGCGGCCGTCGCCGGCGGCAACGGAAATATAGCGCGTCTTCATCGCGCTGATGCGGCCGGTATTGTCGCCGATGGTGACGAGGTCGCCGGGCTTCACCGACTTGTCGGCGAGCAGGATGATGCCGGAGATGAAATTGGCGACGATCTTCTGCAGGCCGATACCGATGCCGACGCCGACCGCGCCGGAGAACACCGCGAGCGCGGACAGGTCGATGCCGACCGCGCCGAGCGCGATGACGATGGCGACGGCCAGAAGCCCGATGCGGATGATCTTGACCAGCAGCACCTGCACCGACGGCGTCAGGTCGGTGGTCGCGTTGATCCGGCTCTCGGCGAAATTGCTGGCGATGTTGGTGGCCCAGAGCGCGATGAGGAGAAGCGCGCCGGCCTTGATCGCCAGCAGCGGGGTCAGCCGGAGGCCGCCGAGCACGATCGCGTAGGCATCGAGCAGCTCGACGGTCGCATCGAACTGGCCGAGGATGGAGAGCGCGGCGACAAACCAGGCCGTGATCGACACCAGCCTGACGATGAAGGCATTGCGCAGCACCGAGGTCAGGAGCCGGATCGCGAGCCAGGCCAGCCCGAGCTTGGCGGCGACCATCAAGAGATAGGAGCGGCTCGGCCAGGTCGCGTGGTACATCACGAGGCGCGAGACGATCACGAGCAAGGTGAACACCGCCGTCGACGCGCTGGAGACCATCACCCGGGCGAAGTGCCGGAGCGGCAGCGGCCAGCGCATCGTCAGCGCGGTCATGTCGACCCGGTTGCGGATGCCGGCCTCCGCCGCATAGGCGATGCCGGCGGCGGCCAGAATGAGCCCGAATTGCAGGTAGAACCAGGGCGAGGAGATCTCCGCCCCGACGCTGCGCGCGGTGGTCTGCACGAACTCCATGAAGTCCTTGAGGTCCATGTCCATCGGTCTCGTCGGCAAGCGGGGAGGATTTGATTCGAGGGAGCCGCAGAATCCCACAAAGGGCGCGGCCGGACCACCGATACACCGGCATGTGATGGACGTTAAGGCCGCAAAAACGGGCAGATTGCCGCGAGACGCGAAAATGAGTTGGCGCGTGAGTCTGCCGACGATAAGGATGCCATTCCAGCTGTTTTAACCCGGAAGGTGGATGGCCTCCCTCGACTCCGTCAGCCTCGCCATATTGCTCGGCGCCGTCCTCGTCATGGCCGGTATCCTGTCGAGCCTGCTCGCGCTCCGCTTCGGTGCGCCCTTGCTGCTGGTCTTCCTTGCGGTCGGCATGCTCGCCGGCGATTCCGGTCCCGGCCAGCTCCAGTTCGACGACGTCCGCACCACCTATCTGGTCGGCTCGGTGGCGCTGGCCCTGATCCTGTTCGACGGCGGCCTCAGGACGCGCTTTGCCAGCATCCGCACCGTGCTCGCGCCGTCCGTGGTGCTTGCGACCGCCGGCGTGCTGCTGACCGCGCTGATCACGGCGCCGTTCGCCAAATTCGCGCTCGATCTCAACTGGACGGAATCGCTGCTGGTCGGCGCCGTGGTGGCCTCGACCGATGCGGCCGCGGTGTTCCTGCTGGTGCACACCCAGGGCCTGCGCCTGCGCCCGCGCGTCGGCGCGACGCTGGAAGCGGAATCCGGCACCAACGACCCCTTCGCGATCTTCCTCACCTTGATGCTGGTCGAGTACATCTCGGTCGGCTCGAGCTCGCCCGGCCACGTGCTGACGGAGTTCGTGCTGGAGGCGGTGCTGGGCGCGGTGGTCGGCGTGTTCGGCGGCCGCCTCGTCGTCATCGCGCTCAACAAAGTGGCGCTGCCGCAGGGGCTGCATGCGCCCTTCGTGACCACGGCCGCGCTGGTGATCTTCGGAGCTTCCCAGATCATGCATGCCTCCGGCTTCCTTGCGGTCTATCTCGCCGGCATCATCATCGGCAACCGGCCGACGCGCGCGCACAACCAGGTCGTGGCCTTCCTCGATGCCGCGACCTGGCTGGCGCAGATCGTGATGTTCGTGCTGCTCGGCCTGCTGGTCTCGCCGAGCAGGCTGGGGGACAGCATCGTGCCGGCGGTCGCCGTCGCGTTCATGCTGATGCTGGTGGCGCGGCCGATCGCGGTGTTCGTGTGCCTTGCGCCATTCCGCTTCAATTGGCGCGAGAAGATCTTCATCGCCTGGACCGGCCTGCGCGGCGCGGTCGCGATCTTCCTGGCCTCGATCCCGATGCTGGTCGGCCTGTCCAAGGCCTATCTCTATTTCGACGTCGCCTTCGTCGTCGTCATCATCTCGCTCTTGCTGCAGGGCTGGACCCTTGCACCGGCCGCGCGAAAACTGCACGTGGCGCTGCCGCGCGCCGAGCGCGGCCCGCGCCGTGTCGAATTGGATCTGCCCGGCCAGCTCGAGCAGCAGCTGGTCGGATATCCGGTGCGGCCCAAGAGCCTGTATTTCCGCCGCGGCCTGATCCCGTCCTGGTCCAAGCCGACGCTGGTGATCCGCAACGAGAACATCCTGACGCCGCTGGAGGCCGATCCGATCGCGCCCGGCGATTACATCTATCTGCTGGCCCCGCCGGAAAAGGCCGAATCGCTCGACCGCTTCTTCGTCGACATGCAGCCGAGCTCGGCGCCGGATCCGCATCTGCTCGGCGACTTCATGGTCTCCGGCGAGCACACGCTGGCCGAGCTTGCGGAGATCTACGGCGTGACGGTGAGCGAGGAAGCGAGCAAGCTCACGCTCGCGGACTATTTCGACATCCATCTCGACCACGCGCCGAAAGAGGGCGCCGAGCTGCCGCTGGACGAGATCGTGCTGGTCGCGCGTAGCATCTCCGGCGGCCGCGTCAGCGTCGTCGGCCTGCGCCTGCCGGAAGAAGACGAGACGCCCCCGCCGCTGACCCGCGCGCAGGCGCTGCGGAAGAAGCTTTCGGATATGTGGACCTCGGTGGCGGGGGTGTAACGCAGCCTACGATGGCTACGCTCGCAATAACTCGTGTCCCGGACGTGCTGCAACGCGCAAGCGTTGCTGCGCAGAGCCGGGACCCATGGCGCGGTGTGGGTCCGGCTCTGCGACGCATCACTGCGTGCTGCGTCGCGTCCGGGGCACGAAACGCCTCACGCCAGCACCTTCACCCCGCCGAAGCTCGTCACCCGGCCCTGCTTCAGCATCACGATCTGGGTGGCGAGCTGGCGCAGCTCGGCGGCGTCGTGGCTGACATAGACCATCGGCACGTTGGCCTCGTCGCGCAGCCGCACCAGGTAGGGTAGGATCTCGAGCTTGCGGCCCTCGTCGAGCGCGCCGAGCGGCTCGTCGAGCAGCAAGAGGCGTGGCCGTGACAGCAGCGCGCGTCCGAGCGCGACGCGCTGGCGCTCGCCGCCGGAGAGTTTTCCGGGACGACGATCGAGCAGGGCACCGATGTCGAGCAGGTCGATGATGCGCCTGTGCTGGGCGGGATCGGGCGCAAGGCCGTTCATGCGGCGGCCGTAGTCGAGATTCTGCGCGACGTCGAGATGCGGGAACAGCCGCGCGTCCTGAAACACGTAGCCGATGCGGCGGCGATACGTCGGCACGTGGATGCCGGCCGCGATGTCGTCGACGGTCTCGCCGTCGATCACGATGGTGCCGCGGTCGGGCCGCAACAATCCTGCGATCATGTTGACCAGCGAGGTCTTGCCGGCGCCCGACGCGCCGAACAGGCCGATGACGCGGCCCTCGCTGGTGAAGGACGCCTGAAGCGAGAAATCGCCGAGCTTCTTCTCGACATCGACGCGCAGCATGGTCAATTCCCGTGCAGCCGCGCGGTGGCGCGGCGGGCAAACCATTCGGCCGATATCAGCGCGCCCAGCGCCAGCGCGATCGAGACGATCACGAGCCGGCCGGCCGCGGCGTCGCCGTCCGGCGTCTGGATCAGCGAATAGATCGCCGACGAGATCGTCTGGGTCTCGCCGGGAATGTTGGAGACGAAGGTGATGGTCGCGCCGAACTCGCCGATCGCCTTGGCGAAGCCGAGCACCATGCCGGCGAGCACGCCGGGCAGCGCCAGCGGCAGCGTCACGGTGAAGAACACTTTCCATGGCGCGGCGCCGAGCGTCTCGGCGGCCTGCTCCAGCCGGCGGTCGATCGCCTCGATCGACAGCCGCATCGGGCGCACCAGCAGTGGAAACGCCATCACGCCGCAGGCGAGCGCCGCGCCGGTCCAGCGGAACGAGAACACGATCCCGAGATGGTCGGCGAGGAAGCCGCCGATGAGGCCGCGCCGGCCGAAGCTGAGGAGCAGCAGATAGCCGGTGACGACAGGCGGCAGCACCAGCGGCAGATGCACCACGGCATCCAGCACCGACTTGCCCCAGAAGTCCCTGCGCGCGAGCAGCCATGCCAGCGCGATGCCGAACGGCGTCGCGACCAGCGTGGCGATGATCGCGACCCTGAGCGAGAGCAGGATCGCGGTCCATTCGGCGGGAGAGATCTCGAACATCGAGTGCTGAATATCAGGTTGTCGGGCTGACCAGGAACTTGAAGCCGTATTTTTCCAGGATGGACTTGGCCACCGAGGAGCGCAGGAAGGCGAGATAGTCGCCGGTGCCGGCCTTCGCGATCGTGGTCGCGGCGACCGGATAGATGATCGCGGGATGCGAGTCCGCCGGGAAGGTGCCGACGATCTTGACGCCGGGCTCGACCTTGGCGTCGGTGGCATAGACGATGCCGAGATTGGCCTCGCCGCGCGCCACCAGCGTCAGCGCGGCGCGCACGCTCTCGGCCATCGCGAATTTCGCTTCGGCCGCCTGCCAGGCGCCGAGCTTTTCGAGCGCCGCCTTGGCATATTTGCCTGCGGGCACCGACTTGACGTCGCCGGTCGCGACCCGGCCGTCGCCGGCGAGCTTGGCGAGGTCGAAACTTTGCGCGATCGTGACGCTGTCGATCTTGGACTCCTTCGGCGCGATCAGCACGAGGCTGTTGCCGAGCAGATTGACTCTGGAAGACTCGTTGATGGTCTTCCTGGCGATCGCGTAATCCATCCAGTCGGTGTCGGCCGAGACGAACACGTCCGCCGGCGCGCCCTGCTCGATCTGCCGGGCGAGCACCGAGCTCGCGGCATAGCTGACCGAGAACTTGACGCCGGTCCTTGCGGTGTAGTCGGCATCGACCTCGTCGAGCGCGTTCTTCATCGACGCGGCGGCGAACACGGTGATGGTCTTGTCCTCGGCTGCGGCCGGCGAGAGGGAGGCGGCGGCAAGGATTACGAAGGCAAGGATCACGAAGGCGGTGAGAAGTCCGGACTGGCGAAACATGGATGCGCTCCGTGCGAACTCGCGCGCGCAGGCGGCGCACGCAAATCTGGCGTTGATTGGTCAGATGCGACGGGCGGACGCGCCGTTCCACGGCTCCACTTTGGCTTACGGCCAGCGTGGGATATCGCAGCAGCGAAGATAGCAGGCCAGGTCGGAAGGTCAAACCCGGCGCGTCATCCCGGGGCGCGCGTAGCGCGAGCCCGGGATGACAGCGGTGGGCGAGGGGACAGCGTATCCTACGGCTTCGCATCGCCCGCGTGCAGCACCGCCTTGCAGGCCGCCGGCATCTGCGCCAGCGTCATCGGCGGCTTCGGCTTTGGCGGCTCCGGCGGCGGCTTGGGGTGCAGCACCGCGTCGGAGAACCAATAGGCGAGATCGGCGGGCTTGCAGCCTTCGTCCTCGGCCTGCGAGGGCTGGCCTTCGCATTCGCCGGCGCCGGCCGGGCAGCGCATGCGGATGTGGAAATGGTAGTCGTGGCCCCACCAGGGCCGGATCTTCGACAGCCATGCGCGGTCGCCCTTGGCCTCGCGGCACAGCGCCTTCTTGATCGCGGCGTTGACGAAGATGCGCTGCACCGCCGGCTCCCGCGCCGCATCGCGCAGCACCAGCACATGGCCGGGCGTGAACACTTTCGGATCGACGTCGAGCCGGTCCTGGCGCACCATCATCACCGCCGACATGTCTTCGCGCTCCTCGCGCGAGAGCCGGCGGTCCGGCATCGGCGTCAGCCAAATGTCGGCGTCGAGACCGATCTGGTGGCTGGCGTGGCCGGACAGCGCCGGGCCGCCGCGCGGCTGCGCGATGTCGCCGACCAGGATGCCCGGCCATCGCGCGTCCTTGTGCGCCTTGGCCGCGAGCCGCTTGATCAGCGCGATCATCTCGGGGTGGCCATAGCTGCGGTTGCGCGACAGCCGCATCACCTGCCAGTGATCGCCGTTGAGCGGCATCTGCTCCGCGCCGCCGATGCAGCCCCTGGTGTAGGAGCCGATCACGTGGGCCGGGCCCTTGGACGGCAGCAGCTTGCGCGCGAACAGCTCCTTGGCGGCCAGATCCGGGTCGTTCGGATTGGCGAGCGGCGGCAGCGGCTTCGGATTCACGCTGCCTTTGTCCTGGGCCAGCGCGGTGCCGGCGGCCAGGGGAACGAACCAGAGCAGGAGGAGGATGATGCCGCGGCGACTCATGCAGACGTCCTTATAGCCTAATGCCGCATCAGGGGTAAGAATGAGGCTGGAGCCGGCCGCCGGCTCGGCGCTGCTCGTTAAATCGTGTCTCAGGCCGCGTTTCTTAAGGCGGCAATAACCGTATCCTGCATTGACCAAAATTCGTGCGCGGCGCGAGGGAAATCCGCGGCTCGCATGCAATCGTGCCTGATTTCGGAACTGATTCAAGCGCACGCGCAATTTTGCATCAGGTCGACCAACGATTGCGGCTCCGGACAGGGTTTGACGGCGCCTGGCGCCACGGCCACGCCGCGCAAACAGGCAGCAAGGTCCGCATCGCGCGGACCGCGGCGGGGCGAGATTACTTTTTTTTCAGACACTTGCCTCAAGACTTTTTCATTCAGGACTTGCGCGGGCGGGCGCGACGGGAACGAGTGAAGTTGGGTTTGAAGTCTCGAAAAGCAAAAAAGCGAAGGCAAGGCTTGCCTGCCCGGGCCGGCCGCTCGCCGCGCAAGCCGCGCTTCGCATGCGCACCGCGACCCCTGTCCGAACGCGACGAAGTCCTGCGCAGCCGCGCCGAGGCGGAGGCCGCGATCGCGGACGCACGCAAATCACATGAGCGGCTGCGCCAGGCCATCGACATCCTGCCGCAAGGCATCGTGTTCCTCGACGCCGAAGGCCGCTACGTCCTCTGGAACAAGAAATACGCCGAGATCTACAGCAAGACCGCCGATCTGTTCGAGGAAGGCGCACGCCTCGAAGACACGCTGCGCATCGGCGTTGCCCGCGGCGACTACCCGGAGGCCGTGGGCCACGAGGACGAGTGGATCGCCGAGCGGCTGCAAAAACTCTATCAGCCCGGCGCGCGCCACGAGCAGAAGCTGTCGGACGGCCGCGTCATCCTGATCGACGAGCGCTTGACCGACGACGGCGGCGTGGTCGGCCTGCGCGTCGACATCACCGAGCTGAAGCAGCGCGAAGCCTCGTTCCGCCTGCTGTTCGACGGCAATCCCGTCCCGATGATCGTCTGCGCGCTGGACGACGAGCGCATCCTCGGCGTCAACGATGCCGCGGTCGCGCATTACGGTTACAGCCGCCCCGAGTTCGAGCGGCTGAAGATCCGCTCCTTGCAGGCCTTCGACAGCGAGCCGCCCTGGACCGCCGATCGTTCCAGCGAGGAGCAGGCCGGCCGCACCTGGAAGCACGTCAAGGCCGACGGCGCGCTGATCGACCTTGCGATCTATTTCCGCGAATTGACCTATGCCGACCGGCCCGCGGTGCTGCTGGCGCTGATGGACATCACCGAACGCAAGCGCGCCGAGGCGCGGCTCGCCTTCATGGCCCAGCATGACTCCCTGACCGGTCTGCCCAACCGCGCCCTGCTGCGCCAGCAGACCGACGAGATGCTGCTGCACACGCGGCGCAGCCCCGAGAAGGTCGCGCTGCTGATGCTGGGGCTGGACAATTTCAAGGCGGTCAACGACACGCTCGGACACGCGGTCGGCGACAAGCTGCTGCGCGGCGTCGCCAAGCGGCTGCGCTCGACCTTGCGCGAGGAAGACGCGCTGGCGCGGCTCAACTCGGACGAGTTCGCGATCGTGCAGAGCGGCCTGATGCGGCCCGAGGACGCGGTCGGGCTGGCCAAGCGCCTGCTCGAGGCCATCGCCGATCCCTATCTGCTCGACGGTCATTCCGTGGTGATCGGCGCCTCGATCGGCATCGCGATGGCGCCGGGCGATGGCGACGATTCCGAGAAGCTGCTCAAGAGCGCCGACATGGCACTGTCGCGCGCCAAGCAGGACGCGCGCGGCAGCTTCGCCTTCTTCGAGGCCGCTTTGGATGCGAAAGCGCAGAGCCGCCGCAAGATCGAGGTCGAGCTGCGCGACGCGATCCAGAGCGACGTGCTGCGTCCGTATTATCAGCCGCTGATCGACCTCCAGAGCGGCCGCATCACCGGCTTCGAAGCGCTGGTGCGCTGGCCGCACGCCGAGCGCGGCATGGTCTCGCCCGCCGAGTTCATTCCGGTCGCCGAGGACACCGGCCTGATCAACCCGCTCGGCGGGCTGATGCTGCGCCGGGCCTGCCTGGATGCCGCGGCCTGGCCGGACGACGTCCGCGTCGCCGTCAATCTGTCGCCGCTCCAGTTCCGCAGCGGCAATCTTCTCTCGATGGTCACCGAGGCGCTCAAGGGTTCCGGCCTGCCGCCGCGCCGGCTCGAGCTCGAGATCACCGAGACGCTGCTGCTGGAAAAGAGCGCGCAGGTGCTGGCGACGCTGCATGCCTTGCGCGCGCTGGGGGTGCGGATCTCGATGGACGATTTCGGCACCGGCTATTCCAGCCTCAGTTACTTGCGCAGCTTTCCCTTCGACAAGATCAAGATCGATCAGTCCTTCGTTCGCGATCTCGGCGCCAACCGCGAGGCGCAGGCCATCATCCGCTCCATCGTCAGCCTCGGCAAAGGCCTGGGCGTCACCATCACCGCCGAAGGCGTCGAGACCGAAGCCGAGCTGAGCTGCCTGCGCGCGGAAGGCTGCCACGAAGGCCAGGGCTTTCTGTTCAGCAAGGCCCGGCCCAATATCGAGATCGTCAGCCTGCTCGCCGCCCAGCGCGGCATCGACGGCGATGAGGATGCGCTGGTGGCGTGATGCGGCGGTCGCCGCCTGGCGATGCCGATGTGAACGGACGCGCCGCTTTCTCCATCGTCGCAACACGAGGCCTAAACTCGAAGTCCGACGAAGGGGTGGGCTCATGACGCCGACTTGCTGACGCAAAGCCTTCGACAATGGCGGACCTGAGGTCGGCCAGTCGCGTTGTGCTCCAGGAGAAGGTGTCCCACCCATGTGCCGAGCACAAGATTCCTTCTCTGCGCGCTTGGTTGTTGGACAAGGGGGCGTCCGGTTCAGAGGGAGCACGACGAATGTTTGGTAAGTCCGACGGCACTTGGTTGAACGAGCCGAAAACTTGGTCCGAAAAGGAAAACCTCCTTGAACTGATAACGGACAAGGCCACTGACTTCTGGCGCGAGACACATTACGGCTTTGTCCGCGATAGCGGACATTTCCTCGGTTTTGAGGCGGGAGATGCGTTCACGGCCGAACTTCGCATCCGGGCTGATTTCAAGGCGCTCTACGATCAAGCGGGCCTGATGGTGCGCATAGACGAACGTCGCTGGCTCAAGGCGGGGATCGAGTTTTCGGACGGGCGCGCCATGCTGTCGAGCGTGCTGACTGCGGGGCAATCGGACTGGGCAACAGCCCATTATGAGCACGACGCCAGTGACTTCCGATTGCGTGTCACGGTTGCGCACGGTGTTCTTCGTTTGCAGGCTTCGACCGATGGAAAGATGTGGCCTCTCATGCGGCTCGCGCCATTCGCGAAGAGTTCTTCCTATCTCGTTGGACCCATGGCTTGCACGCCGGAGCGGTCGGGATTGGCGGTCGCATTCTCGGATTTTCGGCTGGGGCCGCCGCTTGGCAAGGAGCTTCATGATCTAGGATGAGGAGCACGAGCGAAAGCGAGTTGACGTCCGCTAGCCAGGGAAAACTGGCGATGTACTCGCTCGTCGAAATCAGGCCGCGGCGCGGCCGAGGGCAAGCGATGGCCTGCGCCTGGTCGGGAAGCTCAGCGCCACCGCGACGGCGGCGAGCCCGATCGCGAACGAGCCGGCGTGCAGCCAAGTGTAGCGCTGGAAATTGTCGAACACGAGGCCGCCGGCCCAGGGTCCGAGCGCCATGCCGAGGCTGGCGAAAGCCGACACCGCACCGAACACCGTGCCCATGATACGCGCGCCGAAGAACTCGCGGACCAGCACGGCATAGAGCGGCATCACCCCGCCATAGGCGAGGCCGAACACGACCGACAGCGCGTAGAATTCGCCGAGCTGCGCCACCGCAAGATAGGTCGCGATGCAGATCGCCTGCACCAGGAGCCCGCCGACCAGCACGGGCTTGGCACCGATGCGATCGGCCAGCGCGCCCAGCAGCAGGCGGCCGCCGAGGCCCGAGACGCCGGCGACGCTGTAGACCGTCACCGCCGTGAGCGGAGCGATGCCGCAGACCATTGCGTACGACACCATGTGGAAGATCGGGCCGGAATGCGCCGCGCAGCAGGCGAAATGCGCCGCCGCCAGCGCAATGAATTGCGGCGTGCGCAACGCCTGCGCCGCGGTCAGCTCGACCTCCGGCGCGGCGTCTGCACGCGTGTCGGCCGCGGCCGCGGGCGCCGGCCGCACCAGGAAGCAGGCGGGGATCAGCAGCGCCCAGGCGGCACAGCCGATCACCAGCATGGCGGTGCGCCAGTCGTAGGCCGTGATGAGCCAGCTCGCGGCCGGTGCGATCGTCACCGGCGACACGCCCATGCCGGCCGAAACCAGCGCCACGGCGAGACTTCTGTTCTTCTCGATCCAGGCGCTCGCCAGTGCCATCATCGGTGCATAGAAGCTGCCGGCGGCAATGCCGATCAAGACGCCGAAGCAGAGCTGGAACTGCCACAGGTGTGTGGCCTGGCTCGCGGTGACGAGGCCGAGCCCCAGCAACAGGCTTCCCGCCAACACCACGATGCGCGTGCCGAACCGGTCCGACAGCGCGCCCCACAGGAACGCGGCAAATCCCATGAAGAGGAAATCCAGCGTCGCCGCCGCCGATACCCCGGCGCGCGACCAGCCCATGGCGTCCGAGATCGGCTGCAGGAACACCGCCAGCGACAGCATCGTGCCGAACCCGACACACGTCATCAGCGCGCCTGCGGCGACAACGACCCAGCCATAGTCGAAGCGTGACGGCTTGCTCATGCGTTTCCTCGGCGCTGTTGGTTTTGTTGGTGGTGCGCGGGAGAGATCGTGGCCCATCCGCTTCCGGAGAGCAAGGCGCGCTGGGCGCACGGCTGACACCGGCTGCACGTCATGATAGCATTCCGCTCGCCATCGGCCTGCTTTGTTGTTCTCACTAACGCATCCGCAAGAACGCGTGAGGAGGCAAGTCCAATGACATGGGAAGCGCTCTGCAGCCCGCGCAATTGCCGTGGGCTTGTCTTGTCAGCCATGCTCGCCGCCGCGGTCGCGGCATCCCCAGCCTGCGCAGACGACGGCCGCAGCTCCGCCCGCGAGCCGGGGCCGGTGTTTTCGGATAGTGGCCCGGATGCCGAGCTCTACGGCGCGGCCGAGGGCTATCCGGTCGGCACACGCGGGGGCGCCCCCCAGCTTGACAAGCTGGTCGGGGCCTACAGCCATTACGACGAGCTCTATCGTTCGCGCCCGGTTCGCCGCGCAACGGTGCCATGGTCATTCAAGCGCGCGCCGGAGCCGCCGATTGCCTATAGCTTCGATAGCCAGCGGCTGAGCATCGCGGACTACCTCAAGCGCAACCCGGTGACGGGACTCCTGATCGCCCGGGACGACACCATCCTGTTCGAGCATTATCAATATGCACGCACCGACCGCCACCGCTTTGTCTCGCAATCCATGGCCAAGACGCTGGTGGCCATGCTGGTCGGGATCGCGGTCTCGGAGGGGCGGATCAAGTCGATCGACGACCTCGCCTCGACCTACGTTCCCGGCCTTGCAGGAACGGAATATGGAAACGCATCCATCCGTGCCCTGCTGAACATGTCGTCAGGCGTCGCGTTCTCGGAAGTCTACGACGGCAAGGACGACATCGCCCGGCTCGGGCGGGCCCTGTTCGTCGACGAGCCGAAGGACCCCGCCGCAATCGTCGCGCAATTCAATACCCGAACCGCACCGCCGGGGACCAGATGGCACTATGCCAGCGTTGAAACGGAAATTCTCGGCCTGGTCCTGCGCGCCGCCACGGACACGACGGTTGCCGACTATCTCCACGACCGGATCTGGGGTCCCATCGGCACCGAAGCGGATGCCTCGTGGGCGATCGACGGCAGCGGGCAGGAGATCGCCTTTTGCTGCTTCAACGCCACCTTGCGCGACTATGCGCGCCTGGCCCGGTTGCTCGCGCATGACGGCGCCTGGGAGGGGCGGCAGCTGATCCCCCGGCAATGGCTGCTCGATGCCACGACGGTCAGGCCAGAGGATGGTCATCTCGCGCCGCGCGTTGCCACGCCCTTTCTCGGTTACGGCTATCAGGTCTGGCTTCTCCCCGGCGAGCAGCGCAGATTCGCCCTGCTCGGCATCCGCGGCCAAATCATCCTGGTCGATCCCGCCTCCAAGCTCGTCATGGTGCACACCGCCGTTCGCAAGAAGCCGACCGAGCCCGGTGGCCTCAGGGAGCCGCTGGCGCTGTGGTCTGCCGTGCTTCAGCAGCTCGGGCACTGATGAATTGCTGATGCCTGCCAATGGCATACAGCCGCGCCCGGCGCGGTCCGTCGCGTCGGAAATCCGCGGCTGCATTTGAACCTGTCCGGCTTCCGGGAGCACCAACGGCGCGTAGGTCCCTGATGTCAGCGACGAGGGAAGGCGCGATGAAGGCTTTGAAAACAATCTGCGTTGCAATGACTGCGCTTGCCTTCAGCCTGTCGTTCGGCACGCCATCCCATGCCGCAGAGGACGAGGCGGGCACGCTCACGCAGCAGATCAAGCAACTTTATCAGGCCGGGAAGTACATGGAAGCGCTGCCTCTGGCCCAGAAATCGCTGGCCCTTCGCGAGAAGGAGTATGGCCCCGATGATGCGCGTCTCGCGACGCCGCTGAACGACCTCGGCACGATCCACTACAATCTTGGCCAATACGCCGTTGCCGAACCGCTGTACAAGCGCGCGCTGGTCATTGACGAGAAGACGCTAGGTCCGGATCACTCCGAAGTCGCAATGGTGCTGAACAATCTCGGCGACCTCTATCGCGCGGAAGAGCGTTACGCCGAAGCGGAGCCGCTGCTCAAGCGGTCGATCGCCATTCACGAGAAAAGCGATGATCCATCAATCGTGATGGCGCTGAGCAATCTGGGCGCCGTTTACAGCCATCAGGGTCGCTACGATCAGGCCATACCGCTGTTCAAGCGAGGCCTCGCCGTGCTGCAGAAAGCGCGTGGTCCCGACGATCCCGAAGCGACGGTGCTGATGAACAATCTGGCCGACGCTTATATCAATCGCAATCGCTATGCCGATGCCGAGCGGCTGCTGAAGCGGTCAATCGCCGTGACCGAGAAGGCGTACGGCCCGGATCACCCCGACATCGCGCAGGCACAGAACAATCTGGCTGCACTCTACGGGCGTCAAGGCCGTAACGCCGAGGCCGAGCGGCTGTTCAAGCGGTCGGCGTCCACTTTCGAGAAAACCCTCGGCCCTGACCATCCGGATCTCGCCGGCGTTCTGGAAAACCTCGCCGGTCTCTACAAGTATCAAGGCCGCTATGCCGATGCCCAGCAGGTCCTGAAACGGTCGATGGCCATCCGAGGGAAGACGAGGCCGATCTGAACCAGGATGGTAGGGCGTTTGCCCACACCACGACTTTCTCCAACTTTCTTGGCACATTGACGCCGGACCATGTCGGCATGGGCCGGTCTCGATCGTCCTTGGGTCGACACGTCGCGGACGTGCTGGAAATGGACCCGGCACATGTGACGAAATTCCGTCAACTCGAGCCGTCAAAGTCGCACTGGAGCAATGGCCATGAGGATCACCGTCGAAACCAGCGTAGCTGCCCCGATCGATCAGGTCTGGCAGGCCTATACGACGCCAGCCGACATCGTGAAGTGGAATGCGGCGTCCAACGACTGGCACACGACCAGGGCGACGGTCGACCTGCGGGAAGGCGGCGCCTTCTCGTCCCGGATGGAGGCCAAGGACGGCAGCATGGGCTTCGACTTCGCCGGCACCTACACCAGGATCGTCGAGCACAAGCGGATCGAATACGCGTTCGGCGACCGGAAGGCCGAGGTCGAGTTCGTACCCGGCCCGAACGGCGTTGTCGTCCGCGTCGTGTTTGATGGCGAAACGACGCACTCGGAGGAGCAGCAGCGGAGTGGCTGGCAGGCGATCCTCGACAATTTCGCAGGATACGTCGAGGCGAAGCGGAAGCGGGAATGATCAGGACGCGGACGTGCTGCCGGACGCCGGCATCACGCACCCTTGCGATGCTGCCAACCTGCCCCTGTTTTGCCCGACAGGGCAAACGGATTTCGCGAAACCGAAAAAGCGCAATGCCGCCAATGGGACGGCTACTGTGCATGGGGTTGTTTTCGCAGTTTTTGGTTTTGGCGAGTCCCAATGGCTCGCGCCGAGCTGATCCAGCCACGACATCTGGTCTCGCTTCTCCGCCGTCATGGCCGGGCTTGACCCGGCCATCCACGTCTTCACGGCGCCAAGAACGTGGATGCCCGGGACGAGCCCGGGCATGACGATGGTCGGTATCGGCGGCTCAGCTCGGGAGGTCGCTCAGCTGTCCACCTTCAGCGCCGCAATGAAGGCTTCCTGCGGGATGTCGACCTTGCCGAACTGCCGCATCTTCTTCTTGCCTTCCTTCTGCTTCTCCAGAAGTTTTCGTTTGCGGGTGATGTCGCCGCCGTAGCACTTTGCGGTGACGTCCTTGCGCAGCGCGCGCACCGTCTCGCGCGCGATCACCTTGCCGCCGATCGCCGCCTGGATCGGGATCTGGAACATGTGCGGCGGGATCAGCTCCTTCATCTTCTCAACCATGGCGCGACCGCGGCCTTCGGCGCGGGTGCGATGCACCAGCATCGAGAGCGCATCCACCGGCTCGGCGTTGACCAGGATCTGCATCTTGACGAGATCGGCCGGCTTGTAGTCGGTGAGGTGATAGTCGAACGAGGCGTAGCCCTTGGACACCGACTTCAGGCGGTCGTAGAAGTCGAACACCACTTCGTTGAGCGGCAGATCGTATTTCACCATGGCGCGGGAGCCGACGTAAGTGAGCTCCTTCTGCGAACCGCGGCGGTCCTGGCACAGCTTCAAGACGCTGCCGAGATATTCGTCGGGCGTCATGATCGTGGCCTCGATCCAGGGCTCCTGGATCTCGGCGATCTTGACCACGTCGGGCATGTCGACGGGATTGTGGATCTCGAGCTCGCTGCCGTCGGTGAGCTTCATCTTGTAGATGACGCTCGGCGCCGTCGCGATCAGGTTGAGATCGAACTCGCGCGACAGCCGCTCCTGGATGATCTCGAGGTGAAGAAGCCCGAGGAAGCCGCAGCGGAAGCCGAAGCCGAGCGCGGCCGAGGTCTCCATCTCGAAGGAGAAGCTGGCGTCGTTGAGCCGCAGCTTGCCCATCGCGGCGCGCAGCGTCTCGAAGTCGTCGGCGTCGACCGGGAATAGGCCGCAGAACACGACGGGGATCGCGGGCTTGAAGCCCGGCAGCATTTCCGTGACAGGCTTCCTGTCGTCGGTGATGGTATCGCCGACGCGGGTGTCGGCGACTTCCTTGATCGCGGCGGTGATGAAGCCGATCTCGCCGGGGCCGAGCTCGTCGACCTGCTGCATCTTCGGCGTGAAGAAGCCGACGCGCTCGACGTCGTAGGCGGCGCCGGTGCCCATCATGCGCACGCGCTGGCCCTTCTTCATCGTGCCGTCGACGATGCGCACCAGCACCACGACGCCGAGATAGACGTCGTACCAGCTGTCGACCAGCAGCGCCTTCAGCGTCGCGTCGCGGTCGCCCTTCGGCGGCGGCAGGCGGGTGACGATGGCCTCCAGCACGTCGGGCACGCCGAGGCCGGTCTTGGCCGAGATCATCACCGCGTCGGAGGCGTCGATGCCGATGACGTCCTCGATCTGCTGCTTGACCTTCTCGGGCTCGGCGGCGGGCAGGTCGACCTTGTTCAGGACCGGGACGATCTCGTGATTGTTGTCGAGCGCCTGATAGACGTTGGCGAGCGTCTGCGCCTCGACGCCCTGGCTGGCGTCGACCACCAGCAGGGAACCTTCGCACGCCGCCAGCGACCGCGACACTTCGTAGGCGAAGTCGACATGGCCGGGCGTGTCCATCAGGTTGAAGATGTAATCCTTGCCGTCCTTGGCGCGGTACGACAGGCGTACCGTCTGCGCCTTGATGGTGATGCCGCGCTCGCGCTCGATGTCCATGGAATCGAGCACCTGCTCCTTGCCCGCCATTTCGCGGTCGGAGAGCCCGCCGGTCATCTGGATCAGGCGGTCGGCCAGCGTCGATTTGCCATGGTCGATATGGGCGACGATGGAGAAATTGCGGATGTTGGAAATAGGGACGGTCGTCATGGGCGCGGGATACCACTCACATCCCCCTGCGGCAACCATATTGCTGTAATTTCAGGGCCTTTGTTCACGCCAAGCTGATTCCACGACGGGCCAAAACGCGCTACGCAACGGCCCATGTCCACGACCTCCATCTCCGCTGCCGGAGCACGGGCAAAGACCCGCTTGAGTTACGACCGCTTCCGGGCCTTCCTGGTCGCCTGCGCGGTCCGCCCCGAGGCGCGGCTGTGGCTGGTGATCCAGTTCGCCATCCTGCACGCGGTGCTGTGGACCTTCATCCTGATCAATCTGAAGGCGGCGCAGGACGTTCACATGGACGTCGCAGAAGCCTGGGGCTGGGGCCAGAAATTCCTCTGGGGCTATGGCAAGCACCCGCCGCTGTCGGGCTGGGTGGCCGGCGTCTGGTTCAGCGCGTTCCCGGCGGCGGATTGGGCGACCTATGCGCTCGCGATGACGACGGTGAGCGTCGGCATGGTGATCTGCTGGCTGATCGCCCTGCGCGTGGTGGATGCGCGCCGTGCGTTCCTGGTCGTGGTGATGGTCGCGCTCTACCCGATCTTCAATTTCAAGGGCTTCAAGTACAACCCGGACCTCTTGCAGCTCGTTACGCTGCCGCTCCTCGTCCTGGCTTATCTCAACGCCTTCGAGAAGCGGAGCTGGCAATCCGGAATCCTGCTCGGGCTTGCCGGCGCGCTGGCGCTGATGACCAAATATTGGGTGCTGACGATGATCGGCGCGATCGGCCTCGCCGCGCTGATCCATCCCGACCGGTTGCGTTTCCTGTCCTCGCCGGCGCCATGGGTGGCGATCGCCACCATGGTCGCGGCGATGATCCCGCACCTCGTCTGGCTGGCGGATGCGCATTTCGTGCCGCTGACCTATGCCGGCGACACCTACAGCCTCAAGGACAAGGCCCAGCTGCATCAGCTCGTCGCGGGCTACGGGCTGCATAACCTTGGGCTGCTGGCCTTGCCGGTGGCGCTCGCCGCGCTGGCCATGGCGCTGGTGCCGCCATGGCTCAAATTGCTGCTGCGTGCGCCCTTGCGCATCGTCACGCGCGCCTGGGCGCGCGGCGCCAATCCAGGCGTCAATGTCTCACAGGCGCTGAATGTCTGGATCGTCCAGATCATCGTCGCGGTCGGCCCGCCGCTCGGCGCGCTCGCCTTCAGCATCTACATGAAGACGGATTGGGGCATCTCGCTGTTCTTCCTGGTGCCGCTCGCACTGGTCGCGATCCCGACGCTGCGGGTGCAGAGCGCCGCGTTGTTCAACATCGCCGCGATCTGGCTCGTGCTCAGCGCCGCGACGCTCGCCGCTTCGCCCTGGATAGCGGCGCGCGAGATGGCGGCCAATGCCGGCAACGCCCAGATCTATGGCGCGCGCTCCGAGCTCGCGCGCGAATTGACCCAGGCCTGGCACAGCCGCTTCGGCACGCGCTGGGCCGTCGTTGCCGGCACGATGGAGCAGATCCAGCCGCTGGTGTTCTACAGCCCGGATCATCCGGCCGCGCTGCTGCCGCTCGAGGCCTGGAATTCCGGACTGACCTCGCGCGACGACGCCAGGAAGTACGGCTTCATCGGCGTGTTCGATCCGAGCCCGACCGACGGCCGCTTGCCCGTGTTCGAGAAATGGGTGTCGGAGGTCGCGCCCAACGCCGAGCGCATCGTGATGACCACGCGCCGCTTCACCCACGGCAAGGCCGGCCCGTCGATGAGCTGGAATGTCTACATCGCGCCGCCGGCGAAGTGATTTCTTCACCTCTCCCCGCTTGCGGGGAGAGGTCGGATTGCATCGAAGATGCAATCCGGGTGAGGGGGTACAGGTCTCACGACGATCTCATGCTTGGAGAGAGCCCCTCACCCCAACCCTCTCAGCGCGAGCGAAACTCGTCGCGGCCCCGTAAGAACGGGGCGAGGGAGCGCACCTGAGTGCGCGGCGCGCCGCTAAACCCCTTCTTCGTTGAACTTGCTTTCAACGAGCTCGGTGATCGCCGCGAGCGCGGCTTCGGCGTCGGGGCCGGCGGCGGCGACCGTGATGGTGGTGCCGGGTCCCGCGGCGAGCATCATCAGACCCATGATCGACGTGCCGCCGACGGTCTCGCCGCCGCGCGTCACCCACACTTGCGCGTCGAAGCGCTCGACCGCCTGGACGAATTTTGCCGAGGCGCGGGCGTGCAGGCCGCGCTTGTTGACGATCAGGAGATCCTTGGAGATCGCGCCCGCGGGCACGCCTGTCCCCGCTTGTGACGCCTCGCCGGTCATTTGCCGGCGAGCACGCGGCTGGCGATGGTGACGTATTTGCGGCCGGCTTCCTGGGCCATCGCGATCGCGTCGGGCAGCGTGCGCTCCTCGCGCACCTTGGCGAGCTTCACCAGCATGGGCAGGTTGATGCCTGCGAGCACTTCGACCTTGGGCCGGCTCATGCAGGATATTGCAAGGTTCGACGGCGTGCCGCCGAACATGTCGGTGAGGATCGCAACGCCGTCGCCGGAATCGACGCGGTTAACCGCTTCGATGATGTCGCTTCGGCAGAGATCGGAATCGTCTTCGGCGCCGATCGTGATCGCTTCGATTTGTTTTTGTGGGCCCATGACATGCTCAAGCGCTGCCTTGAATTCGTCGGCAAGGCGCCCGTGGGTCACAAGTACTAGACCAATCATCGGAAAACTCCTCGCGGGCGCTTTTGGTGCACCGCACGAACGCGCCACTTTGACCATCCAGAGCCCCCGCGCAAGAGGGGATGTTGCGTATCTCCCTGAATCTAGACGGATGGATGAGGGGAGCTGCGCCGGTCTATTCGGTCGCGATAGTGGGGTTCATATGGTTACCATTTCCCTTCAAACAATCGCCTGAAGGGTTAACGGAAGATGAACTCTTGGTAGTGGTCAAGGCCGCGACAACCAAGGGGAGGGGTGAATGATCGCGGCCCACCGGGATTCGCGGTATTTCGACACCAGAAATGCTGGTTTTCAGGGCTTCGGGCGGCGGCAGGCGCTCGGCGTCCGCGGCGTCGAGATCGACCACGAGACCGACGGTCGCATGCTCCACGAAGTCGCAGGCGCGGATTCCGAGGCCCCGGATCTCGATCAGGCCCTTGAGGCGCGGCGCCGGGCGGACCTCAATTTCATCGCCGAGTGTCGCCAGATGGACACGGTCATCCCCGACCAGAACGGCCCTATCGACCACGCCCGCGCGTCCCGCCATGATCAAATCGAAGGCAAGGCGCGACTTGCCCGAGCCCGAGGGCCCGCGGATCAGCACCGCCACGGGCCCGACCTTGACCGCGGAGGCGTGAACGCTGGGTCCGGCCTCGATCAAGCTGCCGTCGTTCAATCTGCCCTGGCTCATAGCGCCGGCAGCCTGACCACGAAGCGCGCACCTGCGATCGTCGGGACGCCCTCGTCATCCGGCGGGCCGGCACGGTTCTCGGCCCAGATGCGTCCGCCATGGGCGTCGACGATCTGCTTGGAGATCGACAGGCCGAGGCCGGAGTTCTGGCCAAAACCCTGATGCGGACGGTCGGTGTAGAAGCGCTCGAAGATGCGCTCCAGCGCGTCGTCGCGAATGCCCGGGCCGTCGTCGTCGACCACGATCTCGATCTCGGAGCGCACGCGGCGGCAGGTGAGGCGCACCTTGTTGCCGGCTTCCGAGAACGATTGGGCGTTGGAGAGCAGGTTGGAGACCACCTGTCCGAGCCGCGAATCATGGCCGCTGACGGCGAAGGTGTCGCTCGGGCTGCGGCCCTCGAAGCGCGTCTCGACCGCGACGTCATGGCCGAGCTTGGTTTCATTGGCGACGGACACCAGCGTCGTCAGCAGGCGGCGCAAGTCGACCGGGATCGCATCCTGGCGCTGCAATTCGGCATCGAGGCGGCTGGCATCGGAGATGTCCGAGATGAGGCGGTCGAGCCGCTTGACGTCGTGCTCGATCACCTCGAGCAGGCGCGCGCGGCTGGTTTCGTTGCGCGCCAGCGGCAGCGTCTCGACCGCCGAGCGCAGCGAGGTCAGCGGGTTCTTCAATTCGTGGGCGACGTCGGCGGCGAACATCTCGATCGCCTCGATGCGGCTGTAGAGCGCGCTCGTCATGTCGCGCAATGCGCCTGAGAGATGGCCGATCTCGTCGCGGCGGCGGGTGAAATCCGGAATCTCGATGCGGGCCTTGATGCGGCGGCGGACGCGCTCGGCGCTGTCGGCGAGCCGGCGCACCGGACCTGCGATCGTGCTCGCGAGCAGCAGCGACAGCATGATCATGACGGCGGCCGCGACGCCGCCGACCTTGAGGATGGCGAGGCGCTCGGCGGTGACCATCTGGTCGATGTCGTCGCCTTGCGTCGACAGCATCAGGGCGCCGTGAATCGCGCGCGAGCGCAGCACGGGGACTGCGACCGAGACGATCACCTCGCCGCGGGCATTGACCCGCACCATCGAGCGCTTCTGGCCCTGGAGCGCATCGCCCACCTCCGCATAGCCATTGCCGTTCTCGGGCCCGAGCTCGCGATAGAGCGGCAGGTCGCCGCGGTTCAGCCAGGTGCGGACCGCGACCATGCCGCGTTCGACGATGCCGGGCTTCTCGGCCGGCGGCGGCAGGTTGTAGCGCAGCACGTTTTCGAGGTTGCGGCTGTCCACCAGCAGGCTGCCGTTCGGATCGTAGATGCGGGCGCGCGTCTTGGTCGGCGAGATCAGCGTGCGCAGCACCGGCGCCACCCGCTCCGGATTGATCGGGAAGTCCAGCGGCGAATATTCGTCCGAGCCGCCATAGGTCTCGCCCGGCTTGAGGTCGAGCAGCCGGTCGGGATCGATGGTGATGGCGTTGGTCTGCACCGTGGCGGAGGCCGCGATCGCGCCGGCGATGATCTCGGCCTGCACCAGCAGGCTCTGCGCCCGCGCGTCGATCAGGCCGGCGCGGAATTGCGACAGATAGAGGATGCTGGCGACCAGCGCGACGAGGCCGGCGAGGTTGAGCGAGACGATGCGGCGGGTGAGGCTGGAAAAGGACAGCGCGAAGAAGAACTGCCCGGCGCGCTTCAGCCAGTTCAGCGGTCGGAAGCCCTGCGGCTTGGCTTCGGCAAATGGCTCCTGAACGCCGTCGGATGCGACGTCGCCGGCGCTCTGGTTGGGATCAGGCTGCGTTCGGTCCAGCAATGCTTACGCCCGTGTTCAGACGGCGTTGAGAAGGTCCCCATATTCTAGAGCATGATCCGGAAAAGTGTGCAGCGGTTTTCCGAAAGGATCATGCTCGAGAAACAGAGCACGATGATCTCATCGCGCTTTGGAGCGATCCCGGTCCCGATGCAATCAGAACCGGCGATGCTCGTCGTCCGTTCGTGAAGCTGCCTGCCGCCTCAGGCTTCCTTGAAACGATAGCCGACGCCGTACAACGTCTCGATCATCTCGAACTCGTTGTCGACCACCTTGAACTTCTTGCGCAGCCGCTTGATGTGGCTGTCGATGGTGCGGTCGTCGACATAGACCTGGTCGTCGTAGGCTGCGTCCATCAGCGCGTTGCGGCTCTTCACCACGCCGGGCCGGGTCGCCAGCGCCTGCAGGATCAGGAATTCGGTGACGGTCAGCGTCACCGGCTCGTTCTTCCAGGTGCAGGTATGCCGTTCGGGGTCCATGCGCAAAAGGCCGCGATCGAGCGCCTTGGCGTCGTTCTCCTTCGGCGCGACGGTCGGGTCCTTCGGCGCCGAGCGGCGCAGCACCGCCTTGACGCGCTCGACCAGGAGGCGCTGTGAGAACGGTTTGCGGATGAAATCGTCCGCGCCCATCTTGAGGCCGAACAGCTCGTCGATCTCCTCGTCCTTGGAGGTCAGGAAGATCACCGGCAGGTCGGATTTCTGCCGCAGGCGGCGCAGCGTCTCCATGCCGTCCATGCGCGGCATCTTGATGTCGAGGATGGCCAGATCAGGCTGGGTGGTGCGGAAACCGTCCAGCGCGGAGGCGCCGTCGGTGTAGGTCATGATGCGATAGCCTTCGGCTTCCAGCGCGATCGAGACGGATGTGAGAATGTTGCGGTCGTCGTCGACCAAAGCGATTGTGGGCATGAGCCTCTGCTTTCTGCTTTCCGTTTGGGTCGTGGCTTGAAACGGCGAGCAATCCACTGATGCGCCGCATACATGGGTGCCGAAATCGGCGTTCGAACCTTGTCACCGAGCAATGCAAGCTGGGCTGAAGTGTGACCAAGTTCCACGAAACACGGCAGATTCGCCGCATGTCGACCCATAACCAGGCCCCCGTTTACCCGAAAAAAGGCCTCCGATGCAACCACCTGAGCCGAGAAAGCCGATGCAACCGACCGCTGATTTCGACCCCGCCAAGCTCGCCAAATCCCTGCTGCGACGATCGCGCCAGGGGGCGCTGGCAACCCTCATGGCCGGCAGCGGCGATCCCTATTGTTCCCTGGTCAATCTGGCCAGCCATCCCGACGGCTCGCCCATTCTGCTGATCTCGGGCCTTGCCGTGCATACGAGGAATATCCTTGCCGACAGCCGGGTCTCGCTGATGCTGGACGAGCGGGCGGAAGGCGATCCGCTGGAAGGCGCCCGCATCATGCTGTCGGGCCGGGCGGAGCAGGCCGAGGCCGAAAAGGACCTGCTCCAGCGGCGGTATCTCAATGCCCATCCGTCGGCGGAAGACTTTGTTTCCTTTAAAGATTTCTCGTTCTTCCGGATCCGTCCCACGGGAACCCATCTGGTCGCCGGTTTTGGTCGGATCGTCGATCTCAAGCCCGAGCGGTTCCTCACGGATCTCACCGGGGCCGAGGATCTGCTGGCGGCGGAGGAGGGCGCCGTCGCGCATATGAACGCCGACCATCGGGAGACCATGGGCCTCTATGCGACCAAGCTGCTGGGTGCCAGCGCGGGTGATTGGCGCTGCACCGGCTGCGATCCGGAAGGCCTCGACCTGCAGGACGGCCCGATCGCGCTGCGGCTGGACTTCCCGGAGCGAGTGACCGACGGCACGTCGCTACGCAAGATGCTGGTCCGCCTTGCTGGCGAAGCGCGTGGCAAGGTGGACTGACGCGCAACGCTTTGAACGCTGTCCTCCGCCGCCGCGACCCAACACCGGTATGGTTCGAGGCCGGCCGAGAGAGGGTTCATGACACGCCGTCGTTTGACGCTGGTCGCAGGTTTGGCGCTCGCGATCGCCGCATCGCTTGCTACCCCATGCCTTGCACAGAAGGGTCTTGCCGCGGAGAGCACGCGGCTCAATGCGCTCATCCGTGCCGGAAAATATTCGGAGGCGCTGCCGCTCGCGCAGGCGATGGTCGCTAGCCTCGAGAGGGAAAACGGCCGCGATCTCTCAGGCGCGTTGAACAATCTCGGCCAGGTCCATGCCGCTCAGGGGCGTGACGATCTGGCTGAGCCGCTCTACAAGCGCGCGATCGCGCTCATGGAAAAATCACTCGGCCTCGACAACGCATTGGTTGCGGCCGAGCTGACCAATCTCGCCGCGCTCTGTCAGCGGCAGGGTCGTTTCGCAGAGGCCGAGCCGCTGTTCAAACGTGCACTGGCCGTGCGCGAGAAGGCGCTGCCGCGCGAACATCCCGACGTCGGTCAGTCCCTCAACAATATCGCCACGCTCTACGCCAAGCAGCAGCGCCCGGCCGACGCCGAGCCGCTGTTCCAGCGGGCGCTCGGGATATACCAGAAGGCTGCCGGGCCCGAGCATCCTGCGGTCGCAACCGTCCTGAACAACATCGGCCAGGTCTATCGCGATCTCAACCGCGATGCCGAGGCCGAGGCGCCGATCAAGCGCTCGCTGGCGATCCGCGAAAAGGTGCTGGGGTCCGATCATCCCGACGTCGCGCGCTCGCTGAACAATCTCGCCGGGCTCTACGAGCATCAGCAGCGCTATGCCGATGCCGAGCCGCTCTATCGCCGCGCCCTGTCGATCCGTGAGCGTGCGCTTGGACCCGATCATCCCGATGTCGCGACCTCGACCAGCAATCTCGCCAATTTCCTTCAGGCCTCGGGGCGGACCGCCGACGCCTTGCCGTTCGCACAGAGGACGCTCGCCGGCAATCGCGCGCAGCTGCGCGTCATGCTGCCCATCCTGTTCGCCGCGCGGCAGCAGCGTCTGCTTGGGGATGACAAGGCGCTGGACGAGGCGCTCGCGGCGATCCAGCGCGGCACGCAATCCTCCGCCGCCGCTGCCGTAAACAAGCTCGCGGTGCGGATGGCCGCCGGCAGCGACCGGCTCGCCGAGCTCGTGCGCAAGGATCAGGATCTCGCCGCCGAATCCGAAGCCCTCGACAAGGCGATCGTCGCGGCGGTGTCGAAGCCACCCGCTCAGCGCGACCCCGCGCTCGAGCAACGCAGCCGCACGAGGATCGCGGCGATCGGAAACGAGCGCAGCACATTGCAGAAGGCTCTCACGCTCGAGTTTCCCGACTACGCCTCGCTCTCCAACCCGCTGCCGCTGGCGATGAAGGACATCCAGCCCCTGCTGTCGGCCGACGAGGCGATGGTGATCTTTGCCGTCGGCGACAAGCAGAGCTATGTCATCGCGATCACGCGCGAGGGCGCCGACTGGAAGGAGGTCCCGCTCGGCGCGGATGCGGTGACGCAGAAGGTCGCCGGCTTCCGCAAGGGGCTGGATGTCGGCAAGGCGCGCGATGCCTCCGGCAAGTCGGGCCTGTTCGACCTCGCGTTGGCCCATGAGCTCTATGCGGCGCTGCTCGGCCCCGTCGAGGCGTTGACGAAGGACAAGCGCAATCTGCTGGTGGTGCCCTCGGCGGCGCTGACGGCGTTGCCGTTTCATCTGCTGGTCACGGAGAAGCCCCAGGCTGCCATTCCGGACCGACTCGAAGGCTATCGCGATGCCGCCTGGCTGCTGCGGCGTCAGGCCGTCTCGGTGCTGCCGTCGGTGATCTCCCTGAAATCGCTGCGTGCCTTTGCCCGCAAGGATCAGAGCGTAAAGCCGATGACCGGCTTCGGCGATCCCGTCTTCAACCCCGCGGCCGAAGATCCGGCCGACCGTCGCGCAGCCGGCGGCAAGGTCGCCGCGCGCAGCATTGCGACGATCGCCTACACCGATTTCTGGCGCGGTGCCGGCGTCGATCGCGCGCGGCTGGCGCAGGCGCTGCCGCAACTGCCCGATACCGCCGACGAGCTGAACGCGGTGGCGAGGGACGTCGGCGCGGCCAAAGCCGACATCCATCTCGGGCGCGATGCCAGCGAAACGACGCTGAAGCGTGCAGCGCTTGCTCAATACGGCATCATCTACTTCGCCACCCACGGTCTCGTCGCCGGCGACGTCAAGGGGCTGGCCGAGCCCTCGCTCGCGTTGTCCATTCCCGATCAGCCGTCGGAGTTCGACGACGGTCTTCTGACCGCGAGCGAGGTGGCGCAGCTCAAGCTCAACGCCGATTGGGTGGTGCTGTCCGCCTGCAACACCATCGCCGGCGACAAGCCCGGCGCCGAGGCGCTGTCGGGATTGGCGCGCTCGTTCTTCTACGCTGGGGCCCGCGCGCTCCTGGTCTCGCATTGGGCCGTGGATTCGGAGGCCGCGACCCGCCTGACCATTTCGACGTTCGAGTTGCTCAAGAACGAGCCAAAGATCGGTCGTGCCGAAGCCTTGCGCCGCGCGATGTTGACATTCGTTGACGACACCTCCTCGCCGCGCAACGCCTACCCAGCCATGTGGGGGCCGTTCGCTCTGATCGGCGAAGGTGAGGTGAGATAGGAAAGGCGCCGCGCGATTGTGCGTCGCAATAACCTGACATAACGCGCAACCCCCCGTTTGGTTGCGCGATCATCGGCGATTTCGTGATGCATCCGCTCAAAGCTGACATGCGCGACGTTTGGCGCGGTCCTTGAATAAACCAAATCCTGCGGGATCAGCTTGGCAACGCCAGCGTTCATGATTATTAGGTCGTTCAGCCGAGGCCGAATGGCCCATTCATCACGGTGACTGCGATGGCGTCCAAACTTGGTCGCGCAGGGTGTCGCGGGTTCTAGGAGGATTTTTTCGTGCAAGAGACGGGCGTGCGCAACGGTGCCTTCGGCGCCGACAAATTCGGCTTAAAGAATCTCAAGCAGGTTCACTGGAATCTTGGTGCGCCGCAGCTCTATCAATACTCGCTCGCGGCCGGCGAGGCGGTGCTGTCCGCTGACGGCGCACTCTGCGCCGACACCGGCGAGTTCACCGGGCGCAGCCCGAAGGACAAGTTCACGGTGCGTGACGCCACCACCGACAAGAAGATGTGGTGGGCCGGCAACCAGTCGATCACCGCGGAGCAGTTCGAGACGCTCTATCAGGATTTCCTCAAGCACGCCGAAGGCAAGAAGCTGTTCGCGCAGGACCTCTACGGCGGCGCCGACCCGGCCTACCGGATCAAGACGCGCGTCTTCACCGAGCTCGCCTGGCACTCGCTGTTCATCCGCACGCTTCTGATCCGCCCCGAGGCGATCGAGCTGTCGACCTTCGTGCCGGAGCTCACCATCATCGACATGCCGAGCTTCCGCGCCGATCCCAAACGTCACGGCTGCCGCTCGGAGAACGTCGTCGCGATCGATTTCGCCCGCAAGATCGTCCTGATCGGCGGGTCTTATTATGCCGGCGAGATGAAGAAGTCGGTCTTCACCACGCTCAACTATTACCTGCCCGAGCGCGGCGTGATGCCGATGCACTGCTCGGCCAATGTCGGCGCCAAGGGCGACACCGCGATCTTCTTCGGGCTGTCGGGCACCGGCAAGACCACACTGTCGGCCGATCCCAACCGCACGCTGATCGGCGACGACGAGCACGGCTGGGGCCCGAACGGCGTCTTCAATTTCGAGGGCGGCTGCTATGCCAAGTGCATCAAGCTGTCGAAGGAAGCCGAGCCCGAGATCTTCGCGGCCTCGACCCGCTTCGGCGCGGTGCTCGAGAATTGCGTGCTCGACGAGGACACCCGCGTGGTCGATTTCGACGACGGCTCCAAGACCGAGAATACGCGCTCGGCCTACCCGCTCGACTTCATCCCGAACGCCTCGCGCACCGGCCGCGCGCCGCAGCCGAAGAACGTGGTGATGCTCGCCGCCGACGCCTTCGGCGTGCTGCCGCCGATCGCAAAACTGTCGCCGGCGCAGGCGATGTATCACTTCCTGTCCGGCTACACCGCCAAGGTCGCGGGCACCGAGCGCGGTCTCGGCAACGAGCCGCAGCCGGAGTTCTCCACCTGCTTCGGCTCGCCCTTCCTGCCGCTCGATCCCAGCGTCTACGGCAACATGCTGCGCGACCTCATCGCCCAGCACAATGTCGATTGCTGGCTGGTGAACACCGGTTGGACCGGCGGCAAGTACGGTGTCGGCTCGCGCATGCCGATCAAGGTGACGCGCGCGCTGCTCACCGCCGCGCTCGACGGAAGCTTGCGCAACGTCGAATTCCGCACCGACAAGTATTTCGGCTTCGCGGTCCCGACCGCGCTGCCCGGCGTGCCCAGCGAGATCCTCAACCCGGTCAACACCTGGAAGGACAAGGACGAGTTCGACAAGACCGCCCGCGCGCTGGTCGGCATGTTCCAGAAGAACTTCGCCAAGTTCGAAGCCCAGGTCGACGCCGACGTGCGTGCGGCCGCCCCGGACGTGAAGCTCGCGGCGGAGTAGGGTGAGACCGTCATTCCGGGGCGATGCGAAGCATCGAACCCGGAATCTCGAGGTTCCGGGTTCGCGACTTCGTCGCGCCCCGGAATGACGCTGATGACCTACGCCTTGAAATACGCGATCTGCGTCGTGGTCGCGAGCAGCCGGCCGTTCGGCGACCACAGCTCGGCGTTCTGGTCGGCGTAGCTCTTGTGCATGATCTTCGAATCCGCCGTCGCCAGCACGCGGGTGATGTCCTCGCTCGCGAGCTCCTCGCTGTCGCTGTGGAAATAGGTCGTCAGCGACACCGTGCCGAACGGCACCAGCTCGCGCCGCGCGTGGAAGATGCGGCCGAAGAAGGCGTCCGACATCGACGTCAGCGACAGCATGTCGAGCTTGCGCGGCGTGCGGTCGCTGATCCAGATCTTCGAATAGGTGCTGGCGGGCTCGGCCTGTTGCGGGCCGATCCGCATCTCGCCCTCGACGAAGCGGAATTCGTACTGGTTGGCCCAGGACGCCGCGATCTTCGGAAATGGCATCGTCTCCTCGAACGGCTTGGCCTCCGGATATTGCGCCACCCGGTGCTCCCAGGACGGCCGCCGCTCGGCGAACACCGCGGTGGCGAGCGTTGCGACCTCGCCGCCGCCCTGGCTGAGCTCGACGCACCAATGCTGGCTGGAGCGGTTGGCCTTGACCAGCCGCACGTCGAGATCGAACGCGCCCTTGGCGATCGGCGCGCAATAATTGACGGTGAGCGCCAGCGGATCGCCGGCGGCCTGCGGATGCTCGATCAGCGCGCGGAGGATGGTCGCGGCCGTGGCGCCGCCGAACGGGCCGACAAAGGCCCAGTAATCGTCGCTGGTGTGCCCCTGCCAGCTGGAGTCGCCGGCGGTGATGCGCGTGGCTTCGTCGAAGGGGTGCGCGAGCTTGGCGTGCATGGGAGTCCTCGGTGTCGCCCCACCCGTCATTGCGAGCGCAGCGAAGCAATTCAGACCGTCTCCGCGGAAGGATTCTGGATTGCTTCGCTGCGCTCGCAATGACGGCGCTTGAGGTGGCGGCGTCGGTTCACCGACTCCGCCTTGGGGATGATGGCAGTCATATCATCATCCGCCTTGCGAGATGCAAATAACCTCGCAGGTAATTCCGCTTCCATGCCGCGGAAAATCAGCCTGCGACGTTCCGCAGATCCGGCAGCAGCGGCGTGGTCGGGTTCACCGGCACGTTCCAGATCTCCTCGGCGTATTCGCGGATGGTGCGGTCCGACGAGAACCACGCCATGCGCGCGACGTTGAGGATCGAGGCGCGGGTCCAGGCCGGCGAGACCTGCCAGCGCGCATCGACCGCGCGCTGCGCCTCATAATAGGAATCGAAATCGGCGCTGACCATATAATGGTCGAGATAGCGCAGCGCGTGCGCGATGGATTCGAAGCGGCCGGGATCGCCGGGCGAGAACTCGCCGCCGCCGATCGCGTTGATGGCGCGCTGCAGCTTCGGCGAATTGCGGATCACGTCGGAGGCGTCAAGCCCCTGTTTGCGGCGGATCATCACGTCGCCGGCCTCCATGCCGAAGATCGCGATGTTCTCCGCGCCGACATGGTCGCGGATCTCGATATTGGCGCCGTCGAGCGTGCCGATGGTGATGGCGCCGTTCAGCGCCAGCTTCATGTTGCCGGTGCCGGAGGCCTCCATGCCGGCGGTCGAGATCTGCTCGGAGAGGTCGGCCGCGGGAATGATCACCTCGGCCAGGCTGACATTGTAGTCGGGCAGGAACACGACCTTGAGCTTGCCGGCGATCGCGGGGTCGTTGTTGACGATTTCGGCGACGTCGTTGATCAGCTTGATGATCAGTTTCGCGTAACGGTAGCTCGCCGCCGCCTTACCGGCGAAGATTTTCACCCGCGGCACCCAATTGCCGTTGGGATCGTCCTTGATCGCCTGATACAGCGCAACCGTCTCGATGACGTTGAGGAGCTGGCGCTTGTACTCGTGGATGCGCTTGATCTGCACGTCGAACAAGGCGGTCGGATCGACCTTGATGCCGAGCCGCTCGCCGATCAGGCGCGCCAGCGCAGTCTTGTTGTGAAGCTTGACGCTGCGGAACCTCTTCTGGAATTCGACGTCGCTGGCGCGGGCCTCGATCAGGCTGAGCTGGGTGGGATCGTCGAGCACGGCCTCGCCGCAGGCTTCGCGCAACAGGTCGGTCAGCTTCGGGTTGGCCAGCATCAGCCAGCGGCGGAAGGTGATGCCGTTGGTCTTGTTGGTGATGCGGCCGGGATAGAGATGGTTGAGGTCGTGGAACACGGTCTCGCGCATCAGGTCGGAATGCATCGCCGAGACGCCGTTGATGCGGTGCGAGCCGACGAAGGCGAGCTGGCCCATGCGCACGCGGCGGCCGCTCTTCTCGTCGATCAGCGAGACCGAGGCGCGGAAGTCGATGTCGCCGGGGCAGCGCGCCTCGGCGAGCGCGAGGTGCTGCACGTTGATGCGGTAGATGATCTCGAGGTGCCGCGGCAGCAGCCGCTCGAACAGCTCGACCGGCCAGGTCTCCAGCGCTTCCGGCAGCAGCGTATGGTTGGTGTAGGAGAGCGTGGCGACGGTGATCTTCCAGGCCTCGTCCCAGCGGAAATTGTGCAGGTCGACCAGGATGCGCATCAGCTCGGTGACGGCGAGGCTCGGATGGGTGTCGTTGAGCTGCACCGCGACCTTGCCGGCGAGGCTGCGCAGCTGCCCGTCGGAGGCCAGATGCCGCTTCACCAGGTCCTGCAGCGAGGCCGAGACGAAGAAATATTCCTGGCGCAGGCGCAGCTCGCGGCCCGCCGGGCTCTCGTCGTTGGGATAGAGGAATTTGCAGATCGCCTCCGCGCGCGACTGCTCGGCGCTGGCGCTGACATAGTCGCCCTTGTTGAAGGCATCCAGCTTGAGCGGATCAGGCGAGCGCGCCGACCACAGCCGCAGCGCGTTGACGTGCTGGCCGCGCCAGCCGACGATCGGCGTGTCATAGGCGATCGCCTGCACCGTCTCGGCGGGATGCCAGATCGCGCGGTCGCGGCCCTTGTCGTCGACATGCTCGACGCCGCCGCCGAAATTGACGTCGTAGATCACCTCGGGCCGCTGCAATTCCCAGGGATTGCCGAAGCTCAGCCATTCGTCCGGATATTCCTGCTGCCAGCCCTGATTGATGATCTGGCGGAACAGGCCGTAATCGTAGCGGATGCCGTAGCCGATCGCGGGGATCGACAGCGTCGCCATGCTCTCCATGAAGCAGGCGGCGAGGCGTCCCAAGCCGCCATTGCCGAGCGCGGCGTCCGGCTCGCATTTGCGCAGCTCCGGCAGCGAGACGCCGAGATCGCCGAGCGCAACCTCGAAGATCTTCAAAAGGCCCATGTTGTTGAGCGCATCGCTGAACAGGCGGCCGATCAAAAATTCGAGCGAGAGATAATAGACGCGCTTGCGGCCGGCGTCGTAGCTGTGCTTCTCCGCGGTGAGCCAGCGATGCACGATGCGGTCGCGTAGCGCCAGCGCTGCGGCCTGATACCAGTCGTGCTTGGTTGCCATGCCGGCATCCTTGCCGATGGCAAGCCGCAGCTTCGCCAGGATTGCGCCCTTGATCTCGGCCA
Source organism: Bradyrhizobium sp. 22 (assembly GCF_000482425.1). Taxonomy (NCBI): domain Bacteria; kingdom Pseudomonadati; phylum Pseudomonadota; class Alphaproteobacteria; order Hyphomicrobiales; family Nitrobacteraceae; genus Bradyrhizobium; species Bradyrhizobium sp. 22. The sequence continues at coordinate 1,028,663 of NZ_KI519399.1, forward strand.
GCGCGAGTTCGTCGATGGGCTGCCCCGGGGCCGGAAAACTGGGTTGGAACGATGAATCCTGCAAAGCCGTCATTTCCTAGGTCGAACTCTTACCAATCTACACGTCGTGCCCTTGCACCCAGAACCGTCGCAGGTGGCCGTGCATTGCGCTGGCGCTATTTTATGCAAGGAACGGGCCGAATTGGGAACCCGGGTGAGCACGGAGAAACCTCAGATTCGGTGCTAGATTACGAAAGATTCAGCCATCAGTGTGGAGAGGAGACGATCATGAGACGGGTGATTGAAATCGCCGCTGCAGCCCTGCTCGTCGTCTGCATCGGGGCCTCCAGCGCGGCGTTTGCCGCCGGCAAATCCGGCCGCAGCGCCGATGGCCTCAGCTGCGGCTTCACGGCCCCGCAAAAGGCGTCGCCCGCGGCTCGCTGCGCTGCGATCAAGCGCCAATGCGGCGGCAAGTTCTATGCGAATGCGTGCGGTGACAAGCTGCTGTCGGCGGCGAATTGAGCGCCTGACCTCAGCCGGGCTCAAGCCGCCTTCGCCTGCACCGCATCGCAAAATTCGGCGAGACGATCCGCAAGCCGCAGCGTGGCCGGGCTCGCATCCGGTGCAGCCATCAATGCGACCTCGGTCTTGTTGATCGGTGCAAAACCTTCCTTCGCCGTCAGCACGCGGTGATCGGACTGGATCGACATCTCCGACAGGATGCTCAGCCCCATGCCGGCGGCGACCGCGGCCTGGATGCCGGCGAGGCTCGAGGAGGTATAGGCGGTGTGCCAGGCCCGGCCGGCGCTTTCCAGCGCATGGATGGCACCGGCGCGGTAGATGCAGCCGAGCGGAAAGCCGATCAACGGCACCGAGGGAACGTCGACATCGACGGGATGGCTCTTGCTGGTGACCCAGTGCACCCGCTCCGGCCACACCGCGATCGCGCCGTTCGCGCCGGCCTCGCGCTTGTAGAGTGCAAGGTCGAGCTCGCCGCGCTCGAGATCGCGCGCCAGATGCTTGCTCTGGTCGGCCCGCACGTCGAGCCGCAGGCCGGGATGCGAGCGCGCGAACGCGCCCAACAGCTTGGTCAGCCGGTACGCCGCGAAATCCTCTGGGATGCCGAGCCGGACCGCGCCTTCGCCATCCGGCCGGCGCAGCACGTCGCGCGCCTCCTCGGCCAGCGAGAGCAGACGGCGCGCATAGGAGAGCAGCCGCTCGCCGGCCTCGGTCGGCCGCACGCTCTTGCCGTTGCGATGCAGCAGCACCTGGCCGATATCGTCCTCCAGCCGCTTGATCTGCTGGCTGACGGTCGATTGGGTGCGGTGGACGCGCTCGCCGGCGCGGGTGAAGCCGCCGGCCTCGACCACCGAGACGAAGCTGCGCAGCAGCTCGAGATCCAGCATCGCTGTTTCCATTCGAAAATCAACTGATCGGAAGTTAATCATTTAATTTCCAAATGACAAGCGGCGTCCCTAGATCGAGGGCCGGAACAAGAACATCCCGAGAATGCCCCTCATGTCGCTCGCCCCCTCAATCCCGGCCCCGACCACTCGCTTCAACACGCTGCCGCTCGCCATCGGCCTGTTCTGCCTGCTCTGGAGCTACGCCTTCGTCGCCGGCAAGATCGGCGTCACCCATTGCCCGCCGCTGATCCTGCTCGCCGCGCGCTTCTCGCTCGCCGGCATCTTGATCCTGGGCGCCACGCTGATCCGCGGCGAGACCTGGTCACTCTCCTGGCGCGATGCCGCGATCTTCGCCGTGCTCGGCATCGCCAACAACGCGCTCTATCTCGGTCTCGGCTACACCGGCCTGCAATCGGTCTCCGCCGGCCTCGGCGGCCTGATCGTCTCGGCCAATCCGGTATTCACCGCTGGCCTCGCCGCGCTGCTCCTCGGCGAAGGCATGACCTGGCGCAAGGCAAGCGGCCTCGTGCTCGGTGTCGTCGGCGTGACGGCGATCGTCTGGCACCGGCTGTCGGTCGGCACCGACAGCCTGCACGGCATCGGCTTCACGCTGGCCTCGCTCGCCTCGATCGTCGCCGGCACTATCCTGTTCAAGCTGCTCGCGCCGAAGGGATCGTTGTGGATCGGCAACGGCGTGCAGAACCTCGCTGCCGGCATCGTGCTGACGCCGGTCGCCCTCACCTTGGCCGACATTCACGCCATCGACGTCACACCGAGCCTGATCGGCGCCTTCGCCTTCCTCGTGCTCGGCGGCTCGATCCTCGCCTACTGGCTCTGGTTTCATCTGCTGAAGATGTGCGGCGCCACCGCCGCCAGCGCCTATCACTTTCTGATGCCGCCGCTCGGCATGCTGTTCGCGTATCTTGCCCTCGGCGAGCACGTCGAAGCGCGCGACCTGCTCGGCATCATCCCGGTCGCGCTCGGCATCTATCTGGTGACGCGGCCGGCGAAGGCGGTGGCGTGAGCCCAGCTTTCGTCATGGCCGGGCTTGACCCGGCCATCCACGTCTTCGTCGCCGCGCGCAAGAACGTGGATGCCCGGGACTAGCCCGGGCATGACGGCGACGAGGCAGCGCACCCCTCAATCCTTCCGGAACACGATCGACGCCATCCATCCCGTCATCAGCGCCATCGCCACCGTGGCGAGGCCGTACAGCAACCCGTTGTGGCGCGCGGTGTTGGCGACGAACTGCTCGAAGCCGACCTTGACGATCTCGAACGCGGTCTCGGTCTTGGCGACGAACGCGCCGTTGGCGAACAGCTTGATCTCCACCTCATAGGTGCCGATCGGCACCTCGGCCGGCAGTGGAATGCCGGTGCGGAACAGGGTCGGGGTCAGGAACGTGACGGCGCTTCCGTCTTCGCGATAGAGCCCGCGTTGGGTACGCAGGCGGATGAAGGCCGAGCGGAACGCGTCATTCGGCACCACGTCGGCAAAGTCGCCGCTGACGCGCTGCGTCAGCAGCACGTTGTTCAGCCCGATCTGCTGCCGCCGTGCGATCTCGGGCGAGGTGATGGTCTCGAACGGACGGTTGGCGAACAGCGCCAGATAGCTCGGCACCTGCAGGAACTGACGGTAATCGGTGTTGATCCAGATCCCGAAGGTACGTTCCTTCCGCCGCGTCACCATGTCGGCGCGCGGGCCCATCACGGTGACGACGAGATCGTAGGCGGTGCGGTCGGCAGGCGTGGTGGCATCCTTCTCCACCGAGCCGAACAGCACCAGCTCCTCGCCGGAATAGTTCGGTGTCACCGTGACGCGGTGGTTGGAGACCGACACGATCAGCCGCTCGGCGCATGCGGCGCCGCCGAGCAGCAGGACGAGCACGAATGCGAGGAGTGCGCGCATCATCCGCTCACTCCGAGCTCGCGGATGGTGAAGAGGTCCGAGGGTTGGATCACCAGCTCGATCGCGAAGCGGATTCCGACCGAGAGGATCAGCAGGCCGAGCAGCAGGCGCAGCTGCTCGCCGCGGATCTTCTGCCCGGCGCGGGCCCCGAACTGCGCACCGGTGACGCCGCCGATCATGAGGATCAGCGCCAGCACGGCGTCGACCAGGTGATTGGTCGCCGCGTGCAGCATGGTCGCGAACAGCATGGTGACCAGCGTCAGCACCATCGAGGTCCCGATCACCGTCGAGGTCGGCACCCGCAAGAGATAGATCATGATCGGCACCAGGATGAAGCCGCCGCCGATGCCCATGATGGCGCCGATGAAGCCGATCACGATGCCGACCACCACCACCGGGATGACCGAGAGATAGATCTTCGAGCGCTTGAACCGCATCTTCAGCGGCAGGCCGTGGATCCAATTGTGCGTGCGGCGTGGCGGCAGCGCGCCGCGCCGGGTCCGCATCAGCGCGCGGAGGCCTTCCGAGAACATCAGGCTGCCGACGGTGGTGAGCAGCACGACGTAGGAGAGCGCGATCATCAGATCGAGCTGGCCGAGCGCACGCAGCTGGGTGAAGGTCCACACGCCGAGCGCCGTGCCGGTCACGCCACCGCAGAGCAGGACGCTCGCCAGCGCCGGATCGATCGCGCGCCGCCGCCAATAGGACAGCGCGCCGGAAAACGAGGAGGCCGCGATGTGGCTGGTGACCGAGGCGACCGCGACCGCGGGCGTGATGCCGATGAAGATCAGCAGCGGCGTCATCAGGAAACCGCCGCCGATCCCGAACATGCCCGAGACGAAGCCGACCGCGGCCCCCATCGCCAGCACCAGCAGGACGTTGACGGGAAGATCGGCGATCGGGAGATAAAGCTGCATCGAGGGACCACGCTCCGGCGAGACGGACCGATTGCGCAAATGCCCGCCGGACGGTCGGAACGATTGCCGCGCCCCTCAATAGCGGAATTCGGCGCGGGGAGGGACCCTAGAATTTCCGGCGTGGTGAATGGGTGCGCAAGTGCCGTGAAATCCGCGATGCCCGCCACGACGAAGCTGCGCTCCCTCCCCCGCGTGCGGGGGAGGGCTGGGGAGAGGGTTGTCTCCGCGGTGGGACTCTCCCAGAGGAGAAAGCCCTCACCCGCGTCGCTTCGCTCTGCGACCTCTCCCGCAAGCGGGAGAGGTGCACCGAGCCGTGGCTCGTTCTGTCTGCTTGAAGCTATTGGTCTTTAATGCGCCGCCGACGCCGAACGCTTGGCCGCAACCGGCTTCGGCGCCGGCTTGGCGCTCGCCTGCGGCGCGCTGTCCCAGCCGCCGTTCGGGGCCGGAACATTGACGGCATCATCCGGCTGCGGCTCGGCCGCAAAAGTCTGGATCGCGAGCTTGGCGGCGGCGAGCGATTGCGGATCGAGCCGCTTGGCGACGTCGTCGCGCTTGCCGGCGGCGTCGGCATCGCCCTGCGCGGCCGCAAGGCTGAACCATTTGTAGGACTCGGCGAGGTTCTGCTCGACGCCGATGCCGCGGGCATAGAGGATGCCGAGGTTGAATTGGCTGTCGGCGACGCCGCGATCGGCCGCTTTCCGGAACCACTGCGCCGCGCTCTTGTAGTTGGCCCCGCGTCCGCCGCCATCGGCATCGAGCACCGCGAGATTGTGCATCGCCTTGGCGTTGCCGCGCTCGGCGGCCTGGGTGTAGTAGCGGCGGGCGATGTCGGCGTCCTTCTTCACGCCCAGGCCCTTCTCGTAGAGCGTGCCGAGGCGGAAGGTGGCGGGGACGACGCCGGCCTGTGCGGCGCGGTCGTACCATTTGGCGGCTTCGTCGTAGTTGGTCGCAACGCCCTTGCCCTCGGCAAAGCGCAAGCCGATCTCGTAGGCCGCGGTCGGGTCGCCCTTCATCGCGGCGCTGCGCAAGGCGGGGCCGCCGATGCCGTCGGGCAGCTTCTCGCTCGGCGGCACCTGGATGACGCCGAGCTTGGCGCGGCTCGTGCCCGACAGCGCGCCGGTGATGTCGCTGCTCGTCGGCGGCGGCACCGCTGCGGCGGGCGCCGCCGGAATTTCGACCGAGGCCGAGTTGCCGGGATTGGTAGCGGGCGCCGGCGCGGAATTGTTCTGGGATTGCCGGCCGATCGGCGTCGGCGAGGTCATCGATGGCGTGACCTGCTCGGGCGCGGCGGGCTTGTTCTCGATCGCCGGCGGTGGCGAGGGGGCCTGCGGCGCGGGCTGGCTGGAGGTGTTGTCCATCGCTTGCGGCGCCGGCGTCGGGCTGCCCTCGAGCAGGTTCATCGCCATCTTGAAGGTGCCGAGCACGATCACGACCACGCTCGCGCCGACCAGCAGCGAGCGGATCTTCGAGCTGATGGTCGAGCTGCCGTCCTTGCCCTTGTCCTTGCCGCGATCGGCGCCGGCTTTGGCACCGCGAGCCGGCTTCTCCGGCTGCGCGGCGGCGGCCTGGGCGGCGCGGCGGGCGGCCGCGATGAAGCTCGACGACGAGACCGGCTCTTTCGCAGCAGCAGGAATGCCGCTGATCGCGCTCTCGGAGGCGGCGATGCGCTCCGACGGCGTGGCGGCGCGTCCACCCGGCCGTGTCCCCGGCTCGAGCGGATGATCCGGCGGCAATTCCGGTGCGAGCGCGGCGCGGGCGGGCGCCGTGTGCGGCTCCAGGATCTCGCTGATTGCACGCGGTGGAACCGGCGGCACCGGCGGCGGCGCGGCGGCAGCAGCGGCATGGAATTCACGCGGCGCGGCGGCGAAGGCGGCCTGCGCGCTCTGCATCGCGGCGGGATTCGGCAGCTCGGGCTTGGGATCGTATTTCGGCTGCTGCGCTTGCGGCCGCGGCTCGCGCGCGACAGGCGGGGGCTCCATGGCAGCAGCCATGGGAGCAGCTATGGGAGCAGCCATCGGCTGCGGCGCAGCGGCCGGCGGCGCCGTACGCACTGCGCGCAGGTCGCCCTCGATCATGGACAGGCGATCGACGACATGGCCGAGCGCGCTATGGACGGCGTCGAGCGAGTCCTGGGTGCTCCGGTTGGTCTCGGCCTGGCTGAACCGGATATCGGACAGCTCGCGCTTGACGAGATCGACCATTCCGGAATCGACGGGGGCCGAATTGCGGCTCTCGGCCAGCGCGGAATAGGTCGCCTGCTGCCGCTCCAGGTGCCGGAGGATGTCGTGCAGCCCGTCCTCGACGCGGCTCAGATTGCCGTTGCGCGGGTCGGATGCGGCTTCGATCCGCTCCAGCAGGTACGAGACGCGCTGCTCCAGATGCGCGAAGGTCGAGGCGGAATCGTTGCCGACCTGCATGCGGTCGAAACGGTCCGACAGCGCGCGGATCGCGGCTTCCAGATGCTCGGTGCTTTCGGAAGGCTGCGGCCGCTCGCGGGTTTCCAGCGCCGCGGTGAGCGCGGCGATGCGCTGCTCCAGCACCGCGAAGCTGTCGCCCTGGCCGGAGGCGCGGGTGACCTGGTCGACCTTGGACGACAGCAGCTGCACGTCTTCGGACAGGCGGGCCAGCGCTTCGTTGGAGGCGACGTTGGAGACGATGCCGCGCAGCGCCGCGATCGCGCTCTCGAGCTGGTGCACCGTCGAGGGATCGTCATTGGCGCGCAGGATCAGATCGAGCTTGGCGCCGAGATTGCGGATCGCCTCGTCATAGCCGGTGAGCTGCTCGGCCGGCGTCAGCGTGCGCAGCACCTGCTTGATGTCGGACAGCGCATGCTCGATGCCCGACAGCACCTGGCCGTCGGTGCCGTTGGACCGCGTCTCGTCGATCCGCCGATGCAGCGAGCGGATCTCGTTCTCGATCGATTCGATCGCGCGCCGCGGCATCGCCTCGGTGATGGCGGTGCGGATCTCGGCGAGCTCGCTGCGGAAGGCGTTGATCGCCTGCTCGGTATTGTCGGGGCGCTGCAGCGCTTCGATCTGGCTCGTGATCTTGAGCAGATGGCGCTCGAGCGAGGAGAAATCCGGGCCCGGCGGCGGTGGCGCATAGGCAGGGGCGGGCGGCGCCATCGGTGGCGTATAGGGAGCAGCCGAAGGCGCAATCGACGGCGCGGCGCGCGGCGGCATCTGCCGGGGCGCAAAGCCGTCAAGCTCGCTCTGGCGCGCGGTGATCTCGGCGACGGCGACGTCGAACGAAGCGGGGCTCAACGGAGGGGCGTTGCGATAGACCTGCGCTGCCGCACGCTCGACCGCATCGGCCTGGCGCTGGCGCGTCTCGACGGGCGAGGGCGCGGGCGCCGGACGCGGCGCCTGGGGCTGCTGCGGGCGGGAGATCTGCGACAGCCGCGCATCGAGCCGCGAGATCGCGTCGTTGAGCTGGCGTGCGACGCCCTGCTCGCGCGTCACGTCCGGTCGTGAGGAATCCTGGCGCGGGGCCGGCTTTGAAATCCGTTCGATCTGCTGGGTGATCGCGTCGAGCCGCTGGTGGATGTCGGCGACTTCGCGGCTCTCCTGACTCGGTGCTTGAGCCGGCATCTGCTGCGGACGCTGATCGTAAGGTCCGCGAAAGTTCGGCGGGGCAGTGTCGCCGAGCGTGGAGTTCAGCCAGTCGTTCAGCGACATGCCCGCGCGACGCGCAGCAGCTTCGGCCCGCTCCCTGACGGATGGATCGATGCCGTCCACACTCCACGATACGCGCGAATTCATGACTCTGTCCGGTTCCGACTCCGGCGCCCCACCCGGCGCCTCCAGCCTCCCCACGCGTGCCGGTTGCAAACACAATCGAATTTGGCGCGGGTCGTCTGCCTCGAAGTCAGACTTTTGTCCGTTACGGTAAATAACGAGTTAAGGAACGTGGCGCGGGTGTCTTAAAGTTGGGCGGCGGAACCGGGGGGCAGTTGCCCGAAGCCGTCATGCCCGGACTTGTCCCGGGCATCCACGTACTTCGGTGCCGCCAAGACGTGGATGGCCGGGACACGCCCGGCCATGACGGTTGGAGAGTTCAGCCCTTCCCCTCGCGCTTGCCTTCGTCCAGAGGCACCACGGTGGCCTTGCCGCTCATCGCCGACAGCGCATCGAGCGCCTCCTCGCAGAAGTCGGCCACCATCTGCTCGTGCCGGGCGCCCAAGCGGAGCAGCAGCAAATTGCCGAGGTCGAGCCGGCCCTCGGCGGTGCCGTCGGGAAAGCGCTTCTTCAGGATGCGCTCGTAATTGGCGTGGCGGTCGCGGTGGTGCTCCAGGCGCGCCATCAGGTCGGTGCGCAGCGGCTCGATGTCGATGCTGTCGAGGGCGTGGAGGCGGACCAGGAGGTCGTCCTTGGTCGAGGCCGGTGTGCTTGGCCGCGCGGCCCAGTGCCGCAGCGCTGTTCGACCCTCCGGAGTGAGCGTATAAACCAGCTTGTTGGGCTTGCCCGATTGCACGACCTCGCGGCCCTGGATGTGGCCGCGGTCGCGCAGCTTGGAGAGCTCGCGGTAGATCTGCTGATGGTCGGCCTTCCAGAAGAATCCGATCGAGGAATCGAACGTCTTGGCGAGCTCGTAGCCCGTCATCGGGCGTTCCGTCAGGCATGCGAGGATCGCGTCGCCAAGCGCCATGGCCGGCCTCCTTGTTTCAACCTCGACCATCATGCTTGACTTTATGCGCATTGGCGCATATGCGTCAATGTGCATATTGGGACACATCGGGCCGGGCGCAAGATCCGATCCGAAAAACCCAGCGAAATCAATCGCCACGCTACTGTGCATGGGGTTGTTTTCGCACTTTTTGTCCAGGCCTTTAGGGAGGCAGCTGAGAATGACCGGCCTCGATTCCTGGTACGCTTACATGAAGTCCCATGATCGCGCCGCGCTCTGGGACCTCCTGCATCCCGACGCCGTGTTCGAAAGCCCGGTCGTGCATTCGCCGCAGCGTGGCCGCGACATCACCTTCAAATACCTCTCCAGTGCCGAGAAGGTGCTCGGCGGGCCGGGCTTCACCTATGTCGGTGAATGGCGCAGCGACAATGGCGCCGTGCTCGAATTCAGGAATGTCATCGACGGCATCGAGATCAACGGCGTCGACATCATCACTTTCGACAGCGACGGACGCATCACCCATTTCAAGGTGATGGTGCGTCCGCTCAAGGCGATCAACATGCTGCACCGCCTGATGGCCGAGCAGCTGGCCGCCCAATCATGACCCTGCCCTGAGGTTGCGGAACCCGCTAAGCTCGCGGGCCAGGCTGCCTCGCAGGAATCACTGACATCACCGCTTTCTGAGGCCATTGCCGGGAGAACCCCATGCCGATCTACAAAGCCCCCGTCGAAGACGTGAACTTCCTGCTCAACGACGTCTTCCAGATCGACCGCTACGACAATCTCGCCGGCTTCTCCGACGCCTCGAGCGATGTGCGCGAAGCCATCCTCGGCGAAGCCGCCAAGCTTGCCGAAGAGGTATTGCAGCCGCTGAACCGCGTCGGCGACCTCGAAGGCTGCAAGCGTGCCGATGACGGCAGCGTCACCACGCCGAAGGGCTTCAAGGAGGCGTACAAGCAGGTCGCCGAGGGCGGCTGGCTCGGCCTGTCGGCGCCGACCGAATATGGCGGGCAGGGCCTGCCGGTGACGCTGAGCCAAGCCGTCAACGAATTCCAGATCTCCGCCAACATGGCGTTCTCGATGTATGGCGGCCTCACCATGGGCGCGACCGCGGCGCTGATCGTTCACGGCTCGCCCGAGCAGAAGCAGACCTACGTTCCGAAGATGGTGGCGGGCGAATGGACCGGCACCATGAACCTGACCGAGCCGCATTGCGGCACCGACCTCGGCATGCTCCGCACCAAGGCGGTGCGCCAGGCCGACGGCAGCTTCAAGATCACGGGCACCAAGATCTTCATCTCCGCCGGCGAGCATGACCTCGCCGAGAACATCATCCACCTCGTGCTCGCCCGCATCGAGGGCGCGCCCGCCGGCATCAAGGGCGTCTCGCTGTTCGTGGTGCCGAAATTCCTGGTCAACGCCGACGGCTCGGTGGGTGCCCGCAACGGCGTCGTCTGCGGCTCGCTCGAGCACAAGATGGGCATCCACGGCAATTCGACCTGCGTGATGAACTACGACAACGCCACCGGCTGGCTGATCGGCGAAGAGAACAAGGGCATGCAGGGCATGTTCGTGATGATGAACGAGGCTCGCCTCGGCGTCGCCGTGCAGGGTCTCGCGCAGTCCGAGGTCGCCTATCAGAACGCGGTCGCCTATGCCCGCGAGCGCATCCAGGGCCGTTCGCTCACCGGCGCGAAAGCGCCGGACAAGCCGGCCGACCCGATCATCGTGCATCCCGACGTGCGCCGCACGCTGCTCTCGATCCGCGCCTTCAACGAGGCCGCGCGCGCCTTCGTGATGTGGACCGCGCTGAAGAGCGACGTCGCCCACCGCTCCGAAGACCCCAAGGACCGCCAGGCCGCCGACGATCACATGGGCCTGATGACGCCGGTGCTGAAGGGCTTCCTGACCGATTACGGCTTCGCCAACGCGGTGCAGGCGCAGCAGATGTATGGCGGCCACGGCTACATCGCCGAGCAGGGCATGGAGCAGTTCGTGCGCGATGCACGCATCGCCATGATTTACGAAGGCGCCAACGGCATCCAGGCGCTCGACCTCGTCGGCCGCAAGCTGCCGCGCGACGGCGGCCGCGCCATCATGGCGTTCTTCGGCGAGGTCATGGCCTTCGCCAAGGAGAACGGCGGCGACGAGGCGCTGAAGCCGTTCATCACCCCGCTCTCGACCTCGCTCGGTCATCTCCAGCAGGCCACGACGTGGCTGATGCAGAACGCGATGGCGAAACCGGACAATGCCGGCGCCGCCGCAACCGACTATTTGCATCTCTTCGGCTTCGTCGCGCTCGGCTACATGTGGGCGAAGATGGCGAAGGTGACGAACGCCAAGATTGCCGAGAGCGGGGCGACGCCCTATCTCTCGACCAAGCTGGTCACCGGCCGTTTCTTCATGGAGCGGATGCTGCCGGAGACCGCGGCCAATCTCGCGCGCATCCAGGCCGGCTGCGCCACCATCATGGAATTGCCGGCGGAAGCGTTCTGAGCCTGCTTCCGCTGCCTGCTCCCAATCGCATCGAACATCACATCAGGAGGGCGTCATGCCTGAGGCATTCATCTACGACCACGTTCGCACCCCGCGCGGCCGCGGCAAGGCGGACGGCGCGCTGCACGAAGTCACCGCGCTCGCGCTCGCGACCGTGCCGCTGAAGGCGCTGAAGGACCGCAATAACCTGCCGGAGGATTCCGTCGACGACGTCATCCTCGGCGTGGTCGACCCGGTCGGCGAGGCCGGATCCGACATCGCGCGCTTCGCCGCGCTGAAGGCCGGTCTCGGCGAAGCCGTGCCCGGCGTGCAGATCAGCCGTTTCTGCGCCTCCGGCCTCGATGCGGTGAACTTCGCGGCCGCGCAGGTGATGAGCGGCCAGCACGAGCTGGTGATCGGCGGCGGCGCCGAATCCATGAGCCGCGTCGGCATCGGCGCGTCCGGCGGCGCCTGGCCGATGGATCCGTCGATGGCGGTTCCGGCCTATTTCATGCCGCAGGGCGTCTCGGCCGATCTGATCGCCACCAAATACGGTTTTTCGCGCGATGACGTCGATGCCTATGCCGTGCAGAGCCAGCAGCGCGCGGCCAAGGCCTGGGACGAGGGCCGCTTCAACAAGTCCGTGGTGCCGGTGAAGGACATCAACGGCCTCACCATCCTCGCCAAGGACGAGCACATGCGTCCCACGACGACGATGCAGTCGCTGGCGCAGCTGCAGCCCTCGTTCACGATGATGGCGCAGATGGGTGGCTTCGACGGCGTCGCAATTCAGTCCCATCCCGAGATCGAGCGCGTCAATTACGTGCACCATGCCGGCAATTCCTCCGGCATCGTCGACGGCGCCGGTGCCGTGCTGCTCGGCAGCAAGGAGGCTGGCAGCAAGTACGGGCTGAAGCCGCGTGCGAAGATTCGCGCCTTCGCCAATATCGGCTCGGAGCCGGCGATGATGCTGACCGGTCCGGTCGACGTCACCGAGAAGCTGTTCGCGCGGTCCGGCATGAAGAAGTCGGACATCGACCTGTTCGAGCTGAATGAGGCCTTCGCCTCCGTCGTGCTGCGCTACATCCAGGCCTTCGACATCGACAGCGCCAAGATCAACGTCAATGGCGGCGCCATCGCGCTCGGCCATCCGCTCGGCGCCACCGGCGCGATGATCCTCGGCACCGTGCTCGACGAGCTTGAGCGCACCAACAAGTCCACCGCCCTGGTGACGCTGTGCATCGGCGGCGGCATGGGCACCGCGACCATCATCGAGCGGGTGTAGGTCCGTAGGGCGGGTTAGCCGAAGGCGTAACCCGCCGTGCCGCGTCAACAAAGTTGGTGGGTTACGCTTCGCTAACCCACCCTACGAGACCCCATCAACCGCCGCGCCTGGCATCGGCTGCGGCACCGAGGAGCAACCAACATGTCGTACAAGAATTTCAAGGTCGAGACCGACGCAGACGGCATCGCGCTCGTCACCTGGGACATCCCGGGCCGTTCCATGAACGTGCTCGACGAGACCTCGACCAACGAGCTTGAGGCCATCGTCAAGGCAACCACGGCGGACGCCGCGGTGAAGGGCGTCGTCATCACCTCCGCGAAAGAGGCGTTCTGTGCCGGCGCAGACCTCTCGATGCTCGAAGGCATGAACCAGGCCTATGCGAAGGTCTTGAAGGAGCAGGGCGAGACCGCGGCGAACCAGATGCTGTTCGACCAGAGCCGCCGCTTCTCGCTGGTGCTGCGTTCGATCGAGACGTCGGGCAAGCCGTGGGCGGCCGCGATCAACGGCCTCGCGCTCGGCGGCGGCTTCGAGATCACCCTGTGCTGCCACTACCGTGTCGCCGCGGAGAATCCCAAGACGCGTCTCGGCCTGCCCGAGGTCAAGGTCGGCCTGTTCCCCGGCGCCGGCGGCACGCAGCGCGTGCCGCGCCTGGTGCCGCCGCAGGACGCGATGACGATCCTGCTCAAGGGCGATCCTGTCACGGTCGACAAAGCCAAGGCGCTGAACCTGATCCACGCCATCGTTCCGGCCGCCGATCTGATCAAGGCCGCCAAGGACTGGATCAAGGCCGGCGGCAAGGCCGTCGCGCCCTGGGACGAGAAGGGCTTCAAGCTGCCCGGCGGTCCGGTGTTCTCCAAGGCCGGCATGATGATGTTCCCCGCCGGCAACGCGATCTATCGGCGCGAGACCTACGACAATTATCCCGCCGCGCGCGCGATCATGAGCTGCGTCTATGAAGGCCTGCAGCTGCCGATCGACGCCGCGCTGCGCGTCGAGTCGCGCTACTTCACCTCGGTGCTGCGCTCGAAGGAAGCGGCCGCGATGATCCGCAGCCTGTTCCTGTCGATGCAGGAGCTCAACAAGGGCGCGCGCCGCCCGAAGGACGTTCCGCCGACCAAGGTGAAGAAGATCGCCGTGATCGGCGCCGGCTTCATGGGCGCCAGCGTCGGCTACGTCTCGGCCCGTGCCGGCCTCGACGTCGTGCTGATCGACCGCGACCAGGAGAGCGCCGACAAGGGCAAGGCGCATGCCCAGAAGGTGATCGAGGAGCAGATCAAGAAGGGCCGCGCCAAGCCTGCGGATGCCGAAGCGCTGCTCGCGCGCATCACGCCGACCGCCGACTACGCTGCGCTGAAGGACGTCGACCTCGTCATCGAGGCTGTGTTCGAGGACCGCAAGGTCAAGGCCGAGACCTTCGCCAAGGCGCAGCAATATCTGAAGCCGGACGTGATCTTCGCCTCCAACACCTCGACGCTGCCGATCACCTCGCTGGCCGAGAGCTTCAAGGACCAGGGCAAGTTCGTCGGCATCCACTTCTTCTCGCCGGTCGAGAAGATGATGCTGGTCGAGATCATCAAGGGCAAGAACACCGGCGATCTCGCGATCGCGGCTGCGCTCGACTATGTCCGTCAGATCGGCAAGACGCCGATCGTGGTCAACGACTCCAGAGGCTTCTTCGCCAACCGCTGCGTCGGCCGCTACGTCGCCGAGGGCAACGAGATGTTCCTCGAAGGCGTGCCGCCGGCGATGATCGAGAACTGCGCCAAGATGGCCGGCATGCCGGTCGGCCCGCTCTCGCTCTCGGATGAAGTCGCGCTCGACCTCGGCCTCAAGATCATGAAGGCGACCGAGGCCGATCTCGGCCCCAACGCCATCAACCCCGATCAGAAGAAGCTGATGGTGGAGATGGTCGAGAAGCAGGGCCGCCTCGGGCGCAAGAACAGCAAGGGCTTCTACGACTATCCCGAGAAGGGCAAGGGCCAGAAGAGCCTGTGGCCGGGCCTCTCGGCCTTGCAGCCGAAGCAGCTCGACCCCGACACGCTCGACGTCGAGGAGCTGAAGCAGCGCTTCCTGGTGGTGCAGGCGGTGGAAGCGGCGCGCACCGTCGAGGATCACGTCATCACCGATCCGCGCGAGGCGGATGTCGGCTCGATCCTCGGCTTCGGCTTCGCGCCGTTCACCGGCGGCACGCTGTCCTACATCGACTTCATGGGCACGAAAAAGTTCGTCGAGCTCTGCCGCAAGCTGGAGGCGAAGTACGGCTCGCGCTTCACGCCGCCGAAGCTGCTCGAGGAGATGGCGGCGAAGGGCGAGACCTTCTACGGCCGCTTCGCGCCGAAGAAGGCGGCCGCCTGAGGCGAAGTCTGTAGCCCGGATGGAGCGTAAGCGTAATCCGGGACAGCATCTCCGCGGAGGCAGTGACCCGGATTGCGCTTCGCTCCATCCGGGCTACTTAGAAGCAAAGGTCGGATCGTCGATCCGGCCTTTTCTATTTTCGTCTCCGAACGGCGAGAACGCGCGGCCCGAGACGGCATCGTCGGCGCGGCTGGCTTTCCAGGTGCCTTCGTCGCCGCGGCCGATGCGCAACTCGAAGCGCCAGCCATTCTGGTTGGTGAAGGCGATATCCGTTGTGCCCATCTTCTTGGCGTAGCTGCACGGATATTCAGTCGGCCGGTCCGGAAAGACGATCTTTCCTTCCTTGCTCTCGAACACGGCCGAGGTGATCTGTGGATGGATCATCAAGATGCAATCGCGCTGCGGCGCGACCGGCGTCGAGAGCCCGAGCATCGCGAGCGGAGCGCCGGCGGCGGTCATCAGGACGATCATGTTCATGGGGCGGCTGTCTCCTGGCGGTGTTGCTTCGACGCCGCCACCCTTCAAACGGTTCACCCCGAAACCGGCGGAATCTTCGATCCGGCCGATCGATCTTGCGCCTTGTCAAATCTGCTGATGTCCCAGCCGTGCTCGCCTCGTCCTGGCACCGCTCTTGCTGACGGATCCATCGGATGGCCCGTCAGCATTGAAAGTGTCCCGCAATGATCCTCACGGTGTTTCAAGACAGCGCAGCCGGCGTTGCGGTGAGATATGTCTCCCTTTTGCGGCTGGGACGGCCGCGGCCCCGCCGCAGGCTCTTCAGGCTGCGCAGAAAAATCCCCTCATGGGTCGGCCTGGCCTTACTCGTTCTCGTCGTCGATGTGGCGCTGGCCGTGCTTGCCTGGGTCGCCGTCGATGTCGTCCTGCACTGAAAGCTCGCCTCTGTGCACGTAGAGCGAGGCCGCCACATAGGCGACCTGGCCGACAATCAGGCACGCGACGACGATTGGAATGCCCGTCCAGAATCCGAAGCCCGAGGTCTGAAGCACTGTTGCAGCAAGGAGCGCGGTCGCCGGCGAAACCAACAAGAGAGTCCAGACTCGGAAGAAGAGTCCCGTCGATAATCCAGCGATCATGCTCGCGAGCACGAGCAGGAATATGGTTGTCACCAGAGCTTCCCGGTTCGCAGGTCCTTATCGCCTACAGGGCTGAAACTGAGCCACTTGGATCGCTGTCACAACAATGCTGACCTCCGCCGCGCACATCACGCGGAATTATTGTTAACTCCGACAATGCTCGTAAAATTGATGTCCCGGGCTCTCGAACATCCGGGCTTGCGCAGCCGTTCAAGCAGAAAGAGCCGGATCATCGATCCGGCTCTTTCGTCATCCCGTCTATCGGGCCTCGCCTTACTTCGCCTGGGCCAGCCCTTCCTTCTTCAGTGCTTCCTGCACCTGCGGCCGCGCCGCGACGCGGGTCTTGTAGGCGGCAAGGTTCGGCATCGCCGAGAAGTCGAACTTCATCCGGTCCGCCCAGGTCAGCATCGTGAAGAGATAGCCGTCGGCCACCGTGAACTGCTTGCCCATGAGGTAGTCGCGGCCGGCGAGCTGGCTGTCGATATATTTCAGCTTGCCCATGACGCGGTCTTTGAAGAAGGCCTTGGCCTCGTCGTTCAGGGCCGGCGCGAACAGCGGGCCAAAGCTCTTGTGCACCTCGGAGGTGAGGAAATTGAGCCATTCAAGCAGCTTGTAGCGCTCGGAACTGTCGCGGGCCGGCGCCAGCGCCTTGCTTGAGGCCTGATCGGCGATCATCTGGACAATCACCGGGCCTTCGGTCACGATCTCGCCGCTGTCGAGGCCCAGCGCAGGGACCTGGCCCTTGGGATTCAGCTTCAGATAATCCTCACCATTTTCGAGCTTCTTGGCCCGGAGATCCACCTTGACCAGCTCATAGGGGAGGCCGGCTTCCAGGAGCGCGATGTGGGGGGACAGCGAGCAGGCACCGGGCGAATAGTACAGTTTCATGGAATTTCCTCCTCTTGAAGCTTGGTTCGGCCGAAAGAGCGATTACATGCAACTGCTTGAAATAGTCAAGATTGATGCAGCTGCATCAAATGAGGTAAGAGACGGGCGACCAGCTTGAGCGGGACCATGAAACGCAAACCATCGACCGAGGCGACTGCCGCCTGGATCCGCCTGATGCGGGTGCAGAGCCGTGTGCTCGATTGCGTCGAGCAGGACTTGAAGCGCGCCGGTTTCCCGCCGCTGGCCTGGTATGACGCGCTGCTCGAATTGTCGCGGGCGCCGTCGGGCGAACTGCGGCCGGTGGAGCTCGAACGGCAGATGCTGATTCCGCAATATTCCACCTCGCGCCTGATCGACCGGCTGGTCGACGAGGGCCTCGCCTCGCGGCGCGAATGCAAGATCGACAAGCGCGGCCAGTTCGTCGAGATCACGGAAGCCGGCCGCGAGCTGCAGAAGCGGATGTGGGGCGCCTATTCGGCCGCGATCGAGAAATATGTCGGTTCGAAGCTGTCCGATGCCGATGCCGTCAAGCTCAGCGATCTGCTCGACCGCCTGGGCTGCTCCTGCGGCGAGATGAAGCTTCCGCCCGTCGCCAACGCCAACGAAAACGCGCCGTCGCGATGACTGCGCGGCACACCAGCTCGTCCGTGCGCCCGGTGGGTTCGCGGACCATCCCCGTCACCCGCGCGCATTCGACCGAAGCGCCTTTGATTAGAGTTTGATATGGCGCGAGACCAGATCGATATGACGCCGCTGCAATCGCGCGACGAACTCGTCGCGTGGTTCGAGGCCGGCTGCAAGGACCCGTCCGAATTCCGCATGGGCACCGAGCACGAGAAGACGCCGTTCACGCTCGAAGGCCACCGTCCGGTGCCTTACGAGGGCGCGCGAGGCATCGGTGCGTTGCTCGAGGGCATGAAGCTCCTGCTCGGCTGGGAGCCGATCATGGAGAAAGGCAACATCATCGGCCTCTACGACGTCACCGGCGGCGGAGCGATCTCGCTCGAGCCCGGCGGGCAGTTCGAGCTCTCCGGCGCCCCGGTCGAGAACGTGCACCAGACCCAGAGCGAGCTGATGGCGCATCTTGCGCAGGTGCGCGAGATCGCAACGCCGCTCGGCATCGGCTTTCTCGGCCTCGGCATGACGCCGTCCTGGTCGCGCGCCGAGATCCCGATGATGCCCAAGGGCCGCTACAAGATCATGACCAACTACATGCCGAAGGTCGGCCAATATGGCCTCGACATGATGTACCGGACCTGCACGGTGCAGACCAATCTCGACTTCTCCTCCGAAGCCGACATGGTCAAGAAGCTGCGCGTGTCGCTCGCGCTGCAGCCGGTCGCGACCGCCCTGTTCGCCAATTCGCCGTTCACCGAGGGCAAGCCGAACGGCTTCCTCTCCTTCCGCTCCGAGATCTGGCGCGACACCGACAATGCCCGTTCGGGCATGATGCCGTGGGCATTCGAGGACGGCATGGGCTTCGAGCGCTATGTCGACTACGCGCTCGACGTGCCCATGTATTTCGTCAAGCGCGG
Organism: Bradyrhizobium sp. 22; assembly: GCF_000482425.1. Taxonomy (NCBI): domain Bacteria; kingdom Pseudomonadati; phylum Pseudomonadota; class Alphaproteobacteria; order Hyphomicrobiales; family Nitrobacteraceae; genus Bradyrhizobium; species Bradyrhizobium sp. 22. The sequence goes on from NZ_KI519399.1 coordinate 1,047,131, forward strand.
CGAGGACTACATCGACGTGTCGGGCTCCTCGTTCCGCGCCTTCTTCGACGGCCGCAACAACAACCTTCCCGGCGAGCGTCCGACGCTGTCGGACTGGGCCAATCATCTCTCGACGATCTTCCCGGAAGTGCGGCTCAAGCGTTATCTCGAGATGCGCGGCTCCGACGGCGGTCCGTGGGGCCGGTTGCCGGCGCTGCCGGCGTTCTGGGTCGGGCTGCTCTATGACGATGTGGCGCTCGATGCGGCCTGGGAAATCGTCAAGCACTGGACCGCGCCCGAGCGTCAGGCCCTGCGCGACGACGTGCCGCGGATGGGCTTCAAGGCGCGGATCAGGGATCGCTATCTGTTCGAGATCGCCAAGGAATGCCTCGTGCTGGCACATGCCGGCCTGCGCCGGCGGGCCCGGATCGACCAGGTCGGCCGCGACGAAACGCGGCATCTGGAGCCGCTCGACCGCATCATCGATTCCGGCCGGACGCCGGCCGAGGAAATGTTGGACAAGTTCAACGGTCCCTGGAAGGGTTCGGTGGAACCCGCCTACGCGGAATACGCTTTCTAGACCATAGACCATAGACCAACGACCGCGCTTTCAGCCGTTCATCGCCCATACAGGTTTGCGGCGATCAAATGACCGGCCGAAAAACCTGAGCGTCGTCAATAACTCGAAAGCTGTTCCAATGGGGAAGGGCCGCCTGTCCGGCGCCGTCATGGCAAAGGTCGTGGCATGCGCCGCGCTGCTTACGCTCGCTTTCGCGAGTGCGCCGACGCACGCCCAGACCGCGTTTGATCGGCCCGGCGGCGACTATTTCAGCACACCGGTTGCGTCGGGCGATCCGGAGGATTGCGCACTGCTGTGCGAGCGCGACCGCCGCTGCCGCTCGTGGAGCTTCAGCTATCCCGACGTCGAGGGCGGCTCCGCGGTGTGCTGGCTGAAGAACACCGTGCCGGCGCGCGTGCCGGGGAGCTGCTGTATTTCCGGCGTGCGCGGCGCCGGCGTGATCGAGCCGCGGGTCGAGGGCGTGGAGACGTCGATCGACCGCCCCGGCGGGGACTTGCGCAATTTCGAGCTGAAGGACGGCGAGGGCGTGGAGGTCTGCAAGGCCGCGTGCACCGCCGACAACAAATGCCGCGCCTTCACCTATGCCCGCCCCGGCTACACCGGGCGCGAGGCGCGCTGCTTCCTGAAAAAGGAAATCAAGCCGCCGCGCCGCAAGGCGGGCTTCACGTCGGGCGTGGTGCGATAGGGGCGGTGTCGTGCCCCGGACGCCATCAGCGCGTTCACGCGCGTCTTCGACGCGCTATGGCGGCGCTCATTCAGCGCAGCGCTGCAGAGCCGGGGCCCATGCCACTCCGCATTCGATAGCGCCATGGGTCCCGGCTCTGCGCCGCATCGTTTCACGATGCGCCTTGTCCGGGACACGTGAGGCTTAAGCGTCCGCTCCGATCACCGTGAGCTCCGGCCACAGCGCCTTCCATCGCACGGCTTTCATCGCGTAATTCGCCGCAGAGAAATTCGGTCCTGGATTTGGCCGCGCGATCAGGGCTGCAACGTCGTCAAAGCCGTGTGGCGCGTAGACCTCGTAGCTATCTCGTCCGCGTCTCACGCCGATCTGCGTGTTCTGCGTCAGGAAGCGGTCGATGCCTTCTCTCGAGCTTCGCAGGGGCGGATAGGGCAGGCCGTGCTTGGCTGGGTACCACAGATGCACACGCGCCTGGTTGCGGATCTCGACCTTGACGCCGAGCTGCGTGAGCCGTGCGTCCAGCTCGCGGATGACCGCGTCCTCCGCCTTCCACGAGGTGTCGGGATCGAAATAGAACACGTCGTAATCGGCGATACCATAATCGACCGCGCGGCCGGTGAGCACGTTCCATACGGTCTGCACCAGGCATCCCGAGACCAGCCAGGCATCGGGAAGGGCGAGGCGATCGAGCTCATCGATGATCGCGACGTTGACGGGATTCCTCAGCGCCAGTGCGAGGAATTCGTCACGGTTCATCGTGAGACGAGGAGGATCAATGCACGGCGGTGAAGAACCGCGCCAGCCGGAAGCCGGACAGCCAGGTCCACACCGGCTGGCTTCGCATGCCGAGATCCCAGGAGCCGAGCACCGCATCCGCACGACCGATCAGATTGTCGATCGGCAAGAGGCCGACGCCGCCGGAGCGCAGCGACACGCGGCTGTCGGAGGAATTGTCGCGGTTGTCGCCGAGCACGAAGAGGTGACCGGCCGGCACCGTCACTTCCGGCGTGTTGTCGAGCGGGCCGTTGTCGCGCATCTTGAAGATCAGATGCGAGACGCCGTTCGGCAGCGTCTCGACATAACGGTAGGCGGGCTCGTTGCCGCCATTGTCGTCCTCGGCAGCGCCGACACCGTCGGGCTTGAGCTCGGCCGGGCGGTCGTTGATGAAGAGCTGGCCCTGCCGCATCTGGATGCGATCGCCGGGAAGGCCCACGACGCGCTTGACCCAGGCCTGCGAGCGATCGCCGGGCCAGCGGAACACGACGACGTCGCCGAGCTTCGGCGTTTCGGCGAACACGCGGCCGGTCTCGGGCAGGCTGATCTGGATCGGCAGCGACGAGGTGCCGTAGCCATAGGGGAATTTCGAGGCGAGCAGCGCATCGCCGATCAAGAGCGTCGGCTCCATCGAGCCCGACGGCACGTAGAACGGCTCGGCGAGCGCGCCTTTGGCGATGAAGACCGCGGCGACGATGCCGGCGAGCTGCGCGATCTGTCCGCCCCAGCCGCTGCTTTTCCGCTTGGGAGTGACCTTGGGAGTGACAGTGACCTTCTCTTCAACGCTCATGCGCCGGTTCCACCCACGGTAATGCGCTCCATCAGCAGCGACGGCTGGCCGACGCCAACGGGCACGCCCTGGCCATTCTTGCCGCAGGTGCCGATGCCGGTATCGAGCGCGAGATCGTTGCCGATCATGCGGATGCGATGCAGGTCGGTCGGCCCGTTGCCGATCAGCATGGCGCCCTTCAGCGGCGCGCCGATCTTGCCGTTCTCGATCTTGTAGGCCTCGGTGCATTGGAACACGTACTTGCCCGAGGTGATGTCGACCTGGCCGCCGCCGAAATTCGCGGCGAAGACGCCGTTCTTCACCGAAGCGAGGATCTCGGCCGGATCGCGGTCGCCCGCGAGCATATAGGTATTGGTCATGCGCGGCATCGGCACATGGGCATAGCCCTGGCGGCGGCCGTTTCCGGTCGGCTTCATGTTCATCAGCCGCGCGTTCTGACGGTCCTGCATGTAGCCGACCAGGATGCCGTCCTCGATCAGCACGGTGCGATTGGTCGGCGTGCCCTCGTCGTCGATCGACAGCGAGCCGCGGCGCGAGGCAATGGTGCCGTCGTCGACCACGGTGACGCCCTTGGCCGCGACCTGCTGGCCCATCAGGCCGGCGAATGCAGAGGTCTTCTTGCGGTTGAAATCGCCCTCCAGGCCATGGCCGACCGCTTCGTGCAGCATCACGCCGGGCCAGCCGGCCCCGAGCACGACGTCCATCTCGCCGGCGGGGGCGGGAATCGATTCCAGATTGACCAGCGCCTCGCGCAGCGCGCCGTCGGCGGCGTCGCGCCAGGACCTCGTCTCGATGAATTCGGCATAGCCGGCACGGCCGCCATAACCCTTGCTGCCGCTCTCCTGACGGTCGCCCTGGCCGGCCACGACGGAGATGTTGACACGGACGAGCGGACGGATGTCGCGATAGCTCTCGCCGTCCGGCCGCAGGATCTCGACGACCTGCCAGGTCGCGCCGAGACTGACGCTGACCTGCCGCACTCGCGGATCCTTGTCGCGCAGGTAAGCGTCGATTTCGGCGAGCAGCTTGACCTTGGTCTCGAAGCCCGGCGCGTCGAGCGGATTGTCGTCGCCATAAAGCCGGACATTGGTGTGCGGAGGCGGCGCGGCAAAACTGCCGGAATAGCCGCCGCGCACCGCCGCAACCGCATCCGCAGCACGCATCAGCGCCGGCAGCGAGACGTCGGAGGAATGCGCATAGCCGACCGCATCGTCCTTGACCGCGCGCAGGCCAAAACCTTGCGAGGTGTCGTAGGTCGCCTGCTTCAGCCGCCCATTGTCGAACATCAGCGCTTCGGTCTGGCTGTACTCCAGGAACAGCTCGCCGTCGTCGGCGCCGGAAAGCCCGCGCGCCAGCTCGTGGCGAACCTGGTCGCGATCGAGATTGGCGCGGTCGAGCAGGGAGGTCGTGGCAGGATTGGTCATGCGTCCATCCATTAGCGGAAGATGTGGGTCAAGATAATGGTTTCCCGACCGGTCCGCGAGAGGCCGGGCGTCACATTACCGAAACGATAGGGTTGTCAGTGCGGATCGGCGCTACGGCAGCTTGTCATAGCCCTCGCCGAGGCCGTTCAGGCTGAGCGGGAAGCCGATGCCTTCTTCCGGTGTCTCGAAGATGATGAAGGTGGCGGTCTTGGCGGTGCGGAGCTGGCCGAGCAGCTTGTCGTCCATGACGACCTCGGCGACGCAGCCATTGGGCAGGCAGCGGACGAAGCCGGCTCGGCCGACGTCCTGGTTGTCGAGCTTGAGGCCGAGACCGGAGGGCAGCAGCACACCCAGCGGCGCCACCACGCGCATCAGGCGGCTCTTCTGGTCGGCGGTCTTCAGCACGATCACGGTCAGGCCGGCATTGGAGCGGTCTTCCGCCACCACGCTCTGGATCAGCGCGCATTGCTCGGTCTGGGCGCCGGGCGGCGTGTCGCAGCGAATCTGCCAGTCGCCATGGACAGAGCGCACCGCGCCCTGCGCATGGGCAAGGCCGGGAAGCGCCAGGAGGAGGAGCGCAGCCAGCAGGGTGGCCAGCACCGGGAGGCGGTCAAGCGGCCTAGTCGCCGGTCTTGCCATCGATATCGAAAACCCCATCGGGTCGGTCCCTCCGCTCGCCTTCCTCGCTCGCGCTTGGCGGATCTGGCGGACTGATACGGGAATGACGGCGTCTTGAAGGCGATTGCCAAGCAAATTCCGCGCCGCCTCGCACCGCCGCCGCCCGCACGAATCAGGTTCCTGCGCGGCCATCTGCCAGTGCCTAACGCGGGCAATTCCGCTGTCAAGCGGCAGCATCCCGGCCAACGGTATTTTTGTCCGATGTTACTAGGAATTATCCTGCGGGTGATGGCTGGCAGATCAGGCGCAAGACTGCATTGCGATAGATCAAGAATTATGGTTTGAGAGGCTAGATTTCGGCGTTCTAGCGATCTGGCCCGAATTCCTCTTAGAGGTATTCTTGCGCGGCGGTTTGTCAGGCGGGCGGATCGAATAAGCGTTGCCCGGACGCAGGGGAGCGCACTTGGGGTGATTTCGTAAGGGGAGCGCGAACGGCATGAGGATGTCGATGGGTCGGGTGGGCCAGTATCTGCTGGAATTGGCCACCATCGCCGTGGTGGCGGCTGGTGTCACGCTGGCGACGGGCGGCGCGGCATTCGCCGAGGTCGGGCAGCCGGCTCCGTGGGAGTGGACGCTCCAGCAGTCCGGCTCTCCGGTGATGGACAACATCGTCTGGTTCCACAACTTCCTGTTCGTGCTGATCACGCTGATCACGCTGTTCGTTCTGGCGCTGCTCGTGGTCGTGGTCGTCAAGTTCAACGCGCGGGCCAATCCGGTGCCGTCGCGGACCACCCACAACACGCTGATCGAGGTGGCCTGGACGCTCGTTCCGGTGCTGATCCTGGTCGGCATCTCGGTGCCGTCGTTCCGGCTGCTGTTCCTAGAGCTCGACATTCCGAAAGCGGATCTGACCATCAAGGCGACCGGCAAGCAATGGTACTGGTCCTATGCCTATCCCGATAACGGCAAGTTCGAGTTCGACTCGCTGATGGCGCAGGACAAGCAGCCCCGTCTGCTCGGCGTCGACAACGAGATGGTGGTGCCGGTCAACAAGGTGATTCGTGTCCAGACCACCGGCGCCGACGTCATCCATGCCTTCGCGGTGCCGGCTTTCGGCGTCAAGATCGACGCCATCCCGGGCCGCCTGAACGAGACCTGGTTCAAGGCCCCCAAGACCGGCATGTATTACGGTCAGTGCTCGGAATTGTGCGGCAAGGACCACGCTTTCATGCCGATCGCCGTGCGCGTGGTGAGCGAGCAGGAGTTCGCCTCCTGGGTCGAGACGGCGAAGAAGAAATATGCGAGCGGCGGCGCCAGCACCTACGCCTCCGCGGCCGGTCCGACGCAGTAAGCGTCGGATGACGGCTTGAGGCACTGAAAGCGATAGAAGGGCGGGACCTCCTGGAGGTCCGAATGGGACGCAAGGCAGGATTTGAACATGGCAACGAGCGCAGCGGCACACGGCGATCACGCCCACGGACATGACGAGCACGCCCATCCGACCGGATGGCGCCGCTACGTCTATTCGACCAACCACAAGGACATCGGCACGATGTACCTGGTCTTCGCGGTCATCGCAGGCATCATTGGCCTCGCGATGTCGATCGCGATCCGTGCCGAGCTGATGTATCCGGGCGTGCAGGTCTTCCACGAGACCCACACCTATAACGTGTTCGTGACCTCGCACGGCCTGATCATGATCTTCTTCATGGTCATGCCCGCGATGATCGGCGGCTTCGGCAACTGGTTCGTGCCGCTGATGATCGGCGCGCCCGACATGGCGTTTCCGCGCATGAACAACATCTCGTTCTGGCTGCTGCCGGCCTCCTTCGCCCTGCTCCTGATGTCGACCTTCGTCGAGGGCGAGCCGGGCGCCAACGGCGTCGGCGCCGGCTGGACCATGTACGTGCCGCTGTCGAGCTCCGGGCATCCCGGCCCGGCCGTCGACTTCGCGATCCTGTCGCTGCATCTGGCGGGTGCCTCGTCGATCCTCGGCGCCATCAACTTCATCACCACGATCTTCAACATGCGCGCGCCGGGCATGACCCTGCACAAGATGCCGCTGTTCGTGTGGTCGATCCTGGTGACGGTGTTCCTGCTGCTGCTGTCGCTGCCGGTGCTCGCCGGCGCGATCACCATGCTGCTCACCGACCGCAATTTCGGCACGACCTTCTTCGCGCCCGACGGTGGCGGCGATCCGGTGCTGTTCCAGCATCTGTTCTGGTTCTTCGGCCACCCCGAGGTGTACATCCTGATCCTGCCCGGCTTCGGCATGATCAGCCAGATCGTCTCGACCTTCTCGCGCAAGCCCGTGTTCGGCTATCTCGGCATGGCCTACGCCATGGTCGCGATCGGCGGCATCGGCTTCGTGGTGTGGGCGCACCACATGTACACGGTCGGCATGTCCTCGGCGACGCAGGCCTATTTCGTCGCCGCGACGATGGTCATCGCGGTTCCGACCGGCGTGAAGATCTTCTCGTGGATCGCCACGATGTGGGGCGGCTCGATCGAATTCCGCGCTCCGATGATCTGGGCGGTCGGCTTCATCTTCCTGTTCACGATCGGCGGCGTCACCGGCGTCGTGCTGGCGAACGCGGGCGTCGACCGCGTGCTGCAGGAGACCTACTACGTCGTCGCGCACTTCCACTACGTGCTCTCGCTCGGCGCGGTGTTCGCGATCTTCGCCGGCTGGTACTACTGGTTCCCGAAGATGTCGGGCTACATGTACAATGAAGGGCTCGCGAAGGCGCACTTCTGGGTCACCTTCATCGGCGTCAACCTGGTGTTCTTCCCGCAGCACTTCCTCGGCCTGTCCGGCATGCCGCGTCGCTATGTCGACTATCCCGATGCGTTCGCGGGCTGGAATCTGGTCTCGTCGCTCGGCTCCTACATCTCCGGCTTCGGCGTGCTGATCTTCCTGTACTGCGTGGTCGATGCCTTCATGAAGAAGGTGCCGGCGGGCGACAATCCGTGGGGTGCGGGCGCGACCACGCTGGAATGGACGCTGCCCTCGCCGCCGCCCTTCCATCAGTTCGAAGTGCTGCCCCGCGTGCAGTAAGCGATCACCGCGGCGCCCGTGACGGGCGCCGCGGCTCTTCCAACGAAGCGAGTTGAATTCGTGTCCGTCCTCGACCAGAACGCCATCGACATCAATCCGCGCATCTCCGAGGCGGAGGTCGGCGACTACATCGCGCTGCTGAAGCCGCGGGTGATGTCGCTGGTGATCTTCACCGCGCTGGTCGGGATGGCGATGGCGCCGGGACACTTCCACCCCGTGCTCGCGTTCACCTCGCTGCTCTGCATCGCCGTCGGTGCCGGCGCCTCCGGCGCGCTCAACATGGCGCTCGAAGGCGACATCGACTCCAAGATGTCGCGCACGGCGAACCGGCCGATCCCGCGCGGCCGCATCACCCGCCCCGAGGCGATGGCCTTCGGCCTGACGCTGTCCTTCTTCTCGGTGATGACGCTCGGCATCCTCGTCAACTGGATCGCAGGCAGCCTGCTCGCCTTCACCATCTTCTTCTACGTCGTGATCTACACGATGGGCCTGAAGCGCTGGACCGCGCAGAACATCGTGATCGGCGGTGCCGCCGGCGCGCTGCCGCCGGTGGTGGCCTGGGCCGCCGTCACGGGCACGGTCGACGTCGAGCCGCTGCTGCTGTTCGCCATCATCTTCTTCTGGACCCCGCCGCACTTCTGGGCGCTGGCGCTGTTCCGCTCCGACGACTACGCGCGCGCCGGCATTCCGATGCTGCCCAACGTCGCCGGTCCCGATGCGACGCGGCTCCAGATCCTGCTCTACACAATCGTGCTGATCGCGGTCGCCGCCGCACCCTGGGCGCTCGGCTATTTCGACGCCGTCTACGGCATCGTCTCGCTGATCCTCGGCGCCGGCATGCTGGTGCTCGCAATCAATGTCTACATCCGCCGCGAGCGAGCTGCGTCGCTGCGCGCGACGCGAAAACTGTTTGCCTTCTCGATCCTGTATCTGTTCGCACTGTTCGCGACCCTGCTGGTCGAGGTCGTGGTCCGGGCGCTGGCTCCGATGGTTGGGGGCGCATGATCACAGCGATGGCCGACAAACCCGAGACAGGCGGAATCGTCCTCACCGAGGCGCAGAAGAAGAGTCGTCGTCAGCGCTCGATCGCGATCGCACTCGCGCTCGGCGTGCTCGTGGTGCTGTTCTTTGCCGTCACCATGGTCAAGGGGCCGGCGGTTCTCGTGCGGCCGATGTAGACGATGAATCAGGAGCCGACCATATCGCAGGACAGCGCCAAGCCGGGCGATCGCAAGCCGGCCGATCTTAAGCTGACCAAGCGCCGCGGGCTCGGACGCGATGCGGTGGTTGCTTCGATCTGCGGCGGCGTGGTCGCGCTGATGGTCGGCGCTTCCTACGCGGCGGTACCATTCTACAATTGGTTCTGCCGCGCCACCGGTTTCAACGGCACGACCCAGGTCGCGACCTCCGCGCCGGCCACGGGGCCGATCGCGCGGAAGATCTCGGTGCGCTTCGATTCCAACGTCGCGCCCGGCCTGCCCTGGAAGTTCGAGCCGGAGCAGAACGAGATCGAGGTCAATATCGGCGAGGTCACGACCGTCTTCTATACCGTGACCAACCAGGCCGCGCGCACCACGGCCGCGCAGGCCGCCTACAACGTCGCTCCGCTGACGGTCGGCTCCTATTTCCAGAAGATCAACTGCTTCTGCTTCACCGAGCAGACCATGGCGCCGGGCGAGAAGCGGGAAATGCCGGTGGTGTTCTACGTCGATCCGTCGATCGCCGACGATCACGAGAACGACGCGCTGAGCACCATCACGCTGTCCTACACCTTCTATCCGGTGAAGGATCCCGTGGTGAAGCCGCTGGCATCGGGCGAAGGCGACAAGCGCAAGGGAAATCTCTGACCGCCGGGCTCGTGCTCGAAGGGTCGGAAAACGAGGGGACAAGTGCCTGGCAGGCACGGGATTGAGGAGAGAGACCGCAAATGGCAACGGCGCACACCAAGCATCACGACTATCACCTGGTCGATCCCTCTCCCTGGCCGTTCGTCGGCTCGCTTTCCGCTTTCATCATGGCGGTCGGCGCGGTCGCCTGGATGCACCACATGTTCTCTGCCGCGCCGATCGTATTCGGGGTCGGCACCGTGGGCGTGCTCTACACCATGGCGAGCTGGTGGACCGACGTGATGAAGGAAGCCCAGTACAAGGGCGACCACACCCGCGTCGTGCAGCTGCATCACCGCTACGGCATGATCCTGTTCATTGCCTCGGAGGTGATGTTCTTCGTCGCCTGGTTCTGGGCCTATTTCAACGCGGCGCTGTTTCCGGCCGACGCCGTCCACGCCACCCGCGATGCGGTGTTCGGCTGCGGCCTCGGCACCCAGCCCGGCGCCTGCGCAGTCCCCGGCACCTGGCCGCCGAAGGGCATCGAGACCTTCGACCCCTGGCACCTGCCGCTCCTGAACACGCTGATCCTGCTGACCTCGGGCACCACGGTGACCTGGGCGCACCACGCGCTGCTCGAGAACGACCGCCAGGGTCTGAAATATGGCCTGATCCTCACCGTCGTGCTCGGCGCGCTCTTCACCTGCGTGCAGGCCTATGAGTACAGCCACGCGGCGTTCTCCTTCGCCGGCAACGTCTATGGTGCGACCTTCTTCATGGCGACCGGCTTCCACGGCTTCCATGTTCTGGTCGGCACCATCTTCCTGCTGGTCTGCCTGTTCCGCGCCTATGCCGGCCACTTCACGCCGAAGCAGCACCTCGGCTTCGAGTTCGCCGCCTGGTACTGGCACTTCGTCGACGTGGTCTGGCTGTTCCTGTTCCTCTGCATCTACGTCTGGGGACGCGGCGCCGCGACCATGGCTGGCGCGCACTGAGCCGCGAGGAATCGACCAGAAAGGGCGGCCGCAGGGCCGCCCTTTCGCTTTTGGACCGCCGGAAAGTTTCGGCGAAAACTGTGATAGGGTCCGCCATCATGAATGACGCCGCCGGCAAACCCGAGCCCGAAACCACCGTCCTGCAGAGCGCGCTGCGCGGGCTTGCCTGCCGATGTCCGCGCTGCGGCCAGGGCAAGCTCTATGCGGGCTTCCTGACCCTCGCGCCCGCCTGCGACCGCTGCGGCCTCGACTACGCCTTCATCGACACCGGCGACGGTCCGGCGATCTTCATCATCATGCTGGCCGGCGGGATCGTCGTTGCGGCGGCGCTCATCGTCGAGGTCAAATACCAGCCGCCGTACTGGCTGCATGCGGTGCTGTGGTTGCCGCTGATCCTCGCCACCACGCTGCTGCCGCTGCGTGCGATGAAGTCGCTGCTGATCGCGCTGCAATTCCACCACAAGGCGGCGCCGGGCCGGTTGGTCGACCGCGCGAAATGAACCAGCCTGCGCGCAAGCCCCGCGTGGCCGGCTTCGCGCTGTTCACGCTGTTCCTGGCGGCCGTCTTCGTCGCACTCGGCGTCTGGCAATTGCAGCGGCGAACCGCCAAGCTCGAGCTGATCGCGGCGCTCACCGAGCGCCTGGCCACAGCGCCGGTCCCGCTGCCGCCGCCCGCGCTTTGGGCCAAGCTGAATCCCGCACGCGACGAGTTTCGCCGCGTCAGATTCACCGCGACCTACGCGGCTCTGCCGGACGCGATGGTCTATTCGTCCGGCTCGGCGGTGCGCAAGGACGCCTCCGGCCCCGGCACCTGGGCGTTCCTGCCAGCGCGGCTTCCGAGCGGCGAGACGGTCGTGATCGACGCGGGCTTCGTCGAGAACACGATGCAGGACCGCGGCGTCGAGGATCGCGCGGTGAAGAAGCTCGTGACCGGGCAGCCGGTCGTGCTCACCGGTTATCTGCGCTTTCCCGAGGCATCCGGCTGGCTGACGCCCGCGGAGAACCGCGACAAGCGGCTGTGGTTCGTGCGCGATCATCCGGCCATCGCCAGCGCGCTCGGCTGGGGCGCGGTGGCCCCGTTCTACGTCGATCTCGAGCAGCCGGCGCCCGAGAACGGCATTCCGCGCCCGGGCCCGCTCGACGTGCATCTGAAGGACGACCACCTGCAGTACGCCGTCACCTGGTTCCTGCTCGCGGGCGCCGTGCTGATCGCCTTCGCGGTGTGGGCCAGAGGCCGGCGACAGGGCTGAGCCGGACGGTCTCCGCGCGGGAACCCGGTATCGCCCGGGGTTTATTATTCAGCGCACATTCACGAGTGTGGTCCTAAGCCGCCGGTGTTTTTCGCGGCAGACAGGATTGCGGTGTGAGCGATTTCGATCAGATGGGAATTGTCGTCGACTGGGTGGACGCCTGCCGGAGCGGCGACCTCATGACCTTGCTCGACCTCTATGCCGACGACGCCCAGGTCGAATGCACGTGCAACGGCGCGCGGCATTACCGCGGCCGGAGCGAGCTCGAGGCCTATTGGCAGCCGCGGCTCAGCGCGTTCTCGCTGGCGGGTTTCGGGCTGGAGGAGATCCATCCGATGCCGCATGGCGTCGATCTCGAATATTCCGTCGCCGGCGCGCTGCGCATTCGCGCCTCGTTTCGCTTCAGTCCGGAAGGCAAGATCCACAGCACGCTGTGCGAGCCGGCGCGGCAGAACGCGGATCACGGCTGCGCGTGCTAGGTTATTGCTTGAGCATGATCTTTTCGGAAGACCGCTGCACACTTTTCAGGATCATGCTCTAGCTATTGACCGGCGCCTCGCGTGCCGGTTCGGCCGGAAGGCGGCAGCGCACATAGGTTCGCTCATCCACCCGCAGCAATGACAGCGATCCGCTGAGCGCGCGCACGCGCTCGTGCATGCCGGTCAGGCCGCGGCCGAAGACATTGTCGGCGGGGAAACCGCCGCCGTCGTCCCAGATCTCGATGACCAGCGTCTCGCCGGCGATGGTCGCCTGGACATGGGCGGCGCCGGCCTTGGCGTGGCGCAGCACGTTGGTCAGCGCCTCCTGGATCACCCGATAGATGGTCCGGGCCAGCGCTCCGTCGATCACGTTGAGCTCCGGATCGATCGTATCCGTCAGGGTGATGTGGGGGGCCTGCTTGCGAAAATTCCGGAGCAGCGTCTGTACGCTGGTCGCAAGGCCCAGCTCCTCGATATAGAGCGGCCGCAGCCGATCGAGGATGCGGCGGTTGGTCTGCTGGAGCGCCTCGACCGATTGCAGCACTTGCTGGGCCGGGTTGCCGAGATTTCCCGTCGACGGCGCGGCCTCCACCAGCGCGATCGTGCCTGCGCGGATGCTGAACAGCAGCGGCCCGAGCTCGTCGTGCAGCTCGCGGGCGAGATCGCGCCGCTCGTCGTCCTGGAGCGATACCAGGCGATGCATCAGATCGCGATTGTCCTGGCTCAACTGCGCGAGCGTCGCAGCCAGCGCATTTGCTTCCGTACAGCTCTGGCGAATCTCCGGCGGCCCCCCGACCGGGATCGGCTTTGCGTAATCGCCGCGCCGCATCCGCGTCAGGCCTTCGCCGAGATGCTGCAGGGGTCGCAGCGCCGATCCCGCGAAGATGTAGGCGATGATCCCGGTGAGCAGCATCAGCACGGCGACGAGGCTGGTCAGCGCGAGGAAGCCGATCCACTTCTCGAACAGGTCGGCTGACAGGTCGGGTAGGAACACGATATCGCCGATACGTCTGCCGTCGATCAGCACCGGAGCCGCAGCTTCCGTCTCCGGCTCCATGAGCAGCTCGACAAACCATTGCGGCACCCCCTGCAAATTTCGCACGGCGTCCTTTGGCGAGGGCGCAAGAGCGCCTTCCACGGAACGGAAATGGATGTCCGGGGATCCGGCCAAGGAACGGACAAAGGCGTCAAGCGTCTTCTGCGGATTGTCCGAGGCTCGCAAAGTGTCGTTGAGGGCGGCCGCGATGGTTCGGATGGAACGTCGAGCGGGCTCGTGCTCGTCGGCGAGCTGGCTGGTCGCGAATATCTGGAGCAGGACGCCGCCCAGGACCAGCGCCGCCAGAAAACTCGCGCCGAGCGGAAGAAACAGTTGCGTTCTGAACGAGAGTCGTTGCCACATTAGGTCAATTCTAACGCGCATCGGCGGAATTTGCTCTTTCCATTTGTTCCCGCCGGTCTATGAATCGAGAAACAAGAGAGCGCGCGATGCAAGAGACTGCCAAGCCGGGGACCCGGGTCCTGATTGTCGACGACCATCCCGTGGTGCTGTCGGGTTGCCGGACCCTGTTCGCTTCCGACCATTCGATCCGCATCGAGGAGGCGACGGACGCCAAATCAGGGCATCGCGCCTATGTCAGCAAGCGGCCGGACGTCGCGGTGATCGACATCAGCCTGCCGGATGTCTCAGGCTTCGAGCTGATGCGGCGAATCCGCAAGGACGATCCCGACGCCAAGATCATCATGTTCAGCATGAATGACGATCCGGCCTTCGTGGTGCGGGCCGTCGAGCTTGGGGCGCAAGGCTACGTTTCCAAGGGCGACGATCCCAGGATCCTGCTCAAAGCGGTGCGCAAGGTGGTCGCGGGCGACAATTTCATCTCACCGCAACTCGCGGAAGCCGTGACGTTTTCGGGGGCGGCGATCAAGGCCAACCCGGCCTCGCAGATGACGCCGCGGGAGCTCGAGATTCTCCGCCTTCTCGGACGCGGCGACAAGATCGTGGAAGTCGCGGAGGCGCTTGGTATCTCCTACAAGACGGTCGCCAACACCACGTCCCTGCTCAAGCAGAAGCTGGGGGCCAAGAACCATTCCGACCTGATCAGGATCGCAGTGGAAATCGGCATGAATTGACGTCCGGATGCTGGCGGCCCGGGCACTGACGGCCTGGGCACTGGCGGCCCGGAAGCACCGAACCGGCCGCTCCAGGACGCAGCCGGTTCGGCGGGACGGATCGGTGTCAGCGTGCAGCCGGGCAATGCATGGACACCGCCGACACCCATCCGCCGATTCCAATGGGGGGAGACGGCATTCGTTCCCGGCACCTCCAAGAATTCGGGCAATATAAGAGTTCAGGAAATAGCGGAAATACGCGCCGCTTCTGCTTGGATGCGCGCGCCAAGGGCCGGATTGTTATCGGGAAAAATAGGAACATTTTCGCCCCCTCGCCGTTTTGGCTCTTGACGGTTTCGTGACAGGCGACGAAAGGTTGCGCGACAGTTTTTGACGGGTCGGGGACCCCGATAGGCAAACCGGTCTGCACACATCAACGACAGACCTTCCAAGAGAGGGGTTGCGGCACGACCGCAGCCCCTTTTTCGTTGGACCGGGTCGAGGCGGGAAGCGGTTTCCTGATGCCGCAAAACACTTTATGGTGGCGCAAAGCCTCTGGCGGCTAACAAGTAATTTCGTAAAATCAAAGGCTTAACGGGCGGCTCAGGCCGCCCGGCCTTTGGAGGGCAGTTTGACTCGTTATATCTCGACCCGGGGCGAAGCCCCCGAACTCGGCTTCTGCGACGTGATGCTGACCGGGCTCGCGCGCGACGGCGGCCTGTATGTGCCGACCATCTGGCCGCAGCTGTCGACCGAGACCATCACCGGCTTTTTCGGCCGTCCCTATTGGGAGGTCGCGGTCGATGTGATCAGTCCCTTCACCGGCGGCGAGATCACCGACGCCGAGCTCGGCCGCATGGCGAACGAGGCCTATGCGACCTTCCGCCACCCGGCGGTGGTGCCGCTGCGCCAGATGTCGCCGCACCAGTTCGTGCTGGAGCTGTTCCACGGTCCGACGCTCGCCTTCAAGGACGTGGCGATGCAGCTCATCTCACGGCTGATGGACCATGTGCTCGCCAAGCGCGGCCAGCGCACCACCATCGTGGTCGCGACGTCAGGCGATACCGGCGGCGCCGCTGTGGAGGCTTTCGCCGGCCTCGAGAACGTGGACCTGATCGTGCTGTTTCCGCACGGCCGCATCTCCGAGGTGCAGCGGCGGATGATGACGACCACGGGCGCGGCCAACGTCCATGCGCTCGCCATCGAGGGCAATTTCGACGATTGCCAGGCGCTCGTGAAGGGGATGTTCAACAACCATCGCTTCCGCGATGCGACCTCGCTCTCGGGCGTCAATTCCATCAACTGGGCGCGCATCGTCGCCCAGGTGGTCTATTATTTCACCTCGGCCGTTGCCGTCGGTGCGCCGGCGCGCGCGGTGGATTTCGTGGTGCCGACGGGCAATTTCGGCGACATCTTTGCCGGCTACGTCGCCAAGCGCATGGGATTGCCGGTGCGGACCCTGCGCATCGCCGCCAACGTCAACGACATCCTGGCGCGCACGCTGAAGACGGGAATCTACGAGGTGCGCGAGGTGCACGCGACGGCGTCGCCGTCGATGGACATCCAGATCTCGTCGAATTTCGAGCGGCTGCTGTTCGAGGCCGGCCGGCGCGATGCGGCGGGCGTGCGCCGCCTGATGGAGCAGCTGAAGCAGTCCGGGCGTTTCGTGCTGCCCGATGCGACGCTGGCCGCCATCCGCGAGGAGTTCGACGCCGGACGCGCCGACGAGACCGAGACCGCGGCTGCGATCCGCGCCGGCTGGCGCGAGGCAGGCGAGCTGGTCGATCCCCACACGGCGGTGGCGCTCGCTGTCGCCGACCGCGACACCACGGACACGCGGGTGCCGAGCATCGTGCTCTCCACCGCCCATCCCGCCAAATTCCCCGACGCCGTCGAAGCGGCCTGCGGCCAGCGGCCGCAACTGCCGGCCTGGCTCGACGGTTTGATGACCAAATCAGAACACATGAAGGTGATGAAGAACGATCAGGCCGAGGTCGAGCGGTTCGTGCTGTCGGTCAGCCGCGCTGCAAAGCAGGGAGTTGCCGGATGAGCGTCGAGATTTCCAAGCTTGCCTCCGGCCTGACCGTCGTCACCGACAAGATGCCCCAGCTCGAGACCGCCGCGCTCGGCGTCTGGGCCGGCGTCGGCGGCCGTGACGAGAAGCCGAACGAGCATGGCATTTCCCATCTGCTCGAGCACATGGCGTTCAAGGGCACCACGAAGCGCTCCTCGCGCGAGATCGTCGAGGAGATCGAGGCGGTCGGCGGCGACCTCAACGCCGGCACCTCGACCGAGACCACGTCCTATTACGCGCGGGTGCTGAAGGCCGACGTGCCGCTCGCGCTCGACGTGCTCGCCGACATCCTCGCCAATCCGGCCTTCGAGCCCGACGAGCTGGAGCGCGAGAAGAACGTCATCGTGCAGGAAATCGGTGCCGCGCAGGATACGCCCGACGACGTCGTGTTCGAGCATCTGAACGAGCTCTGCTATCCCGACCAGCCGATGGGCCGCTCGCTGCTCGGCACGGCCAAGACGCTGCGCAGCTTCAACCGCGACATGCTGCGCGGTTACCTCTCGACGCATTATCGCGGGCCCGACATGGTGGTGGCGGCGGCCGGCGCGGTCGATCACGATCAGGTGGTCGCCGAGGCCGAGAAGCGCTTTGCCAGTTTCGAGGCGGCGCCGGGCCCGAAGCCGCAAACCGCTCAGTTCGGCAAGGGCGGCGCCAAGGTGGTGCATCGCGAGCTGGAGCAGGCGCATCTGACGCTGGCGCTGGAAGGCGTGCCGCAGAACGATCCGGCGCTGTTCTCGCTCCAGGTCTTCACCAACGTGCTCGGCGGCGGAATGTCCTCGCGCCTGTTCCAGGAGGTGCGCGAGAAGCGCGGCCTCTGCTACTCCATCTATTCGTTCCACGCGCCCTATACCGATACCGGGTTCTTCGGGCTCTACACCGGCACCGATCCGGCCGATGCGCCGGAGATGATGGAGGTCGTGGTCGACATCATGAATGATTCGGTGGAGACGCTGACCGAGGCCGAGATCGCGCGGGCCAAGGCGCAGATGAAGGCGGGTCTGCTGATGGCGCTGGAGAGCTGCTCCTCCCGCGCCGAGCAGCTCGCCCGGCACGTCCTCGCCTATGGCCGGCCGCAGACGGTCGAGGAACTGGTCGGGCGAATCGACGCCGTCAGCGTCGAATCGACCCGGGACGCGGCGCGTGCGCTGTTGTCGCGGAGCCGGCCTGCCGTTGTCGCATTGGGCAGTGGCAGGGGTCTGGACACGGCGGTGGCTTTTGCGGAAGGATTGACCCGGGCGCGCGCCAAGGCGCGGCTGCACTAGGAGCCGCCCAACGGCGCCCGCCCCCGGAAGCATCACCATGGCCCTCTTTCGCCTGCCGTCCAGTGGACCCGCCGCCCTCGCACCGCGCGGCAACGGGCTGTTGTTGCGCGCGCCGCAGATGTCGGACTTCCTGCAATGGGCTCATCTGCGCGAATCCAGCCGCGATTACCTGACGCCGTGGGAGCCGATCTGGCCCTCGGACGATCTCACCCGCTCGGGCTTCCGCCGCCGTCTGCGCCGCTATTCCGAGGACATCGCCGCGGACCGTTCCTATCCTTTTCTGATCTTCCGCGAGCTCGACGGCGCCATGGTCGGCGGCATCACGCTGGCCAATGTCCGCCGCGGCATCGTGCAGGCCGGCACCATCGGCTATTGGGTGGGGCAGCCCCATGCCCATCGCGGCTACATGACGGCCGCGCTGCGGGTGCTGCTGCCGACATTGTTCGGCGAGCTCAATCTGCACCGGGTCGAGGCCGCCTGCATCCCCACCAATGCGCCGTCGATCCGGGTGCTGGAGAAGTGCGGCTTCTCACGCGAGGGGCTCGCCCGCCGCTATCTCTGCATCAACGGGGTCTGGCAGGATCATTTGCTGTTCGGCCTCCTGCACGAGGATTTCCGCGGCTGAGCGGCCCGGTTCATGCGGCCAAGTCCCCCTTTTTGCTGCCTTGGGTTCGCCGATTTTGGCGATATAACCGCATGCCCCGGACCGCGATCGGCCGGACAATTGTCATTGGAGTATAGGCGTTGATGGTGCAGCAGCTTCGGTCATCGCGGAATGCGTTGCGGCTGGGAGGGGGAATCGCGCTGGCATTGTCGGTTGTGCTCGCCTCTGTCCCGCCGGTGAAGGCCCAGTCTCTGACCGACCGCTTCAAGAGCCTGTTCGGCGGCAAGTCCGACGAGCCGGCCGAGCCGAAGCCGGCGCCTGCGCCCGGCCAGCCGGCCGAAGACGAGCTCGATTGCCCCCAGGTGACGGTGCGCGCGGGAGCCTCGACCTACGCGGTTGGTGTCCCGGGCAAGCCGGCCGTCGGCAACGACATTCGCTTCCAGGCCTCGATCACCAAGATGGCGCGCGAATGTGCCCGCAGCAGCGCCGGCATCACGGCCCGGATCGGCATCCAGGGCCGCGTCATCGCCGGTCCCGCCGGTGCGCCTGCCTCCGTCGAGGTGCCGCTGCGTTTCGCGGTCGTGCAGGGCGGCGTCGGCGAGAAGGTGATCGCCTCGAAGGCCTACCGGACCACGGTCGACATGACCCCGGGCGGCAGCGTGCCCTTTACCTTCGTCATCGAGGACATGACCTATCCGGTGCCAGCACCCGCGGTCGCCGATAATTACATTTTCTATGTCGGCTTCGACCCGCAGGCGCTCGCGCCCGAGCCGAAGGGGCGGAAGAAGAAATGAGCCTCGTGCCCCGGACGCGCCGCAGCGCGTAGCGGTGCGGCGCAGAGCCGGGGGCCCAGGAGCTTCGGATGCATGTTCCGAATTTATGGGTCCCGGCTCTGCGGAGCAGCGTTGCACGCTGCACCGCGTCCGGGACACGGGTCGCGCCAAACAAAAAAGCCGGCGCTCATCGCGCCGGCTTTCTGATTGGTGAAGGCAACACCCTCAGTTCAGCTTCTGCCTGACTTCGCTGATGCCCTTGGCCAGCAGATCGTCAGCGACCTGGCCCTTGACCGACTGCGACAGGATCGTCGAGGCGGCCTGGACGGCGGCTTCGGCGGCTGCGGCGCGAACATCGGCCAGCGCCTGGGCCTCGGCGAGCGCGATCTTGCTCTCCGCGGTCTTGGTCCGGCGTGCCACGAAGTCTTCCATCTTCGCCTTGGCATCGGTCGCGATGCGCTCGGCTTCGCTTCTGGCGTTGGCGATGATCTCGGCGGCTTCGCGTTCGGCCGAGGCGGTGCGCGCCTTGTAGTCGGCAAGCACCTTGGCGGCTTCCTGCTTGAGGCGCTGGGCGTCGTCGAGCTCGGCCTTGATGCGGGCGGCACGATGATCGAGCGCGGTCATCGCCGTCTTGAAGACCCCGAGATAGCCGAACACGACCATCAGGATCACGAAGGCGACGGCGACCCAAAATTCAGGTTCGAAGACCATCTCGACTAACCTTTCAGGGACGCATCGACCGCGGCATTGACCGAGGCGGCGTCGGGAACGACGCCGGTCAGCTGCTGCACGATCTGGCCGGCCGCATCGGCCGCGATGCCGCGGACGTTGCTCATGGCGGTGGCGCGGGTCGAGGCGATGGTCTTCTCCGCCTCGGCGAGCTTGGCCGCCAATTGCTGTTCCAGCGCCTTGCGCTCGGCCTCGGCCTGCGCATTCGCCTTGTCGCGGGATTCGTTGCCGATCGCCTGCGCCCGCGCGCGCGCCGCAGCGAGCTCGCTTTCGTAGGCCTTCAGCGCCGCCTCGGACTGATCCTTCAGCTTCTGCGCCTCGGCGAGGTCACCCTCGATCTTGTTCTGACGCGCCTCGATCGCACCGCCGATGCGCGGCAGAGCGAGCTTGGACACGATCACGTAAAGCAGGACGAAGAAGATCGCGAGCGACACCAGCTGTGAAGCGAAGCTGCTGCTCTCGAACGGCGGAAAGCCGCCACCGTGGTGACCACCGTCAGCCTCGGTATGAGCGCCCGCCGGACCTTTTGCGCCGCCATGACTCTCAGCCATGGAGTTCTCCTGTTGCAGTCACACGCGCCGTCCCAGGGACTGGAACGGCGCGAAAAACGTCGTCCTCAGAGCGGAACGAACAGCAGCAACAGCGCGATCAGCAGCGAGAAGATGCCGAGCGCTTCGGTCACGGCGAAGCCGAAGATCAGGTTGCCGAACTGGCCCTGAGCGGCCGACGGGTTGCGGACGGCTGCGGCGAGGTAGTTGCCGAAGATCACGCCCACGCCGACGCCCGCACCGCCCATGCCGATGCACGCGATGCCCGCGCCGATAAGTTTTGCTGCTGCCGGATCCATTTTAGACTCCTTGGAAGAAAGATTGGGTGGTGGGTGGAAATTCCCCGGACCGTTCAGTGTCCCGGATGAATGGCGTCGTTGAGGTAGATGCAGGTCAGGATCGCGAACACGTAGGCCTGCAGGAACGCGACCAGCAGCTCCAGCGACGTCAGCGCGACCGTGAGCGCGAGCGGCAGCACGCCGCCGACCCAGCCCAGCGCCCCGAGCGAGAAGCCGAGCATGGCGACGAAGCCCGCGAAGACCTTCAGCGCGATGTGGCCGGCCAGCATGTTGGCGAAGAGACGGACGCTGTGGGAGACCGGCCGCAGGAAGAACGACAGGATCTCGATGAACATGACCAGCGGCAGGATGTAGATGGGGACGCCGTGGGGAACGAAAATCTTGAAGAACTTCAGGCCGTTCTTGTAGAGGCCGTAGATCAGGACGGTGAAGAAGACCAGCAGCGCGAGCGCCGCGGTGACGATCAGATGGCTCGACACCGTGAAGGTGTAGGGGATGATGCCGACCAGGTTCGAGACGCAGATGAACATGAACAGCGAGAAGATCAGCGGGAAGAACTTCATGCCTTCCGCGCCGGCCGTCGAGCGGATGGTCGAGGCGACGAATTCGTAGGAGATCTCGGCGATCGACTGCAGGCGCCCGGGAACCAGCTGGGTTCCGCTGGCGAGCATCAGGATCGAGATGATGGCCACCGCCACCAGCATATAGAGCGACGAATTGGTGAAGGCGATCGTGTGATTGCCGATATGGCCCAGCGTGAAGAGAGGCTCGATGTTGAACTGGTGGATCGGATCGATTTTCATCAGCGCGGCATCTCTTGGTCTGCCGGGCAATGCCGGCGGGTCTCGGTCTGCCGGCCGGGCCGGCCCGTGCCGGCAAGACCGGCACGATCACTCTGCTGGTGCGGATCGGCTAAGATCCACCGCGCCTGTTCTGACCCGCGCCTGCCGTTCTCACCACATTCACCACGCCGGCGACGAAGCCCAGCAACAGGAACACGATAAACCCGAAAGGCGAGGTCGACAGCAAGCGGTCGAAGCCCCAGCCAATCCCCCCTCCGACAGCGACGCCGGCGATCAACTCCGAGGATAGTCGGAAACCAAGCGCCATCGCCGAGGCTCTGGCCGCTCCGTCTCCACCGTCACCTGCGGGTTGCTCGGTCTTGATCCGGCGGTCGCGAAATTCGGACAACCTGTGATCAAGACTTCCGAGCCGTTCGGAAAGCGCAGCTTCCTCGGACGATCTATCGCGATCTCCATTCCCGCCGTGTCCCGTGCCCTGTGTCATGCAACAAAGACCCGAAACGCCGCGGCTGAATGGAAATTACGCCCGCCACCCTCAAAAGCCGCGCGGACCATACTGATGGCCTATAATCAAGTCAAGCCAAGTCACGATTGCGTCGCTTTCGGTTATGTAGCTGATTTATTTGACAATATTGGCGCGAACGGCAGCGCTGCACACAGCGTGACGCCGCACCGCAGCAGCGTGCCGCAGGATCGGCGGCTGCGACCACCCTTTCGCCGCGCTGCCGGGATCGAAGACGCCCCAGGGATCGTTGATGTCGGCGTGCATTTTGGGCGGCGGATCGCTTTGCCGGGGTGTAGAATTTGCCGGATTGCCACCTATGCGTCGTGGCGGAGAGCGCGATGAGACCAGTGACGTCATCCACAACATCCTTCCCAGCATCCTGGCTTGCGGCGGCGGTGTTCGCAGCGGCGATCGCGATCGGCGGCGGCCTGATGGCTGCGCCATCGGCACCCGATGGCGAAAACGGTCGCTACAGCATGACGCCCATCCCCGAGGGCGTGCTGCGGCTCGACACCCGCACCGGCACGGTCTCGACCTGCACCAAGAACGGCGCCGGCTGGGCCTGCTATGCGGTGCCCGACGAACGGACCGCGCTCGACGCCGAGATCGGCAGGCTCCAGGCCGAGGTCGAGAAGCTGAAGAGGCAGCTCGCGGCGGGGCCGACGGTGTCGGGCAAGGTCGACGAGGCGCTGCCGAAATCCGACCCGCTGCAGAAAGCCGAGCCCAGGAGTGCCGAGCCCAAGCGTGCCGAGGGCGAACGCAAGATCGAGATCCCGCTGCCGAGCGACCAGGACGTCGATCGCGTGATGTCGTTTCTGGAAAAGGCCTGGCGGCGGCTGATCGACATGGCCAACCGCGTGCAGAGGGACGTGTCGGGAAAGATTTGAGGAGCCGTTGAAGCCCTCGACACGTTGAGCTCTCGTAAGGGGGGTAAAGGCGCAAAGCGCCGTGCCCACGAAATCTCTACGATGATGAAGAAAGACGTGGGCACGCTTCGCTTTGCCCACGACAGCTTTCCGAGTTGAGAGACCTTTCATGATGTCCACCAAATCCGTCACCCGCTCGGCGCCATCGTCGGTGCAGGCGACCACGGTCGCGTCGTCGCTGCTGACGGTGCAGACATCGGGCCACGGCTTCACCGATCTCACCAGCGAAGCTGCAAGATTCATCGACGAGGTTCGCGCCCGCGACGGTGCCCTGACGCTGTTCATCCGCCATACCTCGGCCTCGCTGACGATCCAGGAGAACGCTGACCCTTCCGTGCTCGTTGACCTCGCCACGGCGCTGTCCCGGCTCGCGCCGGAGAATGCCGGCTGGACCCACGACACCGAAGGACCGGACGACATGCCGGCCCACGTCAAGACGATGTTGACCGGGACCTCGCTTCAGGTCCCGGTTCTGGAAGGCAGGCTCGCGCTCGGGACCTGGCAAGCCATTTATCTGATCGAGCATCGCAGGCGTCCGCATCGCCGCGAGGTGGTGCTGCAATTCGTCGGCGCGTCGCGGTGACCAAAACAAAACCGGCCGCGGGAAGCCGCGGCCGGTTGGTGCTGGTTGAGATCGGTGCTTTCGATCAGGTGCCCTTGATGTCGACGTCCTTGGTCTCGGGCAGGAACAGGAAGCCGATCACGACGGTAATGGAGGCGAAGATGATCGGGTACCAGAGGCCGGCATAGATGTCGCCGGTCGAGGCCACGATGGCGAAGGCGGTCGCCGGCAACAGGCCGCCGAACCAGCCGTTACCAATGTGGTAGGGCAGCGACATCGAGGTGTAGCGGATGCGGGTCGGGAACAGTTCGACCAGCATCGCCGCGATCGGGCCGTACACCATGGTGACGAACAGCACCAGGACGAACAGCAGCCCGATGATGGCGGCCGGCTGCGCGCGGAAGATGTCGAACGGATGCGCCATCTTCACGATGCCGGCGTCACCCGTCTTCGGATAACCGGCCGCCTGCACCGCGGCGAGCACCGCCGGGTTGCCGTCCTTGGCATTGGTGTAGGGCACTTCCTGGCCGTTCACCATCACCTTCACGCCAGAGCCGGCTGCGCCCGGCGTGGTCGAGTACTTGACCGACGACTGCGACAGGTAGGCGCGCGCGGTGTCGCAAGGTGCGGTGAAGACGCGGGTACCGACCGGGTTGAACAGGTCGCCGCAGCCCTTGGGATCGGCCACCACCTCGACCTTGACCGTCTCGATGGCCTTTTCCAGCGCGGGGTTGGCGTTGGTGGTGATCATCTTGAAGATCGGGAAGAAGGTCAGCGCCGCGATCAGGCAGCCGCCGAGGATGATCGGCTTGCGGCCGATACGATCGGACAGCATGCCGAACACGATGAAGAAGCCGGTGCCCAGCAGCAGCGACCAGGCGATCAGCAGGTTGGCGGTGTAGCCGTCGACCTTCAGGATCGATTGCAGGAAGAACAGCGCGTAGAACTGGCCGGTGTACCACACCACGCCCTGACCCATCACGCCGCCGAGCAGCGCCAGCAGCACGAGCTTGCCGTTCTGCCAGTTGCCGAAGGCTTCCGTCAGCGGCGCCTTCGAGCCCTTGCCCTCTTCCTTCATCTGCTGGAAGATCGGCGATTCGTTGAGGCGAAGCCGGATCCAGACCGAGATGCCGAGCAGCAGCACCGAGACCAGGAACGGGATGCGCCAGCCCCAGGCCGCGAAGTCCGCCTCACCCGTGATCGTTCGCGTGAATAGGATCACAATCAGCGACAGGAACAGGCCGAGGGTCGCCGTGGTTTGGATGAAGGACGTGTAGTAGCCGCGTTGGCCGTTCGGCGCATGCTCCGCGACATAGGTCGCCGCACCGCCATATTCACCGCCGAGGGCGAGGCCCTGGGCGAGACGCAGCGTGATCAGGATGATCGGGGCCGCGATACCGATGGTGGCCGCGTTGGGCAGCAGGCCGACGATGAAGGTCGACAGACCCATGATCAGGATGGTGACGAGGAAGGTGTATTTGCGGCCGACGATGTCGCCGATGCGGCCGAACACGATCGCGCCGAACGGACGCACCAGGAAGCCGGCGGCGAACGCAAGCAGCGCGAAGATGTCGCGGGTTGCCGGCGGATAGGCCGAGAAGAACTGCGCGCCGATGATGCTGGCCAGCGAGCCGTAGAGATAAAAATCGTACCATTCGAAAACAGTGCCGAGCGAGGAAGCGAGAATGACGAAGCGTTCGTCCTTCGTCATTCCTCCTGCCCTTGTTTGAGATACAGCCATAGTCGACATGTTGAGTCGCTCCCCGAAACGTGTTTCCTCGCGCCCCCGGATGTCCGGACATGCCGGATCGATCCAGGACTTGCCCATAAGGTAACATCGGCGTGAAACCTGCCCCAATACGACTTTCGGCCTTGCGCACTGACGCGCAGCTGATGCGCGGTATCGGGCGCCGGTGTGCGATCTTCGCGGGGCTCCGGGATTAACCCTTTGCGGCAAAGGGATAATGCGCACTTGCATGCCACGGCCGCTCAGGGAAGAATTGCCGCACCCGGGATCGGTCCGCCGGCCTGCGAACGACAGCAAGAGAACGATGAACGCTCCATCGACCCATCTCGTCATCGCCGATGACCATCCCCTGTTCCGCGATGCGCTGCGACAGGCGGTGGCCGGCGTCCTGACCTCGGCCCAAATCGACGAGGCCGGGTCGTTCGAGGATCTGACCAAGCTCCTGGAACAGTCCTCGGACGTCGATCTGATCCTGCTCGACCTCTCGATGCCCGGGATCTCCGGCTTTTCCGGCCTGATCTATCTGCGCGCGCAATATCCGGCGATCCCGGTGGTGATCGTCTCGGCGTCCGACGACAGCGCCACGATCCGCCGCTCGCTCGATTTCGGCGCGTCCGGCTTCATTCCGAAGCGCTTCGGCGTCGAGACGTTGCGCGACGCCATCCTCAAGGTGATGGAAGGCGAGGTCTGGGTTCCCGCCGACACCGACCTGTCCGCGGCTGGCGACCCCGACATGACGCGCCTGCGCGACCGGCTGGTGACGCTGACGCCGCAGCAGGTCCGGGTCCTCATGATGCTGTCGGAGGGTCTCCTCAACAAGCAGATCGCCTACGAGCTCGGGGTCTCCGAGGCCACCATCAAGGCGCATGTCTCGGCCATCCTGCAAAAGCTCGGCGTCGAGAGCCGCACCCAGGCCGTGATCGCGGCCGCCAAGATCGCCGGCGGCCAGTGGAGGCAGGGCACGCCGACGGGCTGAGCTCCCGCTACAGCCTCTTCAGGAGCGCATCGGCAGCCCTGATGTCCGCCGTCTCGGAGCCTTCGGCAAAGCCGTCGAGGGATGATCGCAGCAATCGCTTCGCTTGCTCGTGCTGGCCTCGCTTGTCGAAGAGCCCGGCGAGATCGATTGCCGCTCGCAGCTCCCAGGCTTTCGCGCCTTTGGCGCGGCTGAGTTCGAGCGATTGCATGAGGCAGGCCTCTGCGTCCTCGATCTGCGGCTCCGGCATCTCCGCCAAGACCCTGGCCCTCATGCGCAGCAGCTCGGGGGTGTAGAGGTGATCGCCGCTCCGCGCGACGAGGCGGATCGCATCGTCGATCAGCCCGGCGCTCTGCTCGATCTGCCCGAGCGCCAGCAAGCCCTGCACCAGCGCGATGTTGAAGGTCGTGGTGAGCAGCTCGTAGCCGGCATCGTGCAGCTCGCGCAGACAGGTCCTGATGGTCTCGACGCCACCGGCGGCGTCGCCGCGCCGGATCGCCAGCTCGCCCTTGACGCCCCGGCCGACCGCGAGATAGGGGCCCATCGAGCGCGAATTGGCATGCGCGATGAAGCGGTCGATGTTCTCGTCCGCCCCGTCGAGGTCTCCGCTCCAGAGCTCGATCGAAACCGCCCAGATCAGCGCGATACAGAGCGTGATCGGGTGATCCATCTGCGCGGCCTCGGTGACCGTCTGCTGCGCCAGTTGCCGCGCATCTGCGGGCCGGCCCTGCAACCAGAGTTCGCGGGCCAGCGTGATGCCGGCCCGGTTACGATGATCGAAGCCGTAGACCGTGCTGATCCGTTCCGTGCCGGGTCCCTCCCAGGCGATCTCCAGCATCTCGCGCGCGCCGCGATGCTCGCCGGCCAGATGCAGCGACACGCCGAGGAGGGAATGGGCGAGGGCGACCGAGGCGGGGTCGCCCAGCGACCTCGCGACCGCGAGGCTCTCTCGCGCGTAACCAAGCGCGGCGTCGAACTCGCCCATCCGCTCGTGAAAGATATGCATGCGGCCGAGCAGCTGGAGCCGGTTGATGTCGTCGCCATGCGCTTCGGCGATCTCAAGGCTCCGGCTCAACGCGCCGCGCGCCGCTTCGCTGCCGCCGCGCGTGAACATCAAGGTCAGCCCGAGGGCGGCCTGGACGTGCATTTCTTCGGTGCTGCCGCGCGCGGAGGGCGCCAACGCCAGCAGCGCGCGTTCCGACCAGCGCCGGCATTCGATCAGCAGGGACATCGCCAGGAAGATCGGCGCCGCGGCAGCGGCGAGCGCAATGCCGATGCCGGGATCGCCGCCCGCGCCGAAGCACCAGTCGAGCGCGGCGCGCACATTGTGAAGTGCGGAAAAGTGAGCCGCGCGTTCGTCCGGGCTCGGCACCGTGGCCCATGTCATGCCGGCCTGCTCCAGCCATGGCCGGTAGTAAGTCGCGTGGCGGGCGGCGAGCGCCGCGTCATCAGGTTCGATCTCGAGCAGATATGCGCGCGTCGTGTCGAGCAGACGGTAGCGCATCATGGCGCCGATCGGTCGCGGCGCGACCATCGATTTGGCAACGAGACCGTCGATGGCGTCGAACAGACGGGCATGATCGACGCGCTGGTCCGGCACGACCTCGAGCGCTGCGTCGATGGTGAAATGCCCGGCGAAGACCGCAAGCCTGCGCAACACGAGGCGTTCGAGATCGGACAGCAAGCCGTAGCTCCAGTCGAGCGTAGCCTGCAACGTCTTCTGCCGGGGTGGCGCCGTCCGCTGGCCTTGCCAGAGCAGATTGAGACGCTCGCCCAGCAGCGCGGCCGTCTGCTCCAGGCCGTAGGCTTCGACCCGGCCGGCGGCGAGCTCGATCGCCAGCGCCATGCCGTCGAGCTTGCGGCAGATCCGCGCGATGATCTCGGCATTTGCGTCGTCGAGCGTGATCTGCGCGCCGCCGGCCGTGGCACGTTCGAGGAACAGCTGAAGTGCGGGATAGGTCTGCGCTGCGGCGGCCGTCAGTCCGGAACTGTCGGGTGGAACAGCGAGCGGGGCCAATCGATAGACCTGTTCGCCCTCGACGCGCAGGGCTTCGCGGCTGGTCGCGAGGATATGGACCTGCGGCGCCGCGTGGAAGATCTCCGCGGCCAGCGGTGCGGCCGTGGCGATGACGTGCTCGCAATTGTCGAGGATCAGCAGCATACGCTTGTCCCTGACATGTGCGAGCAGCGTCGGCAGGGGGTCCTCGGTCTCGGCCGGCAGACCAAGCATCAGCAGGATCGAGGTGATCACGAGATCGGGATCGCTCAGCGCGGCCAGATCGACAAAGTGCGCGGCATCGGAGAATGTTTCGAGCAGATCGTGCGCGATCGCCACGGCGACCGCCGTCTTGCCGACGCCGCCGGGACCGGCAATCGTGACGAAGCGCGAGACGACGAGCTTGCCGGAGACGGCGGCGATCGCATCCTCGCGCCCGACCATCCGCTGCAAGCGGTTCGGCAGCTTCACGGGCGGCAGTTCCAGCCTCGCTGCGGGGCGCCGCGCCGGCGCGATATCCGTTCGCGAGATCGGCGCCACGAAGCAATAGCCGCGGCCGGAGAGCGTCGTGATGTAGCGGGCGCCATCCTTGCCGTCGCCGAGCGCCTTGCGAAGCGCTGCGACGTGAAAGCGCAGATTGGCCTCCTCGACCGTGAGGCCGGGTCACACCAGCGCCATCAGGTCCCATTTGCTGACGACCTCGTTCGGCCGCGCCATCAGCGCCATCAGCGTGTCGAAGGCCTTCGCGCCGAGCGGCAACGCGACGCCGTCGCGCATCACGAGCCTTTCATGCGGCGTCACGGAGAATGGCCCGAACGACAAGGTTCCGGTCGCGGTTCCGGCCGGCTCGGTCATGGCGAAATCCTGGTCCCTTCGACAGGACCCGATAGCCAGATGAGCGCGATCGGGCAAGGCCGTCCCTGCATCGCCAACAGACCGCGGATGCAGGCCTTGTGACGCCGGCAAGACGAGACCTCACAATTTCTCACAAGTCCAAACGGGTGTGCCGTCGCAGCCACTGCTAGTCGGTGGCGTGACGGCAAGGAGAGCTTCATGACGCAGGCGCAGACACTCTACACGGCCAGGACCCACACCAGCGGCGGGCGGCACGACGGCATGTCGCGCAGCTCCGATGGCCGGCTTGACGTCAAGCTGTCGCCGCCGGGCGGCGCAGGCATCGGCACCAATCCCGAGCAATTGTTCGCCGCCGGCTGGTCGGCCTGCTTCGAAGGCGCGATGGAGATCGCGGCCCGCAAGCGCAAGATCGAGCTTCCGAGGAAATGCGCTGTCGATGCGGAGATCGATCTCGTGCTCGACGACGGCGCCTATTCGCTCCGGGCACGGCTCAATGTCAGCCTGCCAGGCCTCGATCCCGAGATCGCGCGCGGCATCGTCGATGATGCGCATCAGACCTGCCCCTATTCCAAGGCCGTTCGCGGCAACATCGACGTCACGGTCGCACTGATCTGACGCACCAGCACCCATCACCACAAGGTAACAACATCATGAAGCAGATGATCGACCAGCAGCGCCGCAACTTCTTTGGTATCGCCGCCGGAACCATCGCCGTCGGCCTCGGGGCGATCGACCTCGTGCGCGCGGAGACGGAAGCGCCGCGATCATCCGGATCGAAGGCGTCCTTCGGCGCCATCAAGCAGATCGACGCCGGCGTTCTCAATGTCGGGTATGCCGAGGCTGGTCCTTCGAACGGTCCCGTGGCGATCCTGCTGCATGGCTGGCCCTACGACATTCACGCCTTCGTCGACGTCGCGCCGATCCTGGCAAAGGCGGGCTATCGCGTGATCATCCCTTATTTGCGCGGTTACGGCTCGACGCACTTCCTGTCCAGTGAGACGCCGCGCAACGGCGAGCCCGCCGCAATGGCCACCGACATCATCGCGCTGATGGACAAGCTCGATATCAAGAAGGCTGTCGTCGCCGGCTTCGACTGGGGCGCGCGCACCGCCGACATCATCGCCGCGCTGTGGCCGGAGCGTTGCCGCGCGCTGGTGTCGGTCAGCGGTTACCTGATCTCCAGCCAGGCCGCTGGCAACATGCCGTTGCCGCCGCAGGCGGAGCTGCAATGGTGGTATCAGTTTTACTTCGCCACCGAGCGCGGCCGTGCCGGATACGAGAAGTACACGCACGATTTCGCCAAGCTGATCTGGAAGCTCGCCTCGCCGCAATGGACGTTCGACGACGCCACCTTCGCCCGCAGCGCCGCGGCGCTGGACAACAAGGATCATGTCGCGATCACGATCCATAATTACCGCTGGCGGCTCGGGCTCGCCCAGGGCGAAGCGAGATATGAGCAGTTAGAGAAGAAGCTGGCGGCGGCTCCCGTCATCGATGTGCCGACGATCACGATGGAAGGCGACGCCAATGGCGCGCCGCATCCTGACCCCAGTGCCTACGCCAAGAAGTTTTCAGGCCGGTACGAGTTTCGCCTGATCACCGGCGGCATCGGCCACAATCTGCCGCAGGAAGCGCCGCAAGCGTTTGCCAAGGCCGTCATCGACGCCGACGGCGCCTGATCATTCTTGCGATGCCCCGGTGCAGCGTGGCTGGACCGGGGATGTGCCGTCCTCCCAGCCTGAAGAAATCTCATGACGCCGATCGAATCCGAAAAGAACAAGCGATCCTATGCCACGGCGATCACGCTGGCCGTGCTGCTTCTAATCGTTCTCCTGACTTGCGTGCCATATCTGGTCTCGATCGCTCTTGCCGAGGGACCTGGCGCGGTCGAGGCATCGCCGATCTTCGGCGTCACCATTCCGTCGGGTTACAAGCAATGGGAGCTGATCGCACCGGCCGAAGAGGCCGCGCCGCTCGACGAGCTTCGCGCCGTTGTCGGCAACCAGACCGCAATCGACGCCTATCAGGCCGGCAAGCTTCCATTCCCGGACGGGACCGTGTTGGTCAAGCGCGCTTGGAAGCGGAAGCAATCACCTGAATTTGCATCCGCGACGATCCCCGGAACTGCTACGACGGTCCAGGTGATGGTCAAGGATTCCAAGAAATATGCCTCCACTGGAGGCTGGGGCTTTGGCCGCTTCATCAACGGCAAGCCGGTTGACGAGGCCCAGCACCGCACCTGCTGGGGCTGTCACGAAGCCCGTGCCAAGAGCCACGATTACGTGTTCACGCGGCTCGCGCCTTAAGTCCTTTCGGAGACTGGTATGAAGACCTGGTTCATCAGCGGCAGTTCGCGCGGGTTGGGTCGCGCCATCACGGAAGCCGCACTGGTTGCGGGCAACCGGGTCGTGGCCACGGCTCGCAATCTCGACCCGCTCGAACCGCTGCGCGAACGTTTCGGGGAAAGACTGCGGCTGGCAACGCTTGACGTGACTGACGAAGCGGCAGCGCAAGCGGCGATCGACCTCGCGGTGGAAGCCTTCGGCGGTCTCGACGTCGTCGTGAACAATGCCGGCTATGGCGATCTCGGTTCGGTCGAGGACACCAGCCTCGCCTCGTTCCGGCAGCAGATCGAGGTCAATCTGATCGGCACCATCATCGTCACCAAGGCGGCGATCCCGGTGCTGCGCAAGCAGCGCCGCGGGCACATCATGCAGGTCTCGTCGGTCGGCGGCCGCATCGGCGCGCCGGCCCGCGCGCCCTATTCGGCGGCGAAATGGGGTATCGAAGGCTTTTCGGAATCGCTGGCGCGCGAGATGGCGCTGATCGGCGTGCATGTGACCATCGTCGAGCCCGGCGGCTTCCGGACCGGCTTTGCCCAGACCTCGCATGAGACCGACGAAGGACGTCCGGAGTACGACGCGGTGGTCGGTGCCGCGGTCAGGATGCAGCGCGACTACGATGGCCGTCAGCCCGGTGATCCCGCCAAGGCGGCCGTTGTGGTATTGCAGCTTGCGAACATGGATCACCCGCCTCTGCGCATCGCGCTCGGCAGCGATGCCGTCAACGCCATCGCGGCGGCGGACAGGCTTCGTCTCGAGGAATTGGAGAGGTGGCGCGCGCTCAGCTTATCGACCGACTACTGACGCACGCGTCTCACTCCGCTGCCACCATCTGCTGCGTGCGCCACTGGCCGAGCAGGGCGCGGAGCGAGGCCGGCTTCACCGGCTTGTTGAGCACCGCGACCTTCTCGTCGCGGGCGGCGACCTGCACGGCGGGGCTGCGGTCGGCCGTGATCAGGATCGCGGGGATGCCGTCGCCGAAACGGCGGCGGATCTCGCGGATCGCGGCGATGCCGTTGCCGCGATCGAGATGATAGTCGACCAAGAGGCCGGTGACGCGGCGGCCGGCGGTTTCGATCGCGGCGATCGCGCCTTCGGGATCGGCGACCGCGATCACCTCGGCGTCCCACGCCTTCAGCAGCGTCCGCATGCCGTCGAGGATCGCCGCGTCGTTCTCGATGCAGACGATCAGCGCGCCCGAGATCGGCGTGTGCGCCAGCGGCGTCGCACTGGTCACGGCGGCGGTGTGGGTGATCGCCTTCGCCGTCGGCACCGTCACGGAGAACACCGAGCCGCCGCTTGCAGTCCCGTCGATGGCGATGCCGTGCTTGAGCACCCGCGCCAGCCGTTCGACGATCGAGAGCCCGAGGCCGAGGCCGCGCGCGATCCGCGCCCCCTGCTCCAGGCGATGGAACTCCTTGAAGATCTCGCCGCGCTTGACCGGCGGGATGCCGACGCCGGTGTCGTAGACGCAGATCCTGAGCGAAGTGCCCTGGCGGCGACAGCCGACCAGCACGCGGCCGCGCGGGGTGTATTTGATGGCGTTCGAGATCAGGTTCTGCAGCAGACGCCGCAGCAGGAGCCGATCCGATTCGACCGGCAGCGAACAGGGCACGAAGACGAGCTCGAGGCCCTTGGCCCGCGCGATCGGTGCGAACTCGATCTCCAGCGAGCGCATCAGATCGGCCATCTTGAAGCTCGAGATCGAGGTCGTCATCGCGCCGGCGTCCAGCCGGGAGATGTCCAGCAGCGCGCCCAGGATCTCCTCGATCGCCTGCAGCGATTCGTCGATGTTCTCGACCAGCCGCGTCTCCTCGCCGTTGTGCTGGCGCTCGACCAGGCTGGTGACATAGAGCCGGGCCGCGTTCAGCGGCTGGAGAATGTCGTGGCTGGCGGCGGCGAGGAAGCGGGTCTTGGAGATGCTGGCGTCCTCCGCCGCGCTCTTGGCCAAAGCGAGCTCGGAATTCAGCCGCGTCAGTTCCTCGGTGCGGTCGCGCACGCGCTTCTCCAGCGTGGCGTTGGCGCGCTCGAGCGCTTCGGCCGCCTCGAAACTGGGTGTGACGTCGGTGAAGGTGATGACGAAGCCGCCGCCCGGCATGCGGTTGGTGAGCACCTCGATCACCATGTGGCGTTCCGGCAGGCGTTCGAGATACGGCTCGCTGTCGGTGGTGTAGGCCGCGAGCCGCTGCTCGATCATCGCCTCGCTGTTGGCCTGACGGTCCGGATCGCTCGCGTCCATGAATTCCAGGATCTCGCGCAGCGGCGTGCCGAACTGGACGATGTGCGGGGGGACATTGAGGAGATCGCCGAACTGCCGGTTGGAGCAGATCAGCTGCAGGTCGGCATCGAACACCGCGATGCCCTGGCGCACGTGGTTGAGCGCGGTCTGCAGGATCTCGCGGTTGAAATGCAGCGCCGCGTGCGAATCGTCCAGCAGCTTGAGCGCGGCTTTGGCCGAGACCGTGCGCTTGCGCAGCAGCAGCGACATCACGAGGCGGGAGGAGGCAGCCCCGATCGAGGAGGCGATCAGGTGCTCGGCGTGCTGCAACAGCTCGAAATCGGCAGGAGCTCCCGGCTCGAGCCGCAGATTGCGCCGCGCGGAGAACGCCTCGAAGGAGTGCCGCGCACGGTCGGGTCCGAGATATTGCGCCACCGTGGTCTGGATGTCCTGCACGGTGACCGTGGTGCGCCAGCGGCGGAAGCTGGGGGAGATCGGCGCGAGCGTATCGGGCACGAACAGGTCGGCCTGCAACAGCTCGATCGACGAGGGCCTTCGCGCCAGCGACAGCAGCACATAGGTCAGGATGTTGAGCGACAGCGACCAGATGACGCCGTGCATCAGGGGCGGCAGGTCGGCGCCGAACAGCGCCTGCGGCCGCAGCGCCTCGATGCCGAACGGGCCGTGCTGGAGCAGCAGGATTCCCGTGGTCGAGGAATCCATGAAGCTCGGCATGAACAGCGTGTAGAGCCACACCGCGAAGCCGACCAGCATGCCGCCGATCGCGCCGCGCGCGGTGGCGCGCCGCCACAACAATCCGCCGAAGAAGCTCGGAGCAAGCTGTGCGATGGCGGCAAAGGAGAGCAGGCCGATGGCGGCGAGCTGGGTACTGCCGAGCGCGCGATAGTAGAAATAGGCCATCACCATGATGGCGAAGATCGCGAGCCGCCGCGAGCGCAGCAGGAAGTTGCTGAAATCGGCGCCGCCGGTGCGCCCCTCGGGCCGCCGCTGCAGCACCAGGGGCACCACGAGGTCGTTCGAGACCATGATGGAGAGCGCGACGCATTCCACGATCACCATCGCGGTGGCCGCGGACAGGCCACCGACGAACACGACGACGCTGAGGAGATCCGCGCCGGCCTCCATCGGCAACGCCAGCACGTACATGTCGGGTTCGGCCGCGCCGAACGGGAAGGTGACGAGGCCGGCAAGCGCAATCGGGATCACGAACAGATTGATGGCGACGAGGTAGAGCGGGAACAGCCAGCGCGCGCGGCCGACCTCGGCGTCGGAGGAGTTCTCGACCACGCTGACGTGGAACTGGCGCGGCAGCAGCATGATCGCGCAGAGCGACAGCAGCGTCATGGTGAGAAAGTTGCCGATGGAGGGCGAGTAGTTGATGGCGCGCACCGCCTCCGGCGTCTTCATGGCGCGCTCGATCAGCTCCTGCGGCGAGAACATCCAGAAGGTGACGAAGATGCCGGCGGCGAGGAAGGCGACCAGCTTGATGATGGATTCGGTCGCGACCGCCAGCATCAGGCCGTGCTGGTGCTCGGTGGCGTCGGTCTGCCGGGTGCCGAATAGCACCGCGAACGCCGCCATCGCCAGCGTCACCATCAGCGCCACGTCGCCGACGAGCGGGATGTGGGAGAAGGCCTGGTCCTCAGTCAGGATCGTCTCCAGCGAGGAGGCAACCGCCTTGAGCTGGAGCGCGATGTAGGGCACCGAGCCGATGATCGCGATTCCGGCGACGGTCGCCGCCACCGCCTGGCTCTTGCCGTAGCGGGCCCCGATGAAGTCGGCGATTGAGGTGATGTTGTGGGCCTTCGCCAGCTGGATCACGCGGCGCAGGACGCCGGCCCCCAACCCGATCATCAGGATCGGGCCGACATAGATGGCGAGGAAGTCGGTCGAGGTGCGGGTGGCGAAGCCGACCGAGCCGAAGAAGGTCCAGGACGTGCAATAGATCGCCAGCGACAGCGGATAGATCAGCCCGGGGGCACGCCCGCGTCCGGCCGGCGAGCGGCGGTCGCCATGGCTCGCCACCAGAAACAGAAAGCCGATATAGCCGAAGGCGGCGGCGATCACGCCCCAATCGTGCAGCATGGTGAGCGCACTTCTCCCTGGACGCGGCCCGCGCCCGAGCTCATTTCCCAGCAAACTTAGCGCGTTGGACGGGGCGAGGCGACAGCGAAATGCCGGGCGGGGGAGGAACTGCAGGTGTCGTTAAGGTGCAAGTCGAGCGGTTGGCTCTTACCCTTCCCTGGAGGGGAAGGGTCGATCGCGCGAAGCGCGAGCGGGGTAGGGTGATCTCTCCACCCGGGCACTGTTCGTCGCGGAGGGACCGTCACCCCACCCCGCGATGCATTCCGCTTCGCTACATGCGTCGCGACCCTCCCCCTCCAGGGGAGGGTAAAGAAAGGAGACCTACTCCGCCGCGAGCGACTTGGCGCGCAGCGGCAGGTCGAGGCGGTCCCACACCTGCAGCAGAGCTTCGGCGAGCTGATCAATCAGGCCGTCGTCGTGATAGGGCGAGGGCGTGATGCGCAGCCGCTCGCTGCCCTTGGCGACCGTCGGATAGTTGATCGGCTGGATGTAGATGCCGTGCTCCTGGAGCAGGAGGTCGGACGCCTGCTTGCACTTCTCGGGATCGCCGACGAACAGCGGCACGATGTGGGTGTCGCTCGACATCACGGGCAGGCCGGCGGCGTTGAGGATCGCCTTGACGCGGGCGGCGCGGTCCTGGTGGCGCTCGCGCTCCCAGTTCGAGGTCTTCAGATGCTTGATCGCGGCGGTCGCCGCCGAGCAGATCGCCGGCGGCAGCGCGGTGGTGAAGATGAAGCCCGGCGCATAGGAGCGCACGGCATCGATGATCTGGCCGTTGGCGGCGATGTAGCCGCCGAGGCAGCCGAACGCCTTGGCGAGAGTGCCTTCGAGCACGTCGATGCGGTGCATGACGCCGTCACGTTCGGCGATGCCGCCGCCGCGCGGGCCGTACATGCCGACGGCGTGGACCTCGTCGACATAGGTCATCGCGCCGTATTTCTCGGCGAGATCGCAGATCTTGGCGAGCGGGGCGACGTCGCCGTCCATGGAATAGAGGCTTTCGCAGACGATCAGCTTCGGACGGCTCGGGTCGGCCGCTTTCAGCAGCTCCTCGAGATGCGCCACGTCGTTATGGCGGAATACGACCCGCTCGCAGCCCGACTGGCGGATGCCCTCGATCATCGAATTGTGGTTGAGCTCGTCAGACAGAATGAGACAGTTCGGAATGAGCTTTGCGATGGTCGGAATGCCGGTCTGGTTCGAGACATAGCCCGAGGTGAACAGCAGCGCGGCTTCCTTGCCGTGGAGATCGGCGAGCTCGGCCTCGAGCTGGACCAGCGGATGATGGGTGCCGGCGATGTTGCGGGTGCCGCCGGCCCCGGTGCCGACGCGCGTGGCGGTCTCGACCATGGCGCCGACCACCTTCGGGTGCTGGCCCATGCCGAGATAATCGTTGGAGCACCAGATCACGACGTCGCGCTTGCCCTTGGGCGAGTGCCAGACCGCGTGCGGGAACCGGCCGGCCGTGCGCTCGAGGTCGGCGAACACGCGGTAGCGCCGCTCCGCGTGGAGACGATCGAGGGCGGAATCGAAGAACTGGTTGTAATCCATCGGCAAAACCTGCAACGGAACCCGGCCAAGGCGGCCACCCATTTTTAGAGCTTTTCCAGCTCCAATGTCTATGCGCCAGCACACATTTGGTGCGAGGCGCGCGGGTATATTGATAGCGTCGTCTCGCAGGCGATAGTTGATGTGGATCAAACGCCTAACGCGTCCCGCCGCCGCGGATGGCGGCTCCCGCGAAAGCCGCAGACCGCTGCAGCCGGCTTGGACATTTTGTCCATGGGGCGCCCTGCGTCCATGATGGCCGAGCTGGTCGCGCCGATCTCGTCGTCTTGTTCTCGTCCGGGCGCGGGTCGGTGCCCGCCAAGCTCATGCGAAAGGACGCCCGATGAAACGTGTCATGATCCTCAACGGCCCCAACCTCAATATGCTCGGCATCCGCGAGCCGCATATCTATGGCACGACGACGCTCGCGGAGATCAACGCGAGCTGCGAGGACGCCGCCGCCAAGCTCGGCCTCGAGCTGGCCTTCCACCAGTCCAACCATGAAGGCGTGCTCGTCGACCTGATCCAGTCGGCGCGGCAGGATGCCGACGCCATCGTCATCAATCCGGCCGGCTTCTCCTTCACCTCGGTCGCCATCATGGACGCGATCAAGACGTTCGAGGGCCCGGTGCTGGAAGTCCACATCTCCAACATCCACGCCCGCGACGAATATCACCGCCACTCCAGGATCTCGTTCGTGGCGACCGGCGTGATCTGCGGCCTGGGCCCGTTCGGCTACATCGCGGCGCTGCACGCGATCGCGAATATGAAGTGAGTATTGCTGCCGTGACGGTGTGCTCCCTCGCCCCGCTTGCGGGGCGAGGTGAAGGAATGTCTCACGTCGTCCGAAACTGCAGCACGCCGTCCTTCGTCTCCGCGGTCAGCCGGCCCTCGACGATCATGTAATTGACGTGGGCGACCAACTCGCCGGCGGCAAATCCCATCTGGTGCTCGTCGAGCACATGCTTGTTGAACACCACGGGCACCAGGGCGCGCGAGGTCTGCGGCACCTCGCGGCAGGCTTCCGCGATCAGCCGGCAGCGCTCCTCATGGTGGTCAGCGAGCTGCTTGATGCGGGTCTTCAATCCGTAGAACGGCACGCCGTGGCCGGGCAGCACCAGCACGTCATAGGGCAGCGTCGTGGTGAGGCTGGCGAGCGAGGCCAGATATTCGCCGAGCGAGTTCTGGTCGGGCTCGACCGCCCAGACGCTGACATTGGGCGAGATCCTGCTCAGCACCTGGTCGGCGGAGAGGAACAGCTTGTCGTCGGCGCAATACAGCATGACCTGGTCGAGCGCATGGCCGCCGCCGGTGATCACCTTGAAGCGGCGCGTGCCGATCACGACGTCGTCGCCATGGGAGATGCGGCGGTAGGAGGGCGGCAGCACCGAGACGCGCTTGAGATAATCCTGGCCGCGGCCCAGCAGCTTCTCGGTCAGCGACTCGTCCATTCCGTGGCGGCGGAAGAACAGCCGCTGCGCTTCCTGCCGCTCCGCGGTGCCGCGGTTCTGGTGATAGACCGATTGCAGATACTCGACCTGCGACATCACCAGCGGGCAGTTGAACCGCTCGACCACCCAGCCGGCGAGGCCGACGTGGTCGGGATGGGAGTGGGTGACGATCAGGCGGGTGACGGTGACGCCCTTCAGCGGTCCGTCGAACAGCTTGGTCCAGGCCTCGATCGTCTCCTCGTTGCCGAATCCGGTATCCACCATCGCATAGCCGTCGCCGTCGGCGAGCAGGTAGATGTTCACGTGGTTGAGGCGGAACGGCAGCTTCAGCCGGGCCCACAACACGCCGGGCCTGACTTCGACGATCTCGTCGTGGCCGGGATGCTGGTCCCAAGGATAGCGCAGCGCCTCGGCCGAGGACGGCGCGGTGTCGGTTTTCGAGCTCATCCTATCCGCTTAAACCCAGCGCGGGCGGGGCGCCAGCCGAAAAAGGGCGAGCCGTGGTCTCTGCATGGCGGTCATACCGGGCGGCGTTTTTCCGTGTCCCGGTCGTGGCGGCAAAGAAAAAGTCGTCATTCCGGGGCGCGCGGAGCGCGAACCCGGAATCTGGAGATTGTTGCGCGAGATTCCGGGTTCGCCTCTGCGAGGCGCCCCGGAATGACGATCAGGCCGCCCGCATGTTGTTGAGGAACGCGTCGATCTCTCCGCGCAGCATGTCGGCTTCGCGGCGCAGCGCGTCGGAGGCGCCCAGCACTTCGCTTGCGGCGGCGCCGGCTTCGGCGGAGGCGGTGGAGACGCCGACGATGTTGCTGGAGACCTCGCTGGTGCCGCCGGCCGCATGCTGGATGTTGCGCGCGATCTCGCGGGTGGCGGCGCCCTGCTCCTCGACCGCGGCCGCGATCGTCGTGGTCACGTTGTCGATCTCGCCGATGATCCGGCCGATGCCCTGGATGGCGCCGACCGCCGACGTCGTGATGTCCTGCATGCTGGCGATCTGGGTGCGGATCTCCTCCGTTGCCTTGGCGGTCTGACTCGCGAGGCTCTTCACCTCGGAGGCGACCACGGCGAAGCCGCGGCCGGCCTCGCCGGCACGCGCCGCCTCGATGGTGGCGTTGAGCGCCAGCAGATTGGTCTGTGAGGCGATGGTCTGGATCAGATCGACCACGACGCTGATGCGGCTCGCGCTGTCGGCGAGGCTCTGCACCGTGGCGTCGGTCGCGCCGGCCTCGTCGACGGCCTTCTTGGCGATCGCGGCCGAGGTCACGACCTGCTTGCTGATTTCCTCGATCGAGGACGACAGCTGCTCGGTGCCCGACGAGACGGTCTGCACGTTGACGGAGGTCTCCTCGGCGGCGGAGGCGACCGCGTTGACCAGCGCGTTGGACTGGTCGGCGGTGGTCGACATGCTCTGCGCGGTCGACTGCATCGAATTGGCCGATTGCGCCAAATTGTCGAGCGCGGTGCGCACCGTGTTCTCGAATTCGGCGATCTTCGCCTCCATGCGCTCGGCCCGCTCGGCCTTGGCGATGCGGTCCTTGTCCTGCTCGGCGGAGAGCGCCCGGGCTTCGATCATGCTGTCGCGGAACACGGTCAACGTGTCGTTCATCGCGCCGATCTCGTCCTTGTGCTTGGCGCGCGCGATCTCGGTGTCGAGATCGCCGGCCGAGAGCAGCTGCATGGCGCGCTGCAGGCCGGTGATCCGGCGCAGGATGTTGCGGCCGACATAGAGCCAGACGAACAGCGCCGAGCCGACCAGCATCAA
Organism: Bradyrhizobium sp. 22; assembly: GCF_000482425.1. Taxonomy (NCBI): domain Bacteria; kingdom Pseudomonadati; phylum Pseudomonadota; class Alphaproteobacteria; order Hyphomicrobiales; family Nitrobacteraceae; genus Bradyrhizobium; species Bradyrhizobium sp. 22. Next base: position 1,087,777 of record NZ_KI519399.1, read on the forward strand.
GGCGCCGAGCGCCAGCATCACGGACGTCGCGAGCGAGGTCTCCTGCTGCGCCTGGGAGGTCGAGGCGTTGGTCTCCTTCTGCACGCCGTCGACGAGCTGCTGCACGCTGATGCCGAGGCCGACATTGAGCTTGCGGGTCTCGTCCAGGATGGTCTGGCCGTAGTCGATGGAGTCGAGCTCCTTCTCACGCAGATTGAACACGCCGGTCTTGCCGGTGCCGAGCGCGAGCAGCTTCTCGGCCGTCTCGCGCAGCATCTTGTTGCCCTGGTTGTCCGGCAGCAGGTCGAGGTTGGATCGCAGGCGGCCCTGCGCCGTTTTGAATTCCTTCTGGATGTCGTCGAGCTTGTCGCTGCTGTTGGCCGACAGCGCCGCGCTCATGTCGGCGGCCGCGAGATTGCCGCTGGCGACGACGTTGCCGAGCTGACCGACGGTCTGCGCGGCCTCGCTTGCATCCGCAGCGGACAGGTCGGCCGAGCCGAGAATGGCGTTGACCCGGGTCTGCGCGTCGAGCATCGCCGGGCTGGCCGCGCCGACGAAGGCGCCCTGCGCGCTGCGCAGCGCGTCATATTGCTTGTCGTGAAGGGCGGCGATATCCAGCCGCTCGCGGGCGGCCTTGGCGAGGCTCTGCGCCGCCTCGTTGATGCTCTTCATCGTCTCGCTCAGTCCGGAGACGACGGACTTGTCGCCGCCGAGCTGGATAATCTCGGTGAGCTTCTGCTGCGTCTGCTCCTGCAATTCCTTGAGCTTCTTGGTGCGCTCGTTGAGGGCTTCCTCGCTTTGCGCCGCGAGCAGGGCCGGTCCCTGCGCCGCAAGGCTCGCGCTCAGCGCCGACAATTGCAGGCTGGCGGTCAGGCGCGGAATGTCCCGTCCGCTCAGCTCGGTCATGCGTCCGCCGAGATTCTGCAGCGCCAGGCCGGCGCCGGCCGCGATCACGAGGCCCATGCCCGCGATCACGGCGAACGCCGCGAACAGGCTGCCGCGCACGCCCCATGTCGGCATCTTGAATCGCGGCTTGAATCGACCAAGCAAAGGGCCAAGGCCCAGACGGATAGCCATCGAAAATTCCCCCAGCGTTCTTGCTTCTCTTTGTGGCCGGCAGTATCGGCACGGCCGGGTTAAAAAAATCGCAATATCCGCAAACGGTTGCGTCTGTTCCGCAGGGCGAAAAAACAAGGGCCGGCGACAGCGCCGGCCCTTCGTCCTGTTAAAGTTGCGGTAACCGATCAGTAGCGCGCGGCGGCCGGGCCTGCCCAGTTGAAGCGGTAGTTGACGCCCGCCTTGATGGTGTGGTCGTCGGTGGTGAAGCTGCCGGTGCCGACGAGCGGACCCGCGGTGAAGCTCGCGTCGCCGAAATTGTAATACTGGTACTCGGCCTTGGCCGACCAGTTCGGGGCGAACATGTATTCGAGGCCGGCACCGACGGTGTAGCCGTTGCGGTGATCGCCCGTGATGACGAAGGCGGCCGGCACGCCGCCGACGGTCACCCTCTCGTTATTGTCCGAATAGGCGTAGCCGCCCTTCACGTAGACGAGGCCGGGACCCCAGGTGTAGCCGATGCGGCCGGTGATCGAGCCGAGACCGCGCTGGTCGTTGGTGTAGGCGATGCCGCCCGGAAACACGGCGCCGACGCTGCCGGAGAGCCAGGAATACTGGCCCTCGACGCCGACCACGACGTTCGGGTGGAACTGCCAGTCCGCACCGACCTGCACGCCGCCGAGGAAACGGCCGTTGCCGTTGTTGCCGGTGGAGAGGCCGCTGAAATTGTTGTCGCTGGAGAACGCGCCGCCGACATGGCCACCGATATAGAAACCGGTCCAGTTGTAGATCGGCGCGGCATAGGCCGGCGCGGGCGACTTGTAATAGTTGCGGTTGCCGAGATCGGCGCCGACGGCCGGTGCAGCCGCGCCCATCGCGAGCAGCGCAACGGTCGCAAATAGAATCTTTTTCATCGTCTTGAACTCCAGCACTCAATGTCCCCGGGCAGGCGCGCTGTCCGCGCCGGCGTTGGTTCTGCAGATAGCTCGCTTTTGATGAAAATGCTGTCACATGCATGGCACAGCGGCACTCAACCCAACCTATTGGGCTGCAAATGATTTTCGTGCTTAATGCGGGCTTAAGAAATGCTGAAGGAAGGTTTAACGCCGCAGCGTCTCGGTAACCTCCAGGCGCACTTCGTTAACCGAGCCGCCGGCGCGCCTCGTCCCGCATCTGCTGGCGGAACGCCGCGCGCTTTGCCGGTCGGTCCTCCTCGCGCACGTCGTGGCGATCGAAGATGTCGAACTTCTCCAGGATCGGATAGCGCTCGCTCGCCATCGCGAGCACGCGCAGCACCTTGGTCGCCGAGGGCGTCGGGCCGCTCACCTCCCAGCGCCGGATGGTGTCGGCGCCGCCCTTCTCCGGCAATCCGCAGAGCTTTGCCATGTCGAGCGCGGTGAGCTTTCGCTCGAGGGCGTCGGAGAGGTCGGCGCGGAGTTGCTTCAGTTCAGGGCCGGTCATGTCGCCTCAATCCGCGAGTCGCGTGAGGCCAATGCACTAACGCTGATTCGGGTCCATCCGAAGGCGGAGCGTTCGCGCCCGGCACCTTCCCCCGCGCACGGAGTTATGAACGGGACGGCCCTGGACATCGTCCGCTGAATGGACACATGGCGACAAGGGCGCCAGCTTCGGAGAGATCAGCCATGATGGGCTTCAAATTCGCCATTGCCGTCGTCATCGGGGCCGGACTTCTGCTCGCGCCGGTCGCGGCCGAGGCGAAGAAGCAGCGCGCGGGCAGACCTTACAGTGCCGGCGTGGTGGCCCCGAACTATGGAGGCGGCGCGTCGCCGGCCGCGCAGCCGAAAGCGTACGGCTCGTCCGGAGCGTCGGTCGGCACCGTCACGGCGCCGTCGATCGGATCCTACAATTGGCCGTCGGTCGGCGTGACCAATTCCGTTCCGACCTGGAGCAACACCACCCGATAGAGCGATGCCGATCAGCTTGAATAGCTAGATTCCGCGGCGAACCTGTTGCCCGATCACGCAGCGCCATGCGGCCAGCCGCTCGGTCGGATGCTGGTTCATCCAGTCGGCGAGCTGCGGCGCGCCCATCAGGCAGGATTGCACCGAGACCTCGGCAAGATCCGAGGTGGTGACGGTTTGCTCGTAGCAATTGTTCGGAGAAGCGAGACTGCAAAGCACCGCGATGATCTTGATCACGATCCGGTGCTCCCGTCGCCGACGAACGCCCGGCCGGGCGGCACCTTATCCTGACCTTCGCCGGCCGGATCGGCCGAAGGGAAGATGCTGTCGTAGATGGCGCGCGCCTCCTGGATGAGACGCATCCGCTCACGCTCGGACTTCGAGACAAATCGAACAACTTCGCCCATATTGGCTCCGTATCAACTGGTATCTGTCATCAGATGACGAAAATCATTCCATTGTGATCTATGGTGCCGGCTTCGCCTTTGAAGCGGCGCGGCTGATCACGACGGAATAAAATACGTGTGAGCGCACCCGGGCATCTCGATACCTCCAGCGCCGTTCATGCGCAGGTCGAGAAGCCGCTCACCACCTGTATTCGCTTGCAAGGCTCTTCGGGCCAGCGCGCGAAGCCGGTGTCAGCTTTGCTCCTTGCCTTCATCAGCAAGGATCATTCCGGAAAGCAAATGCCGCTAGCTTGAATATGTTTCACCTTCGGGCATGCAAGTTTTTGGAACCAACGCGAGGTTTGGTGATCCGATGCAGTCACGCTTCACGCCGCCGGCGCAGGCTCCTTCCGTCCCGGCACCGCAGCCAGCAACTCGCGCGTATAGGCATGCTCCGGCGCGGCGAACAATTGCGCGGTCGGCTTCAGCTCGACGATGGCGCCGCGCTGCATCACCGCGATGCGGTCGCAGATTTGGGCGGCGACGCGTAGATCGTGGGTGATGAACAGCATGGAGAGACCGAGGCGCGCCTTGAGGTCTTCGAGCAGCTTCAAGACCTGCGCCTGTACGGAGACGTCGAGCGCGGAGACGGCTTCGTCCGCGACGATGATCTCCGGCTCGAGCGCCAGCGCGCGCGCGATGCCGATACGTTGGCGCTGGCCTCCGGAGAATTCGTGAGGATAGCGTTCGAGCGCGCCGGCATCGAGACCGACCATCTTGAGCAGGTCGCGGGCCCGATCGAAGGCGATCTTCGCATCGATGCCGGCCGCGATCGGGCCGGCGGCGATGATGTGGCCGATCTTGCGGCGCGGATTGAGCGAGGCGAACGGATCCTGGAAGATCATCTGGATGCGATGGCGCTCGGCGCGCAGCGCCTTGCCGGAGAGGGAGGTGAGATCGGTATCGCCGATCCGCACCGTGCCGCGGTCGGCCTCGATCAGCCGCATCACGAGACGCGCCACCGATGATTTTCCGGAGCCGGATTCGCCGACGAGGCCGAGCGTCTCGCCCTTGAGGATGCTGAAATTGACCGCACGCGCGGCATCGACGCGGCGGTCCTCGCGAAACCAGCCGCCCGAGGTGACATAGGTCTTGTCCAGACCGATCACCTCGACCGCCCTGGCCCGTTCGTCGAGGGACTTGCGCGCCGGGGGATCGATCGAGGGGACGGCGGCGAGCAGCGCCTTGGTGTAGTCGTGCTGCGGCGCGTTGAAGACGGCAGAGGCCGAGCCTTCCTCCACGACCTTGCCATGGCGGAGTACCACGACCTGGTCGGCGATGTCGGCGACCACGCCGAAATCGTGCGTGATGAACATCACGGCCATGTTGCGGCTGCGTTGGAGGTTGCGGATCAGCTTGAGGATCTGCGCCTGCGTGGTGACGTCGAGCGCGGTGGTCGGCTCGTCCGCAACCAGCACCGCAGGCTCGAGCGCCAGCGCCATCGCGATCATGGCGCGCTGGCGCTGGCCGCCGGAGAGCTGGTGCGGATAGGCGCGCACGATCCTTTCAGGATCGGGCAGGCCGACCTCGCGCGCCAGCGACAGCGCCTTGGCGCGCCGCTCCCTTGGCGTCAGCAGGCCGTGCGCCTCGAACATCTCCGCCATCTGGTCGCCGATCCGCATCAAGGGATTGAGCGCGGTCATCGGCTCCTGAAAGATCATCGCCAGCCGGCGGCCGCGCAGGTCGCGCCAGCCGGCGTCATCGAGCTTGAGCAGGTCGCGGCCTTCGAACTGGATTTCGCCAGCGGCGACGGACACCGTATCGGGCAACAGGCCCATCAGCGCATGCGCGCACATCGACTTGCCGGAGCCGGACTCGCCGACGACGCAGACGATCTTGCCGGGGTGCAGGTCCAGCGAGACGCCATCGACCGCGAAGGGCCGCTCGGCACCCTTCGGCAGCGCGATCCGCAAGTTCCTGATGGAGACGGCAGGCGGGGCGATCATCATCAGCGTCCCTCCCGCGACAGGCGCGGATTGAGCGCGTCGTTGAGACCTTCGCCGATCAGGTTCAGCCCGAGCACGGAGATCAGGATGGCGATACCGGGAAACACGGTGATCCACCACGCCTGGCGGATCACGGTGCGGCCGGCGCCGACCATGTAGCCCCAGGAGATCAGATTGGGATCGCCGAGGCCGAGGAAGGACAGCGAGGATTCCAGCAGGATCGCGGTCGCCACCATCAGCGAGGCCAGCACGATCACCGGCGACAGCGCGTTGGGCAGGATCTCGCGCAGGATGATCCAGCTGTTGCTTTGTCCGGTGACGATAGCCGCCTGGACATATTCGCGCGTGCGCAGCGACAGCACCTCGCCGCGCACCAGGCGTGCGACCGGCGGCCAGCTCACCAGCGCGATCGACGTCACGATCGAGTAGATCGAAGGCTGCAGGATCGCGACCAGCACGATCGCGAGCGCGAAGCTCGGGATGGTCTGGAAGAATTCGGTGAAGCGCATCAGGGCGTCGTCGACCCTGCCGCCGAAATAGCCGGCCATCGCGCCGATGGGAATGCCGACGACCAGCGCGACCAGCGTCGAGACGAGACCGACCAGCAGCGAGACCCGCGCGCCGAAGATCATGCCGGCAAAGACATCGCGGCCGAGCGCGTCGGTGCCGAGCGGCACGGCGCCGAGCGTGAAGGGCGGCAGGAACGGCCGCTGCACCATGCGCCAGGGCGAGTTTGGAAACAGCATCGGCCCGAACAATGCGACCGAGATCGCGAGCAGGAGGATGATCAGACCGACGACGCCGCTCGGGCTCTTGAACATCGATTTCCAGAACTGTCTCATGAGGCGAATTCAATGCGCGGATCGACCAGGCGATAGACGAGGTCGGTGATGAGGTTGAAGATCAGCACCATGGCGGAGCAGATCACGAACACGCCGAGCAGCAGATTGTAGTCGCGCTGGAGCAGGGCGTCGTACATCAGCCGCCCGATGCCGGGCCAGGCGAACACGGTCTCGGTGATGACGGCGCCGCCGATCAGCGTGCCGGAATGCACGCCGGCGAGCGTCACGACCGGCAGCAGCGCATTGCGCAGCACGTGGCGGCGCTGGATCACGGCATCCGAAAGGCCCTTGGCGCGCGCCGTCTTGACGAAATCGAGCCGCTTCACTTCCAGCATCGAAGCGCGCGTCATGCGGGTGTAGGTCGCCATGAAGAACAGACCGAGCGTCATCGCCGGCATGATCAGGTGCTTTGCGACGTCGACCACGTGGGAAAAGCCGGTGAGGTTGGCGCCGACCGTCTCGTAACCGAAGCTCGGCAGCCAATCCATGGTGACCGAGAACAGCAGGATGCCCATCAGCGCCACCCAGAAGATGGGCATGGCGTAGAAGACCAGCGCAAAGACCGTGATGGCGGTGTCGAGGAAGGTTCCGGCGAAGCGCGCGGCGAAGGTGCCGAAGAGGATGCCGAGCATCAGCGAAATCGCAAACGCGGTCAGCGTCAGCAGCAGCGTCGCCGGCAGCCGCTCGCCGATCAGCTTTGCCACCGGCGCCTGCTGGCGGAAGGAGAAGCCGAGGTCGAGGCTGACCACGCCCTTGACGTAGATGAAGAGCTGCTCCGGCAGCGGCTTGTCGAGGCCGAACTTTTCCCGGAGCTGCTTGACGAAGACCTGATCGCTGGCGCCGGCCTCGCCCGCCATCACGATCGCGGGGTCGCCGGGCGCGAGCCGGATCAGGAAGAAATTGAGGACGACGATCGCGAGCAGGACGATCACGCCCTTGAGGACACGCTGGGAGATGAAGGAGAGCATTTAGGTTTGCGAGCTAGTTGGTTGAAGCGGTCGTGCTGCACGCGACACCTCTCCCCGACGGGGAGAGGTCGCGCCGAAGGCGCGGGTGAGGGGGATCAGGTCCCACGAGGGAGTGCAACCCCTCACCCGAACCGCATCTGACGATGCGACCCGACCTCTCCCTTCGGGAGAGGTGGGCACCGCCGTCACTTGTCGAGCCATGCGTCCTTGAAGCCGTCATTGACCCCGATCCCCGTCGTGATCAGGTTCTTGACCTTGCAGCGGGTGATGGTCGGGAATTGCAGCTCGAGCATCCAGGCCACCGGCACGTCCTCGACCAGGATCTTCTGCGCCTTCTCGTAGATCTCCTTGCGCTTGGAATCCGGCGTCGCGACCGCGCCCTCGGCGAACAGCTTGTCGATCTCCGGGTTGGAATAGCCCTCGACGTTGTTGAAGACCTGGCCCTTGGCGATGTTGCTGGAGATGTAGTTGCGGCCGACCCCGAGCGCGGGATCGCCGTACTGATAGAGATAGGTGAAGGCGATGTCGTAGTCCCAGTCGCCGATCTTCTGGTTGCCGCCGGCAACGTCGGTGGCGATGGTCTCGATGTTGATGCCGACGTCCATCAGGTTCTGCTTCACGGCTTCACCCCAGCGCTGCCAGGTCTCGCCATAGGCGAGCGGCAGCAGGCGGATCTTCTCGCCCTTGTAGCCGGCCTCCTTCAGCAGCGCCTTGGCCTTGGCCGGATCGTACGGATACTTCTTCACGTCGTCGGTGTAATATTTGATGGTCGAAGCGGAGGGGCCGGTCGCGACCTTGCCGAGCCCGTTCCAGATCACGTCCTTGGCGAAATCGCGGTCGATCGCATACATGACGGCCTGGCGGACCCGCTTGTCCGCGAGCGGACCCTGGCGGTTGTTCAGCCACAGCCAGGCCAGCGGCGAGAAGAACTCCCAGCCGGCGCCGGTGACGCAGGTGTCCTTCAGCTTGGACAGCCGCGGCACGTCGAAATTTTCGACCGAGCCGCCGGGCAGCACGTCGACCTTGCCGGTCTCATATGCCACCGAGCGCGCCGCGGCGTCGGGAATGATCTGCCAGTAGATCTCGTCGAGATAGGGCTTGCCCTTCTCGTAATAGTTCGGGTTCTTGACCAGGCGGATGAACGATCCCTTCTGCCATTCCTTGAACATGAAAGGGCCGGTGCCGATGGGCGCGTTGTTGTAGGGATTGGTCTTGAAGTCGGTGCCGTCATAGAGATGCTTCGGCACCATCGGCATCGAGCCGACCTCGAAGATGCCGAGGAACGGGCCGAACGGCTGCTTCAGCGTGAACACCACCGTATGGGCGTCGGGTGCCTCGACCTTGTCGACCTGCGCCAGATTGGTGCGGGCGCGCGCATGCGTCTGCTTCAGCATCTCGATCGAGAACAGGACGTCCGCGGCGGTGAAGGGCTTGCCGTCGTGCCAGGTCACGCCCTTTCTCAGTTTGAAGGTGTAGGTCTTGGCGTCCTCGCTGACGCTCCAGCTTTCGGCGAGTTCGGGTTGGGGCTCGAGCTTGGGGCTGTAGCGCAGCAGCCCCTCGAAGATGTTGCCCGACACCATCTGGGTCGGACCGTTCTGGACCAGTGCCAGCATCAGGCCGGGCGGCTCGGGCTGGATCACGGCATTGATCACGCCCCCCGTTTTCGGCTCTTGCGCCAATGCAGGGGCCGTAAAGCCGCAAGCCAGGAGAAGACCAAGCAACACTCGTTTCGGCATGTCGTAACTTTCTCAAGCGAGGCCAGCCGAAAGCGCTTCGCAACGTGCTCGCGCGCAAAGCTACGACCAGTCCGTCCCAGTCCCCATCCGATATCGAGGCTCACACAGTCTCGTTCGGCGCCGCAAGATGAAAGTCTCGACAGCATCAGCACAAAAAATGTACAGCGCGTCCTGTTTTCCCCGCAGGCCGTCGCGCGCGGAGCAATCAGGAGGCTTCAGTCGTGGCGAGAGTTGGCGAAGGCGGTGCACAAGCTTGCGCCTGCGACCAAAGGCATCAGGCCGTCATGATGCGCTGAGCGCCCGTCGCAATTCGTCGAGCGCCTCGGCGAGCTGCTCGCGGTGCGCGATGTCGTCCTTGGGGATGCCCGCGACGCTGCCGGCGAGCTCGCGCAGGATGCCGGCGAGCAGGCCGAAATTGATGTGCAGGTGGACCGATTTGCGCTCGTCGGCGGCGCCCGGATGCTGCAGCGTCAGCGCAACGCCGCTGCCGTCGAGCCGCGCCTCGAATCGCGACGAATGCTCGAACGTGCCGACATAGAACTTGTCGGGATATTCGAGCGCGACCTCTGCCTTGTCGGGGACCGGCCTGGACATGTGAACCTCGTTGATGCCGGTCTATCCTGACCGGGAATGGATCGGGCCGCCTTGCGATAGGTCAGAGGCGGCTTGCGAATTTGACCTGGATCAAAGTCGGATCACCGCTTTTGCGATCGAATGGCAACTGGCGGAAGGCGGCACTGCCTGTCCTCCTCCTTGAGCGTGAGACGATCGATGGACATCCAGGCCACCCATATCCCGGCGCTTGACGATAACGGACCTGATGTCGCCGGCCTCGAGTCACCGCCGGATCCGGGCATGCAGCATTGCCTGGAGCTGCTCGGCAATGCGGGCCTGCGCCCGACGCGCCAGCGTCTCGCGCTGGGCCAGTTGCTGTTCCTGAACGGCCACCGTCACGTCACCGCCGAGAGCCTCTATGACGAGGCGATGGCGGCGAACGCCTATCTGTCGCTCGCGACCGTCTACAACACGCTGAACCAGTTCACCGAGGCCGGCCTGCTGCGCCGGATCGCGGCCGACGGCATCAAGTCGTTCTTCGACACCGACACCTCGGTGCATCCGCACTTCTACCTCGAAGGCGAGGATGTGCTGGTCGACGTTGCCGACGGCCTCGCCTTCACCAAGATCCCCGAGGCGCTTCCCGGCCACGAGATCGCGCGGCTCGACGTCATCGTCCATCTGCGCCGCAAGCGAACCTAGCGCTTATTCTCCGGGAGCGCCGCGCGCGCCTCAGCGCAATCCGGCGCGCCGGAAGCCTTCCAGATAGTGCGCGCGATCGGCGTCGTTGGCCCACGGCAGCTGCGTCGCGATCCAGTGCAGCGAAATGCCCGGCTGGGCGCGGCGGAGCTCGCCGAGCGCCGTCTCCGCCAGCATGTCGTCGCCGGTCATGCCGGCCGAGACCGCAAGCACGCGGTAGGCTCCGGTGGAGATCGCCGCGATGGCGGATCGCCTCCCGCGCGAGCGCGATGGCCTCGTCATATCGGCGTTCGGTGAAGCGCGCATAGCCGGCGATGCCGTGATAGATCGCCAGCGAGGGATCGCGGGGCGACAGCCGGATCGCACGCTGCGCGGCCTCGAACGAATCCTTCGCCCGTCCCGCATAGGACAGCGCCAGCGCGTAATAGCCCTGCGCCAGGGAGAAGTTCGGGTTGAGCGCGAGCGCCTGCTCGAACTCGGACAGCGCGTCCGCGAGCCTGCGTGTCGAGAAGCAGACGCTGCCGAGCGCGACATGCGCCCAGGCATCCTCATGATCGCAGCGCACCGCGGCCAGCGCGGCGGCTTCCGCCACCGGCGCCACCGTGGCGAGCTCGCTCCAGCCGAGATGCGCGCCGAACATGTGGTTGGCTGCCAGCAGCGACAGCGCCCGGCCGTAGCTCGGATCGATCCCGATCGCGCGTTCGAGCAGCTTTCCTGCGGTCTCGTGATCGCGCGGGGTCACGCGCCAATAATGCGACAGCGCCCGCATCAGGAGATCCCATGCGTCCAGGCTCGCCGGTGTCTTGCTGTGCGCGCGAAAACTCTCCGCTGCGTGAATCTGCGGCTCGATCGCCGCCGCGATTGCGTTGGTGATCTCGTCCTGGACGGCGAAGACGTCGCCGAGCTCGCGGTCGTAGCGCTCGGCCCACAGATGGCCGCCCGAAATGGCGTCGTTGAGTTGCGCGGTGATGCGGACCCGGTTGTTCGACTTGCGCACGCTGCCTTCGACGACGTAGCGGACGCCGAGCTCCTCCGCGATCTGCCCGATATGGACTGCACGTCCCTTGTAGGTGAAGGACGAGTTGCGGGCGATCACCATGAACCAGCGCTGCTTCGACAGCGCCGTGAGGATGTCCTCGCTGATGCCGTCGCCGAAATAATCCTGTGCGGGATCGCCGCTCATGTTCTCGAAGGCGAGCACCGCGACCGCCGGGCGATCTGCCACGCGCGGGAGAGCGGGCCCGGCTTCGGCCGGCACGATCGCTGCGGCTTCTTCCCGGACCTCGCCGACGAAGCGAAAGCCCTTGCGCGGAATGGTCTTGATCAGCCGCTGGGTCGCGCCATCGTCGCTGATCGCCTTGCGCGCGGCGTTGATCCGGCTGTTCAGCGCGGAATCCGAGATGATCCGATCGGCCCAGATCTGGCTGATCAGGTCATCCTTGCTGACCACACGCCCGCGTTGCGCGACGAGATAGAGCAAGAGATCGAACACTTGCGGCTGCAACGGCACGGGCACCCCGCCGCGGGTGAGTTCCCGCAGGGTGCCGTCGAGCACGTTGTTTTCAAAGCAGAATCGCACGGTTTCGTCGTCTCAAGCAAAAATCAAAGTCGTCTCAGGCGAAAATCAACCGCCCGCGAAAGTCTTGGGGCGTCCGATCCGCCATGGTGCCAAGACCAAACAGTGTCGATGTCTCGGCACAACGGAGCGTTTCATGACCCAACTTGATCACCAAATTCATTCCACAAGCCCGGAGATTATGGGCACACGCATTTTCAAGCTCGCCGCCTTTTTGTACGGAATTACGGCCTATCTCGTCTTCTTCGTCACCATTCTCTACGCCATCGGCTTCGTCATGGGGGTGATGGTCCCCAAGACCATCGACACCGGAACCGACACGCCGCCAGTCGAGGCGGTTATCATCAATCTGCTCTTGATGTCGCTGTTCGCCGTTCAGCACAGCGTGATGGCGCGCAAGCAGTTCAAGGCGTGGTGGACGCAGTTCGTCCCGAAGCCGGTCGAGCGCTCGACCTATGTGCTGTTCGCGAGCCTGTCATTGCTCCTCCTGTTCTGGCAGTGGCGACCGTTGCCTGCAATCATATGGAACGTCGAGAATCAGGATCTCGCCGTGACACTGGTCACGCTGTCCTTCGCGGGCTGGATCCTGGTGTTCACCAGCACGTACCTGATCAATCATTTCGAATTGTTCGGACTGCATCAGGTGACCAACCATCTGATCGGGAAGGAGATGGCGCCGCCGCGCTTCAAGACGCCGCTGCTCTACAATTTCGTCCGCCATCCGATCTATCTCGGTTTCATCGTCGCGTTCTGGGCGGCGCCGACCATGACCGCGGGCCATCTGCTGTTCGCGGCCGTCACCACGCTCTACATCTTCGTCGGCATCGCGCTGGAGGAGCACGACCTCGTCGCTCTCTTTGGTGACGAGTACCGGGACTACAAGCGGCGGGTCTCGATGCTTATTCCCTGGCGCCGATCGCTCTAGCCTCGGTCGGCTCCGCGAGCATCTCACGCGTCTGCCCCTCAACGTCGCCCCGGGGTGATGTCCCCTTCACCCCGACAGCTCTCCCCGCATCCCATCTGTCCCGACATATCGTGGACGAGGAGCGGGGAGGAATCCTTCCCTTCATCTCATCAATGGAGACGATGCAATGAAACATGTCGGAAACTGCTTCTGTGGCGCGGTGACGATCGAGGTCACGGGCGCACCGGAGGCGATGGGCTATTGCCATTGCCGCTCCTGCCGGTCGTGGTCGGGCGGTCCGGTCAACGCCTTCAGCCTGTGGAAGCCCGAGGCCGTGCGCGTCACCGAAGGCGCCGGCAATGTCGAGACCTTCGTCAAGACGCCGCTCAGCCAGCGCAAATATTGCAGGAAGTGCGGCGGTCATCTCATGACCAATCACCCGCCGCTCGGTCTGGTCGACGTCTTCAGCGCCACCATCCCGACGCTCGCCTTCGCGCCCGGCGTTCACGTCAATTATGCCGAGACCGTGCTGCCGATGCGCGACGGCCTGCCCAAGCTGAAAGATTTTCCGGCCGAGTTCGGCGGCAGCGGCGAGATGATGCAGGAGTAGCGGCGCTGGCATCGTGAGGGCGGCAGCACGCCGCCCTCTTATTCCTCAAGGCAGAACGCGAACGGACTAGCCGCCGCGCGATTCAACGACCTTGCGGCAGGAATCCGAGAGCTTCGACTTGTTGTCGCGCAGGCAGGCGTTCATCTGCGGCGGCTTGCCGATATGTTCGGCGCAGAATTTGCTAGCGTCGCCGCGACAGGCCATCTGCTCCTGGACCGACGGACCGGATTGCGCGGCAGCGGGCAGGACGGCGGCAGCGAGCAGCAGCGCGGCAAGAACCGAAATCTTCATAAAGCACCTCTTTGGAATCCTCGTTGGTCCCGACCGGGATCAATCGGGCCGGACCATCCCGCAAAGGCCGGCCGCCGGTCCATGCCATGTTCATGGCACCGGCCAACCCTCCCAGGCTGCGGTACCCCCATCTTCATGGCATGTATCCGGGCGCCGTCTTTTGCCATTCAGGCTATACCTAGGCTGCGAAACCCGATGATTGCATCGGGACGCCAACGGGAAGCAGGAGAGCTGAGAATGTCGAAGAGAGCTGGAGCGCTGAGCGCGGGGCTGACGGTCATGGCGCTCGCGGGCGCGGCGATGGTGTCGCTGGGCACGAGCCCGGCGCAGGCGGTGGTCTATTGCAAGACGGTCGGCGTGCCCAAGGGCTGCGTGGTGCGACCGACGGCGGCGGTGGTGGTGGCGCCGGGAGCGCCGGTCGCCGCCGCGGCAGTCGCAACGCCCGGCGTCGGTGCGCCCGGTGTCGGCGTGCGCGCGGGAACGCCGATGAATCGCGGCGGCCCGGTCAACCGCGTCGGCAGGCGCTGATATTTCCATTGAATTGATAGCATTGCTTCGGGCCAACGGAGCCTGCGGACGAACACCCCCGTCCTCCGCAGGCAGCTTCCCGGCCCGTCCCCTCTCTCCGTGCGCCCCACACGTCCGGGGAGGGGGCCTTTCAGCCCACAGCCATGTCGCTGTCGGGAAAGCGCTGCGGCAATTGCAGCCGCACACGCGTGCCGGACGAGTCCGAGCTCAGATCGAGCACGGCACCGCAGCGCGCGGCGCGGCTTTTCATGTTGCGCAAGCCGCGCGCGGTCTGGCCGTTGCGAGCGGCCTCGCTGTTGCTGTCCGGCGCAAAGCCGCGGCCGTCGTCGGTCACGCTGATCACGCCGTACGGCCCCTGGCCGGCGTCGAACGTGTCGATGGTGACCGCGATGCGGCGGGCCTGGGCGTGCTTGACCGCATTGGTCACGGCCTCGTCGAGGATGCGCACGATCTGGATGACGTGCCATGGCCGCAGTTCCGGATGCAGCGGCACGCCTTGCGGCGTCGCCACGCGCCAGTCGAGCGTGATCTCGTGCGGCCGCAATTGCGCCGTCGTGCGCTCGCGCCAGGAGCCGAGGGCGAGCATCAAATCGCCGCCGATGTCGTCCATGGAATCGATGACGAGACGCAGATCCTTCAGGGCGGCACGGGCCGCGTCGGTGATCATCGCGCCCTCATGGCCGCGCTCGGAAAGTGCGACGATGCTGACGAGCTGGCCGCCGAGGCCGTCATGCAGGTCGCGCATCAGGCGCGTGCGCTCGTTGGCGAGCGCGGCGGCGCGGGCGCGCTCCTCCTCGCGGGCAAAGCTCGCCTTCAGCCGTTCCTCGGCCTCCCGCACGCGCGTCACGAGCTGGCCGGCAAAGCTGTCGACCTGGTTCAAGGCGCGGGCGAACCGCCAGGTCAGCCCGGCGCCGATCGCGACCAGCATCGCCGAATAGGACAGGCGCGAGACGAAGATGCGATCGTTGGTGGCGATCTCGAGCACCGTGAGCATGTCCTGGATCCAGCAGGTCAGCACGATGGTCACGGCGCATCCGATCGTGAAGCTCGCCGCGTCCTGCCGCCGCACCACCGCCGTGGCCGTGATGCAAGCCATCAGGACCAGGCAAAGCCCGACGGTCGGAATGCCGAGCACCAGGAAGAGGATGCGCGGCAGCGGCGGGCCCCCGATCAGCCCGACCACGAACACGAGGATGCCGGGCACGAACAGCAGCGTGCCGTAGCGCGGCCAGCGCCAGCCGAAGAACAGCACGGCGAACACGACGATCAGCGCGCTCTCGATCGGCGCGGAGGCCAGCAGCACGGCGGCAAGCCGCGAGGTGGCGGCCGGCGGCACCGGCGGCGGCGCGAACGCCTGCACCACGCCGAGCACCATCGCCGCGGCCAGCACGCCGTAGACCGGCTCATGACGACGCATCAGCCACATGATCGCGAGGATGACGGCCAGGATCGCCTGCCAGGCCGAGAACACCACCGGCAGCGTGACGAACAGCAGCGTTCGCGTCTCATAGGCCGGGCGCAGGGCGACGTCCGGGCCGACATAGACGGTGTCGAGAAAGCCCTTGAGCGGTCCCCATACGTACAGCCGTACCGTGATCTCGTTGCCGCCTTCGCGCAGCAGCGAAGCGGGAATGGCCGCGATCTGCGGCGTGTTGCGGTCGGGCCGGTTGGCATTGGCGTCGCGCCGGGAGTCGAGCACGACGACGCCGTTGACGGCGACCTCCACCGCGTTGCTGAAGCGCGGCAGGTAGACCGACCAGCCCGCGGCCGCTTCGCCGCTGGGGAACGTGAAGGCGCCGGTGTAAAACGGCGGGTCGGTCAGGGAATAGCGCGACGACGTGAAATGCGGCAGCGTCACGGGGCGGATCTGGCCGTCCTCCCGCGCCGAAAAATCGCTCAACGCGAAGCCTTCGGGGTCGCTCGGCTGCAATTGCCGAAGCCCGAGGATGGTGACGATCACGATCAGGGCCTGCACCAGCAGATAGGGCACGAGGCGCGAGGCCAGCAGCCGGCGCTGCGCGGCTTTGCCGGCTGCCTTCGTAGGTGCCTTCGCAGGTGCTTTGGCCGCGATCTCGCTCACAGCTTGATCAGGCCCTGCTGCACCGCCTCGAACACCGCTTCGCTGCGCGTGTGCACCTCGAGCTTGCGATAGATGTTCTTGATATGGCCGGGCACAGTCTGCTTGGACAGGCCGAGATGGCTCGCGATCTCGGCATAGCTGAAGCCCTTGGCGATGCCCCAGAGAATGTCGATCTCGCGCGGCGTCAGCCTGGCGGTGTTGAGCACGGGGCCGGGCGGCGGCTCTGCCGAGCTTTGCGCCGCACCTTGCGTCCTGCGCACGATGAAGCGGGCGATCGAGGCCGAGATCGGCGAATGGCCGGCGACCAGGTCGCGCACCGTGGTGGCGATATCGGTGGGGAAGGCGTCCTTGAGCAGGTAGCCGGTGGCGCCGACCGTGATCGCGGAGATCACGCTTTCCTCGTCGCCGAGGGCCGAGATCACCATGATCTCGGTCTCGGGGAAGCGCTGCCTCATCTCGCGGATCAGCTCGATGCCGTGCCCGTCCGGCAGCCGCAGATCGGTCAGCAGCACGCGCGGCGCGCCGCCGGCAAGCGCAGACCGGGCTTCGCCGAGCGTGCCGGCGCTGCGCACCTCGTAGCCGGCCTTGACCAGCGCATCCTGAAGCCGCCAGCAGGTCGGCGCGTCGTCCTCGACGAGGAGGATGGTGATGACGTCACCCGTCTCGCCCTGTTCGGTCATGATCTAAGGTCCCGCCCGCGTGTCCCCCGCGGCGCAAGGGCAAGTTTAGCCGCAGCGGGGATGCGGGGACACCCATAATCATGGGGGCGAGGAAGTCATTGGACTGCCAAGTCATGGGATTGCCAAGTCACGGGGGGCGGATGATGGACGGCCGCCGAGCCGCCGATGCTTTCACGGCAGGTCGACGCGCGGCGGCGGATAGCGCCGCGCCAGGACCGACAGAGAGAGAGGCCGCTCTTCGTCCGGCAACTCCAGATATGCCAGCACCAGCGGTCGCTTCCAGTCGCCGACACCGAAATCCATCGCCATCCATTTCTGCGGCTCAGGGCCCTCGAGGCCGCGAACCCAGACCAGATAGCGCGGGAGGTCGTCGGCATCCGTATCCGTCGTGCGTCTCCTGGCCATCGAAGCTATCCGCTGCATCACCAATCATGCCTCACGATATAGGGAATAACTTGGCATAGGGAATAACTTGACGAAGCCCGGGCGACTTGGGGGAGCTAGCCCGCGCCGGGGACGCAATCGCCGTCATTGCCGGAGCGGCTCTCCACCACGCGACTACGGATAGGGACGAGGAATTCCTTGGATTTGGGTTGGAAGCGGGTAGGCAGCCTTGGCGACAGGAGCAGATTGCTCCCGTTGCTCGTCAGGATTTCAACCGTTCGAGAAATGGGCGCATGAGCGAGACAACTTCATCGAGGTTGGTTTCGAGCAGCCAGTGACCGCCGTCCAGGAGATGCAGTTCGGCATCGGGCAGGTCGCGGAGATAGGCTCGCGCCGACTCCTCTGGCATGTAATGGTCCTGCGGCCCCCACAGGATCAATGTCGGCGGCTTGTGCTGCTGAAGATATCGGCGGTGCTCGGGAAACCATTAACGGTTCGCCTTGAGGCCAAACAGAACGTCTGCGGCGGCGTCCTTCCGCCGCTCGGTCATCAGCGACCAATGCAATTGCCAAAGGTCCGGCGTGATGAGGCGAGTCAGATCCGCGCGCACATCATTCAGGAACTCGTCGCGGAAATTCTCTTCGGTGACAGCCTGCCTCATCGCCGCACGCATCTCCTGGTCGGGCAGCGACCAGGACTTTTCGATGTCGGTGTATTTCGGGCCAAGCGCATCTTCGTAAGGTATGTCACCGTTCTGAATGACCTGAGCCACCACCCGCTCCGGCCGCATGATTGCCAGCCTGGCCCCGATCGGCGAGCCGAAATCATGCAGGTAGATCACGAAGCGCTCGATCTTCAGATGGGTCACGAACCGGTCGAGCCACGCGGCATAGCCGTCGAAGCTGTAATCGAAGTCATCGGGTGTCCCGCTATAGCCAAACCCGGGATAGTCCGGAGCAATCAACCGCCATTTATCGGCCAGCCGCGGCATCAGATTGCGGAATTCGTAGGATGAACAGGGATAGCCGTGCGGCAGGAGGACGACGGGCGCGCCTTCCGGTCCTGCTTCCCGGTAGAATGTGTCCACGGGTCCGATCTGAACCCTGCAATGCCTGACGCGTGTGTCCATGTCCTGCTTCCTTCGTAGATAAAGCGACCTGTGGAGCGGGGTTCCCGGGCGTATGGATCGCTAGGCGAAGGGAACAACCGCAGGACGCTCGCCGTTACGAGGCAACACCGGAACGGGAGGTCGTTGTGATCCACCATGTCTCGGTCGGGACGAATGATATTCAACGTTCGAAGCGCTTCTACGATGCCGTCTTGCCCATCGTCGGCATCATGCCGATGGCTGAGGACGAGGGCGGACTGGGCTACGGAAGCGGCACGTTTCACTTCAGCGTTCAGGTTCCGATCGACGGACGACCTGCGACTGTGGGCAACGGCAGTCATATCGCCTTTGCCGCCGAAGACCGCGCGATGGTCGATCGTTTCTACGCCGCGGCATTGAAACACGGTGGCCGCGACGATGGGCCTCCGGGTCTGCGGCCGAATTACGATCTCAATTACTACGGCGCGTTCGTCTGTGATCCAGACGGTCACAAGATCGAGGCCGTGACCTATTCGGCAAGATAGGCGTGACGAGACGCTCATGCGGACCATTCCCTATGCAATGATCGAAGCGCCTTCGACGCTGGGCCTGGCGACCGACGGAGTGGAGCGGTTGCCCGAGCAACTGCTGAACCTTGGACTTGCGGAGCGCATCGGCGCGCGCCGTGCCGGGCGGCTGGCGGTGCCCCCGAAAGACCCAGTGCCCGATCCCGAGACCGGCACCTTGAATGCTGGGGCAATTGCGGCGTGGTCGCCCAAGCTCGCCGACGCGGTGGAAGCGGTGCTCGACGCCGGCGAATTTCCGGTGGTGCTGGGCGGCGATTGCACGATCGTGCTGGGTTCGATGCTCGCGTTGCGACGGCGCGGCCGCTACGGGCTGTTCTTCATCGACGGCCATGCCGATTTCTTCCAGCCCGAGGCGGAGCCCAATGGCGAGGGCGCCTCGATGGATCTTGCCTTCGTTTCCGGCTGCGGTCCGCCGCTCCTGGCCGACATCGAAGGTCGCGGTCCTCTGGTCCACCCTGAAGACGCTGTCGCCTTCGCGTTTCGCGATCACCGGGATCAGGAGGAGTACGGAAGCCAGCCGCTTCCCGAACGGCTCAAGGTGCTTGACCTCCCGGCTGTGCGGGCGATGGGCATCGAGGCCGCGGCACGCGAAGCGGTCGATCACCTGACGCGAGCGGAGCTGGACGGCTTCTTCATCCATCTCGACGCCGATTGTCTCGACGACGCCATCATGCCGGCAGTCGATTTTCGCGTGCCGGGCGGATTGTCGTGGGACGAGTTGGCAACTGCGCTCCGGGCGGCCTTGGCGAGCGGCAAGGCGGTCGGCCTCGAGATCACCATCTACAATCCGCGCCTGGACGAAGACGGCCGCGCCGGATGCGGCCTGGCTGATCTGCTCGCAGCAACGCTCGGGTCGTAGTTCGAGTTTGCCGAACCAGTCCGTCTTCGCCAAGAGGCTTCGCCGGACACGCTTCACCCTTCGGGCCCGCGTGGCCGCGCCCACGCGAAGCCCGCAGGGCGAAGCGTGGTGCCCCTGGCCGGAATCGAACCAGCACTCCTTGCGGAACTCGATTTTGAGTCGAGCGCGTCTACCAGTTCCGCCACAGGGGCCCTCGGTCGGCTCTTGAAGGGAGCGTCGCGAAGCCGGCGGACTATAGCCATGGACAAAGCGGGGTCAACCCGCGCCAAAGTGATGTCCGCCGTTCTCGACAGCTGCCTGGACCGGGGCTAGAGGCTAAGGCCACGCCCCATCCGGAAGAGGCCGCCGTGACGACCCAGAGTGCCGCAATACCTGCATTCAGGCCGGGGGCCGCGAGCCCCGCGCTGACGGCCTCGCTGCTCGTCACGCTGATCGCGGCCGCGGCCATCGCAGGCGCCTGGTTCTTCCAGCTGGTGCTGGAGATCCTGCCCTGCCCGCTCTGCCTCGAGCAGCGCTACGCCTACTACCTCGCGATTCCGCTTGGCGCGCTCACGGCTTTTGCGGCGAAGAATCGCGCGCCGCGGCCGCTGCTGCTGGCGGGGCTCGCGATCCTCGCGCTGGCGATGCTCGCCAATGCCGGCCTCGGCGCCTACCATTCCGGCGTCGAGTGGGGGTTTTGGAAGGGACCGACCGATTGCAGCGGTCCCGTCGTCAATCTCGGCAGCGCCGCAGATCTCCTGTCGAAGCTCGACACCGTGAAGGTGGTGCGCTGCGACGAGGTGCAGTGGCGCTTTCTCGGCCTCTCGCTCGCCGGCTACAACGTGTTGATCTCGCTCGTGATGACCGCGATCGCCGCATGGGGATTGGTACGGACGGCAAAGCGCTAAAGCTCAATCGTCCACGTCGTCCTGGGTGCGCCCGAACAGATGCACGATGCCCGGCGTTGCGATCGTCACGAACACGAAACGCGACAAATGATGGGCGCCGACGAAGATCGGGTCGATGTGCAACGTCAGCGCCAGCGCCAGCATGGCGTCCATCGCGCCAGGCGCGAAGGCGACCACGATGTCGGAGAACTTGACCTGCGTGGTGAGCGCGACGATGCCGACGAAGATGGCGGAGACGGCGATGGCCACGGCAAACGAACCCAGCGCCGCGTTGATGTGACCGGCGAGCGTCTTGATCCGCATCCGCGCGAAGCGGCTGCCGATCAGCGCGCCGATGCCGACCAGCGCGACGCCGCGCACCCAGTCCGGCAGGCCGCCCTCGACCCAGCCGGCGCCATGCAGCACGCTGGAGGCGATCATGGCGCCGAACATCCAGCTCGCGGGAAATCTGATCAGCCGCAGCACCAGCGCCATGGCCAGCGAGGCCGCGACCAGCTCCACGAGGTCGAGCGGCGAGGCATTCGTCGTCGTCGTCAGCGACGGCGCGGCGGAGGGAACCACGCCCGCGATCGCGAGCACCATCGGCAGCGCCGCGGTGAGGATGATGACGCGCATGGTCTGCACCACCGCGATGCCCGGCAGGTCGGCGCCGCGCTCGACCGCGAGAATCGTGATTTGCGACAGCGCGCCGGGGCTGCCGGCCAGGAAGGCCGAGGTGCGGTCCCAGCCATGGATGCGCTGGAGGTAATAGCTGGAGCCGAAGGTCGAGCAGAAGGTCGCGAGCGCGAGCAGCCCGATGGTGAGGGGATAGGCGCCGACCTGTTGCAGCAGATGGCGCGAGACCACCGAGCCCAGCGAGATGCCGAGCAGCACCAGGACGGCCTGGGTCAGCAGCGGCGGCAGCGCCAATTGGCGGCCGCCGATGGCGGCGATGCCGACCGCGATCATCGAGCCCGAGATCAGCCCGCCGGGAAGGCCGGCGAGGAGAAACACCAGGCCTCCGGCGGCGCCGATGACGAGCGTCTCCGCCGTACTTAAGAGCTTGGCACGGCTCGGCCATTCGAACGGCAGGGAGGTGGTGATATGCTTCACGCCGCCTTATCGCAAATCGGCGGCAGACGCACAATTGCAGGCTCCTCATGCCGCAATGCGTGCGCCTCGCGGTCGCGCGCGGAGGGGCGCGAGGGTTATTTCTTGTCGGCGGCGGGCGCGGCAGGGGCGGCAGGGGCAGAAGTCGCGGCAGGCGCGGCGGTGCCGGCCCTCGCTTCCTTCTTGCACTCGCGACGGAATTTCTTGCGCTCCTTGCCCTTCAGCCCCTTGGCGTCGGCCTGCTTGGAGCATTCGATCGACTCGGCCGTGCGCTCTTTCGCTGCCTTCGCGGCCTCGGTCTTCACATCGGTCTTCACATCGGTCTTGGCCGCCGGCGCGGCGGTCTGCGCGAAGCAGGTCGCGGTTGCGAGCAGGGAGGCGAGGGCGATTGCGGCGAGGCGAGAGGCGAGGGTCATGGTGTTGCACTCATCTTGCGAGTATTGCGAGGGCTGCGAACCTCAGCTCGCATTGCTGAACGCGACATGAATAATCCGGAGCAAGGCGCTCACTATATTTTGGCAGCAAGCGCCCTCGCGTTCTTGTCGCAGATGTCCGGCACGCTAGGATAGCAATTGTTATTTCACTGCCCCATCGGGGGAAGATCAACGAGGAGACCCAGGGATGACCATCCGATCGAGATTGCTGTGCGCGATTGCCTTGTCGGGATTCGCTGCGCTCGCGCTGTCGGCGCCGGCCCAGGCGCTGACCGCGCAGGAGTGCAGCGCGAAATACCAAGCGGCCAAGAAGGACGGCTCGCTCGGCACCATGAAGTGGAATGACTTCCGCAAGGCCCAGTGCGGCGCGGATGCGACGCCGGCCGCGGCGCCGACCGCGGCTGCGCCCGCCGCACCCGCGGCTCCGGCCGAGCCGAAGCAAGCGAAGAAGGAGGCGGCCCCTGCCGCCGCGCCGACGCTGCCGGCCGGTCCCGCCGTCTATCCGAACGCGGTCGATCCGAAATACGCCAAGGAGACCCCCGGCAAGGCGCGCCTGCACACCTGCGTCGACCAGTACAATGCCAACAAGACCACCAACGGCAATGGCGGCTTGAAGTGGATCCAGAAGGGCGGCGGCTATTACAGCGAATGCACCAAGAAGCTGAAGGGCGCCGCCTGAGCCTGGACGCGATGCCGAGGCCGGAGCAACGCTCCGGCCTTTTCATCTAGTCCAGGCAGCTCGTCGTCTAGTCCAGCAGCTTCTCGGCCGATTTCGCCACCAGCTGCGACCGCTTCCGCGGGCCGCGCTCGACGAACAAGAGGCTCTGGCCGAAGATGAAGCAGTAGAACAGGAAGGCCTGCGCCTCGGCCTCCTCGGCCGCAAGCCCGGTGGCGCGATAGAGCTCGGCGACGTGCTTGAGCCGCGCGGCGTCGACGCCCGCCACCGCCGCCGCGGCGTTCTCGTCCGAGCGGGCCCATTGCCGGATCGCGAGCTCGATCGCCATGGCTTCCGGATTGAGCCGCTCCGAATAGAGCTGGATCACCGCCTTGAGCCGTTCGCGGGGCGTCTGACCGTCGAGGCGCGTCTGCTGCGCGACCGATGCCGCGCGTCCCTCGCGCCAGCGTTGCAGCATCGCGTCGAGCAGCGCGGCGCGGTCGGCGAAGCGGCGGTAGAAGCCGCCCTTGGTGACGCCGAGATTCTTGGCGAGCACCTCGACCCTGACACCCTCGACCCCCGAGCGGGCGAGCTCGGCAAAACCCGCCTCGACCCAGACATCGCCCTTGCCGTCGCTCATGAAGGAAGCCTCTCGGATTCTGATACGGTGCCGTATTGCTAACCCGTCGCGCGCTTGATACGCTACCGTATCGCGAAAACATAGGGAGAGGCGTGCACATGGACCGAGGCCAGCGCGAATCCGCATCTTTCGCTCATGCCGTCCGCGAGATCGCTCGCCGGCATCCCGCTGGGTCGGCCGAGGCCTGAGCCATGGCTGCGTTCGAGCCCAAGAACCCGGGCTATCGGGCGGCGGCCATCGCCATGTTCGATCGCCAGCCGGCGATGCACACGCTCGGCATCGTGATCGTCCGCCTCGCACCGGGCGAGGTCGAGCTGGCGATGCTGCATTCTGCGGCCTTCACCCAGCAGAACGGCTTTGTCCATGCCGGCATCGTCACCGCCGGGCTGGACAACGCCTGCGGCGTTGCCGCCTTCACCCTGATGCCGCGCGAGGCGGACATCCTTACCGTCGAGTTCAAGACCACGCTGCTGGCGCCGGCCAGGGGCGAGCGCTTCGTCTTCAAGGCCGAGGTGGTCAAGCCCGGCCGCACGCTGACCTTCTGCGAGGCCAGAGCGTTTGCCGAGCATGAGGGCAAGACCACGCTGATTGCCACGATGACCGGGACGTTGATGGCGATGCTTCCGCGCATTCACGCTGCGGGTGCCATGACATCGCCGCCGTGACGCTCTATATGACCAGTAACAATTCCCGACCCCGAACCGTATTCGGGAAGATGGGACCGAAACGGGACGAGATATGGCTGGATCTGGGAATAAGGGCCTGGTGCCGACGCGCCGCGCGGCGCTGACGCTGATCGGAGCGGGCGCCCTCGCGGCGGGCCGCATCACCCCGGCACTGGCAGCCGCCGGTGACGACGAGGTGCTGACCGAAGCCAAGGTGCTGCGCGATCCCGACACGCCCGTCGCCGGCAATCCCAATGGCAACGTCACCATCGTCGAATGGTCCGATTACAATTGTCCTTATTGCCGCAAGCTCGAGCCCGAGCTGCGCCAGGTCGTCCAGGACGACGGCAAGGTGCGGCTGGTGATGAAGGACTGGCCGATCCTCGGGCCGGTCTCGGTCACGGCGGCGCGGTCCGCGCTCGCGGCGAAATTCCAGGACAAGTATCACCAGGCGCATGACGCCCTGATGGCCGTCAGCTCGCGCCTGACCGAGCCGCGCATCAACGAGCTGCTGGCGGCGGCCGGCGTCGACATGGACCGGCTGAAACGCGATCTTGCCGGCCGTGGCAGCGACATCGATGCCCTGCTCAAGCGCAACAACGATCAGGCCGAAGCCTTCGGCTTCCGCGGCACCCCGTCCTTCATCGTCGGCAAGTACCGCGTGCCGGGCGTGCTCAGCATGGCCGAGTTCGAGCAGGTTATCGCCGATGCCCGCAAGGCCAAGATGAACTGACGCGTACAGCCTTGACCGCAGCCAACACAAAGGCGCCGCCGCGGATCCGCGACGGCGCCTTTTCATGATGGAGCGTCGTTACTTCGACGAGATCCGGACCCAGTCCTTGTGCGCGCGATCGCGCAACGCATCCCAATCCGCCTTGGCGACGTCCCAGTTCACGATGGTGCGATTGGTGACCGCGACCTCGCCATTGGCGACGGATGAGGTCTGCATCGAGTCATAGACGTAGACGCCGCCGGCAAGAAGCAGCGCGCCCAAAATCATTCCAAAAAACGTCCTCATAGCGAACCTCCGGTGACGCGCCGATAACGTCGGGCGCGGCACGATGGTTCCGCGGTCATGCGGCGCATCTAAGGACGGGTTGTTCATTTTCCATTCAGCCACTGCACCAGCTCCGCATTGATCTCGCGCGGATAGGTGTGGCTGAGGTCGTCGATCTCGCGATAAATGACGTCGGCGCCGGCGGCCGCGAGCGCCGCCTGCGTCTGGCGCGCGGTCTGCACGGGAAACATCCAGTCGAGCTTGCCGTGCGTGATGAAGATCGGCAGTCCTCGAAGGCGCGTGGCGTCGGCTATCTCGGCCATCAGCGGGTGGAAGGTCGCGGACACCGGCGCCAGATGGGTGAAGGGCGAGGCGCCGTCGAGCCCGCTCACGTAACAAAAGGTGCCGCCATCGCTCATTCCGGTCAGCAGCATGCGCGAGGCATCGACCGCCCAGCGGCTGCGCACGGTCTCAAGGATACGCACGAGATTGGGTGTATCGGTATCGTCGCCCATCAGCGCCCAGGTCGGGCCGGTCGCGGTCGGCGCCACCAGGATGGCGCCGAGGCTGCGGGCGTCGCGCAGCCAGCTCCACAGGAAGCCGCGTCCGTTGCCGCTGCCGCCATGCAACGCCATCACCAGCGGCATGGCGCGATCGGGCCTGTAATATTCGGGCACGTAGATCGAGAAGCCGCCGCGGCTGCCGGGTTCGTTGTGGTCGTGGAAGATGCCGGTATCTTCGCCTGCGCCAGCTTCGAGCCGAGACAGCACGTCCGTATTGTCGCGATTGGCGGCGTTGAGGAAGAAGCTGCTCACCGGCGGAAACTGCATCGCCAGCGGATAGAGCGCCTCCTGCGCGCGCGGCAGGTGGCGCAGCGCGCGGAACACCGCGACGAGATCGCCGTTGCCGCGCTCGACCTCGCGAATGCCGGCAAAGGCGGCGAGCGTCTCGTCGCAGGCCGTATCGAGCCGCTCTCGCAGGCCGGCGAATTGATCCGGCCAATCTCCGGTCGAAGCCCGGGCCTTCCGCAACACCTCGTCCGGGGCGCCGACCGTGTTCATCACGGACGCAAAGGCCGGCGGATGCAGATGCCGGGCGAAGAACCCGAGCGCCTCCAGCGCATTGAGCAGCGGTGGCAGCACGGCCACGATGTCGTCGATCACGGCCTCGCTCATCGCGGCTTTCTTCAGCAGAAAATCAATGCAGCTTCGGCGCTTTCAGCAGCTTGAAGCGGTCGGTCGAGGCCACCGTGACGTCGAAGGTGACGCCTTCGTGGTGCACGGTGAGCGGCACGTCGACGCCGGCGGCGCCGAGCGCCCACATCTTCCTGTAGAACGCGGTCTGGCTGGTGACCTTGTCGCCGTCGACGGCGAGGATGACGTCGCCGGCCTTGAGCTCGGCGCGCGCGGCCGGACCGTTGGCGGAGATTCCGATCACCACCACGCGATTGTCGATCTCGGTCGAGTAGAGCCCGAGCCAGGGCCGCGCCGGCTTGTTGACGCGGCCGAACTTGCGCAAGTCCTCCAGGATTGGCTTCAACAGGTCGATCGGGACGATCATGTTGACGGGCTCGGCCTTGCCGCCGCGTTCGCGCTCCAATTGAAGCGAGCCGATGCCGATCAGCTCACCGCGCTCGTTGAGCAGCGCGGTGCCGCCCCAGTTCGGATGCGCGGGATAGGTGAAGATGGCTTCGTCCAGCAAGTATTCCCAATAGCCGGCGAATTCCTGCTTGGCCACGATCTGGCTCGCGACCGAGCGGGTGCGGCCGCCAGCACCGCCGACCACGACGCGGTCGCCGAGCCGGGTGTCGGCCGAGTTGCCGAGCGGCAGGGGTTCGATATCAAGATCGCCGAGCGCCTGCACCAGGCCGAAGCCGGTCTCGGAATCGAAGCCGAGCGCATGACCCTCCACCACGCGCCCGTCGGCGCGGTGCAGCCACACCGATTCCGCCTCGGTGATGAGGTAACCTATCGTGAGCACCAGCCCGTCGTCGATTACGACGCCGTTGCCGGCGCGTTCGGTGCCCAGCGTCTCGGCGCTGAAGGCGTCAGGCGGGATGATGGCGTGCAGGCCGACGATCGATCCAAGCGCCCGGTCGAGGTCGAAACCGTAATCGCTCGCACGCGGCTGATTGGCCGGCGGCACTCTCCATTCGGTCAGGGCGGACATGGAGTTTCTCCTGGTCGTTCTCTTGGCGCTTTGACATGCCTCCAGCGCAAGAAGCGCCGCGTGAAATCAGAGACAATCTATGCTGCAAACGCCTCTCTTTAAAGACCACCCTGCGTTGACCGGCCGAGAAACGCAGCAATTCTGGAGCAGGCGCGACTTGCAAGTCTCGGCGTTGCCCGAAAAGACATTGTCGGTCCCATGTGGCAGGCGTATCGTTCCCTCATCTGTGGAACAAGCCATGAGCGATGACAAGAATTTCGATCGGTTGACTCTGGAAAATGCGCTGACCGAGCTTGGCCGCCGGGCCTACGCCGCAGGCCGTACCGTCGAAATCGTAATCTATGGCGGATCGGCCCTCCTACTGACCTTGAACCGGCAGATCAACACCGGGGACGTCGACGCGGTGTTCGAAGGCAACAAGGATTTCATCAAGAGGCTTGCGGCCGAGATGGCGGAGGAGTTCGGCTGGGACGAGAACTGGTTGAACGACGGAGTGAAGGGGTGGTTGAGCAAGAGAGACGCGGATCCAGACGTGAAGGCCCTATTCAAGACCTACCCCACCGAGGATCAACCAGGCCTCCGCGTCTACACCGCCAGACCGGAATACTTGTTTGCCATGAAATGCCGGGCGATGCGTGTCGGCGGTGTGGAAACGAACTCGGACATCGACGACATCAAGCTCCTCGCACGCGCGATAGGCGTCAAGAACAGCCGGGATGCACTGACATTGGTCGAAAAATTCTATCCGCAGAATATGCTTCAACCCAAGACCCGGTTAGGTCTCGAGGAGATTTTCTCAAATCTCGAAAATGGAACGGAAGACGATCACACGCCTCCGGCGAGCCAGTCATGAGCCTGTTCAGCAAGAAGCCCGCGACGCTAAGTGATGTCGTTCGCCGCGTACGAGCTGGCGAGCAGAAGTTCGACCCGTCGCTTCGCGAATTTCTCGATTGGTTCTACATGAACCCGCACGCGCGCCAGCAGGCCATCGAAGAACGACCTGCATCGATCGACCCTGTACACGACGCCTATGCAGCGGCAGTGGCGGAGCACCTTGCGCGCGTGTACGGATTGCAGATACCGGAGTGGACCGAGGTTCACGGTAATGAGCTTCGGGAGCCCTTCTTTGCAGGCGGTCTACAATCTCTGAAGGGGGTGCTGGTTGCAGAGAGCCCGACGGCCTTCCGCCGGCGTCTCCTGTTCGTCAGTAAAGACGCGCTGTCGAGGCCGAGAATGTAGTGGTGCGGTGGTGTGTGCGGCCTGTCGCCTTGGACCGCGCCGTGAGACCCGGCCGGGCCGCATGGCTGATGTCCCTGCCCCTGCTAGGCGGCTCCTACCTAAGCTGCTAACCATTGCCGCTTGGTTTGACCTTGGGATCACGGACGACAGACAATGGACAACCGCAGCGACATCTGGCGTGGCGTCGACACGATCAAGGCGCGTTTCATCGACCTCAGCGACAGGGTCTGGGGCATGCCCGAGGTGTGCTACACCGAGGCGCGGTCCGCCGCCGAGCATCTCGCCGAGCTGCGTCATCAGGGTTTTCGCGTCACCGAGAAGGTCGCGGGTATTCCGACCGCGGTGATGGGCGAGTGGGGCGAGGGCGGTCCGGTCATCGCCTTCATGGGAGAATATGACGCGCTGCCCGGTCTCAGCCAGGAAGCGGGTGTCGCCGAACATCGTCCGGTCGAGGCCGGCGGGCACGGCCATGGCTGTGGTCACAATCTGCTCGGCTCCGCCGCGCTGCTCGCCGCGACCGCGGTGAAGGACTGGCTTGCCGAGAACAAGGTGCCCGGCCGCGTGCGCTATTATGGCTGCCCGGCCGAAGAAGGCGGCGCGGCCAAGGCGTTCATGGTGCGCTCCGGCGCGTTCGAGGACGCCGACATCGCCATCACCTGGCATCCGCACAGCTTCTGGGAGGTCGCGGTGACGCCCTCGCTCGCCAACACGCGCGCGGATTTCATCTTCACGGGCCGAACCTCGCACGCCGCGGCCTCGCCGCATCTCGGCCGTTCCGCGCTCGATGCGGTGGAGTTGATGAATGTCGGCGTGAACTACATGCGCGAGCACATGCCGAGCGACGCGCGCGTGCATTACGCGCTGCTCGATACCGGCGGCATCGCCCCCAACGTGGTCCAGGCCCATGCGCGGGTGCGCTATTCGATCCGCGCGCGTGATCTGCCCGGCATGAACGAGCTGGTCGAGCGCGTGTCCAAGATCGCGCAAGGCGCGGCACTGATGACGGAAACCAAGATGGAGATGAAGATCATCTCCGCAGTCTCCAACATCCTGCCGAACGCGCCGCTGGAGCAGGCGCTGCACCGGGTCATGGAAGAGCTCGGGCCGCCGCATTTCGATGATGCCGACAAGAGCTTTGCCGGCCAGATCCGCGCGACGCTGAGCGACAAGGACATTGCATCGGTCTATTACGCGATCGGCATGGAGCCGACCGATCGGCCGCTGGCCGACTTCCTGGTGCCGCTCGATGCCAAGCGCAACCCGCTGGTCGGGTCGACCGACGTCGGCGACGTCAGCTGGGTCGTGCCGACCGTGCAGGTCCACGCCCCAACGGTCGCGATCGGCACGCCTTTCCACACCTGGCAGGTGGTGGCGCAGGGCAAGAGCCCGCATGCCCACAAGGCCATGGTGCAGGCGGCCAAGGCGATGGCCGGTCTCGGCATCAAGGCGCTGACGGATCCGGAACTGATCAAGGCGGCCAAGGCCGACCTGAAGAAGCGCACAGCGAGAACGCCTTATGTCTGTCCGCTGCCGGATCACGTCGAGCCGCCGCTCGACATGTCCGTCGCGTAGAATTTTGCCTCGATACTTCGTCTGATCGGGCGAACAAATTTTCCGCAGTGCAGCGTGCAATCCAGCGTGTTTTGATGCTGGATTGCCGAACGGATGGGCTGCGGAACGCGGTTTTGCCCAACAGACAGCCAGAAGACCGTTTGCATACACACGGTCCCAGTTGACGCGCCCCCCATTCGGTGTGCCATCTACTGCCAGCTATTTGGGCGGCCGCCTTTGCCGGCCGTCTTCATCACGATGGGAACCAGACGGGGGACAACCATGCTGGATAAAGAACTGCGTTCGATGATCGGGCAGGTGAAGGACGGGCGGATGGATCGCCGCGCCTTCATCAAGCACATGGCCGCGGTCGGCCTCACCGCTCCCCTGGCCAACCAGATCCTCGCGCTCGGCGGCGTCGCGATGGCCCAGGGCGTCTCGACCTACAAGCCGACCAAGCGCGGCGGCGGCGGTGCGCTGAAGCTGTTGTGGTGGCAGGGACCGACCTTGCTCAATCCGCATTTCGCCACTGGCACCAAGGACCAGGACGGCTCGCGCCTGTTCTACGAACCGCTCGCCTGCTGGGATCCGGACGGCAACATGAAGCTGGTGCTGGGGGCGGAGATCCCGTCGATCCAGAACGGCCTGCTCGCCGCCGACGGCAAGTCGGTGACGTGGAAGCTGAAGCCCGGCGTGAAATGGCACGACGGCAAGCCGTTCACGGCCGATGATCTCGTATTCACATGGCAGTACATCAAGGATCCGGCCACTGCGGCTGTGACCATCGCAACCTATCGCGATCTCACGGTCGAGAAGATCGACGATCTCACCGTCAAGATCACTTTCCCGAAGCCGACGCCGTTCTGGGCCGACGCCTTCGTCGGTGCGACCGGCCAGATCCTGCCGAAGCACCTGTTCGCCGATTTCATCGGCTCCAAATCGCGCGAAGCCCCGAACAACCTCGCGCCGGTCGGCACCGGTCCCTACAAATTCGTCGAGTTCAAGCCGGGCGATCTCATCCGCGGCGTGATCAATCCCGACTATCACATGGCCAACCGGCCCTATTTCGACACGCTCGAGATGAAGGGTGGCGGCGACGCCGTCTCGGCCGCACGTGCGGTGATCCAGACCGGCGAGTACGATTTCGGCTGGAACATTCAGGTCGAGGACGACGTGCTGCTGCGCCTGGAGAAGGGCGGCAAAGGCAAGACCGTCTACGCCGTGGGCGGTGACACGGAGTTCATCGCGCTCAACTTCACCGATCCGAACGTCGAGATCGACGGCGAGCGGTCTTCGATGAAGACCAAGCATCCGTTGTTCTCGGATCCCGTCGTGCGCAAGGCGCTGTCTCTGTTGGTGGACCGCGAGTCCGTCAAGAAGGCGATCTACGGCCGCGCCGGGCGCACGACCGCGAACTTCCTCAACGGTCCGGAGAAGTTCGTCTCCAAGAACACGAGCTGGGAGTTCAACATCGAGAAGGCGGCCAAGATGCTCGAGGACGCCGGCTGGAAGCCGGGCGCCGACGGCATCCGCGAGAAGGACGGCAAGAAGCTGAAAATCGTCTATCAGACCTCGATCAACGGTCCGCGCCAGAAGACCCAGGCGATCGTCAAGCAGGCCTGTCAGAAGGCCGGCATTGACGTCGAGTTGAAGTCGGTGGTGGCTTCGGTGTTCTTCTCGTCGGACGTCGCCAATCCCGACACCTATCCGAAATTCTATGCCGACATCGAGATGTTCCAGATCCCGCTGAGCCAGCCGGATCCGTCGCAGCACATGCGTCGCTACCTCTCCAGCAACGTCGCGACCAAGGAAAACAAGTGGCAGGGCACCAACTTTCCGCGCTGGGTCAATAAAGAGTACGACGCGGTGATCCAGGCCGCCGACAGCGAGATGGATCCGGTCAAGCGGGCCGCGCACTACATCAAGGCCAACGACCTGATGTGGCAGGACACGGTGTTCATCCCCGTGATGCATCGCCTCAAGGTCGAGGTGGCTGCGAACAATCTGCGCCCGGTGATCTCCGGCTGGGCCAACGAGACCGACAATCTGTTCGACTGGTATCGCGAGGAATGATCCCCCAAAGCTAGACGGGGCTTCCCCTCATGAGCCAATACGTCCTGCGTCGCCTGCTGATCGCGATTCCGAGCCTGCTCGGAATCTCGGTCGTCCTGTTCGTCGTGCTCGCGCTCGCGCCCGGCGATCCGTTTTCCGAGTTGGCGACCAACCCGAACGTGCCGCCCGAAGTGCAGGCGGCGCTTCGGGCCAAGTTCGGCCTCGATGACCCGATCTACCTGCGCTATCTGCACTGGCTCAACGCCATGCTGCACGGCGACTGGGGTTTCTCCTTCGTCAGCCGGATGGACGTCGACCAGTTGATCCTCCAGCGCCTGCCGGCCACACTCTACGTGATCGGCTCGGCGCAGATCCTGGCGCTGCTGATCGCGATTCCCGTCGGCGTCTACGCCGCGACGAAGCCCTATTCGCTGTTCGACCAGGTCGCGAACACGCTCGCCTTCGTCGGTTTCTCGCTTCCGACCTTCTTCACCGGCATTCTGTTCATCCTGATCTTCTCGATCACGCTGGACTGGCTGCCATTCGTCTATACCACCGACATCAAGGCGACCGGTATCCGCTGGGTGCTGGAAATGATCCGCCAGGCGATCATGCCGGTGGCGGTGCTCGGCCTGTTCCAGGCGGCGTCGATGACGCGCTTCGTGCGCTCGGCGATGCTCGACGTGATCCGTCTCGATTATGTCACCACGGCGCGCGCCAAGGGCCTCGGCCAGGCCAAGGTCATCGTCAAGCACGTCATGCGCAACGCCATGATCCCGGTCGTGACCCTGATCGCCTTGCAGATGCCGGCGGTGTTCGGCGGCGCGATCGTCACCGAGCAGATCTTCCGAATCCCCGGCATCGGCTCGCTGCTGATCTCTTCCATTCTTTCCAACGACACGCCGGTTGTGATGGCCGTCACCTTCGTCTTCGCGTGCCTCGTCGTTCTGTTCAACCTCATCGCGGACGTGCTCTATGGCTGGCTTGACCCTCGCATCTCCTTCCGCTGAGCGGCGCGTCTACTCGCCCTGGCGCGAGACGTGGCGGCGCTATAGCCGGCACAAGCTTGCGGTGGTGAGCGCGGTCCTGCTCCTCGTTCTGATCCTGGCAGTGGTGCTCGGCCCCTTCGTCTGGCGCGTCAAGATGGACGACATCGATATCGTCGCGGGCATGCAGGGGCCCTCGCTGGCCCATCCCTTCGGGACCGACGATCTGGGGCAGGACATCCTCGCCCGCATGATCTATGGCGGGCGAATCTCGCTGGCGGTCGGTCTTGCCGCCATGCTGGTCTCGGTCCTGGTCGGCGTGCTGATCGGCGCGCTCGCCGGCATGTCGCGCGGTGCGCTCGGCCATGGCCTGATGTGGCTGACCGACCTGTTCCTGTCGCTGCCGCAGCTGCCGTTGCTGCTGCTGCTGATCTATCTGTTCCGCGACGGGCTGAAGCAGGCGTTCGGACCCGAGGGCGGCATCTTCATCCTGATCGTGCTCGTGATCGGCGGCCTGCGC
The DNA here is from genome assembly GCF_000482425.1 of Bradyrhizobium sp. 22. Taxonomy (NCBI): domain Bacteria; kingdom Pseudomonadati; phylum Pseudomonadota; class Alphaproteobacteria; order Hyphomicrobiales; family Nitrobacteraceae; genus Bradyrhizobium; species Bradyrhizobium sp. 22. The sequence continues at coordinate 1,121,396 of NZ_KI519399.1, forward strand.
TGGATGCCGGTGGCCCGGCTTGTGCGCGCGCAGTTCCTGTCGATCCGCGAGAAGGAGTTCGTCGAAGCTGCACGCGCGCTCGGCGCCAGCCCGGTGCGGCAGGTGGTGCGCCACATCCTGCCCAATGCGCTCGGCCCCGTGATCATCGCCGGCACCATCGACGTCGCCGCCGCCATCATCGCGGAATCGACCCTCTCCTTCCTCGGCCTCGGCTTCCCGCCTGATACCCCGACCTGGGGCCGGCTGCTGTACGACGCCAAGGACTTTCTCGACATCGGCCCGCATTGGGCGCTGTTTCCGGGCGGCGCCATCTTCATCGCGGTGGTTGCCATCAACTTCATCGGCGACGGTCTGCGTGACGCGCTCGATGCGCGACGGGTGATCTGATGGCGCCGCTGCTCGAGATCAAGGGCCTGAAGACCCACTTCTCCACCGACGACGGCATCCTGCAGGCCGTCGACGGCGTCGATATCTCCATCAACCGCGGCGAGACGCTCTGCGTCGTCGGCGAATCCGGCTGCGGCAAGACCGTCACCGCGATGTCGATCCTGAAGCTGATCGCGATGCCGCCGGGCCGGATCGCGGCTGGCCAGATCATCTTCGAAGGACGCGATCTGGTGCCGCTGACCAGCAATCAGTTGGACGAGATCAGGGCCAAGGAGATCGGCTTCATCTTCCAGGAGCCGATGACCTCGCTCAATCCGGTGCTCACCATCGGCGAGCAGATCGCCGAAAGCCTGCGCCGGCACGAAGCGCTGACCAAGAAGCAGGCGCTCGAGCGCACCATCGAGATGCTGAAGCTGGTGCAGATCCCGAACGCGGAAGGCCGCGTGCACAATTATCCGCATCAATTCTCGGGCGGCATGCGCCAGCGCGTGATGATCGCAATGGCGCTCGCCTGCAAGCCCAAGCTGATCATCGCCGACGAGCCCACCACGGCGCTCGATGTCACCATCCAGGCCCAGATCCTCGATCTGCTCCAGGACATGAAGGACCGCTTCGGCATGGCGGTGATGCTGATCACCCATGCCATGGGCGTCGTCGCCGAAACCGCCCAGCGCGTCGTCGTGATGTATGCCGGCAAGGTGGTCGAGGAAGCCCCCGTCAACGATCTCTTCGGCGACCCCCGCCATCCCTACACCCAAGGCCTGATCCGCTCGATCCCGCGCATCGACCTCGACAGCGAGCACAAGACGCGGCTGGAGGCGATCGGCGGCTCGGTGCCGATCCTGATCAATCCGCCGGTCGGCTGCCGCTTCGCGCCGCGCTGCAAGTTCGCCATGAATGTCTGCACCGAGAAGGAGCCGCTGCTGCGCGAGATCGCGCGGGGCCACCGCATGGCCTGTCACCTGGGAGATCTGAGCGTGGGAGCTGCGTCATGAGCGAACCCTTGCTCCGCGTCAGCGGCCTGAAGAAACATTTCCCCGTGCTCGGCGGCCTGTTGTCGCGCCAGGTCGGCACCGTCTATGCGGTCGACGGCGTGTCGTTCTCGGTCAACCGCGGCGAGACGCTCGGTCTCGTCGGCGAATCCGGTTGCGGCAAGTCGACCACGGGACGCTGCGTGCTGCGCCTGATCGAGCCGACCGACGGCGAGGTCAGCTTCGACGGCCAGGACGTGCGCAAGCTCGGCGGCGATTATCTGCGCGCGATGCGGCGGAACATGCAGCTGGTGTTCCAGGATCCGTTCGCCTCGCTCAATCCGCGCATGACGGTCGGTGCGATTCTCGGCGAGGCGCTGGTCATCCACAAGCTCGGATCCTCGGCAAAGGAGCGCGATGAGCGCGTCGCCAGCCTGCTGGTCAAGGTGGGGCTCAAGGCCGAGCACATGCGGCGCTATCCGCACGAATTCTCCGGCGGCCAGCGCCAGCGCATCGTGATCGCGCGGGCGCTCGCGGTCGAGCCGAAGCTGATCGTCTGCGACGAGCCGGTGTCGGCGCTCGACGTGTCGATCCAGGCCCAGGTGATCAATCTGCTGGAAGACCTCCAGGCTGAGCTGAACCTCACCTATCTCTTCGTCGCGCACGACCTCTCGGTGGTCGAGCACATCTCCGACCGCGTCGCGGTGATGTATCTCGGACGCATCGTGGAGCTGGCGAAAGCGAGCGATCTCTACCGCAATCCGCAGCATCCCTACACCAGGGCGTTGTTGTCCGCGGTGCCGGTGCCCGATCCCAAGCTGAAGCGCGAGCGCATCCGCCTCAAGGGCGATGTCCCGAGCCCGATGAAGCCGCCCTCGGGCTGCCACTTCCACACCCGCTGCCCGATCGCCCAGCCGCGCTGCGCGGAGAGCGCACCGGCGCTGAAGGAAGGAGCGAACGGTCACCTCGTGGCCTGCCACCTGGCGTGAAGGTGCGGCGCGACTGTCTTGCGAGGACGATCTTGCGACGGCGTTCAGCGAGGCGTGCCGTTCGTCGTCCGCAGTGACTGGACGAAATCAAGCACCGCCAGGATCACCACGCCGACCACAATGATGATGAGCGGAACGGCCTTGATCCAAACCAGCAGGATCCCAAGAAAGGTGATCATGAGCGCGAGGCCGATGAGTCCGGTGATCAGATTGGTCATCGCACGTTCCTTTTCTCCGCGCGGGGAGCCGAGTTCGTCCCGGCGTCCGGGACGTTGCGCCGAGTGCTGCCACGCGTGCGCCCGATCGTCTTGACGAGCCAGCGCGCCGTGCGCAAGAGGCGGGCATCGTTGCCGCGGCGGCCGACGAGCTGCACGCCCAGCGGAAGGCCGGCTTCGGAACGCATCAAGGGCAGGCTGATGGCGGGCACGCCGAGATAGGTCCAGAGCGTGCAGAAAACCGGGTTGCCGGTCGTTTCGATGCCGGGCGCCGCACCCGGCGCAGCCGGCGTCAGGACGGCGTCGTACTCGTCGAAGATTTGGTCCAGAGCCTGGTTGAGCGGCGCAATCCCGGCCAGGGCGCCGCAATAATCCATCGCAAGATGCGCGCGGCCGCGCTCGATCGCCTGGCGCAGGCGTGGGCTCAGTCTGTCGCCGCCTCGCTGATAGTCGCGCCGCAGATTGTGCGCCATGTCGACTTCCATGATGATGCGGTGCATATCGACGGCCCTGTCGAAGCTCGGCCCGAGCTCGACTTCGCTGCACGCCTCGCCTAATGCCTCGACAAGCTCGGCAAAGGCCTCACGTGTCACCGGCTCGGCCTGATCCCAGACGGGAGAGCGCACGAAGGCAAATCGCGGCGGCAACGGCGGCTCGCTCGCCGCTACCGCAGAGAATGGCGGGCGCGCAACAGGCCGCGTGTCCAGATCCTCCGGGTCGAAGTCGACCATGACCTCGGACAGCAGGGCCACGTCCTCCACGCTGCGCCCGAACACGCCGACATGGTCGAGCGTGCGCGACAATTCGAGCGCACCGCTGCGCGGAATGAGGCCATGCGAGGGCTTGAAACCGACCACGCCGCAGAAGGCGGCAGGACGAATCACCGAGCCGTTGGTCTGCGAGCCGACGGCACCCGGCACCATCAGCGCCGCGACGGCCGCGGCGGAGCCCGAGGACGATCCGCCAGGCGTGTGATCCGGGTTGTGCGGATTTCGGGTCTTGCCCGGATTGTAGTACGCGTACTCGGTGGTCACCGTCTTGCCGAGGATCACGGCGCCGGCCGCCCGCAGACGCGCCACGGCCGCCGCATCGCGTCGCGGCGTGCGTCCGGCCCACAGCTCCGATCCGAACTCCGTCGGCATGTCGCCGGTGTCGAAGATGTCCTTGATGCCCACGGGCACGCCATGCAGCGGGCCTATGGCCTTGCCGTGCTTGCGATGATCGTCAGCAGCCTCGGCCTGCCGCATCGCGTGGTCGCGATCGAGAAACGCCCACGCCTGGATATCGCGATCGACCGCGTCGATGCGCTCGAGGCAGGCGCCGACGAGCTCTTCCGAACTGAATCGGCCGTCGCGGATGCCGGCCGCGGCTTCGATGAGGCCGAGCGCGCTGAGACTCATGCGCGGCCTCTCGGCGGTCTGCCGGGCGCGCTCATCGCGATCCATAGAGATAGGTGGGCAACCACAATGCGATCCCCGGGAAGATGTAGACCAGGGCCATGGTGAAGAAGACCAGGCCGACGAACGGCAGCGCGCCGGAGAAGATGTCGGTCAGCTTCACCTGAGGCGGCGCCACGCCCTTCAGGTAGAAGGCCGCCATCGCGACCGGCGGCGTGTTGAACGCCGTCTGCGTGTTCAGGGCCACCAGGATGCCGAAGAAGATCGGATCGATGCCGTATTGGGGCAGCAGCGGCAGGAAGATCGGCACGAAGATGATGATGATCTCGGTCCATTCCAGCGGCCAGCCGAGCAGGAAGATGATCACCTGGGTCAACAGCAGGAAGCCGATCGGCGACAGGTTCAGCGAGGCGAAGAACTGCTCGACAACGGTCTGTCCGCCGAGGACGGCAAACACCGCGGAGAACGTCCACGATCCGATGAACAGGTAACAGACCATCGCGGTCGCACGCACTGTCAGATAGACCGATTCGCGCATCATCGTGAAGTTGAGCGAACGATAGGCGGCGGCCAGAACGATGCTCATGAGGGCGCCCACCGCGGCTGCCTCGGACGGCGTCGCCAGGCCAAACAGGATGGCGCCGAGCACCGAAACGATCAGCAGCGCCAGCGGCAGGAACGATGTGGCGAGCGCCCAGATGACCGTGCTGAGCGGCACGTTGGTCTGCTCGGGGGGCAGCTTCGGCGCCAGCGCGGGATTGATGATCGCGCGCGACATCGCATAGAGGACGTAGAGTCCGGCCAACAGGAAGCCCGGAAAGAAAGCGGCCGCATAAAGCTTGACCGCCGAAACGCCGGCGGTTGCCGCATAGACGATCAGCAGAATGCTCGGCGGAATCAGGATGCCGAGGCAGCCGCCGGCGCAGACGACGCCTGCCGACAGCTTGGTGTCGTAGCCGGCGCGCAGCATCGCCGGCAGGGCCAGCAGGCCCATCAGCGTGACGACGGCGCCGACGATGCCGGTCGCGGTCGCGAACATCGCGCAGGTAATCAGCGTGGCCACCGCCAGCGCGCCCGGCACGTTCTTCATCGACAATTGCAGCGAGTAGAACAGGCGGTCGAGGATGTTCGCGCGCTCGATCAGATAGCCCATGAACAGGAATAGCGGAACCGCAACCAGGACATCGCTGGACGTGACCTCGAACGTCTTCTGCACCAGAAGGGTGAAGATGCGGTTCTGGAAGAAGTCCTGGCCGGGGGTGTAATAGGCATAATAGCCGAACGAGACGCCCATCGCCATCAGCGTGAAGGCGATCGGGAAGCCGAGCATGATGATGAAGATGAAGAGGCCCAGCATCAGCATGCCGAGTTGAGGATCGGTCATGCGCCTGGTGCCTTCTCGCTCTGCGGCTCGGCCGCCTGCTGCTGATGTTCGCGGATGACGAGGCTCTCGGTCTCCTCCACGTCGTGCAGGCGTTGCGGCCATCGGCCGGTGCGGATGCACAGCACGCAACGGATGATTTCGGCGACCCCTTGCAGAAACAGCAGGAAACCGGTGAGCGGGATCAGCGCCTTCAGCGGAAACACCGGCACGCCGGCCGGACTGAAGATGCTGACCTCGCGGAAGCGCACCGACATCTGGGCGTAGTTCCAGCCCGAATACATCAGTGCCGCGATCGCCGGCAGGAAGAACAGGATATAAAGGACGAGGTCCATCGTCGCCTGCGTGCGCGGCGACCAGAGGCGGTAGACCACGTCGGCACGCACATGGCCGTTGCGCGAGAGCGTATACGCGCCGGCCATCAGGAACATCGCGCCATAGGTGATGTAGCTGATGTCGAAAGCCCAGGTGGTCGGCGCACGCAGCACGTAGCGCACGAAGACCTCGTAGCTGACACCCAGTGTAAGGACGAGAATCAGCCAGGCGAACGCCTTGCCCACCCAGGTGCTGAGCTCATCGATGAAGAACAGGAACTTCGTCATGCGAGCTGAACTCGCTGCGAGCAGACCATCCGGATGTCCCCCTCCCAAGTCGCGGGCGGCGCTTCAATTGCGCCGCCCCTCACGATACGGCCCATGCGATGCGCTGCGACAGCGGTCAGACCTTGAGCACGCCCGGGAAATGATGCTCGAAGGCGCCGCGGTAGTCCGTCGCGTTGTTCATGTTGTAGTAAACCACGCGGCGCACCCATTCCTTCTGCGAGTCCATCACCTTCTTCATGAACGGATCCGAGCCGAGCTGGGCGATCAGGCCGTCCCAGGCCTTGATCTGCGCGTCGAACACCGACTTCGGCGTCCGCTGGACGTTGACCTTGTCCTTGTTGATCAGCTCCTGCAGGTCCTTGGAATAATAATCCATGGCCTTCCATTCGTTGGCGGAGGACACGGCTTCGGCGGCGTATTGCAGGATCGCCTGCTGTTCCTTCGGCAGCGCGTTGAATTTGGTCCGGTTGAACATGATCTCGAAGTATTCCGTCGCCTGATGGTGACTGCCCATCATGTAGTTCTTGGCGACGTCCTGTGCGCCGAAGCGCCGGTCGGAGGTCGGATTGTTGAACTCGAACCCGTCGATCACGCCGCGCTCCATCGCGGGCACGATCTCGCCGCCCGGTAGCTGCGCGACGGATGCACCCATCGCCTGGAAGAGATCGGCGGCAAGGCCCACCGTGCGATACTTCAGGCCCTTGAGATCGGCGTCGCTGGTGATCGGCTTCTTGAACCAGCCGAGCGGCTGCGTCGGCATCGGCATGGCGAAGAAGCTCTTGATGTTGACGTTCATGATCTTGGTCTGGAGCTCCTCGAACAGCTCCTTGCCGCCGCCGTTGTGGATCCAGCCGAGGCCTTCGTTGGCGTTGAAGCCGAACACGGGACCTGTCCCGAACAGCGATGCTGCCTTGTGCTTGCCGTACCAATAGACCGTCACCGTGTGGGCCGCGTCGATCTGGCCGCCATGGACGCCGTCGAACACCTGGAACGGATGCACGACCGAGCCGCCGACCAGATAGTCGATGCGCAGCCGGCCCCCGGCCATCTCGTTGACGCGCTTCACATAATCTTCGGCCATCTCGTTGAAGACATCGGCCTTGCCCCACGAGCCCTGCATCTTCAGGGTCGCTGTCTGCGCCCGGCTGACTTGGGGCATGGCGATAGCAGCAGCGCCGGTCGCGCCGGCGGTCAACAGGAATTTGCGACGAGTCGTTCTGGTCTTTTCAGACTTAGCAATCATGGACGTCCTCCCTGGCGGCCTGGTTTGTTCGAATGCGCTTGTGCGCTTCGTTTATGACCGCTGGAGGTATGCCGCATTCCAGCGACTTTGATCACAGTTTGGACGCAATGCCGGCATCCGACAAGCTGCGCGATGTCGCATTTTGGATGTCGGCGAGCTTTTTGTTTGCGGGGAGCCGCATATTTGTCGCGTGTCGCAGCGCAGCAAATGCAGACGCTCTCTCAGACCCGGGAGAGGTCTTCGGCTTGGAGACGTCAGACTTGGGAAAGCTGCGTGTGCACCGCCGAAACGGACCAACGGCTGGTCAATGGCAATGACGGTCGAAGGCGAGCTCTTCAGCGTCACCCGCAGCTGCGCCGGCAAGGGCAGCATTGGCATCGGCCGGTGAGCGCCGTCATTCCTCCAGCGTGAAGCCGACGCGCAACGTGACCTGATAATGGCCGACGGCGCCGTTTTCGATGTGGCCACGAGTCTGCACCACCTCGAACCATTTCATCTCGCGAATGGTCTTCGAGGCGCGGCTGATCGCGTTCTGGATTGCGTCCTCGATCGAGGTCTCCGACGATCCGACCAGATCCAGAATCTTATAGACATGGTCTTTTTCAGCTGCAGCCATGATGGCCTCCATGGGTTGTGCTGCGGTACGCATCGACGCGTGAGCTCCATTTGAACGACCGTCAGGCGGTCCGGTTCCGTTCTGCGCGATGGCCCGCATGCGCCGGCCGCGGTGGAGCGGGCCGCGCCGGGCTGCTAAGCGCTATGCATGGATATGACGCGGCGTGACAGGACGATCGGCTCTCTCTGCCTCGGCGTGACGGCCTTCGGTTGGGCGCTGAACTGGCCGCTGATGAAGCTGCTGCTCCAGCAATGGCCACCGCTGTTCGCCCGCGGCCTTGCCGGGGTCTGCGCCTCGCTCATTCTCGGTACCCTGGTGCTGAGCCGGAAGGAATCGTTCGCCGTTCCGCGCGAGGCGATTCCGCGGCTGGCGTTCGCGACCTTCACCAATGTCTTCGCATGGATGGGCCTCGGCACGGTCGCGATGAAATATGTGACGGTGAGCGAGGGCGCTCTGCTCGCCTACACCATGCCGATCTGGGCGATGCTGTTCGCCTGGCCGGTGCTGCACACGCGGCCGACGCCGCGCGATATCTTCGGGCTGGTCCTCGGCGTTGCCGGCGTCACGCTGCTCTTGAGCGGCAACGGTTTTGTGTTCGGCGCCGACAAGCTGATCGGGATTGCGCTGGCGCTGCTCTGCGCCATCCTGTTCGCGCTCGGCAACGTGCTCAACCGCAAGCCGCTGCCGATGCCCCCGCTGGTCGTGGTCGCCTGGCAGGTTGGCCTCGGTTGCGCCGCGATGCTGGTCCTCGGCATGCTGTTCGAGCATCCCGACGTCACCGCCATCACCCCGCTGGGGCTCGGCTGCTTTGTCTACATGACACTGGTGCCGATGGGCGTCTGCTACGTCACCTGGTTCGAGACGCTGCGCCGTCTGCCACCGACCACGGCTTCGACCGGCATGCTGATCGTGCCCGTGATCGGCGTGGTGTCCGCCGCCATCATTCTCGGCGAGCCGCTGGGCTACCGCGAATGGGCGGCGATGGCGCTCACGCTTGGTGGCGTGACGCTGGCCTTGCAGCGGGGATGAGGCGAGAACTGGCGCTCCTTACGGATCCAGTTCCGTATCCCAGTACAGATAGTCGAGCCAGCTGTCGTGCAGGTAGTTCGGCGGAAACAGGCGGCCGTTGCGGTGGAGCTGGTGCACGGTCGGCGCGAATGCGTTCTGGCGCGGAAACATCTTGGCTTGCGCCGGCGTCAGGTTGCCCTTGCGCAGGTTGCAGGGCGAGCACGCCGCGACCACGTTCTCCCAGGTGGTCTGGCCGCCTTTGCTGCGCGGGATGATGTGATCGAAGGTGAGGTCCTCGGGCGAGCCGCAATATTGGCAGGCGAAACGATCGCGCAGGAAGACGTTGAACCTGGTGAAGGCGGGATGGGTGGTCGGCTTGACGAAGGATTTGAGCGAGACGACGCTCGGCAGCTGCATTTGCAGCGTGGGACTGTGGACCGCCTGGTCGTAATGAGCGACGATGTTGACGCGGTCGAGGAACACCGCCTTGATCGCGTCCTGCCACGACCAGAGAGACAGCGGGTAGTAACTCAGCGGCCGGAAGTCCGCATTCAGCACCAACACCGGCCAACTGCCTTGCGAGACATGTGCGTTCAAGTAACGCTCCCGGCCTCCAATATACGCTGCGAAGCAGCATGTGCTCACATACTACATGCAGCGTGACGGGATTGTGAAGCCCGTTGAGCGACTTATTCAGGCGCAAGCAATGCGGCGGCGGGGTGGCAAAAGCGCTCAAAACGCCGCGATCTGCGGAGAGCACGCGGCGGGCGCGGAACTGCTTTTTGTCCGGGGGCGTGGCGTGCCGCGGCGGCTACTCCCGTACCCGCTCCAGCTTCTGCAAGCACCGCGTTGCGCGCACGACGGCCGGCATCTCCGCGTCCGGAAAGCTCGTCTTCCAGTCGGTGACGCCGACCTCACCGACATAGATATCGCCCTGCGAATCCAGCGCGATGCCATGGGGCGCCAGGAATTTGCCGCTGACGACGCCCGGACCGGCCTCGCCGCCGAGCCGCGCGATGCGCTCGCCCCTGGCGTTCACGATTGACAGCCGTGGCCCGAGATTGGGCACCTTGCGGTTGACCGCCAGGCCGGGACCGAGCTCGCCGATCACGAACGTCGGGTTCTTCGCCCCGCCGCAGCAGCACAGCGCGCAGGGCCGGTGAAGGTTATTCCACTGCGTCTCGTACCTGCCCTCGCCATCGAACACCTGGACGCGATGGTTCTCGCGGTCGGCGACATAGACCCAGCCGTCGGCGTCGGTGGCGATATTGTGCACGATGTTGAACTGGCCGGGATCGGTGCCGGGCTCGCCCCAGCTCCTGATGAGCTTGCCGTCGGGCGTGAATTTGTGCACGCGCGCATTGCCATAGCCGTCGGAGACGTAGATCTCGCCCTTCGGCGACAGCGCGGTGTGCGTGCAGCGGTGGAACGGCTCGCCGCTCATGAACGGCGACGGTTTCTCGGGAATGCCGATTGTCAGCAGCACCTTGCCGTCGGTGGTGCATTTGCGCACGGTGTGGTCGCCGTCATCGGTGCAATAGAGGTTGTCGTCCGCATCGATGTGCAGGCCGTGCGCGCGCGTGAACAGGCCTTCGCCAAAACTGCGCAGGAAATTGCCCTCGCGGTCCAGCACCACCATCGGATGGGCGCCGCGGTTGAAGACGTAGATGCGATCGTTGCTGTCGACGGCGACCGAGGCGACGTCGGTGAGCTGCCAGCCGTCAGGGAGCTTGGCGAAGTTTTCGACCACGCGAAAGCGGTGCTCGCCGCTGCCGAGAATGGCTGGCATCAATCTCTCCTCCTGTCATTCCGGGGCAAGCGCAGCGTGAGCCCGGAATCCATTGTGCGGCATAGCTTGCGGATGGATGGATTCCGGGCTCGCACTGACGCGCGCCCCGGAATGACGGTGGTGCCTATGTCCGCCCCAAAATCCCTTCCTCGATCGCCTTGATCTGCAGCGCCAGATATTTCGAGTTGATGCGGCACTGCGCCAGGCTACCGGCGATGAACCAGAGCCCAGGCTGCCTGGTGCGCGCATACATGTTGCGCAGCTCGAAGCCGTCGCCAAAGCCCCAGATCGGGCCGACGCGGTCGGCCACGGCATCGCCGAACAGCTTCCGAACGAGATATTCCTGCGGCTTGTAGCCGGTGGCGAGCACGATCAGGTCGGCCGCGATGGTGGAGCCGTCATTCATCCGTGCACCCTCGGCGTTGAAGCTTTCGATGTCGTCGAACTGCCTGAGCCTGATCCTGCCTTCCACGATCAGGTTGGAGCAGCCGACGTTGAAATAATAGCCGCCGCCACGGGTGAGGTATTTGAACTGCCAGCCGGTGCCGGCCTCGCCGAAATCGAGCTTGAAGCCGACGCGCGAGAGGCCTTCGAGCAGCTCCTTGTCGAGCTGCTTGGACTGCTCGGTCAGCATGACATGCGTCTTCTTCGCGAGCGGCGTCGGCATCGAGGCCGCGATCAGATCGTTGTCCTCCAGCGTGCCCTCGTTGTAGGTGGCGTAAGCGAGCTGCGCCGACGGTTCGATATTGGTGACGAGGGTGGGCGAGCGCTGCACCAGCGTCACCTCGGCGCCGCTGGAATACAGATCCTGCGCGATGTCGTGGCCGCTGTTGCCGGTGCCGATGACGATGGCGCGCTTGCCGGCCCAGCTCTCGCCGTCCTCGTAGCGGCTGGAATGCAGCAGCGTCCCCTTGAAATTGGCGAGGCTCGGAAGCTCCGGAATGTTGGCGATGCCGCTGACGCCCGTCGCCATGATCACGTGGCGCGGATGCATGGTCCGCTCGCTGCCGTCGGCGCGGAGCAGCGTGACGGTCCAGCGTCCCTTCGCCTCGTCATAGGCGCCGCCCTCGAATTCGGTGCCGGTCCAGAAGTTCAGCTCCATCGCATCGACGTAAGCCTCGAACCAGTTGGCGAGCTTGTCCTTGGGGATATAGGTCGGCCAGCTCGGCGGAAACGGCATGTAGGGCAGGTGATTGACCTGCACCTGGTTGTGCAGCGTCAGCGCATGATAGCGCTTGCGCCAATTGTCGCCGATCCGCGTCTCGCGATCGACGATCAGCGTGTCGACCTGCAACTGCTTCAGCCGCGCTGCAATCGCAAGCCCGGCCTGGCCGCCGCCGACCACCAGCACGGCCGGATCGCGATCAGCATAATCGCGCGAGGCGTTGCGCAAATCGAGCCAGTTCGGTCCGCGGAAATCGCGCGAATAGGCCTGGCCGCGTGGGCGCGAGGTGCCGAGTTGCTCCTCAAAGCCCTTGAGTTCATCGAGCGCGGTCAGCAGCGTCCAGGCTTTCAGACCGTCGGCGTCGGTGCTGTCGGGTGCGAGCCGGACGATACCGCTGCCGCGCCCGATCGCGGTTTCGAAATCGAAGATCGCCTCGACGCAGTTGCGGCCGGCGCGCGTGACCCAGCGCGGCGGTGCGCGGTGGGGCGCGATCTTGAAATTGGCCGGTGCCGCCTTGGGCGCGAGTGCGGCCAGCGCATGGGCAATCGTGTCGCGGCCGGCGAGCGTCTGCAGCTTCCAGCTCAGTGCCAGCACGTCGCGCCAGAAGCTGTCGGCGAGGAAGAGATGGTCCAACGCGGCGGGCTCGGGCTTGCTCAGCGCTCGCTCGAACGCGTCGAGCCAGCCCTGCGCGGATGCGGCAATATCCTTCGTCCTGTCCAGCATGCGCGACCTCGTGGCCGTCTTCGCGGCGTTTCCTCTGGTCGAGGCTATACGCTTTCGCAAGCGGCCGACAGCCGGTCACCCGAGCAATGGCGGCATATCGCCCTGCCTGGACGGAATAGGCCGCTGACGCTTCAATCCACCTTAGAGGGCTGCCGGAGGCAGTCCACCCGGCTTGCCGTCCGCCCAGTAGGGATCGCGCAGCTTGCGCTTGAAGATCTTTCCGGTCGCCTCGCGGGGCAGCGCATCCAGGAACTTGATCTCCTTCGGCACCTTGAAGTTGGCCAGCCGCTCGCGCAGGAAGGCCTGCACAGCACCGGCGGAGAGCTGCGCGCCGGTGTCGGGCTCGATGCAGGCGCACAGTCGCTCGCCATATTCGGCGTCGGGGATGCCGAACACGGCGCAGTCGCGTACACCAGGCATTCCAATCAGCACGCTCTCGATCTCGGCTGGATAGATGTTGACGCCGCCCGAGATCACCATGTCGCGCTTGCGGTCGCACAGGAACAGATAGCCGTCCTCGTCGAGATAGCCGACGTCGCCGACGCTGACGAGGCCGTCGCGCCCTGCCTCCGCTCGGGCCTGCGCCTTGCCGTGATAGTCGAAGTCGGGCACTGCGGTCTGACGCATGAAGATCTCGCCGACCTCGCCAGCGCCGCAGCGGCTGCCGTCGTCGCGAAAGATCTTGACGATGCCGCCCTCGATGGCGCGGCCGACCGTGCCGGGCTTCTTCAGGGCTTCCTCGGCAGAGTGCCACACCGGAATCCCGGTCTCGGTCGAACCAAAATATTCGTTGATGACCGGCCCCCACCATTCGATCATGGCCCGCTTGATCTCGGGCGGGCAGGGCGCGGCGCCGTGCACCACGAAGCGCAGTGACGAGAGGTCGTAGCGATGTCTTGTCGCCTCCGGCAGCCGCTGCAGCCGGACGAACATGGTCGGGACCATGTGGATGTGGGTAACGCGGTGACGCTCGATCAGCGCAAGCAGCTCCTCCGCATCGAACCGCGGCTGGAGCACGATGGTGCAGCCGTTGCGGAACGCCATCATGCCATAGGAATGCGGCGCCGAGTGATACATCGGCCCATTGATCAGCACGATTTGGTCCTCGCGCGGCTTGATGCCGTAGGCGATCGCGCCGACGCGTTCGGAGGCGGCGGCCTGTTCGGGCTGCATCGGCATGCGCCGCACGCCCTTCGGCATGCCTGTCGTTCCCGAGGTGTAGATCATCGCCGCGGCCCGTCGCGGCGGCTCCTGCGTTTCCGGATGGCCGTCGCGCCAGCGGTCCCAATCAGCCAGTCCGGCCGACACTTCGGTCAGCCCCGGGGGAAGGGCGAAGGTCGCCGCGAGCTCGGGCGGCGTCCGAACCACGAAGAGATGGACATCCTCCGGAATGCCGCCGCGGATCTGCGGCAGGAGGTCGGCGTGGCAGACCAGGATCTTCGCACCGCTGTCGGACAGGATGTAGCGGACCTCTTCCGCCTTGAGATGCCAGTTGATCGGCACCACCGGGCTGCCCAGCGCGGCGGAGGCGGCGACCACCTCAAACAACGCGAAATCGTTGCGCAGCATCATGGCGACCGGGGCACCCTCAACGAGACCGAGCTCGCGGAGTCCGCTCGCCGCCCGCCTGATGCGCGCCTGGATCTCGTCATGGGCGATCCGGCGCTCGCCGCTGATGATCATGGCGTCTCCCTTTCCGCTCATGTCTAGCGATCGTCGAGCACGTCGCCGAAGCCGACCCAGCTCTTGCCGTTGAAGCGGCGCAGCTGCAGCTGCTGGAACGGCAGATAGTCGTCGGGGCCGGTGCTCACACTGATGCCCGGCAGCAGCAGCGGCAGCTTGACGTCTTTCAGCGAGGCGGCCTGGCGCATGATGTTGTCGCGGCTGACATCGTCCTTGCACGCCTTCAGCACCGTCATCAGCAGCGTCGCGTAATGGTAGCCGGCCGCGTAGTTGGAGTTGGAGAGATCTGCATTCGGCATGTACTGCTTCATGAAGGCGAAATACTCCTTCACGCCGGGATCGCCGGCCCATTGCGGGTCCATCGTGTCCTTCTGGTTGCTCGACGAGATCAGGCCGACCGCATTGTCGAGCCCGGCCGGCTCCAGGAACGAGATCGACGAAGCCGACGTCGGGACGAAGAACAGCTCGGGCTTCCAGCCGATCTCGGCGACGCCCTTGATCATCTGCGACGTGAACTTGCCGAGTACGACCCCGAACAGCACGTCGGCGCCCGATGCCTTCAGGGTCGAGAGCTGCGAGCTGATCGTCGGCGCGCTGGTCTCGTAGGTCTGCTCCGCGACGATCATGCCGGCGGCCTTGTCGCCGAGCGCGCGCTTGAAGCCGGCGACATAGTCGCGGCCGAAATCGTCGTTCTGGGACAGGATGGCGATCTTCGCGCCGGGCTTGGTCCGCAGCACGTGCTTGGCATAGACCACGCCCTCGGATTCGTAGGCGGCCATGCCGGGCATGGTCCATGGATATTTCTGCGGATCGGCCCATTTCGTCGCGCCCGAGAGCACGAACAGCTGCGGCACCTTCTTGCCGTTGAGGTAGCGCTGCACGGCGCTGTTGGTGGCGGTGCCGAGCGAGCCGAACATCATCAGCACCTCGTCCTGCTCCACCAGCTTGCGGGTCTGCTCCACCGTCTTCGGCGGCGAGTAGGCATCATCCAGCGTGATGAACTTGACCTTGCGGCCGTTGATGCCGCCCTCGGCATTGATCTTCTCGAAGAACGCCTCCTGGGTCCGTCCGATCGTCCCGAAGCCGGATGCCGGGCCGCTGTAGGGCAGGGTCTGCCCGATCCGGATCTCGTCGCTGCCCTCGGCGTGGGCACTGCCGCCGGCGAGCGCCAGCAAGGATAGGCCGAACAGTGCGGCTGCCAGCTTCATGATGTCCTCCCGTGTTGTCTTGTTAGTCCGGAACGTCAGGCGCTCGCGCGCATCAGGAAATCCTGCCTCGCCTGATCGAGTTCACCCTTCATGCGGTCGACGAGCTCGGCGACTGCAGGGACGTCGGAGATCTGACCGATGCCTTGGCCCGATCCCCAGATGTCCCGCCAAGCTTTCGATTTCATGTTGCCGCCGGAACCGAAGTTCATCTTCGTCTTGTCGGCGACCGGGAGGTTGTCCGGATCGAGCCCTGCGGCGGCGATCGACGGTCCCAGATAATTGCCGTGCACGCCGGTGAACAGGTTGGTGTAGACGATGTCGTGCGCGGCGTGCTGCGTCAGCGCGGACTTGTAGGCCTCGTCCGCATTGGCTTCCTTCGTGGCGATGAAGCGCGTGCCCATATAGGCGAGGTCGGCGCCGAGCGTCAGCGCCGAGGCGATGCCGAAGCCGTCGCTGATCGCGCCCGACAGCAGGATCGCGCCGCCGAACCATTGCTTGACCTCGCGCACCAGCGCGAAGGGTGACAGCGTGCCGGCATGCCCGCCGGCGCCGGCGCAGACCAGGATCAGGCCGTCGACGCCCTGTTCGGCGGCCTTGCGTGCATGCTTGACGTTGATGACGTCGTGGAACACGAGGCCGCCATAGGAATGCGCGGCCTCGACGATCTCGGCCGGCGGCCGCAGCGAGGTGATGATGATGGGCGCCTTGTGCTTGACGCAGGTCTCCATGTCCTTCATCAGCCGGTCGTTGGAGGCATGGCAGATCTGGTTGACGGCGTAGGGCGCGACCTTCTTGCCGGGATTGCGCGATTTGTATTCGCCGAGCTCGTCCTCGATCCGGCTTAGCCACTCGTCGAGCTTCTCGACCGGACGGGCGTTGAGCGCCGGAAACGAGCCGACCACGCCCGCCTTGCACTGGGCGATCACCAGCTCCGGGCCGGAAACGATGAAGAGGGGTGAGCCGACGACGGGCAGCTCGAGCGAATCCTTCAAGAGAGTGGGCAGCGCCATCATGTCCTCCTGAAACGCGGCCCCGCCGGCGGGCGGATGACGAGGCGTTTCCCTGTTGATTGTCGCGCGGGCGGATGGCCGCCCGCGTTTGTGGATTTGATCCCACTATAAGGTTGGACGGCGCGCTCCGGCCGTTCAATAATGAACGGATCGTCATTCAGATGTGAACAGGGCGTCCGATGGACTGGGACCTTTGCAAGACCTTCGTCGCGGTGGCCGATACCGGCAGCTTCACCGCCGCCGCCCGCCGGCTGCACACCAGCCATCCCACCGTCAGCCGCAAGATCGCGGCGCTGGAAGCCCAGCTCGGCACCCGATTGGTGGCGCGCGCCGCCGATGGCCTGGCGCTGACCGCGGATGGACGGACGTTGCGTGAGCACGCCGAGGCAATGGCGGCCGCGGCGCTACGGGCCGAGACCGCGGTCGCGGCGGGAGGACACAAGGCGCGGGGCATCGTCAAGCTGTCGATCGGCGCGACGCTGGCCTCGCATTGGCTGATGCCGCGCCTGCCCGCCTTCCTGCGTGCGCACGATCATATCCAGCTCGAGATCATCACCCATCCGTTTCCGGCGAGCGTGCGCCGTCGCGAGGCGGACGTGGTGCTGCGGCCCTTCGACAGCGGTGAGGAAAACCTGGTCGGCCGCAAGATCGGCCGTCTCGGCACGGGATTCTATGCCTCGCGTGACTATGCCGCCGGCCGGTCCTTGCCCGAACGGCGTGGCGAGTGGAAGGAGCACAGCGTCATAGGCTTCGCCGACCAGACGTCCAATGCGCAGCTCGCGCGCTGGAGCGACGTCGTCACGCGGCAGGCGAGGGTGGTGATGCGCTGCTCGTCCCAGGGAGACATGCTGGCGGCAGTCCGCGCCGGGATCGGAATCTCCGCGCTCTCGTGCTTCGTCGCCGAAGCCTATTCCGATCTCGTTCGCGTCGCCCCGCAGAAGCTCGCCAGCGTCGCGGATCTATGGCTGCTGGCCCATCCCGACCTCGTCGAGCTTCCGGCGGTGCGCGCCGTGGTAGACTTCGTCGCCGAATGCGCCCGGGCCGACCGCGCGAGGCTGCGCGGTTAGGGTCTCGTGCCCCGGACGGCAGCGCAGCACGCAGTGTTGCGCTGCTGATCCGGGGCCCATGCATCCACCTCGCGATGCTCATGGGTCCCGGCTCTGCAGCGCGTCACTTCGTGCCGCACCGCGTCCGGGACACCGCATCTGTCATGATCACGCTTGGCCCGCGAGCGCGCCCTCGCGCTTCTTCACCGCGCGATAATAGCTCCACCACAGATGCGCGGCGGCGCCGCGCAGCGGTCGCCAGGGTTCGGCGAGCGGCGCCATCTGCTTCTCGGTCGGCCGCGCCTTCAGACCGAGTCCGATGCGGATGCCCTCCTGCACGGCGAGGTCGCCGGCCGGCCAGGCATCGCCGTGGCCGAGGCAGAACAGCAGGTAGACGTCGGCGGTCCAGGGGCCGATGCCGGGCAGCGCGATCAACGTGTGATGGGCGGCATCGGCATCTTCCTCCGCGAGCACGTCGAGGTTCAGCCGCTCGGCGGCGATTTCGCGCGCCAGATGCTTCAGCGTCTTGATCTTGGCGGCCGAGAGGCCGAGCCGCCCCAGCCGGTCGGCGCGGGCGCGGCGCACCGCGTCGTGGTCGAACGGATCGAAGGCCGCGGACAGCCGACCCCAGATTGCCGCGGCGCTCGCGGTCGAGAGCTGCTGTCCGCAGACGATGTGGGCAAGCCCCGCAAAACCCGGCTCGCGCCGCCGCAGCGCCGGCATGCCCGCGATCTCGAACACTGGTTTCAGGCGCGGATCGCGCTTGATCAGCGCATGGACGGCCTCTTCGAGATCGGATTGGGTTTCGAGGTGGAGGGTCATGACAATCTGGCAAGCTCTCTGTCGTCATGGCCGGGCTTGTCCCGGCCATCCACGTCTCTCTGGCCACCGAGCATGTTTAGCATGGGAGAGCGTGTCCGTAAGTCCGTGACCTTGACACGCTCGCGGTGTGATACCGAAGAACGTGGATGGCCGGGACAAGCCCGGCCATGACGAGTCCTTTCGCATGGCGCCACCCGTTTTCCGATTCGCCCCCAGCCCCAACGGCTTCCTGCATCTCGGCCACGCCTTGTCCGCGCTGCTGAATTTCGAGCGCGCGCAGGAGACCGGCGGGCGTCTGTTGCTACGGATCGAGGATATCGACGCGACGCGCTGCCGACCGGAATACGAGGCGGCGATCTTCGAGGATCTTGCCTGGCTGGGGATTGACTGGGAGATTCCGGTGCGGCGACAGTCGGAGCATCTCGCCGATTATCGCGCCGCGCTGGATAGACTGTCGGCGCTCGGTCTCGTCTATCCCGCCTTCGAGAGCCGGGCAGAGATCGCAAAGCTCGTTGCCGTGCGCGAGGCGAACGGGCCGTGGCCGCGCGATCCCGACGGCGCGCCGCTTTATCCTGGCGATGCCAGATCATTGTCGGCTGACGAGCGGTCGCATTTGATCGCGTCAGGCGCGCCCTATGCGCTTCGGCTCGACATGCAGGCCGCCTGCCGCCATGCCGCCCGTCTGAGCTGGAGCGAGCTGGGTGACGGGCCTGATCGTGAGCGCGGCACCGTCCCGGCGCGACCGCAGGCCTGGGGCGACGTGATCCTGGCCCGCAAGGAGATTCCGACCAGCTACCATCTGTCGGTCGTCGTCGACGACGCGCTTCAGGGCGTCAGCGAGATCGTGCGCGGCCAGGATCTGTTTCACGCAACGTCCGTCCATCGCCTGCTCCAAGTGCTGCTTGGCCTGGGCGAACCGGCCTACCGCCATCACCGGCTGATTTGCGACCGCGAGGGGCGGAAGCTGTCGAAATCGAGCCGCTCGACCGGTCTGCGCGACTTGCGCGCGGCCGGCGTCACGCCTGCCGGTATCCGCCAGCTGGTGGGATTAGGTTAAGTTTCTCTGGGGGTTAGCGAAACGTCGCCGTGACTCCGGGTGTTTCGCCGTGCCATGCTCGGCAACAGCCCGGGGGTCCGAAGGGGATACTTCGAAGGGGATTCATGGCGGCGAAGAAGCGCCCAGCGCGCACCACGAAGACGTCCAGGCGGCCGCCTCGGAAGCGGTCCGGGGCGACGGGGCAGGTGCGCAAGCGCAGCACCAGGACGGTCACGCCTGATGTGGTCCAGGCGGCGCTCGCCGCCTTTGCCCATGAGGTTCGCACGCCCCTGACCGGCATTCTGGCGATCAGCGACCTGCTCGCGACTTCCGATCTCGGCGAACGGGAGCGGCGCTGGGCCGACACCATCAAGGCCGGTGCCGAGCATCTGGCGAGCCTTGCCACGCTGTTCGTGGATGCTGCCAGAAGCGGCAAGGGGGCCGGGAAGGGTGGCAGCACGCTGCGGCAGGACCTGTTCGATCTGCGCACGCTCGCCCGCAGCGCCGGCGATTCGCTTGCGGGGCGCGCCGCGGCCAAGGGTCTCCAGGCCCAGGTCGAGATCTCCGACCAGCTTCCCGGCCTCGTGGTCGGCGATCCCGTCCGCCTGCGCGCGGCGCTCGAGAACCTGATCGACAATGCCGTGAAATTCACGGACCAGGGCGCCGTGGCGCTCGCGGTCGCTCCCACCGTGGGCAAACAGAAGGGCAAGGCCAAAGGCAAGGACAGGGTCGCCGTTGCTTTCGCGGTGTCCGACAGCGGCATCGGCCTCACCATGGGCGAGATCAAGCGGCTGTTCCGCCCGTTCACCCAGGCCAATGTCACCATCGCCTCACGCTTCGGCGGCGCCGGCCTCGGCCTATCCTCGGTCAAGCAATTGGCGCGAGCGATGGGCGGCGACATCACCGTCGCGCCGCGCCGCGGCGGCGGCGCCACCTTCACCCTGACGATATCGCTGGATGCCACCGGACCGGGCAATTCCAGCAAGGCGAAGGACGAAGCCGGGACGGATGCGGCCGCGGCGCTGCGCGTCCTCAGCGTCGAGGACAACCCGTTCGGCCGTGTCGTGCTCAACACCATCCTGACCGAGCTCGGTCATCATGCCGAGTTCATCGGGCGCGGCGAGGACGCCGTCGGCCGGCTGGCGCAAGGCGCGTTCGATGCGGTGCTGATGGACATGGTGCTGCCGGGCATCGACGGCGTCGAGGCCATCAGGCGCATCCGCACCATGGACGCGCCGTTGGCTCAGATCCCGATCATCGGGGTGTCCGGCCGCGGCGAGGACGAAGCGGCCTCGCGCGAAGCCGGCGCCGACGCCTTCCTGGTCAAGCCTGTGTCTCCGAGGGCTTTAGCGACTGCGCTGCTTGAAGCGACACGCCGTGAGGAAGCCGCGACTTGATGATCGCGGCGTTGAGCTCGCCGCCGTAAACGAAGATCGCGGCGATGAAGTACAGAAACACCAGCGCGATGATGACCGAGGCAAGCCCGGCATACATGGTCACGTAATTGTTGGCGAAGCGCGCCAGATATTGTCCGAATACGATGCTCGAGATCAGCGATGCCACGATGGTGAAGACGATGCCCGGCAGGATCTGGAGGAAGCTGCGGCGCCCCGCCGGCAGCCAGGCGTGCAGGATGAGCAGCGCCACCACCAGCGCGCCGATGGAGATGCCGTAGCGCACCCAGGTAAGAATGCTTTCGTTGGATTCGACGAACAGGGGAATGTGGCGCCGCGCCGCCTCGATGATGAGCGGGCCGAGCACGATCAGGAACGCCATGGCAAGGGCAGTGAAGGCCGCGATGATCGTATAGGCAATCGATTCCAGCCGGAGCCAGTACCAGCTCCGCATCTCGACCACCGCGTAGGCGCGGTTGAGTGCGACCCGCAGCGCCTCGACACCGTTGGAGGCGAAATAGACCGACAGCGCCGCGCCGATGGTGAGCAGGCCGGTGCGGGTGGTGGTCAGCACGTCATGGACCTCGCCCGAGATCGAATCGGCGACCTGCTTGGGCCAGACCTGGAGCATCAGGCTTGCGGCCTGGTCGGCGAGCTCCTTGGAGCCGAAGAAGCCGGCCAGCGAGGTCAGCACGATCAGGAACGGGAACAGCGCCATCAGCGTCGACAGCGCGATGTGGCTTGCGATCGCCCAGCCGTCGTCGGCCAGGAACGTGTAGAATGCATCCTCCAGGACGCAGTAAATGTAGCGGACGGCTTTCACTGGATGCCCCGTACTGCTTCCGCGCGCCGCAGGCGGGGAGAGGGGAAGACGGTCGATGCCGGATGCAAATCGGAAATCATACAGCCAGCTTCTGACATTATCGGCTTAAAAGCCAGATCGCGAAGCGCCGCGCCGTCATTCCGAGGTCGATACGCCGCGCCTCGCTCCGCGGTCTCGGCGCATCGCCCCGGAATGACGAAACTGAGGAGATGGCGGACCGGCGCGCACGGTGTTATCACCCCCCGATGGCATCTCTCCTGACGACTTTCATCCTGCCGGCGGCGGCCGGCGCCGTGGCTCTGGTCCTGCTGCTCGGCCTCATCAACATGATGCGCGGCGGCTCGCCCAACACCTCGCAGAAATTGATGCGCTGGCGCGTGCTGCTCCAGTTCGTGGCGATCATCATCGCGATGCTCGCGGTCTGGGCGATGGGGCGCTGACATGGTCACGTTGAACCGCATCTACACCAAGACCGGCGACGACGGCACGACCGCGCTCGGAACCGGCGAGCGCCGTCCGAAATACGATCTGCGCATCGAGGCCTATGGCACCGTCGACGAGACCAACGCCGCGATCGGCGTGGTCAGGCTCCATACGCAAGACCTGCCCGAGCTCGACGCGATGCTCGGCCGCATCCAGAACGATCTGTTCGATCTCGGTGCCGATCTCGCGGTGCCCGAGCGTGAAGGCAAGGCGGAGCGCCTGCGGGTGGTGGCGAGCCAGGTCGAGCGGCTCGAGCGCGACATCGACGCGCTCAACGACAAGCTTGCCCCGCTCACCTCCTTCGTGCTTCCCGGCGGCACGCCAGCTGCGGCCCATCTCCATGTGGCACGCACGATATGCCGCAGGGCGGAACGGGTCATCGTGGAACTGGCAGCCCGGCCCGGCGAGCCGGTCAGCGCGGCAGGCATCCAATATATGAACCGCCTCTCGGACTTCCTGTTCGTCGCCAGCCGGGCCGCCAACGGCAATGGCGCCGGTGACGTGCTTTGGGTTCCCGGCCAGAACCGTTGACCATCGCGCCTTCCGCATTTCAGGAGGCCAAATTTAGGCCCGTTCGCGCGTTGACCGGGGCAGATCGGGCCTTTAGGTTCCGCGCCAGTTGATAACCCCCCTCCCAAATTGAGTGAAAGAGGATCGATGAAGGTCTTAGTGCCGGTAAAGCGGGTGGTCGATTACAACGTCAAGGTCCGCGTCAAGGGCGATGGATCGGGCGTTGAACTCGCCAACGTCAAGATGTCGATGAACCCGTTCGACGAAATCGCGGTCGAGGAAGCGCTGCGCCTGAAGGAAGCCGGCAAGGCGACCGAAGTCGTGGTGGTCTCCATCGGGCCGGCGCAGGCGTCGGAGACGATCCGCACGGGTCTTGCCATGGGCGCCGATCGCGGCATCCTGGTGAAAGCGGAAGGCGCAGTCGAGCCGCTCGCGGTCGCCAAGATCCTGAAGAAGGTCGCCGAAGAAGAGCAGCCGGGTCTCATCATCCTGGGCAAGCAGGCGATCGACGACGATTCCAACCAGACCGGCCAGATGCTGGCTGCACTGCTCGGCTGGTCGCAGGCGACATTCGCCTCCAAGCTCGAGGTCGAAGGCTCCGGCTTCAAGGTGACCCGCGAAGTCGACGGCGGCCTGCAGACCGTGCAGCTGAAGGGACCGGCGATCGTCACCACGGATCTGCGTCTCAACGAGCCGCGTTACGCCTCGCTGCCCAACATCATGAAGGCGAAGAAGAAGCCGATCGCGGAGAAGGCCGTCGCCGATTACGGCGTCGACGTCGCCGCGCGTCTCGAGGTTCTCAAGACGACTGAACCTGCGGGCCGCAAGGCCGGCGTCAAGGTCAAGGACGTCGCCGAGCTGGTGTCGAAACTCAAGAACGAAGCCGGGGTGCTCTGATGACGACGCTTCTGATTGCCGAACACGACAATGCGTCGCTCAAGGACGCCACCAACAAGGCCCTGACCGCAGCTAGCGCGCTCGGCGCGGATGTCGAGGTTCTCGTTGCCGGCCAGAACGCCAAGGCCGCGGCCGATGCCGCTGCCAAGCTCGCCGGCGTGAAGAAGGTGCGGCTCGCCGACGGCGACCTCTATGCGCACGATCTCGCCGAGCCGCTGGCCGCGCTGATCGTATCGCTGGCGTCCGGCTATGACGCCATCGTCGCGCCCGCGACCTCGCGCTTCAAGAACGTGATGCCGCGCGTCGCCGCGCTGCTCGACGTCATGCAGGTCTCGGAGATCATCAAGGTGGTCGCCCCTGATACCTTCGAGCGCCCGATCTATGCCGGCAACGCCATCCAGACGGTGAAGTCGAAGGACGCCAAGAAGGTCATCACGGTGCGGACCTCGACCTTCGCCGCTGCGGGCGAGGGTGGCAGCGCGCCGGTCGAGGCCGTTCAGGCTGCGGCCGATCCGGGCCTGTCGACCTTCGTCGGCGAGGAGGTCGCCAAGAGCGATCGTCCCGAGCTGACCTCGGCCAAGATCATCGTTTCCGGTGGCCGTGCCATGCAGAGCCGCGAGAATTTCGCCAAGTACATCGAGCCGCTCGCTGACAAGCTCGGGGCCGGTGTCGGCGCCTCGCGCGCGGCGGTGGACGCCGGCTATGCCCCGAACGACTGGCAGGTCGGCCAGACCGGCAAGGTCGTGGCGCCCGAGCTCTATGTCGCCGTCGGCATTTCCGGCGCCATTCAGCATCTGGCCGGCATGAAGGACTCCAAGGTGATCGTCGCGATCAACAAGGACGAGGACGCACCGATCTTCCAGGTTGCCGATTACGGCCTGGTCGCCGACCTCTACCAGGCGGTTCCGGAGCTGACGGCCGAACTCGGCAAGCTCGGCAAGTAAAAGACGTCGAAAACACCGGCCGGAGGTATAAACTCCGGCCGGTGTTGCTTTTTTGAGCCGTTTTCTTGGCGTGGGGCACGCCTTCGACGCGATCCAATCTAGGTTTCGAGCCAAGGTTCTGATTAAATCGGACCTCCCGGCTCAAGGGGTAGTGGCAAGCGCGCGTCGCGCGGTTCCGGTGGATGACAATATGGCGGCAGTGATCAAGAAGGTCGGCGTGATCGGCGCGGGTCAGATGGGCAACGGCATCGCGCATGTCGCGGCGCTCGCCGGCTTCGACGTGGTGCTCAACGACATCTCGGCCGACCGCCTCAAGTCGGGCATGGCCACCATCAACGGCAATCTGGCGCGCCAGGTCTCCAAGAAGGCGGTTTCCGAGGACGACAAGGCCAAGGCGATGGCGCGCATCACGCCGGCCGAAAAGCTCGACGACCTCGCCGATTGCGACCTCGTGATCGAGACCGCGGTGGAGAAGGAAGAGGTCAAGCGCAAGATCTTCCACGAGCTCTGCGCGGTGCTGAAGCCCGAGGCAATCGTCGCCTCCGATACGTCCTCGATCTCGATCACGCGGCTTGCCGCCGCCACAGACCGGCCCGAGCGCTTCATCGGCATTCACTTCATGAATCCGGTTCCGCTGATGGAGCTGGTGGAGCTGATCCGCGGCATCGCCACCGATGATGCGACCTTCGAGGCGTCCAAGGAATTCGTCGCCAAGCTCGGCAAGCAGGTCGCGGTCTCCGAGGATTTCCCGGCCTTCATCGTCAACCGCATCCTGTTGCCGATGATCAACGAGGCGATCTACACGCTGTATGAAGGCGTCGGCAATGTCGAGGCGATCGATGCTGCGATGAAGCTCGGGGCGCACCATCCGATGGGCCCGCTCGAGCTCGCCGATTTCATCGGGCTCGATACCTGCCTCTCCATCATGCAGGTGCTGCACGAGGGTCTCGCCGACTCCAAATACCGTCCGTGCCCGCTGCTGGTGAAGTACGTCGAGGCCGGCTGGCTCGGCCGCAAGACCCAGCGCGGCTTCTACGATTACCGCGGCGCCAAGCCGGTTCCGACGCGATAGGGGCAGTCTCGTGCCCCGGACGCTGCGCAGCGCGTCAGCGATGCGCTGCAGAGCCGGGGCCCAGCAGCCAAGCGCACGCTGAGACATGGGTCCCGGCTCTGCGGTGCGTCACTTCGTGTCGCACCTTGTCCGGGACACGGCTACTTCACTCCATCCGTGACATTTCATGTCCCGTTAACCTCTCGCGCCTAGGCTGCGGCCAGTACGAGGGTTCGCGTAATGGACATGATGGCAATGGTCAGCACCATGCTGGCCGCTCAGCAAGGCGCACTGCAGTCGAGTATTGCGGCGACGCTGACCAAGCAGAACGCGGATATGGAGAAATCCACCGTCCTGACACTGCTCGGCGCCGGCCAGCCCTCGCTCGCCAATGTCGGCCCTGGCGTCGGCGGCAATCTCAACGTCACCGCCTGAGACTAATTAGAGCGCCGCGGCAGCCTTGCCCGTCGCCGCCCGGATCAGCTTGAGCGCGTCCTCGCTCGCCCATTCCGCCGGCCCCGCGATCGTCGCGATCTCACAGCCCTGCGGATCGACCAGCACCGAGGTCGGCATGCCCAGGGCTCGGCCTATGGCCTTAAGATCCTGAAAAACCTTGGCTTTCTGATCGCTGAAATAGCTCAGTCGGCTGAGATTGGCCTCTTTCAGGAAGTTTTTCGGTTTCTCGGGGTCGCGGGTGTCGATATTGATCGCCACCACCTCGAAATTCGGGCCCGACAGCTTGCCCTGCAGCTCGTCCAGCGCCGGCATTTCCTTCCGGCACGGCACGCACCAGGTCGCCCAGAGGTTCACCAGCAGCGTCTTGCCGCGGAAATCCGACAGCTTCTTCGGCTTGCCGTCGGAATCCTCGAAGGCGAGGTCGGGCAGCTTCAGCGGCGCGCTCGCCATGGTCAGCGCTGCTACCTCGCCATGGGCGAGCGGGGCGATCTTTTGCGCCGTGGCCACTGCCGACCGGCAGGTCGGATCGCCTGCGGGCGAGCGACCGAGGCCGAGCCCATACAGCGCGGCAAAGCCGGCGAGGCCCCCGATCGCCACGATGGCGATCACGAGGGGGACCCGGCGCGTGGCGGAGGGCTTCTGGTCGAGCATATCGTTTGTCATCCGGTCGCAGATATGGCTATCAGGGGCCTCTTAATACGGCTGGCGGCGGCCGGCAAACGTGCGGCAAATCAAGGCGTGAGCAGGGGATCATGAGCAACAAGATGTGGGGCGGCCGGTTCTCGGAACGTCCCGACGAGATCATGGAGGAGATCAACGTCTCCATCGACGTCGATCGTCACCTCTACGCCCAGGACATTGCCGCATCCAAGGCCCACGCTGCGATGCTCGCCAGCCAAGGCATCATCACGGGTTCTGATGCGAAAAATATCGGCAAGGGTCTAGACACGATTTTGTCAGAGATCGGCAAGGGCGGCTTCGAGTTCAAGCGCGCGCTCGAGGACATCCATATGAATGTCGAGAGCCGCCTGTCCGAGCTGATCGGCCCCGCCGCCGGACGGCTGCACACCGCGCGCTCGCGCAACGACCAGGTCGCGACCGATTTCCGTCTGTTCGTCCGCGACGTGATCGACGAGACCGATGCCGCGCTCGCCGCGTTCCAGCAGGCGCTGGTCGAGCGCGCGCTGGAGCATGCCGCAACCGTGATGCCCGGCTTCACGCATCTGCAGACCGCGCAACCCGTCACCTTCGGCCACCATTTGCTCGCCTATGTCGAGATGGCCGCGCGCGACCGCGGCCGGTTCCAGGATGCGCGCAAGCGGCTCAACGAATCCCCGCTCGGCGCCGCCGCGCTGGCCGGCACCTCGTTCCCGATCGACCGCCACGCCACCGCCAAGGCGCTTGCCTTCGACCGTCCGATGGCGAACTCGCTCGATGCCGTCTCCGACCGCGACTTCGTGCTGGAGACGCTGTCGGCGGCCTCGATCTGCGCCGTGCACATGTCGCGCTTTGCCGAGGAGATCGTGATCTGGACCTCGCCGCTGGTCGGCCTTGTCAGGCTGAGCGACAAGTTCACCACGGGATCCTCGATCATGCCGCAGAAGCGCAATCCGGATGCCGCCGAGCTCGTGCGCGCCAAGACCGGCCGCGTCATCGGCGCGCTCAGCGGCCTGCTGATCGTGATGAAGGGCCTGCCGCTCGCCTATCAAAAGGACATGCAGGAGGACAAGCAGGGCGCCATGGAGGGCTTTGCCGCGCTGTCGCTGGCGATCCGCGCCATGACCGGCATGGTCCGCGACCTCGTTCCCGACGAAGCCAAGATGAAGGCCGCCGCCGGCGAGGGCTATGCCACCGCGACCGATCTCGCCGACTGGCTGGTGCGGACGCTGAAGATGCCGTTCCGCGAGGCTCATCACGTCACCGGTCGCATCGTCGCCAAGGCGGCCGAGGGCAGCGTGGCGCTGCACGAGCTGTCGCTGAGCGAGATGCAGGCCATCGAGCCTGAGATCACCAAGGACGTGTTCGGCGTGCTGTCGGTCGAATCGTCGGTGAAGAGCCGCACCAGCTTCGGCGGCACCGCGCCGAAGAACGTGGCGTCGCAGGCCAAGGCCTGGGCGAAGCGGCTGGAAAAAGAGCGAAAATCGGGCCGAGGGTAAAATTTCGCTGATGTTTCATGGTCATCCGGCTCTCGCCAGAGTGCGCCAATCTCTGTATGGTGCGGCCCGCGTAGTGGGGATTTCGTCGTGACGTCAAAGTTTCGCCCGGCCGGTTCGGGGTGGGCCATCATTGTCTTGAGCCTGACGGCGCTCGCGCTTGCCGGCTGCGGCCGCAAAGGCCCGCTCGATCTGCCGCCGACGGCTTCCGCGACCAGCGGCGCCGCAATCGATACGGAGACCGACGCTCCGAGGACGCCAGGCGCCTTCAATCCAACCACGGGTGGTGCGGATCCTGCGCCCGCGGCGGCCAAGGGCCGCAAGAAGCCGTTCATTCTCGATCCGCTCCTGGACGAACCGCCCGGCCGGAGATAAGCCGGGACAACCGAGCCTGCGCCATGAACCATTTCGACTATCGCAACGGCGTGCTGCACGCCGAGGCGGTGAATCTGTCCGAGCTGGCAGCGACCGTCGGCACACCGTTCTATTGCTATTCGACCGCGACGCTGGAGCGGCACTATCGCGTCTTTGCGGATGCCTTCGCCGGCGAGAAGGTGCTGGTCTGCTACGCCATGAAGGCGAACTCGAACCAGTCGGTGCTGCGCACGCTGGCCAAGCTCGGGGCCGGCGCCGACGTGGTCTCGGGCGGTGAGTTGAAGCGCGCGCTGGCCGCCGGCATTCCCGCCAGCAAGATCGTCTTCTCCGGCGTTGGCAAGACCGAAACGGAGCTCCGCGCCGCGCTCGGCGCCGACATCCTCTGCCTCAACGTCGAATCCGAACCCGAGCTCGAGCTGCTGTCGCGGCTTGCGACCGAGATGGGCAAGACCGCGCGGATCTCGCTGCGCGTCAATCCCGACGTCGATGCCGGCACCCACGCCAAGATCTCCACCGGCAAGTCCGAGAACAAGTTCGGCATCCCGATCGTGCACGCCCGCGAGGTCTATGCCCGCGCCGCCAAGCTGCCCGGCATCGAGGTGACCGGGACCGACGTGCATATCGGAAGCCAGATCACCGACCTCTCCGGCATGGAGACCGCGTTCCGCATCCTCTCCGAGTTCGTGCAGACGCTGCGCGCCGACGGCCACGACATCTCCCATGTCGATTTCGGCGGCGGCCTCGGCATTCCCTACGACATGAACCGCGAGGCGCCGCCGGAGCCGGCCGCCTATGCCGCCATGGTCAAGCGCGTCAGCCACAATCTTGGCTGCACGCTGATGTTCGAGCCGGGCCGCATGATCGTCGGCAATGCCGGTATCCTGGTCGCCAGAGTGATCTATGTGAAGCACGGCGACGGCAAGAATTTCGTCATCATCGACGCCGCCATGAACGACCTCATTCGCCCGACGCTGTACGAGGCCCATCACGACATCCTGCCGGTGAAGCAGCCCGCCAGCGGCGCCGCCACCATCATCGCCGACGTCGTCGGCCCGGTCTGCGAGACCGGCGACTATCTCGCGCTCGACCGCACGCTGCCGACGCCCGCGCCCGGCGATCTCCTCGCCATCATGACCGCAGGTGCCTATGGCGCGGTGCAGGCCGGCACCTACAACACCCGGCCGCTGGTGCCGGAGGTGCTGGTGAAGGACGATCAATACGCCGTGGTGCGCCCGCGCATCGAGGTCGAGCAGCTCATTGCGATGGACAAGCCGGCGCCGTGGCTGTGAGGCGGTGATCGCAGCCCGGATGGAGCGCAGCGAAATCCGGGTTCTGGTCGCGCCGTAACAATCCCGGATTACGCTGCGCTCCATCCGGGCTACGGGATCTGCGTTATTTTTTTCCGCCCACCACGACACCCGCCTTCGTCTCGATCGGCTTGATCGCCGCGGTGAAATCGGACTCGGCGCCTTCCGCCGCTATCACGGTCTCCCACAACCGCCCGACCGCGTCGGCGACCTCCATCGACAGGCCGAGCTGCTTCATCTCCTCCAGCGCCAGCCGCACGTCCTTCACCATCAGTCCCGTGGCGAAGCCGAAGTCGAAGCTGCGCGGCAGCACTGAGCGCGGAAACTTGTCGCGGCTCGCGGTGTTCATGCCCGAGCCGGCATTGATGACGTCGATCATCACGGCGGGGTCGAGCCCGGCCTTCACGCCCATCACCACGGCCTCCGAGGTCGCCACGATCGCGGTGGCCGACAGCAAATTGTTGGCGAGCTTCATGGTCTGTGCCGATCCCGGCTTCTCGCCGATGAAAAACACTTTTCCGATCACGTCGAGGACGGGCTTGAGCAGCTCGAACTCCGCCTTCGGGCCTGACACCATTACTGCCAGCGTGCCCTTCTCGGCGCCGCCGACGCCGCCGGAGACGGGGCAGTCGATTTGGACGATGTTGCGCTTGGCGAGCAGGCCGTGAATCTTCACGGCCATCGCCGAGCCGACGGTGGAGAGGTCGACGAAGCGTTTTGCCCGGCTGCCCTCGATCACGCCGTTGGCGCCCGTCGCGACCTCGAGCGAAGCCTGCAGCGAGGGCAGGCTCGCCATCAATGTCTCGACCTGGTCGGCGACGTCCTTCGGCGATGTCGCGGCCGTCGCGCCGAGGGCCACGAGCTTGCCCGTGACCTCGTTGCGCGTGTCGAACACGACGAGCCTGTGCCCTGCCTCGATCAGGCGCCGCGCCATCGGGAAACCCATGTTTCCGAGGCCGATGAATCCGATGTCCATGGTGTTCTTTCCTCCCGTCGTCATTGCGAGGAGCGAAGCGACGAAGCAATCCAGGAGCGTTTCCGCGGACGAATTCTGGATTGCTTCGCTGCGCTCGCAATGACGGAGCAATACGATTCAGAGCAATTAGCCTGTCTCACGCCTTGCCGTCGATCTCCGCAAACACCTCGCGCGCGATGCGGAAGCTGTCGACCGCGGCGGGCATGCCGCCATAGATCGCCACCTGCATCAGGATCTCGCGGATCTCCTCGCGGGTGACGCCGTTGGTCAGCGCGCCCTTCAGATGGGCGCGGAATTCGTGCTGGCGGTTGAGGATCGCGATCATGGCGATGTTGAGCATGCTGCGGGTCTTGCGCGGCAGCTCCTCGCGGCCCCACACCGTGCCCCAGCAATATTCGTTCAGCATCTCCTGAAACGGACGGTTGAAGTCGTCGACGTTCTTCAGGGCGTTGTTGACATAGGCCTCGCCCAGCACCGCTTTGCGGACTTCCAGGCCTTTGTCGTGCATCTTCTTGTCCATGGCGTTTCCCTTGCTTCCCTTGTGTTCCCTGAGGTGGCGCGCGGAAATTACGGGGTTGGGCCGGGCCAGTCACGTCCTCGTGTTATGCGGGAAAAGGGGTATCTCCCGTACCGGAACGGATGCCTCAGTGCTGCCGTTGTGATAGGCTCCTCTCTACCGGGCAACCTGGAGAGTTGATTGAACGGCGTCACCCCCGACCCGTCAGACCCGATCCGCAACAGTGATGCTCTGTCGCGGCTGAAGCTGGCGCAGGCCCTGGACCGGGCCCTCTATGCCATCGCGTGGGAGCGTGCCTGGCCACATCTGGCGCGGCTTCTGACCGTCGTCGGCCTGTTCCTGGTGGTGTCCTGGGCCGGCCTCTGGCTCGCGTTGCCCTTCATCGCCCGTGCCATCGGTCTCGTCGTTTTCGGCGGCATTGCGATTGCGGTGCTGTTGCCCCTGATTCGCTTCCGCTGGCCGAGCCGCGAGGAGGCATTGAGCCGGCTCGACCGTGGCTCCGGTATCCGTCATCGCCCGGCCACGACGCTGACGGACACGCTGTCCTCGCAGGATCCGATCGCACAGGCGCTGTGGCAGGCGCAGCGCGAACGCACGTTGGCTTCGATCAAGCGCATCCGCGCCGGTCTGCCGCATCCGCGGCTCGCGCTGCATGACCCCTGGGCGCTGCGCGCGCTGGTCATGGTGATGCTGGTCGCGACCTTCTTCGCCGCCGGCGACGAGCGCGCGATGCGGCTCGGGGCCGCCTTCGACTGGAATGGCGTGCTGGCGCCCGCCAATGTTCGCGTCGACGCCTGGGTGACGCCGCCGCTCTACACCGGCAAGCCGCCGGTCATCCTGTCGGCCGCCAACAAGGAGGCCGCGGCGCTGCCCGCCTCCGGTCCGCTTGCCGTTCCCGCCGGCTCGACCCTGATCGTGCGCTCCTCCGGCGGCAGTCTGGACGTCACCGTCTCCGGCGGCCTCAAGGAGGTCGCGCACACAGAAGCCGCGCCCAAGGGAACCAACGAGAGGCATTTCACCATCAGCGCCGACGGCACCGCGCATGTGCGCGCGCCCTCCGGCCAGCCGCAATGGGCGTTTGCGGCCACGCCGGATCGTGCGCCGACGATCGTGCTCGCCAAGGATCCCGAGCGCCAGGCGCGCGGGGCCCTCCAGCTCTCCTACAAGATCGAGGACGATTACGGCGTGACCGGCGCCGAGGCGCATATCGGCTTGCGCCCCGACGACGCCAAAAATGCCGGCAAGGATGGCAGCAAGGATTCCGACAGCAAGGCCACGCCGCGGCCGCTGTTCCAGCCGCCGCAATTCCCGCTCGTGCTGCCGAACGCGCGCACCCGCAACGGTGTCGGCCAGACGGTGAAGGACCTCAGCGAGGATCCCTATGCCGGCGCCGACGTCACGCTGACGCTCACCGCCAAGGACGAGGCCGGCAACGAGGCCAGAAGCGAACCGTTCAACATGCGCCTGCCCGAGCGTCTCTTCACCAACTCGCTGGCGCGCGCACTGATCGAGCAGCGCCGCATCCTCGCGCTCGACGCCAACAGGAATTCGGACGTCTACACCGCGCTCGACGCCCTGATGATCGCACCCGAATTGTTCACGCCGGACGCCGGCTGCTATCTCGGCCTGCGCAGCCTCGCGACCCAGCTCGAGGCCGCCCGCACCGACGATGCCCTGCGCAACGTGGTGGCGAGCATGTGGGCCTTCGCGGTCACCATCGAGGACGACGGTGTCGCCGGCAGCGTCAACGCCGCGCTGCGCTCGGCGCAGGATGCGCTCAAGGCGGCGCTGGACCGCGGTGCCAGCGAGGACGAGATCAGGGTGCTGACGCAGAAGCTTCGCGAGGCCATGGCCGGCAAGGTGCGCGATCTCGCGCGGCGCGCCGAACAGAATCCGCTCGGTGCGCGGCAGCCGTTCCCCGCCGAGGTCCAGCTCATCCTCGACAAGGCGATCGAGCTGCGACAGAAGACCCAGCATGCGACGCCCGAGCAGCTTGCAGACCTGGCGCAGCAGCAGGACACCTTGCGCGAGCAGCTTCAGGCCTATCGGAAGTCGGCCAATAGCCGTGCCAACAAGGCGGGGGACGACAGGACCAACCAGTTTACGCGGGACCGGAAATGCGGAAGCTAGCACGCGTGCCAGTCTTGCAGGCGATATCGGTCGCCTGCCTCGCCTTCCTGTTGGGAAGCGTGACTCCCGTCGTGGCCCAGCAGGACCAGGATCCCGATGCTCTGCTCGACAGCGCCGAAAAGGCGATGCAGGAGTCCGGCGACAGCCTCAGGCAGAGGGAATCCGGCAAGAGCCTGAACAATCAGTCCGACGCCATTCAGAAGCTCGAGGAATACAAGCGGGCCACGGAGAGGAGCCAATCCTCCAGTCGCGATCGCTCCGTCATCACGCAGCGGGATCTGGACGACCTCCTGCGGCAGATCGAGAAGGCAGCGCGCGAGGGCAATCGCGAGGCAGCCCAGCGCATGCTCGAGCAGCTCGCGCAGATCATGGAAAATCTCCAGATGGCGCAGCCGGGGCAATCCGGCGAGAGCGAGATGGAGCAGGCACTCAACGAGCTCAGCGACATGATCCGCAAGCAGCAGCAATTGCGCGACAAGACGTTCAAGCAGGGTCAGGATTCCCGGCGTGACCGTTCGCGCGGCAAGCAGCAGGGCGATCAGTCGATGTCGGACCTCCAGCAGGATCAGCAGTCGCTGCGCGACCGCCTGAAGAAGCTGCAGGACGAGCTCGCCAAGCGCGGTCTCGCCCAGAAGGGACAAAAGGGCCAGAAGGGGCAGCAGGGTCAGAAAGGCCAGCAGGGCGACCCCGGTCAGAGCGGCGATCAGGACGGCGATCAGGGCGATGACGACGGCAGCCTCGACGCCGCCGACGGCGCCATGGGCGATGCCGGCTCGAAGCTCGGCGAGGGCAATGCCGACGGTGCCGTGGACTCGCAGGGCAAGGCCCTCGAGGCGATGCGCAAGGGCGCGCAGAAGATGGCCGAAGCGATGCAGCAGGGCGACGGCGACGGGCAGGGCGATGGTCCCGGCAATCGGGCCGGCCGACAGCAGAGCGGCGGCAATCAGACCGATCCGCTGGGGCGTCCGCTTCACGGCCGCGATCTCAGCGACGACTACACCGTCAAGATCCCCGGCGAGATCGACGCCCAGCGCGTCCGGCGCATCCTCGAAGAGCTCCGCCGCCGCTTAGGGGACAGCTCGCGCCCGCAGATCGAGCTCGATTACATCGAGCGTCTGCTGAAGGATTTTTAGGGCGCCGCATTCTCGACAATTGCGAGCGCAGCGAAGCAATCCGGAATCTCTCCGCAGAGGGACACTGGATTGCTTCGTCGCATCAGCGCAAAATTGCTCCGCAATTTTGCGCGAGCTCCTCGCAATGACGACGTGGTGGCATTGCGCGTCAGTCTACGACCGTCACTCAGGATGACGGGCCAGATGCGGGTGTGTTGAGAGGTTAAGCCTTCTTCGCCGCCAGCGCATCCGCCACGGCGGTGCGGATGTCGGCGACCGAGAACGGCTTTGTCACGACGTCGTGCACCAGCGCATTGAGGTTCGAGGCGCGCTCGCGCTGGTCGGCAAAGCCGGTCATCAGCAAGATGGTCAGATCGGGAAAGTCGCGCGCGGCGGAGAGCGCCAGCGCGATGCCGTCCATGACAGGCATCTGGATGTCGGTGAGCAGCAGGTCGAAGGCGCCGTCCTCGCGGCTCAGGATCTCCAGCGCCTCGGCGCCGTCTTGCGCGGTGACGGTCTCGTGGCCGTCCATGGCAATGGCGCGCGCCACCAGCGTGCGCATTGAATCCTCGTCGTCGGCGATCAGGATTTTCGGCATAAGAGCAACCTTGGGATCAACTCCGCGCGGGCCTTGCGAGGTTGATTATACGCTGCCGCCGGCAATGTCGCGCCGGTTGAAGAAGCGGACGTCGATATTGCGGCCCTCCGGGGGCGGCGAGGCGAGACGCGAGCGGAAGAAGGCGCGCTCGCCGGGCCGCAGCACGGTCTGCTCCAGCACCGTATTCCAAGCGTAGATCTCCGCTCCTTGGGCGTCGCGCACGGCAAAGCGCAGCCGCGGGATGTCGAGCGGCTTCTTGCCCTCGCCGACGATCATGCCCTCGATCACCAACACCTGCTTACCGTCCACGGTCTCGCTGGACAGCTTCACGTCCTTGAAGGCGAGGCCCCGCAGGTTCACCTCGAGCCCGACCAGCTTGTAGAATGCCGCCGTCTGCGGCAGCAGCCGCACCATGTCGCCGCGCCAGATCACCAGCGCCAGCACCAGCGCGCCCATGGCTGCACAGGCGGTCGGCAGGCCGAAATAGGATTTTCGCGGGGCAGCAGTGGCCACCGGGCGGCTGACCCGCGCACCGCGGCGGCGGAACAGGCCGCGGAACCACGAATGGTGCTGCGCGCCGGCGACCTCTTGCTCGGCCTCCCGGGCCGCTGTCGACCACTCGTCCTCGGTTTCCCTGGCTTCTTCCTCGGGCCAGTCACTGGCGATCGAGGGGCTGTCGACGACAGGCGCATCGGTGGCGTTGTCGTCCGTAGCATAGGAATTCCACTGCTCGGCGAGGTCGGACTGGTCATCGGCCTGACTGGCTGCAGCCATGGCCGGGACGGACGCCTCCTCGATGGCGTCCTCGGCATGGGCAATCCAGGTCTCCTTGCAGCGGGAACAGCGAACCGCCCGTCCGTTCGCCCCAAGGCTCGCGAGCTTGATGGCGTAGGATGTCATACAATGGGGGCAGACAATATGCATGGACGAGCCTTGATGCATGAACCAGGATTGAACGAGGTCTTGCCCCTGACCCCGCCGGAAGAACCGGGCGGCCAGGATGCTGCCAATATGCTACTGGCCGACCGTTAACGAACCGGAAACCATAACGGCGGCAAAACCCGTTGATCGCGCTGGCGGAGCGCAGCCACGCGACCCGCGCCCCCTCTCGAACGGAGCTGAACTTGGTTCGGTTCGAAAATGTCGGATTGCGTTACGGCCTGGGGCCGGAGATCCTGCGCGACCTCAGCTTCCAGATCCCGGCGCATTCGTTTCAGTTCCTCACCGGCCCGTCGGGTGCCGGCAAGACCTCGTTGCTGCGCCTGTTGTTCCTGTCGCATCGACCGACGCGGGGCCTCGTCAATCTGTTCGGCCACGACATCTCGCAGCTCGGCAAGGACGAGATCGCGGACTTGCGCAAGCGCATCGGCATTGTGCTCCAGGATTTCCGCCTGCTCGATCACATGACGACCTATGAGAACGTCGCGCTGCCGTTCCGTGTCATGGGCCGTAGCGAGTCGAGCTATCGCAAGGAGGTGATCGACCTGTTGCGCTGGGTCGGGCTTGGCGACCGCATGGACGCGCTGCCGCCGATCCTGTCGGGCGGCGAGAAACAGCGTGCGGCGATCGCGCGCGCCGTGATCTCGCGGCCGCAGCTGCTGCTCGCGGACGAGCCGACCGGCAGCGTCGATCCAACGCTCGGACGCCGCCTGCTGCGTCTCTTCATCGAGCTCAACAAATCGGGCACCGCCGTCATCATCGCGACCCACGACATCGGCCTGATGGACCAGTATGAGGCGCGGCGGCTGGTGTTGCACCAGGGACGGTTGCACGTCTATGAGTAGGACCGACGAGCGCGGCGTGATGGTCGACCTCGGGCAGGAGCGTCCGCAGCTGCCGGCCAAGGCGCGCAACATGTCGCCGATCGTGCCGCGCGCCTCGATCCAGGGCCGGGCCCTGGTCGCCGTCGTCGCCATCATGACCTTCCTCGCGTCGATGGCCACGGGCACCGTGCTGCTGGTCAGCGCCTCCGCCGCGGAATGGCAGTCGGACGTGGCGAGCGAGATCACCATCCAGGTTCGTCCGCAAACCGGGCGCGATCTCGAACGCGACACCGCAGCGGTGACGGAGGCGATGCGCACGCAAGCCGGCGTCGTCGAGGTCAAGCCGTTCAGCAAGGAGGAGAGCGGCAAGCTGCTCGAACCCTGGCTCGGCACCGGGCTGTCGATGGACGATCTGCCGGTGCCGCGCATGATCATCGCGCGCGTGCAACCCGGCACGCCGCTCGATCTCGAGGCCTTGCGCGCACGGGTGAACCAGGTCGCGCCGGGCGCCAGCGTCGACGACCATCGCGCCTGGATCGAGCGGATGCGCTCGATGACCAACGCCACCGTGCTCGCCGGCCTCGGCATCCTCGCGCTCGTCATCGTCGCCACGATCATCTCCGTCTCGTTCGCGACCCGCGGCGCCATGGCGGCGAACCGCCCGATCGTCGAGGTGCTGCACTTCGTCGGCGCCGGCGACCGCTACATCGCCAATCACTTCCTGCGTCATTTCCTCAGGCTCGGCCTCGAGGGCGGCGTGATCGGCGGCGGCGCCGCCATGCTGGTGTTCGGCTTCTCCGAGTCGATCGCCGGCTGGTTTTCCGGTACCCCCGTCGGCGACCAGTTCGCCGCGCTGCTCGGCACCTTCTCGCTGCGGCCATCCGGCTACATCGTGCTTGCGGTCCAGGCCGTGCTGATCGGCGCCATCACCGCGGTGGCCTCGCGCCAGACGCTGTTCGCGACCTTGAACGACGTCGACTAGGGTTGAGATACCGGACTCCACTTCGCCTCAAAACATCCTAAAATCAGTCAGGGAAGGGATCACCGACATCGCATGACCTCGCCGACCGACGATCGATCGCCGAAACTGCCGCGCGGCTGGCTGCGCGCGGCAATCGTGTCGGCGATTGCGCTGGCCTTCGTCGGCGCCGCGGCGGGCTTCGTCGTGTTCCTGTCGCAATTGCGCGGCGCCGAGATCGCACCGAGCCGCAAGGCTGACGGCATCGTGGTCCTGACCGGCGGCTCTTCGCGGGTCTCGGATGCGATGGCGCTGCTCGCCGCCGGTTACGGCAGGCGACTGTTGATTTCCGGCGTGCACCCGACCTCGACGGCGAACGACATCTCCAGGACGTTGCCGGAGAACCAGTCCTTCATGACCTGTTGCGTCGATCTCGACCGCACCGCGCTCTCGACCCGCGGCAACGCGGCGGAGGCGCGGCGCTGGGCCGAAGGGCGCCGCTTCAAGTCGCTGATCGTGGTCACTTCGAACTACCACATGCCGCGCGCGCTGGTGGAATTCTCGCATGCGATGCCGGAAACGGCGCTGATCCCGTTCGCGGTGGTCGGCGAAAAATGGCGCGAGGAGCCGTGGTGGACCTCGGCGTCCACCTTGCGGCTGCTGCTGTCGGAATATGTCAAGTACCTCGCGGCCGAGCTCAGGGTGCGGCTGGAGGATTTCGGGATTGACCTTTCGCCCGAGATATCGGAGCAGCCTGCAGGTCGGCAACCAAAGCGGCCCGCCACCGCCCAAGCCAATTGACGTGCCAATTGAGACGCCAGTTGACCGGTAAATTGATGGACCATCGATGTTCCTGATTTTCCTGCGCTCGCTCGTGTTCAACGTGCTGTTCTACGCCGTGCTGGTATGCCTTGCGATCGTGGCGCTGCCGACCTTCGCATTGCCGCCACGCGCCATGCTGACGGTCGCCGAATGGTGGGCGAAGGCGACGCTGGTCCTGATGCGGGTGGTCTGCAACATCAAGGTGGAATTCCGGGGGACGGAGAAGATTCCGCAGGGGCCGTTGGTGATCGCGGCGAAGCACCAGTCGTTCTGGGAGACCTTCGTGCTGCCGGGCTTCTTCGACCGCCCGATCTTCATCCTCAAGCGTCAGCTGATGCAGATTCCGGTGTTCGGTCAGTTCCTGGTCAAGACCGGCA
Source organism: Bradyrhizobium sp. 22 (assembly GCF_000482425.1). NCBI lineage: Bacteria > Pseudomonadati > Pseudomonadota > Alphaproteobacteria > Hyphomicrobiales > Nitrobacteraceae > Bradyrhizobium > Bradyrhizobium sp. 22. The sequence goes on from NZ_KI519399.1 coordinate 1,160,333, forward strand.
TGATCGCGATTGATCGCAATGCCGGCGTGAAGGCGCTCCTGGACATGACCCGGCGGGCGCGCGAGGCGGTGCGCAGCGGCCGGCAACTCGTGATCTTTCCGGAAGGCACGCGCCGCGCGCCCGGCGCGCCGCCGGATTACAAGACCGGCTTTGCGCAGATCTATTCGTCCTGCGGCGTGCCGTGCTTGCCGGTCGCGCTCAACTCCGGCCTGTTCTGGCCCCGCCGCACCTTCCTGCGCTATCCCGGCACGCTCGTGGTGGAGTTCCTCGATCCGTTGCCGCCGGGCCTGCCGAAAGACGAGTTTCTCTCCCGCGTGCAGACGGCCATCGAGGATGCGACCGGCCGCCTCGTCGAAGCTGGCCGCAAGGAGCAGGAGCAATTGATCGGCTCGGCGCCGAGCTACAGGCCGGCAGAGGGCTAGCGGCTTTCGCGGTCTTCGTTTTGACCCGCGTGCAGAGAATGCGCATCGCCATGCAGCATCAATGCAAGCTGGTGCAGCTGCGTGTCGCGAAAGCCTTCGGCTTCGATCGCCTTCACCGTCGCGGTGACATAGTCGCGGTTGGCGCCCGACTGGCCATGGCCCTGGAGGACATGGCGGTGCTGCTCGGCGAGCGAGAGACGGCCGGCATATTGCGCATGGCCGCGGTCGACGACATAGGTGAGCGCGGAGACGCGCTGGCGCGCGTCGTTCTCCAGCCACACCGAGCGCATCACCTCGCGATAGACCGAGGTGACCTGCTCGCGCGCGCGCAAGTAAGCGACGACCTCGGTGCGGTTCTTTTCAGCGACGCGGAAGGCGATGCCGCGGCAGGCGCCGCCGCGATCGAGCCCGAGCACCAGGCCCGGCTTCTCCGGCGTCCCGCGATGCACGAAGGAATAGACGCAGAGCGCGCGATGCTCGCCGACCAGCCGCGCCGGGACGCGCTCCTCGAAGTCGAAGCCCGGCCGCCACATCAGCGAACCGTAGCCGAACACCCAGAGGTCGCCTTTGGCGGTGGTGACGGAGGGGAGGGTGATTTCCGACATTTCGGGCACGGCTACCAGAATGAAGGTCCCAAGCGAAGCGAATTCTCCGCCTTTCGCCGCAGCCGCACCACGCTTACATTTGCCTGAATCTGGGATCAAAGGGTCGCCGCATGTCCAATATGACCGTTGCCGCAGGCCGCCGCTCCCGTTGGGGCCTTTTCGCCGCACCCATTCTCGTCGTGATCCTCGCCGTCGCGTGGAGCTGCTTCTGGTTCTATGCGGCCTCGCGGGCCGAAACGGCCGCAGACGCCTGGCGGGCGCAGGAGGCCAAGTCGGGCCGCATCTATGATTGCGCCAAGCGCTCGATCGCCGGCTTCCCGTTCCGCTTCGAGATCCAGTGCTCCGGCGCCAGCGTGTCCCTGGTCTCGCAGAATGCAAGCAAGACGCCGTTCACGGCCAAGCTCGACAACATCCTGGTCGTCGCCCAGGTCTACGATCCCAAGCTTGTGATCGCCGAATTCTCCGCACCCGCGACGCTGACCGACGGCGTCACGCAAAACACCTTCGTGGTGAACTGGAGCAAAGGCCGCAGCAGCGTGGTCGGCCTGCCCTCGGTGCCGGACCGCGCCTCCATCGTGTTCGACGATCCCTCGCTCAACCGCCTCGACGGCAGCGTGCAGGTGCCGCTCGCGCGCGCCAAGCAGATCGAGCTGCACGGCCGCCTCGCGGACGGCTCGCCGGCGGATCATCCCGTGCTCGAGACCCTGCTGCACGTCGCGCAGGGCAGCATCCAGGGCGTTCATCCCCTGCTCGCCGAGCCGTTCGAGGCGGATACGCGCGCCAAGGTCACCGGCCTCTCCGACCTCACGCCAAAGCCGTGGCCGCAGCGCTTCCGCGAGATGCAGGCCGCCGGCGGTCACATCGAGATCGTGCAGTCGCGGATCCAGCAGGGCGAGATGATCGCGGTTGCGGCCGGCACGCTTGGCCTTTCGGCCAACGGCCGGCTCGACGGCGAATTGCAGATGACGGTGACGGGTCTCGAACGCGTGATCCCCGCGCTCGGCATCGAGAAGATGCTGGAGGAGGGCGTGCCGCAGGCAACGCTCGACCGCGTCGCGCCCGGCGTGAAGTCGCAGGACCTCACCAATCTGTTCGGCGCGCTCGATCGCGCCGTTCCGGGCCTCGGCAAGGTCATCAAGCAGAACGCCAATGCCGGTGTCGCCGCCGGCATCAACTCGATCGGTAGCGAGAGCACGCTCGAAGGCAAGAAGGCGCGCAGCTTCCCGCTGAAATTCGTCGACGGCGCCGTGCTGCTCGGCCCGGTCAAGGTCGGCCAGATCCCGCCGCTGTATTGACTTGCCGTCATTCCGGGGCACGCGTAGCGTGAACCCGGAATCTCGCGCATCAATTTCGGGATTCCGGGTTCGACGCTGCGCATCGCCCCGGAATGACGGAAGATGAGGAGGCGCCTCTACGGCTTCTTCAGCGCCGCCAGCGGCCGGCCGAAATCCGGCGCGGCCGAGTCCTGGCCGATCTCGACGATGCCGCGGCGGATGGCGCGGGTGCGGGTGAAGTGGTCGAACAGCGCCTCGCCGTCGCCGCGACGGATCGCGCGCGTGAGCTTGGCGAGATCCTCGGTGAAGGTGCCGAGCATCTCCAGCACGGCCTCCTTGTTGGCGAGGAAGACGTCGCGCCACATCGTCGGATCGGAGGCCGCGATGCGGGTGAAGTCGCGGAAGCCGCCGGCGGAGAACTTGATGACCTCCGACTCCGTCACCTGTGCCAGCTCATCGGCGGTGCCGACGATGGTGTAGGCGATCAGATGCGGCAGATGGCTGGTGATGGCGAGCACGAGATCGTGATGATCCGGCGTCATCACCTCGACCTTGGCACCCATCGCCGCCCAGAACGCCCGCAGGCGGTCGGTCGCCGCGGCATCGACACCTTCGGGCGGGGTCAGGATGCACCAGCGGTTGATGAAGAGCTCGGCGAAACCAGAATCCGGCCCCGAATGCTCGGTGCCCGCCACCGGATGCGCCGGCACGAAATGAACGGTCTTCGGCAGATGTGGCGCCATGTCCCTGACGATGGCGCCCTTGACCGAGCCGACATCGGAGACAACAGCGCCGGGCTTCAAATGCGCGGCAATCTCCTGCGCCACCGGCCCGCAGGCGCCGACGGGAATGCAGAGGATGACGAGATCGGCATCCTTCACCGCTTCCGCATTGGTCGCCACCACCTTGTCGACGATGCCGAGCTCCATCACCCGCGCGCGCGTCTTCTCCGAACGCGCGGTGGTGACGATCTCGCCGGCCAGGCCCTGGAGCTTCGCAGCGCGCGCAATCGAGCCGCCGATCAGGCCGAAGCCGATCAGCGCGACGCGCTGGAAGTGCACCTGCTCGCTCATTTGCCGCCCAAGAAGTCGCGCAAGCCGTCGACCACGAGGCGGTTGGCCTCCTCGGTGCCGATGGTCATGCGCAGCGAATGCGGCAGGCCGTAGTTCTTCAGGCCGCGCAGCACGAGGCCGCGCCTGGTGAGGAAGGCGTCGGCGTCGTCGGCGGTCCTGCCCTTGTCGGTCGGGAAATGGATCAGCACGAAATTGGCGACGCTCGGCGTCACCTTCAATCCGAGCTTGCCGATCTCCTCGGTCAGCCAGTTGCGCCAGGTCTCGGTGAACTGCTTCGACATCGCCTGATGCGCGGTGTCCTCGATCGCGGCGACCGCGGCATACATCGCCGGCGTCGACACGTTGAAGGGACCGCGGATGCGGTTGACGGCATCGATGATGTGCTCGGGGCCGAACATCCAGCCGATGCGGAGCGCAGCGAGGCCGTGGATCTTGGAGAAGGTGTGGGTCACCACCGTGTTCTCGGTGGTGGCGACGAGCTCGATCCCCATCTGGTAGTCGTTGCGCGAGACGTAGTCGCAATAGGCGGCATCCAGCACCAGCAGCACGTGCGAGGGCAGGCCGGCGCGCAGCCGCTTGACTTCGTCGAACGGGATGTAGGTGCCGGTCGGGTTGTTGGGGTTGGCGAGCCAGACCAGCTTGGTCTTCGGCGTCACCGCCTTGAGGATGGCATCGACGTCGCAGGTGAGATCCTTCTCCTGCGCGATGACGTTCGTGGCGCCGACCGCCATGGTCGCGATCGGGTAGACCAGGAAGCCGTGCGTGGTGGAGATCGCCTCGTCGCCGTGGCTCAGATAGGTGTGGGCGAGCAGATTGAGGATCTCGTCCGAGCCGGCGCCGCAGATGATGCGGTTGGGGTCGAGCCCGAAGGAGCGGCCGATCGCCTCGCGCAGCACGCGCGAGGTGCCTTCCGGGTAGTCTTCCAGGTGGTCCGCCACGCGCTTGAACGCCTCGATCGCCTTGGGCGAGGGCCCGAACGGCGTCTCGTTGGCGGAGAGCTTGAACACCTTGCGGCCCGGTTCGGCGACCGGGCTCTTGCCGGGCGTATAGGGCGCAATATCGAGAATGCCGGGATTCGGCACGGGGCGGGACATCTTGAACTCCGAAAATGGCAGGGCGTGGCGCGTGGTTTACGATTTCGCCCCGGTCGGGGGCACCGTATAGCGCGTTGCGTGGCTGCCGACGAGGGCCACGGAGCGCACCGAGGCCCCCGCCTCGATCAGGGCAGCCCTGATTTTGTCGATGCTGGTCGTGCTCGTGACCGAGACCAGCAGCGCCGCGCCGTCGAAGGCGGTATCGGGGACCGCCACGATTTCGGCGAGTGGCGACAGGGCGCGCGCGACCTCGGCGTTCCATCCGGACACGCGCACGCTGAAGGTCTCGACCTCGGTCACCAGAGCGCTGTCGGGGACGCGCGAGATTGCGAACACCGGCAGGGCGGCCGGATGGTCGGCACGCTCGATGAAAGGCATTCGCGCAATGATCTTCGGCGCGCCGGCGGCTTCCAGCTCCAGCCACCACGGCGTGCGGCTCGACGTCGCCGAGACCAGCGCCAGATCGCCCTTGGATCTCGCCACCGCCTCGACCGCGGCCTGCGCGCTGAAATGCGCGACGTAAGGCACCGTGAAACCGAAATGGAAGCGCGCGGAATCGCGCATCGCCGGCTCGCTCACCGAGATGTCGGCATGCACGGAGAACGGCGCCTGCACATAGGTGAAGGTCGAGATGATGACGCGCCAGATGCTCTCGACCGTGTCGAGCGGCAGGATGCCGCGATGACGCTGCACGATCTCGCGCATCATGGAGGCCTCGCGCGCCGGGCGGAACGCGGAGCCGACCTCCTGGGTCTGCTTCACCTGGATCAGGCGGTCGATGATGTCGCCGCGCTGCATCAGCAGGCGATGCATGGCCTCGTCGATCGCATCGATCTCCTTGCGCAATTCCTGCAATGATGGCGGCGCGGGCGGACGTTGGGACATGTCTGGCTGTCGATCGTTTCGAATGGGGGATGTCCTGATTAGGCAGTCGGGACGGCGAAAGCAAAGAGAAATGACGTCCTTCTCCGTCGACGCGGCAGAGGCGAATTGAGCCGATCCGGGCCGCGACTTGACGAAAACCGCCCAAGACGGTAGCTTTTCCCCGTTCCGTGGTCATTTGAGCCGGCCGGCTTGCAGCCACGTTAAAAAACTCGCTAAACAGGCCGGGGACGCTTCCGATCCCGGCCGAACCTATCGTTCAGGCCGGGTTTTTCATGGCCTGATGCAAGTGGCGGTCAGCGTTTGATCGCAAACGAGGTCGATGGTCAGATGGGTGGCGTCAAGTCGATACCGAGTCCTGCGATCAGCGCCGACGAGCGGTCGCATGAGGTGGATCATCCGAGCTCGCAGGTTGCGCATTTCGGCGCCGAGCAGCCGCTGCGGCTCGATTGCGGCGTCGATCTCAGCCCGTTCCAGATCGCCTACCAGACCTATGGCGAGCTCAATGCCGATCGCTCCAACGCGGTCCTGATCTGCCATGCCCTGACCGGCGATCAGCATGTCGCCAATGTCCATCCCGTCACCGGCAAGCCCGGCTGGTGGGAAACCCTGGTCGGCCCCGGCCGTCCGATCGATCCAAAGCACTACTTCATCATCTGCTCCAACGTGATCGGCGGCTGCATGGGCTCGACCGGGCCGGCGTCGATCAATCCCGCCACCGGCAAGGTCTGGGGGCTCGATTTTCCCGTCATCACCATCCCCGACATGGTGCGCGCGCAGGCCATGCTGATCGACCGGCTCGGCATCGACACATTGTTTGCGGTGGTCGGCGGCTCGATGGGCGGCATGCAGGTGCTGCAATGGACCGCGGCCTATCCGAAGCGCGTGTACTCCGCGCTGGCGATCGCCTGCGCGACGCGGCACTCGGCGCAGAACATCGCCTTCCACGAGCTCGGCCGCCAGGCCGTGATGGCCGATCCCGATTGGCACGGCGGCGGCTATGCCGATCACGGCATCCATCCGCATCGCGGGCTCGCGGTGGCGCGGATGGCGGCGCACATCACCTATCTCTCCGACGCGGCGCTGCATCGCAAGTTCGGCCGGCGCATGCAGGATCGCGAGCTGCCGACCTTCTCGTTCGACGCCGACTTCCAGGTCGAGTCCTATCTGCGCTACCAGGGCTCCTCCTTCGTCGAGCGCTTCGATGCCAATTCCTATCTCTATCTGACGCGCGCGATGGACTATTTCGACATCGCCGCCGACCATGGCGGCGTGCTGGCGAAAGCGTTCGCCGACATCAAGACCCGCTTCTGCGTCGTCTCCTTCACCAGCGACTGGCTGTTTCCGACCTCGGAATCGCGCGCGCTGGTGCATGCGCTGAACGCTTCTAGCGCGCGGGTGTCGTTCGCGGAGATCGAGACCGATCGCGGACACGACGCCTTCCTGCTCGACGTGCCCGAATTCTTCGACATCTCCCGCGCCTTCCTACAATCGGCCGGCAAGGCGCGCGGGCTCACCGGCAAGAAGGACGGCTAGCGATGTCTGTACAGGAAGTGCTGCCGCTCGGCGGCCTTGCGGCGGGGCAGTCCGGCCAGTTTCGCGCCGATCATCTCCTGGTCGCCGAGATGGTCAAGCCGGGCTCGAAGGTGCTCGACGTCGGCTGCGGCGAGGGCGATCTGTTGCAGCTGCTGGAGACGCGCGGCATCGACGGCCGCGGCATCGAGCTGTCGCGCGAGGGCGTCAACCGCTGCGTCGCCAAGGGCCTCGCGGTGGTGCAGGGCGATGCCGACACCGACCTCGTCAATTATCCCGACGACGCCTTCGACTACGTGATCCTGTCGCAGACGCTGCAGGCGACGCGGCAGCCGCGGGTGGTGCTGGAGAATCTGCTGCGCATCGGCCGAAGAGCCATCGTCTCGTTCCCGAATTTCGGGTTCTGGAAGATGCGGCTCCAGCTCCTGGTCGGCGGCCACATGCCGCGCACCGAGAACCTGCCGGCGACCTGGTACGACACCGCCAACATCCACTTCTGCACCATCAAGGATTTCGTGCAGCTCTGCGACGAGATCAACGTCAAGATGGAGCGCTCGGTGGCGCTCGATCTCTACGGCCGCCCGGTGCCGCTGAACCTGCCCTGGTGGGTGTGGAACATGTTCGGCGAGCAGGCGGTGTTTCTGCTGAGCCGGGGTGGGGGGAAATAGCCTCTCTCCGTCAATTCCGAGGCGATGCGAAGCATCGAGCTAGGATGCGCAATTGCGCATCCGAGAATCCATCGTGCCACAGCGTTTGCGGCCTGATGGATTCCGGGCCTGCGCCTTCGGCACATCCCGGAATGACAGCTAGTGTGGCACCAGCGAGCGCGGATCCCGCGCCGGCCAGCGCCCCGCTTCCACCAGCGTCACGAACCGCTCGACGCTATCATTGAACAGCGCGGGCTCTTCGAGATTGAGCACGTGGCCGGACTTCGGAAACATCGCGAGCCCCGCCGCGGGAAGGTGCTTCTTCAGGAACAGGCTCGGGCCCACGCACGGATCGTCCTCGTCGCCGCAGATAATCAGTGCCGGCGTCGTCGTCTTCCTGATCGCATCGGTCATCGTGTAGATCGACGGCCGCCCACCCTGGAAGCCGCGCATCGTGCGCGCCGAACCCTGGGCGTCGTGACGCGCCAGCGCGGCATAGAAATCGGCGTGGCCGCGCGGATCCTTCACCAGGAAGGGAATCCGGCTCGGCGCCTCGCGCGTGACTTTGGCGACCTCCACCGAGCCAAGCGTCTCGAACTGCTCGGCATTGGCGCGGCATTGCTGGCGCCAAGCCGCCAAATTCTCCAGCTCGGAGCCCGAGCCGACGCCGGCCAGCGTCATCGACAGCGCGCGCTGCGGCGCGTTCAATCCGATCTGCAGCGACGAATAGGCACCCATCGACAGGCCGACGAGATGCGCGCGCTCGATTCCGAGATGATCGAGCACCGCGAGGGCGTCGCTGTAGAAATGCGTGTAGCTGTAGACCTCGCCCTCGGGCACGTCCGACGGCGTATATCCGCGCGCCGAATAGGTGATGCAGCGGTGGCCGCGCGAGAAGTAACGCATCTGCGGCTCCCAATTGGTGTAGTCGGCCGCGAACTCGTGCAGAAAAATGATCGGCGTTCCCTGACCCGCCTCTTCGAAATAGATGCGGACGTCGTCCCTGGTCTTGGCGTGGGGCATTAACCGTTTCCCTCTGTTCAAGCCGCCTTTGCAGGATCGCAGTTAATGCTGTTGTCCGCAATGCGGCAGCATCCTCCAGTGTCGGCACAAAATCATCGCAGCTATTCGCGGGCTACCCGCGTCTTTTTCTCGCCACATCCGGCGGCTTAACGGCCGGACGGATGTCGGCTCTTGCACGGGCCGGCGGGAAGTGGGGTGTCAACGAAGGATGAAGAATGTTTGAGTTGTTTGCGTCTCGCCTGTCGCGTTGTGTTGTTGCGCTGGCGATCTTCTCCGCGGCTCTTGCCGCATTCGCTTCTCCGGCCTCAGCGCGGCCGCATCATCGTCATAGCGCAGAGCGGCACGCTCACGTGCATCACGTCAGACATCATCATCACCGCCATCATGCACGCAGTTCGCGCTTCGAGCGCAGCGCTGCGCAGCTGCAGGCGAGTGGCTTCGGCAACAGTTTCGCAGCCTATGATCCGAACGCCAATGGCGGCACGGCCAGCAACGGCATGTCCAATTCTGCCACGAGCAGCGGCGGCTTTGGTGGCGGCTCGGGCCTTGTGTCCGAGGCGCGCCGCTACATCGGCGGCAATCCGACCGGGCGCGGCAGGCTGTGGTGCGCGCGCTTCATGAACATGGTGCTGCAGCACACCGGTCATCAGGGCACCGGATCGGACATGGCGAGCTCGTTTGCGCGCTACGGCACGCGCGTCTCCGGTCCGCAGGTCGGCGCCATCGCGGTGATGTCGCGCGGTCGCCGCGGCGGCCATGTCGGCATCGTCACCGGCATCGATGCGCAGGGCAATCCGATCATGATCTCCGGCAACAACGGCAACCGCGTCCGCGAGGCGCCGGTCTCGCGCGGGAAGATCTATGCGTATGTGATGCCGAATTGAGCCTCGTCATTGCGAGGAGCTCTTGCGACGAAGCAATCCAGACTGTTTCCGCGGACGCATTCCTGGATTGCTTCGCTGCGCTCGCAATGACGGAGCGTGTTGAGCCAGCGCAGAAGCTCACACCAGCCTCGGCTCTTCCACCGCCACCGCATCGCCCACGCCGATCTCGCCACCTTCGATCACCTCGGCGTAGATGCCGCAGTCCATGTGGCCGAGATGGCGCGAGAGCGTCGGCGGGATCTCGAGATCGCGCTTGGCCGTCACCGGGTCCACATTGGTGGCGGGGCAGCGGACGATGCGCTTGACCACCTTGAGCCGCGCCTGTCCGATCGCAAGCGTCTGGCCGACGAGATCGAGCTCCGACCAGGCCGGCCAGCCCTTCACGTAGAGATTGGCGCGGAAGCGCAGCGGATGCACGGCGGTGCCGCCCAGCATGGCCTCGATGGCGCGGACACTGCCGAGATTGATGATGGAGACCACCTTGCGGGCGACGTCGGAGAAGCTGTGGTCGCGGCCGGACAGCAGCTTCGGCGGGCCCTTGAGTTCCGGCTGAAAGTTCTCCGCGACGTAGCGCTCGATGGCCGCCCGCCCGGCCGCGGTCTCCAGGTCCCCGCTGGCGACGACCTGACCGCCCTTGCGGATGGTCAGGACATTGCTGGCGTCGTCGAAATGGCTGTCGAGCTCGGCCAGCCGCTCATTGCGCGCCAGCATCAGGAACTGGATCTTCGGCTTCCATTCGGGGGCTTCAGGATCGAAACCGCTCGGACCGTTCTCGATGGCGTAGCGGCGGTCGGCGGGCAGGGTCTGGCCCGGTCGCAAGGGGACGCGGCGCAGCGGCTCCGGCGTCAGGCCCTTGACCGGGTAGCGGTAGAGGCCGGTGATCTCGGCGGTCTGGCTGGCTGTCATGCCGCTACTTAGAGGATTCGGCCGGCCCGCGCCAAGCAGCCGAGAAGCGCACGAAATTGTGAACGCGCCTCTTTCCTTCCACCGGACCGCTTCCCACATCTGCCTCAGGCCGGCGCCAAGCCGGCAAAAGACCATCGTTCCCGCTTGAGAATCCTCAATGCGGTCAGTCGAAACCCAATGAAGATGCCGTATTGGGGTGCCTGAGAGGGCCCCAAGGGCAGGCCGAGGGACAGAAAAGATGAACATCGAGAAATATACCGAACGCTCCAGGGGCTTCATCCAGTCCGCGCAGTCGCTTGCGATGCGCGAGGGGCATCAGCAGTTTTCGACCCTGCACATGCTGAAGGTCCTGCTGGACGACAATGAGGGGCTGGCTGCCGGCCTGATCGACCGCGCCGGCGGCAATTCCCGTGCAATTCTGAAGGCAACCGAGGACGCCCTCGGCAAGGTGCCGAAGGTTTCCGGCGGCGGCGCCGGCCAGATCTACCTCGCACCCGAGCTTGCCCGCACCTTCGACGCCGCCGAGAAGGCCGGCGAGAAGGCCGGCGACAGCTTCGTTACCGTGGAGCGGCTGCTGCTCGGCCTGACGCTGGAGAAGTCCAGCGAGGCCGGCACGATCCTGAACAAGGGCGGCGTCACCCCGCAAAACCTCAACGCGGCGATCGAGGCGCTGCGCAAGGGCCGAACCGCGGACTCCGCGACCGCCGAGAACGCTTATGATGCGCTGAAGAAATATGCCCGCGACCTGACCCAGGCGGCGCGCGATGGCAAGCTCGATCCGGTCATCGGCCGCGACGAGGAGATCCGGCGGACCATCCAGGTGCTGTCGCGCCGGACCAAGAACAATCCCGTCCTGATCGGTGAGCCCGGCGTCGGCAAGACCGCCATCGCCGAAGGCCTCGCCCTGCGCATCGTCAACGGTGACGTGCCCGAGAGCCTGAAGGACAAGAAGCTGCTGTCGCTCGATCTCGGCGCGCTGATCGCCGGCGCGAAATATCGCGGTGAGTTCGAGGAGCGGCTGAAGGCCGTGCTGCAGGAGGTCACTGGCAGCGAGGGTACCTTCATCCTGTTCATCGACGAGATGCACACGCTGATCGGCGCCGGCAAGGGCGACGGTGCGATGGACGCCTCCAACCTGCTCAAGCCGGCGCTCGCGCGCGGCGAGCTACACTGCATCGGTGCGACCACGCTCGACGAATATCAGAAGCACGTCGAGAAGGACGCCGCGCTGGCGCGGCGCTTCCAGCCGATCTTCGTCAGCGAGCCCTCGGTCGAGGACACGATCTCGATCCTGCGCGGGCTGAAGGACAAGTACGAGCAGCACCACGGCGTGCGGATCACCGATTCCGCGCTGGTGGCGGCGACAACCCTGTCCAATCGCTACATCACCGATCGCTTCCTGCCCGACAAGGCGATCGACCTGATGGACGAGGCCGCGGCCCGGCTGAAGATGCAGGTCGATTCCAAGCCGGAAGAGCTGGATTCGCTCGACCGCGAGATCATCCGGCTCAAGATCGAGCAGGAAGCGCTGAAGAAGGAAACCGATCCCGGCTCCAAGTCCAGGCTCCAGACGCTGGAGAAGGACCTGGTCGAGCTCGAGGAAAAGTCGGCTGCGCTGACGTCGCGCTGGAGCGCGGAGAAGAACAAGCTCTCCGACGCCCAGAAGCTGAAGGCCGAGCTCGACGGTCTGCGGGTCGAGCTCGCCAACGCGCAGCGGCGCGGCGAATTCCAGAAGGCGGGCGAGCTGGCCTATGGCCGGATTCCGCAACTGGAGAAGCAGCTTGCCGATATCGAAGCCAAGGAGAACACCGGCGAGATGGTGGAGGAGGCGGTCACCGCCAACCACATCGCGCAGGTGGTCTCGCGCTGGACCGGCGTGCCCGTCGACAAGATGCTGGAAGGCGAGAAGGAGAAGCTCCTCAAGATGGAGGAGCAATTGGCGCAACGCGTCGTCGGCCAGGCCGAGGCCGTGCGTGCGGTCGCAACCGCCGTCCGCCGCTCGCGCGCAGGCTTGCAGGATCCTAACCGCCCCACCGGCTCGTTCATGTTCCTGGGGCCGACCGGCGTCGGCAAGACCGAGCTGACCAAGGCGCTCGCCGAGTACCTGTTCAACGATGAGACCGCGATGGTCCGCCTCGACATGTCCGAATACATGGAGAAGCACTCGGTCTCGCGGCTGATCGGCGCGCCTCCGGGCTATGTCGGCTATGACGAGGGCGGCGCGCTTACCGAAGCGGTGCGGCGCCGGCCTTACCAGGTCGTGCTGTTCGACGAGATCGAGAAGGCGCATCCTGACGTCTTCAACGTCCTGTTGCAGGTGCTCGACGACGGCCGCCTGACCGACGGCCAGGGCCGCACCGTCGACTTCCGCAACACGCTGATCATCATGACCTCGAACCTCGGGTCGGAGTATTTGGTGAATCAGCCCGAGGGCGAGGACACCTCGGCCGTGCGCGAGCAGGTGATGGGAATGGTTCGCGGGCATTTCCGCCCCGAATTCCTCAACCGCGTCGACGAGATCATCCTGTTCCACCGGCTGCAGCGCAGCGAGATGGGCCGGATCGTCGAGATCCAGTTCGCGCGGCTGCAGAAGCTGCTGACCGATCGCAAGATCACGCTGACGCTCGACGCGGCCGGCCGTGACTGGCTCGCCGCCAAGGGCTGGGATCCCGCCTACGGCGCACGTCCGCTGAAGCGCGTGATCCAGCGCCACCTCCAGGATCCGCTCGCCGAGATGATCCTCGCCGGCGACGTCAGGGACGGCGACAGCGTCGCGATCTCGTCCGAAGGCAACGTGCTGACCTTCAACGGCAAGGCGCCGCAGACCGCCGAGATCACGCAGTTCGAGGCGCCCGTGGCGAAGCGCAAGCTGAACTGAGGGTTGGCCTACGAAAGCAACCGGACGCCCCGGAGAGGTCAACCTCTCCGGGGCGTTTGACGGGTCAGACGGCCCTCCGGTTAACCGAGCGCTGATGCGGAGCCGGGATCGACAGGGCCCTGCTCCTCGTCGTCTTCATCGAGATCAGAGAGAATATCGACGAGCTCGCGAACGCGGCCCTGCGCCAGCGGCCGCAGATCGTTGATCATCGGCTCGTCGTTGGCGAGCCAGGCCCTGGCTTCTGCGAACTCCTCGGCGGTTGCGCCGGTTCCGATAATCCGGGCAATGGTGACATCGTCTGCGCCGTCTACCGCCTTGGCGACATCGTCGCGTGAGAGGTGCGTCATGGGCAGCCCTCCTGCTGTCGGCTTCGTCAGCGTCCAACCGAGAACCGGCCCACCGGTTCCCGGCCAACGCGTGCAACCCAAGCCTACTTCTTGGCGACCTTGTAGATCGCGTTATCGACGTCCGAGCTGAAGTAGATGTTTCCCGACGCCCCGACTGCAACACCCGTCGGAATATTGCTCGGCAATCCGCCGGGCGTACCCGGGAGGCCGATCGGAAGGTTGGCCGCGATCTCCGTCACCGTGCCGCTCTCCGGCGCGATCGCGATCAGCCGCTTGGCGCCGACTTCCGCCACGATCAATTGGCCATCGGGACTGCGCGCGATGCCTTCCGGCATTTTCAGCTCCTTGGCGAGCACCGTCTTCCCGCCCTTGCTGTCGATCCGGGACACTGTGCCGGCAAAGGCCTCGGTGACGTAGACCTCGTCGGTCTTGCCGCGAACCAGCCCGACCGGGCCTTCGAGCTCGCCGATCAGCGTCGCACGGTCCTTGCCGTGCTCGCCGCTCACCTTGACCAGCGATTTAGTGCCGAGCTCGGCGACCAGGATGCTGCCGTCCCCGAGCACGATGGCGTCGTGCGGCGCCTTGAAGCCGTGCAGCATGTCGCGCGTGGTGCCGGTCTTGGCGTCGATCACCTGCACGGTGCCGGTGAACCAGCTCGACAGCACCACGTCGTTGCCGTGCGCCGTCGCGCTCATCGGATATTCGAGCGTCGTGCCCGCGGCGTGCATGCGCGCCTTCTCGGTGACCTCGCCGGTCGCCCCATTCACGGTGCGGTAGGCGAACACGTCGGCGACGTGGATCGTATCCTTGCCGTTCTCGCTCGTGACGCCGATGCCGCCGGGCAAAGCCAGCTTGCCGATGATGATCTGCCTGGCCTGGCCGGTCGCGGGATCGACCTCCTGAATGCCGTTGTCGGCCATGTTGGAGACGTAGATGCGGTCCTTGGCGTCGATCGCAAGATTGTCCAGCGACGGCTTCAATTGCGCGACAATGGTCTTGGCGCCCGATTTGGGATCGACCCGGACGAGCTGGCCGAGCGCGGTGTCGATCACAAAGAGATTGCCCTTGGAATCGAAGTTCACCGCGGCCGGGATCTTGAAACCCTCGGCGACGACGGTGAGCTCGGCCTTGTCGACGTCGACCTTTGCGACCTGGCCCTTGAACCAGAGCGGACCGTAGAGCCTGTCATCAGGACCGAACTCGAAGCCGTTGAGGCCGCCCATCTTCTCCATGATCTGGCGCGGCGGCTTCACACCCTCGACGTCGATCTCGTACAGCGTATCGCCGAGAAAGACGGTGGTGGCGTAGAGCCGGCCGTCCTTGCGAAAGGCGAGCGAGTTGATGCCGGGAAGGCCGGATGCGAGCTTCTTGATCGGGCCGTCGCCTTTGCGGGAATAGAGATCGCCGGTCAAGAATCCGGTCCAGGCCATGGTGCCGTCGGGCGCGAACGCGATGTCGTCGGCCATGCCCACAGGGGAGGGGATTGCAACCTTGGCGCTACCGGCAGAGATGTCGACCTCGTAGAGCGCTGCGCCGGCGACGCTGCCGGCGAACAGGTGGCCGGCTTTGTCGACGCCGAGCCCGTGGACGCCATGGAATGCCGAGCCAGGAACGAGCTTCGTGACCTCCCAGCTGTCCGCCGACGCGCTCGTGGTGGCGAAAAGCGCGGCGATCAGGGCTGCGCAGGCGAGCCTGTTGTTCATGGCGAGACCTCCCGTTTTTTGGAAAGTATTCGCCGCTCACGCCGCTTTGGCAAACGAAACTTGACGTTGTGACGCCGCGAACGGTCGTGCCGTGCAGCGTTTGTGTTTGAAATTCTGTTTGAAAATGTCTGGCCGACGTGTCGGCCGGTTGCCGGCTTACCGGTTCGTGACTTGCAGCGGACCGCCGGTCGCATCCGACATGCGGGCAATGGCGCCGCCGCGGCCGCTCATCATGCCCTCGAGCCGGTCGCGCTCCTTCTCGAAGCTTGCGAGCATCGGGCCTTCGAGCGAACGGCCGCGCGGCAGCTTCACGCGCATCGGGTCGACGAAGCGGTTGTTGACCAGGATCTCGTAATGAACATGCGGGCCGGTCGACTGGCCGGTCGAGCCGACGAAGCCGATCACCTGGCCCTGACGCACCTTCTTGCCGACTTCCATGCCCTTGGCGAAGGCCGACATGTGGCCGTAGGCGGTCTCGTAGCCGTTGGAATGCTTGATGCGGATATATTTGCCGTAGCCGCCTTCGGGGCCGACCTTCTCGATCACGCCGTTGCCGGAGGCGAAGATCGGGGTGCCGTAGGCGGTGGCCCAGTCGACGCCGGTGTGCATCTTCACATAGCCGAGGATCGGGTGGCGGCGGCCGCCGAAGCCGGAGCGCATGATGGCGTTGTTGATCGGCTTCCTGACCAGGAACTTCTTCGCGCTCTTGCCGGTCTCGTCGTAATAATCGACGACGCCGTCGTCAGGGCTCTGGTAGCGGTAGTATTTCTTGGTCTCGCCGCCGACGGTGAGGGAGGCGAACAGCACGTCGTTCTTTTCGATCGAGGTCACGCCCTCGTCTTCGCCGGCATAGAACACGTCGAAGGAATCGCCCGGCTGCACCTTGCGCTGGAAATCGACGTCGTAGGAGTAGATCTTGATCATGTCCTCGATGACCGGCATCGGCACCTTGTTGCGCATCGCGGTCTCGTAGATGCTCTGGTACAGCCGCACGCCGGAGCCGTCATCCTCGTCATCGTCGTCGCTGCTGGCGCTCGCCGCGGCGTCGGCGGCAGTATTCATGCTTGAGACGTCGACCGCGACGTATCTGCCGAGATCGGACAGCGCCGCGATCGCCTCGACCTTGGTCTCGTTGGCGACGACGACGCGGTAGGGCTGGAGGCGGGCGCCGGGACTTGCGGGCGCCATCAGGATGCGGAGCTTCTCGCCCTCCTTGAGGCCGCCGTCGCGGCCGCGGGGCCCGAGCGTCGCGGTGATCGCCTTGATCTCCTCGGGCGTGGCGCCGAGATCGCGCAGCACGCCGGCGACGCTGTCGCCCTTCTTGACCAGATGGATGCGTTCGCCGTTGGGATTGCCGCCGGTGATCTGCTCCTTGGTCTTGGGCAGCAGCGTGACGTTTTCCGGCACCACGCGCGTCTCGAAGCCGGCATAGGGATCGGACGGCGAGGCTTCGGCGGCGTAGGCGGTCCTGATGTCGGAGGGACCGGTCGCGCCGGAGATGTCGGCGGCGGCATTGGCGAGCGAGGCGTAGCGCACCCCGCCATTGCCGCGCCAATTGGCGGCGTCGCGGACCCGCATCAGGATGTCGTCGAGCGCCACCACCGCGGAGATCTTCGCCTTTGGCAGCACCGGCGACAGGTCCTTGGTGACGAAGGAGACCTCAGCGTCGGGCTCAACGGCTTCCGGATTGTTCGGGTCTTCCGCGGCCGCCTTCGGATCGGAGCCGACATCGGTGAGCAGGCGCTGGGCGTTGAACGGTGGAATCTTCGCCGACAGATCGCTCGTCGTCATCGACAAATTGCCGGCGATGCGAACGAACGGACGCACCCGCATCACGTCGCGGTTGCCGACGCGGGCGACGGTGGAGACGCGCACGATGTTGCGGGACGCCGTGGATTCGCTCGGCGGCGGCAGGCGGTCGCTCTTGTGCAGCGTGGCGGCGCGGTCGGCGGCACCGAAGGCGCCGCGCAGCGCGCCCTCGACCCGCTCCGGCACCTTGGCGAAGGTCATCTCGCCGTCGAGAGATGCGAAAACGGCGCCGCCGATCAGGGCCGCGCCGCAGAGTCCGGTCAAGATCGTGCCGCTGAACCATTGCACGGAGACGCGGCGGCGGTCGATCACGGCGGCTTCAGAACCGTCGACCGACAGCGGCGGCTCGTGGCCGAGATCGATGATCCCGGTTTCACGCCCGTAAGCGCCGCGTGACGTCCTGTGGTTCACTCAAGTCCCCCAATCAACGACCCAAGAAGCCTGGTCCCGAACCTCGTCCTCGTCGCCCTCTTGAAGGGGCATCGCCGGAAAAGGCAAGCCGCACAGGCGCCCGCGCTCAGAAGGCCCCCGACGGGGACCGGCCGAAATTACGAACAGCTGGACGGAAAAAGCTCTCTCGATGTCTCTCGAATGTCCGGGGAAGGCCGCGTCATCTGCAAGATCGCCTTCCTCTGACCCCATGAAAACCGCCGGCAGCCCCCACTGGCATCCCCGCGATTCAAGCTTGTCTACTATCAGAACGCCGCGGGATTGTGGCTCAAGTACGGCGCCTGTCATGGAAAAAGTTTCCTGAATGGGCGGTCGCCGGCGCCCCCGCCGAGGGGGCACGGCAAGCCGCCCCCGGAGCCCTTCCGGGGCCCCGTGGAGGCCAAACTTTTTTTCAGTTTTTTCGCCGGGCCGCGCCGGTCGGGCTCTTCGAGGCCCGTCTAACTGGCTGGAAACGTGTAATTATTTTCCCAGATCCACTGTGCGACGATTTGTTGACGATTGGCGTTGACAGCCCGGAAGGTGGGGCCTATAACCCCAACCACTGAGCGCGGCGCCGCCGGGTCACTGACCAAGGCGAGCGAACGCGCCACTGATGCTCCTCACCTTGTTGAGTGACACAACAGCCGACACAAGTCGGTTGGAGTTCATCCATCGTCGGTAAGGGTGTCGGAACCCTTCCCACCTGGGGAAGGTTGGGGCCTCCTGGTCCCGGGCTGTTTGACAAGTGAAGATGAAGAAAGAGAAACGTGGACGGCGGAGTCCTTGCGGGTCTCGCTTCCGGAAAGCTTCGGCTTTTCTGATCGAGACCGGACGAAAGACTTCGGCGGTACACGTTTCAAAGGTTACACCATCGTTGCCAGCGATGTGAATCGCAGGCAGCTCGTCGATTTCGGTCGATGAAAAATGGTGGGACCTCGTCAAACGTTGTGATCAGCCGGTTCAAAGTTCAAGTCCAACTTGAGAGTTTGATCCTGGCTCAGAGCGAACGCTGGCGGCAGGCTTAACACATGCAAGTCGAGCGGGCGTAGCAATACGTCAGCGGCAGACGGGTGAGTAACGCGTGGGAACGTACCTTTTGGTTCGGAACAACACAGGGAAACTTGTGCTAATACCGGATAAGCCCTTACGGGGAAAGATTTATCGCCGAAAGATCGGCCCGCGTCTGATTAGCTAGTTGGTAGGGTAATGGCCTACCAAGGCGACGATCAGTAGCTGGTCTGAGAGGATGATCAGCCACATTGGGACTGAGACACGGCCCAAACTCCTACGGGAGGCAGCAGTGGGGAATATTGGACAATGGGGGCAACCCTGATCCAGCCATGCCGCGTGAGTGATGAAGGCCCTAGGGTTGTAAAGCTCTTTTGTGCGGGAAGATAATGACGGTACCGCAAGAATAAGCCCCGGCTAACTTCGTGCCAGCAGCCGCGGTAATACGAAGGGGGCTAGCGTTGCTCGGAATCACTGGGCGTAAAGGGTGCGTAGGCGGGTCTTTAAGTCAGGGGTGAAATCCTGGAGCTCAACTCCAGAACTGCCTTTGATACTGAAGATCTTGAGTTCGGGAGAGGTGAGTGGAACTGCGAGTGTAGAGGTGAAATTCGTAGATATTCGCAAGAACACCAGTGGCGAAGGCGGCTCACTGGCCCGATACTGACGCTGAGGCACGAAAGCGTGGGGAGCAAACAGGATTAGATACCCTGGTAGTCCACGCCGTAAACGATGAATGCCAGCCGTTAGTGGGTTTACTCACTAGTGGCGCAGCTAACGCTTTAAGCATTCCGCCTGGGGAGTACGGTCGCAAGATTAAAACTCAAAGGAATTGACGGGGGCCCGCACAAGCGGTGGAGCATGTGGTTTAATTCGACGCAACGCGCAGAACCTTACCAGCCCTTGACATGTCCAGGACCGGTCGCAGAGATGTGACCCTCTCTTCGGAGCCTGGAGCACAGGTGCTGCATGGCTGTCGTCAGCTCGTGTCGTGAGATGTTGGGTTAAGTCCCGCAACGAGCGCAACCCCCGTCCTTAGTTGCTACCATTTAGTTGAGCACTCTAAGGAGACTGCCGGTGATAAGCCGCGAGGAAGGTGGGGATGACGTCAAGTCCTCATGGCCCTTACGGGCTGGGCTACACACGTGCTACAATGGCGGTGACAATGGGATGCTAAGGGGCGACCCTTCGCAAATCTCAAAAAGCCGTCTCAGTTCGGATTGGGCTCTGCAACTCGAGCCCATGAAGTTGGAATCGCTAGTAATCGTGGATCAGCACGCCACGGTGAATACGTTCCCGGGCCTTGTACACACCGCCCGTCACACCATGGGAGTTGGTTTTACCTGAAGACGGTGCGCTAACCCGCAAGGGAGGCAGCCGGCCACGGTAGGGTCAGCGACTGGGGTGAAGTCGTAACAAGGTAGCCGTAGGGGAACCTGCGGCTGGATCACCTCCTTTCTAAGGATGGTTCTTCAGAAGCTTGCTTCTATCGAACCGTTTTAGAAACATCAGTGGCCAACAGATCGCCAGATCGTTGAGCTGCATTGGCGGGATTTCGCCGTCTACGTTTCTCTTTCTTCGCGGACGAACACGCGCTGGGGCTGCAGGCTTGCAGAATCCCTGGTCCTTAACAGGATAAGCGTTAGGGGCTTGTAGCTCAGTTGGTTAGAGCGCGCGCTTGATAAGCGTGAGGTCGGAAGTTCAAGTCTTCCCAGGCCCACCAGCCTTCGCGCTTCGCTGCTTCGGCCAGGCGAGCCTTTCGAAACGAAGGCTGCCGCGCCGTAGTCTTGGCGAAGGCGGGCTAATCAAACGAGCATTCGTCTTCTGGTTACGGGGCCATAGCTCAGCTGGGAGAGCGCGTGCTTTGCAAGCATGAGGTCGTCGGTTCGATCCCGTCTGGCTCCACCACGCTTCGCCTTTCAGGCTTCGCGTGGCGCAGCCAAGCACGGTCGAAGCGTGCCCGGCGAAGCTCACTTGAGCGTAGACGGGCTGGTTGAGATCAGCCCGTAACCATCATCGTCCGCGAAACATCACTTCGCATCCTGCTAGTCTGGATAGACAGCAAGATGCGTGATTTCTGACATCGTAAAGAGGAGATCGATCCGAGTTGGATCGTGCGGCAAGCAATTGCCACGCGAGACTTCATTATCTCCGGATCATTTCGGCGCTCGTGCGTCCTTCAAGGTCAAACTTGGAAGACATGCGAGTTGTAAATGATCCTTTTAGCGAAGCTTGACCGCCTCGCTATCGGAACGATCTTACGAAGCAAGCTGGTCTTTCTAGTCAATGTCCGGCTGTACGTAGCATTCATCGAGGGTGCGCGCCGCAA
>NZ_KI519399.1:1186175-1321972 GCF_000482425.1 Bradyrhizobium sp. 22
GCCGGATTCTTGCCCCAATAATAATACAGCGCGGTGTTGCCCATCTCGACGGTGCCGTTGGAGACGGCGTCGAGCACCTGCAGGCCAGGCACGAGCTCGCCGGCAGCAAAGGGCTGGATCTGGAAACGATTGTCGGTGATCTCGGCCACGCGCTTGCAGAAATATTCGCAGCCGCCATAGAGCGTATCGAGCGATTTCGGCCAGCTCGCGGCGAGCCGCCATTTCACCTCCGGCATCGATTGCGCGATAGCTGGCGCTGCGACTGCGCTTGCGGCAAGGCCCAGTCCGCCTGCCGTCAGGAATTTACGACGTTCCATGCGTTTCCCTCCTGTGATGCCGAGTCCTCGACGAGGGATCGCGGTCTTGACGCCGCTTTCATCTTCGTCGCTGGCCGACGTTTCCTTATGTATGTCCGAAGTTCAGTATTCCCGGATCACAGGCAGCATGACCAAAGGGGAACCGCAAATCAAGCGCGCTTTGGTTGTGCCCTGGCAAGCCGGTCAATGCTGCGCTGCGAACGCGGTTTCCATGGCCTTGCGCGTCTTCACCGTTTCGTTGCCCGCATCGAACTCGACATCGCTCCAACGCACCACGACGCCATGGGCGACGTCATGTTTCAGCTTCACGCGATGGGCGAGTCCGATCGGCAAGGCGCCGGCCCGAAGGCTCGCAGCCGCCGGTACCAGCTTGCCCCACACCGTATAGCCCCCCTCGCCGTCGAGCATCTCGCCCGCGCGCAAATTCCGCTTGGCGACCGCCGCCACGTCGCCGCGGAAGCCGCTGGCTTGGCCGGTCGGCTCACCCCGCAGCGCGGCCGACAGCACCGAGATGTTCAGCTCGAGCCCGATCAGATGATAGGGCTTGTACATCGCGGCAAAGCGTCCGCTGGCGTCGGTCTTCAGGCCGTATTGCCGGAAGCAGTCGGCGGCATAATCGCTCGGAGCCTCCAGCACGACATAGACACCCCAGCGCAGGTCGCGGAACACCGGCCGGCCGTCGCGCTCGAGCGAGGAGACGACCTCGACCACGCCAGGCCGCTCCAGCACGCCGCCGCGCGACCGCGGCCGCATGATATGCGGCAGGTCGTCGACGCCGCAGGGTGGAAACAGCAGGCCGTCCGCGGGCACGTCGAGCGCGCAGGCATTGGCGATCGCAGCCATCTCGATCGCCGATTTGGTGCCGTCGAGAAACGAGTTGAACATCTGCGGATTCATGCCGGCCGACTGCGCTTCGCCCGCGGTCAGGCCGTAATGCTGCCAGACGCCGTCAGGCGTCACGTCGTGATAGGCCGGCAGGTACTTCGTGCCTTTGCCGGCGGCGACGACGCGGAAGCCGGTGGCGCGGGCCCAGTCGACCATCTCGGCGGTGAGCGCCGGCTGGTCGCCGTAAGCGAGCGAATAGACCACGCCCGCCTTGCGCGCTTCCTTGGCGAGCAGGGGACCCGCCAGCACGTCCGCTTCGACATTCACCATCACGATATGCTTGCCCGCGGCGATCGCGGCGCGCGCGTGCCTGATGCCGGCCGCCGGATTGCCGGTCGCCTCCACCACCACGTCCATCGCACCGCCGGCAATGGCGCGCGCGCCGTCATCGGTGAACATTGTCGCGGCGATCCGCTCCGCGTCCCAGCCGACGGTGCGGCAGGCCTCGCGCGCGCGATCGCGGTCGATGTCGACGATGATGGGCACCTCCAGCCCGGGCGTGTGCGGCACCTGCGCCAGAAACATCGAGCCGAACTTGCCCGCACCGATCAATGCGACCCGGACGGGCTTGCCGGCGGAGGCGCGGGCCTGGAGGAGGCGGAAGAGGTTCATGGGGATATCCTGCTAAACTATCGTGTCCCGGACGCGGTGCAGCGTGAAACGCTGCTCCGCAGAGCCGGGACCCAGGAAGACGACAGGGAAACTAACCGTGTGGCATGGGCCCCGGCTCTGCAGCGCAGCGCTGAAGAAGCGCTGCACTGCGTCCGGGGCACGAGACCTGTCCTACTCCGCTGCCTGCCGCGGCGCACGTGCCAGCCGCAGCAGCGCGTCGTCATCCACCGTCTTGATCGGGGTAAAGTCGCGATGGGCGATATAGTCCGGCCGCGTGGGGTTGCGGATGTAGTTCGAGACCGCGTTCAGCGTCAGATACACGATCTTGCGCGGATAGGGCGTGATGTTGCCGGCGGAGCCGTGCACGAGATTGCCGTGGAACATCAGCATGCCGCCGGGCTTGCCGGTCGGCGCGACGATGCCGCCCTGGTCGACGAGGCGCGTCACCGTCGCCTCGTCCAGCGTCCACAGCGGATAGGAGGTGGTGGCGAGGTCGTGCGAGGCCTCGAGATCGCCGGCGTTCTGGCTGCGCGGCACCAGCATCAGGGGGCCGTTGATCGGCATCACCTCGTCGAGGAAGATCGCGATGTTCATCGCCCGCGGCTCCGGCATGCCGTCGTCGCGCTTCCAGGTGCCGTAATCCTGGTGCCACTGCCAGACGTCGCCGGTAAAGGCCGATTTCGCGTTGATCTTGAACTGGTGCATGTAGACGGGTTCGCCGAACAATTGCTCGACCGGCTCGATCATGCGCGGATGCGCGCCGAGGATGCCGAACGCTTCGTTGTAGAGATGCGCCGCAAAGGCCGTGCGCGGCGCGCCGCTCTTTTCGCGCCAGACTTCAGGCCGGTTGGCGTCGTAGATGCCGACCGCCTCGCGCGCCAGCAGATCGACCTCCTCTTGGGCAAACAGCTCGGGCAGGAACAGCCAGCCCTCGCGGTGGAAGAACTCCAATTGCTCCTGAGACAGTCTCATGGGTCGTCCTCCTGTTTGCTATTTGTTGTCTCTCTCTCGTCATGGCCGGGCTTGACCCGGCCATCCACGTCTTGGCGTCACGTTCAAAAGAACGTGGATGCCCGGCACAAGGCCGGGCATGACGGAGCGCGGTGTCCTACGCCGCCGCCTCCGTCGCCCTCAACCTCTCCTCGGTCATCCGCCCAGCCGTTTGCGCATGCGCCAGCGCGGCGCGTTCGGCCGCGCTGGCATCGCCAGCGAGAATATGCCCGGCGATGCCGGCGTGCTCGGCCCAGGCGCTGCCGCGATAGTCGAGCTCCGACAGCACCGTCGCCATCGAGCGGCGCATATGCGGCCATTGCGGCGCGATCGTCGCCTCGATCACGGGATTGCCGGCGAGCTGATAGATCGCGCGGTGAAAATCGACGTCGAGCACGATGAGCTCGGCCAGCGTCGTCGCGCTGTCGATACGGCCTCCGGCGGCCAGCGCCGCTTCCAAGCGCGCGCGGCCGGCCGCGTCGGATCCCGCGCGTCGTGCCGCGAGCCGGGCCGCCAGCGCATCGATCGCGCCGCGCACCTCGTAGAGCTGGCGGATGCGCGCAGGGTCGAGCTGGGTGACCTCGAAGCCGCGCCTGCCGCTCTCGGCGACGAGGCCCTGGCGGTGCAGCAGATGCAGCGCGTGCGACACCGGCTGGCGCGAGACACCCAGCTTGTCGGCGAGCTCATTCTGGCGGATGCGCCGGCCGGGCTCGAGCGTGCGGTCGGAGATCGCCTCCAGGATGCGGGCATAGACCTGGTCGGTCAGGTTCGGGAGCGGGTCGAGAGGGATCACGCCGGCAGCTCCGAAAAAGCAAATGGAATACGGAATTCCGTATTCGAGGGTAAGCTCCCCCGGGTGAGGCCGTCAAGCGGTATCGGAGGGTGACGCAAATGCCCTTTCGTCGCTTCTGCTAAGCCATTGATATCGCTAGGCCCATCTACTGTGCATGGGGTTGTTTTCGCAATATTGCGTTCAGCTCTCCAGCACCTCGACCTCCAGCGTCGCGAGTCGCTCCGCATCAGCCAGGGCCTCGATGCCGGCAATACGGTCGTTCCTGAATGTCACGCGCAGCGCGATGCGCAGTTGCCCGCCGAGGACGACGGCCACCCCGATCTCGCCGTCGACCAGCGCCGTCCGCGCCGCCCGGGCACGGCCCTTGTAGAGCTGCGCGACCGCATCCGCGCCGCGGATCTCAGGCAGCGTGCCGAGCCGCACCGCGGCCTCGTCGGCGCGGAAGACGACGTCGGGATCGAGCAGGGCCAGCAGCCCTTCGAAATTGCCCTCGCGCGACGCCTTGAGGAAGGCATCGACGATTCCGCGCTGACGCGGCAGGTCCGTCTCGGGCACCGGCGCGCCCTGCACGCGCCGCCGTGCCCGGCTGGCGAGCTGCCGCGACGCTTCGACCGAGCGGCCGACGATCGGCGCGATCTCCTCGAACGGCACCGCGAACATATCGTGCAGCACGAAGGCGAGCCGCTCCGCAGGCTGCAGCGTTTCCAGCACCACGAGCAGCGCCGCGCCGACGGCGTCGGCCATCTCAGCCTCGCGCAGCGGCGTCTCGTCGGCCGGCTCCGGCACATCCGGGCCCATCGGCTCCTCCTTGCGCGACTTCCGTGCGCGCAGCATGTCGAGGCAGATGCGCGCGACCACGGTGGTCAGCCAGCCGCGCAGATTGGCGATATCGGACATGTCGTAGCGGCTGACCCGCAGCCAGGCCTCCTGCACGGCATCGTCGACCTCGGCGCGGGAACCCAGCATCCGGTAGGCGACCGCGCGCAAATGGTCCCTGCTGGCCTCGAACTGTTCAGTGAGAAGATTTTGCTCGGTCATCGGTCACATTCCCTCGTCGCGATCCGTCATGCCCATGACGAAGCCAATCCGGCCGATGTGACCGGAACCTTCGAAATTCGAGCGATGGAGACGAACATGATGCACGCCCGCATGAATCACCCCGTCATGGTCCTTCCCGAGGCCATGAATCTCCTGCAGTCCCTCGGCAGCCTGACCAAGCAGGGCCTGCCGGAAAAGCTCCTGGAACTGGTGCACCTGCGCGCCAGCCAGATCAACGGTTGCAGTGTCTGTGTCGACATGCATCCCAAGATCGCCCGCAAGCTGGGTGAAACCGACGAGCGCCTGTTCGCCGTGTCCGCCTGGCGTGAGGCGCCCTATTTCACCGAGGCCGAGCGCGCCGCGCTGGCGCTGACCGAGGCCGTCACCCGTCTCGCCGATCGCGAGGATCCGGTGCCGGATGCGGTCTGGAGCGAGGCCGACAAGCATTTCGACGAACGCGAGCTCGCCACGCTGATCCTGTCGATCGCGACCATCAATGTCTGGAACCGGTTGAACGCAACGGTCAAGATGCCGGTCGGTGGGTGGAAAGTGTGAGGTCTTCTTCTACGCCTCTCCCCGCTTGCGGGGAGGGGCAAAGAGCCCTGCTACTTCGCCAAGAACCGGTTCACCACGTCGCCGAACTCCAGCGGCGCCTGCTCGAACATCCAATGGCCGGCGTTCGGAATCACCGCCGTCTCGGCTCCCACGATGTGCGCAGCCAGCACGCGCCACAACACCGACAGGCTTCCTGTCGTGGCGCCGCCGCCGATCAGCAGCGTCGGCGTCCGGATCGCCTGCGCGTCGGCGAGCGTGTAGGGCCCGCGCTGCTCGTTGATCTGGCCGAGGAAGGTGAGCGCGTTGTCGCGCAGCTGCTGCTTCGCCGCCGCCGGCACGCGCCGCCAGGCGCCGTCGCCTTCGATGCCCTCGTAGAAATTCTGCAGCACCCCCTCGATATCGCCGGCGCGGATCATCTCGACCGAGCGCGCCATGCGCGCCGCCAGCGGCGGATGCGCGGGCGTGCCTTCGGGCAGCGGCAGGCTGGCGTCGAGATCGCCGCCCGGCTCGGCCAGCACCAGCTTTCGCAGCAGATCCGGCCGCGCCTGCGCCACGCGAAACGCGATGTGGCCGCCCCGCGAATGGCCCATCAGGTCCACCGGCGCGGGCTTCACCTGCTCGATGAACGCGATCACGTCGGCGACGTGCTGCGCCATCTTGTAGTCGTCGCCGACGGCGTCCCAATGCTCGGGGAAGAAATGCCGCAGGCTGACCGCGATCACGCGATGGGTCTTCGACAGCGGGCCGAGCACCGCATACCAGGTGCGGAAATCGCCGAGCGTGCCGTGCACGCAGACCAGCGGCGGGCCGCTTCCGACCTCGATATAGGCCATGTCGTAACCGTTGACGCGGAATGTCTGCATGATCAGCTCGCCAGAAAGTCGAGAACCGCTTCGGAGTATTTTTGCGGCGCCTGCTCGAACATCGGATGCGTCGCGTTCGGGATGATCGCCGTCTTGGAATAGGGCACATGCGCGGCCAGCGCATGCAGCACTTTCGGCAGCAGGCCCTTGGTCCGCGCCCCCAGGATGAACAATGTCGGCATCCTGATCGATTCGGCATCCGCCTTCGAGAATGGCGGGCGATTGTCGCGGACCTGCCCGATCAATGTATAGGCATTGTCGCGAAGGTTCTGCTTCACCATCGCCGGCAGCCGCGGCCAAGTGCCGGCGCCTTCCAGCGTGTCGACGAAGACGGCGAGCCCGCCATCGACATCGCCCGCTGCGATCTTCTCGGCCGAGGCTGTGAAGCGCGCAAGGAGCGGCGAGGGGCCGCCGACGTAATCGGGATCGAGGCTGGCATCGAGCTCGCCGCCCGGCTCCGCCAGGACGAGCCGTCGCAGCAGATCCGGGCGTTGCTGCGCGACACGAAAGCAGATGTGCCCGCCGCGGGAATGGCCCATCAGGTCGACGGGTCCAAGGTCGAGCTTCTCGATGAAGGCGATGACGTCCTGGACATGCTGGGCGATCGAATAGGTGTCGCCGATGCCGTCCCAGCGGTCGGGAAAGAAATGCCGCAAGCTGACCGCGATTGCCCGGCGCTGCTGCGTCAGCGGTCCGAGCACGCAGCCCCAGACCCGGAAGTCGTTGAGCGAGCCGTGCACGCAGAGCAGCGGCGGCCGGCCCCTGTCATCGCCCACGTCGAGATAGGGCATGTCGTAACCGTTGACGTGGAGGCGTTGCATGCTGGACTCGCGAGGCGGGCGGAACTCCTGTGCAAGATTCCCGGAAACCGGGTGGATCGCAACTATTTCCAAGCCTAGATTTGGACGGAGATCACGATGGGGGCATGCGATGAGGACGCAAGCCAGGAATCAAGCCATGACCGACCAGCATTTTGCCTTGTTCGACACCCCGATCGGCCTTTGCGCCATCGCCTGGGGCCCGCGCGGCATCAACGGCACGCAATTGCCGATGGGTGGCGAGCCGAAGATCCGCACCCGCATCAGCCAGCGCCACGCCGAGGCCACCGAGACCGAGCCGACCGCGGAGGTGCAGCAGGCGATCGACCGCATCACAAGACTGCTCGCGGGCGAGCCGGATGACCTCACCGACATTGCCCTCGATCTCGACGGGGTGCCCGAGTTCAACCGCGGCGTCTATGAGATCGCCCGCGCGATTCCGCCGGGCAAGACCATCACCTATGGCGATATCGCCAAGCAGCTCGGCGGCGTCCAGCTGTCGCGCGACGTCGGCCAGGCGCTCGGCCGCAATCCGTGCCCGATCGTGGTGCCCTGCCATCGCGTGCTCGCCGCCGGCAACAAGCCCGGAGGCTTCTCGGCCAATGGCGGCGTGGTGACCAAGCTGAAGATGCTCGAGATCGAAGGCGCGCTGGTGAACCACACGCCGAGTTTGTTTGATTGAGATGCGAGGTTCCGTACCCCGGACGCAGTGCGGCACGAAGTGCTGCACTGCTGAGCCGGGGCCCAGTGTCTCAGCGAGATGGGTCCCGGCTCTGCGGTGCATCGCTGCGCGCTGCACCGCGTTCGGGACACGAGACCACCCCTAAATCTTCGCTGCCGCCTTCGGCCAATACCGATCGCGCAGATGCCGCTTCACCAGCTTGCCGGTCGGCGTGCGCGGCAGCTCGGGCTCGAAATCGATCGAGCGCGGGCATTTGATGGCGGAGAGGCGGCCCCTGCAATAGGCGATCAAATCGGCCTCGAGCGCCTTGCCGGCGCGGCCCATGTCGTGCGGCTGCACCACCGCCTTGACCTCTTCGCCCATTTCCTCGTTGGGGACGCCGAACACCGCGACGTCCGCGACGTCAGGGTGAGTGATCAGAACGTCCTCGGTCTCCTGCGGGTAGATGTTCACGCCGCCCGAGATGATCATGTAAGACTTGCGGTCGGTGAGATAGAGGAAGCCGTCCTTGTCGAGGTAGCCGACATCGCCGAGCGTCGACCATCCCTTGGCGTTATAGGCTTTCTTCGTCTTCTCGGGATCGTTGTGGTAGGTGAAGGCGGGTGCGTCGGCGAAATAGACCGTGCCGATTTCGCCCAGCGGCAGCTCCTCGTCGTTCTCGTCGAGGATCTTGACCTTGCCGACCACGGCGCGGCCGACGCTGCCGCGATGCTCCAGCCATTGCTCCGAGCTGCAGACGGTGACGCCGTTGCCTTCCGAGCCCGCGTAATACTCGATCAGGATCGGCCCCCACCATTCGATCATTCTCGCCTTGACGTCGACCGGACACGGGGCAGCGGCGTGAATGGCGCCTTTGAGGGTGGAGACGTCATATTTGGTGCGGACCTCGTCCGGCAGCTTCAGCATGCGCACGAACATGGTCGGCACCAGCTGCGATTGGGTGACCTTGTACTTCTCGACCAGCTTCAGGAACTCTTCGGCGTCAAAGTGCTCCATGATGATGGAGGTGCCGCCGAGCACGATCGCCATCATGTTGAAGCGCAAAGGAGCGGCGTGATAGAGCGGCGCAGGCGACAGATAGATGCTGTCGGTGTTCATGCCGCACATGTCGGCGCAGAGCACGCGTAGAAGCGGATTCGGCTCGTCGATCGCTTTACCTTCGAAGGCCTTCTTGACGCCCTTGGGCCGGCCGGTGGTGCCGGACGAATACAGCATGTCGTAGCCGGCGACCTCATCGGCAATCGGCGTGGTCGGCTGCGCGGCGGCCTCCTTGTCGTAGGAGCGGAAGCCGGGCAGCGGCTCGTCCATCATGTAGAAGATCGGCTCGCCGGCGGTGCCCTTGTTCAGGCCGTTGATCTGGTCGGCGCATTTCGGCGTGGTGATTACGACCCTGGCGCCGCAATCGGCGATGATGTAGTCGATCTCGTCCTGCTTCAGATAGCGGCTGATCGCGGTGTAGTAGAGCCCGCTGCGCTGCGCGGCCCAGCACAGCTCCATGAAGGCGAGACGGTTCTCCATCAGCAGCGCGATGTGGTCGCCGGCCTTCAGGCCGAGCGAGCGGAACAGATGCGCGCCCTGGTTCGAAAGCTCGTCGAGCTCGCGATAGGTGATCGCCTTGCCGGTGCCGGCCATCTGGTAGGCGATCTTGTCGGGCGTGGTGCGGGCGTGGACGGAGGGGTGGGTCATGGGGCTGCTTCAACACCGGCAAATGGATATGACGTTCCCCGGACGCAGCGCAGCACGAAGTGGTGCGCTGCTGATCCGGGGTCCACTGTGAGGCATGGGTCCCGGTTCTGCGCAGCAGCGTTGCACGCTGCAGCGCGTCCGGGACACGAGAGCGGCTTACAGCCGCTCCACGATCGTCACGTTGGCCATGCCGCCGCCTTCGCACATGGTCTGCAGGCCGTAACGTTTGCCGCGCTGATGCAGGGCGTGGACCAGCGTCGTCATCAGCTTGGTGCCGGAGCCGCCGAGGGGATGGCCGAGCGCGATGGCGCCGCCGTTGACGTTGAGACGCTCGGGATCGGCGCCGGTGGTCTTCAGCCAAGCGGTCGGCACCGAAGCGAAGGCTTCGTTGACCTCGAACAGGTCGATGTCGCCGATCTTCATGCCGGCCTTCTCCAGCGCCCGCTTGGTCGCGTGCAACGGCGCGTCCAGCATGATGACGGGATCGCCGCCCATCATGGTCATGTGATGGACGCGCGCCAGCGGCTTGACGCCGAGCTGCTTCAGGCCGCGCTCGTTCACCACCATCACGCCGGAGGCGCCGTCGCAGATCTGGCTGGCGCTGGCGGCACTGAGCTTGCCGTTCTCGGCGATCAGCTTGACGCCCTTGATGCCGTCGAGCGTGACGTCGAAGCGGATGCCTTCGTCGATATGGTGGGTGTCCTTGGAGCCGTCGGCGCGGGTGATCTCGAGCGGCACGATCTCCTTCTTGAAGTGACCTGCTTGCGTCGCCGCGATCGCGCGCTGATGGCTGTCGTAGGAGTATTGGTCGAGCTCATCCTTGGAGAGGCCGTACTTCTCCGCCATCATCTCCGCGCCGGTGAACTGGCTGAACACGATGTTCGGATACTTCTTCTCGATGCCGGGGCTCTTGTAATTGCCGAAGCCGTTCTTGGCCGGAAGCTGCGAGGACAGGCCCATCGGCACGCGCGTCATCGATTCCACGCCGGCGGCGATCACTACATCCATGGCGCCCGACATCACGGCCTGCGCGGCGAAGTGCAGCGCCTGCTGCGAGGAGCCGCACTGGCGGTCGATCGAGGTGCCCGGCACGCTCTCCGGCAGCTTCGAGGCCATCACCGCGTTGCGCGCGACGTTGTTGGACTGCTCGCCGACCTGCATGACGCAGCCCATGATCACGTCCTCGACCAGGGCAGGATCGACCTTGGTGCGATCGACCAGCTCGTCCAGCACCTTCGCGGCGAGATCGGCCGGATGCCAGCCGGCGAGACGGCCCCCCTTGCGCCCGCCGGCGGTACGCGCGGCGGCGACGATGTAAGCCTCGGCCATGTCGGTTTCTCCCTGAATTCTTGATTGGAGTTGGGTGTCGGGGGCGGATTTAAGGGACGGGAGATCGTTTAGTCAATCGATCAATTAACTCTTGTGATGAGGCGCTGCTTGGGCTTATCTGCGCCCCGCTTCGAGCGGCGAATAGGGATCTTCCGTGGCTACCAGCGTACCGAACCGGCTCCCGAGCGGGAAGAATTCCACGGCGGAGAAATTGCTCGTGGCCGCGAGCGAGCTGATGATCGAACGCTCCTCGATCGAGATCTCGCTGTCCGACATCGCGCAGAAGTCGGGCGCCAATGCCGCGCTGGTCAAATATCATTTCGGCAACAAGGACGGCCTGCTGCTGGCGCTGCTGGCGCGCGACGCCGCGACCGAGATGTCAAACCTCGAATACCTTCTGGCGCAGCCGATCACGGCGACGGCGAAGCTGAAGCTGCACATCGCCGGCATCATCCGCGCCTATCACCGGTTCCCCTATATGAACCGGCTGATCCATTATCTTCTGCATGAAACCAGTGCCGATTCCGCCGATGAGGTTTCGAAGTTCTTCGTCGCGCCGCTGCTGGATTTCCACCGCCGCCTGCTCGCGGAGGGCGTCAGCCGCGGCGAATTCCGCGCCACCGATCCGGTGCTGTTCTACACCAGCCTGATCGGCGCCTGCGATCACCTATTCTTCGGCCGGCACGCGATGTCCCGCGCGACCGGCGTCGGTCCGGTCACCGACGACGTCTGCCGGCAATACATCAAGCACATGGAAACGCTGATCTGTGGCGGCATCCTCACGCAAGCCGGGGAAGCCGTTGCAGCCGGATGATCCGGCTGAAGCTCTCAAAGTCTAGAGAAGAAACGTCCAAGGAAAGGTACAAGCGATGCAGTTGAAAGACGTAGCCGTTCTCATCACCGGCGGCGGTTCGGGCCTGGGCGAAGCCACCGCCCGCGCCATGGCAGCCAAGGGCGCCAAGATCGGCGTGATCGACCAGAACAAGGAGAACGCCGAAAAAGTTGCCGCCGAAGTGAAGGGCGTCGCGCTGCATGCCGACGTCACCAGCGAAGAGCAGATCAAGGCGGCAATCGCGAAAGCAGAAGCCGCCCATGGTGTCGCGCGCGTGCTGATGAATTGCGCCGGCATCGGCGGCTCGCAGCGCATCGTCGGCCGCGACGGCGTCTATCCGCTGGAGAAGTTCGCGCGCATCATCAACGTCAATCTGATCGGCACCTTCAACTGCCTGCGCCTGTTCGCCGAGCGCCTCGTCACGATCGAGCCGGTCGGCGAAGAGCGCGGCGTCATCATCAATACGGCGTCGGTCGCGGCTTATGAAGGCCAGATCGGCCAGATCGCCTATTCGGCCTCGAAGGGCGGCGTCGTCGGCCTGACCCTGCCGGCCGCGCGCGACCTCGCCAGCCAGAAGATTCGCGTCAACACCATCGCGCCCGGCCTGTTCTTCACGCCGCTGCTGATGGGCCTGAACGAAGAGGCGCGCAAGAGCCTCGGCGCCCAGGTGCCGCATCCCTCGCGTCTCGGCGATGCCGCCGAATACGGCTCGCTCGCCGTGCACATCGTCGAGAACCCGATGCTGAACGGCGAGACCATCCGTCTCGACGGCGCCATCCGCATGGCTCCGCGGTAGGCGGCGCTCTTTTTACCCTCCCCTGGAGGGGGAGGGTCGGCGCGAAGCGCCGGGGTGGCGTGATCTCTCCACTCGGGCAGTGTTGGTCGGGGAGAGACCGTCACCCCACCCCGCTCGCGCTGCGCGCGATCGACCCTCCCCCTCCAGGGGAGGGTGGCAGCTCGGCCCATGACTGATGTGCGAGGCTCCCATGTCCCAACCGCTGCTGATCGAGCATGACGACGGCGTCGACCGGGTGACGCTGAACCGGCCTGAGCATCTCAACGCGCTCGATCCTGCGCTGATCGATGCGCTGAACGATTATTTCCAGAACCTTCAGCGCAATCGCGATACCCGCGTGGTGGTATTGAAGGGTGCAGGAAAGAATTTCTGCGCGGGCCTCGATCTCAAGGCGGCGCTGGCGCGCCGTGCCGGGCAGCAGGAGCCGCCCGGGGTCACGGAGTCGCTGGATTCGCAACGCCGCATCGCCGACATCGTGATGCTGATGCGGCGTTGTCCGCAGCCGATCCTGTCGCTGGTGCAGGGCGCGGCCGCCGGCGGCGGCTTTGCGTTGGCACTGGCGTCCGACATCCGCATCGCGACGAGATCGGCGCGGATGAACTGTGCCTTCATCAAGCTCGGGCTCGGGGGCTGCGACATCGGCACCAGTTATTTTCTGCCGCGCCTCGTCGGCGTCTCCGTCGCATCGGAATTGATCCTCACCGGGCGCTTCATCGGCGCCGAGCGGGCGCTTGCGGTCGGCCTGGTCTCGGAGGTCGTCGGCGAGGACAAGCTCGACGAAGCGGCCGAGCCCTATGTCGAGGCGATGATGACGGCTTCGCCGGTGGGCCTGCGCCTGT
The DNA here is from genome assembly GCF_000482425.1 of Bradyrhizobium sp. 22. Lineage (NCBI taxonomy): Bacteria > Pseudomonadati > Pseudomonadota > Alphaproteobacteria > Hyphomicrobiales > Nitrobacteraceae > Bradyrhizobium > Bradyrhizobium sp. 22. Next base: position 1,199,211 of record NZ_KI519399.1, read on the forward strand.
CCAAGGAATGCCTCAACATGAGCGTCGATGCCGGCTCGCTGGAGGCTGCGATCGCGATGGAGGATCGCAACCAGGTTCTGTGCAGCCGCTCCGAAGAATTTTCGGAAGGCATCAGGGCCTTCCTTGAGAAGCGAAAGCCTGTCTATATCAAGCGCTGAACCACGAAGATCCGTAAAGGACAGTAATTCCGGGAGACGCAAAATGAGTGGAAGTGCGGCGGCGGTGATGACGAAGCCCGCCTTTCGCAAGGTCGAGTGGCTCACGCGCGACATCGACATCAAGCGCCGCGCCGACGGCACGGTGGTGCTGAAGTCGCGCATTCCGCTGCAACCTTACGAGACGCACATTCCGGCGTCGCTGGCGAAGTGGGCCAAGGAAGCGCCAGAGCGCATCTGGCTGGCGCAGCGCGGCGGCCCGAACCGCGAATGGCGCAAGGTGTCCTACGCTGAAGCCAAGCGCACCGTGGATGCGCTGACGCAAGGCTTGCTCAGTCTCAAGCTCGACGAACGGCCAGTCGCGATCCTCTCCGGCAATTCGATCGAGCATGCGCTGATGACGCAGGCCGCGATGCAGGCACGCTCACCCGCGGCGCCGGTGTCGCCGGCCTACTCGCTGATGAGCCATGATCACGTCAAGCTGAAGTACCTGTTCGACCTGATCAAGCCGGCGGTGCTGATGGTGCAGGACGGTCCGACCTTCGAGAAGGCGCTGAAAGCGCTCGATCTCACCGGCGTCACCGTGGTTCACGTCGCGCGGCCCTGCGACGGCATCGCAAGCGTCAGCTTTGCCGAATTGGCGGCCACGCCGGTGACGAAGGCCGTCGCGGATTCGATCGCAAGAATTACGCCGCAGACCATCGGCAAGCTGCTGTTCACGTCGGGCTCGACCGGCATGCCGAAAGCCGTCATCAACACCCAGGAGATGATGTGCGCCAATGCCGCGATGATGATGCAGGTTCGGCCACGTTCGCCTGACGGTCCGATCGCGACCATGCTGGACTGGATGCCGTGGAATCACACCATGGGCGGCAACGCGGCGTTCCATCCGATCCTGATCGATGGCGGCACTCTCTATATCGACGACGGCCGGCCGATGCCGGGCCAGTTCGAGGAGACGCTGCGGAATTTGCGCGAGATCTCGCCGACCTATTACGCCAACGTCCCCGCCGGCTACGCCGCGCTGGCAGCCGCCATGGAAAAGGACGACGCGCTCTGCCGCTCGTTCTTCAAGAACCTGTCGATCATGGCCTATGGCGGCGCGCGACTGCCGGACGATCTCTACGACCGCATGCAGGCGCTTGCGGTGAAGACCACCGGCGAACGCATCGTGTTCTACACCGGCTGGGGCTCGACCGAGACTGCGCCGACCTCGACCGGCACCTATTGGGACACCGAGCGCGTCGGCCTGATCGGCCTGCCGTTCCCGGGGGTCGAGTTGAAGATGGTGCCGTGCGGCTCGAAATACGAGCTGCGCCTGCGCGGTGTCAACGTCACGCCCGGCTATTTCGGCCAGCCGGAGCTGACCAAGAAGATGTTCGACGAAGAAGGGTTTTACTGCATCGGCGATGCCGGAATCTTCGTCGACGAGAAGGATCCGGTGCAGGGCATCATCTTCGCGGGCCGCGTGGTCGAAGACTTCAAGCTCACCACCGGCACCTTCGTGCATGTCGGCTCGCTCCGCACCGATGCGATCGCAGCCGCAACGCCAGTGGTGCATGACGCACTGGTCGCCGGGCAGGACCGCCCATTCATCGGCCTGCTTGCCTGGCCGAACCTGCACGCCTGCCGGCAGCTCGTTGGCAATCCTGATCTCAGCTTTGCCGACGCGGTGAGACACCCCGAGGTGATTGCCTGCTTCCGCCGCGGCCTCGAAGCGCACAACCGGGAGTGCGAGGGGGCCAGCAGCCGCATCATCGCGCGTGCGATGCTGATGGCCGAGCCGCCCTCCATCGACGGCAACGAGCTCACCGACAAGGGCTACATCAACCAGCGCGCCGGCCTCGAGCGCCGCGCCGCGCTGGTGGAGCGGCTCTATGCGGACAGGCCGGATGAAGATGTGATCGTGCTGCGATGAATTCGTCATTCCGGGGCGACGCGTAGCGGCGAACCCGGAATCTCGAGATGAGTAAGTGACCTCTAGATTCCGGGCTCGCGACTGCGTCGCGCCCCGGAATGACAGCAAGAAAAAGGATAGCCCGCCATGAACTTCGATTTCTCCGACGACCAGAAGCAGCTCCGCGACCAGGCGCGCAAGTTCCTCAGCGAGAAGTGCCCGCCCAAGGCGGTGCGCGTGGTGCTCGACGGCAAGGCGCCTTACGACAAGGAGCTGTGGAAGGGCCTCGCCGAGATGGGCTTTCTTGGCGTCGCGATTCCAGAGGAGTTCGGCGGCGCCGGCGCCGGCCATCTCGAGCTCTGCGTGATCGCGGAGGAGATGGGCCGGGCCAATGCGCCGGTGCCGTTCTCCTCGACCGTCTACCTCGCCGCCGAAGCGCTGCTGATCGCCGGCAGCGACGCGCAGAAGAAGAAGTGGCTGCCGGCGATCGCCTCGGGCGAGGCGATCGGCACGCTGGCGCTGTTCGAGGGCAAGGGCAACCCCGCGCCGAAGAACGTCAAGCTCACCGCTGCGAACGGCGCGCTGAACGGCACCAAGAAGCCGGTGGCCGACGGCGCCATCGCCGACTTCGCGGTGGTCGCCGCGCGCACCGGTTCGAGCGGGCGCGACAGCGACATCTCGCTGTTCCTGGTCGACCTCAAATCCGGCGGCGTCGAGGTGAAGAGCCTCACCAATCTCGATCCGACGCGCGGCCAGGCCGAGATCACGTTCAAGGATGCCAAGGCGGAGCCGCTCGGCGCCGCCGGTGACGGCTGGAGCATCCTCACCCAGGTGCTCGATCGTGCCGCGGTGCTCTGTGCGTTCGAGCAGGTCGGCGGCTCCGACCGTGCCTTGGAGATGGGCCGCGACTACGCGCTCGACCGCATCGCCTTCGGTCGCCAGATCGGCTCGTTCCAGGCGGTCAAGCACATGCTCGCCGACATGTACGTCTCGGCGACGCTGGCGCGCTCCAATAGCTATTACGGTGCCTGGGCGCTCTCGACCAACGCCGCCGAGCTGCCGGAAGCAGCGGCCGCCGCGCGCATCAGCGCAACGCAGGCGTTCCAGCATTGCGCCAAGAACAACATCCAGGTTCACGGCGGCATGGGCTTCACCTGGGAGTTCGACTGCCACATGTACTACCGCCGTGCCAACGCCATGGCGCTCGGGCTCGGCAGCCTCACTTATTGGGAAGACCAGTTGATCGACCGCATGCGCAAGAAGAACGCGGCGTAACGATTGGTGATTTGTAGGATGGGTAGAGCGAAGCGAAACCCATCATGACGCAGGTGGTCTTGGAGATGGGTTTCGCTTCGCTCTACCCATCCTACGACGCCGCGAGGGATGAGAGACATGAACTTCGACGACACCCCGCAGGAAGCCGAATTCCGCGCCACAGCGCGCGCCTGGATCAGCGCGAATGCGCCCAAGCAGTACGAGGAAGAGCTGCGCAAATCCTCGCTCGGCCGCACCGTGCTCAAGAACGCCAACATCCTGGACGTCGCAAAGGCCTGGCAGAAAAAGAAGGCCGATGCCGGCTGGGCCTGCCTGCACTGGCCGAAGGAATATGGCGGGCGCGGTTCGTCGCCGATCGAGCGCGTGATCTGGTCGCAGGAAGAGGGGCCATTCGGCCAGCTGTCCCGCATGTTCATCATCGGCCACGGCATGTGCGGGCCGACCATGATGGCGTTCGCGCGCGAGGAGCATAAGCGCACCTATCTGCCGCCGCTCGCCTCCGGCGAGAAGGTCTGGTGCCAGCTGTTCTCCGAGCCCGCCGGCGGCTCCGACGTCGCAGGGCTGCGGACGCGTGCGGAGAAGGACGGTGACGACTGGATCGTCAACGGCCAGAAGATCTGGACCTCGGGCGCACATTATTCCGACTACGGCATCTTGCTCACCCGCACCGATCCGACCGTGCCCAAGCACAAGGGCCTCACCATGTTCTTCCTGGACATGAAGAGCCCCGGCGTCGAGGTGCGGCCGATCAAGCAGGCGAGCGGGGCCTCCGACTTCAACGAGGTCTATTTCACCAATGTCCGCATTCCCGATCATCAGCGCCTCGGCGAGGTCGGCGACGGCTGGAACGTCTCGCTGACCACGCTGATGAACGAGCGCAGCGCGATCGGCGCGGCCGTCTCGACCGGATTCCCTGAATTGTTCGAATATTGTTCCAGCCTGATGCTCGACGACGGCCCAGCGATCGAGGACCGCGCGGTGCGTTCCAAGCTGGCCAACTGGGCGGTGAAGGCGAGCGGGCTGAAATACACCAGCATGCGCGCGATCTCGGCGCTGTCGAAGGGCGAGCGGCCGGGGCCGGAAAACTCCATCGGCAAGCTGGTGGCGGGCTCGATGATCCAGGACGTTGCGACCTACGCATTGGATCTGCAGGGGGCGAGCGGCGTGATCAGCGGCGAGGATGCCGAGCTCGCCGGCCGTTTCCAGGCCATGCTGCTGCGCGCGCCCGGCACGCGTGTCGAAGGCGGCACCGACGAGATCATGCGCAACATCATCGCCGAGCGGGTGCTGGGCCTGCCCGGCGACATCCGCGTCGACAAGGACGTGCCGTTCAACAAGATCCCGACGAAGGGAAGAAATTAGCCGACATTCCGGGGCGATGCGAAGCATCGAACCCGGATTCTCGAAATGAGTATGCACGCTCTAGATTCCGGGTTCGCGCTGCGCGCGCCCCGGAATGACAAGAAAGGAAGCGCCATGAATTTCGACGACACGCCGCAGGAAGCCGCATTCCGCGAGACCGCGCGCAAATGGATCGACGCCAATGCGCCGAAGGAGCTGCATGCCGAGCTGTCGAAATCTTCGCTCGGCCGTATCCGCCTCGCCAATCGCGACATCGTCGAGGTCGGCAAGGCCTGGCAGAAGCAGAAGTTCGAGGGCAATTGGGCCTGCCTGCACTGGCCCAGGGAATATGGCGGCCGCGGCGCCACGCCGATCGAGAAGGTGATCTGGCAGCAGGAGGAGGGCGTCTACGGCAAGCTGACGCAGCCGTTCCAGATCGGCGAGGGCATGTGCGGCCCGACCGTGATGGCGTTCGGCAGCGAGGAGGCCAAGCGCCGCTATTTGCCCGAGCTCGCCTCGGGCGAGGAGATCTGGTGCCAGCTGTTCTCCGAACCGTCCGCCGGTTCGGACGTTGCGGGGCTTCGCACCCGCGCGGAGAAGAAGGGCGACAATTGGATCGTCAACGGCCAGAAGATCTGGACCTCGGGCGCGCATTATTCCGATTACGGCCTCTTGATCGCGCGCACCGATCCGAACGTGCCCAAGCACAAGGGCCTCACCATGTTCTTCCTGGACATGAAGAGCGCCGGCGTCGAGGTGCGTCCGATCAAGCAGGCCAACGGCATGCAGGAGTTCAACGAGGTCTATTTCACCGACGTGGTGATCCCCGACAGCCAGCGTCTCGGCGCCGTCGGCGATGGCTGGAGCGTGTCGCTGACCACGCTGATGAACGAGCGCATGTCGATCGGCGCGCGGCTTGCGACCGGCGTGCCTGAGATGTTCGAGTTCTGCTCCAACCTCATGCTCGAGGATGGCCCGGCCATCGAGGATCCCGCCGTGCGCTCGAAGCTGGCGAGCTGGGCGGCGAAGTCGAACGGACTGAAATTCACCAGCTACCGCACCATCTCGGCGCTGTCGAAGGGCGAGCGACCGGGTCCGGAGAACTCGATCGGCAAGCTGGTCTCCGGCATGATGCTGCAGGACATCGCGACCTACGCCATGGACCTGCAGGGCGCGGCCGGCGTTCTCACCGGCAGCGACGAGGAGATTGTGCAAGGCCAGTTCCAGCAGATGCTGCTGTCCTCGCCCTCGATGCGCATCGCCGGCGGCACCGACGAGATCCTGCGCAACATCATCGCCGAGCGCGTGCTGGGCCTGCCCGGCGACATCCGCGTCGACAAGGACGTGCCGTACAACAAGATCCCGACCAAGGGACGGTGAGAGCTACCGTGTCCCGGACGCGCGAAGCGCGGGCCGGGACCCAGAGGCCACAATGGGCCCCGGCTCTGCAGCGCACCGCTGAAGAAGCGCTGCGCTGCGTCCGGGGCACGAGAACGAGGCAAGTCATGGACGCCAAAGTGCCCAACGCCAAACACTCTACTCAGGACCGCATCGACGTGCTCGAAGAGCTGCTCAACGAGCGCTACTCGGTCCGCGCCTTCCTGCCCAAGCAGGTCGACCGCGCCACCATCGAGCATGTGCTGACCACCGCGCAGCGCACCGCGTCCTGGTGCAACAGCCAGCCCTGGCAGGTCGTCATCGCCAGCGGCGCGGCCAAGGAGCGCTTTCGCGAGGCGATCTACGCGGAAGCCTCAAAGGGTCTCGGCGACGATTACGACTTCATCCCGCCGCGCGAATATGTCGGCGTCTATCTCGAACGCCGCCGCGAAAGCGGCTTTCAGCTCTACAACACGCTCGGCATCGCCCGCGGCGACAAGATGGCCTACGCCAAGCAGGCGCTGGAGAACTACAATTTCTTCGGCGCGCCGCATGTCGCGATCATCCACACCAACGAGCCGCTCGGCATTTACGGTGCGATCGATTGCGGCGCCTATGTCTCGAACTTCATGCTGGCCGCCCAGGCGCTCGGGCTCGGCACCATTCCGCAGGCCGCGCTGGCGCGGCACTCCGGCCTGATCCGCCGCCACTTCAACCTACCCGACGATCGCCGCATCGTCTGCGGCATCTCGTTCGGCTATGCCGACCATGCGCACAAGGTCAACAGCTACCGCACCTCGCGGGCGAGCGTGGCCGAGACCGTCACTTTCGTGGAGGAGTGATCGGCGCGGGCGGCGTCATTCGCGCACGCATACTAAGGCGGCCGCAGAAGCGGCCGCCTTGCTGTTGTCTCGAACTCGAGAACGCCGGCCGTCAGCCGCCGCTGCCGCCGATCACGGCCCGCACGGTCTCGTCCGGTCCGAAGTCCTCGGCGCCGTCGACGTAGAGCAGCGCGGCGAGCTTCGAGCGGGCCCGGTTGACGCGGCTCTTGATCGTGCCGACGGCGCAGCCGCAGATCGAAGCCGCGTCCTCGTAGGAGAAGCCGGAGGCGCCGACCAGGATCAACGCTTCACGCTGGTCCTGCGGAAGCTTATCCAGCGCCGTGCGGAATTCCTCGAACTCGAGATGCGCGTTCTGCGAGGGCTGCGTCTTCAGCGTCTTGGCGTAATTGCCCTCGGCATCCTCGACCTCGCGCCGCCGCTTGCGATAGTCCGAGCGGAACAGGTTGCGCAGGATCGTGAACAGCCACGCCGGCAGGTTGGAGCCGGGCTGGAACGAGTCGATGTTGGCGAGCGCGCGGAGCAGCGTCTCCTGCACCAGATCGTCGGCGCGGTCGGCATTGCCGCTGAGCGAGATGGCAAAGGCGCGCAGGCTGGGTACGGCCGCCAGGATGTCGTTACGCAGGGAGTCCGTGAGAGGCATTAATCCCTCCCATTGGTGTTGTCGTTAGATCCCCCGTCATTTTCCACTTGGGGTGTGGCTCCCTGGGCATCAAGCTTCTTGATCAGTTCTGCGAACCGATCCGGAACCCCCTGCCGTACCACGTCGTCGTACATGGCGCGCAGCTGATGCCCGATCCGGGATTGAATCTCCGGAGTGAGCCCTCCCTTGCCGGGGGTCGTGCTTCTGGTTGCTTGAGACTTGAGATCTTTCATGACCTGTTCCACGTTTCCCCGAGTTAAGTTACTGTAAAATCGAGAAGTTTTCTCAACCGGGAGCCGTTCCCTGGATAGGCACAATTCCAGGTTCGAGAAAAAGTTCCGCCCTTGGCGGAACTTTTCTTGGGCTGAGGCGTAAACAGCCAGCAGGGGAACCCGGGCCCCCCGCGTTGCCAGGTTGGCCCGAAGATGAATGGAGTGGGGATGTCCCGTTCACAGCTCGTTGCCGAACACTTGCCGTTGTTGCGCCGGTACGCGCGCGCCCTGACGGGCAGCCAGGCATCCGGCGACGCCTATGTCGCAGCCATGTTGGAAGCCATGCTCGGAGATCCCAGCGTGCTCGACGAGAGCCATGGCCCCCGCGTCGGGCTGTTCCGGCTATTCACTCAGATCTGGAATTCGGTCTCCGTCAACGACGATTCCGAGGTGACGACCCTGCCGATGCCGCCGGAGCGACGGCTGTCGAACATCACGCCGCTGCCGCGGCAGGCCTTCCTGCTGCTCTCGCTGGAGGGATTCTCGGAGGAGGAAGTCGCCTTCATCCTCGGCACCGACGTCGCCGAGACGCGGCGGCTGGCGGACACCGCCGGACGCGAGATGGCGGCCGAGATCGCGACCGACGTGCTCATCATCGAGGACGAGACCTTCATCGCCATGGACCTCGAGAGCCTGGTGAAGAATCTCGGCCACAACGTCGTCGGCGTCGCGCGCACCCATGCCGATGCGGTGGCGCTGGCCAAGAACAAGCGGCCCGGCCTCATCCTCGCCGACATCCAGCTTGCCGACGGCTCCTCGGGCCTCGATGCCGTCAACGAATTGCTGCGCACGTTCGAGGTGCCGGTGGTGTTCATCACCGCCTACCCCGAGCGCTTCCTCACCGGTGAGCGTCCCGAGCCGGCGTTCCTGATCTCGAAACCGTTCCAGCCGGCGATGGTGTCGGCGGTGGCGAGCCAGGCCCTGTTCTTCCAGCGCAACTCGCGCAACCGCACGCCGAAGGCGCCCGCGGCGTAAGGCAGCCGACTTTCGCGAACGATCCGAACCGGCGTGCCGTAAGGCACGCCGGTTTTTCGTGCCTGTCGCCCGCCCTTGACGCGCATTAGTGACGCCGCTCATAGCTCATGCATGATCCTCGTCGGAGATGTGCTCATGGACCAGCAACTGCTCGACCGCCTCGCCATCCGCGACCTCGTCGAGAACTGGGCGGTGTGGCGCGATGCCGGCGATTGGGAGCGCTTTGCCACGGTCTGGCACGAGGAGGGCTGGATGTCCGCCACCTGGTTTCAGGGACCGGCGCGGGAGTTCATGCGCGTCAGCCAGGAGGGGTTTGCCAGAGGCGTTCGCATCCTGCATTTCCTCGGCGGCACCAGCATCGATCTTTCCGATGCACGGGCGATCGCCCAGACCAAGATGACGATCTCGCAGCGCGCCCTGGTGCACGACGTGCTCTGCGACGTCGTCTGCACCGGACGCTTCTACGATTTCCTCGAGAAGCGGCAGGGAAGATGGGGCATCGTCCGGCGCCAGCCGATCTACGAGAAGGACCGCATCGACCCGGTCGATCCTGCTGCGACACTCCGGCTCGACCAGGAAGCGCTGGCCGCGCTGCCCGAAGGCTATCGCCATCTCGCCTACATGCAGGAGCTGATCGGCTACAGGGTCAAGCGCGACATGCCGGGCCTGACCGGGCCCGAGGTCGAGAGGCTCTACGGCGAGGGGCGGGAGTGGCTGGCGGGCAAGGCCGCACAGGTCCAGCCCAAGTGAGAAAGAGCAAGTGAGCCGGGAGAGTCTGAAGTCGTTCGTCGGCTAGTCGACGCCGGACTGAAGGCGACCCAGCGATGAGGATGCGAGCTTGCGCGCATTGCGGCGAGCCGTTCGCGTCAGAACACGGCCACCGGAAGTACTGCTCTGAGAAGTGCGTCGGGGTCGTACGGCAACAACAGAGATGGGCTGCGCGCCACGGGCCGCGGGCGTTCACGCCACCCGTTCGATTTTCGAACTGCGTGGTGTGTGACACGCCGTTGCGTGAGGGGCTACGGAAGTTTTGTGGCAATCGGTGCCGGCGCCTCGATTTTAGGCGGCGGCACGCCGATGGAACGCCGCTCGACGCAGAAGGCGAGATTCTCGTGCGGGACCCTAGAAGACTGCCCGCGTCGTCTGAGACTCGCACGAAGCGTGGACAGGTTTGAAGGCGGTCGGGTCTTCTATCAAGCCCGGTGCGTCCGACGTGGCTAAGTCCGCCGCGCGCGGGCCGATAAAATTGTTGTACGTGCACGCGCTTACGCTTAAAGAAACATTAACATGAACTCACTAATATATCCTCTGCGGGGATATACTTGTAGGCAGCTATGGCACACGTCCATCTAGCCGGTTTTCAATGTGAGCGATGCGGCCATCAGTGGTTGCCTCGTGAGAAGGGGCAGCAGCCGCGCGTTTGCCCCAAATGCAAGAGCCCGTATTGGGATCGCCCTCGGCAAAAAGCGACGAGCGACCGTTCCGCACGCAGCGTCGGGGGCAAGGTGAGGAAGGCGAAAGGCAAATGAGTAAATCGCCGAAAGCTGCTGGCTGGGAATCGGAAGACGTAGACACCGATAGCTTGCTTCTCGACCCAGAGAATCCTCGCTTGGCTGATTACGGGTTGACGCCCAAAGCCACTCAGGAAGAAATCATCAAGGTGCTCTGGCAGAATATGGCCGTCGATGAGCTTGCTTTGTCTATTGCCGAAAATGGCTTCTATCGCCATGAGCCGGTCTATGCTGCGAAGGAGCGCGGCAAGAGTTATGTCATCGAAGGGAATCGACGGCTTGCTGCGGTAAAATTGCTCCGGGATTCGAATCTTCGATCCAAGTTGCAGATTTCAAGCCTTCCCAGCATCAGCCCGGCCGCGCGCAGGCAACTCGACACGTTGCCTGTGATCTTTTGTAAGCGTGACGAGGTGTGGGCGTATCTTGGCTTCAAGCACATTAACGGCCCGCAAGCATGGGAATCCTACCCCAAAGCTCATTATGTCGCTTGGGTGCACAATGAAGTAGGTGTCCCGCTAGAGGAAATCGCTAGACGCATCGGCGACAAACATAGCACCGTTGAGCGTCTGTACGACGGATTGATGGTTCTCGATCAAGGCGAGGCGGCCGGCGTTTTTGATCGAGAAGATCGTTACCGAGAGCATTTTTCGTTTTCACATCTCACAACGGGACTTGGGTACACTGGCATTCAAGGATTCCTGGGGTTGCCAAAGGGCGAGAAGACGATCGGCAAGCGACGCCCGGTACCGAAGGATCACGAGAAGCAACTCGGCGAATTTCTGACTTGGCTCTATGGCAGCCGGTCGAAAAGTCTGCCGCCGGTCGTTCAGAGTCAAAATCCTGATCTTCGACGTCTGGATGAGGTTCTAAAGAACAAACAAGCGATCGCGGCGCTCCGAAAGGGGCTAACGCTGAGCGTCTCTCTCGAAATCAGTAAGGGAGACGAACGAGTCTTCAGAGAGTCGATGGTGGAAGCAAAGCAGAACCTTCAAAAAGCAAGGGGCACCGTGCTGACTGGATACGACGGTAATGAGGACTTGTTGCAAACGGCGGAAGATTTGGTGGACCTCTCGCGCGCAATCATCGCTGACATGCAGCAGATGCGTTCTAAGAAGTCAAAGTGATCCTCATAGCTCGACTCTGTCATGCCCATCACCCTGCCTGCCGCCACTGATCCGACAGAAAGTCTCGCTGACTGGATGGAATTGGAGGCTTTGCGGTCGAAAGACAAATCGACCTCGGTTGCAAGTTTGGTCAAGCTGCTCCGTCGGACAGGGAGCACCGACGCGATTGTGAGCGCCGGTGGCGACAGTGGTTCTCAACTCAGCCAATCGATCGCGCAGGATGCGTTTGGCGAGATTGAAAATCGCGCGAAGGCATGCGGTAAGGACCGATATCCGTTCGAAGTAACGATGGGCTCATTGTCCGTTCGTCCGAAGCCGGAGGCGTTCACTTATACGGCCTTGTTGTTAATGTCGATAAACAAGCCAACGACAGGACACGACGGCACTTCAGCCCTTTTTGAAAACATTTGCGCGAGAGCCACGCTCGGATATCTAGGGGGATCAGAAAATGGCGTCGTATCCGTGCGATTTGGCTCCCCGCGGAAATCACCTTTAGGACGTTTGAGCAAGGCAATCGACGACTTGTGCTTGTCTGTCGGTGAAGGGGATGGGTGCCGAAGGCCGGAGCTGGCGCGCCATACTGGTGACGACGGACTAGACATCGTCGCATGGCGAAGCTTCCCAGATGAGAAGCAAGGTAAGTTAATCGCCTTCGGACAGTGTGCCGCTGGCGCGTCTGATTGGCAGAACAAACTCGCCGAGATGGACTCGCGATCGTTCGTCAAAAAATGGATGCGCGCTCCTCTGCTGGTAGACCCGGTGCGCCTTTTCTTCGTTCCGCGCCGCGTATCACCGAGGGATTGGGAATCTGCGGGCATTGATGGCGGAATATTGTTCGATCGATGCAGAATTGCAGCGTGCTATCACCCCGATCCCAAGATTGAAAAACAATGCCGCGACGTGTCGAAGGCAATGTTAAAGGGCTTAAAGTAGATGCGGCACCGGATGCACGCTCTTTGTTCCTACTTCGCGATGTTCCCGGAATCTTTCGCGGAGCATTGGCTATCCAAGCTAACCGAGCCGGGAGACACGGTCCTTGACCCGTTCTGTGGCAGAGGCACGCTTCCGTTCCAAGCATTGCTGATGGATCGCGAAGCCATCGGCTGCGACACTAATCCAGTCGCCTATTGTATTTCCCGCGCGAAGACTAACGCCCCATCAAAGGGGGCTGTGCTATCGCGCATCAATCAACTTGAAGAAAGTTTCAAGACGGACGGCTACGGAGCTGAGCAGCTTTCGGCTCTGCCCATCTTCTTCAAGCATGCGTATCACAGGCAGACGCTGTTACAACTTGTCTATTTGCGCGACAACCTCCGCCACCGTGCCACCATCGTTGACGGCATGATCGCCGCGCTAGTTCTTGGTTCTCTTCACGGCGAGACAGATCGGTCTGAAAATTATTTTAGCAACCAGATGCCGCACACCATCAGCACGAAGCCGGACTATTCAGTCAGATTTTGGAAGGAGCGCCATCAAACGGCCCCGAAGAGGGATGTGTTTGGCATTCTCAGAAGGCAGCTCGACTATCGGTATACGGAAAAGCCCCCGGCCCGCCGCGCGTCAATCTTCAACACTGATATGCGCAACCTTCCTCGTTTGAAGGGTAGATTTCAAAATCCCATTCGATGCGTGGTGACATCGCCACCATATTTCGACGTTACGAACTACGCAGAAGATCAATGGCTCCGGCTCTGGTTTTTGGGCGGCCCGCCGGGGCCGCAAAAGCAACGCTTTTCTCAGGACGATCGGCACGGCGACGTTAATCAGTACTGGACGATGCTTGCCGACATGTGGCGAATGCTCTCGCTTGTCCTCGACAAGAAAGCCGACGTCGTGATTCGGATCGGTGCTACACGGCTCGCACCGGAGCAACTGGTTTCCGGATTGCAGGCGGTGTCTAAGGTGGCGACCCGTCGCGTTCGCTTAGTGGATTCCCACGTCAGCGAGATTGTGAAGCGTCAGACTGAAGCATTTCGGCCCGGCTCTCGCGGGTGCCGAGTGGAAGTTGATTGTCATTTCCGAGTGACGTGAAGAAGCCGGAGGTTGCGCCGAATGGTGATGGGAGCTTCGCAGAGAAACGCTTTGAATAAGACGGCATTGGGTACGGCCAACGCGCTTAAGAACTGGTCGGACATGGTGACTGCCGAGATGAAGAAGCAGGGCGTCTCGCGGTACCCACAGAGCGCGCCGGCCGCAGAGGGCAAGCCAAGATGGCTTTCCGGCAGAAGGACTGATGGCGACGAGCTGGTGTCCTTCCCGCGTCGAAAGATCAGGGAAATGCTCGACGAGATGGCGAGTGCCCGAGAAGAGTTGCTGCGGTTTGAAAAGATCAAGCCTTGAGGGGGTGCAGGGCTCGGAGCGGGCCCGGCCTGCGCGTTCGCGAGTGCGCCCGTTGCCGAGGGCCGGCCCTATCAGCGACCTCTCAGCAGGCTCTGAAACGGCTTCCAAATGAAAGCATGACAAAAAGCATGGCAGGCAACGTTTTCTACGTAACTAATTGATACCATTATAGAAAAAAGTAAGGCGCGACTGGCATCACCACAGTCGCGCCCTACGTCGCCGGCTTATGGGGCAGGGGGGAATAGCCGGCTGCTGAGACGACTCCTGTCCAGGCGAGACGTTCCAAGCCTTGCGAAATAATTTCCGCACGCTGCTGCATTGCCGGACACGGTTAAGTGATCGTGGGGGTCAAGAACCCCCGGTCCACGCCCCGCGTTGTTCCCGCGATCGCCATGGGGCGAGGGACCGGCAGCCATGTCACAGATTCATAAGGTATTTTTAGGCGCAATCGCGATGGCCGCGACGCTCGGCGCGGTGCAATTGGCCTCCGGCCACGATCTGGCCGACCGCTGGCAGGCGGTCGCCGATCTGCCCAGCCACAGCCTGAGCCAGGCCCCAGGTCACAACGTCAATCGCGCCGGCAAGGCCGACCGTCTTGCCGAGCTCAAGCCGGCCGCGGTTCCCACCCGCACCGTCTCGATGCGGCTGAACGACCTCGTCGCCACGTCGGTGCTGCTGCGGGTGCCGGCGGCGATCGAGACCGGTAACGCCAAGCCGCCGGCACTGCTCCAGAACCAGAAGAAGGTGCGCGCCAAGCCGACGATTGCCTGCGAGCCGATGGTCAGCTCGCTGACCGAGGTCGCAAAGCTGCTCCAGCCCGGTCGTTGCGTCACCTGATCCGCCGAGCGATCGGACAGATCGCCCTCCCGCCGGGAGGGCGATTTTTCACGTCCACTTGATCCCCCCTCGCCTCGCGTTATATCCCGGGTTTCTTCCCTTTCGTTTTGACCGGGTAAACGCATGACGACGTCAGACACGGCTGTGCATACGCAGCCCTTCCAGGCCGAGGTTTCCGAGCTTCTGCACCTTATGGTGCACTCCGTCTATTCCGAGACCGACATCTTCCTGCGCGAGCTCGTCTCCAACGCCTCCGACGCCTGCGACAAGCTCCGCTACGAGGCGATTGCCAGCCCGGCATTGCTGGGCGAGGGCGACGCGCTCAAGATCCGCATCACCCCGAACAAGACGGCCAATACGCTCGTGATCGCCGACAACGGTATCGGCATGGAGCGGCAGGAGCTGATCGATCATCTCGGCACCATCGCCCGCTCCGGCACCAAGGCGTTCGTGTCCAAGCTGAAGGAGGCCAAGGACGGTCTCGGCCTGATCGGCCAGTTCGGCGTCGGCTTCTATTCCGCCTTCATGGTCGCCGAGAAGATCGTCGTGATCAGCCGCCGCGCCGGCGAGAGCGATGTCTGGACCTGGACGTCCTCCGGCGGCTCCGGCTTCGAGATCGCCCGCGCCAGCGACGAGGAGGCGGCGCGCGTGACGCGGGGCACCGAGATCGTCCTGCACCTGAGGGACGATGCCAGGAAATATCTCGAGGCCTTCGAGATCGAGCGCATCGTTCATGCCTATTCCGACAACATCCTGTTCCCGATCGAGCTCGTGCCGGAAGAAGGCGAGCCGCGCCAGATCAACTCGGCGAGCGCGCTGTGGCAGCGCTCGAAATCCGAGCTGACGGGCGAGGACTACAAGAAGGCCTATCAGCAGATCGCATCCGCCTTCGACGATCCCGCGATGACGCTGCATTATCGTGCCGAGGGGCGCTATTCCTACGCCGTGCTGCTGTTCGCGCCGTCGGCCAAGCCGTTCGACCTGTTCGAGCCGAACCGCAAGGGCCGCGTGAAGCTTTACGTTCGCCGGGTCTTCATCACCGATGATGCCGATCTGTTGCCGGGCTACCTGCGTTTCATCCGCGGCGTCGTCGACAGCGAGGATCTCCCGCTCAACATCTCCCGCGAGATGCTGCAGAACAATCCGCAGCTGGCGCAGATCCGCAAGGCGGTGGCGACCCGGGTCGTGTCGGAGCTCGAAAGCCTTGCCGACAAGGATCCGGACAATTTTGCCAAGATCTGGGACGGCTTCGGTGCGGTGCTCAAGGAAGGCATCTACGAGGATTTTGAGCGGCGCGAAAAGCTGCTGGCCCTGTCGCGCTTCACCACGACGTCGGGCGAGAAGCGTTCGCTGAAGCAGGTCATCGCCGATTTCAAGCCGAACCAGACCGAGATCTATTATCTCGTCGGCGACAGCATCGAGCGGCTGAAGTCCAATCCGCGGCTCGAGGCGGCAACCGCGCGCGGCATCGAGGTGCTGCTGCTGTCCGATCCCGTCGACGCCTTCTGGACCTCGATGCCCCAGGAGTTCGAGGGCAAGCCGCTGAAGTCGTTGAGCCAGGGCGATCTCAATCTCGACCTGATCCCGCGCGTCGACGAGGCGGACGATGCGAAGAAGGACGAGCCGGCCGCGGATGAGGCCGCCACCGTCGCCGTGATCAAGGCCGCGCTCGGCGAGCGCGTCAGCGACGTCAAGGCCTCGACGCGCCTTACCAGTTCGGCCTCCTGCCTCGTCGCCGACAGCCAGGGCCCGAGCCGCGAGCTCGAGCGCATCCTGTCGCAGCAGAACCGGGGCCTGCGCACCAAGCCGATCCTCGAGATCAATCTGCGTCATCCGCTGGTGACGGCGATCACCAAGGCGCAAGCCGGCTCGAAGACCGTCGACGATCTGAGCCTGCTCCTGCTCGAGCAGGCGCAGATCCTGGACGGCGAGTTGCCGGAAGATCCGGCGGCGTTCGCGACAAGGCTGAACCGGCTGGTGTTGCAGGGGCTGGGCGGCTAGCGCTGCCTGGCAACATCGTTCCGGCTGGGCTTGATCGTCACTCCCTCTCCGCCGCGCATCGCTTCTGGCGTTGTGCGGTCCACTCACCTCGACGTCATCAGGCCTGCGGAACAGTCGCGGACGACGAGATGTTGTGTCATATGAAGCGACGCTACTAATTCGAGGATTTCCCCCATGCGCCTGCCATTCCTCATCCTCACCGCGATCTTCACGTTGCTTGGCGCAGCGGATGCCAGCGCGCAGAGATACGATCCGGCCTATCCCTTCTGCATGCACCGCTATGTCGGCGGCCCCGGTGGCGGAGGCGGTGACTATTTCGACTGCTCGTTTACCTCGATGGAGCAGTGCCGCGCGACGGCGTCGGGCCTTGCCGCGACCTGCGACCCCAATCCCTATTACGCCTACAACGAGCCGCCGCCGCGCCGGCGCCACAAGAGGCCGCAATAGATCGTCAATGTGCCGTGCAGGAGGACCCTGTCGTGCGTCTCTGGTCGTACCCGATTATGGCCATTGCGGCGTTGCTCGTGGCCACCCCCTCGCAGGCGCAGACCTACGATCCGCGCTATCCTGTCTGCATGCACGTCTATGCCGGTCGCGGCGGCCTGAACTGGTATGATTGCTCTTTCACATCGATGCCGCAGTGCCGCGCCACGGCCTCGGGCCGCGCTGCGACCTGCGATCTCAATCCGTATTATCAGCCCAAAACACCTTCGCAGCGCTCGCGTCACAAGCGCAGCGGCTAGCGGCCCCTACGCCCGCCATCTTGCGCCGGCCATCGGCCTGCGCTGACGGCATGCCGCCGAAAGCGTCGGCCTGGTAAAGGATGGCTAGCGTTAATCGCCTCCTAACCGGGTTTACCTTGTCTTTTAACGCCTGGGTCAGGGCGCACGGGCTAGACTGCCGGAAACCGCAGACCGCCCGAAAGAGTGAACAATATGACCACCGGCGTCATCGAGCAGCCGAAAGTCGCGCGCGCACCGTCGGCTTCCAGGATCTGGCTGAAGGCGATCGAGCTCACCGCGCGGATCGAGACGCTGCCGGGACGCCTGTTCGCCGACGTCATCGACGATTGGGCACAGCGCCAGCCCGACCGCGTTGCGCTGCTGACGGACGACGCAAGTCTCCACTATGCCGGCCTGTCGAAACGCATCAATCGTTATGCGCGCTGGACGCGCTCGGTCGGCGTGGCCAAGGGCGATGTCGTCGCCTTGATCATGCCGAACGGCATCGACTATGTCGCAGCGTGGCTCGGTATCAGCAGGGTCGGCGGCGTGGTCGCACTTCTCAACACCAAGTTGGTCGGCCCCTCGCTCGCGCATTGCATCGACGTCGCCAGGCCCTCCCACATCATCGTGGCGCATGAGCTGACGGAGATGCTGGAGGGAGCCGCGCCGCATCTGAAAGGTCAGGCCAAGGTGTGGACGCATGGCGACGCCCGTGGCGACCGCGCCATCGACGTCGCGCTTGCGGCGCTGGACGACGCGCCGCTGTCGCCGGAGGAGCACGGCGAGGTCACCATCGACGACCGCGCGCTGCTGATCTACACCTCGGGCACGACAGGCCTGCCGAAGGCCGCGAGCATCAGCCATCGCCGTATTCTCAATTGGGGTTTCTGGTTCGCCGGCCTCACCGGCGCGAGCCCGCAAGACCGGCTCTATGATTGCCTGCCGCTGTTCCACTCGGTCGGCGGCATCGTCGCGCCGTGCAGCATGCTCGCCGCCGGCGGCTCGGTGGTGATCGCCGAGAAATTCTCGGCTTCGCATTTCTGGTCGGACATCGTCCGCCATGACTGCACGTTGTTTCAATATATCGGCGAGCTCTGCCGTTACCTGCTCAAGGCTCCGCCCTCGGAATATGAGAACCGCCATCGTCTCCGCATGGTTTGCGGCAACGGCCTGCGCGGGGATATCTGGGAGGACTTTCAGGCGCGTTTCGCCATTCCCCGTATCCTCGAATTCTATGCGGCGACGGAGGGAAATTTCTCGCTTTTCAACGTCGAGGGGCAGCCGGGCGCGATCGGCCGCATCCCGCCGCTGCTGGCGCATCGCTTCCCTGCCAATCTCGTCAGGCTCGATCCGGACAACGGCGCGCCGCTGCGCGATGAAAAGGGCTTCTGCATCGCCTGCGCCCGCGGCGAGGCCGGCGAAGCCATCGGCCGCATCGGCACCGCCGACGAGGGCGGGGGGCGCTTCGAGGGCTACACCGACGCCGGCGAAACCGAGAGGAAGATCCTGCGCGATGTGTTTGCCAAAGGCGATGCCTGGTTTCGCACCGGCGATCTGATGCGGATCGACGACAAGGGGTTCTTCCATTTCGTCGATCGGATCGGCGATACGTTTCGCTGGAAGGGCGAGAATGTCGCGACCTCCGAAGTGAACGAGGTGATGCGCGATTTCACCGGCGTGGTCGATGCCACCACCTACGGCGTCAGCATCCCCGGCGCCGATGGCCGCGCCGGCATGAGCGCGATCGTGGTCAACGAGGGCTTTGACATTGCGGCGCTGCCCGCACATCTGTCGCGGCGCCTGCCGGCCTATGCGCGTCCGGTCTTCATCCGCATCTCCCGCGAGATCGATGCGACCGAGACGTTCAAGCAGAAGAAGGGCGATCTGTTGCGGGAAGGCTTCGATCCCGCCGCGATTCCCGACCCGCTGTTCATGGCGGACTCGAAATTCGGAGCCTATGTCTCGCTGGATGCCGAGGCTTATGCGGCAATCCTGGGCGGCTCGATCAGGCTGTGACTCCGCCAAAATCGGCAGATAGGTCCAATTTTATCTGAATTGTCCAAGAAGACATTTACTTCTCTCGGGTAAACAGGCGGCCATGGGGAGGCGGCCAGCACGAGCCGCCGCAACACCAACGATAACAAAGCGAGCCAGCCATGTCGGTAAGGTCAAAGGTCATCGAGGCGATCCGGCAGATCGCCAAGGAGCAGAACGTCACGCTTCCCGAGCTGTCGGACGATCTGTCGCTGCACGAGACGGGCTTCGACTCGCTCGCCTTCGCCATCCTGGTGGCGCGTCTCGAGGACGACACCGGGGTCGACCCCTTCACCATTTCCGAGGACGCAGCATTCCCCGCCACCGTGGGCGATTTCGTGCGGGCCTACGAAAATGTCCCCGCGTGAGATCTTTGCGCTCCGCGACTATCTCAGCGCGGAGTTGAAAGGCCGCACGATCTCCGACGCGCACGATGTCGTGTCGCTGACCGATATCCTGTCGCAGACGGTCCTGGGCGGCCGCCTGCGCGAGTTGTCGGGCCGCTCCGTGCTGCTCAAGCTGGCCGACCAGCTCCGGTCGGGCCTAGCCATGATCGAGCTCGACGGCATCGCGAGCCGCATGTTGCTGTGCCCGCCCGATCTCAACCCGGCGCATCTCGACGCACTGATCGCGGATGCTGGGATCGATGCCGTCGTCACCGACGAACCCGGTCGCTGGGCCGATTCCGGCGTGTCGCTGGTCGTGACCGCGCAATTGCCGCTTCAAGCGGCCGCGCCGGCCAAAACCGAGCGCGCCACGGAATGGCTGATGCTGACCTCGGGCACCTCAGGCGTGCCGAAAATCGTCGGTCACACGCTGGAAGCGCTGACCGGCGCCATCGTCGCCGAAGGTCCCGCGCGCGGACCTGCGCCGGTATGGGCGACGTTCTACGACATCCGCCGCTATGGCGGCCTGCAGATCTTCCTCCGCGCCATCCTGTCCGGCGGCTCGATGGTGCTGTCGGACCCGCATGAAGCGCTGGGTAATCACGTCGCGCGGCTGAAGGCGCGTGGCGTCTCGCACATCTCCGGCACACCGTCGCACTGGCGCAAGCTCCTGATGAGCGGTTCGGCCACGAAATTCGCCCCGGCTTACGTCCGCCTCTCCGGCGAAATCGCCGACCAGGCGGTGCTCGACGGGTTGAAGGCGGCATTCCCCAATTCCTCGGTCGGTCACGCCTATGCCTCGACCGAGGCCGGCGTCGGCTTCGCCGTGAATGACGGGCTGGAAGGCTTTCCGGCCGACTATCTCGGCAATCGCAACGGGGTCGAGATGAAGGTGGTCGACGGTTCGCTGCGGATCCGTTCGACGCGCACCGCGCACGCCTATGTCGGTCGCAGCGCCGCGGCGCTCACCGATGACGACGGCTTCGTCGACAGCGGCGACATCGTCGAACTGCGCGGCGACCGCTATTACTTCGTCGGCCGCCGTGGCGGCATCATCAATATCGGCGGGTTGAAGGTCCACCCCGAGGAGATCGAGGCGGTGATCAACCGTCATCCCGACGTGCGGATGTCGCGGGCGAAATCGCGCAAGAGCCCGATCACCGGCGGCATCGTCGTCGCCGACGTGGTCCTGGCCGACGGCACCGATCAGGCGCGCGCGAAGGAGATCCGCGACCAGATCCTGGCTCAGTGCCGTGCGCAGCTCGCCTCGCACAAGGTGCCGGCGGTGATCCGCTTCGTCGAGGCGCTCGACGTCACCCCGGCCGGCAAATTGGCGCGCACCGATGCATAACGTTCTCGTCACCGGCGGCAGCCGCGGTATTGGTCTGGCGATCGGCAGCCGCCTGGCCGGTGCCGGCTATAACGTGATCGCAGTGGCACGGCGCCAGAGCGAGGAGCTCGAGGGCGCAATCGCAAAATCCGAGGGGCGCCTGCATTTCCGCGCCTGCGACCTTGCCGTGATCGACGCGATCCCGGCCTTCGCAAAGCTCGTGCGCGACGAGTTCGGCCCGGTCTACGGCCTCGTCAACAATGCCGGCCTCGGTACCGAAGGCCTGCTTGCCACCATGCACAATTCCGAGATCGAAGCGCTGGTGCAGCTCAACGTGCTGTCGCCGATCATCCTCACCAAGTATGTGGCGCGGCAGATGATGGCGGACGGCGCCGGCCGCATCATCAACATCTCCTCGATCATCGCGACGACCGGCTATAACGGCCTGTCCGTCTACGGTGCGACCAAGGCGGCTGCTACCGGCTTCACCCGCTCGCTGGCGCGCGAGGTCGGCAAGGTCGGCATCACCGTGAATGCGATCGCGCCGGGCTTCATCGATACCGAGCTCACCCACAATCTCTCCGACGAGGGGCGCAAGCGCATCGCCGGACGCAGCGCGCTGCGCCGGCTGCCGGAGACAGACGATGTCGCGCGCATGGTGGAATATCTGCTGGGGGACGGTGGCCGCAACGTCACCGGCACCGTGTTCACCATCGATGCGGGCAATACGGCATGAGCGGAACTCGGCCGGCATGATTGCGTTGATCGGGCGCAATGACATTCAGCCCGAATTGGTCGTAATATGCCCCGTAATCGATTGGGTTACGTCAATCGATCTGCCCTAATCGACGAGGAGCAGTCCATGGCCATGCCAAACACGGCCGCTTCAATCCGGGGCCGGACGGAGCAAGTCCAGCCGGACGTGGTCCATTGCCCGCCGATGGCGCATCAGAATTCCGGCGATCACGGCTATGAGATGTACCCGCAGCAATTCGTCCGCCTGGTCGGCTGCCATGACGCATCGCTCGACACCTCGCGCAAGCGTCAGGACGAGAAGCTGCACTAGAAAACCACTGCGCACGTCCGGATCATGCTTTGGCCGTCACGTCCCGTGCTTCGGCGAGGCCTTCGGCAGGTCAATTCGTTCATGTGAGAATTCGGGCGGCCCTTCGGTGAGGCGCCGGATGCGGCGCTCGCGCTCGTCCTCCGGCAACGCCGGATCGAGCAGCGTTTCGATCTCGTGGACTGCGATTTCCTCGATCCTGATGGCCTCTGACGTGATCGGGTGCTCCGGTGGGAGCACCGGCGGGGCGA
The DNA here is from genome assembly GCF_000482425.1 of Bradyrhizobium sp. 22. NCBI lineage: Bacteria > Pseudomonadati > Pseudomonadota > Alphaproteobacteria > Hyphomicrobiales > Nitrobacteraceae > Bradyrhizobium > Bradyrhizobium sp. 22. The sequence continues at coordinate 1,221,587 of NZ_KI519399.1, forward strand.
TCTTCAGGCCCAGCTCGATAAGCTTGCAGATTGCATCCGAGCGGGTCAGGCGGTGGGCTTCAGCCCAGGCATCGACGGCTTCCGTCAATCTCTCCGGCATCTTGACCGCGCTGATCGGGTCGACGCCGGTGCGCCGGCGGACCGGAGAGGTGGAGTCCCTATTGCCGAAGTCGGACACCTCAATCATCCCATTAAGGCCGTGGAGCTGAACGAGGATAGCCGCACTCCCCGGCGGGTCGTTTGACGCCGATCAATGACCCCCGCGGCATTGCCCAGCGGGCCGGCGTCTTGTTGTTCCGGCCCATTTCAGCCAAATGATCGAAACGGGCCGCCGGCCGGCGAACCCGGATCGATCCTGTCACGTATTTGTTGCGCATTCCAACCATCCGGCATCCCCGATGACCCCAGGCGAAACCTTCTATGGCGGCATTCCGGTCTTCCGCGGTTTCACCAGCCTGATGGACCCTGCGCTCTATGCGCCGCTTCCGGACGATTGGAGCATCGGCGTTGCCGATATCGTCGATTCCACCAAGGCGATCGCGGCGCAGCGCTACAAGGCGGTCAACATGGCCGGCGCGGCCGTGATCGCGGCGGTGACAAACGCCTTGGAAGGACGCGAATTCCCCTTCGTGTTCGGCGGCGACGGCGCGAGCTTTGCAGTTGCGCCCGGCGATCTCGATGCGGCGCGCGAGGCGCTCGCCGCGACCGCCACCTGGGTGCGGGAGGATCTCGACCTGAGGATGCGGGTCGCGCTGGTGCCGGTGAGCGCCATCCGCGCGCAGGGCCTCGACGTGCGTGTCGCGCGCTTCGGTCCGTCGGCGAACCTGTCCTATGCGATGTTCTCCGGCGGCGGCCTCGCCTTTGCCGACGCGGCAATGAAGCGCGGCGAGTTCGCGGTCGCCGAGGCGCCGCCGGGCACGCAGCCTGACCTGTCCGGACTGTCCTGCCGCTTCGAGATGATGCCGGCCTCGCGCGGGCTGATCCTGTCGGTGCTGGTGATGCCGGCGCGCGGCGCCGATCCGCATGCCTTCCGCAAGGTGATCGAGGACGTCATCCACCTCGTCGAGCGCAGCCCGGACGGCGCCCGTCCGGTGCCGCCGCAGGGACCGCCGCTGAAATGGCCGCCGCAGGGGCTGGACTACGAAGCCCGCACCAGGCGCGGCGGCCCGCTGCTTGCGCGCCGAGCCAGCGTGCTGGCCTATACGCTGTTCGCCTATCTGATCATGCGCTTCGACATCAAGGTCGGCGGCTTCGTGCCCGGCCTCTACAAGCGGCAGGTCGTCGAGAACTCGGACTTCAGGAAGTATGACGACGGCCTGCGCATGATTCTCGACTGCACCCCGCAGCTCGAGCGCGCGTTGAGCGATCGCCTCGCGGCCGCCGCGCGCGAGGGAATCGTGCGCTACGGCCTGCATCAGCAGGACGCTGCGATGATGACCTGTTTCGCACCCTCGGCGCTGCGGAGCGACCACGTGCACTTCATCGACGGCGCCCGGGGCGGCTATGCCTCGGCAGCGACGGCGCTGAAGGCGATGGCGGCGTAGCCGATTCCCGTGTCCCGGACGCGTTGCGGCCTGCAGTGACGGTGCGCCGAGCGGCTGCAATCACATTCCTGCGCTTTTGCTGCGCTCATTTGCCCCAGCGCACAAGCGCGACCGAGGCCGCCGTCGACAGGCCGAACACCACCATGGCGCCGCCGACCAACGCGAACAAGGTCCAGGCTGGCGCCTGCGCCGTCATGAGGCCGATGCCGCCGATCGCGACGATCAGAAGTCGTGCGGTGGAAGCGAGCACCGGTCCGCCGACGCGGGCCGCGCCTTGCGACGAGAAGTAGAGCGACACGCCCATGCCGAAGAACACGAAGGCCGGACCCGCCCAGCGGAAATAGCTGTGCGCCGCGGCCGTGACGCCGGGGTCTTGGGTAAAGAGCGCGACCCACAGCGCGGGATCGAGCGCGACGACGAGCCCGATCAGGCCGACCGTGAGGCCGGAGGCCGCCGCCGCGGTCCAGGCGACACGTCGCGCCCGCCTCGGGTGTCCGGCGCCTATCGCCAGGCCGACCATCGGCACCGAGGCGATGCCGAAGGCGAAGGTGATCGGGATCAGCAGGAATTCCAGCCGCGAGCCGATGCCGTAACCGGCCAGCACCTCGGTGCCGAAGGTCGCCAGGATCTTGGTGAAGATCAGGATCGTGAGCACGGTCTGGAGCGGCGACAGGCAGGCCACCGCGCCGACCTTGAGAATGTCCAGGAACATCGCGCGCTCGAAACGGAAGGCGCGGAAGTCGAGCTGCAGCCGGCTGCGCCCGGACCACAGATACCAGAGCAGGAAGACCGCCGCGCAACTGAACGCGATCAGCTGGCCGCTGGCGACACCCGGTATGCCGAATTGCGGCACGCCGAACAGGCCGAGCCCGAGCGTGCCGCCGAGCACTATCTGCAGCACGCTCGCCCCGATCAGAATCATCGAGGGCAGGCGCATGTCGCCGGTGCCGCGGATCACCGAGGCCAGCGTATTGACGAGCCAGATCGCGACCGCGCCGGAGAACAGCACCTGCGAATAGCCACAGGCTTCCTCCAGGACGCGGTCCCGGCCGCCGAGCAGGGTGAAGAACCAGCGGCCGAAGCCGAGCATCATCACCGTGAAGAACAGCCCGCCGCAGAGGCCGATGATGGCCGCATGCAGCGCCAGCGTGGCGGCGCGGTCACGATCCCCGGCGCCGAGGGCGCGGCTGATCGCGGACGAGACCCCGCCGCCCATCGCGCCCGCGCTCATCATCTGCGTCAGCATCGCGAACGGAAACACCAGCGCGATCGCGGCGAGCGGGATGGTGCCGAGCCGGCCGATATAGGAGGTCTCGGCGATCGCGACCAGCGTGCTGCCGACCATCGCGATCATGTTGGGGATCGCGAGGCGGAGCAGCGTCGGCAGGATCGGCGCCGTCAGCAGGCTCGTAATGGAGGAGGCGACCGGTCCCCGCGGCGGGACGGCGTCTACGGGGGCGTCGATCGTCATGTTCACCGGGCGGACATTTTAAATGATGATCGACATATTATAGGGCCCGGGGCAGGCGGCCCAGCCCTCGCTCACGCAGGGCTCACCAGGGCAGGCCGCATAGGTCGATGGTGCCCAGCGTCGGGGCGCGGACGATGTTGAAGACGTAGGGCGCCATGTGTGTGAAGCGGATCCGCCCCTCCGGCTGTTCGCAATAGACCTCACCCTTGAACGGCAGCCAGCTCCGGGTCTCGTAGAACGAGACATTGTGGGGCTCGCAGAACAGCAGCGCGAAGCGAACGGCCTCGTTGGCGCGCATGGTGTGGACCGCCGCGTCGATCGCCACGGTCGCATAGCCGCGGCCGCGCCGGTCCTCGCGGGTGCAGACCCCGCCGATGCCGCCGATATGGACCTTCTGCCCATTCCAGGTGACGGTGCGGAAGTAGATGCCGACATGGCAGACCAGGCCGTCCTCGGGGGTCTCGATCAGGACGCGCAGATCGGCATTGGCCCATTTGACCTGAGCCCAGGGCTTGTCCGCGATCGTATGTGGTCCCCAGACTGCCTGATGCAATGGCTCCGCAATCGGCCACGAGGCGTCGCCGTTCAGAATGTCGATCTCAATGCTCATGGAGCCCGTTTTGCGTCGAAAGTTCGGTGATCGGCCTCACAGACGGAGGCACGCCAATTTGCTCAGATAGCACTTAATGGTAAGGTATCGCGACAAAACTGGAAACCGAGATGCGCCGGCTGGGGCTGATCGCTATGGCACTCGCGTTTTGCTTGGCGGGCGAAAGCGCGCGCGCCGATAAACGCGTGGCGTTGGTGTTCGGCAATTCAGGCTATCAGAACGTCACCGCGCTGACCAATCCCGCAAACGACGCGGCCGCCATGGCGGAGATGTTCCGCAAGGCCTCCTTTGACGTCATCGATTCGCGTCGTGACCTCAAATACATGGAGATGCGCCGGGCGCTGCGCGACTTCACCGAGAAGGCACGCGGGGCCGACATTGCCGTCATCTATTTCGCCGGCCATGGCCTCGAGGTCGACGGCACCAATTATGCGGTCCCGGTGGACGCGGTGCTGGAGCGCGATTCCGACGTCGATGACGAGGCGGTGTCGCTCAATCGCATCCTGCTTGCGGTCGAGCCGGCCACGAAGCTGCGCCTTGTCATTCTGGATGCCTGCCGCGACAATCCCTTTGCGAAGAAGATGAAGCGCACGATTGCATCGCGCTCGCTCGGGCGAGGGCTGATAGGCGTCGAAGCCAGCAGGCCCAATACGTTCATTGCCTTTGCCGCCAAGGAGGGAGCAACGGCGTCGGACGGCGACGGCCGCAACAGCCCGTTCACCACGGCGCTGGTCAAGCATCTGACCATCCCCGGCCTCGACATCCGCAAGGCCTTCGGTTTCGTCCGCGATGACGTGATGAGCGCCACGGCAAGCCAGCAGGAGCCCTATACGACCAATTCGCTCGGCGGCAATGACGTCTCGCTGGTTCCGGCGCCTGCGGTCCCGGCACTGCCCGCCCGCCCGGCGGATGCGGATGTTCGCGCCGATTATGAGCTGGCCGAGCGCGTCGGGACGGTCGAGGGGTGGGATTCCTTTATCGCCGCACATCCGTCCGGCTTTTACGCCAATCTCGCGAAGGCGCAGCGCAACAAGCTCACGGCGGAGACCGAGCGCGCGGCTGCCGCCGAGAAGGCGCGCCAAGCCGCGGATGAGCGTGCACGGCTCGCGGTCGAGGGTGCCAAGGCGGCGGATCAGGCGAAGGCCGAGGCCGAGGTGAAGGCAACCGAGCAGGCCCGGATCGCGGCCGAGAAGAAGAAGCAGGTAGAGGAGGCCAAGCTGGCCGCCGAGCAGAACCGGCTCGCCGAACAGGCCAAGGCTGCGGAGATTAGAAAAGCCGCCGAGCTGCAACGCCAGACGGAAGAGGAGGCGAAGAAGGCGAGCGCCGCCAAGCTCGCCGCCACGAACGAGGCGTCGCCGCAGCCGGATACGTCCACGCCTGGATCGGCCCAGCCCACCGGCCGGATCGCGATGGTCACGCCTGCACCGGAACCGCAGGCGAGTCGCGCGATTCCCTCCGATCTTCCTCGCCTGCTCCAGGCCGAGCTCAAGCGGGTCGGCTGCAAGACCGGTGAGGTCGGCAATGAGTGGAACGATCAGGCCCGCCGGGCCCTCTCGTTGTTCAACCAGAAGGCCGGCACGAAGCTCGACACCAGACTTGCTAGCCTGGATGCGCTGGATGCGGTGCAGGCCAAGGCCGGCCGGGTCTGCCCGCTCGAATGCGACCGGGGCTTCCGTGCCAGCGGAGAGGCCTGCGTCAAAATCACCTGCGAGGCGGGCTACGTCCTGAGCGCGGGCGGCAGTTGCGTCAAACGTCCCGAAGCGACGCGCGAGCGGCGCTCCCCTTCCTCCGCATCCCGCGGCAAGTGCTTCGTCTATCAGGGGACATCGTTCTGCGAATAGTCCCGCTGCCCGACGCCGCGCTCAATAACCTTCGCACGCGGTTCGCGTGATGGTCGGCTTGGCGCAGTAGGACAGGCCGGAGCCATTGTAGAAAGTGTACTGCCGCTTGCCCGGTTTCAGCCTCTGATCGATCGTCATGGTGCAGCGGCTGCCGACGACCTTCAGGTTGATGATGATGTAATTGTTGGGATACTCACGGATGGCGCGCAAGGTGTGCCGGCCGGCAACGCGCAGTGCGGCCGTCCCCTCGGGCGCTTCCGTCGGCTTTGCGCCCAGCTTCGCGTTGTAGACGACCCGCCCTTCGATATTGCTGGTCATGTCGAGCTGGGCGCTGCGGTCGGTCGAAAGGGTGCCGCTCCCTTCGCCGCGGATCGGGAAGTTTTGGATCGGTGGATTTTGGCAAGTCGCCAGACCCTCAAAGCTGAATTTGGCCCGGAGGACGGTGCCGGCGGCCCTGCCGTCGGTCGGCGTCAAGGCGAGCAACATCGCGACGGCGGCGAGTGCAGAAGAAACTGTCTTCATCATTTCCGGCCCCATAAATGTTTCATTGGAAAAGATATTTTCGGAACGAACCGCCTGATTTAATTCGATGCGTCGATTTTATGCAATCCGGCCAAGCTGCGGCATCACGCGCTTTCGCAAATTGGCGGTATTTAACGGCCACGGAACCTTCTATAAGGGGTGACCGTTAGAACCCGTTCTCCACCCAGTTGCGGACAAGAAGCCATGACCTTTACGCTGCCCCCACTCCCTTACGCCTATGACGCCCTCGGCCAGTACATGTCGAAGGAGACGCTGGAATTCCACCACGACAAGCATCATCAGGCCTACGTCACCAACGGCAACAACGCGCTCAAGGGGACCGAATGGGAAGGCAAATCCCTTGAGGAGATCGTCAAGGGCTCGTTCGGCAAGAACCCCGCGGTGTTCAACAACGCCGGCCAGCACTACAACCACATCCACTTCTGGAGCTGGATGAAGCCCAATGGCGGCGGCACCAAGCTGCCGGGCAAGCTCGAGAAGAAGATCAACGAGGACCTCGGCGGCTTCGAGAAGTTCAAGACCGACTTCCAGGCGGCCGGCGTCGGCCAGTTCGGCTCCGGCTGGTGCTGGCTCCAGGTCAAGAACGGCAAGCTCGAGATCTCCAAGACCCCGAACGGCGAGAATCCGCTGGTGCACGGCGCCACCCCGATCCTCGGCTGCGACGTCTGGGAGCACTCCTACTACATCGACTATCGCAACCGCCGCCCCGATTATCTCAAGGCGTTCGTCGAGAACCTCGTGAACTGGGAATACGTGGAGTCCCTGTTCGAGAAGGCCTGAGCTCTCACCTCGTCATTCCGGGGCGATGCGCGAGCATCGAACCCGGAATCTCGAGATTCCGGGTTCGGCTTCGCCGCCCCGGAATGACAAAGAGGCGGTCGCATCAGCGGCCGCCTTTTTGCTGTGCGGAATTGCCCTGCGCAGTGCGCGCATGGGTCTGTCATCGTACCGTTTGCATCGCCCGGGCACCGCCCTTAATCAGGACGGGCATCGCCCTCGAGCCAACAAGCCCGTTGTCAGAACCTTCCCCGAAAACCCCAGCGCCGGTCGAGGATGCGGAGTCCGAGCCGCGGCCCGGGCGGGTGCGCAAGCCGATCGGCTGGTCGACCATCATCATCGCCGTTCTGGTCGCGGTCAGCGCAGCGCTGGTCTGGCGGCGTGACGGCACCGACGGCGTTCTCGACATCCTGACCCACGATCTCTCGCTGTTCTCGGGCATCCTGCCGCGCGTGCTCGCCGGCTGCCTGCTCGGGGCCTTCATCTCCGAGATCCTGCCGCACGAAAAAGTCTCGCGCTCGCTAGGGCCGAAATCCGGCCTGATGGGGCTTCTGATCGGCACCGCCTTCGGCGCGATCCTCCCGGGCGGGCCCTTCACCGCCTATCCCGTGGCGAGCGCGTTGCTCGCGGTCGGCGCCGATTTCGGCGCCACCATCGCCATGGTCGTGAGCTGGACCTTGATCGGCTACGGCCGGGCGGTGGCCTGGGAAATCCCGATCATGGGCACCGACTTCACATTGTGGCGGATCGTGATCTCGCTGCCGTTGCCGGTGCTCGCCGGCGCGCTCGGGCGCTTCGTCTACGTCCGGCTCTATCCGAAGCGCGCCAGCGACGAGGACGCGGCATGAGCGCCGCGCTCCTGATCGACATCCTGCTGTGGGGCTCGGTGCTCGGCGTCGGGCTGATCGCCTTTCGCCGCGGCTCCCCGGTGTTCAAAGCCTCGCTGCGCGAAGGCTCGATGGACTTCATCAACATCGTGCCGCGGATCGCGCTCGGGGTGATCGGCTCCGGCTACATCGCTGCCATCATTCCGCAGCAGGTCATCACCGGCTGGCTCGGGCCGGACAGCGGCTGGCTCGGCGTTGCGACCGCCGTCCTCGCCGGCGCGGCGACGCCGGGCGGCCCCGTGGTCGGCTTCTCCATCGGCACCGTGGCGCTGAAGTCGGGCGGCGGGATGCCACAGGTGGTCGCCTATGTCGTGGCCTGGGCGCTGTTTGCGTTCCAGCGGGTGATCTTGTGGGAAATCCCGTTCATGCCGGCCCGCTTCGTCTGGTTCCGCTGCGCGGTGTCGGTGCCGTTCCCCTTCGTGGCCGCCGCCATCGCGATGGTGATCGGCAAGCCTTGAGCTAGTACCGTCATTCCGGGTTCGAGGTTTGTATCGCCCCGGTATGACGGCGGGGTCATGGACAGGAGTAATGTTATAATATAACATACTTAGATGGTTCCCGCCGCGTCCCGCGCCCATCATCCCGACCATGCCCACGGGCACTCCCATGCGCATGGGCATGGGCACGATCACACCCACACCCACACCCACGATGCCGCCTCGCCGCATCCTGCCCAGGCGGCGCCCTGGTCGATCCTGCGCATGACCATGGCCGCGCGCCTCGCGGCCGCGCTTGCCGTCTGTGCCGTGCTCTGGGGCGTGGTTTTCCTGGCGATGAGGTGACGATGGCCGCGCTGCACTTTCACAACGTCACGCTCGGCTATGACCGGCATCCCGCCGTCCACCATCTGAGCGGGGAGGTCGCGCGGGGTGCGCTGGTCGCCGTGATCGGCCCGAATGGCGCGGGCAAGTCGACCCTGCTGCGCGGCATCGTCGGCATCCTCAGGCCGCTCGACGGCAGCATCCACCTCGGCGGGCTCGATGCCCGCGACATTGCCTATCTGCCGCAGAGCGCGGAGATCGACCGCAGCTTCCCGATCTCGGTGTTCGACTTTGTCGGCACCGGCTTGTGGCGCGATGCCGGCCTGTTCGGCGGCATCGGCAAGGCCGCGCGCGGAAAGATTTTGCGCGCGATTGCGTCCGTCGGCCTCAACGGCTTCGAGAATCGCCCGATCGGCACGCTCTCCGGCGGCCAGATGCAGCGCGTGCTGTTCGCGCGCGTGCTGCTCCAGGACGCCAGCCTCATCGTGCTGGACGAGCCCTTCAACGCCATCGATGCCAAGACCACCGCCGACCTGCTCGCGCTGGTCAAGCAATGGCACCATGAGGGCCGCACCGTGCTTGCCGCGCTGCACGACATGGAGATGGTGCGCAACCATTTCAGCGAGACGCTGGTGCTGGCGCGTGGCCCGGTGGCGTGGGGACCGACGGCCGAGGTGCTGACGCCGGAAAACCTGCTGGTCGCGATGCGGATGTGCGAGGCCTTCGACGACAGTGCCGCGGCCTGCGCCGCCGATGATATCGGCTCGCGGGCGGCCTGATATCCGATGCTCTATGACGCGCTGATCGGCCCGTTCACCGAATTCGAGTTCATGCGGCGCGCGCTCGCCGCCGTGATCGCGCTGGCGCTGGCCGGCGCCCCGATCGGCGTGTTCCTAATGCTGCGGCGGATGAGCCTCGTCGGTGACGCCATGGCCCATGCGATCCTGCCGGGCGCCGCAATCGGCTTCCTGCTCTCCGGTCTCAATCTGTTCGCGATGACGGCCGGCGGCCTGATTGCAGGCTTTGCGGTCGCGATCCTCGCCGGCTTGGTCGCGCGCTCGACCGGGCTGAAGGAGGACGCCTCGCTCGCCACCTTCTATCTGGCCTCGCTGGCGCTCGGCGTCACCATTGTCTCGATCAAGGGCACCAATATCGACCTCTTGCACGTGCTGTTCGGCAACATCCTCGCGATGGACGACCAGACATTGCTGGTGGTGGCCTTCAACGCAACGGTGACGTTGCTGGTGCTCGCCGTGATCTACCGCCCGCTGGTGATCGAGAGCGTCGATCCCTTGTTCCTGCGCACGGTGAGTCGCGCCGGGGGCCCTGCGCATCTCGCCTTCCTCGCCCTGGTCGTGATCAATCTCGTCAACGGTTTCCAGGCGCTCGGCACGCTGCTTGCGGTCGGCCTGATGATCCTGCCGGCGGGTATCGCCCGGTTCTGGTCTCGCGATCTCACCGCCATGATCTGCATCGCCGTCGTCGCTGCCGCGCTCTCCGGCTATGCCGGCCTCGTGCTGTCGTTCCAGACTCGGGTGCCCTCGGGCCCCGCGATCATTCTCGTTGCGACGGTGATCTACGTGATCTCGGTTCTGTTCGGCCGCGTCGGCGGCGTGGTCCGGCAATTGTTTCCCGGCCGGCATCTGGAAGCATGACGATGCGGTTCATCCTGTTCTGTGCGCTGTTGTTGATCGCCTCGCCAGTTCAGGCCGCGGAGCGGCTGAACGTCGTCGCGAGCTTCTCGATCCTCGCCGATTTCGTCCGCAATGTCGGCGGTGACAGGATCAATTTGACCACGCTGGTCGGCGCTGACGGCGACGTCCACGTCTACACGCCGCCGCCAGCCGATGCGAAGCGCGTCGCGGAGGCGAAGCTCGTCATCGTCAACGGGCTTGGACTAGAGGGCTGGCTGCCGCGTCTCGTGCAGTCGTCCGGCAGCAAGGCGCAGGTCGTCACCGCCAGTGCCGGGATCGCCCCGCTCAAGCTGGGCTCGGCGGCCGATCCGCACGCCTGGCAATCGGTCCCCAACGCCAAGGTCTACGTGGCTGATATCGCCAACGCGCTGGCCGCCGCCGCTCCTGAGGAGGCCGACTTCTTTCGCGCCCAGGCAAAGGCCTATCTGGAAAAGCTCGAAACGCTGGACCGTGAGGTCCGCGAGGCCGTTGCCAAAATCCCGACCGCGCGGCGTAAGGTGATCTCCACCCACGATGCCTTCGGCTATTTCGCCGCCGAGTACGGTATCCGGTTCGTCGCCCCCTTGGGCGTCTCCACCGAAACCGAGCCCAGCGCCCGGGACATCGCGACCATCATCGGTCAGATCAAGGCGCAGAAAATCCCGGCCGTTTTTCTGGAGAATATCAGCGATGACCGGCTGATCCGGCGGATCGCGGCAGAGACCGGGGCAAAGGTCGGCGGGACCCTGATTTCAGACGGTTTGACCGGCGAAAAGGGGCCTGCACCCACTTACATTGACATGGTCAGGCACAATATAAAGGCCCTGACCAGCGCGCTTGACCATTAGGGCAGGGGCCACCCCGCCTCGCGTCGCGCGAAAAGCCCGAAGCCGGAGTTGTTATGTCTGAAGCGACCTCCCAAAAAATTCCCGTGACCGTCCTGACCGGCTATCTCGGTGCCGGCAAGACCACGCTGCTGAACCGCATCCTGTCGGAAAACCACGGCAAGAAATACGCCGTCATCGTCAACGAATTCGGCGAGATCGGCATCGACAACGACCTCATCATCGGTGCCGATGAGGAAGTGTTCGAGATGAACAACGGCTGCATCTGCTGCACCGTGCGCGGCGACCTTGTTCGCATCATGGACGGCCTGATGAAGCGCAAGGGCAAGTTCGACGCCATCATCGTCGAGACCACCGGCCTTGCCGATCCCGCGCCCGTCGCCCAGACCTTCTTCGTCGACGAGGACGTGCAGAAGAACGCGCGTCTCGATGCGGTGGTGACCGTCGCCGACGCCAAATGGCTGTCCGACCGGCTCAAGGACGCGCCCGAGGCCAAGAACCAGATCGCCTTTGCCGACGTCATCGTCCTCAACAAGACCGACCTCGTCAGCAAGGGCGAGCTTGCCGAGGTCGAGGCCCGCATCCGCGCCATCAACCCCTATGCGAAGCTGCATCGCACCGAGCGCTGCTCGGTGGCGCTGGCCGACGTGCTCGACCGCGGCGCGTTCGATCTCGACCGCATCCTCGACATCGAGCCTGATTTCCTGGAGGCCGACGATCATGACCACGACCATGATCATCACCACCATCATGGCCACGATCATCATCATGATCACGGCCAAGGCCAAGGTCATAGTCACGGCCTGAAGCACTACCACGACGAGGACATGCAGTCGCTGTCGCTCAAGACCGACAAGCCGCTCGATCCCAATATGTTCATGCCCTGGCTGCAGAACCTGGTGCAGGTCGAGGGCGGCAAGATCCTGCGCTCCAAGGGCATCCTCGCCTTCCACGACGACGACGACCGCTACGTCTTCCAGGGCGTCCACATGATGCTGGAGGGCAACCACCAGCGGAAGTGGAAGGAAGGCGAGCCGCGCGAGAGCCGCCTCGTCTTCATCGGCCGCGAATTGCCGGAAGAGGCTATTCGCAAGGGTTTCGAGAGCTGCATCGTCTCGTGATGAAAGAGTTCACGCCGCCTCCCGATTCCGCCTCGATCGTCTCCGTCACCGACCGCGTCAAGCCCGTTGCGCTCGGCATGGCCGTGACCTCGGCGTATTTCCTCGGGGATCGTGCCGCCTTCGTCGGCGGCGAGGAGAATGTCGCCTTGGTCGACGCCAAGGGTGAGATCGCCAAGGTCGCCGTGCACAGCGGCGGCATTCTCTCAACCGCCTTCGACGGCAAGCGCCTCGTCATGGGTGGCGACGACGGCAAGGTCGTCTCGCTCGACGCCAAGGGCGAGGTGACGCTGCTCGCCACCGACCCGAAGCGGCGCTGGATCGACGCGGTGGCGTTGCACGCCGACGGCGCCTTCGCCTGGTCGGCCGGCAAGACCGCGACCGTCAAGAGCGGCAAGGCTGAGGAGAAGTCGCTCGACGTGCCCTCGACCGTCGGCGGCCTCGCCTTCGCGCCGAAGGGGCTGCGGCTCGCGATCGCGCATTACAACGGCGTGACGCTGTGGTTTCCCAACATGGAAGGATCGGCCGAATTCCTGCCCTGGGCCGGCTCGCATCACGCCGTCACCTTCAGCCCCGACAACAAGTTTCTGGTGACTGCGATGCACGAGCCGGCGCTGCACGGCTGGCGGCTCGCCGACAACAGGCACATGCGCATGTCCGGTTATCCCGGCCGCGTCCGTTCGATGTCCTGGAGCGCGGGCGGCAAGGGGCTCGCGACCTCGGGCGCGGACACCGTCATCATCTGGCCGTTCGGCAGCAAGGACGGTCCGATGGGCAAGGAGCCCGCGATGCTGGCACCGCTGCAGGCGCGCGTTTCGGTCGTCGCCTGCCATCCCAGGAACGACATCCTCGCCGCCGGCTATAGCGACGGCACCGTGCTGATGGTGCGCCTCGAGGACGGCGCCGAGATCCTGGTCCGCCGCAACGGCACGCCGCCGGTCGCCGCGATCGCCTGGAACGCCAAGGGTACGCTGCTGGCGTTTGCCGACGAAAATGGGGACGGCGGCCTGCTCGAGCTTTAATCTGTCACCCTCCAAGTCGTAGGGTAGGAAAAGGCGCACTTGCGCCGTGCCCACGATCTGCCTCGATAGGGACGGTGGGCACGCTTCCACCTTCGCTCTTCGAGCTGCGGCGGATGCTTTGCCCACGCTACAGTAGCTCAGATCCATGCGCTTTCTCACCACCTTCCAGATTGCCGATTTCGCCGACACGCTGGTCAGCCTGATCACCGCCTTCGTGCTGGGCACGCTGATCGGCGCCGAGCGGCAATACCGCCAGCGCACCGCGGGCCTGCGCACCAATGTGCTGGTCGCGGTGGGGGCTGCCGCCTTCGTCGATCTCGCCATGCAGCTCGACAATGCAGAGGGCGCGGTGCGGGTGATCGCCTATGTCGTCTCGGGCATCGGCTTCCTGGGCGCCGGCGTTATCATGAAGCAGGGCATGGACGTGCGCGGGCTCAACACCGCGGCGACGCTGTGGGCCTCGGCCGCGGTCGGGTCCTGCGCCGGTGCCGACATGATCGCGCAGGCGGCCGCGCTGACGGTCTTCGTCATCGCCGGCAACACCATGCTGCGTCCGCTGGTCAACGCCATCAACCGCACCCCGCTGAACGAGAAGGCACTGGAGGCGAGCTATTATTTCAAGCTTGCGGTCGCGGCCGATGCCTTGCCTGATATGCGCGACCGCCTCGTCGAAAAGCTCGAGGGTGCGAAATATCCCGTGGCGAGTCTCGAGGTCGTCGAGATCGGCGAGGACATGCTGGAGATTGTCGCCAAGCTGGTCGCGAGCGCGATCGACCCGAACGAGCTGAACGCCGTGGCGACCGATCTGCAGCATCTGCCCGGCGTGCGCCATGCCACCTGGGAAGCCAGCACGACCGAGTAAGCGCGTCGTTTTGGCGCGCAGACGGGCCGTTCCGGTCTTGCCGGGGATGGAACCCTGGTCGGGCGATTTCGTTGATCCCGTGGATAAAGGCGGTGATCGATATGCCCGGCCAACATGACAAGCGCAGCCTGAAGCTCGACCTGACAATCGCTGTCTCGCTGTTCGCGGCGGGACTCGTGGTGGCGGTGATGTCGCTCGCCCAAATCCACGCCGAGAACCGGATGCAGATGGCGCAGGCGACGCAGCCGCTTCAGGGAACTCCGTCCGACGAGCAGAGCAAGGTGCCCGCGGAGGCCAAGCCCGGCGGCGACCGGCCGACCACGCCGGCGCCCGAGCCCGCGCGGCCGGATGCCCAGACGCAAGGCGCGGCGGGCGCGGCTAAGCCAGCATTGCCGCCGGCACCGCCCGAGAAAATCGCGCCGCCGATGGAGAAGAAGTAGGGCGATCACCGCACGCCCCCAGCCACACACTCAGTGTCATCGTCCGCGAAGGCGGACGATCCAGTAATCACCAGCATCTCGGTTTAATCACGACTGCCCGGACGTACTGGATGCCCCGGTCAAGCCGGGGCATGACAGTCGTGGGCGAGGCGGGACGCGTCGGCCCCTCACCGCACCAGGACGTTCTTGAACTGCCAGGGATCGCTGGTGTCGATCTCCTCCGGGAACAGTCCCGGCCGGTCCGTCAGCGGCGTCCAATCGGTGTAGAAACCCTTCACCGGGCCGAGATAGGGCAGCTGGATCTCCAGGAGACGGTCGAAATCCATCTCGTCGGCCTCGACGATGCCCTCGTTCGGATTTTCGAGCGCCCACACCATGCCGCCGAGCACGGCGGAGGTCACTTGCAGGGCGGTGGCGTTCTGGTAGGGCGCGAGCTCGCGGGTCTCCTCGATGGAGAGCTGCGAGCCGTACCAATAGGCATTCTTGTCGTGGCCGAACAGCAGCACGCCGAGCTCGTCGATGCCGTCGACGATCTCGTCCTCTTCGAGGATGTGGTGCTTCTCCTGCATCTTGCCGGCGCGGCCGAACAGCTCATGCAGCGACAGCACGGCGTCGTCGGCCGGATGATAGGCGTAGTGGCAGGTCGGCCGGTAGATCGCCGTGCCCGATGCGTCACGCACCGTGAAGTAATCGGCGATCGAGATCGACTCGTTGTGGGTGACGAGGAAGCCGTATTGCGCGCCGCGGGTCGGGCACCAGGTGCGCACGCGCGTATTCGCGCCCGGCTGCATCAGGTAGATGGCGGCGCCGCAGCCGGCTTCGTGGCCATGGGCATTCTCGGGCATCCATTTCTCATGGGTGCCCCAGCCGAGCTCCGACGGCTGCATGCCCTCCGAGAGGAAGCCTTCCACCGACCAGGTGTTGACGAAGACGTCGGGCTCCTTCGGCTTCTTGGAGCGCTGGGTGTCGCGCTCGGCGATGTGGATGCCCTTGATGCCGGCCTGCCGCATCAGATCCGCCCATTCGGCCTTGGTCTTCGGCTTGGGGGCATTGAGCTTCAGATCCGCGGCGACATTGAGCAGCGCCTGCTTGACGAAGAAGGAGACCATGCCGGGATTGGCGCCGCAGCAGGAGACGGCCGTGGTCGAGCCCGGAGGGCGGGCGCGCTTGGCCGCCAGCGTCACTTCGCGCAGCGCGTAGTTGGAGCGCGCCTCCGGGCCCTTCGACGAATCGAAATAGAAGCCGAGCCAGGGCTCGTTGACGGTATCGATGTAGAGCGCGCCGAGCTCGTTGCAGAGCTCCATGATGTCGGTCGAGCCGGTGTCGACCGAGAGATTGACGCAAAAGCCCTGGCCGCCGCCTTCGGTGAGCAGCGGAGACAGCAATTCGCGATAATTCTCTTTTGTCACGGCCTTCTGGATGAAGCGGACATTGTGCTTCTCGCAATGCGCCTTGCGACCCTCGTCCTTGGGATCGATCACGGTGACGCGCGACTTGTCGTAATCGAGATGCCGCTCGATCAGCGGCAGCGTGCCTTTGCCGATGGAGCCGAAGCCGACCATGACGATGGGACCGGTGATCTTCGCGTAGATCTGCGAGGGAGGGCTCATGGGACGGTTTCTCCGGAACGTGCTGGCAGGCAAGGGTGGGGTGGATCAGGCGCTGCGGCGCTTGTCAGATGCTGCGGCGTTTGGCGGTGACTTCGATCTCGACCTTCATCTCGGGCTTGGCGAGGGCGCTGACGACCAGCAAGGTCGCGGCCGGCCTGATCTCGCCGAGAACCGCGCCGCAGACGGCGAAGTGATCGTCGATGTAGCTGGGGTCGGTGACGTAGTAGGTCGCACGGACGATATCGGCCATCTCAAAACCACCCTCCTTCAGGGCGGCTTCGATGGTCTTGAAGCAGTTGCGTGACTGGCTCGTGACGTCGGCCGGCATCGTCATCGTGCTGTAGTCATAGCCGGTGGTTCCCGCGACGAAGGCGAAATCGCCGTCGATCACGGCGCGGCTGTAGCCGACGGTCTTCTCGAGCGGAGAGCCGGTGGAGATCAGGCGACGGGGCATGGTTTGGGGCCTCGACTGAAGGATGTTGCGCGGGGTTAAAGGGCGTTTCCGGCGCCTGCGCAACCCCAAAGCAACGGGCGTGGCGCAGGCGCGGCCGGGCGTTGCCGCTCAGCGCGGCTTGGGTCGTCGCGATGGAAGCGATCCCTCAGGCCGCGCGCGCCACAGGTGCGCGAACCGACCTCCGTTTGGGCAGGGCCGCGCCGGTCGGGACGATCATCCCCCAGGCGCCATCCAGCGCGCCGTCGGCGAACTCGATCGCCAGCAGGCGGTCGCGCTCGAACGGGCCGGGTAGCGCAAGCTCAGCCGTCTTGTCCGCCGAGAAGCCGAAGCGGGCGTAATAGGCGGCATCGCCGAGCAGGATCACGGCTGCATGCCCGCGCGCCCGGGCGGCGGCCAGCGCTTGATGCATCAGCGCGGCGCCGATCCCGAGCTCGCGGCAGGCAGGATCGACCGCCAGCGGTCCGAGGACCAGAGCGGGCCTGCCTCCGGCGCTGACGTGCCACAGCCGCACGGTTCCCACGAGCTTGCCCTCGCGCATGGCCGACAAGGCGAGGCCTGCGGCAGGCGCGCGTCCGTCGCGCAGGCGCTGGCAGGTGCGGCCATGGCGGTCCTCGCCAAAGCAGGCATCGAGCAGCGCTTCGCGCATCGCGACGTCTCCAGCACGCTCCGCGCGGATCACGAACGGAGCGGCTTTCGAGGTGAGGGCGATCTGTGGCTTCCGAAAAGCAGTCATGGCGCGTCAGTCCCCGCTTGAACGGACGTGCGAGCAGCACGCCGGTCCAAGACGTCGTCAGATCGAAATGTCAGGGAGGGAGCCGGCAAGCCGGCTCCCGGGTTCGTCAGGCCTCTCGAACAGAGAGGCGGATCAGATGTGGTACGTCTTCAGCGGCGGGATGCCGTTGAAGGCCACCGACGAGTAGGTCGACGTATAGGCCCCGGTGCCCTCGATCAGAACCTTGTCGCCGATCTCGAGCGTGACCGGGAGCGGATACGGGTTCTTCTCGTACAGCACGTCGGCGCTGTCGCAGGTCGGCCCCGCCAGCACGCACGGCGTCATGTCCGCGCCGTCGTGACGGGTACGGATGGCGTAACGGATCGACTCGTCCATGGTCTCGGCGAGACCGCCGAACTTGCCGATGTCTAGGTACACCCAGCGCACCTCGTCCTCGTCGCTCTTCTTCGAGATGAGCACGACCTCGGACTCGATGATGCCGGCGTTGCCCACCATGCCGCGGCCCGGCTCGATGATGGTCTCCGGGATCTGGTTGCCGAAGTGCTTGCGCAGCGCGCGGAAGATCGAGCGGCCGTAGGTCACCACCGGCGGCACGTCCTTCAGGTACTTGGTCGGGAACCCGCCGCCCATGTTGACCATGGTCAGGTTGATGCCGCGCTCGGCGCAGTCGCGGAACACCTGCGAGGCCATCGCCAGCGCACGGTCCCACGCCTTCACCTTGCGCTGCTGCGAGCCGACGTGGAAGGAGATGCCGCACGGCTCCAGCCCCAGGCGCTTGGCGAGGTCGAGCACCTCGACCGCCATCTCCGGGTCGCAGCCGAACTTGCGCGACAGCGGCCACTCGGCGCCGGCGCAGTCATAGAGGATGCGGCAGAACACCTTCGCGCCGGGGGCGGCACGGGCGACCTTCTCGACCTCGGCGGCGCAATCGACCGCGAACAGCCGGATGCCGAGCGCGAAGGCGCGCGCGATGTCGCGCTCCTTCTTGATCGTGTTGCCGAACGAGATGCGGTCGGGCGTCGCGCCCGCAGCCAGCGCCATCTCGATCTCGGCGACCGTCGCGGTGTCGAAGCAGGAGCCCATCGAGGCGAGCAGGGCCAGCACTTCCGGCGCCGGGTTCGCCTTGACGGCATAGAACACGCGGCTGTCGGGCAGCGCCTTGGCGAAGCTCTGGTAATTGTCGCGCACGACCTCGAGGTCGACGACGAGGCACGGCTCGGTGTCGAGGCCATCCTTGCGGCGGTTGCGCAGGAATTCCTGGATACGTTCGGTCATGGCACTCTCCCAAACGGCCCAGCGACGGGCCCGTTCAAAACATGACGCCGGATAAGAGTGCTCTGGCCGGATCGCGCGATGGAGGCGCGACGAAGCCACAAGACTCAAACCAGACTGTGCTGCCGTGGATTGGTTGGGAGTGTTCCCGCCCGCACACCTGGCAATGAAGGACAAGCCTTTTCAGTAGCCCGCGCCGGCGTTGGACTGCCGGTAGAGACCAAAAAAGCCCGATCCGTCGTTGCTTTAAGTCGCGTCCCCCGTTGAGAGCGGGGTGCGCCGGTTCGCCTCCGGCTGCCAGTCACGGTTGCAAAGAGCGAAGTCACCTTCGACATGGCATCCCTTTGAGAGAGATGCTGGGCACTCCGGGTTTGCTTTGTCGTCCGACCTGCGAGTCTTGCGACCTCGGCCTTCCGACTTCCACACTTCCGAAGAGCCCCTCGGCTTCTTCACCCCTTGGCGGCTGTCCGGCCTCTTGTCCGGATACCTACCGACTGACACACGACCACAGGCACGTGCGAAATTGGGCAAGTCCGCACATAAGTGTTTTGACTCGGCTTCGCAAGAATTTTTTTAGGCTGCGAACAGAATTGCCTAACATCTGCTTGCGCAGTGTTGCGCGAGCGACGCGGAAGATGAACGCGCGTTAAGTTTTCCGTGGCAGCGCGCGCGTCTTTCTCGCGCGAGACGGGTCAGCCGCGCTTCGTGAAGGGCTCGATGCGCTGAGCCGCGCGGATGAAGGCCGTCATCACGAGGACGCCGAGTGCGAACAGCACGGCCTGCAGGATGTGTGCGCCCTGGTCGCCGAGCCCGAACAGGATCGCGAGCGCCCAGCCGCCGGCGAACGCCGCGCCGAACACTTCGGCGCCGATCAGGATGGCGGCGCTGATGACGGTGATGACGCTGGGCCAGACGATCTGACGGGAAGACGAGGAAGGCGCGTTCATGAGCTTAAGGGGTCCGTGGTCCATCGAGGGCCGCAATCTCCTCGAAAAGGCGGCCGGGAGCAAGGCCAAATGGCCCAAAAAAGCCCCATCGCGTGCTATAGCTGGCCGCAACAATCGAGCCATGAAAACCGGGACTTGCGATGTCAGAACCCCGCCAAATTACGGACTCCGAGACCAATCCGCTGCTGAAGGCCTGGGTGACGCCGTTTGCAACCCCGCCCTTCGACGAGATCAGGACGGAGCACTTCCTGCCGGCGTTCGAGCAGGCCTTCGCCGACCATTCCGCCGAGATCGCGGCGATCACCAACGATCCGGCCGCGCCCGACTTCGCCAACACCATCACGGCGCTGGAGCGCTCGGGCAAGCTGCTGAGCAAGGTCGCGGCGGTGTTTTACGACCTCGTCTCGGCGCATTCCAATCCGACCATCCTGGAGATCGACAAGGAGGTCTCCTTGCGGATGGCGCGGCACTGGAATCCGATCATGATGAATGCCGTGCTGTTTGGTCGCATCGCCCAGCTGCATGAGAACCGCGCCAATCTCGGCCTTTCGCCGGAGCAGCTCCGCCTCCTGGAGCGCACCTATACCCGCTTCCACCGCGCCGGCGCCGGCCTGTCCGAGGAGGCCAAGACCCGGATGGCCGAGATCAACGAGAGGCTCGCCCAGCTCGGCACCGGCTTCAGCCATCATCTGCTCGGCGACGAGCAGGACTGGGTCATGGAGTTGGGCGAGGCCGACCGCCAGGGCCTGCCGGAGAGCTTCGTCGCCGCCGCCAAGGCTGCGGCGGAAGAGCGCGGCATGGACGGCAAGGCCATCGTCACGCTGTCGCGTTCCTCGGTCGAGCAGTTCCTGAAGAGCTCGGCCCGGCGCGACCTGCGCGAGAAGGTCTACAAGGCCTTCATCGCCCGCGGCGACAACGGCAATGCCAACGACAACAACGCAACCATCGTCGAGATCCTGAAGCTGCGCGAGGAGAGCGCGAACCTGCTGGGCTATCCGACCTACGCCGCCTACCGGCTCGAGGATTCCATGGCCAAGACGCCCGACGCGGTGCGGGGCCTCTTGGAGCGGGTCTGGAAGCCGGCGCGCGCCCGGGCGCTTGCCGATCGCGACGAGATGCAGGCGCTGATCACCGCGGAGGGCGGCAATTTCAAGCTCGCCCCCTGGGACTGGCGCTTCTATGCCGAGAAGCTGCGTCTTCAGCGCGCCAATTTCGACGATGCCGCGATCAAGCCGTACCTCGCGCTCGACCACATGATCGAAGCCGCCTTCGACTGCGCCACGCGCCTGTTCGGCGTCACCTTCGAGGAGCGCAAGGACGTTCCGGTCTGGCACCCTGACGTCCGGGTCTGGGAGATGAAGGACAGGGACGGCAAGCACAAGGCGCTGTTCTATGGCGACTACTTCGCCCGGCCGTCGAAGCGCTCCGGCGCCTGGATGACCTCGCTGCGGGACCAGCAGAAGCTCGACGGCGAGGTCGCGCCGCTGGTTCTCAACATCTGCAATTTCGCCAAGGGCGCCGGTGGCGAGCCCTCGCTGCTGTCGCCCGACGATGCCCGCACCCTGTTCCACGAGTTCGGCCACGGCCTGCACGGCATGCTCTCCAACGTGACCTATCCGTCGCTGTCGGGCACCGCCGTGTTCACCGATTTCGTCGAGCTGCCGTCGCAGCTCTACGAGCACTGGCAGGAGCGGCCCGAGGTGCTGCAGAAGTTCGCCCGCCACTACCAGACCGGCGAGCCGCTGCCGGACGACCTGCTCCAGCGCTTCCTTGCCGCGCGCAAGTTCAACCAGGGCTTTGCCACGGTCGAGTTCGTCTCGTCCGCGCTGATCGATCTCGAATTCCACACCCAGCCGGCCGCCGCCGCGCAGGATGTCCGCGCCTTCGAGCGCCGCGAGCTGGAGAAGATCGGCATGCCCGAGGAGATCGCGCTGCGTCACCGCCCCACGCAGTTCGGCCACATCTTCACCGGCGATCATTACGCCGCGGGCTATTACAGCTACATGTGGTCCGAGGTGATGGACGCCGACGCCTTCGGCGCATTCGAGGAGGCCGGGGACATCTTCGATCCTGCCGTGGCAAAACGCCTGCACGACGACATCTACGCCTCCGGCGGATCGCTCGATCCGGAAGCCGCCTATGAGGCCTTCCGTGGCCGCCCGCCCGAACCCGACGCGCTGCTGCGCCGGCGCGGCCTGCTCGACAACGCCAAGGCTGCCTGATGAGAACGACGATGCGCCATCTGTCTGGACTGCTGCTGGCCGCTGGCCTCTCGCTCGCCGCCGGCGCGGCGAGCGCGCATCCGCATGTCTGGATCACCGCCACCAGCGAGCTGCTCTATGCTGCGGACGGCACCATCACTGGCGTCCGCCACGCCTGGACCTTCGACGACATGTTCTCGACCTATGCGGTGCAGGGGCTCGAGAGCAAGACCAAGGGCGCCTATACGCGCGAGGAGCTGGGGCCGTTGGCGCAGACCAATGTCGAGTCGCTGAAGGAATATGCCTACTTCACCTTCGCGCGAGCGGACGGCAAGAAGGAGCGATTTCAGGAGCCGGTCGACTATTTCCTCGACTACAAGGATACGGTGCTGACCCTGCACTTCACGCTGCCGCTGAAGAACCCGGTCAAGCCCAAGCAGCTGGTGCTCGAAGTGTTCGACCGTTCGTTCTTCATCGACTTCAAGATGGCCAAGGACCATCCGGTCAAGCTGGTCGGCGCGCCCGCCGGCTGCCAGATGAAGCTTGACCGGCCGGGCGACGGCACCGCGACCGCGCAGAAGCTCAACGAGCAGACCTTCATGAATGGCGAGAACACCAATTTCGGCGCGATGTTCGCCAACAAGATCACGGTGGATTGCCCTTGAAGCCGCCACTCCCTCCGCTTGCCCGCTGGCTGCTCGCCTGCACCGCCGTCCTGCTGGCGATCAGCGTGGCCGATGCCGCGCTCCATCACGTCCTCGCGCAGAATCCGTTCGGCGCGCCGCGCCCGGCGCAGGCCGCCGAGCCCGAAGCCAGCGGCATCATCGGCTGGCTGCTGGCCAAACAGTCGGAATTCTATCGGCAGATGTCGTCCACGATCCGCGCCGCGAAATCCGACGGCTCGGCGGTGTGGACGCTGCTCTTCATCTCGTTCGCCTACGGCATCTTCCACGCCGCCGGCCCCGGCCACGGCAAGGCGGTGATCGCGTCCTATCTCGTCGCCAACCGCGAGACCGCACGGCGCGGCATCGCGCTGTCGTTCGCCTCGGCGCTGATGCAGTCGCTGGTGGCGATCCTCATCGTCGGCATCTCGGCCTGGGTCCTGAATGCGACCGCCAAGACCATGTGCAAGGCCGAAGGGGTGATCGAGATCGCGAGCTACGCCCTGATCGCGCTGTTCGGGCTGCGCCTGGTCTGGGTCAAGGGGCGCACCTTCATCCGGGCGCTGCAGGCGGCCCAGCCGGTGCCGGCGATCGCCGGCGTGCCGCACCATCATGATCATCACCATCATCATGATGCCCACGATCATCACGGCCACGATCATCATCACCACGATCACGGCCATGCGCACGCCGATGCCCATCACGGACATGGCCACGTTCATGACGAGCATTGCGGCCATTCCCACGGCCCCACGCCGAGCGAGCTCTCCGGTCCCGGCGGCTGGCAGCGTGGATTTGCCGCGATCCTCACCGTCGGCATCCGTCCCTGCTCCGGCGCCATCCTGGTGCTGGTGTTCGCGCTCGCCCAGGGCCTGTTCTGGGCCGGCATCGCCGCGACCTTCCTGATGGGGCTCGGCACCGCGATCACGGTCGCGGCCATCGCGGTCGTGGCCGTCTCCGCCAAGGACATCGCCGCGCGCCTCAGCGCCGGGCGCGACGGCGGCGGCGCGCTGTTCATGCGCGGCATCGAATTCGCGGCCGCCGGCGTCGTGCTGCTGTTCGGCGCGGGCCTGCTGTTCGGCTACATCGCCGCCGAGCGGACAACGTGTTTTTGAGGGTGCTCTTTCTTACCCTCCCCTGGAGGGGGAGGGTCGCTGCGCATGAAGCGAAGCGCAATGCGTAGCGGGGTGGGGTGACGGTCTCTCCACATCCAACAGTGCCCGAGGGGAGAGATCACCCCACCCCGCTCGCGCTGCGCGCGATCGACCCTCCCCCTCCAGGGGAGGGTAGAAGCGCGGCGCAGCGTCGTAGCTCCGCCTTTGCGAAATCCCTCCGGTCCGCTATTCAGTCTTTCAATCAACAAGAACGCTCGGGGACTCCATGTCGCGCGAACAATTCTGGTTCTTCCACCCGTTCCGGGTGCGCTATTCCGAGATCGACGGGCAGGGCGTCGTCTTCAACGCGCATTATTTGACCTATTTCGATACCACCATCACCGAATATTTCCGCGCGCTCGGCTTTGACCAGTATGCGGATGCGCAGGCGAGCGGCATCGATTTCCACGTCGTCAAATCGCTGATCGAGTACAAGGCGCCTGTTAGGTTCGACTGGGAGCTCGACGTTGGCGCGCGCGTGGCGCGGATCGGCAATTCCAGTCTCGTCTTCGAGCTCGCCATCTTCCTGAAGGGCGGCACCGAGGCGCTGGTGACCGGCGAGATCGTCTGGGTCTACACCAACCAGGAGACCCACCGTCCCGTCACGATCCCGGCATCCATGCGGGCGCTGATCGCGACGCGGGAGCGGCATCTGGCGGCGAGAGACCTCACACCGGCAGGAACCGCTTCAGGGCCGGCATGAAGAAGATCCCGAGATTGATCGCAAAGCCGGCGGTCCATAGGATCGAGCGCAGCGTCGGCCGGTTGCCGAGATAGGTCAGCACATAGGCGAGGCGGACGATGAGGAAGAGGGCTGCGAGTTCGTCGACGAGGCGTTGCGGCGAATCTCGGTATTCGGCGAGCAGCACCGCGAAGGCGAAGAACGGGAAGGTCTCGATGCCGTTCTGGTGCGCGCCGAGCGCGCGCTGCGAGAGGGGATCCTCGTAGAAGGCAGGGTCGCGCGGCCGGGAATTGTCGAAGCGGCGAAACCTGATCCATTTGACCGCGGCGATCGTAGACAGATAGAGCAGCAGCGCTCCAAAGACGCACCATTCCGCGAGTGTCATCGTCGTTCCTCGGCCTGGGTGCGACCCTAACGAAATCGGCCTCATCTTGACAAGTTCGAACCAAAGCGCGACCCACACAGCCATGACCAGCGTCGTCCCCATCGAGACCGGAAGATCAGCCGCTCAATCCGCGTTGCCGCGCGTCGGCGTGCTCCTGGTCAATCTCGGCACGCCCGACACCGCCGATGCGCCGGGCGTGCGGGTCTATCTGAAGGAGTTCCTCAGCGACGCCCGCGTCATCGAGGACCAGGGCCTGATCTGGAAAGCCGTGCTGAACGGCATCATCCTGCGCAGCCGCCCCCGCACCAAGGCGCTCGACTACCAGAAGATCTGGAACACCGAGAAGAACGAGTCGCCGCTGAAGACCATCACGCGGTCGCAAGCCGACAAGCTGGCGGCCTCGCTGTCCGACTACGCCCACGTCGTGGTGGACTGGGCGATGCGCTACGGCAATCCCTCGATCAAGTCGGGCATCGACGCCCTGATCGCGAAAGGCTGCGAGCGCATCCTGGCGGTGCCCCTGTATCCGCAATACTCCGCCTCGACCTCGGCGACCGTCTGCGACGAAGTGTTCCGCGTGCTCGCGCGCCTGCGCAACCAGCCGACGCTGCGGGTGACGCCGCCCTATTATGAGGACGCGGCCTATATCGAGGCGCTCGCGAGCTCGATCGAGACCCATCTGGCGAGCCTGCCGTTCAAGCCGGAGCTGATCGTGGCGTCCTTCCACGGCATGCCGAAATCCTATGTCGAGAAGGGCGATCCCTATCAGCAGCACTGCATCGCCACCACCGAGGCGCTGCGCCGCAGGCTCGGCATGGACGAGACTAAGCTGCTGCTGACCTTCCAGTCGCGCTTCGGCAATGCCGAGTGGCTGCAGCCCTATACCGACAAGACCATGGAGCGGCTCGCCAAGGAAGGCGTGCGCCGCATCGCGGTGGTGACGCCGGGCTTTTCCGCCGACTGCCTGGAGACGCTGGAGGAGATCGCGCAGGAGAACGCCGAGATCTTCAAGCACAATGGCGGCGAGCAGTTTTCCGCGATTCCCTGCCTCAACGACAGCCAGCCCGGCATGGACGTGATCCGCAGCCTGGTGCTGCGCGAGCTCCAGGGCTGGATCTGACGTTGCGCCTGGGTGGTGATGCCGACGTTACTCGCGACCGCTGAACCGGTAGGGTATCGATCCCGACCAATGACAACGCGGGAAAGGCCTTTTCCTGCCTTGGAGGAAATATGAGCGGTTTCGATATTTTCGCGATTGTTCTCGTCCTGCTCGTCATCGTCACGCTGGTGGCCGGCGTCAAGACGGTGCCGCAGGGCTATGACTGGACCATCGAGCGGTTCGGCAAATACACGCAGACGCTGAGCCCCGGCCTCAACCTGATCGTGCCCTATTTCGATCGCGTCGGGCGCAAGATCAACATGATGGAGCAGGTGATCGACATTCCCGAGCAGGAGGTGATCACCAAGGACAACGCCACCGTGACGGTGGACGGCGTCGCCTTCTACCAGGTGTTCGACGCCGCGAAGGCGAGCTACGAGGTCGCCAACCTGACCCAGGCCATCACGGTGCTGACCATGACCAACATCCGCTCGGTGATGGGCTCGATGGACCTCGACCAGGTGCTGTCGCATCGCGACGAGATCAACGAGCGCCTGCTCCGCGTTGTCGATGCCGCGGTCTCGCCATGGGGCGTCAAGGTCAACCGCATCGAGATCAAGGATATCGTGCCGCCCGCCGACCTGGTCGAGGCCATGGGCCGGCAGATGAAGGCCGAGCGCGTCAAGCGTGCCGACATTCTCGCCGCCGAAGGCCAGCGCCAGTCCGAGATCCTGCGCGCCGAGGGCGCCAAGCAGGGCCAGATCCTCCAGGCCGAAGGCCGCCGCGAGGCCGCCTTCCGCGACGCCGAGGCACGCGAGCGTTCGGCGGAGGCGGAAGCGAAGGCCACGCAGATGGTGAGCGAAGCCATTGCCAAGGGCGATGTTGCCGCGTTGAACTATTTCATTGCCGACAAATATATCAAGGCGTTCGGCCAGTTCGCGGAAGCGCCGAACCAGAAGATCATCATGCTGCCGATCGAGGCCACGAGCATGCTCGGTTCGCTCGCCGGCATCGGCGAGATCGCCAAGGCGACGTTCGGCGAGAGCGCGGCCTCGGGGTCCGCCGCCGCCCGCCGCCCCGGCTCGGTGCCTCCGACCGGCAGCACGCCGCCGGCGGTGCCGCCGCGGCAGGGATAGTCACCGGCGCATGACCCTTCGCCAGGGCCTGCGCCAATGATGGAAGGTCGCGTCATGACCGACATGTTCGTATCGCTCGGCACCTGGAACTGGCTCATCTTCGGCTTCATCCTGATGGCGCTGGAGGTGCTGGCGCCGGGCATTTTCCTGTTCTGGTTGGGGCTGGCCGCGCTGCTGGTCGGGCTGATCTCGTTCGCCGTGACCACGTCCTGGCAGCTGCAGCTGGTGATGTTCGCTTTGTTCACCGCCGCCGCCGTGGCGGTGTGGCGTCGCCTGGCCAGGCCGAAGCCGGATGCGAGCGCCAGCCCCTTCCTCAACAAGCGCGCCGAGGCCTTGCTCGGGCGTGAGTTCACGCTGGAGAAGCCGATCATCGACGGCAGCGGCACCATGCGCATCGGCGACACCGTGTGGCGCGTGGCAGGCCCCGACACGCCCGCGGGAACGCGGGTGAAGGTGGTGCAGGTCGATGGCGCCAACCTGACGGTCGCCGCGGCGTGAGGATTCTTCGCCTCTCCCCGCGCGCGGGGAGAGGTCGGATTGCATCGCAGATGCAATCCGGGTGAGAGGGACTCTCCGCGAGTCCATCTTTCACCGTCTGCGCGGAGGCTTCCCCTCACCCCGACCCTCTCCCCGCAAGCGGGGAGAGGGGGAAGAGCTCTTCCACCTCTCCGCAAACCGGTGCAGCGGCATGACCATCTCGCACAAGTCCTGCCCGAGCGCCGTCAGCCCATAACCTCCGCCTTCGCCAAGCTCGACGAATCCCGCCTCGCGCAGCTCCGTCAGCCGTGCCTGCAGCACCGTCGGCGAGGCCTCGTCGCAGGCGGTGCGCAATGCGCGGGAGGTGAGGGGCCCGCCGCGCAACTCCCACAATATCCGCAGGCTCCAGCGCCGGCCGAGCAGGTCGAGCAGCGCCATGATCGGTCGTCCGGTGCGCGAGCCCCGCACCGGGGGCGTCCTAGTGTCTGCCTGCTTGGCCATCCTGCCCTCTTGCGGTTTGCTACAAATAATGTAGCGTTATGCTACGGTAATTGTAGCAACGAAGGACGGCTGATGTCCCCATCCACGCCGCGCATTGCGCCGCTCACTCCGCCTTATCCCCCGGAGATCCAGGCGCAGTTCGACCGCATCATGCGCGGCGCGCCGCCGCTGCTGCTGTTCCGGGTGATGGCGGCCCACGGCCGCGCCTGGGACAAGTTTCGTGCCGGCGGCCTGCTCGATCCCGGCCCGCTCTCACTGCGCCAGCGCGAGATCGTCATCGACCGCACCTGTGCGCTGAACAAGTGCGAATATGAATGGGGCGTGCATGTCGCCGTCTTCGCCGCGCCGGCGAAGCTCACCGAGGACGAGATCTGCGCGACCGTGCACGGCGATGCGATGTCGGCCTGCTGGTCACCGGCGGAGCAGGCCCTGATCGCAGCCGTCGACGCGCTGCACGCCCGTGCGACGCTGGATGACGAGGAATTTGCCGCGCTCTCCGCCCACTATGACGAGGCGCAGATCCTGGAGATCATGCTGCTGTGCGGCTTCTATCGCACGGTGTCGTACCTGGCGAACGGGCTGCGGCTGCCGCTGGAAGGCAACGCCGCGCGGTTTCCGGCGCCGCTCTGACCGCCGTCATTGCGCTTGCAATGCCGAGAAAGGAGCTGCGGCGGCCATACCTCGCTGTCATTCCGGGGCACGCGGAGCGTGAACCGGAATCTCGAGATTCCGGGTTCGATGCTTCGCATCGCCCCGGAATGACGGTTCTTGAACTACGCCACGCCCGCCCGCAGCAGGTCGTGCAGATGCACGATGCCGACAACCTTGCGGGCCTCGGTGACGACCAGCGTCGTGATCTTGCGGGTGTTCAGCACCTCGATCATCTCGGTGGCGAGCATCGAGGGCGGCACCGTCTTCGGCTGCCTGGTCATGATGTCGTCGACCGCCATGGTCAGCAGGTCGGGCCGCATGTTGATATGGCGGCGCAGATCGCCGTCGGTGATGATGCCCGCGATGCCGCCGGCCTCATTGACGATGCAGACGCAGCCGAGGCCCTTGGCCGACATCTCGACCACGGCGTCCGACATCTTGGTGCCGAGCGGCTTGACCGGGATTTCCGCGCCCGTGCGCATGTAGTCGCGGACGAATTTCAGCATCGCGCCCAGCTTGCCGCCGGGGTGGAAATGCGCGAACTCCAGCGCGGTGAAGCCGCGGCCTTCGAGCAGCGCGATCGCGAGCGCGTCGCCGATCGCCGCCTGCATCAGCGTCGAGGTCGTCGGCGCCAGATTGTGCGGGCAGGCCTCGCGCGCCTTTGGCAGCTCGATCACGATGTCGGCGGCCTGGCCCAGCGACGACGACGCGTTCGAGGTCACCGCGATCATGGGAATGGCGAAGCGCGCCGAATAGTTCACGAGGTTCTTCATCTCCGGCTGCTCGCCGGACCAGGACAGCGCCATGATGACGTCGTCGGTGGTGATCATGCCGAGATCGCCATGGCCGGCCTCGGCGGCGTGCACGAAGAACGCGGGTGTGCCGGTCGAGGCCAGCGTCGCGGCGATCTTGCGCCCCATATGGCCTGATTTGCCGAGCCCGGTGACGATAACGCGGCCCTTGGCGTTGCGGATCAGCTCGACCGCTCTGGCAAAGGTCTCGCCCAGCGGGCCGCGCAGAGCGGCTGCGAGCGCGTTGATGCCGCTGCTCTCCGTCTCCAGGGTGCGGAGTGCGGATTCGACGCTGTCGGGGAGAGGGCCGGATGATGCGGTCATCAGCGGTTTCGAACTCGGCATGCTCTGGTCCAGGAAGGAGGGGGCGTTCGCCCGTCGGCGCCTCATTAGCACGCCGGGGCTCCGGAGGCGACGCGCGCGCCTGGGCCCTCAACCGGTCATTAACCATAATTGTTTTAACTCCATTAACGATGGTTCCCGCCAGCCGGTGGGCGCGATCGCGAAAGTATTTGATTTCGTTGGAGTTATTCCATCGTGGGGTCGTCTCCTGGCACCGGCCGGAGCAAACGCGCGCAATTCCTGCGCGCGGCTTTGCCGTGTCTTGTCCCCTGCCTTGCGCTGACGGCTCTCGAAACTGCCCCCGCGGTTGCCCAGAGCCTCACGCCCGATCTGTTCAATCCCAACCGCGGCGGCTTCGCCTCGCCCGAGACGCTGCCGACCCGCCGCACGGCGGGCGTGCCGCAGGCGCCGTCGGATGCGTTGCCGGCGTTGCCCGATCCAAGTGCCGATCCGCGCAAGGCGCGCGAGAGGCCGGCTGCCTCCCGCATCGGCCAGGTCCCGACTTACGGCCTTCCCGCCGCCACCGGCGCGAGCGGCTCCGGCTACGATTCGCTCAACCGCAAGCGACAGCAGCCCAAGCTCTATCCCGGCCAGCCGAAGCCGAAGCGCGCGGCCGGTCCCGGCTCGCCGGTGCCGACCACGGCGCCGCCGCCGCCCACACTCGGCCTGCCGAAGATTGCACCGCCGCCGTCTGCGTCCGCGAACAAGGCGCCGGTGCCGGCGGCGATGGCGGGCACCGTGCCCGGCCAGCCGCTGCGCCGCCGCCTCAAGGCGGATGACGATCCGTTCGGAGCCGTCGGCGACTATGCCGGCAGCTTCCTGATCAAGGGCGGGCTCGAACTGTCCACCGGCTACGACACCAATCCGACGCGCCTCAACAAGCCCGTGGGGTCGCCAGCCTATGTCGTCGCGCCGGATCTCCTGGTGATGTCCGACTGGGAGCGCCACGCGCTGGTGGCCGACCTGCGCGGCTCGTTCTCAGGCTACACCAACAATATGCCGGCGACGATCAACGGTCTTGCCTCGCCTTCGCCGGTCGAGGCCAACCGCCCGGATTTCACCGGCCATGTCGACGGCCGGCTCGACGTCGACCGCGACCTCAAGCTGACCTCGCAGCTGCGCCTGCGCCTCGCCACCGACAATCCCGGCAGCCCGAACGTGCAGGCCGGCCTGCAAAGATATCCCGTTTATGCCGCCTACGGCACCACGGTCGGCTTCGACCAGACCTTCAATCGCTTCCAGGTCGCCGCCGGCGCCACCGTCGATCGCACCGCCTATACGGATTCCAAGCTCACCGACGGCTCGACCTTCAGCAACGACGACCGCAACTTCAACCAATATGGCGGCGTCGGGCGTTTCTCCTACGATCTGAAGCCGGGGCTGAAGCCGTTCGTCGAGATTCAGGGCGACACCCGCGTCCACGACCAGGCCGCCGACCGCAACGGCTACTTCCGCGATTCAAACGGCGGCTACGCCAAGGTCGGCTCGTCCTTCGAGTTCTCGCGCATCCTCACCGGCGAAATCTCGGTCGGTTATGCCGCGCGCAACTACACCGACCCGCGCCTCAGCCAGCTCGCAGGCTTTCTCACCACGGGCTCGCTGATCTGGAACGCGAGCGGGCTGACCACGGTGAAGTTCTTCACCGACACGCAGATCGCCGAGACCACGGTCGCCGGCTCCTCCGGCGTCCTGGTGCGCACCTATTCGGCCGAAGTCGATCACGACTTCCGCCGCTGGCTCACTGCCGTCGGCAAGTTCACCTACGGCACGCTCGACTACCAGGGCCAGAACCGCAACGACAAGACCTACTCGTTCGAGAGCAATTTGATCTACAAGCTCAACCGCAACATCTGGGTCAAGGGCACGCTGCGGCATGACATCCTGGAGTCGAGCGTCGCGGGCTCGAGCTCGCAGGGGACGGTGGTGCTGGTCGGGGTGAGGTTGCAGAATTAGGGGCGCCTGCTTGCGCGTGAGACGAAGCCGAAGGCACCGCTTTCTCCGATCGTCATTCCGGGGGCGCGCCATTTGGCGCGAACCCGGAATCCATCGAGCGTCGGCGTATGTGGATAGATGGATTCCGGGCTCGCGCTTCGCGCGCCCCGGAATGACTGGGTCAACTACCTCGGCAGGTCCGTCTTCCCCATCAGGAACGTGTCGATCGACCGTGCACACAGCCGGCCCTCGCGGATGGCCCAGACCACGAGCGACTGGCCGCGGCGCATGTCGCCGGCGGAGAACACGTTGGGACGCGAGGTCTGGTAGTCCAGCGTGTTGGCCTTGACGTTGCCGCGCGGGTCAAGCTCGACCGAGAGCAGCTTCAAGAGGCCCTCGTGCACGGGATGGACGAAGCCCATCGCCAGCAGGACCAGCTCGGCCTCGAGCTCGAACTCGGTGCCGGCAATCGGCTTGAACTTGTCGTCGACGTGCACGCAGTGCAGCTTCTTGACCTTGCCGTCCTCGCCGGAAAACTTCTGCGTCAGCACGGCGTATTCGCGCACCGCGCCTTCGGCCTGACTGGAGGAGGTCCGCATCTTCAGCGGCCAGTTCGGCCAGGTCAGGCCCTTGTTCTCGCGCTCGGGCGGGGCGGGCATGATCTCGAGCTGGGTCACCGAGAGCGCGCCCTGGCGCAGCGAGGTGCCGATGCAGTCAGAGCCGGTGTCGCCGCCACCGATGACGACGACGTGCTTGCCGCCGGCCAATATCTCCTGGACGCCGCCGAGCGGCTCATTCGAGACGCGGCGGTTCTGCTGCGGCAGGAAGTCCATGGCGTAGTGGATGCCGGCGAGCTCGCGGCCGGGGATTGGCAAATCGCGCGGGGCTTCCGCACCGCCGGTCAGCGCCACCGCGTCGTACTCGTTGAGCATCTCGCGCGGATCGACATTGCCGTCCGCGCCGACATGGCTGTTGTAATGGAAGGTGACGCCTTCGGCCTCCATCTGGGTGATCCGGCGGTCGATGACGCCCTTCTCCATCTTGAAGTCGGGGATGCCGTAGCGCAGCAGGCCGCCGGCCTTGGCGTACTTCTCGTAGACGTGCACGTCGTGGCCGGCGCGTGCCAGCTGCTGGGCGCAGGCCATGCCGGCCGGCCCTGCGCCGATCACGGCGACCTTCTTGCCGGTCTTGTGCGCGGCGACTTCAGGCTTCAGCCAGCCATTGTCCCAGGCGCGGTCGACGATGGCGCATTCGATGGTCTTGATGGTGACCGGGTTGTCGTCGATGTTGAGCGTGCAGGACGCCTCGCACGGCGCCGGGCAGATGCGGCCCGTGAACTCCGGGAAATTGTTGGTCGAGTGCAGATTGCGCGAGGCTTCTTCCCAATTGCCCTGGTAGACGAGGTCGTTCCAGTCGGGGATCTGGTTGTTGACGGGGCAGCCGGGCGTGCCGGGCGCGACCGAGCCGGTGCCGTGGCAATAGGGAATGCCGCAATTCATGCAGCGCGCAGCCTGGTCGCGCACCTCTTTCTCGGAGAGGGGAACGACGAATTCCTTGTAATGCTTCACGCGCTCGGCAACCGGGGTGTACTTGCGGTCGCGCCGTTCGATTTCGAGAAAACCCGTGATCTTGCCCATTAAACCCGAAGTCCCTGCCGCTTAGTTTTCTTTACCGTCGTTCCGGGATGCGCGCGTCGCGCGCAGACCCGGAACCTCGAGGTTATCTTTGCGAGATTCCGGGTTCGCGCTGCGCGCGCCCCGGAATGACGCGAGTTGGAAACTACGCCCCGATCGCGATTTTCGGCTCGGCGTCCGCGTTGGCGGCCATTTCGCGCAGCGCGCGCCGGTACTCGACCGGCATCACCTTGCGGAATTTGGGCAGCCATTCCTTCCAATTGGCGAGGATGTCGGCGGCACGCTTGGAGCCGGTGGCCTTCGCATGGCGCGAGATCAGCACGTGCAGCCGCTCGACGTCGGAGGCGAGCAGGTTCTTGAACACGTCGACCCGGCCGTGCGCCTCGAGGTCGCCGGCGTGGTGATAGGTGCCGGCGTTGATCAACTCCTCGGACAGCACCGGTTCGAGCTCAACCATGCTGAGATTGCACAGCTTGTCGAAGTCGCCGGTCTCGTCGAGCACATAGGCGATGCCGCCGGACATGCCGGCCGCGAAGTTGCGCCCGGTCTTGCCGAGCACGACCACGATGCCGCCGGTCATGTATTCGCAGCAATGATCGCCCGCGCCCTCGACCACGGCGACCGCGCCCGAATTGCGCACGGCAAAGCGCTCGCCAGCGATGCCGCGGAAATAGCACTCGCCCTCGATCGCGCCGTACATCACGGTGTTGCCGACGATGATGCTCTCCTCCGGCACGATGCCGGAGTTCTTCGGCGGCTTGACGATGATCTTGCCGCCCGAAAGGCCTTTGCCGACGTAGTCGTTGCCTTCGCCTTCGAGCTCGAAGGTGACGCCGTGGGCGAGCCAGGCGCCGAAGGCCTGGCCGGCGGTGCCCTTGAGGCTGACATGGATGGTGTCGTGCGGCAGGCCGGCATGGCCGTAGATCTTGGCGACGGCACCGGACAGCATCGCGCCCGCCGAGCGGTTGGTGCTGTTGATGCTGGCCTCGATCTTCACCGGCGCGCCGCGGTCGAGCGCAGGCTGGGCCTGCTCGATCAGCGAGCGGTCGAGCACCGCCTCCAGATGATGGTTCTGGCGCTCGGAGTGATAGATCTTCTGGCCCTTCTCTTCCTTCTGCTTGACGAACAGCTTGGAGAAGTCGAGGCCCTTGGCCTTCCAATGTGCGACCAGCTTGGTCTGGTCGAGCAGCTGCACCTGGCCGACCATCTCGTTGAAGGTGCGGAAACCGAGCGAGGCCATGATCTCGCGGACTTCCTCCGCGACGAAGAAGAAGTAGTTGATGACGTGCTCGGGCTGGCCGGTGAAGCGCTTGCGCAGGACGGGATCCTGGGTCGCGACGCCGACCGGGCAGGTGTTGAGATGGCACTTGCGCATCATGATGCAGCCGGCCGCGATCAGCGGCGCGGTGGCAAAGCCGAACTCGTCGGCGCCCAGCAGCGCGCCGATCACGACGTCACGGCCGGTGCGGAAGCCGCCGTCGACCTGGACCACGATGCGGCTGCGCAGCCGCTCGCGCACCAGGGTCTGGTGGGTTTCGGCGAGGCCGATCTCCCACGGCGAGCCGGCATGCTTGATCGAGGTCAGCGGCGAAGCGCCGGTGCCGCCCTCGAAGCCCGCGATGGTGACATGGTCGGCGCGCGCCTTGGCAACGCCCGCGGCCACCGTGCCGACACCGATCTCGGAGACCAGCTTGACCGAGACGTCGCCCGTCGGGTTGACGTTCTTGAGGTCGTAGATCAGCTGCGCCAGATCCTCGATCGAATAGATGTCGTGGTGCGGCGGCGGCGAGATCAGGCCGACGCCCGGCGTCGAGTGCCGGACCTTGGCGATGGTCGCGTCGACCTTGTGGCCGGGCAGCTGGCCGCCTTCGCCGGGCTTGGCACCCTGCGCCATCTTGATCTGCATCATGTCGGAATTGACCAGATATTCCGTGGTGACGCCGAAGCGGCCCGAGGCGACCTGCTTGATCGCCGAGCGCATGGAATCGCCGTTCGGCATCGGCTTGAAGCGGTCGGCTTCCTCGCCGCCTTCGCCGGTGTTCGACTTGCCGCCGATCCGGTTCATGGCGATCGCGAGCGTGGTGTGTGCCTCGCGCGAGATCGAGCCGAAGCTCATCGCACCCGTGGCGAAGCGCTTGACGATATCCTTGGCCGGCTCGACCTGGTCGAGCGGGATCGGCTTGCGCTTCTCTTCCTCCGCGTTCTTGATCCGGAACAGGCCGCGCAGCGTCAGCAAACGCTCCGACTGCTCGTTGAGGATCTTGGCGAAGGCGCGGTAGCGCTCCTGCGAATTGCCGCGGGCGGCGTGCTGCAGCAGCGACACCGACTCGGCGGTCCAGGCATGGTCCTCGCCGCGGCTGCGATAGGCATATTCGCCGCCGACATCGAGCGCGTTCTTGTAGACCTGCGCCTCGCCGAACGCGTCGGCATGACGCCGCACCGCTTCCTCGGCGATCTCGGCAAGGCCGACGCCCTCGACGCGGGTATGCGTGCCGGCAAAGAACTTGGCGACGAAGTCGGCCTTGAGGCCGACGGCGTCGAAGATCTGAGCGCCGCAATAGGACTGGTAGGTCGAGATGCCCATCTTGGACATCACCTTGAGCAGGCCCTTGCCGATCGACTTGATGTAGCGCTTGACGATTTCGTAGTCGTCGAGCGAGCCGGGCAGGCGATCCTTCATCGCGATGATGGTCTCGAACGCGAGGTAAGGATTGATCGCCTCCGCGCCGTAGCCCGCCAGACAGGCGAAGTGGTGCACTTCGCGCGGCTCGCCGGATTCGACGACGAGGCCGACCGAGGTGCGCAAACCGGTGCGGATCAGGTGATGATGCACCGAGGCACAGGCCAGCAGCGACGGGATCGGCACCCGGTCGGTGCCGACCATGCGGTCGGACAGGATGATGATGTTGACGCCCTCGCGCACCGCGCTCTCGGCGCGCGCGCAGAGCTCGTCCAGCACCTGGTCCATGCCGGCCGCGCCGAGACCGGCGTGGAAGGTCGTGTCCAGCGTCCGCGACTTGAAGTGGGTGTCGGCCACGTCGGAGATCGAGCGGATCTTTTCCAGGTCCGCGTCGGTCAGGATCGGCTGGCGTACTTCGAGACGCTTGGTGGTGGCCATGCCCTGCAGGTCGAACAGGTTCGGCCGCGGTCCGATGATGGAGACAAGGCTCATCACCAGCTCCTCGCGGATCGGGTCGATCGGCGGGTTGGTGACCTGCGCGAAGTTCTGCTTGAAGTAGGTGAACAGCGGCTTGGCCTTGTCCGACAGCGCCGAGATCGGCGTGTCGTTGCCCATCGAGCCCGCCGCCTCTTCGCCGGTGGCCGCCATCGGCGTCATCAGGATGGCGATGTCTTCCTGGCTGTAGCCGAACGCCTGTTGGCGGTCGAGCAGCGACAAATTGGAGCGCACGCCTGTGGTCGGGACCTTCGGCAGCTCTTCCAGCACGATCTGGGTCCGCTCCAGCCACTCCTTGTAGGGATGGCTCTTGGCGAGCTCGGCCTTGATCTCGTCGTCGGGAATGAGGCGACCCTGCTCGAGGTCGACCAGCAGCATCTTGCCGGGCTGCAAGCGCCACTTGGTGACGATCTGGTCCTCGGGGATGGTCAGCACGCCCATCTCGGACGCCATCACGATGCGGTCGTCCTTGGTGACGAGATAGCGCGCGGGCCTGAGGCCGTTGCGGTCGAGCGTGGCGCCGATCTGGCGGCCGTCGGTGAAGGCGATCGCGGCGGGGCCGTCCCACGGCTCCATCAGCGCGGCATGATATTCGTAGAAGGCGCGGCGCTTCTCGTCCATCAGCGGATTGCCGGCCCACGCCTCCGGAATCATCATCATGACGGCGTGCGGCAGCGAGTAGCCGCCCTGCACCAGGAATTCGAGCGCGTTGTCGAAGCAGGCGGTGTCCGACTGTCCCTCATAGGAGATCGGCCAGAGCCGGTTGATGTCCTTGCCGTACAGCTCGGAGCTCACCGAAGCCTGCCGCGCCGCCATCCAGTTGGTGTTGCCGCGCAGCGTGTTGATCTCGCCGTTGTGCGCGATCATGCGGTAGGGATGCGCCAGCGACCATGCCGGGAAGGTGTTGGTCGAGAAGCGCTGGTGCACCAGCGCGAGCGCGCTCTCGAAGTCCTTCTCGTGCAGATCGGGATAATACTTGCCGAGCTGGTCGGCGAGGAACATGCCCTTGTAGATCACGGTGCGGCAGGACATCGAGCAGGGGTAATAGCCCGCAAGCCCGCGGTCGCGCCGCTGGTAGATCGCCTGCGAGATCGACTTGCGCAGGATGTAGAGCCGGCGCTCGAACTCGTCCTCGGTCTTGGCGGTGCCGTTGCGGCCGATGAACACCTGCATGCAGGCGGGCTCGGTCGGCTTCACGGTGACGCCGAGCGAGGAATTGTCGGTCGGTACGGCGCGCCAGCCGAGCAGGGTCAGGCCCTCTTCCTTGATTTGGTCGGCGATGATGCTCTTGATGACGGTGCGCCAGGCCGTGTCGCGCGGCATGAACAGCGCGCCGATGGCGTATTCGCCGGGCGCCGGTAGCGTAAAGCCAAGCTCCTTGGCCTTGCGGCTGAAGAAGGCGTGCGGGATCTGCACCAGAATGCCGGCGCCGTCACCGGCGCGCGGGTCGGCGCCGACGGCGCCGCGATGCTCGAGATTGCAGAGGATGCTCAGCGCGTCCGAGACGATCTCGTGCGACTTCTTGCCCTTGATGTTGGCGATGAAGCCGACGCCGCAGCTGTCCTTCTCCAGGCTCGGATCGTACAGGCCTTCGGCTTCGGGGCGCCAATTGTGCTCCTGAATCGGTGAGGTGATCGGATCGGTCGTTTTCGAGGCGACCGTCGCCGACAGCTGTTCTGCCACGATGTTTCCGCGCTCGAATTGCGACCCGTTCATTGTTCCTGTCCTCTCCGTGCGGCAAGCTGTCTCACCGCCATCTTCGGCGCACCTTGGGCGTTCCGCGGCACCCGCCTCTGGGTTACCGCTCGTCCTTTGCGAGCCGCATTTTCTTAAATTCAGGCCTAGGCGTTCTTCGTCCCCGAGAACGGCTTTGCCTGGTACCTTCCTGGGTCCCGAGAGCACCAGAATTCGCTGCAATCCCTGTGCCGGGATCGCGAGCAAAATTGAGACAGTCTTCCTGTCCTAACCATCACCTTGCCAAATTTTTGTCTAGCACACAAGCGTGCGGAAGTCCCGATTCCCCTCAAGTCGATCAATCGCTTTCCAAAAGTTGCGCGGCCGCGGTTTTGAAGGGAACGCGCCCTGATCCGGCCCTGTAGACGCCGAAATCCTCAATGAAGCTTCGCCTTGGCCCTTCGAACCGAGCGCCGCGCCGTCAGAAGCGAAAGAGCGCGAGGCATCCGGGGCCTGACAGGAGCGTATCGACCATGAAGTTTTTCACAGGATGTGTGGCCGCTGCCGCGCTGGTGCTGGCTGCAACCACCGCTCGGGCCCAGGTTCCAGCCGTCGGTATCGGGGGCGGGGGCTATATCGCGGTGTCGGATTTCGACGGACCGTACGGGCCGGGCGAAGCCGCGCCACTCCCGCCGCCGCGTTACGGCTACGGGTACGGCTATGAGGAGCGCGGCCCGGCGCCTGCGCTGTTGCCGGCCACCGAGGTCTATGCGGTCCTGCGCGACAACGGCTTCTCGCCGCTCGGCATCCCGCGCCTGCGCGGCAGCGTCTACACGATCGCGGTGGTCGACCGCCGCGGCGAGGATGGCCGGCTGGTGATCGACGCCCGCGATGGCCGGATCATCCGCTTCCTGCCGGCCACTGACGCCTACGGCATGGCACCCGCCTATGAGGAACGCGCGGTCGCCCCTTACGGGCCGCAAACCGCGCTGCCGCCGCCAGCCATGGTCCGCAGCGGCCCGCCGCGCCCGCCGGCCGCGATCCCGCATGTGGCATCTCGCACCGTGCCGCTGCCCAAGGCCGCCCCACGACGCGGCGAGACGCCGGCCGCCGTCGCCAGGCCGGCCGAGCCCGCGCCGCAGCAGGCTCGAGCGCCGCAGGCTTCCGCACAGCAGGCCGCTGCCGTGCAAGCAAAGCCTGTTGAGGCCGCTCCGGAAGCCGGGCCGACCGTCGGCCAAGCCAAGCCGGCCCCACCGATCCTGCCCACGCAGAGCATGCCGGCCGCACAGGGGCTGGACTAGCGCTGCAAGTTTGGCGCGACGCTCGCGGGGACGACCTCGGGAGAGATTGAGCAAGACAAGAAGCGCCCGAAAATATCGGGCGCTTCGGTATAAAGGCGGCCTCACCTCAGCTCCGCGGATAGCCCGCCGCTTCCAGGATCAGATTGGCCACCTGCTTCGGATGCGACACCAGCGAGAGATGGCCGGCGTCGAGCTCGATCGTGGTGGCGTGCATGCGCTTGGCGAGGAAGCGCTCGAGATCGGGGTTGATGGTGTCATCGTTCTTCGACACCGCGTACCAGCTCGGCTTGCTGTGCCACGCCGCTTCCGTGGTGCGGCCGGCGAAGATCGAGGCCGCGGTCGGCCATTGCACGGCATAAAGCTCCTTGGCCTGCTCAGGCTTCACGCCATTGGCAAAGTACTTCAGGAAGGCGTCTTCCGAAAGCTTGGTATAGCCATCGCGCTCGACGATGCCGGCGCGGACCGGGCCGGTCGGAAACTGCTTCGACAGCGCGACGAAATCCTCGTTCGCATCGGGCGCGCGCGCGGCGACATAGACGAGGCCAGTCACTTTCGGATCGGTGCCGACCTGGCTGATCACGGTGCCGCCCCAGGAATGCGCGACCAGCACCGTGGGACCATCCTGCTCGGCCAGTGCGCGCTTGGTCGCCTCGACAGAGTCGGCCAGCGACGACAGCGGATTCTGGACCGAGGTCACGTGCAGGCCAGCGGCCTGGAGGATCGGGATCACCTCCGACCAGCTGGAGCCGTCGGCCCAGGCACCGTGCACCAGCACGACGTTCCTGGCCTTCACCGTTTGCGGTGTCTGCGCCTGCGCGAGGCTGAGGGGAGCCGCCAGAAGGCTCGCGGCGACGAAAAGGCTGCGCCAAAGTGACATGGTCGTTCTCCGTCTCGTTTTTTGGGGTCGATGCCCAAAGGACGGAGCGCGCGGCGGCCGCGTTACGCGTCCTCACCGCTCTGTGATGCAGCGCAAAATAAAACGCCCCGGGGCACCGGGGCGTTTCGTAACCTGGAAGTGACGCGCGGTTTACGCGGCGGCTTGCGCGGCCGAGTTCTCGATCACCTGCGCCTTCGGGGCGCCGGTGTTGATCGCGATCTGGCGCGGCTTCTTCGCCTCGGGAATCTCGCGGACGAGATCGACGTGAAGCAGCCCGTTCTCGAGCGAGGCGTCCTTCACCTGCACGAAGTCGGCGAGCTGGAAGGCGCGCTCGAAGGCACGCGCGGCGATGCCGCGGTACAGCACTTCGTTCTTGCTGTTCTCGTTGGCGACCTTTTCGCCCTTGATCGTCAGCGTGTTTTCCTTCGCGACGATGGAGAGCTCGTCCTTGGCGAAACCCGAAACCGCAACGGTGATGCGGTAGGCGTTCTCGCCGGTGCGCTCGATGTTGTAGGGGGGATAGCCGGGGCTGCTGCCGTCCGAGCCGGCCTGGTCGAGCAGGCTGAAGAGGCGGTCGAAGCCGACGGTGGAACGATAGAACGGGGTGAGATCGTAGCTACGCATGGTCAAGTCCTCCATTGAGCGACTGTTGGGTAACCCGCCCGCCAATCGGGCCGGGCTTTCATCTGTGTGCAGCCTGATGTTCCGGTTCCGAAACACTGGTAGCGGCCTGCACGAAGGTGATATGGGTGGAACGAGACGGCGTTCAAGAGGGCGGCATTTGCGCCTTTTCGGCGCTTTGGCCCCTTGATTTGCAGCACTTCGCGCCCAAGCACCTCCAAACATGACGCTGGTCTCGATCCCGTCCAACCCCGTCCCCGAAGACGTTGTCAGCGGCACCATTAAGACCCCCGATGGCGTCGAGCTGCGCTTTGCGCGCTGGGCTCCGCCGGCGAACCGCAAGGGCACGGTCTGCGTCTTCACCGGGCGCAGCGAGCAGATCGAGAAATATTTCGAGACCGTGCGCGACCTGCGCGACCGCGGCTTTGCAGTGGCGATGATCGACTGGCGCGGGCAGGGCCACTCCTCGCGCCGCCTGCGCGACCCGCGCAAGGGCTATGTGCGCGATTTCTCCGATTTCGAGATCGACGTCGAAGCCTTCGTGCAGCAGGTGGTGCTGCCGGATTGCCCGCCGCCGTTCTTCGCGCTGGCCCATTCCATGGGCGGCACGGTGATGCTGCGGGTGGCGCATGCCGGCAAGCGCTGGTTCGATCGCATGGTGCTGTCGGCCCCGATGATCGACCTGCCCGGCCGCACCACCTCGTTTCCGGTCCGTGCGCTGCTGAAGACGATGCGCCTGCTCGGGCAGGGCGGCCGCTATGTCCCCGGCGGCAGCGACCGTCTTACCGGGCTCGATCCCTTCATCAACAATCCCGTGACCAGCGATCCCGTGCGCTATGCCCGCAATGCCGCGATCCTGGAGGAGGACCCGACGCTCGGTCTGGCGTCGCCGACGGTGGCCTGGGCCGATACCGCCTTCCGCGCCATGCACACCTTCAAGCGCGCCAACTATCCCTCCGAGATCCGGCAGCCGATCCTGATGCTGGCGGCCTCCAACGACACCGTGGTCTCGACCGCGGCGATCGAGGAGTTCGCCTATCATCTTCGTGCCGGATCCCATCTCGTGATCGCCGGCGCCAAGCACGAGATTCTGCAGGAGCAGGATCGCTACCGTTCGCAGTTCTGGGCCGCCTTCGACGCCTTCGTGCCGGGCACGCCGCTGTTCAAGTGAGATAGACCCGCGAAGGCGGTGCGCTCCTCGCCCCGTTCTTACGGGGAGAGGTGACGAACAGCTACAGCGTCTTCAGATACTCGATCAGATCGTAGCGCTCGGCGTCGTCCTTGAATGCGCGGCCGATGACGCCCGGCCGTTTCGGCTCGCCGTCCTTGCGCTCGAAGGAATGGCCGAGCACGCTGTTGCCCTGGATCGGCTTGCCGTCGGATCCCGTCGCAGAGAACTCCGTTTCACCCGTCTTGCAGGTTTCGTTTGCGGTGACCGCAAAGCCGACGGTCACGGGATCATAGTCGCGGCGGCCCATGCAGAACCTGGTCGGTCGCTCGCTTGCGGGCTTCAGCAGCCAGTACAGCGAGGGCACCGAGCCGTTGTGCAGATAGGGAGCCGTGGCCCAGATCCCGTTCAGCGGCCGCGCGCGATAGCGCGGATCGGGCGCCGGATTGAGACAGTTCTTGCGCGCCAGATTCCACAATCTCGCCCGCTCGGCGTCCGAGACCTTCTCGTCGTCCATCCATTTGCGGGCGACGAGGTCGACCACCGTCATGAGGCCGAGCGCATAGACCATCTCGTTGGGCGATTTGCTCGCGGTCGGGACCTCGCATTGCCACCATGTCTGGAGGTCGGCCGTGTTCACCTTCAGGAAGGCGGGCACGTCGACGACCCTGTTGCTGAGAATCAGGGACTGCTCGGGATCCGTGTTGATCTCCTTGAGTGGAATCGTCACCGCGTTCAGGACCTTGCTGTCGCCGCTCGGCTCCCAATGCTTCGATGACCAGAAAGCGTCGGTATTGACGGCCGGCAGGTGACATCCGGAACACATCTCCTCGTAGATCTTGCGGCCGTTGTCGGCCTTCTTCTGATCGATCCTCCAGGCGTCACCGAGGATCTGTGACGGCCATTGCGGCGCAAGCAGACCGCCGAACGTCTTGTTGGGCCCGGGCGACTTGAACGGATCGGGGCCCCTCAGCATGTCCTCGATCCAGCCCAGCGTCCTGATATTGACCGAGGAGCGCCAAATCCTCTCCTCCGGATAAGCGTCGGACAGGTTGAGCAGCGCCGTCACGCCGAGCGCTTCGCCGGCATTGCGGATCAGCGGCTGCTCGATCGAGGCGTCGTATTGGGCGAACTTGAACCATGGCACGGTCCAGATCGCGGGGTAGCTGACCGGCGCGTCCTGGGCGTGCAGGTTCTTCTCGAAGCCCTTGACCCCGCTCAGCGCCAGATC
Organism: Bradyrhizobium sp. 22; assembly: GCF_000482425.1. Lineage (NCBI taxonomy): Bacteria > Pseudomonadati > Pseudomonadota > Alphaproteobacteria > Hyphomicrobiales > Nitrobacteraceae > Bradyrhizobium > Bradyrhizobium sp. 22. The sequence goes on from NZ_KI519399.1 coordinate 1,264,691, forward strand.
CTGCGAGAACACCTGGTTGCCGATGCGGTTGAGGGCATCGAGGCGGCCGAACCCTTCGACGGTGTCCTGCTGCTTCTTGCCGTCCCAGGTCTTCTTGCCCTCGATCGTCGCCTCATAGGTCTTTTGCCAGTCGATCAGGAACGTGCCGATCGCGCTGAGCTTCTGCTTGAGCGCGGCGCGGTCCGTCTTGCTGGCATTGGGGCCGAGCACGCGATCGGCGAAGCGCTGGAAGCGGAACGGGACGTACAGCGTATAGGCGATCGACAGGCCGGTGGAGAGCTCCAGCTTCTTCAGGTCGGTCATGGCCGGGCCGCCGTCGAAGCGGACGTCCACGCCCTGGTAGTGGATCTGGCCGGTGTGGCAGGCCGCGCAGGTCAGCCCGATCATGTCGTCCTCGCGGCGGCCGGTCGCGGGATCGACGACGCCGGTCATCCGCGCGAAGCCGACGGGCAGGCCGTCAACGTTCTCCGCTGGCGTCCACCTGGTCGACCAGTCCGGCACCTGCGTCGTCTCGTAGACATTGGCGTAGCCGAAGCGGCGCAATGTCGTCGTGTCGGTCTGGATCGACTGCGGACTCGGAATGAAGCCGAATCCCTCGAGATAGCCGCTGTCCTTCATCAAGCCTGGCTTCGAGAACAGATGCAGGCGCGGCTGCTCCAGCGCCACGAACCACTCATAGGGAACCGGAAAGGTCGCGGTGCCCTGGCTGGCATGATGGAACCAGTGCCGGTCCTTCAGCGACCAGTTCTGCTCGAGCCAGAAGGCGGCCTTCGTTTCCGGGACTGCAGGCAAAGGCGGCGGCAGGAGGTTCACGAGGATGCCCTTCTGGGGCAGCATGGCGCGGACCTGGTTGGGGAATTCGGCGACCGCGACGAGGGCGACGAGGCCAATGGCGATCAGCACGGCCGCCAGCTTGAGGGCGCCCCGCACCACGCGCTGGCAGGTCGACCGCACCGGCGGGACCAGAAGCCGGTTGATGCGCGCAGGGAATTGGCGCTCGTTGAACAGCGTGCGCACGTCGGCGACGCTGAGATAGCGATCCTCGCCTGTCCCCTTGCCGATGATCTTCAGGAGGATCGGCCATTCGAACTTCATCAGCAGCGGGTAGTACCAGCGCGCAGCGCTGCCGGCGCGCTTGAGATTGTCGCGCATGAAGAGCTTGATATCCGAGGCGTTGAGGCCGAGCTCGGCGCCGCCGTTCGGATCGGTGTAAGTCCGGCCGAAGCTCGCGAACCGCGTAATCTCGTCCTCGTTGACCTTGCCGTCGACGCCGAGGATGCGCGAGCCGGCGCCGCGCTTGTCCAGCGGACCGCCGCGTAGCGCGTCGAGCTGCGCGCCCGAGAAGATGCTCTTCAGGATGTGCTTGAAGCCGTTGGCGATCAGCGCAACGCCGCGGACCTGGAGGCGGGCAGAGGCCTTCTTCAGCCCGGTCTCGCCGGTCGCATTCGCGATCGTCTCCGAGAGCTTGCCGAGCGGGACAGTGCCGCCCGCGACGAAACCTTCACCGACGAGGCCGCGCAGGAACGGGCATGGATTGTTCGGCGACACCGGGATCGAGGGATCGAAGGGAGGCTTCGAAGCGGGATCGTGCATGGCCCAAATCCTGAAAACAGCGAATCGTGAAATGGCGCGCCGATCAAGCGCGGAAAGTCCTAACAAACCGACAGCACAATATACTACTTCAGCGTGTGACGAAGTGTGGCCGATTTCACTGTCGTGTCAATAAGAGCAGGCGTGAGGCCGCCAAGGACCGGAATGGTGTCCCCCGGGCGCCCGTCAGGACTCGGCGGCGCGTTTGACGTCGCTCTGCACCAGGGTCAGCTTGCCGAGCGGCACGCCGGCCTTCAGCAGGCCCTCGCGATAATGGGCGAGATGTTCGGGCTTTTTCCAATGGAAATTGCGCAGGTGGCGGTCGACGTTGAGAGTCGGGTAGTTGCTCATCAGCACGTGGGCGGCTTCGCTCGCCTCGTCGCCACGCCCCAGTTGCGCCAACGCGGCGGCACGAATCGCCAACGCCTGCATGTGGTTGGGGTTGATGTAGAGCTGCTCGCGCGCCCATGACAGGGTCGCGTCATATTGGCGCAACAGATAGTGGCTGAAGGCGTTCAGCGCCGCCCATTGATAGCGCGGGTCGCTGTTGTCGCGTTGCGACGCCATTGAAAACAGCTCGATCGCCTCGCGGTGCTCGCCGATGACGAAATGGCAGATACCGAGCACGCCGCGTGCGCCGTTGTCGTAGGGGTTCAGCGCGACGGCACGCTTGGCGGCGTCCATCGCGGCCTCGTAATGGCCCTCCATGGCGTGGACCCAGGACAGGATCGAGAACGCGAAGGAGGAGCGCGGATCGAGCCGGACGCTGGTTTCGGCGAGATTCATCGCCTCCGCCCACATCTCCCGGGTGCCCTTGACCCAGCCGAACTGGATGCTCTGGATCTGGATCGTGGCGAGATAAGCGTGCGCGATCGACAGTTTTGGATCGAGGCGGATGGCCTCGCGAAACAGGTCGATGGCGGCGGCCGAGTCTTCCTGGGTCAGCCGGTAATAGTGCGACAATCCCTTGAGAAAACGGTCCCAGGCGGTCACATCCGTCGACAGGCGCGCCGGCGCGGAAGCTTCGGCCCGGACGATCTCGGTGGCGATGGCGGCGGACAGGTTGGTGGTGATCTCGTCCTGCATCGCGAACAAGTCGCCGATGTCGCGGTCGTAGCGGCCGGTCCAGAGCTGCTCGCCGGTTTCCGGCGCGATCAGCTCGGCGGTGACACGGATCTTGGCGCCGGCGCGACGCACCGAGCCCTGGATCAGATAGGTGGCGTCGATCTCGCGCGCGATCAGGCGCGTGCTGGTGTTCTTGCCCTTGAAAGCGAAGGTCGAGTTGCGGCTCAGCACGCGATAGAAGGATTGCAGCGACAATGCGTGGATCAGATCCTCGGTGAGGCCGTCGGAGAAATATTCGTCCTGGGCGTCGCTGAGATTGGCGAAGGGCAGCACGCCGACGATCGCCGTCCGGTACTGCTGCGAGAGGGCGGATGCTTCGCGGAGCTCGGGGGCGAGCGCCGGCGCGCCCTCGGGCGTCCAGGTAAAGACGCCGATCGGATCCTTGATGTTCTTGAAGCGGTGGTTGCCGGCATCGACCAGCGGCACGGTGAGATGCTTGCTGGCCTCGCGGAAGGCCTTGGCCGAGATGGCGAAGCCGCCCGGGCTCGCCACCGATTCCAGGCGGACGGCGATGTTGACATCGTCGCCGAACACCTCGTCGTCGTCGGCGATGACGTCGCCCATGTGGATGCCGAGGCGGAACTGCATGGCGCGGTCGGCGGGCAGATGATGGTTGCGCTCCGCCATCAACGTCTGCATCGCGATCGCGGCCTCGGTGGCGCCGACGATGGAGGCGAATTCCAGCAGGAAGCCGTCGCCGGTGTTCTTCACGACGCGGCCGCCGTGATTGAGGATGATGGGGTGGATCGCGGCACGATGAGCCTTGAAGGCAGCATGGGTACCGGCCTCGTCGCTGCCCATCATGCGCGAATAGCCGGCGACATCGGCGCAGACAATGGCAGCCAGACGTCTTTCCATATTCTCGCAGCTCCAAGGGAGGACAGACCGGCCACGGCGTGGCAGTCGCCTCGAATCCCGCATTTCAAGAACCCTGCCTTTATAGAGCAGATGCAGCCGGGCGATAGTAGGATCCGCATTGCAAATTCGAGGTAAATCCCACCCAGTTCCGGCGGTGGACGGCGCGGGACGAACCGACTAAGTGGTGGCGACCGCCCGGACGGCGGCAGGGATACTTCGCATGCTGGGCATTCACGAGATCTGGCTGTTCATCCTGTCGGGGGTGCTGCTCAACGTCACGCCCGGGCCCGATTCCGTCTACGTCATCGGCCGCAGCATGCAGATGGGCTGGCGGGGCGGCGCCGCCGCCGCCTTCGGCATCAGTTGCGGCTGTTTCGTCCATGTTGCGGCCGCGGCGATCGGCCTTTCGGCCCTGCTGATGGCCTCGTCGACCGCCTTCTCGATCCTGAAGCTGGTCGGTGCGGCCTATCTCGTCCTGACCGGGCTTCAGATGCTGTGGTCGCGCCCGGTGCTGGCAGCGGCGATCGACGAGCCGATGCGCCGCTCGCTGCGGCGGGTCTTTCTCCAGGGCGTCTTCACCAACGCGCTCAATCCCAAGGTCGCGCTGTTCTTCCTGGCCTTCCTGCCGCAATTCGTCGCAGCCGATGCGCCGCACAAGCCGCTCGCCTTCCTGACGCTCGGCCTGATCTTCATCTTTACGGGAACGCTGTGGTGCCTGGTGCTGGCGGCGTTCGCGGCGAAAGCCGCCCACCGGCTGCGCCAGTCCGAGGGCGCGATCGCCTGGGTCAACCGCGCGCTCGGCGGCCTGTTCATCTATCTTGGCATCCGCGTCGCCATGTTGGAGCGCCGGTAACTCGTTCGAACGGATGCGACGCGGCCCCGATCGAGGCCGCATCTCGGGAGGTTTCGATGATTCGTGGAAGCTGCCTGTGCGGTGCCGTGCGTTTCGAGATCGACCAAGTGCGTGCATTGACGCACTGCCATTGCGTCAATTGCCGCAAGCTGGCCGGCGCCGCCTTCGCGACCTACGCCCATGTCGATGCCGACAAGTTTCGCTTCGTGGCGGGCGAGGACATGACGGCATCTTACGAATCCTCGCCGGGCAGCATCCGCTATCGTTGCAGGACCTGCGGCTGCCCGACGCCGGGCAAGGCGAGCTATCTCCCGACCGTCAGCATTCCCGCTGGCCTGCTCGATGACGACCCGGTAGTCCGGCCTCGCCTGCACGTCTTCACCTCGTCGCGCGCGTCGTGGTGGACAATCCAGGACGACCTGCCCCAGCACGAAAAATGGGTGCCGGGCTACGGGCCGAAATCGTAAGGCGTTTAAGCGAACTCCTTCGCCAGCGCGCTGCCGGCGAGATAGAGGCCGAGCAGGATCATCGCGATCAGGAACCAGCGACGGAACGACTCGGCCGGCATCCGCGCCCGTACCGACTGGCCGACGAACATGCCGGCAAAGGCCATGGCGAGGCCCACGGCGCCCGGCACGGCATTGCTCGGCGTCAACAGCCCAACGGCGGTGAGGTTGAAGGCGAGCGCCAGCGTCGCCGTCGTGAAGAACACGCCGAGCGCCTGCACCAGCTCGTCCTTTTCCATGCCGATGGCCTGCATGAACGGCATCGAGGGGATCACCTGGACCCCGGTCGAGGCCGAGATCATGCCGGTGACGACACCGACCACGCCGCCGACCCATTTCTCGTTCCTGGGCGCGACGTGGAATTTGAATTTGTTCAGGCCGATCACCGCATAGACGACGAGCAGGACGCCGAGCACGATCGTGCCGTAGCGCGCATGCGGGCCGGTCAGCGCGCCGGCATTGAGCCAGCAGCCGATCACGGTGCCGAGCATCAGCGGCCACAGCCGCCGCAGGATGTCGCGCAAATACGGGCCGACGAAGGTCTGCCAGATGTTGGTGACGATGGCGGGCACGATCACGATGGCGATGGCGCGGCTCGGTGTCATGCTCACCGCAAGCAGGCCCATGGACACCGTCGGCAGGCCGAGACCGATCACGCCTTTGACGAATCCGGCGATCAGGAAGACGGCGGCGATGAGGATGAGGAGCGGGTCGATCATATCGGGCACATTGACCGAAGCCGCGCCGGCGCACAATCTGGAGGTTACGGAGGAAGCCTTCGCTTGAAGCGAAGGCTGGGAGACCTGCCATGCGCTTCGACCTCATCGACCTTCAGCTCTTCATCGCGGTCGCCGACCAGCGCAGCATCACCCGCGGCGCGGAACGCTCGCATCTGGCCCTGGCCTCGGCCAGCGCGCGCATCAAGGGGCTCGAGCACGCGCTCGGCGTCGCTCTGCTCAAGCGCGGCCGCAGGGGCGTCGAATTGACCGCGGCCGGCGAGAGCCTGCTCGATCATGCCAGGCTCGTCATCCACCAGATCGAGGCCATGCGCGGCGATCTCGCCGGCTTTGCCTCCGGCATGCGTGCCAGCGTGCACTTTCTCGCCAACACGTCGGGCCTGTCCGAGCATCTGCCCAAGGCGTTGGCCGGCTTCCTGCGCGAGCATCGCGATGTCGCCGTCGACATCGAGGAGCGCGAGAGCACCGACATCGCGGCGGCGATCACCGCGGGCGCGGCCGATCTCGGCTTCGCCGCCGAGCACGCGCTGCCCGACCATATCGAGCGCTTCGTGTTCAGCGAGGACCGCCTGACGCTGGTGACTGCGCGCCGCGGCCCGTTCGCCGGCCGGCGCCAGATCGATTTTCAGGAGGCGGGAGCCTGCGATTTTGTCGGGCTGACCAGCGCCACCGCGTTGCAGATGCACATTTCGAAGCATGCGGCGCGTCTCGGCATGCGCCCGCATTTCCGCGCGCGGCTGCGTGATTTCGACGCGATCTGCCAGATGGTGGCGGCCGAGGTCGGGGTCGCCCTCGTGCCCGAGGCCGCCGCCCGTCGCTGCGCCAAGCTGATGCCGCTCGCGGTCGTTCGGCTGCGCGATGCCTTCGCCAACCGCCGCCTGGTGATCTGCGCGCGCAGCTTCAAGGCGCTGCCCCGGCCGGCGAAGATGCTGGTGGAGCATTTGAGGGCAGAGGCGGTGTAAGGCGGCGCTTATCCTCTCCCTCCAGGGTAGGATGAGACCCACCTACCGCGCCGTCTCCGCTCCCGCGTCGGTCATGCAAGCTCGCGCTCGCGACTGTTACTGGTTCAAAAGCTTCAGCGCTTCTTCGTGCACCCTGGCGTCGCCGGCCGCGATGATCCGGCCGCCGCCCGGGGCCGGCCTGCCTTCCCAGGTGGTGACGACGCCGCCGGCGCCGGTCACGATCGGGATCAGCGCTGCGATATCGTACGGCTTCAGCTCGGTCTCGACTACGAGGTCGACGTGACCTGCGGCCAGCATGCAATAGGAATAGCAGTCGCCGCCATAGCGCGACAGCCGCGCGCCCTGTTCGATGCGGCCGAAGATGGCGCGATCGCTCTCGTTCATCAGCAGGGGGCTCGTGGTGTAGGACGTCGCTTCCGCGAGCGAGGCGCAGCGGCGGACTTGGAGCCGGCGCTCGCCGGAGGGTCCCTTGTAATTGGCCGAGCCGTTGTCGCCGGAGAAGCGCTCGCCGATGAAGGGCTGATGCATCATGCCGAACACCGGCGCGCCCTTGTGCAGCAGCGCGATCAGCGTCCCCCAGATCGGAAAGCCGCCGATGAAGGATTTTGTGCCGTCGATGGGATCGAGCACCCAGACATAGTCGGCGTCCTCGCGCTCGCTGCCGAATTCCTCGCCGACGATGCCGTGCTGGGGGAAGTTGGCCTTGATCAGCCGGCGCATCACCGCCTCCGCGGCGCGGTCGGCTTCGGTGACCGGATCGAAATCCTTGGTTTTGCTCTTGTCGTCGATCGACAGCGAGGTGCGGAAGAACGGCAGGATGGTTTCGCCGGAGGCGGTGGCGAGCCGTCCGATGAAGGCGGAGAAGTCGATCACCGTCACAGGCCAGGTCCTCGAAGCGAAAGTGGGATGAAGCTCGCCTCCTGCCTAGCTCAATTCGCCTCCCGCGGGCAGCGCTGTCTTGGCTTTGCACCCTGGTATTTTGGATGCCGCAGCGCGTCGCTCCTCATAGCCATCCCTTTCAGTCATCCCTTGGCCAAATATCGATCACAACGTTGAAAACTTAGTTCCGCCCCTGCCTCGTTCGTATGCAAACATCTATCAACCCATTGAAATTCCTTATCAAAGAAACTGAATCTGGGTTTCCCTGGAAGCAACTGAGCCATGTGCGTATTGCATGGGAAATGGCTCAAAAGTCCTTGCACTTTGTGCGGCGCGGTCGCATATTGTTGCGGTGCGGTAGCGCTTGGCGTTACCGCTGCCCTCCTTGGGCGTTTCCTCCCTAGACTTGGGCCGCTTGCGTCATTCGCGAGCGGCCCTTTTTTCTTGCCGCCGCCGTTTTCGTTTTGGGCGCGCAAGCTTGCGAAGCGAAAACGCGATCGCGCTCAGAACATCGTCATTGAAGAGAGAGGCCGGCGACTATTCCGCCGCCGCCTGGAACGGGCCGAGATCGCCGAACGGAATCGTGGTCGCCAGCACGTCGGCAAGAACGCCGAAATCGGTCGCCACCTGCGCAAAGCGCGGACCGCGCTCGCGCCGCCGCTCGTCCATGTAGATTGCGCGGTTGAGCTCGAGCTGCACCGCATGCAGGCCGCTCGCGGGATTGCCGTAATGCTCGGTGATGAAGCCGCCGGCATAGGGCTTGTTGCGGCCGATCGAATAGCCCAGGCCGGTCAAGGTCTCCTCGACCCGGTCGGGCAGAAGCGGCGTGCAGCTGGTTCCGTAGCGGTCGCCGATCACGACGTCGGGCCGGCGCGGCTCGTCGCGGGCCACGCCGACCGAGGGCATCGAGTGGCAATCGACCAGCACCACGGTGCCGAACATCTGGTGCACCTTGTTGATCAGCCGGCGCAGCGCGCGATGGTAAGGCTTGTACAGCGTCTCGATCCGCCCCAGCGCGTCGTCGACGAGAATGCGGTCGCGGTAGATCTCCTGGCCGTCGCCGACCACGCGCGGAATGGTGCCGAGGCCGCCGGCGACCCGCATCGAGCGGGTGTTTGCGAAGCTCGGCAGCCGCCCGGTGAACATGCGCGGGTCGAGCTCATAGGGCTCGCGATTGACGTCGACATAGGAGCGGGGAAAGTTGACCCTGACGGTCGGAAAACCGCGCTCGCTCAAGTGGCCGATCAGCTCGTCCATGAAGGAATCTTCGGACCGCCGCAGCGTCAGCAGGTCGATCCTGGACGCCGCGAGGAATTCGTCCGGATAGGTCGAGCCGGAATGGGGCGAGTTGAAGATGACCGGCGCGCGCCATTGCGCGGGCTCCACGATCTCGAAGGCTGGCGACGTCTCGCCGTCAAACCGGGTCATCTTCTCAGGCTTCGTCCCTTCGCGCCGGGATCTGGCAGGGAGCCAGACCGCATTGATTCGGCCGACGGATGCGGCTCTTATGTGTCGCCATTGTCCGGAATCGCAACCATTCTGCCAAGCGAAAAGATGTACCGGTCCATTGGAACACGTCTTAACCGTGCGGGCAGGGAAGCGGGGACGCGGCGGCGCGGCTCGATTGATTCGAGCCGCTTTCCGGTTCACAAGAGTGCGGCAGCGCAGCCGGCCCAGGGTAAAGATTTTCACCCCAAATTTACCCTCTGTCGGGCTTAGTGACCTCTGCTGATATCCTCTGGGGATGCGACGATTCCTGCCATGCCAAAGATCCTGCTCGCCGAAGACGACAACGACATGCGCCGTTTCCTGGTCAAGGCGCTGGAAAACGCCGGTTTTCAGGTCTCGTCCCATGACAACGGCATGGCCGCCTATCAGCGGCTGCGGGAAGAGCCGTTCGAGATGCTGCTGACCGACATCGTGATGCCGGAGATGGACGGCATCGAGCTTGCCCGCCGGGCTTCGGAACTCGACCCGGACATCAAGATCATGTTCATCACCGGCTTTGCCGCAGTCGCCCTGAACTCGGATTCGGACGCTCCCAAGAACGCCAAGGTGCTGTCCAAGCCCGTGCACCTGCGCGAATTGGTCAGCGAAGTGAACAAGATGCTGGCGGCCTGAATAGGCCCCGTTCCGTCCTTGCACAGGGTCCCTTGAGCCGTTATAGGGACCCCACCCGACGCAAGTGGACTATTAGGGCGCGTAGCTCAGCGGGAGAGCACTACCTTGACATGGTAGGGGTCACAGGTTCGATCCCTGTCGCGCCCACCACGCTTCGCCAAAAGGCTTCGCGTGGCGCAGCCACGCCCAATAACGGCGAAGCGTGTCCGGCGTAGCTCGAAGAGCGAAGACGGACTGGTGCGGGCTTGCTCGGTCTGGAACACGCCCTACCGCCAGGCATTGGTCCGTCATGCCAAAGCCCCCCACAAAATCCTTCAAGCGCGGCGATCACGTCAGCTGGAATTCCGAGGCCGGCCGTGTGCGCGGCCATATCCAGCGCGTGCACAGGAGGGACGTCGACTACAAGGGCTACACCCACCACGCCAGCCCGGACGATCCGCAATATGAGATCAAAAGCGACAAGACGGATCACGTCGCCTTGCACAAAGGGCGCGCCTTGCGGCTGTTGAAGAGCTGACGGCGCCGTGAGCCGAGTCGGCGAGGCGTCCATGGCTCATCCGTTCTTCACCATCGGTCATGCCACACGTTCGATCGAGGAATTCGCCCGATTGTTGCAGGACAGCTCGGTCACGTTCGTGGCCGACGTTCGCACCGTGCCCCGCTCCCGCACCAACCCGCAGTACAATCGCGAGACCCTCCCTCAGTCGCTCGCGGCCGTTTCGATCGGCTACGAGCACATTGCCTCACTTGGCGGCCTGCGCAGCCGCAAGCGCGAGGTGCCGCGCGAGACCAATGCGTTCTGGCAGAACGGCAGCTTCCACAATTATGCCGACCACGCCATGAGCGCGGCCTTTCTTGAAGGGCTGGCGCATCTGCTGGCTCTAGGGCAGGTGCAGCGCTGCGCCATCATGTGCGCGGAGACGTTGTGGTGGCGATGCCACCGGCGGATCATCACGGATTACCTGATCGCAGCCGGCGAGACGGTGTTTCACATTCTCGGACCCGGGCAGGTCAAACCGGCCGAGATGAATCCGGCGGCGCGGGTCGCAGCTGGCGGCCATCTGACCTACCCTGCCGAGAGTTAGCCAATTCTCGCCCACGAGGTTATGCTGACGCTGCACCCTGGCTACGATGTGGCCATGCGACACGAGCCCGGCCATGAGCATATCCGTCATCGAGCAAGCCAAGATCCAGGCGCAGGTGCTGGTGCCGCTGGTTAGGGCGCTCCAGGCCGAGCTCGGCGAGGCGCGCGCCAACGCGCTGGTGCGCAAGGCGCTCGGCGATCTCTATCGCGGCTTCGGCGAGCAATTCTGGAAGGCCAAGAATCAAGACGAGAACGACGCGGATCTCGGCAGGGCGGTCTCATCGGCCTTCAGGACCTACGCGCGCGACGACGCGCTCGCCTATGATGTCATCGAGCAGTCGCACGACGTCTTCGCCTTCGACGTGACGCGTTGCGCCTACGCCGAGTTCTACAAGGCGCTCGGCGAGCCGGAGCTGGGCTTTCTCCTGGTCTGCACCGCCGATTTCGCCACCGCGGAAGGGTTCGGTCCCGACGTCAGGCTCACGCGCACGCAGACCATCATGCAGGGCGCGCCTCATTGCGATTTCCGCTACCGGCGCGATGGAGGCGGATCGCAGTGAGGGGAAAGACGCGGACGATCTGTCTCGCCGTGGCGATACTGGCGCGGAGGTGTGGTAGCGTTGAGCGCCATGTTGTCGCCTCACATTCCGTCATTGCGAGCGCAGCGAAGCAATCCAGAATCTTTCTGCGCTTCGTCCGAATCCGTAACTGTCACCCTGAGGTGGCCGCTTCTTCAGCGGCCCTTGAGGGCAACGGCCCCCGCTATATCGGGGGTCGTTCATCCTTCGAGGCTCAGCGCAGTGCGGACGCACTGCGCTGCTCACACCTCAGGATGACGAAGTTGAGAGTCTGCTCCCGAGCAGCATGTCCTTCAGCCCGGTCGGATAGAGGCTCGGACCGCCGTCTACGTCGAGATCAGCAAGGTCGAACCAGCGCGCGACAATTTCTTCGCCATTGTCCTCGCGGAAGTCGATGCAGTCCTGGCCGGCGAATGCGCCATCCGGAAACGCGACCTCCGCGATGAACATCACTTCGTGCCCGGTCGAGCCTTCGTGCACAAAGATGTTCTCCATCGCCCGCGACTCGCTCGTGATGGCGACGTCGACGCCGAGCTCTTCTTTGAACTCGCGCACCAGCGCAGCCTGCCAGCCTTCGCCGAACTCGATCTCGCCGCCGAGCGGCCGCACGCCCTTGATCCGGCCCGCATCGTCGCGCACCTCGGCCGCCAGCAGCCGCCCGTCCCGCCAATGCAGGCCGAGTGCGACGACGCGGATGTGGGGATGGGGGCGCCACGTGGTCATGGAGGCATGGTTAGGCCGTCTCATCAGCTTTCGCAACGAGGGTAGAGCGGGTTTGAAAGCGAGGCGGCTGCTGCTTGCTCCGCCATTGCGAGCGCAGCGAAGCCATCCCCTTTGCGGCACAGCTCCGTCGCTGGGATCAATGCGTTGATCCTGATCAAGGTAGTCGCAACCAGATGGGGCAAGCTCAACGAGAAGGTGCAAACCGGGGGATTGACCGTGCGAGCCTGTCTCTTTGCGCTGACGTTCGTGATCGGCCTTCTCGGATCGTCCGTGGTGCATGCGGGTTGCTGGCCGAGCGATAGCTTCAAGATCTTCTGCTGGATCGACACCAAGGGTGTGGATTGTTCGGCGCACCACGCGCTGACTAGCGCCAAAGTAGTGACGTCCTCATATCCGAGCCAATCCATCTATGAGTTCGAAACCACGCATTGGTGGACTGGTCCTGCCATCACGGCGTGCCCCCCGAGCAAGACGATCAAGTACATCAGCGTTTGGGACCGCGCGACGGGCAAAGCGGAGGAAAAGGCGTCAATCGGCGGCTGGTCGTCATGGTCACGCTACATCTATTGCAGCAATAACCCATGGACCGGGCAAGGCCCGTCGACGGTGCCTATTTGCTCAGGGCCCGCCGACGACCCAAATGTGGGGCAGCCAGTGACCTCGGCGATGCTTTCGCAAAGTCAGAGACTGAATCTGCTTCAGGTCCAGGAACCGCTCCACACGAGGTGCCTGCAGGTCGAACCCGATCCATTCAGTCCGACATGGCTTACGGGAAAGCCATTGTCGAGGTCGTCGTTTCGCACCATGAATATCAAAAAATCGAATGGCATCGCTTCTTCCAGGAATTCTATTCCTCCGACGGTTGGAAGGAAGTTCCCGCGCCCAAGACGAAGATCCCGTTGTTTTCGACAAAAAAATACACCGAGCGCCGCGTCGCGACCACGACAGGACGGTTCTGGCTCAACAAGCAGGGACGTTGGAAGATCGTCGCAATCCCGAAGCCGACCTCGTTCGCCGCCCAGCTGGTCGCAACGACCGAAACCAACGAATGCCCGGGGGCTCTATTCAATATCCAATAACGGCAGATCGACGAAAAGGCCGCTCCCGAAGTGCGTGTTGTGACGTCGACAGCCATGTCCGGGCCCGCAAAGGCCCCCAGCTCCGCCAGCCTGTCTGTTGTGAAGGGCCGGTCTGCGCAATGACGTCGCAGCAGAAGGTCGTGGTCGGCCGCAGCCTCTCATAGCCAGGGAGCAAGCCGCCGGTACTCTGAGCTAGATCAAGCTGTCCGGAACTCGCGTGAATATGCTCAGTCAGCATCAGTTCGGAGAGTTCAAATGGCAGTCCAGGACGTCTTGCTCGCTCTCACCAGCTATCCTCACCCGACCCCAGTCGCGGTGATCGACCGCGCCGTATTGCTGGCTTCTCTCCTCGACGCCCGCGTCGCGACGATCTCCTGTGAAATTCATGTCCAGGTGCCTGGCAGCTTCGGGCAGATAAACCGCTGAAGGCGGCGAGCGGATTATGCCCATGGACGCCCAGCCGTTCGAGCAGGAGAACAAGAAATCCCCGGTGTTTCATGCCAGGGGTCTTTCGAAGACCTATCGAATGGGTGAGATCGAGGTGCATGCGCTACGCGACGTCGACCTCGACATCTTCGAAGGCGAGTTCGTCGTGCTCCTCGGGCCGTCCGGATCGGGCAAGTCGACCCTGCTGAATATCCTGGGGGGCCTGGACAGCCCGACGTCGGGCGAGGCTCATTGGCGCGATCATAATCTGGTCGGCGCGACTGATGCGGAGTTGACCCGGTACCGGCGTGAACACGTGGGCTTCGTCTTTCAGTTCTACAATCTCATTCCCAGCCTGACGGTGCTCGAGAATGTCGCGCTGGTGACTGAGATTGCGGACAAGCCGCTCGAGCCGCGGGAGGTGCTTGCGCTCGTCGGGCTCGAAAAGCGGACCGATCACTTTCCCTCGCAGCTGTCCGGCGGCGAACAGCAGCGCGTTGCGGTTGCCCGTGCCATCGTCAAGTCGCCGGATGTGCTCTTGTGCGACGAGCCGACGGGCGCGCTGGACTACGAGACCGGCAAGGTGGTGCTGGCGGCGATCGCGCGAGCCAACGAGCGCCTCGGCACCACAACGATCATCATCACGCACAATGCTGCAATCGCGGGCATGGCGGATCGCGTCCTGCGGCTCGGCGGCGGGCGGATCGTCGGCGAGGAGCGCAATGCGCATCGGCTCTCGGCAGACGAGGTGCACTGGTGAGCCTGCTCGATCGAAAACTGCTGCGTGACATCGGCGCGATGCGGGGCCAGGTGCTGACGATCGCGCTGCTGGTCGCAGCCGGCGTCGCCGTCTTCATTGGGTCGGTCTCCACTTACGAATCGCTCAATGCGGCCGTGGAGCGCTTCTACGGGGCTGCGCGGTTCCCGCAGATCTTCGTGACGCTCAAGCGGGCGCCGCTGTCGATTGTGCCGCAGCTCGAAGCGATTGCCGGCGTTGCCACGGTCGAGCCCCGCATCGTCCGTGAGGTCATCGTCGATTGGCCCGCTGTATCCCAGCCGGTGTCGGCGCGGTTGGTGTCGCTCAGCCGTGCGGGCGACGAAAGGCTCGCCCGCCTTCATTTGCGCCGTGGCACGGCGCCCGAGCCGGGCTCTGCGAGAACTGCAGCGATTAACGAAGCGTTCGCGGAAGTCAACGGAGTGAACCCCGGAGACGACGTCCGCGTCCTGCTCAACGGGAAGGTGGAAGCCTTTCACGTCTCCGGCATCGCGCTTTCGCCCGAATATGTCTATGCGGTCAAGCCGGGCCTGCCGATTCCCGACGATCGGCTCTATGCGATCCTTTGGGTCGACCGCAGTGCGGCGGAAGCCGCCTTCGATATGAAGGCAGCCTTCAACGACGCCGTCATTTCGCTGGCGCCGGGCACCGATCCGAAGCCGGTTATCGATGAATTGGACCGGTTGCTTGAACAGTACGGATCGGTCGGCGCCGTCCAGCGGCGAGATCAGCCTTCCAACCGCTTCCTCGAGGATGAACTGAACCAGCAGAAGGTGATGTCGATTACGATTCCGTTCATCTTCTTCGGGGTTGCGGCGTTCCTGCTCAACAGCGCTCTGGGGAGGATCGTGGTGGTCCAACGCGAGCAGATTGCCGCGTTGAAGGCGCTGGGCTTTCCAACCTCGGCGCTGACCGTGCACTATCTCAAGCTCATTCTCGTTATCGTGCTGATTGGATCTGCGCTTGGCATAGGAGCCGGCTGGAGCTTCGGGAAAGCGATGATTGCAAGCTACGAAAGCTTCTTTCGCTTGCCCGACCTGCCGTTTCGGCTGACGCCGTGGTCGTTGGCGCTCGGGATTGCGATCAGCCTGGCTGCGGCATCGCTTGGCGTCCTGACAGCGCTGCGGCAGGTCGTCCGGCTGGCGCCGGCGGTCGCCATGCGGCCGGCGGCGCCCTTGGGCTTTCGCCGCTCGTGGATCGAAGCACTTCTGCCAAGCAACGCGATCAGATCTCGCCTGCTGATGATCTTGAGGAACACCGCCGGACGTCCACTTCGTTCGCTGCTGACGGTCGCCGGGGTCGCCTTTGCCGTCCCAATGATGGTGCTTGGAATCTTTTGGCGCGACGCGATCAACGAGATGATCGACCTGCAGTTCAACCTGGTGGAGCGCGGCAACGCGACGGTGACGTTTCCGCACCCCATGGACCGGACCATCATGCGGGACCTGGCTCGTGAGCCCGGTGTCTTGGCGGTGGAAGGACAGCGCATCGTGCCGGTGCGACTACGCGCCGGGCAGCAGAGTTATTTGACCTCGGTGATCGGTCTATCCACGGGAGATGAGCTGCGGCGGCCGCATGATGCCATGCTGCGCCCGATCGCGGTCAGCCCCGACGGGATGACGCTCACACGGCGGCTTGCCGAACGGCTCGACACGAAGCCCGGTGACGTCCTCACGATCGAGGCGATGGAAGGACGACGGCGCAAGCGTGATCTGCCGGTCAGTGCCATCGTCGACGAGGCGATCGGAATGGCATCTTACATGGAGATCGAGACCCTGAATCGCTTTACCGGCGAGGGTGCGGTGATTTCCGCGGCGAGCCTGTATGTCGAGCCGACTGCGATGATGGCCTTGGGGCAAAGGTTCAAGAGCTTGCCGACCATCGAATCGGTCACGATGAAGGCGTATGCGCTCACGTCGTTCATGGAGAAGATCGCCGGTCTCGTGTTCGTGACCGCCGGCATCCTTGCGGCCTTCGCCACCATCATCACGGTAGGGGTCGTCTACAACAGCGCGCGCATCAGCTTGCAGGAGCGCGCATGGGAGCTGGCCAGCCTGAGGGTGCTGGGCTTTACGCGCGGCGAGGTTGCGAGCATCCTGTTTGCCGAGTTCTCTATCGAGATCGTGCTGGGGATTGTGATCGGCCTGCCGCTCTCTCATGCCATTATCGGACTGATCGCCAGATTTCACTCCAACGAGAGCTTCCAGATACCTGCCGTGATCGCTCCGCAGACTTATCTCGTTGCCGTCGGCGTCGTCCTCGCTGCGGCTGCCGCCAGCGCCGGTATTGTCAAAGGCCGTGTTGATCGAATCGACTTGGTCGCGGCTCTCAAGACCAGGGAATGAACATGCACGTCACGGGCCGTCATGCCGCAATTGTTGCCGGACTCTTGGCCGCCGCCGGATTTACGGCCTGGCTCCTGATTCCAGCCTCAGTGCCGGTCGAGACGGCAGCTGTGACAAAGGGGAGGTTCACCGCCACCGTCGATGAGGATGGCAAGACGCGCGTCCGCGAGCGGTACGCGGTCGCCGCACCGCTTGCGGGGCGGCTGAGCCGGATCCGGTTCAAGGTCGGCGATGAAGTTCAGGTCAACGACGCCGTCGCCACGATCACCCCATCCCCGGCTCCCCTGATGGACCCCCGGACCCGCCGAGAGGTCGAGGAAAGATTGGGAGTGGCCGAAGCCAATCTGGAGCGCGCCAGGGCGGTCGTCGAGCGGGCCAAGGCGCAGAGCGATCACGCCAACACTGATTTGACCCGGGCACGGACGCTGGCCCAGCAAGGCGCGGCGACGACGCAGGCGCTCGAGCGTGCAGAGCTTGCGGTGCATCTCGCCGACCGCGATCTTCGAGCGGCGGAATTTCAGAATCATGCCGCCGAGCATGAGATCAGCCAGATGCGTGCATTGCTGGCCCGCTACGGCAACGATGGCAACGGGCACCCGGATAGCTGGAACGTCGTGTCGCCTGTTGCCGGCGTGGTGCTGAAGGTCGCGCAGGAAAGCGAAACGATCGTGCAGCCGGGTACACTCTTGCTTGACGTCGGCGACGCCGGCGATCTCGAAATCGTTGCCGACGTTCTCAGCACCGATGCGGTGGAGATCCGCCCCGGAGCCGACGTCAGCATCGACAATTGGGGCGGGGAGGGAAAGCTGAAGGGTCGGGTGCGCCGGGTCGAGCCGGCGGCTTTCACGAAGGTCTCGACTCTCGGGGTCGAGGAGCAAAGGGTCAATGTTCTCGTCGACATCCTTTCGCCCCGGGAGCAGTGGGCGCGACTTGGAGATGCCTATCGGGTGGATGTTCAGATCACCGTCCTCGCGCGGGACGAAGCCACGATCGTCCCATCGGGCGCGCTGTTTCGTCGGGGCGAAGGCTGGAATGTCTATGTTGCGAAGGGCGGGCGGGCCGAACTGCGTCAAATCGAGCTCCTGCGCCGCTCCGGCCGCTTCGCGGCCGTCGCTTCCGGCCTCGCGCCTGGTGAAGAGGTGATCGTCTATCCCAGCGACCGAGTTGCGCCGGACGTGCGTATCGCACCCAGATCACCTTGAAGAGATCGCCGGCGGTGGCGAATGCAGTCGCCCTCATGCGCCGACATCGGCCGCGATGACGAGCACGTCGAGAGCCTTCGGCTCCGACCTAACCGACCAGATATTCTTCACCGCCGCCTCGTCCATGCGATCCCGTTGCCGGACGCCTCGCTCGGCAGCGCAAAAGCCGTCCTTGATTTGCAGCCGCGTCGAAAGCACCGCGTCGGTCCCAGCCAGTGCGCGGTCGGCGTCACGCAGAGCAGATGCACGCTGACTTCCGAGAAGATGCGAGGACATCTCGATACCAGCGTGATGCAATACGTCGGTACCGTTTCCGCGGGTCGCGCCGCGGACCAAGTCAACCGCGCTTGCTGACCCGGGCGTAAGGGACTAGTTTAAGTTGTACGACACATCGCGCATAGTTAGCTTGTTACTGGGCCGGTCGAATGTACGGTCCAAAGGAAGGATGCTCCCGTGGATCTAAAGGATCCTCCCAGCGAGCAGGCAATCATCGCAGGGCTTGGCAAACGCACATTGGCCGAGCGTAGCCGATGGTTGGCTCCGGCAGCCGGCAGCGGGAGCAAAGCAGTCTTCACAGCTCTGGCAGCGCTTTATCCAACGCATAATGACATTCAGTACGAAGTGCTCGACGCGATGAAGGAGCTCAACGCGCGCATGGATGGCGCGTGTGCCGCCGAATTCAGCGCCGCGCTGCAGGCCGAATACGGACGCCTGCCGGCGGATTCTCCGGCGATGCAGTCCAGGTTCCTGCTGGATTTGCTGTGCTACGCAAGACGTGCTCCGAAAGGTCTGCAACCTCTTGTTCAATGGATACGCGGCCTGGCCGAGACGAAGGGGCTCCAGGTTGCGGATCCGCTTGCCCAGAATATCCTGGCTCTCGCCGATCTCGCTCTCGGGGCGTCTGGCGATGCCGCAGCCCTCAAACGCGCCGTCGAGGCCTGGCTTGCGGGCAATATAATGGAAGGGGACGAACTCATCGCAGTTTGCGCGGACCTGCGGACCCCCGAACTCTGGGACCCCTTGCAGAAAGTACTGCGCGCAGAGCCCGAGCGTGACGATTGGCTGGCTTTGGCGCTGGCATATTTCAACTACGCCGCGGCGTTGAAGCGGCCACCCGACCCCGATCTTTTGGCCCGCTACCGGGAGTTGGCGGCCATGCCTTTCCGTGAATAGCAACGTCTTTGTGTGTCGTTTCAGGTCTGAGGAGATTGCAGCCGTGGGCGAGACGATTCGAGAGCACCTCACCACCGAGGATGTACGCCTCTCCAACACGCTTCTGAAGGCGCTCAAGGGCAACGACCGCAAGCCCTATGAAGACTGGCTGAACAGGCCAGAAAACTATCAGCTGCGCGGTGCCTTGAAGATACTCGAAAAGGGACTGGAGCATCGTCTCAATTGGGACGGCGTCATCCATAGTCTGGTGCCCAAAAAAGAAAAAGCGACTATCGGCCCGTCGCTCCACGCCTTTCTGAAACGTACAGACACCATCGTGATGTTCACCGATGGTTTCAGCTCACATCGCTCCACGACGTTCGGCGGCCACATCAACGGCGGGTGGCAGGAGGGCGAGGATACCTACATTGGCCAAGGCAAAGAGAGGTACAAATCTCGCAAACGCAATGTGATTTGGATTTCGAGCGATCTGCGCAGTTCACCGGCGGCGATCGCGATGCTCATCGCGCACGAGATCGGTCACGGCATCGCCACGGAGTATCGCGACAATTATCCGATACCCCCCTATTGTGATCCGAAAGTCCTCGAAAAGCCGCCCTATAGTCTGTTTCCGTATGATCAACGCGACGACGACGATCGGCTCTGCTATCCGCTGGAAGGACTGCTGGCCCGGGAGATGGGGCTAAACCCGGATATGAACGTCCAGCAGCATACGCCCATGACCGACGAAGCGCGCCGATGGTATCGGCACGTATTCGGCAACTACACGACAGCCGCTTTTCGCGACAAGCTCAGACTTGGGACCGTATTTGAACGGGAGAGAATATACTCGAAAAAGTCCCATCGGTGTGGGATGCGCTGCAAGTTCTTCGGCGAGTATGGCTACTGTGACCATGTCGTGAAGATACCCCCGTGCTGGCAGTATGAGCAGCATCTTGAAGGGTGGAACACACCCGACGATGGTAAAGGGGACAAGCTGCCCGACGGTTTCGTGCCCGCCCCGAAGCGGCCTCACCCTTCGACAAACTAAGGCTGTGAAGTGCCTCGAGGAGACAGGCCTTCGCTTCTTAACTGGCCAGATACTTCTTCACCGCCGCCTCGTCCCATTCGATCCCGTTGCCGGGCTTCTCGCTCGGCAGGGCAAAGCCGTCCTTGATCTGCAGCCGGGTCGAAAGCACCGCGTCGGCCCAGTCGACATATTCCAGCCAGTGCGCGGTCGGTGTCACGCAGAGCAAATGCGCGCTGACTTCCGAGAACAGATGCGAGGACATCTCGATGCCGGCGGCATGCGCGAGCGCGGCGGCGCGCAGCCAGCCGGTGACGCCGCCGATGCGCTGCACGTCGGGCATGACGTAGTCGCAAGCTTCCGCGGAGAGTGCCGCCTGCATCGAAAAGGCGCTGTCGAAGTTCTCGCCGATCTGCACCGGCGTATGCAGCGCGTCTGCAATGCGGGCGCAGCCGGCATAGTCGTCGTGGCGGATCGGCTCCTCGATCCAGGTGAGGCCCTCGTCGTCGAGCATCTCGCCGCGGCGGATGGCCTCGGTCACCGTCAGCGCCTGATTGTAGTCGCACATCAGCGTCACCTGGTCGCCGACGGCCTTGCGGACCGCACGCACGACGGCAAGATCCTCCCGCGCATCGGGCCGGCCGACGCGGATCTTGGCGGCCTGGAAGCCTTCGGCCAGCAGCTTGTGGGCTTCCTCGACGGCGGCGCCGGCCGGCATGATGCCGAGCCCCTTCGAATTGTACGCCTTGACCGGCTTCGGTGCGCCGCCGAGCAGGCGCGCCAGCGGCAGGCCCTTGGCTCGGGCGAGCGCGTCCCAGGCCGCCATGTCGATGCCGGACTGGGCCAGCCGTTGCAGGCCGGCGAGGCCCAGCAGCGTGAAGCGCTGCGCCAGCTTGCGTTCGATCTCGAACGGCAGCAGCTCGTCTCCGGCGAGGAGATCTGACATCTCCGTGACCATCGCCGCCAGCGGCTTCAGGGCCGAGGGTGTGAGCGAGAACAGATAGGCATGGCCCACCGCGCCCTGATCGGTCTCGCAGTCGATCAGCACCAGCGGCGCCTTGGCGACCGCGCCGGTCGCGGTCTGGAGCGGCAGGTTCATCGGCACGATCACGGGGCGCGCCTGGAAGCGCTTGATGCGGATGGTTTCGGTCATGGGCTTCTCCCGGCCGGGCGGATGCAGATCGATGCCGATCTTAAGCATCCGTGATCAAACGAAAAGCGATTTGCTGCGACATCATAAAATGGGGTTGCGCCGGCCTGCAATTATGGGCTCTGTGCCGCCGCATTCCCTGCCACGGATTCTGGCAATTTGCGGCAAATCGCACAGAACGGAGCCACAGCGTGAAACGAGAGATCTCCGAAGAGCAGCGCAAGAACGGCATCCTCACCGGGGCCGTGATCGCCTTCCTCCTGCTCGCTTTGCCGCTCGCCGTGTGGCTGGACCTGACCGAACTCAGCAAGACGGCATTGCGCCGGCAGGCGATCGATCTCAATTCGGTGATCACGAGCGTGCGCGGCTATTACGCCTCCAACGTGGTCGGACGCGTGCTGGCCAACCCAAACGGGACCACGAAGGTCGTGCACAATTACGAATCCTTCCCCGGCGCGATCCCGATCCCGGCGACGCTGTCGCTGGAGCTCGGACGGGTGATCGGCGCGCAGCAGGAGAACATCACCTATCGCTTCGTCTCGGACTTCCCGTTCCAGAACCGGGCGCCCCACCAGCTCGACAAGTTCGAGAAGGACGCGCTGGAGGCGCTTCGAAAGGACCCCGAACAGAAGATTGTGGACTCCGAGACATCGCTGTTCAACGACAAGGTTCGCCTGGTCGCGCCGGTCACGATGGGCCCGGCCTGCGTGAGCTGCCACAACAGCCATCCCGAGAGCCCGAAGAAGGACTGGAAGGTCGGCGACGTCAGAGGCATCCAGGAGGTGATCATCGCGCAGCCGATCGCCGCCAACATCTTCTCGTTCAAGTTCCTGCTGGCCTATTTCGTGATCGCAGCCGGTAGCGGCCTGGCGTTCCTGTCGCTGCAGCGCCGCCAGGCGCGTCGCATCAAGGGCATGAACAAGGAGCTCGAATCCGCCAACGACTTCCTGGCCTCGCTCTCGATGAAGATCTCCCGCTACATCCCGCCGCAGGTCTACAAGAGCATCTTCTCGGGCCAGAAGGACGTCACCATCCACACCGAGCGCAAGAAGCTCACCATCTTCTTCTCCGACATCCAGAATTTCACGGCCACCGCGGAGCGGCTGCAGCCGGAGCAGCTGACCCAGCTGCTCAACGAATACTTCACCGAGATGTCGGCGATCGCGCACGATCATGGCGGCACCATCGACAAGTTCATTGGCGATGCCATGCTGATCTTCTTCGGCGATCCCGAGACCAGGGGCGATCGCGCCGATGCGCAGGCCTGCCTGCAGATGGCCTGGCGCATGCAGCAGCGCCTGGCCGAGCTCAACGCGAAATGGCGGGCGTCCGGCATCGAGCAGCCGTTCCGCTCGCGCATGGGCATCAATTCCGGCTATTGCAATGTCGGCAATTTCGGCAGCGCCGACCGCATGGACTACACCATCATCGGCGCCGAGGCGAACCTCGCCGCGCGCCTGCAATCGATCGCCGAGCCCGGCGGCATCGTGCTGAGCTACGAGACCTTCGCGCTGGTCAGCGACATCGTCCGCGCCCACGCTTTGCCGGCGATCACGATGAAGGGCATCAGCCGCGAGGTCATTCCCTATTCGGTCGATGCACTCGATGACGGGGCGGCGGAGCGGAGCGGCATCATCACCGAGCGCGCGCCGGGGCTCGAGCTCTATCTCGATCCTGCAATGGTGAAATCGGGCGACGCCGCGCGCGTCCGCTCCCTGCTGGAGAACGCGCTGGCCTCGCTCAAGCCGGCGTGAGAGTGCGGGTCGGCCGCTACGGCAGCCCTCGCGCCTCCAGCTGCTTCACCAGCAGCAGCGTCGGCTCGGCGAGGCTGTCGCCGGAGCCGTCGAGACCGAAGGCGCTCGCGATGCCGTCGCGGCTGCGCAGCAGCGCGCTGCGCGGGCAATGGCCGGCGCCGCAGAGCGTCTTCTTCAAGGTTTCGCCCTGTGCGACGGTGCCGGCGGAATCGTCGGCGGCCCAGGCCAGCACGATCGGCACATCGACGTTGAGAATGCCCGGGAAAACCGAGCGCTTGTTGTACTGGCCCGGGTCGCTGCCGAGATAGGCCTTCTCGCTGTCGCTCGCGTCCTTGCCGGCGCGGTAGATGCCGGACACCAGGACAACGGCGGCGACATCGGCGCGGTCGGTCTGAAACTCGGGATGCGCCAGCAGGGTGGCGACGTGGAAGGCGCCGGCGCCGTAGCCGACGGCGACGATCTCGCGGCGATCGCCGTTGAACAGGTCGATGTTGCCGTGGACCCAGGACAGCGCCGCCGCCACATCCGAGGCGCCGGCCGGCCAGGTCGCCGCGGGCGCCAGGCGATAATTTACGCGGACCCCGATCATGTCGTTGCGCGCGGCAAAGCACATCGCCTGGTCCTGGATCTGGCGCGACAATTCCGGGGCGGCGTGGTCGCCGGTGAACGTGTCGCCGGTCACGAACAGCAGCACCGGCCGCGGCGTGTCCGCCTTGGTGGCGCTGGCGGCGACATCGAGCACGTTGGCTTCGCTCTCGCCGTAGCGCAGGCCGCGGGTGAAGGTGACCTGCTCGCACAACCGCGCGGTGCCGCCGGCGGTGGTGTCGGAATCGGTGAGGCCGACCCGGACGAGATCCGAGGGGCCCGTCGGCCTTGCCGGCGATACGACATGGGCAGACGCCGCCGTCATGGTCAGTAGCAGGAAAACAGTCAGGTAATTCTTCATGGTGATGCCGGCCTTCGGGGCCCATATCGGCCCGCTGATGTGGCCCGTCTTTTCAATTCGCCTCATTTGTCAGCCGGCCTTGAGGCGAATTCGCGGCACCTCCCGCCGATCCGCGGCCGGCGCGGAACGGGCTGCCGGTGCGGCAAGCAGCCGCGCCAGAAGGGCACCTTCGAGGGCATAGAGCGCTTGCGCTCTACTGTGCATGGGGTTGTTTTCGCAATTTTAGCTTGGAGGGCCTGTCAGGGCCCGGTTCATGGTCCGGAACGTGATGGAGTAACGGCGCGCCTCGACCGGCGGGATGCTGTGCTCCCATTGCGAGCGCGCCTCGCCCTGCATCATGTAAAGGGAGCGTGGCCGCGCCTCGAGCGTGTGGCGCTGCCATCTGTCGCCGCTTCGGCGGCGGAAGCGGAACTTGCAGGCCGAGCCCAGCGACAGTCCGAGGACCTCCCTGAACTGCGGCTTGTCGCGGTGCCAGCCGATGCCGACGCCGATGTCGTATTCGGTGCAGAGCACCTGCCGGACGCTGGCCTCGGGCAGCCCCGCCCAGGCCTCGACCCGACGCGCGACCGGCAGCAGCCAGTCCGGGATCGGCTCCGCCTCGGCCAGCCGCTGCAGCGAATAGTCATAGCGGTAGCCGAAGGACGCCACGCGCCGGTTGCCCTCGAACGCGCCGAACTGGAAGCGCTGCAGCGGCAATGCTGCGATGCGGCCGATCAGATCCTGCTCGACGGCGGCTTCGATAAAATTGTCGACATGGCGAAGCCCGGAAGGGCCTGCTTCCGGCTCAGTGAACAATCCCAGCTGCGTCATTCCTCGCATTTCCGTGACGGAACCTTTTGCCGCCCCAAGCGACTTACCTAGGACGCGGGAAGTAACGTGCGAGAGGCTGTCATGGCACAGAAGCATACCGCAGATCCGGCAGAGATCATGCGGGCGACCGGTCATCCCGAGCTGGAATATGCCGCCGGCTGGACCATCGCCGGGCTGGTCACCATCGGGACCATCGTCGCCGCCTGGGTGTTCGCGATCTAAGCAGATCCGGAAAAGTGTGAAGCGGTTTTCCGGATAGATCATGCCCAAGCTAGGAAACTGAGGTGTGATGATCTCATCGCACCTCAGGCCGCCGGAAACTGGAGCTCGAAGGCCGCGCCTTTCTCGGTCGGCTTGAGGCTGATCGAGCCGCCATGGCTCGCCATCACCGCGCGGGCGATCGCAAGCCCCATCCCGGTGCCGCCCTGGTCGCGGCGGGTGGTGAAGAACGCATCGAAAATCCTGTCGCGGTTCGGCGCCGAGATCGGCTCGCCGTCGTTGCTCACCGTCAGACGCAGGGTCGTGCGCTCGAAGGCTGCCTCCAGCCGGATCTCCCTCGCCTTGTGCCGCACGGCGTTGTCGGCAAGATGCGACAGCACGATCAGCGCCTTTTCGCCCGACATGGCGATGGAGCGGTCGAGGCTGCCGCTGGCCTCGATCGCGCTTTCCGGAAACCGGGTCCTGAGATCGGCGATCACCGGCGCGAGCTCGGTGCGCTCGTTCTGCGGCAGGCTCTCGGCGCGGGCGAGCTCGCGCAGCCGCTGCGCCATCGCCTCCAGCCGCTGGGTGTCGGACAGGATATTGGCGATGAAGGTGTTCTGCTCGGACGGCGTCAGGCTGCCCGCCTTGCCTTGAACCGAATCCTGCAACAGCTCGGCCGCGCCCTTGATCGAGGTCAGCGGCGATTTCAGCTCGTGGGTGAGGTGGGCCGAGAACGTCGCGATATAGTCCGAGCGCCGCGCCAGCTGCTCGGCCATGCCGAGGAAGCTGTGCGAGAGCTGGGCGAACTCGCGGGTGCCGTAATGCCGCAGCGGCTGGAACGCCTCGCGGTCGCCACGGCCGATTCGCGCCGCGCGATCCATCAGCTCCCGCATCGGCAGGGTGATGGTGCGCGAGAACACGAGACCGATCGCGATGGTGCCGAGGACGACGGCGAGACCGGCCAGCACGAACTTGGCCCGCTCCTGGTACAGATGGTCGAAGATGTTGCTCGGCGTCCGCGTCGTGTAGATCACGCCCGCGACGCGGTTGTTGACGATGACGGGCATGGCCGAGAACACGTGCATGCCGAGGCCGCGGCTGAAGGAATAGATCGGCGGCGGCGGCTTGTCCGGCACGCGGTTGCGCAAGGTCGCGCGGTATTGCCCGTGCAGCGCGTCCGCGACCTCCTCGATATGGGCAAGCGACTGCCCGACCTCCTGCCGCCCGGCAATGACGACGCCTTGCGGATCGAGGATCCGAAAGCCCGCCAGCGTCACCTTCTGGGTCTCGCGGATGATCGGCGTCAGTCTTGCGCCGATCTCGACATAGCCGGGCTGCGCAGGGCGCGATGCGGGCAGCGCATCCGGTCGGCGCCGCAGCAGATCGTTGGCGGTGAGATCGAGAGCGGGCCGGATCGGCGTCACGGGGTCGCCGGGATCGGGCAGCACGTTCGGCGGCACTTCGGCCCCGAGCGTCAGCCCGCTGTCGAGCCGCGCCAAAACTTCCTGCGCGTAGATCGTCGCCAGCACGCGGCTCTGCGCGATCAGCTCGGCCTGGGTCTGGCGGATCAGCTGATTGTCGTAGAGACGGAAGAAGAACAGGCCGACCAGCGGCAGCACGGCGACGGTGGCCAGCACCGTGAAGATCACGAGGCCGAGCGACGGCCGCCATTTGTCGGGCGCCGCCTTCATGCCTCTTTCTCGCAGCGGCCGAGCTTGAAGCCGACGCCGTGAATGGTCTCGATCACGTTGTCGCAGGCCAGCGCCGCGAGCTTGGCGCGGATGTTGCGGATGTGGCTGTCGATGGTGCGGTCGGAGACCTGGATGTTGAGCTGATAAGCCGCCCGCATCAGCTGCTCGCGATTGAAGACCGACGTCGGCCGGGTCAGGAACGCACGCAAGATGCCGAACTCGATCGCGGTCAGTTTCAGCGGCGTGCCGGCGAAGGTCGCGACATGCTGCTCGGGGTCGATCAGCAGTCCACCCTGGGTCAGCGCGGCGGGGCCGGCCTTGGTCTCGCCGTTGCGCGGGTTGAGTCGGCGCAGGATGACGTTGACCCGCGCCACCAGCTCGCGCGGGCTGAACGGCTTCGTCACGTAGTCGTCGCCGCCGATCTCGAGGCCGAGGATGCGATCGATCTCCTCGTCGCGCGCCGACAGGAACAGGATCGGCACGTCGGACGTCTTGCGGATCTCGCGGCAGACGTCGAGGCCGTCGAACTCGGGCATGCCGATGTCGAGCACGATCAGGTCGGGCTTGTCGGCGGCCGCACGGCCGAGCGCCTCCTTGCCGTCGCGGGCCTCGATCACGTCCATGCCGGCCTTCTTCAGTGCGACGCGGATGACCTCGCGGATGTGGCCCTCGTCGTCGACGATGAGAATGCGATGCGCCAAGAAAACTCTCCGCTCACCCCGCCGGCCGGCTGCCGGACTGATCCTTCGCCAGCGCGTCCAGCCTGCGCTGAAGCCGCCAGCTCCGAAAGCCCCAGCTCCGCCAGGCCAGATGCTGGCGCTGCTGTTCTACAAGGCGGTCGCGTCGCGACACAAGGCAGCTCTCGCTCGAGCCGGGCCGGAGCGCGATGGCCCTGTCGATGGCCGGCAGTGCCTGTGGTCCGAGCGTCAGGAGATAGTCGATGTCGATTTGCAGGCCGTTGCCCGACGCTTCCCGGCTGTGCGTGACATTATAGTCGGCGATGAAGGCATCGAAGTTCACCAGCGAGCAGCCATAAAGCACGGTCGCGAGCGCGATCAGATTGGCGCCGACGAGCCATTTGTTGGACCGTTGGAGGGCGATGCGGGCCACGATCAGGACCAGTCCGAGTGCGACCAGCCCCATCCAGATGAAGGCCGCGATGCGCCAGTAGGTCAGCATGTAGACGTTCACGTAGAGATCGAGGCGCAAGATGGAGGAGGCGACGAGAAGCACGTTCTGTCCCACCCAGAGATAGACCAGCGCCCGGATCACCGTCGAGTTCTCGGCCGGCCCGCCCGGGCGCATCGCCACCAGCACGAAGGCCGCGGCGAGCAGGGCGGTTACGATCAGCGGATAGGCCCCGCGATGCGCGTAGCCGGCATAAGTCAGATTGTCCGGCAGTGCCACATGACCCCAGAGATAGATGCCGTCGAGAACGGACTGCGCCGCGAACAGCAGGTTGAACAGGATCAGCGAGCGCAGGATGGTGGAGGAACCGAGGAATTCGGCTGCGACAACGGGCGGCGGCACGAGGCCGTCGGCCACAGCGGTGTCGATGATCGGCCTGCGCCGCCAGCGCACGTGAATGAACGGCCAGACCAATGCCAGCATCAAGGCCCAGAACAGGACGCGCGGGATGCTGACATAATGAAGGATGAGCTTCGGATTGAGCAGGGACACCCATTGCTCGATCACCGGATTGGCCGCGGCGAAGAGCGCGACGAAGACCGCGCTGAGCGCTGCCGGCAGCAGCCAGCGCGCGATGCCGCGGGTGAGCGCCGACGCGTTGAACGCCTGGGGCGTATCGAGAAAGAACCTGAAGGGGCCGAGCAGGACGAGGTTGCGCAGCGCGCGGCCACGATCGGCGAGCCCGGTCGTTTCGGCGTTGGTCGCGAGCAGCAACGCGATCATCAGTGATGCGACCAGGATCAGGAACGACAGCGTGTTGAGCTCCTCGATCACGGGCACGAGACCGGCAGCGAGGACGGCCGAGCCGATCATGGCGCGGCGCAAGTTCAGGGTCGCATGATTGAAGAGCACCGACACGCCGGCGATCGCGATCGCAAACAGCGCCAGCGACAGCCCGGCCCGCTGCCCGTAGAACAGCCAGTCGGCGAGCGCGGCCAGCACCAGGGCGAGGCCGACCTTGGCCGGGATCGAGGAATGACCGATCGGCTTGATTTCCTCTGCGATCGTCGAAGCCAGGCTCGTCATGTCCAGAAGACCTTTCGCGGTGGTTGGCATGACGAACTGTGAACGCCTCTCGTGCAGAATGCGGGACCATCGTCTGCACGGCTTCAGGAGTCTTCTGCAGATTTCGTGCAGGCGCGCTTTTGCCTCTCGCGCAGCGCCAATCGCTTTGATAGGTGCGAAGCGTTCGCCCTCATAGCATGTGGCACATCATGCAAATCCTCCGTCGTCTCGGTCTCGTTCTGCTGTGGTTTGCCGCGCCTGTGGTCGCGTTCGCGGCCGTCAACAAGAACGATCCCTATCTGCTCGTGCTGCGCGGCGCCGGAAACATCGCGCTTGTCGCCGCAAGCCTCCTGATCATCGCCGTTCTGCTGCGGCGGGGACATTGGCGCCCCATCGCGGGCAAGCTGCTGGTCATGCTCTGGTGCCTGCCGCCGGTGCTGATGTCCGCCGCGCATCTGAAGTTCGAGTTGCGCAGGCACGACGTTCTCAACGCCGGCGCCGCCGAGGCGCGCCAGCTCGGGGCCCACTTCATGGTGGGCTATTCATCCTTCCCGGAAGTGGCGCGCCTTGCCAGGCAGGGACTGATCGGCGGCGTCTATGTTACCCGGCACAACATCCGCTGCGGCACGGTCGAGTTGCTCCGGAGCGAGATCGCCGCGCTGCAGGACATCAGGCGCGCAGCCGGCCTGCCGCCGCTGGTCGTCGCCGCGGACCAGGAGGGCGGCATCGTCGGGCATCTCGCGCCGCCGCTGACGAAAGTGCCGGCCCTGGCGACGCTCACAGGGCTTGCTCCCGACGACCAGCAGGCCAAGGCGGAGGAGTTCGGCCGTATCCATGGCCGCGAGCTCGCCGGGCTCGGGGTCAATCTCAATCTCGCCCCGGTGCTCGATCTCAAGCCCCCGGCGCGGCGCAACCGGCTCGATTTCCACACGCTGATCGGCCAGCGCGCGATCGCGAGCGATCCGGCCGTCGTCAGTACGATCGCGAGCGCCTATGTGCGCGGGCTGGAAGCATCCGGCGTCGGCGCCACGCTCAAGCATTTTCCGGGTATCGGCCGCGTACGCGCCGACACGCATCATTTCAGTGCCAATCTCGACACGCCGGTCGAGGAGCTGGAAGCGACCGACTGGCTTCCGTTCCGCGAGGTGCTATCGCATTCGCGTAGCGCGCTGATGGTCGGCCACGTTACGCTCACTGCCGTCGATCCCGATCGCGCCGCCTCGCACTCGAAATCCGTCGTCCAGGGCATCATTCGCGACAAGTGGAACTACCAGGGAGTGGTGATGACCGACGACCTCGTGATGGGCGCGATCTACCAGAACGACGTCTGCAAGGCCGTGGTCGAGGCGATCAATGGCGGCGTCGATCTGCTGCTGGTCGCCTATGACGGCGCGCAGTTCTATCGCGTCTTTGCCTGTGCCCTGGACGGGGCGCGGCAGGGCAGGCTTGACGCGGCCATGCTGCACGCGAGTGAGACGAGGCTGACGAGGGGCCTTCTGTCCGAGAAGGCGGGAGCCGCCTCGCTCAAGAGAAGCAGTACGCGAGGCTAGTCGAGGTATCGCCCCGCGCGCGATGGCGCGAGGCGATCGAGTGCTGTCGTCGCAGCTGTCCTATTCCGCCTGCTCCAGCGCGGCGGGCATCTTCGCCACCGACATCAAGGACCGCGCGACCTGATTGAGCAGGAGATCGGCGTTCTCTTCCTCGGCGAGGGATTTGGAGAGCAGGGCGACGATGGCGCTATGCCGGAGCTGCTGCGCCAGGTTGCGTGCCGTGGTGTAGCCGGACATCTCGTAATGCTCGACGCGCTGGGCGGCCGAGATCAGCGCGAGGTCGGCGGCTGCGTCCTCCTTTTCCTGGCCTTCCTTCATGACCTCCTGGCCTTCCTCGATCAGGCCCATCATGCCCTTGCAAGGCTTGGCGCGAGCGGTCTCGCCGAGCAGCTCGAAGCATTCGTTGATGCGTTCGACCTGATTTTCGGTCTCGGCCAGGTGTTGCTCGAACAGTTCGCGCAGCTGGTCGAAGCGGGCGGATTGCGCCATCTTGGGCAGCGCCTTGGTCAATTGCTTCTCGGCATGGAGAATGTCACGCAGCTCATGGAGCAGGAGATCGGTCAGCCCGGCCTCGTCGACGGGCGACGAACTCTCCGCGACAATCGGGCTGGCTATGCCGGGATCCGAGGACTGAAGCGCGGGCGATTCCGTGAACACCCAGTCCTCTCCTTCGTTCCAGGGGCCGCGGGTGTCGATCTCGCCGTGGTCGCCGCTGCCCGTGGAGTCGTTGAAGTACTGGTTCACGAGGCCGGGCGTCGGCGCAATCCTGCCGACACTGAAGGCAGGCTTGGACAGGCTTTCGAGCGCGCGCGCGAAGGCCTTCATATGCGTGATCTCGCGCGTCATCAGGAATTGCAGCGCGTCCTTGGAGCCGGCGTCGTCGCAGAAATTGATCAGCCGTTCGTAGACGATCTTCGCCCGCGCCTCGGCGGCGATGTTGCTGCGAAGATCGACATCGAGCTCGCCGGTGATCTTGAGATAGTCGGCGGTCCAGGGATTGCCTTGCGAGTTGAACAGGTTGACACCACCTCCGCCGGCGATCGCGATGAGCGGATCGGCTTCGGCGGCCTGACGGTCGTTCTTCGAAGGCGCAAGATGCATCCGGGCAAGGCAGCCGACGACTTCGAGATGGCTGAGCTCTTCGGTCCCGATGTCCATCAAGAGGTCCTTGCGATCGGGGTCCTCGCAGTTCAGCCCTTGAATCGAATATTGCATCGCAGCCGCGAGTTCCCCGTTGGCGCCGCCGAATTGCTCGAGCAGCATATTGCCAAAGCGCGGATCTGGCTCGTCGACGCGCACGGTGAACATCAGCTTCTTGACGTGGTGATACATGGAATGACTCGCGCTGTGAGGGAAACGATGCGCGTCAACCGGTGCTCGGAATGTTCGTTCCTAACCGAGCTCGAGATTCAATTCGCGCTTCTACGTCTCCCGCGCGATCAATCCGTCGATCATCGCGCGCACCAGGGCCGCGATCTCCTTGCGCAGCGCCGGCAGCGGCACGGCAACCAGCTTCTGCTCCAGTCCGAGCGCCACCATGCCATGCACCGCCGAGAACAGGCTGCGCGCGGTGACGCCGAGCTCCTCGCGGCTGCGCTTCGGAAACAATGCGGCCAGCGGCTGGTAGATGTGGCGGAACAGCTGCATCTGATCCTGGACGGACCAGTCGGGGACGACCTTGTCGGCTTCCATGCGGTGCTCGAACAGCGCGCGCCAGAGCTGGAGATTGTCGGCCGCGAAATCGCAATAGGCGAGGGCGATGCGGACCAGCGTCTCCTGCGGCGACGGCTCGCCCGCGCCCTCCGCGGCGCTGAGCGCCTGGTCGAGCCTTTGCAGGGTACGCGAGCCCACACGCAGGATCAGCTCGTCCATGTCGGCCACGAGGTTGTAGACCGCGCCATTGGCGCAGCCGATCTCGCGGGCGAGATCGCGGGTTTTCACCCCCGACAATCCGCGATCGGCAATCATGCGCTCCGCCGCCAGGATCAGGTCGGACCGGAGTTTCTCTCGACGTTCCAAGGCCTTAGACATGTCGGCCAAAAATTTGAGCGATGCTCATATTTTTCTTGAACCTTGTTCAAGTTCCTTGCTACAAAGCATATGTGAGCAACGCTCATAACAGGGAGCTGAAGATGTTCAAGACTGTAGTGACACTGTTCCGCGGCAGCGTGGCCGCTGCGGGCGAAGAGCTGGAAGACCGGACGGCCCTGCTCATTCTCGACCAGCAGATGCGCGATGCGGCTGCCGCCGTCGAGCGCAGCAAGCGGACGCTGGCGCTGGCGATCGCGCAGGACCAGCAGGAAGGCCGCAAGCTCGAGGCGACCCTCGGCCGCATTGCCGACCTCGAGACCCGCGCGGTCGCGGCGCTCGACGGTGGCCGTGACGACCTCGCCAGGGACGCCGCCGAAGCCATCGCGGGCCTGGAGGCGGACCGCGATGCCGCGATGACGGCCCGCGCGCTGTTCGCGACCGAGATCGCGCGGCTGAAGCGGCACGTCGTCAACGCGCAGGCCCGCATCACCGAGCTTGATCGCGGCCGCCGCGTTGCCCGTGCCTCGGAAGCGGTCCGCTCGTTACGCCGCAGCGGCATCGAGGCCGCGCGTCCGTACGAATCCACGCTGCCGGAAGCGGAGAGCACCTTGCGGCGCCTGCGCGATCGGCAAATGGAAGCTCAGGCGGCCGACGATGCGCTGGTCGAGCTCGATGCGGCCACCGGTCCCATCGCCGTCGCCGAAAGATTGGCCGAGCAGGGCTTTGGCCCGCGGCTGAAGACGACCGCAGACGACGTGCTGGCGCGGCTGAAGTCCAAGCGCCCGGCGTCGGCCTGATCGCAACCCCTTCATCATTCGTCCTCACAGGAGACCATCATGAACCAGAACGGCCAGCCCCACAGCAGCGCCTGGGTGAGCTTCACGTACGCGTCCTTCGCAGCTTCCGCCTTCCTCGTCGCCATCGGCGTGTTCTTTCTGCCGGTCGACGTCTGGATGAAGGGCTATCTCACCATGGGCATCGTCATGCTGGTCCAGACCTGCATCACCCTGACCAAGACCGTGCGCGACAATCACGAGAGCAACCGGCTGGTCAATCGCATCGAGGACGCGAAGGCCGAGCGGCTCTTGATGGAGGTGTCCAAGGCCGCATGAAGAGCGCCTTGAGCCGATCCGGGAGACAAGCAGGAGAGCCGCGGAGTAATACGCGCCGCGGCTCTCGCGTCCGCAACCATGGTTGCAGTCCGCATCGCGCATTGTGCTTCGGCTGCAGGTGCGATATGGCTCTCGCGCGTTCAGAGGCGGAGACGAGCTTTGTCGAAACAATCGCTGCGCGAGGAGGCCGAGCGCCTGATCCGCGAATCGATGGAAAAGAAGTCCATCGTCGTCAAGCAGGGCACGACCCGCATCGAGGCTGTGTGCGGCAAGTGCGGTGCCCCGAACCGGGTGCAAGCGGAAAAGGGCCAGAGCCGCGTCAAGTTCGCCTGCAAGAATTGCGGCCATCAGCAAGAGACGTTGTAGGGCATCTTCACCTCTCCCCGTAAGAACGGGGCGAGGGAGTGATAGGGCGGTGCAAGCCTACTCCCCCTCCACGAACTTCTTGAACGCATCCGCGTAGTCCGGATGCCAGCGCGACAGCGGCGGTCGGTTCGCGACGATGTCGCCGGCGGCCCACAGCATGCGCTTCTCATCGAGTGCGCGCGGCACGTCGTTGTCCGGGCACAGGATGTAGAAATCGCCGGCCTCCAGCCGCGTCAGCATGAAATCGACCGTCTGCTCCGGCGTCCAGGCGCCGTCCGGCTTTTCGGTGCGTCCCTTCGCGGTGAGACCGGTGAACACGAAGCCCGGGATCAGCAGGTGTGCCGTGATGCGACAATCCTTGGTGTTGCGCAGCTCATGCTGGAGCGCCTCGGTGAACGCTTTCACGCCGGCCTTGGAGACATTGTAGGCGGGATCGCCCGGCGGCGTGGTGATGCCCTGCTTGGAACCGGTGTTGATGATGAGGCCCGACCTGCCGCGCGCGATCATGTTGGGTGCGAAGATGCGCGAACCATTGATGATGCCCCACATGTTGACGGCGATGATGCGCTGCCAATGATCGGGCTCGCCGAACAGCGTGCTGCCCGGCTGGATGCCGGCATTGTTCATGAGGACGTCGGTGCCGCCGAACCGCTCGCGCACGGCGCGCTCGAGTTCCGTCAGGCTTTCCGTCTTGCTGACGTCGACCACGGCCGTCATCACGTTCGCGGCACCGGCGATGGATGACAGTTTTGTTGCGGCCTCGACCAGGCGTCCCTGATCGACATCGGCGATGCACACCTTCATGCCGGTGCGCGCAAACGCCGCGGCGGCGGCAAGACCGATTCCGGCTGCGCCACCGGTGATGACGGCAACGTTGTCTTTGACGATGGCGGGATGCGACATGGCTGAACTCCGGCGAAGCTAAAGGTGCGCTCGGTCGCGTTATAGCACGCGATCCGTTCGACCCTGCACAAGTCGGCATGGGAGGTCTTCGCTCCATGCCGTCTTTACGCCTCTACGGCCCGGCTGTACCTTATCCGACGAACGATCCCGCCCAGATCGACCCAATCAATCACCTGACAGGGAGTGCAGCCATGGCTGTATCGCAGGCTATTCCGATCACGCGCCATCCGTTCGCGAATGGGTCCTACAAGCAGATGCTGATCGACGGGAAGTGGGTCGATGCAGCCTCGGGCAAGCGCTTCGAGACCCGCAATCCTGCAACGGGCGAGCTGCTCGCAACCGTCGCCGAGGGCGACAAGGACGACATCGATCGTGCGGTTGCCGCCGCACGCCGCGCCTTCGAGGGGCCCTGGAGCAAGGTCAAGCCGTTCGAGCGGCAGAACCTGCTCCTGAGGCTTGCCGACCTCGTCGAGAAGAATTTCGACGAATTGTCGCAGCTCGACACGCTCGACATGGGCGCGCCGCTCAGCCGCACCCGCGCCTATCGCCTGCGCGCCGTCGGCATGCTGCGTTACTATGCCGGCCAGACCACCGCGATCCACGGCGAGACCATCGAGAACTCGCTGCCTGGCGAAATCTTCTCCTACACGCTGAAGGAGCCGATCGGCGTCGTCGGTGCCATCATTCCCTGGAACGGGCCGCTCACCGCGACGATCTGGAAGATCGGTCCTGCGATCGCGACCGGCTGCACCGTGGTGCTCAAGCCCGCCGAAGAGGCGCCGCTGACCTCGCTGCGCATCGCCGAGCTGGCAATGGAGGCGGGCATTCCGCCCGGCGTCGTCAACGTCGTACCCGGCTATGGCGAGACCGCGGGCGCCGCGCTCGCCTCGCACCACGACGTCGACAAGGTCGCCTTCACCGGCTCGCACGTCACGGGACAGTCGATCATCCGCGCCTCCGCCGGCAACCTCAAGCGGGTCTCGCTCGAGCTTGGCGGCAAGTCACCGGACATCGTGTTCGCCGATGCCGATCTCGACGCCGCCGTGCCTGGCGCGGCGATGGCGGTGTTTGCCAATTCGGGGCAGATCTGCAGCGCCGGCACGCGCCTGTTCGTCGAGCAGTCGATCTACGAGGAGTTCGTCGGCCGCGTCGCCGAGTTCGGCAAGAAGCTGCAGGTCGGCAACGGTCTCGATCCCAACGTGCAGATCGGCCCGCTGGTCTCCGAGCAGCAGCTGGAACGCGTCACCGGCTATCTCGACATCGGCCAGAAGGAAGGTGCCAAGGCGCTCGCCGGCGGCGGCCGGGTCACCGAGGGTGCGCTGTCGAAGGGCTTCTTCGTCTCGCCGACGGTGTTCGCGGGCGTCCAGGACAACATGCGCATCGCGCAGGAGGAGATCTTTGGCCCGGTCATCTCCGCGATCGCGTTCAAGGATATGGACGAGTTGGTCAAGCGCGCCAACAACACCACGTTCGGCCTCGGCTCCGGCCTGTGGACGCGCGACGTCAGCAAGGCGCATGCGGTCGCAAAATCGCTGCGCGCCGGTTCGGTGTGGGTGAACTGCTATCAGGCGATGGACCCGGCCGTGCCGTTCGGCGGCTACAAGATGAGCGGCTACGGCCGCGAGTCCGGCAAGCAGCATGTCGAGGAATATCTCAACGTGAAGGCCGTCTGGATCAAGACGGCGTAAGGCCTGTCCCTCGTCGCGTTCCGCGAGGGGGAATATCTGCTTCTTGTGGGGCGGCGACTTTCCGGTGGCCGCCCCGCGCTATATGATCAGCATCCTTCCAAAGAAAATCGGGGCCAGCATGAAATTTCCGGCGTTGTTCAAACCGTTGCAGGTCGGTCCGTACAAGCTTGCGCATCGCGTTGCAATGGCGCCGTTGACGCGCATGCGGGCCGAGCGCGAGAGCTTTTCGCCGCGGCCGCTCAACGCCGAATATTACGGCCAGCGTGCGACGCAAGGCGGCCTGCTCATCGCCGAGGCCTCGCCGGTGCTCTCGCACGGACGCGGCAATCCGGCGACGCCGGGCATCTATTCCGATGCGCAGATCGCCGGCTGGCGCAAGGTGACGGATGCCGTGCACGCCAAGGGCGGCATCATCTTCCTCCAGCTCTGGCACGTCGGCCGCGTCTCGCATTCCTCCTTTCATGGCGGTGCGCTGCCGGTTTCGGCCTCGGCAATTCCGATCAAGGCCGAGGGCATGAAGGCGATGACCGCCGACGGCAAGATCGCCGACTACGAGACGCCCCGCGCGCTGGAGACCGAGGAGGTCAAGGGTATCGTCGAGGCCTTCCGGCAGGGCGCCAAGAACGCGCTCGCGGCCGGCTTCGACGGCGTCGAGATCCACGGCGCCAACGGCTATCTGCTCGAGCAATTCCTGCAGTCGCGCAGCAACCAGCGCACCGATCAATATGGCGGTTCGATCGAGAACCGCGCGCGGCTGCTGCTCGAAGTCACGCAGGCCGCGATCGATGTCTTTGGCGCGAACCGCGTCGCCGTCCGGCTTTCGCCTTACGGCATCGCCAATGATTCCGGCGAGCCGGATCCGATGCCGCTCTACACCTACGTCGTGAAGGCGCTGGACAAGCTCGGTCTCGCCTATCTGCATCTCATCGAGCCGCGCTCCAGCGGCGCCGGCCGTGCGGACGTCCATTGGGAGAACGTGCCGTCGGCGATGGTGCTGTTCCGGCCGCTCTACAGCGGCGTGTTGATGACCGCCGGCGGCTTCACCGGCGAGACCGCCAACGCGGCGATCGCCGACGGCCACGCCGACATCATCGCCTTCGGCCGCATCTTCATCTCGAATCCCGATTTGCCGCGTCGACTGCAGCACGGCTACCCGATCACGCCCTACAACCGCGCGACCTTCTACGGCGGCGAGGAGAAGGGCTATACGGATTATCCGGTGTATGACGAGATGACGCCGGCGTGACGCTACGGAGTTATCGTGTCGCTCCGTCTGCACCACAATGACGACGGAGAAAGACAATGGCCAAAGCCGCAGCCGCCGCAGGGATAGCCACCGGCCAGTGTCTCTGCGGCAAGGTCAGCTTCGAGATCGACGTCCCCGCACGCTGGGCCTGGCACGATCACTCCGCCGCCAGCCGCCGTGCCCATGGCGCGGCCTATGCGACCTATGTCGGCAGCTGGAAGAAGCGCTTTCGTATCACCTCGGGCAAGACCGCGCTCACGCGTTACGAGGACAAGGCCACCCGGACCACCCGCAGCTTCTGCTCGCATTGCGGCACCCCGATCGCCTATGAACGTCCGCGCGGGCCGCACATGGTCAACATCCCCCGCGCGCTGTTTCGAGAGCGTACCGGCCGCCAACCGCTCTATCACATCGCGATCGAGGAGCTGCAGGAATGGGCCTATACCGGCGAGCCGCTGGTGCCGCTGAAAGGCTTTCCGGGCGTGGTCTGGCAGCGCTCGAAAAAGAAGAAGCGCGCCGGCGGCGAGGACCCGTTCGAGCTTGGACGGGAGGAGATGTAGCTGCGCCGCTGGCTCCGCGCTCGTGTCCCGGACGCGCTGCAGCGTGAAACGCTGCTGCGCAGAGCCGGGACCCATGTATCAGCGGGTTCGGCGCGACTGGGTCCCGGCTCTGCGTCGCAACGCCGTAAGCGCGTTCACGCGCGTCTTCGACGCGCTATGGCGCTGCGACGCGTCCGGGACACGAGGCCGTCAGGCGCAACGCAGCCATGACCGCGCTTCCTTCCGCGCTTCCTTGCGCGCCTCCCGATACTTCGGTCATCATGTCTTCATCGTTGCGGCCACGTCCGCTCCTGGAGGAAACATGAAGAACAAGATCACCGGTCGCTCCGCCTTTCTTGCGCTGCTCAAGGACGAGGGCATCACGCATCTGTTCGGCAATCCCGGCACCACCGAACTGCCGATCATGCATGCGCTGAAAGACCATCCTGATCTCACCTATGTGATGGCGATGCAGGAGAGCCTGGTGGTCGCGATCGCCGACGGCTACAGCCGCGCCTCCGGCCAGCTCGTCGCCTGCAACGTCCACGTTGCGCCCGGTCTCGGCAATGCCATGGGCTCGCTCTACAACGCCCAGTTCACGGACACGCCGATGATCCTGACCGCGGGCCAGCAGGAGCAGGGCCATGGCCTGATGGAGCCGGTGCTGTACGGCCCGCTGGTTCGCATGGCCGAGCCGCTGGTGAAATGGGCGGTCGAGGTGACGCGGCTGGAGGATCTGCCGCGCATCGTCCGGCGCGCGGCCAAGATCGCGACCACGCCGCCGACCGGGCCGGTGTTCATCTCGCTGCCCGGCGACATTCTGAACAGCGAGGCCGGCATCGACCTCGGCCGCTCCACCCGCATCGACGCGCGCGTGAAGCCCTCGGACGAAGCGCTGAAGGCCTTTGCCGCGCGGCTTCTCAAGGCCGAGCGCCCCGTCATCGTCACCATGGACGAGGTGGTCAAGAGCGACGCGCTGAAGGAGGCGGCCGAGCTCGCCGAGCTGCTCGGCGCCGCCGCTTACCAGTCTTCGACGCCGTATGGATCGCACTTCCTCTCGGAGAGCCCGAGCTTCGTCGGCACGCTGGCGCGCGTGCAGAAGGTCGCGCGCGACACGCTGACGCCATACGACCTCCTGATTGCGCTCGGCGGCGATCCCCTGCGGATGTCGGTCTATAGCGAGGTCGATGCGCTGCCCGATGGACTCGGTATCGTGCAGGTCGGCCTCGTCGACTGGGAGATCGCCAAGAATTACGGCGCCGAGATCGCGCTGAAGGCCGATCTGAAGGAAACCCTGCGCGCGCTGATCCCGGTGTTGAAGGAGATGGGCGGCGCCGCGCTCGCGAGCCGGGCCAAGCAGCGCCTTGCCGAGCTCGCGCCGAACAACTGGACCGCACGCCGCGCCGCGCTGGTCGAGCAGATCGGCAAGAGCGCGGGCCGCAGCCCCATCGATCCGGACTTCCTGGTGCTGCAGATGGTCGAGGCCATGCCGGAGAATGCGATCCTGGTCGACGAAGGTCTCACCTCCAGCCGCCACGTCACGGCGCTGCGCCCGCACCGCGACCGCTATGGCTATCACGGTCTTGCCTCCGGCGGCATCGGCTGGGGCCTGCCGGCCTCGGTCGGCGCCAGCATTGCCAATCCGGATCGCCCCGTCGTCTGCTTCTCGGGCGATGGCAGCGCGATGTATTCGATCCAGTCGCTGTGGACGGCGGCGCATCACAAGCTGCCGCTCAACGTCGTCATC
Source organism: Bradyrhizobium sp. 22 (assembly GCF_000482425.1). Taxonomy (NCBI): domain Bacteria; kingdom Pseudomonadati; phylum Pseudomonadota; class Alphaproteobacteria; order Hyphomicrobiales; family Nitrobacteraceae; genus Bradyrhizobium; species Bradyrhizobium sp. 22. Next base: position 1,304,640 of record NZ_KI519399.1, read on the forward strand.
GCCAACAATGGCGGCTACCGCATCATCAAGCAGCGCCTGCTCGCCTTCCACGGCGACGACAATTATGTCGGGATGGACTTTGTCGATCCGCCGGTGGACTTCGCCGGCGTCGCACGCGCGCTCGGCTGCGAGGCGATCAAGGTCAGCGATCCCCGCGAGCTGAAGGCGACGCTGGCCTCGGCGTTCAATCGACCGGGCACCAAGCTGATCGAGGTGATGGTGGACGGGAAAGTGTAGGGCGGGCTCCGTCCGCCGTCATTGCGAGGAGCGCTTGCGACGAAGCAATCCAGGCTGTGTCCGCGGAGGGATTCTGGATTGCTTCGCTGCGCTCGCAATGACGAGGAGGAGGCAGCTACCCCGTCTTCCCCACCCGATACCCCGCTGCCGGATGCGGCGCGTCGAGCCTTGCACGTCCGGCGCCGAACAGCTTCTCCCGCAGCGTGCCCTTGGCATACTCGCTCTTGTAGCGCCCGCGCTTGGTCAGCTCCGGCACCAGCATGTCGGCGATGTCCTCGAAATCGCCGGGCGAGATCGCGAAGGCCACGTTGAGGCCGTCGACGTCGGTCTTCTCGAACCAGTCCTCGATCTTGTCGGCGACGCTTTCGGGCGTGCCGACCACGACCGGGCCGGCGCCGCCGATGCCGACATGCTCGATGACGTCGCGCACGGTCCAGACGCGGTCAGGGTCGCCGCGCGTGACGTTGTCGAGTGCGCTGCGACCGGCATCGTTCTGGACGTGACGCACCTGCTGGTCGAGCTCGTAGCCGGAGAAATCGATCCCGGTCCATCCCGACATCAGCGCCAGCGCGCCTTCCGGATTGATGTGCGAGCGGTAGTCGGCATATTTCGCCGCCGCTTCCGCCTCGGTGTTGCCGAGGATGATGGTCATCATGCTGAACATCAGGATCTCCGCCGGGTCGCGGCCCAGCGCGGCGGCCTCCTGGCGGATCGCCGACACGCGCGGCGCAATGATCTTGGCCGACGGTCCCGACATGAACACGCATTCGGCGTGCCTCGCCGCGAACTGCCGGCCGCGCGGCGAGGTGCCGGCCTGGTACAGCACCGGCGTGCGCTGCGGCGACGGCTCGCTGAGATGGATGGTGTTGTTGATGCGATAGTTCGCACTCTCGTGATTGATGCGGTGAACCTTGCTGGGATCGGTGAAGATGCCTCGCGCCCGGTCGCGCAGCACGGCGTCGTCCTCCCAGCTGCCTTCCCAGAGCTTGTAGACGACCTCCATATATTCGTCGGCGATGGCGTAGCGGTCGTCGTGCCCGGTCTGCTTGTCCTTGCCGGCGCCGCGCGCGGCGCTGTCGAGATAGCCGGTGACGACGTTCCAGCCGATCCGCCCCTCGGTGAGATGATCGAGCGTCGACATCCGCCGTGCGAACGGATAGGGCGGCTCGAAGGACAGATTGCTGGTGACGCCGAAGCCGAGATTCTGCGTCACCGCGGCCATCGCCGAGAGCAGCAGCAGCGGCTCGTTCGACGGCGTCTGTGCCGCGTTGCGCAAGGCCGCGTCGGGGCTGTTGCCATAGACGTCGTAGACCCCGAGCACGTCGGCCAGGAAAAGCCCGTCGAAACGGCCGCGCTCCAGCGTCCTGGCCAGATCGATCCAGTAGGGCAGGCGGTTGTAGTCGGCGGTGCGGTCGCGCGGATGGGTCCATAGGCCGGGTGATTGATGAGCGACGCAATTCATCGCAAAGGCGTTGAGTCTGATCTGCTTGGCCATGCTGGCTCCCGGCGCACTGTACTGAGCGCTCTTCGAATGATAGAGGTGCGCCCGAACTTGACGCCTGACTTGGCGAAGTTCTTGCATATCGCTTGCGCTTGGCAAGGCCAAAATCGGTGGCGCTGCTGGCGCCTGGCAAGCCAATCTCAAGCAAGCAAGGACGAAATCCCAAGAGAAGTACAAGCGAACTGGAAGTACAAGAGAACTGCAAGCGAAGTACAAGATCGATCCAACTCCCTGCCACTTTCGGAGGCCAACCCGTATCGGGTAAGGTCCTTCGTCCTGAAGTCCCGAAAAGCAAGTCATGACCAGAGCCGACGCCATCGCCCGCGCCCGTGAGGATTTTCGATCCGGCGCATTCCTCGCCGAGCTCGACCGCCGCGTCTCCTTCAAGACCGAGAGCCAGAACACCTCGCGCGGCCCCGAGCTGCGCGCCTATCTGGAGCAGGAGATGCAGCCGGCCTTCGCCGCGCTGGATTTCACCAGCCGTATCGTCGAGTCCCCCAGCGGCAAGGCGCCGTTCCTGCTCGCCGAGCATCACGAGAGTGCCTCCGCGCCGACCGTGCTGATCTACGGCCATGGCGACGTCGTCGACGGCATGGAAGGCGAGTGGCGCGACGGGCGCGATCCATGGCGCACTACGGTTGCGGGCGTGCGGCTCTACGGTCGCGGCACCGCCGACAACAAGGGTCAGCACAGCATCAACATGGCGGCGCTCCGCGCCGTGCGCGATGCCCGCGGCGGCAAGCTCGGCTTCAACGCCAAGTTCATCGTGGAGATGGGCGAGGAGATCGGCTCGCCCGATCTCGGCAAGGTCTGCAACCTCAATCGCGACGCGCTCAAGGCGGATCTGTTCATGGCCTCCGACGGGCCGCGCCTGTCCGCCGACCGTCCGACCCTGTTCCTCGGTTGCCGCGGCGGCATTCGCATTCATCTGGATGTGAACCTGCGCGACGGCGGCCATCATTCCGGCAATTGGGGCGGCGTTCTGGCCAATCCCGCGACCATTCTGGTCAACGCGATCTCGACGCTGGTCGACGGCCACGGCCGGCTCCAGCTTGAAGCGCTGAAGCCGCCGCGGCTCACCAACCAGATCCGCTCCTATCTGGCCGATGTGCAGGTGGTGCCGAGCGCGGACGAGCCCGCACTTGCGGAAAACTGGGGCGAGGAGGGTCTTTCGGCCGCCGAGCGGCTCTACGCCTGGAATACGCTGGAAGTGCTGGCGATGTCGTCGGGCAATATCGAGAAGCCGGCCAACGCCATTCCGGGCCATGCCAATGCCGTGCTGCAACTGCGTTTCGTGGTCGGGACCAGGATCGAGGGCCTGGTCGAGGTCATCCGGGCGCATCTAGTCGCAAAGGGTTTTCCGATGGTCGAGGTGCGGGCGGCCCAGAGTTTTGCTGCATCGCGCACAAACTTCGACAGTCCCTGGATCAAATGGGCGGCGGATTCGGTGCAGGAGACCACCGGCAAGGCGCCGGCCGTGCTGCCGAATTTCGGCGGCTCGCTTCCCAATGACGTGTTCTCCGAAATCCTCGGCCTGCCGACGATCTGGGTGCCGCACTCCTATCCCGGCTGCTCCCAGCATGCGCCCAATGAGCACATTCTGCTGCCTCTGACCGAAGAGGCCTTGACGGTGATGGCCGGGCTGTTCTGGGATCTCGGCCAATTGCCAGGACCGTTAACTCGCCCGCTAAACTAAGTCTCGATCCAGCCAAAAGTCACATTCTAATCCCGGCCGATTTGTGCTTGCATCCGGCCGCATCATCCTGAAAGGGGACAAAAAAGTGAAACATTTCCGTAGCATCGGGCTCGCGCTCGCCGCGACCTTCGTCGTCAGCCAGGCCGGCGCCCAGGAGCTGACCGGCACGCTGAAGAACATCAAGGACACCGGCGCCATCACGCTGGGCTTCCGCGACTCCTCGATCCCGTTCTCCTATCTCGACGACAACCAGAAGCCCGTCGGCTTCGCGATGGACATCTGCTACAAGATCGTCGACGCCGTGAAGAAGGAGCTCAAGCTCGACAAGCTCGAGGTCAAGCTCAACCCGGTGACCTCGGCGACCCGCATTCCGCTGATGGCCAACGGCACCATCGACCTCGAATGCGGCTCGACCACCAACAACGCCGAGCGCCAGAAGCAGGTCGCCTTCACCAACACCCACTACCTGACCGCCAGCCGCTACGTCTTCAAGAAGTCCAGCGGCCTGAAGTCGATCGACGATCTCAAGGGCAAGACGGTGGTCTCGACCGCCGGCACCACCAACATCAAGCAGCTCACCGAGGCCAATGTCGCCAAGGGCCTCGGCGCCAACATCATCCCCGCCAAGGACCACGCCGAGGCCTTCCTGATGGTCGAGACCGACCGCGCGGTCGCCTTCGTCATGGACGACATCTTGCTGGCGAGCCTCGTCGCCGGTTCGAAGTCGCCGGGCGACTATGAGATCTCCAAGGACGCCTTCTCCAAGCCCGAGCCCTATGGCATCATGCTGCGCAGGGACGATCCCGCCTTCAAGAAGGTGGTCGATGCGGCAACCGCCGCGCTCTATACGTCGGGCGAAGCCCAGAAGATCTACGACAAGTGGTTCACGCAGAAGATCCCGCCGAAGGGCCTGAACCTCAACACCCCGATCTCGGCCGAGCTGAAGAACGAGTTCGCCAAGCCGACGGACTCGCCGAATCCGGACGACTACAAGTAAGCAAAACCTCGATCTTTCGATCGGGATCATGTCCGGCCACTCTTGACACTGGAGTGGCCGGACATTTGCATAGGCGCCAGGACTTTCTCTCAAGACATCCATAGCTGGCGCGTTCGCGCGGGGGACACGTGAACTACAACTGGAACTGGGGAATCTTCTTCCAGCCGAACCCGATGGGGACCGGCACCTATCTCGATATGCTCTTGTCGGGCCTGGTGCTGACCCTCAAGACCGCGGCGCTGGCCTGGGTCATCGCGCTGATCACCGGCTCGCTCGTCGGCGTGATGCGCACGCTGCCGTCGAAGGGAGCGAACTGGTTCGGCTTCGCCTATGTCGAGTTCTTCCGCAACATGCCGCTGCTGGTGCAGCTCTTCCTGTGGTACTTCGTGCTGCCGGAGCTGCTGCCGAAAGCCGCCGGCACCTGGCTGAAGCAGCTGCCCAACGCGCCGTTCTGGACGGCGGCGATCGGCGTCGGTTTCTTCATGTCGGCGCGCGTTGCCGTGCAACTGCAGGCCGGCATCAGCTCGCTGCCGCGCGGGCAGAAGATGGCCGCAACGGCGCTGGGCCTGACCACCGCACAGGGCTATCGCTACGTGCTGCTGCCGATGGCGTTCCGCATCATCCTGCCGCCGCTGACCTCTGAATTCCTCAACACCATCAAGAACACGGCGGTCGCGATTACCATCGGCCTGCTCGAGCTGACCGGACAGGCGCGCTCGATGCAGGAATTCTCGTTCCAGGTGTTCGAAGCCTTCACCGCCGCGACCATCCTGTATCTCCTCGTCAACGCCGTTGTCGTGACCGCGATGCGCTTCCTCGAGCGCTGGGTCGCGATCCCCGGCTACATCACGGGGAAATAGCGATGTTCGGCAATCTCGATTTCGACGTCATCCGCCGCGCGCTGCCCTATCTGTTCTTCGAGGGCATGACGTTCACGCTGACGCTGACGGGCCTCGCAGCGCTCGGTGGTCTCATCTTCGGCACGGCCCTCGCCATGATGCGGCTCTCGGGCTTCAAGATCCTCGGCCGGGCCGCCGGGATCTATGTCGACTTCATGCGCTCGCTGCCGCTGGTGCTGGTGATCTTCTGGTTCTACTTCCTGGTGCCCTATATCGGGCAGTGGGTGACCGGTGCTGCACGACCGATCAGCGTCGGTGCCTTCGCGTCCTCGCTCATCACCTTCATCATGTTCGAGGCGGCGTATTTCTCGGAGATCATGCGCGCCGGCATCCAGTCGATCTCGCGCGGCCAGCCGGCCGCCGCCAGTGCGCTGGGGCTGACCTATGCCCAGACCATGCGCTACGTCGTGCTGCCGCAGGCGTTCCGCAACATGCTGCCGGTCCTGATCACGCAGACCATCGTGCTGTTTCAGGACACGTCGCTGGTCTACGTTCTCTCGATCACGGATTTCCTGGGAGCCGCGAGCAAGGTCGCGCAGCGCGACGGGCGCCTCGTCGAAATGTACCTGTTCGCAGCCGTGGTCTACTTCACCATTTCCTGTATCGCGTCCTACGGCGTCCGCCGCCTGCAGGCGCGCATCGCCATCATTCGCTAGGGCTAGACGCTCATGATCGAAATCAGCCACGTCAACAAATGGTACACGCCGAGCTTCCAGGTGCTGACCGATTGTACGACCAGCGTCACCAAGGGCGAGGTCGTGGTGGTCTGCGGCCCCTCGGGCTCGGGCAAGTCGACGCTGATCAAATGCGTCAATGCGCTGGAGCCGTTCCAGAGCGGCGACATCCTGGTCGACGGCACCAAGGTCAACGATCCCAAGACCGACCTGCCGAAGCTGCGCTCGCGCGTCGGCATGGTGTTCCAGCACTTCGAGCTGTTTCCGCACCTGAAGATCATCGACAATCTCTGCCTCGCGCAGGAGAAGGTGCTCGGGCGGCCGCATGACAAATCGGTCACCAAGGGCATGCAGCTGCTGGAGCGTGTCGGCCTCAAGGAGCAGGCGCAGAAATTTCCGGCGCAGCTCTCCGGCGGCCAGCAGCAGCGCGTCGCGATCGCCCGTGCGCTTGCGATGGACCCAATCGTCATGCTGTTCGACGAGCCGACCTCGGCGCTCGATCCGGAAATGGTCAGCGAGGTGCTCGACGTCATGGTCGATCTCGCCCGCGAAGGCATGACCATGATGGTCGTCACCCACGAGATGGGCTTTGCCCGCAAGGTGGCCAACCGCGTCATCTTCATGGACCGCGGCGAGATCGTCGAGGACGCGGCGAAGGAGGACTTCTTCGGCAAGCCCCGCAGCGACCGCGCGCAGAAGTTCTTGTCGAAGATTCTGTCGCATTAACTTTCTCGGTCGTTCCGGAGCGCGACGCAGTCGCGAGCCCGGAATCCATCGGGCGGCATGACCGGGGTGAGATGGATTCCGGGCTCGTCGCTGCGCGCCGCCCCGGAATGACTGGTTGAGGGTTTCGTGGCCCCAACAAATCTCGTATAGGGACGAGCAAATTCCACTTTCTCCCCAGGAGACCTGCCTTGGACCCGATCGCCTACGTCAATGGCTCATTCGTCCCGCTTTCCGAAGCCAAGATCTCGGTGCTCGATCGCGGCTTCCTGTTCGCCGACGGCATCTACGAGGTCTCGGCCGTGCTCGACGGCAAGCTGGTGGACAACGCCTCGCATCTGGCGCGGCTGGAGCGGTCGGTCGGCGAGATCAAGCTGAAGCTGCCGGAGACGATCGAGCGCATCACGGAGCTGCAGAAGGAGCTGATCGCGCGCAACAAGCTCGCGAACGGTCTCGTCTATCTCCAGGTGACGCGCGGCGCCGACAAGGGCCGTGACTTCGCCTTCCCCAAGGGCGACGTCAAATCGAGCCTGGTGATGTTCACCTCGGAAAAGGACATCATCAATGCCGCGTCGGCCAAGACCGGCATCAGCGTCATCACGGTGCCAGACATCCGCTGGGAGCGGCGCGACATCAAGAGCGTGGCGCTGCTGGCGCAGGTCTTGGCGAAGCAGGCCGCGGCCGAGGCCGGCGCAGGCGAGGCCTGGATGCTGGAAGACGGCTACGTCACCGAGGGCGGTTCGTCCTCGGCGTTCATCCTCACCAAGGACGACGTCATCGTGACCCGCAAGAATTCCAACGCGATCCTGCCGGGCTGCACCCGCAAGGCCGTGGTGGCGCTCGCCGAGGAACGCCAGCTCCGCGTCGAGGAGCGTTCGTTCACGGTCGCCGAGGCGCTCGCGGCCAAGGAGGCCTTTGCCACCTCGGCGTCGCTGTTCGTCCAGCCGGTGGTTGCGATCGACGGCCAGAAGATCGGCGACGGCAAGCCGGGCCCGATGGCCACCCGCCTGCGCGAGATCTACGTGGAGTTCGCCAAGGCCACGGCGGTCTGAGCCACGCGCAGCTCTAGGGTGGGCAAAGGCGCGAAGCGCCGTGCCCTTCGCGTTGCCCACCCTCCGAGACCTCTCCTGGCAGCCTACGCCACCGACGCCTTCATCCTCACCGGATGCACGGCGCGGAACGCGATCGCGATCCTGTTCCAGGCATTGATGGCGCCGATCAGCATGGTCAGGTTCACCGTCTCTTCCTCGGAGAACTGCGCGCGAACCTGCTGGTAGACATCATCGGGCGCGTGGGTCTGCGAGATCAGCGTTACCGATTCCGTCCAGGCCAGCGCGGCGCGCTCGCGGTCGGAGTAGAGCGGGGATTCGTGCCAGGCGTTGAGCAGGTAGATGCGCTGCTCGGTCTCGCCGCGCTTGCGGGCGTCCTCGGTGTGCATGTTGATGCAGAAGGCGCAGCCGTTGATCTGCGACGCCCGGATCTTGACCAGCTCGATCAGCGATTTCTCCAGGCCCGTCGACTGAATCTGCTGCTCAAGTGCCATCAGCGCTTTGATCGTATCGGGCGCGGCCTGATAGTAGTTCATGCGGGGCTTCATGGTCGTTCTCCTTTTCTTTGGTTGGGTCAGTGGGCTCCGCCGGCCGAGACCTGGCCGGGCTTCTTCAGAAAGAACACGGCGACGAGGGCAACGATCAGCGCCATGCCGAGCAAATAGAAGGTGTCGCTGAAGGCGAAGATGTAGGCCTGCTTCTGCACGACGCGGCCGATCGCGACATAGGCGCGATGTGCGGCGTCGGCACGGTCGAGGATGCCGTGATTGACGAAATACTGCGTCAGTTGCTCCAGCCGGGTGCGGGTGGCCTGCTCGAGTAATGAGACCGACTGCATCAGCACGTTGGAATGATACTGCTCGCGCTTGGTCAGCACGGTTTGCAGCAGCGCGATGCCGACGGCGCCGCCGAGATTGCGCATCATGTTGAACAGGCCGGAGGCCGAGCCCGCGTTCTCCGGCTCGATGCCGGCGGTCGCGACGGCCGACAGCGGCGCCATCACCAGCGCCTGGCCGACTGCGCGAACGATGTTGGGCCACATGAGCTGATCGGCGGCGTAGTCGCTGGTCATATGGATGTTCATGAAGTTGGAGGCCGCGAACAGAACGAAGCCGATGCCGATGATGATCCGCGCGTCGAATTTCTGCATCAGGCGCGGCACCAGCGGGATCAGCACGAGTTGCGGCAATCCGGTCCGGCCAGCACCATGCCGATCTGCTCGGCGTTGTAGCCCTGGATGCGTGCCAGATATTGCGGCAGGATGAATACAGAGCCGTATAGGGCGATGCCCAGCAGAAAGTTCGCGAGCATGCCGAAGCCGAAATTGCGGCGTAGGAGCAGGCGCAGATTGAGCAGCGGCTTCCTCACCGTCAGTTCGATGATCAGGAAGGTGATCAGCGCAACGGCCGCGATCACCGAGAGCTTGACGATGAAAGGCGAGCCGAACCAGTCGTCCTTGTTGCCTTCCTCCAGCACGGTCTGCAATGCCGACAGGCCGATGGCCATGGTGACGATGCCGGCCCAGTCGCCCTCGCGCAGGGCTGAGAGCCTCATCGGCTTGGGCTCGATCGCGTACCAGAGCATGCCGACCATGACCGCGCCGGGGACGAGGTTGACGTAGAAGATGTACTCCCAGCCGAAATTCTCGGTGAGATAGCCGCCGATGGTCGGGCCGATCGCAGGCGCGAACGTTGCCGACAGCGCGAACAACGCCAGGCCCACCGGCTGCTTTGCGCGCGGCAGCAACGTGATGATCAGCGTGAACGCCATCGGGATGAGCACGCCGCCGGTGAACCCTTGCACGGCGCGCAGCACGATCATCTGGGACAGGTCCTGCGCCAGCGCGCAGGCGGCCGACAGCAGCAGGAACAGGATCGCATTGGTGAGGAGATAGATGCGGATCGAGAACACCTGCGCGAGCCAGCCGGAGAGCGGGATCACGACGATCTCGGCGACGAGATAGGATGTCGAGATCCAGCCGCCGTCGTCGATGCCGGCGCCGATCGCGCCCTGGATGTCGGCGAGCGAGGCGTTGACGATCTGGATGTTCAGCACCGCCATGAACGCGCCGAGCGTGGCCCCGATCACCGCAATCCAGGTTTTTGCGGAGACCGCCGGCGCGGCGGGAGCAGCGGCAGCGGCGGGGAGGCGGGCGGCGACGTCGACGGTCGGTTGCAGCGTGCTCATGGCTTCAGCCGCCGTTCGCGCGCGAGGTGTTGCCGGCAAGGCGCTTTTCAGTCTCGCGCTCGGCAAGCACCGTGGCTTTCGTATCGACGGTCGGCACTGCCGACATGCCGGGGCGCAGCAGGCCGCTGAGGCTGTGGTCGTCAAGCACGATCTTCACGGGAACGCGCTGCACGATCTTGGTGAAATTGCCGGTCGCGTTGTCCGGCGGCAGCAGCGCGAATTCGAGCCCGCTCGCCGGCGACAGGCTGTCGACGTGGCCGCGCAGGGTCTTGTTGCGGAAGCTGTCGACGCGCAGCTCGACCGGCTGTCCGGGGCGCATATGCGTGAGCTGAGTCTCCTTGAAGTTCGCAACGACGTAGACCGCATCGAGCGGCACCACTGCCATCAATTGCGTGCCGGCCTGGACGTATTGGCCGACCCGCAGGCTCCGGGCGCCGACCGTGCCTTCGACCGGCGCGGTGATCTCGGTATAGGACAGGTTCAGCGCCGCCTGCTGCGCGGCCGCGCGTGCGCGCTCGAGCTGGGCGGTTGCCTGCGCGCGCTGGGTGGTGAGCACATCGACCTTGCGCTGCGCGGCGACGAGGCCGGACTTGGCGTGCTGCAATTGCGCGCTGCTGGCGCGCAGCGCCGCGTCGGTCTGCTGCGCGCGCTGGATCGTGCCGGAGCCCGACTTCATCAGATCGTCGTAGCGGGCGCGCTCCTCCTGCGCGAACTTGAGATTGGCGTTGGCGGCAGTGACGTCGGCCGTGCTCTGCTCGATGATCGGCTGCTGCAGTTCGAGCTGGGCATCGATGTTGCGCACCGAGGCTTCGGCGGCAGCGACGTCGGCTTTGGCCTGCTCGAGCGCCGTCTTGAAGTCGCGGTCGTCGATCTCCGCCAGCGTCTGGCCCGCCCTGACCCTCTCGTTGTCGCTGACGAGCACCTTCGCGATGTAGCCGGAGACCTTCGGCGCGATGATCGTGGAGTCCGCCTTCACATAGGCGTCGTCGGTGGATTCCAGGTAGCGGCCTGTTTTCAGGTAGTCGTAGCCAAAGTCGCCGGCTACCGCGACGCCGATCGCCAGCACCAGACCGAATGCTGCGCGCCTGATCGCCTGCCGGGACGGGCGCAGGCCTATTTTTTCATTGTTTCCAGCGACATAAGAAGCGTTCGACATGGGCATCCTCGGACTTTCCAGACGCCCCTTCGACATGGTGCGCTGTGGGTACCGGTAAGATGTGCTGTCCCAGCGATTGTGATAATCACTGGATTGATGGAAGCATTGTCCAGTAGAAGTGGATAATCTCGGCCGTGGATCGCTTTACCAGCCTGACCGCCTTCGTCCATGTGGTTGAAAACGGTGGCTTTTCGGCCGCTGGGCGCCGGCTCGACATGTCGACGACCATGGTGAGCAATCACGTCCAGGCGCTGGAGGATCGGCTCGGCGTCCGCCTGCTCAACCGCACCACGCGGAAGGTGAGCCTCACCGAAATCGGCAAGGCCTATTACGCTCGCACCATCCAGATTCTCGCCGATCTCGAGCAGGCCGACGACATCGCGAGCGAATTGCAGTCGGTGCCTCGCGGCACGCTGCGCATTCACGTTGCCACCCATATGGTGCCGTTCGTCGCGCCGGTCGTGGCGAAGCTGCTCTCGACCTATCCGGAGCTCAAGGTCGATCTGCGCATGGGCGAGGCCGATGTCGATCTCATCGAGGAAGGCTACGACGTCGCCTTGCGTATGACCCCGCCGCCGGATTCGAGCCTGATCGTGCGGAGCCTTGCGACCTGGCGTCACGTGCTGTGTTGCTCCCACGATTACATCGAGAAGCATGGCAAGGTGCAGAAGCTCGACGAGCTCACGGGGCACAATTGCGGACGGCATTTGAACTATCCGTTCGGCGATGAATGGCGCTTCCTTGATCGCAAGGGCACGCCGGCCTCCGTCCGTATTTCGGGCAGCTTCGTCACCAACAGCGGGGAAGCGCTGCGAAAGGTCGCGCTGGAGGGTGCGGCCGTCTGCCTGATGGCCGGGTTTCTCATTCAGGACGATCTGGAAGCCGGCCGCCTCGTGCGGCTCTTGCCGGAATATCGGACGGTCGAGCTGTCCATGAACGCAGTCTATCCGCACCGTCATCATCTCTCGGCGAAGGTCAGGACCTTCATCGACCTGATCGTGCATCACAGCGCCGAGCAGCAGAAGCTGATCAATCCGTATTCGTGAGGCCTGCGGTCAGGCCGCTCGCCGCGCCGTCGGCCGCGCCAACAGGGACTCGACCTCCGCCTTCACGGAAGCGATCGCGGCCTCTTGCACCGGGCCATAACCCCGGATATCCAGGGGCGCTTTGGCAATCGCGACGAGATCGGGAAGCCGCGCCGCGTCGAGCTCGCCGAGCATCCGTTCGATCAGCGCTTCATACCACGCAATCAGGTCGCGCTCGGTGCGCCGTTCCCGGGTATGGCCGAACGGATCGAACGGCGTGCCGCGCAGCCCCTTCAAACGCGCGAGGATGGCGAGCGGCATCTGGATCCACTGGCCGAAAGCGCGCTTGCGCGGACGTCCACGCGCGTCGCGCTCCGAGGGGAGGAATGGCGGGGCGAGGTGATATCGGACCCTGAAGCCGTCCTCGAATTCGCGCTTCAGCTCGTCGAGGAAGCCGCTCTGCATGTGCAGGCGCGCCACCTCGTACTCGTCCTTGTAGGCCATCAGCTTGAACAGGGCGCGTGCGACGGCCTCGGTCAGAGCCTCGCTGTTCAGGGCAGTCTCCGCGCTGCGAACCCTCGCGATCGTGGTTCGGTAGCGCGCCGCATAGGCGCTGTCCTGATAGGCGGTGAGAAAGTCGGCGCGACGGTCGATGATCTGGTCGAGCGTCTCGACCTCCGGCGCTTCGGTCATTTTCGGCAGGAAGCCGGGATCGGAGGCCGCGATCCGGCCCCAGGCAAAGGCCTGCTTGTTGCGCTCGACCGCGACGCCGTTGAGCTCGATCGCGCGCAGCAGCGCCTGCAACGAAATCGGGACCAGCCCGCCCTGCCAGGCAAAGCCGAGCATGATGATGTTGGCATAGACGGCATCGCCGAGCAGCCGTTCGGCCAGCGCGTTGGCGTTGATCGTGGCGAGATTGTGCTCGCCGATGACCCGGCCGATCGCGCCCAGCCGGGCGGCGGAGGCGAGATCGGCGTCGCGGAAGCGGACCACGTCGCCGGTCGGCATCTCCGCGGTGTTGACCGCGGCCCGCGTGCCGCGGCGGTAGGTGCCGGATGCCTTCGGCGAGGAGCTGACGACCAGATCGCAGCCGATCAGCGCATCGGCCGCGCCCTGGTCGATGCGCACCTGGTGCAAGGCCTCGGGATCCGGTGCGAGGCGAATATAGCTCAGCACGGGCCCGAACTTCTGCGCAAAGCCGGTGAAGTCCAGCACCGAGACGCCGCGGCGTTCGAGGTGTGCGGCCATGCCGATCAGCGCGCCGACCGTGATCACGCCGGTGCCGCCGACGCCGGTCACGAGCAAATCGTAGGGGCGGTCGAGCGAGGCAGCGACGGGCAGGGCAAGCGTGGCCGCCCGGCTGACGGCGTCGATCTGGCTTGCGCTCTTGTTGCGGCGCGTCGCGCCTTCGACGGTGACGAAGCTCGGGCAGAAGCCGTTGAGACAGGAAAAATCCTTGTTGCAGGCCGACAGGTTGATCTGACGCTTGCGGCCGAACGGCGTCTCCTTCGGCTCGACGCTGAGGCAGTTGGATTCCACCGAGCAGTCGCCGCAACCTTCGCAGACGAGGTCGTTGATATAGGCGAAGCGCCTGGGGTCGGCCATCTGCCCGCGCTTGCGCCGGCGCCGCTTCTCGGTGGCGCAGGTCTGTTGGTAGATCAGGACCGAGACGCCGGGGATGTCGCGCAGCTCGCGCTGCACCGCATCCATCACCTCGCGCGGATGGATGGTGACGCCATCAGGCAGGTCGGCGGGCGAAAACTGTGCGGGATCATCCGACACCAGCGCGATGCGCCTCACGCCTTCGGCGCGAACGCTGTGCGCGATCGCATGGACGCTGACGGGCCCGTCGACCGGCTGGCCGCCGGTCATCGCGACGGCATCGTTGAACAGGATCTTGTAGGTGATGTTGGTCCCGGCCGCGATCGCCTGCCGGATCGCCATCGAGCCGGAATGGTAATAGGTGCCTTCGCCGAGGTTCTGGAAGACGTGCTTGCGGCCGGTGAATCGCGACGAAGCCGCCCAGTTCACGCCTTCGCCGCCCATCTGGATCAGCGACGAGGTCTCCCGGTCCATCCAGCTCGCCATGAAATGGCAGCCGATGCCGGCCAGCGCCTTCGATCCCTCGGGTACCTTCGTCGAAATGTTGTGCGGGCAGCCCGAACAGAAATAGGGCGTGCGCGTTGCGCCCGCGACGTTGATGCTGCGTGCCGCCTCCGGCAGGAGCGCGGCTGCGCGGGCAGCGAGATTGAGGCCCGGAAACATCGGATCGAGCCGGCGGGCTAGGACGCCGGCGAACGCGCGCGGCGACAATTCCCCGATCCAGGAGATCAGCCTGGCCCCGGTTTCATCGTGCTTGCCGACCATGCGTTCGGGCTTGCTGCCGGGATAGTCGTAAAAATATTCCTTGAACTGACTCTCGATGATGCCGCGCTTCTCCTCGACCACGAGGATCTCGCGCTTGCCTTTCACGAAGGCCATGGCGTCGTGCAGCGCCAGCGGCCAGACCATGCCGACCTTGTAGACGTCAATTCCGATGCGGCGGCAAGCCGCTTCGTCGAGGCCCATCAATCGCAGCGCCTCCATCAGATCGAGATGCGCCTTGCCGGTCGTGACGATGCCGTAGGTGGCGTCCGGAATGTCGTAGATGTGACGGTCGATCGGATTGGCCTTGGCGAAGGCATAGACCGCGTGCTTCTTCGCCTCCAGCCGCTCCTCGATCTGCGGGCCCGGCAAGTCGGGCCAGCGGTAGTGCAGGCCGCCTGGGGGCGGCGTGAAGTCCGGCGTGCGGAAGGCGCGGGGCCGGGGAAGTGCAACGGAGCTCGCCGATTCCACGATCTCCGAGATCGCCTTGAAGCCGACCCACATGCCGGAGAAGCGGCTCAGCGCGTAACCATATTCGCCGAACGCGAGATACTCGCCGACGCTGGCCGGATGCAGCGTCGGCATGAACCAGCTCATGAAGGCGACGTCGGATTGGTGCGGCATCGAGGAGGAGACGCAGCCGTGATCGTCGCCGGCGACGACCAGCACGCCGCCGTGGGGCGAGGAGCCGTACGCGTTGCCGTGCTTGAGCGCGTCGCCGGAACGATCGACGCCGGGGCCCTTGCCGTACCAGAGGCCGAACACGCCATCGACCTCGCGGTCGGCTTGCGTCTCGACCTGCTGCGAGCCGAGCACCGCGGTCGCAGCTAAGTCCTCGTTGACGGCCGGCAGAAATTCGATGCGGTCCCGCTTCAGGCGTTCCTGGATGCGCCAGAGTTCGAGATCGATGCCGCCGAGCGGCGAGCCGCGATAGCCGGAGATGAAGCCGGCGGTGTTGAGACCCGCGGCACGGTCGCGCCTCGCCTGGTCGAGCGCGATGCGGACGATGGCCTGCGTTCCCGTAAGGAAGACGCGGCCCTCGTCGCGGTCGTAGCGGTCGGAGAGCTCGTAGCTGTCGAGTGACGAAATGGCATCCATGGCAGACCTCGCGCGGCACCCTGCCGAATAGTGGAAGGGTATGCCCGGAGCCTTGGTAGTTCTTACCTATTCATTCGCATGGAAGCTAATTTATGGTACAATTTTTCATATCGATCCGGATTTTGGTAGGGTTGACTGGATTGTGAGGTCCCATGATTGAAGACCAGGACACCCGGATTCTCGCCCACCTCCAGAAGGACGGCCGCGCCACCAACCAGCAACTGGCGGAGGAGGTCGGCATGTCCACCTCGGCCTGCTGGCGCCGGGTGCGTGCGCTGGAGGAGGCTGGTGTCATTCAGGGTTATGCGGCCCTGGTCGCGCGCGAGCAGGCAGGGTTTGCGATGTCGGCCATCCTCCACGTCTCGCTGGAACGGCACGACGCGAAATTCGTCGACGAATTCGTCGCCAGGGTCACGAGGCGCCGCGAAGTGCTGGAGTGCTTTGCGACCACGGGCGATGCCGACTACCACCTGCGCGTCGTCGTGCAGGACATGGCGGCCTACAATCGCTTCCTCGACGAGTTCATGTTTCGCATCCCCGGCATCCGCTATGTCCGCAGCAACGTCGTGTTGAAAGAGATCAAGTCGAGCGTCGCGCTGCCGTTCTGAGACACGGGAGGCGCTTTTGTGTGGGCAAAGCGCCGTAGCAACCATTAAACGGCGCCCGCTTGCCGGTGAGCATGACGCCGTGCTTGCGGCCGTCAAGGCGTGGCCTGGCGGCAGTGGGGCAGGGGTGAGGCCGGCGCGACGGCCAGCCTTGACGGCCGCGGCGCGCGGCGTCTTTGTGAGGGCAGGTCGGGACGAAGAAACGGTGCTTCGGCCGAACAAAGAAACGCGATCAAGTGGCTGGTATGCCGGCGACTTCAGGCAATTTTTTCTGCCAGGGCGTGCCGCGAGCGACGACTGTATTGGCGAAGATCAGCAGCTTTCTGGCACACGCGATCAAGGCGCGTTTGTGCTCCTTGCCGGCTCGGGTCAGCCTTCCGTAGAACGCGATCAGCTGCGGATTCCAGCGGAATGAGGCGGGAAACGCGGCAGCAAAGAGCGCACGTCGCAGTCGGTCACGCCCGCCGGCGATCTGACGAGCGCCGGAGCGATCGCCGCTGTCGTCGTCGTAAGGGGCAATGCCAGCCAGCGCGGCCGCTTGTTCGCGCGTGATCTGACCGATCTCAGGCATCCGCACCAGAATGACCATGGCGGTCTTCAGCCCAATACCGTCGATGCTGTTGATCAAGGCGAGCCGCTTGGCAAGATCGCGATGCTCACGGATTGCGGCGGCCAGTGCCTTCAGTTCGACCCTCTCGCGCTTGGCCAGGCGGGCGATATCTTCCTTCCACAGCTTCTGGAGCCGCATATTGCGGCAGCTCTCGATCCGGTTCTTCAACCGAGCAATGTCCTCCGTGATCTGGTCGATCATCGTCAGATGCTCGGCAAAGGGCTGCAACCGGGGATCCGGAGCTGCGTGGATCTTCTTGACCGCGGCGGTACAGGCCGCAATCAGCGCGGCATCGATCTTGTCATTCTTGGCTCGCTGCAGCTGGAACACGCCATAAGCGCGCACCTGGGCCGGCTGAAACACGACGACCACAAACCGCTGCCGCCGCAGTTCGGCGACGACAGCTTGCTCATAGCCGCCACTCGCCTCGATCCCAACCCGCTTGATCTTGTGCTGCCGCAGCCATTCCACCAACACTTTATGGCCATCCGGCGTGTTGTCGGCCTGAAACC
>NZ_KI519399.1:1321982-1517011 GCF_000482425.1 Bradyrhizobium sp. 22
CGCTTGATCTTGTGCTGCCGCAGCCATTCCACCAGCACTTTATGGCCATCCGGCGTGTTGTCGGCCTGAAACCGCTCCGAACCACCATCAAGTGCAACATCGAGCTTACGTTTGCCGGTATCGATCCCGGCACACATCGTGATACGCTTGGCCATCTTCGTCGACCCTCCCTTGTTACGCGAACCTGAAGTTCGTTCAACCATCCGGGTCCCGATGAAGTGCCGATCGCGATCTTGCTACGTCTGACAGCCCTCAAGGCTTCGGTGGGCATCGATCCGATCGAACGGCGACCCAGCTCGGGCGGCCACCCGGGCTGGGCCATTCCTCACGGAACGCCCCCATTATATGCCGGCGCGCTGATACAAGGCTGGGCAAAGGCGCGTTCGCCCCGTGCCCATCATCTCGCCTTGATTTGCGAAAGTGGTTGGCAGGCTTCCGCCTTCGCTCTGCGAGCTAGTCGCGCGGCCGGACCTTCCAGGCACCGGCCGCCGGCCGCTCGAGCCCGAGATTCTCCCGGAGTGTCTTGCCACGATAGTCCTTCTGGAACAGGCCGCGGCGCTGCAGCTCCGGCACGATATGCTGGACGAAATCGGCGTAGGAGCCGGGCACACAGGTCGCGGCGATGACAAATCCGTCGCAGCCGCGCTCGACGAACATCTCCTCCAACTTGTCGGCGATCTCCTGGGGCCCGCCGACCATCGCATCCTGAACCTGGCCGCGGCCGGAAAAGGTGACGAAGTCGCGCGCGCTCGGATTGCTCTTGCCGGACGCCTTCAGCACGCCATCACGGATACCCAGAATGCCCTGCATGCTCTTCAATTCGTCCGTCGTCAGCGGCTCGTCGAGGTTCTTGGAAGCAAAGTCGTAGTTGAGCGCTTCGGCAAGCAGCGACAGGGCGTCGATCTCAAGCGGCAGCTTGTTGATCAGCGCCATCTTGTCCTCGGCCTCCGCCCTGGTCGCAGCACAGACCGGCGTCGTCAGATTGCAGAGGAACATCCGGTCGGGATCGCGGCCGGCCTTGGCGGCTTCGTTGCGCACGGCAGCATAGCCCTCCTTAGCCGCGGAGAGATTTCGCGCGGCCGTAAAGATCACCTCGCCCCATCGGCCCGCAAAGCGCTGGCCGCGGCCGGAGGCGCCGGCCTGGATGATCACGGGATGGCCCTGTTGCGAGCGCGGCACGGTGAACGGGCCGCGCGACTTGAAGGCCGGCCCCTTGTGATCGAGCCGCTTCACCTTGCTCGGATCGGCAAAGCGGCCGCTTTGCTTGTCCATGATGAGCGCGCCGTCTTCCCAGGTGTCCCAATGACCGAGCACCACCTCCATGAACTCGTCGGCGCGATCGTAGCGGGAATCGTGTTCGGGATGCGAATCCCGTCCCATGTTGAGGGCTTCGCCGTCGTTGAGCGAGGTCACGACGTTCCAGCCCGCACGCCCGCCGGACATCAGATCGAGCGTTGCGAAACGGCGTGCGACGTCGAAGGGTTCGTAGTAAGTGGTCGAGCAGGTCGCGCCAAGGCCGAGCTTGTCGGTGACCATGCCCATCGTGGTCAGCACGATCAGCGGATCCATCTTCACGCAGCGGATGCCGTATTCGACGGTGTGGGCGTGGTCGTTGCCGTAGCGGTCCGGCATGGCCAGGCGATCGTCGAAGAAGGCCATGTGGAATTTGCCGGCTTCGAGAATTCTGGCGATCTCCTGATAATAGTCGGCCGACATCGAATCGTCGCGGGAGTCCGGATGCCGCCAGGAGCTCGGCAGGTTGGTGCAGTTCTGCGCCTGGAGGAAGCCGACCAGGACCATCTGTCGCGTCATGCTGTTCTCCCTTCCGTCACGCCAGACCGAGGCCGGCGTCGAGCCGGTATTCCCTCGCCAGCGCGCAGCCTTTGCCACGCGGCACCCTCGACCTCGATCCTGTCGCGCAGGCGCTGTTGCGCGCGCAGGCCTTCGATCTCGCCGGGATAGGGGACGCCCGGCGGAGCAGGGGCCGCGCTGACGTGCGTGAGACGATCGGCCTTGGCGATCGGCATGGCGTTCCCGGAGATTCCTGCCCTTCGCGGGCAATGGTTGTTGAGGCCATCGTCTCAAAGCGCAGTTGCGATATCAACCGGCTGTAAACCAATACAGGGCTGCAAATTCCAAGAGAGACCGCCTTCGGTGGAGGAATCGTCCACGCTGCGGTATTTTCCGGCAGTCTGGCGCGGTCGTTCGCAGCTCGTTCACTTTGATTGACAGTTTGCAGCGCGCAATAACGACCATTTAGGCGATGGGCCTTCATAAGGTCACCTGGGAAAAACAGGCAGAATGCCCCGGGAGCTGAGATCGTGACGACGACACTCGCGCGCACCTTTGCGGCGTTGAGCGCCATCAACGAAGCGATTCTCTATGCGACATCGCCGGACGAGCTGTACCAGAAGGTCTGCGACGCCGGGTTCTCCAGCGGGGATTTCGTGGCCGTCGCCGTGTTCCTGGTCGAACCGGACGGTCGCCGTTTGCGGTTCGCGGCCGGCTCCGGCGACGACCTCCCGCGACTTCGCTCGATCGTCATCACCACGGAGGCCGGCACGCCCGAGGGTTCGGGCGTCGGGGGCGAGGCGTTTCGCCAGCAGAAGCTGTGCATCAGCAACGATTACCTCAACGATCCGCGCTCGCTGGCATGGCGCGAGGGCGCGGCTTCGGCCCACATCGGCGCGGCTGCCGCGCTGCCGCTGCTCTGCAACGGCAAGAGCGTCGGCGTGCTCTATGTGACCCGCAGCGAGGCCAATTCGCTAGACGACGAGATGGTGTCGCTGTTCGAGCGCATGTCGGCCAATATTTCCTATGCGCTGGACAATTTCGCGCGTGAGACCGCGCGGCAGACCAGCGAACGGGCGACGCGGCGGCTCAATCGCATGTTCGGCGCGCTCAGCGCCACCAACGAGGCCATCCTGCGCGCCAAGACCGAGCAGGAGCTCTATCAGCGCGTCTGCGACGCCTCCGTTCATGGAGGCAAATCGCTCTCGACCGTCATTTTGCTGAAGGAGCCGGATTCCGATTGGCTGAAGCCGGCTGCGGGTACCGGCCAGAACCTGGAATTGGTTGCTCGAACCCGGTATTCCGTCGATCCGGCAAATCCCTATGGCCGCGGAATTACAGGGGAAGTATTCCGCTCGCAGAAGCCGTGCTTGGAAGACGATCTGCCCGGCCGGATCAAGGGGACGCCGTGGGAGCAAGCCAACATCAATACCGGCGTCGCCGCCTGCGTCGCAGCGCCTCTGATCAAGCATGGTCAGAGCGTCGGCGTCATGCTGTCCTTCATCAGCCGGTCCTGGGCCAAGGACGAAGAAGTCGTCGCGCTGATGCTCCGGCTTGCCGAAAACGTCTGCTTTGCTCTCGACAATTTCGATCGTGAGTCCGAGAAGACCAGGATTGCGGTGGAGGAGGAACGCCTGGCGCGCATGTATGCCGCGCTCAGCGCCACCAACGAAGCCATCCTGCGCGCTCACTCGCGTACCGAGCTGTTCGATCTCGTCTGCGAGGCGACCGCCAAGGGCGCCAAGTTCACCTCGGCCAACATCGCGCTGGTCGACCATGAGGCCGAGCTGCTGCGCGTCGTCGCCTGTTACGGGCCGAATGCGAACGAGGTTCGCAACTTCAAGTTCTCCACCTCCGAGCAGGTGCCGGAAGGCCGCGGCCTGACCGGCACCGCCTATCGTACGCGCCGGCCCGCCGTCAGCAACGACGTGTTCGCGGACGAGCGCATTGCGCCGTGGCACGCCAGCGCGCGCCGCACGGGAATCGCATCCTCCGCCGCCTTGCCGCTGTTCAGCGGCGACCGGCTCGAGGGCGTGTTCCTGTTCAACTCTCCGGAGGTCGGTACCTTCACGGACGAATTCGTCGAGCTGCTGAGCAGGCTCCAGGCCAACGTCGCCTTCGCCCTGGAAAGCTTCGATCGCGCCGAGGAGAAGGCGCAGGCCGACAGGCAGCGCAATCGCCTGAGCGGAATGTTCGAGGCACTGAGCGCAACCAATGAGGCCATCATCCGCGCCAAGACGCGCGAGGAGCTGTTCGAGGCCGCCTGCCAGGCTGGCGTCCTCGGCGACGTGTTCGCTTCGGCCACGATCGGCATCATCGACAGGGACAACGAAGTGCTTCGTGTCGCCGCGGTGAAGGGACGTCTGCGGGAGCAGATGGTCGGGCGCACCTGCAATCTCGCCGCCGGCCATCCCGAGGGTCAGGGCATCATCGGGATGTCGATCCGGACCCGCCGGCCCAGCGTCATGAACGACTATCTCAACGACCCGCGCTCGATGCACTGGCGGACGAAGGCGATCGAGGACGGAACGCGCGCTGCCGCCAGCTTTCCGCTTCTGAAGGCAGGCCAGGAGCCGATCGGCATCCTGCTTTTCCTTGCGACCGAAGACAACACGTTCACGCCCGATCTGGTCCAATTGCTTGGCCGCCTCGCCGAGAACGTGTCGTTCGCGCTCGACAATTTCGACCGGGCCGAGGAGAAGGCCCGCACCGAGAGCCAAAAGGAGCGGCTGACGCGCATGTTCGCGGCCCTCAGCGCGACGAACGAGGCGATCATGCGGGCGAAGTCGCGCGCCGAGCTGTTCGATCTCGTGTGTCTCGCGGCCTCGAATGGTGCCAAGTTCACCTCGACGACCATCGCGCTGGCCAGGGCCGAGAGCGATCAGCTGGAAATCGTTGCGAGCGCGGGCCCGTCTGCCGATACCACGCGCAACGTCCGCCTCTCCATCGATCCGGAGCGGCCCGAAGGGCGCGGGATGAGCGGCACGGCGTTCCGCACGCGCCAGCCCTGCATCAGCAACGATTATCTGAACGATGATCGCGTCCGCGCCTTCCACGCCATCGTGCGCAGCGACGGCGCCCGCTCGGGCGCGGCGTTTCCGCTCATCGTGCACGACCAGGCCGTCGGCGTCATGATCTACATGTCGACCGAGCCCGGCACCTTCACGGCAGAGTTCGTCGAGCTGTTGCAGCGTCTCGCCGACAACGTTTCCTTTGCGATGGAGAATTTCGATCGCGCGGACGCCAAGAACCAGGCCGACGAGCGGATCGAATACCTCGCCTCGCATGACAGCCTGACCGACCTTCCGAACCGCGAGACCTTCAACGGGCTGTTGCGCGAGGCGATCGCCACGGCAGAGCGTCACGATCACCGCTTTGCGGTGCTGTTCATCGATCTCGATCGCTTCAAGGTCATCAACGATTCGCTGGGGCACGAGGCCGGCGACCTGCTTCTGCTCGAAGTGGCGAACCGCCTGCGCGGCGCGTTGCGGGCAAGCGACGTGGTGGCGCGGCTCGGCGGCGACGAGTTCGTGGTGATCCTCGACCAGTGCGGCAGGATCGACGACGTCCAGCGCATCGCGACCGAGCTCCTGGCCGCGCTCGCCAAGCCCATGGAGCTGGCCGGCCACGAATGTCACACCACGGCGTCGATCGGCATCGCGATGTATCCGGCCAACGGCGCCGACGCGCAGACGCTGACCAAGAACGCCGACATGGCGATGTATCTCGCCAAGGAAGACGGCAAGAACGGCTATCGCTTCTTCTCCAAGGAAGTGAAGACCCAGTCGATCGAACGGCTGTCGCTGGAGAGCGCGCTGCGCCGGGCGCTGGAGCGCGGGCAGTTCTCGCTGAACTACCAGCCCAAGGTGGAGATGGAGACCGGCCAGATCACCGGCGTGGAAGCGCTGCTGCGCTGGGCCCATCCCGATCTCGGCAACGTCTCGCCGGCGCAGTTCATTCCGCTCGCGGAAGAAACCGGACTGATCGTGCCGATCGGCCGCTGGGTGCTCAACGAGGCCTGCGCGCAGGCCATGGCCTGGCAGCGCAGCGGCCTGTTGCCGTTGTCGATGGCGGTCAACCTGTCGCCGCGGCAGTTCGCCGACGAGCATCTGTTGCAGGACGTCGACGAGGCGCTGGCGGCCAGCGGCATGTCGCCGGTGCTGCTCCAGCTCGAAGTCACCGAGAGCATGATGATGCGCAATGTCGGCCGCGCGCTCAAGGTGCTCGACGCCATCCAAAGCCGCGGCATTCGCCTCGCCATCGACGATTTCGGCACCGGCTATTCGTCGATGTCGCTGATGAAGCACTTCCCGATCGACACCATCAAGATCGACCGCTCCTTCGTGCGGGACCTGCCGCAGGATTCGGAAGACCAGGCGATCGCGCAGGCGATCATCAGCATGGGCAAGGCGCTCGGCATGACCGTCGTCGCCGAAGGCGTCGAGAACGCCGAGCAGGAGGCGTTCCTGCGCGCCCATGGCTGCGACGAGATGCAGGGCTTCCTTGTCTCGAAGCCCCTGCCGGCACGGCAGATGGCCGAGCTGCTGCGGCCGATGGTCCTGCCTGTCGCCCCGCCGCTCCAGCCGGAGCCGGACGCTGCCGCCACGGAAGCCGCGGCGTCACGGCTGAAACGCGCCGCTGTCTGACGGCTGCGGCTCGTTCACCTCTCCCGCTTGCGGGGGAGAGCGAGCGCAGCTCCGATGTGTCGATCAGACCTGATCCGAAGGCCCTATCGCGCCCTGAACGGATGTGCCTTCTGGTGCCAGGCCCAGGCGGTGCGGATCACATTCGCCAGGTCGGAGTGACGCGGCACGAAATTCAGCACCTTTCTCGCTGCCGACGGATCTGCGACCAGATACGTGGGATCGCCGGCGCGGCGCGGCTTGACGGTGTGCGGCACCTCGCGCCCGGTCTCCTGCCGGATGGCATCGAGGATCTGGCGCACCGAGAATCCGGAGCCGGTGCCGAGATTGAAGCTGCCGCCGGCGTGTCCGCCTTCCAGAAGCTTCAGCGCCGCGACGTGCGCCGCCGCGAGGTCGGTGACGTGGATGTAGTCGCGGATCGCGGTGCCGTCGGGCGTGGCATAATCGTCGCCGAACACTGCGAAGTCGACATGTCCCTGAAGCGCCATCATCGCGCGCGGAATGAGATGGGTCTCGTTGTCACGCAGTTCCCCGATGCCACCGCCCGGATCGGCGCCGCTGGCGTTGAAATAGCGCAGGCAGAACGCGCCGAAACCATAGGCGGTGCGATAATCAGCAAGCATCCGCTCGATCATCAGCTTCGATGCGCCGTACGGATTGATCGGCGCGCAGGGGAAGTCTTCCGGCAGCTCCCTGGAATCGGCGTTGCCATAGACCGCGCCGGTCGAGGAGAATACGATGCGATGGCAGTTCGCGTTGCGCATCGCCTGCAACAGCGACAGCGTCCCTTGCACGTTGTTGACATAATACTTCTGGGGGTCGGCCATGGACTCGCCGACCAGGCTCGCCGCCGCGAAATGCATCACCGCCGTGATCTTGTGGTCGGCGAAGGCACGTGCCAGCGCCGTGCCGTCCAGCAGATCGCCTGTGACCAGGGGGCCGGAGACGAAGCTGCGATGGCCTGTCGAGAGATTGTCATAAACGACGGGCTGATAGCCGGCGGCGGTCAATGCGCGGCAGGCATGCGAGCCAATATAGCCCGCGCCTCCTGTGACGAGGACAGTCGGTCGGTCGGTCATGTCGTCTTGTGCTCTTCTCTTAGCGGACGGGTCGGTTGCGGCTGAAGAGAAGATAGAGCGCGCGGGGGTTGGTGGTCAAATAGCGCCAGAGCAGGCGGCGTGGCTCGAGCAAGGTGCGCCAGGCCCATTCGAGTCCGACTTTCTGCATCCAACGCGGCGCGCGGGAACGGCTGCCTGACAAGAAATTGAAGAGGCCGCCGGATGTCTTGATAACGCCAACATTGGTGAGATGCGGCGTGAATTCCTTCACGAATGCCTGCTCGTTGGGCACGCCGAGCGCGACCCACAGATAATCCGGCGCAAGCGCGTTGATCTCCTCGACCTTCGCGCGCAGCTCTTCGCCGCGCAGATAGCCGTGGCTGTGCCCGACGATCTTCAGATTTGGATACATCTTCCGGACGTTCGCGACCGCCGCGATGTTCTCGGCCTCGCTGGCGCCGAACATGTAGAAGGTGCGGCCCAGCGCTTCCGCCTTGCGCGCGACGACGTGGAACAGGTCCGTGGTCGCGACTCGCTCCGGCAGCGGAAACCAGGATTGCAGCTTCGAAGCGGCGACCAGCGGCTGGCCATCGGCGTTGATCAGGTCGGCGGCGCGGAACAGGCGCTCGGTCTGCGGCTCGGTCGAGCAGCGCGCCAGCACCTCGCCATTGGCCGATGTCAGGAACAGCGGACGGCCGATGCGGCTGTCGGGATCGGTCGCCTCGATCATGAAATCGGCGGTCTCTTCCAGATCGATCGCGGCCATGCGAAGCCCGCCGACGGTGATCCGCGGCACGTCGGCAGTTGCTGCCCGTCCGTCGAGGTTGACGCGGCGCTCAAGCATATTGTCTGCCTCGCTGACGCGTTTCAATTGCAGGGGTGAGCTCGTCGAGCACGACGCCGACGAGCTTGCGCTCGGCGCGGCCGAGCGCGGTCAGGATCTCTTCGAGACTGTCGTTGATGTCGAGGCTGGTCGGCAGCACCGCCACCAGCGCGTCGGTGTCGTCGAGCAGCTTGCGGCTGCCGGCAAGAAGCGGCATCGCAGGGCCGTCGAGGATCACGAGGTCGTAGCCGCCTGCGGCGCGCGCCTGCGCGATCGCCTTGCGGATCGCGTCGGCGGCCTTGCCGGCATCGCCCTCCCCGGCCGGCAACACCGAAATGCCGTTGACCGTCTTGATCTCGCGTGCGGCCTTGCTGCCGATCGAGAGCCAGCCGAGCCTGCTCGGCTCGTTCCTGCCGGGGCGGGCGACCTTGTTCGACAGCGTGTGGGCCCGATGGTCGGCGTCGATCATGAGCACGCGGGCGCCGTCGCGCGCCGCCGCGAGGGCGAAGTTCAGCGCACTCACGCTGCGCCCGGCGGTCTCGCTGCTGCCGACCAGCGCAATGACGGGCATCGTCTTGCCGCCGGCGCGCCGGGCCGCGGCCGTGCGCATGTCGCGCCATGCGTTGAGCAGCTTCGTCAGCGGAAAGCCGGGCCGCAGCGTCGGCCAGCCCAGCCGGGTGAGATCGACGCCGCCGCCGGTGGCGAGGATGGCACCGAGCGTGTGAATGACGTCGGCCTCCTGAAGGCGCGCGATCAGCGGCTTCTCGATCAGGGGGTTTTCGACCATCGCGGGCTGCAGCGGTGGTGCGGCAAGCTCGGGCGGGAGCTGCGCGATCTCGGGGGCCCGCGACGGCTGTTCGGGCCACGGAGCTTCCAGCGCCCGCGAAACCTCGGGAGCGCGTGCTGTCTCCGGTACGGGCTTGCGTTCGCGGCGGGCTGGCGCGGGCACTGGCGCGTTGGCGCCGGCGAACAGAAGCTCGACTGCGACGAACCAGCTCGAGGCCGCAAGCGCGCCGAAGATGAAGCCGATCATGGCGAACAGGCTCATCGCGGGCGGGAACGAGCGCCGCTGCGGCACGGTCGCCTCGCCGATGACGCGGGCCGCCGAGGTGTTCAGGCTCTCCTGCTCCTCGGTCTCGCGGGAGCGCTTGAGGAAGGATTGGTAGACGTCGCGGCTGGCATCGGCCTCGCGCTCCAGCTCGCGCAGGCGCACGGCGGCCTGGCTGAGCTGGACGCTCTGCCGCTTCTGCGCTTCCAGCGCCCGGTTGAGCGAAGCTTCATAATCGCGGGCGCGCGTCAGGTCGTTCCTGGCGGCCTGGGCGAAACGGTCGATCTCTTCGCTGATGGTGCGCTTGAGGTCCTCGACCTGCTTCTCGGTCTGGCGCAGCGCCGGGTGGCGTGGCCCGAGCTCGCCGGCCTGCTCGGCGTATTTCTTGCGCGCATCGGCATATTGCGCGCGCAGATTCGCGATCGTCGGCGATTGCAGCGCTTCCGGAATCGCGCCGGCATCGGCTGCGGTCCGGCGGCTCGCCTCGATCTGGTCGAGCCGTGCCTGGGCATCCATCGTCGCCGCGCGCGCCGCGGAAAGCCGCTGGTTGCTGGCGGAGAGCTGCTGGTCGCTGATCAGCGCATCCTGGGTGCCGACGAAATTGTTCTGCGCCTTGTAGGTGGCGAGCGCGGTCTCGGCGTTGCGCAGCCGCTCGCGCAGCTCCTTGAGGCGGCCGGAGAGATCGCTGGTGGCGCGCCGTGCGGCCGAAGCCTGCGAATTGCGGGATTCCGCGAGATAGGCACTGGTCAGCGTGTTGGCGAGCATCGCCGCCTTCGCCGGATCCGTCGACCAGACCTCGATATCGACGATGAAGCTCTTCTCGGTCTTGCGAATCGTGATGTGCCTGTTCAGCGCCTCGAGCGCCGCAAGCTGCACCTCGGTGTTGGCTGCAGAGGAGGGCGCCCGGGGCTGAAGGCCGACCAGGCCGAGCAGCGAGGACATCAGGCTCCTGCCGTCGCCGCCGCCGAATTCCGGATCCTTGTCGAGACCGGCCTGCTCGATCACCTTGAGCAGGACGCTGTTGGCGGTGATCAGGCGCGCCTGGCTCTCCACCACCATGGACATGCCGGAGACGTCCTGCGCGCGCGGCGTCAGCTCCCGGTCGACGAGCTGAAGCTCGCGCGGGTCGACATAGAGCTGGGCGGTGGCGGTATAGCGGGGCGTCAGGCTCTTGCCGATGGTGACGGCAAGCGTTGCGCCGAGCAGGGCAGCCGCAGCAATCGCGACCTTGCGCCGCCACAGCAGATGGGCGAGCTCCACCACGTTGAAGCCGACCTGGGATCTCTGATGCAGAGGCTCGGGTCTCGCCCGATCGATCGGCTGGTTATAGTCAAGCATGATCCCCAGCTTTCATTCCAAGTGCCGCAGGCTGAGGGGTTACTCTTCGCTCTACGCCACGCACCCGGGATATAGGTGCCCAATCAACGCAACAGGGAAAATTAACCATACTCATTGAGGGACTATTCACCGAAATGGCAAACAAAGCGTTTAAGCGCCTGCCGGCCAGCACAGCCCCCTTGTGACGTTCGAGCCGCGGGGGCTCTCCGGAGATTAACGGTTCGTTACCGCGCACGGCGCTGCCGCGCGACTCCGCTTGCTCTGTGATGGGCCGCGCGCGTGCCATGATGTCAGCGTTTCCGCAGGATGACGTGATAGTCGCCGCGGCGGACGTCGACGCCGCGCGGAAGCACGGCGTTCAGCACCGCGGCGCCGGCGTCCACGAGAGAAGCAAACAGCGGCTTGCGCCGGCGCATCTCGGGATAGCGCGGACTTTCCACCTCACGGCGGTAGATCATCTCGAGGCCGTTGGCGGCCGCGAATGCCTCCAGCCGGGGCAGCGTCACCAGCGGGTGAAAGAAGGTCGGGAATGGCGGCTCGCCGGGCAGACCGGCATCCTTGATGCCGCGAATGTGCCGGTAGAACCAGACGTGGAACCAGTGCGGCGAATATTTGGTGACTATTCCGGACAGCGAGCGGGGATTGGGTGCGCCGATCAGGATCAGGCCGCCGCGCTTGAGGGCGTCGCGGAAATTCAATAGCGCGGCGTCGACCTGGGGCAGATGCTCGATCACGTTGTAGCAGATCACGAGATCGAAGCTCTCGCGCCCGAAACGGTAGGTCTGCACGTCGCCCAGGATCGCCTCGTCCGCGTAGCTGTTGTTGCGGACCTGGTCCTCGTCGATGTCGACGACGGTGACCTTGCTGCGGCGGAGCAATTCCGGCGGGAGCACGCTGCACGAACCGCCGCCGGCTTCGTAGATGGCGAGCTGGGTGGTCGGCAGTTCGCTGCGCAGCACCTCGTGCACGGCGAGCAGGCTGTCGCGGGCTTCACCGGGGACGAGATCGTGCAGGGCCTGGACGGGTGCAGCGGCGGGGATACGGATCGCCGTGGCTGTCGCGAAGTCGATCGTGGCTGGCTTGTTCATGTTTTTTGACCGCGCTTGTTCTAATCAAATTTACAGGAAAAGACTCCCTTGCCCGAAGAGCAAATCCGATGCCGCGCCGTCTCACCGGTTGCGGTGCTTACGGTCGGGTTAATGCGCACACGCATTAACTACGGCATTGTTCATGTTGGGGCTCCGTCGGCGCGTGGACCGCGAATTGCAGCATCACGCACGCATCATTGCGCGGGAGAAGCAGGCGAAAGCGGTCAAGCGTGCGATGATGCTTCAGCACGGCCGGCAGACCGGCGCGAGGGCGCGGCACGCGCCTTCGCCGGGCTGCCCATTTTGGCACGCATCTGTCCCGCGGCGGTGTGCCGTCGCGGGATGCACGATTGAAGCAGGGCTTTCTCAACATATCTCGGACATCTAGAACGTCATGACATTGATCCCGACAGACCTGTCCGCCACGCACATCTCCGATGCCGTGCGCGATCCCAACCGGGAGATCGCGGCGAGCTCCCGCGTCATCGACCTGTCGGTCGGCATTGTCGTCTGCATTCCCTGCTTCCGCCGGCCGCAGCACCTGCGGCTGACGCTGGAATCGCTGGCGAACCAGCGTACTCCGCGTTCCTTTGCCGTCGTCATGGTCGAGAACGACGCCGCGCGGCGCGAAAGCGCGCCGGTCGCTACCGAGTTTCTGGCCGCCGGCCGGCTCCAGGGCGTGTGCCTTGTCGAGAAGCGGCAGGGCAATTGCCAGGCGATCAACGCTGCGTTCGAGACCGCGCAGGCGCTGTTTCCCGCCGCGACCCGCTTCCTGATGATCGACGACGACGAGATCGCCTCACCCGACTGGCTCGAACTGATGGTCCGCACCGCGGAGGCGACCGGCGCCGACGTGGTCGGCGGGCCGGTGCTGCCGGTGTTTGAGGATGACAGCAAGCCGTGGCTGTCGGGTCATCCCGCCTTCCGCCCGGCCTACGACTATTCCGGCGCGGTGCCGCTGATCTACGGCTGCGGCAATTGCCTGATCACGCGCGCGGTCTTCGAGCGGTTCGGGCGTCCCGCGTTCGACCTGCGGTTCAACTTCCTCGGCGGCGGCGATTGCGACTTCTTCGTTCGGTGCCGTGATGCCGGAATGACATTCCACTGGACGGCGGAGGCCGTCATCACCGAGACCGTGCCGCAAAGCCGCACCAGCCTAGGCTGGATCGCAAAGCGCGGCCTGCGCATCGGCGCGATCAATTATCGCGTGCAGTCCAAGGCTGCTCGCAGCGCAGGGGCGCGCGCATGGGTATTTGCGCGGATGCTCGGACGGCTGCCGCTGTCGTTGGTCCGGTCCGTTCGCCTGCTGGCGACGTCGAAGGCCGTCGTGGCCATGCATCCGGCGCTGGTGGCGCTCGGCTCCATGCTCGCGGCGTTCGGCTTCGCGCCGAAGCCCTATGAAGCCTCCAAGATCGTGTCGTGACGGCTAGATGCCGAATCGGGCGAGGGCGGTCCTTGCCGCGGCGCGCGGCAGCGCCTTGAGCGAACGCCGGCCGATCATTCCGAGATAGCCGAAGGCCTGGCGATATCTGCCGAAGCGAACGGCCTGCATCGCCGCATAGGTGATGAGGTGCAGTTCGGCGGCAAGGCGCAAACCGGGTGCGGTTCCCGCCGGTAGTCTCGCCAGGATCAGGCCGTCGTCGAACACCCGCGCGATGGCCGGGAAGAAATCCTTCGGCGTCCGGACCGCCGCGTTCATGGTGTTGGCGGTGTGGAGACGATAATCGAGCAGCAGCTTCGGCGCGAACTCGAACTCGCCGATCGCGGCGAGGCGGCACCAGCAATGCCAGTCCTCGCAATATCGCAGCGAGGTGTCGAAGCCACCGACGGCGCGGAACGCCTCCGCACGCGCGAGCGCGATGCCGCCGTTGACGATGAAATTGCCGGCCGCGAGCCGCGTCAGCACGTCGCCGGACGGCTTGCGGCGTCCCTTCAGGAGGCCGCGCCGGCCGATCTGGCGTCCGTCGCTGTCGATCGTGTTGTAGTCGCCATAGACCAGAACCGCCCGCGGTGCGCCGCGCGCCGCCGCCAGGAGCGCAGCCACCGCGCCGGGGCGGAGGCGGTCGTCGGCATCGAGGAAGAGCAGCCATTCGCCGCCGGCATATCGTGCACCGAGATTGCGCGCGGCCGATACGCCGGTGGAATCATTCGTCGCCAGGCGCAGTCGAGGGTCGTGAATGGCGCGGACGATCGCCGTGGTGTCGTCGGTGGAACCGTCGTCGACGACGATCACCTCGCCCACCTCGCGCTGCGCCAATGCGCTGGCCAGGGTCTCGCCGATATAGGCGGCAGCGTTCTTGGCGGGAATGACAACAGATACCGATGTGGTCGGGTTCGACGGCAGCGGCTGGCGCGAAGCCGGCACGATGCGGGTGGAGGCCGGCAAATCGAGAACCTGTTCGGCGGTGATCTGAACCACGGCTCGCCCTTAAGAGTCTGTTAACCAGGGCGCGTCTGCTGAATGGACGATACGATCGAGCGCAGCGTTGGCCCCTTGCGAATGATACCCGCATTACGGCCTGATCGTTGACGCGAAGGCGTATGTCGGCGTGCTTTCGTCAATTAGCGTTAAGCCGCTGGCATTAAGCCTGTGGCAAATTTGGAAGAGGGCGTCAGCCGGTCCCATGCGAGAATGCGGATACGGTTGCCGCGGATGGATCCAGTGCCCGCCAAGACGTTCGAACACGACCCCGATGCGATGATCCTCAACCTCTTCTACGAGGACAAGGACGATCGCTGGTTTCCCGGCGACCGGCATCTGCGGCGCACGGCGCGCCGCTTGCTGCTCGGCGAGCCGCGCATGAGCGGACAGCTTCGCGTGTTCCTCAATCTCTGCGCGGGGCTCGACCGGCTCGGTATCCGCTACCGCGTCAACGATTACCGATACATCGCGCAGCATCCCGACGAGCTCGCCTGCATCATCGGACGGACCTTCCTGCTCGACAAGTTCGCGTGGAAGAATCCGATCCTGCTCGGTGTCGCCGCCCACAATCATCCGCTCGACGATCCTGATCTGTTCAAGCGTCTGCCGGTCAAGAAGGTCGTGGTGCCCGGTTCCTGGTACGTCGACATGTACCGGCCGTACTGGCCCGACACCGAGGCCTGGCCGGTCGGCATCGACACCGATCTGTGGGCGCCGTCGCAGGCCGCGCCGAAATCCGTCGACGTGCTGATCTACGATAAGGTGCACTGGGATCGCGCGCGCTATGCGCCGGAATTGATCGAGCCGGTCCGTGCCCGGCTCGCCAGGGAGGGACGCTCGTTCACGGAGTTACGCTACGGCAGCTACAAGGAGGAAGAATATCGGGAGGCGCTGGCGGCCTCGCGCGCGATGATCTTCCTGTGCCAGAGCGAAAGCCAGGGCATCGCCTATCAGCAAGCTTTGGCTTGCGGCATACCGGTGTTCGCCTGGGATCCGGGCGGGCCGTGGCGAGACCCCGATTATTATCCGCACCGCGTGCAGTTCGCGCCGGTGTCCTCGGTGCCCTATTGGGACCAGCGCTGCGGCGCCAAGTTCGTCGACGTCGCGGGGTTCGAGGCGGGATGGGACGAGTTCTGGGCCGGCTGTGCCGCGGGCGCGTTCGACCCGCGCGGCTATATCCTGGACAACCTCACGCTCGAGCAGCGAGCGATGCAATATTACGAGATCGCGCGGAGCATCGTGCGGCCGCACGCCGCGCAGAGCTCCGGCACGGCTGTTGACGGCCGCTCGACGGCGGTGAGCCAGGACCCGGAGCCCCACCGGCGTCTCCAGATGTCTTGAGCGATGGACCGCAGCATGGACCGCAGCATCGCCGATACGACCGACCTCGAGACCCGATCGCTGGGCGGTGTCCTGCGCGATGGCCTGGCGGAGTTGAACGCGGCGCGGGCCGGGCGCTGCCTCGTCGCGGTCGCGTCGCTGCTGCTGGTGCTGGTGACGCTCGATCCGTTCCCGGACCTGCGCAATCCCGACGTCACCACGATCGTCGGCGGTCGAATGGCCCTGACCTACGTCTCCTGGGGTCTGTTGGCCGCGGTCGCGGTGCTGTTCGCAGCTCGCACCGATGCGCCCGCGCTGAAGACCCTGGTGACGCCGCTTCATTTCTGTCTCTTGGGCTGGCTGCTGATCAATATCGTCCTGTCCGAGAGCCGCGGCGTGTCGATGCAGCGCTTCGTGCTCCTCGTCAGCATGACGTCGCTCGCCGTCCTGCTGCCATTGCTGCCGCCGACGCAGCGCAGCTTCAACCTGTGCCTGGGTGCTGCCGCGCTGGTGTTGCTCGCGCTCTGCTATCTCGGCGTCCTGCTCGCGCCGCAATACTCGATCCACACCGCGCTCGATGTCACCGAGCCGCAGCTCGCCGGCGACTGGCGCGGCAGCTTCGGCCACAAGAACGTCGCCTCGCCCGTGATGACGATCCTGGTCTATGTCGGCATCTATCTGTCCGCCGTCGGCTCGTTCGTGATGGGGCCCGCGATTGCCGCGCTGGCCGGCCTGTTCCTGATCTTCACCGGTGGCAAGACCTCGTCCGTGCTGTGCCTTGCGATCTATGCGCTCGCCTCGCTGGTCTATGTCACCCCCAGCCTGTGGCTGAAGCGGATCATCTGCTTCGTGCCGCTGATCGCGATGAACCTGCTGACCGTCGGCAGCGTCCTGAGCCCGGCGCTCGGAGTCATGACGCGGCTGCTTCCGCTCGATCCCACCTTCACCGGCCGCTCCGCGATCTGGGAGTTTGCGCTCGCGGCCGTGGCCGAGAAGCCGATCATTGGTCACGGCTATGCGGCTTTCTGGGACGACGTCACGGCGCGGCAGACCGCGCAGGGCGCCGAATGGGCGACGTCCGCGGCGCACAGCCACAACGCTTATCTCGACCTCGCGGTCACCATCGGTCTGCCGGGGCTGCTGCTGGTGGTCCTGGTCTTCGTGCTCGCACCGCTCGGCAATTTCCAGTTGGCCCAGGCCCATAGCCGCAGTGGGGCACTTGCAAAGCTGTTCCTGACCGTCTGGCTGTTCGGCCTGTATTACGGCACGACCGAGTCCTTCCTGCTCGAACGGCAGAATCCGATCTGGTTCATGTTCGCGCTGGCCGTGGCCGGCCTGCACTTCCTGGCGCGGTTCCAATGCGTCGCGCACGCGGATCCGAAGCCATGACGTGTCTCGGCGTCGAGCAATTGGATGGCCTTGTCGCCACCACGTCGGGACTGGCGATCGATTTCGTGCGTGACTGGCGGCAGGCCGCTTCCCGCCTGAGCGCCGGGCATCGCACCGCCTTCCAGCATGGTTACTGGCTCGATGCCTGGTATCAGGCGTTCGATGACGTCGCGCCGTTGATTGCCGTGATCTGCGATGCCGCCACCGGCAAGGAGATCGCGATGGTGCCGATGATCAGCCATGTCAGGCGCGGCATCCGCATCGTCGAATTTGCCGATCTCGGCGTTTCCGACAACAATGCGCCGATCGTGGCGCCCGATGCGGCGTTGGACGCGGCGGCGGCGAATGCAATCGGGATGGCGCTGGTCGAGGCGTTGCGCGCTTTGCCGGACCGCTTCGATCTGCTGCGGCTGAGGAAGATGCCGGTCCAGGTCGGCGGCAAGCCGAACCCGCTGGTGGCGCTCGGGCGGATCGGATCCTGCTCGCTCAACGGCAATCTCGTGCTGATGGGCGATGACTACGGGACCTATCAGGCGTCGATCAAGCGCATGCAGATGCCGCGCTGCTGGCGCGTCTTCGACCGGCACCAAGGCGCGCGGTTCGAGATCGCGACGGACGTTGCGCGCGCGCGTGAGCTGCTGGACGTGATGGACGTGCAGCAGCAGGCGCGCATGCAGAAGCTCGGCTCGCCGTTCGTTCTCAACGACGAGACCCACGCGCGATTTTATCGCGAAGTCGTCCGTCAGGGCCTGGACGAAGGCTATGCCGTGGTTTCGGCATTGGTCTGCGACGAGGGTGTCATCGGCACCTCGTTCGGCATCAGGCAAGGCGCGACTTATTACTTGCTGCGCATCAGTCACGCCGGCGATTCCTGGTCGAGCTGCTCCCCCGGGCTGCTCATCATCGAGCGCACCATGGCGGCGCTGCATGCAAAGGGCGTGCGCCGCTTCGACCTCAGCATCGGCAACCAGGACTACAAGCGCCGTTTCGGCGCCGAGCGGATGCCGCTGACCGACGTCAGTATCGCGCTGTCATGGCGAGGCCTGCCCTTCGCATGGCGCGATCATGCCGCGCAGGGCCTGCGCCGCTATCCCGCGGCCGCTTCCCTTGCGGCGCGAGCCATGGGAAAAGGCATACGCTGAAGCGGCATTCCCGGATGGGAATGCCGCGGGCGCATCGGCCTTGCGGCCGTGCAGCTCAACCATGAAGCTTCCTGGCGGTCTCCGCGACCTGGCGGCCCTGGTAGCGCGCGCCGGCGAGCTCGTTGGCGCTGGGCTGGCGGCTGCCGTCGCCGCCGGTAATCGTGGTGGCGCCGTAGGGCGCGCCGCCCGTGACCTCGTCGAGCTTCATCTGGCCGGCAAAGCCGTAATTCATGCCGACCACGACCATGCCGAAATGCAGCAGGTTGGTGATGATCGAGAACAACGTCGTCTCCTGGCCGCCATGCTGGGTCGCGGTCGAGGTGAAGGCGCCGCCGACCTTGCCGTGCAGCGCGCCCTTGGCCCAGAGCCCGCCGGCCTGATCGAGGAAGTTCGCCATCTGCGAGGCCATGCGGCCGAAGCGGGTGCCGGTGCCGACGATGATCGCGTCGTAATTGGCGAGGTCATCGATCTTGGCAACGGGAGCGGCCTGATCGAGCTTGTAGTGCGAGGCTTTAGCGACCTCGGCTGGCACCAGCTCGGGCACGCGCTTGATGTCGACGGTCGCGCCGGCCTCGCGCGCGCCTTCGGCGACGGCATTGGCCATCGCTTCGATATGGCCATAGGCGGAATAATAGAGAACGAGAACTTTGGTCATGGTGGTCTCCGTTGGTGTTGGTCTAATTGTTGAGGTCGTCATGCCCGGTCCCGGGCATCCACGTTCTTTGTGCTCCGGGCCAGGCCGTGGATGGCCGGGACAAGCCCGGCCATGACGGGGAGGGTGGCTTACGCCGCGTCGACGAGCACGAGCTCGGAGTCTTCGAGCGCGGTGATCTTCAGGTGCGCCTCGTCGCGGATCGCGGCGCCGTCGCGGGCGTTGACGCGGACGCCGTTGACCTCGACGGCGCCTGCCGCGGGCACCAGGTAGAGGTGCCGCGCTTGCTGCGGCGCGTACTCCGCGCTCTCGCCGGCTTTCAGCGTGGTGGCGAGCACCCGTGCATCGGCGCGGATCGGCAGCGCGTCGGTATCGCCCTCGAGGCCGCTCGCAATGGTCACGAGCTTGCCGGAGCGATCGGCCTTCGGAAACGGCTTTGAGCCCCAGGTCGGCTGTCCGCCGCGCTGCGTCGGCTCGATCCAGATCTGGAAGATGCGCGTCCTGGTCGGCTCCAGATTGTACTCGGAATGGCGAATGCCGCTGCCGGCGCTCATCACCTGCACGTCGCCCGCTTCGGTGCGGCCCTCGTTGCCGAGGCTGTCCTGGTGGGTGATCGCACCCTCGCGCACATAGGTGATGATTTCCATGTTGGCGTGGGGATGGGCGGGAAAGCCGGTGTTCGGCGCGATCTCGTCGTCGTTCCACACCCGCAGGGCGCCGTGACCCATGTTGTTGGGGTCATAATGGCTGGCGAAGGAGAAATGATGCTTTGCTTTCAGCCAGCCGTGGTCGGCGCCGCCGAGCTTGTCGAAAGGTCTGAGTTCGATCATGCGGAGATCCTCGGTGAAACGTACGAAGCAGTTGGTCTGCGGTTGACCCCTTGGATAAGCCGTCGGCCGTGGTATAGAAATAGAAACTATCGAAACACATTGTTTCCTAGAATAACCCAGGCATTGCTCTCATGGCGAAACTCCCGGATTTCGAGGCCCTCGCGATTTTCGCAAAAGTCGTGGAATTGCGGTCGTTTGCGGGAGCCGCCGGCGAGCTGGCGACGTCCAAGGCGACGGTGTCCAAGGCGGTCACGCGCCTGGAGGAACGGCTCGGCGCGCGGCTGTTCAACCGCACCTCGCGCCGGCTTGCGCTGACCGATGCCGGCCACAAGCTGGCCGAGCGCGCCGCGCGCCTTCTGGCCGACGGCGAGGCGGCGGAGAACGAGGCGCTGGCGCAGTCGGTGGCGCCGCGCGGCCTGGTGCGGCTCGCCGTGCCCATGACGTTCGGCGTCAAGGCGGTGGCGCCGCTGCTGCCGGAATTCTTCGAGACTTATCCGGAAGTTTCGGTCGATCTGCACTTGAGCGATGCGACCGTCGACCTGATCGGCGAAGGCTTCGACATGGCGGTGCGGATCGCGCGGCTGCCGGACTCCTCACTGATCGCGCGGCGGCTCTTCACCATGCCGCGCTTCACCGTGGCCGCGCCGTCCTATCTCAAGCGCCATGGCCGGCCGACGCACCCGATGCATCTGGCCGCGCACAAATGCTTCAGCTACGCCTACATGTCGACGCCGAACGTCTGGCACTACACCAATTCAGCCGGCGAGCAGGCCAGCGTGCGGCCGGGTGGACAGCTCCGCGTCAACAATGGCGAAGCCGTGATGCCGGCGCTGATCGCCGGCCTCGGCATCGCCGAGCTGCCTGAATTCATCGTCGGCGAGGCGATCTCCTCCGGCGCCGTCGAAGTGATCCTGAAGGACTGGAAACAGGCCGAAGGCGCGGTGCACCTGGTGACCCCGCCCGGCGGCCCCCGGCCGGCGCGCGTCGAGGCGCTCGGTGACTTCCTCGCGGCCAAGCTGCCGGGCACATGCAAGCGGCGGACGCGCGGGAAGGTCAAGGCGTCGTAAGAGAGCGAGCAGCTTCGACGCCCGTCATTGCGAGCCGAGCGAAGCAATCCAGAGTGTCTCCGCGGAGAGATTGGTTGCTTCGTCGCAAGAGCTCCTCGCAATGACGAAGCGTCCCCTCGTGCTGGCTACGACACCTTCACGCCGTCGATCGCGACGACGCGCAAGCTCGGCTTCAACGTCTCGTCGAGTTGCGTCTTCAATTCGTGAACGCGCGGGTCGCGCGATCGTGCGGCGCACACGCCGTATTGACGGACCGATTGCGTCAGGGCGCGCCGCGCCTCCGGCGTCCGCGTCAATTCGGGCTGTGCAAGCCGCAGCACGATCGCGGCGAGATTCACCAGCATCTCGTCGAGCGCGACGTCGATGGCCGCCGGATTCCGCATCGCTCACTCTCCTCGATCCGGCAACGGCGGGTCCAGACATGCGTTCCAGGCGAAGCCGGAGATGGTGAACGCTTCGTAAACGCCTTGTTCTCGCCGCCTGACGCGTTAGGCTGGCAGCCAAACAAGATCAGGGGGAGGCACCATCATGGATCGACGCGGTCTCCTGCGCGCCGCCGCAGCATTGCCGTTGTTGCGCATTGCCTGGCCTGCTCCGGCCTTCGCGCAAGCCTATCCGGCGCGCAACATCACCATGATCGTGCCGTTCCCGGCCGGCGGTCAGGCCGATCTCGCGGCGCGTCCGGTGGCGATGGCGCTGGAGCGGATCCTGGGCAAGCCCGTGGTCGTCGACAACCGGGCCGGCGGTGGCGGCGGATCGGTCGGCAATGCCGCGGCGGCGCGCGCGGAGCCCGACGGCTACACGCTGCTGATGACGCTGTCCTCGCTCGCGGTGCTGCCCGAGGCCGACCGGCTGTTCGACCGTCCCGCCGCCTACGAGGTCTCGCAGTTCATGCCGATCGCGCGGGTGCTCGCCGATCCCACGCTGCTGGCGGTGCCGGCGTCGGCTCCATGGAAGACGGCGCAGGAATTCGTCGAGGATGCGAAGCGGCGCCCCGGTCAGATCACCTACGGCTCGTCAGGGCCGTACGGCACGCTGCATGTGGCGATGGAGATGTTCGCAAGCAGCGCTGGCATCAAGCTGCTGCACGTGCCGTTCCGCGGCGCAGGTCCCGCGCTCACCGCGATCCTCGGTGGTACCGTGCAGGCGATCGCCGCAGCGCCGGGGACGTTGAAGCCGCAGGTGGACGACGGCAAGCTGCGCGTGCTCGGCAATTGCGGCGCGCAGCGCATCGCGAGCTTTCCCGACCTGCCGACCTTCCAGGAGCTCGGCTACAAAGATGTCGAGTTTTACATCTGGGCCGGGCTGTTCGCACAGAGCGCGCTTCCCGCGCCGATCGCGACCCGCCTGCGCGAGGCGATGGCGCAGGTGATGGCGAGTCCCGACGTGCTCAAGGTGTTCGAAACCTCGGGCAGTCTCGTCGCCTATCAGGACGCACCCGCCTTCGCGCAGTTCGTCGCCGCGGACAGCGCGCGGCTGATCGCGGCGGTGAAGAAGATCGGCAAGGTGGAATAGGTTCCGAACCTGTTTTCACATTTTGTTGTTGGTCCAGAACCGGCTGCCGCCTCATTGATTGATGAAAGTCGACGGCAATCGAGAAGGATCGGGACATGCGAACAGAGCGGATTGCGCTGAGTATGGCGCTCGCGATCGGCGGCATCCTCGCGCAGAGCGCGGCTTCCGCGCAAGAATACCGCGGCACGATGGAGCAGCAGATGGCCTGCACGCCGGATGTGTGGCGCTTGTGCAGCGACCAGATTCCGGACGTGGGCCGCATCACGGCCTGTCTGCAGCAGAACACACCGCAGCTCTCCAGCGGCTGCCGTGCGGTGTTCCAGGCCAACAACCAGATGCCGCCGCAGCAGCAGGTTCCGCGAGGTCGCGCCGCGCCGCCCCCGCGCTACAATGCTGCGCCGCCGCCAGCTCCGCCGGCGCAGCCGGGTCCCTATGATCGTCCCTATGATGACGAATAGACTCGTGGAAGCTTGATCGGGAAACCACGCGCGGCACGGGGCCAGATCCGGCCGCGCCGCCTCGTTCAGCGCTCTGGTCTGCTATCCGATTCCGGTCGGTTTCCGAGCACCATCCGCATGACCGCTCCGAACAGAATGGCTGCCACGGGCCAATGGAACCAGATCGTACGGCTTGTGAGCAGATTGATCACAATCAGCAAGGCCGACACCGTGAGGGCCGCCGCAACCGGACGGGGCAGCCTTGCGAGCCAGGCCGAGACGACATTCGTCGCCGAAATTGGCAGGCCCCTGTTTTCCATCCGCGCAGCACGCGCACGCTCTGAGGGAGCCGCGCTCGCCGCGGTCGGGAAGCTCCGGTGTGCGGCTTGGCCGCCCAAGGTCAGGCGATAACTGGTCAGGGGAGCGATGTTCTTCAGCGGGCGCTGGCCGAGACAGTCGAAGCCGACGGACAATTTGTTGTGGACCTGATCGTAGACGGAGCTCGAGATCACGACGCCGCCGGGCTCGGCGAGCTCCTGCAGCCGGGCCGCGATATTGACGCCGTCGCCATAGATGTCGGAGCCGTCCACCATCACGTCGCCGAGGTTGATGCCGATGCGAAACTGCATCGGGCTCGCCTGCGGCGCGTCCGACGCCTGACTGGAAATTTCCTGCTGGATCTCGACCGCGCATTGCACGGCTTCGACGACGCTGGCGAACTCGGCGATCACCGCATCGCCCCAGGTATTCACGATGCGGCCGTCATGGCGCTCGACCAATCGCGCAATGGCCGCGCGGTAGCGGCGCAGCGTCTCCAACGTTCCGGTCTCGTCCGCTTCCATGAGACGGGAATAGCCGTACACGTCAGCGCACAGCACGGTGGTCAGTCGTCGTTTCACCTTGTCGTCGGCCATGGTCGCCATGCTAGCCTCCCTGGCCGGCAAATGCATCAGGCATCCTGCCCGGTGCCGCCGTTCGCCCTGACCTCGCAGACATCGACCCATTCGGCCGCGGTCAGCTCGGCCATCCGCTCCGGCGTGATGCGCACCGCGCTGTGGGTCGAACCCGCGGCCGGCACCACGACGTCGAACGCCTTCAGCGACACATCGCAATAGACCGGCAGCGGCGACTTCAGCCCGAACGGGCAGACGCCGCCGACCTCGTGGCCGGTGATGGCGGCGACCTCCTCCAGCCCCAGCATCTTCGGCTTGCCGCCGAACTGCGCCTTGACCTTCTTGTTGTCCATCCGCGAGGTGCCGGCCGCCACGATCAGGATCACGCGCTCGCCGACGCGCAAGCTCAGGGTCTTGGCGATCATGCCGGGCTCGACGCCATAGGCCTCGGCGGCGAGCGGCACCGTGGCCGAGCTGATCGGTGATTCCATCACGGTGATGTCGGGGGCTTTTTCGGCGAAGAAGGCGCGAACGGATTCCAGGCTCATTCCAGGCAGCTCATGTCAGACGTGCGGGCGGCGATGCCTAAGCAATCCCTGGGTCATCCGTGGATGATCCCTGGCAGCTCGGACAGCGAACGGACGCGGTGGTCCGGTGCAAAGCCAAGCTCGTCCATCTGGGTGCGGATCGCCTTGAACATCGTCAGCGGTGCCACGAGTTCGGTCTCGACGCAAGCCAGCGCCATGGCTTCCGGCGTCACCCGCTCGATCCAGGCGACGTTGAGCCCGAACGACTTTGCCCCCGCCGCGTCCCAGGGATTGGAGGACACGAACAGGACCTCGTTCGGCGCCGTGCCCAGCGCCTCGCCGATCAGCTCGTAGGCCGCCGGGCTCGGCTTGAAGATCTTCTTGGCGTCGACGCTGATGGTGGCATCGAGCAGGCGGTCGAGCCCGGAATTGCGCACCAGCGCATTCAGCATGTCCGGGCTGCCATTGGAGAGGATGGCCAGTCGCCGCGGCCTCAAGGCGGTGAGCGCGGCGGCTGCATCCGGATAGAGATCGAGATGCAGATATCTCTCGATCACCCGCTCGAACGCCTCGCTCTCATAGGCAAGTCCCAGCATCCGCAGCGTATAGGCGAGGGAGTCGCGGGTGACCGCGGAGAAATCCTGGTAGCGTCCCATCAGCGAGCGCAGCCAGGTGTATTCGAGCTGCTTGATGCGCCAGACCTGCGTGATGATCCCGCCATAGCCCGGAAACGCATCCTCGGTGACGTCGGCGACCGACTGGATGTCGTACAGCGTCCCATAGGCGTCGAACA
Source organism: Bradyrhizobium sp. 22 (assembly GCF_000482425.1). Taxonomy (NCBI): domain Bacteria; kingdom Pseudomonadati; phylum Pseudomonadota; class Alphaproteobacteria; order Hyphomicrobiales; family Nitrobacteraceae; genus Bradyrhizobium; species Bradyrhizobium sp. 22. The sequence continues at coordinate 1,346,759 of NZ_KI519399.1, forward strand.
CGACGGCTTTGATGCTCATGGGCTGTCCTTCCAGGCAGTTGCGGTCACAAGAACTCCGCTTCAGGGAGTGCGCATCATCGTCAGCTTACCAGAGCAAAGCGGAAGTCTGCCACTGCAAGTGTGATCGGCGGCTCGTGACCCAGAGCGGTCGATTGCCCTTTTCGACCTCCATGGCTTACGTTCGGAGCACAGCACGATCCCGCAAACCAGCCGAGAGCCAGAATGCCTAGACTTGTGTCGTTCACACACTTCCTTGCGCTGATCGCTGTTGTTCAACCGACCGCCGCTTTTGCCCAAGACAAGGAATGCGTTCCAATTTCTTGCCGCGCAGTATACCGACTTACGACATGTGATAAGCCAAGATCGGGCGCCACGATCTTTTCGGGACGCGTGGTCAGCGTGTCGAGGGAATGCTCGAATGATGTTGTCCAGGTGCAAATTGAAGATGGGGAGACGAACAGGGTGCCGCCAGTGGTCGAGATCATCGTTCGGCCCTGCGGGCACTTCGTTGGAAAGGTCGGTGATCTTACTCGGGTTGCTGTGATGAACCCAACACCCACCGTCCGGCGCTATGATCTCGCTTGCAGATACTATTGAGGTGCGATTTCCGCTTCTGGCCCTTCTCGACCATCCGTGGCAGTTACTCGAATGTCGGTTGTCGGCTGCAATTCCGACCCGGCCGGGAGCGTCGACGAAGGGCTGGCGTAGCCTCAAGCGCCTGAGGGTGAGGGCTTCGATCATGGGACCGAAGCCCTCTTTTCGATGACGAGTCCGAGGCTAGATCCCCAGCAGCTTCCTTGCGTTGGCCTTCAGCACCTTCGGCCGGACCTCGTCGCGGATGTCGATCTTGGCGAAGTCCGACAGCCAGCGGTCCGGCGTGATCACCGGCCAGTCGGAGCCGAACAGCATCTTGTCCTGGAGGATCGAGTTGATGTAGCGCACCAGGATCGGCGGAAAGTATTTCGGCGACCAGCCGGAGAGATCGATATAGACGTTCGGCTTGTGGGTCGCGACCGACAGCGCCTCTTCCTGCCAGGGGAAGGACGGGTGCGCGAGGATGATCTTGAGGTCGGGGAAATCGGCCGCGACGTCGTCCATGTACATCGGGTTGGAATATTTCAGCCGCATGCCCATGCCGCCGGGCATGCCCGAGCCGACGCCGGTCTGGCCGGTGTGGAACAGCGCGATGGCGCCGCCATTGTTGATCTCTTCGTAGAGCGGATAGGCCATGCGGTCGTTGGCGTAGAAGCCCTGCATGGTCGGATGGAATTTGAAGCCGCGCACGCCGTATTCCTCGATCAGCTTGCGCGCTTCGCGCGCCCCGAGCTTGCCCTTGTGCGGGTCGATCGAGACGAAGGGGATCAGGACGTCGAGATGATCGGACGCGATCTCCAGCATCTCCTCGTTCTTGTAGCGGCGGAAGCCGGTCTCGCGCTCGGCATCGACAGGGAAGATCACCGCGGCGATGTTCTTGGAGCGGTAATAGGCCGCGGTCTCCGGCACGGTCGGCGGATGCTTGTGCGGCGACTTGAAATACTCCGCCATCTGCGCCTGGAAGTCGTCATAGCCGTCGTCGGGATGGGTGCCGCAGGGCTCCTCGGCATGGGTGTGGATGTCGATCGCGACGACCTTCTCGATATCAGGCAGCTTCAGCTTCGGCATGGGTGTCCTCCCGACGGGTTGCCGAATTGATTATAGGATATAACGAATTTGGCAAGGCGTCGCGAGAGGCGACATTGTTGCCTGCAAGCGGTCCTGACTCCCCTCGGCTGGTCGGGAGGGCAGATCGGGCCGATCCGGCCGCTTTGACCGTGCATGGGGTTGTCTTCGAGAATTTGCCGGTTCGGAAGGCGGCAGTGAACATTGACATCACCTGCCGCCATGCCTTAAGAACCGCCCCGTCCCGGGCGGTCGTCCGCCAGCGGGAAAAATCTCATTTTGCCACATTCGCGCGTGCCGCAACGGTAGTGCCGAACACGGCCTTTCGAACGTTCAGGATTCCGCCATGAAGGTCCGTAACTCGCTGAAATCGCTGCGCGGTCGCCATCGCGCCAACCGCTTGGTCCGCCGCAAGGGCCGGGTCTATGTGATCAACAAGGTGCAGCGCCGCTTCAAGGCGCGCCAGGGCTGATCTCAAGGCTGATATCAGCCCGGCCGGACGCCCTCGCGCGTTCCCGCAACACCACGGCTCACACGAGTTTGACGCCGCCTTTGCTTTGCAAGGGCGGCTTTGCGCGTTTAGACTTTCACCATGGCAGTGAGATTCCCGCATCCGCGCACGTTATGTCTGGCCCTTGTGCTGGGAGCCGTCGGGCTCGCTCCGGCGCTGGCGCAGCAGATCGAACCGCCGAACCCGCCCGGCAAGCAGAAGAAGCTGCCGGAGGCACCAGCCAAGCTGCCCAAGGTCGATCGCACCAAGAATCTGGATTTCCTGTTCGGCGCGCTGAAGGCGGCGCCCGACGAGGTCAGCGCCAAGCATGTCGAAGCGCGGATCTGGGCGATCTGGCTCCAGACCCCCAGCGACACCGCGGCGCTGTTGATGGCGCGCGCCAAGACCGCGGTCGACGCCAAGAAGATCGAAGTCGCGATCAAGCTGCTGGACTCGGTCATCAAGCTCAGGCCCGACTATATCGAGGCCTGGAACCGGCGCGCCACGCTCTATTACATGCAGAACGATTATGGCCGCTCGCTCGCGGACATCCAGCAGGTGCTGATCCGGGAGCCGCGCCATTTCGGCGCGCTCGCAGGTCTTGGCATGATCATGCAGGAGGTCGGCGACGAGAAACGCGCGCTCGACGCCTACCGCAAGGCGCTCGCCGTCAATCCGCACCTCGAGAAGATTCCCGACCAGGTCAAGTCGCTGACCGAGAAGGTCGAGGGCCGCGATATCTGAAGCGGAATGGGCTTTGGTCGAATCGATGCGTCTCGGAGAACTCGGATCTCCTCTCCTGTAGGGAGAGGTAATCGCCCGTGCCGATCGAGTCTCGCTCCATCATGCTTTAGCCGACAACTCGATCATTTCTTGAGGGAGCGCGGCGTCTTCGGATTAACCACGATCGCAGGCGCGGCATCGTGAGCACTATTGCCCGGGCCGCCGCAGGCCTACCTGCATGGCAGGAGCGAAAGCCATGAAGCGTTTGATTTTTGCAGGGTGCTTGCTGCTCGCGTCGGGGACGGCGAGTCTGGCCGACGGATTGTTCTGGGTGGTCGGCAACCGCGCCACCGGAAAATGCAATATCGTGACCAGCAATCCGGTCATCATCGGCGATATCTGGTTCGGCGACGGTCCCTACAAGTCCAGGGCCGATGCCAAGCTTGCCCGTTCGACGATCCGCGTCTGTCCCGCGCTCACGCCGGACGAGGAAAAGGACGAGGACGGCACGAACTAGCCTGCCTTCAATGCAGGACGCTGCCGCCGCGCTCGACCAGACCGCGATCGGCCGCTGCCGCATAGGCCCTTGCCAGCTCCGCTTCGAGATGCTCGTTGATCAGCAGCAGCGCCCGCACGGCACCGCGCAGGTCGCCGTTGCAACTCGCGACGATTTCGTCGATCGCAGTGTCGTTTGATCTGAAGCTCATCGAAAATCCTCCGGTTCAAACCAGGACAATTTCTGCCGGTCTTTCCCACATCCCCTGGGGCCTGCGAGGAGGATCGGCGCCCACCCGCGCCTAGATGGCGGAACCGACCATGGCGATTATATGGACGCCGCGATGACGGCTGCATGAAGCCGTTCCGGGCTTGCGTATGCCCGTGGAATATTGTTGATTCCATTGAGCTTTTACGTTCTGCAATTGTGCACATATCCACAGCCCCGGCATTTCGGTGGACCACGGAAAGCCGGTGGCGCGAAACTGCCGCCCTCCAGACCCGTAACTGCCCTGTGCCCAGGATCACCCGGATTCTCCCCATGATCGTGATGTCAGTCGTGACGGCGCTGGTTGTGCTGGCGCTGGTCACGCAGGCCGGGATCGTCGCCGTGCAGCGCGCCTTTCCGCCGCAGGGCGAGATGGTGGACGTCGACGGCGCGACGCTTCACGTCGTCGACATCGGCCCGCGCGGTGCCGGCTTGCCGATCGTGATGCTGCACGGCGCGAGCTCCAATCTGGAAGCGATGCGGCGCCCGCTCGGCGACATCGTTGCCAGGGACCATCGCGTCATTCTGGTCGATCGCCCCGGTCATGGCTGGAGCACGCGTGCGCGGCGGCAGGATTCCACGCCGCAGATCCAGGCGCGGATGATCGACGAGGCGCTTGAAAAGCTCGGGATCGAGCGTGCGGTCTTCGTGGTGCATTCCTGGAGCGGCGCGCTCGGCGCGCGGCTTGCGCTCGATCATCCCGGCCGCGTCGCGGGCCTCGTCATGCTCGCGCCCGTCACCCATCCCTGGCGCGGCGGCGTCGGCCGTTACAACGAGATCATCGCGACGCCGGTGATCGGTCCGCTGCTCGCCTACACCATCACCCTGCCGCTCGGTTACTTTCTCGCCGAACCCGGCGCGCGCAGCGTATTCCTGCCGCAAATGATGCCCGATGGATTCGTGCGGGATTCCGCGACGCCGCTCTTGCTGCGCCCGCGCGAGTTCATCGCCAACGCCTATGATCTGGTGACGCTGAAGCAGGCGGTTGCGGCGCAAGTCGCACGCTATGGCGAGATCGAGGCGCCGGTGACGGTCATCGCCGGCGAGCCCGACAAGACGGTGAAAACCAACATCCACGCCCGCCCGTTCGCGGCCACGGTGCCGAATGCGAAGCTGATCGTGCTGCCCGATCTCGGCCACATGGTGCAGAATGCCGTGCCCGACCGCGTGAAGGCGGAGATCGAGGCAATGATCGGGAGGATCGTCCCGGCACAGGCCGCGGCCGATTAGAGTTCTTGCGGGCGAGTTGATGCTCCCGTAGCCCGGATGGAGCGAAGCGCAATCCGGGGCCCGCTCGCACCGTCCCGGATTACGCTGGCGCTCCATCCGGGCTACGGCACCGTGCCTGTGTCGCCTCTGTCAATCCCATCGCGCGAAAATATTCCACTTTACCGAAATTCGGTTTTGACGTATGTGTCGTTCATCCCGGCTCAACCAGGAGGGGCGATCTCGAGGTCGTCTTGATCGCGAGCCGGGCTTGCGGTGGACGCGGCAGCGTCGGCACGAGATGGGACGGGCAGGGCGGGTAGTCCCTGTGAGCCCGAACCCCGCGTGTGACGAACGGCGCTGCTAGGCTTCGTCTCGCTTGTAAGTTTCCGGCTTCGTCGACAGGGCTGGAAATACTGCAGCGAAAGGACGGGCCGTGCGTACGGCAAAACCGTGTGGTCCTGGCCGTCGTTGCTACGGTCAAGCCTACCGCGGAGGTGCGAGCGAGCCCAACCGGGCAGACTGCATCATCCAATCCGCGGGGCGAGGGAGGCCAGAAGGACATTCGGCTCCCGGGAGAGCACGGCATAAGCCGTCCGACCACCGCGCAGGGAAGGCCGAGTGATCGGCACCACCTGTATGCTGCTGTGCGGTTCTTCCTGCGTGTGCATTTCGCGCAGCGGACCGCGGGTGCGTTGTCAGCACCCGGCCTTCCCTGCGCCCTCTTGGATCAGAGGGTGGAGACGCAAGCAAAGCTCGGGCGAATTCAGCCGCGAGAACAAGAAGGCGTGTCTGCAAGCGAGCTGGTGCGGGAAGAGCGGAACCGTTGCGTCACACTCCGTCATGGCGAGCGCAGCCACTTGTCCGCCGAAGCCTTGGCGAAGGCGGAGCAATCCAGAATCGCTCCGCGGGGGCGGTCCTGGATTGCTTCGTCGCATCTGCGCAAAATTGCTTCGCAATTTTGTCGCTGAGCCCCTCGCAATGACGTGAAGAGAGTCTGCGTCACAACAAAAAGCCGCAGCTCCGGTCCTGATGCGATCGGAACCGAAGCTGCGGCGGCCGTTTCAGGCGAAGCTTACTGCTTGATCTTCCCGTCCTTGTCGTATTGGGCAAGGAAGGCCCAGAGATTGTTGATCTCGGTCTCGTTCTTGATGCCGGCGAACGCCATCTTGGTGCCGGGGATCTTGGCCTTGGGGTCCTTGATGTATTCCTTGAACACGGCCTCGTCCCAGGTGATGCCGGAATTCTTGTTCGCGTCCGAGTAATTATAGCCCTCGACCGTGCCCGACTTGCGGCCGTTGAGGCCGTTGAGCTCGGGGCCGACCTTGTTCTTGGCGCCTTCGCCGATCGCGTGGCAGGCCAGGCATTTGTTGAACGATGTCTTGCCGGCCGCGACATCCTGCGCCATCGCGGCGGGTGCGGTGGCAATCATTGTGAGGATCGTCAGTGCGCCAAAGGTCAGTTTTGTCATAAGTGTGCTCTTCGTCTCTTCCCGGGTCAGATGGAGGGCCGTGTTTTGGCAGGTCCGATGCAATTGGACAAGCCGCGAAACCTTGACAGGTTTCCTGCTAGCAGGCTTGTCCCAGAGAGAACTTGCGCTGCAACAAAGCAATCCGACCTTCGGAGGACCTACCCAAAGCGGGCAAGACATGATTGATTTGCTGCGACTTTTTCATCTGGCGGACGAGAGCTTCTGAAAATGGCCATCATGATGCCCGCAAGCGACCAGGCCGTGCTCGCACGCCGCGCCGAGATCGTTGCTGCGCTGCGCGCCATCGTGCCCGGCGAGGGCGTGATCGATACGCCTGCCGAAATGCGCGCCTATGAATCCGACGGGCTCACGGCCTATCGGCAGCCGCCGATGGTCGTCGTCCTGCCCGACACGACCGAGCAGGTCTCGCTCATCCTGAAATATTGTGCAGGGCAAGGCATCAAGGTGGTGCCGCGCGGTTCCGGCACCTCGCTGTCCGGCGGCGCGCTGCCGCTCGAGGACGGCGTGCTGCTCGGCCTCGGCAAGTTCAAGCGCATCCGCGAAATCGATTTCGACAATCGCGTCGTCGTCACCGAGCCCGGGGTCACCAATCTCGCCATCAGCCAGGCGGTCGCCCATGCCGGCTTCTATTACGCGCCCGACCCGTCCTCGCAGATCGCCTGCTCGATCGGCGGCAATGTCGCGGAAAATTCTGGCGGCGTGCATTGCCTGAAATACGGCATGACCACCAACAACGTGCTCGGCTGCGAGATCGTGCTGATGAGCGGCGAGATCCTGCGCATCGGCGGCAAGGGGTGCGAGAACCCCGGCTACGATCTGATGGGCGTCATCACCGGTTCCGAAGGCCTGCTCGGCGTCATCACCGAGATCACGGTGCGCATCCTGCAGAAGCCGGAGACGGCGCGCGCGCTGATGGTGGGCTTTGCCGAGGTCGAGGCCGCCGGCGAATGCGTGGCGCGCATCATCGGCGCCGGCATCATCCCCGGCGGCATGGAGATGATGGACAGGCCGGCGATCCACGCCGCCGAGGCTTTCGTCCATGCCGGCTATCCGCTCGACGTCGAGGCGCTGCTGATCATCGAGCTTGACGGCCCCAAGATCGAGGTCGACGAGCTGATCACGCGCGTCGAGACCATCGCCAGAGGCTGCGGCTCGGTGACGCTGCAGATCTCCAATTCGGAGGCCGAGCGCAATTTGTTCTGGGCCGGCCGCAAGGCCGCATTCCCGGCGGTGGGGCGCATCTCGCCCGATTATCTCTGCATGGACGGCACCATTCCGCGCGGCGCGCTGCCGAAGGCGCTGGCGCGCATCCGCGAGCTCGGCGAAAAATACCAGCTCGGCTGCGCCAACGTGTTCCACGCCGGCGACGGCAATCTGCACCCCCTGATCCTCTACGATGCCAACAAGCCCGGCGAGATCGAGCGCGCCGAAGCCTTCGGCGCCGACATCCTGCGCGCCTGCGTCGAATTCGGCGGCGTGCTCACCGGCGAGCACGGCGTCGGCATCGAGAAGCGGGACCTGATGCCTGACATGTTCAGCGAGATCGACCTGAACCAGCAGCAGCGGCTGAAATGCGCCTTCGATTCTCAGGGCCTGCTCAATCCCGGAAAAGTGTTCCCGACCCTGCACCGCTGCGCCGAGCTCGGCCGCATGCATGTTCACGCGGGCAAGCTTGCGTTCCCCGACATCCCGCGGTTCTAGCGCGATCGTGGCAAGCGTCGAATTGCTTTTCGTTGTAAACTTGGATACCGCCTTTTCCCGTGGATACGCTCAAAGTCAGAGACGCCAAAGACGTCGAAGAAGTCGTGCGCGCGGCGATCGCGAACGAGCAGCCGCTCGAGATCGTCGGTCATGGCAGCAAGCGCAACATTGGTCATGCGATGACGACCAATGCGGTGCTCGACCTCTCCGCGCTGAATGCCGTCACCTCCTACGAGCCCAACGAGCTCATCATCACGCTCCAGGCCGGTGCGCCGCTCGCCGACGTGCTGGCGCTGATCGATGCCAAGAACCAGCAATTCGCCTTCGAGCCGATGGATACCGCGCCGCTGCTCGGCACCGCGCCATCAGGCACCATCGGCGGCATGATCGCGGCCGGGCTCGCCGGTCCGCGCCGCATCAGGGCGGGCGGGGCGCGTGATCACCTGCTGGGGGCGCACGCCGTCTCCGGCTTCGGCGACAGCTTCAAGACCGGCGGCAAGGTGGTGAAGAACGTCACCGGCTACGACCTCTGCAAGCTGCTGGCGGGGTCCTGGGGCACGCTGTCGGTGATGACGGAGGTCACCCTCAAGGTGATGCCGAAACCGGAGGCGGAGCGGACACTGTTGTTCCGCGGCCTCGACGATGCCACGGCCAACAGGGCCATGACCGCGGCGCTCGGCTCGCCCTTCGACGTCTCCGCCGCCGCGCATCTGCCGTCTCAGACGTTCCGCGCCAAGGCCGACGGGCTTGGCGATCTCGCCGGCGAGGGCGAGGCGCTGACCCTGCTGCGGCTCGAGGGCATCACGGCCTCCGCCGCCCACCGCGCCGGTTCGCTGCGCGAATTGCTGGCGCCGTTTGGAACCGCGACGCTGATCGAGGACGTCGCTTCCGCGGCGCTGTGGACCGCGATCCGCGACGTGCTGCCGTTCGCGGCCGGCGGCGCGCTCGGCGCTTGGCCGGTGTGGCGGATCGTCTGCCCACCCGCCTCGGGTGCTGTGCTCGGCACGCAATTGGCGCGCGAGACCGGCGGCGAGGTGATCTACGATTGGGGCGGCGGCCTGATCTGGGCGGCGCTGCCACCGAAGGGCGATGCACACGGACCGGCCCTGCGCGCCCGCGCCAACGCGCTCGGCGGGCACGCCACGCTGATCCGGGCGGCCGAGGAGGTCAGGCGCAATGTCGACGTGTTCCATCCGCAGGCCTCAGGCATCGCCGCCCTGAGCGAGCGGGTCCGCGCTAGTTTCGATCCGAAGACCATCCTGAACCGGGGACGGCTCACGCGGAGCGCTGCCGAATGAAGACCGAATTCTCCCTGGCGCAGCTCGCCGACCCCGACATCGCCGAGGCCGACAAGATTCTGCGCGCCTGCGTCCATTGCGGCTTCTGCACGGCAACCTGCCCGACCTATGTGCTGCTCGGCGACGAACTCGATAGTCCGCGCGGACGCATTTATCTGATCAAGGAGATGCTGGAGAAGGACCAGACCCCGACGGCCGAAGTGGTCAAGCACGTCGACCGCTGCCTGTCGTGTCTGGCCTGCATGACGACCTGCCCCTCGGGGGTGAACTACATGCACCTCGTCGACCAGGCCCGGGTCAGGATCGAGCAGCGCTATCAGCGGCCTCTGGCCGAGCGGCTGCTGCGTCAGGTGCTGGCTTTCGTCCTGCCGGACCCGCAGCGCTTTCGCTGGAGCATGATGCTGGCCCGGCTGGCCCGGCCGCTTGCCGTGTTCCTGCCGACGCCGCGCCCCTCGGCCACGCCCGGCCTGATCCAGCGCATCAAGGCGATGCTGGCGCTGGCCCCGCAGCGGCTGCCGTCACCGGGGCCTCTCCCGGGCAGCGTGTTCGCAGCGCTCGGCAAGAAGCGCGGCCGGGTCGCGCTGCTGCAGGGCTGCGCCCAGCAGGTGCTGGCGCCGCGCATCAACCAAGCCGCCATCAGCCTGCTCACCCGTCACGGCATCGAGGTCGTCCTCGTCAAGGACGAGCAGTGCTGCGGTGCGCTGACCCATCATCTCGGCGACGACCGCGACGCCTTGGCCCGCGCCCGCGCCAATGTCACGGCCTGGCAGAAGGAAGCGGCAGGCGAGGGGCTCGACGCCATCCTGGTGACCACGTCCGGCTGCGGCACCGTGATCAAGGACTACGGCTATCTGCTGCGGGAAGACAAAACGTTTGCGGCCGATGCGGCAAAGGTGTCTGCGCTCGCCAAGGACATCACCGAATATGTTGCCGGCCTCGGACTCGAACCGACCGCGCGCCAGGACAACATCGTCGTCGCCTATCACTCAGCTTGTTCGCTGCAGCACGGGCAGAAAATCACGGCCCTTCCGAAAGAATTGCTTTCCAAGAATGGATTCGTGGTGAAAGATGTGCCGGAGAGCCATTTGTGTTGCGGTTCGGCGGGGACTTACAACATTCTCCAACCCGAGCTTGCGGGCCGGTTGCGCGATCGCAAGGTCGCCAACATCGCGAGCATCAAGCCGGACATGATTGCCGCGGGCAATATCGGCTGCATGGTGCAGATTGCCAGTGGCACGTCAGTTCCGGTCGTACACACGATTGAGCTTCTCGATTGGGCGACGGGCGGGTCGCGGCCGGCACTGAACGCGTCAGTTTGAGCTTTCAGAGCCTGAACTTTCCTCCCGAGGTGACGACTGAAGACGCCCGATCACCATTGTTCGGCGGCAACAGGAGGACCACGATGGCGAAAGCGAAGAAGAAGAAAAGCAAGAAGGCCAAAAAGGCCAAGAAGGTTGTAGCGGCGAAGAAGTCCGCCAGGAAGGCAACCAAGAAGTCCGCGAAGAAGTCGGCCAAGAAATCTGCCAAGAAATCGAAGAAGGCCGTTCCCAGGAAGGCCGGGAAGAAGTCTGCGAAGACGTCGGCCAAGAAGGCTGTGAAGAAGGCGGCCAAGAAGGCTGCACCGAAGAAAGCCGCGAAGAAAGCGGCACCGAAGAAGGCGAAGGCAGCTCCCGCGCCGAAGCCGTCAGCACCGCCGGCCGCCCCGGCTCCTGAGCCGGCAGCGGAGACGAGTTGGGCGATGCCTTCGTCTTCTGCGGAAGCGGCGCCGGCCGAGGAGCAACGCTAAAGCACAATCCGGAAAAGTGCTGCCAATGAAGGCCGCTGCGGTGACGCTGCGGCCTTTTTGCATCGCGACCAGCATCTCCGGCAAGGCGTTCCCCTTTGGGGCGGCTGATTCGTAGCTGGATTGTCACGCTGGCCGCCTTCTCCGTACTTGCACGGGCTGCTCGGTGCACCTTGGAATGCAAATGATGTGATCAAGAAGTCACACCGGCCGACAACCTTTCGTGGAATCGTCAAAACGCCCAAAAAGGCGGCAGATGCCCGTGATTTTTGCTTCACGGGTCCCATCCCACCATCCAGATTGTCGCAGTAACGTGATTTTGCACACAGGTCGTTCGCCGGGGGGCTTCCGGGATCCGACTGCGTAGAACTGGCGATGGGGATCGAAATGAAGAAAGTGGCTTTGTTAGCAACGGCGCTGGCAATTGTGACGACGGGATCGGCTTTCGCGGCGGACATGCACGTGAAGGCGCTGAGGGCCCCGCCGCCGCCGGCGTTCGATCCGTGGGATATCGCCTTCGGCGGCGCGATCATGAGCAACTACGTCTTCCGCGGCATCACGCAGTCGAACAACAAGCCGTCGGTCGCCGCCTATTTCGAGCCGCGCTACAACGTCACCAAGGACCTCCAGCTCTATATCGGCGTGGCCGGTGAGAGCATCTCCTTCCCGAACCGCGCTGCGGCCGAAATCGACATCTACGGCGGTATCCGCCCGACCTTCGGCGCCTTCGCCTTCGACATCGGCGTCTGGGGTTACCTGTATCCGGGCGGGACCTGCTACTACGGTGGCACTGGCGTCGACTTTGCGGGCAACTTCCAGGGCGCCAATTGCGCCGCGAATGCCCTGCCGAATGGCAACGTGATGAAGAAGGACGTCAGCTTCTTCGAAGTCTACGGCAAGATGACCTACACGGTGAACGACAACTGGGCGTTCGGCATCAACGAGTTCTACTCGCCGAACTTCCTCAACACCGGCGCCTGGGGCAACTACGCCTCGATCACGGGCAAGTGGACGGCGCCGAGCACGACCTTCGGTTCGAGCGGCGTCGGCATGTATGTGTCGGGCGAATTCGGCCGTCAGTGGTTCGGCACTTCCGACTCCTTCTACGGCACGGGCCCCGCAGCAGCGGGTCCGGGCTATGTCGGCCCGTTCTTCCCGAACGGCATCAAATATGCCGACTATAACACCTGGAACATCGGCGTCGGCTTCACCTACAAGGTCATGACGCTGGACCTGCGTTACTCGGACACCGATCTTTCCAAGGCGGACTGCAACGCTTTCACCAGCGACTACACCTCCACCTTCAACGGCAGCTACAGCAGCATCAATCCCTCGGGCGTCGGCTCGAAGTGGTGCGGCGCGACCGGTATCGCCAAGCTCTCGTTCGATCTGACGGCGATGACCAACCTGAAGTAAGCTTCTTCCCGGAACGACTTAGCGAGGGCGGCAGGGCAACCTGCCGCCCTCTTGCTTTGAGGGCCTGAGACAACGCGAGGCGCCAAACGCGAAGGGGGGCCGGAGGCTGCCGGGGGTCCGCTCGCAAGACGGACGCCGGAGCGAGCTGCTCCCTTTCCGGCCGGCCCTCAGCGCGCCGTGGTCGGCTCCGGCGCCGCCTCGCCGCGCGTCCCGAGCACGTGGATATCGCCATCCGGCACCAGCGCCACCTTGCGGGTATGGAAGGCGTCCAGCGTCGAGCGGTGGCCGATCGAGACGATGGTGGCCTGCGGCAGCTTCTCCGTCAGCAGCCGGTAGAGCCGGTCCTCGGACGGCTCGTCCAGCGAGGCGGTCGCCTCGTCGAGGAAGAGATAATCGGGCACGTGCAGCAACGCGCGGGCAAGGCCGAGGCGTTGCTGCTCGCCGAGCGACAACGTCCGATTCCAATGCGCGTCCTCGTCGAGCCGGTCCGCCAGGCGCGGCATGCCGACCGCAACCAGCGCGTCGCGGATCTTCTCGGGCGGGATCGAGCCGTGCCCGGCCGGATAGATGACGGCGTCGCCGAGCGGGCCGATCGGGAAATACGGCCGCTGCGGCAGCATCATCAGCTTCGCCTTCTCAGGGATCGCGATCGTGCCGGTGCCGAACGGCCAGATGCCGGCCATGGCCCGGAACAATGTCGATTTGCCGGAGCCCGACGCGCCGGTCACCAGCACCCGCTCCGACGGCTGGATCGTGAAGGCGTTGGCCGCGACCAGAGGCGCGCCGTTCGGCAGCTTGACGAGCAATTGCTCGAGCGTGATGGCCTCGCCCCTCGATGGCACGACGTCGATAGCCGGTTCGAGCGTCGCGCCGCGGGCGGCGGCGCTGACCGACATCTCGAAGCCGTCGAGGCGGGCGATCACGGCACGCCACTCGGCGAGCGAGCGATAGGCCGTGACGAAGAACGACAGCGCGTCCTGCACGCTGCCGAACGCCGAGCCGGTCTGCATCATGTCGCCGAGCTGGATGCGCTTGGCGAAATAGGCAGGCGCCACCACCACATAGGGAAACAGCGTCGCAGCCTGGCCGTAGCTGGCCGTGAACGCGGTCAGCCGCTTGGTCCGGCTCATGATCTCGTACCAATTGCCGATGACGAAGCCGAAGCGTTGCAGCAGCCGCCCGCGCTCGGCGTTCTCGCCCTTCAACAGGGCGATCTGCTCCGAATTCTCGCGCACGCGGATCAGGTTGAAGCGGAAATCGGCCTCGAAGCGCTGCTGCTCGAAATTCAGGTTGATGAGCGGGGCGCCGATCCAATGCGTCAGCGCGGTGCCCGCGATCGCGTAGGCCACCGCGCACCAGACCAGAAAGCCGGGGACGATGATGTCGGTGCCGTAGATGTACAAGGGCGCCTTGTAGGACAGGCCCCAGAGGATGACGATGAACGAGGCCAGCGTCACGATGGAGGACAACAGGCCGAGGCCGATGCTCAGCGTCTGTTCGACGAAGGTCTTGACGTCCTCGGTGATACGCTGGTCCGGGTTGTCGGCGGCGTCGCCCTTGAGCTGCATGCGGTAATGCGTGGCGCCGTCGAGCCATTCGCCGAGATAATGTCGCGTCAGCCATTGCCGCCAGCGGATCTGCAGCCATTGGTTCAGATAGAGCTTGTAGACGGCCAGCGCGACGAAGGTGAAGGCAAGGCCCAGGAAGATCCAGACCTCCTTGACGAATTCGGGCAGATCGTAGGCCTGCAGCGCGCTGTAGAACCGGTTCTGCCATTGATTGAGCAGCACGTTGATCGCGACCAGCACCAGCTCCATCGCGACGATGACGGCGAGCAGGCCGCGGCCGGCCCATTTGTCCTCCGACCGGAAATAGGGAGCGGCGATTCGCCAGACGATCGCGAGCGTGGCGCTGATGTTCTTCACAGAGCGGGGTCTCCTCGGGGAATGTGGACAAATAGCCGGAGCCAAGGACTTGAAACCATGGCGGAAAGCGGCGCGCCTAGACTAAAGTCGCAGGTTCTGCAATTTGCGTTGTCTTGTCGCACCCCGCAACCCTAGCATGGCCTTCGACGGCGCGGGCCAGGGGCGCTCGGGGATTTCGCGACCTTGTGAGCGGGCGGGAACCGCTGCATTCGCGAGGCATTTGCCTCCAGCGCGGGGGTATCGCTTCGAACATCAAGCAGGATCGGCTCTCCACGCGGGCCGCCTGCCGCAACATGCGTGGGGAGAAGACCATGTGGAATCAAATCTATGATCCATTGCACAGCCCGGTCCTGTCGACGATTGCGGCGGCAGTGCCCGTCGTCACGCTGCTGGTGCTGATCGCGAGCGGCCGCGTCCAGGCCCATATCGCGGCTATCGTCGCCGTGATCGTGACCAACCTGATCACGATCTTCGTTTTCACCATGCCGGCGAACATGTCGATCCGCGCCTCGGTGCTGGGCATCGTCACCGGGTTCTTCCCGATCGGCTGGATCGTCCTCAATGTCATCTTCCTCTACCAGGTGACGGTGAGCACCGGCCGCTTCGAGTTGCTCAAGCGCGCGGTCGGCGGCGTTACCGAGGACCGGCGGCTGCAATTGCTGCTGATCGCGTTCTCGTTCGGGGCGTTCTTCGAGGGCGCCTCGGGCTTCGGTACGCCGGTCGCGATCACCGGCGCCGTGCTGATCGGGCTCGGCTTCTCGCCGCTCGCGGCCTCCGGCCTGTCGCTGATCGCCAACACCGCGCCGGTCGCCTATGGCGCGCTGGGCACGCCGATCCAGGGCCTTGCCTCGGTCACCGGGCTCGATCCCTACATCCTCGGCGCGATGGTCGGACGGCAATTGCCGTTCTTCTCGCTGCTCGTGCCGTTCTGGGTGGTGTGGGCGTTCGCGGGCTGGAAGGGTATGAAGGATGTCTGGCCGGCGATCCTCGTTACCGGCGTGTCGTTCGCAATCCCGCAATTCGTGATCTCGAACTACATCAATCCGTGGATCGTCGATATCGGCGCATCGCTGATCTCGATGGGGGCGCTGATCCTGTTCCTGAAGGTCTGGCGGCCGAGGGAGCTCTGGCTGTCGCCGGCGCTGCGCGGCCGCGACGAATCGGCGGCCACCATGGCGGCCGCAAAGCCGCTCGACCGGACGCCGCTGACGCAGAGCGAGCTGTTCAGCGCGCTGTTGCCGTGGGCCATCGTCTGCATCGTGATGCTGATCTGGGGCAACGGCGCCTTTAAGGGCTGGGCGAATTCGATTTTCGTCTGGAACTATCCCGTCCCCGAGCTGCATCAGATGATCAACAAGATGCCGCCGGTCGCGCCGGGGCCGACCAAAGAGAGCGCGGTGTTCGCCTTCACCTATCTCTCCTTCACCGGCACGGGCATGCTGATCGCGGCGATCATCTCCGGCGTCCTGATGGGGGTCGGTCCCGGCCGGCTCCTGACCGAATACGGCCGGACCATCCGGCTCTGTGCGATCTCGCTGGTGACGATCTCGGCGATGCTCGCGATCGGCACGCTGACGCGCCTGTCGGGCGTCGACGCGACGCTCGGCCTCGCCTTTGCGGCCACCGGCGTGCTCTATCCCTTCTTCGGCACGCTGCTCGGCTGGCTCGGCGTGGCGCTGACGGGATCGGATACGTCGTCCAATATCTTGTTCGGCAACCTGCAGAAGATCACCTCCGAGCAGCTCGGCCTGTCGCCGATCCTGATGAGCGCGGCGAACTCGTCCGGCGGCGTGATGGGCAAGATGATCGACGCCCAGTCGATCGTGGTCGCCTCCACCGCGACCAATTGGTACGGGCATGAGGGCACCATCCTGCGCTTCGTGTTCTGGCACTCGATCGTGCTGGCGTGCCTCGTCGGCGTGCTCGTGACGTTGCAGGCCTATGTCTGGCCGTTCACGGCGATGGTCCTGAAGTAGCGGGCCACGTCCGGCTTTCGACGCAGATCCCCGCGAGGTTCGCCCTCGCGGGGTTTTGCAGCTTGATTGAGCGAACCTTCTCAATGGCGCCGCCGTCTTATAGAAGGTGCGCAAAATCAGGTCGGACGAGAGGTCTCATGGTTGGGTTCAAGCGGTTGGTGTGTGCGGCGGTTGCAATGGTCGCGATGTCCACGCCCGCGCGTGCCGAGGACGGTTTTCCGTTCGGCACCGAGATGACGCTGGAAGCGTTGCCGCAAGCAGGCTCCAAGCGGATTCCGAACATCGAGATCGGCGACCACGGCGAGGTCGTGCTGGAGCTCTGGTGCAAGGGCGGCAAGGGCCAGTTCTCGGTCGCCGGCAACACCGTGATCTTCGTTCCCGGGCAGATCCAGGACCGCTCCTGCCCGCCGGCAAGAGCCCAGGCCGACGACGAGCTCGTCGCCGCGCTCTCCAGCGTCGAGACCTGGAAGCGCCAGGGCGATGTGCTGACCCTGATCGGCCCGAAGTCGTTGCGCTTTCGTACCACGGGGAATTGAGTCCCGCTTTCGTGTCCCGGACAAGGCGCATCGCTCAAGCGATGCGACGCAGAGCCGGGACCCAGTTTCTCATCCGCAAGTGCGCTTGTGGCCTTCTGGGCCCCGGCTCTGCAGCGCTTCGCGCTGCGTCCGGGGCACGATAGCGCCGATTACTTCCACACCGACTGGTCGGCATCCCACCGCTGCCCCTTCAGCTCCTTGACAAGCGCCTCGATCGAGCCGTTGTCGTCCGGCAGATCGCCTTCTTCGTCCAGGCTCGCATCATCCGAGAGCTTGAGCTTGGCGCCGCTGCTCTCATCGGCGGTCGTCGTCGCGGGGCTGCCGATCCAGAGCATGAGCTTGTCGGTGGCGCCCGGCTTGTCCGGCGAGACGAGCCCGGCGACCTCGATCGTGTCGGTCAGCTCGAGCGCCGGAAAATCCTGGTTCGGCCGCTTGAAGACCAGCATGAGCTTGCCCGTGGCGGAGTTGAAGCTCTGCGAGACCGGCTTGGCCGCGAGCGTTCTGCTCAAGACGTTCGAGACGGCCGCCGCCAGCTTGCTGCGGTTGATCTTGTCGCCCTCGCGCCAGTCGGCCGCGGCAAAGCGGATGGTGCGGTCCATCTCGGTCATGCCGGCGGTCCAGCCTGCGGCCGTGACGCCGGGCATCGCCTTGAACTTCGCCAGCAGCGCGCCGGCGCGCTCGGGATCGACCGACATGTTGATGGTCTGCTCGCCGGCGCGCAGCGCGTCGCAGCCGACATTGAGGCTGGCCAGCGTCACCTCGACATCCTGGCCCTTCAGGCTCTTCAGGAAGTCGGTCGCAGCCTCGAGCTTGACCTTGACCGCGATCGCCTCCGGCGAAACGTCGGTGAAATCCTTCGGCTGCGGCGTGATGCCGTCGTCGGAGGTCTGGTTGTCCAGGAATTCCCTCTCGCTGAGATCGGAATTGTCGGGCGATGTGACCTCGGTCACCGCCTGGCCGATGCTGATCTGGCCGCGAAACTCGAAGCTGTCTCCGCTCTGCTTGCGCAGCAGCTTGACGCTGACGGGCGCCTTCTCATTGACGCTCTGCGTGGTGCCGGTCAGCGTCTGGCCAGCGACCTGGAGATTGACGACGAAGCGGTCCTTGCGGTCGGAATTCTTCGCGATCGGGTAACAGACGTCGAGCACGGCCGCGGTGACCGTCTTGCCCTGGCGCGTCTCCTTCAGGATCACGTCGGCATTGCCGTCCATCAACCCGTCGAGGGAGGTGAAATAGCGCGTCTCCACGCCGCCGGGCGCCGTGGCCTTGGGCGACAGCTTCATCTGGGCGGAGGCG
The DNA here is from genome assembly GCF_000482425.1 of Bradyrhizobium sp. 22. Classification (NCBI taxonomy): domain Bacteria; kingdom Pseudomonadati; phylum Pseudomonadota; class Alphaproteobacteria; order Hyphomicrobiales; family Nitrobacteraceae; genus Bradyrhizobium; species Bradyrhizobium sp. 22. The sequence goes on from NZ_KI519399.1 coordinate 1,365,023, forward strand.
ACCTCAGGCGCAACCGCAAGCAGGGCCGCCAGGACAATCGTCAGACAAACCGGAAGCGCGCGCATCGCGAAAATCCCTGATCAAGAATCGGCGCGCCACCGTAGTGGGTTTCGGCCGTCGGTTGAATCGGAAAGCTGAAGGCAGGATCGGCAAAAAAGAAGGCCGCCCGGAGGCGGCCTTCACAACATTGTAATGCAAAGACGGACTTAGAAGCCGCCCATGCCGCCGCCGGCGGGCATCGCGGGCGGGGCTTCCTTTTTCGGCGTCTCGGCGACCATGGCCTCGGTGGTCACCAGCAGGCCGGCCACGGAGGAGGCGTCCTGCAGCGCGGTGCGCACCACCTTGGCGGGATCGATGATGCCCTTCTCGACCATGTCGACATAGTCCTCGTTCTGGGCGTCGAAGCCGAAGGTCTCGGACTTGTTCTCCAGGATCTTGCCGACCACGATCGAGCCTTCCACGCCGGCATTCTCGGCGATCTGGCGGATCGGGGCTTCGAGCGCCTTCAGCACGATGTTGATGCCGGCCTGGACGTCGTCATTGTCGTTGGAGAGGCGGCCGACGGCCTTCTTGGCGCGGAGCAGCGCGACGCCGCCGCCGGGGACGATGCCTTCCTGCACCGCGGCGCGGGTGGCGTTGAGGGCGTCCTCGACGCGGTCCTTCTTCTCCTTGACCTCGATCTCGGTCGCGCCGCCGACGCGGATCACCGCGACGCCGCCCGCGAGCTTGGCGAGGCGCTCCTGGAGCTTCTCGCGGTCGTAGTCCGAGGTGGTCTCCTCGATCTGGGCCTTGATCTGGCCGACGCGGGCCTCGATGTCGGGCTTCTTGCCGGCGCCGTTCACGATGGTGGTGTTCTCCTTGTCGATCACCACCTTCTTGGCGCGGCCCAGCATCTTGACCGTGACGTTCTCGAGCTTCATGCCGAGGTCTTCGGAGATGAGCTGGCCGCCGGTCAGGATCGCGATATCCTCGAGCATGGCCTTGCGACGGTCGCCGAAGCCCGGCGCCTTGACCGCGGCAACCTTGAGGCCGCCGCGCAGACGGTTGACGACCAGGGTGGCCAGCGCCTCGCCCTCGACGTCCTCCGCGATGATGACGAGCGGCTTGCCCGACTGCACCACCGCTTCCAGCACCGGCAGCATGGCCTGCAGGCCCGAGAGCTTCTTCTCGTGCAGGAGGATGTAGGCGTCCTCGAGCTCGGCGGTCATCTTCTCGGGGTTGGTGACGAAGTAGGGGCTGAGATAGCCGCGGTCGAACTTCATGCCCTCGACGATGTCGACTTCGGTGTCGAGCGACTTGTTCTCCTCGACGGTGATGACGCCCTCGTTGCCGACCTTCTGCATCGCCTGGGCGATCATCTTGCCGATGGCGGCATCGCCGTTGGCCGAGATGGTGCCGACCTGGGCGACCTCGGAGGAGGCGGCGACGGGCTTGGCGCGCTTCTCGATGTCCTTGACGACGGCCGCCACGGCGCTGTCGATGCCGCGCTTGAGGTCCATCGGGTTCATGCCGGCGGCAACCGCCTTGGCGCCTTCGCGCACGATGGCCTGGGCCAGCACGGTCGCGGTGGTGGTGCCGTCGCCGGCGAGGTCGTTGGTCTTGGAGGCGACCTCACGCACCATTTGGGCGCCCATGTTCTCGAACTTGTCCTCGAGCTCGATCTCCTTGGCGACGGTGACGCCGTCCTTGGTGATGCGGGGCGCGCCGAACGATTTCTCGATGACGACGTTGCGGCCCTTCGGGCCGAGCGTCACCTTGACGGCGTTGGCAAGAATGTCGACGCCGCGCAGCATGCGATCGCGCGCGTCTCCGGAAAACTTGACCTCTTTGGCAGCCATTTCTGCAATCCCTCGTTTTTCGTGATGTGTCTGCCGCTCGCTCGTCGCATCGCTTCCGGGATCCGGAGATCAAACCCGGCGGAATGATGGATGCCCGGATCGCGTTGATCCGGGCACGACATTCAGCGGCTGTTCAGGCGGATGGCCTTAGGCCAGCACGCCCATGATGTCCGACTCCTTCATGATCAGGAGCTCTTCGTTGTCGATCTTGACCTCGGTGCCCGACCACTTGCCGAACAGCACGCGGTCGCCGACCTTGAGGTCGATCGGGGTCAGCTTGCCGGTCTCGTCGCGGCCGCCCGGGCCGACGGCGACGACCTCGCCCTGGGACGGCTTTTCCTTGGCGGTGTCCGGAATGATGATGCCGCCCTTGGTCTTTTCCTCGGCGTCGATACGTTTGACCACGACACGGTCATGCAGCGGACGAAATTTGGATTTAGCCATGACGTTTCCCTTTGGAGGCTCGCTTCGGAAGTAGTGGAAGTGGGTGCGGCGGCGCTTCCGTCCATCCCCTATCCCGAAGATCGAACGGCGCGCTTAGCAATCGGGCTTTCCGAGTGCTAATAGTGGGCTCGGAAATATGGCTTGGCCGCGATCCTGTCAAGCAAAGGTGGTTAAGCGATTGGTGAGGCGGATATAGGATGGTGGCATTGGAAACTTGTTCGGGGCGCCGACCTGTCAAAGGACGTCATTGCTCCGGCAGCTTTTTTGCGCTTGGCTGCAGGAGGGGTGCGGCCATGGTCTTGCTCGGGGGAATGCCATGATCAGTTCAGCTCACGCGCGCGCGGTTGCCAATCTGGCGGCCGCATCTTGTCTGGCGCTGCTGCTGGGCGCCTGTGGCGGCGGCTTGAGCCTGCCGTCCTTCTCGTCGTCCCCGCCACCGCCCGAAGCGGAGCCGGGCGTCGCCCCGGAAATGCCTGCGACCATTCGCGCCGACGAGATCGTGGGCCGCTGGGGTCTGGCCTCGTTCCAGAACCCGGCCGACCGCGCCCGCACCGAGGCGGCCGCCCGGGCCCAGTGCAAGAATCCCTACGTGATCACCGCCGGTTCCTCCGGCGGCGTGATCATGCATCTGGCCGACCAGGCGACGCCCCAGGAGCTGCGGCTGAAGGGCTCGCCGAGCGGCAAGAACTACATCGGACCGGCGGGGCCGACCCCGGGCGACCAGGACCGCGAAATCATCTCCTTCGACGGCCGCGTCCTGATCACCCGCTTCATCGACAAGGACGCCGCCACCCGTTACGGCAACATGGTCTACGTCCGCTGCGCACCGAGGGCGTGAGGCGGCCTTCGGCCTGACCTCTCGTCATTGCGAGCGCAGCGAAGCAATCCAGGCTGCTTCCGCGGAGATGGTCTGGATTGCTTCGTCGCTTCGCTCCTCGCAATGACGAAGACAACAAAAAACGCCGGCCCAGGGGCCGGCGTTTTGTTCTGCCTGCCGCGTCCGTTCAGTCGAACAGTGCGTCGATGTCGTCCTGCGAGGCGTGACCGACGTCGCCGTTGAGCTTCGGGCCGTTGAGAAGCTTTTCGTCCTCGCTGCGATTGTCCACATGCGCCGGCACGTGGGACTTTATCGCGTCGACGCCGCCCCAGATGTCCATCATCGCATTGATGTGCTGCTCGATGAACTTCATCGTGGTCATGACCTTGCTGATGCGCTGGCCGGTCAGGTCCTGGAAGTTGCAGGCTTCGAAGATCGAGATGACACGCTCCTGGATGTCGTCGGCGAGCCGCTTCTGCTGGTCGATCGAGTCCACCTTGGACATCGCGCTGGCGGCCTGGTCGATCGATTCCGCGGCTTCGAGGATCTGCTGCGTCGCCTGCTCGGTGCCGCCGACCACCGCGCCGAGCTCGCCATTGACCTTGGCCATTTCGCCGCCGTCGAAGCTCTTGCCGTGCAGCGTCGCGATTTCGCGCTTGGTGCGGTCGATGGCGTCATGGATCAGGTCGAGCTCGACCTTCAGCTTCTCGCACTGCTCGATCTGGGCCCGATAGGTCTCGAGCATCGTGCGAGCCTCGGAAAGCTCGTGGGCGGTAGAGGCGTCGATCGCCGCCATGGCCGCGCTACCGGACAGCGGGGCCGCCGTGACGCCCTTCGCCATCTGCGCGCGGATCGCGCGTAGCTCGGCCATGATCTCGCTATGCATCGGGATTGCCTCTTCGGTTACGTCCAAAATCGGCATCTCGCCACCAGCGATATCCTCGACGCGAAAACGTTTGCGGTGAACAGCCATCAGGATACTCCCCCCACCTCACACACGCGTCTTTGTAGGCAGAAGCGATTTAACACGAAGTTCACAGCCGGAACTGTTGTGCGGGCGCCGCGCGCCGCATTGCAAAGAAGCGATTAACCATGGCCGCGCCGCGTTCATCGAAAATAAACGCTGATCGCCAAATTGCCGTTGCGCTCGCGACGTGGTGAATCCAAACGCGCCTTCCGTTTACCAAACAAAACGGCTTTTGCCTTTTATTGACCACGTCGAAGGGCGCGGATCAGCCACCGGCTCTCCACGACGCATGTGATCTAGACGAAACAGTACAGAGTACGTCGATGTTCAAGAAAATGTCTGTCGCGCTGCTCGGCAGCGCCTGCACCTTCATGGCCGGCGCGAGCGACGCCGGCGCCTTCGACAACAGCGTGCCGAGCGATCCGCCTGCGGTGCTCTATGCGCCGCAACTGCCGCCGGCGCCGGTGCGCGTCGCCTCCAATTCGAACATGGGCGGCGGCTTCATTGAATTCCTGTTCGGCGACGGCCCCGGCCGCGGTCCGGCCTACGCGCCCGAGCGGCCGGTGTATCAGCAGCAGCCGGCCTATTACGATCAGCGCCGCCTGCCGCCGATGGGCGAGCCGCAGATGCAGGGTGGGTATCAACAGGGCGGGTATCAGCCGGGGGGCTATCAGCAAAGTGCGCTCCAGCAGGAGGCGGTCGATCCGCGGCAGCGCCCGCTCGATCCGAAATTCGAGAAACAACTCGTTGACTATAGCGGCAAGGAAAGTCCCGGCACGATCGTCGTCGATACCCCGAACAAGTTCCTCTACCTCGTCGAGGGCAACGGCCGGGCGATGCGCTACGGCATCGGTGTGGGGCGTCCCGGCTTCACCTGGTCGGGCGTGAAGTCGATCACGGCCAAGCGCGAATGGCCGGACTGGACGCCGCCGGCCGAGATGCTGGCGCGCCGGCCGGATCTGCCCCGGCACATGGAAGGCGGCCCGGAGAACCCGCTCGGCGCCCGCGCGATGTATCTGGGCTCGACGCTCTACCGCATCCACGGCTCCAACGAGCCCTGGACCATCGGCACCAACGTTTCCTCCGGCTGCATCCGCATGCGCAACGAGGACGTCATCGATCTCTATGGCCGCGTCAATGTCGGCACCAAGGTCGTGGTGTTGTGATCGCCTGAGTTGCGAAATGAAAACGGCCGCCATCCGGGCGGCCGTCTTTGCTTGCGCGGCGATCGGACGACGTCACGCGTAGTCGCTGCCGCCGTCGTCGTCGCCGCCGAAATCGCTGTCGTCGGCCATGTCCATGTTGTCGCCGTGATCATCGTAGCTGTGATCGCTGTTGCTCCGGTCGTCGTTCGACGCCTGGTCGAAGAAGCCCTGGCGGGAATCCCGGTTCGAGCCGATGTCGTTGAGGCCGGCATCGCGCGCGAGCGATCCGCCGGACTGGTCGCTGCCGCCCCAGGGACTTCCACCGGCGCTGCGGTCGCCGAGCGAATTGCCGTCGCCGAAGCCCTGCTGGTGCGATCCGCCGCCCATCATGCCGCGGATGCTGGAGAGCAGTAGCGAGCCGCCGACGACGCCAGCTGCGGCCGCCGCGGCGGTGCCCAGGAACGAGCCGCCGCCACCGCCGCCCACGGGCGGGGCTCCGTAACCTTGCCCCGGACCTTGTCCGTAAGGCGGCGCGCCGTAGCCGGGTTGGGTCTGCATCGCCTGGCCGGTGTTCCACGTCGGCCGCGAATCGCGCGGCGGCACGTTCGGAACCGAGCCGCGCGAGGGGCCGCCGCCGAACAGCGTGTCACGCATGGTGTCGAGGAAGCCGCCGGACTGGGCCTGTTCGGGCCCGTGGGCCGCTTCCAGCTCCTGGATGCGGGCATTCGCGCGCTTCAGCGCCTCGTCCTGCACCAGCGTGGTCTGCACCAGCGCGTAGACCGCGCCAGGCGCCTTGCGCAGGCCATCGGAGATCGCGGCGATCGCATCGGGATCGCGCGGTGCATTTTCCAGCTTTGAGAGCCGGTCGAAAAGGTCGTCGACGAGCTGGCGTTCCTGCGGCGTCATGATCAGTCTCCCTCGCGCAACACAAGCGCGAGCCAGATGTAGGGTTCCATTGTGGCCCCAACAGTGCCGGCCGGATTAAATTTCGGTATGCGACAAGCTGCCCGCGGCTTGCCTTCCGCCGCTTTCACCCCAGCGTGGCGCGGCTGTCCGCCAGCAGGCGCGCGAAGGCGTCGCTGGCGAGAAACGCGTGCTCCCGCTCGCGGACATCCGTCATCGGGTCGAGGCCGGCAAGGACATCGTCGACGAAGCCGGGATGGCACATTACGAGGCCGCCGTCGGGGAGGCCTTGCAGGAATTGCCGCATCAGCGCGCCGAAATCGGCCGCCCGCGTGAAATCATAGGCGCCGGCGAAGCCGGGATTGAAGCTGAGGCCGGCGCTGCCGGCGCGGCGGCGAAACTGCGCGCTGAGACCGTCGAGCACCATGGCCTTGGGTGAGGCCAGCCGTTGCCTCAGCGGAAGATTGCGGCCGCCCTGGCGGACCCAGGCGTTTGGCGCAGCCTCGGCCACCGCATCGACGAAGCCGTCGCGCACCTGCGGAAAGAGCTGCACATGCTGGTGACCGTCGACGAAGTCGGGGGCGCGGCCGAACGCGTCCATGAAGGCGGCCAGCTGCGCCTTCACCTCATTGCGGACGAATTCGCGGTCGAGCCGCCGTAAGACGCCCGCGCGCAACAGCTTCGGAAACGGCATGAACATGTCGCCGTCCAAGGGTCGGAAATGCATGGTGAGCGGCCGGAACGGCGCCGACAGCGTCACGTGCAATCCGATCGCGCAGCGCGGGCTCGCAGTCGCGGCGGCCTGGAGCGCCTCGATCTCGCTGCGCGCGATCGCAGGTCCCACCATCATCACAGAGGTGGCGTTGAGGCGGCCACGTTCGATCAGGTCACGGATGGCGCGGTTGACGCCGGGGCTGATGCCGTAATCGTCGGCGCAGAGCCAGATCTGTCGCGCCGGCGCGGCCGCGCTCATTCGGCCGCCGTCCTCTTGGCATCGTTGTCTGCCTTGCCCGCCTCGAAGTGCTTCTCGCTGTGCTCGGCGACGAAGTAGATCGGGCGCGCCTTCAGCTCGGAGAGGATCTTGCCGATATATTCGCCGACGATGCCGATCATGATGAGCTGCACGCCGCCGATCGTCATCAGGCCGATCACCAGCGAAGGATAGCCCGGCACCTGCTTGCCGGTCGTGAGCACCTCCCAGAGGATCGAAAGGCCGAACAGGAAGGCGCCTCCGGCGAGAATGACGCCGAACAGGCTGGCGAAGCGCAACGGCGCCACCGAAAATGAGGTCAGGCCCTCGATCGACAGGCCGAGCAGGCTTGCGGCGTTGAAGGTGGTGACGCCATGGGCGCGCGCCGCGGGCTCGTAATCGACCCGGATCTGGCGGAATCCGATCCAGCTGGCGAGACCTTTGAAGAAGCGGTTGCGCTCGGGCAATTGCCGGAGCGCGGCGACAGCGCGCGGGGAGAGCAGGCGGAAGTCGCCGGCGTCCTCGGGAATCTTCTGCCGCGCGCCCCAATTGATCAGCGCATAGAAGCCGTGCACGGCGAGGCGGCGCAGGAAGGTCTCGTTGTCGCGATGCGCCTTGGCGGTGTAGACGACGTCATAGCCGTCTTCGATCCAGTGCCGCACCAGCTGCTCGATCAGGGCCGGCGGATGCTGGCCGTCACCGTCCATGAACATGACGGCGCCGAGCCGGGCATGGTCGAGGCCGGCCATCAGCGCCGCCTCCTTGCCGAAATTGCGCGACAGCGACACCACCTGGACGTCGATCGCATCGGCCGGCAGGCTGCGGGCGATCGCCAAGGTCGCATCCTTGCTGCCGTCGTCGACATAGACGATCTCGCAAGACAGCCGATAGCGCTCCCGCAGGGTTTTCGCGAGATCGCAGATGCGCTGATGCAGGCCGGCGAGGCCCGCCGCCTCGTTGTAGACGGGGACGACAATCGACAGCCCCTTCGCGGCGGCGGTGCTCGCGGTGGTCGTCATGCCCGATACGTCAGAGCCCAGCATCATCGGTCGAGGTTCCAGAGGCGTTCAAAGTCATCTCAACAGCATATGGTAGCTGCCGCTTGCTGTCGCAAAGCTGAACGGAAAAGCCGAACCGGCCCTGGGGCTCACCGCCGCAGGAACGTCTCGAGCTTCGCGAACAGCGGGTTCTCCCGGTCGAACACGTAGTCCAGCGAGACCACCGAGACGGTCTCGGCGCCATGCTCGCGCAGGAAGCTCGCCAGCGCATAGAGCTGCCCCGGTGGGCAGTGCAACGTCAGCATGCCTGACGAGGTCGGCCCGCCGAACGGAGCCTCGACGCCGAACCGGCTATGGGCTTCGCCGAGCAGGGCGGCGTCGCATTGCCGGAAGCGGGTGCGGACCTCGCGGTATTTGTTGGCCCGCGCCCTTGCGGCGATGTGATCGAGGATGATGCGCGCGGTCTCCCGCGCCTGCGGCGACCAGTCGGCTTCCTTCGAGGCGACCAGATTGGCCTGGCTGCGCAGGATCACGCCGTCGTCGAGCACCCGCAAGCCGTTGGCGGCGAGCGTCGCGCCAGTCGTGGTGATGTCGACGATCAGCTCGGCGCTGCCGGCCGCAGGGGCGCCTTCGGTCGCGCCGGCGCTTTCGACGATGCGGTAATCGGTGATGCCGTGGCTCTGGAAGAAGGCGCGGGTTAGATTGACGAACTTGGTCGCAACCCGCATCCGCATGTGATGCTGCTCGCGGAAACCCGTAGTGACGTCGTCGAGGTCGGCCATGGTGCGGACGTCGATCCAGGCCTGCGGCACCGCGACGACGACGTCGGCAAAGCCGAAGCCGAGCCCGTCGATCAGCGACACGCGCTTGTCGGCATCGGCGATGTTCTCGCGCACCAGATCCTCGCCGGTGACGCCGAGATGCGCGAAGCCGCGCGACAATTGCGATGCGATCTCGCTCGCCGAGAGATAGGCGACCTCGACATCGTCGAGGCCGGCGATGGTGCCGCGATAGTCGCGGGCGCCGCCGGCCTTCGACAGCTTCAGGCCCGCGCGGGCGAAGAAGGCCTCGGTGTTTTCCTGCAGGCGTCCCTTGGAGGGAACGGCCAGAACGAACGGCGCGCTCATGATCAGGCCTCCACCTTGCGGCCGATCCTGGTCAGCGCATCCACCCAGACCGAGAAGCCGACCGCGGCAATGGGTTCAGCCGACCCGAGCTGGGTCATCAGTCCGTCATAGCGGCCGCCGGCGACCAACGGCTCGGCGCCGTTGCCGCGGTGATGCAGCTCGAACTCGAAGCCGGTGTAATAGTCGAGGCCGCGTCCGAACGCGGTCGAGAAACGCGTCTGCTTCACGTCGATGCCGCGCGCGGCCATGAAACCGACCCGGCTCTCGAACTGGTCGATGGCCGCAGCAAGGTCGAGCTTGGCATCGGCGGTGAGCGCGCGCAGCGCGGCGATGGAATCGTCGGGATTGCCTGATATCGACAGGAAGCGCTTGAGCACGGTGATCGCCTCGCGCGGCAGCGCGCCGCCCTTCAGCGTCGACTGCTCGAGGAAGCGATCGGCGATCTCGGCGGTGGTGCGTCCCCCGACATTGGTGGTTCCGGCGATCGACATCAGGTCGGTGACGAAGGCGAGCGCGGCCTTGCGGTCCGAGCCGGCGAGCGCGGCGAGCACGCCCTGATATTCGCTGCGGGTCGCGGTGGTCGCAGCCGCCAGCCGCTCCAGGTCCTGCTCCAGGCTGATCTTGCGGTTGAAATCCTTGACCAGGCGGCGGCGCCAGACCGGATAGAGGTCGAGCGCATCGAGCAGCGCGTTGAACAGCGCGACGTCGCCGGTGCGGATCTCGACGTCGCGGACGCCGAAGGCTGAGGTCGCCTCCAGCGCCAGCGCCAGCGTCTCGGCGTCGGCCGCGGCACGGTCCTGGCGCCCGAACGATTCGATACCGGCCTGCAGGAATTCGCTGGCTTGGCCGCTGCGGTAGCGAAACACCGGGCCGAGATAGCTGAATCCGGCCGGCTGGCCGGCGCGGCTGGAGGCGAGGTAGTCGCGGGCGACCGGAATGGTCAGGTCCGGACGCAGGCACAGCTCCTCGCCCGTGAGGTCGGTGGTCAGGTACAGGCTCTTGCGGATGTCCTCGCCGGAGAGGTCGAGGAACGGCTCGGCCGGTTGCAGGATCGCCGGCTCGGCCCTGACATAGCCGGCCTGCGCGAACGACAAGAGCAGCGTATCCGCCCAGGCGGCGGAGCCGGCAGCATTTGAGGTGGCAGTCGCGGTCATGACGGAGGTCCATCGTCCCGGTGGAACCGGGCAGGGCAGGTAAGGAGAGGAATTGCGCAGCCCTTAGCATGGCCGATGCGCGGTTTCGACCTCCAAAGGATCAATCGCTTAACGAGTTTGGCGCGAAGCAGGCCGGTCGGTCAGGTCCGCAACGAAGGTCGGCCTTCAAGTCGACTTGAGTAATATAATACCGCGCGGTTTCGTTGTTGCGGCTGGCGAGCCGGCATCATTCGGTCGGCCGAGCGACGTCTCTGACCGGCTCCGAGGCATCGGTCGCGACAAGGGCTGGTGTGGCCGCAGCGGGCGGGGCTTCCTGAGCCAGCCGCTCTGCGCATTCGAGTACCTTCTGTCGTTTGCCGGGGTCGGTGAGGCGGAGAAAGGCCCTGATGAGGCGCAGCTCCTCGTACCGGCTCGCATCCGGCACGACATCGTCGTTCATCACCATCTCTCCCATCGCGATCGTCACCTCGATGTGACCCGCGTTCTTCGCGAACGCATCGACGCACGATGGGTCGATGCAGCCGACGCTCCGGCGTCACATTGAGAAACGGAGAACCGCTGGCAAGCCGCCGCATACTCATTTTGGGTATGGCGGGTGATCCGCTCGCCGCAGCCATCGTTTACAAGACAAAGGCTGGTTTCAGATTCATGCGCAATACTTCAGACATCATCCGGACGGTCTCGCGACACACGCTGGCCTACATGCTGTTCTCGATGAGCGAGCTGTTCCGGCACTATGACGAATTCGATCCGCTGGACCTTCTGATCATTCATGCGGTCCTGAACGCGAATGTCATTCATGTGATGAACGATCCGGTGCTGGACGAGAAGTTCTCCAGCATCCACGCGGTCGAGCCGGACGTGATCAAGCAAGGCGTCTCCCGGGCGGCACTGTCTCGCTTCCTCAGCCTGCCGCTCGAGACGGTTCGCCGCCGCGTCACCGGATTGAAGCGGCGAAAGATCCTCGAAGAGACCAAGGCCGGACTCATCGTGACCGAGCAGAACGCGTTCAGGTTCGGAAACAACCACGAACTGCAGAAGACCAACATGCTGCTGCTGACCAAGCTGCTGCGCGATCTCAGGCGTGCCGGCATCAACGGGCCGGATGATCTGCGCGCTTCCAAGGCAGCCGCGGCAAGGAAGGCAAAGTAAGCGGCACAACATGAATCAGGGCGATCTCGATATCGCGCGCACCGGAGCGGAAACGCCGGCGGGCAGCCGCTCGACATCCTTCCAGCGTCTCAAGCCCTCGTCGGCCCTCGAGCTGCGAGCCTATGACATCGACCATTTCGGCGAGACGGAGAGATATGCCGGCGCGTCCAGCATGCCTTTGTCGCCGGGAGCGACGGCAATCATGCGTGCGCGGCTCGACCTGCCGAGCCTGACCCTGTCCCTGGTGAAGACCTTTCCGCGGATCATTCGCGGCTATCAATTGACGAATGCCGCCGCCGTCGTGGTGCCGATGGATCACGTCACCTCGGCCCGTATCAACGGGCAATCGATAGGGCATTCCGTCGTGGTTCTGAGAGGCGTCTCCGATTGCCTGGTGTACGAGCCGGAGGGCCGTCTGATAGCCGTCGTGTCTTTTACCCCGCCCCGGCGCGAGCCCTGGACGCAACTGGGTGACGGCTACCATCTGGTGAACCCGGCCTCGGACGTCCTCGCCTCGTTGCGCCGTCTGGTCTGCGTCACGCTCGAAATCGCAGCGCATGATCCGGACTTTCTCAACGAGCCGATGTCGCAGACCGCCGTCGAGCAATCTCTGCTCAGCACGATGGACGCTGCGCTGAGCACCAGCGCAAAGGATAGACCCGTTTCGTCCACGACGGATGGCTATCGGCGCATTGTCGCGGACATGGAACGGCTGATCCGGCAGGATCTGACGATCTGGCACAAGACGCCCGAGCTCGCGGAGCAGGTGGGCGTCTCCGTCCGCACGCTCCAGAGCGCGACCCAGGCCATTTGCGGCCTCAGCCCGCATCGCTATAGCCGGGTTCTGCGCCTCTGGTCGGTGCGCAAGCAGCTGGGCAACGGTGGGGGGCACCGCAGTGTGAAGGCCTGTGCGCTTGCGCACGGCTTCGGGCATCTGGGCGAGTTCGCGGCGAGTTACAAGGCGGCCTTCGGAGAGCTGCCATCCGAGACCCTGCGCCGCCGAGCGGGACACGATCTAAGTTAGCCCCCTTTACTGCCCCAATCGCCCAATACCGCCTGGACCAGCGCCAGCGCCGCCACGGCGGCGGTGTCGGCCCGCATGATCCGGGGGCCCAGTGCGAGCCGGAGGATCTTGGGCTGCCGCAGCAGCAGGGCCCGCTCGTCCTCGGCAAAGCCGCCTTCGGGGCCGATCAGGACGTCGATACCTTGTCCGGCCGCGCGCACGGCTTGCAGGCTCTGAACCGGGTTTTCGACCTCGGCTGCCTCGTCGCAGAAGATCAGCAGGCGGTCGGCCGGGCGCTGGCTGAGGAAGCGCTCCAGGGCCACCGGTTCGGCGACTCTGGCGATGCTCAAGATGCCGCACTGCTCGGCTGCCTCGACGACATTGGCCCGCATCCGCTCGGTGTTGACGCGGGAGGCCTGGGTGAACCGGGTCAGAACCGGGTGCAGCGCGGCGGCGCCCATCTCGATGGCCTTCTGGACCATGTAGTCGAGCCGGGCATGCTTCAGCGGGGCGAAGACGTAGGCGAGGTCGGCAAGCCGGTCCTGGGGCCGGGTCTGCTGGAGGACGACGAGGCCGTCCGGCCGCTTGCGGCCTTCAATGGCGGCCTGCCACTCGCCGTCCCGGCCGTTGAACGCCAAGACCTCGGCCCCGGCGGAAAGCCGCAGCACGTTGCCGAGATAATTGCTCTGGTCGCGGTCGAGCGCGACCCTGGCGTCCTGGGCAAGGGGGGCATCGACGAACAGGCGGGGGGCTCGAAAATCGTGGGAGGGCATCGGTCAAAAGTCCAATTTGGCGCCGTTATTAACCGAAAGCGGCCATTTCGGGGGTAAATATTGCCAAGCCGCCGCGTCGGTGCGCCGCGCTCTTGCCCTATTCGGCGGGTTGTTAAGCGCCGGCGGGAATCGTAAAATCGCGAGCACGCTGGTTGCGCTTCGATTGGAAGACGCTGGACCCCGTAAGCTCCTGCCGGAGAGATTTTCTTGATGATCCGTCATTTGATGGTTCCGATCGCTGCCGCCATGGTCACCATGGGCGCCTCTTGTGCCTATTCGCAAAGCGCGTTCCCGGCTCCCTTGCCCAATCAGGCCCCCGCCAGTTCGCCGTTTCCGCCGGTGAACGGTGCGGCGCCGACCGCGTCGGTCGGTACGGCTCCGCAATCGTCATTTCCCGTGAACGGCGCGGCGCCGATCGGTGGTGCCGGTGCCTTCGGCGCGGCTCCGCCGACGCAAGCCGGTCCCGGCGAGGATTGCATGAAGGCGTTCATGCCCCTGCGCGAAGAAGCCGAGAAGCGCGGCAAGCTGATCAAGGCCGCGAGCGACCGTCACGCGCCGCCTGACGAGGCCTGCAAGCTGCTCCGCAATTTCAGCCAGGCCGAGAGCAAGATGATCAAGTACATCGAGACTCACGCCGCCAAATGCGGAATTCCGCCGCAGGTCGGCGCGCAGATGAAGGACGGCCACAAGAACACCGAGGCCATGGCCAACAAGGTCTGCAACGTCGCGCAGCAACAGCAGACGCGCCCCGCAGGCCCGTCGCTGAGCGAGGTGCTTGGGTCGGCCTCGGCGCCTGAGGCCAATGCCGGCAAGAAGGGCGGCAGCACCTTCGACACGCTCAACGGCAACGTCCTCACCCGATGAACGACGCGTCCGCCCGCGTTGCCGATTCCACCGGCAACTGGGTCGATACGCTCGCGCCGCCATGGGCACGGCCTTACCTCCGCTTGTCCCGATTCGATCGTCCGATCGGCTCCTGGCTGCTGCTGATGCCGTGCTGGTGGTCGGCTGCGCTCGCGAGCGGCATGGCGCATGACGTCCGCGGCCTGCCGCTCACCATCGTGCTGTTCTTCATCGGCGCCTTCGTGATGCGCGGCGCGGGCTGCACCTGGAATGACATCACCGATCGCGATCTCGACGACAAGGTCGAGCGCACGCGCTCGCGGCCGCTGCCGTCGGGGCAGGTGAGCACGAAGCAGGCGCTGGCCTTCATGGTCGTGCAGGCGCTGGTCGGTCTCGTGGTGCTGCTGCAGTTCAACCGCTTCGCGATCGCGACCGGCATCGCATCGCTCCTGATCGTCGCGATCTACCCCTTCATGAAGCGGATCACCTGGTGGCCGCAGATCGTGCTCGGGCTTGCCTTCTCCTGGGGCGCGCTGATGGGATTTGCCGTCACCTTCGGCCGCATCGATGTCACCGCGCTGGTGCTCTATGCCGGCGCGATTTCCTGGGTGATCGGCTATGACACAGTCTACGCCCATCAGGACGCCGAAGACGACGCGCTGATCGGCATCAAGTCGACCGCACGCCTGTTCGGCGCGCATACGCACCAGGCGTTGATCCTGTTCTACGGGCTGTCGGTGATGCTGATCGGCGTCGCGCTCGCCTCGGCCGATGCGCTCTGGCCGGCCTGGCTCGGCCTCGCCGCGTTCGCCGCGCATCTGGCGTGGCAGATCGTGCGCTTGCGGATCGACGATCCCGAGCTTTGCAAGCGCCTGTTCTACTCGAACAAGTATGCGGGCTTGCTGCTGTTCGCGGGACTGCTCGCGGACGCGGTGATGCGGTCGGCGTAGCTCTCGCAGGGTGGGTTAGCGAAGCGTAACCCACCACTTCCGTGGCCGCGGAAATATAAGAGGTGGGTTACGCCTTTGGCTAACCCACCCTACGGCACCTTTAATTCCGCGCGATGATCTCGCGTTCGCCCTGATGAACGGTGAGTTCGCGCGCCATCGCAACGCGGCGGCGCATCAGGAATTTCGGACGGCGGGCGCGGATCGCGTTGGCGCGGCGGCGGCGCGGGGCGGGCTTGCGGGCGCCCTCGTCGAGCTGCGGCAGCGCGAAGATTTCGCTCCAGACCGCCCAGGCCTGCGCGATCTCGTCGCCGTCGGCCCCGACCAGCAGCGGCACGGACAGCGAGGGATCGCGATGCACCAGCACGAGGGCCTGGGCCTCGTCGTTGCCGCGCAGCGCGACGCCGGTGAAGTCGCTGACGCGGACGTTGATCGCCATCTGCATGCCGCGGACGGCACGGCGCAGCACGACACGTTCGCGATGAAGCTCGATCTGCCTCGTGTATCCGTCGGCGCGCGGATCATGCGCATCGAAGCGGACCGGAAGGGAAAGAGGGTCGAGCCGCAGCGAGCGGCTCGACCCGGCGGGGTGGGCCCCGCATGTTGCTGTTTGACGCCTCACGGCTTTCGTTCTCCCCGCCGGGATTATGTTCCCGGTCGATGCGAGGACCTTAGCGCGCGCCCTTCCGAAACCGCTTAAAAAGGCTGGTTAACCCACCGTCACTGCTCCTCATGATTGACAAGACCTTGGCGCGCATGATTGACGAGACGTTGCGCCGATGGTGCGAATCTGAGCTTTTGGCGGGCTGAAATGCTTGAAGTCCGCGCGATCAGGGCACATCTGTGGGTTCCGGTCCCCGCACCCCGCCCCAACAGGATTTCGTTCGTGAACTCTTCTCCGTCCGCAAGCTCGACCACAGCCAATCGCGACCTGTTCGATCAGTCCGCGCTCTCCGATCTCGCGCAGCGGCTGGTCGAGGCGGCCAGGCGCGCGGGCGCGGACGCGGCCGATGCGGTCGCGGTGCGCGGCGTCTCGCAGGGCGTCGAGGTGCGCGACGGACGCGTCGAGGAATCGGAGCGATCCGAGGGTGACGATGTCGGCCTGCGCGTGCTGGTCGGCCAGCGCCAGGCGGTGGTCTCGACCAACGACGTCAGCGGCGATGCCGTGACCAAGCTTGCCGAACGCGCGGTCGCGATGGCGCGCGTTGCGCCCGACGACAAATATGTCGGCCTCGCCGATCCCGCGCTGCTCGCGCGCGATTTCCCCGATCTCGACCTGCTCGATCCCGACGTGCCCGCGACCAGCGAGCTCGAGCGCCGCGCGCTCGCGGCCGAAGCCGCGGCTCTCGCGGTGAAGGGCGTGACAAAATCCGGCGGTGCCTCCGCTTCGGCCGGCATCGGCGGCATGGTGCTCGTCACCTCGACCGGCTTCCACGGCTCCTACCTGCGCTCCAGCCAGGGCATCTCGGCCACCGCCATCTCGGGCGAGGGCACCGGCATGGAGCGCGATTACGACTTCACCTCGGCCCCGCATGCCGCCGATCTGCTGTCGCCGGAAGCCGTCGGCCGGTCCGCCGGAGAGCGCACCGTGGCGCGCTCCAATCCGCGCAAGGTCGAAACCTGCAAGGTCCCCGTCGTGTTCGATCCGCGCGTTGCCGGCTCCCTGGTCGGCCATCTCGTCGGCGCCATCAACGGCGCCTCGATCGCGCGCAAGACCAGCTTCCTGAAGGACAAGCTCGGTCAGCAGCTGTTCGCGAACAACATCCGCATCGTCGACGATCCCCTGCGCAAGCGCGGCCTGCGCTCGCAGACCTTCGATGCCGAGGGCGTCGCGGTGAAGAGAACCGCGCTGGTCGACGAGGGCGTGCTGACGACCTGGCTGCTCGACTGCGCCACCGCGCGCGAGCTCGGTCTCGTCACCACCGGCCACGCCCATCGCGGCGTCTCCTCCTCGCCCTCGCCGGGGCCCTACAATCTGCATCTGGAGCCCGGCACGCCGAGCCCGGCCGAGCTGATCTCCGACATCAGCCAAGGTTTCTACGTCACCGATCTGATCGGCTCCGGCGTCAACGGCGTGACCGGCGATTACAGCCGCGGCGCCTCCGGCTTCTGGATCGAGAACGGCGAGATCACCTATCCCGTCAGCGAGGTCACCATCGCCGGCCACCTGTTCGAGATCTTCAAGTCGATGCAGCCCGCGAACAATCTCGAATTCCGCTACGGCATCAATGCGCCGACGGTGCGCATCGAGGGTTTGACGCTTGGCGGACGCTGACGCGAACGACACGATCCTGACGCGCGACGCGGCGCTGCTGCGGGACACGGTGCGGGAGGCGGGCGCGCTGGCGCAGTCGATGTTCCGCACCGAGCTGAAGAAGTGGACCAAGGGCGCCTCCTCGCCGGTGTCGGAGGCTGATATCGCCGTCAACGATCTGCTCGAAACGCGCTTGCGCAGCGCGACGCCGGATTATGGCTGGCTCTCGGAGGAGAGCGCCGACGATGCGGCCCGGCTGTCGCGGCGGCTGACCTGGATTGTCGATCCCATCGACGGCACCCGCAACTATTTGGGTGGCCATGACGATTGGTGCGTCAGCGTCGCACTGGTCGAGGATGCCACTCCCGTGCTGGCCGCGGTGTTCGCGCCGACGACCGACGAGTTCTTCTTCGCCGTGCGAGGCCAGGGCACGACGCTCAACGACAAGCCGGTGCGGGCGAGCTCCGGAGCCGAACTGGATTTCGCCCGCGTCGCGGGGCCGAAGCCGCTGGTCGAGCGGCTGAAGCCGTCGCTCGGCGACATCAAGCTGCATCCGCGAATCGGCTCGCTGGCGCTGCGCCTGTGCCGGGTCGCCCATGGCGCGCTGGATGCGGCTTTTGCGGGGGGCAACAGCCACGATTGGGACCTTGCGGCGGCCGATTTGATCGTGCAGGAAGCCGATGGTAGGATGAGCGACCTCTCCGGAGAACCCATCCTCTATAACCGCCGGGAAGTGGCGCACGGGGTGCTGGTGGCAGCGGGACGCGATCGTCATGCGGGCATTGTCGCGCATTTCCGAAACCGTCCCCTGGCCTGAAGCGCTCGTCGTGGTGCCTGTCAAACACTGTGCTTGTCGAACACTGCTTTGCCGGGCAGCCCGTTAGGAACAGAACTGATGCCAGATAGTGCCCCGCAACAATTGCTTCACCTCGTCATCGGCGGCGAGCTCGTCGATCTCGAGCAGAATGTCTTCAAGAATCTCGACGACGTCGAGATCGTCGGCCTCTATCCGAATTACGCGACCGCCCATGCCGCCTGGCGGGCCAAGGCGCAGTCGACGGTCGACAACGCGCAGATGCGCTATTTCATCGTCCATCTCCATCGGCTGCTCGACCCGAATCAAGAACCGGCACGTTGAAGAGACTGCTTCGCAATACGCTGCGGAGCAGCTGGTTTCAGCGTGCCGTCGGGGTTCTGGCGGCCGAATATCTGCGCCTGGTCTGGCGGACCAACAAGTTCACGCTGGATCCGCCCGACGTCTATGAACGCGTCGAGCCGCAGCTCCCTGCGATCTTCGCCTTCTGGCACGGCCAGCATTTCCTCACGCCCTTCATCAAGAATCAGGACAAGGCCTCCTATCGGGCCAAGGTCCTGATCTCCCGTCACCGCGACGGCGAGTTCAATGCCATCGCGGTGGAGCGGCTCGGCATCGGCCTGATCCGCGGTTCCGGCGATCATGGCGGCGCCTTCCATCGCAAGGGCGGGGTCGGCGCCTTCAAGGAAATGGTGCGGACGCTCCAGGACGGTTGTAATGTCGCGCTGACTGCCGATGTCCCCAAGCGCGCCCGCGTGGCCGGGCTCGGAATCATCATGCTGGCACGGGAATCGGGGCGGCCGATCATGCCTTTCGCGATGGCGACCAGCCGCTTCATCAGGCTGAAGAACTGGGACCGCACCACCATCAACCTGCCGTTCGGGCGGGGCGCCCTGGTCGGCATCAAGGAAATCCACGTTCCCGCAGATGCCGACGCCGCCACGATGGAAGCGTTGCGGCTGGAGCTGGAAGAGACGTTGAACGAGGCGACCCGCCGCGCCTACGCGCAACTCGGCCGCCCGGGGCCGCAAGATGGCTAAATCGCTGCCCATTGCGCTGCCGATGACGTTGCGGATGTATCGGCGCCTGGCCGCGGGCCTGGTGCCGCTTGCGCCTGCGCTGATCAAGCGGCGGCTGAGGCAGGGCAAGGAAGACCCCGCGCGCGTCGGCGAGCGGCGCGGCATCTCACGCGACGTGCGGCCGCATGGCCCGCTGGTCTGGATCCACGGCGCCAGTGTTGGCGAGGTGCTGGCCGCGGCGGCGCTGATCGAGCGCCTGCGCGATCTCAACCTGCGCATCCTGCTCACCTCGGGCACCGTCACTTCGGCTGCGGTGGTCGCAAAGCGCTTTCCGCCCGACGTCATCCATCAATACGTGCCGTACGATTCGCCGCGCTACGTCGCGCGCTTCCTCGACCATTGGAAGCCGTCGCTGGCGCTGTTCATCGAATCCGATCTGTGGCCGAACCTGATCCTGGCCGGGGCGGCGCGCCGCGTGCCGATGGTGCTGATCAACGGGCGGATGTCGCCGCGCTCCTTTCCGCGCTGGCAGCGCATGCACGGCACCATCTCGGCGCTGCTGTCGCGGTTCGACATCTGCCTGGCGCAGTCGAAGATCGATGCCGAGCGCTTCTCCGCGCTGGGCGGCCGCGATGTCGTCACCACGGGCAATCTCAAGCTCGACGTGCCGGCGCCGCCGGCCGATCCCGCCAGGCTCGAGCGGCTGATGGCGATGACGCGCGGCCGGCCCATCATCGTCGCGGCTTCGACCCATCCGGGCGAGGACGAGATGCTGGTCGCGGCGCATCGCAGCCTGGTCGGCTTCTTCCCGCAGCTCCTCACCGTGATCGTGCCGCGGCATCCCGATCGCGGCTCTTCGATCGCCGGCCTGGTCACGGCCTCGGGCCTGACGCCGGCGTTGCGCTCGCGCGAGGAGCTGCCGACTGCGACCACCGACATCTATGTCGCCGACACCATGGGTGAGCTCGGCCTGTTCTACCGCCTCTCGGGAATCGTGTTCATGGGCGGATCGCTGATCCGCCACGGCGGCCAGAATCCGATCGAGGCGATCAAGCTCGGCGCCGCCGTCATCCATGGTCCGCACGTCTTCAACTTCGCCGAATTGTTCGAGACGCTCGATGCGAGCGGCGCGGCGCGGCAGGCCGACACGCAGGAAGCACTGGTCAAGCAGCTCGGCCTGCTGCTGGCCGAGCCGACCGTCCGCGAGAAGATGCAGCGCGCAGGCGCCGGCGTGGTCGAGCAGCTCGGTGGCGCGCTGGATCGCACCATGACGGCGCTCGAACCCTATCTGCTGCAATTGCGGATCGAGATGGGGGCCGCCAATGCGTGAGCCGGCCTTCTGGTACCGGCCACGTTCTCTTGCTTCATATGCGTTACGGCCGCTCGGGGCGCTCTATGGCGCCATCGCCGAATGGCGCATGCTGCGCCAGGGCACCGACGCCGGCATTCCCGTGATCTGTGTCGGCAATTACCATGTCGGCGGCGCCGGCAAGACCCCGACCGTGCTGGCGCTGACGAAGCTGCTGCGCGCGCTCGGCGAGACGCCGGTGGTGCTCAGCCGCGGCTATGGCGGGCGCCTCCAAGGCCCCGTCATGGTCGACCGCGCCCGCCATACCGCGGCCGATGTCGGCGACGAGCCCCTGATGATGGCGCGCGACGTCCCGGTCGCGGTGGCGCGCGACCGTCTCGACGGCGTCGCGCTGGCGAAGTCGCAAGGTGCCACCATGATCGTGATGGACGACGGTTTTCAGAATCCGCGCCTGCTCAAGGACGCCTCGCTGATCGTGATCGACAGCGAGCGCGGCCTCGGCAATGGCGAGGTGTTTCCCGCCGGTCCCTTGCGCGCGCCGCTGCAGGCCCAGCTCGCGCGCACCGACGCGCTGGTGCTGATCGGCGACGGCCGCGCCGCCAACGACGTCGCCGCCGAGCTCGCCAAGCGCAACAAGCCCGAGCTGCGTGCGCGGCTGAAACCGGATGCGGCCTCGCTCGCGCGGTTGGTCGGCCGCAAGGTGTTCGCCTTCGCCGGCATCGGCGATCCCGAGCGCTTCTTCCGCACCCTCCGCGCCTCCGGCATCGAGGTCGCGCGCACCCGCGCCTTCGCCGATCATCACATGTTCTCGCGCGAGGAGATCGCAGCCCTCGCGGCGGAGGCGAAGGCCGAGCAGCTCACGCTGGTGACGACGGAGAAGGACCTCGCACGCCTGTATGGCAGCGAGGGCGTGCCTGACGACATCGTGGCGTTCGCCGTCCATCTCGAGTTCGACGATCCCGCCAAGCTGCGTCAGCTGATCAGCGACCAGCTCTACAAGGCGCGCGAGCGCAGGTTTTCGAGGCGCTGAACAGATCTCGTAGGGTGGGTTAGCGCCACGACTGCGCGAAGCGCAGCCGCGGAGCGTAACCCACCATCTTAGTTCCGCATTCGCCGACGCATGGTGGGTTACGCCGAGCAGATGCGCTTCGCACATCTGCCCAGCTAACCCACCCTGCGGCATCTCACCATTCAGCCGACATTCATCGCAAGGCTTCTATCGATCTTCGGACGATCGGAGAGTTCGATGATTGTCGTCAGCTGTCGCTGCGTGTCTTGCCCTGCGAGATCACGATTCCTGCGGTTTCGGCGCGCCGGGAAAATGCCGCTGCAGGACGGCGGCGGGCGTGGCGTAGGCCTCCTGCAAGTCGACGCTCCAGTACTTCAGCTCGTCGAGCGGAATCCGGACGTCCGTGATCGCGCAGCGCACGAAGGTCCCCGGCGAGATCACGCGGAAATCGCCGTCGAGATATTGCACCTGCGCTTCGCCATGGCCCGAGGGGCCGAACTTGTTCAGCACGGTCGAAAGTCTCCGCGGAAGGCCTCTCCATGGAAAACCGTGGAAGGCACGATGTGTTGGCCGGGATGTAGCATAGATGGGGTGGCTTGTCCGCCCGGTAAACCCACCGGTTCGTGATGATTTGCCGCCGTTTTCGCGTGATAGAGCCTCAGTCCCGGGGCCGCTGGTTCCGGCAGCTCCTGCGGCAGAGTCCGATGCGTCTTCGCCTGACCGCTTTGTTCCTGACGCTGCTGATGTCGGCCGCGCACGCCGCCCCGGTGCCGCAGCCGGTCGAGATTCCGCTTCCCTCCGGGGTGCTCCATGCGCAGCTCTACAAGCCCGCGGGCGCGGGGCCGTTTCCGGCCGTGATCGCGCTGCACGGTTGCGGCGGGCTCGGCGGCCATTCCGATACCATCCTGCCGCGCTATCGCGACTGGGCCGAGCGCCTGCTCAAAGCCGGCAACGCCGTGCTGTGGCCCGACAGCTACGGCTCGCGCGAGCTCGGGCCGCAATGCCGCGTCAAGGAGATGCACGTCAAGGCGCGACGTGAGCGCGTCGCCGACATCGCGGCGGCGCGGGCCTGGCTGATGAGGCAGAATTGGGTGGCGCGCGACCGCGTCAGCCTGATGGGCTGGGCCAATGGCGCCAGCGCGCTGCTCTGGGCGGTGCGTCCGCAGAGTGCCGCGCGGGATTTGAGTCTGGATCTGGGTCCGGATTTCCGCGCCGCGATCGCGTTCTATCCCGACTGCCGGATCTCCGCCGGCCTCGGCTGGAGCACGCGGGTGCCCACCCTGGTGCTGATCGGCGCCGATGACGACGTCTCGTCTCCGCCCGCCTGCCGCCAGATGGTCGAAGGCGCGCACGGCCGCAGCGCGCTCGCGCGCATCGTGGTCTATCCCGGCGCCGATCACGATTTCGACCGTGCCACCCCGCCGCTGCATGCCAGCAACGATGCCGCCGCGCCCGGGCGCGGCCATCCCGGCATGGAGGCGCAGGCGCGCGCGGAGTCGCAGAAGGACGTCGTGAAGTGGCTGGCGCGGTAGCCGATGAAGCGCCTTGGTTCGGCCACGATATCGATTCAACGCAATGCCATGCGCAACCGCATCGTCCTCGTCTCCGCCTTCGCCGTCTTCACCGTCGCGCTCTGCCTCTACGAAGCCCACGCCGGCGCTCCCTTGCGCGCGCCGGACCATTGCGGCTTCTGGACCACGATCGACGCGGGATTGTCCTGCCGGTAGGGCACGCCGTCTCCGCGGACTCCGTCATTGCGAGGAGCCCTTGCGACGAAGCAATCCAGAATCTTTCCGCGGAGGGATTCTGGATTGCTTCGCTGCGCTCGCAATGACGCGTTTGTGCTATAGGGCCGCAACACGCTGCCAGTCGTTGCTCGGCTTACGTCCTCAGAACAGACTGCCCTGATCCACCGGCTTGGCTACGCGCTTCGGTGCGGGCTTCGTCTCCTGCGCGGCCGGCTTTGCCTGCGCCGGTGCGCGCTTGGCCGTCGGCGCCGGCCGGTCCGCATCCGCGGTCGCGCCGACGCGGCCATCGGCGAACTCGATCTCGACGCGTGCGCCAGGACCGATCGCATCCGCCGCATGCACGGGATGGCCGGCCTCATCGCGCACCAGCGCGAAGCCGCGCGCGAGCACGCTGCGATAGGACAGCGCGGAGAGCAGCTTGCCGCTGTTCTCGACCCGCGCCTCGAGCCGGTGCAGCAGCGTGAGAAGCGCGCGCTCTGCCCGCTCGGTCAGACGATGGGTGCGCTCGCGCTGGCGGGCAATCGCATTGCGCTGCGCCTGCGCATTCGCAAGCTTGGAGGCGCGCAGGCGCACCTCCAGTCCGGCAAAGCGGTCACGCCGCCGCAGCAAGAGTGAGCGTGCGGAGAGGCCCAGCCGCTCGCCGCACACGGTGAGACGATGATCGGCCTGCGATATCTGGCCGTGCAGCACCCGCAGCGTCAGCTTTGAGCTGGCCGCGGTGAACCTGCGGAAATGCGCGTGGGTGTTGGCCTTGAGGCAGCGGGGCAGGGAGGCGCCCGCCGAATCCAGTCGCTGCCGCGGGATCGCCAGGAGATCGCCGGCCCCCGGCAGCGCGCGCGCGGCGGCGCGTAATTCGCTCCGGCGGCTTTCCTGGGCGCGCTGCCAATAGGCGCGGGTGCGGCGGCCGAGATCGGCGACCTCGACGAACAATTCGCTGCGCACCGGCACCGCCATCTCGGCCGCCGCGGTCGGCGTCGGCGCGCGCTTGTCGGCGACGAAGTCGATCAGCGTGATGTCGGTCTCGTGCCCGACCGCCGAGATCAGCGGGATCATGCTCTCGGCGGCCGCACGCACCACGATCTCCTCGTTGAACGACCAGAGGTCCTCCAGCGAGCCGCCGCCGCGCGCGACGATCAGCACGTCGGGCCGCGGGATCTTGCCGCCCTCCGGCAGCGCGTTGAAACCGCGGATCGCGGCTGCGACCTGCTCGGCCGAGCCGTCGCCCTGCACCTTCACCGGCCACACCAGCACGCGGCGGGGAAAGCGGTCCTCGAGGCGATGCAGGATGTCGCGGATCACCGCGCCGGTCGGCGAGGTCACGACGCCGATCACCTCCGGCAGCCACGGCAAGAGCTGCTTGCGCGCCTCGTCGAACAGGCCCTCGGCGGCCAGCTTCTTCTTGCGCTCCTCCATCAGCGCCATCAGCGCGCCGATGCCGGCCGGCTCCAGCGCCTCGATCACGATCTGGTATTTCGAGGAGCCCGGATAGGTGGTGAGCTTGCCGGTGGCGATCACCTCCAGCCCCTCCTGGGGCTTGAAGCGCATCCGCCCGTGCACGCCCTTCCAGATCACCGCTTCGATCTTGGCGCTCTCGTCCTTGAGCGCGAAATAGCAATGCCCGGAGGAATGCGCGCCGCGGAATCCCGAGATCTCACCGCGGACCCGGACATGGCCGTAGGTGTCCTCCACCGTCCGCTTCAGGGACTGCGAGAGCTCGGAGACGGTGAATTCGAAGGCGTTGTTGAGTTGTTCCGCAGGCGGCATTGAGCAAACGATTCGGGGTTTTGGGGTCGAGGGCGACGTTAAGGATTTTCGCAGGCCAGCGCCAATCAAGGGATTGATCGAAAGAGTACTCTGCATTATGGAGTTCTCTATTGATTGATGAATTGGGAGTGCGTTATGGCCATCCGATTGCTGCGCGGCGTCTTGAACGGCTTGAAATGGGCCCTGTGTGGCGTCGGCGCCGTGGCGCTGACCTTGACCGCCATGATCGCAACGCCGCTGCAGCGGCCGCCGGAGATGCGTTCGGTCTCCGAGTCCGCCAAGGGGATCGACTGGTCGACGTTGCCGCCGCTCGAGCGCTTCCAGGCCCGCGACGGCACCTGGATCGGCTATCGCCATTATTCGCCGGGCGGCCCTGCGACCGGCGGCGGCGCAATCTTCATCCACGGCTCCTCCGGCTCCAGCGGCACCGTCAACCACGCCCTGACCCATGCGATCGCCGCGCGCGGCGTCGAGACCTGGGCGCTCGACATCCGCGGCCATGGTGGCTCCGGCACCCGCGGCGACATCGGCTATGTCGGCCAGCTCGAGGACGACCTGATCGATTTCGTCGCCCATGTGCGCAAGAGCGCGCCGGACCTGCCGCTCACCTTGATCGGCCATTCCGCCGGCGCCGGCTTCTCGCTGCGCGTCGCTGCGACGCCGATCATGCAGGACATGTTCGTGCGCACCGTGCTGCTCGCGCCCTATCTCGGCTATGACGCGCCGACCAACAAGCCCGGAAACGGCGGCTGGGTCAGCGTCGACATTCCGCGTTTCCTGGGCCTGGCGGCGCTGCGCAAGCTCGGCATCGATTGCTGTTCGCAGCTCCCGGTGCTCGCCTTCGCGGTGCGGCCGAACATGGAGAAGCTTCTCGTCTCCACCTATTCCGACCGCCTGATGCGCAACTTCGCGACGCGCGGCTATCGGCTCGATCTGCCGGCAACCACACGACCGATCACCATCATTGCCGGCGCCGAGGACGAGATGATGATCTCGGACAAATATGCGGACACGGTGCAGGCGATCAAACCGGCGATCGATGTCAGGATCATCGACGGGATCAACCACATGGGCATCGTCACCAATCCGAAGGCGGTTTCGGTGATTGCCGAGGATGTGGCGACACGCGGGGCCGCTGGGAGCTGACCATGTTTGCGCATTTGACACCAATAGGGGCCATTCATGCGGTGCTGGCGCTGCTGTGCCTCGCCGTCGGGCTGGTCCAGTTTCTGCGCCCGAAGCGCGGCGCAGGCCATCGCGCGCGCGGCTATTTCTACGTCTACGCGATGCTGGTCGCGGACGCCGCGACCTTGCTGCTCTATCGGTTCACCGGCCATTTCAACGCGTTCCACGTCGCGGCGATCGTGAACTTCATCTTGATCGTGCTGGCGATCGTCCCGCTCCTGCGCACGCCGCGGCCATCGAACTGGCGAAGAAGCCACTACAATTTCATCGCCTGGTCCTACGTGTCGCCGGTCTCGGCGGGACTCACCAACATCGCGACACGGCTGCTGCCGCTGGCAACACGCGAGCAGGTCGTCTTGATCGCGCTTGCCGCGTCGCTCGTCACGATGACGATCGCCTATATCCTGATCCGGAAGCATCAGCCTCCGTCAGAGGCACCTATCGCGTCCGCCGCCCTGGCTGGGCAGAACGGAGCGCCCTCGTGATCGACAGCAAGCAGGCCACCGACGCGATCGCCGATATCGACGAGACTGTCCGCCGCGTGCGCCAGTCGATGATCTATCAGGTGTCCAGCCTTGCTCTGCTGATGTGGGGCGTGCTCGCGTTCGTCGCCAACATCGCGGGTTGGTTCTGGCCGCGTTATGGGCTCCATTTCTGGATCGCCGCCTACGCAGTATCGATCGCCGGTTTCGTCGCCATCGGCGTCTATCACCGGTCGCGCAGCCGCCTTCGCGTCTTCGATCGCCGCTATCTGCTGACGTTCCTGTTGATCGCCGCCTTCGGCATCTTCGTCTGCTATTTCGGCCAGTTCACGCCGCGCCAGCAGACGGCGTTCTGGCCGATCTACATCATGCTGTTCTACATGATGGCGGGCGTCTGGTTCGGCACTGCGTTCCTCGTGATCGGCGCCGCCATCATCGCGCTGACGCTGATCGGCTACTACTTCATTCCCGGCCTGTCTCTGCTGTTGTGGATGGCCGCCGTCAACGGCGGCGGCCTCACCATCGGCGGCCTCTGGATGCGGCGGATCTGATGGCCGAGCTCGACGACATCATCCACCAGCCCTTGCGGCTGAAGATCATGGCGGCGCTGAACGCGCTGCCCGCGGAGGTGGGCCTGGAGTTCGCGCGCCTGAAAAAGCTCACCGGCGCCACCGATGGCAATCTCGGGGCGCATATCGAGACGTTGGCGAAGGCGGGTTATGTGTCGGTGGAGAAGGCGTTTGTCGGCAAGAAGCCGCAGACGACGGTGACGGCTACGGCTGCTGGGCGAGGCGCGTTTGCGCGGCATGTCGCGACCTTGCAGGAGATCATCGCGGGGAAGCAGGTGTAGTCTCCTCCGTCATTCCGGGGCGCGTCCTCTTGGGCGCGAACCCGGAATCCATCCCTCCGCCGAAGCTGCGACCCAATGGATACCGAGTTCGCGCTGTGCGCGCCCCGGACCCGGGGCAGACATTTCCAGCGCTAATGGGCCCGCATGGAAGCTGGATTGACGCATCGAAGTCGGCCCGGCCTGTTCGGCTGATGTGTGCCGCGGCTCCACGCAGAGCCTCAACGAAACCGGGAACAATGTCCAGGCGATCTGATTGGAACGTTGGTACGTCAATCCGGGATAGACCAGCGAATTTCCTGGGAGGCGTCTTATCAGGAGGAGCCCACCAAATGGATGACGAACGAAAATCATCAAAGGCGGGAGCACAGGCCGCCGAAGGCTTGCGTGAAGCGGCTTCCAAGGAAGAAGCGAAGAACGAGAGCAAGATGGGGCACGATCTAGCCAAGGGGGCTGATCGCTTCGAAGAGCGCTCGAAAAGCTCCGATGGAAAAAGCGCAGAGGAGAAACAAGAACGGTGAATCCAGGCCGCAATCAAACCTGATCTCGTCACGCATTAGTCTAGGTCTCTCGCTCAGGCTCTGCCGAGATCAGGCGTGAGATGACCTCGGCACTCTCGGACGGCTTCAGATGACCTGCATCGATGGTGAGTGCGGGCTGAGGCATCGACAGCATGCAGGCGTCGAACTGCGGTCGGAGTGTGCGAAGCAGCGACAGATCCCGCATCTTGCCGAAGGCGGCACGATCTTCATCAACCAGACGTCGCTCTTGCTCGGCCTGTTCCAGGTGAAGTGCTACGAAGATGACCTCCCCGCCGTTCCGCTCCACCAGTTCCTGTACCCGGACCGGAAAAGTCTCCAGCCACCGTCGGCTCGGGGGCGAATGTGAATATCAACGACCGCTTCTGTCTGGCAGCTTCCTCGAATACGGTCAGCCAGAACTGTTCGCGCAAACGCGAGAATGCCTCCGTACCAAACGGAAACACTGCGCCAACTGCGTCGACGACGAGGTGATTGTGAAACAGCGCAATCCCTTTCCGGGAGGCAAGATGGCGCGCGATAGTCAGTTTTCCCGAGGCGACTTGCCCATAGATGAAAATAAGCTGCATCGAATCAAGATATCACAGGGACTCCCTCGAAGGCGTCTCCTGGAATCGCCAAGTCCAGGCATTGTGGCCGCTACAATGTCGCTATTGGCCCCGGCGCTGACATCAGGACGCAGGGATTGGCCCTTTCGGGAACTTCAAGCCTGGTGCAGACTTCAGGCCATATTTCGAAGAATTGGACAGGGTGCTGCCGATGCCAATTTTCCTCGATCGACACGATCTCTCGGGGCTGACTGCCGCCGATATCGCCGAGGCGCATCGCAAAGATTTGGAAGTGCAAGATCGATACGGCGTTCGTTTTCTAACGTACTGGTTTGATGAATCGCGCGGGACGGGCTTCTGTCTCATTGACGCACCGGATATCCGAACGGCGATGAGGGTTCATGACGAAGCTCACGGCGACGTAGCGAAAGATGTCATCGAAGTGGACCTCTCGGCGGTCCAGGCGTTTCTGGGGAGGGTGTCCGACCCGGTCCCTGGCGGCGGGTCAGACGATGTCAAATTCGATTCGGCGCTGCGAGCTATCATGTTCACCGACATCGTTGGCTCGACCAGCATGACGGAGCGTCTTGGCGATGCCCGTTCAGTGGAGATGGTTCGGGCTCATGACGCGCTGGTGCGCCGGGCCTTGAAGGACGAGGGCGGGCATGTGGTGAAGCACACCGGCGATGGTATCATGGCATCCTTTGCCGACGCCTCTGCCTCCGTGCAATGCGCCCGCGCCATCCAGCGTGCATTTGAAGCCTTCAATCTGGCAAGCAAGGAGAAGCTTCAGGTGCGAATTGGCATCGATGTCGGCGAGCCGATTGCTGACAGCAACGACCTTTTCGGTGCGACCGTTCAACTGGCCGCTCGCTTGTGTCAGTTGGCCGACCCCGATGCCATTCTGGT
Organism: Bradyrhizobium sp. 22; assembly: GCF_000482425.1. Classification (NCBI taxonomy): domain Bacteria; kingdom Pseudomonadati; phylum Pseudomonadota; class Alphaproteobacteria; order Hyphomicrobiales; family Nitrobacteraceae; genus Bradyrhizobium; species Bradyrhizobium sp. 22. The sequence goes on from NZ_KI519399.1 coordinate 1,394,531, forward strand.
GTCAAAGGCTGTACAGGATTGCATCCGAGATCGCATGCAAGTGTCAAGCTTGGGTGCCTACCATCTCAAAGGCTTTCAGCAGCCCATTGATGCATACGGAATCGAATGGCGTTAACTGTCGCGACCACTGGCGACGTCTGCGTTTGGCCCATCGCAGTCTTGCAGCGCCTAGCTCGTAGCAGCTCGTAGGATGGGTTGAGCCCTTGCGAAACCCATCGCTGCTCTATCCCCGCTCACCGTAATCGCGGCCGTCATCCGACTGATCGCCGGCCCAATCGACCGGGTCATTGCCAAGCTTGACGAGGCGATGAAACGAGGAGGGCGCCCAGTCGCGCGCCCGGTTGGCGAGCCCGTGCCTGACCGGATTGATATGAACGTAGTCGAGATGCCGCGCGAAATCGACTTCGTCGCGAATGGTGTGCTCCCAATATCTGCGTTGCCAGATGCCCCGCTCACCTTTGGCCGAGCGGCTTTGGGATATCCTCTCGTTGCGCGCCAGAAGAAGAAACACCCACCCGGAACGAAGTTGCGGCGGTACGCAGTCATGACGCGATCTTATCACGAAACAAGCGCGATGGGTTTCGCAAGGGCTCAACCCATCCTACGGGCTACAGCGGAAATTGCTCGGTGGGACAGAGACGCCCAGCAGAAGAGGCAAGCTATCTGAGCAAGCCAAACGCCGCTGATAACCGATATTTCGACCAGTTCGGCACTTGGCTGCAAAGCGATTGGCACCCGTGCCCGATCTACCCAAACCTCCGTGCGGTCGAGCGCTCTCATCCTCGCGGCGTAGCTTTTTGGGAAACCGGTGCAGGGATGAAGGCTCACCACGTCTTCGCTGTCGGCCTCTCCAAGAAGGCTCACCTCGAATACGACGCCGACCACGAGTTTTGAGCAGCGTCATGGGGAGACCCATGCCGAGTAAAAAGGCAATGGGAAGCCCTCGGCGTCAGTCCTGGGCCGTGGATGTTCGAGGGGGGCGTCTAAGCGGACGGCCTAGCGAGGCGGATGCTGGAGCGCCCATAGACCCTGTGGATAATATCCCTTTGCTGTCAGCTAATTATCAATGATCTCAATGTCATACAGGAGGCGGTTTGTATGATAAGCTACAATATGCGTGGAAGCGAGTCGGCGGACTCTTGCGCCGACTCAAGAAACAGCCGACAAACCTAAATCCCCCGGAACACAGCTCTGAACTTCTTCAATGGAGAGCTGTGTCATGTCTGAACCACCGAAATTCGAGTTCGACTTCTGGGGCTGCAGGGTGAGTGCCCAAGGGGCGATGGGCATCGTTGCCGCAGTCAGTGTGGTGGCGATGCTCCTAGCGTTCTACCGGCTCTAGAATCGCCGCAATTCCAGTGTCTATACCGCGCCCCTTTGATTAGAGGCTTTGCCATGCTCACCGATGAACAAAAGGCGTTGGTTGACGAGTGCATATACCTGCGCGGCAGGATCATGACTTCCTACAGCCAGGTCGAATTTATCCTAGCAGATATTTCCGTTATCCTCGATCTGAAGTTTCCGTATCTGATCGACAAGCGCATCAAGGCCGCGAAGGAAATCGCTAATCGCCCAGGCTACGAGAAGTACCGGGACGAGCTGTACGCGGCGTGCGACGGGCTGAGCGAGTTCGATGAAATTCGGCTTTTCATGGCCCATGGGTGGGTCTCTGCCGAGATGGATAAGGCGGGAAATGCGAAGATCGAATTCCTCCGTTACCAGCGGACGGGAGAGGGGCAGTTCGGCTTGATGCGCGGCGGCACTGATCCTGCTCGATTAAGGCAGGCCGCTGACGACATCACGAACTACTGTGAGCGGGTCTTGGCGTTGTTTCGCAGGATCTATGAGGAAAAGGATTTGGAGAACGAACACACCAAGAGGTATTGCGACGAAAAAGCTCCTGCGTGATTACTCCTCAAAGTTTTTTGCTGTTGCCCCGCGCGCGGCGTTGATGGCTTCCCGCATTTGCGCCTCGGTGAGTAGCTCGCGTTCGGGGAGTTTGGCAAAATGCTTTTCGACAAAACCTCGCTGTGAGTCATCGCATCTCCACACAAATTCGCGGGCCTGTTGGACGCGTGCTGTATTGACCGCCCGGGACTACGGTGACAGCACTGTCATCGTAATACTAGCCGTAGTCATACCAATCATCAGAAGGGTCTCCGATTTGGAATGGGCACCTAAGTGAAGCTCTAGGTTGATAGCCGCATGAACCCATTAAGTCAGATATTATCGAAACTGGGGGCCCTGCTGCCTCACCTGAAAGATGCCATTGTGATTGTGCCACTCTTAGGTACAGCGCTCGCCATAACCTATGATGTCGGATTTTTTGGCGGCATTGGGTTGCCGTACTTCACGATGTTCACGCTTTCGGAGCACATCGTGTTCGCCCTGGAGGCTGTTCCATTCGTTATCATTGTGATCGTAGCAATCCCCATCTGCCTTTATGCAGTGATCAATCTCCAGACGATGACGAAAAGGGTCGTGCCGGATGACGCTGGGGAAGGCGATACAGAAGAAGCTAAGATGCATGATGTTTCGACGCTCAGGGTCACGTTCGTGACCATCTGCGTCCTTATTATTGGGGCGTCGTTTGCGTTGGTCGGATACTTCGTCAATTCTGCCATGGCCACGATGGCCGGAGGCGGATTGGTCGGAGTGCTTCTGCTCGCCCAAATCGGCGCACCACTCGAAGTCGTCGCGATCGGTTCGTTCTTCGCGGGCACTTTTCTGCTTACATTGGGGTTTGCTCTCGACACGAGCCGCAACATGCTCAAAGCCCCAGCACCAACCTACACACTTGAAGCGTAACGGGATCGATATCGGGGTTACTGATTAGGAGTGGTGAGCGCGGTGTCCTATTCTTCAACCGAGAAAAGGCTGAAGTTATTTTCACGCGTTGGGATGGAATCAGCAGGATCAAGACAACGCCGCCATAGAACAGCCGGAGGTTGCTTGTAAAATGACACGTGCTGAAAAGCTTTGGGACCTATATACCCGGTGCGTTCGCGCTAATCAGGGCACGCTTTTTCACGATCATGGGCGAGTGTTGAAGCGGGTTATCCGAGATCCACGAAGCGTACAAGGCATAGCGCGAGCTACGAAGCTTACACTTGCTGATGTCCTTCTGACTTGGGACTGGGTGAATGAGAAAGTCGCTTCAGAATGCGACGACGCTGACTCGATCGAAGTTGTTCGAGAAACCCGCGCGAGAATAGGGGAGCTTTGGAATCAAGGAGCTGACGATCTTTCGCTCCAGAGTGATGCCTGCATCGACAAGCTAGCCGAGATCCTTCTCGTTGAAATCCCGAAGTCCCGTCGCAAGGTTTAGTCCGGATCATAATATTTTCCCGGTGGTCGATGAGTTTCTTCGGATCGTCCTTCGGGTCCCTTTCAATCTTGCCTGGGAGACCGACTGCGGCGGTGGGCAAATTGATGGTCGAAGGTGCGGTCACGCCAACGCGCCGCACCCCGGAATGCCGGGGAGCCCAGCCCCCCATCCCCCTTGAGCCCCACCCCGATTCATGCGACTTCCGCCCCCAGCAAAACCCCTCATCTTGAGCCTTCGATGCACATTCTCCTGCTCGGTTCCGGCGGCCGCGAACATGCCCTGGCGTGGAAGATCGCGGCCTCTCCCCTGGTGACCAAATTCTGGTGCGCGCCCGGCAATGCCGGCATCGCCAGGGAGGCGGAATGCGTGGCGCTCGATGTGGCCGACCATGCGGCGGTGATCGACTTCTGCAAGACGAACGCGGTCGAGCTCGTGGTGGTCGGGCCGGAGACGCCGCTGGCGGCCGGCATCGTCGATGATCTCACGGCCGCCGGCATCAAGGCGTTCGGGCCGAGCAAGGCGGCGGCGCAGCTCGAAAGCTCCAAAGGGTTCACCAAGGCGCTGTGCACCGAGTTCGGCATTCCGACCGGGGCCTACAAGCGGTTCACCAAGGCAGCCGACGCGCGCGCCTATGTGCAGAGCCAGGGCGCGCCGATCGTCGTGAAGGCCGATGGCCTCGCCGCCGGCAAGGGCGTCGTCGTTGCCAAGACCGTGCGCGAGGCCGAGGACGCCATCGCCATGATGTTCGAGGGTGCCTTTGGCGAGGCTGGCGCTGAGGTCGTGATCGAGGAGTTTCTGCCGGGCCGCGAGATCAGCTTCTTTGCGCTGTGCGACGGCGAGACCGCCATTCCGCTGGCTTCCGCCCAGGACCACAAGCGCGTGTTCGATCACGACGTCGGCCCGAACACCGGCGGCATGGGCGCCTATTCGCCGACGCCGCTGGTGACGCCGGCCATCCACGACGCGATCATGGCCAAGATCATCCTGCCGACGGTCGCAGGGATGAAGCAGCGCGGCACCCCGTTCCGCGGCGTGCTCTATGCCGGGATCATGCTGACGACGCAGGGGCCAAAGCTGTTCGAGTTCAACGTGCGCTTCGGCGACCCTGAATGCCAGGTGCTGATGCTGCGGATGATGAGCGACCTCGTGCCAGCGCTGCTGGCGTCCTGCGACGCGCAATTGAAGAATTTCGATCTGCGCTGGCACAAGGAAAGCGCGCTCACCGTGGTGATGGCCGCACAAGGCTATCCCGGCGACTACCAGAAGGGCACGCGCATCGAGGGGCTCGATGAAGCGGCCAAGGTGGACAATGTCGAGATCTTTCACGCCGGCACGGTGGCGAAGGACGGTGCGATCCTCGCCAATGGCGGCCGCGTGCTCAATGTCTGCGCGCTGGGGGCGACCGTGACCGAAGCGCAGGCGAGGGCCTACCGGGCCGTCGACCGCATCCGCTGGCCGGAGGGCTTCTGCCGCCGCGACATCGGCTGGCAGGCGGTGGAGGCGGAGAAGGCCAAGGGCTAGCTCGTCATTCCGGACGGCGCGCCGGACGCGCCGATCCGCAAATCTCGAGGTTTGTGTCACCGGATCGCCACATGCGCACCCCAGAATATGTAATCAGTCATTGGGCTTAGTGACCCCGATGATCATACCGCTACTGTGCATGGGGTTGTTTTCGCACTTTTTGGTGTCGGGGGCCGGCCCCGACTGACCCCTCAAGGATGCAACAAGATGTCCGATCTCGCCGACCTCTATCCTGGCTTTGCCGCCGAATGGATCGATACCTCGTTCGGCCGCGTCTTCGCCCGCGTCGGCGGCAAGGGCCCGCCGCTGTTGCTGCTGCACGGCTTCTCCGAGACCCACGTGATGTGGCACCAGGTGGCGCCTGAGCTGGCCGAGCACTTCACGCTGATCATCGCCGACCTACCCGGCTACGGCTGGTCCGACATGCCCGAGAGCGACGCGCTGCACATCCCCTACAGCAAGCGCGCGATGGCCAAGGCCATGGTCGAAATGATGGAGCGGCTCGGCCATGTGCATTTCGCGCTCGCCGGTCACGACCGCGGCGGCCGCGTGTCGTATCGGCTCGCGCTCGACCATCCCGGCCGGCTGTCGAAGCTCGCCGTGCTCGATATCCTGCCGACCTATAATTACTGGGAGCGGATGAACCGCGCCTACGCGTTGAAGATCTATCACTGGACCTTCCTGGCGCAGCCCTATCCGCTGCCGGAGACGCTGATCTCGAGCCAAGGCGAGTTCTTCCTGCGCTTCAAGATGGCGAGCCAGACCAAATCGAAGACGTTAGACGCGATCGATCCGCGAGCGCTCGAACATTACCTCGCCCCGTTCCGCGATCCCGCCCGCATCCATGCGATGTGCGAGGATTATCGCGCCGGCGCCTATTTCGACTACGACCTCGACAAGGCGGATTTCGAGGCCGGCAAGAAGATCACCATTCCCATGCTGGCACTGTGGGGCAATGCCGGCGTGGCCCAAGCCGCCGCGACGCCGCTCGATACGTGGAAGCAATGGGCCACCAACGTCGACGGCATGCCGGTGGATGCGGGGCACTTCCTGACGGAGGAGAACCCGGACGTGACCGCGAAGGCGTTGCGGGAGTTCTTCTCGGCCTAGGCACCGCCCTCCGCCACACACTCAACTGTCATCGTCCGCGAAGGCGGACGATCCGGTACTCCGAGACGAATGTGGTTCACTCGATGCGGCTTACTGGATGCCCCGCCTGCGCGGGGCATGACAGCGGAGTGTGGAGCACTCAGCGCCGCTCCCGAAAGAACTCCTTGAGCAGCCGCGCCGCCTCGGTCTCGCCGACGCCGGAATAGACGTCCGGCGCGTGATGGCAGGTTGGGGAGGCAAAGAACCGCACGCCTGATTCCACCGCGCCGCCCTTGGGGTCGGCGGCGCCGTAATAGAGCCGCCTGACCCTTGCAAACGAGATCGCGCCCGCACACATGGTGCAGGGCTCCAGCGTCACGTAGAGGTCGCAGTCGACGAGGCGCTCGCTGCCGATCTTCCTTGCGGCTTCGCGCAGCGCGACGATTTCGGCATGGGCGGTCGGATCATGGTCGGTCAGCGTCCGGTTGGCGGCGGTGGCGATCACCTCGTCATTGCGGACCACCACGCATCCAACAGGAACTTCGCCGGCTTTTCCGGCATTTTCGGCCGCCTGAAGCGCCAAATCCATGAAAGAGGGGGCTTTCAAGCCTCGTATCATCGCCAGAAACCTGCTAGTAGCTCCGCCTTCAGCAAGAGTGGATACCGATTTTGCCTGAGCATGCGGCTCGGAACGAGCGCGCGCAATGCTCATCGCGCTACCCCCAAGTGAGATCATTCATGCCTCGCGACAGCGACAAAGACAACGATTCCCGCGGCCGGCGAGGCCCGCCCAAAGGCGGCCGCAGCGGCAAGGCGCGCGGCCCCGAGAAGAAGTTCGCCAAGCGCGGCTTCGAGGGCAAGAAAGAGGGAAGGAGCGAGGGCAGGGGCGACCGCGACAGCCGCCCGCCCCGTGGCGATCGCGACAGCCGCCCTTTCCGCCGCCGCGAGGAGGGCGATGCCCCGCGCCGGGATTCGTCCGACCGTCCGCGCTTCAAGCGCGACGATCGCAGCAGCGAGCGCAGCTTCAAGCCACGTGGCGACCGTCCTTTCTCCGATCGTGGATCGCGCGATGGCGACAAGCGCTCCTTCAAGCCGCGCGGTGACCGCCCGTCCCAAGGCCGTGACGACCGTCCGCCGCGCAGCCGGGATCGCGATGAGTCCCGTCCCGCCGGCCGGTTCGGCGACAAGAAGTTCGGCGACAAGCGGCCGTATTCGCCGCGCGGCGACCGTCCGGAGCGTTCGTTCGACGGCGAGCGGAAGTTTTCGCGGGGCGGTCCGGATCGCGATCGTGGCGATCGCGGCGAGTCAAAGCCCTGGCAGAAGCGCGACGACCGTCCGCGCGGCGATCGGCCGCCGCGCAAGGATTTTGGCAAGGGTCCGCGCAAGGATTTCGGCGGCCGTGACCGCAGCGGAGACAAGCCCTGGCAGAAGCGCGACGAACATCGCGATGGCGGCCGCGGTGACGACCGTCCGCGGTTCTCGCGCTCACGCGACGATCGCGCATCGGGCGATCGCCCGTTCCGCGAGCGGCCCAAATTCGACCGTCCGCGCGAGGATCGTCCAAAATTCGACCGGCCCCGTCGTGACGGCGATGGCGACCGCGGCGGCGACCGGCCGAAATTCAATCGTCCGCGCGAGCGGTCTGAGGGCCGTTCCGATTGGCACGAGCATCCGCGCAGCGAAGGCCGTTTCGGCGATCGCCCGCGCCGCGAAAACGAGGATGACAGCAGGATCTTCGAGAGACGTCCCGCCTTCGGCGGCCGCGGTGCCTATCGCGAGCGCGATCGTGACGTCGACCGGCGGCCGCGCCGGGACGAAGAGCCGAAGCCGAAGAAGGCCGGCGAGCGCATCGCCAAGGTGCTGGCACGTGCGGGCCTCGCCTCGCGCCGCGACGCCGAGGAGATGGTCACGCAAGGCCGCGTCACCGTCAATGGCCGCGTCATCAACTCGCCCGCGCTGGACATCACCAAGAACGACGTCGTCATGGTCGACGGCAAGCCGTTGCCGGAGCGCGAGCGCACGCGCCTGTTCCTCTATCACAAGCCGCGCGGGCTGATGACCACGCATGACGATCCCGAGGGGCGTCCCACCGTGTTCGACAATCTGCCGGAAGGTCTGCCGCGGCTGATCAGCGTCGGCCGGCTCGATTTCAATACCGAGGGCCTCTTGCTGCTCACCAACGACGGCGGGCTGGCGCGCACGCTGGAGCTGCCCGATACCGGCTGGCTGCGCCGCTACCGCGTCCGCGCCCACGGCGACGTCACCCAGGCCCAGCTCGACGAGCTCAAGAACGGCGTCGAGATCGAGGGCGTCAAATACGGTCCGATCGAGGCGACGCTGGAGCGCGACCAGGGCGCCAATGTCTGGCTGGTGTTCGCGATCCGCGAGGGCAAGAACCGCGAGGTGCGCAACGTCTGCGCCCATCTCGGCCTCGAGGTGAACCGGCTGATCCGCGTCTCCTACGGCCCGTTCCAGCTCGGCGAGGTCCCGGAAGGCCAGGTCGAGGAGATCAAGTCGCGGGTGCTGCGCGAGCAGCTCGGCGACAAGGTGATCGAGAAGTCGGGGGCGCAGTTCGACGTGCCCGCGAAGCCGGCCGCGCGCGAGGACGATGCGCCGCGCGAGACGAAGCCCGCCAGCAAGCGCGCCGTGATCAACGACCGCAAGGGCCGCCGCGTGCTGGTGCAGCGCACCGGCAGCGAGGAGGCACGCGAACGCAACGAGGAACAGGCCAGCGGTTACGGCCCGCCGCGCCGTCCCAAGCGCGGCTATCACGGCAAGCGCGACTTGACGCCACGGGATGGCGAGTAAGCTTCAATGCTTGGAGCGACGCCGACACCGCGCAACAGGTCGTCATGGCCGGGCTTGACCCGGCCATCCACGTCTTGCTTGCGCCTGCTACTGAAGAACGTGGATGCCCGGGACAAGCCCGGGCATGACGGAGTCGTGTAATGCGCGTCGTTGGCGGTCGCTTGAAGGGGCGCAATCTGGCCTCGCCGTCCTCGCGCGACATCCGCCCGACGGCGGACCGCTTGCGCGAGTCCGTGTTCAACATCCTCGTGCACGCCTATGACGATCCGATTGCCGATGCGCGCGTGCTCGACCTGTTCGCCGGCACCGGGGCGCTCGGTATCGAAGCGGTCTCGCGCGGGGCGAAGTTCACGCTGTTCGTCGACAATGGCGCGGAAGCGCGGGCGCTGTTGCGCAACAATGTCGAGACGCTGGGCCTGGGTGGCGTCACCAAGGTCTATCGCCGCGACGCGACCGATCTCGGCCCCGCGCATCCCGTCGAGCCGTTCTCGCTGGTGTTCCTCGATCCGCCCTACGGCAAGGGTTTTGCGGAGAAGGCGCTGGCGTCCTTGCGCGACGGCGGCTGGCTGACGCCGGGCGCGCTGCTGGTGGTGGAGGAGGCGAAGGCCGCGCAGTTCGTGACGCCGGAAGGATACGAGGAGCTGGAGCGGCGCGCCTACGACGACACGGAGTTCGTGTTCTTGAGGAAGCGGTAGGACGGGTAGAGCGAAGCGAAACCCATCGTCTCACTGCCTGGGTGGAAGGATGGGTTTCGCTACGCTCTACCCATCCTACACGACCAGAACTATCTCCGCCCGAACAGCTTCTCGACGTCGCTCAGCTTCAGCTCGACATAGGTCGGCCGGCCGTGATTGCACTGGCCGGAATTCGGCGTGTCCTCCATCTCGCGCAGCAGTGCGTTCATTTCCTCCGGCCGCAGCCTTCGGCCGGCGCGCACCGAGCCGTGGCAGGCCATGGTCGCCGCGACGTGCATCAGGCGGCGCTCCAGCGGCAGCGCTTCGTCCCACTCGGCCATGTGCTCGGCGAGATCGCGCAACAGGCCGCCGGCATTGGTCTTGCCGAGCAGCGAGGGCGTCTCGCGGACCGCGACTGCGCCGGGGCCGAAGGATTCGATGGCGAGGCCGAACGAGGCCAGTTCCTCGCTGCGCTCCAGCAGGCGCTCGACCGTGGCCTCGTCCATCTCGACGATCTCGGGAATGAGCAGGATCTGCCGCTGCACGCCGTTGGCGGCCATCGAGGCCTTCAGCCGCTCATAGACGATGCGCTCATGCGCGGCGTGCTGGTCGACGATGATGAGGCCGTCACGGGTCTGCGAGACGATATAGGTCTCGTGGATCTGCGTGCGCGCCGCGCCGAGCGGGCGGTCGACGAGGTCCGCCACCGGCTGCGTCTCGAATCGCACGTCCGCGCTGGGAGCACCGACATCGAACGCGGCCTGCGCACGCTCCGCTAGAGCGGATGTCGCGGAGCCCTCGAATGACGGCATCGGCGCAACAGGGGCGGCGGGCGAGGCGCGCCAATCCCAGCTCGCGGGACGCGGCGGCGTGAAAGCGGGCCGGAACGCGGACAAGGCGCTCTCGCCGCTATTGGCAGCGGTGCGCCGGCCCTCGCGCGCCAGCGCCTCCTTCAATCCGTGCACGATCAGCGCGCGGACAAGGCCGGCATTGCGGAACCGCACTTCGGTCTTGGCCGGATGCACGTTGGCGTCGACCTCGCGCGCATCGAGCGTGACGAACAGCGCCAGTACCGGATGGCGGTCACGCGGCAGATAGTCGGAATAGGCTGCGCGCACGGCGCCGAGAATCAGCTTGTCCCGCACCGGACGGCCGTTGACGAAGAGATATTGCCCGAGCGCGTTGGCCTTGGTCAGCGCCGGTGCCGCCGCATAGCCGGCGACGACGATGCCCTCGCGCTCGGCATGGACCTCGATGGCGTGGCTGCGAAACTCCGCGCCCAGGATGTCGCCGAGCCTGGTCAGCCGTCCGGCCGCGCCGGGCAGCGCGGCGGCCCAGGTCACCGGCGCGCGTTCCTCGCCGGCCAGCGTGAAAGCAATGTCGGGCCGCGCCATGGCGAGACGCCGCACCACCTCGCGGATCGCCTCGGCTTCGGTGCGGTCGGTCTTGAGGAATTTCAACCGCGCCGGCGTCGCATAGAAGAGGTCGCCGACCTCGACGCGCGTGCCGTGCGCCAGCGCCGCCGGCATGATCTCGGATTTCTCGCCGCCTTCGACCGTCAGCGCCCAGGCATGCGGCTCGCTGGCGTGGCGCGTGGTGATGGAGAGCCGCGCGACTGAGCCGATCGAGGGCAGCGCCTCGCCGCGGAAGCCGAGGGTTCGAATCTGGAGCAGGTCCTCGTCGTCGAGCTTGGAGGTGGCATGGCGCTCGACCGCGAGGGCGAGATCCTTCGCGGTCATGCCGCCGCCGTCATCGGTGATGCCGATCCGCCGCCGCCCGCCGCCTTCGGTGAAGACGTCGATCCGGCTCGCGCCGGCATCGATCGCGTTTTCGACCAGTTCCTTGACCACGCTCGCGGGGCGCTCGACCACCTCGCCGGCGGCGATGCGGTTGACGATCTGCTCTGGAAGTTGGCGGACGGGCATGAGCTCACTCGGCGAATGTCCCAATCTAACGCCACCTCGCAACAAATGCATGGGGAAGGTTGCGCTTCCCACATACCAGATGTGGGAATCTCCAGCATTCACCGGTCGTTGACGAATGCGGCGCGGGCTCGCGCGTTGCCGCATATGAGGAGTGCAATTCCGCGAAACCGCCGCGAAATCCCTAAACCATCAACACACGATACGGCTTGGATGAGCACCGCGCCGTTCGCACGCTTGACGCGATGTCACGGTTCGATCCAGGCGAACGGCGCTGCGGACAATTGGACTGTCATCGCGGAAAATCCAGGAGAAGTGGATGAAGTTGGTCAAGACCTCGATTATCGCATGCGCTCTGTCGGCTTTCATTGCGACGCCCGTTCTCGCGCAAAGCGCGCCCCCCACCGCCAAGCCGGGCGGCGCCGTGCAAAGCAAACCCATGCAGGGCAGCACGATGGGCAGCGGCGACGAGGAGATGAATGCGCAGCCGGGCACTGCGGGCGAGAAGACCGGCATGAAGCCGACTAAAAGCACCCGAGGCACGGCCGGCACCACGGGCAGCGCTACGCACAAGGGGACGGCCGACGATGCCGCGACCGGCGCAGCCCCGTCCAAGCGTTACTGACATCAGGGCGGATCGTTCACCTCTCCCGCTTGCGCACGCGAGAGAGGACGGCGCGGAGCGCTGGGTGAGGGCTTTCTCCGCGTCGGGATTGTCCCGTTGCGGAGACACCCTCTCCCCGACCCTCCCCCGCAAGCGGGGGAGAGAGCTCACTGCCGATGCATCTTCGCGCTTTAGTCGTCGAAGCTTCGGCCGCGTCCGGCCTTGATGTCGCTGCGGCGCTTCTTGCCTTCGAGACGGCGTTGCTTCGAGCCGAAGGTCGGTTTTGTCGCGCGCCGCGGCTTTGGCCGCACCATCGCCTCGCTGAGGATTTCGACCAGCCGGTCGATGGCATCCTGGCGGTTGCGCTCCTGGGTGCGGAAGCGCTGCGCGTGGATCACGATGACGCCGTCCTTGGTCATGCGCTGGCCGGCGATGCGGGCAAGGCGTAGCGCCACATCCTCCGGCAAGGTCAGCTTGCGCGTGTCGAAACGCAGCTGGGCCGAGGTCGCGACCTTGTTGACGTTCTGCCCGCCCGGGCCGGAGGCGCGGACAAAGCCGATCTCGATGTCGTCCTCGTCGATGACGAGATCGCGGGATATCCGCAGCATGATGGCACCATTCGTGATGTCCGGACATATCGCGGACGTCTACGTTCGGCAATGGTGCTTGGCGGAAACGCAAGATGGCCGGGCGAGCCCGGCCATCTTGGGAAGCGCAAGAGCGTGACGTCAGTTCGACTTCGTCGCCGGTGCCGCCGCCGGTTGCGCCGCGGCCTGCGGGGCACGGCCGACGACGACGGTCAGCAGGCCCTGGCCCCAGAGCCGCCGGGCGGCCGCCTTGGCGTCGTCCAGCGTCACGGCATCGACGATGGCGTTGCGCTTCTCGATGTAGTCGATCGGCAGCTTGTCCTGCTGGTACTGCAGCAGCGCTTGCGCCAGCTTGGAGGAGGTGTCGAGCGCCAGCATCTGCGAGCCCTTGAGGTAGGACTTGGCCTCGTCGAGCTCCTTCTGCGTCGGACCTTCCTCGGCGATCCGGCGCACTTCCTTCTCGATGGCATCGATGGTGTCGCCGGCGCGGTCGGCGCGCGTGCCGGTATTGCCGATGAAGATCGCCGAATGCTCCATCCAGAGCAGCGATTCGAACACCGAATAGGCGAGGCCTCGCTTCTCGCGGACCTCGCGGTAGAGGCGCGAGGACAATCCGCCGCCGCCGAGGATGTGGTTGACGACATAGGCCGCCATGAAGTTGGGATCGCTGCGCTTCACCCCGGGCCCGCCGAATGTGATCACGGTCTGCGGCACGTCGAGGGTGACGAAGGCGCGTTGCGGCGGCTTTGCGGCTTCGACGTCGGGGACCGGCGTCAGGTTGGCCTTGGCGGGCAGGGCGCCGAAGGTGTGGTCGAGCAGCTTGCCGAGGGCCACCGGATCGACATCGCCGACGACTGCGATCTTCAGCCCATCCCTGGCCAGCACGCGGCCGACATAGTCCTTCATGTCGGCGACCGTGATGGTCGGCACGCTGTCGAGGTTGCCGTTGGTCTGCCGGCCGTAGGGATGATCGCCGAAGGCGACTTCCAGGAACTTGCGGCTCGCCAGCGAGGTCGGGTTGGTGGTCTCGCGGCGCAGGCCCGAGATGACCTGGGAGCGGATGCGTTCGACGTCGGCGGGGTTGAAATGCGGCGAGGTCAGCGCGCCCCGCAAGAGATCGAAGGCCTCGTCCTTGTTGTCGCGCAGCATGCGCAGGCTGCCGCGGAAGGTGTCGCGGGTGGCATTGAAGGACAGCTCGATGGCGCGGCGGTCGAGCCGCTCGTGGAAGGTCTTGGAATCGAGATCGGCGGAGCCTTCGTCGAGCAGGTCGCCGACCAGATTGGCGACGCCAGGCTTGTCCTTGGGATCCTGGGCCGAGCCGCCGGCAAAGGAATATTCCATGGCGATCAGCGGCACGGTCGCGTCCTGCACGAACCAGGCCTCGATGCCGCCGGGCGAGACCAGGCGCTGGATCTTTGCGGCGGCGAGCGACGGCGACACCGCAGCCAGCGCGAGCGCGGCGCCGGCGACGAACGAGAATGCAACGCGTCGAAGGAAGGGATAGGTCACGAACGCTTCTCCTCGCGCTTGGCAGCACTGGTGTCCTTGATCAGATAGCCCGTCACCGAGCGCTTCTTATCCAGCCATTTCTGCGCGACGGCGCGGACCTGCTCGGCGGTGACCGCGCGGATGCGATCGGGCCAGCTCCTGATGTCCTCGATCGACAGGCCGGTGGTCAACGCGCCGCCATACCAGCGTGCCAGCACTGCCTGGTTGTCCTGGGCGTAGATCGCTTCCGCGATGAGCTGGGTCTTCACACGCTCCAGATCCTCGGCGCGGATCGGGTTCTGCGCCACGTTGGCGATGACGCCGTCGACCGCCTGCTCGATCTCTGCGAAGCTGACGCCGGCTTTCGGCGCAGCCGAGATCGCGAACTGGGTCGGGTCGAGCGCGATGCTGGAATAGCTGGCGTTGGCGGAGACCGCGAGCGGCTTGTCGACGACGAGGGCGCGGTAGAGATAGGAATTGCTGCCGCTGCCCATCAGCTGCGCCAGCACGTCGAGGGCCGCGCTCTCGCCGGCCGCGGCCGTGGTCGCCGACGGCACGAGATAATAGCGCCGCATGTTCGGCTGCTCGACGCGCGGATCGGCCAGCGTGACGGTGCGCGGGGCGGCGGGCTCAGGCTCCTGCGGACGGACCCGCCGTGCCGGGATGGCAGGCTGCGCCGGGATCGAGCCGAAATTGCGCTCGACCAGCGGGCGGATTTCGGCGGCGTCGACGTCGCCGGCGATCACCAGGATCGCGTTGTTCGGCGCATAGAAGCGGCGGTAGAAGGCGAGCGCGTCCTCGCGATCGAGCTTCTCGATTTCCTGATGCCAGCCGATCACTGGCCGGCCGTAGGGATGATTGAGGTAGAGCGCAGCCATGATCTGCTCGTTCAACCGCGCGTCGGGATTGTTGGCGACGCGCATGTTGTATTCTTCCAGCACGACATCGCGCTCGGGCAGCACGTTCTCGTCCTTGAGGATCAGGCCGGTCATGCGGTCGGCCTCGAACTCCATCATGGTCGGCAGCTGCTCTTTCGGCACACGCTGGTAGTAATTGGTGTAGTCGACCGAGGTCGAGGCGTTCTCGTTGCCGCCGACGCGGAGCACGGTCTGGGAGAATTCGCCGGCGGGATGCTTCGAGGTGCCCTTGAACATCAGGTGCTCGAGGAAATGCGCGAGCCCGGATTTTCCCGGCGTCTCGTCGGCCGAGCCGACCTTGTACCAGATCATCTCCGTGACCACGGGCGTGCGGTGATCCGGGATTACCACGACCTGCATGCCGTTGCTGAGCGTGAAGCTGGCGGGCGGGGCCGATGTGACCGTGGTCTGGGCGAGGGCCGCACCTGATGTCAGGACACTGGTCGAGAGCAGCGCGGCAAGGAGGCAGGCAGCCGATCGGGAAGAGGGCATCATGATCCTTTTGAACGCCGAGGTCCGGATCTCCGGCTCGGAGGCGCCGCATGCTACACCGTGCGGCTGAGACTTCGCGTCACGAAGCAGAGAACGCCATCAACGCGTGAGCAAGTCAGGCCAAAGCCATGCAGGGGCCGGCAGCCAGCTCCGCGATCCGAAATGCTCGGGGCCGGGCAGGAGTGCTATTGCACCTTCTCCTTGCCGGACAGGACGTCGAAATAGGTTCGCTTCGAGTTGTCCGGCCCGGAGCCGTAGGCGTAGTTCGGCGAGGGCGTCTGGTATCCCGGCGGCGGCTCCACCAGCGATTGGCGCGGCGGCTCCGACGTGAACTGCTTCGACTCGGGCTCGTTGCCTTTGAACAATTTGAACAGTCCACCGGTGTATCCGAGCTGGGCGGGGCTGAGAGTCGGATTGGCGGTGGTGCCCGGCTGAACCGGATCATTGCTGGTCTTTGCGGCGGCGGCCGTCTTGTGGGCGTTCATCTCGGCGGGCGAGAGCGGCCGGGCATTCTTCAGATACTCTGCTGCCTTGTCGCCGCCCCCCTTCTTCCGCGCGGCGATGGCGTCCTTGCGACGCTTCTCGTCGGGGTCCTTGGGCCAGTTCGGCGCAACCGCGGCCTCCGCCGCGGCCGGCGGCGGCAGGTCGAGCTTGGGCGGCACGACCAGCGGCGAACGCTCGCGGTATTCGATGCCGGGCTTCTCCATGCTCTTGGCGCCGAGGCCGGACATCAGATTGTCGATGAGCTTCTCTTCGAAGGTCATGTCGTCGTCCTCGTCGTCATCACCAGCGCGGGCGGCGCCGGTCGACATGACGAGGCCAATGCCGAGCGCGACAGCGGACAATTTCAAAGCCCGCCAGACCCCCCATTGGGAGTCTCGAACCATTGAACCGCTGGTCTTCGAGCTGCGCATTACGATACCTGTTCCATATTGTGGCAGATCGCCGCTCAAATGCGGCCAGTCCCTCGCAAAACCAGGTTCCGCCTGCCGGTCCGTATCGGCCGGGATCAGGGCGCTTTTGCGGCGGGTACCCCCAGGAAGGAATCATACAATAGCGCTGCCACCCCAGCAACGATTGCCACGTCCGCGAGGTTAAACACGTACCAATTATAGGTATTTCCGCCGATCTCGATATGGAACAGCGCGAAATCGACCACCGCGCCATGGATCAGGCGGTCGATGCCGTTGCCGAGGGCGCCGCCGATGATCAGGCCCAGCGCAACCGTGACAAGCCTGGTGTGCGAGCGGGCCATCCAGATCGCCAAGGCGACCACGGCGAGCGCCTTGACCGCCATCAGCGCGAGCTGCGCCGCCTGGCTGTCGTGCTGCAGCCAGCCGAAGCTGATGCCGATATTCCAGGCCAGCACCAGGTCGAAGAACGGCGTCACCCTGACGACGCCGCGCCGGGCGAGGTCGAAGACGTTCAGCAGCCAGAGCTTCGAGGCCTGGTCGGCCACGAGCGTGACAATTGCCGCGAGGGTGCCGGCGCCAAGCGGGGTCATGCGGGGGATCAGACCGCCACTCCCAACGCCTTCCATTCGCGCAGCGCCTTGGCGTCGCGCGGGGTGACGTCGGGGTACTCAGGATCGTCGCCGACAAACGGCGAGATCTTCCAGGACCGGGCGCATTTGGTGCCGACCGCCTTCTCCACCACGACCGCGACACCGGGCACCGCGTCGAGACGGAACGCAGCAGCCGGCGCCTCGCCCTCACGCACCTCGTAATTCGAGGTGATGCAGACTTCGGCCAGATCGATGTCGAACAGCGTCGCCAGCATGCCGCGGTCGGCGACATAGATCACCGGCGAGGCCTCCAGCGAGGAGCCGATGTTCTTGGCGGCGCGTTCGAGCTCGAGCGCGCCGGTGACGACGCGGCGAACGTTGCGGATCGTCTCCCACTTCGCGGCGAGCCTGTCGTCGCGCAAGCCGTCGAGATCGGTCGGGAACAGCGTCAGATGCACCGACGGCTCGGCGCCGGGGCGGTACATGCGCCAGGCTTCCTCGGCGGTGAAGCTGAGGATCGGCGCCAGCCATTTCAGCACCGAGGTGCACAACAGGTCGATCGTGGTCAGCGCCGCCTTGCGGGTCAGGGAGGACGGCGGATCGCAATACAGCGTGTCCTTGCGGATGTCGAAATAGAACGCCGAGAGCTCGCTGTTGAGGAAGGCCGAGAGGGTCGCGACCACGGTCTTGTAGTCGAACTCCCGATAGGCCTTGTCGATGGCGGCGGCGCGCACCGCCAGTTCGTGCAGCATCAGCCGCTCGAGCTCGGGCATCTCGGCGGGCGCGACCGCCTCGGCCGGCTTGTAATGATGCAGCGTGCCGAGCATCCAGCGCACGGTGTTGCGCAGCTTGCGATAGGTCTCGACCGTGTTCTTCAGGATCTCGGGACCGATGCGCTGGTCGTCAGTGTAGTCGCACGACGCGACCCAGAGCCGAAGGATGTCGGCGCCGGATTCCTTGATGACCGCTTGCGGCTCGATGGTGTTGCCGAGCGACTTCGACATCTTGCGGCCGTCCTCGGCCTGGGTGAAGCCGTGGGTCAGCACGATGTCGTAAGGCGCGCGGCCGCGCGTGCCGCAGCTCTCCAGCAGCGAGGAGTGGAACCAGCCGCGATGCTGGTCCGAGCCTTCCAGATACATCACCGTGTCGGTGCCGCCGTCGACCTTGCGCTTGATGCCGGCGAGGCCGGGAAACTGCTCGGGGTCCTCGAGCACGAAAGCGTGGGTCGAGCCGGAATCGAACCAGACGTCGAGAATGTCGTCGACCTTCTGCCAATCTTCGCTTGCGCGCGCGCCCAGGAAGCGCTCGCGCGCGCCTGTCGCATACCAGGCATCGGCGCCTTCCTGCTCGAACGCCTCGCCAATGCGGGTGTTGACCGCCTCGTCCTGCAGGATCTCGGCGGAGCCGTCGCCTTTCTCGCGCACGAAGACCGCGATCGGCACGCCCCAGGCGCGCTGGCGCGAGATCACCCAGTCGGGCCGCGCCTCGATCATGCCGTTGATGCGGTTCTCTCCCGAGGGCGGCACCCATTGCGTCACCGAGATCGCGTGCAGCGCGCGGGCGCGCAGCGTGTCGCCGGGAGTGGTGATCGTTGCTTCCACTTCAAGTGTCGGCAGCGGATTTAGTGAAGATTGGAGACCCATAACGAGATTGGTTGAACTCGAAACATTCCTATCAAGAGTCCGGCGCCGACCAAGATGGACCACTTTCCGAGCGATGTCCTTGTCCATGGCGATGAACCATTGCGGCGTGTTGCGAAAGATCACCGGCTTCTTCGAGCGCCAGGAATGCGGATATTGATGTTTAAGGCGGCCGCGCGCCAGCAAATGTCCGGTCTCAATCAGCGCCGTGATCACGGCCTCGTTGGCGTCGCCCTTCTCACCCTTGTCGGTGATCACGTGCCTGCCGGTGAAGCCGGGCGCTTGCGCGGTGTAGGCGCCGTTCTCGTCGACAGTATAGGGGATCGCCGTCGAGATGCCGCGCGCGTGGAGCTCGCGCGCGTTTGCCGTCCAGATATCGAAATCCTCGCGGCCGTGGCCGGGTGCGGTGTGCACGAAGCCTGTACCGGTGTCATCGGTAACGTGATCGCCGGCCAGCAACGGAACGGTGAATCCGTAGCCGCCAATCCCTCTTAATGGGTGATCGCACACAAGGGTTGCGAGCACTTCGTTGGGGACGTCGTCGAGCTTTTCGTAGTCTTGCGGCTCAACGCGAGCTTGCTTAAACACTTCTGGCGCAAGATTTTCGGCCAACACGTAAAGATCGCCTGCCTTAGCCCAATTTCCGGCGGGCGCCTTCCTGACACCGTATAGTGCGTACTTAATTTTTGGCGAAAAGCTAATGGCCCGATTTCCGGGCAAAGTCCAAGGAGTGGTCGTCCAGATTACGATAGATGCCGCGAGCAGAGCCATGTTCTTGAAAACAGGCTTGCTGTTTGGATCAACCGGCTGAAATTCTTCCCTAATCGGGAATTTCACCCAGACCGTATCGGAGGTGTGGTCCTCGTACTCGACCTCGGCTTCGGCCAGCGCGGTCTTCTCGACCACGCTCCACATCACCGGCTTGGAGCCGCGATAGAGCGTGCCGTTGGCGGCGAACTTCATCAACTCGCGCGCGATCTGGGCTTCGGCCGGGAAGCTCATGGTGGCGTAGGGATGATCCCAGTCGCCGATGACGCCGAGGCGCTTGAACTCCTCGCGCTGCACGCCGAGCCAATGCGTGGCGTAGGCGCGGCACTCCCGGCGGAAGTCGATCATCGCGGCGGAGTCGCGGAAGTCGGGCTTCTGCTTGCCCTTCTTGCGATAGTGCTCCTCCTCGACCTTCCACTCGATCGGCAGGCCGTGGCAGTCCCAGCCCGGCACGTAATTGGAATCGAAGCCGAGCATCTGCTGGCTCTTGGTGACGAGATCCTTGAGGATCTTGTTCAGGGCCGTGCCGATATGGATGTTGCCGTTGGCGTAGGGCGGGCCGTCATGCAGCACGAACTTGGCGCGGCCACGGGCAGCCTCACGCAGCTTCTCGTAGAGACCGATCTCGTACCAGCGCTTGAGGATCTCCGGCTCGCGCTGGGGCAGGCCGGCGCGCATCGGGAATTCGGTTTGCGGCAGGAACAGGGTCTTCGAATAGTCTTTGGCTTCGGACTTTTGGGACTTTTGCGGCTTTTCGGACATGAGGCTGACTGGCTCGGAATGGCGCGGGGACGGATGGCGATGCGGAAATCGCGGGGGTGAAACGACCAAATCCCGGTCTTGCGCCGAGCCGTCAGGCTCAGGCGGAAGCCGGGCCGCTAATCCCTATGATGCGCCGCGCAAACATGGGCTCTCCATAGCAGGGGGCCAAAGGAAGCGCAAAGGTTCGGGAAGGCCGGATTCGGGGCTCAATCGACGGCGCCGAGCCGTGGAAACGCGTCCGGGGCGGCGGCCAGGATGGTACGGGCGCGGGCGGAATCGTCGTCCATCTGGCGGATCAGGGCCTCGATGCCCTCGAACTTCAGCTCCTCGCGGATGAAGCCGATGAAGGCGCAATCCAGCGCCTGCCCGTAGAGATCGCCCTTGAAGTCGAACAGGAAGATTTCCAGCAACGGGGCACCGTTGTCGAAGGTCGGGCGGCGCCCGAAGCTTGCCACTCCGTCCAGCCGCTCGGTGCCGCGGCCGACCCGGACCGCATAAATGCCGTGCTTCAGGCCGCAATTGGCATCGAGGCGGATGTTGGCGGTGGGATAGCCGAGATCGCGGCCCCGCTTCTCGCCATGGATCACCTCGCCGGTGATGAACCAGGGTGCGCCCAGCATGGTGGTGGCCTCATCGAGCTGGCCTTCGGCGAGGGCGATGCGGATCGCGCTGGAGGAGACCGGCCGCTCGTCGATATCGACATGCGGCTGCACGTCGACCTCGATGCCCAGCCGGGGCGCCTCGTTGACCAGCAGGCTCGGCGAGCCGACCCGACCCTTGCCGAAATGGAAGTCGTAACCCACCGCGATCCCGCTGACGCCGAGCCGTCCGATCAGGTCTTGGTGAATGAAATCTTGCGCGCTGGTTCCGGCGCGTGCCTTGTCGAAGGTCATGACCACGGCGCCGGCAAGCCCGGTACCGGCCAGAAGCCGCAGCTTGGCCGGTTCGTCCGTCAGGCGGAATTGCGGGGTGTTGGGGCTGAAGAACCGCCGCGGATGCGGCTCGAAGGTCAGCGCCAGCGCGGGGCGGCCATGGGTCCGGCCCATTTCCAGGGCGGCGGCGATCACGGCGCGGTGACCGAGATGAACCCCGTCGAAATTGCCCATGGCGACCACGGCGCCCCTTGGAATCGCGGAAACGGGCGTGGTGTCGCGGATAACGTTAAAATGCGGGGCCATCAGGGGAATTCTCGAACCGGCGGGACCGGCCGGGACCGTGGCGCGACCGGCCCGATGAAGTCAAGCGGAAGGGGGAGCGCCGAATCCCACGCAATTTCAGTTCTTTCGGGCCGCCCCCAATTAACGCGCTGTTTAACGCCTTGGTGCTAGTCCTTGCATCTGGAGCAGGCGGGCCCCGGCCCGGCAGCTCCGATCGTAATATTCCTGGGTATGCGTTGGGGGAGTCGAGATGGCGGTTGATTTGTCGATGCCGGTTCTGGTGGTGGATGACTACAGCACCATGATCCGCATCATCAGGAATCTGCTGAAGCAGCTTGGCTTCGAGAATATCGATGATGCCAGCGACGGCTCGGCAGCGCTGAACAAGATGCGCGGCAAGAAGTATGGGCTCGTGATCTCCGACTGGAACATGGAGCCGATGACGGGGTACGACCTCTTGCGCGAAGTGCGCGCGGATCCGAACCTCGCCACCACGCCCTTCATCATGATCACGGCGGAATCCAAGACCGAGAACGTGATCGCGGCCAAGAAGGCCGGCGTGAACAACTACATCGTCAAGCCGTTCAACGCGGCGACGCTGAAGACCAAGATCGAGGCGGTGTTCCCGGACATGGCAAGCGCGTAAGCGCGCCGCCCGACCGTAAAGCAACTATCCATTGAGATCGTCATGCCCGGGCTTGTCCCGGCCATCCACGTTTTTGGATCTGCAAAGCAAGTCGTGGATGGCCGGGTCAAGCCCGGCCATGACGGCTTCCAGGGCTCAGCAATTGGTCTAAGCCTACGCCACCAGCGCGGACTTCGCCGTCACCACTTCAATTCGCGCATCAGCGCCTTCGGCGGGTGGCCGAACAATTCCAGCACCGATGCCGGGTCGAGCTGGTCGAGGCCCTCGAACTCCTCGGCATGGATGCCGCGGGTCACGAACAGGCAGTCGATGCCGAATTCGCGCGCGCCGGTTAAGTCGGTGCGGACGGAATCGCCGATCGCCAGCACCTTCTTCCGGTCGATCTGGTGGCCCTGGCGTTCCCCGGCGAGCGCCATGGCGCGCTCGTAGATCGGCCGGTGCGGCTTGCCGTAGAAGATCACCTCGCCGCCGAGCTCGCGATAGAGCTCCGCGATGGCGCCGGCGCAGTAGATCAGCCGGTCGCCGCGTTCCACCACGATGTCGGGGTTGGCGCAGACCAGCGTCAGCTTGCGCTCGCGCGCCTTCAGCATCATGCCGCGATAGTCCTCCGCCGTCTCGGTCTCGTCGTCATAGAGGCCGGTGCAGACAATGTAGTCGGCTTCTTCCAGCGGCGCGGTCTTCGCATCGAGGCCGCGATAGATCGAGTTGTCGCGCTCGGGCCCGAGCCAGAACATTTTGCGGCCGGGATGCTCGGCGACATAGAGCCGGGTCAGGTCGCCCGACGAGACGATCGCGTCGTAGGTCTCGTCGGCAACGCCGAGCTTGCGCAATTGCCGCTGCACGGAATCCGCCGGCCGCGGCGCGTTGGTGATCAGGATCACCGTACCGCCGTGGCTGCGATAGGTATGCAACGCCTCGCAGGCTTCGGGGAAGGATTCGAGGCCGTTATGGACGACGCCCCAGATGTCGCTGAGAACGACCTCCACACCGCCCACGAGCTCGCGCAGGCTTTCGGCGAAATGCAGCGTGGTCATGATAGGTGCGGCCGATCAGATGCGGCGCGCCAGCGCCGCGTTGCCGGTGATGCGTTGTGCCGGAGCAGCGGCCGCGCCAGATGTCGCGCCTTGGCTGGGGGAAGCGGAGCCATTGGTTCCTTGCGTGTCCTGCGCCTGGTTCGGCGCGGCCCCGCCGGTAGCAGATGCCCCTTCCGGCCGCAATGGCCGGGGCGGCGCGAACAGGAAGCCCTGGCCGAACCGCACGTCATAGTCGAGCAGGTCCACGACCGCGCGCTCGCCCTCAATCCTTTCGGCGATCAGGTCGATGCCGAAGCGGCCGAGCAGGTCGGAGAGGTCGGAGGGATGGATGTCCGAGGTCGACGCCCGCCTGGGGTCGAGCAGCAGCGCGGCCGGCACCTTGATGAAGCGCACCCCGCGGTCGGCCAGCTCGCGCGGCTCGATGCGCAGGTCCGTGACGTGGTCCATCGAAAAGCGGAAGCCGCGCTGGGCGAGTGCGGCGAGATTCTCGGTCTCGGTCGGGCCGAGATTGCGGAACGTCGATTGCTTGAACTCCAGCACCAGCGAGGGCGCCAGCGCCCGGTTGGCTTCGAGGAAGTCGAGGCATTGTGCGAAGGTGGTGGAATTGCCGAGCGTGGACGCCGCGACGTTGCAGAACACGCCGACGTCCTTGTTGCGCACCATCAGGCGCCGCAGCACCTGCACACAGCGCAGCATCACCATGTTGTCGATGCGCCCGATGAGCCCGGAAGCCTCCGCGATGCTGATGAACTCCTCCGCTGCGACCAGCTGGTCGCGTTCGTCGCGCAGGCGCGTCACCGCCTCGTAGAACCGCACCTTGCGCTGCGGCAGCGTCACCATCGGCTGGAGGAAGATATCGATGCGGTTCTCGTCGATGGCATTACGCAGCGTCGCCAGCAATTGAGTCTGGTTGCGCCCGGTGGCCGTCTGAATCGGGTTGGAGGCCGGGGGCTGGACCGCCGGCGCCGGCCGCGGCTGCGCCGATGCCGACGGAGGCGGAGGTGCTGCGGCAAGCGGGGGAGGGGCGGCCGGCCGCTCCTCGAACGGCGCAACCAGCTCGATCGGCGCCTCCGGCTCGGACTTGAGCTCGGACTTGATCTCGGAGCTGGCGACCGGGGCGGGCGCCGCCGCGCTGCCGGCCAGCATGTCCTCATGGGCCGACACGGTGGTGGCGAGCTGTCTGACCAATCCGCCGAGCTCGTTGATCTCGCCGACCACCGACTGGATGCGGTCGGAGTTGGTCGAATTGGACGAGGCGATGCGTGCCTCGATCGCGGCCAAGCGGCGGCCGAACTCGGCCACCTGGCGGGCGAGGTCGGCGGTGCCGCGCGACAGATCCGTGATCTGGCCGCCGACGTCGCTGCGGTCACGCAGCCGCATCGACACGGCGTTGTAGAGGATGAGGAAGGTCAGCGCGGTGAGCGCCACGATCGCGGACTCGGTTCCGCTGATGCCGGCGACGGCGTAGAGCACAAGCCCGAGCGAGGCCGCGACCAGAACCATGCAGATGGCGATGAAAATCGTCGAAATGCGAATCATGCCGCGCGTTACGCCTCAAGAGCTGACTGCTTCCCCCGGGAAAACACGGGTCGCGTTCGAACCCGTCGCGGCTCATGCTTCCCCAAGCAATGCATGACCCTAACATCATTGTTGATTCGAGGGGATAGTGACTGTCTGGCGGCCTGCATCAGGCTCGTCGCGGCTCCCATCAGCAAATCAAGGCGTTCTCAGCGCAAAATAACGCTGCTCTCAAGGCCAGCGGACCGCATGCGCCTATCGTCCCGGCGTTTTCAACCACAGGAGATTTGCTCATGTCGACATCCGCAGCCCTCAAACAGCCCGCATCCCAGCCCGATCTTGCCGCCGTCAAGCAGCGCCAGCACGGTGCCTGGTCGTCGGGCGACTATGCCGTTGTCGGCACCACCTTGCAGATCGTCGGCGAACAGCTCTGTGAGGCCATCGACTTGCGCGCCGGCAGCAAGGTGCTGGACGTCGCCGCCGGCAACGGCAACGCGACGCTGGCCGCGGCGCGGCGCTGGTGTGAGGTCACATCCACCGACTATGTGCCGGCGCTGCTCAAGCGCGGCCAGGAGCGTGCGGCGGCGGACCATCTGACGGTCGAATTTCGCGAGGCTGACGCCGAAGCGCTGCCGTTTGCGGACGCGAGCTACGACGTCGTGCTCTCGACCTTCGGCGTGATGTTCACACCGGACCAGGAGAAGGCGGCCTCCGAGCTTGCACGCGTCTGCAAGTCCGGCGGCAAGATCGGCCTTGCCAACTGGACCCCACAGGGTTTCATTGGCCAGCTGTTCAGGACCATCGGCAAGCACCTGCCGCCGCCAGCCGGGGTGAAGTCTCCGGCGCTATGGGGCACGCCGGCGCGGCTCGAGGAGATGTTCAAAAGCCAGGCCTCGGATATTTCGGCCGAGCCGCGCATGTTCGTGTTCCGCTATCGCTCGCCCGAGCACTGGCTCGACGTCTTCAAGACCTTCTACGGGCCGACGCTGAAGGCGTTTGCCGCGCTCGACGAGAGCGGGCAGGCGGCGCTGAGGCGCGATCTCCTGGCGCTGCTCGGCGAGTTCAACCATGCCGACGACGGCACCATCGTCGTGCACAGCGAATATCTGGAAGCCGTCATCACCAAGCGTTGAGATGCCGCTCGATCGGGCCGGGTGAGTTCCGGTCCGATCTTCGTCATTGGCTAACATGGCGCGGCGTCAGGCCGGCGCGGCGGCGCCGACGGTGTCGGCCGAGACCGCATCGCGGGTGCCGAGCGGCTTGGGCTGCCCCTCGGTGGTGTCCCTCAGCGTCTGCCGCTCGATCTCCGAATTCAGCTCGGCGCCGAACATGATGACGATGGCCGACATCCACATCCACGTCATCAGGCCGATCGCGGCGCCGAGAGAGCCATAGGTCGCGTTGTAATTGGCGAATTCGGAGAGATACCAGGACAGCAGTGCCGAACCGGCGATCCAGAGCAGGGCGGCGGTCACCGCGCCGAGGCTCAGCCATTGCCAGCGCGGTGCATCGCGGCTGGGCGCGAAGCGGTAGAGGATCGCGAGCGCGACCAGCAGGACGAGGAACATGAGCGGCCATCGTGCCAGTGCCACGATCAGCTTGCTTTCGGGCGCCAAGCCGAGATGATTGAGTGCCAGCGGGAAGGCGACGACAACCCCCACCATCACCAGCAGCGCAACGATGCCGCCGATCGTGAACGCGAGCGACACCGTGTTGAGCTTGATGAAGCTGCGCTTCTCACGCTCCTCATAGGCCACGTTGAGGGCATCGAAGATCGCCTTGACCCCGGCATTGGCGCTCCAGATCGCCAGCAGGAGGCCGAACAGGAAAGTGGCGCCCAGCGTGGTATTGCCGTTCGAGACCACGCGCGCCACCTGGTCCTCGACGATCTGGAAGGAACCCTCGGGCAGCATGGTCGCCAGCGTCTGCAGGTTGGCGCTGATCGTGGCGGGATCGGCGAACAGGCCGTAAGAGGACACCAGCGCCGTGACCGCCGGAAAGATCGCGAGCAGCCCGAAGAAGACGACGCCGCCCGCGGTCGCGAGCAGGCGGTCCTCGTCGATGCGCTGATAGGTCCGCCAGAAGATGTCCTTCCAGCCGGCCCACGGGATCGAGAACGGGCTCTTCGCATGGCGGCCGTGCCCGGGCTGCACGGCCGCGCGCGCCGGATGTGTCTCCGGTGAATTCGCCTCGCCTTTGCGGTGGTCTTGCGGAGGGCCCGACCCGACCAGGCCCGAGCCCTGGAAGTAGCGCTCCGCCGTCAGCACGAACACGGCTGTTGCCGCCACCAGCAGCCAGGAATCGATCTGCTCGGAGCGCCGCAGCAGCATCAAGCGTCCAATCGATGACCGTGCCGCCTGCGGCGCGCCGCCGTATACCCCGCCAGTCCAATCGCCGCGAGCATCAGGCCAAGCTGCACGGGTCGGTTGGTGCGAACCGGCCAGGCTCCTGCGCCATGGCGGCGCTCGCCCGGCGCCAGCGGTGCAAGGGGAATCGTGGTCGCGACCTCTTTCACGGCCTCCTTGACCGTTCCGCGGGGAATCCGCGGGGTCGCAATGGCAACGCGCAACCGGCTGGCAAGCGGCACGATCGGCTTGGTCTTGCGCTTCGTCTGCGCCATCGCCACGCCGGCGCAGACCGCCGCCAGCACCAGCAGCACGCCCGCGACGACACCGAAACCCCAGAACTGCCCGTAGCTGATGGCGACCCAGCGGTACAAGGCGATCAGGCCGACGAAGAACGCCGCCATGACGAACAGGCCCGCGGCCGCGAACAGCCCGCCGGCCACGGCGTAAGACGTCACCTTGCCGGTGGCCTGGCTGGTCTGGTCGCGCAGATAGGATTGCGCGGCGCGTTTGACGTGATTGAGCTTCAGCGCCATGCCGGCGCGCAGCAATTCGCCCGATGGCGCGAGCATCTGGACATCCTCCGAGAGCGGCAAAATTCGTTCGGAGGATGAACGTGGCCGAATTTGACTTGTTCCGACCGCGCTCCGTTCGCCGCGATGAATCAGCCGAGATCGGCGGCCGCGATCCAGAACACCTCGCCCTCGGACTCCTCGGTGTCGAGCCAGAGCAGCGGCAGGTTCGGGAAAACCTCGTCGACCAGGTCCCGGCCGCGGCCGATCTCGCAGAGCAGCCCGCCATCCGGCGTCAGGTGATCGGGCGCCTCGCGCAGGATGCGGCGCACCACGTCAAGGCCGTCGGCGCCGCCGTCGAAGGCGAGCTTGGGCTCGGCCCGGCATTCCGGCGGCAGCGCGGCCATGCCTTCGGCATCGACGTAAGGCGGGTTGGTGATGATCAGATCGTACCTGCTGTCACCGAGGGGAGCGAACAGGTCGCCGCGATAGAGGCTGATCCGCTCCTCGAGCCCGTAGTCGCCGACATTGCGGGCGGCGACTTCGAGCGCGCCCTTGGAGATGTCGACGGCATCGACAAACGCGTTCGGGAAATGATGCGCGGCGAGGATGGCGAGGCAGCCCGACCCCGTGCAGAGATCGAGCACGCGCCCGACGGCGGTGGGATCGTCGATCAGCGATCCGGCCTCGCCGTCGCCGCCGAAATGCGAATCCAGGAGCTCGCCGATGAAGGAGCGCGGAACGATGACGCGCTCGTCGACATAGAAGGGCAGGCCGCGCATGTAGATCTTGTTGACGAGATAGGCGGCCGGTTTGCGCGTGGTCACGCGCTGGTGGATCAGATCGAGGACGGTCTTGCTTTCCGCGGCCGTGACGCGCGCGTTGGCGAAGCTCTCGAGCTGTTCGGGATGCAGATGCAGCGCCTCGCAGACCAGAAAGGCGGCTTCGGCGACCGGATCCGTCGTGCCGTGGGCAAAAGCGAGCTTGGCCTCGTTGAAGCGGCTCACCGCGTAGCGGACGAAATCGAGCAGCGTGAGCAGCTCGCCGCGCCCCACCTTCGCGAGCTTTGGCGCGGCGCGCCCGCGCGCGGTCTTCTTGGATGCTCTTGCCATCAGGATTTGGTCCAGCGTGCGGCGGCTTCGTCGTCACGGGCCTGGGCTTCGACCCAGCCGGTGCCGGTCGCGCTCTCTTCCTTCTTCCAGAACGGCGCGTTGGTCTTGAGGTAATCCATCAGGAACTCGGCCGCCTGGAACGCGGCCTGGCGATGCTGCGAGGCGGTCAGCACCAGCACGATGTTCTGGCCCGGCATGAAGCGGCCGACGCGGTGGATCACCGTGACGCCGTTGAGCGGCCAGCGCGAAACAGCTTCGTCGGCATGACGCCTGATCTCTTCCTCGGCCATGCCGGGATAATGCTCGAGCGTCAGCGCCGCGACCTTGGCGCTGTCGTCGTCGGCGCGGCAGATGCCGGAGAAGCTCACGACCGCACCGATGTCGGTGCGGCTCCGGGTCAGGGCCGCGATCTCGCGGGCGATGTCGAAATCGTCTTCCTGAATCCGGATGGTGACGGGGCAGGTGGCGACAGCGGAGGTCATGGGCCTAGCCGCCGGTCATCGGCGGGAAGAACGCGATCTCCCGGGCGCCGGCGATCGCGGCGTCCGACTTGACGTGGGCGTGGTCGATGGCGGCGCGGATCACCTTCGGCTTCTCGAATGCGTAGGCATAAGCCTCGCTCTGGCCGGACAGCCAGGCGATCAGCTCCTCGACGGTGCGCACGGTCGGCGGCGGCTCGACGATCTCCTCCGCCTTGCCGACGCGCTCGCGCACCCAGGCAAAATACTTCACCTTCATCCCTCGTCCTCCTTGATGAGGTGATGGATGCCGGCGCGGAAATAATCGTAGCCGGTGTAGATGGTCACGATCGCGGAGGCCCACAGCAGCGCCAAGCCGATCATCGAGACCACGGGCACCACCTCGTCGCCGGCAGGTCCGGCGAGCAGGAAGCCGATCGCGACGAGCTGGACCGTGGTCTTCCACTTCGCAAGCTTGGTCACGGGCACGCTGACGCGGAGCGCGGCGAGATATTCGCGCAGGCCCGAGACCAGGATCTCGCGGCACAGGATCACGATGGCGGCCCACAGCGACCAGCCATGGATGATGCCGTCGGCGGCCAGCATCAAGAGGCAGGAGGCGACCAGCAGCTTGTCGGCGATCGGGTCCAGCATCCGGCCGAAGGCCGATTGCTGATTCCAGATCCGCGCATAATAGCCGTCAAGGTAATCGGTGACCGCGGCCGCGATGAAGAGGGCGACCGCGACCCAGCGCAGCCACAGCGGCTGATCCAGAATCGACTGCGCATAGATGCACCCGACCACGACCGGGATCGCGGCGATCCGGCCATAGGTCAGGAGATTGGGGAGGGACATCGCGCGGCTGGTGGTCCCTCGTGTCGTGGCGATGTTCATCCGTCCTACCAATACCGCTGCAGCCTGAAGGTCAACCGTTCCGCTCCCCAGATGGGGCGCGGGATGCGACGACCATATGACCGAGGCTACCTTTGGGTCCCCTTTAGTTCATCCCGGCTGGGGATGGAAATACTCGAAAATCCTGCGGGCGCTCTCGGCGCTCACCCCTGGAACCTTGCCGAGATCGGCGATCGAAGCGCGCTCGATCTCCTTCAGGGTCCCGAAATGATGCAGCAAGGCACGTTTGCGTGACGGACCGATGCCCGGAATCTCCTGCAAACCGGCCTCGCGGATGTCCTTCTTGCGCAGCTTGCGGTGCGAGCCGATGACGAAGCGGTGGGCCTCGTCGCGCAGGCGCTGGATGAAATAGAGCACGGGGTCGCGCGGCTCCAGCTTGATGGCCTCGCGTTCCGGCATGAACAAGGTCTCGCGGCCGGCATCCCGGTCCGGACCCTTGGCGACCGACATCAGCGACACCTGGCTCAGGCCGAGATTGGTGAAGATCTCGCGGACGGCGTTGAGCTGGCCGCGGCCGCCGTCGATGATGACGAGGTCGGGCCATTGCGGAAAATCGTCGTCCTTGGCCTTGGTGCCGGCATCCTCCGGCGGATTGATCAGGCGCTTGAAGCGCCGCTCCAGCACCTCGCGCATCATGGCGAAGTCGTCGCCGGGCGTGATCCCTTCCGACTTGATGTTGAACTTGCGGTACTGGTTCTTCACGAAGCCGTCGGGGCCGGCGACGATCATGGCGCCGACCGCATTGGTGCCCTGGATATGGCTGTTGTCGTAGACCTCGATGCGCTTCGGGACATGGGGCAGGCTCAGCGTCGCGGCCATGGCCTCCAGCAGCCGGCTTTGCGTGGCGGTGTCGGCGAGCTTGCGGCCGAGCGCCTCGCGCGCATTGGTCAGGGCGTGGATGACCAGCTCCTTCTTCTCGCCGCGCTTGGGCGCGGTGACCTCGACCTTGTGGCCGGCCTTGATCGCCAGCGCATTGGCGAGCAGCTCGCTCTCCTCGATCTCGTGCGAGAGCAGGATGTTCCTGGGCGGCGGCTTGTCGTCGTAGAACTGCGCGAGGAAGGAGCCGAGCACCTCTTCGGGGGTGAACGACTTCTCCGCGCGCGGAAAATAGGCGCGGTTGCCCCAGTTCTGGCCGGTGCGGAAGAAGAACACCTCGACGCAGGAGAACCCGCCCTCCTGGTGGATGGCGAACACGTCGGCTTCCTCGACCGTGCGCGGATTAATGCCCTGCTGCGACTGGATCGCCGAGAGTGCAGCGAGGCGGTCGCGGTAGAGCGCGGCGCGCTCGAACTCGAGCTCACCCGCCGCCTTCTCCATCTCGCCGGCGAGCTCCTGCTTCACGGCGTGGCTCTTGCCGGACAGGAAGTCGCTCGCCTCGCGCACCAGCGTCGTGTAGCCGCCGAAGTCGATCTCGCGGGTGCAGGGGCCGGCGCAGCGGCGGATCTGGTACAGCAGGCAGGGCCGGGTTCGGCTCTCGAAGAAGGAATCGGTGCAGGAGCGGATCAGGAACGCGCGCTGCAGCGCCGTGATGGTGCGGTTGACCGCCCCGGCGGAGGCGAACGGACCGAAATAGCGTCCGGGCCGGCTCTGCGCGCCGCGATGTTTCAGGATCTGCGGCGCCCAATGATCGCCGGTGATCAGGATATAGGGAAACGACTTGTCGTCGCGCAGCTGCACGTTGAAACGCGGCCGCAGCTGCTTGATGAGATTGGCTTCCAGCAGCAGCGCTTCGGTCTCGGTGTTGGTCGAGACGATCTCCACCGTCACGGTGGCGGCGATCATGCGCAGGATGCGCGCCGGCTGCGGCGCGCTCTGACGCGCATAGCTCGACAGGCGTTTCTTGACGTTCTTGGCCTTGCCGACATAGAGCACGTCGGCATTGGCGTTGAGCATGCGATAGACGCCGGGCGAGGTCGGGGCGAGGCGGACCGCGCGCTCGATCGCCTCATGGCCGGTCGCCAGCGGCTCCTCGCCGACCGCACCGCTCTCCTCCAGGATATCAGGCAGCCGCGAATCATCCTCGTCGTCGCCGCCCGGGGCGGCGGGATCGACGTCCGGCGCCGTCAACGTCTCCGGCGGCACGTCGCTCGCCGCAGCGCGCGGCAGTTTGCGCGCGCGTTCGTCCGGATTGTCGGTGGAATCGTGAACCATGGGGCGAATCTAGGCGCTCGGGGTGCCGATTTGAAGTTCCGGCCGTGCGGCACGCACAGGACGGCGGCGGTAACGCTTCCTTAAGTCTGTTAACAGCGCGGTAACCCGGCTTAACAGCCCTTTAAGCTAAAACTCTCGATAAATCCTACGCGAAAAAGTGGTGGTTCCGTAACCATGCGGTTTGCCTCGCGCGGCAAGCGCAGGCGCCGCAGCGGCGACGGCAGTTGCGTTGGAGTGTGTGATGAAGAGGCTCGTTGTGGGCGCGGCCACGTTGGTTGCAGCCGGCTGGACAGCTTCGGCAGAGGCCGCCGATCTCAATTACGGGCAGCGCGCC
The DNA here is from genome assembly GCF_000482425.1 of Bradyrhizobium sp. 22. NCBI lineage: Bacteria > Pseudomonadati > Pseudomonadota > Alphaproteobacteria > Hyphomicrobiales > Nitrobacteraceae > Bradyrhizobium > Bradyrhizobium sp. 22. The sequence continues at coordinate 1,426,814 of NZ_KI519399.1, forward strand.
CCCTATACCGTCAACCAGCCGCTCAATGCCTATAGCTGGGCGGGTCCCTATCTCGGCGGCAACATCGGCTACGAATGGGGCTCGGTCGACAACAATCCCTCGAAGCCGTCGGGCTTCGTCGGCGGCGTGCAGGCCGGCTACAATTTCCAGAACGGCCCTTGGGTGTTCGGTGTCGAGGGCGATATCCAGGCCAGCGGTGCCGACGACACTTTCGCGCCGTGGAAGTTCTCCAATCCGTGGTTCGGCACATTGCGCGGCCGCGCCGGCTATGCCTTCAACAACGTGCTGTTCTACGGCACCGCGGGCCTTGCGTTCGGCGAGCTGCGTGGACAGACCTTCGGCTGGGCGGAATCGCACACCACCGCAGGCTGGACCATCGGCGGCGGCGCGGAAGTCGGCCTCACTTCGAACTGGAGCGCCAAGCTCGAATATCTCTACATCGACCTGTCGACCAGCCAGTTCGCGATTACGGGGGTGTCAAACGGCTATAGCGCCAGCGTCGTTCGCGCAGGCGTGAACTATCGCTTCTGATAGCTGAAGAAGAAAATACCGGACAACACCTTCCCGGCCGCTCGCGGCCGGGATTTTTTTGCACGAAATATTGCGCGGCGTGCTTTGCGTCAGGCCCGCTAGGAGAGGATGACCAGGTTGACCGCCTTCGGCCCCTTCCCCTTCTTGTCCGGTTCGACTTCGAAAGTAATGCGCTGTCCTTCCGCAAGGTCCTTCAGTCCGGCCCGCTCCACAGCAGTAATGTGCACGAAGACGTCGCGGCCGCCGTCGTCAGGCTTGATGAAACCGTAGCCGCGTTCGCCGTTGAAAAACTTGACCGTTCCCGTCATGGCCATCGGGAAACTCCCCCTCATTGCTCCTCCGCCGCGACGCAGACTCACGTCGCGACATGACCGGGCCTTACGAAGCCCGGGAGAGCTGGCCATCCTTGGGCGGACCCTGACGGTCCGGCCGGATCTTTCTTAGGCCTTCACTCCGCCGCAACCATTCGCGGAAGCGGAACGTAAAGCCAGTCACAGAAACAGCATAATACGGTTCTCTGCGGATTGACTACCGCTCCTGCATATTTTTCCCAAGAATGCCGGAGTGTTACGGCTTTGATTTAGGGCTTGGGTACCTCCAATCGGAATCTGGCAGCGCCGCCTTGGCCGAGCGGCATTTCCAGCTCGGGCAGGATGGTCTTGAGCTCGCCCTGCAGCGTGTAGGGCGGGTTGACGATCAGCAGCCCGGCGGAGGAAAGAGCCCCGCCATCGAGCTGGGGCGCGACGCTGAATTCGAGGCGCAGGCATTTTCCGGGTGGTTTTGCTGCGGCTGCGAGCCGTGCCACTGTCTGGGCCAGCGTGTCGGTGGCACGCCGGCTCTTGGCCGGATACCAGATGACATAGATACCGGTCGGCCATTTCGCGAAGGCGGCGGAGAAGGCTTCGCCCAACCGCTCGAACTCGTCCTTGGCCTCGAACGGCGGATCGATCAGCACAAGGCCGCGCCGCTCTTTGGGCGGCACGAAGGCCGGCAGTGCCACCCAGCCGTCGAGGTCGACCACGCGGGCCTGTTCGTCGCGGCGCAGCACGCCGATCAGCGCTTTCCGCGCCTTCGGCTCGAGCTCGCAGGCCACCAGCCGGTCCTGCGGCCTGAGCAGGCCGCGCGCGATCAGCGGCGAGCCCGGATAGGCCTTGAGCTCCCCCTTCGGATTGTAGGCGCGCACGATGTCGAGATAAGGCTTGGTCAGCGCCGCGCTCTCGTTCGACAAACGGGCCTGCATCAGCCGCGCGATGCCGGTGAGCCATTCGCCGCTCCGGCGCGCCTCGTCGCCGTCGAGATCGTAGAGGCCGGCTCCGGCATGGGTATCGATGACGCGGAACGGACCCGGCTTGTCCTGCAGATAGGTGATGATGCGAGCCAGCACGATGTGCTTGATGACATCGGCGAAGTTGCCGGCGTGGAAGGCGTGGCGGTAGTTCATGCAACAGCACTACGCCACGCGAGCGCTTGAGCAAAGAGGCGCAATCATGTGTCCCGGATGCGTCGCAGCGTGCAGCGCTGCGACGCTGAGCCGGGACCCAGGGCGACGGAGGCTATTGCAGCATGGACCCCGGCTCTGCAGCGCACCGCCGAAGTGGCGCTGCGCCGCGTCCAGGGCACGAGATAAGGGTGCTGCGTGCAATAATGGGATCAACCACCTCTGATCGGCGGCATCGTCACCTGCTCGCGGCGGCAGGCGCGGCGGTCGGTTTCCTCGCAGGCGCGGAATTGCAGGTCCTTGCTGAGGCAGATGCGGACCTCGGAGAGCCTGGTCCGGTTGCAGGTGACGGAGACGGCGGCATTGCTGAGACCGGGGTTGGCCTTGATGAAGGCCTCCTCGACCTCCGCCGGCGCCACGGTCTTGGCCTGCGACAGATCGAGATATTCGGCCGGGATCTTGATCGCGGCGCGCGCTTTGCGGATCGTCTCGAAATAGCTGCGGCCCTCGAGCCCCGAGCAGGTGCCGTGCTTATCCCATTCGTTGAAGATCAGGCCCGTCGCCGGCATCAGGTCGAGCATCGAGGAGACGATGTTGCGATTCAGCCGCGGTGCCGGGCGCTGACAATATTCCGGGAAGCCGGCTTCATATTGCGGCCACAGCCCATGCACCACGAACGCATAGGGCCGTCCGCCGCACTGCATCTGGGAACGGCCGCCGCGCTCGGCCGCTTCCTCGCAGAACGAGGGCGACCACGACAGCGCCAGCACATAGAAATCGAACTCGCCCGGTGCGTTCTGCCGCTTGTCCTGGGCCATGGCGTCACCGGCGAACGAGGCCAGGCCGGCGGCCAGGATCAGGGAAAGGGCCAGCGAGATCACCAGGCGAGAGAAGGAATGCAATCCGGGATGAAACATGGCAACGCCCCTCAACTAGACTGTGCAAGGAAGCCTAGCAGGCGACAAGAACATTTCAAGAACAAAATTCCGGCGACCGCCGTTTGACCGCTGGTGGCCGACGCAGGGCGCCTCGGACTCAAGGCCTGGCAGCGCGGCAGGCCGGATTGTAAGCCCAGTTGCGGTCGAGCCCGACCACGCACCATTCGACGCCGCTGCCGTAGCCGGCGAATCCACCATCCTCGATGAGCGAGTAGTGCACCTTGCGCACCTTGCCGTCGGTGAGCATGGCGTCAGCGCTGCAATAGCGGCGCGGGATGTTGTCGGACTGCCAGGGCCGGAACGCGGTCTCGTGAACGGCGGAGAAGCCGGTGATCTTCAACGAGGAATTCCAGAACGTGCTTTCCTTTTCCCAGAACTGGGTCGCGATCGTCGGCAGCGCCCGGTCGCAACCGGCGACGGCGCCGTCATAGCGCGGTCCGCTCAGCCAGAAATTCATCTCCAGCGGATTGGCGGCCCTGGCCTCGCCGAGCGACACCGCCCCGAGCATGAGGCCGAGCACGGCGGCATAGCGGAATGATTTCAGGGAGGGGGCGCGCATGGATAATCCGGACAGCTAAGGTCTTACGAAGGTCGGACGGTGCCGCGAAGGCCAGGGGAGGTCAAGTGCAGCGCGGCAACACTTCGCCAGGACTTGACCACAACGTCGCGGTCGGCACGGCTTCGGTTCTTTCCACTTCCATCCCGGCACCGTAGACTGGAGGCCAGCCAATTGGAGTGACGGGAATGCGAATCATTGCGGCCGCGGGTCTTCTCGCCAGCCTGGTTGCCTCGGGTATGACGGCGAGCCAGTCGGCGCGTGCCGACTATGTGCCGCCGTTCAAGGGCAACGACACCGGCGGCATCATTGCCTATTCGATGGCCACCCAGGTCGATGCCCGGCAGGTCGCGGTCGATCACTGCGCGCGCTACGGCAAGGTGGTCAAATTCCTGGGCGTGCAGGCTTATGAGGGCGGCTACATCTCGTTCTCCTGCCGCTGGGTGCCCTACGGCGCCGCCGAGCAGCCGATCCGCACGCTCTACTGAGGCGTTGTCGTAACGCCGCAATCTCTCAAGTTGGGAGACCCCATGACGCGCAAACTCGCTTTGCTCGGCTCGATGCTTTGCCTCGCGGTGACGGCGGGCAGGGCCAGTGCCGACGATCTGCCGGTGCGGAAGGCCGGCCTCTGGGAAATGAAGCTGGCCACATCAGGCTCGCCCGTGCCTGAGATGACCATGCAGCACTGCACCGACGAGACCGTCGACAAGGAGATGAGCAACAACGTCTCCCCGATGGCCAAGCAGATCTGCTCCAAGCAGGAGATCAAGAAGACCGCCACCGGCTATGTCAGCGATTCCGAGTGCAGCGTCGCCGGCGTCAACACCACCTCGCACGCCGAGATCACGGGCGATTTCAACTCGGCCTACACGGTGAAGACGACATCGCATGCGAAAGGCGGCGTCGCCGGCGTTGCGGGACGCGATACGACGATGACACTGCAAGCAAAATGGCTGGGGGCGTGCAAGCCGGACCAGAAGCCCGGCGACATCGTGATGCCCGGCGGCTTCAAGATGAACGTGCGCGACATGGACAAGCTGAAGGCGCTGCTGCCGAAGTAGGGCTACGGCAGCTACACCGGGATCCGCACGCTCGCCCGCAATCCGCCCATCGGGCTGTCGCCGAGCGTGATGTCGCCGCCGTGGGAGCGGGCGATGTCGCGGGCGATGGCAAGGCCAAGGCCGGTGCCGCCTTCGTCCTGGTTGCGGGCGTTGTCCAGCCGCAGGAACGGCTTGAACACTTCTTCGCGCAAATGCGCCGGAATGCCCGGGCCGTCGTCGTCGATCGTCACGGTCAAATAACGGTGATCACGCTGGCCGGTGATGGCGATGTTCTTGCCGTAGCGCGCCGCGTTGGTGACGAGGTTGGCGAGGCAGCGCTTGAACGAGGCCGGCTTCACCGTCACCACCGGCAGGCCGTGGAAGGCGACGGTCGCGGTGTGGCCATGGCGCTCGGCATCGCTGCGCAGTTCCTCGAGCGCCTGCGCCATGTCGGTCGGCTGCGACTGCTCGCCGGAATCGCCGCGCGCGAAGGCGAGGTAATCCTCCAGCATCATCGACATCTCGTCGACGTCCTTGCGCATGCCCTCGAGCTCGGGGCTGTCGCCGATCAGCGCCAGCTCGAGCTTGAAACGGGTCAGGATGGTGCGCAGATCGTGGCTGACGCCGGCGAGCATCGCGGTGCGCTGCTCCATCGTGCGCTCGATGCGCGATTTCATCTCGAGAAAGGCGACGGAGGCGCGCCGCACCTCGCGCGCGCCGCGCGGGCGGAAGTTAGGGGCTTCGCGGCCCTTGCCGAAGCTTTCGGCGGCGTCGGCAAGCCGCAGGATCGGCTTGATCTGGTTGCGCAGGAACAGCACCGCGACGATCAGCAGGATCGAGGACGTGCCGACCATCCAGAACAGGAAGATCTCCGAATTCGAGGCGTAGGCGGCGCTGCGCTGTGCGAACACGCGCATCACGGCATCGTCGAGCTGGATGCGAATCTCGACCAGATTGGAGCGGCCGACCGTGTCGATCCAGAACGAGCGCCCGATCTGGCGGCCGAGCTGCACCGACAGGGTCTGGTCGAGCAGCGAGAAGAACGGCTTCGGTCCCGGCGGCGGCATGTCGCCGGCGGGCAGGAAATCGACCACGAGGCCGAGCCGCTGCTGGGCGATGCGGCGGATCTGGTCGCGGTCCTTGTCCTGCGGATAGCCCTTGTAGACGTCGATCAAGGCGGCGATGTCCTGCACCACCGCGGCCGAGAGGCGGCGCGTCACCGTGTTCCAGTGCCGCTCCATGAACACGAAGGCGACGACCGATTGCAGCACCACCATCGGCACGATCATGATGAGGAGCGCGCGGGCATAGAGGCCGGTCGGCATCCAGCCCTTGAACGCGTTGCCCATCCAGCCATTGGCGGCGGAGACGCGGCCGGCGGCGCTCTTCAGAAGCGTCAGGCCGGTGTCGATCGTGCTCATCTGGCGCGCTTCACTTGATTTATGGCGAGGCCACCAGCCGGTAGCCGATGCCGCGCACCGCCTGGAGGAACAGCGGATTGGCGGGGTCGGTCTCGATCTTGCGCCGCAGGCGGTTGATCTGCACGTCGACGGCGCGCTCGTTGACGCTGCCATTGCCGGTCAGCGCGCTGCGCGGCACGGTCTCGCCCGGCGTCTCCGAGAGAATGCGCAGCATCTCGCGCTCGCGGTCGGTGAGGTGGATGACCTCCTCGCCCTGGCGCAGCTCGCCGCGCTCGAGGTGATAGATGTAGGGACCGAAGGCGATCTTCTCGATCGTCGTGGCCTGCGGCGGCGGGGCGGCGCGCTTGAGGATGTTGTTGATGCGCAGCGCCAGCTCGCGCGGCTCGAACGGTTTTGCCACGTAGTCGTCGGCGCCGATCTGCAGGCCCTCGATGCGGGCCTCCGCCTCGTGCCGCGCCGTGAGCATCACGATCGGCACCGAGGAGGATGTGCGGATGAAGCGGGCGAGATCGAAGCCGGTCTCGCCGGGCATCATCACGTCGAGGATCAAGAGGTCGAAATGCAGACCCAGCAATTTAGATCGTGCATCACCGGCGCTTGCGGCGGTGGTGACGCGGTAGCCTTCGCCGGCAAGGAAGCGCGAGAGCAGATCGCGGATGCGACGGTCGTCGTCGACCAGCAGCAGATGCGGCGCGTCGTCGGCAGGGCGCGCCGGCGGGCGGGCGAGAATGGCAGCGAGCGACACGGTCACTCCTTGGTGGTTTGATTGACGGAAGCGAAGATGGTCTCGAGCACCTTGTCCGGATCGTCCCGATCAATCATCGCGCGCAGGAAGCGCTTGACCGTCTCGGCGTCCTGCGGACCGATCTCGGCGAGCGCCTTGGTGATGCGCGTGGTCTGCAGCCCCGCGAGCTTCTGCACCAGCGCCTCGCCCTTCGGCGTCGCATAGAGCAGGCGCTGGCGGCGATCGTTGTCACCGGTCTTCTGCACGATGTAACCCTCGTCCAGGAGTTGCTTGAGCACGCGGCCGAGCGATTGCTTGGTGATGCGCAGGACGTCGAGCAGATCGGCGACCTTGAGGCCGGGATAGCGGTAGACGAAGTGCATGACCCGGTGATGGGCCCGGCCGAAGCCGAAAGCCTCCAGCTCCTGGTCGGGATCGCCGACGAAATCGCGATAAGCGAAGAACAGCAGCTCGATGATATCCCAGCGCAAATTGCCTCCATCGCCTGCCGCCGGCCGAGGCTCGGCGGCGTCTTCAGCGGGACTCGCGAAATTTATGTCAGGCATATTGACGTATCTTGGGTTCAATGTTACAAAACGATCAGCCCGCACGAAATTTTAGGTCGTTTCGCGGCGGACGGCATCGAAGCGGGACGGCGGAAGGAGCCGGACAGGCGACGACGGCCGGATCAGATCTACCGTGCGATTGTCGAGCGGCATTTCGGCAAAACATACTGGACTTCCGCCTCCCGCAAAAGCATGTCCTCAGCGACATGCTGGCCACGGGAAACCGGCCGTAACAAGGCTGGCGACGGGGTCCAGCCAGAAACCAGTCAAGCCGGCCGGCCCCGACGGGGCGGGCGGGCGCGAGAAACAGCGCCGTTACCGGCAGCGGGAGCCAAGGACATGAGCATGACATTCGACATCCAGCCCGCAACCCATCCGACGCCCGAGAAGGACCGCGTCGCCAAGCTGGTCGACCCCGGCTTCGGGCGGGTCTTCACCGATCACATGGCGATCGTCCGCTACAACCAGGCCAAGGGCGGCTGGTACGAGGCGAAGATCGAAGCGCGCGCCAATTTCCAGCTCGATCCGGCCGGCGCCGTCCTGCACTACGCGCAGGAGATCTTCGAAGGCCTGAAGGCTTACAAGCGCGACGATGGCGGCGTGAACCTGTTCCGGCCCGACGCCAATGCGCGGCGCTTCAGGGACTCGGCCGACCGCATGGCGATGGCCCAGCTTCCGGAAGACGTCTTCATCGAGGCGGTCGAGCAGGTCGTGCGCATTGATCGCGCCTGGATGCCGGGCGGCGAGGGCAGCCTTTACCTGCGGCCCTTCATGATCGCGAGCGAGACCTTCCTCGGCGTCAAGCCGTCGTCCGAATACATCTTCTCGGTCATCGCCTCGCCGGTCGGCTCCTATTTCAAGGGCGGCCCTGCGCCGGTCTCGATCTGGGTGTCGGAGAACTACACGCGCGCCGCGGTCGGCGGCACCGGCGCGGTCAAATGCGGCGGCAATTATGCCGCCAGCCTGCGCGCGCAGGCCGAGGCGATGCAGCACGGCTGCGATCAGGTCGTCTTCCTCGATGCGATCGAACGCCGCTACGTCGAGGAGCTCGGCGGCATGAACGTGTTCTTCGTGTTCGACGACGGCTCGCTATCGACGCCGCCGCTCGGCACCATCCTGCCCGGCATCACCCGCGATTCCATCATCACGCTGGCCCGCGATGCCGGCAAGACCGTGCGCGAGGAGCCGTATTCGCTCGAGCAGTGGCGCAAGGATGCCGCCAGCGGCCGCCTGAAGGAAGCCTTTGCCTGCGGCACCGCCGCCGTGATCTCGCCGATCGGCAAGGTGCGCTCGGTCAGCGGCGATTTCGAGATCTCGGGCGGCGCCGCCGGCCCCGTCGCCATGGGCCTGCGCAAGCAGCTCGTCGACATCCAGTACGGCCGCACCAACGATCCGCACAATTGGATCCGCAAGGTGTTCTGAGTGTCTCCCTCTCCCCGCTTGCGGGGAGAGGCGAAGGGCTGACACCATGAACGCCCCGCCATGATCTCGCGACAAAGCCAGGACGCATCAAGGCATCCTGGGTATCGCGATCATGGCAGCAAGACTCTCCCAACCCGTGAAATGGGTCGTTCTCGCCGCAATCACCGGCATCTCGGTTTTCGGCATCCTGACCATCGGTCCGACCCACGAGGTCGTCGCGCAAGACCGTTCGCCGATCGTCGACGTGCGCACCAGCGATCCCGAGATGAATGCGGCGATGGCGCGGGCCCGCGGCACGCTGCCGGCCTTCTGGGCCTCCTACGAGGCGCAGAAGCGGTCGGAGACCGGGCACGCCTTGAAGGTGCGTTTTTCGACCCGCAAGGGCGGCGAGCACATCTGGATCGGCGAGGTGAAGAAAGAGCCCGACGGGACCTTTACCGGTCTGTTTGCCAACCAGCCGCGCGATCTGCCGGGCAAGCATGCCGGCGACAAGGTTTCGTTCACGGAGGCCGACATCTCGGACTGGATGTTCATGCGCAACGGCAAGATCGTCGGTGGCGAAACCATCAAGCCGACGCTGAAATCGCTGCCGAAGGCGGACGCCGATGCGCTGCGGGCGCGGATGGAGCAGCCGTAGAGCAGTTGCCGCCTCGCGCCCCGGCTGGTAAACGCCGCGCATGGCCGAGAAACCCAAAAAACCCCAGAAACTGAAGGCGCGCCTGCCGCGCGGGCTCGAAGATCGCGATCCCTCAGCGATCCGGGCGACCCGCGAGATGGTCGAGACAATCCGTGCCGTCTACGAGCTCTACGGTTTCGAGCCGGTGGAGACGCCGGCGATGGAATATACCGACGCGCTCGGCAAGTTCCTGCCTGACCAGGACCGTCCGAACGAGGGCGTGTTCTCGTTCCAGGACGACGACGAGCAGTGGATCAGCCTGCGCTACGATTTGACCGCGCCGCTGGCGCGCTATGTCGGCGAGCGCTACGGCACCGACGCGCTGGTCCTGCCCTACCGCAGCTATCGCGTCGGCTATGTCTTCCGCAACGAGAAGCCCGGCCCCGGCCGCTTCCGCCAGTTCATGCAGTTCGATGCCGATACGGTCGGTTCGGCGACGCCGGCGGCGGACGCCGAGATCTGCATGATGGCGGCCGACACGATGGAGGCGCTCGGCATCGCGCGCGGCCAGTACGTGGTGAAGGTGAACAACCGCAAGGTGCTCGATGGCGTTCTGGAAGCCATCGGGCTCGCGGGTGAGGAGAACGCGGCGCGCCGGCTGACGGTGCTGCGCGGGATCGACAAGCTCGACAAGTTTTCCGCCGACGAGGTGCGCAAGCTGCTCGGTCCCGGACGCTGGGACGGCGGCGAAGAAGGCAAGGGCGACTTCACCAAGGGCGCCAATCTGAGCGAACCCGAAGCCGACGTCGTGCTCGCCATCACCAAGCCGCGCGACGACTGGAAAGAGGCCGTTGCCGCTGCGGAAGCCTACCTCGCCAAGAGCCCGGTCGGTCAGGCCGGCGTGAGCGAGCTGGAAGAGATTGCCAAGTTGGTCACTGCGTCGGGCTACGGTGCGGACCGCATCAAGATCGATCCCTCCGTCGTGCGCGGCCTAGAATATTACACCGGCCCCGTCTACGAGGTCGAACTGCTGCTCGAGACCAAGGACGACAAGGGCCGCCCGGTGCGCTTCGGCTCGGTCGGCGGCGGCGGGCGCTATGACGGCCTCGTCTCGCGCTTCCGCGGCGAGCCGGTGCCGGCAACCGGCTTCTCGATCGGCGTGTCGCGCCTGCAGGCCGCGCTGACGCTGCTCGGCAAGCTCGACACCAAGCCGGACTTCGGCCCCGTCGTCGTCACCGTGTTCGACCGCGACCGCGTCGCCGACTATCAGAAGATGGTTGCGTCCTTGCGCAGCGCCGGCATCCGTGCCGAGCTCTATCTCGGCAATCCCAAGAACATGGGCAACCAGCTCAAATATGCCGATCGCCGCAACTCGCCCTGCGTCATCATCCAGGGCTCCGACGAGAAGGCGCGCGGCGAGCTGCAGATCAAGGACCTGATCGAAGGCGCCAAGGCGGCGGCTGCGATCGCCTCCAACCAGGAATGGCGCGAGAGCCGCCCGGCGCAGTTCTCGTGCAGCGAAGCCGATCTCGTCGCGAAAGTGCGCGAGGTCCTGGCCCGCCATGACGTGAGCTGGGGCTAGCCATTCGCCCCATTCGTCATGCGCGGGCTTGACCCGCGCATCCATCTTCAAAATGATGGATTGCCGGGTCAAGCCCGGCAATGACGAGTGGAAGATGAACGCGCAGCAGGGAGACAACGATGCCTGAGATCACCATCAGCATGGCCGAAGGCCGCACCGACGAGCAGAAGGCCGGCATGATGCGCGACATCACGCAGGCGCTGGTGAAGAATCTCGGCGTCGATGCCGATGCCGTCGTCATTCAGATCAACGAAGCCCCGCTCCGCCACAAGATGAAGGGCGGCAAGACCTTCGTGGAACGCGCGGCGGCGGCGAAGTGACGCGTTAGCGTCATTCCGGGGAGCGCGAGCGCGAACCCGGAATCTCGCGCCGCCAATTTCTGGATTCCGGGTTCGGCGCTACGCGCCGCCCCGGAATGACGAGCAAGACCCATGGACGCACGCGATTCCATCACGATCGGCATGAGCGCCGAGCGCACGCTGGTGGTGCCGGCCGAGCGCACGGTCGGGCATTTCGTGCCCGGCATGCCCTTTGTTTATGCGACTCCGATGATGATCCTGGAGATGGAGATGACCTCGGGCGATGCGATCCGCTCAGCGTTGCAGCCGGGCTGGGTCACCGTCGGCACCGAGGTCGACATCCGCCATCTCGCGGCCGCCCTCGTCGGCGCGACGGTGCGGACCGCCGCAAGGGTGATCGCGGTCGAGCGCCGCGTCATCCGCTTCGAGGTCGAAGCTTTCGAGGGTACGCGCAAGCTCGGCGAAGGCCGCCACGCGCGCGGGCTTGTCAATGTCGAGATGTTCAACAAGCGGCTCGGAGCTTAACGCGGCCGTGGACTTCGCCTAATCCACCTTCCGCGCTTTCGGAGACGAATACGACGTTTCCTGCTCCCTGCGGAGACGCACGGCAGGCAGCCTCTCGTCGATTGCCACATCCGCCCAGGTGATGCAGGCGTCTTTGGCGACCGCCTTGGTCAATCGCACATTATGTGCAAGCCCAAGCGGCAAATAGCCCTTTTCAAGCGAGGTGCTGGCAGGCGTCAGCTTGCCGAAGACGGTATAGCCGCCTTCTCCGTCGAGCGTGTCTCCCTCGCGCAAGTCCTTCTTGGCCGTGGCGGCAACATCGGCGTTGAACGTCGTTGCAACGCCTGTCGCCTCGTTGCGCAGAGCGATCGAGGCTACTGAAATTCCAAGCTCCAGACCTATGAGATGCCACTTCTTGTAGGAGCACATGTAACGACCGCTCGGGTCGGTAACGACGCTGTATTCCTGGAAGCAGTTGCGGATGTAATCGCTGTCGCCTTCGAAACAGACCCAGACGCCCTTGCGGATGTCGTTGGGGATCGGTTTGCCTTCGGCCGTCAGGCAGGACACGACTTCGACCTGGCCCTTGGATTCCAGGATGCCGCCCTCGGAACGGGGGCGCATCAGCGTCGGAATGTCGTCGACCGATCCCGGCGGGAATGCGAGGCCTTGCGATGGCGCTTCCAGGCCGGTTGCGTTCGCGATCGCGGCGGATTCGATCGCAGGCTTGGAGCCGTCGAGAAACGCGTTGAACATTTTTGGATTCATGCCGCCGCGCGCAGCTTGTTCGGCAGACAATCCCCAGTGATCCCAGACTGTTTCGGGCGTCGATTCCCGGTAGTGCGGCAGCCATTTGTGCCCGCGGCCCGCCGCCACAACGGGAAACCCGCAGGCCCTTGCCCAATCGACGAGGTCGCAGGCGAGGGCCGGCTGATCGCCATAGGCGAGGCTATAGATCACGCCGGCCTGCCGGGCTCTTTGCGCGAGGATCGGTCCGCAGAAGGCGTCGGCCTCGACGGTGACGTTGATGACGGCCTTGCCCGCACCAAAGGCGCCAAGGCAATGCTCGACCGCCGCGACGGGATTGCCGGTGCATTCGGCGATCAGCTCGATGCCTTCGCACTTCACCAGGGCTTCCCAGTCGTCGGTCAGGAAGGTCGTCCCGCTCTTGAGCGCATCGTCGAGCGAGGTCGCGGCGAATTGCTCCGGATGCCAGCCAACCCGGTTCAGATTTTCCCGGGCGCGCGACGGAGACAGGTCTGCAATTCCGACCAGATGGACGCCCGGCGTGCGCAGAATCTGATGCAGGTACATTGCGCCGAACTTGCCTGCTCCGATCAGCCCGATCTTGATCGGACGCCGCTCGGCCTGTCGCTCGAGAAGTTTCGCGTAGAGGTTCACGATCGCTCTCCCTGCCGGCAACAGCCCGGACCGCCTCGCATTCGGCCGCTGGATCGGTGGCCGAAGCGCTCTTGATCTTCCTACTTCGCCAGTTCCTTCGATCGCTTGGTCGCCGCCGCAATCGCGCGGATCATCAGCTCACGCAGGCCAGGCTGGCCCATGAGAACGCCGAGCGCCGCAGCCGTGGTGCCGCCGGGCGAGGTGACGTTCTGGCGCAGCGTGCTCGAGGGCAGCTCCGACTGGTGCAGCAACTCGCCGGAGCCCGCGACCGTCTCGCGCGCGAGCTTCGTCGCGAGCGCCTCGGGCAAACCGGCTTCGACGCCGGCGCGTGCCAGTTCCTCGGCGAGCAGGAACACATAGGCCGGCCCGGAGCCGGAGACGGCAGTCACCGCGTCCATCAGGCCTTCGTCCTCGACCCATTCGACCGCGCCGGTGGCGCGCAGCAGCGCGTCGGCCAGTGCGCGCTGCGCGGTGCTGACGTCGTTGGCCGCGACGGCCACGGTAATGCCGCGGCCGATCGCGGCCGGCGTGTTCGGCATCGCGCGCACCACGGCGCCGCCGCAGACCTCCTGGAGCGAGGCGATCGTGGTTCCCGCCATGATCGAGACCACCGAGGTCTTGTCCGAGACGAACGCTTTCAATCTGACGCCGGCCTCGCGGAACATCTGCGGCTTCACCGCGACGACCAGCGTCTCGACGGGGCCTGCCGTCGTCGCATCGGGATTGAGCGCGACACCCTTGGCGGCGAGCGCGGTGATCTCGGGCGAGAGATTCGGATCGATCACGGCGACACGGCGCGGGTCGATCCCGCCCGAGAGCCATCCAGTCAGCAGCGCGCCGCCCATCTTGCCGGCGCCGGCGAGCAGGATGGTGCCGGTGATGTTTTGGAGAGGATTGTTTGCCATCGCCGTTGCCACACACTCAGGCGTCATCCCCGCGAAGGCGGGGATCCATAACCACAGGCGGTTCTAGTGGATCGAGGTGTTGGCAACAAGCCGCGGGCCACGAGGGGCATCACGCGGTATGGATCCCGGATCGGCGCGCGCCTAGGGCGCGCTTGTCCGGGACGACAGCGGAGGGCGAGGAGCGCCCTACGCCTCTCCGACCGTGTCGAACATCGCGGCGTCCATGGCCTCGGTCGTGGTCTTGCCCGCCCACACCACGAACTGAAACGCCGGGAAGTAGCGCTCGCAGGCATGGATGGCGCCGGCGAGCATGGCCTCGCATTGCGCGGTCGAGGCGGTAAGGCCGCCCGGCAGCACCAGGGCCTGGCGGTGCATCACCATGCCGGTGTTAGTCCACAGATCGAAATGACCGACCCACAGCTGCTCGTTGACGGCGGCGACGAGCCGCTGCACCTCGCCGCGGCGCGCGAGCGGAATCTTCATGTCGAAGGCGCAGGCCAGATGCAGCGCCTCGATCTCGCCCATCCAGGTGAAGGAGAGCTGGTAGTCGGTCCATTGTCCCTTCGAGACAATCGTGAGTTCGTCTTCGCCGGAGCGTTCGAACGGCCAGTTGTTGCTGGCAGCGATATCCTCGACCACCGCGAGCGGATGGCTTCTGGAATCGATAGTGCCTTCGAGCAGGGACATGCCGTCTCGACCTCTTGCCTTCTTGTTGTCCTTGATACGCACGCGGTCGGCCCGGCACGCTCTCCCTCAACGTCGCTGCTGCGATCCCTCAGGGTCGCTCATGCGATCCCCAGGTCGCTGTTGCGATCCCCTCGGATCAGCGCGGGCCTGTCGCGGATCAAGTGATGTGATTTGCGGAATCTGCGCAACGGGGTCCGGAGTCCGTCCACAAGCCAGGACTCGTTCGTCCACAGCTCATCTCCGCCACAATTCTTAACGTCGAACGTCCCGGATCCCGATCGAGGAGAACAAACCGGAATCGGATTCGGGGGTGCCAATCGTTAATTCCGTCCCGCGAGGGCCGGACCGCCAACAAGGACCTCTACGCCGGCATGGGACCATGCGATTTGCCCATGCGGAACGCGCTTGCCGCGCCGGCGCGCCGGCGGCATATTTCCGCCCAGGCCGTTCATCCCGAGCGGCCGATGTTCTCAGGGCGGGGTGAAAGTCCCCACCGGCGGTAAGGGCCGAAAGGCCCAAGCCCGCGAGCGCCTTCCCCAAGGGGGTAACCCGACGGGAAGGGTCAGCAGATTCGGTGCAACTCCGAAGCCGACGGTCAAAGTCCGGATGAAAGAGAACGGTCGGTAGCAGACGCATCGCAAGGTGCGGCTGCTTGTCGTTCCGTGTGCCCTGATTCTGGTCCTTAAACCGAGGAAAGCCATGAATCAGATGTTGCAAGACCCCCAAGTCCAAAACTCAGAAGTCCAACCGCCGCCGGTTCCGCAAGGACCCGCGACCGAGCATCCACGCTTCGCCAAGCCGCAGCGGGTGGCCTTCGTGCAGGCCCGCTGGCACCGCGACGTGGTCGAGGAGGCCCGCATCGCCTTCATGAAGGAGGCCGCGGCGCGGCACCTCAACCATGTCGACGTGTTCGAGGTGCCGGGCTCGTTCGAGATCCCGCTGCATGCGCAGGTCCTCGCCAAGACGCGCCGCTACACCGCGATCGTCGCGGCCGGCCTCGTCGTCGACGGTGGCATCTATCGCCACGAATTCGTCGCCGACACCGTGATCAAGGCCTTGATGGACGTGCAGCTGCGCACCGAGGTGCCGGTGTTCTCAGCGGTGTTGACGCCGCAGCAATTCCACGAGACCGAGGTGCACTATGACTTCTTCCGCAAGCACTTTGCCATCAAGGGCGTGGAAGTCGCCGAGGCCTGTGCCGAGACGTTGCTCGGCCTGGAGCGCCTGCGCGGTCAGGTCGCCGCGGGGATCGTGGGATAGGCCTGGTCATTCCGGGGCGCGCGGAGCGCGAGCCCGGAATCCATATGGCCGCATGAATGGTAAGAAATGGATTCCGGGTTCGCCTCTGCGAGGCGCCCCGGAATGACTGCCGTGAAAATCAGTCGAACAGGCTCGACACCGATTCTTCCGCGGCCGTGCGCGCGATCGCATCCGAGATCAGGCTGCCGATCGGCAGCGTGCGGATGTTCGGCGCCTTGGTCACGGCCTCCGTCGGCAGGATCGAGTCGGTGATCACCAGCTCCTTCAGCTTGGAGCCGGAGATGCGGGCGGCCGCGCCGCCGGAGAGCACGCCGTGGGTGATGTAGGCGTAGACGTCCTTGGCGCCCTTGGCGAGCAGTGCGTCGGCGGCATTCACCAGCGTGCCGCCGGAATCGACGATGTCGTCGACGAGGATACAGGTGTAGCCGGCGACATCGCCGATCACGTTCATGACCTCGGATTCGCCCGGGCGCTCACGACGCTTGTCGACGATCGCGAGCGGGGTGTTGATGCGCTTGGCAAGGCCGCGCGCGCGGGCCACGCCGCCGACGTCGGGCGAGATCACCATCACCTTGGAGAGGTCGAACTTGTCCTTGATGTCGCGCACCATCAGCGGCGCCGCGTAGAGGTTGTCGGTCGGGATGTCGAAGAAGCCCTGGATCTGGCCGGCATGCAGGTCGAGCGTCATGACGCGGTCGACACCGGCCTGCGTGATCAGATTGGCGACGAGCTTGGCCGAGATCGGCGTGCGCGAGCCCGATTTGCGGTCCTGCCGGGCGTAGCCGAAATAGGGCAGCACCGCGGTGATGCGGCGCGCCGAGGAGCGGCGCAGCGCGTCGGTGATGATGAGGAGCTCCATCAGATGGTCGTTCGCGGGAAACGAGGTCGACTGGATGACGAAGGCATCCGAGCCGCGGACGTTCTCCTGCATCTCGACGAAGATTTCCATGTCGGCGAAGCGCCGGACCACCGCCTTGGTCAGCGGCAGGTCGAGGCCTTGCGCGATCGCCTGCGCGAGGGCCGGATTGGAGTTGCCGGCGACGAGCTTGATGGAGCCGTTTTTGGCCGACATAGACGCTTCCTCCCGCGCTTTGCTGGATACGACGTTCAACATCTCAGATCCCACTGGAAGCACGGTTACGACGGGCGAGGAAATATCAGGCGGGAGGCTGCAATGGCAACCCGGAAGGCTACGTTTTCCCTTCGAAAATCCTGAGTCGGGCCAACGGTTTGGCCGCAACTTGAGGCCGTGGTTTAGCGGGGGTTATCGCTCGGCATAGCCGAGCGCGGAGGACGGCATGTCCGACGTCGGCGCCTCGGGAATCACGCTCGCCACCGCCGGTCCCCGCAAGCCAGGCGCTGCGCCAGGTGAGTCCGGCGTGCCGTTGATCATGTTGGAAAGTCCGCTGAATCCGGCTTGGGCGATCTTCCGCAGCACCAGATCGTCGGCGGCCGCCCAACCATCACGTGTCGCGTCGCGGCCACCCTTGACCGAGGTCGGTTCCTCGCCAGACAGGCGCAGCGCGCGCTGCTGATTGGCGTCGTAGACGTCCCAGACCCAGGCGATCACGGTCTTGCCGCGGACGATCTGGGCGGAGAGGTAGCTGCGCACGCGGTAGGCGGCCGAGCCTTCGCGGGAGACCACGGACAGGCTGCGCAGCTTGGATTCGCTGTCGAGCACGCCGACCATGCGGTCGAACACCTGCGGCGGCGGCCCGTCGATCGATTCGAACGCCACCGTCGCGCCCGAGCCGGCGCTCGGCGCCATCGCGTAGGAATTGGCGGCGCCGCCACCGCCGGCACAGCCGCCAAGCGCGGTCGCCGCCGCCAGCAGCATGACCGCCAGCACGCGCGAACCCGCACGGCCCAGGATGAATGACGCGTCCCTCATTATGGAGGGCAGCGATATCGTTAAAATCGATTAAGGTCTAGGGCGGCGGCGACACGGATACACAGTGTCATTCCGGGGCGTCCGAAGGACGAGCCCGGAATCTCGAGATTCCGGGTTCGATGCTTCGCATCGCCCCGGAATGACACGGTGTTGCCCTTGTGTTCACGCTTCGAGCGCGATGGCGTGGACGTGGCGGCCGTAATCCGGCTCCTTGCGATGCACCGAGCGGCGATAGCTGAAGAAGCGCTCGTCGGCATAGGTGTCGAGACCGAGATCGTCGATCATCAGGATGCCGGCGGCCTCGAGCCGCTGGCGGATGAAGCCGGCGAGATCGAACATCGCGTGTCCCTCGCGCACCGACGGGATGAAGAACATGGCGTTGTCCGCATCCGCCTCGATGAAGCGCGCCACGAACTCGTTGCCGACCTCGTAGCTGTCCTGGCGGATCAGCGGCCCGATCGCGGCGATGATGCCGCCTCGCGTGGCGCCGAGATCCTCCATCGCCGAGATCGTCGCCTCCAAGACGCCGGTGAGCGCGCCTTTCCAGCCGGCATGTGCACCGCCGATCACGCGTGCATGGGGATCGACGAACAGCACCGGTCCGCAATCGGCGGTGGAGACGCCGAGCGCGATGCCGGGCGTTTTCGTCACCAGCGCATCACCCTTCGGCCGCGGCCCGCTCGGCCATGGTGTCTCGGCAACCACCACGTCGGGCGAGTGGATCTGGTGCAGGCTGAGGAAGCGGTCCGCGCCGACACCGACATGTTCGGCCATGCGGCGGCGGTTCTCCGCAACGAGGCCCTGATCGTCGTTGGAGCCGAGCCCGCCGTTGAGTGCGGAATAGATTCCGCCGGAGACGCCGCCTTCACGCGTGAAGAAGGCATGGCGCAGGCCGGGCACAGCTGCCAGCAGCGAGGAGGTGAGCGTCATCAATTGCCTCCGGCCTGTTCGAAATCGCTGAGGCCGGCGATGCCCGTCAGCCGCGGCTCGGAGATGCCGAGCACCTTGAACATCGAGCCCATGCCGCTGCGCCCGGTGTCCGTCAGGCGCTTGAGCGCGATCGAAATGTCGGTGGCGACTTCCGGCGTCGCCTTCTGCATCAAAGCGGCGGCCCTCGTATCGATGCCGATGCGCTTGAGGAAGTCGCCTTGCGTCACCGGCCCGTGCACGCGCGCGCCGACGTCCTCGGCCGCGCGCGCCAGCGCCTGGAAGTCGACATGGGCGGTGACGTCGGCCTGGCCGGGTGCCTTCAGGGGATCGACGAAGGTGTGGCGGGCAATCGCCTGGAAGGTGTCGCCGGCGTCGCTGCGCAGATGGCCGTAGTCGATGATCAGGGCCGCGCCGTCCTGGTCGCGCACGCGGGTGGCGAGCTTCATGATCTCGCCGTCGGGCCGCCATTCGAACACGGCGCCGACAGGTGCGGCGCGCACCAGGGGCGGCAGCAGCACGTCGAAACGCGGGGTCGGCTCCGGCGCTGCGCCGAACTGAAGCCTGCCGTTGCCGTCGATCTCGATCACGCGCTCATGCCAGCCGTTCTCGAGTCTGACCATCTGGTGAATCGGCAGCACGTCGAAATATTCGTTGGCGAGGATGATGCTCGGGCCATCAGGCACGTCGTCGATGCTGTCGTGCCAGGAGATGTTGCGCACGGCGGACAGCGTCGCGCCCTGCCGCTCGCGCAGGACCGGATTGACCTCGACCATGTGGATATGGAGAGCCTGGTACAGCGGCGGCAGCACGCGAAGCGCGCGCAGCGCATCCGCCATCATGGTGCCGCGGCCGGGGCCGAGCTCGATCAGCCGCAGGAATTGCGGCGAGCCCATCTGCTTCCACACCGAGGCGGTCCACAGGCCCAGCAGCTCGCCGAACATCTGGCTGACCTCGGGCGCGGTGGTGAAGTCGCCCTCACGGCCGAGCGGATCGCGCGAGACGTAGTAGCCATGGCGCGGATGCATCAGGCACAGTTCCATGTAGCGCCAGACCGGCATGGGGCCCGACGCCTTGATCAGCGCCTTGATCTCGTCGAGTAGCGGCTGGTCGGTCACGGCGTACTTTCTCGAAATGAATTAACGAATGGCCTGGGCGGGCTGCGGCGCACCGCGCCTGACTGCCAATACAATAAGGATGAGGCCGACGATAAGCATCGGGATCGACAGCAGCATCCCCATGGTTAAGCCGCCCCAGAGGTAACCAAGCTGTGCGTCCGGTTCGCGGAAATGCTCGCCGGCGATGCGGGCCAGGCCGTAGACCAGGATGAAGGCGCCGAGGATCATGCCGGGGCGCCTCAGCGCGCCGAAGCGGATCATGACCGCGAGCACGGTGAACAGCAGGATGCCTTCCATGCCGGCCTGGTAGAGCTGGCTCGGATGGCGCGGCAGCTGCGTCGGATCGTTCGGGAAGATCATGGCCCAGGGCAGGCTCGCATCGGCGACGCGGCCCCACAATTCGCCGTTGATGAAATTGGCGATGCGGCCGAGCAGCAGCCCGACCGGGGCGACCGCGGTGGTGATGTCGCCGAGCGACAGGATCGGGATCTTGTTGCGATGGGCAAACCACATCACCGCGACGACGCAGCCGAGGAAGCCGCCATGGAAGGACATGCCGCCCTCCCATAGCCTGAAGATCGCGGCGGGATGATCGATGAAGAAGGGCAGGTTGTAGAACAGCACGTAACCGGTGCGGCCGCCGAGGATGATGCCGAGCGTCACCCAGAGGATGAAGTCGTCGATCTGGAGCAGCGAGATCGGCGCCGGGCCGCCCCACAGACGCTTGCTCTTCAGCAGCGAGCGCGCATAGAGCCAGCCGAACACGATGCCGCAGATATAGGCCAGCGCATACCAGCGGATCGCGAACGGGCCGATCTCGAGCGCGATCGGCTTGAAGGCGGGGAAGTCGATCAGAAGAAGCTGCATCGCGCCTTCTATGTCCAAGCGAAATCGCGGCGGTCGGCGCCTTCAGGCGCCCTGTGATTCTTCTTATGCAGGGACGTCGAGGACGATTGCAAGGACACCGGGGCATGACAAGGTTACCACCCCGCGGCTCTTGAACCGCTCCGTTCGGATTGCCATTGTGTTTCGGAGAGTTCGCGCAAAGTTTATCGGAGGCCCGCCATGACCCAGACCAACAACCGGTTTTTCGACGAGATCGGCCGCCTGATGAACGACGCCGCCGGGGCCGCCCAGGGCGTCAAGCGCGAGTTCGACACGGTGATGCGGACCCAGGCGGAGAAATTCCTGCGCGACATGGATCTGGTCAAGCGCGAGGAGTTCGAGGCGGTCAAGGATATGGCGCGCCTGGCGCGCGAGGAGAACGAGGCGCTGAAGGCGCGCATCGCGGCGCTGGAAGCCAAGCTCGGCGGGTAACCCACTCGGCGTCATTCCGGGGCGCGACGAAGTCGCGAACCCGGAATCTCGAGGTTCCGGGTTCGATGCTTCGCATCGCCCCGGAACGACGGGTACGGGACAACACCGGCGCCCGCAAAAAATCCCCGCATTTCCTTGTCATTTCCGCAGCTTCCGGGTAAAAGCCCGCCACGTTCGTGGCCCCCGCACCCCTGGAGGCTTGCTGCGAGCTATGCCATGGGCCGCGATGCGGCCCATTAACTTTTGCAAAAACAAGGACTTAACGACATGGCGACGACCGTCAAGGAATTGAAGGCGACCGCACGTCCGAAGAGCGGCAAGGGGGCCGCCCGGGCTGAGCGTCGCGCCGGGCGCGTGCCCGGAGTGATCTATGGCAACAACCAGCCCCCGGTGACGATCTCGATCGAAGATCGCGAACTGCGCCAGCGCATCCTCGCCGGCCGGTTCCTGACCACGCTGGTGGACATCGATCTCGAGGGCAAGAAGCACCGCGTGATTCCGCGCGACTATCACCTCGACCCGGTCAAGGACTTCCCGATCCATGTCGACTTCATGCGGCTCGGCGAAGGCGCCACCATCCGCATCAGCGTGCCCTTGCACGTCGTGAAGGCGGAAACCTCCCCGGGCGTGAAGCGCGGCGGCACCGTCAACATCGTCGCCCACGCAATCGAGCTCGAATGCGGCGTCGAGAGCATTCCGCAGTACATCGAGGCCGACGTCGGCGCGCTCGAAATCGGTCACTCGCTGCATCTGTCCGACGTCAAGCTGCCGGCCGGCGTGAAGGCGCTGACCCGCGAGGACGCCACCCTCGTCACCATCGTGCCGCCGTCCGGCTACGCCGAAGAGCAGAAGGCCGCGGCTGCGGCTGCGGCTCCGGGCGCTGCTGCGGCGGCTCCGGCCGCTGGCGCCGCGGCTCCGGCTGCGGGCGCTGCTGCGCCTGCCGCCGCTGCCAAGGCTCCCGCCGGCGGCGACAAGAAGAAGTAATCTCTCGAGAGAGCTGGCGCGCGGTTCCTGATCGCGCGCTGGCTGAGGGGCGCGCCGCGTCATGCGACTCTTTGTTGGGCTCGGCAATCCCGGCGCGAAATACGCACGTAACCGGCACAATATCGGCTTCATGGCCGTCGACGAGATCGCGCGACGCCATGGCTTTGCGCCATGGCGTCGTCGTTTTCAGGGCGAGACGTCGGAAGGCACGCTCGGATCCGAGCGCGTGATCCTGCTCAAGCCGACGACCTACATGAACGAGTCCGGCCGCAGCGTTCAGGAGGCGGCGAACTTCTTCAAGATCGCGCCCGGCGACGTCACGGTGTTCCATGACGAGCTCGAGCTGCCGCCGGGCAAGGTGCGGGTGAAGATCGGCGGCGGTATCGCCGGCCACAACGGCCTGCGGTCGATCTCGGCGCATATCGGCAACGACTATCGCCGCGTGCGCCTCGGCATCGGTCATCCCGGCGTCAAGGAGCTGGTGCACGGCCACGTGCTGTCGGACTTCGCCAAGGCCGACAACGAGTGGGTGGCGACGCTGTGCGAGGCCGTGGCCGAGCACGCAGGCCTGGTTGCCAAGGGCACGGACGCGACCTTCGCCAACAGGGTGCATCTGGCCATGCAGGCGAAGGGATTTTTGACCAAGGACGACAACGGAGAGAAATCGAGCTGATCTCTCTCCGTCATGGCCGGGCACAAGCGCGAAGCGCGTCTTTGCGTCAGATACCCGGCCATCCACGCCTTTCTTTCTCCGCGGAGCGAAGGACGTGGATACCCGGCACAAGGCCGGGCATGACGACTTCAACGTACGCACGCGCCCGCGGCGCGAAGACTGGAAGAGACCATGGGATTCAAATGCGGGATCGTCGGATTGCCCAATGTCGGCAAGTCGACCTTGTTCAACGCGCTGACCGAGACGGCCGCGGCGCAGGCCGCGAACTATCCGTTCTGCACCATCGAGCCGAATGTCGGTGAGGTCGCCGTGCCGGATCCACGGCTCGACAAGCTCGCGGCCATCGCCAAGTCCGGACAGATCATTCCGACCCGGCTGACCTTCGTCGATATCGCAGGCCTCGTCCGCGGCGCCTCCAAGGGCGAAGGCCTCGGCAACCAGTTCCTCGCCAATATCCGCGAGGTCGACGCCGTCGCGCATGTGGTGCGCTGCTTCGAGGATTCCGACATCACCCATGTCGAGGGCAAGATCGCCCCGCTCGCCGACATCGAGACTATCGAGACCGAGCTGATGCTCGCCGACCTCGACAGCCTCGAGAAGCGCGTCGACAACCTCACCAAGAAGGCCAAGGGCAACGACAAGGACGCCAAGGAGCAACTCGACCTCGTGGGCCGCACCCTGGTGCTGCTGCGTGAGGGCAAGCCCGCGCGTCTCGTCGAGCGCAAGCCGGAGGAGGAGCGCGCCTTTGCCATGCTCGGCCTGCTGTCCTCCAAGCCGGTGCTCTATGTCTGCAACGTCGAGGAAGGCTCGGCTGCGACCGGCAATGCGTTCTCCAGGGCCGTGGAGGAGCAGGCCGCCAAGGAAGGCGCGGTCGCCGTCGTCATCTCCGCCAAGATCGAATCCGAGATCGCCACCATCTCGCGCGAGGAGCGCGCCGAGTTCCTGGAGACGTTGGGCCTCGAAGAGGCCGGCCTCGATCGCCTGATCCGCGCCGGCTACCGGCTGCTCGACCTCATCACTTATTTCACCGTGGGCCCGAAGGAAGCGCGCGCCTGGACCATCCATCGCGGCACGAAGGCCCCGGCGGCGGCCGGTGTGATTCACACCGACTTCGAGAAAGGCTTCATCCGCGCCGAGACCATCGCGTATGACGACTACGTCGCGCTCGGCGGCGAAGCCGGCGCGCGCGATGCCGGCAAGCTCCGCCTCGAGGGCAAGGACTACGTCGTCGCCGATGGCGACGTGATGCATTTCAGGTTCAATACGTAAGCGGGGTCTCGTGCCCCGGACGCAGCGCAGCGCTTCCCTGGCGATGCGAAGCATCGTCCAGTGCGGTGCGCTGCAGAGCCGGGGCCCAGAGTTTTGAGTGTGGACGCATGGGTCCCGGCTCTGCGTCGCGTCATTTCATGCCGCGCCGCGTCCGGGACACGAGGCCCTTACCGCATCCCGCTGCCCTGGTCGCGGATCGCGCCGAGATGTTCGTTGATGCGGAAGACAATCAGGATCAGCTCCGCGACGATGCGCGAGAACACGATTCCGACGACGACGCTGGCAATCGAGGACAGCAGCACCAGGAAGCCGCCGAACGGGCTGATCGCCATCGCGGCGAGCCCGGAGAAGATGCCGGAGAGGCCGAACAGGCAGATCAGCGCGATCACCAGCCAATAGAAGGTCTTGATGATCGTCGGCGTGATGAAGCGGTCCCATTGGAAAAGGTCGCTGAATGAAAACATTGCTCTCCCCAGGGCACTGGGCCTTGATAAACCGATCGCGGCCCTCGGTCGATCCGACTCGGATCAACGCCGCCAGCCGGTATGTAGCACGAGCCATGCGGGCCGGCGGGTTGAGATTGCCGCAAAGTGCGGCCACAATCTGTCATTCCCGCAAAGCTTTCCCCAGATGACCCTGACCTTCGAAGATTTCCCGCCCGGCCGGTTCGGCACGTTCGGCCCGCGCCATGTCACCCGCGACGAGATTTTGGCCTTTGCCGCCGAATTCGATCCGCAGCCCATGCACCTGGACGAGGAGGCTGCCAGCAAAAGCATGCTGCGCGGCCTGTCCGGCTCGGGTTGGCATCTCTGCTCGCTGATGATGCGGATGATGGCCGACGGCTTCATCACCCGCGCGGCATCGCTGGGATCGCCCGGCGTCGACGAGGTGCGTTGGCTCTCGCCGCTGCGGCCCGGCGACGACCTCATGCTCGAGGTCGATGTGCTGGAGGCGCGCACCTCGAAGAGCCGGCCCGAGCTCGGCATCGTCAAGTTCAAATGCACCGTGCGCAACGCCAGGGGTGAGGCGCTCGCCGAGATGACGTCGCCGATCCTGATCAAGCGGCGCGAGGGAGCGGTCTGATGCGGTTCTTCGACGACATCGAGATCGGCCAGCGCCGCGAGATCGGCAGCTATACGTTCACGGCCGAGGCCATCAAGACATTCGCCGCCAAGTTCGATCCGCAGCGTTTCCATCTCGACGAGGAGGAGGGCAAGAACTCGCTGTTCGGCGGGCTTGCCGCGTCGGGCTGGCATGTCGGCTCGGCCTGCATGAGCCTGCTCGTCGCCGACGGCCAGCGTCTGGCGCGCGAGGCCGCCTCGCGCGGCGAGGAGGTCGCGGTATGGGGCCCGTCGCCGGGCTTTCGCGACCTGCGCTGGATCAGGCCGGTGCTCGCCGGCGACACCGTCGCGTATGTCAACGTCGTCACCGATAAGCGCATCTCGGCCTCGCGCCCCGGCTGGGGCATCCTGACCGCCCGCACCACGGGCACCAACCAGCGCGGCGAAGACGTCTATTCCATCACCGCTTCAGCCTTCGTGCCCAAGCGGAAGGGCGGTTAGATCTGTTCCAAGATGAACGGTCCAAATGATGCGCGAGTGTTGCCCGCGCGCTATGGACGCGATTCGGGCCGGCTGCCATAAGCCTGCGCAACATGGTTACCGCGAAGCGTTTTTGCGGAACCAGTGAGTTGCTAACTAATTATGAACCTGTCGCTGTCTATTTGAAACGAATTGGCAGGGGACGAGGACCATGGCAGATCGCGGCGCACTCAAGTTTGTTGGATTTATCTTCGCGACCGCGACGCTCGCAGTGATGCTGGTCGCCGGCATGGTGGTGAAGGGCTATGCCGATGGCGCCTACACCCTGGAAGCCTCGGTCGCCGAGGCGAGCCGGTAACACTTCGTTCATCTTTCGCGGCCGGCATCCGGCCGCGCCTCAGCGGCTATAGACGAACGCCAGGATGGCGATCGCAACCGCCAGCAGCCCGACAAAGCGCAGCATGATCGTGCCGAATTGATTCGGCGCGGGCCGCAACGGTATCGGGTCCGTGGTGTCGGGCCGAATGCTTTCCATCTGAAATGTCCCCCAGGGCCCGGCCGCAAGGCTGCCGGCGCTGGCATTAGTCGTTGGGGATGAGCGGAGGGTTCAAGCCATCCTCTCGTGTTCCGGACGCGCTGCAGCGCTCTTGCGCTGCTGCGCAGAGCCGGGACCCATCGCGCCGCGCATGCATCCGGGCCATTGGCCCCGGCTCTGCGGCGCGTCACTGCGTGCCGCACCGCGTCCGGGGCACGAAACCTCCCGGAATCGAAACCGCCGCGCTCTCTTCCGAGAACGCGGCGGCCGGTGATGCGGTGCTTGGCGATCAGCTGTTGCGCAGGCCGTCGGCGGCGCGCTTCCACTGTGCGACGTTGTCGGCGATCATGCGGGTCGACTTCATCGCGGCCTGGCTGAGCTGGGCATAGCCGGAGATCTCGCGCTGGACGCGCTGGCCTTCGGCATGGAGCAGGTCGCGCAGGCTCTCGAGCTCGGAAATCAGGTTCTCGATCTCGGCGAGCGAGGTGCCGGCGACGCGCTGGATCAGCGAGTTGACGTTGTTGACGGTGGCCTCCGCGCTCGGGTCGAGCGGCGGCGCGTCGGTGGTGGTGGTCGACGCCGGGCGGCGCAGATAGGCGATATCGTTGCGGACGAAGTCGCGGATGCCGGCCTCGACCTCGGTCACGGCGGCGAGGTTGGTGTCGACCGTCTCGGTCTCGGTGGCTTCGATCTTTTCCGGACGCATGGCGTTCATCGTTGTTCCCCTGTTCGCGTTGAGCGCAGCGCGAGTGTCCCCCGCACGACGACGTCTGTGAGGCTTCCTTATCAGGGCGTCCGATTTTGACCGCAAATGGGCCGAGATGCGGCAAGGGCGGACCATTCGGGGGTTTTGCCGTGGCGCATGGTTAGGAGAGTGTGAACGGCCAACCGCTGATTGACCCATGCCCTCATGGTGAGGGGCGCGCCCTTCGCGCGTCGCGAACCATGCAGGCCCCGCTGCGGCGGCGCGGGCCTCGATCCTTCGAGACGCGCTCCTTCGGAGCGCCCTCAGGATGCGGGAAAGCGTGGAGTTTTGCTACCAGCTCTTCTTGAAGCCGGCCGTCACGCTCTTGTTGATCGCGCCTTGCGAGGTCTCGCCGACCGAGCCGGAGACAGTGACGTTGTCGAACAGCTTCTGCTCGGCGCCGACCTTGCGCAGCCATTTGTCGTCGGTGGTCGATAGCGTCTGGCCGGCGGTGATGCTGGTGCCGGTGTCGGTGAGGGTGACCCTGGCGGACTGGTCGGTTTCGTAATTGCGGATGATGTGGCCGCCGATGCCGGGCACGGCACGGGTGCCCTGCTGGTTGACGCTGTAGCCGTTCTGCAGCGTCAGCTGTGTGTCGCCCGACAGCGGCACCGCTTTGGTCAGCGAGGCCCCGATCTTGCTCTGCTCGGCGCCGGGATCGACGCGGGCCTCCACCGCGGTCTTGTCCCAGATCGCGCCCGCGCCGGGCGCGGTTGCCGTCGCCCAGGCGCTGCCGGAGGATTGCGGCAGGTTGCCGCCGTTGCTGGCCTTCTGCGCCAGCAGCTCGGACATCGTCCGCGGCTCGCTCGCCACCGTCATGTCGGCGCCGATCCGCGTGTCCCAGAAAGGGGATACGGACTGCTTCACCGTCACCGCCGAGGAGCCGTTCGCGTTGGCGTTGGACGACCAGTCCGGCCCGTCCCTGGCGGCGGCCTGGGCGCGCTTCCTGGCGGCCATGGGATCGATGCCGGTGCCGGCATCGATCGCGAGCTGGCTCCAGTCGAGCTTGTCGACGTCGATGTCCTTCATCACGTCGGGGTCGCTGACGTCGGGGGCCTCCGCCACGGCCTCTGGCTCGGCCTCGTCGTCAGCTGCGTTCGCTGGAGGGGAGAAAGGCGGAATGATCTGCGCCTGTAACGTCAGAACCGAGCCCAAAATAAATGCGGCCGCCAGCAAAGGCAGCCTGGTCCAGCCAAACCCTGTCGAGAATTCCATCGTCCTGCCCGCAAACCCCAGCGCATGCTCCGATAGCATATATCGGCCCCAGGCCATGCGCCATTCCGCACCCGGACATGATGGTTCATCGTCGCGAAATTGTGACGAATATTCGAGGCGGCGAACCAACGGGCCGCGCGAGAGGCGCGCGCCCGATGACGAGCTTCTGGCGCGACGGCATCCGGCGGGGCTGGAGGCCAGGACGTCGCAGCCGGCATCGTCATCGGTCCCGAACGGCGGGGCCCGTTGGTGTCCCCCCTGAGGCGCGATGATCATCATCGCGCTTCAGGTTCTCGTTTGCGCATGATCTTTTCGGAAAGCCGCTGCGCACTTTGCGTTAACGCGGCCCTTCGGGTCCGGATCATGCGTCAGCCGACGCGGGTCATCTTCGGCAGATGAATGGCGCGGCCGAGCGCCTGCTCGACCAGGTCGAACGTGTCGATCAGGACGCGCATGCTGGCGAGCTTGCCTGCCCTGAACTGGGCGAACTGCGCGACCCGCAGGCTGATCGGCTTGTTGGAATCCAGGGCCGTGAGCGAATAGCGCACCATCGAGGCGGCGGAATCGACGCCGAGCATGATGCTCTCGCGGTCGAAGCGGCGGACTTGGAAATTGTCGGCGAGCTGGCGGATGACCTCGAGCACGGCCGCCTTGCCCCGGCGTGCGCCGAGGAACGGAAACATGTCGATCGGGCCGTAGAGCGCCCACTCGACGTCCTCGTCGATCAGGGCCTCGATATCCTCGAAATGCCGGTCGTTGATCGCGCGGTGCAACGCGCGCGAGAAACGCCAGAGGCTGTGCTCTGTCATTTTGGGCAGTCCTGAAGCTGGCTTGCGAAAGGAAACGAAAACATCCCCACGCGCAGTCAGGCGCCGGGGATCAACTCATTTGTATACGAACAATCTAGCGGGCTTCGGCCAAAACGCAATTCACGTTTTTGCAATGCACCATTGAACGGATTTTGTGAAATTTACAATAGAACCCCGTAGTCTTCCGGGTTCGGATCCGGGTTCCAGGCAAGCAGGGCGATCAATCCGCCTGCATGCCCGTGATCAACGGCCCGATCTCGCGCTCCAGCACCTGCTGCACCAGATCGTAGGAATCGATGATCTCGCGGATCTCGGCCACCAGCCCGCCGCGGAAGGTATAGAACACCGCCATGTCGAACTGCACGATGCGGTCGTTGCTGCGCTTCCTGAAATAGGTCTGCATGTAGGTGGCGACCGCCTCGCCCTCGGCGACGATGTGCGGCGCCTTGTAGCGGATTTCCGAATAGCGCGACCAGATCGTCTCCCACAGCTCGCGCAATTCGGCCTTGCCGTGGCGCGGCACCATGTGCGGCAGCACGTCGATCGGCGCGTGGGTGAGGAAGTCGACGTCGTCGGTGCAGCATGCCAGCGCCGTCTCGATGTCGCCGCGGGCGAAGGCGTCGAGCAGATGCACGACCCGCTGGCGATTGAGCTTCTCGATCGACATTCCGCCCCTCCTTTTTCTTGGCCGTTGTGCAACGCTAGCGCGTGGTCCCGCGCACCGGCAATCCGCGAAATCACAGGGATGTTCCAGACCTTATGACGCGCCGGCGCAATGCCAGGTTCATGGCGTGCAATTAAAAGCTGAGCGATGGGCCGGCTGCACGGATTCATGCCAGATCAGCTGCGTGGCGCGCCACGGCCCAGGGCACAATGCGCAACTCGGCTCCGCGCACCCGCCTGGAACCGCAAGTTGTCGTCTGTCATTCCGGGGCGCCGCGGAGCGGCGAGCCCGGAATCCATCGCGCGACAGGCCGGCTATGGGGCGTGACCAGCCTCACATCACCCCAGGGACGGCAGGGGTAGCGTCATCCGCATGTCATCAGGGAGACGTGCCATGGCTGCCATCGCCAGAGTCCGAAAGTCCCGCCTGCACAACGCGCTCGAAGGCCTCGCGCTGACCACGATCCTGCAGAGCTTCCCGACCTTCGCCCTGGCCGCCGTCCTGCTCAAGCTCTGCGGCGACCACGACCTCGCCGGCGACCCCGGCGTCGCCATCTTCGTTGCATTCGCCTCGCTCGCCCACGCGCTGCTGGCCGTGACGCTGGGCCCGAGCCTCCCGCATTTGTTCAAGACCGTCTACGAGCCGAAATTCTTCGAGGCCCACCTGTCGCTGTCCGACAAGATCACCGCTTGGCGCACCCAGCCGGTCGCCTCGCTGCAACTGGTGACGATCGTGCTGCTGCTTTCGGTGATGGCGGTGGTGACGGCGAGCGTGGGGTGAGGGCTGCGCTCGCAATAACGATTGTGTCGTGAGGACATCGCTCGATCCCTTGCGTCTTTCATGGCACGCACACGTCCGCATTCCCGCGGCGCGTTTCGCCCGAGCTTTGCCTGGTCGCGCGCCCCCATTTGGAAGAGAAGGCGCAGGGAAGGCCGGGAGCCGGTTAGCTCCCGTGGCCGCCTGTGCAGAAGGTAATCTGCGTGTGCAAGCACAGGCGGAAAGACCACAGGGCAACCGGGACATCCCGGCCTTCCCTGCGCGATGGTTGGAACGGCTTATGTCGCGCTCTCCCCGGGGAGCGTTGCACTATTGCCCCCGTCACCTCGCGGACCACCGACATGCCGGCCCGGTTGGGCCGCTCATGTCACCGCAAGACTTGGCGCCAGAACCCCGGGCGCCAGGACCACACGATTTTGCCGTACACGCATCCCACCTGTCGAAAGCGCGCCGTCCTGCTCACGGTTGCCCGCCCTGCAAAACCTCTCGCGCCAATGGGACCCGTGTCCACCGCCGCCCGGCCCCATGTCGTGACGATCGCGATACGCCCTCTCCGTGGGCCGGAGTGAGCGAGACATACGATAATTCCGAATTTCGGTAAAGTGGAATATTTTTGCGTGGCGGTGTTGACGCGTCGGGCAAAACAGGGCGAGGGGAGGGGCGGGCCCGGATCACGCCGCGCCGTCATTGCGAAGAGCCCAGCGACAAAATTGCGTAGCAATTTTGCGCAGATGCGACGAAGCAATCCAGGCTGCGTCCGGGAAGGACTCCGGATTGCTGCAGAGCCGGCCGAGCTTCCCGCACCTGTTCAAGACCGTCGAGGAGCCGAAGTGCTGCGAGGCCCAGCTGTCGCTGTCCGACAAGATCGCGGTTTGGCGCACCCAGCAGGTTGCCTCGCTGCAGCTCGTGACGATCGTGCTGCTGTCGGTGATGGCGGTGGTGACGGCGAGTGGGGGGAGAGGACAACTACGCTCAACACCCTCCATCCGAATGCAACCCTATTTATGTTCAAACAGTGTTAGCTGCCTTGCACGGCGCATAGCGCGCGTTGGCAGTCTCATGCCATATAGCTCGGCAAGCTGCGCCAATGTTGCCGCCATGTGATGGTTCATGTTCGCTGAGCGCCATAGCCATGGTTCGCCAACCTTGATCCGCTCCGCGGCGCAATCGGCGATATATTCATCGCCGTCGGAGAACTCCCTTCCACTAAAGAAGGCTGATGCCGCAATGCGTTTAGTTACGCTTCGCATCGATCCATACGATGCACGATCCCCGCGCACCGTCACGCATTCTTCGGCGATCGCATATCGGATGTGAGGAATAGGACGACCTCCACCGTCGAATCGAAAGTATGCATTGTCGGCACCGTGATCTCCGAACATCACGAACTCGAGGAGTCTGGAGTCAAGCCCTACCATCCATTTCCAGAGCTGCCATTCGAGCCGAGGAGATCGCACGTCACCATTTTCAGGTGCTGGATTCTTGAGCGGGTAACTGCACCCCGACAGAATGATCCTTGCCCAATTGCGATGATTCTTGAGCGCATAAAGCCAACCGATCAGAGCCGCTGCTAACTGCTCGTGCTCCGACATGTCCACGTCAGTTATGTCGACGATTAGCAAGCAGTCTTCGGCCTGCAGTCTGAGATTTCGTAGTGCGCCCTCCAAGAGTTGGTATTCCTGGATGTCATCGAGATCAATTCTGATCGCCGCTCCGCTATCGGCTCTGCGGGCATAGCTCGATATTGCGAGTGTGCGGTGAATTTCTTCGCGCAATCCGACAACTGGAATGGCGTGGGCATGATATCGCTGGAATTGAGTGGCGAGCCTTTCCAATCCGATACCGTCCTCGACCACATCTTCCGCGCTAAATCGTAGAAACCTCGGGTCCCAGAGGCATGTATTATTGCCCCAACTGGTGAGGATTTTGCCGACCTCCCGCTTGACGATGCTGTCCAAACTCCTTGCGGACTCTTTTTCAGGTAGAGGCAGCGCAATCAGATTTGGTAACAGAAACGCCTTAGAGCTTCTGTCTAGACTTCGCAGGGCCTTTAGTTCTCCAGCTTTTCCCCGAAGAGTGGCGGAGTAAAACTGTTTCTGCAGCGAGTACATGCCAGTCAACCCTTCTACAGTGTGTAACCCACGAATAGATTTCTAACTTGTCCTGTTCCCACCAAATCTGAGTAGAGATTATAACCTCTCTCGTTACGCAAACGTCCTGCGACAATAGCAGGATGAATTTTTAGATTGCCCGCAAATTTTAACACGGCACTCTCGGATCGCGTAAAGCGGACCACCGAGTTTGCCCAGATTTCGTCTGGAATAAGTTTGTTTCTAGCAAAATCGTCGGCCTCCCGCTCAATATCGGATACGCGGGGTTCTCCTAGATCGTCGTCTATGAAGCCTTCATCAAGCCCTCGATTGAAATGCATAAAGACATGACCGAGTTCGTGAAAGAGAGTGAACCAGAAATTGTCGATGCGGTCGTATCGCAGCGTCAGCGCTACGATTGGGATTCCCCCAGAAAGGATAAATGCCGCCCCGTCAAGCAGGGTTTTTGGTAGGTGTGGCTCAATGACTAGAATGATGCCGTGCTCGCGAAGCATTTCGGCTGCGCGCCTTGGGCCATCAGGATAAATACTAAGTTGGGCGAGCGGCTGTAGCCAGCTTGTGTCGGCGATATTGAATTTTCCCTTCATCCGATTCCGATGCACGCCCGCCGAATGCAGAACTCTTGCGGTCCAGAGTTCTAAAACGCCATCCGCTGGAGGAGCGCTGACCCGTCTACGATGGAGCGCCTTCGTTTGTGCAAGCTTCTGTGCTTCTTGGACGTACTGACTGATTCTAGCGATCATCTCACTTGGGGGGAGCGAGCGAGGTAGATCAATCCACGCTCGCTTTCGGAGATCGCTGAGCAGATCCGGGGAAAGACTAATGTTAAATTCAGATGTATTGGGAATCTTCGGCGCAGCGCGCTTCGAGAGTCGAGGATGAACTTCTACCTCTAGAGCCGCTAGTATTCTCTGATAGCGCTCCAAGCTGACATTGGCATAGCGAACACGCTCGTACCTTTGGATCTGTTGCTCCTTCATTCCTAGTAGATCCGCGAACTCCTTTTGAGAGAGTTTCCGTGCAATCCTCCCGAGAATAGGGAGCAGACCGAGTTCGTCGGCTTCGATAGCCTCAAGTGAATTGGGGGCGCGCTTCCGAAGTTCGTCGTATGCTTCGATCTCTGTATTGATGCGGTCTAGCTCGGTGCGCAACGTATCGATCCGAGCGGCAGAGAGCTGCGCCGGAAGTTCAACGATGCCGTCTATGATCGCCTTCTTGCTTGTGGCCTTTTCGAGCTGAGCGCGGCGAGCCTTCGCAAGCCGATAGTCGCGTTGATTGAGAATCGCCATTGAATAATACTACACAACAAATGTGTTGGGTCAATTTCTGCGGAGGAAACTCGCGAAATTTGTTGTGACGATTCCAGTATCCCCCTTGTTCTCGAGCGTGTTCTCTATATGTTCTAATTGCGAATTGTTGGGATAACTACCGGTTGTTCGTCGATGATCCCGGACGACTCAGGCAATCTTCGATTCGCGCAATCGGAGATGAATAATGCGAATGAGAGTTCAAGAGATTGGTCCCGGATTGCACCCGAGCGAAGTGGTGGTGGAAGTGCAAACTACCAGCGGCGCCGAGCGGTTGGTCATAGATCGTGCAGCTGTTTCGGATAACAGCGTGTTTGTGGGGTGGCGATCATTGGCCCAAAAAAATGGTGAATTGCTGGTGGAACTTCCTAATGAGACAATGAGCGGGACTTGGCGGATTTGGGTGAGGAGCGACGCTATTATTTCTGATCAAGGAACAGCGGTAGGTGTGGCGTGATCCTCACGGATCGCGAAATACAAATCTCATTAGATCGCGGGATATTTTCAATATCCCCGTCACCCGAGGGTGTTGCTTACACATCTACTGCGGTCGATCTCACCCTCGATCCGATCTTGCATCTCGTCAGAGACCCGACGAGTGCGCTTGAGACGACCATTAATCCGCAAGCCCAGGGGTTTAACGCAGAAGAAGTAATGGGCCAGCTGTCGGATCAAATTACGATCGACCCCCAGAATGGTTATCCTTTCGTTCCTAAAAAACTGGCCCTTGGCTGGACGAAAGAACGTCTTGAGATGGATGTCGAAGCCCGAGTCGCGGCGCGAGTCGAAGGAAAAAGTTCGCTGGCCCGACTTGGGTTAGTCGTTCATATGACCGCGCCTACCATCCACGCAGGTTTCAAGGGACGGATTCGTCTAGAGATGATGAATCACGGAGCCGTACCGATCCGTCTTTGGCCGGGAATGCGTATTTGCCAGTTGATATTCGAGACGACGTTTGGGACTGCCGAGAAGGGCTACAAAGGTCAGTTTGCCGGGCAGGGAAGCTAATTCCGCCCCCTACCTCTTTTTCCACCCCCCGCGCCGCCCTGGCATCCCGCCGCTGCTCTTCGGCGCCGGCCCGAACTCCGGCCCCGACTGCCTTGAATCCGTCGGCTGGATGATGCGGCTGGTGCTACCAAACGGCTTTGACGGCAGCGTCGGCTTCTCGCGATAGGGCAACGACTCCGGCCCGTGCATCTCGTCGAGATGCGGCTTGTGCACCTTCGAGCCAGAGCCGCCGCCGCCGCTCGCCTTCAGCGCGGAGCTGAAGGTTTTCTTCTTCATGGCGCTGACGGGGAGGTTGGCGGCGTCGCCGTATTTCCTTGTACCCGCATAGGCGCCGGCCTTGCCGGCGACGGTGCGCTGCTTGGCGGTGGGGTCGTCGACCACAGCGAGCTCGGTGGCGCGCAGGCGCTTGACCTCGTCGCGCAGGCGCGCGGCTTCCTCGAAGTTCAAATCGGCGGCGGCCTCGCGCATCCGCGTTTCCAGATCGGCGAGCACGGCCTCAAAGTTGTGGCCGATCGAGATGACGTCGTCGGTCATGTCGTGGCCGCCGACCTCGACCAGCACGTGGTCGCGCTCGTAGACCGAGTTGAGGATGTCGCCGATCTGCTTCTTCACGCTCTCCGGCGTGATGCCGTTGGCGTTGTTGTACTCGACCTGCTTCTCGCGGCGGCGGTTGGTCTCGGCGATGGCGCGCTCCATCGACCCCGTCATCTGGTCGGCGTAGAGGATCACCTTGCCGTCGACGTTGCGCGCGGCGCGGCCGATGGTCTGGATCAGCGAGGTCTCGCTGCGCAAAAAACCCTCCTTGTCGGCGTCGAGGATCGCGACCAGCGCGCATTCGGGAATGTCGAGGCCTTCGCGCAAGAGGTTGATGCCGACCAGCGCGTCGAAGGCGCCGAGGCGCAGATCCCTGATGATCTCGATGCGCTCGATGGTGTCGATGTCGCTGTGCATGTAGCGGACGCGGATGCCCTGCTCGTGCAGATACTCGGTGAGGTCCTCCGCCATGCGTTTTGTGAGAACCGTGATCAGCGAGCGATAGCCGGCTTGCGCAGTGGCGCGGACCTCGCCGACGAGATCGTCGACCTGGGTGCGGGCCGGGCGGATGTCGACCGGCGGGTCGATCAGCCCGGTCGGGCGAATGACCTGCTCGACGAACACGCCGCCGCTCTCGTTCAGCTCCCAGCCGCTCGGCGTCGCCGACACCGCGATGGTCTGCGGCCGCATCATGTCCCATTCCTCGAAGCGGAGCGGGCGGTTGTCCATGCAGGAAGGCAGGCGGAAGCCGTATTCGGCCAGCGTCGCCTTGCGGCGGAAGTCGCCGCGGAACATGGCGCCGATCTGCGGGATGGTGACGTGGCTCTCGTCGGCGAAGATCAGCGCGTTGTCGGGCACGTATTCGAACAGCGTCGGCGGCGGCTCGCCGGGGCGGCGCCCGGTGAGATAGCGCGAATAGTTCTCGATGCCGGCGCAGCTTCCGGTCGCCTCCATCATCTCCAAGTCGAAGGTGGTGCGCTGCTCCAGCCGCTGCGCCTCCAGCAGGCGCCCCTGGTTGTGGAGCTGGTCGAGCCGCTGCTTCAGCTCCGACTTGATCGACTTGATCGCCTGCACCAGCGTCGGCCGCGGCGTCACATAGTGCGAGTTGGCGTACATCTTGATGAATTCGAGCTCGTCCTGCTTGTGGCCGGTGAGCGGGTCGAACTCCTCGATATTCTCGATGGTGTCGCCGAACAGGTTCACGCGCCAGGCGCGGTCTTCATAGTGCGCCGGGAAGATGTCGATGACGTCGCCGCGCACCCGGAACGTGCCGCGGGTGAAATCGGCCTGGGTGCGCTTGTATTGCAGCGCGACGAGGTCGGCGATCAGCTGGCGCTGGTCGATGCGCTCGCCCTTCTTCAGCGCGAAGGTCATCGCGGTGTAGGTCTCGACCGAGCCGATACCGTAGATGCAGGACACCGACGCCACGATGATGACGTCGTCGCGTTCGAGCAGCGCGCGCGTCGCCGAGTGACGCATGCGGTCGATCTGCTCGTTGATCGAGGAATCCTTCTCGATATAGGTGTCGGTGCGCGGGACGTAGGCTTCCGGCTGGTAGTAGTCGTAATAGGAGACGAAATACTCGACCGCGTTGTCAGGGAAGAAGTTCTTGAACTCGCCGTAGAGCTGGGCGGCGAGCGTCTTGTTCGGCGCCAGGATCAGGGCCGGACGCTGCGTCTTCTCGATGACCTGCGCCATGGTGTAGGTCTTGCCCGAGCCGGTGACGCCGAGCAGCACCTGGGTGCGGTCGTTGCGATTGATGCCCTCGACCAGCTCGGCGATCGCGGTCGGCTGGTCGCCGCGCGGCTCGTAGGACGACTTGATCTCGAAGCGCACGCCGCCTTCGGACTTTTCCGGGCGCGGCGGCCGGTGCGGGGTCCACACCTTGGTGGAGCCGTCGTCCTTGCGGAACTCCGGCCGGCCCTCGCGGATCAGCGATTCCAGGGCATCGGCAGTGGCCTTGACGCCGAGCGCTTCCATCTTGCTGCGCGGTGGCCGCGCCAGTGCCTCGGCATCGTCCTCCTCGGTCGGCAGTCCGAGCTGCCGCGCCAGTTCCGGATCGAGCGTCGGGATGGTGGCCGCCGTGCCGTAATTGGCCTGCGGCGCCTCGTCGAAGCCTTCGGCCGACGCGCGGGCGCCCGCTGGCTGCGGATTTGGGCGCAGCGGCATCGGGCGTGCGGTATCTTGCGGAAACTCCTTCGGTGTCGAGGCGCGCGCGCGATGTGCGGCGGCCTCGCCGCCGGAGCGGCGGTCGCGCGAATTGTCCGGCGGCGGCTGCAGGCCGGTGCCCGACCCCAGGCCCGCATCGCCGCGATTGATCGCAGGATTGAGCAATTCGGCCAGCGCCGGCCCGATCGGCTGCACGTCAGGCCGGTGAGCTTTGGATTTCGGGGATTTGCCGGATTTTTCGGAGGATGCAGGTTTCTTCGCCATCAGGCGAATATGGGACGAGTCCGCCTCCCGATAAAGGGCGAATGGCCGTTGCCGTGCAGGCTGCTGACAGCAGGTTGGCAGCAGGAAGGAACCTTACGCCGCCGGCAGCGGACCCTCGCCGTCCTCGCTCGCCTGATAGGGTTCGAGGATGTCGAGATGGAGGCCGCCGCAATCGGTGCAGCGCATGGCCCAGTACTCGCATCCGGCGCGCCCGCCGATGACGCGGAGCACGGTGAGATCGCCGTCGCATTCCGGGCAGTTGGACTGCACAGCGCGGGCGTAGATCCTCGGCCGCGACGGGTCTTGGAATTCGATGACTGACATGGCCGATTGCCCCTTCTTAACCTGCGCTGTCCCTGGCTGGCTGCCGCCCGGCCCGCTCATTCGTCGTCGCTGTCGGTCCGCCGGCGGAAGCGGTCGATGTGGTGCTTGGCGTCGGCGATCGCGGCGTTCTGATCCGGCCAGGCGAAACCGACTTCCATGGCCGGAAACAGCACGCCGTCGATGGCGAGGGGGCTGAGATCGGCGCGGCGGATGCGGGCGTGCCAGAGGCCTTTGCCAGCCTCGAAGGATTCGATGTCAAAGCCGTCGTAGAGGGTCGTCATGGTCGTCCCCGAAGTGTTCCGTACGTGTCTTGTTGGAGGGTCAGGGGACCACGATTGCGAAATTCGGGATGTGAAGCCGTTCACAAGCGGGCGGCTTTTTTGCCGCTGGACGTCAGTTTTTGGGGCGTCAGTTCCGCGCCGCCGTACGGCCGCTCCGCTTGCCCGGGCGGGCCGCGGGTTCCGCCGCCGCCCGCATGATCCAGCGGCGGAACGCGGCGAAGTCGCGCTGCTCGGTCTGGAAGCTGCGATAGAGCAGATACCAGCGCATGCCCTTGGGCACCGAGAGGTCGAACGGCGCCACCAGCCGGCCAGCGGCGAGGTCGTCGTCGATATAGGGGCGGATGCCCATGGCGATGCCGAGCCCGTCGGCGGCGGCCTGCAGCGCCTGGCCGTAGAACTGAAACTCCGGCCCGCGCGCGTTGATGCGGGGGACCCCCGCGGCCTTCAGCCAGATCGGCCAGTCCTCGGGCGAGTGCGCGACGCGGATCAGGCTCGGTCCCTTCAAATCGGCCGGGCGCTTCAGGCCGCTCGCGAGACGGGGCACGCAGACCGGCGTGAGGTCGCCGGCGAACAGCGGCTCGGCGACGAGGCCGGGCCAGTCGCCGGTGCCGAGCTTGATGCCGCAGTTCCAATCCTCGCCGAACGGCACCGAGGCGCCGCCGGTGGTGAAGCGCACCTCGATATCCGGCTCCTCGCTGCGAAACTCCGACAGGCGCGGGATCAGCCAGCGCATCGCAAAGGTGTGGCCGACGCCGATGGTGAGCACGCGGACGCTCGCGGGCGCCGTCACCTGCGCGGTGAGGCTGGCCAGCGCATCGAAGATCGGCGTCAGCCCGCTCTGATAGGCGCGGCCGGCCTGCGTCAGCACCAGGCGGTTGGCCTTGCGCTCGAACAGGGCGACGCCGAGCCGCTCTTCCAGCAGATGCACCATGCGGCTGACCGCGGCTGCGGACACGCTCAGCTCGAGCCCGGCTGCGGCAAAGCTGCCGGTCCGCGCCGCCGCCTCGAATGCCTTGATGCCGTTGAGAAACAGCAGCCGCCGCAAATGCAGGACCCTTGTGCACGACCCTCAGGAAAGCTGAGGCCAGGGCAAGATAACTCAGTTTGCGGCGAAGGAGCAAGCGAGGCACGTTCGGAGTGCAGATTTGTGCTGATTTGTTGAAGCGGGCGCGGTTCTTCGCCTCTCCCCGCAGGCGGGGCGAGGGAGTGCACGCGGGATGGGTCCCTTACGGTTCTAACAGGAGTCCTCTACGTGACGCCCCTCATGATCGCTGCCCTCGGATTGCTGATGGTCGCCACCGCGTTCCTGTCGGGGCTGTTCGGCATGGCGGGCGGGCTGATCCTGATCGGCGTGCTGCTGGCCCTGATGCCGCTGCCGACCGCGATGGTGCTGCACGCGATCACGCAGATGGCTTCGAACGGCTGGCGCGCGTTGCTGTGGCGGGCGCATATCCGCTGGCGGCCGGTCGCGAACTACATGGTCGGCGCTGCCGTCGCACTCGCGGCGTGGTCGCTCACGCGCTACGTGCCGGACAAGCCGATGGCGCTGCTGCTGCTCGGCATCACCCCGTTCATGGCGCGGCTGTTGCCGGCGAGCATCAAGCCGGACCCTGATCGCCTCTGGCAGGGCACGGTCTACGGCACGATCTGCATGGGCCTGATGCTGATGACCGGCGTCTCCGGCCCGCTGCTCGACACCTTCTTCCTCGGCGGCGATTTCGGCCGGCGCGAGAAGGTGGCGACCAAAGCGATGTGCCAGGTGGTCAGCCATTTCACCAAGCTGATCTATTTCGGTGGCATCATCGATCAGGCCGCAAGCCTCGATCCCGTGCTCGCCGGCGTCGCGATCGCAGCCTCGATGCTCGGCACCACGCTGGCGCGGCGCATCCTGGAGGCCATGACCGACCAGCAGTTCATCGCCTGGTCGAACAGGCTGATCACCACCATTGCCTGCTATTACATCGCCTATGGCGGCTGGCTGTTGCTTCGCGCGCCGGTGCTGGCCGCCTTCGACAAGGGAGGTTTGCAATGAGCGAGACTGCCGATCCGCTGGTGCTGGACTTCGTCGAATGGGTCGCGCGCGAGCCACGCGCCTATGCCGAGGTGATCTCGACCTGGAAGACCTCGTGCCCGCGCCTCACCATCTGGGAAGACGCCGCTGAGCGCGGCTATGTCGCGCGCGAGACGATTGCAGGTCTCGGGCTGGTGATCGCGGTGACGGAGGATGGCGAGAGGCTGCTGCGCGCGAACGGGCGGTGATGCCTCCACGTCGTCATTGCGAGCGCCAGCGAAGCAATCCAGAATGGGAGACCCTCACCCTGAGGAGTGCGCATCTTGCGCGCGTCTCGAAGGGCGAGGCCGAGCTCAGACCTTCATCCTTCGAGACGCGCGTTCCGCGCTCCTCAGGATGAGGAGCTGGCAGGAAAGGCCTTTCATGTCACTCAAGCTCTACGAACTCGTCGGCACCGATCCCTCGCGCCCGTTCAGCCCGTATTGCTGGCGCACGCGGATGGCGCTGGCGCACAAGGGGTTGTCGGCGGAATCGCTGCCCTGGCGCTTCACCGAGAAGAGCACGCTTGTGCCGCACGGCTCGGAGAAGGTGCCGGTGCTGCTGCACGATGACAGGCCGATCGTCGATTCCTGGACCATCGCGACCTATCTCGAAGACAAGTTTCCGGACCGTCCGTCGCTGTTCGGCGGCGAGGGCGGCCGCGCCATGGCGCGCATGATCAATGCATGGGGCGATATCGCCATCGTCGGCGGCATCTTCCCGCTGATCGTCGCCGACATTCCGAACAATCTCGGCGAGACCGACGCGGCCTATTTCCGGCAGTCGCGCGAGGCGCGCTTCGCAGGCAAGAGCCTGGAAGATGTCATGTCGAGCCGCGACACCGGCGTGGTCGCCTTCCGCAAATCGCTCGAGGTGATGCGCCAGACGCTGAAGAAGCAGCCTTATCTCGGCGGCGGCGCGCCGAACTATGCCGACTACATCGTGTTCGGCGGCTTCCAATGGGCGCGCGTGGTGAGCCCGTTCAAGCTGCTGGAGGCGGACGATCCGATCCATGCCTGGCGCGAAAAACTGCTCGACGCGTTCGACGGCATGGCGCGGACGTCGCCGGGATATGAGGTGTAAACTTCGTAGCCCGGATGAAGCGCAGCGAAATCCGGGGCCAGTGCTAGCGGAACGTATCCCGGATTACGCTTGCGCTCCATCCGGGCTACGGGCTGCCTCCGCCGCCGCCTTGCGCAAGCATTCGCGGCACAGGCAATCCTCGCCCTCGACCGGCATCGGTAGTTTCGCAACCTCTTCTGCGCACCAGCATGTGCCCGACAGATCGCAACCAAACTCGGTGCCGCAGCGCGCGCAGGCGAGGCGGCGCGGTTCCGGCGGTGAGGATTCTTTCGGATTTGTCATGATCTACGTCGAAGCTTCGCCGTGATTTTCATGTCGGGTTCATCGGTCGTTGCGGTATATTAGGCCTCGCACGCGGACTCGGAAAGCGGCTCCCGGCACGCGAAGGACAAATCGATGGCCCGCGATTCGCAAGCCGCGCTCGTTGCGCTCAACCGTTTCGGCTTCGGTGCCCGCGGCGGCGCCTCGGGCGATCTGATCAACGCAAGCTCCGATCCGCGCGGCTTCGTGAAGGCGGAGCTCGCGCGGCCGAGCGGCGTGCTGCTGGAGGCGCCCGGTCTGCAATCGACGCAGCAGCTGGGGCAGGCCGTCTTCGCCTATCAGGATCAGGTCAGGCAGGCGCGCGAGGCGGCAAAGACCGCCGCGCCCGCCGACATGCCGGCGCCGGCCGAACTGAAGCCTGCGCCGCAGCCGCTCAACGTCATC
Source organism: Bradyrhizobium sp. 22 (assembly GCF_000482425.1). NCBI lineage: Bacteria > Pseudomonadati > Pseudomonadota > Alphaproteobacteria > Hyphomicrobiales > Nitrobacteraceae > Bradyrhizobium > Bradyrhizobium sp. 22. The sequence continues at coordinate 1,469,005 of NZ_KI519399.1, forward strand.
CAAAAGACCTTCCGCGCTGAAGCGCTGGCGCGGTTGCAGCGCGCGACGCTGGCGGAGTGCGGCTTCACCGAACGGCTCGTCGTGTTCTGGTCCAACCATTTCTGCATCTCCGCGAGCAAGGGCGAGCTGGCCCGGATCTGGGCCGGCGCGTTCGAGCGCGAGGCGATCAGGCCGCACGTGCTCGGGCGCTTCGCCGACATGCTGAGAGCGGTCGAGCAGCATCCGGCCATGCTGTTCTTCCTCGACAACCAGCAATCGCTCGGCCCGGACTCGCGCGCCGGCCAGAATCGCAAGCGCGGGCTGAACGAAAATCTCGCGCGCGAGATCATGGAGCTGCATACGCTCGGCGTCGGCGGCGGCTATACGCAGGACGACGTCACTTCGCTCGCACGCATCATCACCGGCTGGACCTTCGCCGGACGAAAGGGTCAGCTCGGGCCCCCCGGCGCCTTCGTGTTCAACGCTAATGCGCACCAGCCGGGACCGCAGATGCTGCTCGGCAAGACCTACGAGGCGGCGGGGCTCGCGCGGGGCGAGGCCGCGCTCGCCGACATCGCACGGCATCCCTCGACCGCGAACTTCATCGCCAGCAAATTCGCTCGTCACTTCGTTGCCGACGATCCGCCGCCGGCGCTGGTCGCGCGGCTGCGCGACGTCTTCGTCAAGACCGACGGCGATCTCAAGGCGCTTGCGGCCGCGCTGGTCGATGCCGACGAAGCCTGGAAAGCGCCGTTGACCAAGATGCGCAGTCCCTACGATTTCCTTGTCGCAAGCGGACGGCTGCTCGCGCGCGTGCCGGAGGATCCCGGCGCCTATCTCAACAATCTCAATCTGCTGGGTCAGCCGCTGTGGTCGCCGGCGGGGCCGAACGGTTTCCCGGATACCAGCGCCGCCTGGGCCGCGCCCGAAGGGATCAAGCTCAGGCTCGATATCGCCGCGCAGATCGGCGCGCGGCTCGGCAACAATATCGACCCGCTCGACCTTCTCGAATTCGCGGCGGCCGATGCGGCCTCGATCGAAACGCGAAGAACCGTCGAACGGGCGGAGTCGCGGCAGCAGGCGCTGGCGCTGCTCCTGATGTCGCCGGAAATGCAGAGGAGATGATCATGATCGACTGCGTCGAGAACCGGCTCCTCACCTCGCGCCGCGGTCTATTGCTCGGCGGCGCCGCGTTCGCGGCCTGGGCTTACCTGCCGAAATTCGCACGCGCGGCCGACGGGCGCGATCCCCGGCTGATCGTGGTGATCCTGCGCGGGGCGCTCGACGGGCTTTCGACCGTCGCGCCGGTCGGCGATCCCGATTATGCCGGCCTGCACGGCTCAATCGCGCTCGCCGCGGACGGCGCCCATCCGGCGATTCCGCTCGATTCCTTCTTCGCGCTGCATCCGGCCATGCCGGAATTTTCGCGCATGTATCGCGACAAGCACGCCGCGGTGATTCATGCAGTGGCGACGCCCTATCGCGATCGCTCGCATTTCGACGGCCAGGACGTGCTCGAAAGCGGCTATGCCGGGCCGGGTCGCGTGCAGTCCGGCTGGCTCAACCGCGCGCTGGAGGCGCTGCCGCGCGGCGAGCGCGTATCGAGCGGTCTTGCGGTCGGACCCACGACGCCGCTGGTGCTGCGCGGCAACGCACCGACCGTCGGATGGGCGCCGGTGGCGCTGCCGCAGGCGGATGACGACACCGCAATGCGCCTCGTCGATCTCTACCGCCACCGCGATCCCGCGCTGGCGGCGGCGCTGTCGCAGGGCCTCCAGCTCGACAAGGCCGCGAGCGGCGACGACATGAAACGCAGGCCCGGCAACGCGGTGGCGCAGATGCGCCAGGTCGCGCGCGGCGCGGCCAAGCTGATGGCGGCGGACGACGGCCCGCGCATCGCAGCGCTCGCCTTCGACGGTTGGGACACCCATGCCAATGAAGGCGGCCCTGTGGGGCGTCTCGCCTTCCTGCTCGGCGGGCTCGACGGCGCGCTCGCCGAATTCGAGAACGGCCTGGGAGAGCGTTGGCGCGACAGCGTCGTCGTCGTCGCCACCGAATTCGGCCGCACCGCGCGCATCAACGGCACCGACGGCACCGATCACGGCACCGGCACGATCGCGCTGCTCGCCGGCGGTGCGGTGAAGGGCGGCCGCGTCATTGCGGACTGGCCGGGTCTGAAGCTTGCGAATTTGTACGAAGGCCGCGATCTCAAGCCGACCACGGATTTGCGCTCCGTGATCAAAGGCGTGCTGCAAGGACAGTTCGGCCTGTCCGACCGCGTGCTGGCCGAGACGGTGTTTCCGGACAGCGCAAGCGCAAGGCCGATGAAGGGATTGGTGGCTTAACCTCTCCCCGCGCTTTTGCGGGGAGAGGTCGGATCGCGCAGCGATCCGGGTGAGGGGCAGGGCAATGCGTGGCCACAACGAAAAGTCTATCCGACTCGCACGGCGTCTCCGCCTTAATCAAACAGACGCGGAGACAGTCCTCTGGAATCGCATTCGCAATCGGAGGGTCGATGGATACAAGTTCGTCAGGCAGGAGCCAATCATCGGCTATATCTGCGACTTCGTGTGCCGGGAGAAGCGGCTCGTGATTGAAGTTGATGGCGGACAACACAACGGATCCACGACAGATGCGATCCGAGACCAGCGCTTGAAAGAGGAGGGGTACAAGGTTCTTCGTTTCTGGAACAACGATGTCCTTGGCAATATTGAGGGCGTTCTGACTATAATTCAGAGCGCGCTCGCGGAGGGAGCCCCTCACCCCACCCTCTCCCCGTAAGAACGGGGAGAGGGAGCGAGAGAGGGTGCTTCCCTTACGATTCCCCTGAAGGAGAACCACACCCATGTACATCGCCATGAACCGCTTCCGCGTCGCCAAGGGCTCCGAGGCCGCCTTCGAGCAGGTCTGGCTTTCGCGCGACACGCACCTGGACAAGGTGCCGGGCTTCGTCGAATTCCATCTGCTGCGCGGGCCGGAAGCCGAGGACCATACGCTCTACGCCTCGCACACGGTCTGGGCGAACCACGCGGCGTTCGAGGCCTGGACCAAGTCGGAGGCGTTTCGCGCCGCGCATGCGCGGGCCGGCGACACCAAGCCGGCCTACCTCGGTCATCCCCAGTTCGAGGGCTTCGAGGTGATACAGACGGTGGGCGGCGCGAAGTAATAGGTCGCGGGTTCAACCCAGCGTGATCCTGTCGATCTCGGCCATCTCGTCCGCGCCGAGCTTCCAGGCGATCGCCTTGACGTTCTCCTCGATCTGCTCGACGCGGGTCGCGCCGGCGATCACGCTCGACACCTGCGGGCGCGCGGCGAGCCAGGAGAAGGCGAGCTCGAGCATGCTGCGGCCGCGCGCCTTGGCGAAGGCCTGGAGCTTCTCGACCATGTCCTCGTTGCGCGGCGTGACGTAGCGGTCGCGCAGTGCCGGTGCCTTGGCAAAGCGCGTGTCGGCGGGGGCCGCGGCGCCGCGCTGGTACTTGCCGGTGAGCAGGCCGCTGGCGAGCGGGAAGAACGGCAATAGGCCGAGCCTGTACTCCTGCGCCGCCGGCAGCAGGTCCTTCTCGATGTCGCGCACCAGGAGGCTGTATTCGTCCTGGCACGAGACGAAGCGGCTGACATTCATCGCGCGTGCGGTGAACTCGGCTTCCGCGATCCGCCAAGCCGGGAAGTTGGAATTGCCGATGTAGCGGACCTTGCCCTGCCGGATCAAATCGTCGAGCGCGCGCAACGTCTCCTCCATCGGCGTCAGCGGATCGTAATCGTGCTGCTGGTAGAGGTCGATGTAGTCGGTCTTCAGCCGTTTCAGGCTCGCTTCCACGGCCTCCATGATGTAGCGGCGCGAGGCGCCCTGCCTGGTGCCGTCGGTCGCCATCGGCTTGGCATATTTGGTGGCGAGCACGATGTCCTTGCGGCGGTCGCCGAGCACGGTGCCGAGCACCGTCTCCGAGCCGCCCATGCCGGCATAGATGTCGGCGGTGTCAAACAGCGTGATGCCGAGATCGAGGGCGCGATGGATCACCTTGCGCGAGGTCTCCAGATCGGTGCGCTGGCCGAAATTGTTGCAGCCAAGCCCGACCGCAGACACGCGAAGGCCGGAGGCGCCGAGATTGCGAATTTCCATTGAGATGATCCTGTCAGAAGAGGGCGCTCATTCTGGCCGCGGTGCGCTGCACCAGCAAGAAGTCCGCCCGCGCTGCTGCCATGCGGACAAAAAAATGCGGCCCCGGTCAGACGCGGCGACTGACGGGGACCGCTTTGGGGCGCTTGATCGGTGACGGGGGGCCAGATCAGACGCAGCTGCACCGTAGCCCCGCTATGTTACGCGCGGGTGACAGCGGCACTTATCCACAGGGTGCGCGCAGGGGTCAGAAAACCTTGCGATAGACGATGAAGCCGGAACGCTCCGCGACCTTGTCGTACAGGCGCTGTGCCGTGAGATTGGTCTCGTGCGTCTGCCAATAGACGCGTGGCGATCCCGCCAACTTTGCCCGTTCGTAGACGCCGTGGATCAGGGCCGAGGCGACGCCCTTGCCGCGCGCGGCTTCGAGCGTGAACAGATCTTGCAGATAGCAGGACGGCTCGATCGCCGTGGTGCTGCGATGGAACAGGTAGTTTGTCATGCCGAGCAGCTTGCCGTCGCTCTCGGCGACGAGGCCATGCACGGGCTCATAGGCATCGAAGAAGCGCTGCCACGTCATGCGCGTGATCTCGGGAGCGAGCGCGGTCGGGCCGGAGCGGCCGTAGAAGGCGTTGTAGCCGTCCCACAGCGGCAGCCATTGATCATAGTCCTGCCTGGTGACGGAGCGAACGGTGAGCGACATCTGGATTCCCGCGATCGATGAAGCGTCTTTCATACGGATGATGGGTGCTGCGATCAATCGCGCAGTTGCATCACTCCGCAACGCGCAGATACCGGATCAGGCCGCGGCCGGTGGGATCGCGCAGCGAGCGGTAATAGTCGGCGCGTGACGGCGCATCGGTGTGACGCACGAGATCGGTCACCGGGGTGTAGCTGAGCATTCGTCCGCCGTCCGGCAGCGCCGTGCAGACGAAGCGCAGCACGTCGCCGCTGCGCAGGGCGATGTTGATCGGCGTGGCATCGCCGGTCCGCACCATCTCCATGCGCTGCGCGATGAAGGTGCCGAGCTCGTCTTCGGGTAGCTCGAACGCACCGGTGTCGCGGCCGTGATACATCAGCGCGATGAAGGGTGGCTTGCCGTCGGCGATCTGGTCCGGCACGGCGAAATAATCGCGGAACGCGCGGTTGATGAACTCGGCGCGTGTCTCGGCATCGAGCAGCACGATGCCGATATCGACCTGGTCGAGCGCGGCCGACAGCCGCGCGGCGGTGGCGTGGCTGCGACGCTCGGCCGCGAACGTGCCGAGCAGCCGCCGGCGCATCAGGCCGGTGATGCCAGCGGTGCCGGCAGCAGTGACGGCCAGGAGGCCGAGTTGGACCAGATCGGCGATGGAGGCGGATACGCCGTGGCGGCCGAGCACGAGCAGCGTTGCACCGATCACCGCGATGGCTGCGCTGGTGACGGCGGAGGCGAGACCCGACAATGCACCGGCGAGCGCCACGATGCCGACGAGCAGCGGAGCCGGCGTGGGCGTGGGGATCAAGCGATCGAACAGTATCGCCAGCAGCAGGGTTGCTGCCGTCAGCACCGGACCGGAGATCGCACGCCATCCGAACCGCATGGACAGTCTCGCCCTCACGACGGAGGTAAGACCGCAAGTCTGACTGATCGTTGCGCTGCTGTGATGCGGATTCGTGCGGTGTGCTTAGGGCGCGCTTGCTCGCAAGCCTAAGGCTTTTGGATGATTTTAAGCCAAGTGCGTGTGCTTGAGCGGCTGTTGCAGCGCAGGCGCATTCAGTGTCGACGTCCCCGGCGCCTTGCGCGTACCGACGACGATCAACAATGACGCCGCGACCAGGATGGCCGCAGTCAAGGTGATTGCAACGACTACCACGGGTGATTTCATCGAGGTCCTGTCGCGATGCCGGCCGGCGCGGGGCATGCGGCGCCTTGAAGACAGGACCGGGATGAAACGGGAATCAGGCCGGCAGGCCCATCGCCATGGTCGCCTTGGTCGACAGCACCGTCAGGGCGACGATCAGGCACAGCGAGAGTGCGGCGACGGCGAGCGAGGCCGCAACCGCGTTGGTCAGCCGGGAAGACGCGACGGTAGCGGGATGGCCCTTAAAGCCGGCCGTGCCGGACGCCCGTGTCATGGGTCTAAATCCTTCAACGCGCGAGCGAATCACCCGCGACCTTCCACAATTTCCCAGCTTCTGCCGGCAACATTGCGGCGGCCATCCTGTTGAAAATGGCCAGATTGCGGCAAATAATACCTTTATGCCCGCTATTCCCCCGATCGGCGGGAGGGGGCCGGTCATGCGTTGGCCGCGATGCTGGCGGGGTCGTCGACGTCGGCCGGCCGCCAGTCCATCGACACGAAGCCGGGCGCGGCTTCCACCCGCTTCAGCCAGTCCCGGATCGCCGGGAAGGTCGAAAGATCGAAGTCGCAGCGGTCGGCCAGGTGGGTGTAGCCGTAAAGCGCGATGTCGGCGACGGTGAGCTGGCGCGCGGCGAAATAGGCGTTGGTCTTCAAGTGATTTTCCATCACCTGGAGCGCGCCATAGCCGCGCTCCATCCAGTCCTCCAGCGAATGGGTCTGCAGGTCGCGGCCGCCCTTGACCAGCGACAGCCAGAAATAGGCGGCACCGATGTTCGGCTCGAGCGCGTGCTGCTCGAAGAACATCCATTGCAGCGCCTCGGCGCGGTCGATGCGATTCTCGGGCGCAAGCGGGGTGCCGACGGCGACGTACCAGAGGATGGCGTTGGACTCGGCGAGATAACGGTCATCGCCGACCTCGAGCAGCGGCACCTGTCCTGACGGGTTCTTGCTCAGAAAGTCCGGCGTGCGGCTCTCGCCGCGCAGAATGTCCACCTCGATCGCTTCGTAGGGCAGATTGAGCAGCGCCAGCGCAAGGCGGACCTTGTAGCTGTTGCCGGAGCGTTGCATCGAATAGAGCTTGTACATTCTGGAGTTCGATTCCGAAGACGGGAGACGCGGCGCTTGTTGCCCCTGAGCGCGGCTAAACAATGATGCCGATGCGAATCCGCCGCAAGGGTCAGCCAATAGAAAAACTCGAAAACCCTACCGCATTGCAATGCAGCGGAAGATCATTTCCGCGTGGCCATGCAAATCAGTTCACGCTTGCGTCAACGCGTGGACGTATCGTCGCGCGTGCTTGTGTGAATGGCTGAGCAGAAGTGACGAGGCGCTGAAACCTCCACATCGTATTGGCCGGCCCTGACCCGTTACGTCGAGGTTGCACTCGGCACCTTGGTGTCGGGTCAGCCAAGCTCCAGCGAAGATGGCGAGCCCAGGCATGATGCCGTCTGCTCGATCGCGAACGGCCTGAAATTGCTCCGAGGACAAGCCTTGCCGGATATGAGGGGTTTGCACGGCAAGTTTGCGGAAAATTGCGGAAATCCTGCCTCGACCCGCGCCAGATCCGTAAACTTTCTCGGATCGGGCCGAAGTTTCTTGCGGTGCAGCGGCTCACGTTTTAGGGTGGCTGCATTCCCACAATCGGAGTCGTGAGGCGAATGGTTTCACGACGCTTGTCAGGAGATGACGATGTCCTTCCTTGCCGCTGCGCTCGACCGTGTGAAGCCGTCCGCGACCATCGCGGTCACGGATAAAGCACGCGCGCTGAAAGCGGCGGGCCGCAACGTCATCGGCCTGGGGGCCGGCGAGCCCGACTTCGACACGCCTGCCAACATCAAGCTGGCGGCGATCCGCGCCATCGAAGCCGGCAAGACCAAGTACACTGCGGTCGACGGCATTCCCGAGCTGAAGGAGGCGATCATCGCCAAGTTTCAGCGCGAGAACGGCGTCACCTACAAGCCGAACCAGATCATCGTCGGCACCGGCGGCAAGCAGGTGCTCTACAATGCGCTGATGGCCACCATCAATCCGGGCGACGAGGTGATCATTCCCGCGCCGTATTGGGTCAGCTATCCCGAGATGGTTGCGCTCGCCGGCGGCGAGCCGGTGCCGGTGGTCTGCACCGCCGCGACCGGTTTCAAGCTGCAGGCCGAGGCGCTCGAGCGTGCCATCACGCCGAAGACCAAATGGGTGATCCTGTGCTCGCCGTCGAACCCGACGGGAGCCGCCTACACCAGGGCCGAGCTGAAGGCGCTCACCGACGTGCTGCTCAAGCATCCGCATGTGTGGGTGATGACCGACGACATGTACGAGCACCTCGTCTATGACGACTTCCAGTTCACCACGGTCGCGCAGGTCGAGCCGAAACTTTACGACCGCACGCTCACCGTGAACGGCGTGTCGAAGGCCTATTGCATGACCGGCTGGCGCATCGGCTATGCCGGCGGCCCCGCGCAACTGATCAAGGCAATGGCAACGATCCAGTCGCAATCGACCTCGAACCCGTCCTCGATTGCGCAGTGGGCGGCGGTGGAAGCTCTGAACGGTCCGCAGGACTTCATCCCCGCCAACAACAAGGTGTTCAAGGAGCGGCGCGACCTCGTCGTCTCCATGCTCAACCAGGCCAAGGGGATCGAGTGCCCGCGTCCCGAGGGCGCCTTCTACGTCTATCCGTCCTGCGCCGGCACGATCGGCAAGACCGCGCCGTCGGGCAAGGTGATCGGCAATGACGAGGACTTCGTCACCGAGCTGCTCGAGACCGAAGGCGTCGCGGTGGTGCAGGGTTCGGCCTTCGGCCTCGGACCTGCATTCCGCATCTCCTATGCGACCAAGACCTCGGACCTCGAAGACGCCTGCAAGCGCATCCAGCGCTTCTGCGGCAATCTGCGGTAAGCCAATCGCGACAGTGCAAATCGGAAAGGCCCGCTTCGGCGGGCCTTTTTTGTTCTGACGGGTGAAGATTTACTCGGGGCAACAAGTGCAGCTTTATCCCCGTCATTGCGAGCCAACGGGTCCGCGCGAAGCGCGGCCCGATGACAGGCTCCGCGAAGCAATCCGGAATCCCTCCGCGGAAAAACTCTGGATTGCGTTGCTGCGCTCGCAATGACGGAGGATCTGGCACGATCACGGCTCTTGTGGCATAGACGCGCAACGCGGGTGACGCTCCCTCTGCTCGCATCATGTCATTGCCGGAGATATTGTTCATGCGCCGTTCGCTCCTTCTCGCCGGACTCACCGCCGCCAGCCTCGTCGCCTCGGTCGCGAATAGTGGTGCGCAGCAGCAGCGGATGGCGCGGGTCGGCGTGCTCGAATGCCGCGGCGGCGCCAGCGTCGGCTTCATCGTGGGATCGGTGACTCATCTCGGCTGCGTGCTACGCGCCGACGGCTTGCCCGATGACCGCTATGTCGCGACGATCCGCAAGGTCGGCCTCGACATCGGTATCACCCAGGAGACCGCGCTCGCGTGGGGCGTGTTCGCACCGGTCGACCGCCTCGGCCCCGGCGACCTCTCCGGCAATTACGTGGGCGCGCAGGGCAGCGCCTCGGTCGGCGTCGGCTTGGGCGGCAACGTGCTGGTCGGCGGCTCCAACAATTCGATCGCGCTCCAGCCGCTGAGCGTGCAGGGCCAGGTCGGCTTCAACATCGCCGCCGGCCTCGAGAGCCTGGAACTCCGTCCGGGCCGTTGAGCGCCTGGGTCGCTGCTGCTTCACCTCTCCGCGTCGGGAGAGTTGGAACACCGAGCCTAGCCCGTAGAATTATAAGACTTGATCTAACTGACGACGCACCGCAGCGACGTTTGATGCTTGCCAAATCTCGGGGAGGGGCAGAGCATCTGCGTTTGCCGACCCAATCACGGGCCGAGCTCCACACCAAGGAGGCGGCGAAATGGGACAAGACGTCAGAAGTCCCCCGGTCAATAAAACATTGGGTCCACGGTGCATCGCGCTGGTGGGCCCTTTCCAAAGCGGTAAGACCACACTTCTCGAAGCGATCCTGGCGCGAACGGGCGCAATTCCGCGCGCCGGCAGCGTCGATGCCGGAACTTCCGTCGGTGACGCCACGCCGGAGGCCCGTCATCACAAGATGACCGTCGGGCTGACTGCCGCCACCACGAATTTCATGGGCGACAGCTACACCTTTCTCGATTGCCCCGGTTCCATCGAGTTCGCCCACGACATGCGCGCCGCGTTGCCCGCGGTCGACGCGGCGATCGTGGTCTGCGAGGCCGATGAAAAGAAGCTGCCGCAGCTTCAGATCATCCTGCGCGAGCTGGAGGAGCTGAAGATCCCGCGTTTCCTGTTCCTCAACAAGATCGACCGCGCCAGCCAGCGCATCCGCGAGACGCTCGCGATGCTGCAGCCCGCCTCCCGCGTGCCGCTGGTGCTGCGCCAGATCCCGATCTGGAAGGACGAGCTGATCGAGGGCTTCGTCGACCTCGCGCTGGAGCGCGCCTTCATCTATCGCGAGCACAAAGCCTCCGAGGTGGTCGCGCTCGAAGGCGGCGATCTCGATCGCGAGAAGGAAGCCCGCTTCTCGATGCTGGAGAAGCTCGCCGATCACGACGATGCCCTGATGGAGCAATTGCTCGAAGACATCCAGCCGCCGCGCGATGCGGTGTTCGACGATCTCGCCCGCGAATTGCGCGACGGGCTGATCTGTCCGGTGCTGCTGGGCGCCGCCGCGCGCGAGAACGGCGTGCTGCGCCTGATGAAGGCGCTGCGTCACGAGGCGCCCGGCATCGCACAGACCGCAAAACGCCTCGGCGTGCCGGAGGGCAAGGACGCGCTCGGGTACGTCTTCAAGACGCTGCATTCGCAGCATGGCGGAAAGCTGTCGCTGACGCGGCTGCTCGCCGGCCACCTCGACGACGGCGCGACGCTGCAATCGTCCTCCGGCGGTGCGGGGCGCATCTCAGGCATCCTCGCCGTCAACGGTGCCTACGACACCAAGCGCGCCGCGGCAGAGGCCGGCGACACGGTGGCGCTTGCCAAGCTCGATCCGATCAAGACCGGCGACACGATCTCGAACGGCAAGACGCCGCCCGCGGCATTGATCACGATCGAGCCGACGCCGCCGGTGCTCGCGATTTCGATCGCGGCGGCCGATCGCAAGGACGACGTCAAGCTCGGCCAGGCGATGGCGCGGCTGCACGAGGAGGATCCCTCCCTGGTCGTCGTGCAGAATGCCCAGACTCACGACACCGTCTTGTGGGGGCAGGGCGAGATGCATCTGCGCGTCGCCGGCGAGCGGCTGCGCGACCGCTTCGGTGTCAAGGTCACCTCGCATCCGCCGGGGATCGGCTACCAGGAGACCATCCGCAAGCCGATCACCCAGCGCGGGCGTCACAAGAAGCAGTCCGGCGGCCACGGCCAGTTCGGCGACGTCGTGCTCGACATCAAGCCGCTGCCGCGCGGCGATGGCTTCAAGTTCGCCGAGAAGGTGGTGGGCGGCGCGGTGCCGCGCAACTACATCCCGGCGGTCGAAGAAGGCGTCGTCGACGGATTGGCGCGGGGTCCGCTCGGCTTCCCCGTCACCGACGTGGAGGTGACGCTGACCGACGGCTCCTATCACAGCGTCGACAGCTCCGACCTCGCCTTCCGCACTGCGGCGCGGATCGGGCTCAACGAAGGCCTGCCGCAATGCCAGCCGGTGCTGCTGGAGCCGATCCACGTGGTCGAGATCGTCTGCCCGACCGAGGCCACCGCCAGGATCAACGCGATCCTGTCGGCGCGGCGCGGCCAGATCCTCGGCTTCGACACCCGCGAGGGCTGGAGCGGCTGGGACTGCGTCCGTGCCATGATGCCGGAAGCCGAGATCGGCGAGCTGATCGTGGAGCTGCGCTCGGCCACCGCCGGCGCCGGCAGCTTCACGCGACAGTTCGACCACATGGCCGAAGTCACCGGCCGCGCCGCCGACCAGATCATCGCCGCGCATCAGCACGCGGCGTAGGTTTGTCTCTCGCGCGTTGAGGGACGAGCTCCCTCACGCTCTCTCCCCGTCCTTACGGGGAGAGAGCGGGGGGAGGGGCTATCTCCGCGGCCACGCTCGCCCCACATGTCCCGGACGCGCTGCAATGCGTAGCATTGCTGCGCAGAGCCGGGACCCAGTAGGCCACGAGTTCGCTGCATGGGCCCCGGCTCTACAGCGCATCACTTCGTGCTGCGCCGTGTCCGGGGCACGAGAGCGGAGTCTCTCGCGCAAATTCGTCAAACCCGTCATTGCACTCCCCCATGATGGATGGACGGGCAGCCCCCTTGCGCTTGCCGCAAGATGATGTATTTTATATCATTGTATACGTTCTAGATATCATTTATGGGTCCTGGTAAATGAGGCCGAGGTGATCACGTCATTCCAGATGCGGGCAGCCCGCGCGCTGCTCGGCATTGACCAGAAAACCCTGGCCGAGCTTGCCGGTGTGTCATTGCCGACCATCCAGCGGATGGAGGCTTCGACCGGCAATGTGCGCGGCGTGGTCGAGACCCTGATCAAGGTGGTCGAGGCGTTCGAGCGGGCCGGCGTCGAGCTGATCGGCGAGCAGGTCCGCAGCGACGGCGGCGGGCGTGGCGTTCGCCTGAGGGAGCCCGGACCGCCGCGCCGTGTCGGAGCATGATCGGGGCGCGTTGATCGCGCTCGGGATCAGGATGGGCTGGCGCATCGGTCGCAACACGGGACGCACGATGCTTGGGAGCAACGAGGGGCAGCGGAGCAATTTGCCGAGATGAGCATCACGAGCGATCACGCGGAACGGCTGCACCAGCCGCGTCAGCCGACCTTTGCCGAACTGTATCTGCCGAAGCTCGTCACCGTCTGGCGTGAAGGCTACGGCCTCGAGGATTTCCGCGCCGACGTCTTCGCCGGCCTGACGGTTGCGATCGTGGCGCTGCCGCTGTCGATGGCGATCGCGATCGCCTCGGGCGTGACGCCGGACCGCGGCCTCTACACCGCCGTGGTCGGCGGCTTCATCGCCTCGCTGCTCGGCGGCAGCCGGTTCCAGATCGGCGGTCCCGCCGGCGCGTTCATCGTCTTGGTCGCCGCGACCGCGGAGCGCCATGGCGTCGACGGCGTCATCCTCGCTACCATGATGGCAGGCCTGTTCCTGATCGCCGCGGGGCTGTTGCGGATCGGCACCTACATCAAGTTCATTCCCTATCCGGTGACGGTCGGCTTCACCGCCGGCATCGCCGTGATCATCTTCGCCAGCCAGCTCCGCGATCTCGCAGGCATCACGCTCGCGGGCAAAGAGCCCAGCGAATTCGTGCCCAAGCTGCTCGCGCTCGCCGGCGGCCTCGATACCCTCAATCCATCCGCGGTCGCGGTCGCCGTCGTCAGCATCGCCATCATCGCGGCCTTGCGGATCTGGCGGCCGTCCTGGCCCGGTATCCTGATCGCGGTCGTGTTCGCGGCCGTCGCGTGTGCGGTGTTCTCGCTGCCGGTCGAGACCATCGGCTCGCGGTTCGGCGGCATTCCGCGCGAATTGCCCTCGCCGGCCTTGCCCGCGTTCTCGGTTGCGAAGGCGACCGCCGTGCTGCCGGACGCGATCGCGTTCGCGCTGCTGGCCGCGATCGAATCACTGCTGTCTGCGGTGGTCGCCGACGGCATGACCGGGCGCCGTCACCGCTCCAATTGCGAGCTGGTGGCGCAAGGCGCGGCCAATATCGGCTCGGCGCTGTTCGGAGGCATCTGCGTCACCGGCCTGATCGCGCGCACCGCCACCAACATCCGCGCCGGCGCCCGCGGGCCGCTCGCGGGCATGCTGCATGCGGTCTTCCTGCTGCTGTTCATGCTGATTGCGGCGCCGCTCGCGAGCTACATTCCGCTCGCCGCGCTTGCCTCGGTGCTGGTCGTGGTGGCCTGGACCATGGCGGAGAAGCACGAGTTCGGCACCTTGCTGCGCTCGTCATGGGGCGATGCCGTGGTGCTGCTCGCGACCTTCCTGCTGACGATCTTCCGCGACCTGACCGAAGGCATCCTGGTCGGCTTCGCGCTCGGCGCGGTGCTGTTCATCCATCGCATGGCGGAGATGGCTGGCATCGAGGAACGCTCGCCGCTGGCCGTCGCCGATCGTCCCGACGACGGCAATGGCGACCGCGTTCCCTACGATCCCGCGCTTGCGGTCGATCGCGACGTGCTGGTCTATCGCATCACCGGTGCGTTCTTCTTCGGCGCAGCCTCGGCCATCGGAAGCGTGCTCGACGCCGTCGCCGACAAGCGCAAGGCCTTCGTGGTCGACTTCGCCGCAGTGCCGTTCCTGGATTCGACGGCGGCCAATGTGCTCGGCCGCGTCGCTGCCAAGGCGCACCGCGAGGGCATCAGGCTGTTCATCACGGGGGCTTCGCCGGCCGTCCGCCGCGCGCTGCTCACCCATGGCGTGACGCCGCCGCGCGCGCGCTATCGCCAGAGCCTCGAGCGCGCGATTGCCGATATCAAGGGCGCAAGCGAGGAGACTGCCGCGAGCTGACGGCACGCCTTTCCCGCGCCGGGCCGGCCTGACCGGCGCTGTGGCGCCCGCTTGACAGAGCGGGCGCGACGCGAAATGGATCGGCTCGGAAGCACGACCCCGAGGGAAAGATGACCGCGCCCAGAACGCCTGCAGCCTGTCTGATCGGATGGCCGGCCGCGCATTCGCGCTCGCCGCTGATCCATCGCTATTGGCTGCGCACGCTGGGCATCGAAGGCGGCTACGTCATCGAGGCGGTTCCGCCCGAGGACTTGCGCGATTTCGTGCTGCGGCTGTCGCTGCGCGGCTTCGTCGGCGCCAACGTCACCATCCCGCACAAGGAGAGCGTGCTGGCGCTGTCGACGCCCGACGCCCGCGCCAAGGCCGTGGGCGCGGCCAACACGCTGTGGTTTGCCGATGGCGAACTGCACGCGACCAATACCGACGTCGAAGGCTTCATCGGCAATCTCGACGCCAGCGCGCCCGGTTGGGATGCGGCCGAGGAGGCGCTGGTGCTGGGCGCCGGCGGTTCCTCGCGTGCGGTCGTGTTCGGGCTGCTCGAACGCGGCATCAAGCGCGTGCATGTTGCCAATCGCACCGTCGCGCGGGCCGAGGCGCTGGCAGAGCAGTTCGGGCCCAACGTGCATGCTGTGAAATGGGATGGCCTCGACGACGTCCTGCCGCGCGCAAAACTTCTCGTGAACACGACCTCGCTCGGCATGCACGGCCAGCCGTCACTCGATGTCGATGTCGCGCGCCTGCCGCAGGCGGCCGTCGTTGCCGACCTCGTCTATGTCCCGCTGGTGACGCCGTTGCTCGCCGCCGCAGCAGCGCGCGGCCTGCGGACCGCCGACGGACTCGGCATGCTGCTGCATCAGGCGGTGCGCGGCTTCGAACTGTGGTTCGGCCGCCGGCCCGAGGTCACGGCCGAGCTGCGCGCGTTGGTCGAGGCCGATCTCACAAAGACTTGAGAGAATAGCGCAGGTGCTTCGGAGTTCTCCTTCCGTGGGGACAATCGGAGACCGTCATGTCTGTGCAACGTGCAACTTTCACCCGTCCGCTGATCGCCGTCGCGATGGTGGCCATATCGACTTACTGCGCTCTTGCTCAGAGAGCGCCGGTGCCGACGCGCGTGCGCGGCACCATCGAAAGCGTCAGCAACGACATTCTGCAGGTCAAGTCACGCAGCGGCGAGGAGGTGAAGCTCCGCCTTGCTTCCGACGTGAACGTATCGGGGATTACCAGGATTTCACTCGCCGACATCAAGCCGGGTTCGTTCATCGGCGCGACCACCGTGCCGGGGCCCGACGGCAGCCAGAACGCGGTCGAGGTCCACGTGTTTCCGGAGAGCATGCGCGGCACCGGCGAAGGCTCGCGGCCCTGGGACCTCAAGCCGAACTCCAGCATGACCAACGCGACGGTGGCGGAAAGCGTCGTCGGCAATGACGGTCACACGCTGCGGGTCAAGTACAAGGACGGCGAGAAGAAGGTGTTCGTCGCCGACAATACGCCGGTCGTGACCTTCGTGCCGAGCGACAAATCCGAGTTGAAGCCGGGTGCCAAGGTCATCGCCTTCATCAAGCAATTGCCGGATGGCTCGTTCGAGACCAACCGCGTCAGCGTCGGTCGCGACGGCCTGACGCCGCCGATGTGAGGGTGGCAATCGTAGAGTGGGCAAAGGCGCGCCAGCGCCGTGCCCACGTCTTTTCTCGTTCGGCGAAAGGTGGTGGGCACGCTGCGCTTCGCCCACCCTACGGCATCTGCGCGCTCACATCGCGATGATATGATCGTCGATTTCGTCGATCCGGTTGACGCCGCACAGGCCCATGGTGGTGAGCAGCTCCTTCTGGATGATGTCGATCGCCTTGGCGACGCCGGCCTGGCCGCCGGCACCGAGGCCATAAGCATAGGCGCGGCCGATCATGCAGGACTTGGCGCCGATCGCGAGCGCGCGCATCACGTCCTGGCCGGAGCGGATGCCGCCGTCGAACATGATCTCCATCTTCTCGCCGACCGCATCCGCGATCTCGGGCAGCACCTCGATCGAGGACGGCGCGCCGTCGAGCTGACGGCCGCCATGGTTGGACACGACGAGGGCCTGCGCGCCGGTCTTGGCGGCTTCCTCGGCGTCCTCGACGTCGAGGATGCCCTTGATGATCAGCTTGCCCGGCCAGATGCTGCGGACCCACTCGACGTCCTTCCAGCTCAGCGACGTGTCGAACTGCGAGGCGGTCCATTCGGCAAGGCGGTTGAGATCCTCGGTGTTCTTCACGTGGCCTGCGATGTTGCCGAAGGTGCGGCGCTTGCCCTGCAGCACGCCGGAGACCCAGCTGGGCTTGCTGGCGAAATCCAGCAGCTTCGACAGCGACCATTCGGGAGGCACCGTCATGCCATTCTTGATGTCGGCGTGGCGCTGGCCGATCACCTGCAGGTCCACGGTCAGCACCAGCGCGCTGCACTTGGCCGCGATCGCGCGCTGGATCAATTCCTTGATGAAGCCGCGGTCCTTCATGACGTAGAGCTGGAACCAGAACGGCTTCTCGACGCTGGCGGCGATGTCCTCGATCGAGCAGATCGACATGGTCGATTGCGTGAAGGGGATACCGGCGGCCTGCGCGGCACGGCAGGCGTGGATCTCGCCGTCGCCGTGCTGCATGCCGAGCAGGCCCACGGGCGCGAGCATCAGCGGCATGGTCGAGGGCTCGCCGAGGATCGTGGTCGAGGTGTCGCGCCTGGAGACGTCGACCAGGATGCGCTGGCGGAACTTGATCGCCTGCATGTCCTCGCGGTTGGCGCGCAGCGTCTCCTCGGCATAGGAGCCGCGATCGCAATAGTCGAAGAACGCCTTCGGCACGCGGCGCTTATGCAGGGCGCGAAGATCGTCGATACAGGTGATATGCTTCATGCTCGTTTCCCCGGCCCTCAAGCGTCTTGCATCAGAAGATTTCGAGGTCATCTAGCATGGTTGGATGCACAGCCAAATCGTTTGCGCGAGGTTTTGCAGGAGGCCGCCATGACCAAGCCGCACGCCGGACCTTCACCGGAGGAGATCAAGGAAAAGCATGATCTCGAGGAAGCGCTGGAGGAGGGGCTGGAGGAGACCTTTCCGGGCTCCGATCCCGTCAACGTCACCCAGCCGGCGCCGAGCCGGCAGGACGGCCACGTCAAGCGCAGCAGCTAGCGCCGGTTCCGCCCGTTTCCGGCACGATCGCGGGAAATGGAGCGTTAACAAGAGGTTATCGGAATCGCGGCGGGCCTGGTTCCGTAATGATTCATCATATTTTTTGAAGCCAAGTTAGCCGCGCAAGGCTTATAAGACCCCAGCAAATCAGGGATGCGGGGCCTGCTCGGGCAGCCCGTATTTGTCGAGGGGACTCCCTGATCGTTGCGTTGGGGGACGATATGAGCCGCAAATATTTCGGGACGGACGGGATTCGGGGCCGCGCCAACGGACTGATCACGCCGGAGCTCGCCCTCAAGGTCGGCCAGGCCGCAGGCCTTGCGTTTCAGCGCGGTGACCACCGCCACCGTGTCGTGATCGGCAAGGACACCCGCCTGTCCGGTTACATGATCGAATACGCGATGGTTGCCGGCTTCACCTCGGTCGGCATGGACGTGCTGCTGGTCGGCCCGATGCCGACCCCGGCGGTCGCGATGCTGACCAAGTCGATGCGCGCCGATCTCGGCGTCATGATCTCGGCGTCGCACAATCTGTTCGAGGACAATGGCATCAAGCTGTTCGGCCCGCAGGGCTTCAAGCTCTCCGACGACGTCGAGCGGCAGATCGAGCAGCTGCTCGACGAGCCCATCGAGAAGAGGCTTGCGCAGAGCGCAAGCTTGGGCCGCGCCCGCCGTATCGACGGCGTGCACGACCGCTACATCGAATTCGCCAAGCGGACGCTGCCGCGCGACCTCTCGCTCGACGGCCTGCGCGTCGTGATCGATTGCGCCAACGGCGCCGCCTACAAGGTGGTGCCGGAAGCGCTGTGGGAGCTGGGCGCCGACGTCGTGCCGATCGGTGTCGAGCCCGACGGCTTCAACATCAACAAGGATTGCGGCTCGACCTCGCCGGAAGCGCTGTCGAAGAAGGTGCGTGAGATGCGCGCCGACATCGGCATCGCGCTCGACGGCGATGCCGATCGCGTCATCCTGGTCGACGAGCGCGGCCATGTCGTCGACGGCGACCAGCTGCTCGCGGTGATCGCGCAGAGCTGGAAGGAGGACGGCCGGCTGTCGCGGCCGGGCATCGTCGCCACCGTGATGTCCAATCTCGGGCTCGAGCGCTTCCTGAACGGGCAGGGGCTCGATCTCGTGCGCACGCCCGTCGGCGACCGCTACGTGCTCGAGCAGATGCTGAGCGGCGGCTACAATCTCGGCGGCGAGCAGTCCGGGCACATCATCCTGTCCGACTACGCCACCACCGGCGACGGCTTCGTGGCCGCATTGCAGGTGCTGGCGGTGGTGCAGAAGCTGCGCCGTCCCGTGTCCGAGGTCTGCCATCGCTTCGATCCGCTGCCGCAGATCCTCAAGAACGTCCGCCACAAGGGCGGCAAGCCGCTCGACGATTCCGAGGTCAAGTCGGCGATCTCCGACGGCGAGAAGCGGCTCAACGGCCACGGCCGCCTCTTGATCCGCTCGTCCGGCACCGAGCCGGTGATCCGCGTCATGGGCGAGGGCGAGGACCGCATCCTGGTCGAGGACGTCGTCGACACCATCGTCTCCGCGCTGGGCCAGGCCGCGGCGTAATGCGCTTCTTACCCTCCCCTGGAGGGGGAGGGTCGATCGCGCGGAGCGCGAGCGGGGTGGGGTGATCTCTCCGCTCGGGCACTGTTGGAGGTGGAGAGACTGTCACCCCACCCCGTCTCATGTCTCGCTTCGCTCAACATGAGTCGACCCTCCCCCTCCAGGGGAGGGTAGAACCCGCGCATCCCAGCCATTTGCGTTTGGCGCTGGTTCCATCGCTGCCAGCATCGTACCTAGCAGGTCGCGGCGGCTCGCCGCGCCGGGATCGCTGCATTGAACAAGCCCGTCGTCGTCTCAGAGGAAACGCTGACCGAGCCCGTCGTCGTCGCTGACGTCGCACCCGGCGCCAAGTCAGCTGCCAAGGCGGCGGGGCCGGCTTATATCGTGCTCGCCGGCATCAGCTTCTCGCACTTCCTCAACGACACCATGCAGTCGCTGATCGCCTCGGTGTATCCGATCCTGAAGGACACCTACGCGCTCGATTTCGCGCAGATCGGCATGATCACGCTGGCCTTTCAGTTCACGGCCTCGCTGCTGCAGCCCGTGGTCGGGCACTACACCGACAAGAAGGCGCAGCCTTACTCGCTGGCGATCGGCATGGCCTCGACCTTCTTCGGCCTGCTGCTGCTTAGCGCCGCGCAGCAATATCTCGTCATCCTCCTCGCCGCCGCGCTGGTTGGCCTCGGCTCGGCGGTGTTTCACCCGGAGTCCGCGCGCATCGCGCGGCTCGCCTCCGGCGGCCGCTACGGCTTTGCGCAATCGGTGTTCCAGCTCGGCGGCAGCTTCGGCACCTCGATGGGGCCGGTGCTGGCGGCGCTGATCGTGGTGCCGTTCGGGCAGGGCAGCATCGCCTGGTTCTCCTCGATCGCGTTCCTGGCCATCCTCATCCTGTGGCGCATCGGGCGCTGGTACGCGCCGCAGATCAAGGCGAAGAAGACGGCGGCGGTTCAAGCCCATCCCGGCGCGCCGAGCTCGCGCCGCGTCGCCATCGCGCTGCTCGTGCTGGTGGCGCTGCTGTTCTCGAAACAGCTCTACGTCTCGAGCCTGTCGAGCTATTACATCTTCTATCTGATCGACCGCTTCGGCGTGTCGACGCAGGCCGCGCAGATCTACCTGTTTATCTTCCTGGCGGCGAACGCGGTCGGCGCGTTTCTCGGTGGCCCGCTCGGCGATCGCTTCGGCCGCAAGATCGTGATCTGGATTTCGATCCTGGGCGCGCTGCCGTTCACGCTGGCGCTGCCCTATGCCGGGCTCGTCGGCAGCGCCGTGCTCAGCATCGTCATCGGCCTGATCATCTCCTCGACGACGTCGTCGATCATCGTGTTCGCGCAGGAGCTGGTGCCGCATCGTTTCGGCATGATCTCCGGCGTGTTCTTCGGCGTTGCTTTCGGCATCGGGGGCCTCGGAGCCGCGGTGCTCGGCGAGCTAGCCGATCGCACCTCGATCGAGTTCGTCTACCAGGTCTGCGCCTATCTGCCGGCGATCGGCCTGCTTGCGGTGTTCCTGCCCAAGCTGCCGCGGCACACGCGTTAACGCTTCCTCTCCCGCTGCAGCGCACTTTCACCGATCGTTAGCAATTGCGTTTAGGTCGCCGCACTTGATGCGGCATTCCTGCAACGCTCGGGCGCCGTACGCGCGAGAGTAGAGAAAAAATCAACCTTAAAAATTAGGGTTAAGTGGCGCTTAAACATTTGCTGGCATCGTCCGCTACGTGAGTTTCCAGAACGTGAGGCCTGCGTATTTGCCTCACCGGCCAAAAGGACGAAGCCAATGCGTAGCGTTAAGTCTCTCCTTGCCGCGGGTGCGGCAACCCTGATCTCGTCGATGGCTTTCGCCGCCGATATGCCGATCGCAGCGCCCCCTCCCATGTACGCGCCGCCGGCTCCGCCCGCCGACTTCGGCGGCTGGTATCTGCGCGGCGACATCGGCATGACCAACCAGAGCGCCAAGCGCATCGAGAGCGCCCTGCCGGCCGGGTATTCGAAGACGACGGAAGGCCTCGGTTTCGACTCCTCGCCGCTGTTCGGTCTCGGCGCAGGTTATCGCTTCAACAGCTGGTTCCGCGCCGATTTGATCGGCCAGTATCGCGGCAAGGCCACTCTGCACGGCAGCGACAATGTCGTCGGACCCGGCTTCGTCGGCGTCAATAATTACAGCGGCAGCAAGTCCGAGTGGGTCGTCATGGCCAACGCCTATGTCGATCTCGGCACCTGGTGGTGCATCACCCCGTTCATCGGCGCCGGTGTTGGCGGCTCCTATAACAAGATCAGCGGTTTCCGCGACGACGGCGTCTCGTATTCTGGCGGCGTGCTGTCCAACAGCGTCGCCTACTTTGGCGACCACGGAAAGTGGAACCTGGCCTGGGCCGCTCACGCCGGTCTGGCCTACAAGGTCAATCCCGGCTTCACGGTCGAACTGGCCTACAGCTACATGAACCTCGGCGACGGCGCGCCCGGCAATTATCGCTTGTTCGACAACAGCGCCTCCGGCCCGACCTCGATCAAGATCAAGGACATCACCTCGCACGACGTCAAGCTCGGTGTGCGCTGGGATCTCAACAGCCCGCCGGTCTACGCGCCGCCGCCGCTCGTCACCAAGGGCTGATCGCAAGCCTTCTCGCTGACAAGCCTCACGGTTAAGCTCTCTTAACGGCGCGGGATCATCCCGCGCCGTTTTGCTGTGTGCATTTTTCATGGCGGGCTCCGCCCAAGGCCTCCGGCGCAACCATTGGTTAAGGTTAACGGGCGATGATCATCGCAACAGTTCGGGTTCGATGGAGCGTTGCGATGCGTGGGCTTTTGTTGGCGGCAGCGATCTTGGGGACGGTGTCTGCCGCGAACGCGGCCGATATGCCTGACCTGCCGATCCTGCGCGGCAGCTTCACCGACGGGCTGACCAATGTCCGGGCGAACTGGCAGGGCTACTACATCGGCGGCCAGGGCGAGTACGGCACGGTCACATCTAAGATCGACTCGAACATCAACAGCGACCTTCAGGCAACTTGGAGGCCGACCGGGAATTACCCCTGGTTGGGTCTCGCCAGCGCGCAAAGCAGCAGCGCCGGCTGGGGCGCCTTCGCCGGCTACAACGGACAATGGGACGATGTCGTTCTCAGCGTCGAGGCGAACTACATTCATGGCGGCTTCAAGTCGACGTCGAGATCGGTCGGCCAGAGATTCGACCCCACCACGGGCGCGCTGCTTGCCACCACCGATTCATCGGCGGTCGTCGGCATCTCCGATTTCGGCTCGTTGCGCATGCGCGCCGGCTACGCCTGGGGATGCTTCCTGCCCTACGCTTTCTTCGGTGGCGGCCTCGGCAGCCAGACTGTCGAGCGCACCGTCTCGGCATCGCCGGTACCGACGCTGCCGCCAGCGCCCACGTCGTTCGCAACCAAGACCAAGCTGGTCTACGGTTACTCCGCCGGCGCCGGTGTCGATGTCATGCTGGTCGGCGGACTGTTCGCCCGTGCCGAATATGAATACCAGCGCGTGACGTCCGACATCGAATCGAACATCCACTCCGTCCGCGCCGGCCTCGGCTACAAGTTCTGACACGAGCTCGCCGCGCCGCGGTTGACAGCTTCGCTCCGTCCTGATGCTCTGTCGCTTCACAACGGGGCGGCGGCGATGAAGGTCTACGGCGACAGCAATTCCGGAAACTGTCTGAAGGTGAAGTGGGTCTGCGATCATCTTGCATTGCCCTATCAGTGGATCGAGATCGACACGCGCAAGGGCGAGACGCGCACGCCGCAATTCCTCGAGATGAACAGCGCCGGCCAGGTGCCTACGGTCGCGTTCGACGACGGCCGCACGCTGGCGCAGTCCAACGCCATCATCCGCTATCTCGCCCGCGACAGCGCGCTCGTTCCGCGCGACGTCTTTACGGCCGCGAAGATGGACGAATGGCTGTTCTGGGAGCAGTACAGCCACGAGCCCTATATCGCGGTGTGCCGCTTCCTGCTCGTCTATCTCGGCAAGGACGCATCCGAGCTCGACCCCGAAAAGGTCAAGCGCGGCTATACGGCGCTCGACCGCATGGAGCGGCATCTGGCGGCCAGCCGCTTTTTCGCCGGCGAAGCGGTCTCGCTCGCCGACGTCTCGCTGCTCGCCTATACCCGCGTGGCGCACGAAGGCGGCTTCGACCTCGGCAAATATGCGTCGGTCCGCCGCTGGATCGGCGATGTCGAGGCGTTTCTCGGCCTTCCGCCGGCGCGCTGAGCTTGGAGTTGTCGACATGAGCAGCGTCTCCATTCGCAGCGCACGCCGCGACGACGTTCCCGCGATCGTGGCGATGCTGGCCGACGATCATCTCGGCCGCGCGCGGGAGCGCGTTGAGGATCCGTTGCCCGCCGCCTATTACGACGCGTTCGCGCGGGTCGAGTGCGATCCGAATCTTGCGCTCGTGGTGGCCGAGGCCGAGGGCAGGGTGGTCGGCTGCCTGCAACTCGCCATCCTGCCGGGCATCAGCTCGCAAGGCGGCAGCCGCGGCCTGCTCGAGGATGTGCGCGTTGCCACCGATTGTCGCAGCCGCGGCATCGGCGAGCAGTTGGTGCAATGGGCCGTGGCGCAAGCCAAGGCACGCGGCTGCAATCTGGTCGAATTGCTGACGCACGAGACGCGAGCCGACGCGCAGCGCTTCTACAAGCGGCTTGGATTCACGGCCAGTCACGTCGGTATGACCGTCCGCTTCTGAGGCGGCTCCGCGCGAGCGTTGCACGATCAGCAAATTCAGAGCGCGCATTCGTTCGTGTTAAGAGCCGGTAAACTACCCGCTGGTCGTTCACGTTGATGAAGGAACGAACGGTGCTAGGCAGCGTCAGAAACCGGGCTCGGTCGGTTCGGGGATTTCGATGACAAGCTATTCCATGATCAAGGTCGGCAACGCTTATGTCGTGCAGGCCAACGACAAATGCATTTTGAAGGTCGGCAGCCGCCGCCGCGCCGCGCAATTGATCAGCGAGGCCACGGACCTGCTGAATGCGCTCGCGGTCGTGGAATCCCCCGATATCGCACCGGACGCGCCTTCACTCCAGCGTGAGACGCCGGAACTTCCTTGACTGCCCAGCCCGATTCCCGTATCAGCCGCGGCGGGACACCTCCCCCCAACGGGAGGCTTACTATCTGGAAGGGTAGACGATGACTGTAGCGAAGCCCGCTTCGCGGCCGAACGTGCCGCATTTTTCCTCCGGCCCCTGTGCCAAGCGCCCCGGCTGGAACGCCCAAAATCTCAAGGACGCAGCGCTCGGCCGCTCGCATCGCGCGAAGGTCGGCAAGACCAAGCTCAAGCTCGCGATCGATCTGACGCGCGAAGTGCTCGAGGTGCCCGCCGATTACCGCATCGGCATCGTCCCGGCCTCGGATACCGGCGCGGTCGAGATGGCGCTGTGGTCGCTGCTCGGAGCAAGGCCCGTCACCACGCTCGCCTGGGAATCCTTCGGCGAAGGCTGGGTCAGCGACATCGTCAAGGAATTGAAGCTCAAGGACGTCACCAAGCTGAACGCACCCTATGGTGAGATCCCCGATCTCTCCAAGGTCGATCCCAGCAGCGACGTCGTCTTCACCTGGAACGGCACCACCTCCGGCGTACGCGTGCCGAACGCCGACTGGATCAGCGCGAGCCGCGAAGGCCTGACCATCTGCGACGCGACGTCCGCAGCCTTTGCCCAGCCGCTCGACTGGGCCAAGCTCGACGTCGTCACCTTCTCCTGGCAGAAGGCGCTCGGCGGCGAAGCCGCGCACGGCATGCTGATCCTGTCGCCCCGCGCGGTGGAGCGGCTCGAGACCTACAAGCCGGCCTGGCCGCTGCCGAAGATCTTCCGCATGACCAAGGGCGGCAAGATCAACGAGGGCATCTTCGTCGGCGAGACAATCAACACGCCGTCGATGCTCTGCGTCGAGGATTATCTCGATGCGCTGAACTGGGCCAAGTCGATCGGCGGCCTCAAGGCGCTGATCGCGCGTGCCGACGCCAACACCAAGGTGCTGGCCGACTGGAAGGCGAAGACGCCCTGGATCGACTTCCTGGCCAAGGACGCTTCGATCCGCTCCAACACTTCGGTGTGTCTCAAGTTCACCGATCCCGCGATCACCTCGCTGTCCGAGGACGCGCAAGCCGAGTTCTCCAAGAAGCTGGTTGCGCTGGTCGAGAAGGAAGGCGCCGGCTACGACTTCGCCTATTACCGCGATGCGCCCGCGGGCCTGCGCATCTGGTGCGGCGCCACCGTCGAAGCCAGGGACGTCGAGCTCTTGACGCAGTGGATCGACTGGGCCTTCGCCGAGACCAAGGCCACGCTCGCGAAGGCGGCGTAAGCAGGCTTCGCTCGTCGCGTTCTCTCTCATCTCGTCATGGCCGGGCTTGACCCGGCCATCCATCAATCAAGGCAGATGGATCCGCGGGTCAAGCCCGCGGATGACGTTCCGTAAATGCAGCTCGCACCACGGATCATTCCCATGACCAAACCCAAAGTTCTCATTTCCGACGCGCTCTCGCCCGCTGCCGTTCAGATCTTCAGGGATCGCGGCGTCGAGGTCGACTTCCAGCCCAATCTCGGCAAGGACAAGGACAAGCTCGCCGAGATCATCGGCAATTACGACGGCCTTGCGATCCGCTCGGCGACCAAGGCGACCGCCAAGATCCTGGAGAAGGCGACCAACCTCAAGGTGATCGGCCGCGCCGGCATCGGCGTCGACAACGTCGAGATCCCCGCCGCCACGGCCAAGGGCATCATCGTGATGAACACGCCGTTCGGCAATTCGATCACGACCGCCGAGCACGCCATCACCCTGATGCTGGCGCTCGCCCGCGAGATCCCGCAGGCCGATGCCTCGACCCAGGCCGGCAAGTGGGAGAAGAACCGCTTCATGGGCGTCGAGATCACCGGCAAGGTGCTGGGCGTCGTCGGCTGCGGCAATATCGGCTCGATCGTCGCCGACCGCGCGCTCGGCCTGCGCATGAAGGTGATCGCGTTCGACCCGTTCCTGTCGCCGGAGCGCGCCAAGGATATCGGCGTCGAGAAGGTCGAGCTCGACGACCTGCTCAAGCGCGCCGACTTCATCACGCTGCACACCCCGCTCACCGAAAAGACCAAGAACATCATCGATGCGGCCGCGATCGCCAAGATGAAGAAGGGCGTGCGCCTGATCAATTGCGCCCGCGGCGGTCTCGTCGACGAGCAGGCGGTGGTCGATGCGCTCAATGCCAAGCACATCGCCGGCGCCGCCTTCGACGTGTTCGTCGAGGAGCCCGCGACCAAGAGCGTGCTGTTCGGCCATCCCAACGTGATCTGCACGCCGCATCTCGGCGCCTCCACCACCGAGGCGCAGGAGAACGTCGCGCTCCAGGTCGCCGAGCAGATGTCGGACTACCTGCTCACCGGCGCGATCTCGAACGCCGTCAACTTCCCCTCGATCACCGCCGAAGAAGCCCCGAAGCTGAAGCCGTTCATCGCGCTCGCCGAGAAGCTCGGCTCGTTCGCCGGCCAGCTCACGGAAAGCGGCATCCTCAAGGTCGAGATCACCTACGAGGGCCATGTCGCCGAGATGAAGATCAAGGCGATCACCTCGGCCGTGCTGTCGGGCCTGCTGCGCCCGATGCTGGGCGAGGTCAACGTCGTGTCCGCGCCCGTCGTCGCCAAGGAGCGCGGCATGGTCGTCGACGAGATCGTCCGCGCCGCCCAGAGCGATTATGAGAGCCTGATCACCGTCACCGTCACCACCGAGCGGCAGGAGCGGTCGGTCTCGGGCACCGTCTATGCCGACGGCAAGCCGCGTCTCGTCGACATCAAGGGCATCCGGGTCGACGCCGAGTTCGGCAAGTCGATGATCTACGTGACCAATGAGGACAAGCCGGGCTTCATCGGCCGGTTCGCGAGCCTGCTCGGCGACGCCAAGCTCAACATCGCCACCTTCCATCTCGGCCGCGTCGCGCCCGGCAGCGATGCCATCGCCCTGGTCGAGGTCGACGGCGCGGTGCCGGCCGACCTGCTCGCCAAGGTGCAGGCGCTGCCGCAGGTCAAGCAGGCCAAGGCGCTGACGTTCTGAGTGCGGGAGATTCCACCGGACCCTGGTCGAGGTTCGAGGCTCATTGGTAGGATCGGTTCGGCTCCCTCATAGGGACCATCGCACTGAGCCGCCGCTGCCTTGACGAGAGACCTTTCTGCGCCGGCCGGGCGAACCTCCATCCGTTTGAGGTTCGCCCGGCGGCAATCGGTGGGTCTCTCGGTGGACCGTTAGTTCACGCGCGGCTTCGACGGATAGAACCGATCCTTCGCCTGAGCGGCATCGGCCTGCGGCATAGGCGGAAGCCTGGCTTCGCCGACCTTCGGCCGGGATGGCGGAGCGTTGGGGATCGGCCGTGCTTCGCCGAGGAAGACGCGGGCCGGCACTCGCTTGTCCGACGGATTGGCCGTGCCGGGCGTACCGGCGAAGCCGCCGCCGCCGGCGCCGGTGCAGTCGAGCGAGACCTGCTTCCATCCCGTCGACTGCCCGATCGGGTTGGTCTTGTCCTCGGCCATCGCCTGCACGCTCGTCGTCTTCGACACCGAGATCTTCTTGGTGAAGACCGCCTCGTACTTGCCCGGCGAAACGAACGAGGACCAGGCCTCCACGAACTGGCTCTGCATCGGCTCGTTGCCGACCTTGGTCCAGAGCTTGAACTTCACCCCGCCGGCCTTGCTGGTGGCGACGCGGACGCGGGCGTGGGTGATCTGGCACTTCGCCCCGGGATTGGGACTCGCGACATGGCCGGCAGAGGTCATGAAGCGGAGGTGGATGTCCCTGACGCCGAAGTTCGGCTCCTTGGCGGCGACGTCGTCGGCCTTGCCATGCTTGCCTTCGCATTTCACCGGCACGGCCACGTTGGCGCTGTGCTTGTGCGGCGCTCCCAGTCCGCCGGAAGGAAGTGGACCGACATCGTGGCTCGGTGTCAGGAACGAGGCGATCAGCTCGACGCCGACCGAACCGAAGGTGTTGTGGCTTTCGCGAATGCCCTTGCCTTGGCTGAGCATCTTGTTGCAGGTCGCAATGATCGCCTGCTTCTCTGCTGCCGTCATGAAGTCGGTCGAGCCTTCATAGGTGGCCGAGAAGTTCACCCCATCGTCGTGCTTCTTGTCGGGAGACACGTTGACGAAATACATGCCCTCGGGGTGGCCGAGTTGACGCACCTTGTAGTTCACGATCGGATACGACGGCGTCGTGATGAGGACCTTGATGGGCAGACTGATGGTGCTGCCCTCGATCTTGGTCCACGCGGTGCCATTCTCGGAAACGACCTTCAGGACGGTGGAACTGAAGCCGTTGCCGGCGATCGTGCCGCTGGCGCGGGACGCATGAGCGCCGGTGCTGCCGGCCGTCAACAGGAGGATCGAGGCCGCTGCAGTGCGCAGGAGCCATGGCGGGAGAGGGGTGGCAAAAGACATCGAAATTCTCCGTAAGGGTTTGAATGAACAATTGATTTTCACGAGCAGCGGTTCTTTGAGGCTGCACGAAGATTGGTCGTCGTTGTCACAAAATCAGTTTGCCGATATAATTTCACGAACATCATGAATGACATTCAGCTCAATCGAGTCGACCTCAACCTGCTTCCGGTGTTCGAGGCCGTGCTCGCCGAGGGGAACGTCGCCAGAGCTGCGGCGCGTCTGCATGTGACCCCGTCGGCGGTGAGCCATGGACTTGGCCGGCTCCGGCAGCAGTTCAACGACCCCTTGTTTCTCAAGACGCCGAAAGGCGTCGTTCCCACCGAGCGCGCTCTCCAACTCGCCGATGCCATTGCAGACGTCCTGGCACGTGCACGGCGGGTCGTAGCGACGGCAGAGCCGTTCGATCCGGCTTGCTCGCGGCGCCGCTCCACGGTCGGTGCGCCCGACGCGATCGCCGCCGTCATGATGCCTCGATTGCTGAAGGTCGTTCAGCAAGAGGCGCCCTTCATCGACATGGCATTGCGATACGCGCTGCGCGAACAAGCCTTCGCGGCGTTGGATGCGCGAACAGCCGACATCGCGGTGGTTCCGATCGACGACGTTCCAGCGCGCTATGTGTCCAAGATCGTTTTCGAAGACAGGTTCCAGATCGCCGTCCGTCGCGGCCATGCCTTCGCGGATGAACCGACGCTGCAACGCTTCTGCGAGATGCAGCACGTCATCGTCTCCTCCGCAGGCGATCCCCGCGGCTATGT
Source organism: Bradyrhizobium sp. 22 (assembly GCF_000482425.1). NCBI lineage: Bacteria > Pseudomonadati > Pseudomonadota > Alphaproteobacteria > Hyphomicrobiales > Nitrobacteraceae > Bradyrhizobium > Bradyrhizobium sp. 22. The sequence goes on from NZ_KI519399.1 coordinate 1,498,298, forward strand.
CGACGATGTCCTTGCCAGCAGAGGGCTGTCCCGCCGCGTCGCGATGACCGTTCCGAGCTTCATGCTCTTGATGGCGGTTGTCGCTGAAACCGACCTGATCGCCGCCCTGCCGAAAGGGCTTCTCGATGTTCACGGTGCCCGCTTTGGCTTGCTCGGCATCGATTCACCGCTGCCGATGCGAAGCTTTCTGCTTCGTGCCATCGTCCCGAAGGTCGCGCTGATGGATGCCGGCATCGAATGGCTGTTCAACCTGCTGGACGGGCCATCTCCGCAGGTGTCGGTTTGAAGGTCGGCTTGCGAACTCTGCGCCTGTTTGGACTCGTCGAAGCTTCGAAGGCCGGCGGCACGCAGATATTCCGAGCTGCGGAACGGTCTAGGCTCCTGCTCGACTGCTTTTAAATTCCCGCACCCGCCAAACATTGTGTACCAATGGCGCCCAGAACGCCTCGTAACCACGCTCCGTTCAGAATCATTCGACCAGGGAGAAAACAATGCGTGAAGCCGTCATCGTTTCCTATGCGCGCACGGGCCTCGCGAAATCCGGCCGCGGCGGGTTCAACATCACGCCGCCGATGTCGCTGGCGGCCCACGCCATCAAGCACGCGGTCGACCGCGCCGGCGTCGACAAGGACTATGTCGAGGATTGCTATCTCGGCAATTGCGCCCATGGCGCGCCGAACATCGGCCGCCAGGCCGCGCTGCTCGCCGGCCTGCCGAAGACCACCGCCGGCGTCTCGGTCAACCGCTTCTGCTCCTCGGGACTGCAGACCATCGCGATGGCCGCCAACTCGATCCGCTCCGACGGTGCCGACTGCATCGTCGCCGGCGGGGTCGAGAGCATCTCGATTCCCGGCGGCGGCACGCCGAAGGAATCGGTCGATCCGGAACTGCTCAAGGTCGCCCCCGACATCTTCATGGCGATGATCGACACCGCCGACATCGTCGCCGAGCGCTACAAGCTCAGCCGCGAATACCAGGACGAGTTCTCGCTGGAATCGCAGCGCCGCATGGCCTCGGCGCAGCAGGCCGGCAAGTTCAAGGACGAGATCGTCCCGATGAAGACCAAGATGAAGGTGGTCGACAAGCAGACCAAGGCCGAGAGCATCGTCGACTACGTCGTCGACCGCGACGAGTGCAACCGCCCCGACACCACGATGGAGGGCCTTGCCAAGCTGGAGCCGGTGAAGGGCCCCGGCAAGTTCGTCACCGCCGGCAATGCCAGCCAGCTCTCGGACGGCGCCGCCGCCGTGGTGCTGATGGAAGCCAAGGACGCCGAGAAGCGCGGCCTCAAGCCGCTCGGCCGCTTCGTCGCCTGGGCCACCGCCGGCTGCGAGCCCGACGAGATGGGCATCGGCCCGGTGTTCGCGATCCCGAAGCTCTTGAAGCGCACCGGCCTCAAGATCGACGACATCGACCTGTGGGAGCTCAACGAGGCCTTCGCCAGCCAGTGTCTGTACTGCCGCGACCAGCTCGGCATCGATCCCGCCAAGTACAACGTCAACGGCGGCTCGATCGCGATCGGCCATCCCTTCGGCATGACCGGCGCCCGTCTCACCGGCCACCTCCTGCAGGAAGGCGCGCGTCGCAAGGCCAAGTGGGGCGTGGTGACGATGTGCATCGGCGGCGGCCAGGGCGGCGCCGGCCTGTTCGAGATCTATCACTGAGCGATCCGAAAGCCCTACGGCTTGAACATCGCCAACACGGCGCCGCAAGGCGCCGTGTTTCGTTTTCGGAACCTGCTTGTGCACTCAACCGGGCGCAAGGGCGAGTATTGCTGCGAATACACGTATTTGTACGTGCCCGCAGATTAACGGAAGATTTTACGCATTATCGCTTCATCGAGCGTATCGACCACCACCGGGTTCTCGTCAGATGCGGCGTCTCTCACTTCGTCTTACCCACAAGATCACCGCGATCGGCGTCATCGGCGTCGTCGGCGTCGTCCTGATCGGCGGCATCCACCTCTATGGCGAGCGCGCCATGGCGGTCTATCGCGACGCCGCCGAGGATGCGCGCACCGTGTTCGAGCTGAACAACAGGATTGCGGTCGAGCTGCTCGAGGCGCGCCGCGCCGAGAAGGATTTCCTGCTGCGCAGCGATCCGGCGAAGGCGCAGCGGCAGGTCGAGATCGGCCGGCAGGTGGCGCTCGACATCGAAACGCTGAGGGGCAAGGTCGCGGCCCTCGGCAAGCCCGAGCTGGCGCAAGAGATCGACGCGATGAACGCATCGCTGAAGACCTACCAGGCGCGCTTTTCCGTCGTGGTCGCGGAACGGCAGCGGCTCGGCCTCGACGAGAAGTCCGGCCTCGAAGGCCGTCTGCGCGCCTCCGTCCACGGCATCGAGAGCCAGGTCGACCAGCTCCAGAATTCGCAGCTCAAGGTGACCATGCTGATGATGCGCCGGCATGAGAAGGATTTCATGCTGCGCCGCGACGCCAGATACGGCGACGAGATGAAGAAACGTGCGTCCGAATTCGCGGCGGGTGTCGACGCGGCAGCCATTCCCGACGGCGCCAGGGCCGAGCTGCGCCAGAAGCTCGCCGACTATCAGCGCGACTTCACCGCCTGGATGGAGACCGCGCTGAAGCTCGCGGCCGAATTGAAGGCGATGTCCGAGGCCTTCGCGGCGGTCGAGCCCGTGATCGAGCAGGTCTCGACGTCGGTCGACCGCATCCGCGCCGAAGCCGATCGCCTGAACGAGGCCGAACGCACCGGCATCCAGTTCTGGATCGCGGTCGCGATCGCGCTGATCGCAACGACAGTGCTCGGCCTCGGCATCTTCATCGGCCGCTCGGTATCGAAGCCGCTGACCGCGATGCGCGCTGCGATGATCGAGCTTGCCAACGGCAATTTCGCCATCGTGCTTCCGGGGCTCGGCCGCGCCGACGAGATCGGCGAGATCGTCGAGACCGTCTCGTCGGCCGCCAACGAGCTCGAGGCGTCGGCGACGTCGCTGACCACGACCGCGAGCCGGTCGACCGAGCTTGCCACGCTGGTCGAGGCCGCCTCGGAAGAGGCCGCGACCAACGTGCAGTCGGTTGCGTCAGCCGCGGAGGAGCTCACCGCCTCGGTCAACGAGATCAGCCGCCAGGTGCAGGCCTCCGCGCGCATGGCCGATGAGGCCGTCAGCCAGGCCGGGCAGACCAACGATCGCGTCGGCGAATTGTCGAAGGCGGCCGCGCGGATCGGCGACGTGGTCGAGCTCATCAACGCCATCGCAGGCCAGACCAATCTGCTCGCGCTGAACGCCACCATCGAGGCCGCGCGCGCAGGCGAAGCCGGCCGCGGCTTTGCCGTGGTGGCCTCGGAAGTGAAGGCGCTGGCCGAGCAGACCGCGAAGGCGACCGGCGACATCGGCCGGCAGATCTCGAGCATTCAGACGGCGACGCAGGACTCGGTCGGCGCGATCAAGACCATCGGCGGCACCATCGAACGGCTGTCGGAAATCTCCTCCACCATCGCCGCCGCCGTGGAAGAGCAGGGCGCCGCGACCAGCGAGATCTCGCGCAACGTGCAGAATGCCGCAGCCGGCACCACGCAGGTGAGCGCCAACATCAGCAGTGTCAGGCAGGGCGCGACCGAGACCGGCTCGGCCTCCTCGCAGGTGCTCTCGGCGGCGCAGTCGCTGTCGAGCGACAGCAGCCGGCTGAAGATCGAGGTCAGCAGATTTCTGGAGACGGTCCGCGCGGCCTGAGGTTTCTTTGCATCGCCGGCCGGCTGCCCGCGCCGGCATCAGGCCGAGGCGCGACGCCTAGGTGCTGAACGCGCCGCTGAACTGATGCAGCGCGCCAGCGTCTCGAACAACCAAGCCACACCGGCATCTGCGATCGCGGCTTGCGAGGCGACGACGCGCACCGGATCCGGCGTCCACGGAAACGGCACGGGACGCATCACGAGGTCGAAGCGCGCGGCATGGCGTTCGACCAGATGGCGCGGCAAGGTCGCAATGAAATCACTCTCGGCGAGTTGCCCCAGCGCCATCATGAAATTGGGCACGGTCAGCGCCACGCGGCGGGAATGGCCGCGTTCGGCAAGCCTGACGTCGACGATGCCGAGCGCATCGCCGATCGCTGAAACCAGCAGATGCGGTGCCGCCAGATAGGCGGCAAGCGTGACCTTGCGGGCCATGCGGTGGCCCTTGCGCATGGCGACGACGAAGTCTTCCTCGAACAATAGTCGCTCGACGTATCGCGACGGCAGCGGACCTGTCGGAAGCACGGCGAGGTCGAGCCGGTGCGAATCGAGCTCCGACAGCGTGTCCTGCCAGACCTCGCTCGACGACTTGCCGTGACGTTGCGGCATCAATTGCAGCAGCCGGATGTCGATCCCCGGTGCTTCCCGGGCCAGGATTTCGAGGAGTGAGCCGAGAAAGACCGCGGCCAGCGCATCCGGTGCGCCGATCGTGAACGAACGCCTCGCCGTTCTTGCGTCAAAGGGTGCGGTCGCCGACACGATCGCGTCGAGGCGCGACAGGAGCTCGGCGACGGGACCGGCTAGCGCGAGCGCTCGCTCCGTCGGCTTCACGCCGCTCGGCGTTTTCAGGAACAAGGGGTCGTGGAAGATGCGCCGCAGCCGCCGCAGTCCGTGGCTCACTGCCGACGGCGTGAGATTGAGCCTGTTGGCCGCGCGCAGGACCTGGCGCTCCTCCAGCACGGTGCTGAACACCACGAGGAGGCTGACGTCAATTCGCGCAAGCTGAGCAGGATTCAGCATGGTCCTGACATCTTATCACTGGATTCATCACGGTCAAAGCAGCATCAGCGTCTTGTTCAACCTCATGAACCGTCAACACCGGAGCCCTCGTATGAAGAACGGTCAAGATCCGCATCGCGCAGCTGCCCCAGCAGCATTGTCCAGGCGTCACACGCTCGCGGGGATGGCGTGCATGCCGCTCGTCGTCGCCGAGGCCGCGACGGCCGACGACGTGATCGCAAAGCTGATTGCTCATACGCAGCAGTCAAACGCGGCGCTGATGCGCGGCGACGTTGCGGCCTACCGGCAGATGACCGCCATCACCGACGATTTCGTGCTGATGTCGCCGTTCGGCGGGGTGCCGTCAAAGGCTGCGGAGTACACGCCCGAAAGGTGGGAGCGGATGGGCCGGTTCTTCCGCAACGGCACGCACAGGCAGGAGGTGGTCCAGACCTATGGCTCGCAGGACATGGTCGTTCTGGCGCTGATCGAGCGGGACAGCGTCGAGGTCGGAGGGCTGCCCGCGCAGGAATGGGCCTTGCGCGTGACGCTCGTCTACCGGCGCATGGGAAGCGAATGGCACCTGGCGCACCGCCACGCCGATCCGCTCGCCAATGGCGTCAGCCTGCAGCAGGCGGCGGCGCTGGCGCGCGGTCTGCCCGCAAGCCAGTGAGCGCCTCACGCCTTCGCCGGCACCGGCGCGAACACCACCTCGATCAGCGTGCCGTGGCCCGCGCTCTTGATGTTGAAGCGGGCGCGGTTGGCTTCGACCAGGGCCTTGGTCAGCGACAGGTTCAGCGCCGCGCTGTCCGCGGCATCGCCCGGCGGCGGGGTGCGGAACGGCTCCATCGCCGCGGCGACCTCGCGCTCGGACAGGCCGTGGCCGGTGTCGCGGATGCGCAGCGCGATCTCGCCGCGGTCGGTCGTGGCGGTGGAGACGATGACCTGGCCGCCGGCGCTGGCGAGCCGGATCGAGTTCGAGATCAGGTTCATGGTGATCTGCCGCATCGCGCGCGCATCGGCCGTCACCTGCGGCAGCGCATGCGCGAGCGAGGTGCGGATGATGATGCGCTCGCGATTGGCCTGCGGCTGCATCACCGTGACGCAGGCTTCGACGAGGTCGTTGAGGTTGAGGTCGGCGAAGGTGAGGTCGAGCTTGCCGGTCTCGATCCGCGACAGCTCGAGCAGATCGTCGATGATGGCGATGACGCGCTCGCCGGAGGCGCGGATGTCCTTCATGTATTCGCCGTAGCGCTCGTTGCCGAGCGCGCCGAAGCGCTCCGAGATCATCACCTCGGCAAAGCCGATGATGGCGTTGAGCGGCGTGCGGATCTCGTGGCTGATCCGCGCCAGCATGTCGGCCTTGGCGTTGGCCGCGCTGTGGACGAGGCGGCGGGCCTGCGCCAGCTCGCTCTCGCCCGCCTTGCTCTGGGAGAGGTCGCGGAACACGGCGAAGAAGTTCGGACCGTCGGGCCGCGTGCGGCCCATGATCATCGCGAGCGGAATGACGCCGCCCTTCTTCTCGCGCCCCAGCACCTCGCGGCCGTGATCCAGCAGGCTCGCAATGTCCTGGCTCTTGAGGCTTTCGAGATAGTCGACGACGATCTGCTGGCTCTCGGGCGCGAACAGCGTCAGCAAATTCTGCTCCAGCAGCGCCGTGCCGTCATAGCCGAACAGCGCTTCGGCGCTGCGGTTGCAGGCGTGGATGTTGCCTTCGGCATCGAACATCACGATGCCTTCGGCCGTGGTGTCGAGGATCGCGGCGAGATCTTCCGCCTCGGCTTCGCCGACCGCGGGTTCGGGTTCGGCAGCGTAAGCGAACGGCTCCGGGACGATGGTCTCGGCGACGACCGTCTCTTCGACGACCGTCGCTGCGATGACAGGCTCGGCGACGGCGGCGGCCGGTTGCGGCAGCGCGCAGATCAGCGCATGCGCGCTCTCGCCGTCCCAGTCGATCGTGTGCAAATGCGCATTCGTGGTCGGAAGCGGCGTCTCGCCGTTGGCGACGGTAGCGCTGATCGTGACGGGCGTGCCGCCCTGCGAGGTGCTGCTCGCCGCAGACACGCCGGGCTCGACATAGAGCGCGTCCAGCCCGCCGGCATCCTCCAGCGCATGGGTGTCGGCATAGCCCATCCGCGCCAGGAACGCAGGGTTGGCGTAGAGCAGGCGGTCGAGCCGATAGATCAGGATGCCCGTCGGCAACAGGTCGAGCAGCGCGCGGTCGCGCGCGCTCATCCCGCGCGGCGGCGGCGCCGGCTCGGTCAGCCATTCGGCCGCAGCCTGCGGCGGCGTGGGCGCCGGCGGCTCGGTCGTGATCTCCGTCATAGGCGCGGATGCGTCCGCGATCGTCTCGCGCTCGCGCTCGAGCCGTTCGGACAATTGCCGGGCGAGCTCGTTGAACGCGCTGTTCTCGACCGGCGTCAGCGTCGGCGATCTCTGATCGCTGGCTGATCTGACATCGCCGGCCGGGCGGAACGGGACGACATTGGGCGGGGTTTCGACGGGCGTTTCCACTGGGATGTCCGGATCTTTGGGCGGTGAAGTCGCGTCGCTGCTGGGTTCGGGTCGTTCGGCTTCGGCTTCGGCTTCGGCGGTCGGCTCAGGTCCGGGCTCGATCGGCGGAGGCGGCACCTCCGCCACCGGCTCGGGCTCGTCCGCCGGCTCGGCGTCGGGCTCGACCACATCGGTGGCCGGGCCGTGCTGAGCCGGCGGCTCGCTGCGCAGCTCGAAGCGCCTGAGCGCATCGAGCCGGTTGAGCGCGTCGAGATCGCGGCAGACGCCAAAGCCCTTGAAGCCGGCGAAATTGCGCGCGGCATCGTAAGTCGGCAGGCCGGCGAGCTCGACCGGAAGCTGCGCGCCGCCGTCGGTCGGCCAGTTCACGGTGATGCCGGCCCAGGTGTCGTGGCTCGCCAACGCCTGCGCGACGCGCCCCTCTGGATCGAGCGACAACGCCTCGGCGATCTCGCGCCAGGGACGGCCGAAGCCGCCAGCCGTGTGCGCGCCGATCAGGCGGATGAACTCGTCGGAGAGCAGCACAAAGCAACCCTCTGCATCCGTCTGCCAGAGAAAGCGCAGCGGATGCTGACGCGGTGCGGGCGGCTGTTGGCCCGACGGCGGTTCGACCATGCCGGACGTGATCGGCGCGGCTTGCGGCGGCACGATGGCTTCCGGCGGGTTTTCAACCGGAGTCTTTGCCGCGATGTCGGCGGCCTGGCCGGCCAGCTCATGCGCCGGATCCCGCTCGGTCGGTTCGACCGCGCGCTCGACCGTCTCCTGCACGTCGGGCGCGATCGTCTCGGCTGCGGACGTCTCGGCCGGCTCGGCGAACGCATCGAACAAGGAGATTCCGGCCGAGACGTCCTGCGGCGATGGCGGCTCGCTCGGTGTGGTCGCAGCGGCTTGCGGCGCGGATTCAACCGGCGCCTCGCTCGCGCTATCTGCTTTGCTCTCAGGCACGGGCTCGGCCGGCATATGCCGGGCAGGCCCGGCCTGCGCGGCGGCCGCCGGCTCGATCAGCGCGACCAGGCCGATATCGGCGCCTCGGCCGACCCGTTGCAGCACCATCTGGCCGATCCCGATCGGCGTCTCGGCGCGGCCGTCGCGCAGCGCATCGCTGCGCGCCTTCTCGAGCCCGGCCTCGCCGAGATCGCGGAAGCCGAGCAGGGCGCGGGCGGCGTCGCTGGCGCCGACGAACAGGCCGTCGGGCGCGAACGCCGCCATCGGCATTTTCGCGCCTTCGACCAGGCGATGCAGCCGCTCGATCAGCGGCATGCCACGCAAGCTCGGATCCATCGCGGTGACGAGCACGGCATGGCTGCCGTCGGCAAAGTCGAGCCGGCTGCAGGCGCAGGTCATCAGCGTGCCGAGCCTTGCGCCGAAGCCGCGCAGCCGTTCGAGCCGCACGCTGCCGTTCGCCGGCAGCTGGCGCGCGAGCCGGGCGACCTGGCGGCGATGCGGGTCCGCCGGGCCGAACAGCTTGCCCGCCAGTGCCGCGCTATGCGCCGCACCGAACAGCCTTGCGCCGACCGGATTGGCCCACAGCACGCGCGCGCCGTCGATCGACCACAGCCAGGCCGGCAAAGCGGAGGTCGCATGCACGGCCAGCCGCGGATCGCCCACCCCTCGCAACTGGAAATCCGAACTCGTCATCCGACCGGCTTTTAGTCTCACGCTGGACGCTGGCGGCTGCCGAGAATGACAGCCTTAAGAAAAGGTTAGTATCGCCCGCGCCCGCGCGCAGGTCCACGGCTCGCCCCTCCGCCGGTATCCCAAAGCCGCGATAACCTTAGTCCCGCCACCCAAGCAAGCCGCCGGCCGAGTGCATCCAAGGGATTCGAGAGGGGGGGGGAGGAAGCCGAAGGCCGCGCGGCATCAATGCTGCCCATCCTCCCCTGGGGGAGGATCGGTTCGCATGGAGCAAAGCGCAATGCGAACCGAGGTGGGGTGACAGTCTTTCCACGCTGGCGGCGCCGGGTGGAGAGATCACCCCACCCCGGCTCACATCGCTGGCGCGCTGGGAGCCGACCCTCCCCCTCCAGGGGAGGGTAAGAACCCGGGCTCGCATCAACGCTCTCAACCCCCGGTTCCCCCTTGCCGGAACCTCGCCCTCCCCGAGATTAAATTATCGCAACGCACCCTCCTGACGCGTTGCGCTGCACAATATTGACATGATAGGGAGCCATAGTGCTGGGCGCTGGGCGAGCCATCTCATTCGTTTCGCGTTTCCAGTCTTCGTACCCGCTGAATGCGAGGGCCCGATGAGGGGCCGGCGGGCGCGCCAGAAGGCTCACTCCATTTTTTCAATTTGCGTGAGGGACAACCATGACAGGTGCGACTGATCCGTTTTCTGCCTCGATCATTCCGTTCGAGGTTCCCGAGCAGATGCGTGCGTTCGCCGAGAAGGGCGTGTCGCAGGCCCGCGAAAGCTACGCCAAGTTCAAGGACGCCGCCGAGACCCACAACGGCACCGTCGAGGCCGTGTTCACCTCGGCCTCCAAGGGCGCGAGCGAGTACACCGCCAAGCTGGTCGAGTTCATGAAGGCCAACAGCAACGCCCAGCTCGACTTCGCCCAGCAGCTGTTCGGCGCCAAGTCGCCGTCGGAAGCGCTGGAGCTGTGGACCGGCCACACCCGCAAGCAGTTCGAGACCCTGCAGTCCCAGGCCAAGGAGCTGGTCGAGCTGACCCAGCGCGTCGCCGCCGAGACCGCCGAGCCGATCAAGGCCTCGGCCTCCAAGTACATGCCGCCCGCCGCCTGAGCGGTCAGGCCGATGTGAGTTAGGAAAACCCGGGCCAAATGCCCGGGTTTTTTTCTTGCCTCTCCGGCCTCACATGCAGGTGTCCGAGAAGGTCGTCATGCCCGGGCTTGTCCCGGGCATCCACGTTCTTGAGGACTGCGTGGAAAGGCGTGGATGGCCGGGACAAGCCCGGCCATGACGATGTGGAAGCATGGGCGCCAATGGTCGGCGTCAGATGCGATGGTCTCCCGGAAGGGGAGCGCTATCTTCGATGGCCCCGCCGTCGCGCCCGATTTCCCGCACCACCGCGATTTCCGCCGGTTTTTCACCCCATTGCGGCCTTGCCAAACCGGGCCGTTGCACCTAGTTTCCGCCCCGTCCAGCCCCCTCGGCAATCAGCCTTTTCAGGCAGCCCAAGGCGCGGCTCGCCAGGATGCAGTTGTAGCTCAGTTGGTTAGAGCGCCTGTCTGTGGAACAGGAGGTCGGTGGTTCGAGCCCACCCAACTGTACCAATCATTTCCTGCTCAAAGCCCCGGTGGCCGACTCGGTCAGCCTCTACCTAGCTCACCTCGAATTTCGCGTGGCATCTTCAATCAGCGGGATTGCAAGATAGCTTTCGATGGGCCATGCGCCGAGCTTGATCCCACACGCGGGTCATCCATCCGCCGACTGGTGCTTTGAATGCACTCGGACGTGTGCTTGAATGCCAGTTGGCCTAACTTTTAAGGCATTTGGCACAAGCGTCCGGAAACGAGTTCGATGGCAAAGAATGCGCGTCGTCGCAAAGGGACCGGTTCATCCGCCCCGCACCGGCTTGGTGGTTCTGGCTCGCTGACCACCAAGCCGATGAAGGCGATCGCGGCGCCGGTCCTTACCGAGCGGCTCGACCACAAGAAGCCAACCCGCAAGTCTGCTCCCGAGACATCGCGGAAGCCTGCGGATCGAGAACACCTGTCCACCGCCGAGCCGGAGCAGACCTATCAAACTCCACCCGGCGCGGTTGTCGTGCGCGGGCATTTCGATGCGGTCACGGGGCTCTCGACAATCACCGATGCGCCGTCGCTCGGGCTCGGTGGAATCGCGGATCAACCGCAGGCCTCGGCCGAATTGTTCGATGTCGTGATCGACGGCAACAGTCTGTTTCGCATCGAACCCGCTGCGCTCAAGCGCCTTTCGAATTACAGCGACGACGAAATCCACGCCTTGGTCGTGCCGAAACGCACGCTGGCGCGGCGGCTGTCGGATGGCGAGCCGCTGACGGTCGAGGAGACCGACAAGGCGGTGAGGCTGGCCCGGGTCGACCGGCTCGCTGCAAAGGTGTTCGGCGATGCCGCGAAGGCGCACCGCTGGCTGCGCAAGCCGAAGAAGGCCCTGGGCGGGGAGACGCCACTCGCATTCCTCGCGACGGAAGCGGGCGCGCGCGTGGTCGAGGAGATGTTGCATCGGATCGACCATGGCATTCTTGCCTGAGGATTCGCCGTGCGGATCTGGCGGATCTCCAATTTCGACGATCTTTCCGTTATTGGCGGACTGAAGGCCGTTGGCCGTTGGCACGATCGCGGCCGGCACGTGGTCTACGCCGCGGATCATCCGGCTTCGGCGCTGCTCGAAGTGATGGTGCATCTGGAAATCGATGCAGAAGACTTACCGACGAGCTATCAACTGCTTGGTATTGACGTGCCTGATAACCTTGCTGTCGAAAAGGTGAGCTTGAGCGATATTGAGAGAGTATCACCGAATTGGGCCGGCGATCCCAGGGTGACGCGTGATGTGCTGAGGCCATGGTTTGACGAGGTGCGCACCGCCGTGGTGTCGGTGCCGTCCGTCATCGTGCCGTTCGCGCAGAACTATCTCATCAACCCGAGACACGTGGATGCGGCGCGCATCCGCGTGTCTCATGTCGGGCGTTATCCTCACGACGAGCGGCTGTTTGGGCTGCGAACGGGCAACGTTTGAGGTTGATTGGTTTCCTGTTGAACACGGGGACTGTGCACGAGTTTCCCCGTCGCCCCTCACCCAACCATCGCCTTGATCTGCGCCGTATCCGCAAACTCGATCAGCTCGACGATCTTGCCGTCCTGGAAGCTGAACAGGTCCAGGATCTCGGTGCCGACCGCCTTGCCGGTCGGGTGGTATCGCACGGTGACGCGGGAGTGGACGGCGACGCGATCGCCGTCAACGAGCTCGGCCAGAATCTCGCGGCCTTCGAAGCCGAAGCCTTTGGTGAACTGATGGAACGCTTCGCGCAGGGTCGCGTGGCCCTGCATTGTTCCGGTCAATTCGAGCGCGCTCTTGTTGCCCATCAGGGTGAACGCACCCTCGGGATGAAACGCCGACACCAGGCTGTCGGTGTCACCACCGTCGCGCGCGGCGTAGCCGGCCCTGATCAATGCGAGCATGTCTTCGCGGTTTGCCATCTGCCCCTCCCTGCAAGACGTATCGGGGCAGCTTAGCGACCTTTGCGTGCAAAGGCAAAACCGACTTGGACGACCCTGGACGACGGCGCGGGAGACGAGCGGGATCGTTCGTTTTCGTTCCGCGCTTTCGCCAGAAAACAGCGGCCGGACCCGGCGAACCTTTCCGGACCCTTGGGTGTTTGTAGCTGCGGCAGGATGAAGCAAGGGAGCTGAGACATGAACGGGCTTATCTATCTCGTCGGACTCGTCGTCGTGATCGGTGCGGTGCTGTCGTTCCTGGGCCTGCGCTGACGTAGACTGAGCTCCGCGATGTCGGTGGCTGCTTCTAACGCCGCGCCGCCACCAGCAGCATCATCGGCCGTTCCAGCTCCTGCTCGAGCGCCGGGTTGTCCCTGATCTGTTCCGCCGAGGGGGCGAATTCGTCGATGGCTTCGATGGTGAATCCGGCGCGCATCAGCGCGCCGAGCGTCGTGCCGATCCTGCGGTGATACTTCACCACGTCTTTCGCGAACCAATCGGTGCGCCTCTCGCCTTCGATCGCATAGCGATTGACGGGCCAGGTCTTGCGTCCGTCCTCATCCTCGATCCAGTGGGGATGCTCGGCGGCCATGAAAATCGGATGCTCGATCGAGAAGATGAGGTGGCTGCCCGGCGTGAGGGCGCGATGGATCATGCGCGTGAGCCGGTCGAAGTCGCGGATATAGTGGAAGGTCAGCGAGCTGAAGGCAAAATCGAAGGACGCTTCGGGAAGCTCGATCGTCTCGAGGTCCGCAATTTGGTAGGTGATCGCGGAATCGGCGGTGATCTGCCGCGCCCGGGCGATCATGCTCTCGGAGAGGTCGAGGCCCAGAACCGGCTTGGCGCCGTTCTCGCGCAGCCAGCGCGACACCCAGCCGAAGCCGCAGCCGAGATCAATCGCACGCCGGCCGGCGACGTGGGGAAACATGGCGCGCAACGCCGGCCATTCCGGTGCGCCGGCAAGGCCATGCACCTGGCGTGGAAGCTGGCTGTAGCCTGAAAAGAAATCGGGATTGTCGTAGATGTTCTGTGCCATGACACGCTCCGTCCATGGTGGTCTGCCACACGCATGCGGCCGAATTATTTCACGCCTCCTGCCACCACCCACACCACCACCGGCAACGTCATCGCCGCCAGCAGCGTGCCCAGCGCCACTGCGCCCGACACCGGGTTCACCAGCCGCTGATACTGCACCGCGAAGATGTAGGCATTCGCGCCGGTCGGCATCGCCGCGAACAGCACGACGACGCCGGCGGCGATCGGCGGCAGGTCGAGCAGTCTGGCCAGAACGAACGCCGCGGCCGGCATGGCGGCGAGCTTCAGCGCGCACATCACCAGGATGCTCAGCTTCTCGCCTCTCACCTCGAAGCGGAACAGGTTGATGCCGAGCGCGATCAGCGCGGTCGGCGAGCCCGCTTGCGCGAGCAGCTCGATCGTCCTGTCGACGACGGAGGTGAGGCCGAGCCCGGCAAGGCGCCAGACCACGCCGAAGCCGATCGCCAGCATCAAGGGGTTGCGGGCGAGGTCGGCGAGCACGGGGCGGATCACCGAGAGCGGCGAGCCGGTGCGCTTGCGGCTGACCAGCTCCATCTGCAGGATGCCGCAGAGCCAGAGCAGCGGCGTGTTCACCGACAGGATCAGCGCCATCGGCCCCGCGGCCTCGTTGCCGAGCGCGGAGAGCACCAGCGGAATGCCGAGCATCACGATGTTGCCGTAGACCGAGCCGATTGCGAACACGACGCCGTCCTCGCGGTCCTCACGCCGCGCGCGGATGAGGGCGGAGATCAGAAGCGCCGCGACCCAGGTCAGGGCGAGCGCGCCGTAATAGGCGCCCCACATCCGGTAGGGGCTGACGTCGGGGAATTCCGAGACGACGATGGTGCGGAACAGCAGGGCGGGGATTGCGATGCTGAAGGCGAATTCGCTGATGCCCTTGTGCGCGCTATGCGAGACGAAGCGAAACAGCACCGCGGCATAGCCGGCGGCGATCAGCGCAAACACCGGCGCGACGATCAGCAGCGTGGCCATGCGCGCTTATGACCCCAGCGCGATGATCCGGCGCGCCATGCGCACATTGGCATAGTCGATCATCTTGCCATCCAGCGTCACCGCGCCCTGGCCGTTTGCCTCCGCCTGCTCCATGGCTTCGACGATCCGCCTCGCCTGACTCAGCTCCGCGGCCGAGGGCGTGAACGCGCGCAGCGTCGGCCCGATCTGGTCGGGGTGAATGACCTGCTTGCCGTCGAACCCCATCACTGCTGCCTTCTGCGCGCTGCTCTCAGTCAGCCTCGCATCGCGGAACGCGCCGCAGGGGCCGTCGATGGCCTGAAGGCCGAACGCACGGGCGGCCACCAGCAGGCGCATCATGGGATAGGCGAACAGGTCGAGCGGCGCTGTGGCATAGCCGCTCTGCGCCGATCCGACATGGCGGTAGCCGTCCGGCGACACGCCGATGTCGGAGGTGCGGGCGCCGATCGACGCCGCGAAATCGCCGACGCCGAGATGCAGCGCGGCGACGCTGTCGTGGCAGGCGGCGAGCGCGTCGACATTGACGAGGCCGAGCGCGGTCTCGATCAGCAATTCCAGCGCAACAGGCGCGGCGCGATCCGGCGCGGCCGCGCGCAAGCGATCGGCAATCGAGACGATGTCGCTCGGGCGCTCCGCCTTCGGCACGATCAAGGCATCCAGCCGCGGCAGCGCCGCCAGCGCGCGGATTTCCTCGCCGATGAACGGGCTGTCGACCGCGTTGATCCTGACCGTGACGCGCTTGTTGCCCCAGTCGAGCGCGGCGAGGGATTGCACGGCCTCGCCAAGGGCAAGGCTCTTCTCGGACGGCGGCACCGCGTCCTCGAGATCCATGAACACCGCATCCGCCATCGAGGCTGCAGCCTTGGCGACAAGACGGGCGCGATGCGCGGGGACGGCGAGGTAGGCCCGCGTGGGCCCTTGCTGTGCCATCGTCACGGCTCCTTCGCCAGGCCGAGTTCACTGATGATGGCCGCGTTGTGCTGCCCCACCTCCGGCACCGGATCCATCCGCGGCTTGAGCCCGGGAATGGTCAGCGCGGGCAGGAAGCTCATCACCGGCCCGCACGGCGATCCCACGCTTTGCACGCGCGAGCGCGCATGCAGTTGTTCATGCTTCAGGAAGGCCTCGACCGAGTTCAGATGCGCGTTGGCGACCCCGGCCTCGTCCAGCAGCCGCAGCACCGCCTCGCCGGTCATCGCGGCAAAGCGCTGCTCGATATGCGCCTGCAGCGCGTCGCGGTTCTGCATGCGCAGCGGATTGGTGCGGAAGCGCGGGTCGTCGGCGAAATCGGCATCGTTGAGCACGATGCGGCACAGCGAGCGCCATTCCCGGTCGTTCTGGATGCCGAAGAAGACGGTCGTGCCGTCGCCGACCCGGAACGGGCCGTAGGGCGCGATCGTGGCGTGCCGGGCACCGGTGCGTGGCAGCGGCCGGCCGGTGCTGTGCGTGTAGAACGCGGGATAGCTCATCCAGTCCGTGATGGAATCGAACAGCGAGGCCTGGAACGCCGTGCCCTTGCCGGTCCGCTCGCGGCGGTACAGCGCCATCAGCACGCCGTTGAGGATGTACATGCCGGTGGCGATATCGACCACGGACAGCCCGACCTTGGCCGGCTCCGCCTCGGTGCCGTTGATGGCGAGCACGCCGGCCTCGCACTGGACCAGGAGGTCATAGGCTTTCTTGTCGCTGTAGGGGCCACCGGGGCCATAGCCCGAGACGTCGCAGGCGATGATGCGCGGATGTTTTTGGAGCAGCGATGCCGCATCGAGGCCGAGCCGCTCCGCCGCGCCCGGCGCGAGGTTCTGGATGAACACGTCGGCCTGCGGCAGCAGGGCGTCGAGCACCTTGCGGCCGGCCTCGCTTTTGATGTCGACGGCAAGGCTTTCCTTGGAGCGGTTGGTCCAGACGAACTGGCTCGACATGCCGTTCATCACGTGGTCGTAATCCCGGCAGAAATCCCCGGCGCCCGGCCGCTCGATCTTGATCACCCGCGCGCCCCAATCCGCGAGGTGACGGCTCGCCAGCGGCGCGGCGATCGCCTGCTCCAGCGAGACCACCGTGACGCCCGACAGCGGCAGCTCCGCTTCGTTCCCTTCCATGCAACCTTCTCCTCGCGTGCGCTTTTCGACCGGCGCAGGAGACAAGCCGGCCACCCCACGCGCATCTTGTTGGTGGCGACATGATGCCCCTGTTTTGCCCGACAAGTCAAACAGGGTTTCGCTTAATCCTAAAAAATGCCGAGCAATTACCGTGACTTGGCTACTGTGCATGGGGTTGTTTTTGCAGTTTTTGTGGGAGGAGGCCGGCTTTCCCCGCGCGCAACTGTCATCCTCCACGAAAGCGGGGGATCCAGCACGCCGCAGCTTCTCGGGGAACGTCCGGCGTCTCTGGATACTGGGTCACCCGCCTTCGCGGGTGACGACAGCGCTGGAGATGCTGTTGCCGAGACCGCACAGCTTGCGGCTTTCGCATCTCCCTCCGTTGCCAACGAACAGCGGTTCACCCACTATCCGCGCGACTCGACATGTGGGGGATTCGATGCCGGCGCTTCACTTCAAGACATCCATGGTTGCTGCAACCCTCGCCATGGCCCTCGCCGCGCTGGTCCAGCCCGGTGCCGGCTTCGCCTACACCCAGGAGGAGCAGCAGGCCTGCACGCCGGATGCGATGCGGCTGTGCAGCGAGTTCGTTCCGAACGTCGATGCCATCACCACCTGCATGATCAGGAAGAAGGCGCAGCTCTCGCCGCAATGCCGGGTGTTCTTCCGTCCCGGACCCGAGCCGGGCGAGCACCGCGCCGGCAAGCCGACCAACATCGCGCCCAAATCCGCCAAGAAGAGCACCAAGCCGGCGGCCAAGAAGAAGAAGACCAGCGACGGCTGAGGACGCCGCGGCCGTTCCTGTTTCGAAACCTCGTAAGGTAACGGACTCCTTTTGTTCGCGCAGGCCGGCGCGGGACTTGCGGCATTGACGAAAAGGGCGCGACGGAAAAGAGTCGCAGGCGGATATGCGCGGCGAGGTTGCATTCCGCTTTGATGCCGAGTGAATGCTCAAAAAACGCACACAACGCCGCGTCTGACGGCAGCTCGTGTCGCGCCTCGCACGTCGCAGTGTGACTCAAAAGCCAGCACGCCTTGTTATTTCATGACCGCAGCGCAACTCCCGATAAATTTATCTTTCACGAATCAGCGCGGTGATTCATTTTCGCGGCCTGGGGTCAATCTGGAGGCCGAAGGTATGAACGTTATTGTTTTTGCATCGCGTAAAGGCGGCTCGGGCAAGAGTACCCTCGCCGCACATCTTGCCGCACAGATCAAGGCGAGCAAGCAGGTCATGCTCGTGGACGCGGACCCGCAGGGCTCGCTGACGCTGTGGCACAAGCTGCGCGGCACCAACGAACCGCCGATCAAGGCGGCCGTGAACTCCGTCAGCGGCATCGTCTCCGCTGCCAAGCGCGACGGTTATGAATGGGTGTTGATCGACACGCCGCCGAACCTCTCGGCCGTGGTCGACGACGCGATCAAGAACGCCACCATGGTGGTGATTCCCGCCCGTCCCGGCGTGTTCGACGTCAACGCGGTGCAGGAGACCATCCAGATGTGCCGCGCCGCGCGCAAGCCCTATGCGGTCGTGCTCAACGGTGCGCCGGCCAAGCGCGACGAAGCCGAGAGCCCGATTGTCACCATCGCCCGCGAAGCCCTGGCGAAATTCCGTGCGCCGGTGTGGGGCGGCCAGATCACCAACCGTTCGGATCTGCTGATGGCGCTGAGCCACGGCGAGGGCGCGCGGGAGTATCAGGCCGAGAGCCGTGCGGCCCAGGAAATCGCAAGGCTGTGGGCGGCGATCGAGCGTTCAGTGAAGGCCATTCGCGGCACGGCGTCGGCGTCCGGCGCAATGCACAAGCAGGCAGCGTAATTTTTTCATAAATCATTCCCCGGACGAAAAACGCGCGGTGTCCGCGCGTTTTGCGTTTCTGGATGATGGTCCGTCATGCCCGGGCTTGTCCCGGGCATCCACGTTCTCGCCGTCATGTAGAAGTTCGTGGATGGCCGGGACAAGCCCACGGCTGTCCGGTTTAATTTTCGTAGACAGGGCGCATGGCGTGGATTCTTCTGCGGTCTTGAGCATCGCCAAATGTTCGAGACACGCCAGGAGAGTCCCGCCATGCGCCACCACAATACAGTATTTCACGGCATTCTGAACTTGGTGCCGTGGGGTGTTCTGGATCGGCTTGTGGACAGGTACCAGGCCAACAAGCGGGTGCGGCGGCTCAGCACACAGGATCAGTTTGTTGCGATGCTGTACGCGCAGCTTTCGGACGCCCA
>NZ_KI519399.1:1517656-2099176 GCF_000482425.1 Bradyrhizobium sp. 22
GCCGACGAGATTGCTGAACTCTACAAGAGGCGCTGGCAGATCGAGCTGTTTTTCCGCTGGATCAAGCACACTCTCAAAATCCGTCACTTCTTCGGCACGTCCGAGAATGCCGTGCGGATCCAGATCACCATCGCGCTGATCGCCTTCCTGCTCCTGCGCTCAGCCCACAAAGCACAACAAAGCGTTGAGAACCTGCTGATCTTCACCCGTCTGGTCGCTCAAAATCTCATGCAGCGGCGGCAGATCGATCACCTTCTCGACCCACCGCCCCCAATGATCAGAAACGACCGCCAGATGAGCTTAAGACTATGCCAAAATTAAACCGGACAGCCGTGGGACAAGCCCGGCCATGACGACGAGGAATGACAGCTGAACTGCAAGCCGAAGCCTACGCCACCATCAGCATGTAGAACACGATGACCGGCGACAGCGTGAGGATCACCGACCAGATGCCGACGGCCCAGAGAATGTCCTCGGTGGTAAAGCTCTGCTCGGTGGACAGCTTGCCGTATCCGGCGTCGAAATGCGACGCCATTTCATTCTGACTATTCACAATACGCCCCCGCGATTTCTTCGCTTATGGGCGTGAATGATACCCGGGATGTTTTAAGATTCCGGCTTGCAGGCTGCTGCGCATTTTGACCGCATTTGTGACGGCCGTTTAACCATCCGCGCGCGCTGCCGCCTCAGGCCAGCCAGATCCGCAACAGCAGCACCGGCATCAGGCCGAGCATCACCGCCCAGAATCCGAACGACGAAACGACGAGAATTCCCTGCAAAAGATCGGCCGGCGCGAATTGCCGGGCGGCCGTCGGCCGGATGCGATGCCCCATGATCATTCCCCCTTCTGGAAGCTTCTGAAGGGCAACGATAGGCGCGGAAGCGTAAACGAGCCGTGGATGCGGCATGCGGCGTGAGCGAAGGCCGTTGGGATGATGTTAACCACAGGCGGCGCTCTGTCGCCCGACCGCCGTCATTCCGGGGCGCGACGAAGTCGCGAACCCGGAATCCATTGGGCGGCTGAGTTGGCGGATGAATGGATTCCGGGTTCGCGCTGCGCGCGCCCCGGAATGACACGGGGGTGGCGTGAGAAGTCCGCTACGCCGCGACCTTCGTCCGCCGCTCGATCTCGCGATCGATCGCGGCGGCGAGCTCGCTGCTGACTTCCACCATCGGCAGCCGCACTTCGGGGCTGTCGATCAGGCCGCATCGCCACAGCCAGTACTTCGCCGGCGCCGGGCTCGGCTCGGTGAACAGCAGGCGCGTCAGCTCGGCAACCTCTTGCCAGCGCGCCTGCGCCGCCTCGTGGTTGCCGCGCTTGTGCTCGGCATAGACGGCCGCAAAGGTCGCGGTCTCGACATGGGCCGACAGCACGATGCCGCCGTCGGCGCCGTCGGTGAGCGCCTCGAAATAATTCGCATCCTCGCCGGTGAGCACGCGGAATTCCTTCGGGCGGTCGCGCAGCAGCGCGATGGATTGCTCGCGGCTGGCGCCGCAATCCTTCAGGCCCACGATGTTCCTGTGCTCGGCGAGCCGCAGCATGGTCTGGTTGGTGATGTTCACGGAGGTGCGATAGGGAATGTTGTAGAGCGCGAGCGGCCACGCCGCGTGATCGGCCAGCGCTTCGAAATGCGCCAGCAGGCCGCGCTGCGAGGGCCGCACGTAATAGGGGCTCGCGATCAGATAACCGTCGATCGGCCAGTCCGCGGTCTCGTCGAGACGTTCCTGCAGCCGCGCGGTGTCGGCGCCCGACAGGCCAAGGCAGACCGGCAAGGTGCGGCGGCCGGCCGCCATCTCCTCGCTCACGACCGCGACGAGACGTTCGAGCTCGGCCTCGCGCAGCGTCATGCCTTCGCCGGAGGTCGCGCCCAGGATGAAGCCGTCGATGCCTTGCGCGCTGTAGTGCCGCGTCAGCCGCCGCAGCGACCGCTCGTCGAGGGCGCCGTTCTGGAACGGCGTCACCAGCGGCAGCCACAGCCCGTGCAATTGTTCCTGTAGTCCAGTCATGTTTCCATCTCCTTCTCGGGAAAAAGACCTGAGACGGAGGGCACATGAAAAAACCCCGTCCAGGCGGCGGGGTTTTCGAAGATTTGCAGCGATGACGAAGCTTGGCTAGCGCGCGCAAAAATCCGAGGCCCCGGGATGGGGGCCTTTTTTCGAGGCGACGGCCTCGAACGAGATTGCGCACGACTTCGTGATCATCTGTAAATGATGCGGGGTATGCGTTGAACTGTCAATACACGCGGAGGGCGAAGGTCGATCTACACGAAAAAAAGCCGGACCCGAAGGGCCCGGCTTAGGTATTGGCCACGTGAGGCCGACACAATCACCTTCCAAGAGGGATTACTGAACTCCCGCGCCACTGGAGGAGGGGGACAAATGCGCAACGCGAAGGCTCAGCGTAGGAACAGTATGGGCTTGACGAGCGGCCTCCAGCAACAGCCGAGGCCGCATGTCAGTCATGCGGAAATCAGGACGGCCAGCGCTGCGCCTTGCTGACCACGAAGTCGCGGAACACCTGCACGCGCGCCACCGTCTTCAGCTCCTCGGGATAGACGAAATAGGTATCGAGCTGGATCGAATCCGACTCGCCGAACAGCTGCACGAGTTTGCTCTGTTCCTCGACGAGGTAATCGGGCAGCGCGGCGATGCCGAGGCCCTGCTGACAGGCGCGCACCAGACCGAGGATGTTGTTCACCCTGAAATAGGCCTCGCGCGGACCGGAGCCGTTGCGCCCGGCTTCGACCAGCCAGTTGCGGTTCTGCAGATGCGGCGCGAAGTGGCCGTCGGCGAGCGTGATGATGCGGTGGGAGTCGAGCTCCTCCAGCGTGCGCGGCGTGCCGAAGCGCTTGATGTATTCCGGCGAGCAATAGGCGTGGAAGCCCATCGCGAACAGCTTGCGCTGGATCAGATCGGGCTGCGTCGGCTTGCGGGTGCGGATCGCGACATCCGCCTCGCGCATCGACAGATCGAGCTCCTCGTCGGTGACGATCAGGGAGATCCGGATCTCCGGATAGAGCGCGGTGAACTCGCCGAGCCGCGGGATCAGCCAGTTGATGCCGACGCCGGGCGTGGTGGTGATCTTGAGGTCGCCGCTCGGCCGCTCGCGGCTGTCGGTGAGTTTCGCGCGCGCCGCCTGCAGCTGCATGAACACGTCATGCGCGGTGCGGAACAGGAGGTCGCCCTGCTCGGTGAGGATCAGGCCGCGGGCGTGGCGGTGGAACAGCGAGACCGAAAGCTCCTGCTCCAGCGCCGACACCTGACGCGACACCGCCGATTGCGACAGGCCGAGCTGCTCGCCCGCATGCGTGAAGCTGCCCGCTTCCGCCGCTGCGTGAAACACCTTCAGCTTGTCCCAGTCCATATCCGTAAATCCGTCGCGTGTTCGAGGCATGATCGTTATTCCGCTGCCGCGCGCTCGCTGGCGCGCAGGGCCAAGAAACGTTCGGCCTCGAGCGCTGCCATGCAGCCGAGGCCTGCGGCCGTCACGGCCTGGCGATAGGTCTCGTCGGCGACGTCGCCGGCGGCGAACAGGCCGGGCACCGAAGTGGCGGTCGAGTTCGGGGCGACCTCGACATAGCCCGACGGTTTCAGCTTGATCTGGTCTTTCACGAGCTCGGTTGCCGGCGCGTGGCCGATGGCGATGAAGACGCCGTCGGTCTTCACGTCCGTCAGCGCGCCGGTCTTGACGTTCTTCAGGCGGACATGGGTGACCTTGTTCGGGTTCTCGGTGCCGCAGATCTCGTCCACGGCCGAGTCCCAGATCACCTTGATCTTCGGGTGCTTGAACAGGCGCTCCTGCAGGATGCGCTCGGCGCGGAAATGATCGCGGCGATGCACGATGGTGACCTGCGCGGCATGGTTGGTGAGGTAGAGCGCTTCCTCGACCGCGGTATTGCCGCCGCCGACCACGACGACGTCCTTGTTGCGGTAAAAGAAGCCGTCGCAGGTGGCGCAGGCCGACACGCCGCCGCCCTGGAACTTGGCTTCGGACGGCAGCCCGAGCCAGCGGGCCTGCGCGCCGGTGGCGAGAATGACGGCGTCGGCGAGATAGACGTCGCCCGAGTCGCAGGTGAGGCGGAACGGCCGCTGCGCCGTCTCCAGCTTGGTGACCAGGTCGGTGACGATCCGGGTGCCGACGTGGACCGCCTGCTTCTCCATCTGCTCCATCAGCCAGGGGCCCTGGATCACGTCGGCGAAGCCCGGATAGTTCTCGACATCGGTGGTGATGGTGAGCTGGCCGCCGGGCTGGATGCCCTGGATCAGGATCGGCTCGAGCATCGCCCGCGCGGCGTAGATCGCCGCCGTGTAGCCGGCGGGGCCGGAGCCGATAATGACGACCTTTGCATGAACGGGAGCGGACATTTCGATGGACGCCTTTCACGGGGGATTTGCAGCGCGGGCGCGGAACATGCCGGGAGGCGTTGCGGGGCGCTGAAATGTCAGAGCTAATCTAAGCCTTCTGGTGAGCTATGCAAGAATTGCATTCCCTATCGGCGGATTTTTCCAACAGGGAACAAAAGTCGATTGCGATGCGCGCGCAATAAAATTGCGCTGGCGCCGCAGACTGGTTATGAGGATTGCGACAAGCCACCCAATACCGCCGTAAAGGCCAGGAGTTCCAATCACGTGTCGCGGAACCTAGACGAGATCGACCTGAAAATTCTCACCGAGATTCAGGCCGACGGTCGAATCACGAATGTCGAGCTGGCCAAGCGCGTCGGCATCTCGCCGCCGCCCTGCCTGCGCCGCGTCCGGGCGCTGGAGGAGGAGGGCTATATCCACGGCTACCGCGGCCTGTTGGACGCCCGCAAGCTCGGCTTCGACGTGACCGTGTTCGCCGCCGTGCACCTGTCCAGCCAGGCCGAGGCGGATTTGCGTGCCTTCGAGGACTTCGTCCGCGCTGAGCCGCTGGTGCGGGAGTGCTGGATGTTGTCGGGCGAGGTCGATTTCATCCTCAAATGCGTCGCCCCCGACATGGCGACGTTCCAGGATTTCGTCACGCATCTGACGGCGGCGCCCCACGTCCGCAACGTGCGGACCTCGCTGGTGCTGCACAATTCAAAATATGAGGCGGCGGTGCCGCTGGAGGTGAAGGGGCGAAAGTAAGTTTCCGCTCTCGTGCCCCGGACGCAGCGCAACGCCCCCTTGGCGGTGCGCTGCAGAGCCGGGGCCCCCGTCGCGGCGACTTCCCGTGCCGCCTTATGGGTCCCGGCTCTGCGCCGCAACGCTCCGCGTTGCAGCGCGTCCGGGACACGAGAGTGGGGGCGACGCTGCACCAACGCCGTCATTGCGATGAGCTCTTGCGACGAAGCAATCCAGACTGTTTCGCGCAAAGATTCTGGATTGCTTTGCTGCGCTCGCAATGAGGTGTGGTGAGAGCTGAGCGCCTCGCGGGCCGAGCCGCACGCCGAAACAAAAAAGGCCGCGCATTGCGCGGCCTTTTCGTAACGTAGCGCAGCGACAAGTCCTTATCGCCACTCCACCTTGGTGATCTCATACGCCTTGGCGCCGCCGGGTGCGTTGACCTCGACGGTCGATCCCTTCTTCTTGCCGATCAGCGCGCGCGCCAGCGGCGAGGTGATGGAGATGCGGCCTTTCTTGGCGTCGGCCTCGACCTCGCCGACGATCTGCCACACCGTTTTCTTCTCGGTGTCCTCGTCGACCAAGGTCACGGTGGCGCCGAACTTGATGGTGTCGCCGGACAGCTTCGAGATGTCGATGATGTCGGCGCGCGCGAGCTTGTCCTCGAGCTCAGCGATGCGGCCTTCATTATGCGACTGCTCTTCCTTCGCGGCGTGATATTCCGCGTTCTCCGACAGGTCTCCGTGCGAGCGCGCTTCCGCGATATGCTCGATGATGCGCGGACGATCTTCCGACTGGCGCTTCTTCAATTCTTCCCCGAGCGCGACAAAGCCGGCCTGGGTCATCGGAACCTTTTCCATCTCTTCTCTCGTCCTTCAGCTGCGCGCCCCACGAAGACCGGGGCGCGGCAACCTTGATTCGTCGGTATTCCCGGGGCTTAACCGCGCCCACCGGGAGCTATGTGGGTCTGGTGCCGGAACAGAACAACCCACATGGCCGGACAGTTCCTCCGGCCATTGTGGCTTCATTGCCAATCACTTAGCGGCGGTTTCACCGCCGCTAGCGATCAGGTTTCCGAAAAGTAGCTCTGCAGGGTACGAACCTCAAGGTCCCCGCCCAGATAGGCCCGGATGCCCTGCGCGGCCGCCACGGCCCCGGAAAGAGTGGTGTAATACGGCACTTTATGCAAGAGGGCCGCGCGCCGCAGCGAACGGCTGTCGGCCAGCGCCTGCGGGCCTTCGGTGGTGTTGAAGACGAGCTGGACGTCGCCGTTGGTGATGGCGTCGACGATGTGCGGCCGTCCTTCCAGCACCTTGTTCACCTTCTCGGTCGGGATGCCCTGGTCGGTCAGGAAGCGCTGCGTGCCGGAGGTCGCCAGCACCTTGAAGCCGAGCGAATGCAGTTCACGCACCGCTTCGGCGATCCGCGTCTTGTCGCTCTCGCGCACCGAGACGAACACGGTGCCCTTGCGCGGTACCCGCGTGCCGCCGCCGAGCTGGCTCTTGGCGAAGGCGACCTCGAAGTTGCGGTCGATGCCCATGACCTCGCCGGTCGAGCGCATCTCGGGGCCGAGCACCGTGTCGACGCCGGGGAAGCGCGCGAAGGGGAAGACCGATTCCTTGACGCCGACGTGCTTGAGCTTCGCCTTCTTCAGCTTGAAATCGGCGAGCTTCTCGCCCGCCATGATGCGCGCGGCGATCTTGGCGACGGGGGTGCCGACCACCTTGGCGACGAAGGGCACCGTGCGCGAGGCGCGCGGATTGACTTCGAGCACGTAGATCTCGCCGTCCTTGATGGCGTATTGCACGTTCATCAGGCCGACCACGTCGAGCCCGAGCGCGAGTTCGCGGGTCTGACGCTCCAGCTCCTCGATCATCTCGGGCCCGAGCGAATGCGGCGGCAGCGAGCAGGCGCTATCGCCGGAATGGATGCCGGCTTCCTCGATGTGCTCCATGATGCCGACGATGAAGGTGTCCTTGCCGTCGCAGAGGCAGTCGACGTCGATCTCGGTGGCATCAGACAGATAGCGGTCGAACAGCAGCGGGTTCTTGCCGAGCACGGTGTTGATCTGCCCGGTCTTGTCGTTCGGATAGCGCGCCTTGACGTCGGCCGGCACCAGCTCCGGCAGCGTGCCGAGCAGGTAGTCGTTGAGCTGGTTCTCCTCGCGGATGATCTGCATGGCCCGGCCGCCGAGCACGTAGGACGGCCGCACCACCAGCGGCAGGCCGAGATCGGCGGAGACGAGCCTTGCCTGCTCGACCGAATAGGCGATGCCGTTCTTCGGCTGCTTGAGGCGAAGCTTGTCGAGCACGCGCTTGAAACGGTCACGGTCCTCGGCCAGGTCGATGGCATCGGGCGAGGTGCCGAGGATCGGGACTTCGGCGGCTTCCAGCGCGCGTGCCAGCTTCAGCGGCGTCTGGCCGCCGAACTGCACGATCACGCCGTGCAGCGTGCCGTTGCTGCGCTCCTTGGCGATGATTTCGAGCACGTCCTCGGCGGTTAGCGGCTCGAAATAGAGCCGGTCGGCAGTGTCGTAGTCGGTCGACACCGTCTCCGGGTTGCAGTTGACCATGATGGATTCGTAGCCGGCATCATGCAGCGCGAAGCAGGCGTGACAGCAGCAATAGTCGAACTCGATGCCCTGGCCGATCCGGTTCGGCCCGCCGCCGAGAATGATGACCTTCTTCTTGTCGGACGGGGTGCTCTCGTCCGCAGGCAGGCCCGCGAACGGCGCCTCGTAGGTCGAATACATGTAGGCGGTGGGCGAGGCGAACTCGGCCGCGCAGGTGTCGATCCGCTTGTAGACGGGGCGAACGCCGAGTGCATGGCGCTTCGCGGTGACCTCGGCTTCCGTCGTCTCGGCCAGCACCGCGAGCCGCGCGTCGGAGAAACCCATGGCCTTCAGCGTGCGCATGCCGAAGGCGTTGCCGGGCAGGCCGTGCTTCCTGACCTTCTCCTCCATGTCGACGATGCCGCGCATCTCGCCGAGGAACCAGGGATCGATCTTGCAGGACTTGAAGATGTCCTCGTTCGACCAGCCGAGCCGCATGGCCTGGGCGACCTGAAGAATGCGGTTCGGCGTCGGCGTGCCGAGTGCGGCGCGGATCGCGTTCTTGTCGTCGTCGCGGCCGAGGCCCTCGATCTCGATCTCGTCGAGGCCGGTGAGGCCGGTCTCGAGCCCGCGCAAGGCCTTCTGCAGGCTTTCCTGGAAAGTGCGGCCGATCGCCATGACTTCGCCGACCGATTTCATCGACGTGGTCAGCGTGGTGGAGGCGCCGGGGAATTTCTCGAAGGCAAAGCGCGGCACCTTGGTGACGACGTAGTCGATAGTCGGCTCGAACGAGGCCGGCGTAGCGCCGCCCGTGATGTCGTTGGCGATCTCGTCGAGCGTGTAGCCGACCGCGAGCTTGGCGGCGACCTTGGCGATCGGGAAGCCGGTGGCCTTCGAAGCCAGAGCGGAAGAGCGCGACACGCGCGGATTCATCTCGATGACGACCATGCGGCCGTCCTCGGGATTGACGCCGAACTGCACGTTGGAGCCGCCGGTCTCGACGCCGATCTCGCGCAGCACCGCCAGCGAGGCGTCGCGCATGATCTGGTATTCCTTGTCGGTCAGCGTCAGCGCCGGCGCCACCGTGATGGAATCGCCGGTGTGCACGCCCATCGGATCGAGGTTCTCGATCGAGCAGACGATGATGCAATTGTCCTTCTTGTCGCGTACCACCTCCATCTCGTACTCCTTCCAGCCGAGCACGGATTCTTCGATCAGCACTTCGTTGGTGGGAGACGCATCGAGGCCGCGCTCGATGATGTCGAGGAATTCTTCCTTGTTGTAGGCGATGCCGCCGCCGGTGCCGCCCATCGTGAAGGAGGGACGGATGATCGCGGGCAGGCCGATCTCGGACAGCGCCATCATCGCCTGTCCGAGCGCGTACTCCTGGTAGCGCTTGCGGCGGTCGCTCTCGCCCAGCGTCCACTGCCGCTCATGCTCCTCGAGCGCGGCACCGGAGAGCTTTTCGCGCTCGGCGAGGTACTTGTCGCGGAACGACTTCTTCAAGGCCGAGGCGTTGGCGAGCCGCGACTTCGGCGTCTCGAGCCCGATCTTGGTCATGGCCTCGCGGAACAGCTGGCGGTCCTCCGCCTTGTCGATGGCGTCGGCGGTGGCGCCGATCATCTCGACGTCGAACTTGTCCAGCGTGCCCTGGCGGCGCAGCGACAGCGCGCAGTTCAGCGCGGTCTGGCCGCCCATCGTCGGCAGCAGCGCAAAGCCGCCGGGAATGACATGGCGTTCCTTCTCGATGATCTTGGCGACGATCTCGGGCGTGATCGGCTCGATATAGGTCGCATCGGCCAACTCCGGGTCGGTCATGATCGTGGCCGGGTTGGAATTGACGAGGACGATGCGATAGCCCTCTTCCTTCAGCGTCTTCACCGCCTGGGTGCCCGAATAGTCGAACTCGCAGGCCTGGCCGATCACGATGGGGCCGGCGCCGATGATCAGGATGGTGGTGATGTCTGTACGTTTGGGCATCAACTCTCGCCGAAGTGGAATTTGGGCACAAAAAAAGGGCGCGCTGCTGCGCGTCCCTGTGGCCGAGAGCGCGGTGGTCTCCCCTCGCGCGCGGGTGGGTCTTAGACCAGTTTTCGGGGCGGCGAAACCCCGAAAAATGCCCATCAACCGGCAATTTTGACGGGTTAGGGGGCCTGGGCCGCGGTCCGGTGGGAGGTCCGTCTTCGCTTGCGCTCCGCTCCAGCTACGCCGGACACGCTTCGCCCCTGCGGGTCCGGCGTGGCTGCGCCACGCGTAGCCCCGCAGGGGCGAAGCGTGGAGACCCGGCCTGGATTTGAACCAGGATGAAGAGCGTTGCACCGCCCTCGCGTAGACGCTTCCGCCACCGGGCCGCGGCGATCATGACCGATTGCAGCGCGACAAGCTACAACGGCTAATTGTTAAGCTTAACCAACCAGGGGCGGCCGGGCGATGAAGGTCATGCGCCAGCGGTTATGGCCGATATTGCCGTGGGCGCGCTGGACGGCGAACCCGGCGGCCCTCAGCTTGGCGGTGATTTCGTCCTCGCTGTAGCGCTGCAGCCCGATGCGCGTGCGCAGATGACGGTAATCCGACAGCGCGGTGCTGATCAGCCCGATCAGCGCATCCTTCAGGAAGCCGTGGCGGAGGCCGAAGCCGAGCAGCGCCAAGACATCCCTGAACATGCCGACATTGGGCTGCAGGATGTCCCCCAGCACCAGCTTGCCGGAGGGCTTCAGGATCCGGCGGATGGTGAGCAGCGCGGCGTCGAGCTCGTCCGGCGCCATGTACTGCGCGACCGAGTTCATCACCACGAGGTCGATCGACTGGTCCTGCATGTTGCGGACGTCATCGAGCGAGCGGACGCGGATCCTGGTGTTGGGGGCGAAGCGCGCAATCAGCCGGCCGCGCACCCCTGGCGCGGGCTCGGCCAGGATCAGCTGGCCGCAGGCGGCCGCCACCTGGTTCGCCGATAGCGCCTCGCCGCAGGCATAGTCGAGCACCACCGCGTCGGGCGAGGAGATGTAGCCGATGATGTCCCGCGCGATGATCTGGAAGTGCAAGTCGCGATGCAGCTTGCTGACATAGATCGTATGCGTGGAGTCGTAATAATCGATCCAATCGTCCATGGTATCCGAAGGTCCCGGCCAAACGGTTCCTGATCGGGAACCGGCGCTGCCCGCCTTGCGTTAGGGGTGCGACGGCGCGCCGTCAATGTCCGCGTCCTAACAGGAAGGTCTCCCGTGAGCAAAACCAACAACAAGGTCTCGCCCGATCTCGATACCCCCACCGATCTGTCGCCCGATGGGGTCAAGAAGGTCTCGGAGGCGCTCAACGTGCTTCTGGCCGACGCCTTCGCGCTGTATCTGAAGACCAAGAATTTCCACTGGCACATCAGCGGGCGGCACTTCCGGGACTACCATCTGCTGCTCGACGAGCAGTCCGACCAGATCTTCGCCACCACCGACCAGCTTGCCGAGCGCGTACGCAAGATCGGCGGCACCACCCTGAAGTCGATCGGCCAGGTCGCAAAGCTCCAGACCATCAAGGACAACAACGAGGACTACGTCCCGCCGCGGCAAATGCTGCGCGAGCTGATGCAGGACAACAAGCACGTCGCGGCCGCGATGCGCAAGGCCCACGAGGTCTGCGACGAGGCCGGCGATGTCGCCAG
Source organism: Bradyrhizobium sp. 22 (assembly GCF_000482425.1). Lineage (NCBI taxonomy): Bacteria > Pseudomonadati > Pseudomonadota > Alphaproteobacteria > Hyphomicrobiales > Nitrobacteraceae > Bradyrhizobium > Bradyrhizobium sp. 22. The sequence continues at coordinate 1,528,945 of NZ_KI519399.1, forward strand.
CGCCAGCATCCTCGAAAACTTCATCGACGAGACCGAGCGCCGCACCTGGTTCCTGTTCGAGGCGACGCGGCAGGAAGGCAGCAACGCGGCGTAGGCTGAGCTGTCGTAGGGTGGGTTAGCCGAAGGCGTAACCCACCTCATCTGCTTCCGCCGATATTGACAGTGGTGGGTTACGCTTGGCTAACCCACCCTACGGCACCGTATTTGTAACTACCGCCACAGCCGCATCAACGCGCCATCCTTCCCCGTCACGGGATCGGCCGGCGGCAGCGCGATTTGGGGAATCGTCGTCAGCGCCTTGGCGTGGTTCTGCGGCGTCGCGCGGGTGATCTCCATCTTTGCGCCCGGCGGATAGGCCCCGATCACGCAGAAATCGTCGCTCGCCTTGATGCATTGATGCCCGGTGCCGGCGGGCAGGATCGCGACGTCGCCCGCCTTGATGTCCAGCTCCTGGCCGTGGTCGCCGCCGAAACGGACGCGCGCGCTGCCGCGCGCGACGCCGAGCACCTCATGCACCGTCGCGTGATAATGCAGATAATCGTAGACGCCATTGCACCATGTGCCGCCCCAGCCATTGCCTTCGAACAGGTCTTCGATGGTCGCTTCCGGGTGCTTCGGATCGAGCTTCACCGCGCTTTGGTAGACCAGAAACGGGAGGATGTTGTTCGGCACGAGGCCATCGTCCTCGAACACGATGGCGAGCGGCTCGGCATGGTCGCGGACGACGGACATGGGGACTCCCACTGGCAACGGACCGGAATCAAGCGGGCGCAAGCCCTCTTGTTCCTGACGACACTCCATACGCCGGCTTGACCGAGATCAAGGCACTGGCGGCCGTTGGCGGGCACGCAAGTGCGAGCGAAGACGAGGGAACGCCATGTACGCATCCGACGTTGCGCAGCGTCATTTCTCAGCAGCCGTCGACGAGGCGGAGACAGCCGGCCTCGGGCACGAGGCGGTCTGCCGGGCATTGCTCAATCTGGTGATTTCGAAATATCTGGAGACGAGGTCGGTCGCCGACATCCAGGCAGAGCTGCGCTTCATCGCCGAGAACTGCGATCCGGACACGGACTTCATGTTCATGCGTCCGTGAGGGAGCCGAGCCCCGGCGGACTTATCCGCCGGGCGGTGTTGTCGCCTTACGCGCTCTTCTTCTGCCGCATCAGGTCGGCGAAGCGCTGGAACAGATAGTGCGAGTCGCGCGGGCCGGGCGAGGCCTCGGGATGGTACTGCACCGAGAACACCGGTCTGCCGTCGAGCTGGATGCCGCAATTGGACCCATCAAACAAGGAAATGTGGGTCTGCGTCGCGCCCTTCGGCAGCGTCGTCTCGTCCACGGCAAAGCCGTGGTTCATCGAGGTGATCTCGACCTTGCCGGTGGTCTCGTCCTTGACGGGATGATTGGCGCCGTGATGGCCCTGATGCATCTTCTTCGTCTTCGCGCCGACGGCAAGGCCCAGCATCTGGTGGCCGAGACAGATGCCGAAGGTCGGCGTGCCCGACTTGATGACGTCCTGGATCACAGGCACGGCATATTTGCCGGTCGCGGCCGGATCGCCCGGACCGTTGGACAGGAACACGCCGTCCGGCTTCATCGCCAAGATGTCTTCGGACGAGGTCGTCGCCGGCACCACCGTCACCTTGCAGCCGACGCCGGCGAGCAGGCGCAGGATGTTGCGTTTGATGCCGTAGTCGATGGCGACGACGTTGAACTCCGGCTTGTCCTGGCGGCCAAAGCCCTTGTCCCAGGCCCAGGGCGTCTCGTCCCAGGTGAAGCGCTGGCCGCTCGTGACCATCGGCACGAGATCCATGCCCTCGAGGCCCGGCCATTCGCGCGCCTCTTCCTTCAGGCCATGCAGGTCGAACTCGCCGGTCCGGGAATGCGCGATCACGGCATTGGGCATGCCCTTGCTGCGGATCAGCGCGGTCAGCGCCCGGGTGTCGATGCCGGAGAGGCCGATGATGCCGCGCGCCTTCAGCCATTGGTCGAGATGCTTGGTGGCGCGGTAGTTCGAGGGATCGGTGATCGCGGTGCGCAGGATCACGCCGCGCGCGCCCGGCGTCGCCGCCATGTTCACCGTCTCGATATCCTCGTCGTTGGTGCCGACGTTGCCGATATGCGGAAAGGTGAAGGTGATGAGCTGGCCGGCATAGGAGGGATCGGTGAGGATCTCCTCATAGCCGGTCATCGCGGTGTTGAAGCAGACCTCGCCGACGGCGTGGCCTTCGGCACCGAGACCAAAGCCTTCGAGCACCGTGCCGTCGGCGAGCACGAGGAGCGCGCTCGGTTTGTGGTCCGGCCAGGCGGGATCGTTGTCATGTTGTGTCATGAGCGCGTTTCATAGTCCCCGCGGGCGCCGCCGTCAAAGCGCCAGAAGCCGGATTCACATGCGTTTTTGCATATTTGACAGGCCTCCTTGGGCCCTTAAGCTCGGCCGCATAATTTCCGGCAATTTGAAGGGCTTGCGAGGCAATAATGGACCAGACCACCCCGATTCTGCTGGTTCCGGGGCTGGCCTCCTCGGCCCGGATCTATGCTCCCGTCATCCCGGCGCTGTGGCGGCTCGGCCCCGTGATGATCGCCAACCATATCCGCGACGACAACATGGCTGATATCGCGGCCCGGGTGCTCGGCGAGGCGCCGCCGCGCTTCGCGCTCGCCGGCCATTCCATGGGCGGCTACATCGCGCTCGAGATCATGCGCCAGGCGCCCGAGCGGGTGGCAAAACTCGCGCTGATCAACACCCAGGCCCGGCCCGATACGCCGGAGGCGACCGCGCGCCGCCGCGGCCTGATGGCGCGCGCCAGGCGCGGCGAGCTCCGCGCCATTCGCGCGGAGAGCTTTCCGGAGCTGGTGCATCCGTCACGGCGCGACGATGCCGAGATCCTCAAGCTCGTGCACGCACAGGACGAGGATGTCGGCGTCGAGGGCTATCTGCGGCAGCAGGCAGCGATCATCGCGCGAGTGGACTCGCGGCCGTCGCTGTCCGCCATCACCTGTCCGACATTGGTGCTGACGGGCGATGCCGACAACACCATTCCCAATGCGTTCTCGAAGGAGATGGCCGAGGCCATCGCCGGCGCAAGGCTCGTGATCCTCGATCGCTGCGGACACCTGCCGCAAGCCGAGCAGCCGGACGCGACAGCGCGCGCGCTCACCGAATGGCTCGAGAGTTGATCATTCACCCGCAATAGGCGGCCTTGGTCCATAGCGGCAGGAGGAGGAAGCCCGCTACGGCCAGATCGACCACATAGAGCACGCGTCGGGCCTTCGCCGAGACCGGATTTGGATTAGCGGAGTGTTCGCCCTCATAGACCACGAGCGGATCGAACTTCGTTTCCCAGCCGAGCTTGTAGGTCAGCAGGGATATGAAGTCGTAGACCGGCAGGTATAGCAGGAGGATCAGAAACAGGCCGTTCGCGGCGATCGCGATCCAGGACGAGCCGGCTTCTCCGGTGAAGGCCGGAAGCGAGCCGCAGGTGTAGGGGCCGAAACGGCTCGCCCAGAGCACCCCGAGGCAGACTGCCAACATGGCGAGATGCTTTCCGGTCTTCATGCAAGCACCTATATTGGGCCAGGTTATTGTTGTAGATCACGAGTCTTTCCGGACTGTTTCCAAACGAGGCGATCATGCTGCGCGACGACATCAACAATGCGGTCAAGGAGGCCATGAAGGCCAAGGACGAGCGCAAGCTGTCCACGCTGCGCATGGTCAACTCCACCATCAAGAACGCCGACATCGACGCCCGCGGCAACGGCAAGCCGCCGCTGTCGGACGCCGACCTGCTCGGTGTGCTCCAGAAGATGATCAAGCAACGCCAGGAGGCGGTCGAGCTCTACGACAAGGGCGGCCGCGCCGAGCTCGCAGCCCAGGAGCGCGAGGAGATCGCGGTGATCTCGGCCTATTTGCCGAAGCAGATGGCCGACGACGAGGTGAAGAAGGCGATCGCGGATGCGATCGCCGAGACCGGTGCTGCCGGCATGAAGGACATGGGCAAGGTGATTGCCGTGCTGCGTGCGAAGTACGCGGGCCAGATGGATTTCGGCAAGGCCAGCGGTTTGGTGAAGGCGGCACTGTCGGGCTGAGCTGTCATTCCGGGGCGACGCGTCAGCGTCGAGCCCGGAATCCATCGCGCCGCCGACTCCGTTGCGAAATGGATTCCGGGCTCGCGCTACGCGCGCCCCGGAATGACAACAAGAACAAGGGGAGGCACGATGACCGCCATCAAGCCGTTTCGCATCGCCGTCGGCGACGACGTCCTCGCCGACCTCAAGTCACGCCTCGCCCGCACCCGCTGGCCGGATGCCGAGCTGGTCGACGACTGGAGCCAGGGCGCGCCGCTGAAGTGGATCCAGGAAATCTGCGGCTATTGGGCCAACGGCTACGACTGGCGCGCGCGCGAGGCGAAGCTCAACCGCTTCGCGCAGTTCACCACCGAGATCGACGGCCTCGACATCCACTTCATCCACGCCCGTTCCAAGGAGCCGAACGCGCTGCCGCTGATCATCACCCACGGCTGGCCGGGCTCGATCGTCGAATTCCAGAAGGTGATCGCGCCGCTCATCGATCCCGCCGCGCATGGCGGCAATCCGGCCGATGCCTTTCACGTGATCTGTCCCTCGCTTCCCGGCTTCGGCTTCTCCGAGAAGCCGAAGACGACCGGCTGGGGCGTCGATCGCATCGCCGCGACCTGGGCGAAGCTGATGGAGCGGCTCGGCTATGCCCGCTACGGCGCGCAAGGCGGCGATTGGGGCTCGGCGGTGACGAGCTCGCTCGGCGCGCAGGATGCGGCGCACTGCGCCGGCATCCACATCACGCTGTCCTTCAACTCGCCGCCGCGTATCGAGGGCGAGCCGACGGCGGAAGAGAAGCGCGCGCTGGCCGGCCTCAAGCATTATGTCGATCTCGACTCCGGCTATTCCAAGCAGCAATCGACGCGTCCGCAGACGCTCGGCTATGGCCTCACGGATTCCCCGAGCGGGCAGGCGGCCTGGATCCTGGAAAAATTCTGGGCCTGGACCGACTGCGACGGACACCCCGAAAACATCTTCAGCAAGGACGAACTGCTCGACAACGTCATGCTGTATTGGGCGACGGAGACGGCGACTTCCTCGGCGCGGCTCTACTGGGAAAGCTTTGGCAAGCGTCGCACCAGGCCTGTGGTCGAGGTGCCGACCGGCGTCGCCGCGTTCCCCAAGGAGATCATCACGCCGGTGCGGCACTGGATGCAGCCGAACTTTCCCAACATCACCCATTGGAGCGAGATGGAGAAGGGCGGCCATTTCGCCGCCTTCGAGCAGCCGGAGCTGTTCGTGCGCGATGTCAGGAAATTCTTCGCGACGGTGCGGTAGCCTTCACTGTCATTCCGGGGCGACGCGCCAGCGTCGAACCCGGAATCTCGAGATTCCGGGTTCGGTCCTGTGGACCGCCCCGGAATGACGCTGCATCGTCATGCCCGGGCTTGTCCCGGGCATCCGCGGCCTTAAACTGACTGACCACGGAAGAAGAACGTGGATGGCCGGGACAAGCCCGGCCATGACGGAGTTGCCGGAAAACGCCAAGCCATGCTGACCGAAGCCGCGACCTATGACGAACTCGTCCGCAACTTCCGCTGGGACATCCCGGCGCGCTTCAACATGGCGCAGGCGTGCTGCGATCGCCATGCCGACGGCACCGGGCGGCTCGCGCTGATCTATGTCGACGAGAACGGCGCGACCAGCCGCACCTCCTTCGACGAGGTCGCCGAGATGTCGCGCCGCTTTGCCAATGTGCTGAAGGCGGACGGTCTGGCGCGCGGCGACCGCGTCGCGGTCTTCCTGTCGCAATCGCTGGAATTGCCGATCGCGCATGTCGCGGCGTTTCGCTCCGGCCTGATCTCGATCCCGCTGTTCGCGCTGTTCGGCGAGGACGCGCTGGAATTCCGCCTGTCCAATTCCGAGGCCAAGGCCATCGTCACCGACGAGGGCGGCTGGGAGAAGCTTGCGAAGATCCGCGACCGCCTGCCGGAGCTGAAGAATGTCTATATCGTCGGCACGCGTGCACCGGCCGGCACGACATCGTTCTGGGATGCGGTGAAGGCGGCCTCACCCGACTTCACGCGGATCAACACCTCGTGCGATGACCCCGCGCTGATCATCTACACCTCGGGCACGACAGGAAATCCCAAGGGCGCGCTGCATGCGCACCGCGTCGTGCTCGGCCACCTGCCCAACGTCGAGATGTGCCACAACTTCCTGCCCAGGCCCGGCGATCTCATGTGGACGCCGGCGGACTGGGCCTGGATCGGCGGCCTCATCAACGGCCTGTTCGCATTCTGGTATCACGGCATCCCCCTGGTCGGCCATCGTGCGCGCAAGTTCGAGCCGCAGGCGGCGATGCAGATGATGGCCGACCTCGGCGTGCGCAACGTCTTCCTGCCGCCGACCGCGCTCAAGCTGATGCGGCAGGCCGGCGTGAAGCATGCCGGCGTCAAGCTGCGCAGTATCTTCACCGGCGGGGAATCGCTCGGCGGCGAATTGCTCGGCTGGGTGCGCGAGACCTTCGGCATCGACGCGCACGAGGTGTTCGGCCAGACCGAGTGCAATCTCGTGATCGGCAGCAACTCCAACCTGTTTCCGATCCGCCCGGGTTCGATGGGCCGGGCGACGCCGGGCTTCGACGTCCGAATCGTCAACGACAAGGGCGAGGAATTGCCGCGCGGCCAGCGCGGCATCATCGGCGTGCGCCAGCCGTGCCCCGTCACCATGCTCGAATATTGGCGCAATCCGGAAGCGACCGCGAAGAAATATGCCGGCGCGTTCCTGCTCACCGGCGATCTCGGCGTGCAGGACGAGGACGGCTATTTCTGGTATGTCAGCCGCGAGGACGACGTCATCACCACCGCCGGCTATCGCGTCGGTCCGTCCGAGATCGAGCACACGCTGATGAAGCATCCTTCGGTGGCGATGGCCGCGGTCGTCGGCATCCCCGATCCGATCCGCACCGAATCGATCAAGGCCTGGATCGTGCTGCGTCCGGGCTTTGCCGGCACCGACGCGCTCGCCCGCGAGATCCAGGACTTCGTCAAGGTGCAGCTCGCCGCGCACGAATATCCGCGCTTCGTCGCATTCGCCGAGACGCTGCCGATGACCGCCACCGGCAAGGTGCTGCGGCGCGAGCTGCGGGCGAAGGGCTGACGTTGATCATGGCAAAGGCGCCTCAAGCCGCGGGATTTCACCGCGCCTCGCTCGACAAGCTGCACGATCTCGATGCGGCGCTCGAGCTCATGTATTACGGCTGGCGCGGGATGACGCGTGAGGCGGACGCATATCTGGCCAAGCCGGGCCTGTTCGCGGCCAATCTCGCAGTGGCGCTTTTACTCGCATCGCGCTTCTAAAGCGCGATGCGAGTAGGATGAATCGTCATCGCGCTTTAGGTTGTTGTTTGAGCATGATCTTCTCGGAAAACCGCCGCGCACTTTTCCGGATCATGCTTAGCTATCGCGGCGGCGCTGCCAGGGCGGACCGCAGCATCGCGGCAAGATCCTGCCTTCGGAACGGCTTGGTCAGGATGCGGGCGGCGATCCCGTCCGGCGTCTTGACGGGATCCTGGCTGTAGCCTGAGGTGAACAGCACCTTGAGATCGGGCCGCAGCGCCGTTGCTTGTCTTGCGAGCTCCGGCCCGAACATGCCGCCGGGCATCACGACGTCGGTCAACAGCAATTGGATCTCCCCGCTTCGGTGCAGCAATTCCAGCGCCGCGGGCCCGTTCGACGCGGTGATGACGCGGTAGCCGAGCGTCTTCAGCTCGTTCTCGACATAGGCGCGCACCATGTCGTCGTCCTCGACGAGGAGGATGGTCTCGCGCTCCGCCTGTGTGACGGTCCGCTCCGGGGGCGGCGGATCTTCGCTCGGCGGTGTTGCGAGACGGGGAAAGTACAGCCTGACGACACTGCCTTGTCCCGGCTCCGAGTGCATTTGCACGAGTCCGCCGGATTGTTGTGCAAACCCGTAGACCATGCTCAGGCCGAGGCCGGTCCCCTTGCCGACCTCCTTGGTCGTGAAGAACGGCTCGAACGCGCGGCTCGCCACTTCGGAGCTCATGCCGCTGCCGGTATCCGTGACCGCCACCATGACGTAGTCGCCGGGCCGCGGCTCGCCGTTGACGTCGAGGTCGGATTGGCCGAGCGAGCTGTTGCGGACCTCGACGGTCAGCTTGCCGCCTTCCGGCATCGCGTCGCGCGCATTGAGCACGAGGTTGAGAACGGCGGTTGCCAACTGGCCGGGATCGACGCTGGCCAGCCATAGACCCGGCGCGAACGTGAAGTTGCACTCGATGTGCTCGCCCAGGGTCCGGCGCAGCAGCTGCTCCATGCCGAGGATCTTTTCGGCGATGTCGACCTCTCTCGGCCGGAGCGGCTGCTTGCGCGCGAAGGCGAGCAGGCTGCGTGTCAGGTCGGAACCGCGCTCGGCGGCGGTCGCGATGTCGGCGGCGATCCGCTGCAATTCCCTGTTGCCCGCCAGCCTGTCGGCAAGATGCTCCGAATTGCCGAGGATGACGGTCAAGAGATTGTTGAAGTCATGCGCCACGCCGCCGGTGAGCTGGCCCATGGCTTCCATCTTCTGGGACTGGCTGAGCTTGTGGCTGAGGTCGGCAATGGCGGCGCGTTGCTGCTCGAGCGACTCGGCGGTGCCGTTGAGTAGGGTCATCAATCCGCCGAGCTCGCCGCGCGGATGGGGCGGCGGAATTCGTGCGCTGAGATCGCCGCGCCCGAGCCTTTTCGCCATGACGGCGAGCCGCCCAACCTGGCGCCCGATGCTCACCGTGGTGAGGATCCACAAGCCGGCCAGGAGCAGCAGCAAGGCCACCGCGAGAATCGCCATGTCCTCGTAAAGCCGGCGGTTGGCCGCCGCGACCAATCCGTCCTTCGAACGTCCGACCAGGATGTAGAGGCCGGCCTTGCGGATCGAGGCATTGCGGGCAACGCCCCAGATCTGCGCGTGGCCGTCGCGGTCGGTCACCTCCCGAAATGGCTCGCCGTCGGGCGCTGCCGCGAAGCGGAACAGGTCGGAGCCCGCGATGGATCCGCCGACGGGCTCGCGCCAGCCGCCGCCCTTGGGCGCGGCCAGGACCGTACCGTTGGCATCGACGAAGAGGATGTCCTTTTCGGCGAGCAACCGCTTGTCGTGAAACTCCGCGAACTTGTTCAGGTTGAACGACGCGAGCAGCACGAACTTCAGCGCGCCGGTCTCTGATCGCACCGGATAGGCGATCTGCAGCACCGATAATCCGGTGAGGCGGCCGAACACCGGCTCGACCGCGACGACGCCTTGAAGAGTCTTCACCTCCTTGAAATAGCCGCGGTCGTTCAGGTCGAGCGTGCGGTTGGTCCGCAGCGAGTCGCAGAACAGTCTGCCGTCAGGATCGATGGTCAGGATGCCCGTGAACTGCGGATATTCCTCGCGGACATCGGACAGAAACGCCGAGCACGCCGCCTTGTCGCGCGTATCGAGGTCGCGCGCACGGGCGAGACCATAGTGAAGCTGGGCGGTGCCCTGGATCTTCTCGTCCAGATCGCTCGCGATGTCATCGGCGGACGCGGCCAGATTGGCCAGCGCCGCATCGATCTCGCTGGTCCGGTTCTGCATGAACCGTAGCCCGACCAGAATCGCCGGTACCAGCATGGCCGCGATGACGAGGATCAGTAACCGGGTACGCAGGCTCATCTGTTGGGCGGTCCGTTCTGATCATCGCGCGTTGGTCTGAAGGTAAAATTTGCGGACGATTGTCGGCTCAGTCCATAGCAATCTGCTCGAAAATCACATGGAAGAGTAAAGAATTCGAGGCGTGGCTCTGCTGGCCGCCGCTCCTTCCCGTCATCCGGCATTAAGTTGCACCTGCGCGCAGTGACGCTAATATCGCGTCGAGGCCGCGCGCGACGCAAGATCGCGCCGATCTGTGGAGGATGCTGATGTCCATCTCGGGCAAGGTCGATCCGGTGGTGCGTCCCGTGGCGGCGAACGACATCGCCGAAGCGCTGGTCGAGGGGCTGCGTGATTTCCAGGCACTGCCGCTTTACGGTCTGTGCTTCGGCGCGCTCTACGCCGCCGGCGGCATCGCCATCATGCTGTGCTTGACCGCCTTCGGCATGGTCTATCTGGTCTATCCGCTGGCGGCAGGCTTCGCGCTGATCGGACCGTTCGTGGCGATCGGCCTCTACGAGGTCAGTCGCCGCCGCGAGCGCGGCGAGCCGGTCTCCTTCGGCGCGATCTGGTCGGCGGTGCGCTCGCGCAGCGAGATCGGCTGGATGGCGTTCGTCACGCTGTTCGTGTTCGTGGTCTGGATGTACCAGGTGCGGCTCCTGATCGCGCTGCTGCTCGGCCTCAACGCCTCGTTCTCCAGCCTTCAGGAGTTCATGACCGTGGTGCTGACGACCAACGAAGGCCTGCTATTCCTCGGCATCGGCAATGCGGTCGGTGCCGTGCTGTCGCTGATCCTGTTCTCGCTGACCGTGGTGTCGTTTCCGCTGCTGCTCGACCGCGAGGTCGATTTCGTCACAGCGATGGTGACGAGCGTGCGCGCGGTGGTGACGAGCCCGCTGCCGATGATCTCGTGGGCCGCCGTGATCGTGATGCTGCTGATCGTCTCGGCGCTGCCCTACTTTCTCGGGCTGATCGTGACGCTGCCGGTGCTCGGGCACGCGACCTGGCATCTCTACCGGCGCCTGGTGGCGCCGGTGTAGCTCGCTGCCTTCGTCCCTTGGGCAGTGCCGTTGGGTGGGCAAAGCGGAGCGCGCACGCCTACGGCGTCTTGATGCCCATCGCCTTCAGCGCCTCGAGCAGCCGCACCGGCGGGGACATCTCGATATGCGGCGCCTTGCCGGTCTCCAGCAGGCTCTTCAACCCGGAGAGGATCGCGGGCCAGCCGGTACGGCCGCCGGAAAGGATGTCGTCGCTGAGCTCGCGGTCGTGGCGTTCGCTCATGGTGAGGCGGACGGCTTCGCCGGCCTGCTCGAGCTCGTAGGTGACGAGCGTGGTGCCGAGCTTTTCCACGAGGTCGGGCCAATTGACGTTCCAGCTCACCGTGAGTCTCTTCGGGGGATCGTATTCGAACACTTCACCGCGGATGTGCTCGGAACCGTCGGGCGCGCGCACGATGAAGCTGCCGCCGAGCTTCGGCTCCATCTCCACCGCAAAGCCGGAGAAATACTTTCGGCTGAACTCGGCCGACGTCAGCGCCTGCCACACCTGCTCCGGCGTGGAGGCGATGTAGATGGTGTAGACGGTCAGCGGCTTGAATTGATCGATGTTCATCACGCAACTCCTTCGATACCAAGCGTGGCGGGCGGGATCCTCAGTGCCTCGCCGGTTTCCGATATGGTCACGTAGACGAAGTCCGGCTTACTCATCGCGCTTCTCCAACTGACGTTTCAATTCGCCGAGCGCGGTGAGCTTGCCGCGCTCGAATTTCCTGATCCAGCGTTCGCCGATCTGATGGATCGGCACCGGGTTGATGTAGTGCAGCTTCTCCCGGCCATGCCTGATGGTCGTGACGAGATTGGCCTCCTCCAGAATCGCAAGGTGCTTGGTCACGGCCTGCCGCGTCATCGCAAGGCCCTCGCAGAGCTCGTTCAGCGTCTGGCCATTCCTGGCGTGAAGCCGGTCCAACAGCGAGCGTCGCGATGCATCGGCGAGCGCTTTGAAGACCTCGTCCATGGCAACGATAATAGGCAACCAAATGGTTGCATGTCAAGCAGAACGTCATTCCGGGGCGCGCGAAACGCGAACCCGGAATCTCGAGATTCCGGATAATTGCTGCGCGGTTTCCGCAATGGCAATTTGAGGAATCGAGCTTTTTGTCGCGCGCAATCGGCCGTGCTAGCTTCTCATCTCAGCCAGCGCAGACTGGTTCCGGGAGGACTTTCATGTTCCGTTGCGCTTCACTTGCTGCCGCCGTTGTCCTCTTCGCCTGCAGCAACCTGGTCCACGCCCAGAAGCAAACCGTCGGCGCGCCGCCTGAAGCGTCCAACATGAAGCTCGTCGGCCATCATGACCTCCAGGCTCGCAGCGCCTATCAACCGACCATCCACCGCCAGGGCGACCGCTGGATCGCCTATATCGGCCATCATGGCGGCACGGAGGATGTGCCCGCGCCGGTCAACCCGATGACGGGCAAGGCCGAGCCGAACGGAACGTCCATTGTCGACGTCACCGATCCCGCGCGTCCGAAATATCTGCGGCACCTGCCGGGGCAGGAGGGCAAGTACGAATCCGGCGGCGCGCAGATGGTGCGGGTCTGCGACGGCAAGGCATTGCCGAAGGGCGATCCCAATGCGGTCTACATGCTCAGAACCTTCGGCAGCGAGGCGCATGAGATCTGGAACGTCACCGATCCCGCCAGCCCGGTGCTCATCACGCGCCTCGGCGGCTTGAAGGACACGCACAAGAGCTGGTGGGAATGCGACACCGGCATTGCCTATCTCGTCTCGGGGCCGCCGGACTGGCGCACGCGGCGCATGACGCAAGTCTACGATCTCTCCGATCCGGCACGCCCGCACAAGATCCGCGACTTTGGCCTGCCGGGCCAGGAGCCCGGCTCGACCGGCGCGGTGCCGACGGCGTTGCACGGACCGATCTCGACCGGGCCCAACGGCAACCGCGTCTATTTCGGCTACGGCACCAACAAGGGCGGGATTCTGCAGATCGTCGACCGCGGCAAGCTCCTGAGCGGGGCAAAGGAGCCGACGCCGGACAATCTGCGCTATCCCGAGATTGCGCGGCTGCCGATGTCCGCCTTCAACGGCGCGCACACCACGTTTCCGATGCTCGACATGCCGATCGCGGAATTTTCCGAGGACAAGGACGGCAAGACCCGCGACATCGTCATGATCGTGAATGAAGCGATCCTCAACGAATGCGGCGAGGCGCGGCAGATGGTGTGGTTCGCCGACGTCACCACCGAGACGCGGCCGATGATGATCTCGAGCTACACCGTGCCGGAGGCGAGCGGGCAGTTCTGCCAGCGCGGCGGCCGGTTCGGCGCGCATTCGTCGAACGAGAGCATGGCGCCGGTCTATTACAAGAAAATGGCCTTCATCGCCTTCTTCAATGCCGGCGTGCGCGCGCTCGACATCCGCGATCCCTATCACCCCAAAGAAGTCGGCCATTTCATCCCGTCGATCACGGCTGCAACCGACAAGCGCTGCATCCCGATCGAGGGCGGCGAGCGCTGCAAGGTGGCGATCCAGACCAACAATGTCGAGACCGACGACCGCGGCTACATCTACATCGTCGACCGCGCCAATACCGGCCTGCACATCCTCGAGCTGACCGGCCCCGCGCGCACGGCCGCCGGCCTGCCGAAGAACTGACGATGCGGGGGTGGCTGCACACGATCTTTCCCCCATTTCCGCTGTCATCACCCGCCTTCGCGGGTATGACACGGGCGGTGGGGCGCAAGCGTTGCGCTCATCCGGCTTCCGTTTCCGCCTCTCGCATGCATTAATGGCTCCAAATCGCTTTCAGCCGAGTCCCTCCCATGATGTCCATGCAAGCCTATCTCGCCTTCGTCGCCGCCTGCATTGCGCTGGCGCTGCTGCCGGGGCCGATCGTGACCCTCGTCATCGCCAACGGCCTGCGCCACGGCACGCGGGCCGCGCTCACCAACGTGGCCGGCGCCCAGGCCGGACTTGCCATCGTCATCGGCATCGTCGCGGTCGGACTGACCTCGCTGATGGCGACCATGGGCTATTGGTTCGACTGGGTGCGCTTTGCCGGCGCCGCCTATCTGATCTGGCTCGGCATCAAGCTGATCTGGGCGCCGGTCGAGGGCGTCGATGTCGACACGCCGCCTCCGCCGCCGCGCGGCGGCTTCTTCCTGCAGGGGTTCCTGGTGCTGCTGTCGAACCCGAAGGTGCTGGTGTTCTTCGGCGCCTTCATCCCGCAGTTCATGGACATGAACCAGCCGCACTTTCCGCAGGTCGCGCTGCTGGGCGCCACCTTCATGGTCACCGCCGTGATGACGGACGCGCTCTATGCCCTCGCCGCCGGCCGTGCGCGAAAGTTCTTCTCGGCGCGCCGCACGCGGATGATGTCGCGCATCTCCGGCGGCTTCATGATCGGCGGCGGCATCTGGCTGGCGCTGACGCGGGCGAAGTGAGCCTTACACCGGCCGCTTCGCGGTCTGCTCGACCGCGATCTCGCCAAGTATTGCTGCAAGAATCCCAGCCAGCCGTTCGGCCCATTGCTGCTGGCCGGATTGATCCGCGATCAGATCCTGCCGGATCTCGATGCCGGTGTTGACGAGGCCGCGGGCCTCGCCATGCACGGGAATGGTGTAGTCGGTGAGGTCGCTGACCGCATAGGGCTCGTTGTCGCCGACGACGAGATCGCCTTCGCCGCGCAGATGCTTCAGCAGCAGCTGCGGCAGCACGGTGTCGCGATTGTAGAGCGCGCCGATGTGCCAGGGCCGCACGACGCCGGCGTAAACAGGCGTGAAGCTGTGCAGCGACACCAGCACCGTCGGCTGCCCGGCGTTGAGGCGGCGGGTGATCGCAGCGTCGATGCGATCATGATACGGCTCGAAGATCTCGCGCCGCCGCGCTGCGCGCTCCCATTCCGAAATGCCTTCGTTGCGCGGGATCGTGGTGGCCTCGGAGATGACGGGGATCGAGCTGGCCGCAGCCGGCGGGCGGTTGCAGTCGATGACGAGCCGCGAATAGCGCTGCGCGATCAGCTGTGCGCCGAGCATGTCTGCAAGGCGGTCGGCGACGCCGGCAATGCCGATGTCCCAGCCGATGTGCCGCGTCAGCTCGGCCTCGGTGATGCCGAGATCGCCGAGCGCGCGCGGCAGCGCGCGTCCGTAATGATCCGAGGTGAGCAGGAAAGGCGACGTTGCGCCCGCATTCACCTCATGCACGGGCGGCATGTCGCCCTCGCCGAGCAGTTGGTCGGTCGCGGCGGCCGTATGCTGGTCCATCCTGATTGCCTGTGAAACGATTACGTGTTGAAACGGAGTAGCGATATTGCACCGGCCTCGCAACGTTAGACCAGCATGACCTCCGATCGCCTCTTCGTCTACGGCACCCTGATGCGCGGCTTCGACCATCCGATGGCGCGGCTGCTCGCGGGGCACGCCGATTTTCTCGGTGAAGCGACCTGCCGCGGCCGGCTCGTGCTGGTGAAGCATTATCCGGGATTGCTGCTGTCGGGCGCGGCCTCCGAGCTCGTCCATGGCGAGCTCTTCCGGATGCGCGTGCCGGACGAGCTGCTCGGCGAGCTCGACATGTACGAGGCCTGCGGCGAGGGCTTTCCCGAGCCGACCGAATATCTGCGCCGGCTGGTCGACGTGACGCGCACCGACGGCACCACGGAGCAGGCCTGGACCTATGTCTACAACTGGCCCGTCACGGATCTGCCGCACATCGCGTCCGGGCGCTTTCTCGAGCATTGACGCCAGCTGTTCTTCTAAGCCGACAGCACTTCCTTCACCACGCGCACGTCGACCTCGCGCTCGACATAGCTCCACTCCTCGGTCTGCCGGAGCATCGCGACCAGCTCCTCGAACAGCGCGGCGTGCGTGGGGGCGAATTCGAACCAGGTCAGGAAGTCGAAGGGCTCGCCGAGGTCGCGGCAATGATAGAGCTGGCGCGCGATCGCCGGCAGGAAACGAAGGCTGCTGGCGATGTGGTGCGATCTGTCCTCGAAGATCCTGCGGCGCTCTTCCTGGGTCAACTCCCACCAGGCCTGCGACTTGCGGATCGGGATCAGCGCCGCGGAGGTCGCCTCGGGACGGCCAAGGCCGGCCTGCACGGCGGCGAGCTTCTCCTTCTCGGCCCGCTCGGTGTAGCGCAGGCTGCTGGCAACGCCGACCAGCCGCCACGCATTGCGCGAGGGCACCAGCGGCAACGACACGGCCTCGCTGTCGGTCGCCGACAGCGCTGGCACGAAGGGCAGGGGCTCGCCCGTCACCGGTGCAACCGAGGTCACGCGCCAGCCCCCGCTCTGGCCGCCGCGAAAGGTCCTGAACATGGGGCTATGGAAGCGTGGAACCGGGGCGGGTTCAAGCTTTTCCCGTCATTCCGGGGCGATGCGTGGCATCGAACCGGGGATTTCGAGATTCTCAGGTGCGCAATTGCGCACCGTAGTTCGCCCTGCGGACGCCCCGGAATGACGGGAGGGCTGTGAACAGCGCGTATAAGCCCGACAAACCTGACTTTTGCCCACCCCGCACCTATATCCCTGATCCCAGCCCACCTCACTCCGGATTGCGCTAGACACAGCCCATGCGCTTCACGCCTCAATTCCTCGACGAGCTTCGGGCCCGGCTTTCGGTCTCCGAAGTCGTGGGCAAGCGCGTCAAGCTGAAGAAGGCGGGGCGGGAGTGGAAGGGGCTGTCGCCGTTCCAGCAGGAGAAGACGCCGTCCTTCTACGTCAACGACCAGAAGGGTTTCTACCACGACTTCTCCTCCGGCAAGCACGGCGACATCATCAGCTTCGTGATGGAGACCGACGGCCTGCCGTTCGCCGAGGCCGTCGAGCGGCTCGCCGGCATGGCCGGCCTGGCGCTGCCGGCGGTGACGCCGGATGCAGCCCGGCAGGAGCAGCGCCGCCGCACGCTGCATGACGTCATGGACCTCGCCGCGACCTATTTCGCGGAGACGCTGGCCTCGCGCCTGGGCGCCAAGGCCCGCGGCTATCTCGCCGACCGCGCCATCTCGCCGGCAACGCAATTGCAGTTCCGCCTCGGCTATGCCTCGCCGGATCGCTTTGCGCTGAAGGAGCATCTCGGCAAGCTCGGCATCTCCGTCGAGGACATGGTCGAGACCGGCCTGTTGATCGGCGGCGCCGACATCCCGGTGCCTTACGACCGCTTCCGCGATCGCGTGATGTTTCCGATCACGGATCTGCGCGGCCGCGTCATCGCCTTCGGCGGACGCGCGCTGGAGAAGGACGTTCCGGCAAAGTACCTGAACTCGCCGGAGACGCCGCTCTTTCACAAGGGCGACAATCTCTACAACCACCAGACCGCGCGCAAGGCGACGCATGACGGCGCAGCGCTGATCGTGGTCGAAGGCTATGTCGACGTCATCGCCATGGTCACCGCGGGTTTTGCCGGCAGCGTCGCGCCGCTCGGCACCGCGCTCACCGAGAGCCAGCTCGCGCTGCTCTGGAAGATGGCGGACGAGCCGATCCTCTGCTTCGACGGCGACCGCGCCGGCCAGAAGGCGGCCTATCGCGCCGCGGATCTTGCCTTGCCCTTCCTCGCGCCCGGCAAGAGCCTGCGCTTCGCGCTGCTGCCGGAAGGACAGGACCCCGACGATCTCGCGCGCTCCGGCGGGCGCGGCGCGATCGAGGAGGTGATCGGCGCGGCCCGCCCGCTCGCCGACATGATCTGGTCGCGCGAACTCGAAGGCGGCAACTTCGCCACGCCCGAGCGCCGTGCCGCGCTGGAGGCGCGCATCAGGGAGCTCACCAACGGCATCCGCGACGAGGTGGTGCGGCGCTATTACCGCGACGAGTTCGTCGAGCGGCTGCAGCGCACCTTCGCCCCCGAGGGCGGGCGCGGCTTCGGCGGCCGGGGCAACTTCCGCCAAGGCCAGGGCGGTGGCGGCCGCCAATTCCAGCCCAGGGGCGGCGGCGCGAATCGATTCGGCGGCCAGGGCTTCGGAGGCAGAGGCCGCGGTACGTTCGCCCCCACCCCGCTACCGTCAGGTCCCTACCAGGCCGCCAGCCCCCAACTGGCGGCAAGCCCGATTATGAAGGGCCAGCGCAGCGCCATCTCCCGCCGCGAGGCCCTGATCCTGCAATGCCTGATCAACCACCCCTGGCTGCTGCACGACCACCTCGAGGAGGTCGCGGCCCTGGAGCTGGCCCATCCCGAGGCTCACAAGCTCAGGGCCGGCATCATCGCCGCTTTCGCCAACGACCATCACCATTCGCCCGACCCCGAGGAGCAGGCCGAGAAGATGCGGTCGGACCTCGCAAAGGGTGGATTTTCGCAACTCCTTCAAAGGGTTGAGAACGGCATCACCACCGCGGCGGTGTGGGGCGCGCGCGAGGGCGCGGCGCGGGACGATGTTCTCGCCACCTGGCATCAGCTGGTTGCCTTGCATCGGCAATGGCATTCACTACTTAGAGAGCTGAAGGACGCCGAGCTGGCCTTGGGGGAGGACCCCAGCGAGGCCAATTTGGCGTGGCTGCGTGACGTCAAGGCTCGGATCGGCGAGGTCGACGGCACCGAAGCCCTGATCGAGGGTTTTGGCGAGCTGTCGGGTCGGTTCCAGAAGAGCATGTGATGCAAAGAATCATGCGGACGGCCGGGCTAGGTACCGCTAAAAGACTCGCCAAATCCTGGGTTTGGCGGCAAAAACAGGGTTAATCGAGGCTTAACGGTCTTGTAGCACTTTGGCCCAGAGGCGGCCGCAGGCAGAACAGACGCGTCAGGAATGAATCCGCGCAATCGCTGTTGGCACTACACCTGCATCCGCTGCGACAAAGAGGCTGACGAAGCGTTAGGCAATTCCGGCGAGAGAAAGTTGGGGGTGGCGAGAGACATGTGCGCCGCCCTTTCCGTGTCGAGAGCTGCCGAAGCGAGAGCGTCGAGCAACAGGTTCATGTGAATTCAGGCAGGCGCTGCCAAGCGCCTCGCATGAAGCGCGTTTAGGAGCAATGGATGGCCACCAAGGCAAAGACGCTGCAGGCGAAGGACAAGGAAAAAGACGACAAGGCAGCGGACGCGCCGGAGAAGGACTCCCAGGACGCGCCGTCGCCCTTGCTCGACCTGTCCGACGCCGCCGTGAAGAAGATGATCAAGCAGGCCAAGAAGCGCGGCTTCGTGACCTTCGATCAGCTCAACGAAGTCTTGCCGTCGGACCAGACCTCGCCCGAACAGATCGAGGACATCATGTCGATGCTCTCGGACATGGGCATCAACGTCACCGAAGCCGACGACACCGAAGGCGAGGAAGAGAAGGACGAGGGCGAGGACGAGACCGACAACGAGCTCGTCGAAGTCACCCAGAAGGCCGTCACCGAGGTCAAGAAGAGCGAGCCGGGCGAGCGCACCGACGATCCCGTGCGCATGTATCTGCGCGAGATGGGCACGGTCGAACTGCTCTCCCGCGAAGGCGAAATCGCGATCGCCAAGCGCATCGAGGCTGGCCGCGAGGCGATGATCGCAGGCCTCTGCGAAAGCCCGCTGACCTTCCAGGCCATCATCATCTGGCGCGACGAGCTCAACGAAGGCAAGATCTTCCTCCGCGACATCATCGATCTCGAAGCCACCTATGCCGGCCCCGACGCCAAGGCCGGCATGAACACTGCGATGATATCAGGTCCCACCGGCGAGAACGGCGAAGCCACGGCCGAAGGTGGTGAGGCCGCCTCCGCTGCCGCGCCCGCCCATGTCGCCCCGCCGGCGGCGCCGCCGGCGCCGACCCCGTTCCGTGCCGCCGCTGCGCCCGGTGCCGCCGAAACCGAGGAGAAGGATCCGGCCGAGGCCGCCGCCGAATCCGACATGGACGACGACGAGTTCGAGAACCAGATGTCGCTCGCGGCGATCGAGGCCGAGCTCAAGCCGAAGGTGGTCGAGATCTTCGACAAGATCGCCGACAGCTACAAGAAGCTGCGCAAGCTTCAGGAGCAGGACATCCAGAACCAGCTCCAGAACGAATCGCTCTCGCCGCACCAGGAGCGCAAGTACAAGAAGCTGAAGGACGAGATCATCGTCGAGGTGAAGTCGCTGCGCCTCAACCAGGCGCGTATCGACTCACTCGTCGAGCAGCTCTACGACATCAACAAGCGCCTCGTCTCGCACGAGGGCCGATTGATGCGCCTTGCCGACAGCCACGGCGTCGCGCGCGAGGATTTTCTGCGCAACTACACGGGTTCTGAATTGGACCCGCGCTGGCTCAACCGCGTCTCGAAATTGTCGGCAAAAGGCTGGAAGAACTTCGTCCACCACGAGAAGGACCGCATCAAGGACCTCCGTCACGAGGTGCATCAGCTCGCTGCCCTGACCGGCCTCGAGATCGTCGAGTTCCGCAAGATCGTGCACTCCGTGCAGAAGGGCGAGCGCGAGGCCCGCCAGGCCAAGAAGGAGATGGTGGAGGCCAACCTCCGTCTCGTGATCTCGATCGCCAAGAAGTACACCAACCGCGGGCTGCAGTTCCTCGACCTGATCCAGGAAGGCAACATCGGCCTGATGAAGGCGGTCGACAAGTTCGAGTACCGGCGCGGCTACAAGTTCTCGACCTATGCCACGTGGTGGATCCGGCAGGCGATCACGCGCTCGATCGCCGACCAGGCCCGCACCATCCGCATCCCCGTGCACATGATCGAGACGATCAACAAGATCGTGCGCACCTCCCGCCAGATGCTCAACGAGATCGGCCGCGAGCCGACCCCGGAAGAGCTCGCCGAAAAGCTCGGCATGCCGCTCGAGAAGGTCCGCAAGGTCCTCAAGATCGCCAAGGAGCCGCTCTCGCTCGAAACCCCCGTCGGTGACGAGGAGGATTCACACCTCGGCGATTTCATCGAGGACAAGAACGCGATCCTCCCCATCGACGCCGCGATCCAATCCAATCTGCGCGAGACCACCACGCGCGTGCTGGCCTCACTGACCCCGCGCGAAGAGCGCGTCCTCCGCATGCGCTTCGGCATCGGCATGAACACGGATCATACGCTGGAAGAGGTGGGGCAACAGTTCAGCGTGACGCGCGAGCGTATCAGGCAGATCGAAGCGAAGGCGCTGCGGAAGCTGAAGCATCCGTCGAGGTCGCGGAAGCTGCGGAGCTTTTTGGATAATTGATTTGGGTTGTCATGCCCGGGCCTGACCCGGGCAGCCATCGTAACGAAGACGGCGGGCCGAAAAGCCCGCCGTTTTTCGTTGAAACTTCCAAATATGCAACCATTTGTATCCTAGGCGGGTATGAGGAGCAGAATTCCGGCTACCTCAATACAAAACAAGAACAAAGGCCTTGCCAACACGTTCGCTGTATATTAGATGTTACCTATTGGGTAACATCGCGGTTGACATGAAATATTACCAAACAGGTAATTTATGGAAATTAGGGCCAAGGGAAAGCTCAAGAAGGCGCTGGACAGCGAGGCGGCCTGCCAAAAGCAGTACGGGCGCGACATGATGAAGAAGATCATGATGCGGCTAAATCAGCTTCAGGCGGCAGTTTCGCTGGCGGATTTTTGGCCACCAAATTCCGGGCCTGAGCGTTGCCACGAGTTGAAAGGAGATCTTGCGGGCACGTTCTCGATGGATCTGAAGCAGCCCTACCGGCTGTTGTTCGAGCCAATTGAGGACAGTGTTCCTAAGGACCGCTCTGATGAACAAAAGCGGTGGGCGTCTATAACGAAGATTGAGATCGTAGAGATTGAGGATACCCATGGATAGCGATCAGCAAGCCACTCTGATCCAGCCGGCGGTTGTCCTGCATCCTGGCGAGATCGTAGTCGACTATCTTGAGTTTCGCGGATGGACGCAGCGTGATCTTGCGCGGCGTACAGGACTCACTCCCAAAACCATCAGCGAGATTTGTAACGGCAAAGCGCCTATCACGGCGCCGACCGCGCTTGCCTTAGAGAAAGTGCTTCAGCGGCCTGCGCATTTTTGGCTCAATCTTCAGCGTCAGTTTGATGAGGCTGAAGCAAGACGTTTAGAATTGGCGAAGTCAGCTGAATGGTCCGACTGGGCTCGTAAGTTTCCGTTGAAGGATATGCGGAGACTTCGCTTTCTCAAGCCAGGTCAGTCGGAAGCGGATGCTCTTCTAAATTTTCTCGGCGTCTCGTCCCCTGAAAGTTGGAGTGCGGTGTGGAGCGCCGCAAATGTTGCGTACAGGCAAACCAGAAAATTCACGACTAACGTAGAATCTGTCTCGGCGTGGGTTCGCGAGACGGAATTGGTTGCGTCTGAACTTCAGACTGCAGATTTCGATGAGCTTGTACTGCGCTCCTCGCTGGAATCACTTAGGCGTCTTACTAGAAAGCGAGCTGATGAAATTATGGACCCAATTCAAGGGATCTGTGCGGCAGCGGGGGTCGCAGTAGTTTGGGTTCCTGAGCTGCCTCACTGTGGAATCAGTGGCTGTGCTCGATGGCTATCAGACAAGAAGGCCCTCATTGGTCTGACGCTTCGTTATAAGACGGATGATCAGATGTGGTTTACATTTTTTCACGAGCTTGGTCACGTGTTGCTCCATAGAAAGAAGCGAGCGTTTGTCCTGGATAATGCAGCCGATAGTCTTTCAGATCAGGTCGTTGATCCTGAAATGCAGCGATACGAGAGCGAAGCAAATCAGTTTGCCGCAGATACGTTGATTCCACCTGCGGCTTTGGGTGAGTTCGTTCGGAGGAAGAACTTTGCCAGTGAAGATATTCATAATTTCGCGGAAGAGATCGGGATAGGTCCAGGGATCGTGGTGGGTCGATTGCAGCGCGACGGCCTGTTAGCGCGCCATCAGGGCAATGCCCTTAAGCAAAAGCTCAATTGGCAATTTGCTGAAGATGCCTAAGTTGCCTCGGAGGTGAAGATGATTGGGAAGATTTTCATTACAAGCAGCGGCTACGATCCGCAGCTTGGAAAGCATGTAAAAGATCCGTACCTCGGAAAGAATCCGAGCCTTGGCGCCTGCCGTCCTGATCTCAGGCGCCAAGTGAAGGCCGGGGATCATTTGTTCGTAATTTCGGGCAAGCTCCCTAATGTACGCCAGTATGTTATGGGCGGCTTTGAGGTGGTTCAGAAAATTGACGCACAGGTTGCTTATCAGCGATTTCCAGATCAGCGTCTGCGGCTCCGTGAAGACGGACAGCTGACAGGAAACGTCATCGTCGATGCGAATGGTGCGCAGCACGAGTTGGATAAGCACGACCCGAAAAAGTTCTCCAGACGGATCCCCAATTATATTGTGGGAACCAACCCTATTGCTTTGATAACGCCTGGAGAGATCTCGCTCGGAAGAGAACAGACTCTGGATGTCCTACGTGACATTTTCAAGAAGAACGGTGCATCGCCGTGGGATATTGTCGGCCACTACGGTGCGCAGCTGACGGAAGAGCAGGTCAAACAACTACATGCATGGTTGTTGTCGCTGAAGAGAGTGGCCAAAGCGGCCTAGACATTCTGAAAAAAGGGATCGGTCATGGGACAGCTGGAATTGTTCGGTCCGAAAAGAAAACAAAGATCAAAACACGCCGCTGGGTGTGAAATTACTCCAGTCGGCAAGCGAAGGGATGGTGGGACACGATACTGGTGCTTGGCACACAAGGCAGATGCCACTGCAAAGTACGGGCGTCGCGCAAAGGTTTGCCGTGCTGCGCATCTTCCAGCCATTCAGCCTAACGAAATCCTTGAATTGAATATCGATGAATATCCGGGCGGAATAGCACTTTGGGGGGCTGTTCCGCCAGTTTACGATACGACGCGCCTGCCGCTTGACTTCGGTATTCACGTTCACGCGCGTAGAGTCGCCGAGGGTGACAAGGTTATTGATCAGACATACCGTGGGGTGAAGCTGACTGGTTCTCGGCTTCCTTTAAGCGGATTGATGGTTTCTGAAATCGATGCTGTCTACTTTATGGTCAGCAGTGTGTTCGGATTCAATACGCGCTACGTTCGCTGTACTCTCTGCGGATTTCCCCACCTCGATAAAGATTGGTTCAGTATACACCCGCATCGGCGGCACCTGTGTGCAGGTTGTGGGAGAACCTTCAGTGACACCGGTTTCGGAATTGGAAACCCAATCCGCGCGACGCAAGAGACCTTGGGGCTGCTACCCCGTAAGCCCACGAAGGCAGCGAAGACCTTATCACTTCGACAGTCCGATTATCCCGGCGGCATACAGATTTGGGGTTCCAATCCGGCGATTATTTGGTCATCTGAAAAAGCTGAGGAGGAGGGCATTCATGTCCATGCTTTTAAGCGCGATTGCGAATTTCCTGACTGTGACGATACGTTTTCGGCAGTAGAGATAGATGGCGTAGAATTTGATCCTATTATGGTCCGAACGCTAATGGCCCAGAACTCGTTACCGCATCTCGAAGCCCGGGTAGTCCCGTTGAAGTGCGATAGTTGTGGTGAGATGGAGTTCAGCACCGGCGAACAGGCTTTCACTCCAGCGGTCGGACGTTTATGTTCTAGATGTGGCAGCCATCTTAGCGGACCGACGCGGTTGCGCAGGACGATCGGCAATCCTTTGATTGCGACCCTACAGAGCTTGGCGGCAAGCGCGCCTCGGCCACCGCAGAAGCATTCAACCGGACTGTTGCCAGAAACGCTATAGTCGCCTTTGCCAACCGCAATTGGATCGGGACAAATTTCATGACGCAGGAGGAGTTTGCTGCATCGCCGGCGACCGCGGCGCCATCTGTCTGCTAAGTACTTAATGAATGTGCAGACTCTTGGCTTGATAGGGGTTAAGTAGATCAGGACATGACGCCTACTTCTTCTTCGCCCCGACCCGCTCGAGCCGCTTGATCTCCAGCGCCGGGCGGCCGCTCTTCTCCGCGATCTCGCGGTCCTGCTCCATGATGAAGCCGCGGGCGGGCTCGTCGCCGTCGAGACCGCCGAGGAGTTCTGCGGGGACGCGGCGGTTGGAGCGCTGGGAATCGTCTTCATAGACGACGTTGAAGAAGGCGAATTCGCCTTTGGGATTGGTTCCGGGTTTCTTGGCCATGGCGGCTTGTCGTCGATAGCAGCGCCATAGTCAAATGACTTTGCGCGCCTTTCGGGGGCGACGCGGAGCCGTGGCCGCGGACCCGGCGCATCGAAGACGCCCGTCTCACCAATGCTTGCCTCATAAACGGCGGGCCGAAGCCCGCCGTTTATTTTGGTCTTCAGTGTCACCCGGGGCTGGCGGGGCGACAACCTAAAATAGAAGGGTATAGAAGCCGCGCTGCGATGGCAAGATGAATCACGGCGGCAGCGATGTCGCGGCGAGCGCATCAGATATGCGTTGGCCGCGATGTGTGATGTGGTGCCACATCGAAGCAATTGTTTGGATCTCAAACCACTTTGTTCATCTTGGCGTCCTCGCGCCGCACGCATGTGGGCCGCGTTCTTGTCGGAAAGTTGCGCTGGCCTGCACGTCCTCCCGCTTGCGCGCAGATGACGTGAAGCGGCTTGCATGACGGCGCGTATCTCATCGCGCGTGCGTGCGCTGCGCCACCTCCTGCACGGCGAGCCGCGACGATCCGTGCCCGCCACCTTTGCCGCTGTCCTCTTTCCGCCCCTGCGCCATGATCGCGCTGCCCATCGCGGCCGAGCCGAAGGTGATGAGGAAGGACGCCAGCAGCAGCCCCAGCGCGACGCCGGGCGAAGCATCGGCGAAGATCAGCTCGCGCAGATGGCCGGGATTGAGCCAGAGCAGCCCGCCGACGAGCAGCGCCGCGGCGCAGGCGCCGATCGCAAGGTTGATGGCGAGCAGGCGGAAGAGGGGGATGCGGAGCAGGGAGCGGCGAGGGGGCTGAGGGTTGGACATGGCTGATTGCTTCATGCTGGCTGAAAGCGGCGATCGCGGCGCAAGCAACGGCATCATAGCGCCAACTCTCTCATCCGTCATTCCGGGGCGCGTTCATC
The DNA here is from genome assembly GCF_000482425.1 of Bradyrhizobium sp. 22. Lineage (NCBI taxonomy): Bacteria > Pseudomonadati > Pseudomonadota > Alphaproteobacteria > Hyphomicrobiales > Nitrobacteraceae > Bradyrhizobium > Bradyrhizobium sp. 22. Next base: position 1,554,510 of record NZ_KI519399.1, read on the forward strand.
GGGATCGCGCATCGCGCGGCCCGATGACCGCGAGCCCGGAATCCATTCATCGACCGTCTCTGCCGCCTGATGGATTCCGGGCTCGCGACTTCGTCGCGCCCCGGAATGACGAGCGGAGGACTTGGCGCGATACCATTCCCCTCACGCCGCCGGCGCAGCTAGGCCGGCGGCCGCGCGCTGCCCGGCCTGCTGGCGTTCCATCATGTTTTGCCACAGCGTTGCGATGCTTGCTTGCGTCGGCGGTGCGATCAGGCAATGGCCTTCATTGTCGAAGCCGCAGAACCGCACCGACGGATCACGCTTCACCTCGACCAGCGCCTGGTTGATCATCTCGAGGCAGGTGATGACCTCGCCGACGTCGTGCAGGCGGGTGTGGTGCAGGATGTCCATCAGGCGGAACGTCATCACCGCGGGCTGGCCGAAGCTGATGCCGGGGCGGCCGAGCTCGAGCAGCACGTTGACCGCCGGCAGCACGCCCCTGACGTGCTCGAGCACGCCGGCGACGTCCTCCACGCTGCAGGCGACGAGATGGGACGCCTGGGGCGGGATCGTCACGGGCGCGCGGGGCGTAAGGCCGAGCGAAGAGATCACCTCCTGCTCGATCCATTGCCGCACCGCTGCGGGCGCATTGCGGATCTGTTCGGCGGTCAGGGTATTCCGGTCATGGGTAAGTCTCCTGCGGTTCTCCTGTTGACGGCAATCTAGAAAGCAGGGAGTGAGACGGCTTGACGCGGATCAAGCCTGCCGTTTTGACGCTTGCCTCTTTCCCGGGCATGATCCGCGCGCTGCTTCGCGCATTTTTTCAGGGATTGCTTCATATGCTGAGACTGCTTCTCGCCGCCGCGTCGGTGCTGTGTCTTTTCGGCGGTTCGGCGCAGGCCGCGCGCTGCGGCGGCGACTTCAACACCTTCGTCGCCGCCATGGCCCAGGAGGCGCAGGCGGCCGGCGTCTCGGCGAGCATCACCAATGCGGCGCTCAGCGGCGTTGCTCCCGACCCTGCGGTGCTCGCCTTCGACCGCCGCCAGCGCTACACCTTCAACAAGACCTTCGAGCAATACGTCTCGACCCGCGTCGGCCCGGGCCGCATCAATGGCGGCCGCGCGATGCTGCAGCGCCACGCCGCGCTGCTCTCGCGCATCGAGCAGAAGTTCGGCGTGCCCAGGTACATCCTAGTCGCGATCTGGGGCCTGGAGAGCGATTTCGGCAAGGGCGACATCGGCAAGATGCCGGTGGTCCGCACGCTCGCGACGCTCGCGCATGATTGCCGCCGCACCGATCTGTTCCAGGGCGAGCTGCTCGCCGCGCTCAAGATCGTGCAGCGCGGCGACCTGCCGCTGCGCGACCTTATCGGGGCCTTTGCCGGCGAGATCGGCCAGACCCAGTTCCTGCCGTCGTCCTACATCAAGTACGGCGTCGATTTCGACGGCGACGGCCATGTCGATCTCCGGCACAGCATCCCGGATGTGCTCGCCTCGACCGCGAATTTGCTGCACACGAGCGGCTTCAAGATGGGCCAGCCCTACGGCGAAGGCACCGCCAATTTCGAGGCGATGCGCGAGTGGAACAGGGCGGTGGTGTATCGCAAGACGATCGGTTATTTCGCGGATCGTTTGGCGGGGCAGTGACTTCACCCTCCCCTGGAGGGGGAGGGTCGATCGCGCGCAGCGCGAGCGGGGTGGGGTGATCTCTCCACTCGGGCAGTGTCGGATGTGGAGAGACCGTCACCCCACCCCGTCTCACATTTCGCTGCGCTCAACGTGAGCCGACCCACGGGCGAGCTACGCTCGTCCCGGACCCCTCCAGGGGAGGGTGGGCAGGAATGCTCACGTCCCCTTCGCCATCTTCTCCAGCCGCCGCTGCAGTGGTGCCCAATAGGAGCCCGGGCGGAAGCGCTGCAGCAGGTCCATGAAGCGGGCGTCGTTGCCGATCAGGATGCGCGGCTCGTTCCGTTCGATGCCCTTGATGATGCGCAGCGCGGCCTCCTTCGGCGAGGTCCTGGCCGCGTTCTCGAACCGCTCGATCGACTGCGCGCGGCGCGCATTGTCGGTGACGCCGACGCCAGTGCGGGAATTGCGCGCGATCGCGGTGGCGACGCCGCCGGGATGCACCACCGACAGTTTGACGGGACTTCCCGCGACGCTGAGCTCGTGCCGCACGCTCTCGGAAAAGCCGCGCACCGCGAATTTCGCCGCCGCATAGGCCGATTGTCCGGGCGGGGCGATGATGCCGAAGATCGAGGACAGGTTGACGATATGCGCCTCGCGCCTCGTCGTCAGATGCGGCAGGAAGGCGCGCGTGCCGTGCACCACGCCCCAGAAATTGATGTCGAACAGCCAGTCCATCTGCGCCTGGTCGATCTCCTCGAACGAGCCCATCAGCGCGACGCCGGCATTGTTGACGAGGATGCCGAGCTCCGGATGCGTGGAAATCGCCTCGGCCGCGAATTGCGCGATGTCGGCGGGCTCTCCGACGTCGACGCGATGCACGCTGACTTTGCGGTCTCGTCCGATCTCCGCCGCCAGCTCCTTCAGCCCAGCCTCGTCGCGATCGGCGAGCGCGAGATCGCAGCCGCGCCGCGCCAGCTCGATGGCCAGCGCCCGGCCGATGCCGCTGGCGGCTCCCGTGATGGCGGCGGCGCCGCGAATCGCTGTCACAATGTTTCCCCCGTCGAACTCCCGCAGATGGAACTATGCTTTACATTTTTTCATAATGGAACCGAACTCCACGCGAATTTGATCCTTAACATACGTTACGCAAGCGAGCATTGGAGACGCCGATGGGACAAGCGCAACCATTCCGAGCTACCGCGCTGATCGTCGAGGACGACGTCATGCAGCGCGAGATGCTATGTCTCCTGCTGGAAGAGAGTGGCTATCAGGTGATCCAGTGCGAGAGCGCCGAGGCGGCCGAGCGCGTGCTCGAGAAGAGCGCCGGCGCGCTCTGCCTGATGATGACCGACGTGCAGCTCGCCGGCCGCATGAACGGGGTCGAGCTTGCCCATGTCGCCAAGGATCGCAATCCCAGGCTCGACGTCGTCGTCACCTCCGGCCGCCCCTTGAAGCAGCCCTTGCCCGCGGGCGCAAAATTCTGGGCCAAGCCCTGGGCGCCGCTCGACGTGCTGCGTGAAGCCGAGCTCGCGCAGCTGTCCTGAGACGCAGGAGTGCACTTCCAGGAGCGTAGGCTTCCCCGCCGCGATGCCGGGTGATAGCTTCCGCCCATGTCCTGGTCCTTCCTGCTCACCTCGCTGATCGTCGTCGCCTCGCCCGGCACCGGCGTGCTCTATACGCTGGCCGCGGCGCTGACGCGCGGCTCGCGCGCCAGCGTTGCCGCCGCCTTCGGCTGCACGCTCGGGATCGTCCCGCACATGGTGGCGGCGATGCTGGGGCTTGCCGCCGTGCTGCACACCAGCGCGCTCGCCTTTGCCGCGCTGAAATGGGGCGGGGTGCTCTATTTGCTCTACATGTCCTGGCAGGCGCTGCGCGAGAGCGGGGCGCTTGCGGTCGAGGGCAATATACGCGAACGTTCGAGCGGCCGCGTCATCGTCACCGGCTTTCTGATCAACATCCTCAACCCCAAGCTGTCGATCTTCTTCCTCGCCTTCCTGCCGCAGTTCATTGCCGCGGACGAGGCCCATGTGCTGGCGCGCATGCTGGAATTGAGCGGCGCCTTCATGGCGATGACCTTTGCGGTGTTCGTCGTCTACGGCCTCTGCGCGGCTTCGGTGCGCGAGCGCGTCATCTCCCGCCCCCGCGTCATGGCCTGGCTGCGCCGCAGTTTTGCGGCCGGCTTCGCCGCGCTCGGCGCCAAGCTGGCGCTTGCGGAGCGGTAGGCTTCTTCACCCAATAAAAAAGCGGGCCTCGTGCCCGCCGCCTCCGAACTCTCACCCGACGCCCGGGCGGAGCGAGGCTCCACCCGGGCAAAGAACAAGCCTCGTTACTTCTTCTTCGCCTTCTTGGCCTTCTTCGCCTTCTTCTTCGTCGCCTTCTTCGCTTTCTTAGCCATAGGATCCTCTTAAGGGTTAATGGTGAAACGCGACACGAGGGATGCTCGGCGGAGGGCCAGCCTCGCAACATCCTCAGGCGCAAGCTCAGCAGATTCGCAGGTCTCTGCCCCGCGCTGTCACATCCATGTCATCGCGTTATCCACAGCCCAGATGCATTTTCAGGTGATTTTGCCGCGCGAATCCGCTTCACGCCCCCGCCGCGGCGCGGCCCACGCGTGCGCGGCAGGGCTTGATTAACGATGCCGGAGGCCGCTTTCGGGATTCATCAATCCAAAACCAACGCCGGAGTTTGCGCGATTGCGGTGAGACTCCATTAAGCGCGTCGCGCGCATGATCCTCCGCAAGAACACGGGGGCGGGGTAATGTACGGACGTTTGCCAAACGAAGAGGGCGGGACCATGCGCGTCCCGCAGTCGCCATGCTGAGCGTGCCGACACTCTGGACCGTCATCGTCATCAACTTCCTGGCGCTGGGCATGGTCTGGGCCTATGTGGCGCGCGCCTATCCCAAATTCGAGGCGGCGCGGTATTGGACGGCGGCCGCGTTTCTGGCCGCATCAGGCGCGGCGATCTCGATGCTGCGCGACGTGATGGACCCGCGCTTTCCGCTGATCGCCGGCGGCGGCATCATGATCTTTTCGTCCTGGCTCGCCTGCATGGGCGTGGCGCGGTTTTATCACCGGCCGGTGTCCTGGCCGGCCGCCATCGTCAATTCGCTGCTCGCGACCGCCGGGCTCGCGTTCTTCCTGGTCGTCGTCGACAACATGCCGATGCGGGTCGTGATCTACTCGCTGGCCCAATCGACCCCGATCCTGCTGACGCTGCCGCTGCTGATCGGCGAGCAGAGCGGCCGGGAGAACCCCGGCGCCCGGCTCGCTGCGATCGTGGGATTTCTGCTGCTGTCGATTCACGCCGTCCGCTCCGGCGCGGCGCTGCTCGGCTATGGCGGCGCCATCACGGCGATCAACTTCAACGGCTTGCAGTCCATCATGATCCTGCTGCTGGTGTTTCTGGCCATGGGCTGGAATTTCGCCTGCCTGCTGATGGCGATCGAGCGGCTGCGCAACGAGGTCGCCGACCTCGCCTTGCTCGACGACCTCACCGGCGTCGCCAACCGGCGGCATCTGTTGCAGCGCCTGACCGAGGAATGCGCCCGCTCCGAGCGCAGCCATCAGCCGTTCTCGCTGCTGGTGATCGATCTCGACGGCTTCAAGACCATCAACGACACCCACGGCCATGCCGCCGGCGATGCCTGCCTGAAGCACTTCACCCTGATGGCGCAGACGCGGCTGCGGCCCGGCGACATGCTCGCCCGCACCGGCGGCGACGAGTTCTGCGTCGTGCTGCCGTCCTCGTCCCTGCGCGAGGCCGCGATGATCGCTCGCCGCGTGCTCGAGGTCTGCCGCCAGGATGCCGAGGCCTGCACCGGCAACGACATCCCGATCGCGATCTCGATCGGCGTCGCGCAATGGGATCACGGCATCGGCGCGTTCCCGGACCGCCTGATGGCCAATGCCGACCACGCCCTCTACGCCGCCAAGAAGAACGGCAAGAACGACTTTGCCGTCTACGATCCGGCGCCGCCGCTGTCGCCCGAGCCGAACGACTCGCGCGAGGCCTCGCACCATTTCGCCTGAGGCCATGCTAGATTGCGGTCCCCGTTGGACCCCGCATGATGATTGCCCGCCTGCTCGCGGCCGCTCTCGCCGCTCTCTGCCTGATTTTCCCCGCCGTCGCCGAGGACGCCGAACTGACAAGGCTCGCGCGCGCCTCCGGCACGCCGGAGATTCCCGGCCTCAGAATCGTCTGGCTGGCGCCGTGGGGTGAGGTCCGCAACGCAAGACCCTGGCGCAACATCATCGTGCACCAGACCGAGGGGCCGGCGGGCTCGGCGCGCGGCGGCGCGCTGGCGCAGGCAAAGGCCCCGACCCGCCGCGGCGTCACGGTGTGGGTCGAGACCGACGGCACGGTCTATTGGGCAGTCGCCGAAAACCTGGTGCCGACCCATGGCGACGGCGCCAACCGCAACGACAACAAGTACATCGACAACGGCCCGACCTACCGCCAGGTCGTGCGCGACAATTCGATCGGCGTCGAGTTCGCCGGCAATTATCCCGACGTCGCCGCAGGCCCGACCGAGGCGCAGGTCGTGGCGTGGAAGATCCTCGTCAAGGTGCTGCGCGCCCGCTACGGCATCCCCCTCGACCGCGTCTACGCCCACAACTGGATCGACTACAAGGACGCGCGCTATTGCGAAGGCTGCTGGCTCGCGACCCTGGCGCGGATGTGGGGGGAGTGAGAACCGTCATTCCGGGGCGCGCGCAGCGCGAACCCGGAATCCACTCATCCACCAACTCTGCGGCCAGATGGATTCCGGGTTCGCGCCAAGAGGCGCGCCCCGGAATGACAACGGAGTTCTCACCGGCTGCGACATCCAGCCGAACAGCCGCGTCATCAATCCCGGCCGGCGCGGCACCTCCGGCGGCGCGTCGACGGCCAGCACGCGCTTGAAGAAGTAGTCCAGGAACACCATGTCGTTCGGCTCGGTGACGGTGAACTGCTCCCCGCCGAAGAACACGCTGTAGCTGTAGAAGAACGGGCCCAACAGCGGGATCGTCGCCGTGCCGGCATAATCCTTCGAGATCACGAACTCGGACGGCTCGAGGCCGTGCTCGCGCATGGCCTGCTCGACCAGCGGCAGCTTGCGCATGAAGTCGCCCGAGAAGCCGCCGACGGTGGATTGCAGGATGATCGACACGGCGCTTGTCCACTCGCTGCTATCGGTCCGATCATTCTGGGTCGGCCGATCGGCAGCGCGGGTTCAAGGCGAGCCGGTTCTTTGACGGCGGAGGGGTGTGGACTGCGGCGGTTTTCCCGGGGCATGACAGCAGGGGTGGGCTGGCTTCGCATCCGAACGATGCTTACACCCAAAACAAAAAAGCCGGCGTCGCCGCCGGCTTTCTGTCTCTTTCGATCCGCCAATCTCTCTTCGCGGCGAAGCCCCGCTCAGTGCGCGGCTTCCAGCGCTGCCTGTTCGGCCTTTGCGATCGTACCCTTGACCGCGGACTGCACCTTCTCGAAGGCGCGGACCTCGATCTGGCGGACGCGCTCGCGCGACACGCCGAACTCGGCGGCAAGGTCTTCCAGCGTCATCGGCTCATCGGCGAGGCGGCGGGCCTCGAAGATGCGGCGTTCGCGCGGGTTGAGCACGCCCATGGCGCCGTTCAGCGCTTCACGGCGGTGATCATACTCCTCGTGCTCCGCCATCATGGCTTCCTGGTTGGGCGTGTTGTCGACCAGCCAGTCCTGCCATTCGCCGGCTTCGCCGTCGTCGCGGATCGGCGCGTTGAGCGACGCGTCGCCGCCGAGGCGGCGGTTCATGTCGATCACGTCCTGATCGGTGACGCCGAGGCGCTTGGCGATGATCTTCACCTGGTCGGGGCGCAGATCGCCTTCGTCCAGCGCGTTGATCTTGCTCTTCGCCTTGCGCAGGTTGAAGAACAGCTTCTTCTGGTTCGCGGTGGTGCCCATCTTCACGAGCGACCAGGAACGCAGGATGTACTCTTGAATCGACGCCTTGATCCACCACATGGCGTAGGTGGCGAGACGGAACCCCTTCTCGGGTTCGAAACGCTTCACCGCCTGCATCAGGCCGACATTGCCTTCCGAGACGACCTCGGAGATCGGCAGGCCGTAGCCGCGATAGCCCATGGCGATCTTGGCGACGAGCCGGAGATGGCTGGTGACGAGTTGGTGCGCCGCGTCGCGATCGTCATGCTCGCGCCAACGCTTGGCGAGCATGTATTCCTGCTGGGGTTCCAGCATCGGGAATTTGCGGATCTCGGCGAGGTAGCGAGATAGGCCGGATTCTCCATTGAGGACCGGCAAAGCAGCGGTACGGGCCATGGTGCGCCCTCCAAAGGTTCAGGCCCCCGATAGCGGCGGGCCAGGCAGACGACCGCTGTGTCAAAGCCGGTCGGGCTGCGATGTTCCGCGTCGGTCATTCCAACGCAGGCGCAATATACTCCATCGGGGGGCAAAAAGGGAAGGATTGCTGACGTCACGTCCCCGTGTGGCCGCTATAACTTTTTGTAATGTAACGCCTTTCCTAAAGCGGCTGCGTCATAGCGCCGCTTTCAGGGTGCTTTGCAGGAGAAGCAAATCCTCTGGTAGAGCCGCCTCCCAGTGCAGTAATTCTCCGCTCCTCGGGTGCTCCAATACCAGAAGGTAAGCATGTAGGGCCTGCCGTCCGAGCGCGGCGAGGGCGGCTTGCGATTCGGGACCGAGCTGGTTCGCCTTGGTCTTGAAATGCGGGCCATAGACCGCATCGCCCATCAGGGGATGGCCGATATGGGCGAGGTGCACGCGGATCTGGTGGGTGCGCCCGGTCTCGAGCTCGCAGGCGAGCAGCGAGGCCACGGGCTTGCCGTCGCGCCCGGCAAAGCTCTCCAGGATCTCCCAATGTGTTACCGCCTCGCGGCCGCCCTGGCGCACCGCCATCTTCTCGCGCGCATGCGGATGGCGGTCGATCGGCGCATCGACCGTGCCGCGGTGCCGGCCGGGAACGCCCCAGGCAAAGGCCATGTAGCCGCGCCGCATCTCGCCGGTGCGGCCGTGATCGGCGAACTGGGCCGACAGCGAGGCGTGCGCCATGTCGTTCTTGGCGATCACCATCAGCCCCGTGGTGTCCTTGTCGAGCCGGTGCACGATGCCGGGCCGGCGCACCCCGCCGATGCCCGACAGCGAGGCGCCGCAATGGGCGATCAGGGCGTTGACCAGCGTGCCAGTCTCGTGGCCGGCGGCAGGATGCACCACCAGTCCCTTCGGCTTGTTGATCACGATGATGTCGTCGTCCTCGAACACGATGTCGAGGGCGATCTGCTCGCCCTTGGGCTCGGCGGGCGCTGCCTCCGGAACGTCGATTGTGATCGTATCCCCGGATGCGACGTGATAAGCGGGGTCGCGGATCGGGGCCGCCTTCAGGCTCACCGCGCCCGCCAGGATCAGGGTCTTGAGCCTTGACCGCGACAGCTCCGGCAGGCGCGCCGCCAGCACGCGGTCGAGCCGGGCCGATCCTTCGTCGCCGGCGACCACGACCTCTAACCTCTGCGCTGAACCAAGACCCTTGGGGCCAAGACTTTCCATGACGACGTCTGACACTGCTGTTCCCGAACCGACCCCCGAGCAGGCCGCGCTGTTCGCGCGGGTGCGGCGGATGATGCTGATCGCGGGGTTGACCACGGCGCTGGCGATCTGCGCCGTGCTGATCGCGGTGGGCTACCGCCTTTTCAAGTCGGAGGGAAGGGCGCCGGAGGCGGCCGGCGACGTCACCGCCACCCTGCCGAAGGGCGCCAGGATCGTCTCGACCGGGGTTGCCGGCGACCGTCTCGTGGTCACGCTGGATCTCGGCGGGGTGATCGAGATCCGGACCTTCGACGCCCATACCCTGAAGCCGGCCGGACGGCTGAAATTCGCCAATGAGCCGTAAAAGGCCCGCCGGGGTCCTTGCGGCGGACAAATTTCGAGGCTATTGGCTAGCCCTCACGCTCCCTTCGTCTAGCGGTTAGGACGCGGCCCTCTCAAGGCTGAAACAGGGGTTCGATTCCCCTAGGGAGCGCCATTGTCTTCAAGCCAGTCCTTCCCTCTGATCTCGATTTGATGTTCCACCCCTTGGGTGAACCTGTGGCGTTGGCGATCAATATCCGGGCCGACAACGAGTCAGCCGGCGAGATCGAGCGGCTCTGGGATCAGGTTGCCGTATTCGAGGTTGAGCCCTCGATGCGCGCCCTCGGCTATCGGCCTCATTTTACATTTGCGATCTACGACTCGCCGGCGGTTGACGAGAAGGCCGCGTGGGATGCGATGCTGGCAGCTGTTGCCGGCCAGAGGCAACTGCGCATCGAGTTCAAACGAATTCGCTGGTTCGAGGGTCCGCCGCTCGTTCTCTGGGCGGAGCCGGAGGCCAACGAAATCCTGGCTCGTATCCACGCCGCCATCAGCGTGGCAATCGATCCAGCGCATTGTCGCCCTCATTACCGGCCCGGCGCCTGGACCCCACATTGCACGCTCGGCACCGCCGTTGCCGATGAGTGGCGCGATGAGGCGATGGCCTTTGCACGTGCGTTTGATCGCAGCATCGAAGTGCTGTTCGACGTGGTGGACTCCGTCGTTTTTCCTCCGGTACGGATCATCGTCGAACGGAGGTTGCCGCCGTAATTGCTGTCGCTTTTGGCGTCATCGATCACGCTGCGTCAACCTGATGCCCCACCGACCGCCACCCCTCACGCCGTCGTCCCGTCGATCGACCGCCGGATCACCTTCTGCACCTCCCCATTCGACAGGAACAAATCGTGGTTGATGATGCCCCAGCCTTCCGCGGACGCATCGATCACGCGCACGCCGAGCTGCGCGATGGCGGCCTTCTCGGCGGCGCCGACCCTGGTCATTCCGCCTGCGAGCTGTCCCGACAGCGCGAGAGCGCGATCGTTGGTCGAGGCGATCACCGTGATCTTGCCGGCCAGCGGGCCGATGCGCTGGACCGCCGACGAGAACACGTCCATGTCGATGTCGGGCGCGGCAAACACCACCGCGCCGATCTTGCCCGTCACCGTCTCGCCGTATCGCGCATGGAGCTGGCGCAGGCTCTCTAACGTCAGCATGGTTCCCATGCTGTGCGCGACGATGTGGACGCGGCCCGTCCCCGGCGCCGATACCAGCGACGAGAGCACGCGCTCGAAATCGTCGCGCGACCACATCGCGCTGTCGCGGTCATAGGCGTAGTCGAACAGCCCGGCCTTGGAGGGCCAGGCGAACACCATGGTGCGGCCGCGGAACCTGATGGCATCGGAGAGATAGGCGCCGTCCAGCACCGCCGTCTCGAACGTCTGCTTGAAGCCGTGCACATAGATCAGCACGTCGCCTCCGCCGGCCTGCGCGGCGAGGTCGCCGGCGTCGGCCGGCACCGGTTCGATCCGATCGAGACGCCAACCGCCAAGTCCGACCGAGGCAAGCGACAGGCGGCTCTCGTCGGGCGCCACCAGCTTGGCCCGCGCCACGGTCATGCTGGTTGCGCGCTCCGGACCGAACCAGGGTTTGCTGCGCGCCCCATTCGCGGGCTTGCGCGTGGTGGCGACGAGCAGGGTGGGATCGACCGAGAGCGACGAGGCGTCGTAGCGCGCGCCGGTCGCGCCGAGGCCGGCGCAGCCGCCGAGCGCCAGGGCACTGCCCGCCGATAGGAGCCCGCCGAGCAGAGCGCGGCGCGACATGGAAGGATTTGCTTGAAGTAGATGTCGGTCTATCACTGGGAACCTTGGAACTTCGCCCCCGATTGCGCTGCCCGTCAGCTCCCTGAATGACAATGGGGGCGAGATGACGGCGGCGCAGAATTGGTTGAGGTTCCAGCGAAACCATCGCCAGCCTTGTACGCAATGCGGCGACGACGAGGAAGAGTGTCGTCTAGCCCTCGATGCTGATCTCTTCCTCCTTGCACCACTCGCGCAAGGCCTGCTCAGTCGCCTCATTCTCGAAAGCATGCCAGCGCTCGATTGCGCGGCCTCTGGCGAGCAGCGCCTTGAATTTCGAATAACCGCCCCTCTTGTTGATGAAGTAGCGGACATCGTCGAAATCACCGGGCAGGAACTCGCGGACGAAAGCCAGCACCAGGGGTTTGCCGAGGTCGAGGTCGCGCTTGTCCGGCAGCCTCACGTACTTTGTCGCATCCTCGATGTCGTCAGGAAGTTCGTCGAGCGGTTCCGAATACATTTCATCGGCCCAATAGTAGGTCTCTCCTGATTGTCTGCAGACATAGGCGCGGAATATCCCCATGTCGCCGCTCGTGTTGGCGAATTCGAATGCCTCTCTGATTTTTGCGAACTTCGTCGGCATGGCTTCCTCCACGAAACGCAGAATACAGGATTACGTTCGTCGTGGAAGTAGAGCCGGGTTTCGCCTCGGGCAAAACACCTCGCTCGCTTGTCAACCCCTCCGGCCAAAAATATTCCACTTTACCGAAATTCGGATTTGTCGTATGTGTCGACCATCCCAGCCCACCACAGGGGCGGTCGTACGTCGTTTCGAGCGCGGGCTGGGAGTTGCGATGGACGCGGGCGGCGTTAAAGGCGGAGCTTGCGCGTGCAGGGCGAGATCAACCTCGTGAGCATGCGTGACCCGCAAAGACGAACGGCGCTGCTTGCGTGCGGCGAAACCGTGTGGTCCTGGCCGTCGTTGCTACGGTCAAGCTGTCTGCGGAGATGCCAGCGAGCCCGACCGGGCAGACTGCATCATCCAATTCGCGGGGCGAGGGAGGCCAAAGGAAAGTTCGGCTCCCGGGAGAGCGCGGCATAGGCCGTCAAACCATCGCGCAGGGAAGGCCTGGTTTCGGCTGCCCTGTGTCTCCCCTGTGCACTGCGTGTGCATCTGTTCAGCACGGGGGTCTTTACGGGTGCCGGCCGGCGCCCGGCCTTCCCTGCGCCCTTTCCTTCGAGAGGGTGTGAAGAGAAGCAAAGCTCGGGCAAATCATGCCGCGAGGGCGCGAACGCGTGCCCGATCGACCTGCGACAATCGCGCACGGTTCACGGGCCGGTTTCAGCTTGGCGCGAGGCCAGGCGCAACCGAATCTCAACCGTACCCGTGTAGGCCTGTCTTTTGTCATTTGCGGTCTCCTACCACGGGTCTCTTGCATGAAATCGGCTTGGCGTTTCTCTTTCCTGCTTGTCGTCCAATTCCTCATGGGGGTTTCCGCCCATGCGCAGGAAGGCCAGGTCGTCAAATTGCCGGCCGGCATCGAATACCAGCGCATCGCGCGCTGGGATGCCGAGCAGCTCAACAAGATCCTGCAGGTCGATACGCCTGCTTTCGCCGGCATCACGACAGCCTACAGCCCGGCGCGCAATGCCGTTCGCCTCTATCGCGTGACCTATTCGTCCGTCGTGCCCGAGCGCGGCAACAAGCCGACGATCGCGTCCGGACTTCTCGCGATCCCCGAGGACAGCGGCACCTCGTTCCCATTGGTGTCGTATCAGCACGGCACGGTCTACGGGAAGCAGGAGGTCCCCTCCTTTCCGCAGCAGTCTCCGGAAACCCAATTGATGATCGCCCAGTTCGCAGGCCAGGGATACGCCGTGATCGGCGCCGATTATTTCGGGCTCGGAACGTCGTCGGAGCCGGAAGGCTACATGGTGAAGGCGAGCCACCAGCAGGCAACCTATGACATGCTGATGGCAAGCCGCGCCGTGCTCGATCATCTCAAGCTCGCCACGACCAAGCTGTATCTCGCGGGCTGGTCGCAAGGCGGGTTCGTGACCATGGCCATGCTCGAAAAGCTCGAGCAATCGGGCGTCAAGGTCGACGCCGCCGCCACCGCGAGCGCGCCGGTCGACGCGTTCGTGGCGCTGAACGGCTTTCTCAGCTTCCCGCGCAAGAACGATGCGAGCTGGGTGAATTCGCTGTTCATCCTGACGGCGTTCTCCTTCGAGAATTACTACGGTGTTCCCGGGCTCGCGCGCTCGCTGATCGCGGACGCCTATTACGACGTGTCGCGCAAGGCTTACATGCGCGAACCGTTCAACGCTGCGGACGTGCCGACCGATCTGCGCAAGCTGATCCGCGCCGATTATTTCGATCCCCAGTTCTTCGCGGCATCGGCTTACGGCCGGCTCGTCGCGCAGACACAGGCGTATCGCTGGATCGTCAAAAGCCCGGTCCGCAACTATTATGGCGACACCGACGAAGCCATCACCGTGGGTCTCGGCCAGCTCGCCATGACCTACCAGCGCGCGATCGGCGCCGGCAACCCGGCAGTCGAAGCCGTCTCGACCGGCAGCACCAGCCATCGCGGCACCTTCGCGACGGCCGTGCCCAAGTGGAAATCCTGGTTTGACGGGCTCTGACGGCGCGCACGATTCCGCATGATGCGTCGGCATCGGCGGCGGTAGTCGTTACCCCGAGAATCTGCCTCTATACGCGCCGGGACGGTGCGCGATGCGGCCGGTCTCCGCCTCCAAAGCTGCTGCCGGGCCTTTGGCGGCTTTGGCAATAGCTTTTCGGAGTGACGATATGGGCGGCTTGGTGATCTCTGGCGGCCGGGTGGTGGATCCCGCAAGCGGCATGGATGCCGTGGGGGATGTGGCGGTGGTGGACGGCAGGATCGCCGCGGTCGGCGCATCGCTCGGCGGCGCCGAGCGGGTGATCGATGCCACCGGGCTCGTGGTCGCGCCCGGTTTCATCGATCTGCACGCGCACGGCCAGTCGATCCCCGCCGACCGCATGCAGGCGTTCGACGGCGTCACGACCACGCTCGATCTCGAAGCCGGCGTGCTGCCGGTCGGGTCCTGGTATGAGCGGCAGGCGAGGAAAGGCCGCGTCCTGAACTACGGCGCCGCTACCAACTGGGCCTTCGCACGGATCGGCGCGATGACCGGCTCCAATGCCGAGAGCTCGCTGGAGGCGTTCGGCAACGCCATGCGCGACCGCCGCTGGATGGACAATGTCGCGACCGAGGCGGAGGTCTCGGGCATTCTCGAGCGCCTCGGACGCGGGCTCAACGAAGGCGGCATCGGTATCGGCATCCTCAATGCTTACGCGCCGGGCGCCGGCGTGCAGGAGCTGACCGCGGTCTGCCAGCTGGCCGCGGCCAGGAACGTGCCGACCTTCACTCATGTCGCCTTCATGTCGCGGATCGACCCCGAGAGCGCGGTGGAAGCCTATATCCGCCTGATCGGCTATGCCGGCGCCACCGGCGCGCACATGCACATCTGCCATTTCAACTCGTCGAGCAAGACCGACGTCGAGCGCTGCCGCGCGCTGATCGAAAAGGCGCAGGGACAGGGCCTGCCGATCACGGTCGAGGCCTATCCCTACGGCACCGGCTCGACCGTGCTGGCCGCCGCCTTCTTCAGCGACCCCGAATTCGTCGAGCGCAACGGCACCGGCTACGATTCCGTGCAGCGCGTGACCGACGGCTATCGCTTCCACGACCGCGAGGAGCTCCTGAAGGCGCAGGCCGAGGAGCCGTCCGCGCTCGTGCTCTGGCACATCCTCGACACCGAGCACAATGCGCATCACCGCGACCTGCTCGACATGTCGGTGCTCTATCCCGGCGGCGCCATCGCCTCCGACGCGATGCCGTGGACGACCTCTGACGGCAAGACCTACACCGGCGATGCCTGGCCGCTGCCTGACGATGCCACCTCGCATCCGCGCTCGGCCGGCTGCTTCACGAAATTCATCCGCGAATGGGTGCGCGAGCGCAAGACGGTGTCGCTGCTGGAAGGCGTGCGCAAATGCGCGCTGATCCCGGCCGAGATCTTGTCGCAGAGCACGCCGGCGATGCGCAGCAAGGGCCGGCTTGCTAAAGATGCCGATGCCGACATCGTCGTGTTCGACTACGAAAAACTCTCGGACCGCGCCACCTTCACGGCGATGAACCGTCCCTCCGAAGGCGTGCGGCACCTGATCGTCAGCGGCGAGGTGCTGATCAATGACGGCATTCTCGACGTCGCGGCGCGGCCGGGAAAACCGGTGCGCCGCCCCGTCGTCGAGGGCTGACCCATGCCGGTCCCCATTCTGCTGGTCACGGGCTTTCTGGGGGCGGGCAAGACGACTGTCGTGAACCACCTGCTGGCGCATGCGCAAGGACGGCGCATTGCCGCCGTCGTCAACGATTTCGGCGCCATCAACATCGATGCGGAGCTGGTCGCGGGCGCCAGCGACGGCGTGGTCAGCCTCGCCAATGGCTGCATCTGCTGCTCGCTCGAAGGCGATCTCCTGCGCACGCTCTCGACGCTGCTGCGGCGCGATCCGAAGCCCGACTATATCGTGATCGAGACCAGCGGCGTCGCCGATCCCGCCGATATCGTCCGCAATCTGATGGATCCGCTGATCCTGCGCGAGGCGCTGCTGGAGACGGTGCTGTGCGTGATCGATGCCGGCACACCGCCGGCCGCCCTCGACGATGCCCTCCAGCGTTCGCAATTGCGCGTCGCCGACATCGTGGCGCTCAGCAAGCTCGATCTGGCGGACGAGGGCGCGGCGACGCGGATGCGCGCCGCCATCCGCGCTCAGCGCGTTCCCGCCGTGGTCGTCGAGGCGCCACACGGCGCAATTCCGTCCGCGCTGCTGTTTCCCGCGCATGTCGATCGTGCGCCCGCGCCACGCAGCCCCGGGCCGAAACGGCCGGCGGAGGACCGTTTCGAGACGCTGAGCTGGACCTCCGACCATCCGCTCTCGCTGCCGCGCCTGCAGCAGGCGATCGGCCAGCTGGCACCGAAGCTGGCACGCGCAAAGGGTCTGTTCGAGACGGTCGAGCAGCCCGGCCGCCGGATGGTGTTTCAATTCGCCGGCGGCCGCGCCACGCTCGCCCCTGCCGATGCGCCCGCGCCGGGCGTGCCGCGCGCGCGGATCGTCTTCATCGCCGAGCTCGGCGTGCTCTCGCGCGCCGAGCTCGACGGCATCATGGCGGCGTGCGTTGCGAACGAGTAAGGCTCTGAACGCGGATCAGGATTCGGATGACTCGATGCAGGCCGAGATTGTGCGTCCAGGGCCCGCCGAGGCCTCAGCACAGGGCAAGCGCGTTGACCGCCCGTGTCGCCGCGTCTTCCTTGCCGGAGCCGACCAGCTGGCAGACGATGGATTCGAGCTCGCCCGGCTGCTTGCGTCGCGCGACCGCCAGCAATTGCATCAATCCGGCCTCGTCCTTCGACAGCCGCCGGCAGGACGGCGGCATGAAGCACAGCTCGCATGGCCGGCCGCTGCGCAGGATTCGGACCAGCGCGGCGGCGCGTGCCACCAGCAGCGGACTGTCGGAGACGCCCGGCGCCTCGTCGGCAAAGCGATAGGCCGCTTCCCAGCAATCGGACGCGCCGGTCGTATAGGCCGCCCCGATGAACCGGAACAGCGACAGTGCGACCCGGCAGAACTCGTCGCAGCTTTCGACGCAAGGGTGTGCCGCAAGCGCGGCCCTGAGCGGACAGAGCCGCGGCTGACCGGCGTCCGGGGCCGTCGCGGAACCGCAAGTATCAGGAGGCATGAACGATCTCGTCAGTGCAGCGTCGGGCTTCCGACCAGCCAGCTCTTCATCGCCATGGTGCGGTCATGGTCGAAAGACCTCACCTGGCGGTCGGGCAGGATGAGGCCGGCCATGCGGAAGATCGTCGCGAGCCCCCGCACGGGCGCCAGCGCCCAATCGGCGCCGACCGGCGGCAGCCAGCTCTCGAACCGCTCGCGCACGAGGTCGATGCGTTCCTGTTGTGCCGCGGCGATGGCATGCAGGATTTCCCGCTCGCTGTCCGACACGCGCGGGCAGGTCGGGCAATGCACCTCGATGGCCGTATGGGCCGTGCAGGCGAATATCTCGATGATGGATTCCAGCGAGGCCACGGCATCGCCCACGCGAAAATGGTCGTACACCTCCTGGATGTCGGTGGCGGTCGGAACGGCGCCTCCGCTGCGTGCCTTGGCCCGGAATCCCCAGAGGAAGAGCCGTTCCGCCGCGCTCAGGGCGGGCAGGTCGAGAGACCTTGATGATGTCGATGGATGCATGGAGCCTCTAGCCCTTGGCTGCTCTCACGCCACGGCTGGCGCTGGTTGTCTGCACCGATCGTTCTGCCAGAGCCCCCGCCAAGTCAACGCGCGGAAGGCCGATATCGAGGTGTTCTAGATTTGAAGAGGTTTACATTCGAATGCCGGGGCCAGGCGTCGGACTATTTCCGCGCCGCGGCATCGGCTGCGACGCCGGTGCTGTTTTTCTTGACATGACCTCTGCCGTGCTCGACGTGTAACGACGTCGATCGACGGCACCTGCGTGCCATCGCGAGAAGAAAAGCAACACGGGAAGAACGTCATGAACGCGGGCTGCGACGAGAAGGATGACCTCGCCACCTTTGCGCGGCCCGTGGGACAAGGCCTGGCCGAAGGGCACGATCTCGATCCCAATCGTTCTGCTGCGGCCTGAGTGAGAGATGCCATGTCGTTCAAGAAGCTCCTGATCGCCAATCGCGGCGAGATCGCCATCCGCATCGCGCGTGCTGCGGCCGATGCCGGCATCGCGACGGTTGCGATCCATCCCGCCGACGATGCGCTGTCGCTGCATGGGCGCGTTGCGGACGAGGCGGTCGAAATCCCCGGCCGCGGCGCGCGGGCCTATCTCGACATCGATGCGGTGGTGACGGCGGCGAAAGGCGCCGGCTGCGACGCCGTGCATCCCGGCTATGGCTTCCTCAGCGAGAACGCAGGCTTTGCCAAGGCCTGCGCCGATGCAGGTCTTACCTTCGTCGGCCCGAAGCCGGCGGCGCTCGAGCTGTTCGGCGACAAGGTCGCGGCACGGCAATTGGCAAAGCGCTATGGCGTGCCGATCATCGCCGGCACCAGCGGGCCGTCGAGCCTCGAGGAGATCACGGCGTTCTTCACCTCCCTCGGCAGCAACGCGGCGATCGTGATCAAGGCGATGGCGGGCGGCGGCGGCCGCGGCATGCGCGTGGTGGAGAACGCCTCCGATCTCGCGGAAGCCTATGCGCGATGCCAGTCGGAGGCCAAGGCCGCCTTCGGCTTCGAGGGGGTCTATGCCGAACGCCTGATCCGGCAGGCGCGCCATATCGAGGTGCAGATCATCGGCGATCGCCACGGCGCCATCTCCCATCTCTGGGAGCGCGAATGCACCATCCAGCGGCGGCACCAGAAGCTGGTCGAGGTGGCGCCCAGCCCCTCGCTCAGCGATCCCCTGCGCGGCCGCATCATCGATGCGGCAAGGCAGCTGGCAGCGGCCGCGGCCTACGACAATCTCGGCACGTTCGAGTTCCTGGTCGATGGCACCGCCGAGGACAGCTTTGCCTTCATCGAGGCCAATCCGCGGCTTCAGGTCGAGCACACCGTGACCGAAGAGGTGCTCGGCCTCGATCTCGTCCGCGCCCAGCTCGCGGTCGCCGGGGGGGCTTCGCTGGCGTCCCTCGGCCTCGCGCAGGACTCCATCCCGAAGCCGCGCGGCCATGCCATGCAGCTCCGCGTCAACATGGAGACGCTGGACGTGTCAGGTGCGACGCATCCGACCGGCGGCGTGCTCGCCGTGTTCGAGCCGCCCTCCGGGCCGGGCGTGCGCGTCGATAGTTTCGGCTATGCCGGCTACAAGACCAGCGCCGCCTTCGACTCGCTGCTGGCAAAGGTCATCGTGCATACGCCGGGCGAAGCCTGGCACGACGTGGTCGCCAAGGCATCGCGTGCCTTGCGCGAGTTCCGCATCGACGGCGTCGTCACCAACATCGCCTTCCTCCAGGCGGTGCTGGCGCATCCCGATTTCAAGACCAACCGCATCGCGACCGATTTCATCGACCGCAACATTGCAAAGCTGGTCGAGGCCGCCGATGGCGCGGCCAAGCCGCTCTACTTCGCGGCGGTGGAACGAAGCGGCGCGCACGCTGAGGCGCATGTCGCGCAAGTGGTGCCCGAAGGCGCGGTGATGGTCGCGGCGCCCTTGCAGGGCACCATCGTCACCATTCAGGTGAAGGAAGGCGAGATCGTGCGCCCGGGCCAGCAGCTCGCGGTGATCGAGTCCATGAAGATGGAGCATCTCGTCATGGCCGAGCAGGGCGGCCGGGTCATAAAGCTCGTCGCCGGCGATGGCGTTACGCTGCTGCATGGAGAGCCGATCCTGTATCTGGAGCCGCTCGACGTTGCGGCTGATCGCACGACGGCCGAAGCCGATATCGATCTCGATCACATCCGCCCGGATCTTGCCGAGCTGATCGCCCGTCAGGCCAACACGCTGGATGCGAACCGCCCGGCCGCGATCGAGCGCCGCCGCAACACCAACCAGCGCACCGTGCGCGAGAACGTCGCCCAACTCGTCGACGAAGGCTCGTTCATGGAATACGGCAGCCTTGCGATCGCGGCGCAGCGGCGCCGGCGCAAGCTCGACGACCTCATCAAGAACACGCCGGCCGACGGCCTCGTCATGGGCGTCGCCACGGTGAACGGCGAGAAGTTCGGCCCCGAAGGCGCGCGCTGCATCGTCGTGGCCTATGATTACACCGTGCTGGCCGGCACGCAGGGTCACATGAACCACAAGAAGATCGACCGCATGCTGACGCTGGCGGAGGACTGGCGGGTGCCGCTGGTGTTCTATGCCGAAGGCGGCGGCGGCCGGCCGGGCGACACCGACCGGCTCGGCATGACCGGGCTCGACGGTCCGTCCTTCGTGCAGTTCGCAAGGCTGTCCGGGCTCGTTCCTGTCGTCGGTGTCGTCTCCGGCTATTGCTTCGCCGGCAACGCCGCGATGCTCGGCTGCTGCGACGTCATCATTGCCACCAGGAATGCCTCCATCGGCATGGGCGGCCCCGCGATGATCGAGGGCGGCGGCCTCGGCGTCTATCATCCGGCCGAAGTCGGCCCGGTCTCGTTCCAGTCGCCGAACGGCGTCATCGACATCCTGGTCGAGGACGAGGAGGAGGCAACGTCCGTCGCGCAGAAATATCTATCCTACTTCCAGGGCGCGGTGACGGAGTGGGAAGCCGCCGACCAGCGCCTGCTTCGGCGTGCCATCCCCGAGAACCGGCTGCGCGTCTACGACATCCGCAGCGTGATCGACCTCGTCGCCGACAAGGACAGCGTGCTGGAACTGCGCCGCGACTACGGCGTCGGCATGATCACCGCGCTGATCCGTATCGAAGGCAAACCGTTCGGCCTGATCGCCAACAATCCGCGCCATCTCGGCGGCGCTATCGATGCCGATGCCGGCGACAAGGCCGCGCGCTTCCTGCAGCTCTGCGACGCCTTCGATCTGCCGATCGTCTCGCTCTGCGACACGCCCGGCTTCATGGTCGGTCCGGAGGCCGAGAAGACCGCGATCGTGCGCCACGTCTCG
This sequence comes from Bradyrhizobium sp. 22, assembly GCF_000482425.1. Lineage (NCBI taxonomy): Bacteria > Pseudomonadati > Pseudomonadota > Alphaproteobacteria > Hyphomicrobiales > Nitrobacteraceae > Bradyrhizobium > Bradyrhizobium sp. 22. The sequence goes on from NZ_KI519399.1 coordinate 1,575,361, forward strand.
CGCATGTTCGTGACCGGCGCGAGCCTCACCGTGCCCTTGTTCGGCATCGTGCTGCGCAAGGGCTATGGCCTCGGCGCACAGTCGATGATCAGCGGCGGCTTCCACGCCTCGTTCTTCACCGCGGCGTGGCCGACCGGCGAGTTCGGCGGCATGGGCCTCGAAGGCTACGTCCGCCTCGGCTTCCGCAAGGAGATGGAGGCGATCACTGACCCCGAGGAGCGCGAGACCTATTACCGCAACAAGGTCGCCGAGCTCTACGCCAACGGCAAGGCCGTCTCGATCGCCTCGGTGTTCGAGATCGACAACGTGATCGACCCCGCCGAGACCCGGCGCTGGATCATGGCGGGCTCGCGCACGGTGCCGAGGCCGCCGGCGCGGACGGGGAAGAAGCGGCCGTGCATCGACACGTGGTGAGGGCGGTGCAGCAAATTCGATGATTTACTCCCCGTCATTCCGGGGCGGCTCGAAGAGCCGAACCCGGAATCTCGAGATTCCGGGTTCGATGCTTCGCATCGCCCCGGAATGACGAGAAGAGACAGCACAAACAGTCCCCATTCCCGGTTCCCGATTGACATCCCCGCCTGTGGTGCCAGACTTTGCACAATAATACAGGGTGGAGACGTCCGCGATGGCCAGCCTGTCGGCCTCGAACCATGTCGCCCGCGTCTTGTCCGTCGCCAATCATGTGGCCGACGTCGATGCCTCCTCGCGAATTGCCAGTTCCTGGCGACGGTGCCTCGTCAACCACAAGCTCGATCCGGCGCGGCAGGGACCGCCGCAGACCTTCACCGAGGCCGAGGTTCGGCATGCCGCCGAGCCGATGGAGGAGACAATCAGGCTCGTAACGCCCGAGCTCGATGATCTCGCCCGTGCGCTGCGTGACGCCGGCTATTGCGTCAATCTCGCTGATGCCAACGCAACCATGCTGTTCAGCCGCCTGCCGGGCGAAGCCGACGCAAGGCAGTTCCTCCACTGGAAGATCTACACCGGCTCGAATTTTGCCGAAACCTTGGAGGGCACCAATGGGCTCGGCACCGCGCTCGCGGAGCAGAAGCCGATCCTGGTGCATCGCGACGAACATTTTCGCGCGCAGTGGCACATGTTCTCCTGCGCCGTGGCACCGCTGTTCGACCAGGCGGGCCGGCTCGCCGGCGCCGTCAACATCACCTCCTGCCGCGAGGATCTGGAGCGCACCGCGCATCAGCTCGCGCTCGCGGTGACGATGCAGGCGACCCGGCGCATGGAGAACGCGATCTTCCGGGCCCATTTCCGCAGCGCCTGGATCGCCACCGTGCCCGGTGACGGTGGCAGCGGCCTCATCGCCTATGACGATGACCGCCGCGTCGTCGGCGCCTGCCGCTCCGCGCGCGCATTGCTGGGCCTCACCGACGGCATGATCGCCTCCGGCATCGATGTGTCCCGCTACATCCATGTCGATCATCAGGCCGTGCGCGTCACCGACGAGCTCGTCGAGCTGCGTCGGGCGGATGGCAGTCCGTTGGGGCAGGGGCATGTGGCGCCGCCGATGCGCGCAAGGCCCCTTGCACCGCGCCGTGATGCGCCCGTCGATCGCTTCGATGCGCTGCATCGGCTCGCGGGCTGCGATCCCGAACTGGTCAAGAGCGTGAAGCGGCTCGGGGCCGTCATCGATCGTGATCTGCCGGTGCTACTGCAGGGCGAGACCGGCGTCGGCAAGGATGTGTTCGCGCGCGCCATTCACGCGGCGAGCAACCGGGCGCGCAGCAATTATGTCGCGCTGAATTGCGCGGCGATGCCGGAGAGCCTGATCGACGCCGAACTGTTCGGCTACGAGGCCGGCGCCTTCACCGGCGCGCGCCGCGACGGCTCGAAGGGCCTGATCGTGCAGGCCCATGGCGGCACCCTGTTCCTCGACGAGATCGGCGACATGCCGATCAGCTTGCAGACGCGGCTGCTGCGCGTCCTGGAAAACCGCGAGGTCTGGCCGCTCGGCGCGCTCAAGCCGGTGGCGGTGGACATCCGCCTGATCAGCGCCACCCACCGCGATCTCGGAGGCATGGTGGAGGAGGGCGCCTTCCGCGCCGATCTCTACTTCCGTCTGCGCGGCATCGCGGTGCGTCTGCCGGCCCTGCGCGAGCGCGCGGACAGGGACGATATCATCCGCCAGATCGCGCGCGAGGAAGCGCCGAATTGTCGTCTGTCGGACCAGGCCTGGTCGCAGCTCGCAGCCTATCCGTTCCCCGGCAACATGCGCCAGCTCCGCCACGTGCTGCGGCTCGCCGGCTGCACCGCGGAGAATGGCGTGATCACGGATGCGGATCTGGATTTGCCCCCGTTCGGCGGGCGGATGGAGCCGAACCTCGAAGCCGCCGAACGTGCGACCATCGTCGAGGCGCTACGCAAGCATGGCGGCCGGGTCGCGGAAGCCGCGCGGGCACTGAAGCTGAGCCGCGCGACGCTATATCGCAAGATCAAGCAATTGAAGATCGAGGCGGCGCCGCGATCGCTCGTATCGTAAGGTGGGCAAAGCGAAGCGTGCCCACGCATTTCATGCGATCGAAAAAGATGGTGGGCTCGGAGCAGGTGCGCCTTTGCCACCCTACGATGCCGGCGCCGGTTACGAAAAATCCGTCCAGCTCAGATGCCGCGCGTCGAGGTCGCCGATCGTCACGCCCTCGCGCATCTCCCGCGGCGTATGGAAGTTGCTGCGCAAGTACACGAGCGGCGTCGCCATGGCCGAATGCGAGACGTCGCGCACCTCGCCGACGAAGATCGAGTGCGTGCTGGTCTCGAATTCCTGCGCCAGCACGCAGTCGAAAGCGGCGACCGCGTCGCTCAGCACCGGTGCGCCGGTCGCGCCGCGCCTCCACTGCCCGAAGGCGAAGCGGTCGTCGCCGTTGACGCCCTTCTGACCGCTGAAGGTGAGCGCGAGCAGCGCATGATCCTCGTGCAGGAAGTTGATCGCAAACGCGCCTTCCTCGCGGATGCGCGCATGGGCGCTGGCATTGCGGTTGACGCAGACGATCAGCGAGGGCGGATTGTCCGACAGCGAGCAGGCCGAGGTCACCGTCAATCCCGTGCGCTTGCCGTGCTCGGCGCCCACCGTGACCAGTGCCACCGCGCCGGCGCATTGGCGCATCGCCTGCTTGAAGTCCTTGGCATCGACCGTCACGCCGACATCTCCGAAATGAATGCGGGTGCGGCACGATCGCGCCGCACCCGCGATGCGTCAAGCCGCCTTCTTCGCCGAGCCGAGATGCGTAAGGCGCGGCATCACCTCGTTCTTCAGCAGCGAAAGCGAGTGGTGCCAGGCTTCCGGCTTGTGCTTGTAATCGAAGCCGAACACGCAGAGTACGCCGAAGCCGCCGACCTCGTCGTAGATCTTCTCGATCTTCTCGGCGACAGTCGCGGGCGAGCCGACGATCCAGTTCCGCTTGGCGCAATATTCGACCGTAACGTCGCTGTCGGGCACGTCGGGCGCGTGCTTCAGATAGTCCTTGAAGCCGAAATGGCCGAGCAGCGGCAGGAAGTACTCGCTCATCATCCGGCCCATCATGTCGCCGGTCGAGAGCTTCCAGGCCTCTTCATCGGTGTCGGCGACGAACACCTCGCGCACCAGCCGCCAGTCCTGCCGGTTCGGCTTGCGTCCGGTCTTGGCGGCCCCGATCTCGACCGAGTCCCAATGGCTGGAGACATAGGCCGGGTTGAGGTTGAGGCTCATCGGGATGAAGCCGCGCTCGCCGGCGAGCTTCAGCGTGTCCGAGTTCTTCGACAGCCCGGCGACGCCGATCGGCGGATGCGGTGCCTGCAGCGGCTTGATGTGTGGCTTGAGGAAGTCGAACATCGTGTCCGGCTTGGAGACCGTCCAGAACTTGCCTTTGTAGGTCCATGGCGCGGGATCGCTCCACATCTTCAGGATGATCTCCAGCGCCTCGCGGGTCATGTCGCGGTTCTGCCCGCTCATGCCGTCGACGTTGAACATCGCCCAGTCGCTCGGCAGGCCGGATGCGGCGACGCCGAAATTGAGCCGGCCCTCGGAGAGATGGTCGAGCATGGCGACGCGGTTGGCGAGCTCGGCCGGGTGGTGATAGGGCAACAGGAAGCCGCCCGGTCCGATGCGAAGCTTCTTGGTCTGCAGCAGCGCCTGCGCGATCAACAGATCCGGCGTAGGATTGGGTTCCCAGGGCGCGGTGTGATGCTCGCCGATCCAGGCTTCCTGATAGCCGAGCTCGTCGAGCCAGCGCAGGACCTGCAGATCCCAATCGTGTCCTTCCTTCAGGCCGCACTCCGGCGGATGCGAAGGCATCGTGAAATAGCCGATCTCCATGGGTTTCCTCATCTGATGTTGACGCGTCTTGTCGCGCGTTGACGGAGTTGAACGGAGAGGCTTCAGCAAGCGCTGTGCCAGCGCCATGGAGGCTCGAGTTGGAGAGAAAGGGCTGGTTTGCCCGCGCAATAGCCGGTATCTCGGCGATGGCCCACAAGAGATCGTCTCATTGTCGCGAGACGGCGTCTTGCAGGTGAGACAAGAGCTTGTAGATGAGACAAGAACCTGACCGTGGACGAGGGCAGTTTCGCATGACCGAACCCGCTTATGTCGCGGTGGACTGGGGCACCAGCAGTTTTCGCCTGTGGCTGGTCGATCGTGCCGGCCAGGTGCTGGCCGAACGCCGCAGCGATGAAGGGATGCTGGCCGCCGCCAAGATCGGCTTTCCCGCGGTGCTGCAATCGCATCTCGCGGCGGTCGAGGCGCCGGATCATCTGCCGGTTCTCGTCTGCGGCATGGCCGGCGCCAAAACCGGCTGGGTCGAGGCCGGCTATGTCGACACGCCGGCGCCGCTCTCGTCCATCCTGAACTGGGCCGTGCGCGTGCCCGGACAGGCGCGCGACATCCGCATCCTGCCCGGTATCGCACAGCGCGATGCGGCCGCGCCGGACGTCATGCGCGGCGAGGAAACGCAGCTGCTGGGCGCGCTCGGCCTCGATGCGGTGGGCGAGGCGCTGGTCTGCATGCCCGGCACGCATTCGAAATGGGTGCGCGTCAGGGGCGGCATCGTCGAACGCTTCTCAACCTTCATGACCGGCGAGCTGTTCAGCGTCATTGCGCGCGAGACCATCCTGTCGCTCGCGGTCGCGGGTGCCGACGAGGCCGAGGATGTCGCGAGCTTCAAGGCCGCGGTCAAGGCCGCGTACGCGGCGCCGGCCTTCGCCGCGAATCTCCTGTTCACGGCGCGCTCGCGCCAGCTGTTGTTCGGTGGCACGCCGGCCGCGGCGCGCGAAACGCTGTCGGGCACGCTGATCGGCGCCGAGCTGGCCGCCGGCCTTTCCGGCGCGGTGTCGCACGCCGGTGTCGTGCTGATTGCCTCGGGCCGGCTTGCGATGCTGTACCGGCAAGCCTTCGATGCGCTGTCGGTCACGGTGCAGCCGGTCGATGCGGACAAAGCCGTCCGCCGCGGCCTGTCGATGGCGGCTGCCGCGATCTGGACGAAATAGAAGGATACTCGAGATGAGCGTTGCCTTTCCGTCGATGAAGCGGCCGCTGGTCGCGATCCTGCGCGGCGTCAAGCCCGAGGAGACCGAGGCCATCGTCGCCGTGCTGATCGAAGCCGGCATGACCGCGATCGAGATCCCGCTGAATTCGCCCGATCCGTTCCGCTCCATCGCAATCGCCGTGAAGCAGGCGCCATCAGGCGTGTTGATCGGCGCCGGCACGGTGCTGTCCACCGCGGATGTCGATCGCCTCAACGACGTCGGCGGCAGGCTGATGGTCTCGCCGAACGTGGACACGCAGGTGCTGGTGCGTGCACATCAATACGCCATGGTCACGCTGCCCGGCGTGTTCTCCCCGACCGAGGCGCTGCTTGCCGCGCGCTCCGGCGCGTCGGGCCTGAAATTCTTTCCGGCGAGCGTGCTTGGTGCCGCCGGCATCGCCGCGATCCGCGCCGTGCTGCCCTCAGGCGTGATGATCGCCGCCGTCGGCGGCGTCTCCGACCAGAATTTTGCCGAATACATCAAGGGCGGCGTGACCGCGTTCGGGCTCGGCTCCAGCCTCTACAAGCCCGGCATGAGCGCCGCCGATGTCGCGGCGCGCGCCAAGGCGACGGTCGAAGCCTACGATCGGGCGATTGCGAAAGGCTGAGCCGCAATAAACCAGCTGTGAACCCGGCACCGCCTAATGTGCCTCATATTGCCGCAATGCCGATGTTGACGCATCGCGCAGTGTGACCGGCGCAGCAGGAGACCGACATGGCGATCAACAACGTGGCCGATCTGTTCGTGGCAACGCTCGAGCAGGCCGGTGTCAAGCGCATCTACGGCATCGTCGGCGACAGCCTGAATGCGCTGACCGAGGCGTTGCGCCGCCGCGGCACGATCGAATGGGTCCATGTTCGCCACGAGGAGGTCGCAGCCTTCGCCGCCGCCGGCGAAGCCGAGATGACCGGCAGCCTCGCGGTGTGCGCGGGCTCCTGCGGTCCCGGCAATCTGCATCTGATCAACGGCCTGTTCGACGCGCATCGCAGCCGCGTGCCCGTGCTGGCGATCGCGGCGCAGATCCCGACCGCCGAGATCGGCGGCGGCTATTTCCAGGAGACGCATCCGCAGAACCTGTTCCGCGAATGCAGCCATTATTGCGAGCTGGTGTCCGACCCCAGCCAGCTTCCTTACGTGCTGGAGAACGCGATCCGCGCCGCGGTGGGCCTGCGCGGCGTCGCCGTGGTCGCCATGCCCGGCGACGTCGCGTTCCGCAGCCCGCCGAAGCGTGCGCTGTCGACGACGCGCGGCCTTGGCGTGGCGACGCCGAAGGTGGTGCCGCAGGCCGGTGAGCTCGAGGCGCTCGCCGATCTCCTCAACAGTGCCGAGCGCGTCACCCTGTTCTGCGGCCGCGGCTGCGCCGGCGCGCATGCGCCCCTGATGCAGCTCGCCGAGGCGCTGAAGAGCCCGATAGTGCATGCGCTGGGCGGCAAGGAGCACGTCGAATACGACAACCCCTACGACGTCGGCATGACCGGGTTCATCGGCTTCTCCTCGGGCTATGCCGCCATGCACGCCTGCGACACCCTGTTGATGCTCGGCACTGATTTTCCCTACAAGCAGTTTTTCCCGACCGACTGCCGGATCGCGCAGATCGACATCCGCCCGGAGAACCTTGGCCGCCGCTGCAAGATCGATCTCGGTCTCGTCGGCGACGTCAGGCTCACCATCGAGGCCCTGCTGCCGCTCTTGAAATCGAAGACGCAGCGCAAGCACCTCGACGACGCCGTCGCGCACTACAAGAAGGCGCGTGAAGGCCTGGATTCGCTCGCCAGGGGCACGCCGGGAAGCAAGCCGATCCATCCGCAATATCTCGCCAAGGTCATCAGCGACCATGCCTCCGACGACGCGGTCTTCACCGCCGATGTCGGCACGCCGACGGTGTGGGCCGCGCGCTATCTCGACATGAACGGCCGCCGCCGGCTGATCGGCTCCTTCGTGCACGGCTCGATGGCCAATGCGATGCCGCAGGCGATCGGTGCGCAGGCGGCCCAGCCCGGCCGGCAGGTCATCTCGCTCTCCGGCGACGGCGGCTTCACCATGATGATGGGCGACCTGATCACGCTGACGCAGGAGAAGCTGCCGGTGAAGGTGGTCGTCTTCAACAACGGTGTGCTCGGTTTCGTCGCGCTGGAGATGAAGGCGGCCGGCTTCGTCGATACCAATGTCGACCTGGAGAATCCCGATTTCGCGGCGATGGCGCGTGCGATGGGGATTTTTGCCAAACGCGTCGAGGATCCGGGCGAGCTTCCCGGTGCGGTCAAGGAGATGCTGGCGCATGACGGGCCGGCCTTGCTCGACGTCGTCACCGCCAAGCAGGAGCTGTCGATGCCGCCGACCATCACCGCCGAGCAGGTCAAGGGCTTCAGCCTCTGGGTCTTGCGCGCGGTGATGAACGGCCGCGGCGACGAGGTGCTGGATCTTGCGAAGACGAATCTGCTGCCGCGCTAGCGCGCGATGAAATCAAGATTGACGCCACAGCGCCGGTGCGCTCCCTCTCCCGCAAGCTCGCGGTAGAGGGTTGGGGAGAGATGAGGACCGCATGCGCAATCTCAACCCCGCTTGACCGAGGGCGCAGGCAGCCGCTGCTCACGGCGCTGGAGACGTTGCCAGTGCAGCACGGCGCCGACCACCAGCGCCGGCGCGAAGCCGAGCACGATCAAGAAATGCGGCAGAACCTCCGATGAGACGAAAGCGATCGCGATGTCCGAGATCAGCCAGAGCGCCGCGAACATCACCGCGAAGTCCGTTCGCGGGCAGCGCAGGTAGTAGAACACGGCGGTGATGAATATCGCGGGGCCGATCGCGGCCGCGAACATGATCGCGGTCAGCTCCTTCGGCGTCACCGCGTCGAGCATCATCGAGGCGAGCAGCCAGAGTGCGGCGAACATGGCGACGATGTCGAGCGGATGCCGCAATCCAATACCTCTCGCGGGGACGCGCTATCGTTGTGGCCGCAGCCGTGGCCGTCAAGTTAAAATGCGTTCATTCGTCGTCACTTCCCGGCATCGGACGCAGCATGAAATGACCAAAGGCGGTGGCGATCGGCTTCGCCGCATCGTCCTGCCATGCGCGCGCCTCGAAGGCGACGATACGCCGGCCCTGCTTCACGATCGAGACATTGGCGAACGTGTCGAGCGCGCGACCCGATCGGAGGTAATTGACGGTGAGGCCGATCGGCTTGGGCGGCGCGGCGGTACCGAGCTCGCGCGCGACGCCGATGACGGCCGTCGTCTCGAGGAAGGCGCCCGTCATGCCGCCGTGGATCGCAGGCAGGATCGGATTGCCGATGATCTGCGGCGAGAACGGCATCGTCAGCGTGCCGTCGTCGTTGACGCGGATGCCGAGCGCGCGCGCGAACGGGCTGCGCGCGAACGGCCCGTCCGGATCCTCCGGCGCCTCCAGCACCGGGATGCTGCGTGCATCCATCTGGTGATCGGCGAGCATGTTGGTGCGGTTGGCGCCGATCATGAAGCAGGCGGTCGCGGTCGCGACCGGATCGTCTTCCGAGTCCTGATAGGCGGTGGAGCGCACGAAGGCGATCGAGCGCGTGGTGCGGTAGCAGACCGAATGCGCCTTGATGTCGAGGCCTGGCGTCGCCGGCTTCTGGTAGTCGATGCGCAGGTCGAGCGTCGCGATCGCGCGCGTGCCGTCGAGCGCAAGCTGCACCGCCATGCCGCAGCTCTCGTCGAGCATCGCGGTGACGACGCCGCCATGCAGCACCCCGGTCTCGGTGTCGCCGACGAAGACGGGCCGATAGGGCAGGCTCGACCAGGCTTCGGCCGGCGCGAAGCGGTCGAGCTGGAGGCCGCTGATATGGCCGTAATCGGAGCGGCGGTCCTTGATCGCCTCGGCGAGTTCCTCGAACGGGAGCGTGGTCGGTATGGTGCTCATGGGGACGTTCTAGACCAGTGTCGGCTGCCGCGCAAAAGCCCCGGATGGAATCCCGCACCGCAGGCGGTTTGGCCTCGACAGAGCGGGCCGAAGCGCCGATGGTGGGCGCTTCGTACGCCAACGAACTGCAAGGAGCGCCCATGGCCGACCCCGAAACGCCCGCCGCCAATCAGGGGCCCGTCATCATTTCGAGCTCCAGCGCGGAGCGGGCGCCGATCGTCTATTTCGACGGCGCATCCTGCTTCGGCCATCACAACGGCGCGATCCAGATCGAGCTCGCCGCAAACCTGTTGATGCCGGTCGGCGCCGCCGTCAGGGTCGACGTGGTCCAGACCGCGCACTTGCGTTGCAGCGTCGCCGCGGCGCTGGCGCTGCGCGAAGCCCTCGACAAGGCGCTGGCGATGTACCAGCAGGGCCAGAAGCAGCCGATGGCGGAGGAGATTCCGGCGGTGAAGAACTGAGATCGCAATTGACAGCGATTTATCTTTGGGCCACCTTCCGTGCAGGTTGATACGACCTGCCGGTTGCACCCTCCGTGGAATGGTGAACGTATCGAGCCTTCGTCGGCCTCCCCTTTGCCCGAGCGACCGGGTCAGCAACGCAACCACCTGACACACCTGGATCGCTCATGCAGAGGACGAACCGATGCGCGATTTTCGCGATGCCAAGGCTATGGCGCAGACCCTGCGCGAATCCCTGACCACCAAGGCCGTCACCATCAGTCACAGCGAAAGCTTCGAACTGGTGTCGAGGATGCTGGGCGTTGCCGACTGGAATACATTGTCGGCAATGCTTCACGCCGAGCGGCGCGATCTTGCGGCGCCGCCTGAGAAGCTCAAGACAGCGACGACGCTCTATCCCGCCGTTCCGCTCCGCGATCTCGTTCCGTTTCCAAATGCGACATATCCGATGTTTGTGGGCCGGGAGAGCTCCTTCCAGGCCCTGAATCAGGCGTTTGAAGGCGGACGGGAGGTCGCGCTGGCGGTTCAGCGGGAGGCGGGCGTCGATGATCCCCGATTTGCCGACGTCTACGAGATCGGCATCGTGGCCCAGCTGCTCGAACTCGAACCGCTCCGCGATGGCACGTTCAGAGTGCTGGCGCGCGGACTGCGGCGAGTGGAGCTACGCGGCTTCGCGACCGAATCGGCCGCCTATTGGGCTGAGGCGGTCGACGTCAGCGAAGGAGTTGCCCGCAACGCAAGGGATCTCATCCGAAGCATCTATCAACGTTTCCAGGATTATACGGCGGCTCATGGAATTCTGGTGCCGGACCTCTGGCTGTTCTTCGATCAAACCCGTGATGCCGGGCAAATCGCCGATACTATCGCGGCGCGGATGAAGTTGCCCATCAAGGACAAGTATGAGTTATTGGCGACACTCGATCACATGACGCGGCTCGAGCGGATCGAGGCGCTGCTCAATCTGTCGCAACGGCCGGTCTCGGCAGACTACGCGGCTACGAAACGGCAGGCGCTTGATCATGCTGATCGGCGCCGCCATCAATACGCGACACTCGAGCATTTGCTGCTCGCTCTGACCGAGGATGCGAACGCGTCAGCGGTGATGCGCGCCTGCGACGCCGATCTCGACAAGCTGAGGCAAAGCCTCGTGCAGTATCTCGATAACGAACTCAAACACACCGTGATCGAGACCGGACGTGCCGAGCCGACGGCGGCCTTCAAGCGCGTCGATCAGCGCGCCCCGTTCCTTGCCCAGGAACTCGGATATCCTGAGGTCACCGGCGTCAATGCGCTTGTGGCTCTGTTTGCCGAAACACGGAGCCCCGCGGCGCGCCTCCTCGCGGAGCACGGCGTGTCGCGCGGGCGCGTCGACAAAGCGATTGCACGAGGCGTTGGTTAAGGCGCGCGGTCTCGCCTCAGCTCACATGCACCTTCGGCTTCTTGCCGCCGTTCCACTTGCCGTCCAGCGCGCGCTCGATCTGGGCGGCGAGTTGCAGCAACAGGCCGTCATTGGCCTGCTTGGCGATGGCCTGGATGCCGAGCGGCAGGCCGTGGTCTTGCATGGCCATCGGCATCGAGATCGCCGGCATGCCGCAGAGATTGGCCAGCGGCGTAAATGCGAAGAAGCGCCAGAGATTGCCGAACCAGTCCAGCACGTCGGGATTGTCGGAGATGGTGAGATATTCCCTGGTGCCGACCTTCGGCGTCGGCAGCGCGGTGATCGGCGTCAGGATCACGTCCCACTGCTCGAAGAAGGCGCCGAAGCCGCGCGATGTGGTGTTGAACACGCCCTGCATCTTCGCGCGCTCGGCGAAGCTGGTGTGGCGGCCGGCTTCCCAGATCCGGATGTTCATCGGCTCGATCAGGTCTTCCGGCGGCTTTTCCAGCCCGCGCGCGGCGAGCATGTTGGAGATCACCACCGCGAAGTTCGAGATATAGCAGGTGGTCTGCGCGGCGAAGGCGGCGCGGAAGTCGAGCTCGGGCAGCGCATGATCGACGTGATGGCCGAGGCCTTCGAGGAAGCGGCCGGCCTTCTCCAGCTCGGCGGCGATCTCGGGCGTCGCGGTGTAGTCGCCCCAGCTGTGCGACAGCGCGATGCGCAGCTTGCCGGGATCGCGCTTGATCATCTCGGAATAAGGCTGCGCCGTGGTCCAGAACGGCATGAACTCGCCGGGCGCAGGTCCCCTCGCATGATCGACGAAGGCGGCGGTGTCGCGCACGCTGCGCGACTGGCAGCCCTGGATTGAGACGAGGCCGGTCAGGTCCGACATGTGGGGCGCCAGCGAGAACACGCCGCGCGAGACTTTCAGGCCGATATTGCCGTTGACGCCGGCGGGAATGCGGATCGAGCCGCCGCCGTCGGTCGCGTGCGCGATCGGCACCACGCCGGCGGCAACCATCGCGGCGCTGCCGGCGGACGAGCCGCAGGTGGTGTAGTCGGTATTCCAGGGATTGCGCGTGACGTAGACGGCCGGATTGTCGGCCGAAGAGCACACGCCGAATTCCGGCGTCGTGGTGCGTCCGATCAGGTTGAGGCCGGCCTGGCGGAATTTACCGGTGAGGAACGTATCGGCGCTCGCGCGATTGCCGCGCATCAGCAGCGAGCCCATTTCCTGCAGCCGGCCCTTCATGGTCGGACCGAGATCCTTCATCAGGAAGGGCAGGCCGGCGAAGGGGCCTGCGAGATTGGCGCCGTCCTTGGCGGGATCGGCGATCACATCCTCGAACACCTCGACCACGCCCGAGAGCGCCGGATTGACCTTGGCGACGCCCGCGGCGGCCTGGCGCGCCAGATCCTTCGCCGTCAGCTCGCCCTTGCGGACGCGGCCCGCCAGCGCGACGCCATCGTGCTGCGCCCATTCACTCCAGCTCATCGGCAAGGTCATGAAATCAAATCCTCTCAAGGTGCGGCGCCAGCTTTTTCGCAAGGGAGGGCCTGAATCAACTGAGCCGGCGCGAGGGGCAGGGTTGCGCGGGGCGGAGGGGTCGCGGGCGCGCGCCGTCTCAATCCGGCAGCGGTGTGACAATTGCAACCTCACATTCGCAGCCATCGCCCGCCGGGTTGCGACGAATGACGGCGGAAGTCGAAGAACCAAGTGCTGCCTCATACTCCGTCATTGCGAGGAGCCGTTGCGACTTCGCTCGCAGTGACGGCGCGGAGAGAGCCGGCGCACGCGCCGCTCGTGCCCCGGACGCAGCGCAGCGTCGCTTCGACGATGCGCTGCAGAGCCGGGCCCATCTCGCTACAGCTGTGCCGCCGTCCGGGACACGTGAAGCGTCAGTCACGCGCCTCCCCACGAATGTGGCGAGATCGCATCGGTTCGAGAAAAAAATCCCTTGTCGACGGCCCTCCGCCGTACCTTGATGAATCAGCCCCGGTTGGTCCATAAGCGGCGTCCCGTGGCCGGTGCTTCGCCGCCGCTCCACGGGCTTGGATAGAGGGAATCTCGCGTGGCAAATATCAACCAGAAAATTGCGCAGGAGCTTGGGGTCCGCAGCGAGCAGGTCGAGGCGGCGGTGACGCTGCTCGATGGCGGCGCCACGGTTCCCTTCATCGCGCGCTACCGCAAGGAAGCGACCGGTGCGCTCGACGACGCGCAATTGCGCACCCTGGAGGAGCGCCTGGTCTACCTGCGTGAGCTCGAGGACCGCCGCAAGGCCATCCTCGAATCGGTCCGCGAGCAGGGCAAGCTCGATGCCGCGCTCGAAGCCTCGATCATGGCTGCCGACAGCAAGGCGCGCCTCGAAGACATCTATCTGCCGTTCAAGCCGAAGCGCCGCACCAAGGCCGAGATCGCCAAGGAAGCCGGCCTCGAGCCGCTCGCCAACCAGCTGATGGCTGAGCCGACGAGCGATCCGAAAGTCGTGGCCGAAGCCTTCGTCAACGCCGAGAAGGGCGTCGCCGACGCTGCCGCTGCGCTCGACGGTGCCCGCGCCATTTTGGTCGAGCGGTTCGACGAGGACGCCGACCTGATCGGCGCACTGCGCGAAGACATGTGGACCAATGCGCGCATGGCGTCCAAGGTGCGCGACGGCAAGAAGACCGAGGGCGAGAAGTTCGCCGACTATTTCGACTTCTCGGAGCCGCTGACCAAGCTGCCCTCGCATCGCATCCTCGCGATGTTCCGGGGCGAGAAGGAAGAGATCCTCGACCTGCAAATTCAGGCCGAGGCCGAGGCGCCGCCGCCGGGCGTGCCCAGCCCCTATGAATTGAAGATCATGAAGCGGTTCGGCATCGCCGACCTCAAGCGCCCCGGCGACCGCTGGCTGATCGACACCGTGCGCTGGGCCTGGCGCACCAAGATCCAGGTGCATCTGAACATCGACCTCCGCATGCGGCTGTGGAACGCGGCCGAGACCGAGGCGGTGCGCGTCTTCGCCTCGAACCTGCGCGACCTGCTGCTGGCCGCCCCGGCCGGCACCCGCGTCACCATGGGGCTCGATCCTGGCTACCGCACCGGCGTCAAGGTCGCGGTGGTCGATGCGACCGGCAAGGTGGTCGATACTGGCGTGATCTATCCGCACGAGCCGCAGCGGCAGTGGAACGAGTCGCTGGCGACGCTCGGGCGCCTGGCGATGAAGCACAAGGTCGAGCTGATCGCGATCGGCAACGGCACCGCTTCGCGCGAGACCGACAAGCTCGCGACAGAGCTGGTCAAGGGGCTCGCCGAGCTGAAGATGTCCAAGATCGTGGTGTCCGAAGCCGGCGCGTCGGTCTATTCGGCCTCCGCCTTTGCCTCCGAGGAATTGCCTGATCTCGACGTCACGCTGCGCGGCGCGGTCTCGATCGCGCGCCGCTTGCAGGATCCGCTCGCCGAGCTCGTCAAGATCGAGCCCAAGGCGATCGGCGTCGGTCAATATCAGCACGACCTCGGCCAGGCCAAGCTCGCCAAGTCGCTCGATGCTGTGGTCGAGGATTGCGTGAACGCCGTCGGCGTCGACGTCAACACCGCCTCCGCCCCGCTGCTCGCGCGCGTGTCGGGCGTCGGCTCGGGTCTGGCGCAGAGCATCGTGGCGCACCGTGACGCCAACGGACCGTTCAAGTCGCGCAAGGCGCTGAAGGACGTGCCGCGGCTTGGTCCCAAGGCGTTCGAGCAGTGCGCAGGCTTCTTGCGCATCCTCGGCGGCGAGGATCCGCTCGATGCCTCCGGCGTGCATCCGGAAGCCTATCCGGTGGTGCGCCGCATCCTCGCGGCCACCAAGAGCGACATCAAGGCGCTGATCGGCTCCAGCGAGATCGTGCGCACCCTGAAGCCGAAGGACTTCGTCGACGAGACCTTCGGCCTGCCGACCGTCACCGACATCTTGAAGGAATTGGAGAAGCCCGGCCGCGACCCGCGCCCGGCGTTCAAGGCCGCGGTGTTCAAGGAGGGCGTCGAGGAAATCAAGCACCTCAAGAAAGGCATGATCCTCGAGGGCACCGTGACCAACGTCGCCGCGTTCGGCGCCTTCGTCGACATCGGCGTGCACCAGGACGGCCTCGTGCACATCTCGGCAATGTCCAAGACCTACATCAAGGATCCGCGCGAGGTGGTGAAGCCCGGCGACATCGTCAAGGTCAAGGTGCTGGACTTCGAGGTCGCGCGCAAGCGCATCTCGCTGACGCTGCGCCTCGACGACGAGGTCGGGGCCAAGAAGGACGCCCCCGGCATGCAGCGCGACAACGGCGCACGCAACCCTTCGCGCATGACCTCGTCGGCGCCGCGCCAGCAGGAGTCCTCCTCCGGCGGCGGCGCCCTCGCCGAAGCGCTGCGCCGCGCGGCCGAGAAGAACGGCGGCAAGCGGGTGTAGCAGCAGAGCGCCTGGCATAGGTCAGGCTCCATCCACGTCGTCATTGCAGGTCAGCGACAACGTCGCCCGCCAGGCAATGGACTTGGCCTCAGCCTCGTCGCCGCCGTCGCGCGGGCCTTCACGGTGCGGAGATCGCGCTGGGCGACAGCGGGCCGGGACCGACGGTGCAATTACGGTTTCCGTCGCCCACGAGCTGGAGGTGCGCTGATGCCGATCGGCGTCTCGATATCGCGGGGTCATTGAGCCACCTCAATATGGGCCGAGGCGGATCGGCCTAGCTTTCGACCGCAATCTTGCTGCCTCAGGTTGCGGGGGGACGATGCGCATCGAATTTCCAACCGGCTGGCGAAGGTATGGTGCGGTGGTCGTCGCCGCGATGCTGCTGCTCGCGTCACCGGCGCGCGCGGGGTGCAGTCTCGAGGACCTCGCCAAGTCTTTCTACGGCACGCTCAAGGCAACATATGATTGCGAGTCGCTCTGTTCCGACAGCGAGACCAACTGCGACCTCGCGATCGCGCTGGATCTGGCCCTCGCCGGCGTGGCGATCCAGGGCTCGGACACGGGCAAGGGTCAAGACCTGGTCGATCAGTTTTGCGCACAGGCGACGGGCTCCGGCGACGTGATCGCCGACAAGCTGCAGGCGATATTCGGCAGCTCCATTCCGGCCGACATCTACAAGAAGCTGAAGGAGAACAGCTCGGCCCAAAAGATCGCGAAATGCTCCTGCGAAACCGAGCAGAGCACGAATTCCATCGGTTTCGACCTCGGCGAATGCGCTCAGGATTTGCTGTGCGGCGGGTTGGGGATTGGGTGCAACTGCACGCGGCCGCCGCCGCAGAAGGCTTTTTGCGGGTCGGTCGACGTCAAGCATTGCCAACCCATGGGTCACTTCGACCAGATGAAGGATCCGGCCTGCATTCCGTACAGCTCCATCGCCAATTGCAATCCGAACTGGCAGAAGTGCGGATACGGCGACAACAGCCCGACGGTCGCGAAAGCGGAGACGCAGGACGGAACGCTGGCCATCTGGCTGCCGCCGACGCAGGAGAACACCGGCTGCGATCCCGTGCAATCCTGCTTCTGCCCCAAGCCGATGGTTCCGGCTTGGCACGAGGTGGCCAACCCAGGGACCGATGTGCATCGCTGGCTGTTCGCGTGCGACTGCCCGTATGAAGCCGATAATCCGGATCACCAGACGCATCCCGGCCCGATCCTGCCGAACGGGCTGTCACAGTGCCTCTGCGACAACACGAATCAGCCGGCAAATCTCGGCTTCGCGCCGTTCGGCATGTGCCCGCCGCCGGCATGTCCCGCGGGACAGATACGCATCGGCCAGAGCGGCGAATGCGTGAAGCCGTGCGCGGATCCGACCCAGGGCATGGCGTTCGACGGCAGCTGCTGCAACCCGGCGCAGATGACGACCTGCGGGCAATGCTGCCCGCCAGGGACGATGCCCGATTCGAACAGCGGCACCTGCGTGCCGAAGCAAATCGTGAAGTGAGGCTGCAATCATGCCGTCTCGCCGACACAGGTCGATCTCAACCGTTGTCCGCGTGATGCGCCGGGCGTCCGCGCCCGCGTTTCGCAAAGTCGGCTTGAGAGCCTCGTCCGTGGTGTTCGCTATCGCCGCAACGATCCTGCTGGCGGCGCCGGCGCGAGCGGGGTGTAACCCCAGCGACATATTCAATGCCACCAAACAGTCGGTGAGCGGACTGTCGGATTGCGCCTCGGCCTGCGCGACTGGCGCCGGTTGCGCTGCGGCGGCCGCGGCGACCGGCATCCTCACCGAGATCGCCGCCTCGGCGGGACAAGGCGTGGTCAATTCGTTCTGCAGCCATGTGCAGGGCAACGCCAACCAGATCCTCGGTGCGTTGCAGTCGGCGGGCGGGTCGTCGATCGGACAGAGCTTGCTCAACGAATTTGCCGATGTGCTGACGGCTGTCGGTTCGCCCGCGGCGGTCGTGCAATGCGCCTGCCAGACCGAGCAGGGAGTCGGCTCGCTGGGCTCCGATCTCGGGCAATGCATGGAGGATGTGCTGTGCTGGCTTCAGGGCGTACTCGGTGATTCCTGTGACTGCAAGCGGCCGCCGCCTGCCATCGTCAGTTGTCCGTCGATCGACGTCAAGAAGTGCTTGGAAGACCACGACTACTCGGGAGTCTGGAACCCGGCATGCATTCCCTCCGCCGGGATCGTCAACTGCAACCCGGATTGGCAGCAATGCGGATACGAGGGATACAGCCCGTCAGTTGCAAAGCTGCAGACCCCCGAGGGAACTCTTGCCGAGACATTGCCCGCCACCGCTGAGGGCACTGGTTGCTACGGGGTCTCCTATTGCTTCTGTCCGGTGCCGATGAACCCTACCTGGCACCAAGTGCCAAATCCGGGTGGCGATCTTCCCCGGTTCATGTTCACGTGCGATTGCCCGTACGATCCGAATGACCCTGATCGTCAAACGCATCCCGGCGCTCTGATGGCGAACGGGATCTCGTCGTGCCTGTGCGACAACACGAACCAGCCCGCAAATTTCGGCTTTGCGCCATTTGGCATGTGTCCGCCTGCGGCGTGCCCCACCGGACAGGTCCGCATCGGTGGAGTCGGCGCCTGCGTGACCCCGTGCTCAGATCCGAGTCAGGGCATGGCGTTCGACGGGAGCTGCTGCAATCCCGCTCAGATGACCTCGTGCGGGCAGTGCTGCCCGCCGGGCACCTTGCCTGACCCGAAGAGCGGCACCTGCGTCCCGCGACCTCAGCCCCCGAAATGAGGCGACAGAGCACCATGGAACCTCGTCGACACAAATCGTTCGTCAACGCGTCCCGCGCGATGCGGCGTATCGCCGTCGCGCTGAGCCTGGCTCTCGCGCTGGGCAGTGCGGCCTCGGCTCAGGCGCCGCGCGGCGTCTATGCGCCCGGCCAGGCCGCGGTCACCGGCTTCTCCGGCGGGCTCCGGCCCTTCGAGATCGAGCCCGGCCAGGACGCCGATGCGCGCTCCTTCATCAATCCCGACGGACCGTCGCTGCGCGTCGTCGATCTCAGCCGCATGGGCGGTCCACCGGAGGCGCAGCTCGTCGGAGCGCCAAAGCCCTTCACGGTGAGCGCGAAATGGATCGGGCAGGTGTTCGGCGTCGCGCTGGACGACCAATCGCCCGCCAACATCTATGTCGCGGCGACTTCGGCCTATGGGCTGTCGATCGTTGCGCCCGGAAGCGATGGCAAGCCGCAGCACATCAGGTTCGGGACAAACGGTGCGGCTTTCATGCCGGCGCAGTGGGGACCCGGAGGCGGGCCCGGCTCGATCTGGAAGATCAACGGCCTTACCGGCGAGGTGAAGCTGTTTGCGAATGTCGTCACCGCCGGGAGGGCGAACTCGGGCGCAGCGCTCGGCGGACTGGCCTACGATCCCGCTACGAAGTCGCTGTTCGTCGCCGACCGCGAGACGGGTCTCATCCATCGCTTCGGCATGAATGGCGCTGATCTCGGCGTCTACGATCACGGCACAACCGGCACCGCCGCCGTCGGGATCGCGCCCTTGCCGGCAACTGCCGGGTCCGGCATCGATCTCACCAGCCCGCAATTCGACAGTGCGCGGCCCGAGACCTGGGGCTACGCCGCGCCGGGACGTCGCGCGTTCGGCCTCGCCGTGCGCGATCATCGGCTCTATTACGCGGTCGCCGAGGGGTTGCGGGTCTGGTCGGTCGGGCTCAACGCCGATGGTTCGTTCGGCCCGGATATCAGGATCGAGGTGGCCGCGCCGCCCGCGGCCGGCCCCACCGAGATATCGCGCATCACCTTCGACGACGCAGGACGGATGTATCTCGCCGAGCGGCCGGCGCCGACCGGCGCCCAGGATTTCGAAGCGCTGTCGGTGCCGTCGATCGGCCGCGTGCTGCGCTATACGGTGATCGGCGTCACGGCGGCAAAGCAGCCGATCTGGCAGGCCGTGCCGGACGAATATGCGGTGGGCTTTCCCGAGACCTTCCGCAACGACAATGGCGGCGTTGCCATCGGTTACAGCTACGACGGGCACGGCAACATCAATCCGCGCTCCTGCGGCGGCTTCGTCTGGACTACCGGGGAGCAGTTGCGGCACGCCACCGATCCCAAGCTCGTCGCACAGCTCGGTCAGAGCGATATGCTTGCAATCGACGGGCTGCAGGGCAATCCGGCCTGGCGCACCCGCCGTGACGACGCGCCGCCGCGGCTCAGCTATTTCATCGACTATGCCGACGCGCCGCCGGATCTGTCCGCGCGGGGACATCTGGGAGACATCGCCATCCTGCGCACCTGCGCCGAACAGCCGGCGCAACTTCTGCCGGGCTTGCGCCCCGTCGGCGTGCCGCTGCCGCCGCCGCCGCCGAGCTTCCGGGCCTGTCAGACCCATGTGTGCGGCCCCGGGGGCAAGCCCGTGTGCCCGATCAATCAAGTGTGGAGCAACGGCGCCTGTGCCTCGGACTGCGCGAAGTCCGAGACTCTTGTCAACGGCAAGTGCTGTTCAGCGGTTGATCTTCGCCCCGGCGGCGCTTGCGGCAATCCCTCGACCGACATCGGCAAGCCGATGTGCGGAACGACGCAAACGGCGATCGGTCCCAACCACGAGTGCTGCGAGAACGATCACATCTATACCGGCTCGGGCGGGGCGCAGCTTTGCTGCGCGGGTGCTCTGGTCAACGGCAAGTGTCAGCAATTCATTCCCAAGATTCCGGGCGGCATATGCCTGGACTGCTGTTCGCCGGGTTACGTGAAGATCGCGGGCAAATGTTGCCTGAAGAGCCAGGCGACCTCGAAGGGGGTGTGCTGTCCGATCGGCCAGACTCCGAGCGCCGACGGGACGCAATGCCAACCGAAATTCAAGATTCCGAAGATCTCGCTTTGTTGTGCCGCCGGCTATGTGCCAACCGCGGCGGGAAAGTGCTGCGCGGCCGGAAACCTGACGTCGAGCGGCGAGTGCTGTCCTGCCCCGGTCAATCCGGACGATCGCTCGCAGTGTGTCGCACAGAGCGGCAAGAAGTCCTCGCAGCAACCCTGCGCGGCAGGCGAAACGCGTGACGACAAGGGCACCTGCGTGGCGCGCGCGCCGAAGCCTGTGCCGGTCAAGCCTTCGCCCGTTCCCGTGCCGCGTCCCTCGAAGCCGAAGGCGCCTGAAGCACGTGAGCCTTCTACTACGAGCCGTCCGATCAGCTGTCCGGCCGGAACCGTCCCAGGGCCGTTCGGCAAACGCTGCTTGCCGGCCGGACCTCGCCGAGTTGCGCCGCCTCAGCCTAGCCGGGTTGCGCCGCTTCAGCCCGGCCGTGTTGTGCCGCCTATGCGGCAACGGGAGCGCTAGGATGCTCTTGAGAGGTAAGTGGAGGAATTCGGCAATGCCAACAATGATCGACAGACCAAGGCTTGCGTTACACCGGCTCCACGGAGCCGCGCTAGGCATATTCGTCGCTGCCGCAATTGCGGTGCCGAGCACGGCGTACGCAGAGATGCAACGCAAGGACGTCGACGAGGCCATCCAGCAATATCTCGCCGCGCACCCGGAAGCCCTCGGCCCGGCAATCGAAAAATACCTGGCCGATCACCCCGAGGCGGTGCGCAATGCGCTCGTGGCCCTCATTGCCAAGCGCAACGCCGCCGCGCAGACCGCCCCAACGCCTGCGGCAAGCAACATCAGGCAGGTGATCAGTGACAACGCCAAGGCGCTGTACGCCGCGCCGCTGCAGACGACCCTCGGCGCCGCCGAAGGCGCCCGCACTTTGGTCGAATTCTACGACTTCAACTGCGGCTATTGTCGCAAGGCCCTGGGCGACACGCTGGCGCTGATCGCCGACGAGCCGAACGTGCGCATCGTGCTCAAGGAGCTCCCGATCCTGGGCCCCGACTCCGTCGAAGCCGCCAAGGTCGCGATCGCGCTGCAGATGCATCATCCCAGCGCCGCCGAAACGCTCGAATTTCATCGCCGCCTGATGGCGACGCAGGGCCGGGTCGATCGTGCCGCGGCGCTCGCGGTCGCGGCCGATCTCGGCTTTAACGCGGGGGAGATCGAGAAGAATGCGGCCAGCGCCGAGGTGAGCGAGGCCCTGCAACAGAACATGCGCCTCGCTTCGGCGCTCGGCATCAACGGCACGCCCGGCTATGTCGTCGGTGACAGCGTGATCCCCGGCGCGGTCGGCGCCGCAGCCCTGAAAGCGCGCCTCCAGGCCGCGAAGGCGCCGTGATCGCCTGAGCGCGCGCCGACCCTACAGCTCGATCACGCCGCGACGGGCGGCGTGAGCCACCGCATCGGTGCGGCCGGTGGCATCGAGCTTGTCGAGCAAAGAGCCGACATGGAACTTGACGGTGTGCACGGAGATGCCGAGCCGGCGCGCGATCATCTTGTTGGAGGCGCCCTCGGCCATCAGCGCCAGCACGTCGAGCTCACGCTGCGTCAGCGCGATGTCATCAGGCATGATGCGCGGATCACGCGCGACGATCGTCGCCGCGGCAGATTCGCCGGGCGCGGCAAGGCGTAGCCCTGTGACGTTACCGAGCAGCTTCGCCAGGCGGTCGGCGAGCGCGGCATCGTCGATCTCCAGGGACACCACGATCTCCGGGGAGCTGTCTTCACTCACGTCTCCGGCCTCTCGCCGACCGTGACCTTGAAGCCGGCCGGCTCGCCGCCACGGTGCACCGCGAGGTCGATCACCGCGCCGACGCTCGAAGGTCCCAGCGTCCGCGACAGCGCGCGCACGCCGGACAGCTTCTGGCCGTTGACTGCGACGATCACGTCGCCCTGACGGATGCCGGCTGCGGCCGACGGTCCGGCCTTGTCGACATGCATCACCATCGCGCCGACGCCTTCGTCGAGCCGCACCGGCTGCAGTCCGAGGCCGAGATAGCCGCGCGCGATGCGGCCGCGCGCCTCCAGATGGGAGGCGACCCGCTCGATCGTCGCCGTCGGGATCACCAGCACGCGCCGCGGGCCGAGCACCGCCATGCCGAAAGCTTGTCCCGAGGCATCAAGCGCAAGGCCGCCCTGCTGGCTGTCGCGCAAGCGGACGTCGAGCTCGATCCGCGCATCGATCTCGCCGCCGCGCAGGGAACGCCAGCTCTTTCCGGACGCCGACACCATCCCGAGCGCCGCGCTCGGCGTGTCGCGGTTGGTGGCGACCACGATCGCCAATGCGCCCAGCGGCGGGACAATTGCCGCGAGCTGGACCGGGGTCGATGCGATGTCGGCGCGGAGCAGCGCGATGTCGGTGGTGTGGTCGCGGCCGGCGATCGTGGCTGGGCTCGTGCGGCCGTCCGGCAGGTCGATCTCGACCTCGCCTTCGTCGGCCAGCGCCTCGTCCGCGGTGATGATCAGGCCCGTCTTCCAGACGAAGCCGGTCGAGCGAAAGCGATGCGAACGCACGGAGACGATCGAGGGTGCGGTGCGCGCCACCACGTCCGCGAGGGCGGATGACAGTGACGACAGGGGACTGGGATCGGTCATGGCGTGCTCCTGTGATTACGCTCAATCTGGGATGTCGCGGGGAATTGCGAAACTGGCCGGGTGGCCAGGACAGGGACGGCCTCGTTGAGACAATGGCCGACGAACATGTGATTGGGAGCGCCTCACGGGAACGTGTAGCAATCCCGGGATTGCGCCCCGTGGCCCCAAGGATTGCGAGCCGTCATGACCGTCGACCTCACCCGCCGCACCCTGCTGCAACTCGCCGGCGCAATCTCGCTTGCCGCGGCCGCCACGGCGGCGGCACGCGCCGAAGGCATGCAGCAAAACGGCGGGCCGACCTATGCCAGCCGCACGCCGATGCGGGTCGGCATGGTGACGCTGCGGGTGAAGCACCTCGACACGATCGCGGATTATTATCGCGACGTGATCGGCCTCACCGTGGAGCGGTCGGCGACTGCGGCAAAGCTTGGCACGGCTGGTATCACGCTGGTGGTGTTGGAGGCCCGGCCCGATGCGGCGATCGAGCCGCGCAACGCTGCCGGCCTCTATCACACCGCCTCCTGATGCCGACCCGCAAGGATCTGGCGCGTTGGCTGGTCCACGCCGCCTCGCACCGCGTGAAGCTGTCGGGCTTTGCCGATCACCTCGTCAGCGAATCCGTTTATCTCGATGATCCCGAAGGCAACGGCATCGAGGTCTATGCCGATCGCGATCCCTCGCAATGGCAGTGGAGCGAGGGCAGCGTGAAGATGGCGGCCGACGAGCTCAACATTCCTGACCTGCTCTCGCTGACCAATCCGCGCGTGCCCGATTATGCCGGGGCGCCCGAGGGCCTGCGCATCGGTCACATGCATCTGCGGGTTGGCGATCTCGCGCAGGCCGGCAATTTCTATCATGGTGCGATCGGTCTCGATCCCACCCGCAGCCGCAGCGGCGCGGCGTTCCTGTCGTCCGGCCGCTATCATCATCACCTCGGCATCAACGTCTGGCAGAGCCAGGGCGCGGGCCAGCGCGACGATCAGACGACCGGCCTTGCCTGGTTCTCGCTCGTGACGGACAAGCCGGACATTGTCGCCGCCCAGGAGCAGCGCCTGCGCAAGGCCGGCGCGAAGGTCACGGCGCTCGCGGACGGCCTGGAGGCGGTCGATCCCTGGGGCACGCGGATACGCTTGCTCAAGGCTTGATAGTTGTTCAGCCTGCCGCGCGCTGGATGCCGGCGTATTCGTCCGACCAGACGCAACGTCCGCCTCCCGCACGCTTTGCCGTATAGAGCGCACGGTCGACCCGTTCCAGCAACTGCGAGGCCGAGCCCGCAGTGATGGTCCCGGTACTGACGAGAATGCCGGCGCTTGCGCCAATGCAGACCGGAATGTCCGTCAGCAGGAACGGCATCGACAGCTCGCCAATGGCCTGACGTGCCAGCGCGAACGCCTCCTCACGACCGGCTTCGCCGGCCCTGACAGGCCGGAGCATCATGAATTCGTCGCCGCCAAAGCGTGCCGCGATGCCGGTGTTGCCGACGCACGACGCCAGCCGCTCGGCCACTTGGCGCAGCAGATCGTCGCCGGCCTGATGGCCGTGACGGTCGTTGATGGGCTTGAAGCCGTCGAGATCGATGGCGACGATCGCGAAATCGCTGCGCGTCTCGGCCAGGGCTTGGAAAAACGCGGCGCGGTTCGGCAATCCCGTGAGAAAGTCGTGCGTGGCCTGCCGCGCCAGCCGATGCTTGGCCTCGACGCGCTCGACGAACGCGGCAGACAGGTGCTTGGAGGCCTCGCGCAGGGTCAGCCAGAAGAACACCAGCATGATCGCGCCGATCTTGTAGGCAAATTCGGGTCGGAGCAGGCCGCCGACGATCGTCGGCAGCAGGAGGATGGCGGCCGTGTTCAGGATGATCCAGGGGCGGATCGCGGCGCGCGAGACCATGCCGACGCAGAACGACATCGAGAGGCCGAACGCGATCCACGCGCCTGGGTCGTCGTCGAGCTCGAGCGCACGATAGGAGAGCAGGCCTAGCGCAAGGCCGAACGCCGACGCGCCGGCGCCGTAGAGCCGCTCCCAGCGAACCACGTCTGCGTCCGACAATTGCGTGGCGCGAGCTTTATAGCGAAGCAGGGAATAGACGCGGGCGGCCGCGGTGACGAAGATTAATCCCGAAATGATGGCATAGCCTATGTCGCCGCTCATGGCCGTCAGCGCCACGGCGCCCGTTACAGATGTCACGCCGATGGCGGACACTTGCGGCAATGACGTGTACAGGAGATCGACGAGCTCGCGCCGGATGCGCGGATCGGGATGCAGATACCTGGACAGCATTGTGAGAGGCATGCGGGCACCATCGCCATCACTCCCTAATACGGAGTAGGGCGATGGGCGCGGCATCATGGCCAGTTCGCAACATCCTTAAGAACTGGTCAATGCCCGCCTTGCTGGCGATTTCCTCACATGTTAGCAGCGGTCAACGGGGTCTTTGGCGGGCTCCGATGCTTGGACCATCGACCGACATGTCCGAATTCCACGGCGTCTTCCCCTATCTCGTCTCGCCCGTCGATGCCGG
The DNA here is from genome assembly GCF_000482425.1 of Bradyrhizobium sp. 22. Taxonomy (NCBI): domain Bacteria; kingdom Pseudomonadati; phylum Pseudomonadota; class Alphaproteobacteria; order Hyphomicrobiales; family Nitrobacteraceae; genus Bradyrhizobium; species Bradyrhizobium sp. 22. The sequence goes on from NZ_KI519399.1 coordinate 1,600,988, forward strand.
CGGCAATGTGCGCACCGAAGTCCTCGGCAGGCTCTGCGACGACCTGATCGGCGCCGGGGTGCATGGGTTGACGCCGCTGGGCTCGACCGGCGAGTTCGCCTATCTCAATGCCGCACAACGCGTCTCCGTGGTGCAGACCACGATCGAGGCCGCGCAGGGCCGCGTGCCGGTGATCGCCGGCGTCGCCTCGACCTCGACGGCGGACGCGGTGGCGCAGGCGAAGGCCTACCAGAAGTCTGGGGCCGACGGCATCCTCGCGATCCTGGAAGCCTATTTCCCGCTTACCGATGCCCAGGTCGAATCCTATTTCCGCGCCATCGCGGATGCCGTCGACATTCCCGTCGTCATCTACACCAACCCGCAATTCCAGCGCTCCGATCTCACCCTCGACACCATCGCGCGCCTCGCCGAGCATCCGCGCATCGGCTACATCAAGGACGCCTCGACCAACACCGGCCGGCTGCTCTCGATCATGAACCGCTGCGGGGATGCCTTGCGGGTGTTCTCGGCCTCCGCCCATATCCCGGCCGCGGTGATGCTGATCGGCGGGCTCGGCTGGATGGCAGGCCCGGCCTGCATCATTCCGCGCCAGAGCGTTGCGCTCTACGAGCTCTGCAAGGCCGGTCGCTGGAACGAGGCGATGGTGCTCCAGCGCAAGCTGTGGCGCATCAACGAAGCCTTCGCGCGCTTCAACCTCGCCGCCTGCATCAAGGCCGGGCTCGCGATCCAGGGCTACGATATCGGCGACCCCGTGCCGCCGCAGGCACCGCTGACCGCCGAGGCGCGCAAGGTCGTGGAGATGGCTTTGCGCGAGCTGACATAGCGCTTGCCACGCGGCAATTTGCCCCGGCGACCTGTCGGGAGCAAAATGGCTCTTACCTGACAGAGAAACTTCCGTGCGCTTGCGGCGTTGCCGCGTGAGCGACCTCTGTCGCCCACGCATGTGCATCTCAGAGCCCGCATCCAGCACAAGATACGGTGATCACCCATGAACCGTCGCTATGCGATTGCCGCGGCAGTCTTCGCCGCCCTGCTGCTCGCCGTCACGGCCGCGAAGATCCTGCATGTCCCGATCTCCTATGTCCCGTGGGCGGCGCCGTCCGCGCGCGCCATCGAGCAGCGCGGGCCGCTGTCGGATGGCGAAAAGGCGACCATCGATATCTTCGAGCGCGTGTCACCCTCGGTCGTTCAAGTCGCCGTGAAATCGGCCGCCAGTCCTCTCATGGGCGACGAAGGCCAGGGTGGCGGCGGCGCGTCCGGCACGGGCTTCGTCTGGGACCGCGAGGGTCATCTCGTGACGAACAATCACGTCGTCGCCAATGGCAGCGAGATCGCCGTTCGCTTTGCGTCGGGAGAGGTCGCGCAGGTGGACCTCGTCGGCAGGGCCCCGAACTACGATCTCGCGGTGCTGCGGATCCGCAGCGTGCGCGAGCTGCCGGCGCCGGTAGCGCTCGGCAGCTCGAGCGACCTGAAGGTCGGTCAATCCGCCTTCGCGATCGGCAATCCGTTCGGGCTGGATCAATCGATGACCTCTGGCATCATCAGCGCGCTCAAACGCAGGCTTCCGACCCATGGCGGCCGGGAGATCGCCAACGTCATCCAGACCGATGCCGCGATCAACCCCGGCAATTCAGGCGGTCCCTTGCTGGATTCCGCAGGCCGTCTGATCGGCGTCACGACCGCGATCATCTCGCCGTCCGGCTCGAACGCCGGCATCGGCTTCGCGGTGCCAGTCGACGTCGTGAACCGGATCGTCCCCGAGCTCATCCGCAACGGCCGGGTGCCGACGCCCGGCATCGGCATCGTGGCGGCCGGCGAGGATGTTGCCACCCGGCTCGGCGTCGAAGGGGTAATCGTGGTGCGGACCGCCCCCGGCAGCCCGGCGGAGCGGGCGGGCATTCGCGGCGTCAACTTTTCGACGGGAGCGGTCGGAGACATCATCACCGCGGCCGAAGGCAGGCCGGTGCGGCGGCTCTCCGACCTGACCGACGCGCTGGAGCAGGCCGGGGCGGGGAAGACCGTCCGGCTCACGGTCAAGCGCGGCTCGGACAGCCGTGACGTGAATGTAGGCATCATCGATATCGACAGGTCCTAGCCGGCCGATCCGTAAGCAGCCGCAAGGGGTTCGGAGGCGCATTGCTGATGTGCCGGGGCTCGGTTGTCTGGCCCGCAAAATCCGCTAAAACCGCCGCGGTCGTTTTTGCGGATTTCGAGGACACAGCGGAATGAACATTCTTCCCGGCAATTTGCGTTTCGGGGCGGGGCAGCCCGTCAAGCGTTTGGAAGACCAGCGGCTGCTGACTGGGAAGGGACAGTTCATCGACGACAAGCCGGCCGACGGCGCGCTGTGGCTGCACGTGCTGCGCTCGCCGCACGCCCACGCCAGGATCGTCTCGATCGACACTACCGCCGCGGCCGCGATGCCCGGCGTCACCGCCATCTATACCGGCGCCGATCTCGTCAAGGACGACATCGGCGCCATCCCGACCCTGAACATCTTCAAGCGCCCCGACGGCAAGCCGATGACGGTGCCGCCGCGCCGGCTGCTGGCCCATGAGGTTGTGCGCTATGCCGGCGAGGCCGTCGCCGCGGTGGTGGCGTCCTCGCGGGTGGAGGCGCAGAGCGCGGCCGAAGCGATCGTGATCGAGTACGACGTGCTGCCCGCGGTGGTTGACCCGGTCGAGGCCGTCAAGCCCGGCGCGCCCGTGGTGTGGCCGGAGGCGCCCGACAACATCGTCGGCGCGATGTCTTACGGCGATGCCGCCAAGGTCGACGAGGCGTTCGCCAAGGCGGCGCACATTGTCGAGCTCGATCTCGTCAGCCAGCGTCTGGTTCCTTCCGCGATGGAGCCGCGCTCGACCATCGCCGAGATCGACAAGAAGACGGGGCGCCTGCTGCTGCACGTGCAGTCGCAGACGCCGGCCTCGACCCGCGACGTGCTGGCGGAAGCCGTGCTCAAGCGTCCCAAGGACAGCGTCCGCGTCCTGGTCGGCGACATCGGCGGCGGCTTCGGCCAGAAGACCAATCTCTATCCGGAAGACGGCATCGTCGCCTATGCCGCGACCAAGCTGAACAAGAAGATCCGCTGGCGCGGTGACCGCACCGACGAGTTCGTCGGCGGCACCCATGGCCGCGATCTCACCTCGACGGCGTCTTTCGCGCTGGATGAGAAGGGCAAGGTGCTGGCCTATCGCGTCAAGTCGATCGGCTGCACCGGCGCCTATTCTTCCGGCGCGGCCAACATCATCCCGCTGGTGCTCGGGCCGTTCGTACAGACCGGGGTCTACGATCTGCCGCTGGTGCATTTCGAGGTGCAGTCGGTGATGACCCACACCGCCCCGGTCGGCGCCTATCGCGGCGCCGGCCGTCCCGAGGCCGTCTTCATCGTCGAGCGCCTCTTTGACGCCGCCGCGCGCAAGATCGGCATGGATCCGCGCGCGATCCGCAAAGCCAATTGCATCAAGCCGACGCAGCTGCCGTACACCAATGCCGCCGGCCAGGTCTACGATTCCGGCGCCTTCGCGCACATGCTCGACCGCGCCGTGAAGCTCGCCGACTGGGACGGCTTTGCCGCGCGCAAGAAGGCAGCGAAAAAGAAGGGCCTGCTCTACGGCCGCGGGCTCACCTCCTACATCGAATGGACCGGCGGCCGCGCGCATACCGAAAAGGTCACGTTGCAAGCGACCTCGCAAGGGCGGGTCGTGCTGCATTCCGGCACCATGGCGATGGGCCAGGGCTTGCAGACCACCTACACCCAGATGATCTCCGACACGCTCGGCATCCCCATGGAGAAGATCGACGTGGTGCAGGGCGACACCGATCTCGCCACGGGTTTTGGCAGCGTCGGCTCGCGCTCGCTGTTCGTCGGCGGCACGGCGGTCGCGGTTTCCTCCAACGATCTGATCCAGAAGGCGCGCGAGAAGGCGGCCAACGTGCTGGAGACCTCGATCGAGGACATCGAGTACCAGGGCGGCATGCTCACCGTGGTCGGCACCGACCGCCGCATCAGCCTGTTCGATCTCGCCGAGAAAGAGAGCGGCGCCAAGCTCAGCGTCGATTCCGAGGGCGAGGTGGACGGTCCGAGCTGGCCGAACGGCACCCATATCTGCGAGGTCGAGATCGACCCCGAGACCGGCGTGTCCAAGGTCGTGCGCTACACCACGGTCGACGACGTCGGCGTCGCGGTGAATCCGATGCTGGTCACCGGACAGATCCATGGCGGCGTCGCGCAAGGCATCGGCCAGGCGCTGTATGAGGGCGTGTCCTACGACGCCGACGGCCAGCTGCTGACCGCGAGCTATCAGGATTATTGCATCCCGCGCGCCGACGACGTGCCGCCGATCGTGGTGACGCTGGATGATTCCGCGCCCTGCCGCACCAATCCGCTCGGCGCCAAGGGCTGCGGCGAATCCGGCGCCATCGGCGGCCCGCCCTGCGTCACCAACGGCGTGATGGACGCACTCGCCGAGCTCGGTATCACCCAGCTCAACACGCCGCTGACGCCGCAGAAGGTGTGGCAGGCGATCCGGGACGCGAAGGCTGCGGGATAAGTGCGGGTCATTGTTGCGCAGTCTACTGCGCCAAACTCAACTCGTCGTCCCGGGGCGCGCAAAGCGCGAGCCCGGGACCCATAACCACAGAGAGTGGTGTTGTGCGAAGCTGGTGACTGAGTCCCTGTAACCACATTCGCCTGTGGTTATGGGTCCCCGCCTTCGCGGGGACGACACTGAGGATGTGGCCCCTGTTCGTCCTCAAATCCCCAGCATCATCTTCGCGATGATGTCGCGCTGGATCTCCGAGGTGCCGCCGAAGATGGTGTAGGCGCGGCCGTTGAGATATTCCGGCACCGTCGTCAGCATCTCCTCAGGGATCGCTGGCTCGTGGTTGAGCTTGTAGAGCGGGCGCATCGGCTCGACGTGAAGCGCGTCGTGGCCGATCACGTCGACGCCGAGCCGCGTGACGGCCTGGCGGATCTCGCTGTTGCGCAGTTTCAGGATCGAGGACACAGCGCCGGGATTTTGCCCGGTCTGCAGCGCCGAGAGCACGCGCAGCTCGGTCATCTCCAGCGCGTCGATGTCGACCTCGACCTCGGAGATGCGCGTTGCGATGTCGGGGCTGTCGATGGCGCGTCCGGTCAGGTCCGACTCGGCAAGGTCCGCGATCGCCCTCAAGCCCTCGCGCAACTTGGCCGAAGCGATGCCGGCCCCGCGCTCGAACTCGAGCAGATACTTGCCGTAGGTCCAGCCCTTGCCTTCCTCGCCGACCCGGTTGGCGACGGGCACGCGCACGTCGTCGAAGAACACCTGGTTGACCTCGTGGTCGCCGCCGATGGTGAGAATGGGACGGGTGGTGATGCCCGTCGTCTTCATGTCGATCAGGATGAAGCTGATGCCGTCCTGCTGCCTGGGACCGTCGCTGGTGCGCACCAGCGCGAACATGCGGTTGGCATGGTGCGCGTGCGTGGTCCAGATCTTGGTGCCGTTGATGATGTAATCGTCGCCGTCGCGCACGGCGCGCGTCTTCAGCGAGGCGAGGTCGGAGCCTGAGCCCGGCTCGGAATAGCCCTGGCACCAATAATCCTCGCCGGAGAGAATCCGCGGCAGGTAGAAGTTCTTCTGCTCCGGCGAGCCGAAGCCGATGATGACCGGCCCGACCATCTTCACGCCCATCACGTTGACATTGGGCACGCCGGCCCGCGCGCATTCGGTCTCGAAGATCCAGCGTTGCGCCGGCGTCCAGCCCGGCCCGCCATATTCGACCGGCCAGCCCGGCGCACCCCAGCCCTGGGCGTGCAGCGCGCGCTGCCACGCCTTGCCGATGTCGGGGTCGGAGAACACCGAGGGCGTCAGCGCGGTCGCGCGCTTCATCTCCTCGGTGAGATTCCTGGCGATGAAGCCGCGCACCTCGCTCTGGAAGGCGCGCTCCTCGGCATTGAAACTGAGGTCCATGAGGCTCTCCCGGTGTCAGGCCTTGCGGCCGAGTTCGGCGTGGCGGGCATAGTGATGCGCGCTGCCGCCGAACAGCGTGTCGAAGGCGACGAGGCGCTTGAAATAGGCGCCGACCTCCAGCTCCTCGGTGACCCCCATGCCGCCATGGAGCTGGATCGACTGCTCGCCGACGAAGCGGGCGCATCTGCCGATCTTCGCCTTCGCGCCCGACGCCGCCCGGGCGCGCTCGGTCGGCGCAGCATCCACCTTCAGCGCGGCGCGCAGCGCCATCGAGCGCGCCTCGTCGACCTGTATGGCCATGTCGGCGAGTCGGTGACGGATGACCTGGTTGGCCGAGAGCGGCCGGCCGAACTGTTTCCGGATCTTGGTGTATTCGAGCGTGGTGTCGAGCAGCGTCTGCATGACGCCGACGGCTTCGGCACCGAGCGCGGCCATGGCGCGGTCGACGGCCCATTCGATCGCCGGCAGCGCGTCGTGGCCGTCGCCGAGCAGGGCGTCTTCGGGCAGATGCACATCCGACAGCTCGATGTTGCAGGCGCGCCCGCCGCCGAGGCGCGCATAGTCGGAGATCGCAAGGCCCGGCGCGGTTGCCGGCATCGCGAACAGGCCGATCCGTCCCGAAGGGCCATGATGGTCGTGCATGAGCGCAGAGACGATGATCTCGTCGGCGGCATGGCCGTCGAGCACCGCGATCTTGCTGCCGGACAGGCGCCAGCCTTGTGCCGTCTTGGTCGCCGATGTCGCGACCTTGGCGAGATCGAACCGTGCCGCCCGCTCGGAATGCGCGAATGCGAGCTTCAGTGATCCGTCCGCGACCTTTGGCAGGCTCGATTGCTTCTGCTCATGGCTGCCGCATCTGGCGATCAGTGCGGCGCCCAGCACCACGGTCGCGACATAAGGCTCCGACACCAGCCCGCGGCCGAAGGCCTCCATCAGGATGCCGATCTCGACCGCACCGCCACCGAGCCCGTCGAATTCCTCGGGCAGCGGCAGCGCCAGCCAGCCGAGCTCGGCGAACTGCTTCCACACCGCGGGACTGAAGCCGAGCGGATCGTTCGCCATCCTGCGGCGGTGAGCGGCATCGTAGCTTCCGGCCACGAAGCGCTCCGCGCTGTCGCGCAGCAGCTTCTGCTCGTCGCTGAGATTGAGATCCATGTTGTCTACTCCGCCGCCGCCGGCGGCTTGCGCACGGAAGGATGCAGGCCGGAGGGATCGACGATCATGCCGAACTCCTGAAGATTGTGGGCGTGGCAGAGCTGATGCAGGGCAAAGGCCTGATCGATCGCGGCGGGCTGGCCCATCACATCGACCGAGCGGTTGACGGCTTCCTTGGTCATCTTCAGCGCGAAGGACGGCTTGGCCGCGATCCGGCGCGCCAGCTCCAGCACGCGCGATGAGAGCTCCGCGCGCGGCACGACCTGGTTGACCATGCCGAGCTGGTGCGCCTCCTGCGCGCTCCAGCTGTCGGCGGTGAACAGGAATTCCTTGGCCTTGCGCGGGCCCAGCTCCCAGGGATGCACGAACCATTCGACGCCGCAGACGCCCATGGTGACGACGGGGTCGCAGAACTGCGCGTCGTCGCTGGCGACGATGAGATCGCAGGCCCAGGCCAGCATCAGCCCGCCGGCGATGCACTTGCCGTGCACCTCGGCGATGGTGGGTTTCGCCAGATTGCGCCAGCGCCGGGTGATCTGGAGATAGATTTCCTGCTCGCGCGCGAAGCGGCCATGGGCGTTCGGCTCGGCGAAACCGCCCCAATTTCCGATCGGCGGGAAATCGACGCCGGCCGCATTCTTGCCGCCGGGGCGCAGATCGTGGCCGGAGGAGAAGTGCGGGCCATTGCCGGCGAGAATGATCACCTTGACCGCATCGTCCTGCACCGCCGCGTCGAAGGCGGCGTTGAGGTCGTAGGTCATCTGCAGGTTCTGCGCGTTGCGCGCCTCGGGCCGGTTCATCACGACCCGGGTGATATCAGGCTCGGGCCGCTCCACGAGGATGGTCTCGAACGAGGTCATCGCGTTCCCTCTGACGATTTTCGTCTTGTTGCGGGGAGTTGACTATGTCGGCCCGTGCGAGGCAAGAGGCTTGCGTCAGTCGGCTGGGGCGCGCTCATCCATGCCGTCATTCATTCCGGGGCGCGAAGCGAACTATGGTGCGCAATTTCGCACCTGAGAATCTCGAGATTCCGGGCTCGATGCTGCGCATCGCCCCGGAATGACGTTGGGATGCTGGCGTCTTGCGGGTCTCATCTGGTAGTTTGCGCCAGATTCCACCGGGAGAAATTTAATGCGCAAGATCCTCACCGTGCTGGCGGCGCTGGCCTCGCTAAGCCTCACCAATTGCGGCTACAACGCTATCCAGAGCGAGGACGAGCAGATCAAGGCCGCCTGGTCCGAGGTCGTGAACCAGTATCAGCGCCGTGCCGACCTCGTGCCCAATCTCGTCAACTCGGTGAAGGGCTTTGCGCAGCAGGAGAAGGACGTGCTGCTCGGCGTCACCAACGCACGCGCCAAGGTCGGCAGCATCCAGGCGACGCCCGAGGTGCTGAACGATCCGGCCGCCTTCCAGAAGTTCCAGGCGGCCCAGGGCGAGCTCTCCAGCGCGCTGTCGCGGCTTCTGGTCGTGACCGAAAACTATCCGCAGCTGAAGTCCGACGCCCTGTTCAAGGATTTGATGTCGCAGCTGGAGGGGACCGAGAACCGCATCACGGTAGCGCGCAACCGCTACATCAAGTCGGTGCAGGATTACAACGTCACCATCCGCTCCTTCCCGAGCAACCTCACCGCGATGGTGTTCGGCTACAAGGAGAAGCCGAACTTCTCGGTCGAGAACGAGAAGGCAATCTCGACCGCGCCGAAGGTGGATTTTAACACCGCTCCCGCGCCGTCGAAGTAGCGGCGCGTCCGACTCAGATGCGAGCCCAACCCACCACTGTCATTCCCCGCGAAAGCGGGGAATCCAGTACGCCGCGGCCCCTCCGGATCCCGCTGGCGTCTCTGGAATACTGGATCGCCCGGTCCCGGCTTCGCCAAGGCTACGCCGAGGCTCACACCGGTGCTCGGCGCGCCGAAGCTTCAGCGAAGGCGGCAAGCCGGGCGATGACAGCGAGAGTGTGGTCGGCGCTTGCGGTCATCGCGCTGCTGCTCACCTTCGCGCTCCCAGCATTCGCCGACGTCGCCGTCCCGGAGCTCACCGGTCGCGTGGTCGATCAGACCGACACGCTCTCCAGCAGCGACATCGCCGCGCTGTCGCAGAAGCTGCAGGACTTCGAGAGCCGCAAGGGCAGCCAGATCGCGGTCCTGATCGTGCCGACCACGCAGCCGGAGACGATCGAGCAGTTCTCGATCCGGGTGGCGGAGGCCTGGAAGATCGGCCGCAAGAAGGTCGACGACGGCGCGATCCTCGTCGTCGCCAAGGGCGACCGGCACTTGCGCATCGAGGTCGGTTACGGCCTCGAAGGCGCTCTGACCGACGTCACGTCGCGGCGGATCATCGATGAGGTCATCACGCCGAAGTTCAGGGCAGGCGATTTCGCCGGCGGCATCTCCGATGGCGTCGACCGCATGATGCGGGTGATCGAAGGAGAGCCCTTGCCGTCTCCCTCGCGCACCGCGAACTTCGCCCACAATCTGGACGACCTCGTGCCGGTCTTCGCCGTGGCGCTATTTGCCTCGATCGGCGTGGGCGGCTTCTTCCGGGCAATCCTGGGACGGCTGCTCGGATCACTGGTGACCGGCGGCATCATCGCGGCGGTGACCTGGGTCATCCTCGGCTCCGCAGCGCTCGCCGCCGCCGTCGGCGTCCTCGGCTTCATCATCGGTTTCATCGCCGATCTGTTTTCGGCGATCACGCCGGGCACCGGCCGCTCGCGCAGCGGCTCCTGGTCGAGCGGCTCGTCGGGAGGCGGCTGGAGCAGCGGATCGTCGAGCAGCGGCGGGTTCAGCGGCGGCGGGGGCAGTTTTGGCGGCGGCGGCGCCTCGGGGAGCTGGTAGCGGTCATGAGCATCAAGCGCATTGCCAGACATCTCGTGCAGTATCATTGGCGGGCAAGGCAGATCTTTCCGCCAGACGTCCTCGCCCGCATCGAGCAGGCGATCAGGCGCGGCGAAGCCACCCATTCCGGCCAGGTCCGCTTCGTGGTCGAGGGCGCGCTCGACGGCGTGCCGCTGTTTCGCAACCAGCCGGCGCGGGCGCGTGCGCTCGACGTATTCTCGCACTTGCGCATCTGGGACACCGCGCACAACAACGGCGTCCTGATCTATCTCCTGCTCGCCGATCGCGACGTCGAGATCATCGCCGATCGTGGCATCGACGCGAAGGTGGGCGCGGCGGGCTGGGAGAGCATCTGTCACGCCATGGAGGCGGAGTTCGCCTCCGGCCAGTTCGAGCGCGGCGTCATCGGCGGCATTGAAGCGGTGTCGCGCGAATTGGCGCGGCATTTTCCGCCGCAGGCCTCACCCGCCAACGAGCTGCCGGATGAGCCGGTCGTGATGTGACGGACTGTGATGTGAGGGACGGGTGCTGCCTGCTGCGTCATTGCCAGCAGCCCTTGTGACGAAGCAATCCAGACTACCTCCGCGGAAGGATTGCTGGATTGCTTCGCGGAGCCTGTCATCGGGCCGCGCTTCGCGCGGACCCGTTGGCTCGTAATGACGATGTGGCTAGAGCGGGCGCTCGATCTATCACCGGCGCGTAGCCTCATTCCTGCGCCGTTCATCTTGGCCCGGTTACAAATTGTTTCACGCCCGCCACACCGGTTCCATTTTCCCGGCCTAATTCGGCCCCGGATAATTTCCTAAAACTTCGGTAAGCGGGTCCCAAGGTAAGGATTTCGCAAGCAATGAAAGTTACCAAAAGGTCAATCCAGAGCGGAGTATTTGAACCGTGAGCGAACCAATGGCTGAGCAGGCTGCCCAGGACAACAGCGTCGTCGAAGCCGAGACGACCGCGCCGCGGGCTGTCGAGGCTGCCGGGATCGACGCCCCCTCGATCGCGCCTGACCACGAGGCGCCGCCCAAGCCGGATCCGGTCGAGCCGCCGAAGATCGAAGCGTCGAGGATCGAGCTGCCGAAGGTCGAAGCCAAAGCCGAGACCAAGCCCGAGCCGAAGCCCGGCAAGCTCATCGTCATGGCGCCCTCGGAGCGCAGCTGGGACCGCGAGGATTTTGCTCCGCATATGAAGGCGGACGCGCAGCGCGAGGCCGGCGGCAAGCGGCGCCTGTCGGCGATGGCCGCGGTGGTGGCGATCGCAGCCGGTGTCGGCGCGATCAGCGGCGCGCTCGCAACCGCCGGCATGATGCATTTCGCAAGTCCCGCCCAGGCACCGGTGCAGGTCACCGATACCAGCGCGCTCGATGCTTCGGTCGCGCGGATCGATGCCGATCTCGTCGCGCTGAAGGCCAATGTCGAGCACAGTTCGAAGACGGGCCTCAGCCAGTTCAATCGCGCCAACGACCGTCTCGACAAGCTCGAGAAGGCGCAGGCCGAGCCGCTCGCCAGGATCGCAAAGCTGTCGGAAGCGGTCGACAAGCTGCGCGTCACGCCGCCCGCGCAGGCTGCCGCAGCTCCGGCGCCCGCGAAGGAGATCACCGGCTCGGTCGCTCCGACCCAGGTTGCGACCGCCGCCGCAGCGGCTCCGGTGGCTGCCGCCCCCAAGCCCGAGGTCGGCCGTCTGCCGACGATCGAAGGCTGGCGGCTGCGCAACGCCGGCAATGGCGGCGCGCTGATCGAGGGCCGCGACGGTCTCTACGAGGTCTATCCCGGCGACCCCATCCCCGGCGTCGGTCGCGTCGATGCGATCCGCCGCCAGGACGGCCGCTGGGTGGTCGTCACCAGCAAGGGGCTGATCGTCGCACGCTGAGCGTCTAGTATCCGACTTCGAAGAGGCGCTTCACCAGCATTCGAGGCGCCTTTTTGCTTGAATAGGCATCCCGGCGCGGTGTTACCTAAGGCATGAGCCGCGCGCTGCGAATTCTCGTTGCTGCCGCCGTGTTGCTTGGCGGCGCCGCCTCGTCGTCAGCCGCGGAGACCGCACAGCTGACGCGCGGCACGGCCATCACCGATCCTGATCTGTTGCGCAAGCTCGACGACGGCGACGTCCTCACGATCGCGCGCCTGCTGGCGCCGGAGCGCAAGGCGGACCGTCCGCTGACGACCGACCGGCTGTTCGCGGCGCTGCCGCAGCTCAAGGACATTCCCCCCGCGATCGACGCGGAGCTCGAGCGCTACATCGCGAGGCAGAAGGCGGCTTGGCCGACCGAGACCATCGGCACCGGCGAAGGTTTCGACGTGCAGCTGTTCGATCGGGCCAATCTGACATCGCCCGACACGCGCTTCGTGCTGGCCGGCGTCGTCAATCGCATGGACCGCGCCTATGTCGCCGAAGAATCTTGCGGCGAGATCCGGCTGATCTACCGGCTCGCGCGGTTCGGCGGTGGCAAGCCCGCGACGCGCCTGCCGATGACGTTCAATCTGGTGATGAAGGCGCGGGATGCGCGCCGGACGGAGGGGAATGGCAAGCCGCTCACCTGCGCCGAGATCGCGCGGCGCTGGCTCGACAACGGCAATTGGCAGGAGCTGATCCGCGGCCGGGACGATGCCATGCTCGACCGCATCGAGACCAACATCCAAATCTCCGTCGCGCCGAAATCGGCGCTGCACGATTTCCGCTCCGACTATCTGCTCAAGGTGTTCAAGTATGACGCCGCGACGAAGACGTTCGCGGAAGCGGTGCTGGAGAACCAGATCGACCGCGACCGCATCCTCGCCGACCAGGCGCTCCGGCGCGATTTCAAGCACTGGCTGCTCGCGCCCGGGAATCTGCGCGAATTCGATCGCGGCACGGTGCTGATCCCGGAAAGATTCCTGGCCAAGGCTGCGGTGGTGCCGACGCCCGCCGGCCTGGACGCTTCCGCGCTGCAGCCCGAGTTCGGCATGGTGCAAGGAGAGGAGAAAGGCGAGGGCGGCGGCGACCCGGTCTTCACCGATGACGACGTGGTCGGCGCGCTGAAGCAGGCCGCCGCACGCGGAGACATGCAGAACATCCGCTCGGTCGCGGGCTTTCAGCGTCGTCTCAACGACGTCACCTGCTCAGGGTGCCACCAGACCCGCGGCATCGGCGGCTTCCATTTTCCTGGCGTCGACTGGCTGGCTGGCAAGCCGTCCAACGCGGCCATCGTGCCGGCCTCGCCGCATTTCGTCGGCGATCAGCTGCGTCGCCGCGACATCCTGACCGCCTTTGCCGCGGGCAAACGTCCTGATTTCTCACGCGGATTCGCCAGCCGGCCGCAGACCCGCGGCAGCCGCGAGCTCGCCGGAAGCGAGTATCAGGACGGCTGGGGCGCGCATTGTTCCCTCGAGGATGCGGGATCGGGAACGCCAGACAAGAGTTTTACGTCATGGAACTGTGCTAACGGTCTCAGCTGTCAGGCCGCCGCGGCCTCGCGCCGCATCGGCATGTGCTTCATCAAGACGCGTTAGCCAACAAGCGATTTGGATGATTCATGACGGATACCGGCAACGCCAACAAGGCGCGCAATCGCCAGATCGCGCAGAACGAAGAAGCCAAGCAGGTCGCCGGCAGCGCCCGCGTCAGCGTCTGGGCGATCGCGATGGCCGTCGTCGTCGGCGGCATCCTGTTCACGCTCGGCTGGCTGTCGCTGCGGTAGGATCTCTGTCGACTGAGTCTCGGAGCGAGCCGCGCGATTCGCCTGGCCCCGCTTGCGGGGAGAGGTCGACGCGCGAAGCGCGGAGAAGAAGAGAGTGCCGCTCACTTGGCGTGGTTCGTCATCCGCCTGCCCGGTAGCAGCTCGTACGCCGGCTTCCAGCCGGGCAGGGCGGCGATGCGGCCGAGCCAGGCGTGGATGGCGGGATGGCTGGCCGCGAAATCGAAGCCGTGCTCGTCGCTCGGATAGTGCAGATAGGCCATCATCGAGATATCGGCGACCGTCGGCCTTGCGCCGATCGCGAAGTCGTTGTGCTGAAGATGCCCGTCGAGAATGCCGAGGAAATCCTCGAGCCGGCGGCGAAAATGCTTCAGCACCTGCGGATCGTTCTTCTCGGTGAAGGCGCGCATGAAGCGGTAGGTCGCCATGTAGCCGGTGAGCTTGTGGTTGTCCCAGAACAGCCAGCGCAGCAGCTCGAAGTTTTCGTCCTCGGTCTCGGCGCCGAAGCGGCCATATCGCTCGGCGAGCCTGAGCAGGAGCGGCGCGGTCTGCGTCATCTTCACGCCGTCGATTTCGAGCACGGGAATCTCGCCCATCTCGTTCACCGCCTTGCGCCATTCCGGCGTGCGCGTGACACCGCCGGCAAAATCGGTCCAGATCGGCTCGAACGTCTCGCCGCACAGCGTCAGCATCAGCGCGAGCTTGTAGCTGTTGCCTGACTCGGGGAAATAGTGGAGGCGGTAGCTGGGCATTGAACGCTCCTTGCCTTCGGCGGCCTGGACGACGATATTACATATGATCCGCACAACAGAACATTTGTTCTGTCGTTGGTCAAGAGCTGGATGCTGGGCCGGATGAGCAGGGATTCAAAAACAGAGTCGGGCGAGCGCGAGCGATCCCTGATGCAGGCGACGCTGCGCATCATCGGGCGAGATGGGCTGGACGGCGTGACCCACCGGGCGGTCGCGGCCGAAGCCGGGGTTTCGCTCGGTGCGGTCACGCATCATTTCGGACCCCGTGATGCGCTGGTAGAAGCGGCGCTGCAGTTTGCTCTGGCGCGCGAGGTCGGCCGGCTGCGTGCGTTGGCCCTCGGCCTTCAGGATAAGGCATTCGAGGTCGAGGCCTGGATCGATGCGCTGGTCGACTTCTATGTCCGGGAGCTCGGCACGGACGCCGAGACGCATATCGCCTGCTATGAAGCTTTCCTGGCTGCCGCGAGGCAACCCTGCTATCGGCCCGTGGTCGCCGAGTGGTTTGACACGTGGCGGCAGAGTGCGGAGCTTGCGCTGAAGGCCGCGAAGTCGCCAAACCCACGCCCTCACGCCGAGTTGTTCGTCTCGGCGTTGATCGGCTTGCTGTTTCGTCAACTCGCCACGCCCAGGGCCGGCTTCCGCCGTGAGGCGAAGGCGGAGCTGTTGGAGCTGGTGGGCGGCTTGCTCGCGCGGAAGTAACGCCGGCGCGCCGGCCTATCCCACCGCTCCGTTCGACCGAAGCTGCTTGATCGCCCCCTCGTCGTACCCCGCAGCGCGCAAGATCTCGTCACTGTGCTCGCCGACAGCGGGCGGCTTGCGCGGCTGCACCTTCTTGGCGCCATCGATCCAGATCGGGCTGTTGATGGTGAGCATGGTGTCGTTCTCGAACGGCACCAGCACCTCGTTGTCGAGCATCTGCTTGTCGTTGGGGATGTCGTCCAGAATAGCGACGACCCCGAACACCAGGCCATTGCCGTCGAGGATTTTTCGCCATTCGGCGAGATCTTTCGTCGCGAAGGTTTCGTCCAGGATCTTGATCAGCTCGACCGAGCGGGCGTGACGGTCGGCCTTGGTGACGAAACGGGGATCATTGATCAGATCCTCGCGCCCCAGGCATTTGGCCAGCGTCGGAAACTGCTTCTCCTCGTTCAGCAGCGACAGGATCAGCCAGCGGCCGTCCTTGCACTGGTAGTGATTGGCGACCGCGTTCAACGCGCGTTCGCGCGGGCGCCGTTCGCCGAACTTGGCGCCGCACAGCTTTGCCTGCGCTAGCACGCTCGCCGCCCATACCCCGTTCGCCATCAGATTGGAGGCGACATGCGAGCCCTTGCCGGTCTTCTCGCGCTGATACAGCGCGGTGACGATGGCACCGTAGAATGCCATGGCGCAGGGATGGTCGCCCATGCCGGCGACCGAGCGCGCCGGCGTGGTGTCGGTGTCGGCGCGGACCAGATCCATCAGGCCGGAGCGCGCCCAATAGGCGTTGCTGTCGAAGCCGGGCTTGTTGGCCTCCTCGCCCTTCTCGCCATAGCCGGTGAAGGAAGCGTAGATCAGCCGGTCGTTGAGATGAGCGAGATGATCATAGGTGATGCCGAGCTTGGCCCGCACCGGCGGCGGCATGTTGGTGATGAAGACGTCGGCTTCGGCCACCAGCTTGTACAGCACGGCCTGCGCCTCCGGCTTGGCGAGGTCGAGCGCGATGCTCTTCTTGTTGCGGGCTTCCAACAACCAGGCGAAATTGTGCTCGCCGGTCGGATAGCCCGGCAGGTTAGGCAGATTGCGGTAGGGATCCCCGGCGCCGGGTGGCTCGATCTTGATGACATCGGCGCCGAAATCGGACAGCACGGTTGCGGCCGCGGGCGCTGCGATGAAGCTCGCGCAGTCCAGAACCTTCAGGCCCGAAAAGATGCCCTTTTCCATCGCGGCGTCGCTCCCTCAGCTCTTGTCGTTTCCCGCGCGCTGGAATTGGCGCGGGCCGGTGGTGGGAGCCATTAGACCGATGTTTTGCAGGGATGCAACGGCGCCAGGCGCAGGGCCTCACTCCTCACCCGCAAGCAGCGCCGCATTGCCGCCGGCAGCAGCGGTGTTGATGGTCACTGTCTGCTCGGTGGCGAAGCGCGCGAGGTAGTGCGGGCCGCCGGCCTTGGGGCCGGTTCCAGAGAGGCCGTTGCCGCCGAACGGCTGCACGCCGACCACGGCGCCGATCATGTTGCGGTTGACGTAGATGTTGCCGACCTGGGCGCGGTCGATGATGGCTTCGATCGTGTCGTCGATGCGGGAGTGGATGCCGAGGGTGAGCCCGTAGCCGGTGCGCTCGATGGCAGCAAGCACGCGCGCGAGGTGTTCCGCACGATAGCGCACCACATGCAGGATCGGGCCAAAAACCTCCTCGGTGAGCTGGCCGGCTTCCTTGAGCTCGAAGATGTGCGGTGCGACGAAGCAGCCCTCCGGTGCGTCGCCTGCAAAG
Source organism: Bradyrhizobium sp. 22 (assembly GCF_000482425.1). Lineage (NCBI taxonomy): Bacteria > Pseudomonadati > Pseudomonadota > Alphaproteobacteria > Hyphomicrobiales > Nitrobacteraceae > Bradyrhizobium > Bradyrhizobium sp. 22. Next base: position 1,617,817 of record NZ_KI519399.1, read on the forward strand.
TGCAGCTTCGCCTCGCTCTTCATCCGCGCGACATGCGCATCGAGGCGCTGCTTGGCCTCGAGGTCGATCACCGGGCCGACATGGGTCGCGACATCCGAGGGATCGCCGATCTTCAATTCGCGCGCGGCGCCCGCGATCATCTCGATCATGCGGTCGGCGACGTCCTCCTGCACGAACAGAAGCCGCAGCGCCGAGCAGCGCTGGCCGGCGGAGCGGAACGCGGAGGTGACGACGTCGTCGGCGACCTGCTCGGGCAGCGCGGTGGCATCCGCGATCATCGCGTTGATGCCGCCGGTCTCGGCGATCAGCGGCACGATCGGCCCGTCCTTGGCGGCGAGCGTCCGGTTGATCAGGCGGGCGACCTCGGTCGAGCCGGTGAAGACGACGCCGGCGATGTCAGGATGCGCGGTCAGCATCGCGCCGATCTTGCCGTCGCCGGTGACGAGATGCAGCGCGCTTCTGGGGATACCGGCCTCGTGCAGCAGGGCGACGGCTTCGCGCGCGATGCGCGGCGTCTGCTCGGCCGGCTTTGCCACCACGCTGTTGCCGGCCATCAGCGCGGCCGTGACCTGACCCAGGAAGATCGCCAGCGGAAAATTCCAGGGCGAGATCGCGGCGAAGACGCCGCGGCCGCGCATCGCGAGCGCATTGCTCTCGCCGGTCGGGCCGGGCATCGCGGTATCAGCACCGAACAGCTTGCGGCCTTGCGCGGCATAATAGCGGCAGAAATCCGCAGCTTCGCGCAGCTCCGACAATGCATCGTCGAGCGTCTTGCCGCCCTCGGCTTGCAGCAGCGCGATGAAGCGGGCGCTGCGGCTCTCCAGCAGATGCGCCGCCTGTTCCAGGGCCGCCGCGCGCGTGGCCGCCGGCGTCCGGCTCCAGGCGGCAAAGCCCCCGCGCGCCGCAGCGACTGCTGCATCGGTCTGATCCGGCGTGGCATCGGCGATGGGCTTGAGGTCCACGGCCGCGGCCTTCACATCGGCCAGCAATTGGTCGAGCGCGAGGCGCGCGCCGACTTCGACGCCGCGCGAATTGCGCCGCTCCGGCGCGAACAGGTCGGCCGGCAACGGAATCTTGGAATGGGCCGTCGCTTCCGGCCGGGCAGTGGCAACTGCCGGCCGCTGCAGCAGTGCCGTCACAGGCACGCGATAATCGGCAGCCTGCGCCACGAAGGAGGAGTTGGCGCCATTCTCCAGGAGGCGCCGTACCAGATAGGCCAGCAGGTCGCGGTGGCTGCCGACCGGCGCATAGGTGCGATAGGCGATGTCGGGCCGGTCCTTGGCGAGCTGCTCGTACAGCGCCTCGCCCATGCCATGCAGGCGCTGGAACTCGAATCCGCCGCTACCCGCGGCGAGCTCCAGCACGGTCGCGACCGTCAGCGCGTTGTGGGTGGCGAATTGCGGGAAGATGCGCGGCCGCAAGGCCAGCAGCTTCGTCGCGCAGGCAACGTAGTTCAGGTCCGTCATCGCCTTGCGCGTGAACACGGGATAGCCGTCCAGCCCGCGCTCCTGCGCGCGCTTGATCTCGGTGTCCCAATAGGCGCCCTTGACGAGGCGCACCATCAGCCTGCGGTCATGCGCGCGCGCGAGTGCGTCGACATGGTCGATCACGGCGCCGGCACGTTTCTGATAGGCCTGGATCGCAAGGCCAAATCCGTCCCAGCCTTTGAGCGAGGCATCGGCGAGCGTTGCTGCGATCACGTCGAGCGACAGCTCCAGCCGGTCGGCTTCCTCGGCATCGACGGTGAAGTTGAGGTCGTGGGCCTTGGCGCGCTGCGCCAGATCGAGCAGCAGCGGAACCAGCTCGGCCATTACCCGCGCGCGGCTGATCGCCTCGAAGCGCGGATGCAGCGCCGAGAGCTTGACCGAGATGCCAGGCCGGTCGGGGAGGGAATGAGTGCCTGCGGCCTTGCCGATGGTTTCGATCGCGCTGGCATAGGCATCGAAATAGCGCGTCGCGTCGGCCGCCGTACGCGCGCCTTCGCCGAGCATGTCGAAGGAATAGCGCGACTTCTGGCCGGAGCGCGGCTGAGCCCGCTCCAGCGCCTGCTCGATGGTCTCGCCGAGCACGAAATGGTTGCCCATCAGCCGCATCGCCTGGCGCGTCGCAGTGCGTACCGCCGGCGCGCCCAGTCGCTTGACGAGGCGGCCGATGGTGCCGTCCGGCGTCTCGCCGGGCTGGATCACCCGTGCCGACAGCCCGAGTGCCCAGGCCGAGGCGTTGACCAGGAACGCCGTGGACTTGGTCTCGTGGTGGATGAAGTCACCCTCGCCGAGCTTGTCCTCGATGAACTGGTCGGCGGTGCGCGCGTCGGGCACGCGCAGCAGCGCCTCGGCCAGCACCATCAGCGCGAGGCCCTCCTTGGTCGAGAGCGCGAACTCCCGCAGCATGTCCTCGACGCCACCAAGATTCCCTGCGAGCCGGTCGTCGCGCTTGCGGATTGCCTCGATCAGCCGGGTCGCGGTCCGGTCGATCCGTGCCTCCTGCGGCGGGGCGAGATGCGCCGCCGGCAACAGCTGCGCGGCAAGCTCGGCATCGTCCGGCGCGTAGGGGGCGGCAAAGGGAGGCGGGATGTTCGGCATGGCGTGTCCTGTGGCTGAATTCAGGATAATGCCCGCGTGACCGCAGTTCGATAGACAATCTAGCTCATTTGCCTTAGAAAATGAAGATTGACACCAAAATAGCCTCAGAAGATATGGAACTAGATCGCGTCGACCGGAGAATCCTCTCGATTTTGCAGGAGGATGGACGGATCGCCAATGTCGACCTCGCCGAGCGCATCGGGCTGTCGCCGACCTCGATCGGCGAGCGGCTGAAGCGCCTGCAGCGCGAGGGCTTCGTCGAGGGCTATGGCGCGCGGCTCAACCCGCATCGGCTGGGCCTTGGCCTTCTGGTGTTCGTCGAAGTGCTGCTCGACAAGACCACCCCCGACAATTTCGAACGGTTCGCGCGCGCGGTGAAGCTCGCGCCTGAAGTTCTGGAGTGTCACATGGTTGCCGGCGGCTTCGACTATCTTGTGAAGGCGCGGCTGGCAGACATGGCGGCGTATCGACGCTTTCTCGGCGAGACCCTGCTGGCGATGCCGGGCGTGCGCGAGACGCGGACCTATGCGGTGATGGAAGAGATCAAGCGCGACGCACCGTTGCCGGTGGGCTGACGAAATGCCGTCGCGATTGTCATTGCTGTGGCGTTGAACGTGCGGTCTTCCCGGGAAAAATAGCTATCCTCGTGCAATCGCAACGCCTGTCGTCGAATGCACTGGCCGTCTTCTGAAATTTGCTTGGCCCGCTCCCGGAAGGTGTTCCGGGAGGCAGCAAAGGCTGGCGGGCTTATACTTTGAGGTTCTCTGCGGAAGTCTTGCCCCGGTTTGCGATCTCTTCGTATTCCACCGTCTGTCCCTCGTTCAGGGTCGACAGACCGGCCTTCTGCACTGCCGAGATATGCACGAACACATCCTTGCCTCCCGACGCAGGCTGGATAAATCCATAACCCTTCGTCGGGTTGAACCACTTGACCGTACCTTTAGCCATCACGACTTCTCCGCGGGTCTTCCTCCGAAATCTCCGAACCGCCAGTCCCCGCCAACCGGCCGGTTCGGTCCTAACAGGATACGCGGAATGTGGCGGGCTTGGTAGCTCAAACCACATCGGCATTTCGCCGAATTCCGCTCAACTTCGCGGCGCTTTTGCCGGTTTTGCCCGTTTCGCGGTCAAATGGCCCGCACGCCGCAAACCATGCTGCGGAAGAGGGAAGAGCGGCGGTTCTTGCTGACCCTCCCCCTCCATGGGAGGGTGTCAGAGCAGTTGCGCCTGACGTCTGCCTTCAATAAGTGGCGGCCAGGTAATCGACGATCTTGCCGACATCCGCATCGTCGATCGGTGCGCCATAGACCTTGATCATCTTGGTCACCTCGGCCTGCCAGAAGCCCTTCTTGTCCTTCATCGGCGGCTGCGTCTTGATGTAGTCGGCCGAGTGGCAGGCGCTGCAATTGCCCTTGACGACTTCGAGACCGGGGCCCGGCTCGAACGCTGCGACCTCATCAGGGGTCTTGTAGTTGACCGGCGCGGCAAGTGCCGAACCCATCGCGGCGGCAAGGCCGAGCGAGACGGCGAGGAGAACGGTGCGCTGCATGATCATTCTCCCTCAGGCCACGGTCACGCGGGTGGTTTCGACGACGTTGCGCAGATAACCCGCCGGGTTCCAGCGCGGCGTGTCCGGCTGCGTCTCGCCGCCATTGCCGGTGGCGCGCACCTTGAGCTCGACATTGCCGGCCGCGAGCTTCACCGGCAGCCTCCATTCGCGGAAGGCGTATTTGCCGAGATCCTTGCCGAGCTTGGCGCTCGTCCAGCTCTTGCCGCCGTCGGTGGAGACCTGGACCTCCTTGATGCCCTTGCCGCCGTCGAAGGCGATGCCGCGCAGCGTCGTGCGGCCGGCCTTCAGCTTGGCACCGTCAGCCACGCTGGTGATGAAGGAGCGGATGGTGAAGCGGTTGATTGGGATGGTCGCCTTCGGCGTGGTGCCGGGCTCGATCGAATTGTCCGGTGTATCCGGAATGCGATAGGCCGACTTCATCCAGAAGCCGTCATAGACATTGTCGATGACGGTGATCTCGTTGAGGTGCTTGACCCAGTAGGTGCCGAAATAGCCGGGCACGATCAGGCGCAGCGGGAAGCCGTTGAGGAACGGCAGATCCTCGCCGTTCATGCCATAGGCCAGCATCACCTCGCCGTCATTGGCGTGATCGACGTCGAGCGCCTTGACGAAATCGGGCGTCTTGTCGCTGACCGGTCCGTCCATGCCGCCAAACGTCACCTGCTTGGCGCCACTCTGCACGCCGGCCATCGCCAGCACGGACTTCAGCGGCACGCCGCGCCAGCGCGCACAGCCCATCGCCCCGTTGGCGAGCTGGCCGCCGGCGACGCGCGGCTCGAAGAAGCCGCGGCTGTTGCCGGAACATTGCGCGACGGCGACAATCTCCGTCGCCTTCATCTTCCGGATGTCCTTCAGCGACAGCTTGAGCGGCTTGTCGACCTTGCCCTTGACCTCCAGCGTGAACTTGTCGGGATCGAGATCGTAGGGCAGGTCGGAGAGGTGATAGCGCACGAAGAACGCGTTGTTCGGCGTGATCGGACCGTCGTTGAAGATCGCAAACGGCGTCTCGAGCTGCGGCGGCCGGCTGGTCAGGCCGATCATCGGCCGCTTCTGCGGGTATTTCACCAGCGGCCGTTCGCCATTGGCGAACGGGAGTGTGACGGTGTCGAGGGCCGCCGCCCTCGTGGAATTCAGTGTGGCCGCAAGTGCGGTCAAGCCCGCTCCCTTGAGCAGGTCGCGTCGATCGAACATCCTCGTCTCCTCCCGGAGCTTTCTTCCGTCCGCGGTCATCACCGCCGACCTGCGCTCATCTGTCGCAACGATCGGAACGAAGTCAATTCGTGCTTTCGCAGCTGGCCCATGCCGCTGCGTCGCAGCAGACCGGTGTTACGCCTGTGACGAGATTGAACGAAAGTGTAGCCGCGACGGCAGTGTGTTCCCTCGCCCCGCTTGCGCGGAGAGGGTTGGGGTGAGGGGGAGTCTCCGCAAGGGAGGAAGCAGTTGGACTCGCGGAGAGGCCCTCTCACCCGCCGCGCTGCGCGCGTCGGCCTCTCCCCGCAAGCGGGGAGAGGCGAACATCACGCCGCGACGCGCTGGCTGCGATCGACCAGCGCCGCCAGCTCCCTCGCATCCGCCACCACCCGCACGGCAAGCGGCTCGTCGCGGCCGCGGATCGCGACCTCCTGGTGCGGCAAGGCATCGTCGGCCAGGCCCGCGCTGCGGCTGATCTCGTCCGACACGATCGCCTCGCAGCCCAGCGTCTTGGTCATGTCCTGGAGGCGGGCGGCGACGTTGACGGCATCGCCCAGCGCCGTGAACACGATGTGATCGCGATAGCCGATGTCGCCGATGATGACCTCGCCGCCGTGAATGCCGATGCCGAAGCGGATCGGCTGGCGAAGATCATGGCTCAGGAGCCGGTTCAGCTCGTCGAGTTGGGTGGCGATGCCGCTTGCCGCCTTCAGCGCCTGCCGGCAGGCGGTTTGCGGGTCGGCCGTGAGCCCGAACAGCGCCAGCATGCCGTCGCCGACGAACTGGTTGGGCTGGCCGCCATTCTCGATCACGGCCTGCGACACCGCGCCGAGGAAGCGATTGACGATGAACACGGTGTCGAACGGCAGCCGCTTCTCGGCGAGCTGCGTCGAGCCGCGCATGTCCACGAACAGGCTGACGAGATAGCGCTCCTGGCCGATGCTCGCCGGCGCCGAGGCATGCGCGGTCGCCGTCGTCGCTTGCGGGGTGAAGAGCTGGAAGAAGGAGAGGTCCGACGTCGGCCGCAGCTGGCAGGCCAGCCGGATCGAGGGATCGTTGGTGCCGACGCGCGTCAGCACGAAGGCTTCGCGCTGCGACGGCTCGGGCAGGGCGGCATGATCGCCGATGATGCGGATGCGGCAGGTCGAGCAGCGGGCCCGGCCGCCGCAGACGCTGGCATGCGGCAGATTGTGGCGCAGGCTCGCCTCCAGCACCGAGAGGCCCTTGGGAACCCGCACCGTCTTGCCGTTGCCGTAGGACAGCGCGATGACGCCGCCGCGCCGCTCGCGCCAGGCGCGCACGCCGCGCGCCGCCAGCGCCAGGCCCACCAGCCCGAAATAGGCGATGGTGAAGCCGCCGGTGATGCGATCGAGCGTCGCGGCCTCGGCCGAGGTGCCGACCTGGCGCCGGGTGAGATTTTGCGCCCGCCACTCGCCGTCTTCGGCCTCGATCACGACGCTGCGGCCGCCCTGATAGATGCCGAGCAGCGACAGCGTCGGGATCAGCACGGCGGCGGCGAGCAGATAGGGGGCGGCACGCGTGAAGAACGGTTTGAGGCGCAGCCAGAAATAGATGCCGATGCAGCCATGGACCCAGGCGATCATGAGCAGGATCGTCATCTGCCAGAGCCGGCCCGGAGCGGCGACGAAGAACAGGTAGAGCTCCTGCGGGTAGAGCTTCTGGTGATCGTACAGCGTGTAGCCGAGCCGCACCCCGACCACGTGGCCCATGACCAGAGCAGGGATGCTCAAGCCCAGCGCGAGCTGCAGCGGCTCGGTCGTCCGCCAGCGGAACTGGCGGCGCTGATAAAGCGCGTAGATGCCGAGCCCCATATGCGTCAACGCGGCGGTATAGAACACGATCGCGACGGGCAGGAACTGCCAGAACAGGATGTGGTAGGTGACCCCGGCCTCCATGGCCTCGACCGAGATATTGCCGAGCGCATGGTTGAGGAAATGGCTGATCACATAACAGAACAGGATCACCCCGCAGACGAGCCGCACCTGCCGCACGCTGGTCGCGCGGACGAGTTCGGACATCTGTGCAGCAGCGGTGACCATGATTCGATTCTATCAGCTCGGAAAGCAGAACGGCCAGCCTAGCGTTTAATTCCCGGGGGTGACAGGTCACATGCGCGGCAAGCCCCACTGTCGTCCCGGACCAGCGCGCCCCCAGGCGCGCGCAGATCCGGGACCCATAGCCCCAGGGAGATATTTGGGGCTGGCCGGCAACCACGAATCTTCGCCAAACTCCTCCCTGTGGTTATGGATTCCGGGTCGCGCTTCGCTTGCCCGGGACGACACCCAGGGGCTCCCCGCATTGACTCCCCCTCCCGGGTTGGCGAAAAGCGCGGCCGTGACGATCGCTGCCGATATCCCTGTTAAGCCAGACGGCGCCGAACGCCGTCTCATCCTTGTTGCCGTGCTCATCATCGCCGCGATGACACTGCTGCGCATCGTCTACGCCTCCGCGATCGAGCTGCGCACCGACGAGGCCTATTACTGGACCTGGTCGAAGGAGAGCGCGCTCAGCTTCCTCGACCATCCTCCGGGCATCGCCTGGCTGATCCGCCTCGGCACCGCGATCTTCGGCGACACGCCGCTCGGTGTCCGCTTCGGCGGCATCGTCGCGATGCTGCTGACGCAGCTGTTGCTCGCAGACATGGTCCGCCGCCTCACCCATGATGTGCGCGCGATCGTGCTCGCGGCGCTGATGCCGGAGGCCGCGCTCTATTACGGCCTGCTGATGGCCAAGGTCGCGCCCGACGTCGCCATGATCCCGTTTGCGGTGGCGATGATGTGGTCACTGGTGCGGTTGTCGGAGAGCGGCGACGGACGCTGGTGGCTGGCGGCCGGCCTGTTCGCCGGCCTCTCGATGCTGTCGAAATTCACCGCGATCATGTTCGCGCCGGCGGTTGCCGCCTTTCTGCTGGTGCCGGATTGGCGTTGGCGCTGGCTGCGCAGTCCCTATCCGTATCTCGCCGTGCTGGTTGCCACCCTCGTGTTCTCGCCTGTGCTGGTCTGGAACGTGCAGCACGACTGGGCCTCGTTTCGTTTCCAGGGCGTGCGCGCCACCGCCAATTACGGCATCTCGCTAAGGACGCTCGGCGATTACATCGGCCTGCAGTTCGGCCTGGTCGGCTTCGTCATGCTGCCGGTGGTGCTGACCGGGCTGGTGCTGACGGCGTGGCGCGGCTATCGCACGCGCGAGCCGGTCGCGATCCTGTCGTCGACCGCGGTGCTGGTGCCGTTCCTGTATTTCCTCGCGAAGTCCACCACGCTGCGGGTCGGCGATACCTGGCCGATGTTCATGTGGCCGGTCGGCTTCGCCGCTGCTGCCGTGAACCTCGTGGCGATGCTGAAGGAGGATTGGTCGGCGCGCATGCTGAGATCGTCGCTGTTCTGGGCGAGGACCGCCATCGTCTCCGGCATCGCCTTCGTCGTCATCGTGTTCCTCTATTACGTCGCCGCCCCGTGGAATCTGCTCGGCAGGATCGACCCCATCGGGGCCGAGGCCGGCTTTGAGCAGGTCGCCGCCCGCGCACAGGCCGCGCTGGACGAGACCGGCGCGACCTGGATCGCCACGACGGATTACCGCACCTACGCCATGATGCGCTGGCTGTTCAGGGGGCGCGTGCCCGTCATCGAGATCAACGAGCGCGGCCGCTTCCAGGATTTTGCCGATCCCGGCATGGACCGGATCAAGGGCCACGCCGGCATCTATGTCGGCCGCGAGCCGGACAATCGGTTGTCGCTTTGGGAGAACATTCCGGCGAAACGCGAGCAACTCGCGACGGTGGAGCGCCGCTGGCGCGGCCTCATAATGGATACCTACGCCATTGAAAAACTTTCCGGCTGGACCCCGGAGCTGTCACCACCCAAAGACTCGCCGCTGTTCCAATGGAAGGTGCTGGCGGGGGAATTCAGCGTGAGACTTGCACATTTTCTCTTACCCTCCCCTGGAGGGGGAGGGTCGATCGCGCGCAGCGCGAGCGGGGTGGGGTGATCTCTCCACGCGAGCAGTGTTCGAGACGGAGAGGCTGTCACCCCACCCCGTCTCGCATCGCTGGCGCGCTGCGAGCCGACCCTCCCCCTCCAGGGGAGGGTAAGGAAGCGCCGCTACTCCTCATCGTCCTTCTTCCGCAGCAGATCCGTCGCCAGATCCGACAGCTTCGGCGGCGGCAGTGCGGCGAACGGCAGCGGGCGCGTGACGTCGATCGCGGCGAGGCCGAGCCGCGCCGTCAGCAAGCCGTTCAGCACGCCTTCGCCGAGCCGCTGCGACAGCTTTGCCGCGATGCCGTGGCCGAGCACCTGCTGCACCAGGCTGTCGCTCGCGGCCATGCCGCCGGTGATGGCGAGATGGGCGATGACGTGGCGCAGCAGGCGGATCATGCCGAGCGCGCCGGGGCGGCCGCCATAGAGAAAAGCGAGCTGGCGGATCAGGCGCAGCGCGGCGACGAACACGAACAGCACGTCGATCGCGGCCCGCGGGCTCACCGCGGTCACGATCGAGACCTTCTGCGCGGCCGACGACACCAGCCGCCGCGCCTCCGCATCGAGCGGCGACATCAACTCGCGCTCGGCGAGCCGGATCATGTCGGCGCCGTCGATGATCTCGCCGGTGTGGCTCTCCAGCGTGGCGCGGGCGCGCGCGAGCTGCGGGTTCTGGTGCGCGATCTTGAGCAGGTCCTGCACGATCACGCGGCTCTCCTTGCGGTCGTCGCTGGCAAGGACGGCGGCTGCGCGCTGGTGCAGTTGCTCGATCGTCGCAAGACGCGCGAGGCCGAACGCTTCGCGTCCGATCACCACGGCCAGCGCCAGCGCGGTGACGGAGGCGAAAGCGAGGCCGACGAAGCCGAGCGTTTCGCTCCGCGCGAACAGATCCTCGATCAGATGGACCACGGCGAGCCCGGTGCCGAGCAGCGTCAGCCCGGCGAGCCCCGACCAGAACAGCGCGCCCCAGGGAAAGCCGCGCCGTGCGGGAACGGCGGCCGCGATCGGCACCGGCAGCGCCTGCGGATCGTGCTCCGGCGTGATCTGGATGGTGGCGCGGCCGAGCCGCGCCGTCTCGTCGGCTTCGGTGACGACGACGCCGGGATCGTCGAGCCGGAACGTCGCCGGCCGCCGTGGCTTCGATCGGTCGTTCATGCGAGCTTGTCTCCGATCAAGAACTGCAGGGCGCGGTCGAGGCGGATGTGCGGCAGCGTCGGCGGCTCGGTGCCGTCGCGCTCGAGGCTAGGCGGACGGAAGCGCAGGAAGCGGAAATCGCTTCTCTCGGCGGCCTCGGTCGCAAGGCCGCGGAACGCATCAGTGCCGTTGAACAGCGGCTCGGGATCCAGCGGCAGGTCGCCCGGAAAGGTTGCCACTTCCGTGTTGCCATCGAAGAACTCGCCGCCGGCGCTTTCGCCTGCGGCGGGCGTTCCCAGGATCGACGGCAATTTGTCGCGGCCGCGCGCGACCTGCGCTTCCCTCGTGGCGCGCACGGCGGCCAGCGCCACCACGTCGATGGTGGCACCGGTACTTTCCGCGCGCGCTACGGCGCCCGAGACGGCGCGGCGCAGCACGGCCTCGAGCCGGTCGTGGCTGGAATGATGCAGATGGTCGGCCTTGGTCGCCGCGAACAGGATGCGGTCGATGCGCGGCCGGAACAGGCTGGAGAGCAGGGTGCTGCGGCCGATGTTGAAGCAATCGAGAATGCCGGCGAGCGCGGCTTCGAGATCGTGCAGCGCCTCGGGGCCCGAGTTGAATGCGGCGAGCGCGTCGGCCAGCACGATCTGGCGATCGAGCCGGGCAAAATGATCGCGGAAGAACGGCCGCACCACGACGTCCTTGTAGGCCTCATAGCGGCGCACCATCATCGCCCACAGCGATCCGTCCGATGCCTGCCCGCCCACGGGCACGTCAAGCGGCGCGAAGGTCAGCGCCGGCGAGCCTGCGAGATTGCCGGGCATCAGGAAGCGGCCGGGCGGCAAGAGGCTCATGGCGAAGCGCTCGTCGCGGCAGGCGCGCAAATAATCGGTGAAGAGCTTCGCGGCGGCGAGCGTCGCCTGCTCATCCTCGCGCGCGTCGGGCTTGAGCGTTGCGAGATGGGCGTGCCATTCGCCCGCAAGATGCGCGCGCGGCGCCTCGCGCGACAAGGCCAGGCTCTCCGCCGACCATTGCTCAAAACTCTTCTGCAGCAGCGGCAGGTCGAGCAGCCATTCGCCGGGATAGTCGACGATGTCGAGCGTCAGCGTGCGGTCGGCGCCGTTCGGGCGCTGGTAATCGATGACGAGCCTGAGCTCGCTGATGTCGACGGTCGAATTCGGCCAGCGCCGCTCCTCGACCAACGCGCGCAGATGGCTCTCATAGGCAAAGCGCGGCACGGCATCGTCGGGCTGCGGCGCCAGATGCGCCCGCGCGATCCGGCCCGAGGCATAGGCGTCGAACACCGGAAACCGTCCGCCGCGGGTGAGGCCGTGGACCAGCGCGGTGATGAACACGGTCTTGCCGGCCCGCGACAGGCCGGTAACGCCTAACCGCACCGTCGGGTTGAAGAAGTGCTCGCCATAGTCGATCAGCGCCTGCGCGGACAGCCGCGCTTCTTCGACCATATCCTGGAAACTGAATGCCATCTGAACGTTAGAGGATCCGGGGCGGGAGGAATGTGCGGCCGTTCACAAAAGTGGCAATTGCGTGAGGAAAATCAAGCTCCATACTTCCACCGCCTTTGTCGGAGAATCAGCCGTTTGAACGACGCGCCGATCCCGAAACACCCATAGCAGAGGGCACTACCTCTTTTTGCGGATTGCCATGACCGTCTTCCAACTGAAACAGCTTGCATCCAGCTCTGTCCACGCCGCGGCCGACGCGATGGGCTGGCACTACGACCGCGCCGAGCTCATCGCCGACGGCATCGTCCACGCGATCGGAGTGCTCGCCGGCATCGTCGCGGCCACCGTGCTGGTGGTGCTGACGGCGATCTATGCCGACGCGACCGACGTCGTCGGCGTCTCTATCTACATCGCCGGCCTGCTCTCGATGCTGGTGCTGTCGGCGACCTATAATCTCTGGCCGGTGTCGCCGGCCAAGTGGCTGCTGCGCCGGTTCGACCATTCCGCGATCTATCTCCTGATCGCAGCGACCTACACGCCGTTCATCCTGGAGGTGAAGGACAGCGGCTTCGCGCTGGTGCTGCTCGCCGGCGTCTGGTGCGTGGCCATATCAGGCATCGTGCTGAAGCTTTGCTACCCCGGACGCTTCGACCGCGTCTCGGTCGGCATTTATCTTGCGATGGGCTGGAGCGGGGTGATGCTCTACGACGCTGTGGTCCGGGCATTGCCGGCGCTGGCGCTGGGCTTCATCCTGGCTGGCGGACTGCTCTACAGTTTCGGCGTGATCTTCCACGCCTGGCGGCGGCTGCGCTTCCAGAATGCGATCTGGCACGGCTTTGTCTTGGCCGGCGCGGCATGCCATTATACCGCGGTGCTCGACCTCGTGTTGAGCTGAGCAAGCTCCGCGCCGCGGAATAAGTGCGCGCGGTGTCAAGCGGTATGAGACAAGAGGAGACGTCGCATGCAGGTGACCGGCAAGGTCGTGGTCGTCACGGGCGGCGCAAACGGTATCGGCAAGGCGTTGTGCGAGGCGTTTCACAATGCGGGTGCGGCCAAGGTCGTGGTCGCGGACATGGATGCCGCCAACGCCAGGGCGGTCGCCGCGATGGTGGATGGCGCCGCCTTCAAATGCGACGTCGCGCAGGAAAAGGACATCGCGCATGTCATCGAGGAGACCGAACGGCAGTTCGGGCCCATCGACCTGTTCTGCTCCAATGCCGGGATCGGCGGCGGTTTCGATCCGATGTCGGAGAATGCCGGCGGCGCCTCCGACGAGCCGTGGCAGCGCAGCTGGGCGATCCACGTCATGGCCCATGTCTACGCGGCGCGGCATCTCGTGCCCCGCATGAAGGCGCGCGGCGGTGGCTATTTCCTCAACACCATCTCGGCCGCGGGTCTGCTGTCGCAGGTCGGCAGCCCGGCTTATTCGACGACCAAACACGCCGCGGTCGGCTTTGCCGAGAATCTCGCGATCTCGCACAAGGCCCACAATATCAAGGTGTCGATCCTCTGCCCGCAGGGCGTCGACACCAACATGCTGCGCTCGATCCCCAAGGGTCCGCAATCCGGCGACGGCGACCTGACGCCCGAGCAGGTCGCCAAGGACGTGCTCGCCGGCCTCGCGCAGGAGACGTTCCTGATCCTGCCGCACCCCCAGGTGCTCGGCTACATGCGCAAGAAGACCGAGAACTACGACCGCTGGATCGGCGGCATGGCCAAGATCCAGGCCAGGATGCGCGAAGAGTTCGGGAAGTGACAGACTACGATCTCGCGACTGCCTAGAATCACAACTACGACGCTCGGCGGCCGCAGGCTTAGTTGCGAGGAACTATTTCTTTCTCCGTTTTCCTTCGCTGATCACATGCCGTATCTTAAATTGATCTGCCGTCGCTCCAAACATGGCATAGTAACTTTGATGCTCCGGATTTAAGAAGGCGTCCTTTCTTGCCTCAAAGAATTCCCGATTGTACCAATTGACTCCGAAATAGATCGTCATCCCCTCTCGCCAGGTCATTTGCCAGTCCCACAGTATTCTCTGATCTGGTCGAGCCCTAAGACGTTCATCCGACCAACGTAAGAGGCGTACACATTGACGAAGGTCACGTTCGTTGTTGAACGTGATTTGTACTTCCGATCTCGCATATGGCTTTCTTGGCGGCGCGCTTGGGTCTTCGCTGCCCTCGAGTATCTGCACCCGCTCTGAGCGTCCCTTCTTCAATAGCTTATCTAGCTGAGCATCGATGTCAGGAAGAAGGTCGTCACCGATCCTTAGGATGTCGCCTTCAAAATTTCGATTTTCCACCATTGCAATCTCCTGATAAAACAACCAAAGGTTATTATCGGGGAGCAGCAACTACAAATACTTTTATGAGGATTTTCCCGGCGCGACGACTTGTCTCATACCTTGGGCCATGGATCGTAGGGCGATCCCTTATGCGTTTCGATTGGCTCCGCGAGCGCAAATCACCCGGCTAATTCAGCCTCGCTCCCCACCCGGCTCGCCCGCAGCGCCCGCGCATAGAGCATCATGCCCTCGCGTACCTTGCGCTGCTCCGCTTCCGTCAGGGTCGCCAGCGCGCCGCGCACCTGCTGCCGGCCGAAGGCATGCAGCGCTTCCAGCGTGCGGCGGCCCTTCGCCGTCAATGACAACAGCTTGCTGCGCGCATCCGCCTCGTCCGGCGTCTCCCTGAGCTCGCCGCAATCGATCAGCTTGCGCACCATGCGGCTGACGCTGGATTTCTCCAGACGCAGGAAGTCGCCGAGCTCGCCCGAGGTCATGGGACCGCGGATGCCGATCTCCAGGATGGTGTGCACCGCCGAGGGCGGATAGTCCGATGCCGCAACCGTCGCGTCCATGAAGCCGAGCTCGCGCACCATCAGGCGCGAGGCGGCGCGGATATCGTCGATCAGCGAAAGTTCGGCCATCTTGACTCCCGGCATATAGTTGTACCATACAACTATATGGGCGCAACAATGCGCGCAAGTGTCTGGAGTGCGCGATGAGCGGGACTTTGCCGGCAGGTCAGCGGATGAGCGGCAAGGTCTGCCTCGTCACCGGCGGCGGCAGCGGCATTGGCCGCGCCACCGCGCTACGCATGGCGTCCGAGGGCGCCGAGGCGATCCTGGTCGCGGGCCGGCGCGAGGCCGAGATCGAGGCAACCGCCGTCTCGTGCCGCGAGCTCGGCGCGAACGCGATCGCGATTCAGACAGACATCACCAAGGAAGACGACGTCGCGCGCCTCGTCGGCACAGCTGTCGCGCGTTGCGGCCGGCTCGACGTTGCCTTCAACAATGCCGGCTTCCAGGAGCGCCGCGCGCCGCTGGAAGAACAGGGCACGGAGATCTACGACAACGTGTTCGACACCAATGTCCGCGCGCTGTTCCTCTGCCTGCGTCATCAGCTGCCGGCGATGCTGGCACAGGGGCGCGGCAGCATCGTGGTCAACGCCTCGGTCAGCGGCGTGCGCAATCCCAATCCCGGCTTCTCGCTCTATTCGGCCTCCAAGGCCGCCGCGATCTCGCTGACGCGTTCGGCGGCGCTGGAGAACGCCCCGCGCGGCATCCGCATCAACGCCATCGCGCCCGGCCGTGTCGTCACCGACATGATGCTGCGCGCCGGCGTCGGCGACGTCGCGACGGTCAGCGCCGGCCTGCCGCTGCGGCGGATGGGAAGTCCGGAGGAGGTTGCGGAGGCCGTGGTGTGGCTATCGTCGGACGCGTCATCGTATGTCGTCGGGCATGTGCTCGCGGCGGACGGGGGCTTCCTGGCGTCGTGATGACGTAGCCTGGATGGACGGAGCGCAATCCGGGGCCGGCTCGCTTGTGGCAAGATCCCTGGATTGCGCTCCGCTCAATCGGGGCTACGACGCTACATGCGCAAGAAGACGGAGAACTGCGATTGTAGGATCGGCGGCATGGCCAAGATCCACGCCAAGATACAGGAAGAGTTCGGGAAGCGGGGCGGCGGACTCGACGCCGCGCTAACCCGCGCGAAAACGGATTAGAAAGTTCACGGTAAGGCTGGGTGGCATGTTGTTGTGGGCCTTGCCTCCGCCAACAGATTCGGTCGATCCCGTCGTGGCGCCGAAGAGGCCATTATCCCGTCGCGTGTGGTCACCATCGACGCCTGTGTAAGCCGGCGTTCTATGGGCGTGACTTGGGATTTCGTCGATGGTGAGAGTGTGTGCTTCCTCACCCACAGCTTCACCTAATTTGCGCGCTGACAGCCCGTTTGCTGCAGCAGCATTCGCGCCGATCGGTGATCGCGCGCGAAAATCCGGAATGAAAAAATTCTCAGGAACGCTGACTTGGCCATGACCATAATTGGATCCGATCGCTGCAAACAGCTCAGGAAACTTGGCTCGCGAGAGAGAGCGTCCATCGCATACCAGCCAGCCGGCCTGTTCAAGCTTCTTCTCGATAGAATCGTTCAGTTGACCTGCCCATATCACGACTTCTCCGGCAACAGGCAACATGGCAATCTCCTTTGATAATATACTGCGATGCACAATCAAAATCGGATTAAGCAACTAAAGATTGTTTCAACTTGCCCGTAAAGTCTAGTCCTTTTGCGCAGACGTCAAAGGTACGCGGAGAGCGGAAGCAGGAGGCTTTGACGGCGGCGTACTACAGCCTATGCGCGTTTAGCTTTTCTGCCCGTACAGCACCGGCACCGCGGAATCCACGACGACCTCGACGAGGCTCGTGCCCTCGAACGCCATGCCGCGCTTCAGCGCCTCGCCGAGCTCCGCGGCCTTGCTCACCCGCACCGCATGGCAGCCCATGCCTTCGGCGAGCCGCACGAAATCGATTCCCGGCAGCTCCAGCCCGGGCACGCCCCGCACCTGCATCACCTGGCTGAAGGAGCGCATCGCGCCGTAGCCGGAATTGTTGATGACGATGACGGTGAGCGGCAGCTTGCGCTGCGCGGCGGTCCACAGCGCCTGGATCGAGTACATCGCCGAGCCGTCGCCGATCAGGCAGATCGTGCGCTGCTTCGGCTTGCCGAGCGCCATGCCGACCGCGGCGGGCAGCGAATAGCCGAGGCCGCCGCTCGCCATGGTGTAGAAACTGTCCTGGCCGGGCATCGGCATGAACTTCTGCATGGCCGGCCGGTGCGAGGGCACTTCCTCGACCAGCGACGCCCCATCCGGCATCGCTTGCGACAGCGCGTGCAGCAAAAATTCGACCGGCAGCGGATCGGCGGCCTGCGGTGCCGGCGGCAGGGTGCGGCCCTTCGGTGCCGCGCGCTTGCTCTCCGGCAGCAACTCGAGCAGCGTGGTCAGCGCCGGCTTCATCGTCGCGATGATGCTGGTGCCGACCGGCGTCACCGCGGCGGCATCCGGATCATCGGTGATCTGAAAAATGGTCGCCCCGCCGTCGAAGATTGCGGCATGGCCCTCGACATGGAAGGTGAATACCGGCGCGCCGATGACGACGACGAGGTCGTACGCGCGCAGCGCGTCGGACAGCTGCGCCGGCGAAGCGTGCAGGAAGCCGGCGAATTGCGGGTGACGCTCGGGGAAGGAGCAGCGCGCCGAGAACGGGCTGACCCAGACGCTCGCCTTGGCCTTTTCGGCCACGCGCACCATCAACTCCACCGCGCCGGCGCGGTCGACGCCGGGGCCGACCACGAGGGCAGGATGCTTTGCGCTGGCGAGCGCGGCCACCAGCGCCTTCATCGCGTCAAGCTCGGGGCCGATCTCGCGGCTGACCTTGCGCGCTTCCACGGGGGCGGTGGCGTGAGCCCAATCATCGATCGGGATCGACACGAAGGTCGGCCCGCACGGCGGCTGCATCGCGGTGTAATAGGCCCGCGCGATCGCGGCCGGAACGTCCTCCGGCCGCGCCGGCTCGACGCTGTACTTGACGTAGGGCCGCGGAAACTCCGAGGCGCGCTCGGCATAGAGGAACGCTTGCAAGGGCAGGATCGAGCGCGCCTGCTGGCCGGCGGTGATCACCAGCGGGGTCTGGTTGCGATGCGCCGTGTAGATGTTGCCGAGCGCGTTGCCGACGCCGGCCGCCGAATGCAGATTGACGAAGCCGGCATTGCGCGTCGCCTGCGCGTAGCCGTCGGCCATGCCGACGGCGGACGCCTCCTGCAGCGCCAGCACGTAGTCGATGTCGTCGGGCCAGTCGGACAGGAACGGCAGCTCGGTCGAGCCGGGATTGCCGAACACTTTTTTGATGCCGAAGGCGCGCAAGAGGTCGAGCGTCGCCTGCTTGACGGTGACGGACTTGCTGCCGGTCTTGCCGTTCCTGGCCATTGGTTTCCGTCCCTTGTTGTTGGCTGGCGCGGTATCGACCCCACCGTCATTGCGAGGAGCTCTTGCGACGAAGCAATCCAGACTATCACCGCGGAGGGATTCTGGATTGCTTCGCTACGCTCGCAATGACGGAAAGCGAGCGGAGCTCACCACACCGCCGTGCCCTTCATCGTCGGCTGCCCCTCCGCGTTCGCGGTCCACAGCTCCATGCCCGCCTCTAGCTCGTTGGCATTGACGGAGAACTCGCTGCCCTCGAACAGCGGCTGCAGCCCGCGATAGGTGAACTTCTTCGGCGCCTTGCCGCCGCGCAAGCGCGCCGCCATCTCGATGATCAGCGCCGCCTGCAGCGGGCCGTGGAAGATCAGGCCCGGATAGCCCTCGACCTTGGTGACGTAGTCGCGGTCGTAATGGATGCGGTGGCCGTTGAAGGTCAGCGCGGAATAGCGGAACAGCAGCACGGGATCCGACACATGTGTCTCGCGGTGCTGTGCCTTCGGCGGTGGCGGCGGAGCTTTCGTGGTCGCCGGCGCGCTGCTCGTCATCTCGCGATAGACGATATCCTGCCGCTCGCGGATGGCGGTGCCGCGCGGCGAGGAAATGCTGTGCTCGACCGAGACGAAGCATAGTGTGCCGGTCGAGCCTGACTTCACCTGGACATCGGCGATGCGCGAGGTCCGGGTCGATTCGTCGCCGACGCGCAGCGGCTGCAGGAACTCGATCTCGCCGCCGGCCCACATCCGGCGCGGCAGCGGCACCGGCGGCAGGAAGCCGCCGCGGGTGGGGTGGCCGTCGGGGCCGAGCATCGACATCGGAAACACCGGCTGCGCCAGGCACCAATGCACCGTGAACGGCGCGGCGTCGCCCTTCCTGGGCTCGCCGACGTCCTGGAACAGCGTCGCGCGCAGACCCATGACGAGCTGCGCGGTGACGATGTCGGTCGCCTCCGTGCTGCGGCCGATCCATTGCCGCAAATGATCGATGTCGAGCTTCTCGGTCATGATGCCTCGCTCTGCTATTTCCTGGCTTGGGGCTTTTCGCCGATCGCGGGCACGGCGCCATAGTTGCGCGTCTCGCCGACGACGATCGGTGCCGGCGCGGGATAGCTGACACGTCCCTGCGGCGTGTCGACCTCGATGCGGCGCAGATGCGGATGCTTGGCAAGATCGGCCATGGTGTTGACCTCGGCAAAGGCGATGTCGGCATCGGACAGCCGCTTCAGCAGTTCGTCGCGCGTCATCTTGCCGAAGGCGTCCGCGACCGTCTGGTCGGTGAAGTCGC
The DNA here is from genome assembly GCF_000482425.1 of Bradyrhizobium sp. 22. NCBI lineage: Bacteria > Pseudomonadati > Pseudomonadota > Alphaproteobacteria > Hyphomicrobiales > Nitrobacteraceae > Bradyrhizobium > Bradyrhizobium sp. 22. The sequence goes on from NZ_KI519399.1 coordinate 1,637,296, forward strand.
GATTGCGCACGCGCTCGACCATGTTGGCGACGCGCGGATCGGCCGGCAGATCCGGTTGATCCAGCACCTTGGCGCACAGCGTCTTCCACTCGCGCTCGCTCTGGATCGAGATCAGGATGTCCTTGCCGTCCTTCGACGTGAACACGCCATAGGGCGCGATCGAGGGATGGCGCAGGCCCATGCGCTTGGGCGGATTGCCCGCTTCGGAGTTCAGCAGCGGCACGGTGCACCAATCCGCCATGACGTCGAACATGGAGATGCGGATGTCGGCGCCCTTGCCGGTGCGCCCGCGCGCGATCAGCGCTTCCAGGATCGCCGCATGCGCGGTGGCGCCGGTGGCGACGTCGACGATCGACATGCCAACGCGCGAGGCGCCATCAGGATTGCCGGTGATCGAGGCCAGCCCGCTCTCGGCCTGGATCAGGAGGTCATACGCCTTGCGATGCGCGTAGGGACCCTCGTCGCCATAGCCGGTGATGGTGCAGGAGATCAGCTTCGGATAGTCCTTCAACAGCCGCTCGCGGGAGAAGCCGAGCTTGTCCATCGAGCCGGGCTTGAGGTTCTGGATCAGCACGTCGGCGCTTGCGATCAGCTTTTCCAGCTCGTCGCGGCCTTCCTTCGTCGTGAGATCAACCACCGCGGATTGCTTGCCGCGGTTGAGCCAGACGAAATAGCTGCTCTGGCCTTTGGCCGCCGCGTCATAGCCGCGGGCGAAATCGCCCTCGGGCCGCTCGATCTTGATCACCTCGGCGCCGGCATCCGCCAGGCGCGAGGAGCAGAACGGCGCCGCCACCGCCTGCTCGACCGCAATCACCCTGATCCCGTCAAGTGCTCCCATGATGGCGCCTCAGTACGAGCGGGGCATGCCGAGCACGTGCTCGGCGACAAAGGAGAGCACGAGGTTGGTCGAGATCGGCGCCACCTGGTACAGCCGCGTCTCGCGGAACTTGCGCTCGACGTCGTATTCCTCGGCAAAGCCGAAGCCACCATGGGTCTGGATGCAGGCGTTCGCCGCTTCCCAGGAGGCATCGGCCGCCAGCATCTTGGCCATGTTGGCCTCGGCGCCGCAGTCGAGCCCGGCCTCATATTTCCAAGTGGCTTCCTTCACCATCAGCTCGGCCGCGCGCATCGAGGCGTAGGCCTTGGCGATCGGAAACTGGATGCCCTGGTTCTGGCCGATCGGCCGTCCGAAAACGCTGCGCTCCTTGGCGTAGTTGGTCGCCTTGGCGATGAACCATTTGGCGTCGCCGACGCATTCGGCGGCGATCAGGATGCGTTCGGCATTCATGCCGGAGAGGATGTAGCGAAAACCCTTGCCCTCCTCGCCGATCAGGTTCTCCGCCGGCACCTTCATATCGGTGAAGAACACTTCGGTGGTGGCGTGGTTCATCATGGTGCGGATCGGGCGGATTTCCAGGCCGTTGTTCTTGGCCTCGCGCATGTCGACGATGAACACCGACAGGCCGTCGGTGCGCTTCTTGGCCTGCTCCTTCGGCGTGGTGCGCGCCAGCAGCACCATCAGGTCGGAATGCTCGGCGCGGCTGGTCCAGATCTTCTGGCCGTTGACGATGTAGCTGTCGTTGCCGTCCTTGCGCGCGAAGGTCTTCAGCGAGGAGGTGTCGGTGCCGCTGGTCGGCTCGGTGACGCCGAAGGCCTGCAGCCTCAATTCGCCGCTCGCGATCTTCGGCAGGTACTTGGCCTTCTGCTCGGCATTGCCGTGCCTGAGCACCGTGCCCATCGTGTACATCTGGGCATGGCAGCCGCCGCCGTTGCAGCCCGCGCGCTGGATCTCTTCCAGGATCGCGGCGGCCGCCGACAGCTTCAGGCCCGCGCCGCCATATTCCTCGGGGATCAGCACCGAGAGATAGCCGGCCTGCGTCAACGCATCGACGAAGGCCTTCGGGTAGGCCATCTCGCGATCGAGCTTGCGCCAATATTCGCCGGGAAACTGGGCGCAGAGCTTTGCGACGGCGTCGCGGATATCGGCGTAATCTTCGGTGTGGTGTTCATCGCTCATGGCGTTTCCCGTTGGTAGCGGCAGTTAAGATAACGCCGGCCGATCCTCTGGCGTTGTGAAAACAATGCCAGCCCCCTATGCTCATTTGTTATAGCGTATGGAGTAGCCTTCCAGGATTGGCAAGCATGGATTTCCGGCAGCTCAGGACCTTCAGTTGCGTGGCGGAGCTCGGCAGCCTGTCCAAGGCGTCCGACACGCTGCGCGTGGCGCAGCCGGCGCTTTCCAGGCAGATCAAGCTGCTGGAACACGAGCTGCGCACCGAACTCTTCACCCGCAACGGCCGCGGCATGGTGCTGACCGAAGCCGGCCGGCTGCTGCTGGCGCGCACCTCCGGCATCGTGCGGCAGATCGACCAGATCCGCGACGACATCCAGTCGTCCCAGGGGCCGCCTTCGGGCCAGGTCGTGCTCGGCCTCGTTCCGACCGTCAGCTGCGTGCTGTCGGCGCGCTTTGCGCGGCGCTGCGTCGAGAAGTTTCCAGGCATCTCGCTGCGCATCGTCGAGAGCTACAGCGGCCATTTGGTCGAATGGCTGCATCGCGGCGAGATGGACCTCGCCATCCTCTACGGCCGCTCCGCCGACCTGCATCTCAACGTGGAGAGCCTCGGGCGCGACAACATCGTCGCGGTCGGCCCGCGCGGCTGCGGCCTTGCGCGCAAGAAGAGCGTCGATGTTGGCTGGCTGCTGCGGCAGCGGCTGGTGCTGCCCTCTCACTCGCACGGCCTCCGCGCGCTGATCGAGCACGCAGCCGCCCAACGCAAGATCAAGCTCAACGTCCAGCTCGAGGCGGATTCCTTCCGCGTGCTGACGAGCCTCGTCGAGGAAGGTCTCGGCTTCGCGCTGCTGCCGCCTTCGTCGGTCCATAGCGAGGTCGCGGAGGGCCGGCTGGAAACCGCTTCCGTCTCAAAGCCGATGACGCGCGAGCTCATTTTCGCTTCTCCGATCGACCGGCCGGTCTCGACGGCCTCGCTCGCCGTCACGGCGCTCCTGCGCGAGGAGGTCGCCGCCTGCCGCAAGGACGGGGTGTGGGACATCAAATTGAGTTAGATGGCGTTGTGGTAGAACACTCGGGCGACGACTTGCCTTCGCATCTGGCGCGAGCTGTCATGCCGGAATTTTATAGCTGGGTTGCGGGGGACTGCGGGTGTGGCGCGCAGATGCACTCACAATCTCGTCATTGCGAGCGTAGCGAAGCAATCCAGGAATCCCTCCGCGGCGGCAGTCTGGATTGCTTCGTCGCAAGAGCTCCTCGCAATGACGGAGGAGGGAGCGAACGACAGCGGATGAGAGCCTACCCCGGAATCCGCACCGGCAGCGTCTCATACCCCTTGATGAAGCTGGAATAGATTCGCTTGGGCTCACCGACCACCTCGATGCGCTCGAAGCGCTTCAGCATCTCCTCCCACACGATCTTGAGCTGCAGCTCGGCGAGGCGCATGCCGACGCAACGATGGATGCCGAAGCCGAAGGAGAGGTGGGTGCGCGGGCGCGGGCGGTCGATGATGAACTCGTTCGGCCTGTCGAACATCTCCTCGTCGCGGTTGCCGGAGACGTACCACATCACGACGCGGTCGCCCTTGCGGATCGGCTTGCCGCCGATCTCGGTGTCCACTAGCGCGGTGCGTCGCATATGCGCGAGCGGCGTCTGCCAGCGGATCACCTCGGGCACCATGGAGTCGATCAGCTCCGGATTGGCGCGCAGCTTGTCGTACTGCTCCGGGTTCTCGTTCAGCGCCAGCACCGAGCCGGTCATGGTGTTGCGCGTGGTGTCGTTGCCGCCGACGATGAGCAGGATGATGTTGCCCATGAGATTGTCGGGGTCCATATGGCGCGTGGCGTCGTTATGGGCCATCAGCGACAGCAGATCGTTGCGCGGCTCCGAGTTGACGCGCTCATTCCAGAGCCTCGACATGTAGGCGTAGCACTCGTCCATCTCGCGGCGGCGCTCTTCGGCGCTGGCCACGATGCCGCTCTTGGGCAGCGCGGTCGAGACGTCCGACCAGCGCGTCAGCTTGCGCCGCTCCTCCCAGGGGAAGTCGAACAGGGTCGCGAGCATCTGCGTCGTCAGCTCGATCGAGACGCGCTCGACGAAATTGAAGGTCTCGTTGCGCGGCAGGTTGTCCAGCACGGTCTGCGAGCGCTGGCGGATCAGCTTGGCGAGCTCGTCCAGATGCTGAGGGGTGAACATCGGCGACACCGTCTTGCGCTGCGCCGAATGCTTGGGCTGGTCCATCGCGATGAAGCTCGGATAGTCGTAACCTTCCGGCACGTCGCGGATCGAGATGCCGCCGAGCTTGGAGTCTGAGGAGAAGATGCCGTGATTGGTGTCGACATGCATGATGTCGTTGTACTTGACCACCGACCAGTAGGGCTCGATCGGCGCGTTGGTGCAGCAATGCACCGGCTCTTCCTTGCGCAGCCGCTCGAACCACGGCCACAGCGTGTCGTCCTGGAACAGCCGGGGCGCGCCGGGATGGAATTGCGACAGCGGCGTCGCATAGGCCTCCTCGCGGGCCCTGCGCATGCGTTCGGCCTTGTCCACCTTAACCGGCGCTTGGATGTTCATCGTCGTGGCTCCAGTTGTTCTCTTGCTTCGCCTCTCCGCGCTAGTGGGAGAAGGAGTTGACTCACGCCGCAATCTTCACCGGCAGCTCTTCCAAACCCTTAACGAAGCTCGAATAGACCCGCTTGGGCTCGCCGACCACGTCGATATGGTCGAACCGCCTAAGGATCTCTTCCCAGATAATCTTGAGCTGGAGTTCGGCAAGCCGCAAGCCCACGCAGCGGTGAATGCCGAAGCCGAAGGACAGATGGGTGCGCGGGCGGGCGCGGTCGATGATGAAATCGTAGGGCTTTTCGATCGCCTCCTCGTCGCGGTTGCCCGAGACGTACCACATCACGACCTTGTCACCCTTCTTGATCTGCTTGCCGCGGAACTCGAAGTCGGAGAGCGCGGTGCGGCGCATATGCGCCAGCGGCGTCTGCCAGCGGATCACCTCGGGGACGAAACTGTCGAGCAGCGCCGGATTCTCGCGCAGCTTGCGATATTGCTCCGGATGCTGGCTCAGCGCGAGAAGCGAGCCGGACATGGTGTTGCGCGTGGTGTCGTTACCGCCGACGATCAGAAGGATGAGATTGCCGAGGAAGTTCTTGGCATCCATGTCGCGGGTCGCGGCGCCATGCGCCATCATCGAGAGCAGGTCGCTCTTCGGCGGCTGCCCGGCGCGTTCCTTCCAGAGCTGGGAGAAGTAGGCCGCGCATTCGCCAAGCTCGGCCAATCGCTCCTCGTCGGTGGCGACGAGGCCGTCAGGGCCGGGAATCGTGGTGGCGATGTCGGACCAGCGCGTCAGCTTGCGGCGGTCCTCCCAGGGAAAGTCGAACAGCACCGCCAGCATCTGCGTGGTCAGCTCGATCGAGACACGGTCGACCCAGTCGAACACCTCGCCGCGCGGCAGATTATCCAGGCATTCGGCCGAGCGCTTGCGGATGTTGAGCGCGAGATTGTCCAGGTGCGTCGGCGTGAACATCGGCGCCACGGTCTTGCGCTGCGCGGCATGACGCGGCGGATCCATCGAGATGAAGCTCTCGCGGCGCAGGTCCGGATCGATGTCACGGATGGTGATGCCGCCGAGCGCGGAGGCCGAGGAGAACACCGCATGGTTGGTCTCGATCTCCATGATGTCGTTGTAGCGCGTGACCGACCAGTACGGCCCGAACATCGAGTCCTTGCAATAATGCACGGGGTCTTCCCGGCGCAGGCGATCGAAATAGGGCCAGAACGTATCGGTCCTGAACAATTCAGGATCGCCCGGATCGAATTGCTCCAGCGGCAACGAACTGGCGCGATCGCGCAATGCGTCGAGCTTGGCCGCGCTCATGGTCCCATGCATGACCGTTCTCCCTGGCACGAACCGCGCGTTCTCGTTGAATTCTGCGCTGCGGTATTTAATTTGCAATTACAGCCGGTTGTCTGCGCCGGAGCAAGGGAGAGTTTTGCCACATCCAACTTTTGCGAGAGGGCTGGGCAGACGCGTAGCCCGGATGGAGCGCAAGCGTAATCCGGGGCCGGCTGCGCTTGGGGCAACTCCGGATTGCGCTTTGCTCCATCCGGGCTACGGGACCCTCACAGCGTGATTCCCCGCACACCGTTCGTCGTGAAATCGTGCCAGAAATCGATTGGAATCGAGGTAAATCGAACCCGGCCGTGTTGGGGATCGACCAATCTCTGATCTATAGTTTGATTGGAACAGACCGACATCCCGAGGTTGCCGCCGTGAACGACATGCAATGGACCCCGATCGGCTCCGAGCCCATTCCGCCGCCGCTGCCGCCGACGCGGGTCGAGTTTTCGGGCAACCGCTCCGACTTCCGAAAAATGGTCACCAAGGGTGCCATGTTGGAGCTCGTCACCTTCGGCTTCTACCGGTTCTGGCTCGTCACCGACATTCGCCGTCATCTGTGGGCGCACAGTGCGATCGACGGCGATGCCGCCGAATATACCGGGCGGGCCAGGGAGCTTCTGGTCGGCTTCCTGTTCGCGCTCGCGATCCTGGTGCCGATCTACCTCGCCTATTTCCTTGTTGGCATCGAGTTCGAGCGCTGGCAGGGCTTTGCCTCGGTGCCGCTGTTCATCGGTTTCTACGCCTTCGGTCAGTTCGCAATCTTTCGCGCGCGACGCTACCGGCTGACGCGCACAGTCTGGCGCGGCGTTCGGTTCTGGATGGACGGCTCGGGCTGGGCCTATTCGTTCCGAGCCATGGCCTGGGGTCTGCTGGTGTTGCTGACGCTCGGCCTGGCGCTGCCGTGGCGCGAGGCCGCGCTCGAACGCTACAAGATGCAGCACAGCCATTACGGCGATCTGCGCGGCGATTTCGAGGGCGATGGCTGGACCTTCTTCAAGCGCGCCTGGTGGCTGTGGCTGCTCAGCCCGATCGCGGTCGTGATCTTCCCGCTCGCGCCGTTCTTCTATGCCGAATTCAAGGCGCGCGAATGGCGCTGGTGGCTGGATGGCATCCGCATCGGCGGCGTCAGCCTGTCCTCGGACCTGCCTCATGACGCCTTCTACGGCCTGTACTGGAAGGTGGTCGGCTGGTGGATGCTGCTCACGTTCGCCTTCGCTGCCTATATGGGCGTCGGCGGCTTGCTGCTGGTTCAGCTGAGCGGCGTTCCGGCCGAGGAGATCTTCGCCGGTGACAACGGCACCAAGAGCATCCCGATGGTGGTGATGATGGTAGCAGGCTATTTCGCCCTGGCGCTCGCGATCAACATCGTGATGCGGGTCTATCTCCAGCGCGATCTCTGGGCCAAGGTGCTCGAGACCGTCGAGGTGCACGACATCGCGGCCGCGGCGGACGTGCGCGGCAGCGGCCAACTTGCCAGCGCGCTCGGCGAAGGCTTTGCCGACGGGCTCGATGTCGCGGGATTCTAGGCTGTGAGTGAAACATTTGCCGCGGCGCCGGCGCAGTCAGCGAAGCCGACCATCTTCTTCGACGGAACGTCGAGCCGGAGGCGGCAGGTCACGCTGGGGTTCGGCGATGCGCTGGAGATTGCCGAGGAGGGCGGGGCGCCGGCTCGCTGGGCTTACGCCGACATTCGCCGCGCCGACAGTCCGTCCGGCATCTTGCGGCTGTCGTGCACCGCCGCGCCGCCATTGGCGCGGCTGGAAATCCGCGACGCTGCGCTCGCCGCAGACGTGACGGCGCGCTGCATGCGGCTCGACGAGCACAGGACCTCGCGCCGTGGTGTCGCGAAGATCGTCGGCTGGTCGGTGGCCGCCGCCGTCTCCATCGTCTGCGTCGTTCTGTTCGGCGTGCCGCTCGCCGCCGATCGTCTGGCGCCGCTGGTGCCGAAACCCGTCGAACGGCGCATCGGCGACGCCGCCGAAGTGCAGGTGAAGACCATCTTCGGCCGCAATGCGTGCGAAGATCCCGCCGGCAAGGCCGCCTTCACCAAGCTCGTCAATCGCCTGCGCGACGCCGCCGGCCTCGACGACGATTCCATGACCGCGGGCGTGCTGCCGACCTCGGTGCCGAACGCGTTCGCGCTGCCGGGCGGCAAGGTCTACGTGCTCAAGGGGCTGCTCGACAAGGCCGAAAGCCCCGACGAGCTCGCCGGCATCCTCGCGCACGAGCTTGGTCATCTCAAGCATTACGACAACATGCGCGGGCTGATCTACAACGGCGGCACCTCGTTCCTGATCGGCCTCCTGTTCGGCGACGTCACCGGCTCGTCCGCGGTGATCTTCGCCTCGCGCAGCCTGGTCGAAGCCTCCTATTCGCGAGAGGCCGAGACCGCCGCCGACACGTTCGCGATCGAGGTCATGCACAAGCTCGGCCGCTCGCCGAAGCCCGCCGCCGAATTGATGTTCCGCATCACCGGCAAGGAAGGCGGCTCGACGCTCACGACGATCCTCGCCAGCCACCCGCTGACCGAGGACCGCCTCGCCCGCATGACCCGGGAAGACCGCCCGGCCTCCGGCCCGCCGCTGCTGACCGATAAGGAGTGGCAGTCGCTGAAGCTGATCTGCGGCAGCGGGAAGGTGTGAGCGGACCGCCGATCACTTCGCCGGCGCAGCCGGCGCGTTCGAGCCGGTGGTGACGCTCGGCGCATTGCTCGGACTGGTCGACGTCGCCTGCGGTCCGACCTCGCGCCCATTGTAGAAGAAGACGGTCGCGATCACGGCGATCACGAAGATCGCGCCGATCGCCCAGCCGGTCGGGCTGTTGCGGCGCGCTCTGTCGGCCCTGCGGTCATTGTCCTGATAGGTCATCGAGTTCTCCATCCTGAAAGCAGGAGAACCGCGCGCGATCGAAGCTGTTCCTAAGCGGGCGAAACGCCGCCGAGAGACCTATCGCGTTCCGTAGGCGCGGTCGCCGGCATCGCCAAGGCCGGGCAGGATGAAGCCGTTCTCGTCGAGGCCCTCGTCCACCGCTGCGGTCCAGATCGGAACGTCCGGATGCAGTCCGCGCAGCCGCTCCAATCCTTCCGGCGCTGCGATCAGGCAGGCGAGGCGGATGTCCCTGGCGCCGCGCTCCTTGAGCCGGTCGATGGCGGCGACGGCCGTGTTGGCGGTCGCGACGACAGGCGTCACCACGATGGCGAGGCGCTCGCTGAGGTCGGACGGCGATTTGAAGAAATACTCGACCGCCGCAAAGCTGTGCGGCTCGCGGTAGAGGCCGATATGGGCGACGCGCGCGGTCGGCACCAGGTCCATCATGCCGTCGACGAAGGTGGTGCCGGCCCGCAGCATCGGCACGAACACCAGCTTCTTGCCGGCGATCTTGGCCGAATGCATCGTCGCCAGCGGCGTCTCGATCACGGTATCAGTGAGCGGCAGATCGCGCGTCACCTCGTAGCACAGCAGCATGCCGATCTCCTTGATCAGCTCCCTGAACGATTTGGTCGAGATGGATTTGTCCCGCACCAGGGTCAGCTTGTGCTGCACCAGCGGATGATCGACGATCGTGACGCCTTCCATGATGAGATGCTCCTGAAATTCACCGAGACGTCATTGCGAGCGCAGCGAAGCAATCCAGAATCTCTCCGCGGTGGGACCCTGGATTGCTTCGCTGCACTCGCAATGACGCGCGTGGTCGAAAATCTCTATCCATTCTCTAAAACACCGTGCCGTCGCTGATCACCTTGAGCGGCGGCGAGCCATCGAGACGACGCGAAAATGCAATCGCGCGGCCCGCGGCCCAGGTGCCGCCTTCCAGGATGCTGGCGAGCGGCAAGGTCTCCGCCGTGCGGCCGAGCTTGGCGCGAATGAGGTCCGCAAGCCGGTCCAGCAGTGCCACCGTCAGCGCGCGCCATTCCACGACCAGCAGCGAATCCACTGCATGCGCGCGCCCGGCATCGGCGCCATCGCGCAGGCGCAGCACCTCGTGATCGACGAACAGGCCGCCATTGCGATATTCGGCCAGCCCGGTCAGGCCGTCGATGTCGGTGACGTCGAAGCCGGCGCGCTGCAGCGGCTCGATCAGGGAATAGCTCAGCCATTGCGACAGCTTGTGCAGCGGCACGAGGCCCGCCGTCGCGTCGTCGGCCTTGATCGCCGGATGGCGCCAGCAATCGCCGAGCGGGACGCCCGCAAGCTCGAGCCGCGAGGGCCAGATCGGTCCGAGCTGGTTCAGCACTGCGGCGAGGATCGCAGGCGCGGCAACGGCGCCGCCCTTCGCCTGCGCCGCGATGTGATCGAACAGGCCGCCCGGCCGTGGCGCGTCGCGCAGGCCGAACACGTCTGCGCGCTCTGCCGCCAAGGTGCCCAGACGCCGCAGCAGGTCGACGCGTCCCTCGAGGCCCAGCAGCGGATTGGCATCGCTGACCTGAAAGGCGGAGGTGAGGGAGGCGAGCGGCAGTCTTGCCAGCACGTCCGCATCGGCCCTGAACGGCGCACGGACGTCACCCGAGAACAGGCCGCCCGCGAACATGTCGAGGCTCGCGATCGCAAGCCCTTCCGAACGGCCGATGGCTTGTCCCGTCACAGCATCGCGATATCGCCACGCCGCGCCCGCGCCGGCGTCGAGCAGCACGCTGACGATGGCGAGGTCGAACTCGGCGCGCGCCCGTGTCGCGCGATCGGGCCGGGGCGCCGCGTCCGCAAGCCTTGCCCAGCGGTCGACGCCGCCGGTCACAAAATGCCGCCAGCGCGCATGGAACGGAATCTCCAGCGTCGGATAGGCCTGTCGCGTCACCGCGAGCACGGCCTCCGCGACACCATCCATGCGATCGAGGTCAACAGTGAAGTGGTGCAGGCCGCCGGCAAGGCCGATATCGAGCATCTGTCCGGCACGCGTGCGCACCGCTCCTGCGCTGAGCAGGGAGCGGGCCTGTCGTTCCAAAGCGTCCGCCATGGCGCGATCAGTATTTTTCCAGCGAACGTCCGACCACGCCATCGACGTCCTTCTCCGGCGCGATGTCGGTCGAATAATAGCCGGCGGCCTTCTTCGCGGCGATCTCGACATGGGCGTCGGCCGGGATCAGCTCAGGCGGGATCGGCACACGCTCGACGATGTCGATTCCCTGCGAGGTCAGCGCATCGTATTTCATGTCGCTCATCGACAGGAAGCGGTCGATGCGCTTGAGGCCGAGCCAGTGGATCGTGTCCGGCATCAATTGCTGGAAGCGCGCGTCCTGCACGCCGGCAACGCATTCGGTGCGCTCGAAATAGGCCGCCGCGGCGTCGCCGTCCTCCTGGCGCTTGCGCGCGTTGTAGACCAGGAATTTGGTTACCTCGCCGAGCGCGCGGCCTTCCTTGCGGTTGTAGACGACGAGCCCGAGGCCGCCCTCCTGCGCGCCGCGGGCGGATTCCTCGATGCCGTGGATCAGATAGGGCCGGCAGGTGCAGATGTCGGAGCCGAACACGTCGGAGCCGTTGCATTCGTCGTGGACGCGGCAGGTGATCCTGGTGCGATGGTCCGGCAGCTTCGTCACGTCGCCGAACATGTAGACGGTGGTGCCGCCGATCGGCGGCAGGAACACCTTCATGTCCGGCCGCGTCACCAGCTCGGGGAACATGCCGGCGGTCTGCTCGAACAGCGTGCGGCGCAGCTCGGTCTCGCCAGTGCCGAAACGCGTCGCAAGGCCGGGCAGGTACCAGACCGGATCGATCGCGATCTTCACCACGGAGACGCTGCCATTGGCATGCACCACCTCGCCGTCGGCGCGCAGCCGTTTTGCGGCGAGCGCCTCGCGGATCTCCGGCAGGTCCAGCCGCGCCCGCGTCACCGCGATGCTCGGCCGGATGTCCGCGCCCTCAGTGATCTCCTGGCGGAAGTTCTCGGCAACGAGATGGCCCCAGGGATCGAGCGCGACGATCTTGGTCGGATCCTGCCATTGCGGGAAGGGGCCGATGGTCGCGGCCGGAAACGTGTTGGTGAGGTCGGGCCGGCGGATCGGATCGAGTGCGCCGGCGGACACCGCGAGCGCACGGTACATCGCGTAGGAGCCGCCATGGCTGCCGATCACGTTGCGATCGCCGGCGCGCGACACCGTGCCGATGACCGGCCCACGCGCGCGCGCCTCGGTGGCACCCCAGTGGATCGGGAAGGCGGACTTCTTGCCCGGCTCCGGATGCGAGGTGAGGCGGATGTGGTCGGTACGGTTGGCGCGGCTCATGTCCAGGCTCCCAAAAAGCCAACGGCCCGCCGCTCGGACGGGCCTGGCTCGCTTGCGAGGCCGAAACCGGCGGCGCAAGCTCAATCCAACATATTGTAACCGCGGCGAGCGACAGACAAGTTAATCGTGCGCGGCGGCCGCGACCCATCCCCGCGCTCGTTCGGATCGGCGAAGGGCGCCAGATGTTTCCTATATCTATGTAATTGTTATCATTTTTGAAGGGGTGGGCGGCGTCTCGGATGCCCCAACAGGTGACTGGATAAAACCTGCAGCTTCGGACATATCGACCGGATCGGCTCTGCCCCCGGAGACCCCCATGCCCGCCAGCTACATCGACCCCCGCAACGGACAGCTCTATCCCCTCGACCAGCCGCGCTGGTGCTCGGACGAGCGCACGCCGCTGCTGGTGACGCCGGGCGCCGGCATCTCGCGTGACGATATCGATGGTCGCACGCGCTCGCTCTGGCGCTACCGGGCCGCACTGCCGGTCGAGATCGCAAACCCGATCACGCTCGGCGAAGGCTGCACGCCGCTGGTTCAGCAGAATTGGGGCGAGCTGCGCCCGTTGTTCAAGCTGGAATGGTTCAACCCGACCGGCAGCTTCAAGGACCGCGGCTCTTCCGTGATGCTGTCGTTCCTCCGCCAGATCGGCATCTCGGCCATTCTTGAGGACTCCTCCGGCAATGGCGGCTCGTCGATGGCGGGCTTAGGGGCCGCCGGCGGCATGCGCGTGAAGATTCTTGCGCCGGCCTCGACCTCGCCGGCCAAGATCGCGCAGGTGCGCGCCTATGGCGCGGCGGTGCAGCTCGTCGAAGGCCCGCGCGAGGAATCCGAGGCGGAGGCCATCCGCCAGTCGAGCCAGACCTTTTACGCCAGCCACAATTGGCAACCGTTCTTTCTCGAAGGCACCAAGTCGCTCGCCTATGAAATCTGGGAGGATCTCGGCTTCCGCGCGCCCGACAACGTCATCGTTCCCGTCGGCGCCGGCAGCAGCCTCCTGGGCTGCGCCTTCGGCTTCCGCGAGCTCAAGAAGGCCGGCCAGATATCGAAGCTGCCGCGGCTGTTCGCGGCGCAGCCGCTCAACTGCTCGCCGGTCGATGCGAGCTTTCAGGCCGGCGTCGACACGCCCGTCGCGCGCGAGGTGAGCAAGACAATCGCCGAAGGCACCGCCATCAAGCATCCGCTGCGCCTGCGCGAGATCATCGCCGCCCTGCGCGAGAGCGGCGGCGGCTCCGTTGCGCTCACGGAAGCTGAGATCGTCGCCGCGCTGCGCCGCCTTGCGCGCCAGGGCCTGTTCGCCGAGCCGACCAGCGCCAGCGCGGCGGCGGCACTGGACAAGCTCGCAGCCGCCGGCGCGATCAAGGCGACCGAGACCACGGTCGCGGTCCTCACCGGCACCGGGCTCAAGGCCGCGACGACTGTGGCTGATCTGGTGCAGTAGGGTCGGAGCGGGCGCCGTGCTTACCCTCCCCTCCAGGGGCAGGGCAATCGCATATGGGAGCGATCTCGCCTGTGGCCATCCTTCGAGACGCCCGCCGTTGGCGGGCCCTCAGGATGACGACCAGGTGCGCGGCACCAGTTTCAACGAGCACCAATGCTGCTTAGCCTCATCCTGAGGAGACCGCGAAAGCGGTCGTCTCGAAGGACGAGGCGCGCGCTCAGGTCTCGCAAAGCGCCATATGCGTTAGCCCTGCCCCTCCAGGGGAGGGTAAGCAACACTTCACTCCTTCAGCTCATTCACCTGCTTCACCCAGGCACGCACGTCGGTGAGCACGGCGGGCAGCACGGCCTTGACCTCGGCGAGGGTCATGCCTGCCTTGATGCGGGGGTCGTACAGCAGGTTGAGGATGTACTGGTCGTACACGTCGAAATAGCCCATCGAGACGTTGTCGTTGAACATGGTCCAGGGCACGCTCGTGGTGTCGTTGATCGGCCCGAGCGATTGCAGCAGCTCCTCATAGGCGCAGTCGAGAAAGACGAAATCGCCGTTGTCGACGGTGAGGATCACGTCGGAATGCTCGATCTCGAAATTGTCGTTCTTGCGGAAGCCGGACAGGCATTGCGGGTCGAGCGAGGAGCGGATCTCGCGCGCCTTCGCGGCGCCGTAGAAGCTGGTGAGGGTGCGGTAGACGTCGCGATCGCGCACCAGCTTCACCCGCACATTGGCCGCTTCGGAGGTCGCGGTCATGGCGATGTCGAGATGCTGCACGCGCTTGCCGATGTCGGCGACGACCTTGGCAAGCTGCGCCTTGCGATCGGCGCGGTCGCTCTCGGCATAGACGCGCACCGGTCCGTCGAACTTGCGGATGCGGTCGACGCGGCCGGCGAGGTGATATTCGGCGCCGAACGCCGTCTTCAGGAAGCCGTCGACGATCTCGCCGTCGGTGAAGCTCTTCTTCTCGGCGCGCTGGCGCGAGGAGATCGCGGGCAATTCGCCGGCGGCGGCGGGAGCGATCTCAGGCGCGCAGGTGAGCGCTGCCAACGCCAGCAGGGCGAAGCGAAGGGCAGCAGAGGACGAAGTCGATGCGCTCATCATGGTGCGACGCTGCCGCATTCACGCCGCGCGCACAAGAGTGCGAGGCCGCACGTCCTGCGGTTCCCGGCGTTGTCTGTCGCAAGAGAATGACAGTGCCGTAGTGCCGTAGGGTGGGCAAAGCGGAGCGTGCCCACGCCTCTGTGGCCGGATCGGAAAGATCGTGGGCACGGCGCTTCGCGCCGTTGCCCACCCTACGAGGGCTTGCCTCTGGTCAGTTGTTCAGCACCACCACGGGGGTGCCGACCGCGACGCGGCTGTAGAGATCGCTGACGTCGTCGTTGGTCATGCGGAAGCAGCCCGAGGAGACCGCCTGGCCGATCGTCTCCGGCTCGTTGGAGCCATGGATGCGATAGAGCGTCGAGCCCAGATACATCGCGCGTGCGCCGAGCG
This sequence comes from Bradyrhizobium sp. 22, assembly GCF_000482425.1. Taxonomy (NCBI): domain Bacteria; kingdom Pseudomonadati; phylum Pseudomonadota; class Alphaproteobacteria; order Hyphomicrobiales; family Nitrobacteraceae; genus Bradyrhizobium; species Bradyrhizobium sp. 22. The sequence continues at coordinate 1,652,354 of NZ_KI519399.1, forward strand.
GGTTGTCGATGCCGCCCTTCATGTGGCGCGGCAGGTCGGGGCGGCGGGCCAGCATCTGCGAGGGCGGCGTCCAGTCCGGCCATTCCTTCTTGGCGGTGATCCTGTGCATCCCGCCCCAGCGGAAGCCGTCGCGGCCGACGCCGATGCCGTAGCGCAGCGCCTGACCGTTCCCGAGCACCAGATAGAGCCGGCGCTCGGCCGTGTTCACCACGATCGTGCCGGGCGCATAATTGCCGTTGTACATGACGGTGGTGCGGGGAATCGGGCTGGCGCCGCTGCCGAGAAAGCCGGTGGGACTGGTGCCCGTGAAGTCTATCATTCCCGCCGCGGATGCGTCGGCCGCGCCGGCCAGCACGAGCGCCATTGCGGCGATCTGCGCGGCAAAAAACCGGATCATTGCTTCCCCCAGAAAAAATCGATTCAACAAAGGCCACAGGCCATATTTACGGGCATTTCGCAAGCCACGGGCGCGTGAGGCAGGGCATCCTTAACGGATGGTGTCGCCAAATCGGCAACCGCGTCAATTTGCGCAAAAACGTCGAAGCGCTGTCAAGCAAGGCGGCGCCCGGTCGGCGTCAAGAACACGCGTCAGGACGAGACGCTGATGCTCCGTTCCGGATCCACCGGAACGGAGCATTAGCCAAACCCGCGCATCGTCATGCGGGGCAGGGCCGCGATGCCGGCTCTTGCTTTGACGGGCCGAGCGAACAATGATTGATCGCATGGATCGCCGGAAGCGACCGGTTGCGGAGCAAAAAGAATGAACGGTGCGGAAAGCCTGGTGCGGACGATGGTCAAGGGCGGGGTGGACGTCTGCTTCACCAACCCGGGCACTTCCGAGATGCATTTTGTCGCAGCGCTCGATCGCGTGCCGGGCATGCGCTGCGTGCTCGGCCTGTTCGAGGGCGTGGTGACGGGCGCTGCCGACGGCTATTTCCGCATGAAGGGCACGCCGGCATCGACCCTGCTGCATCTCGGCCCCGGCCTCGCCAATGGCCTTGCCAATCTGCACAACGCCAAGAAGGCCAATTCCGGCATCGTCAACATCGTCGGCCAGCACGCGGTCTACCACATCGGCTACAACGCGCCGCTGACCTCCGACATCGAGGGCCTGGCCCGGCCGATGTCGTCCTGGGTCCGGACCTCGCCGGATGCCAAATCGGTCGCCGCTGACGGCGCCGCGGCCATTGCCGCCGCCAAGAGCGCGCCGCCGCAGATCGCCACCCTGATCCTGCCCGCCGACACCGCGTGGAACGAGGCCGACGGCATCGCCGAGGTCCCGGCCGAGCAGCAGCGCGCGAGCTATTCGCCGCAGGCGGTCGAGCAGGCCGCAAAGATCCTGCATGGCGACGGCGAGGGCACGCTGCTCTTGATGACCGGCAGCGCGCTGAGCGAGCAGGGCCTGGCATTCGCCGAGCGCATCGCGAGCAAGACCGGCTGCACCGTGATGGGCCCGACCTTCAGGCCCAAGATGGCGCGCGGCCGCGGCCGCTTCTCGATCGACCGCATCCATTACGTGATCGAGCAGGCGCTGCCGATGCTGGCCAAGTTCCGTCACATCGTGCTGGTCGAGTCCGACGATCCCGTGGCGTTCTTCGCCTATCCGAACAAGCCGAGCATGCTCAAGCCGGAAGGCTGCGAGGTCCATCGCATGACCTCCTGGGGCGAGAACTCGGTCGCCGCGCTCGAGGCGCTTGCCGGCGCGGTGAAGGCCAGGCCTGCGGACGTCAAGCCGCAGGCTTTGCAGGAGCTGGTCAAGCCGACCGGCGCGCTGACGTTCGCCTCGATCGCGCAGGCGATCGCGTGCGCGATCCCCGAGAACGCCATCATGGTCGACGAGTCCCTGACCACCGGCCGCGGCTTCTTCCCGCCGACCGCGGCGGCAGCTCCCCACGACTGGCTGCAGAACATGGGCGGCTCGATCGGCTTCTCGACGCCGCTGTCGATCGGCGCGGCGATCGCCTGCCCGGACCGCAAGGTCATCACCATGGTCGGCGACGGCAGCGCGATGTACACGATCCAGTCGCTGTGGACCCAGGCCCGCGAGAATCTCGACATCGTCACCATCGTGTTCGCCAACCGCATCTACCAGATCCTGCGCGGCGAGTTCGACAATGTCGGCGCCGGCGAGCCCGGCCAGCGCGCCAACGACATGCTCAGGCTCGACCGTCCGACGCTGGATTTCGTCGCGCTGGCCAAGGGCATGGGCGTGCCCGGCCGCGCCGTCACCAATGCCGACGAGTTCAACAAGGCGCTGGCGGAAGCCGTCGCCGAGCCCGGGCCGCGGCTGATCGAAGTCCAGATGTAGGTCTGGCCGATCGCGCCGCGAATTCAGCCCTCGTAGCCCGGATGGAGCGCAGCGTAATCCGGGACTTCGTGCGTCTTGCGAGAACCCCGGATTGCGCTACGCTCCATCCGGGCTGCGAATTCTTGCGTGCGCGTGATGAGCCCGGAGGCACGATGCAGACCGAGCTGAACAAGGTGGTCGCGGCTGTCAGGGACTTCTACGCCCACGAAGGCTTTCTGTTCGAGAAGGACATCGGCGAGCGCGCGCTGACGCACCGCTTCGCCGTGCACCTGGAGAAGCAATTCGCCGGCTGGTCGGTCGACTGCAATTACGACCGGCTCGGCGAGCGCACGCTGCATCTGCCCCACGGCACCATCATCTCGACCGACGATCATCTGGGAAAGTCGATCTACCCCGATGTCGTCGTGCATCAGCGCGAGATCCCGAACAATCTGCTCGCCGTCGAGATCCGCAAGGCGAGCAATCACACCCCGCTGGACCACGACCAGCACAAGCTGAGGGCGCTGACCGACGTGCACGTCTGGTTTCCCTACTGGATCGGCGTGCTGCTGGTGCTGGACAAGGACCGGGTGACGATGTCGGAAGTCTATGTCAGCAGCGCTGCCGACGACACGCTGTCGCGCTGGTTCGCGGCGCGGCTCGCGGAGGCCGGCGTCGGCGTCGCGGGGTAGCAGGCGCATTCATGCCGGCAGGACCCGCTCGGGTGATCGCCGACGACCCGTCGGCTTTTCGGTAACCTTGCTGGTCGCCGTGTCGTCCGAGACCGGCAGCGGACTGGCGAGCAATGTGATCTCGGCCACAGTTCTCCTGTGGGATCGGACCTAATGTCGCCAGACTTGCACGCGTCGATGCCGCAGGCCTAGCTTTGGCCCGTTGGGATCAGGCAATTTTGGAGGTTCTGATGCAAAAGTCATACTTGCTGGCCGCGACCGCGACGCTGGCGCTCATCATGCAGACACCGCTCGCGCTGGCCCAGACCGCGCCCGCCGCCGGCGGGACCGCCGCGCCGGCGGCGACAGCCACTGCGCCGGCCACGACGGCGGCACCGGCTGCGACCACCGACAGCGCCAGCCAGCCGACCGATGCCAAGAAGAGCGCATCGAAGAAGCCGGCGAAGAAGAAGATGACGCGGCAGCAGGAAATCGATCACTCCGTCGACACCGGCACCGTGCCCGCGCGCTATCGCAGCTCGGTGCCCAAGCAATACCACCAATATATTCCGTTCGATAAGCGGTGACGGATCGCACGGCGGCGCTTGCGGCCATCCTTCGAGACGCCAGCCGTTGGCGGGCCCTCAGGATGAGGGCAGAGTGCGTTGAGCCAGTTTCAAACGGCTCTGGTGCCGCTTAGCCTCATCCTGAGGAGACCGCGAAGCGGTCGTCTCGAAGGACGAGGCGCGCGCTCAGCTTTCGCGCCGCCGGGCCCTCCGACCAATGGTCTGCGACGAACCGCCTCTGCCAGGCGGACTCCGCTCGCAGATCCCCGGTGGCAGTCTGCGGGAGCAGTGCTAGAATAGGCCGAAGCCGGGGGGAATGATGAGCGACGACGTGAAGGATGCTGGCCTTGTGGCCATGATCAGCAGCATCCTCGGAGGCAACAAGCGCGCAGACAATGTTGCACCGCCGCCGCTCGCCGAGGCGCCGCCGACAATGCCCGCGAACGGAGCGGAACCGGTTTCGGCGCCCGTCACCGAGGCGACCTCGATCCGGCAAGAGGACGCGTCCGACGCTGCACCGGCCAAAGTGGAGCCGGTCGAGCAGCCCGCAAAGGTCGTCACGACGCGGGATGGCAAACAGCTGCTGCCTGCGGAAGCGATCGCCGATCTCGTGCTGGGCGAGCTGCGCAAGCTGGAGGATTTTCCGGCAAACGGGGCCTCGATCACGGTCTATGGCTACCGGCAATGGAACGCGATGATCACCTTCGCGCCGTTCTCGACCAGTTTCCAGAATGCAACGCGGTTCCGTCAGGCCCTGCCGGATATCGTCTTCAAGCTCCGTCGTTTCGTCGAACTTGAGATATAGTCCGGGACAAGCGGCGTCGCCTGGCGCCGCCCCCGGAACGGTTCGACAGGATTGTTGCATTGAGCGTCGCCTTTACCAAGGAAGAAAGCGCCGAGACCGCGTCCGAGACGCTGTTGCCGGATCGCCCGATCTCGCCGCATCCCAACCTCGTGACGGAAGCCGGCCTGCGAGCGTTGCAGACGCAGCTTCGAGAAGCCCGCGAGGCCTATGAAGCCGCGCAAGCCATCGATGACGTCAACGAGAAGCGCCGGCAATCGGCCGTGCCCTTGCGCGACGCCCGCTATCTCACGGAGCGGCTGCGCACGGCGCAGCTCGTTCCCGATCCGGTGTCGAACGATGTCGTCGCCTTCGGCAGCACGGTGACCTTCAGCCGCGCTGACGGCCGCGTGCAGACCTATCGCATCGTCGGCGAGGACGAAGCCGACCCGAAGGCGGGGACGATCTCCTTCGTCGCCCCGGTGGCGCGGTCGCTGATGGGCAAGACGGTTGGCGATATCGTCGGGGCAGGCGCGCAGGAGATCGAGATTTTGTCGATCGCCTAGCAAAGCGCGCTATCGACAGGAGCAATCCCATTCGCCTAAAGCATGATCCGGAACAGCGCGAGGCCGTCGTCTCCGCCAAACGAAGCGCGATGGTTGGATGAGACGGTTTCTATCGGGAGCATTGCCGTTCTACGCGCTGGCCGGCCTTGCCGTATGCATGTACCTCGTTCTGTACAGGACGAGCCTGTTCGACTTGAACGCGATCGTCCACGGCGCCACCGGGTCGGCATGGTTTCCGGCCTTCATGTTCGTCTGCGTGCTGCTGGAAGCGGTGTTCCCGTACTTCGGCTATTTTCCCGGAACGGCTTTGATCCTGATGTCGGTGGCGCTCAATCCCAAGGTGGATGGCTCCGTCTTCATCGTGGCGTGGCTCGCCATCATCCTCGGCGCCGTTCTCAGCTACGGACAGGCTCGTTTCTTCAGGCCGTTCCTGCAGCGGGTGGCCTCGAAGGCGGCCTTGCGCCGATGCGAGTCGCTGTTCGATGCCTACGGTCGTTACGCGCGCATCGCCCTGTTCATTCATCCCAACGCCTGCGCGATGTATTTCACCGCGCTCGGGCTTCTCGGCCGCAATCTGATGCGGGAGCTCGCTTATCTCTGCGTCGGAGCCGCGGCCGCCGTCGGTATTCTGTTCGTCATCGTGACCCGGCTGGTGTCGTCCGTCGGCCCCACCGACGATGGCGAATTGCAGCTGCTGCTGGCCGCCGCGCTGGTCGCCATCGGGACCATGGCCGGTCTCTACACGGCCTGGCGGACGCAGCCGGTCGCCTGAAGCGCCGCTCTCTCCACCGACGTGCCCTACGCCGCCGGCAGCTCAACGCCTGTCAGCTTCTCCAATTCCGCGATCAGCGCGTCCTGAAACTTCGGATCCGCCGCCTCGCTGGCCGGCTGCTGCTGCGCGAGATGATGCCAATAGCGCCCGCTGACCAGGGCCGCGGAATCCTCGCTGACCGCCAACCAGGTTTGCGTCCGTTGCCCGGTGTCGATATCGACCGGCGCGCCTGCGCCGCCCATCTTCGTGCGCACCCAGCCGGGATCGACGGCGTTGCAGAGGACCCCAGGCCAGCGCCGCGCCAGCGCGAAGGCGAGCGCGACCACGTGCAGCTTGCTCTCGGCATAGGCCTTGGCCGCATCCCAGGGACGCCTGGTCCAGTCGAGGTCGTCGAGCGAGCCTTCTCCACCCCGGTGCAATCCGCTGCTGAGATACACCAATCGACTCGGCCGTTCGGTCAGCGCCGTCAGCATGTAAGGCGCAAGCGTGTTGATCGCGAGCGTTTCGGCATGGCCTTCCGGCGTCGTGCCACGGGCTGGCCGCGTGTAGACGCCGGCGTTGTGGATGACCGCGTCCATGCGCCCGATCGCGTTGACTTGCTCGGCGACAGCCTTTGTCGCGGCTGCGCTTGTGAGATCTCCGATTGCGATCCCCGCGCAGCGCGACCTCAGTTCGCCGAGCGCGTCGGCACGATCGGCCGAGCGCGCGTGCAGCACCACGCGGTGTCCTTGATCGAGCAGCGATTGCGCCGCCGCCCGGCCGAGGCCATCGGTGCTGCCAGTGATGAAGATGGTCGCCATGGGCTACTCCAGAGGCCAATTCGGGAAAGCCGCAACCCCTTGATTTGGCTGAGGTCGGCTACTGTGCATGGGGTTGTTTTCGAGGTTTTGCCGGAGCGGGAGCAAACGCCCCAGTCCGTCTCCACGCTTCGAGCTCCGCCGGACCCGCTTCGCCATGATTGGACGTGGCTGCGCCACGCGAAGCCTCTTGGCGGTGGCTGCGCCACGCGAAGCGTTCTGGCGAAGCGTGGTGGGCGCACAAGGGATCGAACCTTGGACCTCTCCCGTGTGAAGGGAACGCTCTCCCGCTGAGCTATGCGCCCGGGACCATCATGCAGACGGCCGGACCTTGTCGGCCGGCCGGCGCATCGGAGCCCGCGATTTAGAAGTGCGGGCTTGAGGTGTCAAGTTTTCAGGTGCCGCGGGTCAGGAAAACCTCGCCCCGGTCACCCGATGCCGTCGCCGAGGCGCGATTTGGGCCGCTTACGCGCCCTGCTGGCGGGCGCGGGAGGCGTGGGCCTGCAGCGCCCGGATCCGCTCGGCCAGCGTTCCGCCGCCTTCGGGCAGGCTCGGCGTGCCGTTGGTCGCGGCGTCGTTGGCCGGGCGCGGCGCCGGCTTCGGCGGCTGGCCGGCCTCGGCCGCCAGCAGCGCTTCGATCGGCGAGTTCGGGCCTTCGAGCTGCATCGCGAGCTTGGCCACCTCGGCGGCGATGTCGTTGATGCGCTCGCGCAACAGCGCATTCTCCATGCGCTCGGTCGCCCAGGAGCTCTCCGCCTGCTGCTGGATCGCATTGACGTCGCGCTGCAGCTTGGCGCGCTCCTCGCGCGCGGTGCGGAGCTGGGCCTCGAGCGCGGCCTTTTCCGCCCGCAGGGTCTCGACGGCGGCCGACGACTTCGCGCTGCTCAAGCCGGCGATGTCGACGCGCAGCTCCTTGATGGTGCGCTCGGCTGCTTCATTGGCCTGGCGCAGCTGGTTGTTCTCGTACTCGCGCTCGGCGAGCAGCTTGCCCTGCATGGCGAGGCGGCCTTCGAGATCGGCGACGCGGCCGGACAGCATCTCGGCTTCCTTGACCTGCAACAGCAGCTGGCGGTCGAGCTCGGTGACGCGCTGGCTGAGATTCTCGACCCGGCCACGCGCCTCGCCGAGCTCGCGCGAGGCGGTCTCGGATTCGGTGCGCTCCTGCGCGAGGCGCGCCTGGGTGGCGGCAAATTCCTTCTCGGCGTCGCCGACCCGGTTCTTCAATTCCTCGATCTGCGCGCGCACGGCGAGCAGCTCGACCTGGCGGCTCTCCGCCATCATCGAGCGATCGGAGAGCTCGGAGTTGATCCTGGCGAGCTCGGCCTGCTTGTCGGCCAGCGCGATCTCGGCTTCGCGCAAGGCTGCGGTCTTGGTGTTGAATTCCTCTTCGGTGGCGCGGAGCTGCTCCTTCACCGCTTTCTCGCGCGCCTCGAGCGCGAAGATCGTGGCGTTCTTCTCGCCGAGCTCGATCTTCATGCGGTTGATGGCGTCGCTCTTCTTGCCGAGCTCGGCGAGCTGGCTCGTGGTCTTGTTCTTGAGCTGGTCGACGCTCATCTCGAGCCGCCGCGCCGACATGGCGAATTCGGCGCGGAGCTGGTCCTTGTCGGCCTGGATCTCCGCCATCGACAGCGGCGTGGCGGCCTCCAGCCGGCGCGTGGTCAGGCGCACGGCGCGGTTATGCACCAGCGGCACGATGGCGAGCCCGCACAGCATCGACAGCAGGAAACCGATCGCCAGGTACATGATCGGCTCGACCATGGGGCAGAACTCCCAAGCTTAAGGAAAAATTCACCAACGACCATGCCATGGCGCGCCGGCAGAAGGCCAGCCCCGGCCTGTCGTTAACCTTGATCCGTAACCGGATGGGAGCAGAAGGACCTAGAACGGGTTCCAGGTCGCCCGCGGGGTGTATTTGAGATAGCCGATATTGGCGCCGAGCCGTAAGCCCAAGCCCGAGCGGATCGGCACCAGCACGATGTTGTTGGCGGTGAGCGCCGTCATGCCGAAGCCGCCGATGATATAGGCCGAGCCGTCGAGGCCGGCGAAGCGCTGGTAGATCGCGTTGGTGGCGGGCAGGTTGTAGACCAGCGTCATGGTGCGCGCGCCGTCGCCGCCCCAGTCGAAGCCGAGCGAGGGGCCCTGCCAGTAGACGCGCAGATCCCCGGCGTTCTTGGTGTAGAGCGTGCCTTCGCCGTAGCGCAGGCCGGCGACGAAGGCGCCGGAACCTTCCTCACCCAGGATGTAGCCGTTGGGCAGGCCCCATTGGCTGACCGCCTTCTCGATGATCGAGGCGAGCCCGCGCGAGACGTTGCCGAAGAAGCGGTGGCCGGCCGTGACGAGCTCGTCCGGTCCGTAGGTGCTGGGCGTCGGGGTCCGCTGCGGCGGCGGCAGGTCCGGCGGCGGCGCCGTCTGGGCCGAAGCCGGCACGATCCAGCCGACCATCGCGGCAAGCGCGAGCGCAGCAAGGCGTGATGCGAAAGTCATGAAAGAACCCCTGGTACCGAATCCGGTCGCTTCCTTAACCTGACGCCAACAGGCATGGCTTTAGGTTGCGCCGGATGTCCCCTCGACTCGGATGTTATCCGTAGCAACTATGACGGCACAACGGCAGGAAGATAGCCCTTTGCGCCCCGGAATCGCCTTGATCGGGCTCCTCGTCTGCCTGCTGTCGGGCATATGGATCGCCGGCGCCGGCTTGCCGGCCGAGGCTGCCACCACCGAGCGGGTCGTCGTCAACCGTTTCACCGGCGTCGCCATCGAAGGCTTCGACCCCGTGGCCTATTTCGTCGATGGCCAGGCGGTGCAGGGCACGGCGGAGTTCGAGGCGAACCTGTGGGGCGCGGTCTGGCGCTTCCGCAACGAGGGCAACCGCGCCTCCTTCCTGGCCCATCCTGAAATCTATGGGCCGCAATTCGGCGGCTACGATCCCGCCGATATCGCCCGCGGCGTCACCATCGCCGGCAATCCTCGTTTCTTCGCGATCTCGGCGCAGCGGCTGTATTTGTTCAGCCGGGAGGCCAATCGCGACGCCTTCGCCGCCAATCCCGAACGGTTCCTCTATGAGGTCGGCAAGCGCTGGCCGGCGCTTCTGGAACAGCTCGGTCAGTAGCGGCCTACCGCCTGCGGATCGCCCCAGGCGACGAATTCCGGGATGATGAAGCCGCGCGCCTGCCGCGCACCGAAGCGCAGCTCGCCGCCCTTGCCGTCGGTCACCCTGCCGCCGGCCGCGGTCACCACCGCAGCACCGGCCCCGACGTCCCATTCACAGGTGGGCCCGAAGCGGGGGTAGATGTCGGCGCTGCCTTCCGCGATCCGGCCGAATTTCACGGCCGAGCCGCAGGTCTTGCGCACGGCGTTGGGCCTGCCATCGATGAAGGCCTCGCTCCTGGGATCGCCATGCGAGCGGCTCACCGCTGCGATCCAGGGCTCGCCCCGCGCCGGCAGCTTGCGGGTGTGGATCGGCTCGGCCGTGCCAATGGTCGCGCCGTCAAGCCGCACCCGCTCGGCGCCGCGGCCGACGATGCCGCGCCAGAGCACGCCGAGCGCGGGCGCGCTGACGATGCCGAGCAGCGGCACGCCTGACGTCACCAGGGCGAGGTTGACGGTGAACTCGTCGCGACCGGCGACGAACTCCTTGGTGCCGTCGAGCGGATCGATCAGGAAGAAGCTGGCGTCAAACGGCGGCGAGGCGAGCTGGGCCCGCTCTTCCGAGAGCGTCGGGACGTCGCCTGCGAGCTGTGCCAGGCCCTCGGCGATGATGCGGTCGGCGGCGAGGTCGGCCTCGGTCACGGGCGAGCCATCCTGCTTGCCCTCGACCCGCATCGCCGCGCGGTTGACCGACAGGATCGCCTCGCCCGCCTTCACGACCAGCGCCGTCAGCGGCTCCATCAGCCCGGAGGCGGCCGCGCCGTCGATGATCCGCTTCACCTGGATGCCTCAATCATCGGCAATTCGTTCCTTCTGGACTGATTCGGCCCGATCGATTGATCGGGCTTATGTCCGCCTCGACCCGATCGCAAGCTAGCTGCCGCGGGCTAGCGAATGTTAGAACCCGCAGCATCCGTCAAGCATGCGTGATTCGCGGCGTCCAGCGCCGTGCAATTCCAGGAACCCTCCAGGACCCCTTTATATGTCTGACGCCTCGTCGCCCGCGACCGCTACTGCTCCCGATATGCTCGAACTCGCCGCGCTGCTGTGCTCGCGGGTCTGCCACGATCTCATCAGCCCCGTCGGCGCCATCGTCAACGGGCTCGAGGTGCTCGACGACGATCCCAAGCCCGAAGACCGCGAGTTCGCGCTCGACCTGATCCGCAAGAGCGCCAAGACCGCCTCGGCCCGGCTCCAGTTCTGCCGTCTTGCCTTCGGCGCGGCCGGCTCCTCCGGCGCGCAGATCGATCTCGGCGATGCCCAGACCATGGCGAAAGGCCACATCGAGGACGGCAAGTGCTCGATCACCTGGAACCTGCCGCGGCTCCTCCTGCCGAAGAACCGCGTCAAGCTGCTGCTCAACATGCTGGTCGTCGCCCAGCACACGATCCCGCGCGGCGGCATGCTGACGATCGACCCGATCGGCGAGGGCGAGACGATGAGCTTTCGCATCACCGCGACCGGTCATAACGCGCGCCTGCCGCAGAACATCTCCGAGCTGCTGAGCGGCGAGCGCGGGCCGGCCGCCGATGCGCACGCGATCCAGCCTTATTATACGCGGCTGCTGGCGCAGGCCTGCGGGCTCACCGTGAAGCTCGCGCCGGAAGGCGAAGCCATCACCGTTACCGCTTCGTAAACGCCGCGTCGCGCCCGGCCTCTTAAGCAAATCTTTACGAGGCGCTTCGGCTTGTCCGGAGCGCCTTATCTCTTTGTTGGTTCCGTTCTTTTGCACATACTCAACCAATATTAAACGCTTTGCGGTGAAGCTGGCATCATTCCGAAATGGCGCATCACACATCGTGCGCGCCCTTCCTGTATGAAGGCCTTTTTCATGGATGATCTGTTGCGGGAGTTTCTGACGGAGACCAGCGAGAGCCTGGACACCGTGGACAATCAATTGGTGAAGTTCGAGCAGGAGCCGAACAACGCCAAGATCCTGGATAACATCTTCCGCCTGGTCCACACCATCAAGGGCACCTGCGGCTTCCTCGGCCTGCCGCGGCTGGAAGCGCTGGCCCATGCCGGCGAGACCTTGATGGGCAAATTCCGTGACGGCATGCCGGTGACGGCCGAAGCCGTGACGGTGATCCTGTCCTCGATCGACCGCATCAAGGAGATCCTGGCAGGGCTCGAAGCCACCGAGGCCGAGCCCGAGGGCAACGACCGCGACCTCATCGACAAGCTGGAAGCGATGGTCGAGCAGGGCATGGCGGCCATGGCTGCTGGTAGTGCTGCGGCTCCCGTCGCGGACGCCCCGCCGCTGGCGCCGGAAGCCCCGGTCGCCGCGCCCGCCAAGGAGATGGCGACGGGCACGCTGATCGACCAGACCCTGGAGCGTCCGCTGCGTCCGGGCGAGGTCTCGCTCGACGAGCTCGAGCGCGCCTTCCGCGAGACCGCGATCGAAGCGCCGGTGCCCGCGCCGGTTGCCAAGCCCGAGGTGAAGCCCGAGCTGAAGGCCGAGCCCGCTCCCGAAGCGCCGGCCGCCAAGGACGCAAAGCCCGCCAGGGAGAAGGCCGCGCCGAAGAAGTCGATGGCCGACGAGGGTGCCGGCGAGGGCGCCTCCATCGCCAACCAGTCGATCCGCGTCAACGTGGATACGCTGGAGCACCTCATGACCATGGTCTCCGAGCTGGTCCTGACCCGCAACCAGCTCCTGGAGATCTCCCGCCGCAACGAGGACACCGAGTTCAAGGTGCCGTTGCAGCGCCTGTCCAACGTCACCGCCGAGCTGCAGGAAGGCGTCATGAAGACGCGCATGCAGCCGATCGGCAATGCCTGGCAGAAGCTGCCCCGCATCGTCCGCGATCTCTCATCCGAACTCGGCAAGCAGATCGAGCTGGAGATGCACGGCGCCGACACCGAGCTCGACCGCCAGGTGCTCGACCTGATCAAGGACCCGCTCACCCACATGGTGCGCAACTCCGCCGATCATGGCCTGGAGACCCCCGCCGAGCGCCTCGCCAGCGGCAAGGGCGAGCAGGGCACCATTCGCCTGTCCGCCTATCACGAGGGCGGCCACATCATCATCTGCATCGCCGACAACGGCCGCGGATTGAACACCGAGAAGATCAAGGCCAAGGCGATCTCTAGCGGTCTCGTCACCGAGGCCGAGCTGGAGAAGATGAGCGAGGCCCAGATCCACAAGTTCATCTTCGCGCCCGGCTTCTCCACCGCGGCCGCCATCACCTCGGTCTCGGGGCGCGGCGTCGGCATGGACGTGGTGCGCACCAATATCGACCAGATCGGCGGCACCATCGACATCAAGTCGGTGGCCGGCGAAGGATCTTCGGTCACCATCAAGATCCCGCTGACGCTCGCCATCGTCTCCGCCTTGATCGTGGAAGCCGCCGGCGACCGCTTCGCGATCCCGCAGCTCTCGGTGGTCGAGCTGGTGCGGGCCCGCGCCAATTCCGAGCACCGCATCGAGCGCATCAAGGACACCGCGGTGCTGCGCCTGCGCAACAAGCTGCTGCCGCTGATCCACCTCAAGAAGCTGCTCAAGATCGACGACGGCGCGGCCTCCGATCCCGAGAACGGCTTCATCGTGGTCACGCAAGTCGGCAGCCAGACCTTCGGCATCGTGGTCGACGGCGTGTTCCACACCGAGGAGATCGTGGTCAAGCCGATGTCGACCAAGCTTCGTCACATCGACATGTTCTCCGGCAACACCATCCTGGGCGATGGCGCCGTCATCATGATCATCGACCCCAACGGCATTGCCAAGGCGCTCGGCGCCGCCGGCTCCTCGGCCCATGACATGGGCGACGAGAACGGCGCCCATCACATCGGCTCGGGCGAGCAGACCACCTCGCTGCTCGTGTTCCGCGCCGGCTCCTCGCAGCCCAAGGCGGTCCCGCTCGGCCTCGTCACCCGCCTGGAAGAGCTGCCCGCCGACAAGATCGAGTTCTCCAACGGCCGCTACATGGTGCAGTACCGCGAGCAGCTGATGCCGCTCGTGGCCATGGAAGGCGTCACCATCGCCAGCCAAGGCGCCCAGCCGATCCTGGTGTTCGCCGACGACGGCCGCTCCATGGGCCTCGTCGTCGACGAGATCATCGACATCGTCGAGGAACGCCTCAACATCGAGGTCGGCGGCTCCTCCTCCGGCATCCTGGGCTCGGCCGTGATCAAGGGCCAGGCCACCGAGGTGATCGACGTCGGCCACTTCCTCCCGATGGCGTTCTCCGACTGGTTCACCCGCAAGGAGATGAAGCCGTCGCTGCACTCGCAGTCGGTGCTGCTGGTCGACGACAGCGCGTTCTTCCGCAACATGCTGGCCCCGGTGCTGAAGGCGGCCGGCTACCGCGTCCGCACCGCGCCGACCGCGCAGGAGGGCCTCGCCGCGCTGCGGGCCCAGAGCTTCGACGTGGTCCTGACCGACATCGAGATGCCCGACATGAACGGGTTCGAGTTCGCCGAGACCATCCGCGCCGACAACAATCTCGGTTCGATGCCGATCATCGGCCTGTCGGCGCTGGTGTCGCCGGCGGCGATCGAGCGCGGCCGCCAGGCCGGCTTCCACGATTATGTCGCCAAGTTCGACCGTCCCGGCCTGATCGCGGCGCTGAAGGAGCAGACCGCGGGCGCCGCCGGCGCCTCCGAGCTGAGCCGGGCGGCAGCGTAAGAGCAGGACAGGGATAGGAGATACGAGATGACCAGCAAGACCCAGTCCGCCGAAGGCGCCATGGTCGAATACGTCACCGCGATGATCGGCGGCCAGCTGTTCGGGCTGCCGATCTCCCGCGTCCAGGACGTGTTCATGCCCGAGCGCGTCACCCGCGTGCCGCTGTCCTCGCGCGAGATCGCCGGCGTGCTCAATCTGCGCGGCCGCATCGTCACCGTGATCGACATGCGCGCCCGGCTCGGCCTGCCGCAGCCCGAGGACGGCAAGGTGCCGATGGCGGTCGGCGTCGACCTGCGCGGCGAATCCTACGGCCTGCTGATCGACCAGATCGGCGAGGTGCTGCGCCTGCCCGAAGCCGGCATGGAAGAGAACCCCGTCAACCTCGATCCCCGCATGGCCAAGCTCGCCGGCGGCGTCCACCGCCTCGACGGACAGCTCATGGTCGTCCTCGACGTCGATCGCGTCCTCGAGCTCGCGCCCGAGATGATGGCGGCCTGATACCGCGGCCTCACCGCCGACGGACCTGCAATTGGAAGTGCCCCCCAACGGGGGGAGGAAGCAGAGGTTCACATGCGCACTTGTCTCGTCGTTGATGATTCCAGCGTCATCCGCAAGGTTGCGCGCCGCATCCTGGAGGGCCTCGACTTCCAGATCCTCGAAGCCGAGGACGGTGAGAAGGCGCTGGAAGCCTGCAAGCGCGGCTTGCCCGACGCGGTGCTGCTCGACTGGAACATGCCGGTGATGGACGGTTACGAGTTTCTCGGCCATCTCAGGCGGATGCCCGGCGGCGACCAGCCCAAGGTGGTGTTCTGCACCACCGAGAACGACGTCGCCCATATCGCGCGCGCGCTGCATGCCGGCGCCAACGAATACATCATGAAGCCGTTCGACAAGGATATCGTGACGGCGAAATTCCTGGAAGTCGGCCTTATCTGAGCGATCCGCCGGTGGCCGACCGGATTTTTCGGCGCCGTTTTCAACCGTACCCTTTCAGTCTGAGTTGGTGAGTAATGAGTGTTGCGTTCGCAGGGAATTCGGCCACGACGGCGTCGCGCGAAGCAGGGCCGCTGCGGGTGATGATCGTCGACGATTCCGTCGTCATCCGCGGTCTGATCTCGCGCTGGGTCGGTGCCGAGCACGACATGGAGGTCGCAGCCTCGCTGCGGACCGGGCTCGAGGCGGTCAACCAGATCGAACGCATCAACCCCGACGTCGCAGTGCTCGACATCGAAATGCCCGAGCTCGACGGCATTTCGGCGCTGCCGAGACTGCTGGCGAAGAAGCGCGATCTGGTCATCATCATGGCCTCGACCCTGACCCGCCGCAACGCGGAAATCAGCTTCAAGGCGCTGTCGCTCGGTGCGGCCGATTACATTCCGAAGCCGGAATCGACCCGCGAGGCGTCGGCCGCGGACATCTTTCATCACGACCTGATCCAGAAGATTCGTCATCTCGGCGCGCGGCTGCGGCGCAAGTCCGCAGTCGCGAGCCCGCCGCTGGCGCCCGCGAGCCCGGCTCCGGTCCCGCGCGGTCCCGTTGCGCGGCCCGCCGCGCCCGCTGCGACCGTGCCGGCCGCGCCGTCGGGATCGCTGGCGCTTCGCCCGTTCTCCAATCAGGCCCCCAAGGTGCTGCTGATCGGCTCCTCGACCGGCGGTCCGCAGGCGCTGATGGCGCTCGTCACCGAGCTCGGCCCGGTGATCGACCGTTTCCCGGTGTTGATCACCCAGCACATGCCGCCGACCTTCACGACCATTCTCGCCGAGCATCTGGCGCGTTCGAGCCGCCGGCCGGCAGCCGAGGCGGTCGACGGCGAGCCGGTGAAGCCGGGACGGATCTATCTTGCGCCCGGTGGCAAGCACATGCGCGTCGCACGCAACGGCGCGGACACCGTGATCGCGCTCGACGACGGCCCCGCGGTCAATTTCTGCAAGCCCGCGGTCGACCCGCTCTTCATCTCCGCCATCGACATCTGGCACGGCAATATTCTCTCCGTGATCCTGACGGGCATGGGGTCGGACGGCATGCGCGGCGGCAAGGACATCGTTGCCGCCGGCGGCAGCGTCATCGCGCAGGACGAGGCCTCCAGCGTGGTCTGGGGCATGCCGGGCGCGGCGGCCAATGCCGGCATCTGCGCGGCCATCCTGCCGCTCAATCAGATCGGCGCCAAGGTCAACCGCCTGTTCGCGGGAGACCGCTCGTGACGCCCACCGATTACGATTATCTGCGTAAGTTCCTGAAAGAGCGCTCCGGGCTCGATCTGTCGGCGGACAAGCAATATCTGGTCGAGAGCCGGCTGTTGCCGCTGGCGCGCAAGGCGAGCCTTCCCGGCATTCCCGATCTGGTGCTGAAGATCAGGAACGGCGACGGCCGGCTTGCGACCGACGTGGTCGAAGCGATGACCACCAACGAGACCTTCTTCTACCGCGACAAGATCCCGTTCGATCATCTGCGCGACACCATCCTGCCCGGCCTGATCCAGGCGCGCGCGGCACGCAAATCCTTGCGCATCTGGTCGGCGGCGTCGTCGACGGGGCAGGAGCCCTATTCGATCGCGATGTGCGTGAAGGAGATGGCCGCGGCTCTCGCCGGCTGGCGCATCGAGATCGTCGCCACCGACCTGTCGCAGGAGGTGCTGGAGAAGTCGAAGGCCGGAATCTACAGCCAGTTCGAGGTGCAGCGCGGCCTGCCGATCCAGATGCTGGTCAAATATTTCAAGCAGACCGGCGAGCTCTGGCAGCTCAATGCCGACATTCGCGCCATGGTGCAGTTCCGCCAGCTCAATCTGCTGCAGGACTTCTCTCATCTCGGCACGTTCGACGTGATCTTCTGCCGCAACGTGCTGATCTATTTCGACCAGGACACCAAGGCCGTGATCTTCGAGCGGATGGCGAAGGCCCTGGAGGCCGACGGCACGCTGCTGTTGGGGGCCGCCGAATCCGTCGTCGGCATCACCGACGCGTTCCGCCCCATCGCGGACCGCCGCGGTCTCTACCAGCTCAACCCCGCCCGCTCCGGCCGCCCGATGGGCGGATTGATGCCGCAGCCGCTGAAGCTCGCCGCGGCGAAGTGAGCTTCTCCTCGTCATTCCAGCCTCACTCGCTTCGCGAGCGCCCCGGAATGACAATTCACAAAATCGCATGCGGCAGGAAGCGCGAGCGGTTGCCCGTGATCGGGCTCTCGTCCTCGCGGATCGACAAGCCGCACGGCTCGTGATTCACCAGCCAGCTTCCCACCACCGGATAGAAGCCCGAAAAGTTCGGCAGCGGTGCCAGCGCCTGGTGCACGAAACCTTCGGCGCCGTAGGGGCCCGCCTGCTCGTCGAGCGGCATCCCGCCGGACACCAGCGTGACGTTGGCGCCTTCGCGCGACAGCAGCGGCTTGCGCACATAGGACGTGCCGAGCTCGGCGGCGCGCGGATCATCCTCGAAGAACGCCGGCAGCAGATTGGGATGGTTCGGAAACATCTCCCACAGCAGCGGCAAGATGCCCTTGTTGGAGAGCACCGCCTTCCACGGCGGCTCGATCCAGCGCGTCGGCGCGTCTTTCAGCTTGGCGCCGAAGGCGTCGTGGAACATCCACTCCCAGGGATAGAGCTTGAAGGCGAGCGCGATGTCGTTCTCGTCGAGATCGACGAAGCCGCCGCCTTCATCGCGCCAGCCGATCTGCTCGATGTCGAGCAGCCTGGTCGAGAGCCCGGCCTGGCGTGCGGTGTCCTCGAGATAAGCGAGCGTGCCGGCGTCCTCTGCGTTGTCGGTGATGCCGGCGAGATGGAGATGGCGCCCGGCAGCGATCTCCTTCCACGCCGCGATCAATCGTTCATGGATGGAATTGAACTGATCGGCTCGCGAGGGGATGACGCGGCGTTCGATCGCCTGTTCGAGCCAGGTCCATTGAAACACCGCGGCCTCGAAGATCGAGGTCGGCGTGTCCGCGTTGTACTCGAGCAGCTTTGCCGGACCCTTGCCGTCAAATTTGAGATCGAGACGGCCATAGAGGCTGCGATCGTCGCGCTGCCAGCTTTCGGCGATCAGGCTCCAGAACGCGTCCGGTATCTGCAAGCGCCGCAGGTGGCGCTCGTCGCCGATCACGCGGCCGGCAAGCTCGAGGCACATCGCCTCGATCTCGCCGGTCGGCGTCTCGATGCCGCGCTCGATCTCGTCGAGCGTGAAGCCGTAATAGGCGCGCTCGTCCCAATAGCGTTCGCCGTCGATAGTGTGGAAGACGAAGCCGCATTTTGCCGCGGTCTCTCGCCAGTCGTCGCGCTCGAGGCAAGTGATCCGCTGCATGGATTCAGCCGCCGCCGGAGAATCCGTGGCCGAACGAGCCGAAGCCGCCGCGGCTCACGCTGCTGTGGCTGACATTGGATGACGTGCTCGACGAGGAATGGCTCGAGGAGTCGCCGCTGTAGAAGCTCGTCCGCGACGGCCAGCGCGAGCTGCCTCCAGACGAACTGCTGCTGCTGGTGCAGGTCGTGGTGGTCTGCCCCGGCACGGCGCCGGGCGTGGGTTCGCAATTCTGCCGCGGCATCAAGGTGTAGGCGGTGGTGCCGACCGCGAGCGTGCCCATCACCAGTAGCGCGACGTGGCCGGAGCGCTTCGCCGGCGGGCGCGGCGGCGCCGGATCGGCGACCGGCCGTCGCTTGCCGAACTCTGTCTTGGCGGGTTTGTCGACCATGTCAGTAGATCATGCTGGCGGCGTTGAGCAGACCCGCGGCGAGCGAGGACAGGCCGAGCCAGATCGCGGGGGCAAGCTCGCCGGCGTCGATGCGCCTCGACAGGTCCGGTACCGGAACCTTGACGAGATAGAACACGATGACCTGGACGATCAGCGCGATCGTCGCCCAGATCAGGCAGTCCAGCACGTTGGCCGAATGCGCGATGGCGCTGACCAGCGGCGCCACGAAGCCGAGCAGGCTGAGCCCGAGCGCGATCGCCGCGGCCGGCTGGTTGTCGCGAATGAGCTGGAATTCGTTGTGCGCGGTGATGCGGGTGTAGACGAACAGATAGGCCACGACCGCGATCAGCCCGGTGCAGAAATAGACCAGGAAGGCGGGCAGGCCGGCCAGTGATTGCAGGATCATCGTTCCCCCGTCGTGCAGCGACCATTCGTCGGCCGAGGAAGGATAGCGGTTCAAACGTTAAGAGGGATGAAGTGCATCGACATGGTTTCGCTGTGGCCATCCTTCGAGACGCCCGCCTCTGGCGGGCCCTCAGGATGAGGATCTCGTGCGCTGCGCCACCTTCACGAGCACGGGTGCTGCTTAGCCACATCCTGCGGGACCGCGAAGCGGTCGTCTCGAAGGACGAGGCGTGCGCTCAGGGCGCGCAAAATCCCATTTGCGGCAAAGCGGGAAGACGTTCTCCAAAAACAAAACCCCGCCATTTGCGGCGGGGTCCAGGCTGGGAGGAGCGAGCCCTGCGGCTCGCGACGTAACCCAAAAGGTCAGGCGGGGATGCGTTCGTCGGCCTCGTGCGGCTCGCGCAGCACGTAGCCGCGGCCCCACACGGTCTCGATGAAGTTGCGGCCCTCGGAGGCGTTGGCCAGCTTCTTGCGGAGCTTACAGATGAAGACGTCGATGATCTTCAGCTCCGGCTCGTCCATGCCGCCATAGAGGTGGTTGAGGAACATTTCCTTGGTGAGGGTGGTGCCCTTGCGGAGCGAAAGCAGCTCCAGCATCTGGTATTCCTTGCCGGTCAGATGCACGCGCTGGCCGCCGACTTCCACCGTCTTGGTGTCGAGGTTGACGACGAGGTCGCCGGTCTGGATGACCGACTGGGCATGGCCCTTGGAGCGGCGCACGATCGCGTGGATGCGGGCCACCAGCTCGTCCTTGTGGAAGGGCTTGGTCATGTAGTCGTCGGCGCCGACGCCGAGACCCTTAACCTTGTCCTCGATGCCGGCGAGGCCGGAGAGGATCAGAATCGGTGTCTTGATCTTGGAGACCCGGAGCTGCTTGAGCACGTCGTATCCGGACATGTCGGGCAGGTTGAGGTCGAGAAGGATAATGTCGTAATCGTACAATTTACCGAGATCGACGCCTTCTTCCCCCAAATCGGTCGTGTAGACGTTGAAGCTCTCCGACTTCAACATCAGCTCGATCGACTGCGCGACGGCGCTGTCATCTTCAATCAGCAAAACGCGCATGCCAGTTCCCCATAGTCGCCGCTCCTGGGCGTCAGGTCGGCCGCATTCGCGGCACTCAACAAAACGCCTTTGAACAACTGATTCGGATCCTGACAACAGATGGTTAACAAATCCTGATTCTGGAACGCAAGTCCCTCGGGTGCAATTTTTGTCGAATCGCCCTAAGGTCTTGCGGTGAAGCAGCTTTCGTCACCCAACTCCGTTCAAGTTCCACTTTAAGAGACGGGCCTAACCGACTCCCGCGACTCAGCCTTCTTCTGAAGGGGAGTCACGCTCAGTCACAAAGACAGTGACGCAATGATTAATGATGCGGGTAAACACGAAGTTAAGCGGCGTTCAGAAATATGGCGAAACTTAAGGTTTCCTCCGTGAAGTCCCGGGGATCGCTGCGGCGGCCGGGAATTCGCGAAGGCGCCCCATTACATGAAGGCCCTCATATTGAACGTGCGCTCCTGATGAAGGCTTCCCGATGAAGGCTCTTGCCGAACAGATCGGCGACATCGACGGCATCAATATCTACGGCCGCGTGGTCGGCGTCCGCGGCCTGATGGTCGAGGTGGCCGGTCCCATTCACGCCATGTCGGTCGGCGCGCGGCTGGTGATCGAGACCGGCGCCAACCGTTCGATTCCTTGCGAGGTGATCGGCTTCTCCGGCAACAATGCTGTCGTGATGCCGTTCGCCGGCCTCGACGGCGTGCGCCGCGGCTGCAAGGCCGTCATCGCCAACGCCGCCAATCTGGTGCGGCCCTCGTCGGCCTGGCTCGGCCGCGTCGTCAACGCGCTGGGCGAGCCGATCGACGGCAAGGGACCGCTGCCGCAAGGCGCCTCGCCGATGCCGTTCCGCAATACGCCGCCACCGGCGCATTCGCGCAAGCGCGTCGGCAGCCCGCTCGATCTCGGCGTGCGCGCGATGAACACCTTCCTCACCTGCTGCCGCGGCCAGCGCATGGGCATCTTCGCGGGCTCCGGCGTCGGCAAGTCGGTGCTGCTGTCGATGCTCGCCCGCAACGTCGATGCCGATGTCAGCGTCATCGGGCTGATCGGCGAACGCGGCCGCGAGGTACAGGAATTCTTGCAGGACGACCTCGGCGAGGAGGGCCTGGCGCGCTCCGTCGTGGTGGTCGCGACCTCCGACGAGCCGGCGCTGATGCGCCGCCAGGCGGCGTATCTGACGCTCGCGGTCGCCGAATATTTTCGCGACGAGAGCAAGGACGTGCTGTGCCTGATGGACTCGGTGACGCGCTTTGCCATGGCCCAGCGCGAAATCGGCCTGTCCGCCGGCGAGCCGCCGACGGCCAAGGGCTACACGCCGACAGTCTTCACCGAGCTGCCGAAGCTTCTGGAGCGCGCCGGCCCGGGCCTGGGGGAGGGCGCCATCACCGCGATCTTCACGGTGCTGGTCGACGGCGACGATCACAACGAGCCGATCGCGGACGCCGTGCGCGGCATCCTGGACGGCCACATCGTGATGCAGCGCTCGATCGCCGAGCGCGGCCGCTATCCCGCGATCAACATCCTCAAATCCGTGTCCCGGACCATGCCGAAATCGGCCGATCCGCAATTCTGGCCCGTGATCCAGCGGGCGCGCCAGGTGATGGCGACCTATGCCGACATGGAGGAATTGATCCGTCTCGGGGCCTATCGGGCCGGCTCCAGCCCGGAAGTCGACGAGGCGATCCGCCTGCACGAGCCGCTGGAGGCCTTCCTGCGCCAGCGCAAGGACGAAAATGCCTCGCTTGCGGACGGCTACCGCCAGTTGGCTCACATCCTCGGTAATTTGGAAACGGAACGCTAACTTTGTCCGGTCATCATCCGATCCCACAGAGTAGCAGAGCCGGTCTGGGCCTCCATCGGGCCCGTGGGGTGACCGGTATCGTCCCACGTGCAGCGGGGGGACTTCTGGGGAGTACGAGTCGATGAAGTCACGAGATACCCTCATTCGCCTGAAGAAGTTTCAGGTCGACGAGAAGCGCCGCCGGGTCACCCAGATCGAGACCATGATCGCCGATTTCCAGCGGATGTCGGTCGATCTCGAACGCGAGATCCAGACCGAGCAGGAGCGCGCGGGGATCAACGATCCCTCGCACTTCGCCTACCCGACCTACGCCAAGGCTGCGATCCAGCGCCGCGAGAACCTGACCCGCTCGGCCGACGAGCTCAAGGGCCAGCTCGACGAAGCCAAGGCCGCGCTGGCCGAGGCCTTCGAGGAGCTGAAGAAGGTCGAGCTGCTCGACGAGCGCGACCAAGCCCGCGAGCGCGCCGAAGAGAACGCCCGCGAGCAGGCCGACCTCGACAGCATCGGCCTGATGCGCGCCCGCATCGGCGCCGTCGCCTGACGGCCGACAAGCCAGGCTACCAAGAAATCCGCAGAACCCGGACCCGCAAGGTCCGGGTTTTCGCATGTGCTGTCCACAGCGTGGCGCCGCGCCCCTTGGTGGTCGGCTTGGCCGCGCGCTATGGTGATGGGGATGAATGCTGTGCCAGCGACGGCGGTGCCCACTTCTCCCTTGGGAGAGGTCGGCGCGGAGTGCCGGGTGAGGGGTGACGGTCCCCCTTTAGCCCTGTGCCCCCTCACCCGATTTGCTGCGCAAATCGACCTCTCACCGTTGGGGAGAGGTGAAGGAAAGCGGCAGGCCGCGTGTCAGGGGGCTGAATGCTGACGCCAGCAGAGCTGGTCGGGTTGATCGAGGCGGTGGCGAAGGGCGATCAGGCCGCGTTCGAGCGCCTCTACGCCGCCACGCGCGCGAAACTCTATGGCGTCGTGCTCCGTATCTTGCGGCGGCAGGATCTCGCAGAGGAGGTCATTCAGGAGACCTACGTCAAGATCTGGAACGGCGCCGGCCGGTTCAATCCGGCGCTGTCGTCGCCGATCACGTGGATGGCCTCGATTGCGCGCAACGGCGCGATCGACGTCGTCCGCAAGAAGTCGGAAATGTCCATCGAGGAAGAGCCTCAGGCGATGGAGGTTGCAGCCGACAGTCCCGATCCGCTGGCGCGCCGGGAGATGACCGAAGAGCTGAAGCGGCTCTTGGAATGCATCGGCCGGCTCGAGCCGGACCGTCAGCGGCTCGTGCTTCTCGCCTATTACAACGGCTGGAGCCGCGAGCAATTGGCGGAGAAATTCGCAGCCCCCGTCAACACGGTGAAGACGTGGCTCCGGCGCAGCATGTTGGATATCCGGGAGTGCCTCGGACTATGAATGGCTCGATCGTGAGGATGGTTCTGGATCGCAATTGATGGCCTACACTGAGGACCATATCGCGCTCGCCGCGGAATATGCGCTCGGCACGCTCGATGCCGACGAGCGCGCGCAGGTCGAGACCATGATGGCGGTGGACGAGGCGTTCGCCGCGATCGTGCAGGCCTGGTCCTTCCGGCTCGGCGGTCTCAACCAGATGGTCGGCTCGATCGAGCCGCGGCCGATCGTGTGGGAGAACATCAGGGCCGAGATCGCGCGCACGGCGCAGGCGCAGCAGCCGCCCGCGCTTGCGGAAGCTTCGCCGCCACCTCCGCCTGCACCGGAGCTGCCCGCTGCGGAGGCGGCACAGCCGGCGACGGAGACTGCGCCGACACCGGCGGGGTCGCAGGCCGAGGCCGCGCCGCCGGAGATGCCGCGTCCGGAGCCGGACACGCTTGCCGACGTCGCGCCGCAATTCATCCCGCAGGTCCATGCCCCGGATCTTGCCGTCGCGCGCGCGCCGCAGGCGGCGGTCGTCGACGATGGCAACGTGATTCGCCTCGAGGGCCGCATCAGGCGCTGGCGCTCCATCGCATCCGTTGCCGGAGCGCTCGCGGCGGCGCTGCTCGTGACGCTGTCGCTCCAGATCTTCCTGCCCGACGCGCTGCCGAACGGCTTGCGTCCCGCTCCGCGCATCCAGACCGTGGAAGTGAAGGCGCCCGCCGCGCCGCTCGCCGCCTCCGCGCAATATGTCGCGCTGTTGCAGGGCCAGGCCGGCGGTCCGGCCTTCATTCTCACCGTCGACGGAGCGACGCGGAATTTCACGGTGCGCAAGGTCGGTGCGACGCCGGAGCCCGGCAAGAGCTTCGAGCTCTGGCTGATCTCCGACAAGCTGCCGCGCCCGCGCTCGCTCGGCGTGATCGGCTCCGGCGATTTCACCGCGCGTCCGCTGCTCGCCTCCTATGATGCCGAGATCGTCAACGGCGCGACCTACGCCGTCACCGTCGAGCAGGCCGGCGGCTCACCCGACGGCCGGCCGACCTCGGCCCCGGTGTTTTCCGGCAAGCTGATCGAGACCGTGCCGCCGTCCCAGCCGCAGGCGCCCGCGAAAAACTAGTGCGGTCCGGACAAGCGAAGGCGATATCCGGGACCGCTCCCGCATCTCGCTACGCTCCTGCGGGCTACGATACCGTCGCTACGGTCCGCTTTGCCGTCGCATTCCGACAAGCCCCCCTGAATCGGTCCCCGATTTGAACCTCGCCGCAATCCGTGGCGTCAAATTTCCGGAAATTGCAGTCGGCGCCGCCGATCGCGGAGCCGAAAGAGGGGCTAGAGATCAAATGGATGCAGCGAAAACGCCGGGCATCGTCGTTCACCAATATACGGGACTGCCGCAGGGTGCGGCGTTCGAGCATTGGCGCGAGCGGGCCGTCGGTCCCTGCGGCCTCGACATCGGACCGAGCCATGGCGACAGCATCGATTGCCGGCTCCAGGTCAGCGTGGTCGACAACATCACGCTCGCCATTCCCGAAGGCGCCTCCGCGCAATATTCCCGCACCCAGAGCCATCTCGCCGACGGCAGCGACGACCTCGTCCTGATCGCGGCCCATGCCGGCCGCGTCCGCGTCGGGCAGAACGGCCACACCGTCGAGCTTGCGCCCGCCCAGATGGTGCTCGTCGACATGAGCATCACCGGCACCGTCGGGCACACCAGTGAGGACCGCTTCACCACCATCCGCATGCCGCGCCGCGCGCTGCTCGACATCAATCCGCGCGCCGAGGGCAAGCTGTCGCAAGTGCTCTCCGACGGAGCGGTCGCCGAGACCATCTTCCGCTACCATGCGCTCGCCGCCAATCACGCGCCGCATCTCGACGCGGTGGGCCAGCGCCTGACCGCGCAGCACATGGTCGATCTCGTCGGCCTCCTGCTCGGCACCGATGCCGAGCACGCCAGTCTCGCGCGCGGCCGCGGCCATGCGGCGGCGCGGCTCGACCTGATGCGCGCCGACGTGATGGCCGCGCTCGGCCGCAACGATCTGTGCCTGTCCGAGGTCGCGACGCGCTCGGGCTTAAGCCCGCGCCAGGCGCAACGTCTGTTCGAGCAGGCCGGCACGACCTTCACCGAATTCGTGCTCGAGCAGCGCCTGCTCAACGCGCGAAAACTGCTCGGCGATCCCCGCGCCAGGGCGCGCAAGATCAGCGACATCGCGCATTCCTCGGGCTTCGCCGATCTGTCCTACTTCAACCGCGCCTTCCGCAAGCGCTTCGGCGCGACGCCGTCGGAACTGCGGGAGGGGTAAGGCGCGACTTGTAGGCGCGCGGCCGTGTCCGTGGAAAATTCTGGACTGATTTCGCCTTGGCCTCTTGTGCCCCGGACGCAGCGCAGCACGAAGTGATGCGCTGCAGAGCCGGGGCCCATTCATCAGCGAGTCCCGCCGCCCCCTGGGTCCCGGCTCTGCGGAGCGTCACTGCGTGCCGCACCGCGTCCGGGACACGCGAGAGACGCGCGCTGTCGCCACACGCTCCGTCATTGCGAGGCGCGAAGCGACGAAGCGATCCGGACCGTCTCCGCGGAAGGATTCTGGATTGCTGCGAGGCAGAGGCCTGCTCTCCTTCACCACATTTAAACCTTAAGATTCTACGAATACTCGCCCATGGGCCGCAGGGACATGCAAACAGCCTTCGTACAGAAGCCATCCGTGGACTTCGGGCAATGAAGGTCTGGCAGACCAGCTGCATTGTGGCTGTTATCGCATCCGTCGGCATTTATCTGGCTGCCGGTAACAGACCGGCGGCGACAATCCCGGATGTCATGCCGCAGGCCGCAGCGAGCATGGCGGCTCCCGCGAACGTCGTGACGCCAGCCTTGTACGCAGAGGCATCCGCCAGGCTGGCGGCTGCGCTTCTGTCAGAAAGAGCAGAGCTTGGCTCGGTGACGTCAGCAGGCTCCGGGCCGCTGAGCCCCGAAGCCGAGATCGTCAATGAACCCGTCGCGCCAAAATTGGCGTCGTTGGGACAGGATATCATCCAACCGCTGCCGCCAGAGCGCGATGCATCCAGCGATGCTCCGAAAGCGGCGTCGGTGCGGGATTTCCGTTATCTGGTCTACTACGTCTGGTCCGAACTGCCGCCCGCCGAAAAGCCGGCGGAGATCGTCTTGCGTGCATTCAAGGACATTCCGGTGGGAACGCCGGCCGAAGAGATCAAGCGCGCTTCCGACGCGTTTGGTCTCGATTTCAATTTCATGATGGCGGTTGCCAAGATCGAATCCGGTTTCAACCCCAATCAACGCACCGGGTCGTATATCGGGCTGTTCCAGCTGAGCCACTATGAGTTCGGGAAGTTCGGCTTCGGGCAGATTCGCAGTCCACGGGATAACGCCGTTGCGGCCGCCTACAAGATCATCACCGAGGGCGTCCAGTTCGAGTGGATCACGCGCCGCAAGCCGGACATGAGCGATCTCTACCTGATCCATCAGCAGGGCTGGGAAGGCGCCGCCGAGCACATCAGCAAGCCCGCTCGCCTCGCCTGGAAATCAATGTGCGCCAGCAGCGAAGGCAAGGAGAAGGGTGAGAGGTGGTGCAAACGCGCGATCTGGGGCAATGCACTTCCGGCCTTCAAGCGCACCTGGAAATCGGTCGACAACGTGACGTCGGAAGCGTTCGTCGGCATGTGGCGCGGCCGGGTCGCCGAGTTCTACACGAAGTATGTGGCGACTGCCGCTGCGGCGGCGGCAAGCCCATAATTCACTCCAACAGCGGATTGGTCCAGCTACACGCTCTTGTGTTGCCCGACGGCAAAACACACAAGCCCTCGGTCAATCCGCGCCGGCGAAAATATTCCACTTTACCGAATTTCGGAAATGACGTATGTGTCGCGCAACCCGGCCCAAGGAAGAGGGGCGTATCGCGATCGTCACGAACGCGGGTCGGGCGGCGGTGGACGTGGGTCACATCGGCGCGAAAAGCTTTGCAGGGCGGGCGACCGTGAGCGAAGACCTCGCGCCAACGACAGATGCGATCTGCGTACGGCAAAATCGTGTGGTCCTGGCGCCCGGGGTCTGTGCGCCAAGTCTTGTGGTGATGCGGCGGCCCGACCGGGCCCGCGCATCAGTCATCTGCACGGCGACGGGGGCAATAGTGCATCGCTCCCCGGGGAGAGCGCGACATAAGCCGTAAGCCCACTGCGCAGGGAAGGCCGGATGTCTGGCTCCACCTGTATGCCGCTGTGCAGATTCTTGTTGCCACCTTTCGCACAGTGGACCGTGGGTGCCCGGTCGGCACCCGGTCTTCCCTGCGCCCTCTTTCAATCGAGGGTGAGTTGATGGGCAAAGCTCGGGCGCGATGAGCCGCGAGAATGATTAGCCATGTATATCGTTCAACAAAAGTCTCGTGCCCCGGACGCTGCGCAGCACGAAGTGATGCGCTGCAGAGCCGGGGCCCATTTATCAGCATGCCGCGCGGCCTGCTGGGTCCCGGCTCAGCGCCGCAACGCTCGCGCGTTGCAGCGCGTCCGGGACACGAGAGTGGCAATTGTCGTCAACCACACGAATTCGATGGGGGCACCGATGCAGCATACCCCAGACATGAGAAAGCGCCCGTGGGGGGCGGGCGCTTTCTGTAGTCGACTTGGGGTTGGGGTCGTCTACATATCCACGTGGCGACTTTGGGGGGCTGATAAAGAGCCGCGTGAATTCCTGAAACTCATGTTCTCCTTAGCGAACGAGCGACGTGTTCGCGCTGGTGATGGTGACCGGCTTGCCGGCCTTCATGACGCGTGCGGTCTGGGTGAGGCCTTCGTCCGAGCTCGTCGCGCGCGCAGTAATGCCGAGGCCCGCAACGGCGATGCCGGCAACGAGGGCAACGACCACGATCTTCAAGTGGGTCGAGCGATCTGCGCTGTAAATCGAGTGGTTCATGGAAGGCTCCTGCCGCCATCTACCCGAAGTAGTCGCCTGCGTATTTGGGCAGGTTCATGCTTTCGGTGCCCAACAACCTAGTATTGGGGGGATTCGTTCCCAAGAGGCCATCACAAGAGCGTGACAGGACGTGAGAAATCGCGAGTGAAAGCGATCCCTGATCGTTAATTTTTACAATTATTTCAAAGCTGTAATGTGCCGGTCAGGCGCCTTTTCGACAGCTGGTCGACAAGGCGCCGGGAACTCAAAAACCATTTGCCTGTGCCGAAAAACACACGGCTTCTTAAGACAAATCAGACGCTTCCGACCGTTTTCAACCTCGCCCTGGGGTGGATTTCAGCCTGCGACAGCACGGTGGTCTGGGCCCGGAACCGCTCCACCAGGGACCGGACGAAGGGGCGAATGGCCGCAGAGGTGACCAGCACCGGCGCCTCACCCTCGCGCGCGGCACGCTCGAAGGCTTCGCGCACGGCGGTCATGAATTCCGACAGCTTCGAGGGCTGCATCGCAAGACTGCGTTCCTCGCCCTGGCCGATGATGGATTCGGCAAAGGCCTGCTCCCATTTCGCCGACAGCGCGATCAGCGGCAGATAGCCGGCGTAGGAGGTGTTCTGGGCGCAGATCTGCCGCGCCAGGCGCGCCCGGACATGCTCGACCATGGTCGCGGGATTGCGCGAGAAGGCCAGCGAGTCCGCGATGCCTTCGAGGATGGTGGAGAGGTCGCGGATCGAGATCCGCTCGGCGAGCAGCAATTGCAGCACGCGCTGGATGCCGGAGACCGTGACCTGTCCCGGCACGATGTCCTTGACCAGCTCGCTCTGCTCCTTCGGCAGCTCCTTGAGCAGCTTCTGCACCTCGCCATAGGAGAGCAGGTCCGACATGTTGGCCTTGAGCAGCTCGGTGAGGTGGGTGGAGAGCACGGTCGCGGCGTCGACCACGGTGTAGCCCTTGAGCGAGGCCTCCTCCTTGAGGCTGGCATCGACCCAGGTCGCGGGTAGGCCGAAGGTCGGCTCGGTGGTGTGGATGCCGGGCACCTGCACCTGGCTGCCGCCGGGATCCATGACCATGAACTGGTTCGGCCAGATCTTGCCGGTACCGGCGTCGACCTCCTTGATCTTGATGATGTAGGTGTTGGCCTCGAGCTGGACGTTGTCGAGGATGCGGACCGCCGGCATCACGAAACCCATCTCGATCGCGAGCGAGCGGCGCAGCGCCTTGATCTGCTCGGTGAGGCGGTCGGTGCCGTCGGGGCCGTTGACCAGCGGCAGCAGGGCATAGCCGAGCTCGATCTTGAGGTCGTCGATCTTGAGCGCGGCCGAGATCGGCTCGTCTGCCGCGGCGGCGCCCGGCGCACCCGGCGCACCCGGAGCGGGCGCGGCGTGAGCGGCGGCTTCGATCTTGGCCGTCGCCCGGTTGCGGTTGCGGGCGTTCCAGGCCAGCGCGCCGGCGCCGGCGCCGAGCGCCAGGAAGGGCAGGGTCGGAATGCCCGGCAGCGCCGCCAGAACCAGCATCACCGCCGAGGACATCGCCAGCGCCTGCGGATAGCCGGAGAACTGCTTCATCAGCGCCTTGTCGGCGGCGCCGGAGACGCCGGCCTTGGAGACGAGCAGGCCGGCCGCGGTCGAGACGATCAGCGCCGGCACCTGGGTGACGAGGCCGTCGCCGACGGTCAGGAGTGTGTAGGTGCGCCCGGCGTCGGCGAACGACATGCCCTGCTGGGCCACGCCGATGATAATGCCGCCGACGACGTTGATGAAGACGACCAGGAGGCCGGCGATGGCATCGCCCCGGACGAATTTGGAGGCGCCGTCCATGGCGCCGAAGAAGCCGCTCTCGTCCTCCAGCTCCTTGCGGCGCTCCTTGGCGACCTTCTCGTCGATCAGGCCGGCTCCGAGGTCGGCGTCGATCGCCATCTGCTTGCCGGGCATGGCGTCGAGGTGGAAGCGCGCGGCGACTTCGGCGATACGGCCCGAACCCTTGGTGATGACGACGAAATTGACGATGATCAGGATGGCGAAGACGATGATGCCGATGACGAAATTGCCGCCCATCACGAAGTTGCCGAACGCTTCGATGACGTGACCGGCGGCGGCCGTGCCCTCGTGCCCGTGCGACAGGATCAGGCGGGTCGAGGCCATGTTGAGCGACAGGCGCAGCATGGTCGAGATCAGGAGGACGGTCGGGAAGGACGAGAATTCCAGCGGCGTCTGGATGAACAGCGAGGTCATCAGGATCAGGATCGAGAGCGTGATCGAGATCGCCAGGAACACGTCCAGCACGATCGCAGGCAGCGGCAGGATCAGCACCACCAGGATGGTGAGAACGCCGAGCGCCAGCGCGATGTCGCCGCGCTTGAGGACGGTGACGATGTCGTTGAGGGAGGGGATCGAGGGCCTCGTGCTGCCTACGCCCTGTCCTGCGGTGACGTCGACCATGGTAGCTGCCTCCCCGCGCGACTGCCGTCCGCGCGCCCCAAACGTCTGCGCGGCGGCCGATGGGCCGCCGTTCCGAAAGTGAGGCACCGCACTGGCGTCCACGGGGTTCCTCCCGTTCTACGCGGCCGACGACACTCGACTTCACCCGGCAATTCTTGCCGGGTGTATGGTTAGCAAAGGGTTAACGGAGGGTGGGAAGTGGGGCCAATGTGGTCATTCCGGGGCGATGCGGAGCATCGAACCCGGAATCCATCGGGCCGCAGGCGTTGTGGAGAAATGGATTCCGGGCTCGCGCCAAGGGGCGCGCCCCGGAATGACGGATCAGAGAGGCCGCGCCTATTTCGCCTTCTGCATCTTGGTCACCGTGTACCCCGAGGCCGCCTCCTCGGCCTCGAAGGTCACCTTGTCGCCGACCTTCACCTGCTTGAGCATGGCGGGATCCTTGACGCGATAGACCATGGTCATGGGGTCCTCCATGCCGAGGCTCTTTGCCGGACCGTGCTTGAGCGTGATCTTGCCGGCGCCCTCGTCGATCTTCTTGACCTCGCCGCTGATCGAGGCGCCCTCGGCGGCGAGGGTTGCAGTCGCAAGGCCGACGGTCAGCGCCAGCGCGGCAGTGATACCGATGATGCGGTTCATGTGGATCTCCTTTCGCTTTACTTCACGGTGACCTGGCCGACCATGCCGTACTCGCGGTGGTCGGGAATGAGGCACGAATATTCGAAGGTGCCGGGCTTGCTGAACTTCCAGAGGATCTCGGTCGTCTTCTTTGGTGCAAGCCGTGCCGCATTGGGCTCGTCGTGCTCCATGTGCGGATGCTTCTTCATCTGCTCCGCATGCGCGAGGTTCTCCTTGGTCGTGGCGAGCAGGAATTCGTGGTCCTCCTTGCCGACATTGCGCAGCACGAAGCGGATCTGCTCGCCGCGCTTGACCTCGATTTTCGCAGGCGTGTAGTCCATCTCGTTGAGCAGGATCTCGATGGTGCGCGCCGGCTTCTTGGGATCGCCGGGCTCGCCTGCCGAAAAGGTCGCGTGAGAGTGCTTGTCGTGCGCAAGGGCCGGCGCGGTCGACAGCGCAATCAGCGCGAGGCCGAGCTTGATCGTCTTCATGGTCAACTCCAGTTGATGGTTCATCGAAACGCTCACATCTTGTGCTTCATCGGCGGGCTGCCGGATTTCTGCCGCGCCGGCTCCGGGGCGGGTGCGGCCACCTCGTAAGCGACGGTGCCTTGCGGGAATTTGTACGGACCGGGATCGCGATAATCGTCGCGCGCGAGGTCCTCGCGGATCTTCATCACCGTGAACATGCCGCCCATCTCGATCGGGCCGAACTGGCCGGTGCCGGTCATCATCGGCAGCGTGTTGTCCGGCGTCGGCATCTCCATGTTGCCCATCGCCATGCCGGTCGAGCCCATCGCCATGCCGTCGGGCGCGAGCTTGCCGACGGCCTTGGCGAGATCCTTGCGCGACACGCCGATCAGGTTGCGCACGTCGTGCCCCATCGCGTTCATGGTGTGATGCGACTTGTGACAGTGGAATGCCCAGTCGCCGGGATTGTCGGCGAGCACGTCGAACACCCTGACGGCGCCGACCGGCACGTCGGTCGTCGTCTCCGGATATTGCGCGCTCTCCGGAATCCAGCCGCCGTCGGTGCAGGTCACCGCGAAGCTGTGGCCGTGCAGATGGATCGGATGGTTGGTCATGCTGAGATTGCCGATGCGCACGCGCACCTTGTCGCCGAGTCTGACCGGCAAGGGATCGATGCCGGGAAACACCCGCGCATTCCAGGTCCACATGTTGAAGTCGGTCATCTCGTTGACATGGGGCAGATAGGTGCCGGGATCGACGCGATAGGTGCTCATCACGAAGACGAAGTCGCGGTCGACCGGTCGGAAGCTCTGGTCGCGCGGATGCACGACGACCATGCCCATCATGCCCATTGCCATCTGCACCATCTCGTCGGAATGCGGGTGGTACATGAAGGTTCCGCTTTTCTTCATCTCGAACTCGTAGACGAAGGTCTTGCCCGGCTGGATGTGCGGCTGGGTCAGCCCGCCGACGCCGTCCATGCCGCTCGGAATGATCATGCCGTGCCAGTGCACACTGGTGTATTCGGGCAAGCGGTTGGTGACGAAGATGCGGAGCTTGTCGCCCTCGACCGCCTCGATCGTCGGTCCGGGCGACTGGCCGTTATAGCCCCACAGATTCACCTTCATGCCCTCGGCGAACTCGCGCACCACGGGCTCGGCGACGAGATGGAATTCCTTCCAGTCGCCGTTCATGCGGAACGGCAGCGACCAGCCGTTCAGCGTCACCACGGGGCGATAGTCGGGTCCGCTGGCGGGATGGAGCGGCGGCTGCATCACCACCTTGTCCATGTGCGGGGCTTCCGGAATCGACGCGGCCTGGACGCGGCCCTGAATAGCCGATGCGCCCACGAGCGCGGCGGTCCCCAAAAATCCTCGGCGCGAAAACATCTCGGTCTCCGTGTCAGTGGCCGCCGCCGGCGGCAGGCGCTGCCGCGGCGATGGCGGTTGGATTGTCGCCTCCTGCGGCCGGCACGCCGCCGCCGTTGACGGCGGTCTGCAAGTCGGCCTGGGCGAGAAAGAAGCGCTGCCTGGCGTCGATCGCGCCGCGCAGCGAAGCAAGGCGCTGCCGCGCCTCGGTCAGCAGCGCGAAGATGTCGACCTGCATGCTGGAGAAGCGCAGTTGCATCTCCTCGGTGATGATCTTGCGCAAGGGGATGATCTCGCGCTGGTAGTGGCTGGCGATGTCGTAGGTGGATCGGTAAGTCCGATAAGCATCGCGCGCTTCCGAGCGCACGTTGACGGCGCGCTCGGTCAGGCGGTTGAAGGCGAGATTGTAGGTCTCCGCCGCCTGCCGCACCCGCACCTCGCCGCCGTCGAAGATCGGGATCTGGAACTGGACGTCGAAGCCGCGTTCGCGGAAAGACGGCCCTTCCGGATCCTGCGTGCGGCGGGCGATGCCGGCGAGGTCGAGCAGGGTCACGAAGCGCGTCGCCTCGGTGAGGTTCAAGGCCTTGGCCAGTGCCACCAGCTCCAGCCGCGCGATCTGCAGGTCGATGCGATGGGCGACCGCGTCGGTCTCGATCGAAGGCAGGGTCAGCGGGCGGCGCGGCAGCGGCGGCAACGCGTTCGGCAGGCGGAAGTCGAGGCCGCCGTCCCACAGCCCCAGCAGGCGTGCCAGTCTCTCGCGCGAGCTCGCTGCCATCTGCCGTGCGGTGGCGAGGTCGGCGGTGGTCTCGGCGTAAAACACCTGCTCGCGCGCCTGGTCGAGCTTGTTGAGGGAGCCGGTCTCGCCGAGCTTGACGGCAAGCTGTGCGGTCGATTCCGCCGTCGCCTTGGCGTCGGTCAGCAGCGCCACCATCTCGTTGCCGGCAACGGCGCGCCAATAGGCGCGGCGGACGTCGGCTGCGAGCCGCAGCGTTGCCAGCGCCGCGCGCAACTGGGCCTGACGAAAATGCTCGCGGGCGATGTCGGAGCGGAACGGCAGGGTGGCGAGCGCGAGGATGTCGCCGACCACCTGGCGCTCGATCTCGCCGGCGCCATTGCCCGTGATGCGCGAGACCGCGAACACGGGATTGGGCGGCAGGCTCTGCTCGACCAGGTCGGTCTCGGCCAACGCCAGCTCGTTATAGGCGGCTTGCAGTCCCTTGTTGTTGAGCAGCGCGATCTGCACCGCGCTCTCGACGCTCAGCGTGCGCGCCAGCAATTGGTGAACGCGCGCCTCGACCGCGCCGGCGCCCTCAGTCGTTCGCACGAAGGCGACGTCCTTGTTGATGGCCCGGCTGGTCAGCTCGGAGACGGCGCTCATGCCGCTGTCGGGCGAGAACGCGGCGCAGCCGGAGACGCTGAACGCGGTGAGGACGAGCAGGCCTTGCGCAAGATGGGATGTCATGGCGCGCTCCTACCGGTCCAGCTTCGGCTGCGGCGTCACCGCGTCGTTGCGGCCCCGCCATGGCACCGGCGTCGCTGGCCGCAGGCTGGTGTAGGGCGCGATGGTCGACCGATAGCCGACCGGCGCGACCTTCGCCGCCGGATCGGCCGGATCGGCGGCCGCGACCTGCGTGGTGGCCGGCATGCAGCCGGACAGCGCCAGCGCAACCAAAGCCAGCAACGGCCAATAGAATCGAAAGTGTCGTCCACGCACCGCAGATGTTGCGGCGGACTCCGCCCCGGAAAGCGTCAGCATGATTCATCCCTGATCTGAAAGACCACAGGCTCGCGCGCGCGAAAGAGCGCGCAACGGCCCGAAATCGTCGTGTCGGATCAGGCGATGGGAGGGCGGTAGTGCAGGGGCGGCGCCGCGCTGTGCAGGCCGGCCACGATCTCCGGCGCACAGTCGGTGACAGGCAGAAGCGGCATGGCGACGCTGGGCAGATCGGCCGGCAATGCGCTCACGCACATCATTGCGCAGCAGGGGCCGACCGTGCCCTGGTCGCCGTGGTGATGCTGCGCCGGCGCATCCCGTTCGGCGGTCTGGTGATGCGCGTGCGCTCCGGCGTGCTGATGCGAGCTGGCGTCATGCCCGTGGCCGGCAGGCATCTGATGATGCGCCGGCACGGCCTCATCGAGGCAGGGCGCCGGGCCGTTGCTCCAGGCGAGGCTTGCTGCCGGCGCGAGCACGCAGAACAGATAGGCGAGGGCAATGAGGCGCCCCACCTTGATCCGCACCGATCGTCTCAATCGCAGCAACATGCGTCGTCAGGTTCCCACGCGGCGATGGTGCCTGCGCTGATTGCAAGCTAATCGCAAAAGCGGCGGCCGCCAAGCACCTTGTTACCGCAGTGCACAGCGCATGCCCAATATCGCGCCACGATGCTTGACCATCAAGCGCCCAGCGAACATGTTCCGGCCGTGCTCGCGCCAAATCATCCAGGACAGAGACCGGCCTCCTTCACCCCTGACTCCCGTCAGGCCTGGGTGCGCCTCGTCCTTGCGCTCGTCATCGGCTCGATCGGCGCCGTCGGCATGTGGGCGGTCGTGGTCGTGATTCCCGTGGTCCAGGCCGAATTCGGGGCGACGCGCGGTGCCGTGTCGCTCGCCTTCACGATGATGATGTTTGGCTTCGGGCTCGGCGGGGTGATCGCCGGCAAGATCACCGACCGGTTCGGCATCGTGCTCGCGATGGCCATCAGCATTGCCTTTCTCGGCATCGCCAACCTGCTCGCGGGCCTGTCGACGCAGCTCTGGCAGTTCGTCGCCGCCTATTTCCTGATCGGCCTCGGCACGTCGGCGACCTTCGCGCCGCTGATGGCGGAAGCCTCGCATTGGTTCGAGCGCTATCGCGGCCTTGCCGTGACCATCGTCGCCAGCGGCAATTACGTCGCGGGAGCGATGTGGCCGCCGATCGTGAGCTGGGGCACCGAGACGATCGGCTGGCGCTACACCCATATCGGCATCGGCATCGTCTGTGCCAGCACGATGGCGCTTCTGGTCCTCGTCCTGCGCGCGCAGATGGGCGACGACCATGTCCGCGACCATGCCAATGCGCCGCCGCCCCGCGTCGATCTCAAGCTGTCGACCAACACGCTGACCGTGCTGCTCTCGATCGCCAGCATCTCCTGCTGCGTCGCCATGGCGATGCCGCAGGTGCACATCGTCGCCTATTGCGGCGATCTCGGCTACGGCGTGGCGCGCGGCGCGGAGATGCTGTCCTTGATGATGGGCTGCGGCATCATCAGCCGGATCGGCTCCGGCTATCTCGCCGACAAGATCGGCGGCATCCGCACGCTGCTGGTGGGATCGCTGGCGCAGGGCTTTGCGTTGGTGTTCTATCTGTTCTTCGACAGCCTCGCCTCGCTCTATCTCATCTCCGCGATGTTCGGCCTGTTCCAGGGCGGCATCGTGCCGAGCTATGCCATCATCGTGCGCGAGGCGATGCCGGCGAGCGAGGCGGCGACGCGCGTCGGCATCGTGATCTTCGCCTCGGTGTTCGGCATGTCCTTCGGCGGCTGGGTGTCGGGCGTGATCTTCGACGCCACCGGCTCCTACGGCGCGGCGTTCGCCAACGGCGTGGCCTGGAACGCGCTCAACATCAGCATCGTCGTGCTGCTGCTGATCCGCTCGCGGATGAGCGCGGCGAAAGCGGGACCGGGTTTCGCGACCTAGGCTCCCTCAGGGCGCAAGCGGGTCCAGGAAGGGCGTATCGACCGCGCTGACATAGAAGATGACGACCCTGGTCTCCCCGTCTGTGCGGTTGTAGCCGGTCATTGGTACGTTGGGCGGTTCGACCAGGGCCTCGCCCGCCCTGACCGTGAGCGGCGGTTTGCCGGCCAGCTCCAGGGTGAAGGCGCCTTCGAGCACGTACACGGTCACCGGGAAACGGTGGGTGTGATAGACGGTCTTGTCGCCCGGCTTGAACGATGCGGTCATCACCCGCACCGATTGCTTCTCATCCTTCGGCAGCCCGTCAACCGCTTGTTGCAGCACCAGGTTTGGTTTGGCGACGCCATGCGCATCGTGGCCTTGAGCGACGGCTGCGGTGGTCCAGCCCATCACGATTGCGGTGCTGAGGACGAGGCGAGGGCGCATGTTCAGGCTCCATTGCGGATCGCGAATGTGCGGCAGCCTAGGGGCGGTCGTTCAGGCCCGGGAGCCGCAACATTGCGGGGGGCGGCCGCAGAAGTGCATAATCTCTCCATGTTCGACTGGAACGATCTCAAATATTTCCTGGCGGTCGCGCGCCACGGCAGCACGATTGCCGCCGGCAAGGCCCTCGGCATCAGCCAGTCGACCGTGCATCGCCGGCTCGACGAACTCGAACGGCGGCTCGGTCGGGCACTGGTGGCGCGTCAGCAGACCGGTTACCGCCTGACCGAGTTTGGCCATGCGATGTTGCCATATGCCGAGCGCGTCGAAGCCACTATCGGCGACTTCGCGCGGCGCGCCAACGACGTTGAGCAGGACATGAAAGGTGTGATCCGCGTGACCTGTCCGGAGCCGATCGTTGCCCGGCTGATCCAATCTGGCCTGATCGACGTTTTTCACGCGCAGCATTCCTCGCTTCGGGTCGAGTTCGTGATGAGCGATCGCTATCTCGATCTGTCCAAGGGCGAGGTCGACGTGGCCTTCCGCTCGGGCGATACCGATGATGAATTGGTGGGGCGCAAGATCGCCGAGTCGATCTGGGCGGTGTACGCCAGCCGCGACTATCTCGAACGGCACGGCAAGCCCCAGCACATCGAGGATCTCGCGGGGCATCTGCTGGTCGGCCTGGACGAATCCCTGGCCCATCACCGTGCCGTCAAATGGTTGAAGGAGGTTGCGCCGGATGCCCGGATGTCTGCGCGCATCAACAGCGTGCTTGGTCTTGTCTCCGCGATCAAGTCAGGGGTCGGCATCGGGCCGCTTCCGATTGCGCTTGGGGACGCCGAGCCCGACCTCGTACGCGTGCTCGGGCCTATCCCGGAATTGACCCGGAATTGGCGTATCCTGACGCATCCCGATCTCAGGCGCGTGCCGCGGATCGCGGCGTTCTTCGAGTTCATCGTGCTGCAGCGCGACGCGCTGAAGCCCATCCTGACGGGATGATCTTTATCGCCTCCGCTTTGCGGTCGGCTTCGCGGGCTTGGCGACGCGTGCCTTGGCCCCAGACTGCACGCGCAAGCCGTCGACGAACACGTCGAGCATGCGCAGCACCGAGGATTGCCAGCCGGGCTGGTCGTGCATGTAGCACATCCCGATCAAGGCCCTGAGCAGGTCCTCCGGGCTGATGTCGCCGCGCATCTGGCCGGCCGCGACGGCGCGGTCGAGCAGCGAGCCGATCGCCTTGGTCAGCCGGTCCATCGAGAACGCGGCGAGCTCCGACGAGCTCTGGAATGTCAGCGCCAGCGCGGCCGACATGCCTTTCTTGGTGGCGACGAATTCGACGTTGGACCGCAGCCAGCGCCTGAGCGCGTCGACCGGGTCCTTGGCGTTCTTCAATTGCTCGGCCAGCTCGCTGAGCTGCTCGACCTCGCGCCGGTACACCGCCTCGAACAGATCCTCGCGCGTCGGAAAATGCCGATAGAGCGTGCCGATGCCGACGCCGGCGCGCCTTGCGACGGCTTCCAGGCTGGCCTCGGGACCTCCGGCGCTGAACACGGCCTTCGCGGCCTCGAGCACGCGCTCGCGGTTGCGCACGGCGTCGGCGCGGGGCTTTCGAACCTGGTCGGCGTGGTCGTCCATGGCGCGCAATGTAGATCACGAATTGGTTAGATTGAACCCTTGCCGGACCTTCGCAGGGCTGCATCGCGTTGATGGTGCAAGCGCTTTCGACGAATTCCAAATATTTCCGCACCGGCCTTGTTAAACGGAGGGTGCCTCCGTATCTTCGTTGGGCTGTCGGCCGGCTTCCGTCCGGCCGGCGCATGTCGACGGCGGCCACGGCGGTGGCGCGCTGCGCGATGATTCATGTCCAAATCTGATCGGAGCCTTGTATGAACCACTCCATCAGCCTCACCGTGAACGGTGCGCGGCGCGACTTCGTCCTCGACGATCCGCGCGTCACGCTGCTCGATCTCCTGCGTGAGCGCCTCCATCTCACCGGAACCAAGAAGGGATGCGATCGCGGCCAGTGCGGCGCCTGCACCATTCTGGTGGACGGCAAGCGCATCAATTCCTGTCTCGCGCTCGCCATCAGTCATGACGGCGCCGACATCCTGACCATCGAGGGCGTCGCGCGCGGCGACCAGCTGCATCCGGTGCAGGCCGCTTTCATCGCCCACGACGGCTTCCAGTGCGGCTTCTGCACGCCGGGCCAGATCATGAGCGCGATCGGCATGATCAAGGAGGCGCAGGCCGGCAACGATCCCGAGCGCATCCGCGAATGCATGAGCGGCAATCTCTGCCGCTGCGGCGCCTATGCCGGCATCGTCGATGCCGTGCTCGATGCGCAAGGACAGATGGACCAATCCAATCAGAGGCGCTCGGCATGAAACCATTCGCGTACATCAGGCCCGCCACGATCGCCGAGGCGGTCGCCGCCGCAGCCCGGCCCGGCGCCGCCTATCTCGCCGCCGGCACCAATCTGCTCGATCTGATGAAAGGCGGCGTCAGCCGTCCGGATCGCCTGGTCGACGTCACCCATCTCGACGGGCTCGATGCCATCGAGACGCTTCCCGACGGCTCGTTGCGCATCGGCGCGCTGGTGAGCAATGCCGATCTCGCGCATGATCCGGCCTTTGCAAAGTCCTATCCCGCCGTCGCCGAAGCGCTGCTCTCCGGCGCTTCCGCGCAATTGCGCAATGCCGCGACCGTCGGCGGCAATCTGTTGCAACGGACGCGTTGCGCGTACTTCTACGACACCGCCAGCCGTTGCAACAAGCGAGAGCCCGGCAGCGGCTGCGATGCCCGCGAGGGCGAGAACCGCGGCCATGCCGTGCTCGGCTGGAGCAAGAGCTGCATCGCCACGCATCCGTCCGACTTCTGCGTGCCGCTGGTCGCGCTCGATGCCATGGTCGAGATCGAGGGCAGGAGCGGCCGTCGCGAGATCGCGCTCGACGAGCTGCATCGGCTGCCCGGCGACACGCCGGCGCGCGAATCCGTGCTCGAGCCCGGTGACCTCATCGTCGCGGTGCGCCTGCCGCCGGCGGCGCGCGCGTTCGCGGCGCATGCGCGCTACCTCAAGGTCCGCGAGCGCACGTCCTATGCCTTTGCAGTCGTCTCCGCCGCCGCCGCGTTGCGGATCGAGAACGGCAAGATCGCGGACGCCCGGCTTGCGCTCGGCGGCGTTGCCGCCAAGCCCTGGCGGGCCCGCGCCGCGGAAGAGGTGCTGAGGGGCGTTGCGCCCACGGTAGACGTCTTCCAGCAGGCCGCCTCGCGTGCGCTGACCGACGCGAAGCCGTCCGGCGACAATGCCTTCAAGATCGAGCTCGCGCGCCGCATCGTCGTGCGCGCGCTGCGACTTGCCGCCGCCGGTACGCCCGCGCGCATCCCTGCGCTGCCGGCGTCTCCCTTTGCCTCCACGTCCGGAGCCGTTCATGTCTGAGCTCAACCTCACCAGCGCGCCTGCCCATATCAGGCACGGTTCGAACATCGGCCAGCCGCTGACCCGCCGCGACGGCGTCCTCAAGGTCACGGGGCAGGCGACCTATGCCGCCGACAATCATCCGCCCGGCATGCTCTATGCGGTGATCGCCGCCGCCGGCATCTCGCACGGCCGCGTGGTCTCGCTGGACGTCGCCGCCGCCAAACGTCATCCCGGCGTCGTCGACGTCATGACGCCGGAGCACAAGCCGCAGCTGGCGATTGATCCGGAGATCAAGACCAATCCGTTCGTGTTCCGGATGGAGGCGTTGCAGAGCAACGAAGTTCGCTACGCCAACCAGCCCATCGCGGTCGTGATCGCGGAGACGCTGGAGGCGGCGACGGAAGGCGCGGCGTTGCTGGCGCCGCGCTACGAGGCGTTGCCTCCGCTGGTGGGGCTTGACGCCGGCAAGAGCTTCGTGCCGCCGGTCGTCGGCGTCGGCAATCCCACCGAGAATCACCGCGGCGACGTCGAGGCCGGCCTTGCCGCGGCCGAGAAGCGGATCGAGGCGACTTACGAGACGCCGCCGCAATACCACAACGCGATGGAGCCGCACGGCATCGTCGCAAGCTGGGATGGCGACAGATTGTCGGTCGACATGCCGACCCAGGGCCTGAAGCTGTCGCTGGCGCGCATTGCTGAACTGTTCGGCATCGCGCACGACAAGATCCATATCCGCAGTCCCTTCCTCGGCGGCGGCTTCGGCTCGAAGGGGCTGATGGGCGGGCCGTCGGCCCTCGGCATCATGGCGGCGAAGCTTGTCGGCAAGCCGGTCAAGCTGGTGCTGCGCCGTGAGCAGATGTACGGCCCGGTCGGCCATCGTGCGCCGACGCGTCAGCGCCTGCGCCTCGGCACCGACGGCGAGGGGCGTCTGACCGCGCTCGATCACCATGCGCGGACCGTGTCGAGCACGTTCGACGATTTCTACGAGCCCGCGGCCGATGCCTCGCACACGCTCTATGCGGCCCCCGCGATCCGCACCTCGCATGACGCCGTACGTGTCCACACGGGAACGCCGCTGTTCATGCGCGCGCCCGGCGAGGCGACGGGCTCGATTGCGCTGGAGAGCGCGATCGACGAGATGGCCTGGGCCTGCGGCATGGATCCGCTCGCCTTCCGCCTCAAGAACTACGCCGAGGTCGAGCCGATCAGCGGCAGGCCGTTTTCGTCAAAGGCGCTGCTGGC
The DNA here is from genome assembly GCF_000482425.1 of Bradyrhizobium sp. 22. Classification (NCBI taxonomy): domain Bacteria; kingdom Pseudomonadati; phylum Pseudomonadota; class Alphaproteobacteria; order Hyphomicrobiales; family Nitrobacteraceae; genus Bradyrhizobium; species Bradyrhizobium sp. 22. The sequence continues at coordinate 1,694,453 of NZ_KI519399.1, forward strand.
CTGTTACGAGCAGGGCGCCGCGCGCTTCGGCTGGGCCAAGCGTTCGCTGGAGCCACGGCAGATGCGTGACGATGCCGGCCTCCTGGTCGGCTGGGGCATGGGCACGGCGACCTTCCCGGCGCTGATGTTCCAGGCGGAAGCGCGCGCGGCGATCCGGCGCGACGGCTCGGGCGTGATGGAGATCGGCGCGCACGACATGGGGCAGGGCGCCTGGACCGCGCTGGCGCAGATCGCGGCCGACCAGCTCGGCCTCGACATCGACCGCGTCGAATTCAAGGCTGGTACGTCCGACCTGCCCGATGCCGGCATCGCCGGCGGATCGGCGCACACCGCGACGGCCGGTGCTGCGATCCACAGCGCCGGTGCGGCCGTGATTGCCAAGCTCGCCGAGCTCGCGACCGGTGACGAGCGCTCGCCGCTGTTCGGCGCCGGCAATGCCGGCGTGATCGCGCGCGAAGGCCGGCTGGTCCGGCGCGACGACGAGAGCCGCGGCGAGAGCTATTCCGAGATCCTGGCGCGTGCCGGCCTCGCCGAAGTCGAAGCGCGCGGCACCGGTGCGCCGAACCCGGCGGCGATGGAGGAATACGCGATGCACGCGCACGGCGCGGTGTTCGCAGAGGTGAAGGTCGATCCCGAGCTCGGTCAGGTCCGCGTCAGCCGCATGGTCGGCGCCTTTGCCGCCGGGCGGATCGTCAATCCGCGCATGGTGCAGAGCCAGCTGTTCGGCGGCATGATCTGGGGCCTGTCGTTCGCGCTGCACGAGGAGGCGATTACCGATCGCCGGACCGGCCGCATCATGAATGCCAATCTCGGCGAGTACCACGTTCCCGTGAATGCCGACGTGCCGCCACTCGACGTCATCACGGTCGAGGAGCACGACCCGCACGTCAACGCGCTCGGCATCAAGGGCGTCGGCGAGATCGGCATCACCGGCAGCGCCGGCGCGGTCGCCAACGCGGTCTGGCATGCGACCGGCGTCCGTGTCCGCAAGTTTCCGATCCGGATCGAGGAACTGCTGACGCCGCACTGAGGCGGCAGGGAGGCGAGGTCTCCTCGCTCCGCCGGTTGTCAGTTCATCATCTTGCGGAGGGTCTTGATCTGCACTCGTAGCGCCGCGATGTATTTCTCGAGGGCCGCGCGCAGCTCTCGCGAGTGCAGCTGGTCGGCGTCGCTCAGCACATCATGGAGTGTGGCTTCGGCATTCACGGGGATGGTCTTCATGCGCGAGCTCCGTCTACGAAGCGGCCCCGGAGAGCCCAAGAGAGCCCAAGAGTCCGGGGCCATAACCTCAGCACCTCTACGCCAGGCTGCTCGGCTATGTTTCTCAATATAGAGGCGGTTTGGCCGCCGGAAATTGAGCTGGCTCAATCTGCTTCGGAAAAGGCGGGGCCCCGTATCCTCCCGGATGCGGCCGATCGCGCCTCAGAACGTCGGCGGCGTGCAGGCCGAGATCACTTCGCAGGGCTTGCCGCCGACGCAGCGGAAGCGGTGCGGCCGGCGGCTCTCGAAATAATAGGCATCGCCCGGGTTGAGAATGCGGCGCTCGTCCTCGACGGTGACTTCGAGCTTGCCCGAAATCACGATGCCGCCTTCCTCGCCCTCGTGGACGAGGTGGACGCGTCCGGTGTCGCTGCCGGGCTCGTAGCGCTCTTTCAGGATCTGCAGGTTGCGGCCGAACAGATTGTCGCCGATCTGACGGTAGGAGATCGGTTTCTTGCCGACCTCGGTGAGCTCCTCGGCACGGTAGAAGATCTTGCGCCTGGACTCCGGCTCCAGCGCGAAGAACTCGGCGAGTCCCATCGGGATGCCGTCGAGGATGCGCTTGAGCGCGCCGACCGAGGGGTTCATCTGGTTGGATTCGATCAGCGAGATCGTCGAGTTGGTGACCCCGGCACGCTTGGCCAGCTCGCGCTGCGACAGCTTGTGGCGTGCCCGGATGAATCGCAGCCGTCCACCGATGTCGACGCTCATGAGCCCAGGTCCCTGTTGCGAGTGTTGCGGATCGCGCAAATATGGACCGGTAGCCCCAGACAAATCAATGGCTTGCGGCGCACCAGAAAAGGACTTGTTGCGCATGCCAAGCCGTGCCTCTGCTATGAAGTCAGCAAAGGAGCGCGGCCGTGACCCTTCATCAGATTCCGAACACTATCAAGACCGACTCGTTCTGGATGCCGTTCACGGCCAACCGGCAGTTCAAGAAGGCGCCGCGCCTGTTCTCCTCGGCCGAGGGCATGCACTACACCACCGTCGACGGCCGCAAGGTGATCGACGGCTCCGCCGGCCTCTGGTGCGTCAATGCCGGCCACGGCCGCAAGCAGATCGCCGCCGCGGTCGAGCGCCAGCTGATGACGCTGGACTTCGCACCGTCGTTCCAGATGGGCCATCCGCTGGCCTTCGACTTCGCCGAGCGGCTCGCCGAGATCGCGCCTAAGGGCCTCGACCGCGTCTTCTTCACCAATTCCGGCTCCGAGTCGGTCGACACCGCGCTGAAGATCGCGCTCGCCTATCACCGCGCCACCGGCCAGGCCAGCCGCACCCGCCTGATCGGCCGCGAGCGCGGCTATCACGGCGTCGGCTTCGGCGGCACTTCGGTCGGCGGCATGGTCGCCAACCGCCGCGCCTTCACAACCCTGCTGCCGGGCGTCGACCACATCCGCCATACCCACGACCTCACCCGCAACGCCTTCGCCAAGGACCAGCCGGAGCATGGCGCCGAGCTCGCCGACGATCTCGAGCGTCTGGTCGCCCTGCATGGCGCCGAGACCATCGCCGCCGTCATCGTCGAGCCGGTGCCGGGCTCGACCGCGGTGCTGCCGCCGCCGAAGGGCTATCTGCAGCGCCTGCGCGAGATCTGCGACAAGCACGGCATCCTCTTGATCTTCGACGAGGTCATCACCGGCTTCGGCCGCCTCGGCACGCCGTTCGCCGCCAACTTCTTCGGCGTCACGCCGGACCTGATGACGACGGCCAAGGGCATCACCAACGGCACCATTCCCTGCGGCGCGGTGTTCGCGAGCCGCAAGGTGCACGACGGCATGATGGTCGGCCCGGAAAACATGATGGAGCTGTTCCACGGCTACACCTATTCGGCGCATCCGACCGCCTGCGCCGCCGGCATCGCGACGCTCGACATCTACAAGGACGAGGGGCTGCTGACGCGCGGTGCCTCGATCGCCGAATACTGGCGCGATGCGCTGCATTCGCTCAAGGGTCTGCCGAACGTCGTCGACATCCGCAATTGCGGCCTGATGGGCGCGGTCGAGCTGGCGCCGCGTGACGGTGTCGTCGGCGCACGGGGCTACGACGTCATGGTCGACTGCTTCAACACCGGCCTTTACCTGCGCATGAGCGGCGACTCGTTCGCGATGTCGCCGCCGCTCATCGTCGAGAAGAGCCATATCGACCAGATGGTCTCGATCCTCGGCGACGCCATCAAGAAGGTGGCCTGATAATTGCTCTCGCCGCTAGCGAGTTGTGTCCTTGCAGCGGCGAAAGTGATGCCGCGGGAGTTTGACCAAGCGTGAAAGTTCTGATCCTCGGCAGCGGTGTCATCGGTGTCACCTCTGCCTACTACCTCGCACGTGCCGGCCACGAGGTGACGGTCGTCGACCGTCAGCCCGAGCCGGCGCTGGAGACCTCCTTCGCCAATGCCGGCGAGGTGTCGCCCGGCTATTCCTCGCCCTGGGCCGGCCCCGGCGTGCCGGTGAAGGCGGTCAAGTGGCTGTTGATGAAGCACGGTCCGCTGGTGATCCGGCCGAAGCTCGATCCTGTCATGTGGGTCTGGCTGCTCAAGATGCTGCGCAACTGCACCAGCGCGCGCTACGCGGTCAACAAGAGCCGGATGATTCCGATCGCGGAATACAGCCGCGATTCCTTGCGCGATCTGCGCCGCGACATCGGCATTCAATATGACGAGCGCGCGCAAGGCACGCTGCAGCTGTTCCGCTACCAGGCGCAGCTCGATGGCACCGCCGAGGACATCGCCGTGCTCAAGCAATATGGCGTGCCGTTCGAGGTGCTGAGCCGCGAGGGCTGCATCGCGGTCGAGCCGGCGCTGGCAGGCGTCAAGGAGAAGTTTGTCGGCGGGCTGCGCCTGCCGCAGGACGAGACCGGCGACTGCCACATGTTCACGCAGGCGCTGGCCAAGCATGCCGAAGCGCTCGGCGTGCGCTTCCTGTTCAACACCTCGATCGACCGCATCGTCACCGAGGGTGCCCGCGTCAGCGGCGTTGCGACCAGCGCCGGGCTGTTGCAGGCCGACGCCTACGTGCTTGCGCTCGGCAGCTGGTCGTCGCGGCTCGCAGCGCCGCTCGGCATCTCGCTGCCGGTCTATCCGGTGAAGGGCTATTCGATCACGGTGCCGATCAAGGACGCCTCCGGCGCGCCGGAATCGACCGTGATGGACGAAAGCTATAAGGTCGCGATTACGCGATTGGGCGATCGCATCCGCGTCGGCGGCACCGCGGAAATCTCCGGCTATTCGGACAAGCTCTACGATGCGCGCCGCGCCACGCTGGATCATTCGCTGACCGACCTGTTCCCGCGCGGCGGCGATCTCGCCAAGGCGACATTCTGGAGCGGCCTGCGCCCGATGACGCCGGACGGCCCGCCCGTGATCGGCCGGACGCATTACGCCAATCTCCACCTCAACACCGGCCACGGCACGCTCGGCTGGACCATGTCCTGCGGCTCAGGCCGCGTGCTCGCCGACATGCTGTCGGGCAAGAAGCCGGACATCGACGTCAGTGCGCTGTCGGTGGAGCGGTACAAGCACCGGTTCGGGTAAGGCGCTCTCTCTCTTCGTCATTGCGAGGAGCCCTTGCGACGAAGCAATCCAGACTGCATCCGCCGCAAGACTCTGGATTGCTTCGCTGCGCTCGCAATGACGGCGCGGAAGCGTGGCGCTCCAACTTCATCACCGTCACCCTGAGGTGCGCAACGCGCGCCTTCGGATGACGGGGCGCGCTCAGAAATCCGTCTGTTCACGGCCCTCGCGACGGGCGGAGAGAATCCGAGTGATGTGGCCGGAATCGCCGTACATGGCGTCCCGCAGATTGACGCCGGATGCCCACGATCTGATCCAATCTTCGAAGCGGGGTGATTCCGCGAAGAACGCGTCGGTCCAACCATCTCCATCGTGAACGTTGGGATCGAAAATTCGCATCCGGAAATCCGGGTCGTAACAATCGATGCACGAGTAGATGGCGCATCCCCAATGGCAGATCGGCAGAAGGCCGTCCGGCCAAGCCAGCTCCGGATCGCTCCGAAACAGATCGTAGATCGCGATAGCGGTCTTACCGGTATCGTCGGGAACGCCGTTGGTCAGTCCGATCAACCCGTATCCCGGGCCAAAACCTCCATTGCCAACATCTGCATACATTCGCTTTAAGAGGGGTGGCAGCCGGAAACGAAGATGCTCTTCATCGGACGCAATATCGCCCTCCTTGGCGGGGATCAGTCTTGTGCGCGGAAGTAGGCCCAGATCGGTGGGCTTTGTCTTCAACCGACGCCGGATCGCAGCGATGATAAGATCATCCATCGACGGGGCCCTTCGTCCTGAAGAATGCGTTCACATCATGCCAGCAGACGGCATTTGGCGATACTACCCCGCTCCCGTCACGCAATTCACCCATAGCACGACGGACTTCGCATCCTGCGCCGGGTTCGAGAACCGGTGCGGTCGTCGGCTGGCAAATCTAAAGCTGTCCCCTCGCTTCAGCGACCAGGTCTCGCTATCGACCGTCAGCAGCATCTCGCCGTCGAGCACGAGCCCGGCTTCCTCGCCGTCATGGGTGTAGAGCTCGTCGCCGGTGGAGCCGCCGGGCTCAAGATGCACCAGGAACAGGTTGAGCTTGCTGTCGGCGCTCGCCGGGCTGAGCAGCTGCTTCGACACGCCGGTGCGCCACAGCTTCAGCTCCGGGCGCTGCTGCCCGCGCGTCACCACCTGGTCGGAGGCGCCGTCGGCGCTCGGGCTGGCGCCGAACAATGCGGCGATGCCGACGCCGAGCACGTCGGCGAGCGTGGCCAGCACGCGCAGCGACGGCGAGGACAGGCCGCGCTCGATCTGGCTGAGGAAGCCGATCGACAGCTCGGTGCGCGCCGCGACCGTCTCCAGCGAGAATTGCCGGACGCGCCTGAGATCCCGGATGCGGCGGCCGACCGCGACGTCCATCGCGGGCTCCGCCGGTTTGGTCACGGCCTTGGACTTCGCCCGCTTCGCCGGCTTCTTAGCGGCCGGTTTGCGCATTCTTGTGCCACCGCTCACGTCAAACCGCTTCCTTCATGTGCATGAAAACCGCTTGCATCATCAGCGAAAGTGTGACCAAATTTTCATATTGGTGAAAATAGGCCGAAACGGCGCGGCCCGCAACGTCTGATCACGACATGCGCGAGCGCCGCCACCGGCCGGGTCCAAAGGGGGATGCGATGAAGCGTTTTGGTCTGGCCGCGATCGCGGCACTCGCACTTGCCACCGTCGTGCCGGCTTCGGCGCAACAGGTGCTGAAGGTCGGCTCGACGCCGACGGGCGTTCCCTTCACCTTCCTCGACACCAAGACCAACACCATCCAGGGCATCATGGTTGATCTCATCACCGAGGTCGGCAAGGACGCCGGCTTCAACGTGCAGATCGAGCCGATGCAGTTCTCGGCGCTGATCCCGTCGCTGACCTCGAGCAAGATCGACATCATTGCCGCCGCGATGTTCATCACGCCGCCGCGCAAGGAGGTCGTCGATTTCTCCGACCCGATCTACAGCTATGGCGAGGGCCTCGTGGTGCCGAAGACCGACACCAAGGCTTACGCCACGCAGGACGACCTGAAAGGCGCGACGGTGGGCGCCCAGGTCGGCACCGCCTTCGTCGATGCGCTGAAGAAGACCGGCCTGTTCGCCGAGGTGAAGGCCTACGACACCATTCCCGACATCCTGCGCGACGTGAACACCGGCCGCCTCAAGGCCGGCTACGCCGATTATCCGATCCTCGCCTACAATCTGAAGCAGGGCGGTTTCCCCGAGGTGCGGCTGGTCGACGGCTACAAGCCGGTCACGGTCGGCTCGGTCGGCATCGGTGTCCGCAAGGGCGAAGCCGCGCTGCTCGGCAAGATCAACGCTTCGCTGGCGAAGCTGAAGGCCAACGGCACCATCGAGAAGATCCTGGATAAATGGGGCCTGAAGGCCCAGGGCTGATCAAGCGGTGCTGATCACTAGCGACGGATCGATGAAGGCTGCGCGATGAAAGGCTTCTGGCACGACGCCGCCGAGTTCTTCCCGATCCTGATGAGCGGCGTCGCGCTGACGATCCTCGTCACGATCGGCTCGCTGCTGCTCTCGACGGTGCTTGGCCTCGTCTGGGCGATGATGCGGGTCTCCGGCATCAAGCCGCTGTCGATGCTCAGCGCCAGCCTGATCAACGTGATCCGCGGCATCCCGATCATCGTGCTGCTGTTCTATCTCTACTTCGTGATGCCCGAACTCGGCGTCACGCTGTCGGCCTTGCAGGCCGCGATCCTGGGGCTCGGCATCGCCTATTCGGCCTACCAGGCGGAAAACTTCCGCGCCGGAATCGAGGCGATCGACAAGGGTCAGATCGAGGCGGCGCAGTCGATCGGCATGGGCTGGTGGCTCACCATGCGCCGCGTGGTGCTGCCGCAGGCGGTGCGCATCGTGCTGCCGCCCTACGGCAACGTCATGATCATGATGCTGAAGGACTCCTCGCAGGCGTCCACCATCACGGTCGCGGAGCTCGCGCTGCAGGGCAAGCTGATCGCGTCCTCGACCTTCAAGAACACCAGCGTGTTCACGCTGGTGGCGCTGATGTATCTCACCATGAGCATTCCGCTGATCCTCCTGGTCCGTCACTTCGAGAAGCGGGCCGGCAAGCGATGATCGAGTTGAACGACGTCCACAAGAGCTTCGGCAAGGTCGAGGTGCTCAAGGGCATCACGGCCTCCGTCGAGAAGGGCGAGGTGGTCTGCATCGTCGGCCCCTCCGGCTCCGGCAAGTCCACCATCCTGCGCTGCATCAACGGGCTGGAAAGCTACGATCGCGGCGACATCAGCATCGAGGGCCTCAAGGTCGACCGCGATGCGCCCTCGATCGTGAACATCCGCACCCAGGTCTCGATGGTGTTCCAGCGCTTCAACCTGTTCCCGCATCGCACCGCGCTTGAGAACGTGATCGAGGGACCGCTGTTCGTGAAGAAGGAGCCGTGGGCCCAGGCGCTGGAGCGCGGCCGCGCCCTGCTCGCCCAGGTCGGCCTCGCCGAGAAGGCCGACGCGCATCCGCCGCAGCTCTCCGGCGGTCAGCAGCAGCGCGTCGCGATCGCGCGGGCGCTCGCGATGCAGCCCAAGGCCATCCTGTTCGACGAGCCGACCTCGGCGCTCGACCCTGAACTGGTCGGCGACGTGCTCGGCGTGATGCGCAAGCTCGCCGACGACGGCATGACCATGGTCGTCGTCACCCACGAGATGGGCTTTGCCCGCGATGTTGCCGACCGCGTGCTGTTCATCGACGGCGGCGTCATCGTCGAGCAGGGGCCGGCCAAGGCGCTGCTCAACCAACCCCAGCATCCGCGCACGCAGGATTTTCTCCGCCGCGTGCTGCATCCGCTCTGACCGGTCTTTCGCCATGTCGCGCCTGCCTTTGCCGCCCTCGCTCTATGCCGACACCGCGGTCGCGCCGGTGCCAACGCCGCCGCTCGATGTCGATAGGAATGTCTCTGTCGCGATCGTCGGCGGCGGCTACACCGGCCTGTCCACCGCGCTGCACCTGGCCGAGCAGGGCGTCGAGGCTCTGGTGCTGGAGGCGCAGGAGCCGGGTTGGGGCGCGTCCGGCAACAATGGCGGTCACACCAATCCCGGGTTGAAGCACGATCCCGATCAGATCGAGGCCGATTTCGGCCCTGAGCTCGGCCGCCGCATGATCGAGTTTGCCTACGGCACCACGGACTTCACCCATGATCTGATCCGCCGCTACCAGATCCCGTGCGAGGCCCGGCAGAACGGCACGCTTCGCGCGGCGTACAACGAGGCGAGCGCCGCCGCCATCGAGAAAACCGCGCAGCAATGCATCCGCCGCGGCATGCCGGTGTCGTATCTCAACCGCGAGCAACTCCGCGCGATGACTGGCACCGACCGCTACATCGGCGCCATGCTGGATACGCGCGGCGGCGATCTGCATCCCCTGAGCTACGCCCGCGGCCTCGCGCGCGCCGCGATCTCGGCCGGCGCGAAGGTGCATGGCGAGACGCCGGTGCTGTCGCTGCGCCGCGAGGGCAGCCGCTGGCGCATCGAGACGCCGCGGGCAATCGTGCATGCCGACAAGGTGCTGCTCGCCACCAACGGTTTCACCGGGGATCTCTGGCCGGCGCTCCGCCGCACCATCGTGCCGGTGTTCTCCTCGATCGCCGCCACCGCACCGCTCTCCGATGCGGTGGCACGCTCGATCATGCCAACCCGTCCGGTGCTCTACGAGAGCGGCCACATCACGGTCTATTACCGCATCGATCAGGACAATCGTCTCCTGATGGGCGGCCGCGGCCCGATGCGCTGGATCAAGTCGCCGTACGATGTCGCCTATCTCATGCGTTATGCGGAAAGACTATGGCCGCAGCTCAAGGGCGTTGCCTGGACCCACGGCTGGAACAGCCGGCTCGCCATCACTGGGGATCACTACCCTCATGTACATGAGCCGGCCGAGAGCGTCCTGATCTCGCTCGGCTGCAACGGCCGCGGCGTTGCGCTCGCGACCGCGATGGGCGCCCAACTCGCGCGCCGTCTGATCGGCGGCATCAAGGCCGAGATCGACATGCCGATCACGGGCATCAAGCCGATTCCGATGCATGCGTTCTGGCCAGTGGGTGTGACGACCGCCGTGATCACGGGTCGGGTGCGCGACCGGCTGGGAATTTAGCCTCAGCCCTCCGCCACCGCATCGGCCCACGGCTGGAAGATCTCGACCGCGCCGAAATTCGTGTCGCCCTCGCGCATCACCACGCTTGGGCAGGCGAATTTCTGCGGCAGTGTCTGCACCTGGCACTCTTCATAGTCGAAGCGTGCAGCCAGCACTTTGCGCACCTCCGCCGGCAGGCGGGCATCGCCGATCACCACCACGCCCTCGCTGGCGTCGATGCGCGGCTGATGGATGGCGGCGTCGAGATCCATGCCGTAATCCATCGCGAACGAGACGAGCTGCAGCACCGACGGCAGGATGCGGCGGCCGCCGGATGCGCCGACCGCGAGGCGCTTGCCGTCCCTGGTCTCGGCGATGACGGGCGTGTAGTTGCAGAGGCAGCGCTTGCCAGGCGCGAGCGAGTTGGTGGTGCCGGGCGTCGGATCGAACCACATGATGCCGTTGTTCATGGCGATGCCGGTGTGCGGCGTCACATATCGCGAGCCGAAGGACGAGAGCAGCGTCTGCGTCACCGCGGCGATGTTGCCGTCGCGGTCGACCACGGAGAAATGCGTGGTGCAGGCCGGCGCCAGATATTCGGCGCCGAGCGAGCGTTTGCCGTCGGCATCGCCCATGTCCTTGAGCCGCTCGCGGAAGGCCGCCTGCAGAGCGAGTGCATATTCGGCATAGGCGGCCGCGTCCGGCGCGCCTGCCGGCGTCAGGCTCTGCTGCAACAGGCGCAGCGCGTGCGCCATGGTGGGCCCGGCCGTGAGCTCGGGCGTCGCATACACCTTGCCGCCGCGATACGGGATCGCCAGCGGCTCGCGCATATGCGCGCGGAAGGCGGCGAGGTCCTCGACCGACAGCGAACCGCCGTCGGCCTTGATGTCGGAGGCGATGCTCCGGGCGAGATCGCCTTGGTAGAAATCGCGCGGGCCGGTCTCGGCGAGATGCGACAGCGTCGCCTTCAGCGTGGCCTGCGGCAGCCGCGTCTCGGCCTTGATGCCCCAGGGCGCGGTCGGCGGCAGGCCGTCCTTCAGGAACGCCGCCGCGCTGGCGGGATAGCGCCTGAGATCGGCGGCCGAGCCCGAGATCGTCACCGTGGTCCACCAATCGACCAGCAGGCCTTCGCCGGCAAGCGCGGCTGCCGGCACCACCAGATCCTTCCACGGCATTTTGGCGTAGCGGCGATGCGCCTCTTCCATCCCGGCGACGACGCCGGGCACGGCGATCGAACCGGGACCGTGGATGTTGCGATCGTCCTTCACCCGCGGCCAGGGGAAGAGATCGGACGCAGCGCCTTCGCCGCTGAGCGGATAGTCGGCGACGCGCAGGCTCTGCGGCGCGCACATGCCGTAATCAATCACCTCATGGCGATTTTCCTTGGCGCGGAAGAGCACCATCGCACCACCGCCGCCGATGCCGCTGTTCCAGGGCTCCAGCACGTTCAGCGCCATGGTTGTGGCCACGACCGCGTCCACGCAGTCGCCGCCCGCCGCCAGCACCTGCGCCCCGACTTCGGCCGCCCGCCGCGATTGCGAGGCGACGATGCCGCCCTTGGACGTGACGGCGGGTTTGCGGACGGTTTGGTTGAGGCTGAACTGATGAGGCATGATGTCGTCTTGATGTTCTATGCTGGCTTCGCTGCGGCTGACTTGCTCCGCGATTGGCGAAGCCCGCGGACAATGGCACATTGCGGCCAACGAGAACATCCAAAGGGAGGCGCGACATGGCTGGTGTGAAACGGGCGCGGGATGGCGCGGTCGGAATCCTGACGCTCGACGAGCCGGCGAGCCTGAATGCGATGACGCCGGATCTGCTCGGCGCGCTCGCCGCCGCCATCGGCGAGATGTCGCAGGACGAGACTATTCGGGCCCTGGTCCTGACCGGCGCGGGACGCGGCTTCTGCTCGGGACAGAACCTGAAGGCTTCGGAGGCGCTGGGCGAAGATATCGCGGCCGGCGTCATGCGTTTCTACTGGCCGGCCTTCAAGGCGCTCCGCGAGTGCCGCGTGCCCGTCGTCGTCGCCGTGAACGGGGTGGCGGCCGGCGGCGGCTTCAGCCTCGCCATGGCCGGCGACATCATCGTCGCGGCGCGGTCGGCCAGCTTCATCCAGGTGTTCAGCCGCATCGCGCTGGTGCCGGATCTCGGCTCGACCTGGCTGCTGCCGCGGCTGATCGGCCGGCAGCGCGCGCTCGAGCTGATGCTGCTGAACGAGCCGCTGACGGCAGAGCATGCCCAGGAGATCGGCCTGGTGCGCCAGGTCGTCGACGACGCGAAGCTGATGGACGAGGCGCTTGGCCTGGCCCGCCGCCTCGCCGAGGGCCCGACGCGCGCTTTGGTCGCAACCCGCCTGCTGGTCGAGGAGAGCGAGCATGCGACCTACGAGGCGCAATTCCGCCGCGAGATCGAGCTTCAGGCCGAAATCCGCAAGAGCGCGGATGCGATCGAAGGCCGCAATGCCTTCGTCGAGAAGCGCAAGGCGAGGTTTACGGGCAGGTAGGGCAGGAGCGCGCTTGTCCCCCAGCCGTCATGGCCCGGGCTCATCCCGCCTGCGCGGCCGAAGCCGCTTCGGCGAGGCGAAGGCCCGGGCATCCACGTCTTCGTGTCCGCGTCTCCAGAACGTAGATGGCCGGGACAAGCCCGGCCATGACGAAGGAGAGACGGAGACTAACGAGAAGCAGCGGAGACCGCAGCGTCACAGCCCGCGGTTCAGCCGGCTGGCCTGATATTTGGCGCGCCATTTCGGGCCGGGCCCGCGCATATAGTGGAGCTCGGGGCGGTAGGGGTCGCCGGCGACCCTGACCAGCGTCTGCCATTTGGCGACGACGAAGCTCAGGGGGTGGCGAAGCAGGCTCAGGGAGGCGATCAGCATGGCATCACCTCAATGCGGCTTGCCGAGCATGGCGGTGAAGGGGAGATCGAAAATCTCCTCGCCGTCATCGTCGCTGACATGGATCACCCAGTCGCGCCAGTCTTCGTTGCTCGGCGTCAGGATCATCGACCGCATGATCTGAGAGGCATGGTCGCGCGCCTCGGTGAGATTGGAGACGGCGGCGCCGTAGCGGTCGATCAGCGTGCCCTCGGTGTTGGAGCAGTGAAAATAGACCTGGACCATATGCGCCTCCTGGCGGAGCAACTAGGATGGCAAAGCGATACCACCTGACGCCTTCGCGAAACATTCGGGTCGATTCCGGTGAGGGAATCTACGGAGATTGGTCGTCACGAAGATCGTTACAGGTTTAATCACAGGCGAGTGATGTTGGGCTGGACCGCGTTTCCGCGTCATGGAACAGGTTTTCGGCGGAAAGTCTGGGAGGCCGCCGTGAGCTATTTCACATCTGGGAGGCTGCGCGCATGTGCGTGGGCGCTTGCTGTCGTGCTCGGGCTCATTTCGGTGGCGTCGTCGGAGCCGCTCCGCCGCAGCGGCTATGCGATCGGCGCGGATAGCTGCGGCAACGGCGATCTCGCTTTCCCCAGCATCCAGATCGACATGATGGCCGGATTTTGCGCCGGGCTCGTCGCCAGCGAGGAGGATCGCCTCAAGTTTCCGCGGTCGATCGTCCAGGTTCCGGGCCGCGATCTGTTCGTGGTGGCCGACATGGGCGGCTGGGGCCACAGCGACGGACGGCTGCTGCTGCTCGATCCGCGCGCGCCACAGGGCGGGCGGCTCAAGGAGCTTCTCGCGGGAATCGAATATCCGTTCGGCCTCGCGATCGGTCCGGACAAGAAGCTCTACGCCTCCACCACTGATGCGATCTTCCGGTTCGATCCGCTCGCCGACAATCCGCGCGGCACGGTCGAAACCATCATCCGTCACTTGCCCGGCCGCCGGATCAAATTGCCCGACGGCATCAGGCTCGAGGAGAGCGCGCACCCGCTCAAGCCGTTCGTCTTCGACAGGAACGGGCGGCTGTTCGTCAGTGTCGGCTCGCACAGCGACGATTGCATCACGCCGGCTCCGATCACAAAACCTTGCGCGGCGGCCGAGGGCGCTGCGGCCCTGGCCTCGATCTGGCTGTTCGCGCCGCCCGCGGGCGGCGTCTTCCCGGCGCTGAATCCCGGCGATCCCGATCCGCCGCACACCGTCTATGCGCGCGGCCTGCGCAACTCGATGGCGCTGGCGCTGCATCCGAATTTCCCTGATGCCGGCTACGCCTTCCTGCAGGGCGAGAACAGCCGCGACCTGCCCGATATCTTCAAGCCGAACGAGGAGATCAACGCGATTGTGCAGGGCGGGCATTATGGCTGGCCCTATTGCTACGACCTGTCGACGCCGAGCCCTGAATTCAGAACCGTGCTGCAATCCGGGCCCTACAAGTCGTTTTGCACGGCAGGCGCGCTCTACAAGCCGCCGTTCACGCTGCTGCCGCCGCACGGCGCGCCGCTCGCGATGCTGTATTATCGCGGCGGCAAATTCCCGGAGCTGGAGGGCAAGCTGCTGGTCGGCCTGCACGGCTATCGCCCGACCGGCAGCCGCGTTCTCGTCTACGACGTCGACGACCGCGGTTTCCCGAGGCCAAGCCCGGCACCGGTGCGCTATCACGTCAGCTGTGCGGCCGAGCCGACGCGCAGCTTTCAGACCGAGGCCGGCGACGTCGCCGCCGCGCCGTTTGGCGAGCTGATCGCGGGCTGGCACCGCGTCAACGGCGCGCGGCCGCAAGGCGCGCCGGTCGGCATGACGGTCGCGGAGGACGGCGCGATCTGGCTGGTCGAGGACAAGAACCGCAGCGTGATCCGCATCGATCGTGCCGCGGGCGGTCCGCCGCCACCGCTGCCATGCGACACGCGCAGCGAGGCGATGATCGACCAGCTTGCGGCCTTCGTCGCCCGGGACGCGCAGAACAGCGCCCGGCTGACCACGCTGCGCAAAGGCCTCATCGAGCGGCACTGTGTCGGCTGTCATTCGGATTTCGGCTTGAAGCCGGGTCAACCGGAGGCGGAGAAGGACGGCGCTGTGCTCCGCTTCATGCTCGCGCAGGACGGCTGGATCTATCCGGGCGACCCCGCGTCCGGCAGGCTGCGCACGCGCCTGCGCGGCATCGGCGCCGAGAAGCTGATGCCGCCGGGCGGCGAGAGCCTGCCGAAGACCGAACCCGGCTATGGGCGCCTGCTCGACATCATGGACCTGCTCGTTGCGAAGATGGTTCCGGGCACGCGGATGCGGATCAAGCCCGGCCCGCCGCAGCGCAAGTTCTTTGGCAAGACCGGCAAGGAATGCGGCGAAATACCGGCTGGGAAGGTCGTTGTCGTGACACAAAGCAGCGCTGTAGACAAACCCGGCTTCAGCCGATTCTTCCGGCCGGCCGACCCTTACCTGAACGGCGAGTGCACCGACGGCGATGGCTATTACATCCGGCAGGAATTTCTGGTGCCTGTGCAGTAGCGTCCTCCTCGCCGTTGCGACGGCTTCCGCGCAAGCGGAGACGAAGCTGTTCGAAAGCGCGCAGGTGACGCCCGCCGGCGAATACACCTTCGGCATCGAGGGCCCCGCGGCGGACCTCGACGGCAATCTGTTCGTGGTCAATCTCGGCAAGCCCGGCACCATCGGCAGGCTGCCTGCGGGCAGTACGGCGTCGGAGCCGTTCACGGCGCTGCCCGAGGGCAGCGTCGGCAACGCCATCCGCTTCGATCGCAGCGGCACCATGTTCATCGCCGACTACAAGAAGCACAACATCTTCGCGATCCCGAAGGGGACGACCGCGCCCGCCGTCTGGTTTCACTCCGACGAGATGAACCAGCCCAACGACATCACGATCGCCCGCGACGGCACGATCTATGCGAGCGATCCGAACTGGAAGGGCAGGGAAGGTCACATCTGGCGGATCGCAAAGGCCGCCGACGGTACGGTGCAGGGACAGCCGATGACGTCACCGCGCGCGATGGGCACCACCAACGGCATCGATCTCAGCCCCGACGGCAAGACGCTCTATGTCGGGGAATCCAGCAACGGCCAGATCTGGTCCTATGCCATCAACGGCACCGAGCTGACGGCGGCAAAGCTGATCAAGACATTCCAGCCCGACACCGTCGACGGCTTGCGCACCGATATTGCCGGCCGTCTCTATGTCGCCCGCATCCTCAAGGGTACGGTCGCGCTGCTGAAGCCCAATGGTGCGGTCGAGCGCGAGATCGCACTCAAGGCCAAGGAGCCGACCAACCTCGCCTTCGGCGGCAGCGACGGCAAGACCGTCTTCGTCACCCAGCGTCAGGGCGGCTTCATCGAGTCCTTCCGCACCGACCAGCAGGGCCGCGAGCACTGCCTGCAGCGCGGGCGCTGCTGAGAGCGAGCCGCCTGAGGACGGTCTGCTTCCATCAGTAGAACGGCGGCGCCCTGCGGCATTCTTCTTGCTTGCATCTGGCCGCCGCGGGGATCAAGACTTTCGTGGCACGTCGAGAGAATCTGCGACCACGGAGTGTTTGAGTGAAAGCCGTCCATACCGAACTGCACCGCAGCCACGATCCGCAATTCTTCCTGGTTCGAGGCGTCGTCAAGCGCACCACCGAGCAGCCGGAGCGCGCCGACCGCTTGCTCAAGGGGTTGCAGGACGGCAAGCACCAGCTGGTCGAGCCGACCACTTTCGGGCAGGGGCCTCGCGCGCGGGTTCACAGCCCGGAATATCTGTCGTTCCTGAGCGAAGCCTGGGACGCCTGGACCGCGCTCGGCGATTCCGGCCCGGAGATGATCGGCAACATCCACCCGGTGCGACATGCCGCGACCTATCCGACCCACATCGTCGGCAAGCTCGGCTGGCACACCGCCGACACCGCGGCGCCGATCGGCCCGGGCACCTGGGCCGCGGCCTGTGCCGCAACCGACGTGGCGGTCACCGCCGCGCAGATGGTGATGGACGGTGAGGACGCAACCTATGCGCTGTGCCGTCCGCCCGGTCACCACGCCTATCGCGACATGGCCGGCGGCTTCTGCTTCCTCAACAACAGCGCGATTGCCGCAGGCCATCTGCGGCAGAAGCACGAGCGCGTCGTCATCCTCGACGTCGACGTCCATCACGGCAACGGCACGCAGGGCATTTTCTACGCGCGGCCGGACGTCTACACGGTGTCGATCCACGCCGATCCCATCGCGTATTATCCCTATGTGTGGGGCTACGCGCACGAGCGGGGCGAAGGTCCGGGCCTCGGCACCAATCTCAACATTCCGCTTCCGATCGGCACCGGCGATGACGGCTACATGCAGGCGATGGAGCTCGCACGCAAGGCGATCGAATCCTTCGCCCCCGGCGCGCTCGTCATCGCGCTCGGTCTCGATGCATCCGAACACGATCCGCTGAAGGGACTGGCCGTCACCACGCCGGGCTTCCGCCGCATCGGCCAGGCCATCGCCAGGATGGGCCTGCCGACCGTGTTCGTCCAGGAGGGCGGTTATCTCTCGGATATTCTGGGTGCGAACCTGACCTCGGTGCTGGCCGGCTTCGAAGAGGCGAGGTGAGGTCTCTTCACCTCGTCGGGTCGGTCGTCATGCCCGGGGCTTGTCCCGGGCACGCGCCGCCGCGAGCGACGAACGCTCAACCCGCTTCAGCTCGAGACCTGTGCTTGTTTCGCTTTACCTTGATTCGAATCGTGAGTTTCCCCCGTCTTCCGGCGCGGCTATGAGTGCGGCCTGATGGCCATTTGAGCGCGCTCCATGCATTCCGTTGCCCTGCTGACCGCCAGCTATGCCAAGGATATCGAACGCTTCTCGCTGCTCAGCGAGAGCATCGACACCTGGCTGACGGGATACACGCGGCATTATGTTCTCGTTAACGATGAGGACGTGCCGCTGTTCGAGCGCTTCGCCTCGGACAAGCGGGTCATCGTTCCGGCCTCGCGCTACCTGCCGAAATGGCTGTTCGCGCTGCCGCCGGCGCTTCAGTTCATCAGCAAGCGGCGGGTCTGGCTGTCGCTGCTGTCGTCGCCGGTGCACGGCTGGCACATCCAGCAGATCCTGAAGATCGCCGGCGTTCTCAACGCGCCCGAGCAGCGCGTCTGCATCCTGGATTCGGACAATCTGTTCTTCCGCGAATTCGACGTTGGCCAATATGCCGGCGCTGAGAAGACGCCGCTGTTCGTCACGCCGAAGGACATCGGCGCCGACCACCCGCTGCATGGGCTGTGGCTGCGGACGGTCGATCAGCTTCTCGGCATCAAGGACCGCTCCTTTCCCGCCGACGATTATGTCGGCAATGCCTTGGTCTGGGACAAGGACACCGCGCGCGCGATGACCGCCGCCATCAAATCGGCGACCGGGCTGAGCTGGGTCCTGGCGCTGTGCCGGAAGAAGAAGTTCTCGGAATATCTGATGTACGGCCATTTCGTCGCGAGCTCGCCCGCGCATCTGGCCAATCACCGGGTCACGGAAGACAGCATCGCGGTCTCGCATTGGGACGACACGCCGCTCGACCGTCCCGCCATCGAAGCCATGATGCGCGCCGCTTCGCCCGAGCAGGTCGCGCTCTGCATCCAGTCCTATTCGTCGACCTCGGTCGACGACATCCGCGAAGTGTTCCGCCTCTCGTCGCGCGATCGCCGGGCTCCGGGCCTTGCACCGGATCACATCGACGAGGCGGCCGCCTTCGTCGCGCCGAAGACGCGCTGAGATCCGGCGCCCTCAGGCGTCTTTCGTGAATTTGCTGATCACGTCCAGGAACGGCTTCGGCTTGAACTCGCCGTCGAGCGGCAGCGGGCGGTTCGGCTGCTTGTCGGCACGCGCGAAGGTGCCGTTGATCCAGCTGTAGCGATCCGAAAGTCCCCAGGTCAGGATCGAGCGCACCGGGCCGCTGGTCGAGATCGCCGTCAGCAGGTCGTCGACGCGCTTGGCGACGATGGCGTCACGCTGCGCAGGACTTCCCGCCAGCTTCTGGTCGTCGACGTCGAGCTCGGTGACGAGCACGTCCAGTCCCCACGAGCGCAGCTCGGTGACGAATTCGGCGAGGCCGTGGGTGTCGATCTCCAGCTCGGCATGCAGATGCGCTTGCAGGCCCACGGCGTGCAGCGGCACGCCCCGGTCGAGCAGGTCCATGATGAGATTGCGATAGGCCGCGCGCTTGGCGATGAACGAGTCCTTCGCCGACTCGATGTCGTATTCGTTGATCGCGAGCTTGACCGATGGATCGGCCGCGGCGGCGGTGCGGAAGGCCAGCGGAATCCAGCTCTGGCCCAGATGCTGCGTCCAGAACGTGTCGCGCCGGTCCTTCGGACTGCGGGGGTTGTCCGGGATCGGCTCGTTGACGACGTCCCACGACGTCAGCTTGTCCTTGTAGTAGGAGACGACGGTGCCGATGTGGTCGACATAGGCGCGTTCGACGCCTCTTGTGTCCTTGATCTGCTTGGTCCAGTCCGGAATGTCGTGATACCAGGCGAGCGCGTGGCCGCGCATCGTCAGGTCGTTGTCGCGCGCGAAATCCAGGATCGCGTCGGCGCGCTCGAAATTGAACGTGTGGGCGTTCGGCCGCAGCATCGGCCATTTCAGCTCGAGCACCGGCACCACCTGCGTGCAATAGGTGCTGATGGCTTCGCCGAGCCTGGGATCGGCCTGCAGGTCCCAGAGCGTGGCGGCCGCGCCAAAGCCGGGGCGGCGCTGCGCAAGCTTCGACGCCGGGGCCGCGGATGCCGTTGCTGCCGCCGCCAGGGCTGCGGCGCCGCCGAGGAGGAATTCGCGTCTATCGAGCCTGGTCACGGCGGTCCTTTTCGAGCCAACGCAGCATCGTACCAAGCGGGGAGCTGCGACGCCCTCGATTTTGCCGTGTTGGGTTAACCCCTGCGGTTTGCCGGCCATGGCCGCGCATGACCGCGCCTTGGCGTTCCGGGAAGGCCAAATTTAACGCTAACGCGCGAAAGCGGCTTCTAGGCTTCATTTGCCGCCCGATCTGCGCACTTATGTGACAATCTTGAGCGATGTTGCGGCGCAGTTCGTTCGTCTCACCAAGGTCCCATTGATTAACGGCCGCCACACTCGCAAGACCGCCCACGGTCCCGTGCTCGCATGCTGAACCGCCATTTCTCGATCTATCTCGTCGCCTATATCCTGCCTGCGGCGGTGGGCTTCTTCGCCGTCACGGCCTATACGCGGCTGCTCAGCCCGGCGGAGTACGGCGTCTATGTCGTCGGCATCAGCCTCGCCGGCATTCTGGGCGCGATCTTCTTCGCCTGGATCAAGCTGTCGGTGTCGCGCTATCAGGCGATGTCGGCGGAGGTGGATTTTCGCGGCACGGCGATGGTGGCCTTCGCCCTCACCGCGGCCGTGCTCTGCGCCACGACCCCCTTGGTCTTCCTGGTCCGCAGCGACGTCAGCGTCGAGCTGCTGCTCGCCAGCATGTTCGTTGCGATCATGGCCAATGCCGTCGATGTCGGCCAGGAGTTCGAACGCGCCAAATTGCGCCCCTACCGGTTCGCCGCCATCTCGATCGTGCGCAGCGTGTCGAGCGTCGGGTTCGGCCTGCTCGCCATCTGGCTCGGCTGGGGCGGATTGGGGCTGCTGGCCGCGTTCGGCCTGGGCTCGCTGACCGGGATCATCCTGAACCTGGTCGGCGACCACACCAGGATCGCACGCTTCCAGCGCAGCCAGTTCATGCAACTGGCGCGCTACGGCCTGCCGCTGACGCTGGCCGGATTGTCGGTCGCGGTCTATTCGGCCTGCGACCGCCTTATCGTCGCCTATCTGCTCGGCAAGGATGCCGCCGGCATCTTCGGCGTCGCGGCCGACCTGCCGCGCCAGTTCATGGTCATGATCGCATCCAGCGTTGCCGCCGCCACCGTGCCGCTGGTGTTCCGGTCATTGTCCGAGAACGACGCCGCGGCGACGCGGGAGCGCTTGACCGAGAGTCTCGAGCTCCTGCTCGTCGTGGTCACGCCCGTTGCGGTCTGGCTCGCGCTTGCGGCGGACCAGGTTGCCGGCACGCTCGTCGGCGTCGACTTTCGTGCCGGCGTGTCGGCCCTGCTGCCGACCCTGGTGCTCGCCCGCTTGTTCGGGATCGCCAATCAGTTCTACGTTCAGATCAGCTTCCAGCTCGCCGAGCGGCCCTTCATGCTGGCGGCGCAGTCCTTCCTCACCCTGGTCGTCAGCGTGGTGCTGATGGTCGTGCTGGTCGCCGGCTACGGCATCTACGGCGCGGCGCTGGCGACGCTCGCGACCGAGGCGATCGGTTTGCTCGTTGCAATCGCCCTGATGCATCGCGCTCATCCGGTGCCATTCGACTTCAACCGGCTCGCCGGGGTCGCGGTTTCGGCCGCGGCGATGGCCGCCGCCATCCTCCTTGCGCGTTCTCAGGCCGGCGGCACCGGCCTCATCGCGCTCAGCATCGTCAGTCTGGCAGGCGGCCTCGCCTATGCCCTCGCGGCCTGGCTGCTCAACGTCGCCAATGTCCGGACGCTGTCGCTGCGGTTCCTGCGGAGCTTCAACCGCAAGGCTCTTGGCGTCTGACGGGCGACCTCGCTCGCGGGCAGAGCGGACATTCTGCCGCACTGACTGGTGCCCGCTTCGGGCCGGCCCCGGCTGCAACCGACCTTCCGCCGGCTCGGGCCATCGTATATGAGGGATTTGTTGCCGGACCGTGCCGAATATCGCCACAGACGGAACGTAAGCCGGCTGCGATTTCTTAATTCAATGATCGCAACCTGATACATGATCGGCACAGGCCGGCATTTTCGACCGAGGATGGCATGAACAACCGACTGACCACGGCGCGATCCACCTGGGCCATGCGGTGTTGGGGCCTTCCCGGAATTGTGACGATGGCGGCGGTGGCGGTCCTTGCGACGGTCGCGCCGGCGAATGCGGCCAAGCAGGCGCGTCAGGCGGCCGAGGCGGTTGCGCCGCGGCAGGCCGGCGACCCGATCATGGCGATCGTCTCGATCAAGAGCCAGCAGGTCACTTTCTACGATGCCGACGGCTGGATCGTGCGCGCGCCGGTGTCCACCGGCACCACCGGTCGCGAGACGCCGGCCGGCGTCTTCGCCATCCTCGAGAAGAACCGGGAGCATCGCTCGAGCCTGTATGACGATGCCTGGATGCCGCATATGCAGCGCATCACCTGGAACGGGATTGCGCTGCATGGCGGACCGCTGCCCGGCTATGCCGCCTCGCACGGCTGCGTGCGGATGCCGTTCGGCTTTGCCGAGAATGTGTTCGACAAGACCTATATCGGCATGCGCGTGATCGTCTCACCGCACGACACGGTCCCGACCGATATCTCTCATCCCTCGCTGTTCGTGCCGAAGCCGGAGGCCATCGCGGCAGCGCCCCGCCAGGCCGACAAGCTCGCCGTCGAGGCGGAGGAGGCGACAAGGGCTGCGGACGAAGCCAAGAAGGCTGCTTCCGTCGCCGCGAAGGAGGCAGCCTCGCTCCCCGCCGCGCTGCGCAAGCTGGAACAGCAGAAGGCCCGGGCGGATGGCGAAATCGCCTTCGCCAACAAGACGCTCGCGAACGCCAGGACCGATCAGGCCCGCGCCAAGGCCGAGGAGCTGACGCAGAAGGCGGCAGCCAAGGCCGCCGACGCGGCGACGCAGCTCGATGCCGCCAAGGCCGCCGCGCAGCCGAAGCGCGAAGCCGTGGCCGCGACGAAGGAGGCCGCCAAGGCCGCTGCGGCCAGAAAGGCTGAAGCCGTCAAGGCCGCGACCGACGCAAAGCTCGCAAGCGAGCCGGTCTCGGTCTATATCAGCCGCGCCACGCAGAAGCTCTACGTGCGGCGAAACACGCACAAGCCGGCGCCCGACGGCGGTGGCGAGGTGTTCGACACCAGCATCGAGGTGCCCGTCACGATCCGCAACCCCGAGCAGCCGATCGGCACGCACATCTTCACGGCGATGGCGAAGACCGATGCGGGCCTGCGCTGGAGCGTGGTCACGATCGAGAACGGCGACGAGGCCCGCAACGCCCTCGACCGCATCACCATCCCGCAGGACGTGTGGGATCGCATCGGGCCGACCGCATTGCCGCGCTCCTCGATCGTCATCTCGGACGAGCCGCTGAGCAGCGAGACCAATTACCGCACCGAGTTTGTCGCGGTGCTCAGCAACGAGCCACAGGGCGGCTTCATCACCCGCAAGCCGACCGCGCCTGCCATGATCGCGAGCGACGACGGCTGGGACAACGGCTTCGGCTTCTTCTTCCAGCAGCGCGATCCCTACGTCCAGCAAGGCAATCCGCGCCGCCGCAGCCAGTACCAGTATTATCAGCCGGCGCAGCCGATGCAGCGGGGCTTCTGGTAGGCCGACGCGCCGCCGCTGCGGCGGAGCCAGCAGCGGCGCAAATTGCGGGCGCTCGGTTCTACGATCGCCCGCCGCCGACCTCGCGGATCGGCCGCGTGCCGTCCCAGTTCAGTGCGGCCTGCCGGACCTTCTCGAAGAACGGCCCCTTGGTGCCGCTGATGTCGGAGATCTCGATCACCGTGCCGGGATGGGCCTGCGTGTCGTAATAGGCAAAGCGTCCGCGCTCGCCGCCGATCTGGCCCTCATGGCCGATCCTGTAGCCGAGCCCGAGCGCCTTGTCGTAGAGCGCCTGGTAGTCATGGCTCCAGTACGACATGTGCTGGAGCCCTTCGTGGCCGGCGTCCAGGAACTCCTTGTACAGCGATGGCGCGTCGTTGCGCTGCTGGATCAGCTCGATCTGGAGATTTCCGGAATTGGCCAGCGCAATGCTCATCTCGACGGCGGAGTCCTCGCCGCGATGGCGGAACCAGTCGGTCTTGACGCGGTCCATGTAGTACCAGGGTCCGACGCCCATCACCTCGATCCAGTGCTTCATCGCGGCCTGGATGTCCCGCACCACATATCCGTTCTGGCGCACCGCGCCGAAGATGCGGCTCATGTCCGCGCTCCTGTTCTCGATCTATTTCATTGCTACGGCAGCGGGACTGGCGCGCGAGGCACGGCCTGCTTGTTCGAGACGCCCGCCTTGCGGGCTCCTCACCATGAGGGTCCGATATCTCACTGAGAAACGAGACCTCATTCTGAGGGCCCGCCAACGGCGGGCGTCTCGAAGGATGGCCGCACGCGAGCTGCCAGCCGCTCACTCACTTGACCTCGATGCCGGCGTCCTTGGCGACCTGCTTCCAGGCTGCGATGTCGCGGGCGTTGATGTCGCGCTGCTCCTCGCCGGACACGAATTGCGGCGTGGTGCCGAGCGCGAGCAGCTTCCCCTTCACCAGATCATCGCCGAGTGCCTCCTTCAGCGCCGCCGACAATTTCTGTGCGATCGGCGGAGCAAGGCCTGCGGGCGCATACATCGCCCAGGACAGGTTGCGGTCGAACGGCACGCCCTGCTCCTTGTAGCTGGCGACGTCAGGCAGGCTCGGCGAACGCTCGCCGCAGGCGGCCAGCGCCTTGATCGAGCCGTCCTTCACCAGCGGCGTCGCGGTTGCGACGTCGAGCGTCGCCAGCGAGATGTGGCCGCCGAGCAGGTCGCCGGCCAGCTTCGCGATGCCGTTGAACGGAACGTGATCCATCTTGATGCCGGTCTGCTGCATCAGGATTTCGGCACAGAACTGCCCGGTCGAGCCAACGCCCCAGCTGCCGTACTGGACCGGCTCGCCCTTCTTGGCCAGCGCGACCAAGCCCTTGATGTCATTGGCGGCAAAATTCCTGGTCGCGACCAGCATGATCGAGGAGGTGCCGACGCGGCCGATGGTGGTGAAATCCTTGATCGGATCGTAGGGCAGCTTCGGATAAATTGCCGGCGCCAGCACATGCGTGGTCATGCCGCCGACGGTGATGGTGTAGCCGTCGTTTGCAGATGTCGCGACCATCTGCGTGCCGAGCGTGCCGGCCGCGCCCGTGTGGTTCTCGATATAGATGCTGTGTCCGAGCGTCTTGCCCATCCTGTCCGCAAGCAGTCGGCCGACCACGTCGCCGCCGCCGCCGGCTGCATAGGGCAGCAGCATCTTGATCTTGCGGGTAGGGTAGGCGGCCGGATCTTCGGCGCGGGCGGACGGCGCCGCAGACAAGATCAGCAGCAATGATGCGACGATGCGAAGCGCTGCGGTTGATTGTGTGGGCAAAAGGCGAGCGTGGCTTGCCATGGCGTTCTTCCCCCAATTGCTCTCCGCTTATCGAGCGGAGTTGAATGTCACGATCGTGCACAGCGCTTGCTGCGTCGTGCTGATGATCTCCGATCGGAAAACGAACGATCGTTCGTACGGTTGACTAGCGAACGATCGTTCGTTAGTCAAGCGGCATGGCTGCCCATACCTCCACCGCTGCGGATGCGGCTGTGCCCACGACGCGCGAGCGCATCCTCGCCGAAGCGCTCAACCTGTTCGCGCAGAGCGGCTATGGCGGCGCTTCGATGCGCGAGCTCGCGCGCCGCGTCGGCATCCGCGAGAGCAGCCTCTACAACCATTTCCCCGGCAAGGCGGCGATCCTCGAAGCGATCGTCAGCGAGCATGGCCCGGCCAGCTCGGCGAGCCGGCTGGAGGAGCCGCGCTACAAGCAGCTCGCGCGCCAGCCTGCCGCGTTCTGTCGCCAGTTCGCGCTCGACCTGGTCGAGCAATGGTCGGATCCGCGCGAGCACCAGTTCCAGAAGGTCATCACCGCCGAGCGCAACCGCGTCCCCGGCATCCGCGCCAAGTTCGCCGATCACTTCTATGCGCGCGAAGAGAGCCTGATGACGGCCTATTTTCGCGGCTTCGC
This sequence comes from Bradyrhizobium sp. 22, assembly GCF_000482425.1. Lineage (NCBI taxonomy): Bacteria > Pseudomonadati > Pseudomonadota > Alphaproteobacteria > Hyphomicrobiales > Nitrobacteraceae > Bradyrhizobium > Bradyrhizobium sp. 22. The sequence continues at coordinate 1,719,965 of NZ_KI519399.1, forward strand.
GCTGGCCGGCCTGGTGTCGACGCCCGATCCGCGCGAGACCGCCCGGCTGTTCGCGGCAGGCCTGATCTACATCCGTCTCGAGCATTACGTGATGGGCGCAGTCCCTTCGCCGCGGCCGAAGGTGCTCGAGGCGATCGACCGCTATCTCGATTTCTTCCTGTCGCTGATCGCGGCAAGGAACGGCGCCGACAACAAGAAACGAAAGCCCAAGGGAGAGAACCGTGGCAAGGCTGCCTCTGATTGATCCGGAGACGACGCGCGGCGACATCCGCGCCTCGTTCGACCGCATGCCGGTCAAGCTCAACATCTTCCGCATGATGGCCCATGCCGAGGCCAACATGATTCCGGCGATGCGGCTTGGCAATTCGATCCTGCACAAGCAGAAGCTCTCGTCCGTCAACCGCGAGCTTCTGATCCTCCTGGCCGCGCAGCTCGAGGGCGGCGCCTATGAATGGCGCCAGCACGTGCCGATCGCGATCGGCGTCGGCTGCACGCAGGCCCAGATCGATGCGGTGGAGCGCGGCGACTGCGATGCGGACGCGCTGAATGGGGCGGAACGCGCCTTGCTGAAGTTCGGGCGTGAAGTCGTCGAGAACGTCCGTGTGCCTGAGGCCGTCTTTGCCGCCGCGCGAAAACACTTCAGCGACCAGGAGATCATAGAGTCGATCGTCGCGCTCGGCTTCTACATGATGATGGCGCGCCTGACTGAAGCGACCGAGACGGATCTCGATCCCGCCGCCGGCATGGCGGTCTATGACGGCGGCAAGAAACAGGGCGGCTGAGGATGGCGGAGACCGAGAGCAAGCCGGAGCGCTTTGTCCGTCCGCCGAGCGCGGCATCGCTGGGCGAAGCGCCGGGCAGGGGGCGACTGAAAGGCCGCCATATCCTCATCGTCGGCGGCGGCCAGCGCGTGTTCGATGCCGTGACCGATCCGATCGGTAACGGCCGCGCCATGAGCATCCTCTGTGCCCGCGAGGGCGCGAAGGTCGCGGTCGCCGATCTCAACCACGCCTCCGCGCAACAGACCGTCGAGCGCATCACCGACGAAGGCGGCGAGGCCTTCGCCATTGCCGCCGACGTCACGCGTGAGACCGATGTCATCCGAATGATCGAAGAGGCGCATCGCGCCATGGGCGGCCTCGACGGCATGGTGCTGAACATCGGCACCTTCGGCAAGACCGGCCTCGACAACGTCAGCCCGGAAGAGTGGAATAGGATCTACGACGTCAATGTTCGCGGCCCCATGCTGTGCTGCCGCGCCGCGCTGCCGAAATTCGACGATGGCGGCGCCATCGTCTTCATCTCCTCGATCGCCGCGCTGAAGGCCGGATCGCAAATGGCGGTCTATGATTCCTCGAAAGCCGCGCTCGGCGGCCTGATGCGCAACATCGCCCATCTCGGCGCGCGCCGCGGCATTCGCGCCAATCTGGTCTATCCCGGCCTCGTCGACACCCCGAATGGCCGCGAAGCCGGCGCCGGCCGCCCCAATCGCGGCAAGGGCCACATCCCGTTCGGCCGCCAGGCCACGGCCTGGGAGGTCGCCTACGCCGTGCTGTTCTTCCTGTCCGACGAAAGCGTCTATGTCACCGCGCAAACGCTCGCGGTGGATAGCGGCCTGAGCGGGATGTGAACTCTGTAGCCCGGATGGAGCGAAGCGTAATCCGGGACCGCAGCCTCATCGCACGGGCTGCCCCGGATTGCGCTGCGCTCCATCCGGGCTACGGAGGCGGCAAAGCAAATGATCGAGCGAGATGTTTCCGGGTCCGTAGGCCATGAGGGCGAGCGCCATGGCGGCCCAGGTGAGGTGGATCGGCCAGCCGTCGGGCACCGTGAGCTCGACGATGATTGTCATGAACAGCAGCCCAAGCCCCGCGAACCGCGTGCCGAGCCCGAGCACGAGGAGGATGGGAAACATGATCTCGCCGCAGCCCGACAGGAATGCCATCAGGGTCGGCGCCGGAAAGTGGTAAGGCCCGCCCGGCAGGTGAAGCATGAACTCATCGCTGAACAGCGTCACGGCGGTGTCGTTGAGCCTGAGGAAGCCGTCCCATTTGAGCATCCCCGAGCGCCAGAACGGCACCGCCAGCGCGAAGCGCAGCACGAGCAGGACGAGCGAGGGGACGGCGATCGCCTGCACCAGCTGATTGGCCCTGTCGGCGAGCAGCCCGGGCGACGGCAGGCCGCCGCCGGTCGCCATGCGTTGGTCCGTGATCATGGTGCGTCTCCAGCAGCAAGCGAGGTGAAGGCACCGGCCTCGATCAGGCCGGCGATGTTCGAGGCAAGGTCGAAGTCGGGCGATGCCTCCAGTGCCATCGCGGCAGCTTCGCCGAGCGGTTGGCCGGATGCGAGGCAGGCGGCAAAGACGGCGCCGGCGGGTGGCAGGTGCAGCACCGCGACGTCGAATTCGGGCCGTGTGATCAGCGCGTCCTCCGGCCTGGACGCATCGATGCGCGCGGGGGGAGCGCTGCCGCGATTGGCGGCGAAAATCGTCACCGCGGCGTATGGCGAACGAACGATCCGCATCGCCGGGTGCGGGATGAAGACGGCGTCCGCCAGACGTTCCGGGTCGATCGCGGACAGCCGGGCCGGTGACAGCGGCGCGGCGTCACCGGCATGATAGGCATCGAGCCAGGCCCGTTCGATGCGGGCGATATCGGCGAGCCAGGGCATATCCTGCGCATGCTCATAGGCTTCGATGAACCCGGGAAACTCGCGGCCATATTCGAACAGCAGCGGCGAAGCCGGCGGATGGCTGCGGACATGGAAGCGTGCCATGGCGCGAAAAAATTCGGCGCCGGTGATGCGCTGCACCGCCGGATAAACCGCGGCCAGCGCCTCGATCAGGCTGACGGTGACGTTGTTGCGGTAGACGTCGTAGCGCCGGTCGGCGGCCTTGCCGTTCGGGCCGGTCACGACCGCAGGCGTTTCGCGTGCGGGATCGAGCACCGCCGGCGCGAATGCAGCGGCAAAGGACAAGCCGGCTTCAGGCCGCATGACGCTCTCCTGCCATCGCGGCGGACTGATGACGGTCGAGGATCGCCTGGGCGGCAGCGGCTTCCGCCTGCAGCACCGTCCAGTCCGGAATCCTGCTGTCCCATTCGATCAGCGTCGGCACCGCGCCGCGGCGCTGGATCACGATCTCGTAGAGCTTCCAGACGGCATCCGCAACCGGCCTGTCGTGGCTGTCGATCAACAGCAGATCGCCTTCGTCGTCGGCCTGCTCGGCATGGCCCGCAAGATGAATTTCCTGGACACGTGACAGCGGAAAATCCGCGAGGTAGTCGAGCGCCGAAGCGCCGTGATTGGTGGCGGAGACGAACACATTGTTGACGTCGAGCAGCAGCCCGCAGCCGGTGCGCTCCGCAATTGCGCGAATGAACTCGGTCTCGCGCATCGAGGATTCGCGGAAGGCGACGTAGGTCGACGGATTTTCCAGCAGCAGCGGACGGCGGATGGCCTCCTGCACCTGGTCGATGTGGTCGCAGACGCAAGCCAGCGTCGCTTCGGTATAGGGAAGCGGCAACAGATCGTTGAAGAAGCTGGCTTCATGCGTCGACCAGGCCAGATGCTCGGACACCAGCGCCGGCTGATAGCGCGCGACCAGGCCGCGGAAGCGCGCCAGATGCGCCTTGTCGAGCGGCCGTGGCCCGCCGATCGACATGCAGACGCCATGCAGGGACAGCGGATGGTCGCGGCGGATCGCCTCCAGCGCGCGATGCGGTGGACCGCCATCGCCCATGTAGTTCTCGGCGTGGACTTCGAAGAAGCCACGCCGAGGTCCTGCCTCGAGAATTGCCGCAAGATGCTCCGGCTTGAAGCTCGTCCCGGCAACGCCGCCGATGGGAATCGCGAAGCGGAGCGGCATGGCTGCCGGTCGGGTCGACTTGATCGCCGTGCTCATCGTGCTGCTCCGTTCGTGCTTGCTGGCGACGTCGTGAAGGCCGCTAGACCGGCTTGAGCGAGCCCTTCTTGCCGCCCGGCAGCTCGATGCTGGTGCAGGTGCCGCCCTGCACGAATTTCCAGGCATTGCCCTGGTAGTCGACGGTCGAGGTGCCCTGGCAGGTCGTGCCCGGTCCCGCCGCGCAGTCGTTCTGGCCCTTCAGCGCGACGCCGAAGCACTTCTCTTTCTTGGCGGCGACGGCAGCGTCGGCCTCGGACTTGGTCAGCGGGCCGGCGGCGGCGAGTGTCGCGAGCGCGGTCGACATGGCGCCGGCGAGGACGAGCGAGGTGACGGCATGCTTGGCAGACATCGAGATTCTCCTGTTCGAGATGGCATCGCCTTGCAGGCGATGTGCGCGTGGTCTCCTTCGCTGCGCGCGCAGCCGGCGTTACCTGCGGGCTGCTCACAAAGCCGTGAGACCGATTGGATCGGGCGCACCGCCGGTGCGCTTGACCGGCATTAGCGGGCAAGCCTCGGCTCAAAGCCAATGCCTTGGCTCTATCGACACGGTAGCCGCCGCGCATTGGCGGCCGGAGCCCGTTCCTGTCAGACGTAACGGACGAGCGCCGGCGGCGTAGAACAAGGTCAGCGGCTCGGCGTGAACCGGCAGGCGAAGAGGGCGATGAAGGTTGATCCCGAACGACGGCTTCGTGCGATCGCAGGGCTGACGGTCAGCATCCGCCTCGCGGTGTCGGCGCTGGTGCTGGCTGCGATCCTGCTGACGGCCGCGCTCTCCAGCCTGCTCTGGTGGCGCACGGCGGAGGCGACCAGCCGGCAGCTCGCCTCGACCATCAACGAGCAGATCGTGGCTGCGGTGCGCAAGGAGGTCTCGGCCATCGTCGACGAGGCGCGCGCCGCCCACACCGCGATCCGCACCCTGTTCCTGCAGAACGTGCTCGACACCCGCGAGGCCGACAAGCGCGAGTTCGTGTTCCTGTCGCAATTGCAGTCGCAGGCGACGATCTCCTGGGTCGCGTTCGGCTGGCCGGACGGCTCCTTCTTCGCCGCGCACAAGCTGGGCGATCGCCGCCTGGAGATGATGGAGATCTCGCTGACCGACCATGCCGGCCAGCGCCGGGTCGATGAATATGACGTGGTGCCCGGCGACATCGAGTTCGCCAACCGCCGTTTCGAGCCGACCTCGTTCCGCGTCGCCGATCAAGCCTGGTTCAAGGCCGGGCTCGACGCGGACGAGCCGCAATGGTTCAGGGTGACGGAGCACGCGACCGGCGAGCGACCGTCGATCGCGTTCGCGGGGCCGATCGACGTCTATCAGGAGCGGCAAGGCGTTCTGGCCGTCATCATCGAATATACGAGGCTCGCGCGCTTCCTGTCGCAGCTCGAGGTCGGGCGCACGGGGACTGCGTTCATCGTCGATGGCAGCGGCGAGCTGGTCGCGGCACCGGACAAGGACGCCGACGAGCTCCATCCGGCGCGCGGTGACACCACGTTGCTGCCGCTCGCGCGCGCAGCGCTCGACAAGGCAGGGGAGGCCGGCCGCAAGGAGGCGTGGCGGAGCCGGCTCATTTCGGGCGGCGCGGCCTACGAGGTTGCTCTGACGCCGCTGCCGTTTCCCGGCTGGTCGCTCGCCACCGTGATTCCGGAGGCGGAGTTTCTCGGGCCCGTCGAGACGACGCTGCGCCGCCTGATTTTCGGCCTTGCCATCGGCGCCGTGCTCGCCGCGCTGGCCTCCGCGATGCTGGCGCGGTCCGTCATCGCCGCGCCGCTGTCGCGCGTCGTCGGCGAGCTTCGCCATGTCGAAGCCTTCGCGCTGGAGCAGGTCCGCCGCCATCCCTCGCGGCTCAAGGAGATCGCGAGCCTGTCCGGCGCAATCGCGGAGATGGCGTCCGGCCTGTCCGCCTTCCGCAAATTCATTCCGGCTGATCTCGTCCGCGGCCTGCTGCGCCAGGGTGTCGAGGCGAGGCCCGGCGGCACCGTCCAGGAGCTCAGCGTGATGTTCATCGACATTGCCGGCTTTACTGGATTGTCGGAGCGGCTCGGCGATCGCGTGGTGCCGCTGCTGTCGCGCTATCTCGACGTCACCTCGGAGATCATCGTCGCCAATGGCGGCACCATCGACAAGTTCATCGGCGACGCCGTGATGGCATTCTGGGGCGCGCCGCAGCCGCAGGACGATCACGCCGCGCGATGCTGCCGCGCGGCGCTCGCCTGCCGCAAGGCCGTGGCAGAGTCCGGTCTGGTCGACGATCTCGGCCAGCCGCTCCAGATCCGGATCGGCATCAATTCGGGCCGCATGCTGGTCGGCAATATCGGCTCGGAGCTGCGGCTGAACTACACCGTGATCGGCGATGCCGTGAATGTCGCGAGCCGGCTCGAAGGCGCCAACAAAGCCTACGGCACGCACATCCTGATCGGCGAGACGACCGAACGCCTGGCGCGCGGCGCCGTCATCACGCGTGAGGTCGACAGCATTGCGGTCTATGGCCGGGAGGAGGGATTGTTGGTTCACGAGCTGATCGGGATCGTGGATGGAGAGGCCATCGACGCCGAGGCGATCGGCTGGATCGCGGATTACGAGCGCGGCCTTGCCGCCTATCGCGCGCGGCGGTTCGCCGCTGCGCTGGCCGATTTCGAGGCCGTGTTGAAACAGCGCCGCCACGACCGTCCCGCCGAGCTGATGCGCGAGCGCTGCCGTCAGCTCGCATCGGCTGCGCCCGACGCAGATTGGCGGGCCGTGGCAGCCTTGGCGACGAAATAGCGAGGTCGCAGTTCATGACGCTTGGCGCGTCGATCACGAAATCCGCGCATGTCACATCAGGCTCTTGAGCCCGCCGGGCGTCTATAGTAAGGATTGCGCGGGTCTGCAGTTCACCCAGGCGTCACCGTCCCGCGAGGGAAGCTAAACCTGCAAGGCTTAGTACCTGCAAGGCTCCATCGAACCGACACCAAACCTCGTGCCGCGTCGTAAGCCGGTGACCTCCGACAATCCTATCCGGATCGGCACTTTGAGGATTGGTCATGGCCAGAACTCCCATTGCCTTTGTTGCGGGCGACATCTCCGCGCTCGCGAAATCCGTGCGTGCCCAGCTTTTGCAGCGGACGTCGCCACCCGGGCACGTCGAGCTGCTCAACATTCTTGCGCGCGCGACGGGACATAAAAATTATCAGCACTTCCGGGCAAACGCGGTCGGCAAGCCCGTGGACGACCGCGGCGGTCCCGCGGTCCAGCACGATGCCGTCGATCTGAAGCGCGTGCAACGCGCGGCGCGCCATTTCGACGATCACGGCAGGCTGCTGCGTTGGCCGGCCCGCCACAATCTGCAGCAGCTGAGCCTCTGGGTGTTGTGGGCCGGCTTCCCGTCGCGGTGCAGCCTGGCCGAGGCGGAAGTGAAGGCGCTGTTGAGTAGACAGCACGCTTTCGCCGACGATGCCTTGCTCCGCCGCGCGCTGTGCGATCACGGCCTGGTTTCCCGCACGGCCGATGGGCGAGCCTATCGCAGGATCGAACGTCCGCCGCCGATGGAGGCGGTTGCGCTTCTGCGTCACCTCAAGACCGGCGCACCCGGACAATCGGAAGCCGTGCCATGATCGCAAGTCCGGACGTATTGCCCCTCGCGGGGCCTGCTCCGGTTTGGGTGCAGACTTCCCGCGGGACTGTCCAATGCGCAAGTGCAGGCGAGGGACCGGCCATCCTGGCCATCCATGGCGGCATGGGTGGCCACGACCAGTCGTGGCTGCTGGCGCGCGCCCTCGCCACGACGCTCAGAGACAAGCAGGTGGTCGCCGTGTCCCGCCCGGGCTATCTCGGCTCGCGCCTCGCGCTCGGCGCATCACCCGACGAACAGGCTGACGTCTATGGAGCGCTGCTCGACGCGCTCGGGATTGCCAGCGCGGCGGTCGTCGCGGTCTCCGCCGGCGGTCCCTCGGCGCTGCAATTCGCAGCTCGTCACCCTTCGCGCTGCCGCTCGCTCGTGCTGGTATCGGCCTGCACCGGACAATTGCAGGCGCCGCCGGAGATAGCAGCGCGCCTGCGCCTGATGCGACACCTCGCGCGCCTTCCCGGCCTGCCGCGCCTGCAGAAACGGCAGGCTGAACGGAATCCGCAGGCCGGTGCGCGCCGCGCCATTCCTGATGACGCCATGCGCGAACGCACTCTGCGCCATCCCGAGGCCGGTCCGCTCCTGCGCGCCTTGCAGTCGAGTGTGTTCGAGCATCTGTCCGCCCGGCTGCCGGGGACCGTCAACGACATCGCGCAGTTCTCGGCGCTGGAACAGCTGCCGGCGGGATCGATCTCGGCGCCAACTCTGGTCGTGCACGGCCGCGCCGACAATGTCGTGCCGTTCGCGCATGCCGAGAACGTCTGCCACGCAATCCCGCAGGCGAAGCTGCTGGCGCTCCCCGACGGCGGCCACGTCTCACTTTTCACGCATCTGGATGTCGTGCGCAAGGAGGCCAAGCCGCTGCTCGAGGCGCGCGAACTCGCTCCGTCCCCTCATCGCCTCGAGGCTCTCCCATGAAGACAACATTGCTTACACCCGAAGACTACACCCGCTCACCGTGGAAGAACGGCGGCGGCATCTTCACCGACATTGCGGGCGCCTGGCGCGTCGACGCGGCGGCGAAGGATTGGAGCAGCCTGCTGTGGCGCCTTGCGAGCACGCCGATCGTGGCGCCCGGTCCGTTCTCGCATATGCCCGGCATCGACCGGCTGCAGATGGTCGTCAATGGGCGCGGGCTGGTGCTGAAGTCGCCGACGCAGGAGTTCGACGAGCGTGAACCGTTTACGACGGTGCGCTTCACCGGCGAGATGGAGATCGTGACCGCGCTCGAAGAAGGTCCGGTCGAGGTCGTGAACCTGATGGCCCGGCGCGGCGCGGCGGAGATCGAGATGGTGGCGCTCAGGGATCCCGGCACGCGGCAGCTTGCCGCCGGCACGCATCTGGTCTACGCCGCGCGCGGCGATTGCCGCGTTCGCCTCGATGGTGAGGACTTCGCCATCCCCGGCAACGGCACGCTCAGGATTGATTTGACCGAGGCATCGACGCTCGCGCTCGTGGCCGGCCTGGCGGTGCTGGGTTCGGTCCGGCTTCTCGGCTAGGCGGCATCGGCCCTGAAGACCCGCTGCGCATAATCCATGCAACTGGCCAGGTTGACGCGGCGAAGCTGGGCACGATATCTGCCCTGATGCAGGCCACGGCCATAAGGGGCAGGACATGAACGCACCGACCAACAATGCCCCGACGCAAGCCGACGGTGTCATCGACTGGCTGACCAGCGGCACGCGCGACGAGCGCTTCATCGACGATATCTTCGCGCAGATGTGCATCCGGCTGCAGCAGGCCGGCATTCCGCTCAAGCGGGCGACGCTTCACGTCCAGATCAATCATCCGCAATGGCTGGGCGCCCGCATGATTTGGGCCGACGGGATGAAAGGGGCCGAGATCGCGCGGGTCGATTACGACGTTCGCGAGCGGTCCGAATATATCGGAAGTCCTGCCAACGAGATCCATGAGGGAGCGGACGAGCTGCGCGAGAATCTCGAGCGCGATCCCTCGCTCGGCCGCAAGCACGCCCTCTATGACGAGATGCGGGCCAACGGCCTGACCGACTACGTCGCCTGGCCGCTGTACCACACGCTGGGCAAGCGGCACATCGTCACCTTCGCGACCGGCCGGCGAGGCGGTTTTGATCCCGCGCATATCGCCGCCCTCAAGAAGCTCCTGCCGGTGCTGGCGCTGGTCAGCGAGATCCGCATCAAGAACCGCCTGGCGCGAACCCTGCTGGAGACCTATGTCGGCTCCCATGCCGGCGAGCTCATCCTGGCCGGCGCCACAAGGCGCGGCACCGGCACGACGGTGCGCGCCGCGATCATGATCTGCGACCTCAGGGATTTCACCAAGATTTCCGACAATTGGCCGCGCGACGACGTCATCGACCTGCTCAACGACTATTTCGACGCGATGTCGGAGCCGATCGCGCGGCACGGCGGCGAGATCCTGAAATTCATCGGCGACGGTCTGCTCGCCATCTTTCCGCTTCAGGATCCCGACGCCTGCGCAAACCTGCTCCACGCCGTCACTGAGGCCCGTCAGGCCATGATCGCCCTGAACGAGCGGAACAACGCGACCGGCCGCGCGCCGCTGAACTACGGCATCGGCGTTCACGTCGGCGACGTCATGTACGGCAATATCGGATCGGCCAGCCGGCTCGACTTCACCGTGATCGGCCCCGCCGTCAACATGGCCTCGCGCTTGGAAGCGCTGACCAAGCAATTGGGACGGAAGGTGCTGCTGTCGCGCGATTTCGCGGAGCTGGTGCAGCCGAAATTCGAGCTGGAGCATGTCGGCAAGCACGAGGTGCGCGGCTTCAGCGATCCGATCGAGCTGTTTGCATATCACGGCTGAGGCGGGCATTTCCGGCCGCGGGCTGAAGGCGGATTCCGAGCCGAGGCTCGTCTGTTGCAAACGCGGAAATGTGCAACTACGCTTCACCGCGACCAGTTCATGGTCCCCGCGATCAGCTGCACACATGCCCAAATTTCTGCGCATCGGAGTCCATCAGTCGAACGTATCGGGGTACACGTCGAAGGCGTGGTGCGTCCGGCGGGTTGGTTCGGCGGTGTTCCTGAAGTGGGGCGCCGTGGAGGTTCATGGTGCGGGCGATGGGCGAAGGGTCTATTGGGCGCGGGTGCCGCAGGAGAAGACCGTTCGCTGCGGCACGGCGCAGCGCGCCCAGGATTACGCAAAGGCCGCGATCGCCCGGCGCCGCAATCATCGCTATGAGCCGCTGACCGGGCCGATTGCACCCCGGCGCCGGTCGGCCGAGCGCAGTGCCGAGCTCAAGCAAGCGCGGGCCACGATCCTGATCGTCGACATCGTCGGTTCGACCGCAAAAGCCGCCAAACTCGGCGATGCGCGCTGGACCAAGATCATGGGCCATTATTACGCCGCGGTCCGCAAGGAGCTGAAGACGTGCCGCGGCAAGGAAGTCGTGACGACGGGCGACGGCGTCTTGGCCACGTTCAGGAAACCAGACGGCGGCATCGCCTGCGCGGCTGCGATTCAGAAGGCCATGCGCACGCTGGGCCTCGAGATCCGGATCGGCTTGCACGCCGGCGAATACACCATCAGCGGCGGCGAGATGGTCGGCCTCGCCTTTCACATCTGCACCCGCGTCGCGGCGAAGGCGCGCCCCGGCGAGGTGCTGGTGTCGAGCGCGGTCAGAGAGCTGATGAAGACGCAGCCTGCGATCATCCTGAAGGATCACGGCATGCACCGGCTCAAGGGCGTGCCGGAACGATGGAGGTTGTGGCGGGTCGCGGGGTGAGGGCCGCGGTCACCTCATCTGCACCACGACCTTTCACTTGGCTCGTCCCTTTTCGAGGTAGCCAAGCGTCTGTCTTACCTGGTCGAAGGGAAAGACATCGTCGATCACCGGCCGGATGCGCTCGGCCGCGAGAAGGCCGATGTGCGAGTGCAGAAGCTTTCATCAGGACCAAGCGCGACGTTCCCGGTTGGGAACTGCGGCGGTTCCTTTTTTCCAACGATTGCGGCAGCCGCGTTAAGGTCAAAGACACCAAGCGCCTTTACGGGTCCTTCGCCCCTCTGTCCTAGCGTTTGATGTGGCTGGGACAATCTCGATGGGTTTCTTCGCGCGGCTTCGCGACGCTTTCGCGATTGGTGACACGACCGATCCGCTCGGCCGTTCGCTGCTGGTCGAGCAGTTCCGCGTGCTCCGCAAGCAGGTGCCGGTTCTCTATGCCGCGCTTCTGGTCAACAGCATCAGCGTGGGGTTGCTCCTTCCGAGCACGGTGTCGCCATGGCTGCGATTTGCCTTGCCGGCCGGTCTCCTCATGGCCTGTCTGTTTCGGTTGGTGCAGTGGCTGCGGCTGAAGAAGGAGGACTTCACCGCCGAGGAGGCTTACCGAGAGCTCGTAAGGGCTCGTCTCGCCACCGTGGTGATCAGCTCCAGCTTCGTAATCTGGATCCTGGCGCTGTTCATGGTGGTCGATCCCGGCCTGCGTGTGTCGGTCTCCCTGCTGCTCTTCATGGGCTGCGTCGGGACTGCCTATTGCCTCGGCAGCTTCCCGCCGTCGTCCCGGCTGACGATGTTGATCGCCGGTGCACCAATCGCGACACTCCTGCTGCTCTCCGGCGACGGGATGCTGATCTCGGTCGGGATCAATCTGCTGGCGTTGCTCGTCCTGCTCGCCCGGATGATCAACACCAATTTCCGCTCCTTCGTGAAACTGGTCGAGACCCATGCACGGTTGTCCGAGGAAGGCGATCGCGCCCGGGCCGCCGAGCAGACCGCGACCGCGTTCGCGGAGCGCTTCGACCGGGCGCTCAACAACATGTCCCAGGGGCTCTGCTTCTTCGACGCCGATCAGCGCCTGATCGTCTGCAACCGGCAATACCTCGAGATCTACGATCTCGATCCGAAACTGGTCCGGCCGGGCATGAAGCTGAGCGAGATCGTCGATCTCCGCTATTCGGCCGGCAGCGCCCCGAAGATGTCCAAGCAGGATTATCTGGTCTGGCGCAACAGCGCTCCGGTGATCGCCGAGAATTCGGATACGACCGTGGAGCTGACCAACGGCAGGATCGTGCGGATCCGGCATCGCCCTGAGGGGAAGGGCTGGGTCGCAACCCACGAGGACATCACGGAGCGCCATCGCACCGAGAGGGCGCTGGCGGAAGCGGAAGCCTCCTTCCGCCTGCTGTTCGAAGAGAACCCGCTTCCGATGTGGGTGGTCGATGCGAAGACGCACCGGCTCATCGCCGTAAATGGTGCGATGTGCAGGCACTACGGCTATTCCCGCCAGGATCTCCTCGCCATGTCCGAGCATCAGCTCGCCCATGCGGAGCAGCAGGCGACAGCCGAACGCGACTGCGAGTTGCACAGGACGGCCGACGGCGAGGTGATCGAGGTCGTGATCGAATCCCGGCCGCTGGTCTATGACGGGCGACCCGCCCATGTCTGCGTCGGCTTCGACGTGACGGAACGGAACAGGGCACAGCAAAGGGTGAGCTATCTCGCCGGTCACGACGCGCTCACGGAGCTGCCCAACAGGGCCGCCTTGGGCCAGCATCTCTCCGCCGCGATCGAACGCGCCGAGGTCGCCGATGGCGCCTTCGCCGTGCTCTGCATCGATCTCGACCACTTCAAGGCGATCAACGACCGCTTCGGTCATGCCGTCGGTGACGCCGTGCTCCGCGAGGCCGCAAGACGTCTGCAGGAGGTTTCGCAAGGATCCTACGTGGCGCGTGTCGGAGGCGACGAATTCATCGGCATCATCGATGAAGCGCCGCTGCCGGCAACCGCGGAGCTGCTCGCCACCAGGATGCGGGCGCAGTTCGAGCAGCCGATCGAGGTCGACGGCCATGCCCTGAAGATCGATCTGTGCGTCGGCGTCGCGCTGTACCCGAGAGATGCCGGCGATTCCGTTGCGCTGCTGGCCAACGCGGATGCCGCGCTCTATCGCGCCAAGCACGAGGGCAGGGGAGCCGTCCGGCTGTTCACCAGCGCGATGGACCAGCAATTGCGGGATCGCCGTGAGCTCGAGCACGATTTGCAGGCCGCCGTGGAGCGGGGCGAGCTCTATCTGGAGTACCAGCCGCAGCAGCATCGCGATGGCACGCTGATGGGCTACGAGGCGCTCGTGCGCTGGCGGCATCCGGTGCGCGGGATCATCCCGCCGGGCGAGTTCATTCCGATCGCGGAGCGAAGCGGCTCGATCGCGCAGATCGACGACTGGGTCCTGATGGAGGCGTGCCGGGAAGCAGCGTCGTGGGATCAGCCGCTGCGGGTGGCCGTCAACGTCTCGGCGGCGCAGTTCCGCCGGGAAAACCTCGACCGGCAGGTCCGCCGGTCGCTGCGCGACAGCGGGCTTCCGGCCGCGCGCCTCGAGCTCGAAATCACCGAAGGCGTCCTGATCGAGGACATGCAGCGCGCCAAGAGGACGATGCAGTCGCTCAAGGCGCTCGGCATCCTGATCGCCCTCGACGATTTCGGAACGGGATATTCGTCGCTGTCATATCTCGAAGCGTTTCCGTTGGACCGCATCAAGATCGACCGCTCCTTCGTCGCCTCGCTCGGCCAGAGCGACCGATCGCTCGCCATCGTCCGGGCCGTGATCGGCCTCGCCCACGGGCTCGGGGTGCCGGTCCTTGCCGAAGGCATCGAGACGGAGGAACAGATGTCGCTGCTGATGCAGGAAGGCTGCGACGAGATGCAGGGATATTTGATCGGGCGGCCGCGGAGCCTTGTGTCCTCCCGGCCGAGCAAGAAGGCCTCGAGGCGCGCGGCCTCCTGACCGGCGGAGGCAGCGCGCTCTAGCCGGCCGGGTCGGCCCGATCGCATTTCGGGCATCGCCCGTCCGCCGCGATCGCGAGTTGCCGGCCGATTTCTTCCCTGAGCGCGTCCGCCTCGAAAGGCGTCCCATCGCTTCTCAGGATTCGCTTGGCGCGTTCGTAGGCATGGCTCTCGGCGGCATCATCGCCGACGCGGATGATCACCTCGCCGTGGAACGGGCAGACCGTGGTCGCGCGCGTCGTCTCGAGCGCGTAGCGCACGGCCGCAGAGAGATCGTCGAGCTTCGCGGACATCATGACTGCTCCCCTGACCGAGGCGGTCCCGATGAAATGTCTGTTACCGGCGGCGCGAGTTGGTGGCGGGCCGGCCGGGCGAAATCAATCAGCCCCGGTTTCCGAGGAGCGTTTCCAACGGGCAACCGAGGCCGATTGCATGGTCTGTCCAGGGCTGGGCCATGAATGGCTGGGCCATTGAACGGCCGGGCCATCCAACCCGCGGTACCGGCCTTCGTTCCATCGAACCTGCCGGCGAAGCCTCCCCTTGCGGAGCCGGCTCCCTGAGCGCGGACGCTTGCACCCTGTCGCGGCGCCCGGAGTGCCTAGGAGTCCGGGCTCCGCTTCGTACGGCACCGGAGCGACAGCGCCCGATGTCGTGCAAAGCATAGGGAGCGGCGGTCCGTTCGCATTGACCCATCGCAAACCTGGGAAAGGCCCGTAAGGAATCGTCCGCAATTTCGCCGGCCCGGGTTTGGGCGCATGAATGAAGCATGCAGCGCCAGATTCTCTTCAGGTGCCCGCGCACCGGCATGAACGTCCAGCAACGGATCGACGACGAGCGGCCCGAGGGTCGCACGCCGGTGGACAGCTATGTCCCGGTGAGGTGCCCGGCCTGCATGTCGCTGCACTTCGTCAACACCACCACCGGCCGGCTGCTGAACGAGCCGAACGGACAGTCCGGCTCCACGCCGCGTTCCGCCTGATCCGCTCCGGCCGATGGCGCCCGCGACGCCCCGAGGATGGAGCGGCTCGCGGTTCGCCGCTGACTATTTGCTCTTCGCGCCCGTCGAGCCGGAGCCTGGCACGGCAGACGTCGGGACGCACGATCCGAAAGGATACGCTGCGGCTTGCTGAAACAGCCGGCTTGATTCATCACGTCATGCGATGACAATTCGCATTGATCGCATCGCGCGTCACGCCGACCAGCGGTCCTGCTCCTCCCGGTGCGCTTGCTCGTTGAGCCGCTCGGCCAATTCGTCGGCAATCTGCTCCGACTCGGCCGAGGCGACCGGCTCGCCCTTGTGCGTCCTGAGCTTGTCCTTGTCGGCTTCGAGCGGGAAGTCGTCGGGTGTCAGTCCGGCATCCTTGTCGGTAGGCTTGGTCATGGCGCGCCTCGCTGTGTGCGCCGGAACAACGCGAAGGAGGGCTGATTGTTGCAACCGGGATAAGGCGCGCCGACCGACAGGCCGAAGCGGGCCGCTCCGACGACCCGGAACGGTGCCTCGTGTTCGCTATTTCTCGACGGCCCCGGTCCAGTCCTTGAAGCCGCCGAGGTTATAGACCTTGTCGTAGCCGAGATCCTTCAGCAGCTTGCCCGCCAGCGCCGACCGGCCGCCGGACGCGCAATAGAGGATCACGGTCTTGCCCTTGTCGAACGCCTTGTCGTGAGACGGCAGCTCCGGGTCCGCGCGAAACTCCAGCATGCCGCGCGACACATGGACGGCCCCCGCGATCTTGCCGCTGGCGGCGATCTCCGGCGCGTCGCGAACGTCGACGACCAGCGTGTTGCCGCTCTTGATCATCTCGGCGGCCTGGTCCGACGTGATCTTGGGCACCGCCGCGTTGGCGGCTTCGATCATCTGCTTGACGCTGGTGGGCATGGGGGACTCCGGTGCTGGTTTCGGCCGGAGCATAGCACAGCGGGCGCGGCTTGCCTCCTCCTGTTCGAGGAGCGCTTGCATGCACGATAAAAGGGACTGCTTCGCGATTGATCAGGGTGGATGAGCCGTTATCCTCGAGGGTCAAGCCTTCGCCAGGACAGTCGCTCCGTCGCTTGCTGGCGCAGGATCGGCGCCTTTGCGGGGTCCGTTGTCTATCTTGAGGATCGCGACCTGCTTCGCTTGGCATTTGCCGAGAGCAGGGGTTGTACAATCGGCAGGTCGGCCGCGCGAATGCTTGACCTCGATGCCCTCTTCGATCCGGCGATCTGGACAAGATTTTCGATCAATGAAGGGGCGATTTCCTCAATCGTCGGTCCGAACCCGAGCTTTCTTGCGAGGTGGAGGCTGACGAGGCCGTGTAGCGCGCCCCACACGGTGTGGCATGTCACGATCACGTCGCGGTCCTCGCGACTCGTGTCTCTGAGTTCGGCCACGATATCGAGCGCGGCCGACCAGCCCCGCGTCATGTTCAATGAGCGGACGCCGTCGGCCGCCAAAACGGCCTGATAAGCACTGCGACTCCAGTGGCCGAAAATCAGCTGATAGTCAGCGGGGGCCTCGCAGCCGAACTTGATGTAGCCCAGGCAGTGCCGTCGCAATCGTGCTTCGGGCGTTCGTCCCGAGCTCGCACATGCGTCGAGATAGGCACCGAACCGGTCGAAGACCAGTCGTTTGATCTCGACGAAGAGCGCGTCCTTCGATGCGAAATGCCGGTAAGGCATCATCTGGGTGGTGCCGAGCCTTTGTCCCAGGGCTCGCATGGAAAATCCTTCGAGGCCGCTCTCAGCCACGATCGCGACCGCCGCTTCCACGATCCTATCGCGAGAGAGCTGGCGAGAGCTGGGTCTCTGTCCGGACGAGGGGTTACGCACGTTCCGGCTTCTCGCGGTTCTGCTGGTCAAAGGACTTCCTCACATCCCGCAAACCTTGCCGGCCGGGAAGCCGGACAAAGGTGGAAGATGCGCTGCAGCGCAACCAGGATCCTCGAGAAGGGCATCACGTCGCTCTGCCGACGGCGCAAGAAGTTTTTGCTTACGCTGTAAACCAAGCGTCTTGATTTTCGAATTGCGGCGTGTTTGTTTCGTATGAAAGGCAATACGAAAGTGGCTCGCGTCCATGAAGGCGCGATCAAGATAAATTGCCCGCGGAATCAATGGGGAGGGACGAATGTCGCACATCGCGCGCATGTCAGGATTTTTGCTGCTTCTCGGAACGGTCGCATCGTCGCCCGTGCCGGCGCTTGCAGAGGACAAGGTGGAGTTGCTGCCGCCGAACCTGCTCGAGGCGACCTCGCCGGACATGACCCCGCCCGGAAAATTCAAGAAGGATGGGCCCTGGAAGATCGGCATGTCGTTTCCCGGTGTCGGCAACACCTGGATCGTCCAGATGGCCGAGGAAACGAAATACGAGGCGGCGCGCAATCCCAAGATCAAGCAGTTCATCTTCACGGAGGCCAACTGGCAGCCGGCCAAGCAGGTCGCCGACATGGAGGACCTGATCGCACAGAAGGTCGATGTGTTGATCGTTGCGCCCCTCGCGCCGCCCCTGGTCAAGAAGCAGGTCGATGCCGCGGTCGCCGCGGGCATTCCCGTGATCAACTTCGGCACGAGCAACGGAGAATTGGCTTCGACGGTCGAGATCATGGGCGGAGGAGAGCGCTTCGGCGAGGTCGGGGGCAAATTCCTGGCCCAGAAGCTCGGCGGCAAGGGAACGATCTGGGCATTTCGCGGCGTCGCCGGGGTCGGCGAGGAAATCCTGCGCTACAACGGCTTTCGCAAGGCCATCGAAGGCACGAACATCAAGATCGGCTCCGAGGTCTACGGCGACTGGAACTATACCAAGGGCAAGCAGCTCTGCGAAAATCTCGTCCTGTCCGGTCAGCCGGTCGACGGAATCTGGTTCTCCGGCGCCGACATGACGCGAGCCTGCATCGACGTGTTCAAGGAGTCCGGCAAGCCGCTGGTCCCGATGACGGGGGAAGCCAACAATGGTTTCCTGCGGGCGTGGACGGAGTCGAAGGTCGAGGCCGTTTCCCCGATCTTCACGCCGGGTCTTGGCCCCGCCGTCCTCCGGGCAGCGGTTGCCCTTCTCGAAGGCAAGTCGCTGCACAAGACGTATTATTCGTCGCCGGCGCCGATCGACAACACCAATCTGAAGTCATATTACCGGCCTGACCTGAACGACTCCTTCTGGGTGACCTCGACGCTGCCGGAGACGGAAATCCAGAAGATGTTCAAGCGCTAGGGACGCGTGCGGGCCGGACGAGGTGCCTTCGATGGTGGATACCCGCCCTCCGGGTGAAACGTCGCGCAGCGGCGTTTCGCCTGCGATGATCTCGTTCGACAAGGTCACCAAGCGCTTTGGGTCGAACGTGGCGCTGAGTGATGTGTGTCTGGCCTGCGTGGCCGGCTCCGTTCATGCCGTCACCGGCGAAAACGGGGCCGGAAAATCCACCTTGATGAACCTGCTGGCCGGTGTTCACAGGCCGGACGAAGGGCGGATCCTGCTCCGCGGCGAGCCCGTTTGGCTCGATAGCCCCCACCACGCCCAGCGTTTGGGTATCTCCACGATATTCCAGGAGCTGACGCTGCTGCCGAACCTGACGGTGGCCGAGAATCTTTTCCTCGGCCGGGAGCCGGCGCGCCGCGGCATGGTCGACCGCAGCGCCATGCGCGCGAGGGCAGAGGTCGCCTTGCGGCGCCTCGGCAGCCGGGTCGGTGTTGACGAGTACTGCGGCGAACTCTCGGTTGCTGATCAGCAGCTCGTGGAGATCGCCAAGGGAATCTCGGCCGACGCCGACATCTTCATCTTCGATGAGCCGACCGCCGCGCTGAATGCGCCCGAGGTCGAGAAGCTCGGGGAATTGATCGCAACACTCAAGTCGGAAGGGAAGCTGATCTTCTACGTCAGCCATCGACTCGAGGAGATCTTCAAGTTCTGCGACCACGTTTCGGTGCTCAAGGATGGCCTGCATGTCGCGACGCGGGCGGCGCGAGATCTCACCCACGACGAGCTTATCTCGCTCATGGTTGGGCGCGTGCTGACGCAGTTCTATCCTGCTCGCCGGCTGCCGCAGCAATCGTTGCCGTCTGCGCTCGAGGTGTCCGGTTTGGTCCCCGTGGAGGGCGGGATGCCGGTTTCGTTCGCGGCGAGGCGCGGTGAAATTCTCGGTCTTTCCGGCCTCGAAGGGCAGGGGCAACGCGACATCATCCGTGCGCTTGCCGGATTGCAGCCGGCGATCCAGGGACAGGTGACGAAGTCGAGCGCCGCCGAGGGCGCCATGCTCCCGCTCGATCTCACCGTGGTCGCCACCGCGCTGGCTGGCGTCGGTTTCGTGCCCGAAGACCGCAAGACCGAGGGACTTTATCTTTCGCTGTCGATCGCGGAAAACATCGTGCTCGGCATGCTGCGCCGTTTCTCGGTCTGGCAACGCGCCAGGGTCAGGACCGACCTCATCGCAGGCCTCATGGAGCGCATGCGGGTTCGGGCGACAAGCCCCAAGCAACTGGTTGGAATGCTGTCGGGTGGCAATCAGCAGAAGGTCATGATCGGACGCTGGTTGGCGTCAGGCGTCGATGTGCTTCTTCTTGAAGAGCCGACCCGCGGCGTCGATATCGGCGCCAAGGCCGAGATCTATGCATTGCTGCGGGATTTCGCAGACAGCGGAGGGGCGGTGGTGCTCACATCGAGCGAATTGCAGGAATTGTTGGGGCTCTGCGACCGGCTGCTGGTCATACGGGGTGGCGCGATCACCGCAGAGCTCGACGGCGCTGCGACCAGCGAGGAGGAGGTGATGCGCTTTGCCTTGACGGAGCCATCTGCCAGCGGCCGATCGAACGCCAGGAGCGTCAATGCTTAGCCTCTTTCGCAGACCCGGCCGCTCGGGACTCAAGGCGACGACGCTCGCCCTGCCGTTGCTGCTGTTCCTGATCCTCTGCCTTCTGTCCTCGACGTTTCTCAGCTTTCAGAACCTTGCCAACGTCAACAGCCAGGTCGCGGGGCTTCTGATCGTTTCGCTGGGACAGATGATCGTTGCCATATCCGGGGGCATCGACCTGTCCGTCGGTTCGGTCATGAGCCTGACCAGCGCCCTGCTTGTCACGCTCGATCCTCGGCTGGCGCTGCCCGCCGTGTTGGCCCTCGGCATCGCGGCGGGACTGGTCAATGGACTCGGCGTGACCGTGTTCAACGTCCATCCGCTCGTCATGTCGCTTGCCACCATGACCTTCCTGCAAGGCCTGGCCCTGCTGGTCCATCCCGTACCGGGCGGCCAGGTTCCGGAATATCTGAGGACGCTCGCGGTCTCGCAAGTGGGCGGTATCCCGGCCGCGTTCTTCTGGTGCGTGACGGCGTTGGGTCTGACGGCCGCGATGCTGCACCTCACGAGGTTCGGGCTTCGCATCTTCGCGATCGGCGCCAATCCGACCAGCGCTGCCCGCAATGGCATTTCCGTCACCTGGTACAGGGTCGCTTGCTATGTGGCGTGCTCGCTCAGCGCGGTGTTGGCGGGCACCTTTCTGACGGCGAGGGTTGCCGGCGGGGACGCAACGATCGGTGCGCCCTATTCGCTCGATTCCGTCACCGCCATCGCCCTGGGAGGGGTCCAGCTGGCCGGCGGTGCCGGCAGCGTTGTCGGGGTGGTCGCAGGCGTCCTCACGCTCGGTTTCATGACCAATGGCATGAATCTCGTCGGCATCTCGCCGTTCCTCCGGACCGCGGCCACCGGCTGCCTCCTGCTGCTGGCGATCGGCCTGCAACGGCGGAAGGTGATCGGCGCATGACCGAGATCATGATGGCCGGAGCGCCCGTATGGAGGCAACGCCTGCGCTGGGCGGGCAGCACCGTTCGCGAGCTTCCGTTCGCCTATGCGGGCCTCGTCATCCTGCTTCTGGTGTCCTACATGATCCGCCCGGCGCTGCTGTCGCCGTTACTGTTGCTTCTGATCGCGCGCCAGGCGGCGCCGCTCGGCATCGCCGTGCTCGGCCAATCGCTCTGCATGCGCGTCCTTTCACTCGACCTCTCCATCGGCGGGGTCATCGTCGGCGTGAGCTATATCCTTACGAGCGGCCTGCTGCCGTTTTCCGAACCGGTCCTTCTCCTGATCTGCCTGGCCTTTGGTGCTTCGGTGGGATTGATCAATGCCTTCTTCATCACCCGCCTGCGTGCGTCGTCGGTGATCGTGACGCTGGCCATGACCATGATCATCACCGGCGTGGCGGTGTCGTTCAGTCAGTTGAGGTCGCCCGGGGACGCACCCGCGCTCCTGCGCCAGATCGGACAGTTGCGGGTCGGCATTTTCCCGGTCGCGCTGCTGGTCTGGCTTGGGCTTTTGATTCCGGCTGCGATCTTCCTGCGTGTTTCGGTGTTCGGGCGCTATGTCGACGCCATCGGCGCCAATCCGCAGGCGGCCTGGGTCTCGGGCATTCCCTACGTTCGTGTCGTGACGATCGTGCACGTGCTGTCGAGCCTGTTCGCCGTGTTTTCCGGCTTTCTGCTGATCGGCTTCGTCGGCGTCGGCAGCATGGATCTCGGCCGCGACCTGGCGCTGAATTCGCTCGCAGCGGTCATTCTCGGCGGCGTGACTTTCGGCTCCGGAAAGGGAGGCATGCTCGGCCCGACCGTCGCCGCCTTGATGTTGACGTTCAGCTTCAACCTGCTCACCAGTCTGGGGCTTGGTGAATCTGCCAAGCTGATGTTGCAGGGTGCGATCATCGGCCTTGCAGCGGCCGCGTATTCAGCGAGGCGCCAGTCCTGATGGCCTCGATATCGAAAACCGATGCGGTCACGGCCGCGAAGACAACGGGAAAGAAGACAATGGGAGAGATGACATGACCGATGTGATGGCTGGAGCCGAACCCTTCTTCATGCAGGGCAAGGGGCCTGCGGTCCTCGTGCTTCACGGCTTCACGGGAACGACGCAAAGCATGCGGTATCTCGGCGAAGAGCTGCACCGGCGCTTCGGCTTTACCGTGAGCGGCCCGCGCCTGCGCGGCCACGGCACCTCGCCGGACGACATGGAAACGACCGGCTATCTCGATTGGCTCGCCTCGGCGGAGCAGGCGCTTCACGAGCTGGCTGGCCAGGGCAACAAGGTCTTCGTCACCGGCCTCTCGATGGGGGGTACGCTGACGCTCAACCTTGCCGCACGATTTCCGAACATCGTGGCGGGCGCCGTGCCGATCAACGCTGCGGCCGGAATCTTCGACGGCGCGATGGCCGAGCTCGTGTCCGACGGCGCGGCGCCGAAGCGCGTTCCGGGCATCGGATCAGACATCAAGGCCTCGGGCGTCACGGAGCTCGCCTATCAGGAGGTCCCGGTCGCTTGCATCAGGCAGGTCCACGTCCTCATTGCTGCGACCGAAAGCCTCTTGCGCAAGGTCAGCTGCCCCACGCTGGCCATTCATTCCAGGGACGACCACGTCGTGCCGGCGGCCAATGGCAAGCGCATAGCGCAGGAAATCAGTTCCAACGACGTGCGCCTGCTCTGGCTCGACAATTCCTATCATGTCGCCACGCTCGACAACGACAAGGACCTGATCGTCGAGCGCTGCGGGCGATTCATCTCCGAGATAGCCGGGGCGGCAAGCTGAAGCATGATCCGGAAACGCGCGAAGCGGTTTTCCGGAAGGATCATGCGTCAACGACCTGAAACGCGATGACGATTCATCCGGATCGCATCGCGCTTCAGTGTGCGTCACGCAATGGTGAGCATGCCGATTTGCCATTCGCGCAGCTGTGATTGTTCACCGCGTGTTTCTTCCCGAGCGCATACCCACCTGATGTTCATCAAAGAAATTCGAAGGAAACGCATTCAACAGAGCAGCCGATTCGAGAACAGCGCGAATGCTCCGCACGAAAACAACAGCCGTTTGGAGCACGACCATGACTGGATTCAGGACCTTTATTGTTGCAGCGATGATGTCGATTGGCGCGATAAACTCTGCAAGCGCCCAGTGCCCATTGTGGGCAACTCAACATCCAAATTCGTTTCAGGCGCAATATCCCGATCGGGATGTGTTGAACGACTGCGAACTGACGCCAGCAGGCAGGGTGGGCCTGGAACGCCCTGGCGGCGCGGCTCCCTTGTTTGGGCCCGGCAGCGCTTATGAAACAACGCCTGGCGTTGCCCAACACCACGGCTTTCACCACCGATCGCGGTGAGTATCCGAACCAGATCCGGTTGCTCGGATTCCTGCGGAGACACGTTCGCCCTGGAGCAGATGGCCAAACGCGGCCTCAAGCAGTGAGCGCACGACCCTGCCATTCCAATGGATGTCCGATGGATTGGCTTCTCGCGGAATCGAAGGTTCGTCGCGCTTGGGTGGCGCCGAGCCGGGGGCGATTGCGGCCAGGAACAAATCGGATCAGCGAACGTCATCCGGTCAGCACAAGGAGCGGCCCAAATGACCACGACGCGGAACCGGGTGCCTCTGCATTCGTCCGAGGCGGACAATCGTCGCATCAGGCGCACAATGCAGGCCAACGTGGCCTATTTCGCCGAACATCGGGATCAGATCGGCGATCGCTTACGTGAGATCGACCGGGAGTGGGATATCGAGAGAGCCATCGAGGCGAACGCAGCGGTGCTCGGCTTCACCGGCACCGTGCTGGCGGCCACCAGCGACAGGCGCTGGCTCGCGCTTCCGGCACTGGTGACCAGCTTTCTGTTCCAGCACGCCGTCCAGGGGTGGTGCCCGCCCGTTCCGGTGCTGAGGAAACTGGGCTTTCGCACCTCCTACGAAATCGAGGAGGAGCGCCGCGCCCTCATGGCGCTGAGAGGCGATTTCGGCCAACGGGCCGAGAATGCAGATGCGGCCCTTCGCGCCTCACGAGGCACTGCCAGCACGCCCTTGCCGGCGTAATCCGTTTCGTCGTTCGCGGTCGGCTGTGGCGAATGGCGAGGCCTCGGTCTCGCAGAGTGCAAGCACGTGGCCGGTCCGGACAAGTTTCCTCCTGAGGAACCTGATGCTGAAAGGCGGCTTATGTCGTCATCGTCTCGGAGGAAAAGCCATGGCCATAGATGCGTTCGCCGGCACCACGCCGGTGTTTCTGCCCGAGCAGTTCTTCGTCGGCCGCCTTGAAGGATGGGCGGTGGTTGAAAGCCTCGTCGGTGGGCTCTTGAAGCGCGCGACGATCGCGGCTCATGGCGAACTGGACGCGGACACCGACACCGTCGTCCTGACCGAAACCTACACCTTCGATGACGGCCACAGCGACACGCTGCGCTGGACGATTCACAAGCTGAGCGAAGGTCAGTACACCGGTCATGAAAACCGCCTGGAAGGTGAAGCCGCCGGCGAGCAGGCCGGTTGTGCATTCCACTGGAAGTACACGCGCGACACGCCCCAGGGCGATGGCAAGTCCTTCAAGTTGAATTTCGATGACTGGTTCTACGCGATCGATGACCGCGCCTGCATCGTTCGCGGCAGCGCCGGGCGTGCGGGCATTCCGTTCGCGACGGCGCATGTGACTTATCGGAAGCTCTAGGGTCGCCCGACGCGCCCCTGCGGCCCTGCTCCCCTGCGTGCCCAGGGCCATCGCATATGGCTCGTGGCGGCGGTCGGCGCGCACGCCTCGTCCTTCGAGACGGCGCTGACGCGCCTCCTCAGGATGAGGTTCATCAGCTTCAGTGCCCTTTCAAACTGCAGCCACAAACTCCGCCCTCATCCTGAGGAGCCCGCCTCAAGCGGGCGTCTCGAAGGATGGCCGCAGGAAAAGCTCTCAAATACGACAGCCCTGGCTGCGCGCCTCTCTTCCTCGGGATTAACATTTTTGAATCGCGAGCGCAGCGAAGCAAAGTACGGTGCGCGTTCCCGGGAGGGGATTTTCTGGCGCTGATTGATCCAGCGCGGGGGCAGGCGCGTGAATTTCCAGGTGACGGTTCTGAAGATCCTGGTGAGCTATCCGGACGGCTTTGCCGTCATGGAAGATCTCAAGCGCGACATGGCCATCCTGGCGACCAGTGGCCGCGATTGGGCCGAGCGGACGAGGCGTCTCGCCAGCCGCGTGCCGGACCTCGACATCTTTTCACAAGGGCTGGTCGAGCGCATCAGCGGTGGCTGGAGACTGACGTCCAAGGGGCGAGACCTCTTGGAGTTCATGGAAGCGCGCCCGGCGCCCGGCGAGCCGAGCCTGGCGTCGCCGGTCAACGAGAAGCCCCAACCCGTATTCGAGATTGCTCCGGTTTCCCCGCTGCCGCAGCCAGCTGACCGTGCCAAGCGGCGGCGCGAGCGCCGAGAGCGCCGCCGCGAAGCCCGCGAACGGGCGAGGGCGAACGCGTCGTGAAGCGGGATTGAGGTCGGCGGCGAACATCGCTGCTCGTGCCAAGACAACAGCAGTAGATTTGAAATGCTCTCCAGTGCCACCCCGCTACTTAACGAAATCGATACTCCGGCACTTCCAGTCATCCAGCGGAAATTCAAATGATAAGAAATCCTCATCGGGCACGGAAGCCGCTCCGTTCGCCATCTCGATTCGATTCAACAAGAGCGTGCGCCATCCTTGGGAGACAGACATCCACCATTCTCGGCGCATACATGTGTGCTCGGCGTATTCGAAGGCCGTTTGAACCGCGAGCGTTGTGAGCTGCCTGTATGGTTGCAAGCAAAATGATTTGGCAAATCGCTGGCTCGGTTTTTGCCCCTTCAGCCAAGTGAATACGACGGCCGGCTTTTTGTCGACCGTCAAAATATGCATTCCGATATATGCAGCTTCTTCAGAAAAGTTCTGTAGCTTCGTTCCGATTACGTCGTAGAGCGGACGGAAAGCACAAACAGAGAGCAGAACTGGTGTTGCATCAAATCGAATTATTGCCGCTCGGAGTTCATCATACCTCGACAGGTTGATCATCGTCTCAGTGCGTTTGAGGTGCTCTTCCGCCGCGATCGCGGCAAGCGAATGGATCTGAAACGCATTGTAGAATGGTTGGCGTTGTGGATCAGTACTTACATATTTCCTCGCCTCGTTCGCGGCTGCGTCTTCCGCGTTTCCTCGGATATAAACTTCTGCTGCCATCGCTCTATAATGCAGCAGGGTGAGTTGTTCGCGTGTGAAGGTGAGTGCTACGTCCTCCAAAGGCGCAAACAGACTCTTGTCATGACGTGCGCAGAAGCACTGTAGCGTCGAGAAGTTGCCTATACCAATATCTTCCGCCTGAAAGCCGGATCTCTTCATCTGTGCGATGGGTGAAAGGCGAGTAGGAGCGGCGTGGACGTGGCCTTGCTCAGCAATTTGTAAGAGCTGCGAGCGGGGAATCATGTGCGCGTGAACGATCCTGCCATTACAGTCGCCCCCGCCGAAGCGCTTGGACAGACACTCTTTGCTATCGAGGGCGCTTTGATAGCGCTTGAGAAAGCTCCATTGCGTAGGTGTGATCGGTTTCATGGCCTGAGCGCGCAGGTAATCGTAATATGCGTACTATAGTCGAAGCTCGCCGCGCCAGTCCGTCGTCGCTTCCGCTGTGCTCCAGCTATGCCGGACACCACGCTTCGTCCTGCGTTCTCCGCGTGGCTGCGCCACGCGTAGCCCGAAGGGCCAAGAGTGGTGGGCCCGGCAGGACTCGAACCTGCAACCAGACCGTTATGAGCGCAAGTGCACGCAGGTTGAGGGCAAATTTAAAGAATGCAAATGTTTCAATCGCTTATGCCAATGCGAAGCAAATGCGTTTTCGCCAAAGAATGCAAATCATTGCATTCCATCGCTGTTCGTTTGCATTCGTTTCCGCGCTTTCAATCCAACTCTTGAATTGAAAGCTCTCTTAAAGAGAGGAAAAAACGTCCGCGGCTACAACTGCGCGTGGACCGAATTCATCTTAAAGATACGATTTTCACCTCTATCACGTCGTCCAGAATCTGTAACCCCAAAGTAACGGGTGGGATTTCCAGGAGAGCTAGTGTTCTCCCAACGTGCAGTCACATGGTTTCGGATCGTACCTTCAATCGCGCCCCGAGAGCCGATACGGCTCCGAGAATTCAGATAGCGGTCGATGGAGGTTTCCGGGCACCATTCCTTCTCGATGTCCTCTAATTTGATGATACCCTTCCGCGCACCTCTTTTTGCTGCGAGAGCGATTTGGTGCTTAAATATCCGTTCAAAACCGGCAAATTGGTCGACCCCGCTACAGCACGCCTCACCATCCGAAAGAAATTGGAAGTCGTTATCTGCTGCTCCAAATGTCATCCTGTGGCGATGGGCGAGTGCACGGACCTTCAGGATGGTTGTGTATTTTTGATCTGATGGGAGTATGTACTCCCGACCATCTCTCAATGCGCCACGTTCCTGATATTGGCTTTTCAGGACAGACATCGAAATGCCCGCTCGTTTGCTGGCCCAGCCTCTCTCCTCAAGCGGTACCTTGAGATGTTCCAGAGAAAGATGAAATGCGCCGGCGTCGGCAACACGTCCGACATATACGTCCGGAGCCTCTGCGAGCGTCTCGATGTAAGGTTGCCACCGAGCGGAAACATGGACACCGATCTTGGCTAGTCGTTCCATTGATTTCAGAATAGCTGAAGGCTGTGTAGCGTAAGGCTCCAGCTGAATCGCTCTACTATCCTCGGTACTCGTCAAAGAGAATTGGACGACAACGTGCCAGCCGCTTGCTAGGAGTTCGCGATAGGGCGTCTCCGCAACTATCGCGCTCTTGGTGCTAATTACGGTTGGGTAATTTCTCCTCTGCAACTCCCTAATAAAGCTAAGGGAGATTCCCTCACGGCGCTCTCTGGGCTGAAAAGGATCGCTCATACCCCCGAAATGAATGGGCACTCCGCGTACTAGGAATTGTCGAACCGTGCCTTCGGCGTGACCTCTATCGATCTGACTAAATATGTTCGTCAGATAAGTGGGATTTGCCGTGACAATCCGCTGGGGAGGAGAATTCCCGCCGCGGGCCCGTGCAAAGCAATAACTACACGCGAAGCTACACCCTCTATATGCGTCGAGGCGGAGTGGAAGGCTGCAGTGTGAGAACTGGCTTGTAATGCTAAGCGGCGAGTCTAAATGCGCTCGGGTCATCTATAGATCGCGTGGCCAATGTATTGCAGGGCAGCTGAAATATTCTCGCAAACGATGTAGCCCGTTATCGCAGCCGCAGCCAAGACCAACCATCGGATTGTTGTGGCAAAGAGGGACCGTGATTTTGCCCAACCTCCGAAAACTTCCCAAAAGACATCCTGCTCCCATGCACGCTGACGTCCATCGGTATCTTCGGCCGGTGAGCCGAAGCGATAGTTCTGAGATTCGTGGGAAAAAACCAAATAGGTGCTCTCTGCAGTTACGTTGGGCTCAGACGTAAGAGCTTCATCGGTTGGCTCGGCATAGTTCTTGGTGATAAGGCGGCGCTCAACGCTGTTACGGACGTGATGGGGTGTTTCCATGTAGTAAAACTCCCACACTATCCAACGGACAGCATGGCCCTCTGCGAGGTAAGCTGTGTAATTTGGGTAACGTTTGACGAATCTGGGACAAGCGATCGAATAGATGGCGAACGCCATGAAAAACAATAATGAAGCAAACCAAAGCAACTGCCAGTTGAAGGGAAGTGCAATTGGGAATTCTAGAAACGTGCATTGGCTTTGGGCATTGGCCCAGCTCCGTGCAGCGGTTCTTGTTGAATCGTCTGGTTGAGAGGCTGGGCCAATTTCGATAACCCAGTTGCAACTCTGAGGTAGCTTTAAAGACTCGGGCGCTTTCGAAAGCAGATGTGCTGCCACAGGAACAACGGCAAACCAGGTGATAAATAGCTTTGCCACCGTCAGAGAAAAAAACGGCCGCATAAATTGCCAGTGGCGCAAAAACGGCGGACTCCAGAGAAGATCGTACAGCCGGACGCCTGCAGCTCTTAACCGGGCAGTGTGAGTAGGGAAGGGCTCTCTTATGTCTGATAGGAACGCAAGGACCGCTAGCAGCACGAGGATAAAAAGCGCAACTAAGGCTGGGTACATAATTAGCTCATTGCGAGATGTGCCTTTTCGCTTTCTTATTAAACATTCCGGCTAACACGCTGCAAGCATCATCTAGGCTAAAACACAACTCACTTGCGAGTGCATTTAGGACCGCGTGATCATGAATGTTTCCTTGGCGCTCGCGTATGATGATTATGGGAATATTGAACGCGCTTGCCCAATGGATCTCTCCAACCGATCCAATTGATACGCGGTCTTTCGCATGAAGGAAGTTGCACAGAAGTACATCGCTCTTGGCTATCTGATGACGATTGCGATCCGCGGTGAATTTGCCATGTCTGAGCCGTTCTAGGTCTTGCGTTGGTGTCAACGACTGCAGGTAGCCGATGCGGCGGTCTGCCGATTGAATAGAAGGATCGAAAAACGTAAAAGCTGGAGGCAGCTTCCGCCGCACAGCCGCGCGCCAACCGTCCTCGCGTGCGGAAGTTCCGGTGATGGGGCCTGACAGGTAGATAAGCGGCATGGGCGCTTTGTTTCCATTTTGGCGTGCCAGAATAGCTCTATTCTGACCTTTGGGAACGACAAATGTGTATGTTGTTGCCGGGTTCGACAACGCCCGCGGTACCTCAAAGCGGAAAAATGTCCGTTACTTTCGCAAATGGCTGCCGCTTCTCGCTGTGATGTCGCGCCTTCGCAGCGATGATCCGCCCCAAATCGAGCCGGCGATTAAGGGCGAAGTAGATGTCGGTTCCGTCCATCATGATGAGACGACGCGCCGTGAATGCGTCGAAACTCTCCACAGAGAAGCCGCCGTAGCTGACGTACAGCCCTCGCGTCCAATCGGGGCGCTCGAGCAGCTTGCCTTGGAAGCCGTGTAGCATCTTCGCGTCCGCCGGCTTGTTTTGCCACTTGGCCTCGACGAGATACGTTGCGCCATCGTGTTGGAAAGAGCCATCGATTTGCTCGCCGGTAGTCCGGAACGATGCGCGCGCGTCGAGACCCCATGCATCAAACCAGCGTTTAAGAAGTCGCTCGAACGCGAATCCGCGTTGCTGGGGAGCCTCTTCCATCTGTGTTAGGGCCGTGAAATCGACCTCCAGCGCGACCAGCATGGACTCGGCTGGGCCAGCGTGCTTCGTGGGTGATGCTGGCGGTTCAGCTGATAAGTCAGCAGGCAGAGGTCTGCCACCCAATTTCACAATCAGTGCGCTGAGCCGAGCTCGGGCTTGTGGTATCTTCTCCTCTTCGCCGCGTTCCATGCGTTCGGCCTCGCGGATCTCCCAGAGCGCGTGCAATGCCTTAATGACGGCGCTGGTCTGGCCGACTTCCAAGAAGCCCCATAAGCGCTTGCCTTTCGAAGTGCCATGTATGGCGTAAGCATCATCGTAGATGTCGATGCCGACATCCCGGGAGAAGAACGATGCGAAAGTATTGTTGCTAAAGCTCAGCACGTAGCCACCATACATGCCAAACAGGCTGTCGATGAGCTTCATATCGACGGTAGAAAGACTTGGCATCGCAGAGACCTCAATTTCGCGATGTTCGCGCAAATTAGCTCGCGCCAATCTCGGCTTCCAATTGCTTCATGATTCTGCTCGGAGTTGTATCAAGCGCTCGCGCCAACCGAAAGAGCATTACAATGGTTGGCGATTTAAGTCCTCGGTCAATCTGACTGACATACGTCCGGTGAATTGATGCGCGCTCCGCCAACTCCTCCTGCGAGAGTTGGGCGGTCCGTCTCAGACCAGCAATGATCTTTCCGAAGGCGGCGGTCGGATTTTTCACACCTCCACTGTCTTGGTTCGAACACTAAAGAGCTACAGACTATAGTATTCGAAGCGTTTTCGCGTAGAGTGAGTGGCGCAGTATCCATCGTGTCTCATGAGCAAGTATTCACCCGATACGCCTCTTCGGCTCGACGTTGCTGTGCGAGAAGCCTTCCCCGCGGGCGGGATGACGATATCGGGATTGAGAAAGGAAATCGCGAAAGGCAACCTTGAGGTCGAACTTATCCGGAAAGCACTTCACAACATTGGCCGCGATCGACCGCATGAGAGAGCGGTGTCGTGTACCAAGGAGGAGGGCAGCGCAAAGCGAGCCCGACATGACACAAGCTGCTGCGGAGATCAGGCAGCAGCGTCTTCTCTCTCGCCTCGAAAAAGATCAAGCGAAGCTCAACAAAGGCGAAAGCGGTCTAGCACACCGACGAAAGCAGATTTGGAAAAATAGATTATTCAGCGGGACCCGAAGCGGGGCCCGGGATTATGGAACATCCTATAAGTCATTGATCTCATTGGTGGGCCCGGCAGGACTCGAACCTGCAACCAGACCGTTATGAGCGGCCGGCTCTAACCATTGAGCTACAGGCCCCGCCGCGAGGCAGCTCGCGGGAACGCGGCCGGCAACGGTGCGCAGTTCGTTTACAGGGATGGCGGCGGGGGTGCAATGCTGACCCGGGCGGATGGGAACGCCGGCACGGCAGCACCCGTCATTTCGAATAACCGAAATTTCGGATGATGCCTGTATACCCCTGTTTTGCCCGACGAAGCAAACCGCCTTGGGAAGCGGGGGACACGCGGAGGGCCGGTTTTTAGCCTCCCGTAACCCATTGAAAACACTGGCCCCGTTTACTGTGCATGGGGTTGTTTTGCGACTTTTTGGTATGGAGGGGGCCCTCCCGAGCCCCCTCAGACCCTGCCGCGGGCGCCACGCGCTCAGCTAATCCACCGAGACGCCGGCGAACTCCACCACCTTGCGCCATTTCGCGGTCTCATCAGTGACCAGCTTGCCGAACTCGGCCGGCGTCATCGGCTTGGGGATGCCGCCGGTCTCGGCGAGCTTGGCCACCAGCTTCGGGTCCTTCAGCGCTTCGCCGACGGCCTTGTTGAGCGTCTCGATCACCTCGGGCGGGGTGCCCTTCGGGGCGGAGATGCCGTAGAAGCCGACCGATTCGAAGCCCGGCACGGTCTCGGCGATCGCGGGCACGTCGGGCACGCTCGGCCAGCGCTGCGGCGAGGTCACGCCCAGCGCGCGGACATTGCCGCCTTTCACCTGCTCCATGGCCGAAGGTAGGTTGTCGAAGATCAGCTGCACCTTGTTGGAGATGATGTCGGGGAAGGCGATGGCCGAGCCGCGATAGGGCACGTGCACCATGTCGCACTTGGTCAGCACCTTGAACAGCTCGGCCGACATGTGCACCGAGGTGCCGTTGCCGGAGGAGGCAAAGGAGATCTTGCCGGGATTGGCCTTGCAATAGTCGACGAACTCCTGGACCGTCTTGGCCGGGAACGCGTTGGACACGACCAGCATGTTGGTGAGCTGCATGATGCTCGCGACCGGCGCGGTGTCGCGCAGGAAGTCGAACGGCAGCTTCTTGTACAGCGAGGTCGAGATCGCGTTGTTGGGCGCGACGAACAGCAGCGTGTAGCCGTCCGGCGGCGCGTTGATCGCAGCCGCAGCGGCGATGTTGCCGCCGGAGCCGGTGCGGTTCTCGACGATGACCTGCTGGCCGAGCCGCTCCGACAGCCATTGCGCCATGATCCGCGCCACGATGTCGACCGGGCCGCCGGCGGAAAATCCGATCAGCCAGTGGATGGGGCGGTCGGGATAGGCGGCGGAGGCGGGAGGCGTGGCGCTGAAAAGACCTGTGAGGACCGCGAGCCCGACAACACCGCACCGCAAAATTCGCAACATGATATCTCCCCATTGTTCTATTGTGCTTGGGGCCATGCTTTCACAGAATCGGGCCGCTGCCTACATCGCCGCAGGTCGCTGTTGACGCGGGCCCCCGAGGGACGACCATGCGATTTGCGATCATCCTCGTCAGCGCGGCGCTGCTCGCGAGCCCGCTTGCCGCTCAAACCGGAGCCACGGCCATTCCGACCACGACACTCAGCCTCGGCACCGCGACGCCGGGCGGCGGCTTTCCGCTTTACGGCAATGCGTTTGCCGAGGTGATGAACGCGGCCGATCCGCACCTCTCGATCGCGCCGCGCAACACCAGGGGCAGCAACGAAAACATCCCGCTGCTGGAGAAGGGCGAGCTCGATCTCGCGCTGGTCGCGGGCGAGCCGGCCTACGAGGCCTTCGCCGGCATCGGCCGCGCGCCCGTGCGCCTGAAGATCCTCACCGCGATCTATTCCAACCCCGGCCTATTCGTGGTGCGCGCGGACAGTCCCTACAGGACGATCCGCGATCTCGTCGGCCAGCCTGTCGCGTTCGGCGCCAGGGGCTCGGGTCTGCCGATCCTGGCGCGCTACGTGCTCGACGGCATCGGCCTGAAGCAGGACGAGGACTTCAAGGCCGTCTATCTCGACCGCGCCGGCGACGGCCCGGCGATGGTCGAGGACGGCCGCGTCGCCGCGCTGTGGGGCGCGGGCATCGGCTGGCCCGGCTTTGCCGCGGTGGCATCGAGCGCTGCGGGCGCGCGCTTCATCGCGCCTGATGTCGAGGAGATGATGCGCATCCGCGCCAAGCATTCGTTCCTGAAGCCGCTGCTGGTGCCGGCGAACAGCTATCCGGAGCAGGACGCGCCGATCGCGTCGCTCGGCTCTTGGAGTTTTGTCCTCACGCGCGAAGACTTGCCTGATGATATTGCGTATCGCCTGGCGAGGACGCTGCACGGCGTTGAAGCCAACTTCTGCAAGAAGCTCGCCCAGGCCTGCGAGACGACCGCGTCGAACACCGTCGCCGCCGCGCCGAAGATGGAGCTGATCCATCCCGGCGTGATGAGGTATTATCGCGAGATCGGGGTAGTGAAATAGGACGCGGCTGCACCCACAACCGTCATGGCCGGGCTTGACCCGGCCATCCACGCGTCACCGCAATTGAGGAAAGACGTGGATGCCCGGGTCAAGCCCGGGCATGACGAATTAATGGGCGCTATTGCTTCTTCACCAGCGGGCACGCCGGGTCCGGCGGGCCGAACGCCTTGTCGCCGGAGATCGTGGTCAGGATCTTGTAATAGTCCCACGGATATTTGCTCTCCTCCGGCGTCTTCACCTGCACCAGCCAGAGGTCGTGCACCATCAGATTGTCCTCACGCAGCTTGCCGTTGCGGGCGAAGAAATCCTCGATCGGCTTCTCGCGCATCTTGGCGGCGACCTTGAGCGGATCGTCGCTGCCGGCCTCCTTGATGGCGTTGAGATAGTGCATCACGCTGGAATAGACGCCGGCCTGCCACATCGACGGCATCTTGTTCATCTTGGCGAAATAGCGCTTCGACCATTCGCGGGTCTTGTCGTCCATGTCCCAGTAGAACGACGTGGTGAGGAGCAGGCCTTGCGCCGCCTGCAGGCCGAGGCCGTGGATGTCGGTGATCAGCGCCAGCAGCGCCGCCATTTGCTGGCCGCCCTTGAACACGCCGAACTCCGAGCCGGTCTTGATCTCGTTCATGTTGTTGGGGGGACCGGCGGCGATGCCGATGATCTTGGCCTTGGAAGCCTGCGCCTGCAGCACGAAGGAGGAGAGGTCCGGCGTTGCCAGCGGCGGCCGCACCGAGCCCAGCACCTTGCCGCCATTGGCGGTGACGACCGCGGAGGCGTCGCGCTCCAGCGAATGGCCGAAGGCGTAGTCGTCGGTGATGAAGAACCAGCTGTCGCCGCCGCGCTTGACCACCGCGTCCGCGGTGCCGACCGCGAGCGCGCGGGTGTCGAACACCCACTGGATGGCGTAAGGCGAGCAGAACTTGCCGTGGAAGTCGGCGGTGCCGGTGGAGTGGGTGATGAACAGCCGCTTCTTCTCGTTGGCGATGTTCTGCACCGCGAGCCCGACCGCCGAGACCGGCACGTCGACGATCAGGTCGACCTGCTCGACGTCGAACCAGCGCCGCGCCAGCGAGGCGCCGATGTCGGCCTTGAGCTGATGATCGCCGACCACGACGCTGATCGGCTTGCCGAGCACGGTGCCGCCGAAATCGTCGATCGCCATCTGCGCCGCCGTCACCGAACCCTGACCGGTCGGCGCCGAGGCCGGGCCGTTCATGTCGGTGAGCACGCCGATCTTGACGACGTCGTCGGATAGCTGCGCCATGGCGGCGCCCGACATCAGCGTCGCCGCCAGGAACGTTGCGGCAAAGCCGGCCGCGGCCGGCAGTCCAAATCTCGTTGGATTCACGTGTCTCCTCCCCTGGTCCGGCGCGTTGGCCGGTGTTGCCCCGGCTGTGCCGCCGGCTGAATTGGTTTCTTTTGCAACTATTTGGGGGCGGGCGTCAATGTCAGGCTGCGAACCGGATCTGGCCTGCGGCCGAGGGATCGTAGCCGGTCAGCTCCTCGGCGCGCTGGCGCAGCCGTCTTTCGCCGAGAAACCGCAGCAGGGCCTGCATGGCAGGGCGGAAATAGCTGCGCTGCCGCATCGCGAGGTCGAAATTCTCCCAGATCAGCGGCACGAAATCGAGCCCCGCCGAGCGCGCGGCCGCACGCGTCGCGATGCCGCAATCGGCCTGGCCGGCGCGGACCAGCTCGGCAAGGTCCGGGCCGGTGAGAGCCGGCGTCTCGACGCGGCGCAGATCCCGCGTCGTGGCGCCGGCGCGCTTCAGCAGCACGTCGAGCAGCATCTGCGCCCCGGTGCCCTGTTGCCGCATCGCCATCCTGGCGCCGAGCGCGAGCACGTCGGCCAGGCCGTGCAGCTGCTTGGGGTTTCCTGGCGGCAGCACGAGCCCTTGCTCGCGGCGCACGAACGCAACCAGCACCGCATCATGCAGGTCGGGAGCCGCGCGCACCGCTTCGACACTGGCATCCCCGGCGACATCGTCGGAAGGGTCCCGCCCGTGAAAGTGCACCGCCGCCGCCATCACCTCGTTGCGCTGCAGGCGCTCGAGCCCGCGCACGCTGCCCTCGCTGATCGATCCCAGGCCCGAGCCGGATTCGCGCAAGGCCCAATCCAGGAGCTCGTCCTGACTGCCGCCCACCACCGGCGGCGGCTCCGCGATCAGCATGCCGGCCGGACGCGCGAGGCCCGACAGCACCCAAAGATCGAGTTCGTGTCGCGGGAAGAGCCACTTTCCGGTCACCTTGGTGCAGGGGATCGCGCCGGTGGTGACGAGTTCATAGAGCTTGCGCTCGCCGAGCCGAAGATAGTCGGCCGCTTCGCTGGTCGTCAGGAATTCCATCCTGCATTCCTATTGCAAATTCTTACTTCTTCTTGACGTTCGACGCAGGCTGGACGTTCTGCATTTCAAGAGTTCGCGGGAACCATGCCCGATCATCTCGCTGCTTTGCAACACATCCTCGCATGCGATTTCTGCTTTGGTGAACGATTCCGAAGCGCGCAGCTTTGCCGAAATTTCCCGATTGGAGCGCGCGGAGCGCGCAAACGCGTCACGAGTGCGGCGCATTCGATCCGCATCATGATCGCGTCATAGCCAATGGGAACCTGATCATGGGCCGCCTGTCCGTTGCATTCGCGCTGTTCTGCGGCCTCATCGCGGGCATCGCGGCGTCATTCGCCGAGGACCGCAGCATCGTCCTCGCCACGACGACCGCGACCCAGGAATCCGGTCTGCTCGACTATCTGCTGCCGATCTTCCGCGACAAGACCGGCATCGAGGTGACCGTGATCGCGCGGCGCGCCGACGAGGTGCTCGACGGGCCGCGACGCGGCGAGGCCGACGTCGTGCTGATGCACGCGCGGCCGCAGGAGGAGAAATTCGTCGCCGACGGGTTTGGCGTGAAGCGTTTCGACGTGATGTACAACGACTACGTTCTGATCGCGCCGAAGAGCGATCCCGCGGCGGTGAAGGGCAAGGACATCGTGACCGCGCTGAAGGCGATCGAGGCCAAGGGCGCGCCGTTCGTGACCCGCGGCGATCGGTCGGGCACCCACGCCGCGGAGCTCGCGCTCTGGATCGTCGCCGGCATCGACATCGCGGCCGCCAAGGGCGCCTGGTATCGCGAGGCCGGGCAGGGCATGGCCTCGGCTCTCGAGGCCGCGCGGGCCGCGAATGCCTATGTGCTGTCGGATCGCGGCAGCTGGATCTCGTTCAGGGACCGCGGCGATCTCGACATCGTCGTCGAAGGCGATCGCCGGCTGCTCAATCAGTACGGCGTGACGCTGGTGAATCCTGCGAAGTTTCCCAACGTGAAGAAGGATCTCGCGCAGACCTTCATCGATTGGCTGACCTCGCCGGAGGGGCAGGGTGCGATCGCCGCCTTCAAGATCGACGGCCAGCAGCTGTTCTTCCCGAATTCGGACAGGTCCGGCGGGTGAGGCCCACATCGTCGGCGGTTGCCAAAGCGGGCGATGCGTGGTCCATCATGGCGCATGACCCAGCGCCTGCCGCCTTCGCTGACGCCGCTCGACACCGCGCTCGCCGCATTGCTGAGCGGGCTCGCGCCGCTTGCGCCGGTGGAGTTGCCGCTGCGCGAAGCGGCCGGGTGCATCGCGGCGGGCACTCCGTTGCTTGCGGCCCATCCGCCGCATGACATTGCCGCCACGGACGGCTGGGCGCTCCGCGCCAATGATCTGGTCGGCGCATCCTCTTATTCGCCGCTGCCTTTGACGACAGCCCCGGCTTGGATCGAGGCCGGCGACGCGATGCCGGCGGGATGCGACTGTGTGCTCGATGCCGACGCGGTGGAGGTGTCCGGGCCGCTGGTGCAGGTGTTGGCGGAAGCCGTGCCGGGGCAGGGCGTCAGGCGCGCCGGCAGCGACATCGCGGCGCGCACGCCTGCGGGGGCCGATGGCTCTCCGGTCGGTGCGGCCGATCTGCTGCTCGCACGTGTTGCGGGCCTGGCGAAGCTCGGCGTGCGGCGGCCGCGCCTGCGCATCGTCAATGTCCCGGGTGCAACGGCAACGATGCACATGATCGCCGGCTTCGCGCGCTCGGCAGGACTGGACGTCGAACCGCGCGAAGCCGGCGCGCGCGATGAAGCATCGATTGCCGACGCGCTTGACGCCTCCTCGTGTGATCTCGTGCTGACCGTCGGCGGCAGCGGCGTCGGCCGCCGCGACGCCGCCGTGATGGCGCTGGCCCGGCGGGGCGAGGTGAAGGCACACGGCCTTGCGCTTCAACCTGGACGTACTGCCGCGGTCGGTCGGCTCGGACAGGTTCCCGCCGTGGCGTTGCCCGGCTCGCCGGATGCTGCGCTCGCGGCCTGGCTCGCGCTGGTGCAGCCGCTCGTCGATCGCCTGACGGCGCGCCGGACGCGCCGACGCATCACCTTGCCGCTCGCGCGCAAGATCGCATCCAGCGGCGGCATCGCCGAGGTCGTTCTGCTGGCCGGGGAGCGTGATGCCTGGACGCCGCTCGCAGTCGGGGAATGGCCGTTCCACGCCATGGCCGGTGCGGACGCATGGCTGCTCGTTCCCGGCGACAGCGAGGGATTTGCGGCAGGAATGCCGGTCGATGCCTATCTGCTCCGGGAGTGATATGGGTTCGGCATGACGATGATCCCCCAGCCGCAAGACCGCAGCGCCTTCGAACAGGCGCAGTTCCTCAAGATCCTCTCGCGGGAGGAAGCCTTGGCGCGCTTCGAGGCGGCGTTGTTCCCGCGTTCGATTCCAGCCGAGCCGCGCAAGCTGGCCGATGCGCTCGGCGCAGCGCTCGCCGAAGACGTCACGGCGCCGATCGACGTTCCCCCTTTCGACCGCTCCAATGTCGACGGCTTTGCCGTCCGCTCGGCCGATCTCGTCGCGGCGGGCGAAGGCAAGCCGGTGCGCCTTGTGTTGAACGGCGAAACGATCCAGTGCGGCACTGCGCCGAGGCTGCAAGTTGCGGCGGGAACCGCGACGGCGATCGCCACCGGCGGTCCGCTGCCGCGTGGCGCCGACGCCGTCGTCATGGTCGAGCACACCCAGCCGGCGGGGTCCGACACGATCGAGGTTCGTCGTGCCGTCTCGCCCGGGCAATTCGTGTCCTATGCGGGATCCGACATCGCGCGCGGCGAGGCGCTGCTGCGGGCCGGCACCATCATCGGCTCGCGCGAGATCGGCATGCTGGCGGCTTGCGGCATCGCCGAGGTGAAGGTCGCGCGCAAGCCGCGCGTGGCCGTGATCTCCACCGGCGATGAACTGGTTCAGCCCGGCCAGAGGCTCGCCCCCGCCGGGATTTACGACACCAACGGCGCCATCGTCGCGGCCGCGATCGACGAGAACGGCGGCGAGGCGATCTTCCTCGGCGCCATTCCGGACGACGAAGCCAAGCTCGAAGCGGCCATGCGCGGCGCGCTCGCGGATGCCGACATGCTTGTGCTGTCAGGCGGCACCTCGAAAGGCGCGGGTGACCTGTCCCATCGCATCATCGGCCGGCTCGGCGCGCCCGGCATCATCGCCCATGGCGTTGCGCTCAAGCCAGGCAAGCCGCTGTGCCTTGCGGCTTGCGACGGCAAGCCTGTCGTGATCCTGCCGGGCTTTCCAACCTCGGCCATGTTCACCTTCCACGACATGATCGTGCCGGTGCTGCGCAGGCTGGCCGGCCTGCCGCCACGCTCCGATGCCAAGGTGAACGCGACCGTGCCGGTGCGCATCGCGTCCGAGCTCGGCCGCGCCGAATTCGTCATGGTCTCGCTGGTCGAGG
This sequence comes from Bradyrhizobium sp. 22, assembly GCF_000482425.1. NCBI lineage: Bacteria > Pseudomonadati > Pseudomonadota > Alphaproteobacteria > Hyphomicrobiales > Nitrobacteraceae > Bradyrhizobium > Bradyrhizobium sp. 22. Next base: position 1,759,531 of record NZ_KI519399.1, read on the forward strand.
GCAGGGATGGCCTGATCGCCTATCCCTCCGGCAAGGGGTCCGGCGCGATCACGTCCTTCGCGCAGGCCGACGGTTTCTTGCGCATCGACGCGCTCGCCGACCAGATGCCGGCCGGGACCGCAACCGAGGTGACGCTGTTCACGCCGCATGTGCGGGTGCCAGACCTCGTCATCGTCGGCAGCCATTGCACCGGCCTCGATCTCGTCACGGCTGGGCTTGCGCATGCCGGCCTGACCGTGCGCTCGATCGCCGTCGGCAGCCTCGGCGGACTTGCGGCCGCCAAGCGCGGCGAATGCGATGTCGCGCCGATCCATCTGTTCGACGACTCGAGCGAGACCTACAACACGCCCTATCTCGTCGACGGGCTCGAACTGGTGCCGGGCTGGCGGCGGATGCAGGGCATTGTCTTCCGCAAGGGCGACCGGCGTTTCGAAGGCCTGGACGTGAAGCAAGCGGCGGCCGCTGCGCTCGCCGATCCCGCCTGCATCATGGTCAACCGCAACCAGGGCGCCGGCACGCGCATCCTGATCGACCGGCTGCTCGGCGGCGCGCGCCCGGAAGGTTATTGGAACCAGCCGCGGTCGCACAACGCGGTCGCGGCGGCCGTGGCGCAGCACCGCGCCGATTGGGGCATGACCATTGCGCCGGTCGCCCACGCCGTCGGCCTCGGCTTCATTCCGCTGGCCGAAGAGCATTACGATTTCGCGCTGGTGACCGCGCGTAAACACCGGCCGGCCGTGCGGGCCTTTCTCGACGCGCTCGGCTCGAACGCAGCGCGCGCCGCACTCGAGCACGCGGGATTTCGGCCTGCGTAGACGGCGACGCGGCCTTCAAGCCGCGCGCAGTGGACTGTACGGCTACGACGTCTCGTCGGCGCCACTGCTGGCCTCAGGCCTGCTCCCGCTTGCGCTCACGATCCTCTGCCTCGGCCAGCGCACGACGCGCGGCAGGCGACAGCGGCCTCGGGTCCGGTGGAACTTCCACGATATCAGGCTTGCTCAACTGTCTCGTGCGATCGATCGTCTCGGAGAGATCGAGGACGTAATCGACGAATTCGAAGATGGTATTCAAGAGAGGGGCGGCCATGGCTCATCCGGTGCAAGGTCCGAGCAGTGGTCGCTGCCGTCTTCGGTCCGGTTCAAGTGAACTCCGAGGGCTGCCGCAGCGACCAAGGAACATGAGCCAGGTCATGACCGCATCGACGCCCTTCAATTTCCGCAAGCTTGCTGCAATCGTCGCGGCGACCGGTACGCTGTTCTGGCTTTACACCTTCTATCACATCGCCAATGTCCCGCAGGGAGACCGCACCGGCTTTCAATGGCTGGCGGTGTTTCCGCTCGGCATGGTCTTCGGGGCGTTCTTCCTGCCGGCCTGGCTGCTGGTTGCGATCGGCCGTCTGCCGCGATTCACCACGGCCCTCGGCCTTTGCGGCCTGATCGCCTTCGCGATCATCTGGGCGCAGCTTCTCAACGAGTTTCCGAAAACGTAACGCCGCCAAAGCGCGATGCGATGAGGATGAATCGTCATCGCGCTTTAGGTTGTTGTTCAAGCATGATCTTTTCGGAAAACCGCTGCGCACTTTTCCGGATCATGCCTTAGGCCGCCTCATCCAGCGCCGCCAGCCGCTCGGCCTCGGCGATATCCTCGACCGTGTTGGCGTTGAAGAACGGATCGAGCGGCTCGGTCGGCCACGTCACCGTCGCCAGCGGATAGCGCCCGGTCCAGCGGTCGATCTTGCGGAGGTCTTCGACCACGAGCGCGTGGCGCAGCTCGTCGCGCAAGGCAACCCGCCACAGGCCGATCACGGGATGCGATTGCTCGCCTGACGCGGCGACCGCAAGCTGCGCGTTCTCACGCGTGCGCGCCTCATGCAGGCGCGCGACGAGATCGCGCGGCAGGAACGGGCAGTCGCCGGCGGCGCTGAGCACCCATTCGACGCCCGTCCGGTTCGCCGCGGTCCAGTCCAGTGCCGCGAGGATGCCGGCGAGCGGGCCGGGAAAGCCGGGCACGTCGTCGGGGACGACCGGCAAGCCGAAGGCCGCGAAACGCGCGGGATCGCCGTTCGCATTGAGGATCAACCCGCTGCATTGAGGCGTCAGGCGCGCGATCACGCGGTCCAGAATGGTGCGGCCGCCGATCGTGCGCATCGGCTTGTCGCCGCCCCCCATGCGGCGGGCGAGGCCGCCGGCGAGCAGCACACCTTGCGTGGCCGGGAATTCAGTCGTCACCACCTTCACCCTTGCGCTTGTGCTTCGCCGATTCTTCTTCGACGTAAGCAAGGTTCTGGTCGTAGACGATGCGCTCCTCGCCCGCGAGCACGATGAAGCGCTTGCCGCGGGTGCGGCCGACCAGCGTCAAGCCCACCTGCCTTGCAAGATCGACACCCCAGGCGGTGAAGCCCGAGCGCGACACCAGGATCGGAATGCCCATGCGGACCGTCTTGATCACCATCTCCGAGGTGAGGCGCCCCGTGGTGTAGAGGATCTTGTCGGAAGCGTCGACGCCGTGGCGATACATCCAGCCGGCAATCTTGTCGACGGCGTTGTGGCGGCCGACGTCCTCGGTGTAGCAGAGCGGGGTGCCCTCCTTGCACAGCACGCAGCCGTGGATCGCGCCGGCCTCGAGATAGAGCGAGGGCATGGTGTTGATGGTCTGCGTCATCTGGTACAGCCAGGATGTCCGCAGCTCCGCCTTCGGCAATGCGACGCTCTCAACGGCCTCGAGCAGGTCGCCGAAGGCGGTGCCCTGCGCGCAGCCCGAGGTCTGCGTGCGCTTCTTCAGCTTGGCCTCGAAATTGGTGTGATGTTCGGTGCGCACCACGACCACCTGGAGATCGTCGTCGTATTCGACCTCGGTGACCGCGTCGTTATATTTCAGCATGTTCTGGTTCAGCAGATAGCCGAGCGCCAGATATTCCGGATAGTCGCCGATCGTCATCATGGTGACGATCTCCTGCGCATTCAGGTAGAGTGTCAGCGGCCGCTCCATCGGCACCTTGATCTCGACCCTGGCGCCGGTCTGGTCGGTGCCGGTCACGCTCTGGGTCAGGCGCGGGTCGTCCGGATTGGGGACGATCAGGGGCACCGGAGCTTTGTCGATCTTCATCATGGCGGCGAGGTTAGCATGACATTCGGGTCAAGCCGATATATGCATGGCGGGGAATGAGCAAAATGCCTCCGTTCGTCATTGCGAGCCAACGGGTCCGCGCGAAGCGCGGCCCGATGACAGGCGCTGCGAAGCAATCCAGGATCTTTCCACGGAGCCAGTCTGGATTGCTTCGCTGCGCTCGCAATGACGGGGAGAAGCCGGAGGTTCCATCGGCCAGCGAGCCGTTGGCGGAGATCGAACGGTTATGAAAGTCATCGGCCTTGCAGGCTGGAGCGGGGCGGGCAAGACCACGCTGTTGGCGCGGCTGATCCCGCATTTCAACGCGCAAGGCCTGCGCGTCTCGGTGATCAAGCATGCGCACCATCGGTTCGACGTCGACGTGCCCGGCAAGGATTCCTGGCGGCATCGCGAGGCCGGCGCGGCCGAGGTGCTGGTTGCCTCGTCAAACCGCTGGGCTCTGATGCATGAATTGCGCGGCGCGGCAGAGCCGCGGCTGCCGGAATTATTGGGCAAGCTGTCCGCGGTCGATCTCGTCGTGGTCGAGGGTTTCAAGCGCGAGCCGCACCGCAAGATCGAGGTGCATCGCGCGGCCAACGGCAAGCCGCTGCTGTTTCCCGACGATCCCGGGATTGCCGGGATCGCGACCGACGCCGCCATTGACACTCACCTGCCGACTGTCCATCTCGACGACATCGAGGCTGCTGCCGCGTTGCTGCTGCGCACGGCGATGCCGGTCGAGGAAGTGGTGGCGGCAAGCGCCGCGATACGCTGACGAGGCACCATGGCGCAACTGTCGGACGATTGCTTTGCCTTCGGCGGCCCGATGATGTCGGTCGACGACGCCGTCGGCCTAATCACGACGCGCGTCAACGCGATCGCCGATCTGGAGACGGTGACGCTCACCGACGCAGACGGGCGCGTGCTGGCGCGCGACGTCGCAGCGCCGCTGCCGTTGCCGCCCTTCACCAACTCGGCCGTCGACGGCTATGCCGTGCGCAGCGCCGATCTTCCTGTTGGCGCCGAGCAGGCGTTCCCGCTGGATGGCCGCATCCAGGCCGGCGGGCTCGCCCAGGCACCGATCAAGCCCGGCCACACCGCGCGCATCTTCACGGGCGCGCCGATGCCGCCCGATGCCGAGACCGTCTTCATGCAGGAAGATGTCCGCGTCGATGCGGCCGGCAGGATCGTGCTGCCGCCGGGGCTGAAGCGTGGGGCCAATGTTCGGCCCGCGGGCGAGGACATCCCGCAGGGACATGTCGCGCTGCGCGCGGGCCAGCGCTTGCGGCCGCAGCACGTCGCGCTGGCGGCGGCGTTCGGTCTGACCAGCCTCGACGTGGTCAGGCGCATTCGCGTCGCGGTGTTCTCGACCGGTGACGAACTGGCCTCGCCCGGCGAGCCGCGCGCGCCCTCGCAGCTGTTCGATTCCAACCGCTTCATGCTGATGGCGATGCTGCGCCGGCTCGGTTGCGAGGTCAGCGATCTCGGCATTCTGCGCGACGAGCGCACCTCGCTTGCGAACGGCCTGAAGCAGGTGGCGGGTCGCCACGACCTGATCCTCACCACCGGCGGCGTCTCGACCGGCGAGGAGGACCACGTCAAGGCGGCGGTCGAGAGCATCGGCTCGCTGGTGCTGTGGCGGATGGCGATCAAGCCCGGCCGCCCCGTGGCGATGGGCATCATCGACGGCACGCCGCTGATCGGATTGCCCGGCAATCCCGTCGCGAGCTTCGTGACCTTCGTCCATGTGGTGCGGCCGACGGTGCTGGCGCTGGCGGGCGGATCGCCGGAGCCGTTGACGCCGATCCCGCTGCGCGCCGCGTTTACCTACAAGAAGAAGGCGGGCCGGCGCGAATATGTGCGCGTTTCCCTGCGACGCGCGCAGGACGGCCGGCTCGAGGCCATCAAGTTTCCGCGCGAGGGAGCGGGACTCCTCTCCTCGCTGGTCGAGACCGAGGGCCTCGTCGAGCTCGGTGAGAGCATCACGGGGGTGGAGCCGGGGCAGGAGGTCGGCTTTCTGTCCTACGCCGATCTGCTGTAGCGGCCCCCGCGTTGACGCCATCGCTTCGTCCCGCCATGTTGCGCCCATGACCAGAACGATGCTCGATCTCACCGGACTGAAATGTCCGCTGCCCGCCCTGAAGACGCGCAAGGCGCTCAAGCCATTGCAGCCCGGCGATCAGCTCGAGGTTCATTGCACCGATCCCCTGTCGGTGATTGACATTCCGAATCTGATCCGCGAGACCGGCGACAAGGTCGAGATCACCGAGCGCAACGAGGCCCGCATCGTGTTCCTGGTCGAAAAGGGCGACGGCCCGTAGAAAGGTGCATATTCACGGCGGCGGCGTTTGACTATGCTGCGCCGTCGGGGAGACGGCCGGGTTTCGCTGCAATGCGAAAGGCGCGGGCTGTTGCGTGGATGGTCTCAAACCTAAGACATCGGGCATGACTTTCTCAACATCGAGGGCAAGCGTAGCCGCACCTGCCGCGGCGGGCCGCGAGCCTGCCGTCAAGCCCGGCAAGCCGACGGCAGGGCCGGAGTTCGGCGCGCTGGCGCAGGCCTCCATCCTGATCGTCGACGACGAGCCGGGCATGCGCAATTTCCTGGTGCGCACGCTTGGACCGCGTTGCAAGCTGGTGGACGAGGCGGCCGATACCGATCAGGCCTCGCGCAAGCTCGATTCCAACCGCTACGACGTCGTCATTCTCGACAACATCATGCCGGGCAAGAACGGCGTCGATTGGCTTGCCGAGCAGCGCGCCGTCGGCTTTTTCGCCGACGCCATCCTGATTACCGCCTTTGCCGACCTCGACACCGCGATCCAGGCCCTGCGCGCGGGTGCGGCCGATTTCGTGCTCAAGCCGTTCCGCTCCAACCAGATCCTCAACGCGGTGGCGCGATGCCTCGACCGTGTCCGCCTTCAGCGCGAGAACTACGTCCTGCGCTATGCCTTGCGTGCCTCGTCCGACCGCACCTTTCTGCGCGACAACCTGATCGGGCAGTCGGCACCGACGCTGCGCGTGCGCGAGACCATCGCACGGGTCGCGCCCCTGCCGACCTCGGTTCTCCTCACCGGCGAATCCGGCACCGGCAAGGAAGTGGCGGCGCGCTCGATCCACTCGCTGTCCGACCGGGCCGACAAGCCCTTCGTGCCGGTGAATTGCGCAGCGATCCCGCCCGACATGATCGAGGCCGAGCTGTTCGGGCACATCAAGGGCGCCTTCACCGGCGCCGATTCGGGGCGTGAGGGCCTGTTCCTGCATGCCCATGGCGGCACGCTGTTCCTCGACGAGATCGGGGAGCTGCCGCTGCCGATGCAGAGCAAGCTACTCCGCGTGCTCGAAGACCGCCGCGTCCGCCCGGTCGGCTCCGAGCGTGAAGTTCCGGTCGACCTGCGCTTCATCTTCGCAACCAATGCCGAGCTTCAGAAGGAGGTCGAGAGGGGCCGTTTCCGGGCCGATTTGTTCTACCGGCTCAACGTGGTGCAGATCCGCCTGCCGCTTCTGAAGGATCGCGGCGACGACGTGCTGGAGCTTGCCGGCATCTTCATGAGCAAGCTGTCGGTCCAGCTCGGCATGCCGCCGGTGCCGATCGACGCCTCGGTGCGGGCGGCGCTCGCAAGCTATGACTGGCCGGGCAATGTGCGCGAGCTGCGCAATCTGATCGAGCGCACGCTGATCCTCGGCGCCTTCCCCGACGATTTCGCCGGTCCCCGCAACGACGGTCAGTCGGCGCCCGCCGACAGCCTCGCCGAGCTCGAGCGCCGTCACATTCTCGGCGTGCTGAAGGAGGTGGGCGGCAATCGCGAGGAGGCGGCCCGGCGCCTCGGCATCTCGCGCAAGACCATCGACCGCAAATGCGCGTTGTGGGATGTCTGATGCTGCCGGCCGCAGCGGCGAGCTGGTGCGGGGACGCTCCGTCCGCTTCCGGCTGCTCGCGATCGCGTTGCTGCCGATGCTGGTCATCCTGCCGCTGCTGCTCGGCGTCGCCATCTATCGCTGGAACGCGAAATTCGACGCCACCCTGATCTCCAAGGTGAACGGCGACCTCACCATCGCCCATCAATATCTCGCCCGCATCCTGGAGAAGACCGGCGTCCAGGTCCGCGCGCTCGGCCTGTCGGCCCGCTTCCACGAGGTGCTGGCGCCGGATGCGCGCGGCTCGTTGCGGGATCTGCTCGACGAGGCCCGCAAGGAGATCGGTCTCGACTTCCTGTATCTGACCAACGATCGCGGCGAGGTCCTGGCCTCGTCGCCGCCTTTGCAGCATCAACCGAGACGCGACTGGCCGATCATCATGTCGGCGCTGTCGGGCCAGGTCGCTGCGACCGGCGTCGACATTTTCGGCAATGACGAGCTCGCCGCGATTTCGCCGACCCTCGCCGAGCGCGCGCGATTGGACCTCGTGCCGACCCCGAACGCGGTGCCGACCGACCGCAGCACGGAGACGCGCGGCATGGTAGTGCATGCGGCGAGCCGGGCGATGCTGCCCGACGGGAGCGCCGCGGCGCTGGTCGGCGGCACATTGCTCAACCAGAATCTCGAATTCATCGACACGATCAACGACCTCGTCTATCGCGCCGCGAGCCTGCCGGAGGGCAGCCAGGGCACCGCGACGCTGTTCCTGGACGACGTACGGATCTCGACCAACGTCCGTCTGTTCGAGGGGCGGCGCGCGCTCGGCACGCGCGTGTCGGCGGCGGTGCGCTCGGCCGTGCTGGGCGAGGGGCGCACCTGGCTCGACAGCGCCTTCGTCGTCAATGACTGGTACATCTCCGCCTACGAGCCGCTGGTCGACAGCTATGGCAAGCGGGTCGGCATGCTCTATGTCGGCTTTCTGGAGAAGCCGTTCAGCGAAGCCAAATACCAGACATTGCTGATCATCATCGCGGCCTTCATCGCCATCACCGCCGCGACCGTACCGATCTTCCTGCGATGGGCGACCTCCATCTTCATGCCGCTGGAGCGCGTCACGGCGACGATCGCCGAGGTGGAACGCGGCAACCTGTCCGCCCGCACCAAGATGCCGGTGTCCGGTGACGAGATCGGCCGCGTCGCGGTTCATCTCGACGGCCTGCTCGACCAGATCCAGGAACGCGACCGGCAGCTGCGCGAATGGAACGAGGAGCTGAACGTCCGCGTGCTGGAGCGCACCCGGGACCTCGAGCACGCCAATCTCAAGCTCGAGGCCACCACCAAGCAGCTCGTCATGTCCGAGAAGCTGGCGGCGATCGGCGAGATCACCGCAGGCGTCGCCCACGAGATCAACAATCCGATCGCGGTGATGCAGGGCAACCTCGACGTCATCCGCAGCGTGTTCGGGGCCGAGGCCGACAAGGCCAAGGTCGAGTTTCGCCTGCTCGACGAGCAGATTCACCGCATCAGCCAGATCGTGACCAAGCTTCTGCAGTTTGCAAGGCCGGAGGAATATGCCGGCTATGTCGAGCGCCATGCGCCGGCCAGCGTCATCTCCGACTGCCTGCCGCTGGTGCAGCATCTTCTGAACAAGACCGAGATCGCCGTGGTCAGGGAGGATCGCGCCAATCGGCTCGTGCTGATGAACCGGAACGAGCTGCAGCAGGTGCTGGTCAATCTGATCGTCAACGCGATCCACGCCATGCCTGATGGCGGGACCCTGACGCTCCGCTCCTTCGATGCCGAGCGCGACGGCCATCGAGGCGTCGCCATCGAGGTCACTGACACCGGCATCGGCATGAGCGAAGAGGTGATCGAGAAGATATTCGATCCCTTCTACACCACGAAACGGCGGCAAGGCACCGGGCTCGGCCTCTCCATCAGCCAGACGCTGATCAAGCGCCAGGGCGGGCAGATCACGGCCGAAAGTCACCTCGGTTCCGGAAGTACATTCACGATGTGGCTGCCGGAAGCGAGCTGATCGGACATTTTGTCCTGGGATTTCGGACATTCTGTCTGCCGCGGCACATTGCGCTGCGGGAAGTCGTTGAATCATCACGATGTGATTTCTGGCACGCGCGTTGCTCATCTCAAGACAGGGTGTTGAGGGGGGACGAGGGCGCGATCGCCGTCGCTGCAACACTGATTGCGAAGCGAAGAGACATCGCCCGCGACCAGTTGCTTGCTCGGCGCACATGAGGCGATGCGCGCCAGACGATTCCACTTCGGCATGAAATCCGATCGGTCATGCGGGCCCGCCAAGCCCGGCACATGACCGGTCTCATACCGACGTGCCCGCAAAGGCCGCGCTTGGGAGGAAATGCTTATGACGACTGCCGATACCGTCTATGCACCGGTTGGTGCTCCCGGCTTGCTCGATCGTGAACGCACGATCGCGAAGGCCGGCTTCAATCGCTGGCTGGTGCCGCCGGCCGCATTGTGCATCCATCTCTGCATCGGCATGGCCTACGGCTTCTCGGTGTTCTGGCTGCCGCTGTCGCGCGCGATCGGCATCTCGCAGAGCAAGGCCTGCGCCGACATCTCGCTGTGGCAGGAGCTGTTCACCACCACCTGCGACTGGAAGGTCGCGAGCCTCGGCTGGATGTACACGCTGTTCTTCGTGCTGCTCGGCGTCTCCGCCGCGATCTGGGGCGGCTGGCTCGAGCGTGCCGGCCCGCGCAAGGCCGGCTTCGTTGCGGCGCTGTGCTGGGGCGGCGGCCTGTTGGTCGGCGCTTTCGGAATCTATGTCCATCAGCTCTGGATCATGTGGCTCGGGGCCGGCGTCATCGGCGGCATCGGGCTTGGTCTCGGCTACATCTCGCCGGTGTCGACGCTGATCAAATGGTTCCCCGATCGCCGCGGCATGGCGACGGGCATGGCCATCATGGGCTTCGGCGGTGGTGCGATGATCGGCGCGCCGCTCGCCAATCTCCTGATCAATTACTTCAAGAGCGCGAGCGACGTCGGCGTCTGGCAGACCTTCGTCGTGATGGGGGTGATCTATTTCGTCTTCATGACGATCGGCGCCTTCTCGTATCGGGTGACGCCGCCCGGCTGGCAGCCGGACGGTTGGACGCCGCCGAGCGAGAAGAAGTCGATGATCACCGAGCACCATGTGCATCTCAACAACGCGCACAAGACGCCGCAATTCTGGTTGATCTGGTGGGTGCTCTGCCTGAACGTCTCGGCCGGCATCGGCGTGATCGGCATGGCCTCGCCCATGCTCCAGGAGATCTTCGCCGGCAAGCTGATCGGGCATCCGGAGCTGAGCTTCAGCCAGCTTTCGGGTGAACAGAAGGCTGCGATCGCAGCGATCGCCGCCGGCTTTGCCGGTCTGCTGTCACTGTTCAATATCGGCGGCCGCTTCTTCTGGGCCTCGATGTCCGACCTCATGGGCCGCAAGAACACCTACTACACGTTCTTCATCCTCGGCATCGTGCTCTACGCGCTGGCGCCGACCTTCGCGGCGATGGGCTCGAAATTGCTGTTCGTGCTCGGCTTCGGCATCATCCTGTCGATGTACGGCGGCGGCTTCGCCACGGTGCCGGCCTATCTGGCCGACATGTTCGGAACCCAGTTCGTCGGTGCCATCCATGGCCGGCTGCTGACGGCCTGGTCCACGGCCGGAATCATCGGTCCCGTGGTGGTCAACTACATCCGCGAGTTCCAGCTCGCTGCCGGCGTGCCACGCGATCAGCTCTACAACACGACCATGTACATTCTCTGCGCCATGCTGATCGCCGGTCTGATCTGCAACTACATGATCAAGCCGGTCGATCCGAAGTGGAACATGAGCCAGGAGGAGGTCGCCAGATTGCAGGCGGCGAGTGCCAAGAGCGCGGCGTCGATCCAGCACGGCTCGTTCGGCATCGGCAAGGGCGGTCTGGACGCCCGTGCCGCAATGTTCTGGGCCTTTGTCGGCGTGCCGCTGGCCTGGGGCGTCTGGAAGACGCTGGAGAGCGCGGTGAAGATTTTCTGATCGCGCATCATCGCGAGCGGGAGCGCGGCCTGCGCGCTCCCGCGGTCATTTCATGTGAAGGGGGCACCTCGAGCCTCGGAGCCAGAAGCCCGATACGACTTCGCTATCGCAGCATGGGAAGCCTTTATTGATCTCCGGACCAATTCAGGCTTCGTTCTATCGATTGGCGCGTTGGATGAACGCAGGGCCTTGTCCGGGCAGCAGCGATCCAGGCTGGCTCTTGGACTTTTGTTAACTGCTTCGGCGAGCATGATAATTTTCTTGGCATCTGGCATGCCAAGAGCTAGAACTGAACCTGTTCTGAAGACGAGATCGAGACGAATCGATGAGCCACGACGTGCATGAGGTCCGCCCGTTCGAGCATCCCGGTGAGGGACGCCGGCGCGCCAAGGCCACGCCCAAGGGGCGCCAGGTCGACCCAACCGCCGCGCACGAGATCGAGCAGCTGCTTGGCGACCGGCCGCGGCGGCGGGATCTGTTGATCGAATATCTGCACCTGATTCAGGACAAATATCACCAGATCTCGGCTGCGCATCTGGCTGCGCTTGCCGACGAGATGAAGCTCGCCTTCGCCGAAGTGTTCGAGACGGCGACGTTCTATGCCCATTTCGACGTGGTGAAGGAGGGCGAGCCTGACATTGCGCCGCTGACGATCCGCGTTTGCGACTCCCTGACCTGCGCGATGCTCGGCGGCGAGAAGCTGCTCGAGGATTTGCAAAGCGCGTCGGGTCCCGGCATCCGCGTCGTGCGCGCGCCCTGCGTCGGGCGCTGCGATACCGCGCCTGCTGCGGAGGTCGGTCACAACTTCGTCGATCATGCGACGGTGACGAGCGTGATGGCCGCCGCGAAAGGCGGCGACACCCACGCCCATCTGCCCGACTATGTCGGTTACGACGCCTATGTCGCCGGCGGCGGCTACAAGCTGCTGGGCCGGCTGCGCTCGGGGGAGCTGTCGACGGACGATCTGTTGAGGTCGCTCGACGACGCCTCGTTGCGCGGGCTCGGTGGCGCCGGCTTCCCGACGGGCCGCAAATGGCGCGCCGTGCTGGGCGAGCCCGGTCCGCGGCTGATGGCGATCAACGGCGACGAGGGTGAGCCCGGCACGTTCAAGGACCGCTATTACCTCGAAACCGATCCGCATCGCTTCATCGAAGGCATGCTGATCGGCGCGCATGTGGTGCAGGCCTCCGACGTCTACATCTATCTGCGCGACGAATATCCAGCCTCGCGCGAGATCCTGGAGCGCGAGATCGCAAAGCTGCCGCCGGGCGGCCCGACGCTGCACATGCGCCGCGGCGCCGGCGCCTATATCTGCGGCGAGGAATCCTCGCTGCTCGAGAGCATCGAAGGCAAGCGCGGCCTGCCCCGGCACAAGCCGCCTTACCCGTTCCAGGTCGGCCTGTTCGGCCTGCCGACGCTGATCAACAACATCGAGACGCTGTGGTGGGTGCGCGACATCGTCGAGAAGGGTGCCGACTGGTGGAAGGGCCATGGCCGCCACGAGCGGCACGGCCTGCGCAGCTTCTCGGTCTCGGGGCGGGTCAAGAAGCCCGGCATGAAGCTCGCGCCCGCCGGCATCACCGTGCGCGAGCTGATCGACGAATATTGCGGCGGCATGGCCGACGGCCATCAGTTCTACGCTTATCTGCCGGGCGGTGCGTCCGGCGGCATTCTGCCGGCGTCGATGGACGACATCCCGCTCGATTTCGGCACGCTGGAGAAATACGGCTGCTTCATCGGCTCGGCCGCGATCGTGATCCTGTCGCAAAAGGACAGCGTGCGCGCGGCGGCGCTGAACCTGATGAAGTTCTTCGAGGACGAGAGCTGCGGCCAGTGCACGCCGTGCCGCGTCGGAACCCAGAAGGCGGCGCTGCTGATGCAGAAGCCGGTCTGGAACCGCGCGTTGCTGGAAGAATTGAGCCAGGCGATGCGCGACGCCTCGATCTGCGGGCTCGGACAGGCGGCATCGAATCCGCTGTCCTCAGTGATCAAATATTTCCCTGACGAGTTCAAGGAAGCGGCCGAATGACCAAGATTACGTTCGAGCTCGACGGCAAGCAGGTCGAGGCCAAACCCGGCGAGACCATCTGGCAGGTGGCCAAGCGCCAAGGCCGCGACATTCCCCATCTGTGCTATTCGCCGGCGCCCGACTATCGTCCCGACGGCAATTGCCGCGCCTGCATGGTCGAGATCGAGGGCGAGCGCGTGCTGGCGGCGTCCTGCAAGCGCACGCCGTCGGTCGGCATGAAGGTGAAGACCGAGAGCGCGCGGGCGGTGTCCGCGCAGAAAATGGTGATGGAGCTGCTCGTCGCCGACCAGCCGGCGCGCGAGACCAGCCACGATCCGGAGTCGAAGTTCTGGCACTGGGCCGAGACCACGGGCGTGACCGAGAGCCGCTTCCCGGCTGCCGAGCGCTGGGCGACCGACGCCAGCCATCCGGCGATGCGCGTCAACCTCGATGCCTGCATCCAGTGCGGCCTGTGTGTGCGCGCGTGCCGCGAGGTCCAGGTCAACGACGTCATCGGCATGGCTTATCGTAGTCACGGCTCGAAAATCGTGTTCGACTTCGACGATCCCATGGGCGAGTCCACCTGCGTCGCCTGCGGCGAATGCGTGCAGGCCTGCCCGACCGGCGCCTTGATGCCGGCCGTGATGCTGGACGAGAAGCAGACCCGCGTCACCTACGCCGACAAGAAGGTGGACTCGCTCTGCCCGTTCTGCGGCGTCGGCTGCCAGGTCACCTACGAGGTCAAGGACGAGAAGGTGATCTATGCGGAAGGCCGCGACGGCCCCGCCAATCACAATCGTCTCTGCGTCAAGGGCCGTTTCGGCTTCGACTACATCCACCATCCGCATCGCCTGACCAAGCCGCTGGTGCGGCTGCCGAATGCGAAGAAGGATGCCAACGATCAGGTCGATCCGGCCAACCCCTTCACCCATTTCCGCGAGGCGAGCTGGGACGAAGCGCTCGACATCGCTGCCAAGGGCCTCGTCAAGATCCGCGACGAGAAGGGCGTGAAGGCGCTGGCCGGCTTCGGTTCGGCCAAGGGCTCGAACGAAGAGGCCTATCTGTTCCAGAAGCTGGTGCGCACCGGCTTCGGCTCGAACAATGTCGACCACTGCACCCGTTTGTGCCACGCCTCCTCGGTGGCGGCGCTGTTCGAAGGCCTGAGCTCGGGCGCGGTGTCGGCGCCGTTCGCGGCGGCGATGGATGCCGAGGTCATCATCGTGATCGGCGCCAACCCGACCGTGAACCATCCGGTCGCCGCGACCTTCATCAAGAACGCGGTCAAGCAGAACGGCGCCAAGCTGTTCGTGATGGATCCACGCCGGCAGACGCTGTCGCGCCACGCGACCAAGCATCTGCAGTTCAAGCCCGGCTCCGACGTCGCCATGCTGAATGCGATGATCAACACGATCATCACCGAAGGCCTCACCGACGACCAGTACATCGCCGGCTACACCGAGGGCTTCGAGGACCTCAAGGAGAAGATCAAGGAGTTCACGCCGGAGAAGATGGAAGCGATCTGCGGCATCCCGGCGCAGACGCTGCGCGAGGTGGCGCGGACCTATGCGCGGGCGAAGTCGTCGATCATCTTCTGGGGCATGGGCATCAGCCAGCACGTCCACGGCACCGACAATGCGCGCTGCCTGATCGCGCTGGCGCTGATCACCGGCCAGGTCGGCCGTCCCGGCACCGGCCTGCATCCGCTGCGCGGCCAGAACAACGTGCAGGGCGCCTCCGACGCCGGCCTGATCCCGATGTTCCTGCCGGATTATCAGCCGGTGGGTCGCGACGATCTGCGCAGCAGCTTCGAGAAGCTCTGGCAACAGGATCTCGATCCCGTGCGCGGCCTGACCGTGGTCGAGATCATGAACGCGATCCATGCCGGCGAGATCAAGGGCATGTATATCGAGGGCGAGAACCCCGCGATGTCGGATCCTGATCTGCAGCATGCGCGCCACGCGCTCGCCATGCTCGATCATCTCGTGGTGCAGGATCTCTTCGTCACCGAGACCGCGTTCCACGCCGACGTGATCCTGCCGGCCTCGGCCTTTGCGGAGAAGGACGGCTCCTTCACCAACACCGATCGCCGCGTGCAGCTCGCCCGTCAGGTGATCAAGCCGCCGGGCGATGCGCGGCAGGATCTCTGGATCATCCAGGAGATCGGCAAGCGCATGGGCCTGCCGTGGAATTATTCCGGTCCCGGCGAGGTCTTCACCGAGATGGCGGAGCTGATGCCGTCGCTGAAGAACATCACCTGGGAGCGGCTGGTGCGCGAAGGCGCGGTGACCTATCCGGTCGATGCGCCCGACAAGCCCGGCAACGAGATCATCTTCACCACGGGCTTCCCGACCGCGAGCGGCCGCGGCAAGATCGTGCCGGCCAAGGTGATCCCGCCGGACGAGATTCCCGACGCCGAATATCCCATGGTGCTCTCGACCGGCCGCGTGCTGGAGCACTGGCACACCGGCTCGATGACCCGCCGCGCGCAGGTGCTCGACCAGATCGAGCCGGAGGCGGTCGCCTTCATGTCACCGAAGGACATGCGCAGGAAGCAGCTTGCGCCCGGCGATTTCATTAGGCTGGAGACCCGCCGCGGCGCCGTCGAGGTCAAGGTGCGCTCCGATCGCGACGTGCCGGAGAACATGGTGTTCATGCCGTTCTGCTACGCGGAAGCGGCGGCGAACCTGCTCACCAATCCCGCGCTCGATCCGTTCGGCAAGATCCCGGAGTTCAAGTTCTGTGCGGCCAGGGCCGAGCGCGTGGAGCTGCGGGACGCGGCGGAGTAGGACGTTCTTGTCGGGTTTGGCAGCCTAGCGCCGCCAAATCCGACTGTCGTCCCCGCGCACGCGGGGACGACAGCCTGTGGCGGGCAATTTATACCCCCATCCCCCCGTCGCGCTCCTCGCAATGACGGTGGTAGATATGGCCCATGTCCAAAGTCACCCCCGCCACACGCGCACTCGCAGCCGCCGGTGTTGCCTTCACCGTCCACGCCTACGACTACGATCCTGACGCCGAGAGCATCGGGCTGCAGGCGGCCGCCGCGCTCGGCGAGGATCCCGCGCGCGTGCTCAAGACGCTGATGGCGCAGGTCGACGGCAAGCCGGTCTGCGTGGTCGTGCCGTCGGACCGGGAAGTCTCGATGAAGAAGCTCGCCGCTGCGGCAGGCGGGAAGTCGGCGCAGATGATGAAACCGCCCGAGGCGGAGCGCGTCACCGGCTACAAGGTCGGCGGCATCAGCCCGTTCGGACAGCGCAAGGCGGTGCGTACGGTGGTCGAGCAGAGTGCGCTCGCGCAGGAGATGGTCTATCTCAATGGCGGCCAGCGCGGCTTGCAGGTGCGATTGAAGCCAGCCGATGTGCGGGATGTCCTCAAGGCGGTCGTTGCGGATGTACTGGCGTGAGCAGGATGGAGCGGGGTCATGAGGCGGCTGCTTCTGCCGTGGCTCGCGGTGCTGCTTGGCATCGGTCTTCCGGCTGAGGCGCATCAGGTCAACCTTGTCACGGCGCGCGTGGCGCTGGACGCCGATCGCACGGTCAGCGTCGAACTCGGATTGAAGGGCAGCGATGTCGATCGCCTGATCGCAATGCGGACCTATGACCCCAGACAAGACGCGGTCGATCCCGCCGCGGTCGAAGCAGCCAAGTCCGCCATCCTCGCCTATATAAGCACGCACCTGGCTGTCACGGGCGGTGCCAAGCCCTGTGTGGCCCGAGATGCGGCGATCCTGGCCGACGGCGACGGCATTCTCTATCGCAACGGATTTGTCTGCGCTGACGCCGCCGGCGACATCGTCTATCGCTCGACGGTGCTGACCGAGAAGGATCCGGCCGCGCGTCAAATCGTCCTGATTGCGCAGGGCCGGTCGGAGGCACAGGCCTTGCTCGACGCCGGCCATACGACGATCACGCTTTCAACGGCGCCGCCGTCGCTATCGTCGACCCTGCAGCGTTATCTGTTCACCGGCATCGAACACATCTTCCTCGGCTACGATCACGTCGCATTTCTGGTCGCCGTGATGCTGTGGGCGAGACGGCTCGTTCCCGTCGTCAAGATCGTGACGGCCTTCACCATCGCCCATTCGATCACCTTGTCACTGGCCGCGCTGGATGTCCTCGTCATCCCGAGCCGCGTCGTGGAGCCCGCAATCGCGGCTTCAATCGTCTTCGTCGCCGTGGAGAACTTCTTCTCGCGCGACGTCGACAGGCGCTGGCGCGTGGCCTTCCTGTTCGGCTTGATACACGGCTTCGGCTTCGCCGGCGTGCTTCGCGAGGTCGGGCTGCCACCGAACGCAGTCCTGCCCGCGCTGGCAGCTTTCAACATCGGCGTCGAGATCGGACAGGTCGCGATCGTCGCGATCGCATTGCCGATCCTCCGTCTGGCCGATCGACCCGGTGTTGAAGATCGGTTCGAAGCGGTGAGGGCGCCGGCGCTGGTTTACGCGCTGTCCGCGGTGATCTGCCTGCTTGGCAGCTATTGGCTGCTCGCGCGCGTTTTCGAGGCCTGATCCCGAGCCGCCAGCTCCTGGGACAATGCACTCCTATTGAAGCCCCTCGCGACGGCATGCGGCTTCCTGAGCACCCCACCACTTGAGTTCGGGCGGAAGCTCTGTATAGATCTGAGTAGAATAGAATGACGTTCTGCACAATAGAACGAGGGAGGTGAGGCGATGCAATCCAATCTGTTTCCCGACACCGATCCACCGGTGCCGTTCGCGCCCGATGCCGTCACCGCCGCCTTCGAGATGATCCCGGACCTGCTGGCGCGCGATGCCGCTCTGACCTTCCGTGGACGCTGGCTCGACGTCGACTGCCTGCTCGGCCCGAGCACCCAGCCCTTTCACGTTGCCATCCGCGCCGGGCAGATCGTGGACATGACGCCGGCACCCGTCCTGATGCGCTCCTGGCGGTTCGCCTACCGTGCGACGCCGGCTGCGCTTGCCGCCCATTGGCAGCAGATGCCACCAGCCGGCTGGCATGATCTGCTCGCGCTGACCAAGCGCGGACAGGCGACCCTTGAAGGGGATCTGCATCCCTTCATGACTCATCTTCAGTACTTCAAGGATCTCCTGGCGCTGCCCCGACAGAACGGTTTTGGAGGCGCGTCATGAACGGCTTCATCGAGCCGATCGTCGGGCGCTACGTGCACGTTGAAATCAACGGAGAGACCAACCGCATCTATTTCGAGGAGAACGGCAGCGGCATTCCCTTGGTCTGCCTCCACACCGCCGGTTCTGACGCGCGACAATGGCGGCATTTGCTGACCGATCCCGAGCTCACCAGACATTTCCGCATCGTCGCCTTCGACATGCCTTGGCACGGCAAGTCCAATCCGCCCGACAGCCAGTATGGCACCGAGTACCGACTGACCACGGCAAGCTACACCGCGACCATCCGCGCGTTCTGCAACGCGCTGAAGTTGGAGCGCCCGGTGGTGATGGGCTGCTCGATCGGCGGCCGCATCGTGCTCAATCTCGCCATCGAGCACGCGCGCGAGTTTCGCGCCCTGATCGGGCTCGAGGCCGCGGACTTCCAGCAGCCCTGGTACGACACGGCTTGGCTGAACCGGCCCGATGTTCATGGCGGGGAGGTCTGCGCCGCGCTGGTGTCCGGGCTGATCGCGCCTGGCGGCCCGGAAGCCTCGCGCAACGAAACGCTGTGGGGCTACAAGCAGGGCGGCCCCGGCATCTTCAAGGGCGATCTTTATTTCTATCGCGTTGACGGAGATCTGCGCGGCCGCACCGCTGACATCGACGTCAACCAGTGCCCGCTTTATCTCCTCACCGGCGAATACGACTTCTCCTGCACGCCGGAAGACACGCTGCGCACCGCCGCCGGCATTCCCGGCGCGAAGGCGACCGTGATGGAGCGGCTCGGCCATTTTCCGATGAGTGAAAATCCGGAACAGTTCCGGCGCTACATCGCGCCGGTGCTGCAAGACATCCTCAACAAGCAAAATTCGTAAACGGGAGGCTTATCTTATGAAGTTGCGTTGGATCATGGCGGCAATTCTGGCCGCACAAGCGAGCACCGCATTTGCAGCCGACAATGTGATCAGGATCGGCGTGCTCAATGACCAGTCCGGCGTGTTCGCCGACAATGGCGGGCGCGGCTCGGTTGCCGCCGCAAAGCTTGCCGCCGAGGACTTCGGCAACGAATTGCTCGGCAAGAAGATCGAGATCGTTTCGGCCGACCATCAGAACAAGCCGGACATCGCATCGGCCACCGCGCGCAAATGGTTCGACAATGAAGGTGTCGACATGATCGCGGACGGCGCGGCCTCCTCGGCCGGTTTTGCCATCCTCGAAGTTGCCAAGCAGAAGAACAAGATTTTCGTCATCTCGGGCCCCGGCTCGTCCGATTTCACGGGAAAAGCGTGCTCGCCGGTCAGCTTCCATTTCAACTACGACACCTATGCGCTGTCCAAGCTCACCAGCGATGCGATCACGCGGGCCGGCGGCAAGACGTGGTATTTCGTGACGGCCGACTACGCCTTCGGTCACGCGCTTCAGCGCGACGCGACCAAGTTCATCGAGGCCGCGGGCGGCAAAGTGATCGGCTCGGCCGCGCACCCGCTCGGAACCGCCGACTTCGCGTCCTTTCTGCTGCAGGCGCAGGGCTCCAAGGCCGACGTGGTGGGCCTGGCGACGTCGGGTGCCGACGTGCAGACCGCGATCAAGCAAGCGGGTGAATTCGGCATCGTCGAGGGTGGCCAGAAACTTGCTGGCCTGCTCGTTTTCATCACGGACGTGAACTCGCTCGGCCTGAAGGTCACCCAGGGTTTGCAGGTGACGACCTCGTTCTATTGGGATCTCAACGAGCAAACCCGGGCATGGTCGAAGCGCTATGCCGCCCTGATGGACGGCAAGGTCGCGAGCATGGTCCAGGCCGGAGTCTATAGCGGCGTTCACCACTACCTTGCCGCCGTGAAGGCGGCCGGCACCACGGACGCGACGGCCGTTGCCGCCAAGATGCACGCGTTGAAAGTCAATGATATGTACAACAAGGATGTGGCGATCCGCCCCGACGGGCGCGTGCTGCACACCATGCATCTGGTCCAAGTGAAGAAGCCGGAAGAATCCAAGTACAAGTTCGACTATTACCGGGTCGTCAGCTCCAAGCCGGGCGAAGAGGTGTTCCGACCGATGAGCGAAGGCGGCTGCCCGCTGGTGAAGTAACGACGTGACCGGGCGGCCCGCAGCCGCCCGGTCACAATGGTTCGAGGGAGAAGAACGGAATGTCTGGTTCGATTGGATTCGTCGGTCTTGGCGTCATGGGCGAGCCGATCTGCCGCAACCTGTTGCGCAAGAGCGGCCGAGCCGTGCTCGCGTTCGACCTCGCCGCAGAGCCGTTGGCGCGGATCGTGGCCGACGGAGCGAAGGCGGCAAAGTCGGTCGAGGACGTCGTCGCCGGCGCCGGGACGATCTTCCTGTGCCTGCCCAGCGCCAAGCATGTGATGTCGGTCTTCGAAGGCATCTTGCCGAACATCAGAAGCGGACAGACCGTGATCGATCTCGGCACCTCCGATGTCGGCCAGACGCGATCATTCGCCAAGCAGCTGGCTGACAAAGGCGCGCTCTGGATCGACGCGCCTATCGCGCGCACACGTCAGGCCGCGCAGGACGGCACGCTCAGCGTCATGGTCGGCGCCACGCCCGAGCACTTTGGCCGGGTCGAGCCGCTGATCCGCCATTTCGCCACGGACGTCACCCTCTGCGGTGGCACCGGGGCCGGGCAGGTCACGAAGATCCTTAACAACATGGTGCTGTTTGAGACCGTCAATGCGCTGGCGGAAGCCGTCGCGATCGCCAAGCACAGCGGCGTCGAGCCGAAGCTGCTGCTGGAGACGCTGTCGAAGGGGTCTGCGGACAGCTTTGCCCTGCGCAATCATGGCATGAAGGCGATCGTCGCCGAGGAGTTTCCGCTGCGGGCCTTCTCGACCGAATATGCGATGAAGGATCTCTCCTACGCGCTGGAGCTGGGCGCACAGGCCGGGCTGAGCCTGCGCGGCGCGGCGCTGATGCGCACGATCTTCCAGGAGACGATCGACAAGGGCATGGGCGATGCGTACTTTCCCGTCATCGCCAAGCTCATCGATCCCTCTGGATTCCCGGACTAGGAGCCTGCATGCCCGGTGTCGCCGCCGTCGACCGCGCCCTGACCATCCTTGCGGCCTTCGAGGATGCGCCGGAGCCGATGACTCTGGCCGAGCTCGCCCGGCGCACCGGCATGTACAAGAGCACGCTGTTGCGGCTGATGGCCTCGTTACAGGAGTTCGGCTATCTCCTGCAGCTCGCCGACGGCCGCTACCATCTCGGGCCGACGCCCTTCCGGCTCGGCGCGATCTATCAGCGCGGCAACAACCTGTATGATCGCGTGATGCCGATCCTGCGCCAGCTCGTGGCGGACGGCACCGAAAGCCCTTCCTATCACGTGCGGCATGATGCCAAGCGCCGGCTCTGCGTCTTCCGCGTCGACTCCCAGCATTCGACGCTCGACCGGGTCGAGGCCGGCATGCTGCTGCCGCTGGATCGCGGCGCGGCCGGACGGGTCATCCTGGCCTTCGACGGTGAAAAAGGCGAGGGCTATGACACGATCCGCGAGAGCTGCATCGCCTTGTCGTTTGGCGAGCGCGATCCCGATTGCGCCGGGCTTGCGTGCCCGGTGTTCGGCCCCGGTGGCAAATGCGTCGGCGCCCTGTCGCTCTCGGGGCCGAAGCCGCGCTTCACGCGGGACAATATCAAGGCGATGACGTCGCTGTTGCTGAAAGCCGCCGCCCGCCTGACGCGCGCGCTGGGTGGCCCGACCGAGCTGCTCGACAGTGCTTTATCGGCTTCGTCTGAAGACGCGCGTCCCGCGCGCCGGGCGAGGCGCTAGTTGTCGACAAAATGCGCAACGCTGGAAGGTCGAGCATGCCACTGACGGACAAGTTTTCCCCAATCTCGCGTGCCGTCGGGCGGCCGGCATGAGCGGCAAATACGACGTGCTGGTGATCGGCGGCGGCAACGCGGCGCTGTGCGCAGCGATCAGCGCGCGGCGCGGCGGCGCGTCGGTGCTGGTGCTGGAGGGAGCGCCAAAATTCTATCGCGGCGGCAACACCCGCCACACCCGCAACATGCGCTGCGCCCATGACGCAGCCACCGAGATCCTGACCGGTCCCTACACCGAGGAGGAGTTCTGGGAGGACCTGCTGCGCGTCACCGGCGGGCAGACCGACGAGGCGCTGGCGCGTCACATGATCCGCGAGTCCAAGGACATCCTGGACTGGATCGTGCAGCAGGGCGTGCGCTGGCAGCCCTCGCTCGGCGGCACGCTGAGCCTTGGCCGCACCAATTCCTTCTTCCTCGGCGGCGGCCGCGCGATGCTGAACGCGCTGTATCTGACCGCCGAGCGGCTCGGCGTCGACGTCGAATACGATGCCGAGGTCACCGACCTCGTGATCGAGGACGGCATGTTCCTCGCCGCACGGCTGAAACGGCCGGTCAAGGGCGAGACCGAGATCCGCGCCACCTCGCTGGTCGCCGCCGCCGGCGGGTTCGAGGCCAACATCGAATGGCTGAAGCAATATTGGGGCGAGGCGGCCGACAATTTCCTGATCCGCGGCACGCCCTATAATCGCGGCGCGATCCTGAAGATGCTGCTCGACAAGGGCGTGCAGGAGGTCGGCGATCCCACCCAGTGCCATGCGGTCGCGATCGATGCCCGCGCGCCGAAATTCGACGGCGGCATCATCACCCGCCACGATTCCGTCGTGTTCGGCATCGTGGTCAACAAGCACGCGCAGCGCTTCTACGACGAAGGCGAGGACATCTGGCCGAAGCGCTACGCGATCTGGGGCCGGCTGGTGGCGGCGCAGCCCGACCAGATCGCCTACATCATCTTCGATTCCACCGTCGTCACCAGCTTCATGCCGACGCTGTTCCCGCCGATCGCCGGCCAGACGGTGGCCGAGCTCGCCGCCAAGCTCGAGTTCGATCCGGCCGCGCTGGAGAAGACCATCACCGAGTTCAACGCCGCGGTGCGGCCCGGCACGTTCGACCACACGATTCTGGACGATTGCGTGACCGAGGGCATCACGCCACCCAAGACACATTGGGCGCGCAAGATCGAAACGCCGCCTTTTCTCGCTTATCCTGTGCGGCCCGGCATCACCTTCACCTATCTCGGCACGCGCGTGAACAAGGAGGCGCGGATGCTGATGAAGGGCGGCAAGCCGTCGGCCAACATGTTCGCGGCCGGCGAGATCATGGCCGGCAACGTGCTCGGCAAGGGCTATGCCGCCGGCATGGGCATGACCATCGGCAGCGTGTTCGGACGAATCGCAGGACGGGAAGCGGCAAAACATGCACGGAACTAGGATTCTCGACGAAGCCGACCGCCTGATGACGGTCTGCAATTCCTGCCGCTATTGCGAGGGCCTGTGCGCGGTATTTCCGGCGATGGAGATGCGCCGTGCCTTCTCCGACGGCGACCTCAATTATCTCGCCAATCTCTGTCATTCCTGCGGCGCCTGCTACGTCGATTGCCAGTTCTCGCCGCCGCACGAATTCAACGTCAATGTCCCCAAGACGCTGGCAGTCGCGCGCGCGGAATCCTATGCGGCCTATGCCTGGCCTCAGGCGCTGTCCGGTTCCTTCGCGCGCAACGGTCTCGTCATCAGCGTCATCGCTGCGCTCAGCATGGCGGCGTTCATCCTTGGCTTTGCCGCCCTCAACGATCGCAGCGTGCTGTTCGGCGTGCACACCGGTCCCGGCGCCTTCTACAAGCTGATGCCGCACAATGCGATGGTCGCCCTGTTCGGCGCCGCATTCCTCTATGCCGTTCTCGCGCTGGTCATGAGCGTGCGCGCCTTCTGGCGCGACATCGGTCCCGCGATCAGCGGGCGCGCCGATGGCGGCTCGATCTTTCAGGCGATCCGCGACGCCGGCGAGCTGCGCTATCTCCATGGCGGCGGCGTCGGCTGCTACAACGAGGACGACAAGCCGACCGACCGGCGCAGGCTGTATCACCACCTGACGTTCTACGGCTTCATCCTGTGCTTCGCCGCGACGTCGGTGGCGACGCTGTATCACTATCTGCTCGGCCGCGAGGCGCCGTATCCGTGGTGGGACCTGCCCGTCGTGCTGGGCACGCTGGGCGGCATCGGCCTGATCATTGGCCCGATCGGCCTGTTCGCGGCCAAGATGCGGCGCGATCCGGCGCTACTCGACGAGCTCAGCTACGGCATGGATGTCGGCTTCATCGCCATGCTGTTCCTGACCGGCCTCACGGGCATGCTGCTTTTGATCCTGCGCGAGACCGCCGCGATGGGGCCGCTGCTCGCGCTGCATCTCGGCGCGGTGTTCGCCCTCTTCATCACCATGCCCTACGGCAAGTTCGTGCACGGCATCTATCGCTTCGCCGCGCTGGTGCGTTACGCGCAGGAGCGGCGGACGGCGGCGTGACCCGCGCACCGTCCGGCTTGGAACCTCCTACGCCACCTCGCGCTCCGGCGCCGACGCCTGCTCGCGCGCCATCGTCGTCGCGGTGACGTAGTCGGTCTTGCCGGTGCCGAGCAGCGGCACCTTGTCGACCACCATGATCGCCGCGGGCACGGTCAGCTCGGACGCGCCGATCGCCTTGGCCTGGGTCTGCATCGCGCTGCGCTCGGCATTCTTCTCCGTCGTCAGCAGCACGATGCGCTCGCCCTTGCGCGGATCGGGGATCGACACCGCGACCGACGCGGCCTGCGGCCACAGCGTCGCCGCGATGGCTTCGACCGCGGACAGCGAGACCATCTCGCCCGCGATCTTGGCAAAGCGCTTGGCGCGGCCCTTGATGGTGATGAAGCCGGCGGCGTCGATCGAAACGATGTCGCCGGTGTCGTGCCAGCCCTCGGGCAGCGTTTCGAGCACGCCGGGATTTTCGGCCCGCAAATAGCCGAGCATCACGTTGGGACCACGCACCGAGAGGCGGCCGCCTTCCTCGATGCCGGGGACCGGATCGAGCCGGCTTTCCATCAGCGGCGAGAGACGGCCGACGGTGCCGGGACGGTTGGCCATCGGCGTGTTCATCGCCAGCACCGGCGCCGTCTCGGTGACGCCGTAGCCTTCGAGGATGCGGATGCCGTAGCGCTCCATGAACACCTGACGCGTGCGGTCCTTGACCGCTTCGGCGCCGGCGATCACGAGGCGCAGGGTGCGGAAGTCGTAAGCGTGCGCCGAGCGGGCGTAGCCGGTGAGGAACGTGTCGGTGCCGAACAGGATGGTGGCGCCTGTCTGGTAGATCAGCTCGGGCACGATGCGATAATGCAGCGGGGAGGGATACATGTAGATCGGAATGCCCGCCAGCATCGGCATCATCATTCCGCCCGTGAGCCCGAACGAGTGGAACACCGGCAGCACGTTGAACACCTTGTCGTTGGCGTTGGCATCGACCCGCGCCAGCGCCTGCGCCGCGTTGGCGAGGATGTTGCGGTGGGACAGCACGACGCCCTTGGGCGTGCCTTCCGAGCCCGAGGTGAACAGCACCACGGCGGGATCGTTGGCCTGGCGGACAACGCGCGGTTTGGTGCCGGCGAGCAGGCCCTTGATCTTGTCGGCCACGCCGATCGAAGCGCGGACGTCCTCGAGATAAACGACGCGCGCCTCCGCGGAGATCGCGGTCATCAGCTTGTCGAGCTTGCCCTTCTCGATGAAGGCCTTCGACGTCAGCACGGTCCTGACCTGCGCGGCCTTCATGGCGGCGAGCACGTTGACCGGGCCGGCCGAGAAGTTGAGCATCGCCGGCACCCGGCCGCTGTTCTGCAGCGCCATGAAGACGACGGCGACGCCGGCTGAATTCGGCAGCAGCACGCCGACATTCTCGCCGACGCTGGTGCCGTTCTCCAGCTTGCGGCTCAGGACCTGCGCGCCGAGGATCAGCTTGCGATAGGTCAGCTTGGTGCCGAGCGCATCCTCGATGATGACCTTGCCGGTGTCGCGATCGCGATAGGCGTGTCCGAGCGCCTCGAACAGCGAGTGATCGAGCATGGCGTTCTTGACCAGGGCGTCGATCATCACGTCCTGGAGCGCGGCGCCGGCGGCATTGCGGCGCGCCTTGCCCTTGAGCGTTTCATCGACCGGGAGCTTGACCGGCGGCAGGATGGTGACCGTCACGCGCGGAAACCACGACCGCTTGATCTGGCTGCTGGTGAGATAGCTGAGATATGAACGCTGCGCGCCTTCGATGCGAACCGGCACGACCACGGCGTCGGCCTTGTCCGCGATCATCGCGGTGCCGTCATACACCTTCATCAGCGATCCCGAGACGGTGATGCGTCCTTCCGGGAAGATCACGACAGGCTCGCCCGCTGCGACCAGTTTGATCAGGTCGCGGGCCGCCAGCGGCTTGGTCGGGTCCATGGTGTAGTGCTTGACGACGCGCAGGAACGGCTTGGCCCACCACGCCTTGGCGATGCCGGTGTCGACCGCGAAGCTGGCGTCGATCGGCAGCACGGCGTGCAGCAGCGGGCCGTCGACCAGGCTGACGTGGTTGGGCGCGATCAGCATGCGCGTGCCCGGAGGCGGCAGGTTTTCCAGCCCGCGCACCTCCGTGCGGAACAGCGCGCGAAACAAGAGGCCGCCGGCATCGCGCACGCCTTCCTTGCCCCACTTGGTCATCACGAACCAGACCGCGCCGAAGCTGGCGAGGCCGAGGCCGAAGAAGATCCAGCCGATATGGAGGCCGGCCGCCTGCAGCAGCGCGACGAACAGCGAGCCGACCACCATGAAGGCAGCCTGCAGCACGTTGCCGGCGGCGATGATGCGGGCGCGCTCGGACGCTGCCGACCAGGCCTGGACCGCGGCAAAGGACGGAACGACGAACAGGCCGCCGCCGAACGCGAAGGCGATGAAGTCGGCCAGCATGCGCAGGCCGGCGAACGAGGTCGCGAAGCCAAACGCGGTGATCTCGTGCCCCTTGGCGGTCACGCCGATGGCCCAGGCCAGATCGAGGCCGGCAAAGCCCATGATGATGGCGCCGATCGGCACCAGCGCCAGGTTCGGGCGGACGTGGCTGAGGCTTGCGGCAAACAGCGAGCCGATCGCGATGCCGATCGCGAAGATGGCAAGGCACAAAGTCACCACGCCTTCGGTGCCGCCGACGACATCCTTGACCAGCGCCGGCAGCAGCGACAGCACGATGGCGCCGACCAGCCAGAACCAGGACACGATCACGGTGCCGTCCCACAAGCGATGGTCGGCGTGCAGGGTCCTGAGCAGGCTGAGCGTCGAGGTCCAGGGATTGGCATCGACGGGCAGGTCGGGCGCAGAGGGCGTCGTCTGCGGAATGCGGGCGGCGAACGCCCATGACAGCAGGGCCAGCGCGACCACGGCGGATGCGACCCAGCCCATATGCGCGGAGCCGGCCACGAACTGGCCGCCGGCGACGGTGCCGAGCAGGATCGCCATGAAGGTCGCGCCTTCGACCAGCGCGTTGCCGGTCGCGAGCTCGCCGAGCTCGAGCTGGTCCGGCAGCATGGCGTATTTCACGGGACCGAACAGCGCGGCGATGGTGCCGAACAGCGCCAGCGCTGTGAACAGCAGCGGCACCGAATGCAGGAAGAAGCCG
Organism: Bradyrhizobium sp. 22; assembly: GCF_000482425.1. NCBI lineage: Bacteria > Pseudomonadati > Pseudomonadota > Alphaproteobacteria > Hyphomicrobiales > Nitrobacteraceae > Bradyrhizobium > Bradyrhizobium sp. 22. The sequence goes on from NZ_KI519399.1 coordinate 1,787,126, forward strand.
GCGGCGGCAAAGCAGGCTGCGAAGATCTCGACGAACTTGAGCCGCCTTGCGACGACGGATTTGACGTATTTGTCGGCGAGCTGGCCGCCGAGCCCGGACAGGATGAAATAGGGGAAGATGAAGACGGCGCCGGCCACCGTCACCAGCGCATCGCCGTAGCCGGTTGCGGCGCTGTAAAGCAGAATGATGACGAGTGCGTTCTTGAGCACGTTGTCATTGAGCGCCGAGAAGAATTGCGCCCAGAACAGCGGCGCAAAGCGGCGTGACGACATCAATTCCCTGATCATGACTAGTCCTGTCTTGGAAATGCAGCCTGAGGTTGTTGCCGGTGAGGCGTCACGACCGGAAGCGTATGGGCCGATGAGTGCAGGGGACGACGAGTGCAGGGGACGAAGTTGCCTGCCTGCTCTGTCCCGTCCGTCCTTCCGATCCTGTTGGTCTCCAAATGCTCTCGTTAGGTTCGCAACTATCTGGTCGCGGCCGCGTCGCCTCCGGCGGACGAGCCGCGCTGACCCGGATAGGGTCCAGGCGATGAGAAAACCTGAACCGCATCACGGAGGTAAGCGAGATCGACCGCGAATGTCCGGTCATGGTGAGTCCTTCGTTGCAACCAGTCCGGGATTCGGGCCGCACTTGAGGGGCACGACTGCATTCGCCTCAGGTGAGATGGGAGAGGTGGCGAAAGGGCGAGAAGCGGCCGAGAACGCTAAACCTGCGTCCTTCGGAACGTGCACGGTCGCGGCTGGCGCGCCACATCCGGAAGGCGGCCCGACGTTCGGCGAGCACGCCGGCGACGTCGCAGGCGTTGGCGATGCGATTGATCGGCGCCATGGCGAACCGCAACAGGGCCCGGCCAAAGCCGGTCACGAGAGCGGCGGCGTCATCGACGAAAGTCGTGGCGATATCAACAGCGAGGGTTTGCATTTTACAGGTCTCCTGGTTAAATTGAACAATGTTCACATGAGTAGCTTGAAAATGAACAATGTTCAAGAAGAATCGCTGCGAGACCGGAAAAAAAATCGGCGGCGGCTCCAGATCCTGGAGATCGCGCGCGGCATCATCGCCGCTAAAGGATTGAGATCATTAAAGGTTCGGGACGTCGCGGAGGCCGCCGGCTGTTCCGTCGGCAGCGTCTATAACGAGTTCGGCGACTTCGACGGCGTGATCCTGACCGTCAATCGGGAGACCGTACAGGCCCTCACGGCCCGGCTTCGCGGGGTTCCCGCCGATGACCCCGTGCGCCAGCTCTACGGACTTGCCGCAACCTATCTCGACTTCTTTGCCGAGCACGCCAATCTGCTGCGCTCGCTGTTCGAGCACCGGATGGAGGATGACCGCCCCTATCCCGATGACATCCTGCAGATGGTGATGGACGCCTTCGCGCTGATGCATCAACCCCTGGTGCGGCTGCTGCCGGATGCGGATGACGTGAAGATCGCGCTGCTGTCGCGCACGCTGTTCTCCGCCGTGCATGGCATCATCTCGCTCGGTCTCGAGGAGCGCATGGTGGCCGTGCCGCCCCAGATGCTGCGCCAGCAGGTCGAGCAGTTCATCGACGTGCATCTCGCCGGCCTTGGCATTCTGCCTTTGCGGTGAACGATGCAGGTCAACGAGGCTTGGGCCTCAGGCCCGTGCAGCCTCGCGCGGCCGGGCTGCAACGAGCACGACGTCGGGTCTGCCGCCGTCGACCTGGACCCGGTTGCGTCCCTTTTCCTTGGCGCGATAGCAGGCGGCATCCGCGCGCCGCATCGCGTCCTCGAGCGTGGTGGTGCTGTCGGCGATGCAGGCGACGCCGATGCTGGCGGTCACCGCAAAGCAGCGGCCGTCCCAGGCGAAGGTGAACATCTCGATCGATCGCCGCAGCCGTTCGGCGGTATCGACCGCGTCGTAAGGCGAGCACTGCGGCAGGATCAGGCCGAACTCGTCGCCGCCCAGGCGCGCCACCAAATCGTGCGGATGCCGGTCGTGTTGCAGCAGACGCGCGACCTGGCAGAGCAGGCGATCGCCGGCAAGATGTCCGCAGCTGTCGTTGACATTCTTGAACTGGTCGAGGTCGAGCAGGATCAGGCTGAGCGAACCCGCGGCGGCAGCGTCCAGCTCGCCCTGCAGTCGCGCCTCGAAGGCGCGGCGGTTGGACAGGCCGGTCAGCCAGTCGTGCGAAGCCTGGAAGGCCAGACGTTCCTTCTCGGCATGCAATGCGTTCTCGAACGCCTGTCGTTGCAGCACCAATCGTCTGGTGTGCCAGATCAGGAGCAGGGCGAGCCCGGCGGCGGTGACGATGTTGATGCCGGTCAGCGTCAGCTTGATGGCGCGGGAGCCTTCACCGAGGACGGCCGAGAACCGCTTGGCATGCACCGTGAACTGGGTGTTGAGCTCGGAAAGCCGCGACGACAGGGCTTGCACACGGCTTGCGTCCTGAAGAGGACCGTTCTGCCACTCGGACCGAATGACCTCGCCGAAGACGCTCAGCTCCAGCAGCATGGGATCGGTGGCTCTCCACTCCTGGATCGCTTCCTGCAGGAAGTTGACGCGGTTGAAATAGCGAAATAGCCAGATCAATCCCGGGACGTCATCGGGATGGTTGCCGCCTTGCAGGAAGCCGATGCGGGCCGCCTCGACGTCGACCGGATCGCGCTCGAGTGCCCAGCGCGCGAACTCGTCGCCGATGGGGACGGCGAGCGAGGCCTGGTACTGCGCGAATTGGCTGGGCTCGCCGGAATGCAGATAGAGATTGAGGAAATAGACGGCGTTCTTCTGCGAACGCGACCAGAATGCTTCGCCCGCGACATAGGCGCGAACCGACGACATCACCTCCAGGCTGAATCCCGCGATCGCCGCCTGGAGCACGACGACCATCACGAAAGGCGAGACAAGCTTGATGACGTGAAGGAAGCTGCGCCTCTTCATCGACGTCACTGTTCTGCGAAACACACTGGCGTTCCCCGAATCGCGCGCTGCCCCTGACAGAGCGCCGCGCCTGCAATGCGAAGTAGAAGCGATGGTTGCTTAACTCGGCCTGAAAGGGGCGGAGGACTGCGTCGCAGGGTGAAGGCGCCGTGAAATGATCGCCTTCAGATTGCGTCAAATGCCGTCAAATCGCCCGACCGACTTGTCGCATTCGTCGTGTGCGCCTTGCTTGGCAAGGACGGACGTGCCGGGGCTAGACCAGCACCGGCTTGCGCACGCGGCCGGCGTCGCCGAACACGCGCAGGTACCGCTCGATCTCCGAGGGGATGCCGGTCGCCTTCTCCGGATTGTCGGAGAGCTTGACGGCGGGATGGCCGTCGACCGACGACACCTTGCAGACCAGCGAGATCGGATCGAGATTGAACGAGCCGTCCGGCGTGCAGCCGACAAAATCATTGGTGAGGTTGGTGCCCCAGCCGAAGGAGAGCCGCACCCGGCCGGCAAAATGGTGATAGGTCTCCTCGATCGAGCCGACATCCATCGCGTCGGAGAAGACGAGCAGCTTGTCCTTGGGGTTGCGGCCCTTCTTCTCCCACCAGGCGATGATCTCCTCGCCGGCCTGGATCGGCGGCGCGCTGTCGGGCCGGAAGCCGGTCCAGTCGGCGACCCATTCCGGTGCATCGCGCAGGAAGGCCCTGGTGCCGAACGCATCGGGCAGTGCGATCAGGAGGTTGCCGCCGTAGGTCTGGCGCCACTGGTCGAGGATGCGATAGGGCGCCCAGCGCAATTCCTCGTCGTCCTTGGCGAGCGCGGCCGCGACCATCGGCAGCTCATGCGCATTGGTGCCGATCGCCTCGAGGTCGTTGTCCATCGCCAGCAGCACGTTGGACGTCCCGATGAAGGACGAGCCGAGGCCCTCCTTCACCGCCTCGACGCACCAGCGCTGCCAGAGGAAGCCGTGACGGCGCCTTGTGCCGAAGTCGGACAGGCGCAGGTTTTCCAGCTTGCGAAGACGCTCCACCTTGGTCCAGAGCTTGGCTTTGGCGCGGGCATAGAGCACGTCGAGCTCGAAGCGGCCGCGGCCCTTGATCGCCGCACGGGAGCGCAACTCGTTGAGGATCGCGAGCGCCGGGATCTCCCACATCGTGGTGTGGGTCCACGGCCCGTGGAAATGCAGCTCGTACTGGCCTTCGACCTTGCGCAGCTCGTATTCGGGCAGGCGGAATTCGGCCAGCCAGCGGATGAAGTCCGCCGAGAACATGTGGGTCTTGCCGTAGAAAGTGTTGCCGGCGAGCCAGATCAGCTCCTTCTTGGTGAAGCGGATGGTGCGGGCATGGTCGAGCTGGGCGCGCAGCTCGCTCTCGTCGATGATCTCGGCGAGCCGCACGTGGCGCGAGCGGTTGATGACCGAGAAGGTCACCTGCTGACTCGGGTAGGTTTCCCGAATCATCTGCAACATCAATAGCTTGTAGAAGTCGGTATCAAGCAGGCTGCGGATGATGGGATCCAGCCGCCAGCTGTGATTGTAGGTCCGGCTCGCAATGTCGGTCACTGTCATAGAGTAATTCTAGCGTGGTGGCCCGCGCGCAACCAGTGGAATTGGCCAGAGCTGGTCTTCCGAAAGACGGTATCGTTATCACGCCTTGATCACGCCTTGGCGGCCGTCGCTGCCACGGTCTCGAGCTGGTTCCTGACCCAGCGATGGGCCGGGTCCTTCTGATAGCGCTGGTGCCAGACCATGAACATCGGCAGCTCGGCCAGCGTCCGCGTGCGGGACGCCAGCGGAATCCGCGCTTGCGCGAAATCGCGCATGATCCCGGACGCCAGCAGGCTCGGCATGCTCGCCAGCATCTGCGAGCCGCGCAGGAACGACGGCACGCCGGAGAAGCTCGGCACCGAGATCGCGATGTCGCGGTGAAGACCATTGGCCGCCAGCCGGCGGTCGAAGTCGAGCCGCTCATTGTCGGTATAGACGACCGTGATGTGCCGCGCCGCGAGATAGGCAGCACGGCCGGCCGGCGCGGTGCGCGTTCTGGGATCGAAGTAGCAGACGTAATGATCGCTCAAGAGGCGCTTCTGCACGATGTCGATACCGGACGGCGGCAGCGGCGTGATCAGGACGTCGCAGCGGTTTTCGCGCAGCATCGCGGGCGAGGGCGACTGCGAAGGGATCACGCGCAGGCTCAGGTCCTTCACCTGTGCAGCGACATGAGCGAAGAACCGCGGCAGCAGCAGATCGCGCTGGAAGTCATTGGCGGCGATCGTCAGCGACAGCTGCGCGCGGGCCGGCTCGAACGTGACGCCACCGGCAAAGCTCCGCATCTCGTCGATCAGCGCCCGCGCCTTGGCGGCGAGGGCCTGCGCATGCGCGGTGGCGACGATGCCGCGGCCGGATTTCGCGAACAGCGGATCGCCTGCGATTCGTCGCAGCTTGTTCAGCCCGTGGCTGACCGCAGATTGCGTCAGGCCGAGCCGGGTTGCCGCCGCGGTGACCGATCCCTCCTCCAGCACGGCGAGGAACAGCTCGAGCGCGTGGCCGTCGAGCGCCAAATGATCGATTTCTTTCATGCAATATATTATAATCGATCTATTTATCCGGGGAATAGAGCGGACCATGATCTCTCGATAAGCCGCGCGTCCGGACCGGACGCCCCAGGGAGAGACACGATGAATGCCCAGGCGCCAGCCTTGCGGGATGCCCGCCTCAACCGTCCCGAGCCCTTGACGCCGCCGCTCGGCGACGGCGGCTTCTTCCAGCGCGACCGTTCCATTCATCCGCCGGCGCATGCGCCGGGCTACAAATCCTCGGTGCTGCGCTCGCCCCGGCAGGCGCTGCTGTCGCTGGAGGGCTCGATCTCGGAGATCACGGGTCCGGTGTTCGGCCACAACGATCTCGGTCCGCTCGACAACGACCTGATCCGCAACTACGCCAAGGACGGCGATCCGATCGGCGAGCGCATCGTCGTCCACGGCCGCGTGGTCGACGAGACCGGCCGCGGCGTGCCGAACACGCTGGTCGAGTTCTGGCAGGCCAATGCCGGCGGCCGCTACCGGCACAAGAAGGACACGTATCTGGCGCCGATCGACCCGAATTTCGGCGGCTGCGGCCGCGCGCTGACGGACGACAGCGGCTACTACTATTTCCGCACCGTGAAGCCGGGGCCCTATCCCTGGCGCAACTACGTCAACTCCTGGCGTCCCGCCCACATCCATTTCTCCGTGTTCGGCTCCGGCTTCGCGCAGCGGCTGATCACGCAGATGTATTTCGAGGGCGATCCCCTGATCCCGATCTGCCCGATCCTGACGACGATACCGGACAAGGATGCGCTCGACCGCCTGGTCGCACCGCTCGACCTCAACGCCTCGACGCCGTTCGACTCGCTCGCCTACCGCTTCGACATCGTGCTGCGCGGCCAGCGCTCCACCTATTTTGAAAACCGCACCGCGGGGAACTGAGCCAGGAAATCCAATCATGCCGCAGCCGCTCAACTATCTCAAGGAAACCGCCTCGCAGACGGCCGGGCCCTACGTCCATATCGGCCTGATCCCGGCGATGGCCGGCTTCGACATCTTCGAGAAGAACTTCTCGAACGTTCTGACGACGCCGAACACGCAGGGCGAGCGCATCACGCTGGAAGGCAAGGTGCTCGACGGCACCGGCACGCCGCTGCGCGACGTGCTGCTGGAGATCTGGCAGGCCAATGCCAGCGGCCGCTACAACCATCCGGCTGATCGCTCGGCCGGCGCGCCGGATGAGGAGTTTCGCGGCTGGGGCCGCGCCGGCTCCGATTTCGAGAGCGGGCTCGTGACGTTCGAGACCATCAAGCCGGGCGCGATCGTCGACAAAGCGGGCCGGACATGCGCGCCGCACGTCAACGTCTGGATCGTCGCGCGCGGCATCAATATCGGGCTCAACACGCGGCTATATTTCTCGGACGAGGAAGCCCCCAACGCCGCCGACCCCGTGCTCAATTTGATCGAACAGCCGTCCCGGCGCTCGACCCTGATCGCAAAGCGCGGTGAGCGTGGCGGCAAGGTCGTATATTCCTTCACGATCAATCTGCAGGGGCCGGAGGAGACGGTGTTCTTCGACGTGTGAGGCTTCAAGTCTCTTCGCCGTGCAGCTGCGCGCGGAAGGCGCGCGGCGACACGCCCGTGGCGGCGGCATAGACGCGGCTGAAATAGGCGGGATCCTCGAAGCCGAGCGTGTAGGCGATCGTCGAGACCGGCAGATTGGTGTAGACGAGGTTGCGCCGCGCCTCGCGGATCAGGCGGTTGAGGATGAGGTGCGAGGCGGTATCGCCGGTCGCCGCCCGTGTGATCCGGTTGAGATGGGTCGGCGTCACCGCCAGCGCCTCGGCATAGTCGGCGACGCTCCAACGTTCCAGATGATGCTGCTCCAATAGCGCCTCGAAGCGGCGGAACAGGCCGGATTCGACCGCATTGTTGCCGCCGCTCTCGCTCGTGAGCGCGCGTGCCACCAGCCCGATCATGGCGGACGACAACGCGCGCAGCACATGCGCGCGGCCGAAATCGCGCGCGGCGTGCTCGGCGAAGATCTGCTTCATGATGGCGCGGATCTGCGGCGTGCCGCGCACCACGGCCGAGCGCGACAGCGCGCCGCGCAGGCCCTCGGCGGCGAGCAGCGCCTCGTCCAGGATCTCCGCGGCGATGGTCAGCACCCATCCTTGCGTGTCGGGCACGAAGCGGAAGCCGTGGACGTGGCCGACCGGCACGTTGACGACCTGCATCGGCTTGAGCGGCACGACGCGTCCGTCCAGCGTCGCCTCGCCGCCGCCGCGCTCGATCAGCAGCACCTGGTGCAGCCGGGCGTGGCGATGCACGGCCAGGGTCCAGTCATGCAGCACCGAGCGCGAGGCGATGGTCTCGCAATGCACGACGTCCGGCAAGTCGCCGGACTCGCCGAACAGGTTGTAGATCCGGATCGCGGGGGCGGGGCCTTTCATGTTCGAATAGTACAAGACAATGACGAAACCCTCCATCGGTCTGCGGCATCAAATCTGCAAAAAAGTGCCGACGGGAGGACGCAAAAATGAAAGTTCAGGTCTGTATCATCGGCGGCGGGCCGTCCGGGCTGCTGTTGTCCCAGCTCCTGCACCTCAAGGGCATCGACACCATCGTGCTGGAGAAGTACAGCCGCGACCATGTGCTCGCCCGCATCCGCGCCGGCGTGCTCGAGCATGGCTTCGCCAAGCTGATGCGCGAGGCGCAGTGCGGCGAGCGCATGGACCGCGAGGGCGAGATCCACCGCGGCTTCGAGATCGCGCATGACGGCGTGCTGTCCAAGATCGACCTGCACAAGCATTCCGGCGGCAATTCGGTGCTGGTCTATGGCCAGACCGAGCTGACGCGCGACCTCTATGAGGCCAGGGACCGCCTCGGCGGCAAGGTCGTGCACAATGCGGAAGACGTGACGCCGCACGATCTGACGTCGGACCGGCCCTACGTGACCTACCGATCGAACGGCGAGACGGTCCGCGTCGAGTGCGACTACGTCGTCGGCGCCGACGGCTTCCACGGCGTCAGCCGCAAGTCGATCCCGAAGGACGTGCTGCGCGAATATGAAAAGGTCTATCCGTTCGGCTGGCTGGGGGTGCTGTCGCGCACCAAGCCGGTGTCGCCCGAGCTGATCTATGTGAAGCACGAACGCGGCTTTGCGCTGTGCTCGCTGCGCTCGCAGGTGCTGAGCCGCTATTACATCCAGGTGCCCTTGACCGACAAGGTGGAGGATTGGTCGGACGATGCGTTCTGGGCCGAGCTGAAGCGCCGCCTGCCGGATCAGGTGGCCGGCCGCCTGATCACGGGTCCATCGATCGAGAAGAGCATCGCGCCGCTGCGCAGCTTCGTCGCCGAGCCGATGAGTTATGGCCGGCTGTTCCTCGCCGGCGATGCCGCGCACATCGTGCCGCCGACCGGCGCGCGCGGACTGAACAGCGCCGCGTCCGACATCTATTATCTCTACCACGCCCTGCTCGCGCATTATCAGCGCGGCGATGAGTCCGGCCTGAAAGGCTATTCCGCCAAGGCGCTCGCCCGGATCTGGAAGGCGCAGCGCTTCTCCTGGTGGATGACGATGATGCTGCACCGCTTTCCCGACCGGATCGACTACGAGGATCGGCTGCAGCAGACGGAATTGGACTATCTGTTGTCGTCCGAGACCGCGCAGCGCCTGCTCGCGGAGAATTATGTGGGGCTGCCGTTTTAGAGCAATGCTCACTTCACCCTCCCCTGGAGGGGGCCGGGACGAGCGTAGCTCGCCCGTGGTCGATCGCACGCAGCGCGGAGCGGGGTGGGGTGATCTCTCCATACGGGCAGTATTCGTGTGGAGAGATCACCCCACCCCGTCACGCAATCTCGCTTCGCTCGATCGCGCGCCGACCCTCCCCCTCCAGGGGAGGGTAAGAGGCCGCTACTTCCCCTCCAGCGTATTGACCGGTGTCCAATCAGGCGGCGGTGGATTCGCGATGAATGCCTGTGCGCGCTTCGCAAACAGCGCTGACGCCGGATCGCTCTCCGCAATTCGCCTAAAAGCGTCGGCCGCCTTCGCAAAGTCCCGCGCGCGCCAGCAGGCGAGCCCTTCCGCATAGACGGCAGCCACCTTCGCCTGCCGGCCGCTCTCGGCGCCCGCCTCGGCCAACGGCTCGAACACCTTGATGGCCTCGCCGCGGCCCAGCACCCTGATCGCATCGAGCTCGCGCCAGGCGAAGGCATCGCCGGTCTGCGCCATCGTCGTCTCGGAGGCCATGATCGCGGTGCCGTAATATTTGTTGGCGCCCTCGAGCCGCGAGGCGACGTTCACGGTGTCGCTCATCACGGTGTAGTTGAAGCGGCGGCGCGAGCCGATGTTGCCGACCACGGCCTCGCCGCTGTTCAACCCGATGCGATGCGACAGGCCGTGGCCGGCGAAGGCGGGGTGATCGGCGTTGAGCTCCGCGAGCTTTTCGTGGCACTTCAGCGCGGCGCGAACGGCCTTGGTTGCGTGCGCGGGATCGTCGGCCGGCGCACCGAACATGGCGACGATGGAATCGCCGATATATTTGTCGACGTAACCGCCGTGGCTTTCGATGATGTCGGTCATGGCGGACAGATATTCGTTCATCAGCGTCACCAGCTCGCCCGGCGTCATGGTCTCGGCGATGGACGAGAAGCCGCTGAGATCGGAGAAGAACATGGTGACGTTGCGCATCTCGCCGCCGAGCGCCGGCATCTTGCCGGAGGCGACCATGGTGTCGATCACCTCGGGCGCGAGATAGAGCGCAAAGCTCTTGCGCAGGAACCGCTCGTCGCGCTCGGCCAGCACGAAGCGGTAGCCGATCATCATCGCGATCGCGGCAAGGCTCGCGAGCGCGGGCTCGGTCAGCGGCAGCGCCCGGGCGTGATCGAAGGCCGCGACGGCAATTGCGGCATAGACGGCGGTGAGCACGAACCAGACGATCACGGCGCCGCCGGGTGCGAGCGCGCAGGCCGCGCCGGCAATGATTGCCGCGAACGCGATCGTGACGACGGCCCGCATCGGAAAGCCGAGCTCGGTGACGGCGTCATGCTCCATCAGGTTCCGAACCGCCGTGGCGTGGACAAACACGCCCGCGACCTCGCTGCGGGATTTCTGCGGTGTGCTTGCCGGCGCGGGCAGGGCGCATCGCGCGGCCGGCGCGCCGTCATGTCCGCCGGACAGGCGCATCGAGGTGAGCTTGCGGTCCTCGAAATTCAGCACGGTGCCGAGCAGCACGACCTTGCCGTCGAAAGCGCGGCGAAAGAAATCGCGGTCGCCCTTCTCGACGCAGGCGCGCAGGTCGACGAAGGAAAAGGTCGGGATGTCGCCCCCGAGCCCGCGGAAATTGAGCGTCATCGTATTCGGCACCGCGCTCGGGATCGCGTAGCCGGACAAGGCGGTCGCGCCCGAGGGTGCAATCTCGGGCTTTGCGCCGGTCGCGCGCGCAGCGAGCTCGACCGCCATTGCGGGGACCGGCCGTCCCTCGATGGTGAAGCTCAGCGGCATTCGCCGGATGACGTCGTCCTGGTCGGTGTGGACGTTGAGCGCCCGGACGGTGTTGCGCACGGCCACTTGCTGGGCGCGATAGGGCACTTCCGGATGGTCGTTGCTGAGGATTTCGCCGAGCACCAGTTTGCCGCTGTCGGAGATTTGCCGCAGCGCGAGGAGATAATCCCGGTCGAATCCTTTCATGCGGCCGCCAAGCGCGGTGTCGCCAAAGGGAATCTCCGACTGTTCGATCGAGTTCTTGAAGATGACGTCGAAGCCGATCACCTTGGCGCCGCCTTCGGTGATGCTGCCGAGCACGCGGCCGATCTCGCGGGTCCAGGTCTGCGTCGGTGATCCCTTGAAGGGCGCCGTCTCGTAGGTTTCATTGTCGATCGCCACGACGACGACCGGCGAATTGGAGGGATCGCGGCGGTCGCCGATGAGCTTGCCGCGCAGCGCCGTGAGGATGTCGAGCGAGAGGCCTTGCAGGACCTGAAGCGGCGGCGACGTGAAAATTGCGCCCGCGAGGAGCGCAATCAGAATCGCTGCGACGATGTCCCGTCCCCTGATCCGCCGCATCGCCCCGTCGCCAATTCCGCTTATTCGAGTCCGCTATTCGAGCCGCAGCAGGCGGCCGATGATCGGGGTCGGCGATGCGGTGGCGCTGGCATCGACCTGGAAGGTATAACGCTTGCTGCCGAGGCTTGCGAGATAGCTGCCGCCCGGGGTCAGCGACTTTCCGGCCTTGGCGAAATCATAAAATTTGCCGCGGGTCATGACGTCGCTCTTCAGCGGCACGCTGATCGTGGGCTCCTTGCCGTCGGTGCGCTCGATCACCAGCGTGCTGCCGGTCTTGGCCTGGATGAGCGGCGCGACGCCATAGATGGTCGGCAGCCTGGACGGGGCGGCCTTGGCATCGGACCGCACGGTCCGAAACGTGGTCGCGGCGCTCTGGTTCGCTTCGCGCTCTGAGAGTCGCGCCGCCTTGGTGTCGCACGGCACCTTGGCGCGCTGCACGTCGCCGAGCTGCACGGTGCTTTGCTCGGCGCCGACCAGCACGACGCCTTCGCTAATCGTCTCGCGCAGGCAGGATTTGAGATAGCTGAGCGTAATGCTGGCCTTGGGGCCGAGCTTGATGATCTTGCCCGCCGCGACATAGTCCATGAATTCGACGCCATCGACCTTGCCTTGCACATCCTCGACGATGGCGGCAGGGGTCTCCGCCAAGGCGGGGGCCGCGACAAAGAAGGCGCCGACAGCAGCGCCGATCAGGCTTTTCATGGGAATTCTCATCCAGTTCGACCGACGGTATGGGTCCCCGTCCTGGTTCGATGCTTAGCAGCAGGGGTTCCAGGCAAGTGTGACCAGAATCACTCTTTGGTGTTGGTGCCATTCTAGCAGGAACAGGTTCAAGCCGGCGACCGGAGAAACCAGAGCCGCGGCAAGCTGTTGCTCGAATTGTCAGGCCGCCGGGACGGGCTCGGCCGGACGGCTCTCCGCTGCGCTCCCTGAATCGGGAACGAGCGGGGCTTCGGTCTTCTGAAACGGCGTGGCCTGCTGCCCCGCGGCGATCTCCACGACCTCGTTCCAGCGCGACAGGAACGCATCGATGCAGGCCGGGTCGAATTGCCGCCCCCGGTGCTCGATCAGGTAGTTGCGCGCCGCCTCGAGCGGCATCGGCTCCTTATAGGGTCGCCGCGTCGTCAGCGCATCGAACACGTCGGCGACCGCGACGACGCGTGCGGCCACCGGAATCTCGTCCGCCTCGAGCCCGTTCGGATAGCCCGCGCCGTCCCAGCGCTCGTGATGGCCTGCGGCGATCTGCGCGCCGAGCCGGATCAGCTCGCAGCTGGAATCGGCCAGGATCCGCTCGCCGATCGTCGCATGCGTCCGGATCACCGCCATCTCTTCGTCGGTGAGCTTACCGGGCTTGAGCAGGATGTGGTCGGGAATGGCGACCTTGCCTACGTCGTGCAGGGGCGCAGCCAGATAGATGTCGCGGCACAGCCGGGAGGGCAGGCCGAGCTGCTCGGCGATGACGCGGCTGTACCTGGCTACCCGCAACGTGTGCTCCCCGGTGTCGTTGTCGCGGTACTCGACCGCGAGCGCCAGCCGCAGGATGATCTCCTCCTCGCGTTCGCCGAGCTTTCGCGTTGCTGCTGCGACCTCGCTGGCCAAGTGCGCGGCGCGGTCGTTGAGCTTGCGCACAGCTGCACCAAGCTGAATCAAATTGCGCAGGCGCACCGTCATCTCGAGGCTTTGTGGCTGTTTCGGCAGAAAATCGGTTGCACCGGCCTGCAGCGCTTCCATCTTGACATCATCGGTTTGGCGCGAGGTGATCATCGCGATTGGAATGTCGGCGCAGCCGGGAAGCCTGCGCAAGCTGCGGATGAAGCTGATGCCGTCCATATGCGGCATCTCGTAGTCGACCAGCACCAGATCGAAGACGCGCCCCTGCGCGCAAGCCAGTGCCTCCACGGGATCGAGGAAGGTGGTGGCCTCGACCAGGCCTTCAGCCTCAATGTGACGTTTCAGGAAGTTGAGGACGGAGCGGCTGTCATCAACCAGGAGCGCTTGGGTCAGCATCGGTGGCCGGGGCTCTCTTCGCTGGCAAAGGCACGGACCCCACGCATAACCCGGCGGATTTAACGCGAAGCAAATGCGCTGCGCGGCCCGCGTCGCTGGCTGTCATTTGAGCAGCTGTGCATGCCTGCATATACCTGCGCGAGTTCCGACCGAATGTCACCCGTAGTTGTACGGACCGTCGCGTTAGGAGTTTGCTCATGGGATTCGCGTCAAACGTGTAGCGGAATTTTAGCAAAGGCGGGGCTTTGATGGCGCTCGATCCGACGGAGCCGAAATGGTCGCTGCGGTTACCCGCCGATTGCAGCATCGCTGCTGTTCGCAGCGTTTATGATCTCATTCGCGAGGCCTTCCGGCGCGAGCAGCGGCTCGAGATCGACTGCTCCAGCGTCGACAAGGCCGACGTGACCTCGATCCAGCTGCTGCTGTCGACCGCCAAGACCGGCGAGGCCCAGGGCCGGCCGGTGGTCCTGACCTCCTTCTCACAGTCTCTGCGTACCACCCTTCGTCGCGCCGGCTTCGCCAGCGATGCGATGATCGATCAGCATTTCCCGCAAAAGAAAGATGGCACCTGATGGCCACGATTCTCACGGTCGACGATTCCCCCAGCATTCGCCAGATGATCAAGGTCGTGCTCGAGCCGGCCGGCCACAGCGTGATCGAGGCGGGCGACGGTGCGCAGGGGCTCGCCAAGGCCCAGGCCGGCAAGCTCGACCTCGTGATCACCGATCTCAACATGCCCGTCATGAACGGGCTCGAATTGATCCGGGCCCTGCGCAAGCTGCCGAGCGCGGTCGGTATGCCCATCGTGTTCCTGACGACCGAATCGAACGACACGGTGAAGCAGGAGGCCAAGAGCGCCGGCGCCACCGGCTGGATCACCAAGCCGTTCAAGCCGGAGCAGCTGCTCGCCGTGGTCGGCAAATTGGTGCGCGCATGAGCGCGATGGACCCGACCGAGATATTCCGTCAGGAAGCCAGCGAGCTGTTCGAGGTGCTCGAAGGAGCCCTGCTCGATCTCGGTCTGCGTCCCGACGACCGCGAGCTGGTCGATTCCGCCTTCCGCGCCCTGCATACGATCAAGGGCTCGGGCGCCATGTTCGGCTTCGACAAGGTGGCGTCCTTCACCCACGAATTCGAGACCGCTTTCGACCGCGTCCGCAAGGGCGAGATCAAGCCGACCCAGGAGCTGATTTCGGTCGCGCTCGCCGCCAAGGACTATATCCGCGCGCTGATCGAAGATCCCCAGTCGACCGACGACGTCATCGGCGAAGCCATCCTCGACGACCTCAAGCGCTTCGTCACGGCCGACCAGCCTGCCGCTCCGGTCGTGGACATCGCCGAGGCGCCGCCGCTGGCGCCCGGCGCGAGCAAGCAGGCCGGGTGGCACCTGTATCTCGAATTCGAATCCCACATCCTGCGCAACGGCTCGAACCCGCTCGATCTGCTTGAAGATCTCTGCAAGCTCGGCCCCTGCTTTGTCGTGCCCGTCACCGACGGCGTCCCGTTCCTCGACGAGATGGATCCGGAAGATTGCTATCTGAAGTGGGACGTCAAGCTGCACGCGGCCTGCGACAAGGACGCGATCGACGACGTCTTCATGTTCGTCCAGGACGAGATGAAGCTGACGCTCTCGCCGCTCGAGCAGGCCGAGGCGCCCGCGCCGGCGCCGCTGTTCCAGTTGCTCGACGAGGAGGTCGTCGCCGAGACGGCTGCGCCGGCGGTCGAGCCTGCGCCGGTCGTCGAACGACCCGTCGCAAAGGCGGAAGTCGAAGCCGCGCCCGAACCCAAGCCCGAGATCAAGCGTGAGGCGGCGCCTGCGCGCCGCGAGGAGGCCAAGCAGGATCGCGGCATTGCCACCGTTCGCGTCCAGGCCGAGCGCCTCGACGAGTTGATGGACCGCGTGGGCGAGCTCGTCATCGCGCAGGCGCGTCTGACCCAGCTCGCTTCGTCCGGCTCCGACCTCTCGATCAAGATGATCGCCGAGGAAATCGAACGTCTCGCCTCGTCCTTGCGCGATACCACGATGGGCGCGCGCATGGTGCCGATCGGCTCGCTGTTCGGCCGCTTCCGCCGCCTGGTGCACGATCTCTCGCGCGATCTATCGAAGCCGGTCGAGTTCGTCACCTCGGGCGAAGACACCGAGCTCGACAAGACCATGATCGAGTGCCTCGCCGATCCGCTGGTGCATCTGATCCGCAACGCCATCGACCATGGCATCGAGGATACGGCGACGCGCTCGGCCAATGGCAAGACCGAGCAGGGCCGCATCGAGCTCGCCGCCGTGCATTCCGGCGCGCAGGTGCTGGTCACCGTGAAGGACAACGGCGGCGGCCTCAATACCGCGCGCATCCGTGCGAAAGCGGAAGAGCAGGGCCTGATCGCGCCCGGAGCCGTGCTGACCGATCACGAAATCCATCAATTCCTGTTCCACCCCGGCTTCTCGACCGCGCAGACCATCTCGGCGCTGTCGGGCCGCGGCGTCGGCATGGACGTGGTCAAGCGCACCATCGAGAACATGCGCGGCTCGATCGACCTGTCGACCAGGCCCGGCGAGGGGACCACCGTGACGCTGCGTCTGCCGCTCACGCTCGCGATCATCGAAGGTCTGCTGATCCGCGTCGGCGAGGGCCGCTACATCATTCCGCTGTCCGCGGTCGAGGAATGCATCGAGCTGACCGCCGAGGACGAACGCTCCCGCGGCCGCAATTTCCTCAACGTGCGCGGCAATCTCGTGCCCTTCCTCCGATTGCGCGAGATCATGACCGCATCGGGCGCGCCCGACCGGCATCAGAAGACCATCATCATCTCGACCGGCGAGACCCATGTCGGTCTCGTCGCCGACCAGATCATCGGCAACCACCAGACCGTGATCAAGTCGCTCTCCAAGCTGCACTCGGACGTCACGATGTTCTCGGGCGCGACGATCCTGGGTGACGGCACGGCGGCGCTGATCCTCGACGTCGCGCAACTGGTCGCGCTGGCGCAGTCGAAGGTCGAAAAACAGCACATCAGCGAGGCGGCGTGATGAACGACGGTTTGACTGGCGAGCGTCAGACGGGCGCGATGCAGGTCGTGATGATCGGCCTCGGCGAGGAGAAATTCGCTCTCGATGCCGGCCTCGTGCGCGAGATCATCGATCCCGTTCCCGTGACCAGGGTCGCGGGTGCGCGGGCCTTCGTTCCCAGCGTGATCAACGTCCGCGGCAACGTCATTCCGCTCGCCGATCTGCGTATCCGCTTCGGCATGCCGCAGCTCGACGACACCGCCGACACGCGCATCGTCGTCATCGAGCTGGAGCTCGACGGCGAGCCGGTGCTGGTCGGCGTCACTGCCGACAAGGTCTACGAGGTCACCGAGATATCGCAGACCGACGTGCAGCAGACGCCGCGGGTCGGCATGCACTGGAAGCCGGAGTTCATTCGCTTCATCGCCAAGTGGCGTGAAGAGTTCGTCATCGTTCCGAACATGGAACGCATTCTGAATTGAAATGCGATCTCGGGGCGAGATCGGTAGGGGCTGAACATGAGATTTACGGTCAAGGCGAAGCTTGCCAGCGCGTTCGGCGTGGTCCTGTTGCTCTCGATGGCGGCGGGCGGCCTCGCTTATGTGAAGCTCAGCGATATGATCGAGACTGCCGACAATCTGGTGTCCCGCGCCGGCCGGATGGAGCATGCGGCCGAGATCGAGAGGGGGATCCTGACCCAGGTTCGGGCCGAGAAGAATCTGCTTCTGGCGCCCGATAGCGAAGCGGATGGCTTCGTCGCCGAGATCGCAAAGCAGCGCGAGGCGCTTCTCAAGCTGAAAGAGGAGATTCACGCCGCAGCGTCCCCGGAAGGCAAGAAGTTGATCGAGAATTTCGCCGCCGCCTACGCCCGGATGAATGCCGCTCAGGACGACGCGCTCAGGACCGCCCGAACGAACAGGCCGAAAGCCGTCGAGCAGTCCGCGGTCGAGGTTCGCAAGGCGGTCCGCGAAGCGATGGACGCCGCCCACGTTTATATCAGCAACGTCAAGAAGAACATGGCGGACCGGGCCGCCTTGGCGCATGAGGACGGCAATCGCGCCCACGTCATGCTGGTCTCGGCGGTGGGTGCATCGCTCGTGATCGGCCTGATCGCCGCGATCTGGATCTCTCTCAGCATCTCCCGCGGGCTCGGCCGTGCGGTCGGCCTCGCCGGTGCCGTGGCGGGCGGCGACCTGACCCAGACGATCAACGTCGCCAGCAATGACGAGATCGGTGATCTCGTGAAGTCGCTCAACACGATGGTCGCGAAGCTTCGTCAGGTCGTCGAGGAGGCTCTCACCGCGGCCAGCAACGTCTCCGCCGGCAGCCAGGAGCTCTCCGCCAGCGCCGAGCAGCTCTCGCAGGGCGCGACCGAGCAGGCCTCGTCCGCCGAGGAAGCCTCCTCCTCGATGGAGGAGATGGCCTCCAACGTGAAGCAGAACGCCGACAACGCCAACCAGACCGAGAAGATCGCGGCGCAGTCGGCCAAGGACGCCGAAGCCAGCGGCGTTGCCGTCGGCCGCGCCGTCGAGGCGATGCAGACCATTGCCGAGAAGATCACTATCGTGCAGGAGATCGCGCGTCAGACCGACCTGCTCGCGCTCAACGCGGCGGTGGAAGCCGCCCGCGCCGGCGAGCACGGCAAGGGCTTTGCGGTGGTCGCTTCCGAAGTGCGCAAGCTCGCCGAGCGCAGCCAGGCGGCTGCGGCGGACATCGGCACGCTCTCGACGGAAAGCGTCAAAGTCGCGCAGGAGGCGGGCCAGATGCTGTCCAAGCTCGTGCCCGACATCAAGAAGACCGCGGAGCTGGTGCAGGAGATCACCGCGGCCTGCCGCGAGCAGGACGTCGGCTCGGCCCAGATCAACCAGGCGATCCAGCAGCTCGACAAGGTCGGCCAGCAGAACGCCAGCGCCTCCGAACAGGTGTCCTCGACCTCGGAGGAGCTCGCCTCGCAAGCCGAGCAGCTGCAATCGACCATCTCGTTCTTCCGGATCGAGGACGCCGTGCGCAAGGAGAAGGCGGCTGCCGAGCCGATCGACCGCGCCGTCGGCCAACTGCGCGCCAAGGCCGCGCACATGGCGGCGGTTGACCGCGGCACCAAGAAGCCAGTGCCTGCCCGCAAACCGGCGCGAGCCATGAAGGTCGCCGGCGGCGGCGGCTTCGCCTTCGACATGGATGACGGCGACGACGATCGCGACGCCGAGTTCCAACGCTGATCAACCGGTCCGGCCTCGTGCCGGACCGCGCCCATTTCCAACCTTCGGAACCCCGGACCGCATCATGGCCGCAACCTCGCAATATCTGACGCTCGGGCTCGCCGGCGAGACGTTCGGCATCAGCATCCGCAACGTCCGCGAAATCCTGGACATGCGGCCGATCTCGCGGCTTCCGCACGCGCCCGACTTCCTGCTCGGCATGATCGACGTCCGCGGCAGCGGCTATCCGATCGTCGACCTGCGCACCAAGCTCGGCCTGCCGGCCGTGGCCGCCACCGAAGCGACCCGCATCATCATCCTGGACGTGCCGATGAAGGATCGCCTGGTCGGCGTCGGCTTCGTCGCCGACTGCGTGTTCGAGGTCACCGACATCGACGAGCAGGCGATCGAGCCGGTGCCCGAGGTCGGCGGCAAGTGGCAGTCCGACTATGCCGCCGGCATCGGCCGCAAGGGCGAGAAGTTCGTCGTGATCTTCGATCTCGCCAAGCTGATGGCGAACGACAAGCTTCCGGAAGGACGTGATGCCAGCGCGGATGCGCCCCGCGCCGCCTGAAACGACAAGCGTAAAGCGTTGCCTATTTGCAATCCCAATTTGAACCGATGAGATCGACCATGAGATTCACCGTCAAGGCCAAGCTCGCAAGCGCATTTGGCGTCGTCATTCTGCTCTAGATGATCGCAGGCGCCGTCGCCTATCTGAAGCTCAACGACACGGTCAACACGGCCGAGCATCTGTCCCAGCGCGCGGCCCGTCTTGCAAAGGTTGCCGAGCTGCAGGAGAGCGTGCTGCTCCAGGTCCGGGCGGAGAAGAACGCGATCCTCGCGTCGTCTGAGGCAGACCAGGAGAAGTTCATCAGCCAGATTGCGCAGCTTCGCGAGAGGGCGATGAAGGTCAAGGACGAAGCCTATGTCGGCGCGAGCGAGACCGGCAGGAAGATGATCGATGCCTTCGCCACCACCTATGCTGCCTCGAATACGGTCCAGGACGAAACCCTTCGGATGGCGCGGCAGGAGAAGGCCAAGGCCGCCGAGCATTCGATGAATCAGGGCCTGAAGTCGACCACGCTGGCTCTGAATGCCGCGACCGATTACATCAACTACGTCAAGAAGTCGATGGCCGAGGAGAGCGCCGAAGCGCGGCATGAAGGCAGCCGGGCGATCACCATGCTGCTTGCGCTGGTGGCCACATCGCTGCTCATCGCAGTGGTAGCCGCGGTCTGGATTGCCCTCAATATCAGCCGCGCGCTGGCGCTTGCAGTCGGACTCGCCGATGCCGTTGCGATTGGCGATCTCTCGCAGAAGATCGAGTCATCCAGCAATGACGAGATCGGCGATCTGATCAAGTCGCTCAACACTATGACCACGAACCTGAACCAGACCGCGGCCCTCGCCAACGAGATCGCGCAGGGCAACCTCACGGTCGAAGCCAAGCCGCTGTCGGACAAGGACACGCTGGGCCTGGCGCTCGAGCGCATGGTGGAGAAGCTCCGCCAGATCGTGTCGGAAGCTCTCACCGCGGCGCAGAACGTCTCGGCCGGCAGCCAGGAACTCTCCGCCAGCGCCGAGCAGCTGTCGCAGGGTGCGACCGAGCAGGCCTCGTCCGCCGAGGAAGCCTCCTCCTCGATGGAGGAGATGGCCTCGAACGTGAAGCAGAACGCCGACAACGCCAACCAGACCGAAAAGATCGCCGCGCAGTCGGCGAAGGACGCGGAAGCCTCCGGCGCCGCGGTCGGCCGCGCCGTCGACGCGATGCAGACCATCGCCGAGAAGATCACGATCGTGCAGGAGATCGCGCGCCAGACCGACCTCTTGGCGCTGAACGCGGCGGTCGAGGCCGCCCGCGCCGGCGAGCATGGCAAGGGTTTTGCGGTGGTCGCCTCCGAGGTGCGCAAGCTCGCCGAACGCAGCCAGGCCGCCGCGGCGGAGATCGGATCGCTGTCGTCCGAGACCGTGAAGGTGGCGCAGGAGGCCGGCGCCATGCTTGCCAAGCTCGTTCCGGACATCAAGAAGACCGCCGAGCTCGTCGAGGAGATCACCGCGGCCTGCCGCGAGCAGGACGTCGGCTCGGCCCAGATCAACCAGGCGATCCAGCAGCTCGACAAGGTCGGCCAGCAGAACGCCAGCGCCTCCGAGCAGGTGTCCTCGACTTCCGAGGAACTCGCCTCGCAGGCCGAGCAACTACAGTCGACCATCGCCTATTTCCGGATCGACCAGGCCTCGAAGAACCAGGCCTCGGCGCCGATCGACCGCGCGGTCAATCAGCTGCGCGCGAAGGCAGCGACCATGGCAGCCGCCGGCGGTCCGGCGAGGAAGCCGCAGGCCAAACCGGGGCGCGCCGTGAAAGCTGCCGCTGGCGGCGGTTTCGCCTTCGACCTGAATGACGGCGAGGACGATCGGGACGCGGATTTCCAGCGCTGAAAGTCAACCCAATGATCGGCCCGCCCGTACGTGGCGGGTCGATCCATCCTTCGTAACGGTGTGAACGCGTGAGACGTAAGATGGCCCCAACGGCCCGACACTCAGTGCAGGCGGCGGCCATCCCGGACGGGGGCATGCAGCCATGATGCCTGCCGTACAGGACACCGCCGTCCATCTGTCGGACCGCCACTTCCGGACCATCGCCGAACTCATCGAGGGGCAGGTCGGCATCAAGTTGCCGCAGGGCAAGCGGCTGATGCTGGAAGGTCGGCTGCACAAGCGCGTGCGGGCATTGAAGTTCTCCGACCTCAATGAATACGTCGAGAACCTGTTCGAGGGCGATCATTTCGAGACCGAGCTCACGCATCTCATCGATGTAGTGACGACCAACAAGACCGACTTCTTCCGCGAGCCCCAGCATTTCACCTTCATGCGTGAGGTCGCAATTCCCTCCCTGCTGAAAGCCCGCGGCGGCAAGAGCGCGACCCTCAAGCTATGGAGCTCGGCGAGCTCGACCGGCATGGAGGCCTATACTATCGCGATGGTGCTGGACGACATGGTCCGGAACGGCTCGCGCTTTCAGTACCGCATCCTCGGAACCGACATCTCGACCGCGGTGCTGCGTCTCGCCAAGACCGCCATCTACACCCGCGACGTGCTCGCCCCGGTGCCGGAGCCTTTCCTGAAGCGCTATTTCCTCTCGTCGCGAAACAAGGCGAGCGGTGAGGTGCGGGTGGTGCCGGAATTGCGGCGCACGACACATTTCATGAGGATGAACCTCATGGACAAGTCCTATCCCGTCGATCGTGACGTCGATATCATCTTCTGCCGCAACGTCCTGATCTATTTCGAGCGCGAGACCCAGCGCAAGGTTGTCGAGCAATTGTGCAGCCATTTGCGTCCGGGCGGTTATCTGCTCGTCGGGCATTCGGAATCGATGGTTCACAGCGCGTTGCCGGGTCTGAAGCAGGTCCAGCCCACCATTTTCCAGGTTTGATCGGAGCACCGCCCCCAATGCCGAAGGAGAAAGTTCGCGTACTGATCGTGGACGATTCGGCGTCGGTGCGCCAAATCCTGCTGACGATCCTGAGTGAAGATCCCGAGATCGAAGTGATCGCGACGGCATCCGACCCGTTCGTCGCCGCCAAGAGGCTCGAGAAGGAGCTGCCCGACGTCATCATTCTCGACCTCGAAATGCCGCGCATGGATGGCATGACCTTCCTGCGCAAGATCATGGCGCAGCGTCCGATCCCGGTGATCATCTGCTCCTCGCTGACGGAGGCGGGCTCCAACGTGATGTTCGAGGCGTTCGAGGCCGGTGCGGTCGACATCGTGCCGAAGCCGAAGATCGACACGCGGCAGGCGCTGCTCGAATCCTCGGCACGGCTACGTGAGGCCGTGAAATCGGCCGCCCGCGCCCGGGTGCGCCCGCGCGCGGAGCGCCGCGCCATCGAGCAGAAGCTGACGGCCGATGCCATCATCCCGCCGCCGGTGCAGGGCAAGGTCCGGCCGACCACGGAGCGCATCGTGTGCGTCGGCGCGTCCACGGGCGGCACCGAAGCTCTCAACGACGTTCTGGAGATGCTGCCGGTTCATTGTCCGCCGCTGGTCATCGTCCAGCACATGCCGGCCGGCTTCACTGCGGCCTTTGCCAGGCGTCTCGACAGTGTTTGCCAGATCAGGGTCAAGGAGGCCGAGGACGGCGAGCCTGTCCTGCCGGGCTGTGCCTACATCGCGCCCGGCGCGCGGCACATGCTGCTCCAGCGCATCGGCCTGCGCTACCAGATCGCGATCAAGGACGGGCCGCCGGTGTCGCGGCATCGTCCCTCGGTCGACGTGTTGTTCCGCTCGGCGGCCCAGCATGCCGGCGCCAACGCGCTCGGTGTCATCATGACCGGCATGGGCGATGACGGCGCGCGCGGGATGCTGGAGATGCGCAAGCTCGGCGCCTCGACGCGGGCGCAGGACGAAGAGAGCTGCGTGGTGTTCGGCATGCCCAAGGAGGCCATCGCCCATGGCGGCGTCGAGAAGGTCGTGTCGCTGCATCAGATTCCGCGCGAGATCATGCACTGGTATCAGGCCGGGCACGCGGCGGTGGCGGGTTGATGGCCATGTCCCTGGTTCCGGCCAATACGCTTGCCGAGGCGACCGCGGCGATCGAGGACGTCTCCTCGCGCATCGAGGAGGTCTTCGCGCGCGTCGGTCACGACCTCGGGCGCGGCCACCTCATCTTCCAGGAGCTGAACCAGGGCCTGGCTGCGCTCTCGGGCGAGCTCTCCGGCGCCGAGATCGAGGGCGCCGCGACGGCGCTGCAGGAGATCGCCGCGCGGCTGAGCGAGCTGGCGCGAGCGCTGCCGGCGGAAAGCGCGCTGCTGGAGACGATCGGCAAGAGCGCGGCGGAGGCGTCTTCGCTGCTCAAGCCGCTGTTCAAGCACATCCAGATGATCACCATCGTCGCGCGCAGCGCGCGGATCGAGGCTGCCTCGCTCGACGGCGACCGCGAGGGCTTTCTCGCCTTCACCCAGGAAGCCTATGATCTCGGCAAGGCCGTGCAGGGCTCGATCGAAGGCTGCGCGCGGGACCAGCAGCGCCTGTCGGAAGCGGTCGCCACCGCCTCCGGACGGCAGAGGGAGTTCGAGAGCCGCTACCGGGCCCAGCTGATGTCGGAGAGCGCCGAGCTCGGCGCCGCCTATTCCGGCCTGCGCGAGCAGCGCAGCAAGAGCGGCCATCTGGCCGAGCGCGCCAGTTCCAGCACCAGGAAGATCGCCGATGCGGTCGGCAGCGCGATCATCTCGCTGCAGGCCGGCGACAGCACGCGTCAGCGTCTCGAGCACGTGTGCCACGGTCTCGGCCTCGCGCCGGCCGCCGCGCCGAGCCTCGTCCCGGAGCCTGTCCCGGGCGACGACGTCATGCGCGCGATTTGCCGACTGCAGGCGGCCCAGCTCAGGGATGCCCAGCGCGAGTTCGGCGGCGACATCGGCCAGATCGTCGGCGCGCTCACCGCCATTCTGCGCGATGCGGGCAGCGTCGCCGGCCACGGCCGTACGCTGTTCGGCGGCGAGGAGGACGGCTCGTCGTCGTTCCTGACGCGCGTCAAGCAGGCGCTGGCGCACGCATCGAACCTGATCGCCACCTGCGACAGTGCGGGCCGCTCGGTCGACGAGGCGCTCGCGATCCTCGAGGACACGCTGGCAAAGTTTCGCCAGGCCATCGCCGGCCTCGCCGAGGCGACGGTCGACATCACGCTGATCGGAATGAATGCCGGCCTCAAGGCGAGCCATCTCGGCAGCCGCGGCAGCGCCTTCGTCGTCATCGCCAACGAGCTCAAGGCCACCGCCGACCAGGTCTCGGCGGGGGCCGCGCGCCTCCGGCCCGTGCTCGACGGGATTGAGCGCTCGGCCAGGGAGCTGAAGCAGCTGCGCGTGCAAGGTGACCCCACGCAGCTTGCCAAGCTCGAGCCGCAGATCCTGCTGGCGCTGCGCGAGGTCGAGGCCGGCAATGAGCGGCTCGGCAAGCAGATGAGCCGGCTCGTGAACGAAGGCGCGGAATTCGAGAGGCTGATGAATTCGGCCCAGGGACTGATGACCACGCTCGGCGAAAGCTCGGCAGCCTTGCCCGCGGTCGCGACGCGGCTGGAGACGGCGGCCGCGGGAGCGCAGCGGCTTCAGGTGGAGGTGCAGGATCAGGCGATACTCGACGATCTCTTCGCGCGCTACACGATGGAGCGCGAGCGCGACGTTCATCGCGACTTCCTGCAGACGATCGGGCTTGAGTCGACCGCCGCCGCGCGCCGGGTCGAGGCGGCCGCGACCGCGGACGACGGTATAGAATTGTTCTGACGCGCCGCGGCGATCGCCTCGCGCGGCAGGGTCAATTTGACGGGTCGGCTTTGCAGGGCATTAACCGTGGCGGAATGCTCGCCGCATCGGTCATTGTCGCGCCGCAGACTTGGGTTGCAGATACCGGTGAAGTTTACGGTGGATGCTTCCATGATGCGAGACGGCAAATACGCGGCTTGGTTCAGGACCCCGCGCGGCCAGGGCACGGGCATCGTGCATCTGGCGGATGGACGGATCTCCGGTAGCGACAGCTTCTTCACTTATGGCGGCTCCTATCGGTTCGCTGACGACCAGCACTTCACGGCGGTCCTGACCACGCGGCGGTATGCCGAGGGCCCGCCGACTGTGTTCGGTCCGGACGAGGTCGAGGTCGAGCTCGCGGGCGTGTGCAGCGGAGCGCTGGCGACCTGCTCCGGCAAAGCCAAGCAGGCGCCCGACGTGCCATTCGAGGTGACGCTGATCTTCTGCCGGGAAGACGCGCCGGCAGTGGAAACCCGGTCCGCTGTCGTGAAGCTCAATGACAAATTGCCCAAGGGGCTCGACAGCCGTTCGCGGCCGCGCCAGTTCCCTCTGCCTCCGAGGCCTCCCGCGTCTTAGCCTTGCGTTGACGCTATCGCAGCGAAGCGGGCTGCGAATGCGCCGCGGCAACGGTGCATTTAGAGGCGGAACGTTACGATGAGGCCGCAATGAAGGACGGACGAAATATGCCTCAGATCTGGATGACATACGAGGAACTGGCGACGCTCAGCGGCTGCACGTCCGCGGAAGCCAGAATGCGGGCCATCCATCTGTCGCTCGACCGCCGCAAGAGCCGCGATGGCGCAACGCGCGTCAAGCTTGACCTGGCGCTGACGGCCAAGTTCTTCGCATCGATCCGCGAAGCGGATTTCGATCTCGACGGCGCCATCGCCGCGCTCCAGAGCACGCACAGGCAAATGGCCGAGCTGCTGGCGCCGACCGGGTTCCGCGAGCGCGGTGCAGCCTGAGCGCTGCGCCTTACCGGGCTCACCGCAAGAGCGGCGCCCGTCGATCTCCACTGTCTTTTCGAATCAGGCATAGTCCTGTCTCCGGAATTTTCAGCCGGGGGCCGGGGTTTCAACCGCAACGGGCCATAGAGCCCGCGAGGAGAATGCCATGAGGACAGCCAGGGATCGGATCGGCGTGACACTGTGGGGAACGGCGGTGCTCGGTGCGCTGCTGATGGTCGCCGCCGCGCCGTCGCGTGCGGAGGTCATCAAGCTGCAGGCCGAGCTCAAGGGCAGCAATGAAGTCCCTCCGAACAATTCCTCCGGTTCAGGCAGGGCCGAGGCCACGTTCGATAGCGAGACCAAAGTCCTGACCTATACCGTCACCTTTACCGATCTGTCGGGGCCGGCGATGGGAGCTCATTTCCATGGTCCGAGTGAAGCGGGCAAGAACGCCGGCATCGTCTTGCCGTTCAAGACGGTGCAAAGCCCGATCCAGGGCAGCGCCACGCTGACGGACGCTCAGGCGGCCGATCTGTTGGCCGGCAAATGGTACGCGAACATCCATACGGCCGCCAACCCGGGCGGCGAATTGCGCGGGCAGATGATGAAGTAGGGATGATGTCCCGGCGGCGTTGAAGAGGTTGTCGGCGCCGTGATCGTTCAGGCCGGCGGCCGGGGCAGGAAGGCCAGGATCGTCTGGGCGAGGAGGACGCCGACGGTGCCGCCCGCCGCCTTTTGCAGCACGTCGAGGAAGCCCGGATCGCGATCGGGGATCAGCGCTTGCAGAACCTCCAGCCCCATCGCGACGGCCACGACCAGCGAGCAGGCCAGAACGAGCCGGCCGGGCAACAGGAAGGACAGCAGGAAGCCCAACAGGCCATAGGCACTGAAGCGCTCGATCACGACGATCCAATAGGCCTCGTGATGCCCCATCAGCGCCGGCCGTCCCGCCAGTCTTGCCAGGGTGGCATAGACGATCAGGGCGAGGCAGATGGCCGCGGCTGCGATGAGGTGATTTCGACGCATGGCCCACCATAGCCGCCCGGATGCGGTCCCGCCTTCGAAAGACGAGAACATCGTTAAAGCGCCTTTGAACGCCGGCGGGGATGGTCAGGCGACCAGGACGTCGCCGCCCGGTGCTGCGGCTGCGGAATGGCGGCGCGACTCGACCAGCTCGCTGAACTTGGCGAACGGGAGCGGGGCGGCGACGAGATAGCCCTGTCCTTCTTCGACACCGGACGCGATCAGGGCGCGGCGCTGCTCCTCGGTCTCGATTCCCTCCGCGACGACCGTCATCCGAAAATCCCTGGCGAGCGCGACCAGCATCTCGACGATCGTTGTGGTCGACGCATCCACGGTGATGGTGTCGACGAAGAACTTGTCGATCTTGATTGCGCTGGCGCCGAGCCCCTTCAGCCGCGACAAGCCGCTATGGCCGACACCGACGTCGTCGATGGCGACGCGGAAGCCATGGTCACGCAGCTCCGCCACCACGGTCGCGGCATGCGCGAGATCGTCGAGCTCGTCGCGCTCGGTCACCTCGACCACGATCTGGCGTGCGGAGATTCTCGCCGTCAGGACCGTGCGCCGCAGCGTCTCGACGAAGCCGGCGCTCAGCAGGTGCTTGGGCACGACATTCACGGACATCTTGAAGCTCTTGTCCGCCTTCAGCACGAGCCGCAGATCGGAAAGCGCCGATCGCAGGATCTGCCAGGTCATCGCCTGGATGCGCCCGCTGGATTCGGCCAGCGGAATGAAGTTCACCGGCGGCACCACCGAGCCGTCCTTCCGGACCCAGCGCGCCAGCACCTCGCATCCGGTGATCCGGCCGGTCCTGAGGTCGAAGATCGGCTGGTAGTACGGCTTGAATTCGCCGGCTGCGAGGGCGCGATCGAGGTCCGCGACTGGCCCCTCCGTCCGGCGGCTGCGTGCCAGCAGGATGCCGAACAGTGCACCCAGTCCCAGCGCGACCGCGAGCGCCGGCCAATACGCTTCGCTGTTCCAGCTCGAAAGCACGGCCTGCTCGAGCCTGATCGTAGCGTGAAGCGGCAGGCGCGCGGACCGCCTGTCGAAGCTGATCGGTCCCGGCAGCGGCTTGTCGGCATCGAGCCGGAATTCGCCGAGCTTCTCGCCATTGCTCAAGGTGAGGATCACCTCGCTGTGCGCGCGCAGCTCGGCGGGCATGAGATCGAACAGGCCGGAATTGATGCCCACGATGGCGACCAGCGCCGAGCTGCGATTGACGTCCCTGAGCACGCCCAGCGCGTCACCGCCGAACTGCTCGACGCGGAATAAAGCGAGCTGCTGGTCCTGCGAGGGCAGCATGTCGCGGCGATCCGCCCATCCCTTGTCGAACTCGAGCGTCTCGGAATAGGCCGAGCAGATCACCGATCCGTCCGGATTGACGAGACGGACGTCCTTGATCGCCGAGCGCTGGTAGACATGGAGCCGGATGGCTTGCAGCGCCGCCGGCGCGCAGCTGGCAAGATCGCGCTTGGCGAGGTCGTCGAGGCTGGCTGCGGCGAAATCGACAGCCAGTTCGGAACGGCGCAGAACCACCTCGGTCAGCTCGTTCAGCTGGTGCACCTGCTGGTGGCGAATGACGGCCTCTGCCGCGAAATGGCCCGCCAGCCCAAACGCCATCATGCTCGCAAGCACGAGCGCCACAAACGGAAGGTTCAGTCGCTGGAGTTTCATCCGGTCCGGGCGGAATTCAAGGAGAGGCAGAGGACGATCTTGGCAATGACCTTGAGAATTATCTTGGCAATTGATCCTAGCCAGCGGGGGCTAAGATAGGGTTTAACGGGCGGACCGGCCCGGAAGGGCGATCGCGTGGTTTGCCTGACCGATGGCCGGCGCGGCCCAAGCATGAAAGTTGAGCAGTATGATCAGGACGTTAAGCCTTCTCCTGTCGTTGGTTCTCGGCAGCGCGGTGGCCTCCGCGCAGGGGACCAAAGACCAGCCAGCGGGCAATCAGCCCACCAGCCGCAGCGGCGCTGCGACGAATTCCGGCTCGGACAGCATGGGCGGAGCTTTCAAGGGGACGGGGACACCGAACTACGGAACCAGCCCCGGGATGGGCTCCCAGAAGAAGACGCGCAACTAGGTTTGAACGGCCAAGCGGACTGAAAGACGGGACGCTTGGTCGCGTTCACCGCAGGCGGGCGGAGACGGCCTCCGGATGGTTGCTCCGGCCCTCACGGCGGAATGAAGGAGCTTCTGCGCTGGCGGGCAAAGCTGCCGTCGGCGGCGAACTGTTTCCAGGACTAGCCCTTCTTCCCGGTCTTCGACTTCAACGAAAGACCAAGCCGCAAAGCCATGCGCTTGATCGCATCCGGCGAGCGGCCGAGAAGTTTCGCCGCCTGCTCCAGCGAAGCCGAAGACTTGGCCAATTCCATGAGTCGGCGGTCTTCCTTGAACGACCAGGGCTTGCGCGCCATAACCGAAATGATCCTCTTGTCGACACAATGACAAAGCCGCCAAGCGACCCATGTTCGCTCGACGGCTTTGCTTGGGTGGGGCCAGGCTTGGGGGAGCCCGGTGCGAAGATGGATATGCCTTTCGCGAGACTTCGCAACAAACAACGCGGATTAAGCTAACCGCTCAACCTTACCGCGACAAAATCGGCGGGCGAGGTACGTATGATCCCGGTGAACCAGGGTTCATGGTGTCGGCGGGTCGAGTTCTGTAAGAAGAACGGAGCCTCTTCACCGCACCTCTGCAATGACGTGCCGATCAATCTTCAAGCACCACGTTGCACAAACTTCATCTTCGTCTGACAAAAGTTTCGGCGCTGCCGATCTTGAAGTCGGCGCAACGAAAAGATGAAAATGAGCGCGGGAGGAACGTTCCGGCAAACGTGGGACATTCCAAATGACGGCAGTGTTGGTCTTGGTTTCGATTTTCGCGGCGGGCTTTGGCTGCGGCTATGGTGTGAGGGCATGGCGCTCGCGGAGGCGATCGGCACGATATCGCCTTTACGCGCCCTATACCCCGGCCTCGATGGCGACCGGTCGAACCCAGCCGCCATCGTCGTAGACGGCGCGCGCACTCCAACTCGAAAGTCGTGGCGAAATCGAAATAACCATGTGCGGTTAGGTTAACTCGTCGCCGTGCTTGAGCACTTCGGAAAGGCAGCCTAAGACGAGACAATTGATGATGAGCGTTTGGCCGCCTCTGTTTTTCGGAGGCGCGCAGGTGGACATAGATGGCGTATCTCATTGCGTTGCTGGGCGCGACGATCTGCGTCCTCATTCTGATTGTGTTTGTTTTTGGTTTCGGCCGGCATCTGAAAGATCTTGCAGGTCCCTGGATCATGAATGAGGGCCCTTCGAATGATTGATCAACGGCACAACGCGCCGCGCAGGTATTTCGTCGACGCGCAGGGGCACCGCGTTCTGGTCGGCCTTTCGCTGGAGGAGACGGCGGAATTCGAGGCGCTGGATCTTGCGCCGACGGAGACGGTGCAAATCGCGGCCGAAACCGGCCTCGGCAAGGCATCGGGTGCGGTTGACGACGCTCGGTGGCTCGAGCTCTATTCCAAGCACGAAGCAGCCTGGCGGGCGTGGATCGCACGAAGCCAGGCGGAGCGGCCGCAGGATTTAGGCTTTGTTAACTATGCCTGACCGAAGGTAGCGGCTTAAATCTCGAATGTGGGGATAGCCCAAATGTTTCAGCTGTTCCTGAGAGCGCGCGCGCACAATCTTCTCGGCTCTCGCCGCGAGGACAAAGGGTTCAAGGCGCGCTCCGTCGAGCGTGATGCGGAGACCGACCGGGTTCGGATCGGTGCCGTCCTGGCGGCGATCGAAACCGCATTGCAGGAGGCGGAGCGGGAGCAGGCCGGCCTCAACCGGCGCGTCGATGACGCACTTGCACGTGCATCCGTCACCTTCGGCAACGGCACCGACGAATATCTCGAGCGGGAGGCGCTCGACAATCATCACCAGGATCTTTTTGCGGCCGACATCTCCAACGGCCAGCGCCGGCTCAAGGAGTTGGCGAGCAGCATTGCCCACCTGAAGTTCGTCA
Organism: Bradyrhizobium sp. 22; assembly: GCF_000482425.1. NCBI lineage: Bacteria > Pseudomonadati > Pseudomonadota > Alphaproteobacteria > Hyphomicrobiales > Nitrobacteraceae > Bradyrhizobium > Bradyrhizobium sp. 22. The sequence continues at coordinate 1,818,093 of NZ_KI519399.1, forward strand.
AGACCGCAATGCTGACGCGCTTCCCGGATTTCAAGCCGCCGCAGCTCAGCCATTGACCGCCGCACACTCCCGGGTTGCCGCCCAGACGGAGATGATGCGGATCGAGCGCGATGGGATCGATCAGGTTTTCAACTGCTTCGGGTCCTCGGCGCAAGACATCGCCTCTTCGTCCAGGCCGAGATCCGTGATGCGGTATTCGATGCCTTGTTGTCCACATCGACTTTCCACCCAGCCATTTGCCAGCAGGGTAGCCTTGATCACTCTTCGATCTGGCAGCATCGACTCATTGATCCAGCCGCCGTTGCGCAAGTACCAAAGAAATTGAAGATGATGAATATTCATCGATTACGCCGTGGGCTAACGAGCACCATGAAAACCTCACCTGACAGCGGATGCGGCACCGATGCAACGTGAGACGCGCCTTAATCTAACTCGTTAGGATTACTGCGCCGGCAAAGATTTGCCTAACATCCGGCTGCGATGCCGATTGCTCCGACCCCGGCCTGCGTCAACGGGGCTCAGGCTCCAGATGACATCGCAAGGCAAGCTTGCTAGGTTCTGCGAGGATGGAATGGTCGTTGATCGCGATGAGTCGCTACCTGATATTGCTACTTACAATGTTGGCTGCTCAGGCAAACGCCGCTGAAGAAGTTGCGGACCCCAGATCCGAGCAGTTGCTCGGAGCAAGGGGCCCTGATGCAGAGGCGATCTTGCCGGATTCCCTGATCTCTCGCGACGAATAGAGCGCGCGGATTGCACTGGCCAGGAAGCGGGCCGAACAGGCTCGGCGAGCCTGGCGGTTCGGCCAGGCCGTTCCCGGATCGTCTCCTGCCGAGGCGCGCGAGAAGATTGCGACGGACCGTGTTCTTAACGATGGCACCTTGCAGCCTGGAGATATCATCGCCACGGACAAGGAGCTTTTCTTGTTTCGGGGTCGTCCGGACGGTCAGCCTCCTGACCTTGCGCCGATTTCTCCCCGTTAGCGACGCCTACCCAACCTGCATTAACGGAAAACATGGTACGACAACCCGGCTTTAGCTTGCCGCCATTTGTTGTTACGGTTCCTTGATTGTCGATTGGTATTTCCGGAGCTTTTCAATGCGTGGGGTGTCGGAAAGTGCACTCGTCATTTCGGCAAAGGTGGCGCGCGCCTGCGACGGAGCCGCTGCCAAGGCGTTTCCACCTCGCCAACCTCGGAACCCGGCAGCAGACAGAGCCAAGCGATCGGCGCAGGACCAGCGGATCCATCTCGATAGGAGCGTCGCCAATGGCGGGAAGATCGACGATCTCTCCCAGCGTATCAACTAAGCAAAGAGAAGCGGCACTTTTCCATGACTAAGCGCGAACTGGAGCAGAGGCCAGGTCAGGGCGGCGACGCTCGTATGGCCGAAGTGGAATTCGCGCTGGTTCTGTCCCGAATCATTTCGTCGGTCAGCTCTGACCAAGACAGTTTGCGCCAGACGGTTTACGACCTGGCGCGGTACAAGCTGAGTGAGCAACTGCAATCTTCGGGGATGCCCGCCAGCGAGGAGTTGAAGGCCAGAGAGGCGCTGGAAGTAGCAATCCAGGGTGTTGAGGCTTTTTCGAGGAATACCGAGCTGCAGCTGCCTGTTCCACCGAGGGCGGCGCCCGCGCCCCTCGCGATTTCGGACCTTAGGGGACAAACCGAGAGGGATACCGCAAGGACGGTGTGGTCAGATGCCCCGTCTCATGAATTTGGCTCCGTCGCTTCCAAACGCAGGAATGGCCCTCTCGCAGCGACCGTCCGGACGCTGGCTGTGCTTGTGTCCTTGGTTTGCGGCCTGCTCGCGGTCGTTTATCGCGACGATCTCGTGCTGATGGGCAGAAGGCTGCAACTTGCCAATTCTGCTGTGGGCACTCCCAAACGCGCGGATAGGGTTGTCTCCGTCGAGCCTGCGAAACCGACGCGTTTGCTGCCGACGGATTTCGGCGTCTATGCATTGAGCGAAAACACGCTTTTCGAATTGGATCCGCTGCCGAACAAGGCCCAGGACGCCCGGGTCGCCATTTCGCCGACGATGGGACTGACTAAGCAGCCAGTTCTTCAGGATGGTCACCCCAGGTTCATCGTCTATCGCCGCGAGGCGGCCCAGAACATTCCTGAGCGAGCCGAACTTCGGATTATCGCCAAGGTGGCCCACTCTATTAACTATGATGCGGCTGGCAAACCCGTCGAGACACCCGATGACGGGTGGTACATCCGCAACATCTCGTTTCCCTATCGTGTCTCGCCCATCAAGGAGAACGCCGAGATGTACGAGATTCAACCGGAAAACGGCGGTGCTGGGCTGTCGCCCGGCCGTTACGGCTTGGTCCTCAAGGGGCAGCTCTACGACTTCGTCATTGGTGGCGAAGTCAAGGATCCGCGCCATTGTTTGGAGAGGCTGACGGCTAAAAATGGGACTTTCGTTTCCCAATGCCGTCAGATGTGACCCACGTTACCGCAGGTACTCGGCGGATGCAGGTGTTTGCGGGCCGAAGCTGCTTCCTTTCCATTTGACTAACGAAGCGCCGGGCTTTTAATTCGAATGGTCCCCAGCGCGTGAGCCTTATTTCAAGACGCTTCTTGTAAGTTTCCCGAACAACATGTGGGGAGCGCTCAGATGCGCAAGGCAACAATCACTCTACTGGCCGCGGTGCTCGCAATGGGGATGCAGCACAGCGCTACGGCCGGCTTCGTCGGAACTCCGATGTCGCTCCGCGGTGCAATTCAGAATATCAAGTTCGACGCGCCGACGCTGCCGCCGATGGCCTTCACGGCTTTTTGCCTCAAGTACCAGAGTGAGTGCAAATCCCGCCGCATAGTTTTTCGCGGAGGACGGCTCAAGCTAACTCAGGAGCGTCTAGCAGACCTGCGCGCCGTCAACCGGCAGGTGAACAGTTCCATCCGGCCGCAGCCCAATCCTGACGGGATTGCGGGCGAGAAATGGCTCCTACATCCCGTCGCGGGAGATTGCAACGACTACGCGGTGACAAAGCGCCATGATCTCATCAAGAAGGGTTGGCCCACGCGTTCCGTACTCTTGAGTGAGGTTGTGACAGGATGGGGCGAGCATCATCTCGTTGTCGTGGTGCGCACGTCCGAAGGCGACCTTGTTCTGGACAACCTGACCGACAACATCTTGCCGTGGTCGAAGCGGCCGTACCGCTGGGTCCGCATTCAGACGCCGAAGAACCCCAACTTCTGGGCGTCGCTCGGCGATCGCAACGTTTGATCCTCGCGGGCGGGACCCTGCGCCGGTCGCGATGATGCTTCGTGCCGGACCCGCAGTTTCTGTCGCACTCAGAGAAATCCCATCCGATCGCCCTCAATCCATAGGCACGTTAGCTGCCCGGTCGCATAGGCTCCGGTGTCGATATTAATCCGGTTCGGTCGAATTTCGGGGGTTCGAACGGGTGTGTGTCCGTGGATGACGAGCTTCTCGAATAGCCCGTCATGCCGAAGAAAATCGTCCCGTATCCAGCACAGATCGGCCAGCGATTGATCGGCGAGCGGGGTTCCTGGTCGCACGCCGGCATGAACGAAGAAAAGCCCCTCGAAGGCGAAGCAAGGTCGCAGGCGTCGAAAGAAGTTCAGATGCGAGGCGGGCAGGGCTTGTGCCAATTCTGCCGCCAAGCGCGACTGGTCGGCTTCGCTCAGGTTACGGGGTGGATGGATCCCATAGGATATCAGGGTTTCCTGCCCGCCGACCTGAAGCCACGTGGGCAAGGTCGCCGGTATGTCGATGAATGTCGTCAGGCATGTCTCGTGATTGCCCAGGACGAAAACGGTGTCATGTTTCCCCTCAAGGCCAATTAGGTATTCAATTACCTCTCTGGAATGCGGCCCGCGATCTACATAGTCTCCCAGGAAGACGCGCACAGAACGTGCACACGGCCTCCGTTTCAGGTCGTCGTCGATCTTCGCATCGACTCTCTCGAGCAGGTCCAGCCGACCATGGATGTCCCCGACTGTGTAAAAGCGCAGTTGAGCGGGAGAGCTGAAGCCGGACGGCAGTCGTTGGTCGGGCAGAGCCTGCATAGTCGCGATGCCCAGATGTAGCAGCGATTAGGACCTCCGACAGGCACGTTGGAGCCGCCGGGACACCACTAATATCAGAAATTCGACCGGGGCAAGCCAAAGGTGGTTTTTGCGCGGACCGTGTCATCTCTGGATAGTCTCAACAGCACAGATGCGAGATAACCCGCCTGCAAGCCCGTGACGGTCAATACGGTCATCATCACCGCGGTCCAGGGGCCAAGCTCGCCCATGAGCCAAAGGGCCGCGTCGATTGCGAAGATGAGGAGGTGCGCGGGTAACAGCGTAAACACGTTGTATCGGGCGTTGCCGACGAGCAAGCCGATCACAGTAGCAAGCAGGGTGACGCTGACCATTTTGGACCTCTGGCCCAGTCTTGGTTCATCTTCATTAAAAAAGTCTGACGCAGTTCCCTTTGCAGCCCGTTCGGGGATTAACGAGCGGTGTTTGGAAAAGGTTCAACGGGCGCTCGCAATAATGCTCAACAAATAAGCAGCGCCCGCACTCGGAAGCATCTTTTCCGGAGGCTCTATGTAAGATATCATTAGCAAATTCTTACCTTCAAGTTTCACATTTGTGGTTGTTTTCTGTGGCGAGTACTATTGAGAACGATGGAGGCGTTTTCGCCTCTCGTGGCTGTGCCGGGATTGGCCAAGACTTGATGTTGCGCTCCCGGCGGGCGGCATTTTCGAGGCGCGTCAGTATCGTTTTCTTCACTATCGGCGCGGTCGAGTTCTTTTGCGTGGCAGCGGCAGCCTTTGCGTCGGCGTGGCTCTACCACGAACTGGCTTCGACCCCGAGTCTACGGGTGAAGGTCTACCTGCTGGCATCCTGCTTTGTAGGAATCGCGGAAGTCTGCATTGCCGCGATGGCAGGTCAATTTCTGCACTTGCAGAAGCAGCGCGAGATCCGGTTCGTCTCCGCTGGAGTCGGAGCGGCTGCCATGACGTTCGTCGTCCTGACGTCGCTCCTGTTCATTTTCAAGCTGTCGGATGTCTATTCCCGCGGCACCTTGATCGTGCAGTTTGTGACTTGCTCAATGGTGGTCGGGATGGTCCGGCTGGCTGCCTATCGCGCCTTTCAGAAGGCCGCCGAGAGTGGAGTCCTTCAAAAGCAGCGTGTGGTGCTGGTGGGGCATCAGGACGATTGCGAAGAATACGAGAATCAGCTGAGGAGATCGGGAGCCGGGATCGAAGTTCTTTCTTGCCCGATTCTCTTGGACGCTGTGTCCGCAAGGCCCGCTCTCGATCGCGCCACCGGCGCCGGTCTGGTTGAGCGCTGCAGGTTTCTGCGGCCCGACAACATCATTCTGCTCGTCGACAGAAAGCACGAGGACGGCAGCGTTGGAATGCTGCTATCGCTTCTGAGGCAGATCCCCGCCGACATCTATGCCGTGCCGACGCACAGGGACATCTTTTGGGCGACCGCGCAGACGGCCGAGATCGGCGGTCTTGCCACTTTCGCACTCTCGCGCAAGCCGCTGTCCATGTTCGATCTCCTGGTGAAGCGGACGTTCGACATCGTCGTAGCGATTGCCGGACTGGTTGTGATGTCCCCGCTGCTACTGCTCTCGGCGCTGGCGGTGAAGCTCGATTCGAACGGGCCGGTTTTCTTTATCCAGACCCGCCATGGCTACAACAACGAAGCGATTCGCGTCCTGAAGTTCAGAACGATGTATGTGTCTGAAGGCGATGAATTCCGTCAGGCGGCGAAGGGCGATCCGCGCGTGACCAGGATGGGTCGCATCTTCCGCGCGACCAGCATCGATGAGTTGCCCCAGCTTTGGAACATTCTTCGGGGCGACATGTCCGTAGTTGGTCCGCGGCCGCACGCGGTCACGCATAACGAGTTGTTTACGCCGCACATCGACAGCTTCGATCGCCGGCATACGGTCAAGCCCGGCCTGACGGGCTGGGCTCAGGTCAACGGATACAGGGGCGAAACGAACACGCTTGAGAAGATGCAAAACCGCATCGAGCACGATCTTTATTACATCGACAACTGGTCGCTGCTGCTTGATGTAAAGATCATCTTGCTAACGCTGTTTTCAGGCAAAACCTATCGCAACGCGTGGTAAGCGAACGCTGAGGCTTCGCGACCAATGCCGCCAAGCCTGACGGGACGGGAGTTCTGCGCTCCCATCCCGAAAATACCGCAGAGATCAGTATTCAGTGTAGACGCTGAGGAAGGCCGTGCCGCCATACGGACGGTACGCGTCGTACAGCCCGTAGCAAGCATAGCGATCCGGGCAGCGACAGAGATTGACCACCCGGCAGCCGCGGGGGCCGCATCGCTCGGCGTGGCATACGTCGACCAGCGCGCGGCGCGGCACAACGTTCTGCGGCTGCGGAATGATGGAGTAATCCGCTGCGACCGCCGCCCCCGCGGACATCATCAGCACTGCACCGGCAACTATCGACTTTAGCATCTGCGTCCCCTCATTCATCCTGTCCACTGTCAATCTCTAAAACCGCTCCGAATACTCATACCGAAAATCCTTGGTCGATGGTAGGGTTCCCAGGATGGCTTCTTTCCGCTCGCGGCCGCCAAGGTCCATTTCGATGCAGCTACGCGTTCCATAGTAGCATACCTGCACCCTGATGCGATCGCTGCAGGTATTTTCCGCGTAAATCCAATGGTTGAACAGGCGGTCGTTGTTGGGAAGGGCGCGAGATGCCGCGGACAGCCTGAGGCAAATAGCGCCCGTCGGGCCGCGGTGCTGGCGGGATGAGAGATCGTCCGATGGCGGACGGGCAACTCCAAACGTAGCTCCAACGCCGGAACGCTGCATTTGGGCCTGGGCATTCGGAATGACGAGAAACTGCGCCATCACGCAGAGCGCAAGGCACGTTTGACTACCCGGCTTCTTAAGGACCAACTGGTTTTCTCCAAGGGCAATGAGCTGGATGCTGACACTGACAGGCTCAAAAAGACTTTATACCCGCGATTCGAGTGCCAAAATGATTTCCGCCGTGATGCCGTTCGGCCGAGTCCCCCTTGTCGCGGCGGGCTTTACGAGGTCGCTCATGGCATTGGTGTTGGCGGTCCTGGCGAACGGATGCAGGGCGGATGATGTCTCCATTAACGTTGCAGGCGCCCGCGCAGATGTTCCAGGTCAGGAGGCGGCGATCAAGACCGGCTCACTCGCCGAAGCGATCGAGATCGTAAGAAAGGACGGGAAACAACGCACCAGCCCGGTGACTTACAATATCAATCTGCCAGCGGAAGCCCAGATCCTGGACCAGCCCCTGGTCATCTCTGGTCTCGAACAAGCCGCGGGCTCTCGCGTCATTATCACTGGCGCTGCTGGTGGCACCAGCATATCAGGCGCGGCATTCGTAGAGAAATACCTCAAGCCTACACGTACCGGGAATGGGCGCTACGAGTACGCATTGCCGCTTTCGGATTTGCCCGGCGATGTAGCGCATAAACTACTTCGGAAGTTGGCCAGCGTGTCGCCAAGGCAGTTAATGATACGGGCCAATGGCAAGAAGGTGCTGCGGTCCACGAGGTGGCCCAATAGCGGGTTCCTGCCAGTGATCGAGATCGCCGACGGTCCTGTGAACTCCGCCGCGATTATGTCGTTCGCAGACCTGCCAGACGGAGTGCGGCGCTCCCCCGACCTTTGGTTCGGCGGATATCTCACCGATTCCTATCTCTTCGTGAACGCACGGGCCCTCGCCGTCAATTCGAGGGGAGTGCAGACGGACCGGCACAGGTTGAGGGCGGACGGCAAGCCGCCCGAGAGAGTCTTCTTCTATAACGTGGCGACTTTTGCCCAGTGCAACTCGTTCTTCTATGACGCCGCGACGAGGACGCTGAATTTCTGCTCCGAGGATCCGATCAAGACCCTTGAAGTGCCGGTGCTCGACACCTTGCTGACGGTTTCCGGATCCCGGAATTTGACCGTTCGTGACGTCGTCTTCGAACTTGCGATCGGAACCGCCGTGACAGTGCGCGAAAGTTCGACGATTAACTTCTCGAACATCATACTTCAGCTGGCGGGCGCCGATGGAATTACGTATGCGAACTCGAATGACTGCCGGATTGATCATGCCAGCATTCGCTGGGTCGGTGGACGAGGGGCATGGCTGTCGGGCGGAGACCGCGCGAGCCTGACGCCGGGGCGCATCTCGATCGAGGATAGTAGCATCCAGGACTTCTCCCTGATCTACCGTACCTTTTCGCCGGCGGTGCAAATGGACGGCGTCGAAATGAGTGTGCGCCGAACGGTCATCTTCAACGGACCTCAGTTCGGAATCCTTTATTCCGGGAACGATCACGTCATTGAGGACAACCTCATGGTCCAGCTTCTCACCGAAGCGGGCGATTCCGGTTTCATCTACAGCGCGCGCGACTTCACCAGCCAAGGCACCATCATTCGCCGAAACATATTGCTTGGGACGGGCGGGCAATATTTCAACGACGCGAGGGGAATTTACCTTGACGAGTTTTCGAGCGGAAATCTCGTCACCGACAACGTCATCGTGGGTATCCCATACGGGATACTGATGAATGGCGGTAAGGATAACAAGTTACTATCAAACCTCTTCGTTCTAAGTTCGCCATCGATTTGGAGCGCCGCATTGGGATATGCATCGTGGTGGCAGGTATGGCGAAACGATCATATGCAAGTTCCAAATGGGCTCAGCGTTCGGAATCTGTACAGCTTGCCCGTAGCCAAGGAGCCTTGGGCAAGCCGTTATCCCGAACTCGCCGGCTATAAGGGGTCGGACCTTCTCCGCCCTGAAAGAAATCTGATCGAAGGAAACAAGTTTGTGGGCGCCGGGTCCATCACGGCCTCTGACGGCAACATTCCCACGGCCGAGGTCCGGAACAACAGTGCTGTCGTGTACCGGGGCAGCCTTCAGCTTCTCGAGCGCATGCGCAACTGGATTGCGCCGGCGCAATTGGACGAGACCCTCGCGCTCGTTTCATCTGAACTCGATCGCCACGGCTTGACCGAGCGCATTCCACTGCGTGGGCCGGATCGGGCTGGAGCCCAGCTGCCGGGGGATCGCCCTGCAACCCTGTCCGAGTTCAGATGACAAAGAAGCGTGTTCTGATCATTTATCGGTCTTTTTTTCCGTCGTTGTCGCATCTTGGACCTGCCACGGCGATCCGCAACCTCTTGCACAACATGTCGGAAGATTATGATTTTCATCTGGTGACGCTCAATTATGACTTCACCAGCGGCGTCCCCATGTTCGAAACGCAGCTTCATCGCGAGCGGATGGGGACTGCCACGGTGGAGTATATCCCAACGGGGATCGCCGGATTGCGCGTTCTCTTCGATCGCGTCAGGGAAGATTTCGACGTCGTCGACATTCAGTGTGCCTTCGACCCACTGGTCGCGATCCCCACTCTCATCCTGAACCGTTTGGGATTCCTCGGGAACAAGCGAGTCTTCCACACGCCGCACGGCATCTTCATGGATGTGATCATGTCCGCGTCCGCTCTGAAGAAGCGGCTGTTTTGCCGGCTGGCCGATCTGATCGACCTATATCGCGGGGTCATTCACCTCGCGGGCTCTCCGGCGGAAGTGCACGACATTCGCCGCAATCACCTTCGTTCCCAAAACGTGCTGATGGTTTCGCAGTTCGTCGAGGGCGGTGCGCTTCGGCTGACCAGGAGGGAGAAGCAGCCAGCGCGGCTCAGGATGGCGATGGTTGGTCGCGTCACAGTGCAGAAGAACGTCACCTTTGCGCTCGACATCGTGCGTCGCCTCACCGTTGCGTCCTCGCTCGATATCTTTGGCGAGATCGACGACAGTGCTTATGCGAAACAATGCATCGAGATGGTGCGGGCCGGAACCGGACAATGCGACGTCACGTTCAAGGGGAATCTGCCCAAGGACGAACTGTTCGCGCAGCTTGCGGATTATGACGTTCTCCTGCATCCAACGCTTGGCGAGAATTTCGGCCATTCGATCGTCGAGGCACTTTCGCTCGGACTGCCCGTTGTGATCAGTGACAGGAGCCCCTGGACCGACGTCGCGGCGAGCAACGCGGGCTGGGCGCTCTCGCTTTCAGCGCCGAACTCCTTCGTCGAGAAGCTCGAGGCGATTCACGCGATGGGTCCGGAGGCGTGGTCCGAGTTGAGCGAGGGAGCCCTCCGCTATAGCGGCGCGACCTTCGACGCCCGAGCCACGTCCGATCGATACCGACAGGCCTATGGTTGAGTTCCTGGTCGTACGTGTGAGGAAGAGGATTTCCACAGAATGCAATTGATCACCATCCAGAAGGGCGTGTTTTGCGCGCTTCGTCCGTCTCTGTGGCGGTTATTGAGCATGCGAATAGCTCCCGCCATCGAGCACATCGAGGCGCTGTCGCGGCTTTCCTTTCAGACAGTCGTGGATGTCGGCGCAAACAGGGGGCAGTTCGCGGTCATGGCCCGGCGCCTGTTTCCTCAGGCGCGCATCTATTCCTTCGAGCCACTCGCGGAGCCTGCCGCCCGCTTCACCGTAGCTCTCGGCCAAGATGACAAGGTCCGGCTCTTCCCCTGCGCCATCGGTCCAACCGCCGGGCCAGCCAGCATTTACGTTACGAGCCGTGACGATTCTTCGTCACTCCTGAAGCCGGGATCGGCCCAAAGCGAGATATTCGGAGGGCAGACCGCCCGAAAGGACGAGATTGCCGTTTGCAGGCTGTCGGATTGCCTAGAGGCAGGAGCTATCCGGGGGCCAGCGCTCCTAAAGGTGGACGTTCAGGGGGGGGAACTCGACGTGCTGCAAGGCTCTGCCGATCTCATTAACCAATTTCAGGCCCTCTACATCGAGTGCTCGTTCATACAGCTGTATGAGGGCCAGCCGTTGTTCGGCGACATCTCGCGTTGGGCCGAGGAACATGGATTTCGGCTGGCAGGAGTCTATAATCAGTACGTCGATCCGCGACATGGCCCGGTGCAGGCGGATTTTCTTTTCCTCCAGACAGCCCCGCCCGGGGGCCGCCCGCGATGAGATTACCCGTCTTTGTCTCCGAGAATCTCGCGATCCTGCGCAACCTTGTGCGAGGCGGCGCATTCAATGCGGCTGGGCTCGGCTTCAGCTTCTATGTCGTCGCAATCTGTTATCCTGGCATCAAGGCGACCCCGGCTCAGCTTATGGATTTGCGGAGTGGATTTACCACCCAGGCAGACGTTGGAGGATTCAGCCTCCTCGTTGCTGTTCCTGCGCTCTTGCTGGGCTTGTTAATATTTGCTCGTCACGGAACGTATGCCGCGATCCGCCGATCGCAACCGATACTGATCTTCCTGCTGATCTATTCGGGCCTGATCGTCCTCGCGTCAGTGGCGGCAGCGAAGTATATCGAGTCGTCTGGGCAAATTGTCCAGTACGTCGTCACGCTGGGCGCGTTCCTGCTCTGTCTCTGCTTTTGGCAGGCACCTGCGCAGAGTGTTGATAATGCGCTCGCGATGGCATTTCTGGCGTTGGCTATTTCCCTCAGCGCGGCCGCGGTCGTTCAAGGTTTCCACGAGTACAGATGGGTCGGCCTGATTCACCCCAATCACTATGCCAGATACGCCTATATTGCGTTGGTGCTCCACTCTTTAGTAGTTAAACGAGTGAGCTTGCCTGTATTTGTGGTCTGCTTCGCCGCAACTTACATAGTTAGTGCGCGAACTATCATGATAGCGACGCTGTTGTTTTACCTTGGGTATCTCGCCTTTGTGAATTGCCGATCACTCTTCGGTCGCGCGCAGCAAATTATCAACGTTCGCATGCTCGCAATTTGCATGATTATCTTCCCCGTCGCCCTTTTGATCCTGCCGTTTATTACCGACACAGACCGGCTGATTGACAAGATCACGAGTGATCTGGCGCTTTTCGATCCAGATCGAGGAATTCTGTCGGGATTTACCGGGCGTGCAGAGTCCTGGAACGCTTTCTTCGGAGCAATCGACGAGTATGTATTCTTCGGATATGGCTTCCGTTCCAGTCGATATAATCTGCATGCAGTCCATAGTGGGGTCTTGTCCTACTTCATGGACTTTGGCCTCTTGCTCGGTGGCCTCTTGCTACTCGTTGTCGCCGGCCGCGGAATTTATCTCGTCTGGATCGGCACGAAGCGCAATGATCGCAGGACGTTGCTCTGTGGGCTGGCGGTCACGTCTACGCTCCTGATCCAGTGGTTTGAGCCGGACAACTACAACATCGGGTTTATCGGTTCTTTCTTCTTTATGCTTTTTCTAGCTTACACGCCTCCGACTAGGCGGCGTTACGTTTCAACTTCACTGCGTCATGCAAGATTGCCGCGAGGGCAGTCATCACAACAGCCCGTGGCTGACGTCTCTTAGCCGTCAGCACGGTATAACGTCGGATTCTTCATATGCCGCTAGATCATTTGCAGTCCTGCAAGGAGATTGTCCGCCACGTATTGTTTCGGCTCGGTGCAGACGAAATCATCAATGTTGCGAGACGCCTGCGTGGTCGTGATACGAGCCACATGCGAGAGGCCCAACTCGATAAAGTATTCTCGGAAATTTACGTGAATGGGGTCTGGATCGAAAGCGCAGAGCAGGCGAGTCTTTCAGGTTTGGGTTCTTCCCGGTTGGCCACCGACCCATTGACCCGCCAGCTCTCAGAATTCCTGCGGGATGTCGAATGCACCGGGCTGGTGGATATCGGCTGTGGCGATTTTAACTGGATGTCTCGAGTTGCTGGCGACTTCGACTACCTCGGCATCGACATCGTTCCGTCGTTGATTGCTTCTCATAATGAGGTTTACGCGCATGCGAGAAGGCGCTTTTCTTGCATGGATGCGACGAAGCAGCCTCTCGAGCGCTGGGGTGACGTGGCGATATGCCGTGAAGTGCTCTTTCACCTTTCGTTCAAGAATGCTCTTGCGCTCCTCAGAAACATAAGGTCTGCAAACTTTCGGTACGTCTTGCTCACCAGCGATAGTTCTATGTGGTTCAATTCGGACATTCGGGATGGTGACTTTCGGAGAATTAATCTTATGCGGTCTCCATTTGGTCTTCCCGCTCCGAAGCTCCAGCTCAGGGACGATGGGGTTTCAGGTGGGCGAATACTTGCTGTATGGGATGCCGGTGCCCTGAATTCGCTGCCCAATATTGAGTGATAGCGACCAAATCCATTCGTCCAAGACGGTTTTATCGTTGCAGGAGCGCATTGAAAATGTTAAAGGCGGGCATTCAAATCTTATTGTTTTTCGTGCCGTGGCCCCTTCGTCGCTGGGCCCTGAATATTCTCTTTGGCTTTTCCCTCGACGCAAACTCTCGCATTGGCTTTTCGATTCTTCTTGCCGATGAAGTTATCTTGGCGAAGGGAGCTTCTCTCGGTCATTTTAATTACATCGGCCGCCTCGATAAGTTGGAAATGCATGAGGAGGCGATCATTGGCAATTTCAACTGGATTACCGGGCTATCCCGAAAGCTGAACTCTCTGTTCTTTAGGAAGAACCCGGGACGACGATCGGAGCTGCTGATGAAGCGCGCGAGCATGGTTGCACACCAGCACTATATCGATTGCTCCGACCGGGTGGAATTCGGTATGTACAGCGGACTCGCTGGAGTTCGCTCACAGTTGATCACGCACGGCATCGAGCCGCTCTCGTGTAGGCAAACTTGTACTCCGATCATTGTCGGCGACTATACTATGGTGGGAACTGGTTCGCTGATCACGAAGGGGGTTAAGATTCCGAGCTATTGTCTCGTCAGCGCCGGTTCGGTTGTCGGTCATGCAAAGCCGGAATCGTATTCCTTAATTGCCGGAAATCCTGCGGTTCACATTCGCAATGTGCCGGAGACCGCCAAGTTCTTCTCCCGCACGAACGCAGTCATCCATTGACGGGAGTGGCTGGTTAAAGCGGTACGCGGTCCAAATATGAAAGCAATCCTGTTCTCCGCCGCGGCAGGATGGCTCGCCAGGCTGCTCGCGATCCTTTTGAATTTGGTGGGCACTCCAATAGTTCTAGCCGAGCTGGGACCGTCGCGGTTCGGCCTTCTGCTCGTCATTTTGAGTATCAGCTCGTGGATTGGGTTTGCCAATGTTGGCATGGGACGGGTGATTGCAAATACCGTTGCACGAACCCGCCGGAGTACGAGTGCCTTCAAGACCGAGACTGTTTCGCTTGCTACAGCACTCTCAGCAGTTATCAACCTCCTATTGTTTGGTGCTGCTGCGGCAGCATTGATGGTTTTTATGTGGATGGTGCCAGTAAATGAGACGATTCTCGCAAACTACAGCGAGTCTATTGTCACGGTTCTGGTGGTCTTTTTCGGCCTGGCGCTTTGGTTCTTCCTTTCCATTTTTGAGGGAATAGATGCAGGGCACCATCAGTTGCATCGCCTCTATCTGTTTCAGGTGGCGAGTTATGCAGTGTCGTTCGCGTTGCTACTCTTTGTGTTTCCGGCCCATCCGTCGATCGTTTTCGCCGCTGTTCTTCTTAGTCTCGGCTTCCTGTTCGGGTCGGTGTTCCATGCGCTAGACGTCGTACGTCGCAATCGAGACCTGTTTTCCAGCGAATGGAGATGGAAGCCGCGGATCGCCCGACGCTTGCTGCTAAGCTCGGTTCATTTCACCATCATCAGCCTTGGGATAGGTATCCTGTACCAGCTCGCTACGGGCCTTTTCGGTTTAATTGCAGGGCCCGATGCCGTTATAGAGCTTGGGATATTCATGCGGTTGATGCAATCTTACGGGGGACTCGTCGTTGCGTTTACGTATCCGTTGTCAAATATCCTAGCGACAAAGCTGAAGATGCGAGACGAACTGACGGCGGCGCGGATTGTGCGACTTAGCGGGGCAGTGTTGCTGGCCGGATCTTGTCTGGGGGGAGGAGTTTTCTGGCTATTTGGCAATCTGGCACTGTCAATTTGGCTACGTACGACGATCGAACTGGACCGCCTGTTTTTGACGGCAGCAGCTTTGCTGGTTGTTCTGAGCGCCTTGCAGTTCTTTTTCTCGGCTTTGCTCATCGGTACGTCCAATATAAGGGAGGCTGCGAGGCTACAGGTATGGCAATCGCTCATTTATGTGCCCATTGCTTGCGTGCTCTTCAAAATCTGGGGGCAAGAGGGCGTACTGCTCGCCATGGACGCTGTCATGAGCGCAGGTCTGGCCATTATGATCAGATGTGTTTGGAACCATCCGGTAATCAAGGCGGCTTTCATGGTTCAGTTGGTGGGACGAACGAGGCCTTCCACCACGATCTAATGAGGCCAATTTGCAGAGATGACAGGCCAGTGCTGGCGAGGTATTCTGGAGCCGGTCCATCGAAATGCTGCAAGCGCTGCGATTTCGCGTTGCTTCAGGGCGCCTCAGCGAACAACGACGGATGTTCCCGGAATGCGAGCATCGATCCCTTTGCGCGCAAGCTGGACCGCAAATATCTGCCGGTTCTTGGCTGGGACGCTGTCCATCCGTTTCACCAGTTGAGCTTGGTGAAGTCGGGCCGCGCCGAGGAATATCTCGATCGCCTCGGCATAAAGTTCGCTTCGCAGCAGCAAGCAGAACTCGTCGATGACTTTCGACTGAAGCGTTTCGGAAAGAGCCGGTAAGATCGCAAAGGCTGCGCGATTTCTGGGGATTGCGAGCCAGCCCTCGTTAGGTCCGACTTGGTACGACATGTCGAGATAACGGAGGTATTCCTGCCGGAGACCCATGCGAAGGCTTTCAATCTGAAACAGCGAAAACCATAGATACGGATCTGAGGGCAGGCACGACAGCGCTTCCACGACGGTGTTTCTGCCGCGCTCTAGAGCGGCGTCGGTTTTCGATGAGGCGTCGAATTGCCCCCGGACGATCGCCAGATCTACGACTGCCATGTCGTGGCTTGCGCTAGCATTGCAGCGGACCAATTTGCTTGTCTCGCGATAAAGCCGGAGTTTCTCTTCCAGCCGGTCGACTGGGAAGGTCTCGCCGCGAGTGATACGGTTCGAAAATTGCTCTAGCGGCAACTGCCGCCAGGACGTCGGCAACATCGCGGCAGACCAGGCCAGCCCGCCCAGCGCCAACACCGTCACAAGCAGACGGGTGATCCCAGTCGCGACTGCGCCCGGTAAGTCGCCCTTCCTCAACCAACTAGCCCGGCTGTGAGTACTTGGGGTCGTAGTAATAGCTGGTCCCGTATCCTTCATATCGCTTCAAGAGATTCGTGTCGGCCTTGTTCATGATCACGCCAAGTAGATGTTCTCGAACCGGCCGGGCATTCGCCAATGCACGTTCGAGGACATCAATATTGGTTTTGCCCCACTCGACGACCAGGACATAGGTGGGAATGAAATGCCCGGTCGAACGGACGTCGATCACAGGCGCCAGCGGGGAGAGGTCGACGATGACATAGTCGTATGTGCTGCTGAGGCGCTCGACGAGCGACTTCATGCCCTCGGACGCGAGGATCTCGCTCGTGTGTGCGATCGGCGCATGGATCACGGTGGGCACGAAATCCAGTCCGGTCGTACCCTCACGCAGGACGACGTCCTCAAACCTGCGTTGCCCCGTGACAATGTCGATCAGGCCGGCGGCCGCGTTTGGTGCCATCAACTTGGTCAGGGCTGGATTTCGAAGGTCCGCGTCGATCAGAATCACCTTGTGCCCGGACTGCGCGCTGAGCAGCGCAAGGCCTGCAGCAGTGGTCGATTTTCCCTCTCCGGGAAGCGCCGAGGACAGGCCCACGATGCGGCCGGTGCGTATCCGGCTGTTGAGGTCTATCGCGGACTTTATCGATCGGAGTCCCTCGGCATATCTTGAGAACGGCGAACTGACCACGGCCCAGAAAGCTCCGGCCTCCGCCCGCATCTCCTGCGGTGACGGCGGAGCATCGCCGGGCCGAACAACAGGTGCCGCAAGCACGGGAAGGGTCGCGAGGCAGTCGGTTCCGAGCAGTCGCTCCACCTGGTCGCTGGTACGCACCACCCGATCGGACAGGTCCCTCATGAGACCGATGCCAAAGCCCAGCATCAGGCCTCCTGCGCAAGAGATCGAGAGAACGAGAATGGTCTTGGGGCTGCTGCGCTTGGACGGCCGGCCGGCGCTCGATATGATGCGTGCCTCGGTGATCGGGAACGACTGCTGCTGGATCGATTCCGTGTAGCGCTGCAGGAACGTCTCGTACATCGAGCGGTAGGTCTGGGAGTTGCTCTCGAGCTCCTTCAGCTGAACTTGAGCCTGGCCGCCGATTTGAGATCGGGAGACGGCGGCATCGAGCGCGCGTTGGGCTTCATCCTCACGCTGCTTGGCGATCTCGTAGTCGCTCTTGTAGGTCTCGGCGAGGCGACCGAGTTCCGCCGTGATCGACTTGGCGATTTCGCGCATCTGGTTACGCAGATTGACCGCGGCCAGATGGCTTGTTCCGTACCTCATCGAAAGATCGGCCTCACGATTGGCGATCTCCAGATACTGCGATCTCAATTTGCTCACGACTTCGTTTCGCAGCGTATCCGTCACGGTCGCATCGCGAACATCGGACTTCATAATCTGTTCGATGCGATCGAGGCGGGCGCGCGCGTCCGTGGTGACCGTCCGTGCGGTAAGCAACTGACTGTTTAGCTCGGCGACCTGCTGTTCGGAAATCGATCGCCCGCCAGCATCGATGATGTTGTTCTTGTTCTTGAAGTCGACAATCGACCGGTCGGCCGAGAGCGCCTGCTGCTTGAGCTCCTGGATTCGGCTGGACAACCAGTCGCCGGCACGGCGTGCCGACTGGTACTTGGCGTCGAGCTGATCGTTGATGTAGGCCTCGGCCACGGCGTTGGCGACCTGAGCGGCCCGTCCGGGCAGGGCGGAGCGATAAGCAATCTCGATCACGTAGGTTACACCTACGCGCTTGGCCGAGAGATTGTTGGAGAATTCGCGCAGGGCGCGTCGCTCGATCTCGTCCTGCGACTCCTCACCTGGTTCAAACAGTTGGTAGAAATAGTAGAGCATATTGCCGATAAAGCCCCCGCCGTAGCGAGAGAATTCGGGCTCGTCCGCCAGGTGCAAATCGCGGATGACAGATCGCGCAATGTTGTCGGACTTGATCAGCTCGAGTTGGCTGTCCACCGCGGGCGAGTCCACGGGGATTTCTGTGAACAGAGAGTTCTGGGACGAATAGGGTTGAAGCTTTCTTGTGTCGATGATGATCGTCGCCTGCGCCGTATAGGTCGAGCGGACCACCACGAGGTAAGCCGCACCCAAGGCAAGGGTGATCAGCATCGTCACCAGAAAGACGGGATACTGGCGGCGAAGGAAACCGAGGGCAGCTGCGAACATCTGGTCGGGCGAGACATAGTCCGCACGGTCGACTTCGTTTTCCTCAGGCTTCAGAAGCTGGAGCATTTTTTGATCATTGTGATGCGGCGGTTCGCGAGGCTCGCCTGTTGATCACGCAACAGCACATGCCGGTCAAAGCCGGCATGTGGTTCGAATACGGATTGCGCCGACATTCCCCTTACGGGCTTACCGAACTCGAAACGGTGCCGGACGTGTTGTTCGTGAACGTATTTCCCAACCCGCTAACGCCCGATGTGTAGCTGAACGGATTGGTGTTGGTGCCGTTTCCGCCGATCTTTTCCGCACCACCGCCGCTACCCGCGCCGAACTGAAGCGGATTGGTCTGACCGCCGCCGGCACCACCACCGCCGGCACCACCCGCGGCTCCGATCGGCCGGTCGCCAGCGCCGGCCGCGAAGGCGAGCACGACGTCCTGGTCCTTGGTGTTGAGGATCGCCTGCTGGATCTCCGTCGCGAACGCGGGATTGGTACGGACAACGATTTTGGCAGCCTGCGCCAGACCCGCGCCGATCGCCGCCTTCTGGTCCTTGTTGGCGTTCGCGATCAGATTGATGATCGGCTGGAGCGTGGCAGCGTCTCCCGAAACCAGGTCACGCACGCTGCCGACAAGCTCAGCACCGCCGTTGGGCGACTTGGCGAGAAGATCTCCGGGGTTGCTCAGGAATTGAGCAGTCGCTTGAGGCGAGCGCTGGGCGAACGCCGAGGGCGTGACCTGAGCGGATACGGAGAGTGCGATGAGCGCCGACGCTGCGATGCCAGTGAGGCTCCGCTTGAAAGTTGTCTGGAACATACCCTGAACCCTTCTAAAAAATATATGAAATGTTAACTGGATAGCGTTCCGACATCAATGTCTGTCGAGCGCCGCCGGACTTTGCTTCATTTCAAAGTTAATCGCTCCGGCCTGCTCAGCCGGCCTCTGCACCTGCGCGAGAGCGGCGCCAAGAAGAACAATCACGGTACCCGCATAAGCGGGTATTTGCAGCGAAAAATCAATCAAAGAGTGCAGGATGGCCACCGTTGAGATGGCCAGGGCGGCACGCGGGAGGGTACGGGAGCGCTTAGGATCCAGACAGGCACGGACCAAAATGGCCATGGCTCCGATCCAGAGCAGGGCCACGATGCCCGCGAGCACCAGGCCGCCCTCAGCGGCAATCTCGAGGGGAACATTATGGGCCCGATCCCAGACGCCCCAGCCCGAAATCTGGTTGCTACGGTAGGCCGCGAAGCTCCAGCGGAACGTGCCCAAGCCGGTCCCGAGCCATGGGAAGTCCGAAATCATGCGCAGGACGGAGGCCAAGACATTGGCGCGACCTCCGCCGGCGGCTCCTTCCGTTTCCAGCCGCTCGCCCAGACCGCTGCCGAAGATTTGATAGATCACCAAGATCACGACGACGGCAGCGCCAGAAGCCAGCCATTTGCGAAGCCTGGGCGACATTTCGGCCCTAAAGGTCAGCCCAAACGTCACCAGCAGTCCGGCAAAACTGCACGCGACACCTGCGCGGGAGCCAGTCAGAACGAGTGCAAGCAGGGAAATGCCAAAGAAAGTGCCCGGGACTGCTAGGTTGCGCCAACTGACTTGTGTCGTCGACGGGCGGCGTTTGCCGGAATGGCGTTTCTTGCGGAGACTGAGGCGCCGGAGCATGAGAAGCAGCCATGCAATAGAGATCGATCCGAAATACACCGCCGCTGCATTGCGGTTAGTGAACGTCCCGGTGAGATTGCCGGCATAGGCGATTTTCTCCTGCCAAAGCACCAGGTTCGGCTCAAGCGCGTAGGAGCAGATCGCGTAAATGGCATAAAGCCCGCCTGCCCAGGCGATCGTTCGGAACAGGCGGCGCGAGAGGACTTCGTCGGCGCCGCAGAGATAGCCCCCCGTAAACAGCAACAGGTTGAGGAGCGGTGTGCCGACCGCGAGGTACGGCTGCCCCACGGCGATCGATGCGGTCGACACCAAAGAGAGGCCCAGCAACTGGCTGGCCTGGATCCAGATCGGATGGACCAGGGGATCAGATGAGTTCCGAACCTGCACCTGGAGGTAGAGAACAACTGCATAGCTCGCGACAAGGGTGACGATAACGGCCGCAAGAAGCAGAGGCGAAGCAGCGGGGGGCGGTCGAAAGGCAAGCCCGAGCACCGCCATGCCCACCAGCCCACACCATAGGGAGATGGCGACGGAGGATACCGAAGCGAACGGGAAGGGCATGATCGCCACGACCGTGAACAGCAGCGCAGCAAACAGATCCGACGGTTGCTGCGGCTTGAGGGCGACGATCGCCTTCGTCACGAAGACGGCGTATCGCCCATCGCGTCGCACGTGGATCAGGGAGCCGTTACGACCAGGTTCCGAAGGGCGGCAGCATTGTATGCTGCGACGATCGGATCGTTGACCGTGGCGGTGACCAGCCTGATGTAGGTCATCAACTTGGCCGATTCGACTGCCGGAGCATTCGACGTGTACAGAACGTCCTTGTTCCGGATCAGCACTTTCGTCGCCAGGAAGTAGGTCGACGGGTCCCGCATGTTGAAATTATACACGATAGGGATGATCGGCGTCGTGAAGCGACTCACGTCGACACCCAGCATCGCGGCAACCTCCCGCCGCTCGCCGCGGTAGAGGAAGATCGCGCCGGGATCTGCCAAGGTATCGTTCAGGCCGCCAGCTTTACCCACGGCTTCCGCCACCGAAATCCGCCAGGCATCGAAGTTGAACTGACCCTGCTGGCCGGTTGCACCGAAGGCAACGAACGTCTGCGGCTCACGATAGACGTAAACCGTATCGTTCGGGTGGACCCAGATATTATTGGACGGCTCGTACACAAGCGCCCCGAACGGCACGGTGGCCTGCTTGCCGTTGCGCTCAAGCATGACCCAGGTGTCGAAGCCTTGCCCCTTCGGACCTCCGGCGCGCGTAATCGCATCCAGCAGGTGTTCGCCGGCGGCGTTTGCGGGATAGCGAACAGGATTGTTCACCTCGCCGAGCACGCTGATGAGCGACGTCCGCTGGTCAATCAGGGCTACAACGGCCTGAGGTTCGATCGCACGATTCTTCAGCGCATCGGCGATCGCCTGTTGGACCTCGGAAGGCGTCCGCCCCTGCGCCCGGACAGCGCCGGCATAAGGCACGGAGATGTTGCCGTTATGGTCGACCGTCTGATTCGGAAGGGCAATGAAATTACCGGGCCGGACACCCGCTTCAGCGGGGATAAACAGGCCGCCTGCAGCAGCCTCGAAGATCGTGACGCTGACGACGTCGCCTACGCCAAATCTGATTTCACGGGGGGGCTGACGATCCGGATACGTAACCGTCAACCTGCCTGTATTGCGTGCCAGTATGGAAACGACATCGGAATTGACGCGAACCAAAGCGTACGGAAGACTGTTTTCATCAACCGGCGCCTCGCTTTTTACCGCTTGGCCAGATGGACCAGACGTCGGCAATTGACTGCACCCGGCCAGAGCAATCATGGCGCAGAGGGCAATACCAGCTAAAAACTTGGTTTTAAATATAGTCCCCATGTCTTCGGGACTATCACGAGCTTCGTAAAATCTCTAAGCGAATCTACGCTTGGCAAGGGTTTCGACACCGGCAGTTGCGATTTTGCAACAATTCTGCGAGTCTTGCTTATCCGTTACGCGGTTTGGCGATCTCTTGGCGCAACATTGTAGGTTGCCTGGGCATCTACGCGGGAGGTTGAATAGGTAGTCAACTTCGGCCCTGGACGAGCCCGGCGAGCCGCCACTTTTATGACTTCGTGATTTTAAGGATAGCCATGTTTTTGATGCGACTTGCCACGGGCGCTGTGGTTCTTGGAATTCTGTGTCTGACTGTAATGCCTGCCACGGGCCGGCCGGTGACCGGCCTGGATCGAAACATCGAGCATTTCCTTTGTTTTGCACTGGTCGGTTCTGCCGTGGCGCTGTCGTTCCCGGCGGTGAGAAAGTCGCTTTGGCCTTTGGCCATTCTTTTCGCGTTAGGGATCGAGCTGGTTCAAATACCGCTGCCAACGCGCCATGCGCGCTTATCCGATTTCCTGATCGACGCGCTGGCCGGATGCATCGGGCTTGGGATCGGAAAGCTCGTAAACCTCGGCCTGCCGAAGAGGATCACCGGTTAGAGCTGCTGCCGGCGTAGCCACCCTTCGACTGGGAGCTGCTGGAGCTTCCAAATGGGCTAGTAAACGGGCTGTTAAATCCGCTGCTCGTGCTGACGCCCTGATTGGTTCTCACCGCGGAGCTGAGGCCGCCGTTCACGGTCGTTCCGCTCCGGCGTTGCTGTGTGACGGTTTGAGTGGGGGATTGCGACACGCCCTGCGCCATTGCTTCCCCGGCGGGAAGCAATAACAGCATCAGTGTGGCGGTTCCGTATCTCATGGCTCACTCCTTCTAACTTCGGGCAGATTGACCGGCCATCTTCAACCCGCTGCGACGGCGAGGAATTCGGGGCGGCATTGTGTTAGCTGCCAATAATGTTCGAAAATAGCAAGCTGGCCTGCTCTTTCAGTATAGGTGGGATGGACGTGGCGCGCCAGATCCCCCTGGGGGCCGACGTAGACAACAGCCCTCTCCTGGTAGTTGATCAGGCAAGCGACGCCGTAAGCCGTTGTGCCGTCGCGCGCCATGGGAACTGGATAGACGAACTCGGCCAGAGCGGTCTCAACCTTGTTCGCGATCATCGTCTGGAAGATTTCCTTTTGATCGGTAAGGACGGCATGGAGAGCATTGATGGATCTCCTGGGATCATCATCGGTCGCGGCAAGCATGGCTGCTGCTCCACCCGGTGATCCAGAAGTCCAGTTCACAACCGCCCCCAAGTACCGTGGTGGTCGACCCAGCCGGACGACCCCATATGCAGCATTGGAAAAGCTTACCCCCACGCCTGCCACCACCCATTTTCGCCCCGATATCGCACTGCCGACGGCGCCAGTCTTGCGGATGACTTGCCCGGTCGGTGATACACCGAGGTTCGGGGAATCTGGACGGTCGAAGTCGTCGAAAAAGACCTTGTCAGGCCGGCTTAGCGCGGCGCAATTAACGACCTTGCCGGCGAACAGCGTGAGTGCGGCGATCGTCGAATTCCAGCTCCCACTCACCCCGCTGCCAAGTCGCGCGAGCTTTAGTCCCACGGGCATCTCACAATCGATCGTCTTGAGAGGCTTTCCATTGAGCGAGGCCGCGAGCCCTTTTGCGTCCTGAGCCAGGCAAACGGTAAACCGCATCAACGGAGGTACGATACCGAGCCGGACCTCGCTCGGGCTGCCCTTGCTTACGACCTTCGCATAGAGAACCCGCTCGCGCTGCTGGATTTCGACATAGTTATCGGGATCCCCGTACTCGCACCACAGAGCGCCCGATGCTACAAATCTTGGCGCGTCTGCAGTGAGCAGGACGGAGCGCTCTGGATGAGAGAGATAGCGGTCTGGGTCGGTCAGCGTGACATCGTCGTCCTTGCGTGATGTCGCGCAGAATGTCGATCTCCAGGCACGCCGCTCTAGCTGGGGGGAATGGAGCTCGAATGTGATGTCAAACCGCGCTTTTGTCGTCACCCTCAGGGCAAGGATCGCAAAACCGTCCGCCGTCGCAGTCGCGCGTACTTGTTCCCACCATGGCTGATCGGTCTGTAGCAGCTGAATTGTGACCGCGACGGGAGAGGCGACTGACCCGTCAGATTTCACCTGCTGAATGCACAGCTCTACCTTGACCAGCCCGCCGGCCTCGCGGCTTACCGACCGCAGGGCCAATGACCCCGTCAGCAGTTCTCCCTGCTTGACAGCGAAGTGTCGGCTAGCCGCCATATTGATAAAGAACTGACCAGCACCTTCTCCTCGCACCTGCAAGCGTCCCAACGCCGGAGCGACCCTGGTGAACGTGATGTCCTTGCCCGCGATCGGCATGACCTGCCATCCGGTGGGCAGTGCGGCTTCACTCGAGAAGCCGGCATCCTCAGCCCCGTTCAGGGCTGCCTCCTCGATCGCAATACCGGCTGGATCGCCAAAAACCTCGTGGTCCACATAGCGCAGATTGCCACGAAGGGCGCGCGCGTGCTGCTCCGACGCTCTCCGATCGAGAAAGTTTAGATCTGCAAGCGGAGCGGGGGTCTGCTCGGCGGCACTGGACTGATTGCTCAGCAGCGCGAACAAGGCGGAGCCCAAAATCTCCCTGCGTGTCGGCATGTCCAAAGACTCCACGTTGCAGCCTCTATATTGGCAGACGCGTTTTCTCTGGACAAGTTCGGCGACGCGTAGTGCGGCCGGCCTCCTTAGGCGTGCACCATGAAGGCGTCATGGGTGTGAACGAAGCTGGTATCGCCCATCGCGTGAAGATAGAGGTGTGCGTCCTGCGGGATCGAATTCGTTTGCCATTCAAGTAGCACCTCGTTGGAGGGCAGAGTGGCGGGTGTGTCAAACGTGCTTGTGTTATCGGTTGCGGTGATGGGACGGAATACAAATCCGTCGGCGCCCTGCACCATCGCAATGGCGGCCGTTTGATGCGGTGTCGCGTCTTGCGCGGGAGGGTCAATGACGAACGTGCCGCCTTGTCCGTCACTTGCCAGGTTGAATGTCGAGTGCGTGTAGTCGCCTACCAGATTTAGACGTGCAGTGTGGTTCTGTGTGTCAGTGACCGTCAGTAGGCCGCTCGATGTATTTCCGGAGTACGAAACCGAGGTTCCGACTCCGTAAGCGATGTCCCGCAGATCGAGGATGTCTGAGGCGGTTGGGTCGCCATTTCCCGAAAGACCGATGATATTTCCCGTAAACTTGGTGGCTTCATCCAGGATCAGCATGCCCGTGGTCTGCTGGAACGTGATCGAAGCCGATACTGCTCCGGCGAGCTCGAGGCTACCGCCAGCTTCGATTGTGTAGTGCAGGCCGTTGCCGCTCATGGCGGTCGCATCGACAGCAAAGAGACCACCGGTGAGGCCCATCATGCCGTCGCCGTTGAGGTCCTGATGCATCGTCATTTCCAGCGAGCGTAGCGTGTTGCTTGAGCCAGAGACCGAGTCTGCAAGGATCGATAGGAAATTGCCGTTCGCATCGGTTGCCGCGACCGTGTAAAGACCGGTCCCACCAGCCTCCCAGGCGATATCGTAGCCAGTTGCCGTCTTCTCGGCGCCGATGAAATTGTAGCTGGGATACTGATCTGTGTTGATTGCGGCGCCCCCGAGTTTGAAGACGACGTCGGTGCTGCCGGTGACGAGGTGGAGGCTGTTTCCGACCTGTTTCAGGGCCGTAGTACCCGCCGTTTCGATAATCTTGACGGGCAGGCCGATCGTGCCATCGCCGTTCAGATCCTGACTCATTGTCGACTCGAGTGTGCGCAATGCATCGCTCGTGCCGGAAACCGAGTCGGCGAGCATCGACAGGAAGTTGCCGTTCGCATCGGTGGCGGCGACGGTATAAAGGCCGGTGCTGATAGCTTTCCAGGCGACGTCATAGCCAGACGCCGTCTTCTCGGCGCCAATGAATTTGTAGTTGGTGAACTGGTCCGTGGTAACCGCGGCACCCCCCAGCTTGAACACGACATCGGTGCTGCCGGTGACGAAGTGGAGGCTGTTTCCGACCTGTTTCAGGGCCGTAGTACCCGCCGTTTCGATAATCTTGACGGGCAGGCCGATCGTGCCATCGCCGTTCAGATCCTGACTCATTGTCGACTCGAGTGTGCGCAATGCATCGCTCGTGCCGGAAACCGAGTCGGCGAGCATCGACAGGAAGTTGCCGTTCGCATCGGTGGCGGCGACGGTATAAAGGCCGGTGCTGATAGCTTTCCAGGCGACGTCATAGCCAGACGCCGTCTTCTCGGCGCCAATGAATTTGTAGTTGGTGAATTGGTCCGTGGTAACCGCGGCACCCCCCAGCTTGAACACGACATCGGTGCTGCCGGTGACGAAGTGGAGGCTGGTTCCGACCTGCATCAAGCTCGTGCTTCCCGCGCCTTCGATCAGCTTGCTGATCTCGAGCACGTTGGACCGTGCGCCCGTGTTGCCGGCCGCGTCGGTGGCGGTCGCCGAGAAGGAGTGGGTATCCCCGGAAAGCGATCCGACGTTGATGCTCCAGGTGCCGTCGCTCTTGGCCTTTCCAGAGCCGATCAGGGTCGCGCCGTCGTAGAGTGCGATGGTCGCGTTGGCCTCGGCAGTACCGGCGACGGTGGATTGGGCCGGTGTAAACGAGACCACGACGGGTTTGACGGGAGCCGCCGTGTCAACCTTCACCGTGAGGGACGTGGAGGTGGAACTCACATTGCCGGCAACATCCATGGCCTTGGCCGTGAACGCATGGCTGCCGTCGATCAGGGCCGCCGTCGAGAACGACCAACTGCCGTTCCTGCTTGCAATCGCGGTACCGATCTGCGTCGATCCGTCGAAGATCTGGACCGTGCTACCAGCCTCGGCGCTGCCGTTTAGCGTGACCTGGTTTTGGTTGGTGATGCCGTCGCCGACGGTTGCGCTGTCGGGCGTGAATGAGGCCATGGTAGGGGATGCGGGCGCCGTCGTATCGACGGTCACGGCGAGTGCGCTCGACTCCGAGACGATGTTGCCGTTCTGATCCGCTGTCTTCGCTACGAACGAGTGAACACCATCGCTGAGGTTCCCAGTTGTGAAAGACCACTTTCCGGTGCTGTCGGCAATGGCCGTACCAAGCTTGGACGAGCCTTCAAATACCTGGACCGTGGCGCCGACGGCAGCCGAACCGACGAGAGTGACCTGTTTGACCTTAGTGATGCCGTCGCCGGTGACGTTGCTGTCGGGACCAAAGGAGCTGATCTGGACAGAAGGCGGTTTCGCGGAGTAAGCGCGAATGTAGTTGATGAGCATATCTCCGCCCACCTGCGATTTCGGATCGGTGATGGCCGGCCCGTACAACGCAAGGTTGGCGATAATGTACATAGGGGTGTGCATGTCTTCCGGAGTGGCAATCTGGAATGCCTTCTCCCCGTCGACATACCAGGTGATCGTGTCGGGCTCCCAATCCATGCCGTAGGTATGGAAGCCCGATGACATCGACGGCAGGTAAATCCCGCCCTGCTGGAGTTCCATGCTTCCGGTCGCAGAACTGTGCGACGTCATGTAAGCGATGGTCGGATTGTTGCCGATCATCTCCATGATGTCCAATTCTTGCGCGGGCACCGTACCAAATAGTCCATTGTTGGTAGGCAACAGCCAGAATGCAGGCCAGAGGCCCTGGCCGGCCGGCAGCTGGGCGCTCATTTCGAAGTAGCCGTAGAGCTGCGAGAAGGAGTGATAGCTCGTGATCATGCCCGATGTGTACTGGGCATTGTTGATATAGGGTTGGATCGAAGGATCTGCGGCGCCGGCATGGAGATCGAGGATGCCGTCCTTCACAGTCCAGGGCGTCACCGAACTGGTGGGCGCGTAGTTGCTGTTGATGTACCAGTTGACCTCTTGGTTCCCATCAATCCTGATGCCGTTGTCGGCGCCCCACCAATACGTCGAATCCCAAGTCCCGCTCTTGCCATTCCACAAGCTGAGGGAGTCGAATTCATCCGAAAAAGTCAGTGTGGCAGTTCCAGCCAGATTGTTCGGATCGATTGACATAGCCGTCTCCTGTTTAGGAGATTGCTACGGGATGGGCCGTCTCACAGACCTTAATAGTCGGCTATGACCTCGCCATGTTACTAAAGGGGCCCTGATCGAATCGCTAAAAGCTTACCGATCGCAACCTCGCGAGGTCAGGCTTCGTGGAGGAGGCGGATTTGTAGGCCTGAGCGCTGCCAGTAGGAGAGGCAGGAAGCCAGGTAGAATGTTCATCTACGCGCTGTTAGCCATCGGTGGTAGTGCGACGTCAACCCACGCTTCTCTCTGAACTCGTCATTTCTCGACGAGAGGTCGACGGAAGCAGCCGTGTCGGCCTTGGACCGTGGCCGCTGGCTCTGACTATTCGCCAGATACTGTCAAGCGCACGGAAAGGGCGTCCATCCGAGTTCGGATTGATCCTGTCGACCGCATGCCGCGCGATCCTCGAGATGAACCGGGGCTGAGGGCGGGAGCCGCTGACCTCTATGGAGCTTTGATCGCCAAAGCCGCGTGCGCCGCCCTGTTTTTACTGGAACAAATCTTGCTCGACAGACGTGGGCGGGATAGGAATGGGGGCGATGGGTGAGGAGTTCATCGAGTGTAACGCATTGCTTCCGCCTCGGTGGTTGGGCGGTCCGTTTCCCGTAACGCGGGTTCGGTGGTTTTTCGTTGCTGCGCTGAGACGCTTCGTGCGGATGAGTGCGCATCTTCATCATTAATGTGTTTGACCGGCGAAATTGGGCTGTCGCGTGATAAATAGTATTTTAGCAATAGGACGAGATTTGGCCTTGTTTTGCCGGCGAGGGCTGCATCGGCTCAGCAGCCGCCAAGCGATCGAGGCGGTAAAGGGTTACGTATGACAAGAGCTTTCGCCTACGATCTGACGGGCAGGCGCGTTTTCGTCGCCGGCCACGGCGGTATGGTGGGATCTGCCATCGTGCGCCGCCTCGCTTCTGAGGGGTGCACTGTCCTGTACGCCAATCGCAGCGAACTCGACCTTTCGAAGGAGATGCCGACGTTACGTTGGCTCGAGCAGAATCGTCCGGACGTCGTGATCCATGCTGCCGCCAAGGTCGGCGGTATTGCGGCCAACAGCAAGTTCCCCGTCGATTTTCTCTGCGATAATCTCGCCGTCGAACTTAATGTAATCCGCGCAAGCCATACGATCGGCGTCGGACGGCTGCTGTTTCTTGGTTCGTCTTGCATCTATCCCAAGCACGCAAAGCAGCCGATTGCCGAAAGCGAATTGTTGACTGGCCCCCTGGAGCCGACCAACGAATGGTACGCAATCGCCAAGATTGCCGGTCTCAAGATGTGCCAGGCCTATCGTCAGCAATATGGCAGCGATTTCATCTCGGCGATGCCGACAAACCTATACGGCCGCGGCGACAATTATCATCCGGACCATAGTCATGTCCCGGCTGCACTGATCCGGCGCTTCCACGAAGCCAAGCTTACCCAGGCACCCGCAGTCACCGTATGGGGCACCGGCAAGCCGCTTCGCGAATTCCTCAATGTCGAGGATTTTGCGGATGCCTGCGTTTTCCTTCTGAAGAATTATTCAAGCGACCTGCCGATCAATGTCGGTAGTGGCGACGAATTGTCGATTGCCGAATTCGCGACAGTAGTCGCAGATGTCGTGGGCTATGAAGGCAAGCTCGGGTTCGATACCTCCAAGCCTGACGGAACGCCGCGCAAGTTGCTGGATAGCTCGAGAATTCGAGGCCTTGGTTGGCGGCCGAAAGTTAACCTGCGGCCCGGCATCGCGGCCGCCTATGCAGATTATCTCCATGGCTACGGGCGTCATCTGGAAGTCGGCGCAGCGAGCTGAGTAGACTAGTTTAGATGGCTCGACAGTTTTTTATTTTAAAGTTTGAATTGAGGCGGGCTTTATGCGTGTTCTCCTGGTCGGCATCAATTATGCTCCCGATCTGATCGGCGTGGCCAAATATAACGCAGAGCTCTGCGAAAGTCTGGTAGCCGAAGGTCATGAAGTCAGAGTGATCACGGCACCTCCCTACTACCCAGCATGGAAGATCCCTCCGGGATTCAAGTCATCGTACTTCAGGTCGAGAAATATCGACGGTGTTCGCGTAACGCGTACCCCAATTTTTGTGCCCGGACATCCCTCCGGCGCTAAACGGCTGGTCCATCACGCTTCATTCGCGATCACGAGCTCGGCCCCTGTTCTTTTTGAGGCCCTGTCCTGGCGTCCGGACGTCATGATCGCCGTTGCGCCATCGTTGATGTCGGCTGCCTTTGTCTCGTTCATTGCTCGTCGCATCGGCGCCAAGTCATGGCTTCACGTACAGGATTTCGAGGTGGATGCGGCATTCGATCTCGGTTTGCTACGCAATCCTTCTCTACGGAAGTGGATGGTTCGAGTCGAAGCTGCGATCCTCAAATCATTCGATAACGTTTCAACCATCTCTCTTAAAATGATGGAGCGGCTGAGGATCAAGGGACTGCGGCCCGAAAAGACCG
Organism: Bradyrhizobium sp. 22; assembly: GCF_000482425.1. Taxonomy (NCBI): domain Bacteria; kingdom Pseudomonadati; phylum Pseudomonadota; class Alphaproteobacteria; order Hyphomicrobiales; family Nitrobacteraceae; genus Bradyrhizobium; species Bradyrhizobium sp. 22. Next base: position 1,848,381 of record NZ_KI519399.1, read on the forward strand.
CGGAAGTGAGAAACTGGATCGACACGACTGCGATCTGCCCGGGTCCCCGAATGACCAAATACCGTCAGCTACTCAAGCTGGGTGAGGGCGATATCGTCGGACTGTATTCCGGCACGATGTCTAACAAGCAAGGCCTTGAACTCGTGATCGAGGTTGCAATCGGCTTAGAGCGGAGCCACCCGCATATCCACTTCATTCTTGCAGGCGAAGGGCCCCACAAGACAAGGCTCGAGCAGCTTGCCGGCAGGCGTCCCAATATACACTTCCTCGGCCTACAGCCTTATGACAGCTTCAATCAATTGATGGCCACGGCCGATTTCCATTTGATTCCGCAGAAGGCAGAGGCGGCGGATCTGGTTCTGCCCTCGAAGCTCGGGGCGATCTTCGCCTCTGCTCGGCCGGTCATTGCGATGGCAAAAGAAGGCACCGGCCTCGCCGCTGAAGTTACGAATGCGGGCCTTGTGGTTACACCGGGAGATTCGTCAGCTCTCGCGCTTGCGATTCGTCAGCTTAGTGAATCGCCGGCCCTACGTGAGCATTACGGTGAAGAAGGAAGAAGGCGAGCCCTTGATCGGTGGGATCGGCGCACGATCGTACGCCGGTGGTCGGAGGCCATGACGGAGCAAGGCGATAAAAAGGGGCAGGTGAATGCCGGCCTGCCGGGCGCTCCCAACGACATTGGGCTCCCGGTGGAGGATGTCGTTCGCTTGCCATGAGAAGTGGACGGTGCGGTTTGACATAATGCCCGTCCTGGTCGCACCGGGTTGCCAAACTCCGTTCCGCCGAAGGTCGCCGGCCTGCCATCCCCGAGAACGATCCAAGGTGCCCGCGGCCTGCGGCGAAACAGGCGGGCGATCAAAGTGTCTTTGATGGATTGCCGGGAAAGCCAAGGAATGGCGCGCGATAGATATCCGCTCATCAAGCATTGGACGCCTGACGAAGCGCAGCTCCTACGAGAGATGCTCAAACGAGGCTCCCGGCCCGAACAAATTGCTGAAGTGTTGGACCGAACGCCGAAGGCAGTTAGAATTAGGGCCAATCTGTTGGGCTTTGCGTTCTCCCGTGTCAGCCGGCGCATCCTATCTAGAGGATCGGAGGTTAGGTCTCAATGCGGTAACCTTCAACACCGCGGAGATCAGCATTCCCCAAAGCGAGAGGCTAATGTGACCCGTAGTCCAATCTACATTGCCCTCCTCGCCGCGCTGCTCGTCACGTGCGCTCTGCTGACCTGGTTCGGTTGGTTGGTGTGGCTCATGGTGAATCCTGACTAGGTATCATCTCTTGATGAGCTCTCTCCGAGTCCCGAAATGTCCCCCCATATACAGGGAGGTATTGCGCCCCTCAGTAGCCGCTAGGGTACTTTGTACGCATCCTAAGGTTTGTTCCGAGGGCTTGCTTCAGTTCACATCGCTGACCGATCTTAAACCTACTCGTGGCGGGGGTAATATCTAAACCCGTGCTGCTTGATGAGCTCGTCGCGCTTTGCGGATTCGAGATCTTCCTTCATCATTTCACGAACCAGGCTCTCGAACGACGTCTTGGGCTCCCAGCCGAGTTTCAGCTTGGCTCTTGACGGATCACCCAGAAGCGTCGCGACCTCAGTGGGGCGGAAATAGCGGGGATCGACTGAAACTATGCACTTGCCGGTCTTGGCGTCATATCCCTTTTCTTCGACGCCGCTGCCTTCCCAGCGAACTGCCATGCCCACTTCGTTGGCAGCGACATTGACAAAATCACGGACAGAATGCTGCACGCCCGTAGCGATCACGAAATCCTCCGGCTTGTCCTGCTGCATCATAAGCCATTGCATTTCGACATAGTCACGCGCGTGTCCCCAATCGCGCAAAGCATCGAGATTGCCAAGATAAAGCCTCTCCTGCAGTCCCAAATGGATCCGCGCCAAAGCGCGCGTGATCTTTCGGGTCACGAAAGTCTCGCCGCGGACCGGAGATTCGTGGTTGAATAGGATGCCGTTACAGGCATACATCCCGTAAGCTTCACGGTAATTGACCGTGATCCAGTAGGCATAAAGCTTGGCGACGGCGTACGGTGAACGCGGATAGAACGGCGTTGTCTCCCTTTGCGGAATCTCCTGAACTAAGCCGTAAAGCTCGGAGGTTGAGGCTTGATAGAAGCGCGCCTTCGTCTCCAAACCGGTAATGCGCATGGCTTCAAGGATGCGCAGGGTTCCAAGACCATCTGAATTCGCAGTGTATTCGGGTTCTTCGAACGAAACGGCAACGTGGCTCTGGGCCGCGAGGTTGTAGATTTCGTCTGGCTGCACTACTCCGACAATCCGGATTAAACTCGAAGAATCGGTCAGATCGCCGTAGTGAAGCCGGAACGGAGGATTGGGCTCATGCGGGTCGAGATAGAGATGATCGATGCGGTCCGTATTGAAAAGCGACGTCCGGCGCTTGATGCCGTGGACTTCGTATCCCTTCTGCAAAAGAAGTTCGGCCAAATAGGCGCCATCTTGGCCGGTGACGCCGGTAATAAGTGCTCGTTTCTTTGTCATATCGATCCCAAATTGAATTTGTGTCTACACGAAATTGACTTGGTTAGGGAGGGTGAAACCGAACGAAAATCAAGCTTAGATTAACAGCATTTCGGTGCGGCGGGTGTCAAAGGATCTCCGAAGTCACGGCACGAGGTCGCAGTGGATTTCCTGTCAGTTACAGCCAAGCCACGCAGAAAGGGTAAGGGTGGGTTGAACTCTTGGCCCTGACCGTTGACCGGCACGCTGAGGACAACAGCCATGCGCATTTCTAAGATTCGGACGAAAATCCTGCTCGGAGAGTGTTAAGCTGCCTGCTTCGCCATTTTCGTTTTCCGCACATGAGGAACGCGAGCAAACCGAAGGTGCGTTGTCATGCGGTACGTCGTGACGAGGCATGAATCAGCCAGAGAAATTTAGGCAAACTGTGTCAACCGGACGAGACAATGCCCATTGATCGGCGCGCGGAATTGTCGGAGATCAGGGTGGGCTGAGGCAGAGCCGAAGGAAGGCTGATGCCAAGAACTCTTCAAGAGCAACTGGATCAAATTGAATGCGACATCAGAATGTACATGCAATTTGATCAAGAACAGAAAGCCCGGCTAAATCGCGAGTCTTACTTATGGACTGCAGAGGATCGCATCGAATGGCAGGAGATACAATCTGACATTGCTCAAAAGCTCCAGGAATTGCTCGAGGAGCGCGAAATTCTGTGCCGCCAACTGGGCCCATAAAGCGACACCGGCTGTATTGCCGTAATCGCGATTTTCGTTTGTGCTGGACTTCCCTTCCCTGGGCTCCGCGGACGCAAGCTCTGGGCTGCGCAATGCGCACGACACCGAGCCTCGATACTAGGACTTATCGGAGGCATTTAGGTACCTTTGGTTGGCTTTGCCGCTAGCATTTTGACCGCAGCGCGCTGCACGCGAACGCTGAAGGATATGGATCTCCTTCAGCATCGTCAGGCGCCGAAGCTGTGCTGCAGTTAGGAGCGATTCAAACAGAACGAGGATCTCGCGAGCCTGAACGTAAGTTTCCATGCTGATAGCGTGTTGATCGAAGCCGTATGATCGAAGACGTGCTTCGATATCGAGCGCAGCAGAAGCATCCATTTGCCAGTCCAGGGCGTTATTGATGGTATAAATTTCGGCGACATCCTGAAATTCCGGGGCAATGCCGGCAAGGTCGACGCGGCGAAGCGTCATCTCGATAGCCTGTTGGCGGTAGGTGTTTAGGACCCTATGCCGCAGTACTCGGTACCGCTGCATCTCCCATGAGAGCTCGGCGATGTCGATGGCGAGTAGCCATTCGATCGTTGATTGAGGAGCAAGGTCGCGGAAGATTGCGGCCTGGATCGCGTGATAATCGTCGATGTTCTCGCCGGGCAGAAGTTGTGGCGGAGGACAGAGCGCCTCGAACTCGGACGGTACCCCGCGAGCAAACTGCTGCTGAGGTAGGGCGACGGGACCATTCATTGACCTTGCGCCTTGGCGATCGAAGGCAAAGGCAGTGCAGGAAGTGTCGCTCCGTTCGCCAGATGCACGGGACTGTCATCCCAAAGCTGCTTCGCGATCGGCAGCGGCGAAATCTGCAGGTTGGCCCACCAGGCTCTTTCGTTTCCATGTCGGTGAAGCGATTGATGATGGGATCGGCAGAGCGGCACTGTGAACTCATCGCTGACTTTGCGCCCAAGCGTGCGTGGTTGAGCAAACTTCAGGTGATGCGCATCAGCAGGTGTCCTCTGACAAACCAGACAGCCCTGGCTACGGATAAAAGCTAGGTGATCCTTGCTCCGTCGCCGGGGCGGCTCTTTCGGGAAGGCAAGACCGGTCTGCTCTGCGGGAGAGGCGCCGAGGGGTGCGGGAACGTCGCTCGAGGCCTGCGAATGGTGTTTTTCAATCAGAAAACGTTCAGCCGCTGACACAAGCTGCTGATCTGCTACATTGCTATCGGGAAGGGCGGTTTCCTCGAGCCTCTTCTGGTAGGCGGCCTCAAGCAAGCGAGCGTCTGCCTCCAGGAGGGTGTTCTTCAGCGGAAGGCTGATCTTGGTCCAGGCAAGCAGCTCCTCGCTGCCCTCCTGGAGGGCAAGCTCCCCCAAGAGCCGATCGAGAAGCTCGGCGGAGCGCTCTGGCGGCAGGACCGGTGGCCGGTTCAGGACGCCCTTAGGCGACTTTCCCTTCGGCAAAGGTGCGGCCTGCGGCTCGGTGGCGGCGGGAGGACCTGTAACGACGTCAGGCGCGTCCAGATCGTCCTCTCCGGCTATCCCGACCAGTGCAAACAGGGCGTACCGACGCGCGTAGGTGAGGGCCGCCCCCATCCGGTGCGGGGCTTCGACTTCCTTGGAGGCGCAGACCGGCAGGTCCGAGGAGATCCATTCCCCGGAGGCGTGGGCGAGTAGGGTGATGAGGTGGATCTGACCGGTGACCTGCTCAATCCGGGTGGTCTGGATGGTGGCGATCTCTTGCTGGCTTAACGTCTTGCGGACGATGTCCAGGCCGGAGGCCAGGGATGCGTAGCGGAAGGTGCGATCATCCTCCCGGGGGAACGGCGACCGGATCACGGCGGTCAGGGTCTTTTCGGGGTTGGTCAGTTCAGCCTGGGCCCGAGCGAGGGCGGCGGCGATGGTTCCGATGCGCTCACTGGACTGATGCATGCGAAGCCTCCGCTGCTTGGGCTTCAAAGCTGATCGCCCCGGACTTGGAGCGCTTGGCCTTGACACCATGACCAGTTGCCTCCTTGGCGTCCTCCGGCATGAGTTTCTTCAGATCGGCCTTGGCGGTTTCATGCTCACCATGCGCCTCTCGGGTTCGGAGGTAGGTGGCCGCCAGCTCCGCCCATTGGTTGGACGTGGACATGTCGACAACCCTGACCGCTTCCAGTCGGGGGCGCGGCGTCTCGATGTTGAACAGGATAGGCAGCTCGCCACTCTGGACGCAGCGCCAAAACTTCTTCTCGGCCGTGAGGAGGAGGTGCTGGTACAGCGGGTCGGCGTGAAGCTTAATCTCGACCCATCTGCCGCCGCCCGTGATGATGGAGAGAACGGCGCTGCGGGATGCGGTGACCCACATGTTATGCTGCAGCTGAGCCATATGCTTGTCGGCTGCGGCTTCCTCGGTGAAGGCCCAGGGCAGCATGAACTTGGCTTCGAAGACGGCGCCGGTCTGCTCGACGGTCCCGTCCAGCGTTGCCGCCATCCATTTGTGGACGGGATGGCGAACGCGCTTCTGGATGTCCTTGACCGTGTGCCCGCTTGCGCGTTGATACCAGGCGCGGTTCAAGACCTCGGTCACGGTGCCGAGCTGAACGATCAGATTGTCCGAGAGATCCTGCGGCTCCGCTTCGCCGCGCTTTTCGCGCCAGAGGCGTATGAGGCTCTCTTGGTCATCGCCCATGATGATGCGGGCGTCTGAGCCGCCGATGAAATGGCGACGGTCGTTGGGATTGAATCTGATGATTTGATGCTGTGGCTCGCCTTGGTCGTCACTCGGTACGCTACGCACTGGTATCTCCTTCAAGAACAGCGGCGATCGTCGCCGCACTGCCTGAAGCCCCGCGTCCGCGAGGTGAGATACCGGCGCTGCGATCGCGGCCGGTCGACTCAGTAACGCTCCGATCCCAGGCGAATGCCAGTCCTTTCTGCAGCAATCTTGTTGCTCATATTGCGATCCATGGCGGCGATTGGCTTCGCGGCGATTGGCTTCCCTGTATGTCTCTATCGCAAAGTGACAAATCGAAGCCAAATAAAGGTAGCCCCCGGACGAGCGGTCGTCCAGGATCAGCTCAGTGGGTTTTGGCATCGGTGCCGCGCCGGAGCAGCGAGTCAGGGGTGACCAGCGCCATTCTGAACTTCTTCAGAAAGCCCACTAAATAGGGACGCTTCGGCCGGCATTCCCGTCTGAGAGCCGGGGAGGGCGACAGCAGTTGAATCCCGAGTCGGATCGAGGGAAGCATGCGGGATAATAGGAACTACAGAACGCAGCCGTATGACCTCAGAGCGAAAGATCGAAGCGAATCGGCTGAACGCCAAGCGAAGTACTGGGCCCAAGACGGAGATTGGAAAGGCAAGGTCTAGCCGCAATGCTCGCCAACACGGGCTCTCGCGCCGGAAGGAGGAGGATGCCGGCTCCATTCCACCAGGCAGCGCGATCACGGCAAAATTCAAGCAGCAACAGAGCCTATTTGACGTGGATGATCTTGTCCGAGCCACTTTACGGCTGGGGCGCATCCGCCAAGTCCGCAACGAGTGGCTTGTTGCGTTGCTAGCATGCCCGAGCCCGAAGCTGGCCAAGCGCCTCGCTGGGTTGGAGCGGTACGAGAGGCCGGCCCGGGCCGCGCAGCGGCGCTTCCTGAAGCGCTGGCTAAAGCAGGGCTGACAAAGAGCCCGCTGGATAGGCCGCGCTCACCGAATCTTTCAAATCTGGTGCTGGTGGCCTCGCGGAAGTGGGCTTCTCAAGCTTTCACATCATGCGGCATTCGAGCAAGTAAGGTGGCGGCATCATGAAGCCGGCAGGCTTCATAGATCAATTGCTCGATATCCATGGAGACCTGAATTGCCTCGGCTACCCCGCCGGCCTCTGCGCAGGCCCGTGCCGCCCTGGCGATCTGCTCGGCCGCCTTCAGCTTGCCATGGATTTCCGCAAGGCACGCCCTGACAGCGGGTTCGATGATTTCTGCTTGCATGAGTGATCGGACTCCGTTGAGAGATTGCGATGCACGCTCCGTTCGGTGCCGAAGTCCAGCTCTTTCGGAGCAGTTTGTGGCTTTGGGTGATCCTTAGGACTGCGTTACTGGCCACGTGAGGCAAAAGCGGCGATCGGATCCCCTTCTGTATCGCTGTATCAATGACGACTGGCCTAATGAACCTTCCCGCCCTCGCTCCGTCTTCTGCATTGTTTTTTTCGAGACCGATCCAAATGGGGGCCGGATCGCCGCAGCTACGAGTTGGCGTGGCGTTCAGCTCGTAATCAGCACCAACGGCGGGCACCGGAGCCGAGGGGCAAAGGATTGCCTTGTGGAGCCGGAAGTATGCAAAAACGTCGATCGTGGAGATTCTCCAGTGATCGATACCTTGGGGATAGGACCACGCAGTCGGCTCCACAAGCATTCCCACACAACCTATACAGGTATAATGGTTACTCTCATTTTCTCGATTTACTACAGCTCAGATGCAGGCCCTTTGTCTCCGCCGCCGTTCGGGGCATGCCCAATCTGGGTGATGCCGCCTGAGCGATCCACCGTTAGATGCATCCAAGAGCTTTCGTTGATTCATAGTGTGCTGCATTCGCGGCACAGGCCAGTCTAAGTGCCGCCCGGATCGCAACGGCCGGGCAAACAAGTTTGGGGGAAGTACCATGATCCATCGGACAATCTATCTGATTTCGGCAGCAATCCTTACTGCTGCGACCCTCCTATTTGCCGAACTAGCGCCTGCAAACGCCCAAGTCGTGGCTCTCGGTGCAAGCAATACTGCCGGCAAGGGCGTTGGCGAGGCCGCAGCGTACCCGGCCCAGCTTGAGGCCATCTTGAGGTCGCGAGGCTCGCCTATGACGGTCACAAATGCCGGTATCTCTGGAGATACGACCGGCGGAATGCTCGCCCGTCTCTCTAGCTCAGTGCCTCAAGGCACCAAGTTCGTCATTCTTCAGTTGGGCGGAAATGATAGTCGGAAAGGCGTCTCCGAAAATGAGCGACGCGCGAATATCGCAGCCATACAATCGCAGCTGCGGGCGCGCGGAATCCGAACTGTGAGCGCCGACGGGCTCGTCAGATCGGCTCTGAAGTCGGGCATGGCGCAGCCCGACGGGATCCATCTGACAGTAGCCGGGCACCAGCAAGTTGCAGTCGGGCTCGCGAAGATGATCCGCTGAGCGAGTGGCGATCGCGTTCTTACCGAGCACCCTCACTAAGGACACGGAACGCTTGACTGGTGGATTTCGAATCGTCTTGGTTGTCGAGAACATCCCATCGCCCCTCGAACGGTGCGATGGTCTTCAGGCTCATGAACGCCGCGGTGTCCCAATTCTTGGGCGTCGACATTTGCCCAGCTACAGCGGCGTTTCGCACGATGAAGTAGCGCACAGGCTGTTGCGCGTCTTCCTTGCCGAGTAGCACGTAGATGGTGAGTTGCGAAAGCATATCGCCGGCGAACTGCGATTGCCGCACGTACCAAGGCTGGCTTCGCACCGTCTTGACCTGGACCTTTATCAGGGCTGGATCGCCGTGCCGGCCGACGAGCAGATCGTAGCCGGCCGTGTTGCGATCGGCGAGCTGCGCGTCATAGCCTCGGCGAAGCAGCTCGCCCATTACGAAATATTCGCCCGCGTTGCCGGTGGGAATGCCCGATTTTCTTTTCTTGAGTTTCATTGTCAAAGTTCGAGCTGAAGTCTCTGCAATGCTCATAAAGCTGATCTCCTCGTCGGCACTGTAAGAGAGCGCCATGGAGATTATCTGAATAATTCTGCAAGAATGTAAACGAAGCAGAACACTTCAGGAGGTTTGCAGAGCGGTTCAAGCTCCCTGGTCGGTCCTGTGCCTACTGAACCGCCCCGGGATTACCGGGGGCTCCACCAGTCACCACTAAATCATTGGCGAGCCCGAGAGGCGGCTACGATAGCTTTTGAAGATGATGTTGGTTTTTCCCGCATGAAGCGCCGAAGCAGCTTCAGCGGATCCGCCTCAAGCGCCTCCACGATAGCGATGAACTCGACAACATCCAAGCGGCGTTCGCCGCCCTCGTATTTGGCCACAAAGGATTGCGGCTTGCGCAGCTTCTTGGCGAGGGCGTGTTGGCGGATACCCGCCTTATGTCGCGTTGCGACAAGCAGGGTGATGAGGCGGGCATATTCGGCGGATTTGAGCGACTTTTCCATTGGCCGCCGGCTGTGATGCGATTCGGCGGCAGCCAATCTGATCCTGGAACGGGATTATCCCAAAAGAGGATCGAATTAACTCTCATGTGCGAAGCTGGTTGGCGAAGCGCTCGGTTGTGCTGGACTTGTGCGGTCAGCGGAGCGCAATGGCGGGGTATGACAAACCCCAAAAGGAGGCTCACAATGCTCGCTGAACTGCATCAGGACCCGCTTACTTCGCACTCCCGCGCTTCCAATATTCGGGAGCAGGCGCTGCTTCATCTTCTTCTCGGCCAGCTCATGGCCGCACGCTGGGAGCAGGGCCGGCATGACATCGAGGTGCTCACCGGTGAGGTGGACCGGGGCGGCTACGACATCGTGCTGGAGGCCAACGGCATCCTCCGGCACGTCCAGCTGAAGTCGACCTTCTCCGGCTCCAGCGTCCGGCACGTCACCGTCAGCACCCGGTTGCTGGAAAAGCCCAGCGGCTGCGTCATTTGGCTTGAGGTCGAGCAGCGCACCCTGGCCTTCGAGCGCTACTTTTGGTTCGGCGGCGAGCCGGGAGCGCGGCTGCCGGATCTAGGCGCGAAGATCAGCCGGCACACGCGCGCGGACAGCAGCGGGCGGAAGCTCGAACGCCCCATGCACCGGGACCTCGGCAAGGCCTGCTTCGAGCGGGTCGATAGCGCGGATGAGCTGCTCGCCAGGTTGTTCGGCTAGGCAGCCCAGAGAGAAGAGCGGCCAGCGATCCGCGGTTCGTGGGTGCGGCCGCTCGTTCTCTCAACGAACGGCGCAGGCCTTGAGATAACGCCAAAGCCTTTCGGGCCATCGGGGGCGAACAAGAGCAAAAAGGCGATAGCCTCTCCAAGGCCCAGGGAAGGCCGTGGAGGAGATTTGCCTCCTGGCCGCACTCCGACAGGTCCGGAATCCTTCAAATTCGTGCTTTTGAGGCAAACCTATCAAATTGCTTGGCCAATAATCGCAAGCGAAAACAACGGCTTAAATCGTGCCGGGCGGGCCGTCACGGCTCTGTTCATCCAGTTGGAACGCGTCAAGCAGGGACCCTGTTGCCGCCGTGGGGAGGCGTGTTGGCCCAAATAATGCTATAGTTGGGCGATACATCATTGTGGAGCCAAATCGATGCACCCGCTTCCCAAAAAGGTACAGCCACCTTCCCAGTTTGAAAAGCCCGCCAAGCAGCGTTTGCTCGAAAAGGCGGATGAGCTGTTTCGTTTGCTCGGGGTCAGGGTCGCTCCAATCTCGATCGCTCACGCGGCCCATACGAACATCGACACCTTCGCTAAATATTTCGGCCACGGTGAAGCGTTGGTGGGTCGTTTCATCAAGACGCTGATCGAGGAGTGCGAGGACTATTGGCGCTCTCTCGCCGCAGAACATCCGAACGATCCCGAGGCGCAGCTGCGGTGGTGGCTAGCCTTCGAAGAGGATCAAGACGGCTACATGATCCAGCCGCGGGTGTTGCTCTCACGCACTGCGGCCGAATTGTTCGAACCTCGTAGGCAGCAGCAGCCGCTGCTGCGGGAGATCGAGGAATATTGGCAGGCCGAGAGGCGGCGCGTGGTTGGACTGTGTCGGGCCGCGGGCTTGCGCGATCCTCTCGAGCTCGCAGACAAGCTGCTCTTATTGGTCCACGGCGCACGCAACGAACGGGGTGCTTACGGGCGCTTAACTCCGAGTCGCGTGCTGCAGAAGACCGGAATAGAGCTTATGGTTGCGCATGGCGCTTCTGCCAGGTCCGCCAGCGACGAGACGCCCAATCTGGATTGAAACTGAGCATGAGCAAGACCGATGACACCGCTGTGGTGGTCTTTACCTCCGAGACACGGCAGGAGATCCTGACGCGCGGGGGATCGCGGGGTTGGGTTCTCAGTCCCAAGAGCGTCGAGCACTGCCCCTACCTCGTTTGCTGCCGGCGACAGATCTGGGGCAACAAGGCCGAAGGCATTGCCCCTCGGACCGCATTCCTGGTCGGCCGGATATCATCGCTCACGCCGCTCGATGAGACGAAGAACTCGCGGGGACAGGCTCGGTTTCACATCGGGATATCGGAGTTCGCCGACGTTGCTGTTGATGAGGTCTGGCGCAAGGAGCTGCGCAACCCCGTCGCCTACGCCGGCCTGAAACAGCTGGGGATCCAGCTCAAGCGCTTGAAATTTCAGCCGCTCCCCGCAGCTCGTCCTGCCGGCTCTGTTACGGCGGGAGGAGGGTTGACGATCGCCGAGGCGAAGCAAGCGTTGGCGGCGACCTTCGGCGTGCGGCCCGAAGATGTCGAGATCACGATCAAGGGGTGATCGGGTTAACCAACGGCGCGACGGTAGTCCGGTTATCTGCATGTATGTTTGAAGTATATGGATATATTTTGTATAGTTCGGACCTGTCCTTTGGAGAGGTCTCAATGAGTGATTTTCGCGTCGACCATTTGCCCATTGCCGAGCTGAAGCCCAACCCGGCCAATGCCCGGCGGCATTCGCGCAAGCAGCTGCATCAGATCGCGGCCTCGATCCGCGAATTCGGATTCAACAGCATCGTTGTGGTCGACGAGGACGGCATGATCCTGGTCGGCCATGGCCGGGTCGAGGGTGCGCGGATGGCAGGGCTAGAGCGCGTGCCGGTGTTGCGGGTGGGCCATTTGTCGGCCGCGCAGAAGATCGCGTTCTCGCTCGCCGACAACAAGATCGCGCTGAACTCAGATTGGGACATGGACCAGCTGCGTGGGCTCTGGCGCGAGCTGATGGGTGTCGAGATCAATTTCGACGTGGAGGTCACCGGCTTCGAGACCGCCGAGATCGATCTGCTGGTGGACGGCGAAGCGGGGCGCGAGAAGCCCGACAAGAGCGATCTGGTTCCAGCCGTAGAGGCCGAGCCGGTCTCGCGTCTTGGCGATCTCTGGGTTCTAGGGGAGCATCGCTTGCTGTGTGGCGACGCCTGCGATCCCGCCTCCTTCGCGGATCTGATGGATGGCGACGAGGCGCGCGTGGTGTTCACCGACCCGCCTTACAACGTGCCAATCGATGGGCATGTATCCGGGCTCGGCGCCGTCAAGCACCGCGAATTCAAGATGGCTTCCGGTGAGATGAGCTCTCTGGAGTTTGCCGGGTTCTTGAGTGTGGTGTTCGGCAATATGGCGCGGGTAAGTGTGGATGGCGCGATCCATTTTGTGTGCATGGATTGGCGGCACATGGACGAGGTGCTGAAGGCGGCGGGCGGTGTCTATTCCGAGCTGAAGAATCTGTGCGTCTGGAACAAGAGCAACGGCGGCATGGGCTCGTTTTACCGGTCCAAGCATGAGCTGGTGTTCGTCTACAAGGTGGGGCAGGGGCCGCACGTGAACACGATCGAGCTCGGCAAGCACGGCCGCTACCGCACCAATGTCTGGGACTATGCCGGCATCAACAGCTTTGGCGCGAGCCGTGCGAGCGAGCTTGAAATGCACCCGACGGTCAAGCCCACCGCGCTCGTGATCGACGCCATCAAGGACTGTTCGCGCCGTGGCGACATCGTGCTCGACCCCTTCTCCGGATCGGGGACGACCATCATGGCCGCCCAGAAGTCCCGCAGGCGGGCACGCGTGATCGAGCTCGATCCGCTCTATGTCGACGTCGCGATCCGCCGTTGGCAGGCCTATACCGGGCAGGCTGCGACCATGGCTTTGACCTGTGAGACATTCGCCGAGGTTGAGCAGCGCAGGGCCGATCCACTCCAGTAGCAGGGCATTTGCTCGGCTCCGAACAAAGACGGGGCCATTCAGCCGGCTTGATCTGCCAGGTAGAATGGTATATCTATCTTGGTAGAAGGTGGATAATGAGCCTGAATATTAAGAACCGCGAGGCGCATGAACTAGCAACCGAGCTAGCGCAGCGGACTGGGGAGTCGCTGACCGCGGCGGTCACGAATGCGGTACGTGAGCGGCTGGAGCGGGTTCGCCGCGCGCAAGGTGCACGTCTGTCGGATCGTTTGTTGAAGATCGGCGAGGATTGCGCCAAGCACTTGAAAGAGCCGTACAGATCGGTCGATCACGGCGATCTGCTCTACGACGAGCGCGGACTGCCTCGATGATCCTCGATACATCTGCGCTCATTGCCATTTTGCGTGGCGAACCCGAAGCACGGCGCTGCGCGCTTGCGATCGAAGCGCATCCCATTCGGCGGATGTCTGCAGCCAATTTCGTCGAGGCAGCTGTCGTGATCGATGCCAGCCGCGATCCTATCGCTAGCCGCCGTTTCGACGAACTGGTGAAGGAAGCACAGATTTCGATCGAAGCTGTGACCGAGGCTCAGGCGCAGGTCGCGCGCGAGGCCTATCGCGATTTCGGGAAGGGCAGCGGCCATCCTGCCAGACTAAATTTCGGCGACTGCTTTGCTTACGCGCTCGCCAAAATTACTGGCGAGCCTTTGTTGTTCAAAGGTGACGATTTCATCCATACCGATATTGCTTCGGTCGACCCGTGACGATTTCCATCGCAACGGCTTCGGGCCCAGCTATATTCTATTAAACATTTGAGGTTGCCATGGGGCGCGGATTCCGCAGGTCGACAGACACCGAGGAGCAGATTGCGCGCAAGCGCAACCGGCTCGTTCTGGAGCAGGCGCGCGCCGTCGGGCTGATTGGCAGGGCAAAGGACACGCGCTTGTCTGTCCGGTTGCCGGCAGGCTTGCTCGAAACGGCAAAGAAGCGGGCTCACGTGTCCTCCGATACCCAACTCCTGGAGATCGCCTTGTCGCGTTTGGCGCTCGAAGACGATTTCGGGGCGCGACTTGGCCAGCGCAAGGGAAGAATCCCGGCAGAGATCGATCTTGCGATTTGATCTCCAGGGCTTTGCGGAGGCAGAAGCCGCACAAACGCCTGGAGCGCTCAACCCGACCCGATTGCGAACTTGCCTGGGCCTCCGACGAACCCTTGGTCGAAAGCGGGCTGGTGCTCAATGCCAGTGTTGTTCAGACAAGCCCCCCGGACGCCGTCGATAGATTGCTGACGTATCGCGCCTTCCATCATTTGGCCGTCTACCTTGCCGAACTAACTCTTGTCTTGGCAGCGCGTGGCGGCCTGCTCGCCAATTCGGCGGCTTTGCTTGCTCAACACCATTAATTGCGGTAAAAAGCTCTTGCCTCGTGCGAGAGCCGGGTTGGGTCCTTTTTGGGACTTTGCGTGATGCACAAACCCGGCATGTAGTGCGGAAATGATGGCGTGACGCCTGATGGGTCTGAATCTCTGCTTGCAGGGATTTGGTAACCGGAGGCCACGCCATTTTCATTTGCGCATGTCCTCCTGAATTCCATCATTCGAGGAGCACAACATGGCTCGTAATCTTAAGGGACAGTTTGCAAAGGGCACGTCGGGCAATCTGAATGGACGCCCGCGGAAGCAGCCGCACCCCATCTCCGACGACCAGGTTCGCCGCGATTTCTTCGATGCGGCAGAGATGCCGGTGGCGATAGTGGTGGGAAATAAGCGCGAATTCGTTCCAGCGCGCGTTGCGATAGATCGCCAGCTGGTGGTTAAGGCCGTATCCGGTGATATGCGCGCTATCTGCGAATATAATAAGAGAAAGGATCGGTTTACGCTTGAGCATGTCGAGCTCCAGCTGAAGAATCTTGAGGCCATCTTCGCAGCCGAAGACCGTATCCGCATGTTTCCCGAAGATATCACTGACGAGTTTAAGCGGCTCTTGGCATTGTTGCGAAAGAAGATTGATCCGGACTATTTGCCGTAAAGACCCCGGAAAAATCCAATCTAATGCTCGGGAGCGCCTCTTCGGCGCTCCCTTTTCTATTCCAGGTGCTACGCAGATGCGACAGCCTGGATGTACCACTTATCTTGACACTGCGCTTGAGAGCGGTTGTCCGCTCGATCTTGGCCTGTCTGAAGGGCCGTTCACTGGCGACCTGCGGGATGAATGAGAGAACATCGAGTGTACGATCCTGTCCCAGGTTGCAGGCCTGACTGGGGCGCTCACCTGCATCTCGTCGTCAAGGCCTGGGCGGCCGGAAGAGGCTTCCCTACCCCGGACGGCTACATCGCCGCGATCGCCGCCGTGCATGGGTTCGCCGTGGCATCGCGCGATACGAGTGCGTTCAATGCCGCGAGTCTGATGATCATCGATCCGTGGATGGTGGTCCGCTTCTTGGGGCTGAGCGGAACTCTGTCGTCGGAACTCCCGAGGGCGGCGTTTGACCCAAAGCGGACTTCGCTGCGATCCTCTTTGTTAGGAATTGCTGATAGCCTCTGGGGCTAACGAGCCGGGTTAATTCGAGGCTGTAGAATGTTAAGCGTGATGCGAAACGCCCCTGTAGGAGCGCTCATATACGAGTTTTTATTTGACGTTTATCGTCTGATCGAAGCAGAGCGGGGGCATAATCTGTGGCTCCCTGACGAAGATGGCGTGCTGCGCGAAGCCTTCTGCCACAACTCCACTAGCTGCTGGGAGTGGAGCACTTCCGTCTTGGAAGAGGCCGGCGTCACTAAGACGCTCCGATCGCCCCCGCCCGTTCTCAAGTTCATTGAGCCTGATCCGAACATGAGGAGTGCGTATAGCTATCCCTTGATGACCTTGGACGAGTGTCACGCCGGGGACTTTTCAGCGTTCGAGACCTTCGACAATTATTGCTACGCAATGTTCGCCTTCTGGCAACTGGTCGGTCAAATGTCGGGGCGCGACGATGCCATCAATCTCGCTGTTCTGTCTCCCCGCTTCTTGGAAGCGGTAGCTACCAAGGACGATATCTTCGTCTTTGAGGGCGTCTATCGCGTTAGAATTAGAGAGGATCGCTTCGAGAAAAAGGTGATGATGCGTTGGCGCGAGATGGACCTCCGCGTTTTTCGACGCAAAGAACCCGCGCGAGGTATGCCGCCTTCCTGAGGCGTCAGTTCCGCTGCTGACCCATTCCGGATTTCACGTGTTTATGGAAAATTGAGCATCGGTCGTGGCCAAGGTTGACGTGCTTCTCCTTATGCAACCAAAAGACGTTCGTAACCAACACCGAAGAATGGTTGAGGCGGAGCAGCCGCATGCACCGTATTTGGAAGGCCACGATCCTAGCGTTGCTTGCCGCCACGAGTTCAATATCAATTGCGCTGTGCGAAGAAGTGATCAAGCGAGCCCCGGACGGAAGATACCTCGTCGACTTGAATGGCGTGACCGTTGCACTGCCGGAGGAGGATCCAAAGGACCGGCAGACTGGCTTTTACATATCAACCCCGCCGGGCCGCAGCCCGATTCATTTCTATCTAGACGACCTTCTACATGACCCCGAACGTTTGGCGCCCAGATTGCGCTCGTCGGAATGGAGTTCTGTGAGCGTAGGCTCGTCGAGTGACCATCCGCGCGAAATCATTGGCATTACCGTGGCACGGGGAGTGAACCGGGTCGGTATCCTTGTTGGCGTGGATAAGAACTGCGAGTCGTGGCTGGCCGGCTGGTCCCGCCTTCGGGCCGCTGCTGTCGACTTGGCGCCCGACCAGTATGGCTGGACTCGGCAGGAGTTCTCGAAGAGCACCGGCGAGACGATGTTTATCAGGTTCCTGGACGAGGGCGACAGACGCACAGGTCGGTACTATGCAGTTCATTGCGCTTTCAACGGAGGATGTTCCACGCGGGCGTGTCGCAACGGGCTTACCGCTTGGATTGCGTTCTATTCCTCGGACAAGCCGCGAGGTGAGGACTACTCCGCGAGAGAGTTCGATGAACAGATCGCAAGCGGGAAGAGCGTGCTCGAGCGTTTGCTCGTGGACAGGTCTGTTGATCTCTCGCACCCTTAGTTGCCAAAGAGATTAAGGTCCGCTTCTGGCCCATAGCGGACCTTGACCGCTTTTGACCCAAATCTGACCCCACAAGCCAGTTGATGTGAGGCTTGCGATGATAAGCACAGCAAACTCACCGCTTGCGATTCGATCGCCAGCTCGCCACTCTCGCCTTCAGTCGCAAGGATCTTCGAACAGCCTCGTAGCGTGGCTCTGCTTTGGCAGCGTGGGGATCTAGGATCTTTCGTTCATCCGGCGCTCGTTGAGATGCGACGAACATTCCAACGATTGCACCAATGCCAAAACCGCCGAATCCGATGCCCACGCTCAGACCCCAGGCGACGAAAACGTCAAGGTCGCCGCCATGTCTTGGATCGAGAAATAGTGACAAGAACCTGAAGCTAGGAATGTTAGCCAAGGCAGCCAATGCCCAACCCCATGCGAGATGGCGCACAAAGAACTTTCCAAAGCAGAAGGCGGCTATAACAAAGCCCACTGCATTGTAGAGTAGGACAGTCTCGATCATTCCAATCCCTGTTGGATCGAACCTTAACATCGCGAGATTTTGTGAGCTTCAAATCTAGCACTTATCGACAAGATAAGAAGTAGATCTCAGGTCTCCTACCTATTTCCGTACTTGTTTCGGTCGGCACGACCGGCATGTCCGCTTCTGGCCCATAGCTGACCTTTACGGCGATGCCTGCTGAGGGCCGCTTGTGAAGACTGAACGGGCAAGGCTCCGCCTCTGCGCGGGCTAGTCAGGCTTCTATACACGAGGCCTAGTCGATGCTCTCAAGCATCCTCGCCGCTCGAGTGCGATGCACCCCTTTTCTGCATCTCCATGTCGCCCCCTGCTAGACGGTGGACCTGAAGCAGCCCTGTTCGACCCCTGTAACGACCCTGATCATCTCCTGTTCTTGATCCTGTTACTGGCGTCCCCTTGGCAGTGCAGGTGGCTCATAAACTGCTCAGATGTGGGCATTTTCTCCTGCATGTTGCCCGCCAGCGACGATATCGCGCATATTTATCAGGCAGATCAGGTTCATGAGGACGTGACCTCACCCTCTAAGCCCTCTTGCTGCCTAGTGAGAATCGTCTCATCGACTCATAGAAAAACCGCCGCTGCTGATTGCTCAGCATTGCGGCGGGCTGTCGTCGATTGATCGGTTAGTGAAGCGCTTCAGTTCGTCACCGCACGTACCAATATCCCCACCAGCGGTGCGACACCGGACGCGCCTGCGCCTTCAGGGCGGCGACTTCCTCGACCGGGCGAAGCTGGGGACCATAGATCGCGGGCGGGTAAACGTCATCCCACAGTACAACGCCGCCTTGGACGGCGGCGGCCCGGTGTGACGGCGCCAGCGCGAGCTCGGCGGCCGGTGCAACCGAGACGGTCACGGCGAGACCAAGAGCGGCCAGGGCAATCGATGGAATAAGAGCGCGGAAGTTCATTGGATTGAATCCCTCGTAATATGCGATGCGAAATAATGCGACGGGTTCCGGACGGTTGCAAGGGCATGGGGCCGACCGGTCGGCCGAAATTCCTGTTCGCGGGAAACCGCAGTCAGGCCTGCCCGACGGCAACGATGTTGGAGAGGCCGGGCCCTGCGCGGACGTCTCTCTATATAGAGTGCTCCTCATCGAGTGAGCTTGATCGCTGCGATCGATGCGCGCGAGATTGCGCCGCGTGCACGCCAGAGGTCAGGCATGAACAATCTTTCGGCGGCCGACGGGCAGCAGGAATCATGATGTCGACACAGTGCTCGCTCTTATAAGTTCTGGACTATCCAGGGCGACTCCCATGACTTCAGCATTCGTCTCCACTTTCATTTTCAGTGCCGGACTCATCTCGGGATACGCGTTGCGTGCTTGGCGTATCCAGCGAAGTCCCGCGGAATCATCCCGTGCCGCCTCGCGCCGAACGGCCGGTGCAACTCCCACCTCAACGTTCGGTCACGCCCGGCGAGCCTTTTAGGCCGTGTCCGATGCGCTGGCAGAACGCGTGATTTCACTGATACGAATGGGGCATGGCGAGATGAGCGAACCGAAGAGGGACGCGCCCCGGCGCTACATCGTGGATGGCGCGGGACAACGCGTGCTTGTCGGCCTGACGATCTCGGAGACGGCCGAGTTCGAAGCCCTCGATAATCCAGGCGCCCGCCTTGGCGCCGACTTCCTTGTCGAAGCGCGCCGTGTCCGTCAGGCCGGGCATGGCGAGCGTTGGCTGGAGCTCTACGTCAAGCACGAGCGCGCCTGGAACGATTGGATGGCCGAGACGCGTGCGCGGCTGCAGAAGCCCTGCTTGCTCAACTAGATCGGGCTCCGAGGTCCATTCGGCCCAGGAGCCGGCTTCGGCAACCCTCGGCAGGCGGTCGTCGTCTCACAGCGCGAGCATGCGGCTGCCCTGGATACTCATCAGGGTCAGGTTGCCGGTCGCATAGGCGCCGGTGTCGATGTTGACGCGGTTTGCCAGGAACTCGGCGCTGCGGACCGGCGTGTGACCATGCACGATATATTTGCCGAACTGCTGCTCGCTGCGCAGGAAGTCTTCGCGGATCCAGAGCAGATCGCGCTCGGCCTGCTCGGCCAGCGGAACGCCCGGGCGAACGCCGGCGTGGACGAAGAAGAAGTCCCCGCAACTGAAGCTCAGCCGCAGATTGTCGAGGAACTCCAGATGTTCGGTGGGCATTGCCCGGATCAAATCGCGCATGATCGATGCGGGCTCGTCGCGCTTCAGGTCCGGCGGGGGGAGCCCGTAGGACATCAACGTCTGCGCGCCGCCCACGGCGATCCAATCCTCGAACAGTGAAGGGTCCTCGAACACGCTGACAAGGAACGCCTCGTGGTTTCCCTTGAGGAAGACCGCGTTTCCACGACGGCTCCGTTCGACCAGGACGTCGAGCGTGGCGCGCGTATCCGGGCCGCGATCGATGTAATCGCCCATGAACACCTCGACCGCGTAGCGCGGCCGGCTGTGGGCAACGTCGGCGTCGATCACCCGCAGCATGGGCCGGAGCAGATGCGCGCATCCGTGAATGTCCGAGATCGCATAGATTCGGACTCCCTCCGGCAATTGCGGTTTGGGAACGGACGGACGTGGCCGGGCGAGAGATATCATGGCGCTCAATCGATCGGGTGGTCGAAAAAATTCCCCAAGTCGCCGGCACCCAGGAGCTTCCATGCAACGAACAGCGTGCATTCGGCGAGGCAGCGTCCCTGTTCTCCGGCTCGATCACGCCAAAAGAAGGGCGCGGCAGTTTTTGCCGACTGCCCATGCCGGCAACGCGAATGATCGCTCGGCCAGAATTGCATGCCTGCATCGAATTTCGCGGCGCACGCCCAGATAGAAATCCATCGAAATTCTCGCGGTCCGCCGCGGCGAGTCTGCATCGAGCAATTGCGTCGCCTGAAAGATGGGCGGAAAGACGCTCGCGCAACGATCAGCTGCCGCGCCGGATGTGGAACTTGATTCAAAATAGGGCAACGCGTTCGCTCCTATGTCATCAGTGTGACGACATTTTCAGCGCGACGAATTTCATCGCGCATTTCAACGCGGCACACGATCCTTGCGCCGCAAAAGTTTTGCGTGCAGCGCCACAATGTCGCTGCGATCAACCAACACTTTCCGTGCGGGGAAGTGACGAGTCTTCAGCATCACGATGAGCGTCAGGCACTCTCTCGATAGGCAGAGGTTCGAATGGCTGTTGCAACTTATGGTTCTGAAAACGCTCACACGCTGTCGTCGACGCGCGGTGGCTCTCTTCAGAGGCCATTTCAGATCGTCGTCATGGCGGCTGACTTTCTGCTGATCTTGTTGAGCTATGCCGCTGGGGCTTCGTTGTACGGCGCAGCCGTCGCTTCGCCCAATGACGGCGCCTCGGTGGGAGCAGGGTTGTTTGTCGGTGTGGTGTTCGTCGCGGTCGCCTATTTCCGGGACGTCTATGCCACCCATCGTCTGCTCAACGTCGTCTGGCAGCTTCGAAAGGCGGTGACGATCTGGCTGATGTCGCTGACGATCCTTGCCGTTGCGGCCTTCCTGCTGAAATCGACGGACAATCTGTCGCGCGGCACCGTCATCGTGTTTGCCGTGATCGGCGGGCTCGGCCTGATCAGCCTCCGCTTCGTCTGGCAGGCGGTGTTCGGCACCAGCTTTGCGCGAAGCCGGCTGGTCGACCGCAAGGTGATCCTGCTCAGCCTCAAGCCGCTCGACTTCACGTCGAGCCGCTTCAAGGACCTGCGGAGGAATGGCTTCGACGTGATGCGCCATTTCGTGCTCGGAGCCGATCGGGACGACGGCCAGTGGGAGCGCCAGATTCGTGACGTGATCCGTCAGTCGCGTTCGGCCGACGTCGACGAATATCTGCTTGCGATCGACTGGAACGAATTGCCGATGCTTCGCAAGCTGGGGCCGTACTTGCGCGCGGTCCCACAGCCCATACGCCTGCTGCCGGACGACCCGGTCGCTGATCTCGTGGCCCGTCCCTTCCTGCCGGTCAGTGGAACCGTCGCGGTCGAAATCCAGCGGCCGCCTCTCACCATTCTGGAGCGGCTGCAGAAGCGCTGCCTCGACATTGGCGTGGCCGTGTTCGCGCTGGTGATGCTGACGCCGTTGCTGCTGACCGTTGCCGTGCTGATCAAGCTGGACTCCCCCGGAAACGTCATATTCCGGCAGTCGCGCCGCGGCTTCAACGGCAGGCCGTTCGAGATCTGGAAGTTCCGAACCATGACCGTTTGCGAGAACGGCGAGACCATCGCCCAGGCAACCAAGCGGGATGCCCGGGTCACCAAGATCGGGCGCTTCCTGCGCATGACGAGCATCGACGAACTGCCGCAGCTCTGGAACGTGCTGCGCGGGGATATGTCACTGGTCGGGCCGCGACCGCATGCGCTGGCCCATGACAATTATTACGACGAGCTGATCAGCAAGTACGTCTACCGGCACCACATGAAGCCGGGCCTGACGGGCTGGGCCCAGGTGAACGGGTTCAGGGGTGAGACGCCGACGATCGATCTGATGGAAAAGCGGGTCGAGTACGACGTCTGGTACGTCAGCAACTGGAGCATCTGGCTCGACCTGAAGATCATGGCCCGCACGGCGTCCGCGGTGATGTTCCAGGAAGCCTACTGACTGCTCAATGGCCCGATGATCTAAAGCGGCAGGCGGCGGAGCTCAGGTTCCGTCCCGTGTCGATCCGCCGAAGAGCCGCATGATCGCATCCCGCAAGGCGAGCAGCGGCGGCACCAGCACGAAGAAAGCCCCCATCGCAACGGAGACGATGACGTGGCGGATCGAGAACGGTTCGTCCTGCTCGATCTCCCGCCGGCTCGGATCGATGGGCGCGGGCGAGAGTGTCGGCGCCGCCATCGGCTGTCGACGCGCCTTGCGTGGAGGAACCACGATCAACACGAACAGGATGTTGAGCAGCACCCAAATGGTCAAAATCGTGAGGACGATCAGCATTCCGAGCCCGCGGGAAAGGAACTACAAGTATGAGCCGAGATTAGCCTCAGGGAAGCCAGAAAGAAAGATGCCCAAAGTTTCGGCATTTTGAGGCCTCGAAGACCGGATTGTCTCGTCTTATCGATGAACGTTGGCCAATTGACGCACTGTCCTAGCCGTCGCCGTCTCCGTCAATCCTTGCTTTTGGCTAGAGCAATAACTGCAAGTTGTGGATTCCGGACGAATACGGAGGCCGGAGCAGGTCCGGTCGGCTTGGCGCGATCTCCGGTGGCGCAGCCGAAGGCGCGCTCGATCGCCTTCACGCAGCAATTCCGCAAAGCACGGAAAAGGCCCGCTGCCAAATGGCAACGGGCCCGAGGTCGTTCCAGGTCGGCTGAGCGCGGCGCCCGCGCCTCCGCCTAGGCGTGCTCGACGTAGTAGCTGTTGTGGTGCTTTCCCTTGTACGCCTCGATGCGCTTGAGCATCTTCGGGTTGGCGCGGTTGAGCACGGCACCGAGCAGCTTCTTCTGGAGGACTTCCGATCCGGAAACCGACTCCTGCAGGGCGCTTCGTGTCGTCTGCCCCCATTCGATCACGTAGACCATGGCGTCGATCAGGAGGCTGACGGCCTTGGAGTCCGCCACCGGCATCACCGGGGCAAGGTCGATCACGATGTACTCGTAGTGCTCTCTCAGAACCTTGAGCAGCTCGGCCATCGCCTTCGATCCAATGACGTCGGCCGAATTGACCATGCGGGACGCGACGACGGAGGGCAGGAAATCCAGGCCCGTCTCCTTGCTCCGCTGCACATGGTAGCCGAGGCTCGCCGGATCGCTGAGAGCCTCCACCAGTCCGCTCTGGGCGTTGGGTGCAAGCTCTCGGGTCAGCGAGCGCGTGTGCAGATCGCCGTCGATCAGGACGGTGCGATGTCCGGTGAGGGCGATCAACTGCGCGAAGTTGGCGGCCACCGTCGTTTTTCCTTCCTTGGGCAGGGAAGACACGATGCCGATCACCTTGATCTCGCGGGTCAGGCGCGCAACGTCGATCGACACCTTGATGTTGCGCAACGTCTCGGCGAACCGCGAGAACGGATGATCGACGACGTAGCGGGACAGATCGGCCGAGCTCGTCTTGGCCGACGTCGAAAGCAACGCGCCGGTCGTCGTCGGCGGCCGAATGTCGGGCAGGACCCCGAGGCACTTGACGCCGAGCTCGTCCTCGACCTCGGCGGGGGTCCGCAAGACGTCGCTGAGCAGTTCGCGCCCGAATGCGACACCGAAGCCGAGGCAGAGGCCGCCGACCAGGCCTCCCACCAGCGCCAGCACCGTGCGCGGCGAGCTCTTGCGTTCGGGCTTGGTGGCGGTGCTGATCAGGCGCGCCTCGCTGAGCGGAAAGCTCTGATTCTGCGTCGCGCTCTGCAGCTTCTCGAGGAAATTGTTGTAGAGGTTGCGGTAGGTGTCCGCGGCGCTCTCGAGGTCGCGCAGCTTGACCGCGGCCTGGCCGGTATCGCCGGCCTGGGCGACGAGCTCCTTGACGTTCTTCTCGAGCGAGGCTTCGCGGCTCTTTGCGATCTCATAGTCGCTGCGATAGGCGTCCCCGATCCGACGCAGCTCGTCGGCGATGTTCTTGCGCAGCTCCTCCATCTTGTTGGCGAGATTGACCGCCGCAAGATGTTGCTTGCCGTAGCGTCTCGACCAGTCGGCATACTGGGCCTGGAGATCCAGATATTGCGCGCGCAGGCGGGTGATGACGGAGTTGTTGAGAGCGTCGGTCACCGTCGATTGTGCGACGTCCTGGTCTGAAATCGCGGTGATCCGGTCGAGCCGGGCCTTGGCTTCGGCCGTCGATGCCCGCGCCTGAACCAGCTGGGTATTGAGGTCCGACAATTGCTGCTCGGACATCAGGCCGCGGCTGGTTCCGACGATATTGTTTTCGGCCTTGAAGGTCTGCACGGCACGGTCGCTGGCGGTTGCCTGCTCGCTCAGCTCGATGCTGCGCTGCTGAAGCCATTCGGTTGCCCGCTTGGTGGACTGATATTTGGCTTCCAGCGCGCCAACGAGGTAGGCATTGGCGATGGCGTTGACGATCTTGGCGGCCTTGTCGGGGCTTCGCGCGCGATAATTCAACGACAAGACATACGTCGTCAGGACGCGCTCGGTTCTCAGGCTCTTTTGAACCGTCTCGACCACGGCATGTTCGAGCCGCTCCTGGGACGGCGGCTCGCGGGAGCCAAACGGCGACATGACCTTGCCGAGGACGATGGACAGCAGGCCCGGATTGGAGCCATTGAACTCCGGATCCTCCGTCAGCTTCAGGCGACGGACGACCGAGAGGATCAGGTCGTCCGAATTGATGACCTCGACCTGGCTGTCGACGTAGCCGGTGTCGATGAGGGCGCTGCTGGCGTTGCTGTCCTTGTCCAGCACCTGTGCCTGACGCGTGTCCATCATGATGCGGGCATTCGCCGTGTACATCGGTTGCGCCAGCGCCAGATAGACCATCACCAGGGCCAGCGAAGCTCCGGTGCAGGCCGCGATGACCGGCCATTGCCGGCGCAGGACGTCCGTGACGCGCTCGAAGCTGAGGACCGCTCCGCCGAATTCGATGCCGAATCGGTGTCCCGACTGGAAATGTTCTCTGGGTTGGTACATTGGTTTGCTTCGCTGCCTCTGACGGTCGCTGATCAGTTCGGAAGGGGGACGGGTTTGAAGGGATTGGCCAGCTTGGTCTTCCATTCGCCGTCGAGCAGCGCCCCGCCCCGGGGCGGTGGCGTCGAACTCTTGGCTTGCGATTGAATCTGGATGCCAGAGGCGTCGTCTCCCGCGGCGGAATAACCTGCTTGCACGTTGAGATCACCGATCCGTTGCACGAAATCCCTGATCTTGCGTGCAGCCTCCGGCTTCGTCGCCGTGCACCTCCCTTCGGCAATGCGCAGTGCGGCACCGATGGAGGAGCGGTCGGCCGAGGCCGATGAAGAGATCAGCGTCTGCACCGACGGCAACACCGACGGATTCGTGGCGAGATAGGTCGCGAGCTGAAATCTCAGCTTCTCCTTGTCATTGCGCAGCCGCTCCAGAAGCGAGGAGGGTGACTTGACGAAGGTGTCGAGTTCCAGTTGCGAGGCACGGCCCGAAAATTCGACGCACTGAGCGCGGCAAGCATCGACGCTCGAGACGATCAGCGCAGAACCTATCAAGACGGTCGATAGCCATCGCGGTTGTGCATGACGACGTGTTAGTCCGCGGCCCATCCGTGTTCCTTGCTTGTGTTGCAATGAGAGAACAGGCGAAACTTGTCAGGTAACTGTGTCATCTTTTTGTGCGGCGCAAAAGCTGACGCACGATCGTCGATGACGAACAGATGCTCTGCGACTTTGCACCGGTTGCAAAGACGCGGATTACAATGCCTGCGAGACCGGCATGTCGCGCTCACGAATGTTGCAACTTGAAAACATATCGGGCACCCGCGGACCGGCGTGTCGCAGAACCGACACAAGTCGCGCCGCGTTTCATTTGTTCCCGGTTCAGCAAAAATTTTCACTGCGATAACTCACGCCAGAAATCATCTCGTGCGCTGGGCTTCCATCGCAACACCGCCGAATTTCGCGCACACTTTGTACGCAAATGCTCGCAATGATCCCGGCCGAATTGATTTGCGCGCCGATGCGCGGCGGTCTCAAGCAAATAGTGGCGTGAACTTGGCGCTCGCATGTCCGGACGAACTGCGAGCGTTGAAATTATCGTCGACCGTCATGCGCCTGATGCGAGTCCGCGATCGCAGAGATTGAACGCGCGCGAGTCCTGATACACAGTACTGCGGTGCAATAGCTGGGAATGTTGATGTGACGGAGTTGGTTCATCGTGAGAAGGCGCATGTCCTGCCGCTCGACAGCATCCGGGGTATCGCCGCGACATCGGTGGTGATTCACCATCTGCTGCTGATGCCGACCTTCCTCGCCGCGTTCCCGCACAATGCGTGGATCAACTGCTCGTTCTTCAGAAGCTCCTGGCTGCTGGTCGATCTGTTCTTCGTTCTCAGCGGCATCGTCATGTCGCTCAGCTACGTCGAGAGCGAGTTCGGACGCTTCTCGCTGCGCGAGTTCATGGTGCGGCGCCTGGCGAGGGTCTATCCGCTGCACATCGTCATGCTGCTGGCGAATCTGTTGTTTCGCCTCCTGCGCATCAGCCTGGTCATGGCGGGAGTCGTCGTGGCCGCGCCGGCGGCCTTCGAAGTGAACAATGCCTATTCCTTCGGTCTCAACGTCCTGCTGCTGCATTCGATGGGATTGATCGACTATCTCAGCTGGAACGCGCCGAGCTGGAGCATCAGCGTCGAATTCTACACCTACCTTGTGTTCGGCCTGATCGTCCTTGTCGCCCAGCGCTTGCGTTCCCTGTTGTTGTTCTACGTCCTCTGCGGCGCGCTGGCGGTCGGAAGCCTGGTCTTCATCATCTTCGTGCTCGACAAGAGGAGCCTCGGGCTTCAGACCGACTTCGGTATCCTGCGCTGCTTCGTCAGCTTCTTTCTGGGCGTGCTCACGGTCAGGATCGTCGATCGCCTGCCGGCCAGGCCGGGCCCCGCGGTTCAGGGCGCGCTGCAATTCGCCGCCATGACGGCCAGCATCGTGCTGGTGTCCGTGGCGGAGACCAGTCCTGCATCGACCTTCCTCGCGCCCGTGACGTTCGCGGTGTTCCTCGGCAGCCTGCTGGCCTTTCCGGATGCGCTTCTGGTGCCGCGGATGCTGGTAGCCAGGCCGCTGGTCTGGCTCGGCAAACGTTCCTACTCGATCTATATGGTGCACGCGCTCGTGGTGCTGCTCGCCGAATATTTCGTGCGCGCCGTGGGGGCGGGGCGGATCGCCGCGCTGGATTCGGTCTGGGCGGGCCTGCCGGCGACGTTGAACCTCGTGGTCTCGCTGGCCGCTGTTCTGGCGGTCTCGCACTTCACTTATCTCTACATCGAAATTCCCGGCGGCAAGTTCATGCGGAATGCGCTCGGAAGCCGTCGGGATTTCGCGGGGGCTCCCGCGCGCTCGGCGCGGCTGACGAACTGAGCCGCACATGACGATGCTCGCGCTGCAGCAGCCCAGGATGACGCTGATCAGCCTCAACATCGAGGCGATCGCGCTCGGCGCCTATCTGGTCCGCGACGCCTTTGGCGGCGTGATCCGCTATTACACCAGCATCTATCACATGAACGCGCTCTGGTACGTGCCCGACGCCATTGCGATTCTGTGCCTGATCCAGTTCTTCGTGCACTGCATCTTGCGCAATCGCAGTACCCTGGCCCTCCTGGTGTTGGTGCAGATCATGCTGTCGCTCGTGCTCGGCTATTTCATGCTGGGTACGGTCAACGCAGCGGTCTCGTCGTTCAAGATGATGCTGCCGGTGTTCGTCGGATTCTGCTTCTGCGACTCGAGCCTCGGCTCGTACAAGAAGCTTCTGTCGGTCATCGCCGTGACCTTCTACCTGTCGGTGATCGGCGTTTTCCTGACCAAATTCTACCTGATGCCCTGGGTGGGCTACAAATACGAGTCTTTCGGCGCAGTCCGCGAGGCCGGCCGATTGTGGTGGGCCTATGGCGGCGACGACCAGCGCCTTATGGGCTTTGCGGCCGACAACACCATGGCGGCCTTTTTCATCCTGGTGTCGTTCGCGATCACGTCGATTCGCATGAGCACCACCTGGTGTCTCCTGCTCGGCTCCATCGCGATCTATGCCACCAAGCTGACCACCAGCAAGACGACCATGATCGTTCTCGTGCTCTACTTGATCCTGCTGGTGTTGGTGCGGATGCTGCCGGAGAGATCGCGCTTTCCCGCGATCCGAACCATCGCGCTGTGGTCGTATGCGTCGATCTTCGTGCCGTTCTTCATGATCGTGCTCGCTTCGGGGACCGCGGCGGTGCCGCATTCGACCCTCTTCAGCATCCTCGATCGCATCAACAACAGCTGGCAGAAGCCCTTCATCTACCTGACTCAGCTGATGCCGGTCGGCCTCGTGACCGGTTGCGGCGCGGGCTGCTTCAACTATCCGCAGCAGCTGTTCTCGCCGCTCGCGGCTTATTGGGTGCCAGTCGATAATTTCTACATCGGGACGTACCTGATGTTCGGCCTGCCCTTTGTCGCGTTCATGGTGATGGTGTTCCGGGCAACGTTCGGAGCGACAGACGTGTACAAGTTGACGCTGATCTTCATCGTCAACCTGTTCACGATCACGGTGCTGAACTACGGCCCGGCATCCGGTCTCCTGATCATCGCATTGAGCTTCAGCGAGGTATTTTCGCGGCGCGCGGCCTCCGCACGGACGGGCGACACCGTGCCAATTGTCATGAAGCCGCCGCTGCCGCCATTGGAAGGCTTCCGCCCGGACATGCCGGCGGCGAGCGGAAGCAGGTGAGAACGAACGATGCATAAACGGCTCGCATTCATCGACACGCTGCGCGGCATTGCCGTGTTGGCGGTCCTGGTCCAGCACGTGTTCGAGGTGATCGTCGAAAAGCATCCGACCGGCGCCTATTACTGGCCCATCCACGACGTGTTCGGCTACTACATGAACTTCGGCCGGTTCGGCGTGGTGCTGTTCTTCTTCGTCAGCGGCTTCGTCATTCCGTTCAGCTTTCCCGACAGCGCCACGCCGGTGCGGGATTTCGCGATCAGCCGCTTCTTCCGGCTCTATCCGGCCTATTGGACCTCGCTCGTCATCGGGCTGGTGACGATGTATCTGCTGGACTCGAAGGTCTATCCGCTCGGGCAGGTCGCCGCGAACGTGACGATGCTGCAGACCTTCGTGAATGTCCCGAACCTCTGGGTGTTCTACTGGACCCTGGCGATCGAGCTGCTGTTCTACGTCGGATGCACCATTCTGTTCGCGATGGGGCTGCTGAACCAGCGCTTCACCGCCGTCGGGATCGTCGTTGCGGCCGCGCTGGTCGGAACCAGCGCTGCGCTGCTGGTGGAGAACAGGACCGTGTCCTCGGTGATGGAGGTCGGGTTGAACCTGTCGGCGATGTTCCTGGGCAAGATCATTCGCGACACCGTCATCGGCGGGAAGTTGCGATGGAGCCACGTGGCCGTCTGCACGCTGCTGTATGCGATCTTCGCCATCACCCTGTCCGACCGGCGGTTCGGCGGCGTGTATCACGAGAATTTCTTCTACAGCTATTCGATCGGAGCGGCCTATGTCGGCGCGGCGCTGGTCTTCATCGGCTTTGCCGTGTTCGGCGAGCGAATGGCGTGGCGTCCGATGGCCTTCGTCGGCGTGATCAGCTTCTCGGTCTATCTGATGTCGCCGTTCGTGATCGTCTTCGTCCATCGCCTCGTCTGGTTCGGCGACGGGCCGCTCGGATGGTCGATTTTCCTGGGCGTGATCCTGGCGTTGTCGCTTGCCGTCAGCTGGATGACGTTCTTGTTCGTCGAGAAGCCCAGTATTGCCTATGGACACCGGTTCCGCTCGGCGCGCCGCAAGAAGGTGGTTATCGAGCCTGCGCTCAGCACCCAAGGGGCCGCAGAGTGACGAGGCTTCCGCACCAGGCGGGCCCGGCCTATGACGGATCGTTCGTCCCGTCGGTCCAGGGACTGCGCGGCATTGCGGCGCTGAGCGTGCTGATGGACCATTTCTACGACATGCCGAAGGGCGGCATGTACGACATCCCGAATCCCGGATTCCTGCCGCCGCTCTGGGCCTGGCTGCAATCGGTGATCAATGTCGGCGGGCACGGTGTCGAGCTGTTCTTCATGATCAGCGGCTTTCTGATCCCGGCGAGCCTGGTCCGGCACGGGTCGCTGCCGCGGTTCTTCTTCGATCGCGTCCTGCGCATCATGCCGGTGTTCGTCGTCCTGCATCTCGCACTGTTCGCGATTGGTCCGATCGTCGCCTACAAGTTCTTCCGTGGCATCGATCTGCCGAGTTATCTCGCTATCTTCACTGCCAACCTGTTCTTCGTGCAGGATGCGCTCGGCCTGCCCATTGCCCAGCAGAATGCCTGGACGCTGACCTACGAATGGGCATTCTACATCTGGTTTGCGCTGACATTCTCCATGTGGCGCAGCGCCGGCAGGCTGCTGACGGCGCCCCTGATCCTGCTCGGCATCGCCTGTCTGCTGCATTGGCCGATCACGGCCTTCTTCTGCATCGGCATGCTGTTCAGCGCCACGGGATTCCGTATCTCGATTCCAGGGCGCCTCGGCTTGATCGCAGGGCTTGCTTGCGGAGCGGCGATGTTTGCGAGCCTCGTGCTGTTTCACCCATTCGTGGGGCTGCTGCCCGGCTTCCTGCTATTCGGCATGGCGCTTGCCCCGGAGTCGGGCCTCGGCAAGGCCCTGAGTGCGCCGGCCCTGCAATATGTCGGCAAGATCAGCTACAGCCTCTATCTCGTGCATCCCTTCGTGCTGTTCCCCTTGCAGGTGATCGGCCTGAAGCTGGTTGCCGCCGGCGTCGATCGCTGGCTGCTGTGGGCTGCCTTCATCGCGCTCGGGCTGGTGCTGTCGTTGGTTGCGAGCGTGATCAGCTATGAGCTGATCGAGGTGAGGCTGAGGCGCCAGTTGGACGGGGCGATCCGCGGCATGTTTTTTCGGCCGCTGAAGGTCGGGCAATCGGCTTGAGCGCCGCGCGCCCGTCGCCGTCAGCTCACGGTACGACCGGCGAGCCTGTGATAGGATCCCAGCAATTGCTCGGCGATGCGGTCCCAGTTCAAAATGCCGGCGGCGGTCTGCCGTGCGCCGTCGGTCAGTGTCGCGGCAAGAGGCTTCGAAGTCAGCACGCGTTCGAGCGCATCGGCCAATGCGGCGGCGTCGCCCGGCGGGACCAGCAGCCCGTTGACGCCGTCGGTGACGACGTCGGGAATGCCGCCGGTGGCGCTGGCAACGACGGGACGGGAATTGCCGTAAGCCGATGCAAGCACGCCGCTCTGTGTTGCGTCCTTGTAGGGCAGGGCGACCACCGTGGCGGATTGAAACAGCTGCCCGGTATCCGCAGGCGAAATATAGGCATTGATCGTCTTGACGGTCGGCATGGCCTCCATCCGCGCGCCGAGCCGCGTCATCTCCGGGCCGCGGCCGGCAACGATCGCCTCGTGGGCCACGCCGCGCCGGGTCAACATGTCGATCGCGTCGATGAAGACGTCGAGGCCCTTGTAAGCCCACATCCGCCCAAAAAACAGGATGCGCGCGGATTCGGGTGCTGCGATCGCGCCTCCTGCCGGTGGGACCATGAGCACGCCGTGCATGCTGGACACCGTCTCGCCCTTGAAGTCAGGTGACGCGCGGCGAAAATCCGCGATGCAGCTTTCGCCGTGCGTCGTGACGATTGATGCGGCCGCGCGCATGCGTCCACGCCAACCATCCTCGCGTGGCGAGGTGCCCGAGCCGCCTTCCGAATGCGGAATCGCATCGTGAACGGTCAACACCAGAGGAATGCCGAGCGGACGAAGGAACTGGATCAGCTTGGACGTGTAGATTTCCGGAACTTCGTGACAATGAATCACGTCCGGACGAAATGAAATTATGTCGAGGAACGAGGCCGGGATGCCGATCGCGCCGCCGCGGCGCAGGCTCAGGTCGCGAACCCGGGTCTCGAAGGGAGCGGCCACGGCGATATCGGCCAGTTCCCATTGCTGGTTGGCATCCTTGCGGTTGAGCACGAGGCGGACGTCGCAATGGTGAGCCAATCCAGAGGCGAGCCGATAGGAATATTCTGCAAAATGCGGCGCGTAGATCGCCACCCGCAAACGCTTCGAGTTACGGGCAGAACGCGGAGCAGGCGAGTTCATCAAGGCATCCATTTTGCATCACATCGCAAAGGTCGATTGGAGTGTAGTCCACGATTTGAACTCACTTCCACTCTAAATCGGAATCGTGACGGCACTCATCTGGTTGCCATCACTCGGTCGTATTGTCGCGAGCAATCACTGCTCCGCAGTGGTCGAAGACGGCGACGTCGCGGTAGCACCGTGCCACGTCGTCTAGCCTGCGATTGTGGTTGGATCTGTCGGAATTGGGTCGAATTGTTGATGAACGTCACGCCGGGCAAACAACATCAGGTCGTGGTTGCCTTGTTCTGGTCGCTTGCACAGAATTGGGGCGGCAGGGCGCTGTCGTTCGTCCTGTTCCTGGTGCTGGCGCGGCTGCTCAACCCGGCGGATTTCGGCCTGGCCGCGCTGGTCGCCTTCATCCTTCTGCTGTTGAGCTCGATTGCGGAATTCGGCTTCGGTGATGCCTTGATCCAGCGGCGGACGCTCGCGCCCGCCGACGTGACGCTGCCCTTCTTCTGCTCTTTCGCCGCTTCGACGCTTCTGGCGGTTCTGATTGTCCTCCTTGCGCCGGATATCGAACGTTGGCTCGATGTGAAGGGGCTCGCGCCGCTGCTCACAGCCGCCAGCCTCGCGCTTCCGATCGGGACCGCGACCCTGTTCCAGGAGGCGCTCTACAAGCGCCAGATGGATTTTCGCGTGCTCGCGGTCAGGACCATGGTGGCAACCGCCGTGTCCGGCGTCGTGGGGATCGCCTGCGCCTATGCCGGGTTCGGCGCTCTCAGCCTCGTGATCCAGGTCGTCGTCCAAAGCGCGATCAGCGGCTTGTGGCTCTGGAGCCAGCCGCGCTGGCTGCCGATGCGCGGCCACGACATGAAGAGTTTCCGCGAGCTCTCGGGCTACAGCATCCACGTCGTGCTGAACAGGCTGCTGGATTTCGCCATCGTGCGTACCATCGACATGATCATCCTGTCGCTCTATGGCGTTGCGGCGCTCGGCATCTATACGGTCGGTGCGAGGGTCTACATCATCCTGATGCAGCTGCTCACCCAGGCGGTCATGGACGTCGCGCTCAGCGCGTTGTCCAAGATCGCGCACGAGCGGGACCGCATCGCGGCTGCTTATTTGCGCAGCGTCAGCCTCGGTGCGCTGGTCGGATCTCCGGTCTTTGTGCTGCTCGCGGCGATCGCGCCGGAGTTCTCCCTGCTGCTGTTCGGCGCGAAGTGGGGCGGCAGCGAAGCGGTGATGCGGCCGCTGATGCTGATCGGCGCGGTCCAGACCGTGCAGTTCGTCAACAGCGCCTATTTCGGCGCGCTGGGCAAACCGAACTACGTCTTTCTGCTCAATATCCTGAAGTTCTGCACGGTCGTGCCGGCGATGTTCCTGCTGCCGTCGCGCGACATTGGCCAACTGGCCACGATCTTCGCGTTCTCGCAGCTCGTGGTCACTCCCGTGACATTCGCGCTGGCGCTCCGGCTGCTGGGCCTGAGCTGGGGCCAGTTTCTGCGTCCCATTGCGGGCTGCCTTTGTGCCATCGTTCTGGCTTACGGCGCGGTCGTGCTGTGCCGGGAGGCGACGCCGGGCATGAACCCCTATTTGCGGATTGGACTGCTGTCGTCCTGTTTTGGGGTGACCTACCTGACGGGCCTTCTGCTGCTCTGGCGCAAGCAGGTCCTGTCCCTGATCGATTTCGTCGTGAAGCGCGGTGCGACCGCTTGATGCAGACGAGGAGGATGTCGTGAAGCAATTGATCCCCGTGCCCGTACGCAGGCAGCTGCGAGGCTGGCTCAACAGCGCGAAGAATACGCCGCTGGCGCTCGATCTGCTGGAGCTGCGCAGGTGGCAGATCGCGCGAAAGGACGTCGGCGTCAACGTCGCGCCGCGCAACAATCCGCGCCGGCTCGTCGTGCTCCCCTCCGACCCCTGGAGCGTCCATCAGTCGCGCGGCGACGAGGCCATGATCGAAGCGGCCACCGGAGAGGTGAAGCGGGCCTATCCCGATCTCGAGGTCTACATCGTGACCGCGACTGCAGCCGCCAGCGCGGACGTGCGCGCGATGGGCTTCAAGCCGCTCGAGCTGTGGAGACAGCCGTTCTCCTACGAGACGGTGGCGCAGGAGCTGTCGCTCACCAGGCCGGATTTCGGGCTGACTCTGGGGGCCGACGTGCTCGACGGCTACTACTCTCCGGTGGATGCCGCGCGCATGCTGCTCGTTGCCGATCTGATGGCGGCGTTCGGCGCCAAGGTCAGCGTGCTCGGCTTCAGCTTCAACTCCCGCCCGGCGAAGGCGTTGCGCGAAGTGTTCCGACTGCTGGATCCGGGCGTGGTCCTGAATCTGCGCGATGCGATATCGCTTCGGCGGTTCGACGATTTCGCCAGGAAGCGTGCCCATCTGGTGACCGATGCGGCGTTCATGCTGACGCCGCGGGCGGATACGGCTTCGGTGAAGCAGATCGCGGCCAAGATAGCGCGGCAGCGCGAGCAGGGCCGCAAGGTCTTCGTCTTCAACATCCATCCGATGTTGTTCAAGAAGCCGGAGCCGGCCAAGCTGCGGCAAATGATCGAGCTGGCGGCGGGCGCCATGCAGCTTCTGTCTCGCGAGCACGATGCAAGCTGGGTCCTGCTGGCACACGACTATCGCCCCGAGATCGCCGACGACAATTGTCTGCGGCCGCTGGCCGACCGCCTCAAGCCCGTGCTCGGCGATCGCGTGCACCACGTCGATCAGGCGCTGTCGGCGGGCGAGATCAAGGCCGTGGTGGGTCTGGTCGACGGCGTGATCACCGGCCGCATGCATCTGGCGATTGCGGCGCTGGGGCAGGGCACGCCGGTCGCGGCGATCACCTACCAGGACAAATTCCAGGGCCTGTTCGCGCACTTTGGCGTCAGCGAACAGCTCTTGCTGTCGCCGTCGCAGTTCCTCGTCGGCGATAGCTTCGAGACGTTCCTGCTGAACTTCGTCGGCGCGCACGAAGCGGTCGGCCAGCAGGTCCGTCAGGCGCTGCCTGACGTCATGGAATTGTCCCGCGCCAATATCGCGCCGTTGCTGGGTGAAGATCCGATGCGGTTCGCGCCGGCGGCCGACGGTAAGGTTGCCTGAACGCGCTCACGTCATCGGCAGGGCGGTCAGTTGACCGCCCGCTCGGTGTTGTCGAACCGCATCGATGTCTCGGCGGCCACCGTCTGGACCTTGCGCGAGGAGGGAACGCCGGTGTCGGCCCAGCGATTGATGAGCCGCCGCGCGGGATTCTCGAAATAGGCGTAGGTACGGTCCGCGATGATCGTCAGGACCGCACAGCACGCCAGGGCGTACAGGCCGAACTGATCGGGGCGCAGTCCGAGCCAGGTCCACAATGGCTTGAACACGGCAATGAGAACCGCGTCGTGCAGCATGTAGATCGCATATGAGGTGTTGCCGAGCCGGCCGAGCAGGCGGGCGCCAGGAAACTGCTTGAAGGCGCTTTCGCCGACCGCCGTCAGCAGGATGGCGCAGGAGAACAGCAGGATGGCGAGGTCGGGCTTGGCGAAGACGTTGAGGACGAGCACGGAGACGCCGAACATGCCGATGCCGGCGATGATCATCCGCTTGCTCCGGTAGGGATGCGACATCCGGAACAGGATGGCGAGCAGGATTCCGTTCAGGAAGCTCGGCAGCGCGCGGAGCATTCCGTAGTCGAAATTGGCGCCATACATCTGCGACCGCTCCTGCCAGATCGGCAGATGGCCATGGGCGAGGACCAGATAGAGCGCCGCCACGATTGCGGCGAGCACCATTGGTTGGACCTTGCGCGCAAACAGCATCAGGAGCGGAAAGATCAGGTAGCAGAAGAACTCCGCGCTGATCGACCAGGACGGCGAGTTGAAGCTGAGGTGATCGGTGACGCCCCAGGCCTGGACCAGCAGGATGTTGTACAGGAAGTCCAGCGGGTTCGAGCGGGCGGTGCGCTCCAGCCCGACGCCGATCAGCACCACGAAGATGAGCAGGCTCAACAGGTGCAGCGGATAGATCCGCGCAATACGCCGGATCATGAAGCGGGAATAGGCAGCCACGCCACGCGCGTCGGACGGGTAGGAGTAGGAGATCACGAAGCCGGACAGGATGAAGAACATGTCGACGAACAGGCCAAAGGACCCGTTCCAGGCCGGCGAGATGCCCGTGTCGATCAGCTTCAGGTGGAAGATGAAGACCCCGAGCGCGGCGACGAAGCGGTAGAAGTCGAGAACGACGAAACGTCTTGCTTCACTGGCTTCCATCGGGCCTCGGAGTCCTTGCGCGGGTCATCGCCGTGTCTAGCGGCGAATTGTGACGCAAGTTCGCTGAACGCGTTCGCCGATGCGGCGCAATCGCGGCGGTCCGGCCGAATTCATGGGACCCATCCAATTGCGGATGGGTCATCGCTCTGCCCATTGATGAGGCAGGCGCCCGATAAGAGAATGGAGCCGGGATCCTGCATGATCCCGGCCCCCGAAGCATGCTGGCGCGTGCTCAGACGAACACGAAGTCGTGGCTCGTCAGGCTGGAGACATAGACGTTCTTCAGCAGGATCGAGTCGGTGGCGGAGAATGTGATGAGCGCGTTCGTGCCGGACTGCGTCATCTGCAGGTGGCTGTAGTCTTCGGCCAGCAGCTTCGAGATCTGGATCACGTCGTGGGTCGTGCCGTCGCCGGCCTGGAAGTTGAGGATCTGGTCCTGGCCGTGGTCGTAGGCGATGGTGGTCGAGCTCGGTGCGGCCGAAAACACGTCGTTGCCGGCCCCGCCCTGGATCGTGACGCCGGCAGCGACCGCCGTGACGTTGTGGGTGCCGTCGGTCTTGGTCTGATCGATGAACTCGAGCGCTTTGGCGCTGTTGTAGCTCTCGTGCTGCGTGGTGCCGGTCTGTCCGTTGAAGTTGAACAGGAAGACGTCCTTGGAGCCGTCGGCGTTGTTGGCGATCTCCTGCGTCTTGTTGCCGGCGCTGTCGTAGATGTCGGTCAGCTTGCTGCCGTCGTCGTGGATCACCTGGGTATAGTCCAGCGTGCCGTCGGCGTGGGTCCGGGTGAGCTCGACCAGCTTGCCCGAGGCGTCCAAGTGCTGATGCTGGGTGGTGTA
The DNA here is from genome assembly GCF_000482425.1 of Bradyrhizobium sp. 22. NCBI lineage: Bacteria > Pseudomonadati > Pseudomonadota > Alphaproteobacteria > Hyphomicrobiales > Nitrobacteraceae > Bradyrhizobium > Bradyrhizobium sp. 22. The sequence continues at coordinate 1,885,760 of NZ_KI519399.1, forward strand.
GGACTGCCCGGTGACGTTGTAGTTCCAGTTGTCCTGGCTGCCGTCGGCATTCTTGATATAGGCTGCCGTCTTCACGCCGGCGGTGTAGACCGTCGTGGAGCTGTAACCGTCGCTCTTGGTCGTGACCTCGCTGGTGATGACGCCCTTGGCGTCGTACCACTCCGACGTCTTGGTGCCGTCGGCACTCTGCTCCAGCGTGAAGGCCAGGCTGTTGTCGGCGTGAGTGCGCACGATGTTGGTGAGGAAGCCGGTCGAGTCGTAGCTGTCGTGCTCGTTGGTGTAGGTCTGGCCGACGATGTTGAACTGGTAGACGTCCTTGGAGCCGTCGGCGTGGTAGTCGGTCTGCAACTTCTTGACCCCGGCCGCATCGTAGCTGGTGACGACGCTGCTGCCGTCGTCGTTGACGACCTGGGTGTAGTCGAGCGAGCCGTCGGCGTGCCAGCGGGTCACCTCCGTCGTCTTGCCGGTGGGGTCGAGATGCTGGTGCTGCGTGGTGTAGCTCTGGCCGGTGATGTTGTAGCTGTAATTGTCGTGGCTCATGTCGGCATTGGTGATGTAAGCCGCGGTCTTCACGCCGTTGGTGTACACCGTGTTCGAGCTGTAGCCGCTCGGCTTCTCGAGCACCTCGCTGGTGAGAACGCCCTTTGCGTCGTACCATTCGGTGGTCTTGGTCCCGTCCGCGCTCTGCACCAGCTTGAACGCCATGCTGCCGTCGGCATGCTTGCGGATCAGCGTGGTGAGGAAGCCGGTCGCATCGTAGACGTCGTGCTCGGTCGTATAATTCTGGCCGGTGATGTTGAACAGGAAAACGTCCTTGCTGCCGTCGGCGTGCAGGTTGGCTTCCTTTATCCGAGTTCCCGCGGTATCGTAGTTGGTGATGACGCTGCTGCCGTCGGCGTTGATGACCTGCGTGAAATCGAGCGTGCCGTCGGCGTGCTCGCGGGTCACGGAAGTGATCTTGCCCGACGGATCGACGTGCTGGATCTGCGTGGTGTAGCTCTTCCCGGTGATGCCGAATGCGTAATTGTCCTGGCTGCCGTCGGCATTCTTGACGTAGGTGTTGGTCTTGACGCCGTTGCTGTAGGTCGTCGTCGAGACGGTCCCGTCCGCCTTTTGCACGACCTCGCTGGTGAGGCTGCCGGCGGCATTGTACCAATCGGTTGTCTTGGTGCCGTCGGCGCTCTGGACCAGCTTGAAGGCGAGACTGCCGTCGCTGTGCAGGCGGGTCAGGTTGGTGAGGAAGCCGGTGGTGTCGTAGACGTCGTGCTCGGTCGTGTAGTTCTGGCCCTTGATGTCGTAGGTCCAGACGTCCTTGCTGCGATCGGCATGATAGGTGGTCTCGACCAGCTTGACCCCCGTCGCGCTATAATTGGTGATCACGCTGCTGCCGTCGCTGTTGTAGACTTGCGTCGAGTCCAGCGAGCCGTCGGCATGGGTACGGATCACCGAGGTGACCTTCCCCGAGGCGTCGAGATGCTGAACCTGGGTGGTGAAGCTCTTCCCGGTGATGTTGTAGGTATAGTTGTCTTGCGAGCGGTCCGCGTTCTTGACGTAGGCGGCGGTCTTCACACCGGCGGTGTAGAGCGTGGTGGAGTAATAGCCGTCGGACTTCTGGACGACTTCGCTTAGAAGGGTTCCGGCCGTGTTGTAGGTGTCGGTGGTCCTGATTCCGTCGGTGCCGACGTGGACGAACTTCGTCATCACGCCGCCCGTGTAGCTGATCAGGTCCTTGGAACCGTCGGAGTAGGCCACGGTGGTCGAGGTCGGCTGTCCGCTCGAGTTCAGGCCGGTATCCGACTTCGACAGCAGCGTTCCGCTCGCATCATAGGTCTTCGTGCTGCTCCAGGTCGCGGCGGTATTCGTCACCGCGAACGAGTAGCCGCCCTGGATCTTGGACAGCGCGCTGCCGTAATGGGCGATGATGTAGTCCATGGTCGCCTTCGAGGCGACCGGCAGGACGTGCGAGTCGGTCAGCGTGATAGTCTGCAGCGCCGTCGAGTCGCTCAGGTCGGAGAGCTCAGGCACGATTTCGGCCGCCGTACCGCTGACGCTGGTCCTTGTGTCCGGCGGAGTCGAAGTGGCCGGGGGCGCGTCGATCTCGATGATCAGCGGGTGGTCGCTGACCGGAATCGTGATCGAGCTGACGTCGGTGTAGCTGGCGATCGCCGTGGTTCCCGTCAGGGTGTCGTACACCTTCACCGAATGATGCACGCCGCCGAGGTTCACGGTGACCGTCTGGGCCGCATTGGTCAGCTCGGTATCGGTGGAATCGTTCCAGAGCTTCGGCTCTGCCCATACGACCAGTTCGTAGGCGCCGTTGCTCTTGCCGAGCACCATGCTGTTGCCGGTGGCCGGCATGTTGCTCAGGGTGTAGTTCAACGGATCGGTCGGTTGCAGGCCGCCCTTGCCGTCGTCGGCCAGAATGGACGTCAGGTTGTGAATGGCCGTGGCGGCGAGCTTCGGCGTCCCGTCGGAATTGAACAGTCCGAAATTGGCCTCGGGATTGGTGTTGCCGGCGGACGAGTCGCGATCGAACAGCTCGTAGAGATAGGTCGCGCTCACCCCGGCCTTGTAGGCATCCACCAGGGTGTTCAGGATCGATTTGGCCTGCACCGTCTCGTTGACGCCGAGATATTGGGTGTTGGCTTGCGTGGTGTAGCCGGTCTCGGTGATGACGACGGGCTTGCCCGGCGCCGCGGTCATGACGGCGCTCAGCGTCGCCGAAATTGAGCTGCTGGTCGTCAGGCTGGTGCTGACATAGGCATGGGCGTTGGCGTAGTCGACCGAGCCCGACATGTCGCCGAGCTGGCTGTAGCCTTGCGGATCGTTGTAGGCCAATGACAGATTGAAGACGGGGATGCTGCCGAGCGTGGCATTGGCATTGACGGCCTGATAGAGCGCGCTCTGGAACTGGGCTGCGGCGGTGAGGCTCGAGCTGCCGTTGTAGCTGAAGGGTTGGTGATTGGCTTCGTTGAGCCCTTCGATGGCGCTGATGCTGCCCGCATAGGTCGTCGCGAACTTCTCCAGCGAGGCGATGTACTTCTGCAGTCCGACCGTGCCGGTCTGGGGCAGGGCGGACGACACCAGGAAGTCGAACTTGTAGCCGGCTGCGGCCAGTCCCTCGACGACGGGTTGCGCTGCCGGGCTGGTTCCCATCGCGTCGCGGAGATGGGTGACGCCGAGATACTCGAGGTTATCGACCATCATCGCGAGATTGTTGTAGCCGGTCCATCCGAAGCCGGCGTGTGTGTTGACGCCAATGGAGTTGATGAAGCCGCTGGCGGACAGGATGGTTTGATCGGGCATTGCACACTCGAGTTTCAGCGCGAGCGAGAATGCTCGCAGGGATTTGCGTTCAAGCTTCTCTGTGGAGTGTGAATTTCAGATAAAAATCGAAGCTGCAAATCGCGAGCGAAACGAGGTTCCTTGTGCAGGAACAGACTTGCCCGTTGGCAGCAGAATGTTCGAGCGATGCCGGATCGGCGTGGCGCGAGAAAGGCGCTTTCAAGATTTTCTCGATTTGCGCTGCTGAATGTATGCGCAGGCGGCGCAGAAAGGTTTTACAATTTTTGTTGGGAGCGCGCTCACGCGACTCGCTTGTCGCCGTTCGCGGTACTTCGCTCGCACGCGAAGTTCGCAGATGCCGCTTCCATGGGCGGCTAAGTCATGCAGTATACCCGCAAGGGTTGTGTATGCTCAGAGATGGTGCAGACGCTGTTTGCTGGCGACGCCGGTTCCTTGCCGGAACCCGGCGTGCACGACAGACGGTCGTGCGAGAATCAGCCGCGGCGGGCCAGCATCAAGAAGTCGCCGCGCCATCCGATCACCGCCGTCGCAATCGCGGCGATCACGATCTTGCCGGCGAGCCACGTCGTAGGCTCCGTCGGCAGCGAGCCGAGCGATCCGATCAGGAGCGCGGCCACCAAGGCCTGCATCACCAGCGGCCAGCGCGGGAACGCCTCGAACCGCAGGGTCGGGCCGAGTGCGACCAAGATCGTCGCGAACGTGGCGACCGCAGCCCAGCCGACCGCCCCTCGCGGCGACAGGCCGGCCGACACCGCGACGAGGGAGACGGCCACCACGACGGCGAGCTGGCCGGCCGCGACGAGCACCAGCCTGGTCGCCAGCTTCTCGAGGTGGGGGACGACCGCGGTCGTCGCCTGCAAATGGGTGTGCAGGAAATAGAAGGCGGCGACCATTGGCGCCGTCTCCAGAAAGCCAGCCAGGCTGGCCTGCGGCACCAGGATACGTGCTGCATCCGGAATGAATCCAATGAGACCGCCGAGCAGCACGAGGGTCGTGCAGATCATAAATTCGAACATCCGGCGCGCCGACTGCACCGATCTTGCGCTGCCTCCGTGTTCGAAGTCGTTGACGACCTCCGGATAGCTCACGGTGTGGATCGCCGCATTGAGGACCCAGAACGGGCGCTGCAGGAGGTCGAGCGCCATCGAAAATCCGGCGCCGGCTCCCGTCGCGCCGAGCCGGCCGAGGATGACGACGCGGAGCAGCACCGGCACCGACAGATGGATGACGGATGCGCCCGCCGCGAGCATGCCGTAGCGGGAGAAGTCCTTCCAGTCGGCCAGCATCCTCTGCAACGGCACGCGTTCGATCGGCGTGCGATATGCGACCAGGCCGGCGAGGAGGCCCAGAACGTGCCCCGACGCGATGCCGAGCAGCGCCGCTTCGGCCGTCCCCGAGATCACGCCTGCCGCGACGGCACCGGCCAGAAGCCCGGTGGCACGCAGCGCAAGCAGGAAGGAGGCGATGCCGAGCCGGTCGGACAGGCGGACCGACAGGAAATAGAGGTCCGTCAGGCCCTGCAGGACGGAGATGCCCAGACCCAACGCCACGACCCCTGTTGGGAGCACGCTGGCCAGAGACGCGCAGGCGCCGACCACGACGAGCGCGGCCGCGCTCGACAGGCCGGCTGCAAGCAGCGACCACCTCAGCCGGGCCGCCTCGTTCTCTTTGGCTGCCGCCAGGAAGCGCAGTCCCGCCAGTTGCAGCCACTCGAACATCAGGACGCAGAGCAATTGGCTCGAGGCCAGCGCGAGGGAAAAGTTGGTGTAGTCGGCGGCGGGCAACAGATGGCTGATCGCGAAGATCAGGATGATCGCCGCGGCGCTCTGATAGACGTAGCCCGCCATCGCCAAGAGACGTGTCATCGCGGGCGTGTCATCGCGGAATGAGGCGCTCCTTGCCGACGGCCCGTCCCTGCGGCGCTTCATTCGTCGCAGCGCGCATGCGCGACATCCGCCGTTCGCGCAATTGTTCATACAGGTTCTTGTATGAGGACAGCACGTCGGCAAAGATCCACTTGTTGGTATCCGCGATCAGGCGTCGGCTGATCTCGTCGATCTTGTGCGGATCGGCGGCGACCGCGAGCATGCTCCTGGCCAGGGATTGCGGATCGGCATCGGTCAGCCAGCCGGTCACGCCGTGCTCGATGACTTCGGGCATGCCGCCAAAGCGGGTTCCGAGCAGGGGCCTGCCGGCTGCCTTGGCATCTGCGACGACCAGTGGACCGGGGTCGTGCCAGATCGAGGGCGCAATCACCACGTCGACCTGCTTGTAGAAATCGTCCGGCGCCACGAAGCCCATGAACTCGATACGCGCATCCGGCGCGAGCGACCTGAGACGTCGCTGCTCCTCGTCGCTGACCCGGCCGGCGATCATCATGCGGATGCGATCCCGGGGCAGCAGAGCCAGAGCGCGCATCAGGTTGTCGATGCCCTTTTCCTCCGTGAGGCGGCCGATGAACCCGAACGTCACCTCCGTGGTGCAGACCGGGCGGGGATAGGGCGCGTGCGGCGGCTCGGTCGAGGCGTTGCGGATCACGGTGCGGATCGGTGTTTCCGCGAACATGCCCATGTCGGTATGAATCGACAGGACGCGCTCGCTGACGCCGACCACGGCGCTGAGCCAATGCGTGGCACGCTTGCGATGAAAGGTCAGAACAGCGCAGCTCGTGCAAGTGTGCTCGCAGGACCGTCCGTTGTCGAAGCGGGAGCAGCGCGGGCAGGTCAGATAATAGTCGTGCAGCGTGTGAAGCACGGGAACGCCGAGCTGGGCGGCAACCCGCCATATCGCCGTGGTGAGGCCCGACAGATTGTTGGAGTGCAGCACGTCCGGCTTGAAGGCCCGGATGCGTTCCGCGATCATGGGGGCCTGCATCTGCCAGTCGTCGATTGCGTGCCAGATGCTGCGCAGCGCGACGTTCTTCTGCTCCGAGAAGGGCAGATACACGTTCCGCACCGGCGCGGAGTAGACGTTGATGCCGTCGCAGGTTTCCGGGACCTGCCCGGGCCTGGACGCGGCCCGGATCACTTCCACCTCGTCGCCGCGTTGCGCCAGACCTTCGGCGAAACGACGGGCGAAGATCTCCGCGCCGCCGACGATCTTGGGTGCCTGAGGCGTCGGATAAAGCGTGGACGTCAAAAGAACTTTCATCGCGTCAACCTCATGTCTGCAAATGGGCTCTACCGCGCCGGCCTGATCTCCAGGGCGGGAACGGCACTGTCATTGGCTGCAATCAGAACCGGTGTGCTCGAGACGGGGATCCAGACCCCGGACGCAGGCCTTGCCGCCTGGTCGCACGGCATCGCAAAGCTCGCCCCTTGCGGATCACCCTTGAGTCGGATTTCGTAACGTCGGTCCGGAGTCTCGGACCAGACCGCAATTCTGCCGCCCGAGGTCGTTGATGCATTGATCGACACGACGCCGCTGGCGAGCTCGCGACGTTCGGCACTCAGGCTGGAGCGAATGAAGGCCCAGGCGCCCTGCACCGCGCAGGCCACGGGCTTCGGCGAATTGTCGAAACGGTAGAGCCCGAAATTGTGCTCCAGGTCCGATGGATTCTGTCCGCTGTCCTTGAGCTCGTAGAGCCACATGCCCTTGAGCCAGCGCGCCGCGGTCGATGCCCACAGGATCAGCTGCGCACTATTGTCGGCCTGGGCCTGTTCGCTGACGCCGCATTTGTTGCTCGCCGTGGTCCAGCCCGTCTCGGTGACATAGATCGGGAAGTCGGGGTTTCCGCTGGCCTGGCCGACGAGGCGGTGAAACGCCGTCAGCCGGTCGATGATCTCGGCCGAGGTGCGCTTGCTCGGGCCCATGCAGAAATTGTAGAGATGAATCGAAGCGCCGTCGGCATATTGAAGGATGCCGGATCGCAGCATCTTCTCCGTCCATGTCCAGCCCGGATCGTCGCCGAGCGCACCGACCAGGAACGGCGCGTTCGGCGCAACGCGCTTGACCGCCGGCCGCGCGACTTGCGCGAGCGCCAGATAGTTCTCCGGCGAGAACGCGGCATCTTTCTTCGCCGCCAGGTTCCATTCGTTCCAGAGCTCGAACAGCGGCTGCTGCGGCAGGACCGATTGCGCCGCCGCCGCGGCATAATCGGCGAACCGCTGCCGCGCCTCGTCGGTGGTGGGCGGCGAGGAATTCGGCACCAGATGATGCCCGAACGCAAGGATCAGAAGGGGGCGCGCGACGCCAGACCTGACTTGCGATTCCAGCCTGCCGAGCCTGGGCGTGAACCCCATCCGGCGGCCCCCCGTCTCGAAATCGGACCAGGGAAAATCATCGCGGAAGGTGTTGAGGCCGAGCTGCTTGATCTGGGCGACGTTCTCCGCAGGCACGTATCCGCGCGCGCTCACCGGGCCGCCCAGGCCCTGATGCGTGCCGACCCCCAGCAGGAATCGGGCACCGAGCGGTTTCGCCTGCTGGGCGCAGACCGAGACCGGCAGAACAATGGATGCGATGAGGCTCGCGAGCCGGAGACCGTCGCGAACCAAGGTGCGTGGGACTAGCGGCGCCATCAGAAATTCTTGGAGAGATCCGATTGCAGTCCCGCCTTCGCCCCGACCGGTGTCTGGTCGTTCTGCAGCAGCTCGAGATAGACCTGCTGCAACTGCCCATGCGTCTTCTGAACGTCATACAGCTGCTTGAACCGGTCGTAGCCGCGCTGTCCCAACACCCTGAGATCGAAATCGAGGGCCCGCCGAAAGCCGTCCACGAGCGGTTGAACGCCGACAGGCTCGCAAAGCACGCCGGTGACGCCGTCGACCACGATCTCGGGCAAGGCTCCGCTGCGGAACGCCAGGATCGGTTTTGCCGCGCGCATCGCCTCCAGGGCAACGAGGCCGAAGGCTTCCCATCGTGACGGGATCACGACGAGATCGGCGGCCTCGAGCTGGGTCTCGATGGTCGGGCGGTCGAGCCAGCCCAGCAGGGTGACGTTGGACGGCACGCTCGGGCCTTCGTATTTGTTGACGACGGAGGCGCCGATCATGCGGATATCAATCACGTCTTCGAGCGTGCGCGCCGCCTCGATCAGGAGATCAAAGCCCTTCTGACGGTCGAGCCGTCCGATGAAGAGAACCTTGACCTTCTTGGAAGTCCAGTCCGCCGCGAGAGGCTGCGGCGAGCGCGTCTTCGAGATGCCGTTATGGACGATGGTGAGCCGGTCGGCAGGAATTCCGGCGCGGACGGCTTCGTTGAACTCGTCGCCGGAGATGCAGATGATCCGGTCCGACGTTCGTGCAAGGAGGTTCTCCGCCGCCTTCGTCACCGCGTGACTGAGGCGGCCCGTCTCCCGCGAAAACGCCCAGCCGTGCGGGCAATAGACGACGCGCGGTCCGTCCGAGCGGGCCGCGAGCGCGGGACGGAGCACGAGGCCCGCGAACGAGGAATGCAGGTGCACCACGTCCGGCTTGAAGGCGTCCAGCGCCTGCATGCTCGCGCGCAGCATCTGGAATAGTCCGGCGACGCTGCGGCCGGATCGCTCGAACGTCGTAATCTGGTTGTCATCGATCCCGGGGAGATCGCGACGATGATCCGAGGGCACGATGTAGTGCACGTTCTCGGCGCCGAAGCTTGCTTGCTGCTGCGGATGCAACTCGTTCAGATAGCTCGCAATCCCGCCGCGAATCGTCTCGGCGACGTGCAGCACTTTCATCGGTTGCCTTGCATAGGGCTGCGTCGGAGAGCCGGACATCGTGTATCCCTGTTCTGTGTTCGCGAGTGCGAAACACAGTTCCTCGAATACGTAGCGATAATGGGGCAGCGATGTGGTGATGTTGCGCCATGCGCATTGCGCGCGCGTTTGTCACGGCAACGCAAACATTTCGTGGAACAAGGCGAAGGCGCTCGCGTTGCAGCCAGTTGCAAACTGTTTGTGCGAAAACCGACGCGCGCAATAGGTGAAATGCATTGAACTTCAAGCAGCGCTGGCAACGCTCGCCGGTGGTGCGAGATGCTCGAGCAAAGACTTGGCCGATTTTTGCCACGAATAAAATGCGACGCGTTCCTGCTGTCGTCGTCGTTCCTGCTCCGAGATGGCGCCGGTTGCCAATCTTTCGAGCATGAGTTGCTTCAATGCTTCGGCATCGTTGGCGTCGAAATACGCAGCGGCGTCGCCGCACGTCTCGACGACCGCATCAGCCGTCGAGGCGATGACCGGGCAACCGAAGATCATGGCTTCGAGTGGCGGTACGCCGAAACCCTCGTAGAGCGAGGGAAACACGAATGCCGATGCATGCGCATAGAGCGCCGCAATCTCGCTGTCCGTCAGTCGTCCGGCCAGCAGCAGGCCGGAAACCCCCTCGCCCGAATTGTCCTGAAAGACCTTGCTGTTATCTCCTCCGACGATGACCAGCGGAACGTCGGCCCGATCGAGCAGCTGAACGGCGCGGATCGCCACGGAAAGATTCTTGTTCTTGGTCTTGGAGCCGACGAAGAGGAAGAACTTCTGCGGCTGAACGCCAAGCCTGGCGAGAATGCCGGGGTCGGGCGTCGTCGCCGCGAAGTGTTCGGCGCTGTTGGGAAACACTGGAATGCGCGATGCCGATAGATTCAGCACGTCGGCAAGCTCGCGGCGGGAGAAGCCCGACACCGTTGCGATGGCTGCGTGGCGCGCGAGCAGCCGGCCCATCGTGCGATGGGCGGTCAGATAGCGCCAGTTGAAGAAGTCCGGCCTGCGAAAGACCTGAGCGTCGTGGATCACGACAATGTGGTCGCGATGGAAGACGGGGCCGGAATTGGCCAGGCTGATCAGGCGGCCTCCTGCCGCGGCGCGCGCCAGATCGATCTGGTCCCAGGCATGACCACGCAAGCGGCCGACGGCGCGGATCTTGATTCGGTCGAGATCGAGGCCCTCGCTTGCATCCGCCGGCGTGAGCAATTGCCAATCCGCGTTCCGCAGCGAGGCCGCAGTGTGCTCGGAGGTCAAAAGCGCGTCGATCGCCTTGACCATTTCAGCGGCATAGCGCTGAACGCCGGTGATCTTTTGCGACAGAAAGCGCCCGTTGATGAAGAACTTCAATTGGCTACCATGGGGTTCATCGGCTTTCGGGTGGTGGACGAGCCCCACAGGAGCAATCGTTAGGTACGGAAATATGACGCTGCTCGCAGCCCAACGCCAAAACGCTCCGATGGCACCAAAGCGAGCTGCCTTGCTGCGTGTGGGGGCGCGGTGTAGATGTCGGCCATGAGTGACGATACCCATACGCTCCGCAGCGGCCGACTTGCCAGCACCATCAAGGCGTATGGGGCCGAGCTGTGCTCGTTGACGGACGGCGCCACCGAGTTCGTCTGGCAGGCGGGACCGGAATGGCAACGCCATGCGCCATTGCTGTTTCCGATCGTCGGGCGCCTCGCCAATGACGAATTGCGGCATCGGGGCAAGACCTACCGGATGACCCAGCACGGCTTTGCGCGCGACAGCCGCTTTGCATGGACGGAGCGCGGCGAGCAAAGCTGCACGCTGGTGCTCGAGGACAGCGAGGCGACGCGTGCGCTCTATCCGTTCGCGTTCCGGCTGACCGCAACCTATACGCTCGACAGCGCCGGTCTCGATCTGACGCTCGTGATCGCCAACCCCGGCAAGGAGACATTGCCGGCTTCGATCGGCGGTCATCCCGCGTTCAACTGGCCGCTCCAGCCAGGACTTGCCAAGGAGAGCTATTCGCTGACCTTTGCGAACGCGGAATCGTCTCCCGTCCGTCGCCTCGATGGCGGATTGCTGCGCGTGGCAACGGAGCCGAACCCGGCCAAAGGCGCGGTGCTCCCCTTGTCCGAATCCCTGTTCACCGACGACGCCGTCATTTTCGACATGATCGCGAGCGACGCGGTCCGTTATGCCGCGCCCACCGGCCCCTGGCTCAAAATGTCATGGCGCGGCTTTCGCGAGCTCGGCGTCTGGTCGAAACCATCTGGCGCGCCATTCCTCTGCATCGAGCCCTGGCGCGGTTATGCCAGTCCAGCCGGATTCGACGGCGAGTTCAGCGACAAGCCCGGCCTGATGCACATCGCAGCAGGCGCCGAAGAGAGCTTGTCGTTCCGGATCGAGGTCGGATCGAGCTGAGGGCGCTCAGACCTCGATCCGCGTGAGATCCTCGCCGAGCACGACAGGACCCGAATAATCCTGTCGCACGTCCGCGAGCAGCGCGTTCAGCATGACATCGTTGGTGCGCGGCCGGTGATGGGTCAGCGCGAGCTTCTTGACGCCGGCCTTGGCCGCGACCTTGCCGACGGTATCGCCGCAGGCGATCGTGAACTTCGCAAGGCGGCGCAGGTGCTCGTTGTTGATCTCCGGCGTTGCGAGGAAGCAGCACTGCACGAGCAGGTCGGCGCCCTCGGCCAGCCGCTCCAGCCCGGGGCAGGGGACGGTGTCGCCGGAAATTGCAATGACCTTGCCCTCCGCCTCGAAGCGGTAGCCGAGACACATCCATCGCGCCAGGAAGGCCGGCTGCATGTCGAGACCATCGCCATGCGAGACCAGCTCGGCGCTGATCTTCCAGCGTCCGGTGTCGAGAACGGGACCCGGTATGATGTCCGTCGCGACGACGGGTTTCCAGCCGCCAAGGGTCGGCTCGCCCTGATCCCGCCAGGCGATGTCCTTGTCGTAGACCTGCGTGACCAGCGTGTTGACGAGCCGCTCGGTATCCGGCGGCCCATAGACCCGCAACGCGTCCTTGCGTCCGTGCATCCATGAATTCAGCATCACGTCGTAGAGGTCGCCGATGTGGTCGAAGTGATGGTGCGTGAGAAAGACCGTGTTGACCGCGCCGAGTGGAACGCCGGCCTTGCTGAGCTGCAGCACGACGCCGCGGCCGGCATCGAACAGGATATTCTCGTCACCGAGCCTGATCAGCGTGGTCGTTGCCATGCGGCGCGGGTCCGGCCGCGGGCCGCCGGTGCCGAGCAGTATGACCTCCATGGTGCCCACTCCAGCGTGAAGATGCTTCACAGTAGATACGAAGCCGGCCATGAAGCAAGCCGCGTAGGGGCGCGATCTCGCCTGCAAAATCCCCATAAGCGATAGCCCAGGGGTGGTGGGGAAGGGGGCGCTCAGCGCGTGCTGGCGGCGATGGCCGGCCGGAGGCTTGACCGGTACAGTCCCATCGTCGTCAGGCGATGCGCCAGGTCCTGCGCGCGCCGTTCGACCAGATGCCATGTCGCGCGTGCCACGAGATAGCTCAGCGCGGCGGTGACGACATAGGCGATGAGCAGCGAGACCAGCCCGTCCGCGAGCGGCCAGATCTGACGCAGGCCGTAGATCACCGCGAAGTGCGACAGGTACATCGAATAGGAGTTGCGGCCGAGCGCTTCGAGCGGCTGGAAGCGGATGGCAAGCTTGATGCAACCCGTCACCAGCACGCCGAGCACGAGATTGATCATGAGATAGTTGAACTCATGCGAGCCGGTGGCGCGGTCGGCGACGAAGGACAGCGCGATGAAGACGGCGAAGATCGCGGCGTCGGATCTGGTGAAGCCGTCGCGCAGCGAGAAGAACAGCGCGCATCCGATCAGGAACACCGGAAGCTGGTTCAGGAAGCTGAGATGCAGCGTGGTCCAGACGAACCCCTCGTGGCCGGGACCGTAATAGGCCGAGAACAGCGCGAAGGCCCACGGTTTGAACAGGCAGACATTGACGAGATGCAGCACGATCGCCAGCGCGAGATAAAGACGACGGCGCGACCCGAACGCGGTGATCAGAAGCGGGAAGACCAGATAGAAGGTCATCTCCGCCGCGATCGACCAGTCGCCGGGCACCACGCTGTTGACGCTGTCCGGCCAGAAGCCGTGCAGGAACGTCGCGGTCAGGATTACCTGAACCGGTCCGATGCCGCCGGGCGCGTTGTCGCTCGGTCCGGTGCCGTTGATGGCCAGGTAGATCGGGATCGCGAGCCAGAACAAAGGCGCGATGCGAAGGAAGCGTCGGATGTAGAACTTGCGGGTCGGATTGGCCTCGCCGCTGCGCTGCGTCCACATCAGGCACATCGTCATGGCACTGACGAAGTAGAACACGTTGACGCCGGTCCAGCCGCACATGAAAGCGTAATCGACGGCGCGGATGTTCGACGGAAATGCCTGCGAGACGTGGATCGCCATCACGCCGGCGATGGCGAGGCCGCGTAGCAGGTCGAGCGTGTGCGAACGGGCGAATGGCCGGGTGCCGAGTTCGGTTCGGCCGGCAGCCAATCGGGTCTGCTCCTGCATCACGCCTGCTCCGTGGTTCTCATTGTGCAGGCCGGACCATAGAGGGGCAGGCTGGCTTTCCGAAGCCGAAGGCATTCTTTACGTTAACCTGCGGTCGGGTCCTGCGGCGAAAGTGCGGGATCGGCCGCCACGGGCCAGGCACCGCCTATGCACTCTTGATGCGCTGAATGGGAATTGTGGGCCAGTTCATACTTAATGCGTCAAGACCATGACCAATATTGTTTGCGCGCCGTAACGCGCCTAATATTGCGGCGGCTAGTTTCGGGGGCTCGAACAGGTCGTGAATGTCCGTTCACATGACAGCGCGTTGCGCGGCGGCTTGAATCTCCAAGGCGGGCCGCAGGCCATCCAAGGCGGGCCGCAGGCCATTCAAGGCGGGCCACAGGTCATCAAAGGCGGGCCGCAGGCAGACAGGACACCCAAGACCGTGGTTGATTCCGCAATTCGGGAATTGCGCCCCGCCGGCCGCGAGCGGTTGATCGTCGTCGAGGATGATCCGGTGACGCGGACCATGCTGGTCGGCTATTTCAGCGACAACAATTTCGACGTGGTCGGGGCCGGCTCTTGCGCGGAATGCCGCCAGGCGCTGCGCGGGCGCACCGATCTCATCTTCCTCGACGTGCAGCTGCCCGACGGCGACGGCTTCGAGCTCGCCAAGGAGATCCAGGCGACCAGCAACGCCGGCATCATCTTCGTGACGCGCCGCGACACCGACGTCGATCGTATCCTTGGTCTCGAGATCGCCGGCGACCATTACGTCACCAAGCCGATCAATCTGCGCGATCTGCTCGCGCGCGCCCGCAGCGTGCTGCGGCGGCGCTCGCTCGACCGCAAGGCGGCGCGCAGCCACAATTCGATCGCCTTCGGCGACTGGATCATCGACCTGACCCGGCGCGAATTGCTCGGCAGCGGCGGCAAGCCGGTGTCGCTGACCCGCGCGGAATTCGACCTGCTCGCGGCGCTGGTCGGCGCCGACGGACGGCCGCTCAGCCGCGACTATCTGATCGAGGTCGTCAGCAACCGCCAAGCCGAGGTCGATATCCGCACGGTCGACGCGCTGGTGGCGCGGCTGCGCCGCAAGCTGGTCGGCAGCGGTACGCCCGTGATCGCGACCGTCACCGGCGTCGGCTACAAGCTCGCGCTCAGCGAGCGGTTGTAGGGTATCGTCTTCAACGCGCCGCGACGCGCTTCCACTTTGCCTCGATGCGAGCCTTGATCTTGCTGACCTTGGCCTCGTGGGCCGCCCAATAGGCGCGACTGGCGGCTGCCGTGCCTTGACGATACCGGGCATAGACGGCTTTGGGCTGCACCGGCATTTTCGGGCGGCTCGCCGGCTTTGCAGGCGCCGCAGCCGCAGCTGCGATCGGGGGCGCCGGATCCGGAACAGCCGTCGCTTCGGCACCGGCCAAGGCCGAATTCATGGCGGCCAGGCGGTTGCGGGCCCGGTTGCAATAGACCCGCGACCGCGGCGTCATCGCTTCCTCGCCATGGCCTGCCCGGTATTTCATGAGGGCGCGGCAGATCTCCCCGCCGGCCAGAAGCCAGGCCTGGCTGAGATAAAGCACCCCGTAATGGATGTTGATGTCGGGTTCGGCAAGTTCCGCCTCGCTGCCCCGGAAGCCCAGCATGGCGGCCGTGTCGGGCCGCACCTGCATCAGGCCGATCTCGCCGGCGCTGCCGATCACGGCCGAATTGTAGCCGCTTTCGACGAAGACGACGGCTTCGGCAATGTCGGCCGGCAAATTGGTGCTCGCGGTTTCTCTCTCGATGATCTTCCGGATCAGGGCCCGGGATGACGGCGTTTCGCCTGCGCCGAGCTCCGTGTTGCCGTCTGCGGCGTGCGCGCAGAGCGGGGCCGACAGCAGCAGGACGACCGCCACGGTTCGCCACGCCGCGCAAAGATGTAAGCCTGCCCGATCCCACCGCATCGCTCCGTCATAGAGCGCCGGAGTTAACAAACCGGCTCCCGCGCCCGTCGGCTAGCGCGCGCGGGCGCTCTGATCGGTGGCGGGCGCTTGCGACGGGCCGGCCAGGCGGTCGTCGATCGCATAGAGCGTGCAGGTAGGCGACCATTTCAGGCAGGCGGCCAGCGAGTCGCGCTGGGCCTCGCCGGCCGTGCTGCGCCCCGCGCGCCAGCCGTAGCCGCCGTTCGGCGACACCGCGAAAGCCTTGTGCGGCAGCATGCTGGCGAGATAGCGCGCGAACTCGGCCCGCGCGGCCTCGTCGAGCTGGCGCGGCGGCGGCAGGGAATCGGGCGGGCTCAGGATGTCGCGATTGAGGAGGCCGCGCTGGCGCAGGAAGGCGTCGACATAGGGCGTCCATTGCGGACGGCCCGCGACCGAATAGAGATAGTGGCCTTCGTCGCCGTAGGCCGGCGCCGCGATGAAGGTCGCGTTGCCGCCGCCGGCGCGAAACCCGTCATGGAGCCGGCGCGCGAGCTCGGGGCCGAAGTAGGAATCGTTCGCCGCATAGACCCAAAGCGTCGGCACACGCGAGGACTTGCCGAAAGCCGTGAAGGCCTGCACCAGCCCGCTCGGATTGCAGACGTCGTCGTCGTCGCGCGAGCCGCGGCCGCCGGCGAAGTTGATCGCGGCGACGAGACCGGGCGGGGCCTGCGCGGTGAGCGCGATCGTCGCCAGCCCGCCGGCGGAATGGCCGGCGGCGATCATCCCCGACGTCGTCACGTCGGCCCGGCGCGCCATCGCATCGATCGCGGCGCGCAGATCGGCAACCGCGACCGCGGCTGCGGGCAAATAAGCGGCTTTCGCGCAGCCGCCGACGCTGTCGATGCGTCCGCCGGGCGAGGTGCCGTAGCCGCGCCGCATCACGACCAGCGCGGCAAAGCCGCGCCGGGCATATTCCAGCGCGATGCCGTAATATCTGTGGGCCGACATCGTCGCGCGGTCCTCGAAGCTGCGCGGCGAGCCGTGGCTCAGCAGCGCCAGCGGATAGCGCTTCGCTCCCGCCGGGCGGACCAGAAAGGCCTCGAGCCCCTGCGACCCCGCCTGCGCCATCGGAATGCGCAGGTCCTCTATGTAGAATTCGGCGGCGCGCACCGGTGTCGCCGCCGCGACGAGGCCGGCGATCAGCAGAAGCAGCTTGCGCGTAAGAGCCATGGGACGATTCGACCGGCCTCGATGGCGGCAAGCATAACATGATCTCCTTACGCGAGCGTGAGCCCGCAGCCAACCACGGTGATCCCCAGGGAATGAGGGCGGGGCAATCGCGTGGCAGCGATCTCGCCCGTGGCCATCCTTCGAGACGCCCGCCGTTGGCGGGCCTCAGGATGAGGATGCGGGTGCGCGGCACCAGTTTCAACGAGCACCAATGCTGCTTAGCCTCATCCTGAGTTCCCAGCGCCGAAGCGGACGCTGCACACAGGACCATGAACCACCAGTCAGACGTCGTCTGACAGGTGGTTCATGGAGAGGAGCTTGTAGCAAGCGTCTCGAAGGACGAGGCGCGCGCTCAGGTCTCGCAGGGCGCCACATGCGATGGCCTGTGTCGCCCTCTGTCAACCCATTCCCGCAAAAATATTCCACTTTACCGAAATTCGGAAACGGCGTATGTGTCGCCCATCCCGGCTCAACCAGGAGGGGCGATCTCGAGGTCGTCTTGATCGCGAGCCGGGCTTGCGGTGGACGCGGCAGCGTCGGCACGAGATGGGACGGGCAGGGCGGGTAGTCCCTGTGAGCCCGAACCCCGCGTGTGACGAACGGCGCTGCTAGGCTTCGTCTCGCCTGTAAGTTTCCGGCTTCGTCGACAGGGCTGGAAATACTGCGGCGAAAGGGCGGGCCGTGCGTACGGCAAAATCGTGTGGTCCTGGCCGTCGTTGCTACGGTCAAGCCGGATCGAAGATGTGCGCGAGCCCAACCGGGTGGACGGCATCGTCAATTCGACCGGCGAGGGAGGCCAGAAGGACATTCGGCTCCCGGGAGAGCGCGGCATAAGCCGTCCGACCATCGCGCAGGGAAGGCCGAGTGATCGGCACCACCTGTATGCTGCTGTGCGGTTCTTCTGCGTGTGCATTTTGCGCAGCAGACCGCGGGTGCGTTGTCGGCACCCGGCCTTCCCTGTGCCCTCTTGGATTTGAGGGTGGAGACGCAAGCAAAGCTCGGGCGAAAACAAGCCGCGAGGCTGCGAAGGCGTGTCTATGAGTCAAACTGCGTGTCACAAGCTCGATCTCGTAGAGTGGGCAAAGGCGCTCTTGCGCCGTGCCCACGATCTCTCTCGACCGCGAAAGATACCTGGGCACGCTCCGTTTTTGCCCACCCCTACGGCACTAGCGCCTGGTGGATGCGCCGAAGCTGTCCGTGGTGTCGCTACGGAGCTCCCGCTCGAACCGGCGCCTTACCTTGGCGAGGTCATGATCCACGGCTGCGTTGCGCAGCGTCGGGTTGAGTTCGACGCCCGTTCGCTCGACGTATCTGGGAGACGATAGCGCCAAGGAACTGGCGAGCAGCACGGCCGTTGCGAGAATGGTCATGTCCCAATTCATGGACCCAAATGCGGCCATTTGTTGCCGGCGTCGGCCGATGGCTTTTGAGTTGGCGTGTGCAAGCCCAATGCTATGGTGCGGCAGGGCCTCAATTTTGACAACGACGAGGATATTCCAGTGGCTGATGTTCATCCCGCGGCGGGCAAGCAGGCTTCGCCGGACGCGCTCACCAATATTCCGCGGCTGGTGACGGCCTATTTCGCCGGCAAGCCCGATGTCGCGGATCCCGCGCAGCGCGTGGCGTTCGGCACCTCCGGCCATCGCGGCACCTCGTTCAAGAACACGTTCAACGAAGGCCATATCCTCGCGACCACGCAGGCGATCTGCGACTATCGAAAGGAAAAGGGCCTGACCGGACCGCTCTTCATCGGCATCGACACCCACGCCCTGGCCGAGCCGGCGCTGGTCAGCGCCGTCGAGGTGTTCGCCGCCAATGGCGTCGACGTCATGATCGACAAGGACGGCGGCTACACGCCGACGCCGGTGGTCTCGCGCGCGATCCTCGCCTACAACAAGGGCCGCACCGGCGGCTTGGCCGACGGCGTCGTCATCACGCCCTCGCACAACCCGCCGGACGATGGCGGCTACAAATACAATCCGCCGCATGGCGGCCCGGCCGACACCGATGTCACGGGCGTGGTCGAGAAGCGCGCCAATGCCTACCTCGCCGACGCTCTCAAGGGCGTCAAGCGCATGGACTACGCCAAGGCGCTGAAATCATCGACCGTCCACCCGACCGACTTCGTCACACCCTATGTCGCCGATCTCGGCGAGGTCGTCGATCTCGAGCTCGTCAAATCCGCCGGCATCAACATCGGCATCGACCCGCTCGGCGGCGCCGCCGTGCACTATTGGCATCCGATCATCGAGCGCTACGGCCTGAAGGCCACCGTGGTGAACGAGGCGATCGATCCGACCTTCCGCTTCATGACGGTGGATTGGGACGGCAAGATCCGCATGGACTGCTCCTCGCCCTACGCGATGGCGAGCCTGATCGGCATGCGCGACCACTTCGACGTCGCCTTTGCCAACGACACCGATGCCGACCGCCACGGCATCGTGACGCGATCCGGCGGCCTGATGAATCCAAACCATTATCTCGCGACCGCGATCTCCTATTTGTTCGCGCACCGTCCGAACTGGGGCAAGGACGCCGCGGTCGGCAAGACCGTGGTGTCGAGCTCGATCATCGACCGCGTCGCCAAGAAGCTCGGCCGCAAGCTGGTCGAGACGCCGGTCGGCTTCAAATGGTTCGTCGACGGCCTGCTCACCGGCGGCTTCGGCTTCGGCGGAGAAGAGAGTGCGGGGGCCTCGTTCCTGCGCCGCGACGGCGGGGTCTGGACCACCGACAAGGACGGCATCATCCTCGGCCTGCTCGCCGCCGAGATCATGGCCAGGACCGGCCGCGATCCGAGCCAGCTGTTTGGCGATCTCACCGCCGAGTTCGGCATGCCGCATTACGCCCGCATCGACGTCGCCGCGACCGGTCCGCAGAAGACCATCCTGAAGTCCGTCACGCCCGAACAGCTCGGTCTCAAAAGCCTCGCCGGCGATCCGGTCCGCGCGACGCTGAGCAAGGCGCCCGGCAACGGCCAGCCCTTCGGCGGCATCAAGGTCGAGACCGATTTCGGCTGGTTCGCGGCAAGGCCCTCGGGGACAGAGGACGTCTACAAGATCTACGCCGAGAGCTTCCGCAGCACCGTACACCTGAAGCGGATTCAGGAAGAGGCGCAGGCGGGTCTGGCGAGGGTGTTCGCGGCGTAAGTTGTTCCGAGAGGTGCCGCTCTCTTACCCTCCCCTGGAGGGGGAGGGTCGATCGCGCGTAAGCGCGAGCGGGGTGGGGTGATCTTTCCTCTTGGGCAGTACCCGTGTGGAGAGATCACCCCACCCCGCTCCACATTTCGCTTTGCTTCATGCAAGCGACCCTCCTCCCTTCCCAGGGGAGGGGCAAGGCGCGTCTTGGGCAGACGTGTATACATCGACGGTGTTAATGGTATTTTTATACTCTCAAATTAGCCTTGAACGCTTCCGTCTCTCTGCTACTGTATACATAACGCATACATAAGCCCCGTGGGAGTGAGACCGATGACAAAGCCCTTCCCGATGAACGCCTGGTACGCCGCCGCCTGGGATGCCGAGGTGAAGCCGGCGCTGCTGCCGCGGACGATCTGCGGCAAGCATGTCGTGATGTATCGCAAGGCCGACGGCTCGGTCGCCGCGCTGGAGGACGCCTGCTGGCATCGCCTGGTGCCGCTGTCCAAGGGCCGGCTCGAAGGCGACACCGTCGTCTGCGGCTATCACGGCCTGAAATTCAACGCGCAGGGCCGCTGCACCTTCATGCCGTCGCAGGAGACCATCAATCCGTCGGCTTGCGTGCGCTCCTATCCCGTGGTCGAGCGCCACCGCTACATCTGGCTCTGGATGGGCGATCCCGCGCTGGCCGATCCCGCGCTCGTCCCCGACCTGCACTGGAATCACGATCCGGCCTGGGCCGGCGACGGCAAGACCATCCACGTCAAATGCGACTATCGCCTTGTGCTCGACAATCTCATGGATCTCACCCACGAGACCTTCGTGCACGGCTCCTCGATCGGCAACGAAGCGGTCGCCGAGGCGCCGTTCGACGTCACCCACGGCGAGAAGACCGTCACGGTGACGCGCTGGATGCGGAACATCGAGCCGCCGCCGTTCTGGGCCAAGCAGCTCGGCAAGCCCGGCCTCGTCGACCGCTGGCAGATCATCCGTTTCGAGGCGCCGTGCACCATCGCGATCGATGTCGGCGTGGCGCCCGCCGGCACCGGCGCGCCGGAAGGCGACCGCTCGCAGGGCGTCAACGGCTTCGTGCTCAACACCGTCACGCCGGAGACCGAGAAGACCTGCCACTACTTCTGGGCCTTCGTGCGCAACTACCAGCTCGGTGAGCAGCGCATCACGTCCGAGATCCGCGAGGGCGTCTCCGGCATCTTCCGCGAGGACGAATTGATCCTCGAAGCCCAGCAGCGCGCCATGGACGAGAACCCGGACCGCATCTTCTACAACCTCAACATCGACGCCGGCGCGATGTGGTCGCGCAAGCTGATCGACAAGATGGTGGCGAAGGAAAGCGCGCCGCAGCGCCTTCAGGCCGCGGAGTAGGTCATGGCCGAGCGTGAGGTCGACCGCTCCGTCTCGCAGACCGTGAAGGCGCAGCTCGCGCTGCGCGATCAGATCCTGTCCGGCGCCTTGCGGCCGGGCGAGCGCATCTCCGAGCTGCAGGCGGTGGAGACCACCGGCGCCTCGCGCACCCCGGTGCGCATGGCGCTGGTGCGGCTGGAGGAGGAGGGTCTCCTGGAGGCGATTCCCTCCGGCGGCTTCATGGTGAAGGCGTTCTCGGAGCGTGACATCTCCGATTCCATCGAGCTGCGCGGCACGCTCGAAGGCCTCGCCGCGCGCTTCGCGGCCGAGCGCGGCGTCTCCGCGCGCGAACTCGAGCCGCTGAAGGAGTGCCTGGCCGCGATCGACGAATTGCTGCGCCAGGTGCCGATCTCGATCGAAGCGTTCTCGTCCTATGTCACGCTGAACGCGCGCTTCCACGCGCTGCTCACCGAATTGTCGCGCAGCCCGCCCTTGATCCGCCAGATCGACCGTGCCTCCGCGCTGCCGTTCGCATCTCCCAGCGGCTTCGTGATGGCGCAGTCGGCGCTGCCGGAGGCGCAGCAGATCCTGATCATCGCCCAGGACCACCACCGCGTCGTGATCGACGCGATCGAGAACCGCGAAGGCGCGCGCGCCGAAGCGATCATGCGCGAGCACGCACGGCTCGCAGTGCGCAATTTGCGGCTCGCGCTGCGCAACCGGACCCATCTGGACCTGTTGCCGGCGCTGGCGCTGATCAAGTCCGCAACCGACTGAGGGCCGCCACCATGCGCTTCATCGAAACCTGGACTCCGGCAACGCTCGTCTCGACGCGCGATCTCGCCCCCGGCATCCGCGAATTCCTGATCCGGCCCGATCAGTATGACGGTGTCGCCTATCCGGTCGGCAGCCACATCAATATCAGCGTGACCATCGACGGCGTGCCGGAGACGCGATCCTATTCGCTGGTCGGCGAGGCCTCGCCGCACGGCTTCAAGATCGCGGTGCGCCGCGCTGACGATTCCCGCGGCGGCTCGCGCTACATGTGGCAGCTCAAGCCGGGCGCGCGGCTCGACATCACCCAGCCGGCCTCGCTCCTTGCGGTGGACTGGTCACGCGACAGCTATTGCCTGATTGCCGGCGGCATCGGCATCACGCCGATCCTCGGCGCTGCGCAGGCGCTGGTGCGGCGCGGGGCCGACGTCAAGCTGCATTATGCGGTGCGCTCGCGGGCAGAGGCGGCCTATCTCGACGATCTCGCCGCGCTGCTCGGCGATCGCCTGGTCGTTCATGCCGGCGACGAAGGCAAGCGGCTCGATCTCGACGCGCTGTTCGGCTCGCTCCCCAAGGGCGCGCTTGCACTGTTCTGCGGCCCGATGCGCATGCTCGATGCCGCACGCCACGCCTGGATCGGCGCCGGCCTTGCGCTGCCCGACCTGCGCTACGAGACCTTCGGCTCCAGCGGCACGCTGCCGACCGAGGCGTTTCGGGTGCGCTTGAAGGGCTCGGATGTCGAGCTGGAAATCCCGCGCGAGCGCTCGATGCTTGACGTGCTCAACGCCAGCGGCTTTGAGGTGATATCCGATTGCAAGCGCGGCGAATGCGGCCTGTGCGCCATCGACGTGGTCGATGTCGACGGCGAGATCGACCATCGCGACGTCTTCTTCAGCGACCACCAGAAAGAGAGCAACCAGAAGATCTGCGCCTGCGTCTCCCGCGCGCGGGGGACCATCACGGTGGACACGTTGCTGCGGGCGGACGCGATTTGAGGTGATCGTAGCCCGGATGGAAGTGGAGAAGACCTACGCCGCGAAGGTCGTCCGGAGCTTCCTCGTCTCCAGCAGCGCCAGCACGCTGTCCGCCGACACCGGGCGGCTGATCAGGTAGCCTTGAATCTCGTCGCAGCCGATCTGCCTGAGATATTCCAGCTGGTCGGCGCTCTCGACGCCTTCGGCCACCACGCCGATGTCGAGGTCGCGGGCAAGGCCGATCACCGACTTCACGATCGCGGCGCAGTCGGGCTGCACCAGCATGTCGCGGATGAAGGACTGGTCGACCTTGATACGGCTGAACGGCAGCTTGCGCAGATAGGTGAGGGAGGAGAACCCCGTCCCGAAATCGTCCAGTGCCACGGTGACGCCGAGCTGCAGCAGCGCGTTGAGCACCGGCTCGGCCAAGCCGTATTTCGACAGCAGCATCGATTCCGTGATCTCGATCTCGAGCCGGTGCGGAGCGATTCTGGCTTCGCGGAGCGCCTGCACGATGATCTGGAGGATGCCGGCGTTGTGAAATTGCGCCGCCGAGAAGTTCACGGCGACCCTGATCTCGTCGGGCCATTTGGCGACTGTCGCGCAGGCGCGGCGGACGACCCATTCGCCGATCTCGTGGATCAGCCCGGTCTCCTCCGCGATGGGGATGAATTCGCTCGGCGGCACCAATCCGCGCTCGGGATGCTGCCAGCGCAGCAGCGCCTCGAAGCCGGTGATCCGGCTTCGGTCGAGATCGAGGAACGGCTGGAATACGAGGAACAGCTCGTTGCGCGCGATCGCGCCCTCGAGGTCCGATTGCAGCGCCTTGCGATCGCGCGACACCTTGTCGTCGCTGGCCTCGAAGAAGCGGATACTGCCCGGGCCCGCCTTCTTGGCGCGGTAGAGCGCCGTATCGGCATTCTTCATGATGTCGAGCGGCGCGCTGCCGTCGCGCGGCGCCAGCACGATGCCGACGCTGGTGGCGCCCACGATCTGGCGGCCCTCGATACGGAACGGCTCGTCGAAGGCCGCGACGAAGCGCTCGGCGATCTCGAGGGCGTCTTCCGGGCGCGCCAGATTGGCCATCACCAGCGCGAACTCGTCGCCGCCGATGCGCGCGACATGCTCGGCGGCGCGTGTGCAGCGCCGCAGGCGGCTTGCGACCTGGACCAGGAATTCGTCGCCGGCGGGATGGCCGAGCTGGTCGTTGACCTCCTTGAAGCGATCGAGATCGAGCAGCAGCACTGCAAACTCCTCGCCGGACAGCGTCAGCCGCTTCAGCGCAGCCTCGAGCGTCTCGTTGAAGGCGACGCGGTTGGGCAGGTGGGTCAGGGGATCCAGCCGCACCGTGCGCTCTGCCTCGATCTGCTGCGTGACGCGCCGCGCGAACGAGAACGAATTGACGAACACGCCGCGCAACAGCACGCTGCCGTAGACCACGACGAGGAAGGCGATCAGGACAAACGCCAGATCGCCGCTCCTGCCGAGACAGATGGCGATCCCGACGAAGATCGGTGCCGTGAAGGCGATGGCTGCGATCGGGACGGTGGCGAAGGCGAGCGCGCCGCCGGCCAGCATGCCAGAGCACAGGCAGGTGATGACGAGCTGGCCGCCGGTCGAGGCGTCGGCGAAGAACGCGGCGGGGACGATGCCCCAGGCGGCGCCGAGGACGAAGGCATTTCGCACCAGGCGGTGCATGGCGCGGCGCGAGACGAATTGCGGCTTGGTGATGCGGCGCGCGGTGCGGGATTGCAGGCCGAACGCGATCGCCGCGCCGGCCACAGCGGCGGCCCAGATCAGCGCGGAAATCCGGTCCGGCGACTGCCAAAGCGCGATGGCGAGCACGATGGCGTTGCAGGCATTGGCAAGCATGATGCCGACCGAATAGCCGAGCACGAGCGACATCTGCTCGGCACGGATATGGCCGGCCACGGCTTCGTCCGTCACGGGACCGCCGAACGCCGACAGATCGCCGGCAAACAGCCGCGCGAAATAGGTGGTCAGTTGAGTCCGCATTCCAGAGCCTGCATGCGCCGTTGGTCCGGCTCGGCGCGGAGAATTCGCTGCAAACCTTTGACGAACTATGAATTATCCTTCGCCGCAGGGCTCGCGCCGCCCACTTCTGCGTGTTCGTGCCAAGTATCGATAACAAATCGATACAAATGCGGGATGGCTTGCCGCGCCCTGACGTTGTGCTCGACCGCGTGATAGGATTGGTGGACCGACCAGGCTTCGGTGCGCCGCGTCGGCAACGGATATGTCTGCGATCCCGAGGGCCCTGTTCATGAGCGAGCCTTCAGCCGACGTTTCGGCAACGGTCGAATACACGATGGACAAATGGCGGATGGACCGCCTTCCTTGGGCGATGTGGGCCTGCGTCGCCGGCCTTGCGATCGCGCTTCACGCCGAGAGCCGCGGCCAGAGCGGAGCGGCCTTGGCCGTCGTCTATCTGGCTCTCCTGGGGCTGGCGTTCGCGGGCTTTGCACTGACGACCCTGATCGGGCGGTCCGGGCTGCCATTGCTTCTGGAATTGTTGATCGGCGTCCTTGTCCTGAGCATCGTCGCCGGCGTGATCGGCGTGATCAGCGTGTTGGTCGGCGGGCCAAGCGGACGCTCCAGCTATGGCGGCGTCGTGCCCAGTCTCTATTGGAGCCGTCTCGTGAATCCATCGCTGAATGTCTTCGGCTGGATGCTGCTCTATCTGGGCTTGGGATGGATCGCGTTTTCAGCTTACCGGCACCTCTACGCCGACCAGGCGGTCGTCTCCATGTCCGCCGCCGGCATCCGGTTTCACAGGCCCTGGCTCAAGGGCCTCTTCATTCCCTGGCAGGAGGTGCGTGGGGTGGGCCATCTCGTCGTTCCCGGGATCTCGGGGGTGCCGTACGTCAGTCCATACGCTGCGGCAGTCACGGTCGGTCAGGATTTCTATGAGCAGCATATCGCTCCGAAGCGCAGCTTCTTCGCGCCGCCCGGGTCTGAAGCCATGTTCCAGCCGAAAGGCGAGATGATGCAGGTTGTGCTGAGCGGCGGCGACATGACGGTCAAGCCGGAAGATTTTCTCGGGCCTGCTGAGGCGCGATGGAAAGCATTCCGGGATCAACCGGGGTCGTCATCCCGGAACGGCGGCACCATTGTCTATGGTCGGTGGTCGATCGACGGCTCCGCGTGGCAGGCCGTCTGGTTTCTTGCGCCTCTCATCGGCATGGCCGTGGTTATGCTCTACCGATAGTGGCAACTCCCGGAAACACTCAGCGTCCGAGCTGTTTCGGATCGTAGAAGAAGCGCTCCTCGAGGATCTCGTTGCCGCGCCAGGTCTGCCAGGCGATCTCCTCCAGCGTCCGCGTCACGCCGTCGGCGTTGGTGAAGGAGAATCTCCAGCGGCTGGCGACAACGTCGCCAGCGATCAGGCTCGGGCCGAGGCGCTCGGCAGTGACGGCCTTGAAGGCCGCCAGCACCCCACGCTCCTTGTCTGCGAGCTTGTCGCGCCCGACCACCGGCGCGGCGAGATTCTCGTAGGTCGCGGCGTCGGGCGTGTAGTAGTCGAGGATCGCTCCGACGAAGTCGCCATCCTCCAGCCTCTTTGCGAACGCTTCGACCACCTCACGGCTCGGCATGACGCACCTCCAGGACATAAACCGACTGTTAGTCGGTAAATACCGACTGGCGGTCGAAAAGTCAACTGGCGGCCGGCGCATGATTGGACTAGACGAGACCCATGGCGAAGCAGGCGGAGCGGCGGGCGGCGACATCGGAGGCGATCCTGGCGGCGGCCCGCCGCCTGTTCGGGACGCGAGGCTTCGCCGCCACCACCATGGATGAGATCGCGGAGGGGGCCCGCGTCGCCAAGGGCGCGGTCTATCATCACTTCAAGACCAAGGAGGCGCTGTTCGAAGCCGTGTTCGACCAGGTCTCGCGCGACCTCGTCGTCGAGATCGACGGAGCCGCGCGCGCGGAGAAAGACGTGCTCGCCGCGATGGTCGCCGGGACCCAGCATTACTTCGCCGCGACCGCGAACGGCCCGACCGGCCAGATCATCTTGCGCGACGGCCCTGCGGTGCTCGGCTGGGAGCGCTGGCGCGAGATCGACGCAAAACACTTTGGCGGCAAGCTGCCGCGCGCGCTGGCGGCGGCGATGGACGCCGGTCTCATCGCAAAGCAGCCGGTCGAGCCCTTGGCGCGGCTGCTGCTCGGCGCCGTCACCGAGGCTGCAGTCGCCTGCGCCGGGCGCGCTGACATCGCAAGGGCGGGCGCGGAATATGCCCGTGCGTTCAAGTCGCTGGTCGAGGCGCTGCGCGTCAAGGCATGATCGTGCTAGTGACGAACCGGAACGCCCGCTCCAACGAGAAGAACCGCAGCGCATGAACGCAACTTCCTCCCTCACGCCGTCCGATCCAGAGTTCGATTACATCATCGTCGGCGCCGGCTCTGCCGGCTGCGTGCTGGCCAACAGGCTGTCGGCGAACGGCAAGCACACAGTGCTGCTGCTCGAGGCCGGGCCAAAGGATTCCAACATCTGGATCCACGTGCCGCTCGGCTACGGCAAGCTGTTCAAGGAGAAGAGCGTCAACTGGATGTACCAGACCGAGCCGGAGCCCGAGCTGAAGGGCCGCCAGGTATTCCAGCCGCGTGGCAAGACGCTGGGCGGCTCGAGCTCGATCAACGGCCTGCTTTATGTCCGCGGCCAGCACGAGGATTATGATCGCTGGCGCCAGCTCGGCAATACCGGCTGGGGTTATGACGACGTGCTGCCCTATTTCAAGAAGGCCGAGAACCAGTCGCGCGGCGCCGATCAATATCACGGCACGGGCGGACCGCTGCCGGTCTCCAACATGGTCGTCACCGACCCGCTGTCAAAGGCGTTCATCGACGCCGCGGTCGAGAGCGGCCTGCCCTACAACCCCGACTTCAACGGCGCCACGCAGGAGGGCGTCGGCCTGTTCCAGACCACGACACGCAACGGCCGCCGCGCTTCGACCTCGGTGGCTTATCTCGGCCCCGCCAAGGCACGCGGCAATCTCAAGATCGAAACGAACGCGCTCGGCCATCGCGTGCTGTTCGAGGGCCGCCGCGCCGTCGGCGTCGAATATCGGCAAGGCGCGCAACTCCGCCGCGCTCGCGCGCGAAGAGAGATCGTGCTCTCAAGCGGCGCCTACAACTCGCCGCAGCTGCTTCAGCTCTCCGGCGTCGGTCCCGCCGATCTCCTGCGCAAGCACGGCATCGACGTCGTGCTGGACGCGCCGGGCGTCGGTCACGACCTGCAGGACCACATGCAGGTCCGCATCGTGATGCGCTGCTCGCAGAAGATCACGCTGAACGACACCGTCAATCATCCGCTCCGCCGCACCATGGCCGGCGCGCGTTATGCGCTGTTCCGGAAGGGATGGCTGACGATTGCGGCCGGCACCGCCGGTGCGTTCTTCAAGACCAACCCGCGGCTCGCCTCGCCCGACATCCAGGTGCATTTCCTGCCGTTCTCGACCGACAAGATGGGCGAGAAGCTGCACGATTTCTCCGGCTTCACCGCGTCGGTGTGCCAGCTCCGTCCCGAGAGTCGCGGCTCCCTGCGCATCAGAAGTGCGGACCCCACCGTGCCGCCGGAAATCCGCATCAATTACATGTCGACCGAGACCGACCGCACCACCAACGTCGAAGGCATCAAGATCTTGCGCAAGATCCTGAACGCGCCGGCGCTGAAGTCGTTCGTGGTCAGCGAGTACGATCCCGGGGCGAAGGTAGCTACGGATGCCGAAATATTGGATTATTGCCGCGAACGCGGCAGCACCATCTACCATCCGACCTCGACCTGTCGTATGGGCAACGACCCGCTCGCGGTGGTCGATCAGCGCTTGAAGGTGAGGGGTCTCGAAGGCCTGCGGGTCGTCGACGGCTCCATCATGCCGGACCTCGTCTCGGGGAACACCAATGCGCCGATCATCATGATCGCCGAAAAGGCCTCCGACATGATATTGGAGGATGCGCGGTAGAGCATGATCCGGAAAAGTGGGAACCGGTTTTCCGATCAGATCATGCTCAAAGATAACGACGCGCCTCTCGAAAGGACCAGGACTTGGCTACGCGACTGAAGATCGGCACCCGCAAGAGCGCGATGGCGCTGGCCCAGACGGAGGAGATCGCGCGCCGCCTGACCGTCGCCGTGCCCGGTCTCGACGTCGAGATCGTCAAGTTCGACACCACGGGCGATCTCGATCAGACCAGCAAGCTGCTGCCGCATGGCGGCAAGGGCGGCGCCTTCGTGGCGCAGATCCGGGCGGCTGTTCGGTCGGGCGAGCTCCAGGCGGCGATGCATTCGCTGAAGGACATGCCGGGAAACGAGGACACGCCCGGCCTCGTCATCGGCGCCACGCTGTCGCGCGATCCGCCGACCGACGCTCTGGTGCTGCGCGACGGCGTGACGTTGCAGGCGCTGCGCCAGTCCCGCGGCAAGGGCTTCAAGCTCGGCACCAACGCGGTACGCCGCGCCGCCTATGCCCGCCGGCTGTTTCCGGAGATCGAGGTAATCCACTTCCGCGGCGCCGCCGACACGCGCGTGCGCAAGCTCGACAATGGCGAGATGCAGCGGCTGCCGGATGGCGGCGCCGTCGGGCCGGCCGATGCGTTGATCATGGCACGGTCGGGCCTCGACCGCGTCGGCCTCGCCGATCGCATCGCCTATGAATTCACCCCGGCTGAGATGCTGCCTGCGGCGGGGCAGGGCATCGTCGCCGTCGAATGCGCGGCGCAGGACTGGCAGACGCGAAAAATCCTGTCGTCGATCGACGATCCCGCCGCGCATGCCTGCGCCGACGCCGAGCGCGAGGTGCTGTGGGTGCTGAACGGTCATTGCAATTCGCCGGTGGCGGGCTTCTCGACCATCGCGGGCGATCGGATGTCGCTCACCGCGTCCGTGCTCGATCTCTCCGGCAACACCATCATCGAGGCTTCGCGCGAAGGCCCGGCCGATCGCCCGCGCGAGCTCGGGCGTGCGGTGGGCCTGGACCTGCTGACGAAGGGCGCCGCCGAGATCATCGAGCGCAGCCGGCCGCGCTGAGCCTCATCGCGAGAACGCCGCGTCTGTTTTGCCCGCCGCGTCAAACGCACGGCTGAGCCGCGTCATGCCGGCCCAGCCTTTTCAAAGACTTGCCTACTGTGCATGGGGTTGTTTTCGCGTTTTTGTGTCTGCCGGTCGGGGCAGGGCGAATTAACCCCGCACGCGCTTGATCATCTGCTCGACATGGGCGATCGGCGTTTCCGGCTGGATGCCGTGGCCGAGATTGAAGATCAGGCGCCCTTGCGCGAAATTGGCCAGCACGTCGTCGATCGCGCGATCGAGCGCGGCGCCGCCTGCGATCAACACCAGCGGATCGAGATTGCCCTGCACGGCAACCTTGCTCTGCACGTGGTTGCGGATGAAGGCCGGCTCCGCGGTCCAGTCCATGCTGACCGCATTGACGCCGGTCGCCTCGACATAGGCCGGCAGCAGCGCGCCGGCGCCGCGCGGGAAGCCGATGATCTTGGCATCCGGCGCCTTGGCCCGCACCCCCTCGACGATGCGCCGCGTCGGCTCGACCGACCAGCGCGCGAATTCGGCCGGCGGCAGCACGCCCGCCCAGGTGTCGAAGATCTGCAAGGCATTGGCGCCGGCTTCGAGCTGCGCCAGCAGGTATTGGACTGAGTTCTCGACCAGCACGTCGATGATTTCAGCGAACGCCTCCGGATGCCGGTAGGCCATCATCCGTGCCGGCGCCTGGTCGGGCGTGCCCTGGCCGGCGACCATGTAGGTCGCGACCGTCCACGGCGCGCCGCAGAAGCCGATCAGCGCGATCTTCGGATCCAGCGCGCCGCGCACGAGCTTGAGCGCCTGGAACACCGGCTCGAGCTTGCCGAAGTCGGCGCGCGGCGAGAGGGTCGCGACCTTGGCGGGATCATCCAGCGGATCCAGCCGCGGGCCCTCGCCGACCTCGAACCGCACCGAGCGCCCGAGCGCATAGGGGATGACGAGAATGTCCGAGAAGATGATCGCGGCGTCGAAGCCGAACCTGCGGATCGGCTGCAGCGTCACCTCGGCCGCAAGCTCCGGATTGAAGCAGAGGTCGAGGAAGCCGCCGGCCTTGGCACGCACCTCGCGATATTCCGGCAGATAGCGGCCGGCCTGCCGCATCATCCACATGGGCGGGATGCTTTGGCGCTGGTCGGAGAGCACGTCGATGAAGGGCTTTTTTGCAGATTGGGGCACGAACGGTCCTGAACAGGGTTATCGCCCCTGATACACCGCCTCGGCCCTCAGCGGAACAGGGGAACCAGCGCGACGGGGCCGCGTTGACCCCGACGGAGGACATCATGGCTGAGACATTCAATCCCGCGCCGCCCGACAAGCATGCTGACGATCTGCACGAGGCGCTGGCCGCCGATCGGCAATCCAAGCTCGACGCCGGGCTGAAGGACACCTTCCCGGCATCCGATCCCGTGAGCGCGGCACAGCCGACGCCCTCGAAGGCCGATGCCGAGGCCGACAGTCCCTCGCTTTGGGACAAGGTCAAGGCGATCTTCAGCTAGCGGGCGGAGGCGCACGCCGGATTCCGATAGGTTCGCTAACATCTTGTTAGCGATGCGCCGATTGCGGCGTCCGTAGGACTACCGGGAAACCGGCGGACGCTGCGTATTGCCGGCGGGATTTCAGAGTTCCCTAATAGAAGCGGCAGAGGCTCCGAAACATCGGAGAAATTCTGCCGCATGAGTGCTACGACCCAGCGAACTGGATGGAGCCACCTGCCGCTGCGTGCGGCGGCTTTCGTCGCGCTGACCGGCGCGGCCATCCTCGGCGTCAGCGGCTGGCGCGAATGGACCGCGCGCGATGCGGTGCTGAGAGGTGCTGAGACCGAAATGGCGAACGTCGCCCGGTCGCTGACCCAGCATGCCGAGGACAGCCTCGATCTCCTGGATTCCGGGGTTGTTGGCGTCGTCAGCCGGCTCGAAATGGACGGCACTTCGCCGGTCACGATCGCGAAGCTGCGCATCCTGTTGGAAGCGCGCAAAAAGGCCCTCGAGCGCATTCACAGCCTCGCCATCATCGACGACCAGGGCAACTGGCTGACCTCGCCTGGCACGATCCGGTCAACGCTCAGCGACGATGCGTTCTTCCGCTATCATCGGCTCTCCTCGAAACGAGAGCCCCATGTCGGCCCTCCCGTAAAGAGCCTGCTGGACGGAGAATGGGTGGTCACGCTGTCGCGCCGCTTCAACAAGCCGGACGGTAGCTTCGGCGGCGTGGTGATCGCGACCATCAGCTCAAAGTATCTTTCGCATTTCTACGAGCAGTTCGAGATCGGCCGCAACAGCTCGGTGTCGCTCACGCATGGCGACGGCCTGATGATCGCGCGTAATCCCAGCAACGAGGCGTTCGTCGGGCGCAGCGTTTCCGACACGCCGTTCTTCCGCGACGCCAGCCTGCAGGGGCCGAGCGGCGCCTACCATTTCAAGTCGCCGCTGGACGGTGCCGAGCGCGTCAGTTTCTTCAAGCGCAGCAGCCGTTTCCCGCTGCTCCTGATTGCCACGATCGACAAGGACGAGCTGCTGGCGCCCTGGCGTGCCGCGGCAATCTCCCGCATGCTCTACGTCGTCGCGCTGGTGCTGCTGATCGCGGTCATCGGCGCCGTGCTGGTGCGGCAGCTGCAGCGCGGCCAGCGCATGGCCGCGGCGCTGGTCGAGAAGGAGGCGCATTTCCGCCTGCTCGCCGAAGGCTCCAGCGACATGGTGACCCGCATCGGGCTCGACGAGCACCTGCGCTATGTCTCGCCCTCGTCCGTGCGCGTCGTCGGTTGGCGCCCCAATCAATTGGTCGGCACGCCGGCGCTGGCGGGCATCAATCCCGAGGATCTGCCGGCGGTTCAGGCGGTCGTCGACGCCATGAAGCGTGGCGAGCGGGAGGAGGCGCGCCTCACCTACCGCAACTCGCACCGGCAAGACGGCGAAGTCTGGCTGGAATCGACCATGCGGGTGACGCGCAAGGACAATGGCCGCGTCGACGGCGTGGTCGCGATCTCCCGCGACATCTCCGAGCAAAAGAAGCTGGAAACCAGGCTCGAGACGCTGGCGATCGAGGACAGCCTCACGGGCCTTGCCAACCGCCGTCGCTTCGACGAGCGGCTGAAGGAAGAATGGGCACGCGCCTATCGCGACCGCTCCAGCCTCGCTTTGCTCATGATCGATGTCGATTATTTCAAGGCCTATAACGACGAATACGGCCACCCCGCGGGCGATGCCTGCCTGCGCCTGGTCGCAAAGATCATCGCGGCCGAGACGCAGCGCGCCGGCGATCTGGCGGCGCGCTATGGCGGCGAGGAATTCGCCATGCTGCTGCCGAACACCGATGCCGCCGGCTGCGCCCAGGTTGGTGAACGGATCCGCAAGGCCATTCACGACGCCGGCCTCGTTCATGACAGCAATCAGGCCGCCGGCTGCGTCACCGCCTCGGTCGGCGGCGCGACATGCCGGCCCGCGCTGGAACGCACGGCGGGCGTGAGCTCGCTGCTTGAGGCGGCCGACCGCGCGCTCTACGCGGCCAAGGACGCAGGCCGCAACCGCCTGATGATGTCCGGCGAACTCATGAATTTGATGCCCAAGGCGTCCGGCCAGTAGGCGGCTCAATAATGCGGCGGCGGCTCGTTGACAGGCCCAGGCGCATTGGCCTCGGCGTCCTGCAGCCGCTCGCCGAGCTCTGCGATCTTTCGCGTCAACAGATCGATCTGCTTCCACTGCGCGGTGATGGTCTCGTTCAACGTCTCGATCGTGTCGTCCTGATAGGCGAGCCGCGTCTCCAGCGTGTCGATGCGCTCGCTCAGCGTCCTGATCTCATTCGTCACGCGCTGCGTCCTTATTCCGTTCGCGCAAACCGTGGCCGAGTGCGACGCGCTCGTCGAACACGAAGCATTCGCCCCTCCATCGGCTCTGCGCCTCCGGCACCTCTTCCAGATATTTGAGGATGCCTCCCTTGAGGTGATAGACCTCGGCAAAGCCGCGCGCGAGCAGATGCGCGCTCGCCTTCTCGCAGCGGATGCCGCCGGTGCAGAACATCGCGATCTTCCGATGCTTTGCCGGATCGAGCCGCTCGGCCGCGAAATCCTTGAACTGGCCGAAGCTCCTGATGCCGGGATCGACCGCCCCCGCGAACGTTCCCATCGCCACCTCGAAGGCGTTGCGGGTGTCGAGCAGCAGCGTGTCGGGCGCGGAGATCAGCGCGTTCCATTCGCTTGCCTCGACGTAGGTGCCAACCTGGCGGGTCGGATCGGCCGCCGCATCGCCGAGCGTGACGATCTCCTTCTTCAGCCTCACCTTGAGCCGCCCGAACGGCATCGCCTCGGCGGTCGAGAATTTCAATTCGAGATTATCGAGCCTGCCGCCGAACAGGTCGCCGTGCGTCAGCTCACGCGCGAGGGCGTCGATCGCGGCCGGCGCGCCGGCGAGCGTGCCGTTGATGCCCTCCTGCGCCAGCAGCACGCTGCCCTTCAGCTTCAGGCCGGCGCAGAACGCGCGCAGGGGCTCGCGCAGCTCGCGGTATTCCGGGAGGGCGGCGAACTGATAGAAGGCTGCGACCTTGGTGACCGAATGCGGATCAGACATGGCGGCTCGTT
Source organism: Bradyrhizobium sp. 22 (assembly GCF_000482425.1). NCBI lineage: Bacteria > Pseudomonadati > Pseudomonadota > Alphaproteobacteria > Hyphomicrobiales > Nitrobacteraceae > Bradyrhizobium > Bradyrhizobium sp. 22. The sequence continues at coordinate 1,920,253 of NZ_KI519399.1, forward strand.
TAGCAGGCGCCCGCCGCTCGGAAAACCCACATCGCCGCCGGCCGCGAAGGTCCATACGTCCAGCAGATGGCAGCCATTTCGCTGGCATGCCAGCATTGCCGACGGCCGCGGGAATGTGTCATGTAGACCCGGTTTTTCCGAGATCGCGCGCCACCCGCGCCCACGGCCAAGAGAGCAAGAAATTCGATGAGAAACTTCCATTTCCCCGGCAGGTCCACGGTTCACGCCACCAACGCGATGGTTGCGACCTCGCACCCGCAGGCCTCGCTCGCGGCGATCGAGGTGCTGCGCGAGGGCGGCACCGCGGTGGACGCGGCCGTGGCAGGCTCGGCCGTGCTCGGCGTGATCGAGCCGCAATCGACCGGCATCGGCGGCGACTGCTTCGCGCTGGTCCAGCCGCGCGGGGAGGGCAAGATCGTCGCCTATAACGGCTCCGGCCGCGCGCCGAAGGCGGCGAATGCCGACTGGTATCTCGAGCGCAAGATCAACTCCGTGCCGCTGACTTCGGCGCATGCGGTCTCGATCCCCGGCGTGGTCGATGCCTTCGCCACCGTCCTGCGCGATCACGGCAAGTTCGGCTTCGACCGGCTGCTGCAGCCCGCGATCAAGGCCGCCGAGGAGGGCTACGTTGTCGCGCCCCGCATCGCCTTCGACTGGAAGAACCAGTTCGAGAAGTTGAAGGCCGGCACCAACACCGTCCGCTACCTGTTGCCGGGCGGCAAGCCACCGGTGGCCGGCGACGTCATCCGCCAGGCCGAGCTCGGCAAGACCCTGCGGGCGATCGCCAAGGACGGCCGCGATGCCTTCTACAAGGGCCCGATCGCGGAAGACATGGTCGAGACGCTGCGTGGGATCGGTGGCCTGCACACGCTGGACGACTTCGCCGCGCACACCACCGAGACGACAGCGCCGATCGGCACCATGTACAAGGGCTATGATTTTTGGCAGTGCCCGCCGAACGGTCCGGGCGTCACTGCGCTCCTGATGCTCAACATCCTGTCGCGCTTCGATCTGACCAAGTACGCGCCCGTCAGCGTCGAGCGTTTCCATCTCGAGGCGGAAGCCGCGCGCATCGCCTACATGAATCGCTAGATGCATGTCGCCTCTCCCGAGCACATGAAGATCAACGTCGCCGAGATGCTCGAGAAGGGTTTTGCCGACGAGTACATCAGCAAGATCCGCATGGACGGCCTCCTCGACCTGCCGAATGTCGCGCCGCCGATGAATCCCTCAACCATCTACATCACGGTGGTGGACAAGGACCGCAACGTCTGCTCGTTCATCAATTCAGTCGCGCATTCCTTCGGCTCGGCGATCGTCTCCAACAAGACCGGCGTCCTGTTCCAGAACCGCGCCGGCGGCTTCCGCATCCAGCCCGGACATCCCAACTGCATCGAAGGCGGCAAGCGCCCGCTGCACACGATCATGCCCGGCCTGCTCACCAAGGGCGGCCGTTCGACGATGTCGTTTGCCGTGATGGGCGGACAGTATCAGCCGACCGGCCAAACCCATGTCTTGACCAATATCCTCGATTATGGCTGCGACGTGCAGGAAGCGATCGACATGCCGCGCGGCCTGCACTACGAGGGCCAGTATCAGCTCGAGGACAGCGTGCCGGCCGCAATCGTCGAGGGCCTGAAGAAGCTCGGTCACAAGACCACCAGCGTGGTCGGCCCGCTCGGCGGTGCACAGGCGATCTGGATCGATTGGGACAAGGGCACGCTCACCGGCGGTTCCGATCCGCGCAAGGACGGCTGCGCGCTGGGTTATTGATCGCAGCGCGAGTTCCTCGCGCGACATCAGGAAAAGTTGACGAAGGGCGATGCGGCATTTGCCGCATCGCCCTTTCCCGTTCGGAACGGAGCTCATTGCTTCAGGTTAAGGGGCGATCAGCGGTGCAGGCGTGCGCTGCCTTGAGAGATCAGCGGCGGAGGCGTCGATGTCCGACACACCAGGTTCCAAGCAATCAGCATTCGACCGGCGCGCCTTCATGGCCGGCGCGGCCGGCAGCGCGCTGGTCCCGCTCACGGCCCGCGCGGCCGCAGAGGAGGCCCGGACCCCGGCGGCACAGGATCCGTCGCTTCCCGTCGATGTCACGCTGCGGGTCAACGGCAAGGACAAGCGTCTGCACATCGACGCGCGGACCACGGTGCTCGATGCGCTGCGCGACCATCTCAAGCTCACCGGCAGCAAGAAGGGCTGCGACCACGGCCAATGCGGCGCCTGTACGGTTCTGGTCGACGACCGGCGGGTGGTGTCGTGCCTGACACTCGCGCTTGCGGCCGAGGGGCAGGAGATCACGACGATCGAGGGCCTCGCCACCGACGATCGTCTGCATCCGATGCAGCAGGCCTTCATCGACAACGACGCGTTCCAGTGCGGATATTGCACGCCCGGCCAGATCATGTCCGCAATTGCCTGCGTCAAGGAGGGCCATGCCAGCAGCGAGGCCGACATCCGCGAGTATATGAGCGGAAATATCTGCCGCTGCGCCGCCTATCCCAACATCGTCGCCGCGGTGAAGCAGGCCGCGCCCGAGATCACGAAAGGCTAGCGCATGCGACCGTTTTCGTACCAGAGGGCAACAGATCCCGATACGGCCGTGCGGACGCTCGGCGCTGCTGCGGCCGCGAACGATCCGCTGACCCAGGCCCGCGCGCAGCCGCTCGCCGGCGGCACCACGCTGATCGATTTGATGAAGCTCGACGTGATGCGGCCTGCCGCGATCGTCGACATCAATCCGCTCGCGCGTAGCTGGTCGGCAATCGAGCCAAAGGGCGATGGTGTGCGCCTCGGCGCACTCGCGAAGATGTCGGACGTGGCCGCGCACGACGAAATTCAGCGCAGCTATCCGGTGATCGCCAATTCCCTGAAGCTCGCCGCAAGCGCCCAGCTGCGCAACATGGCGACGCTCGGCGGCAACGTGATGCAGCGAACGCGTTGCAGCTATTTCCGCGACGTGTCCTACGACAATTGCAACAAGCGCAATCCTGGCTCGGGCTGCGCCGCCATGGACGGCGTCAACCGTATGCACGCGGTGCTCGGCGTCTCCGACCAGTGCATCGCGACCTATCCCGGCGATTTCGCGCAGGCGCTGATGGCTCTGGATGCAACTGTCGAGATCACCGGAAAATCCGGGGCCCGCAGCCTGCCGTTTGCGCAGCTGCACAAGGCGCCCGGCACCACCCCCGATATCGAGACCACGCTGCAACCGGGTGAGCTGATCTCGGCGTTCTCAATCTCCGGACGCTGGCCCCGATCGGTCTATCTCAAGGCGCGCGACCGGCAGTCCTACGAGTTTGCGCTGTCCTCTGCTGCGGTCGCGCTCGACGTGCAGAACGGCACGATCCGCGATGCGCGCGTCGCGCTCGGCGGTGTCGCCACCGTGCCCTGGCGGGCGCGCGAGGCGGAGGCGCTGTTGAAAGGACAGACATTCGATGACGGCCTGGCGCAGCGTGTTGCCGATGCCGCCTTCGCGGACGCCAAGGGGCGGCGGCACAACAGCTTCAAGATCGCGCTCGGCAAGCGCGTCGTGGCACGTGCGCTCCAGCAGGCCGTAACGATGGAGATCTGATCATGAAAGCTGCCGCTCCCGAGCCGAAGGCGAACATGGGCCAGCCTGTGCCGCGCTACGACGCGGTCGTAAAGGTGACGGGACGCGCAACCTATGCGTCCGACATGCCGCTCTCCGACCCCGCCTATGCCTTCCTCGTCACCAGCGCCATCGCCAAGGGGCGGATCGACGGCTTCGATCTCGATGAAGCCAGGCGTGTCCGCGGCGTGATCGATATCGTGACCCACGAGAACGCACCGAAGCTGAAGGATTCCAAGCTCTTCAGCAACGGCGGTTATGCGGGAACGACGATCCAGCCGCTGAAATCCGCCGATATCGCCCATGACGGCCAGATCATCGCGGTCGTCGTTGCCGAGACCTACGAGGCGGCGCGCGAGGCCGCCAACCGCGTCAAGGTCAGCTACACCGCGACCACGCCAAGCGCGACCTTCGACTCGCCGGGGACGACCGCGGCGGCTGCGAAGGGGCAGAATGCCCAGTTCAAGGAAGACCCGAAAGTCGGCGATTTCGCCAAGGCATTCGACGAGGCCGAGGTCAAGCTGAGCGCCTCCTACGAGACGCCGACGCAGCATCACAACCCGATGGAGCTGTTCTCGACGAGCTGCGCCTGGATGGGCGACGAGCTCGTCATCTACGAGCCGAGCCAGTTCGTCTACGGCCTGAAGTATGGCGTGGCCGAGCAGCTCGGTATCGACGCCGACAAGGTGCGCGTGGTCAACCCCTATGTCGGCGGCGGCTTCGGTGCGCGCGGCTCGATGACGCCGCGCACGGCGATCATCGCCGGCATCGCCAAGCGGCTGAACCGGCCGGTCAAGCTGGTCCCGACCCGCGACCAGGGCTTTACCATCACCACCTACCGTGCCGAGACCCGTCATGAGATCAAGCTTGGCGCGCGCCCCGACGGCAAGCTGGTCGCGCTCAGGCATGAGGGCGCCGAGGTGTCTTCGCGCCCCGACGCCTATTGCGTCGGCGGCACCAAGACGACGACGCGCCTCTATGCCTGCCCGAATGTCGACAGCCTCGTCTCGATCGTGCGGGCCGACCGCAACACGCCCGGTTTCATGCGCTCGCCGCCGGAGGTGCCGTATCTGTTCGCGCTGGAAAGCGCGATGGACGAACTCGCGGTCAAGCTGAACATGGATCCGGTCGAGCTTCGCCGTGTCAATGATGCCACCAACGAGCCCATCGGCGGCAAGCCCTACACCTCGCGCTCGCTGATGGCCTGCTTCGACGAGGCCGCGAAAGCGTTCGGCTGGGCGCAACGCTCGCCTCAGCCCAAATCGATGTCGGACGGCGACTGGCTGATCGGCTATGGCTGTGCCGCAACCTGCTATCCGGCGCAGATGGGGCCCGCAGCAGCTCGCGTACGGCTGCAGCGCGACGGCCGCACCCGGGTCGAGATCGCCGGCCACGAGATCGGCACGGGCGCCTACACCGTCATTGCCCAGACCGCGGCCGAAAGGCTCGGCGTGCCGCTGGAGAAGGTCGCGGTCTTCATCGGCGATAGCGATCTGCCGCCGGCGCCCGTTGCCGGAGGCTCGAACTCCACGGCCAGCACCTGCTCGGTGGTGACGATGGTGTGCGACCAGATCCGGCAGCGCCTGTTCAAGGCGGTGATGCCGGGCCAAAGCCTGACGGACAAGGCCAGGGAGACCGTGGGCATCGGCCAGACACCGGCCACGCAGGCCGCGAAGGGCGACCAGCCACTGGATCTGGAGAAGGCATTCGACGCCCTCGGAGTCGGCGTGGTCGAGGAATATGGCGAGTGGAAGCCGGAAGGCGCGCCGCCGGATTCCTTCCGCGCCATGCATAGCGGGCAGGTGCGGCTCGTGGGTGGTCACCAGATGAAGGACCAGATCGCCTATGCGTTCGGCGCGGAGTTCGTCGAGGTCCGCGTCAATCGCTTCACGCATGAGATCCGCTGCCCCCGCCTGGTCGGCGCCTTCGCCGCGGGCCGCATTATGAACCCGCGCACGGCCCGGAGCCAGCTGATGGGCGGACTGATCTGGGGCATGTCCTCGGCCTTGCTGGAGGCCACCGAGATCGACGAGCGCAATGCGCGCTACGTCAACGATAATCTCGCCGATTACCTCGTGCCCGTGAATGCGGACGTCGCCGATGTCGAGGTCATCCTGCTGTCCGAGCAGGATGACCGCATCAATCCCGTCGGGGTGAAAGGCGTCGGCGAGCTCGCCAATGTCGGCACCAATGCGGCGATCTGCAATGCGATCTACCACGCCACGGGCCAGCGCATCCGCAAGCTCCCGGTCCGGCTGGAAAATATCGAGGTGTGAGGGGTGGAAACCCCACCCGCGTTGCGCTAGACACCTTCCGCCTCAAACGGAAGGTGCCTTATGCAGCGTTTCCAGCGCGCGCTCCTCACCCTGATGTCGGCGCTCGCGATCACCGTGATCGCCGGCGTGTCGCATTTCGTTTCCACCACGGCCTCGGCCCAGACCGCAGGAAAGACCATGACCACAGCTTCAGGCTTGCAGATCATCGATTCCACCGTCGGCACCGGCGCCTCGCCGCAGCCCGGCCAGATCTGCGTGATGCACTATACCGGCTGGCTCTATGAGAACGGCCAGAAGGGCAAGAAATTCGACAGCTCCGTCGACCGCAAGGAGCCGTTCGAATTCCCGATCGGCAAGGGCCGCGTCATCGCCGGCTGGGACGAGGGCGTCGCCTCCATGAAGGTCGGCGGCAAGCGTACGCTGATCATCCCGCCGCAGCTCGGCTACGGCGCGCGCGGCGCCGGCGGCGTGATCCCGCCGAACGCGACATTGATGTTCGACGTGGAATTGCTCGCAGTGAAGTGACGGCGCAGCCGGGCATGACATAGAGAGCAGTCGAAACAAAAAGACCGGCCTTTCGGCCGGTCTTCTCGCATTCAGATTGCAGCGCGTCACTCCGCCGCGCGCTTTGCGGCTGCCGCGGCGCGATCGATCGCATCCTTGGCCGCGTCCTTGGCATCGCCCATGGCCTGCTGGCCCTTGCCCTTCACTTCCTGGACCACGCCTTCGCCCTTCAGGCGGTCGGAACCGGTGGCTTCGCCGATGCCCTGCTTGGCCTTGCCGATCGCCTCGTTGGCGTTACCCTTGATCTTGTCGGTCGTGCTGCCCATGAAACTCTCCTTTTCATTTTGTTCGCAAGGACAACGCCCTGGAGCTATGAGGGTTCCAATTTTGCTATGGCTCGCGGGCGAAGCTTCGGGTTAGTTTGCCGCGCACGGAACCAACAGAAAGCTAAGTCCCATGACCGGCCATGACCACTCGCACTCCCACCATGATCACGATCATCATGATGATCGCTGGAAACATGACGGCGTGCGCGTCATTCCCGGCAACCAGCTCGATACCAACGTGCCGTCCACGGCCGGCATGGATCGTGCGGCCGCCATCAATTTTGCGCGCGTCGGCGCGCAGAAATTGTGGGCGGGCACGGTCAGCATCAAGCCCGATGCCAAGACCGGCGCACATCACCACGGCCATCTCGAAAGCGTCATTTACGTCGTGAAGGGCAAGGCGCGGATGCGCTGGGGCGAGAGCCTGCAATTCACGGCGGAGGCCGGCCCCGGCGATTTCATCTTCGTCCCGCCTTACGTGCCCCATCAGGAGATCAATGCCAGTCCGGATGAGGTGCTGGAATGCGTGCTGGTGCGCAGCGACGGCGAGGCCGTGGCGATCAACCTCGACATCGAGCCGGTCGAGAAGCCCGAGACCGTGCTGTGGATCGATCCGGTGCATCGGGATCCGAACGAGAAGAAATAAGCCTGACGGTCCGCCTGCCGGTTCTATGCGACCGAAGCGGCACAAGGCCTCAAAAATATCCGGAAGCGCTGTCGGATGGCCGTCGGCCCATCCGTCCTTGGGCAGAACCCCGCCCAAGGAGCTTCCGATGCCCAGGATGATCTTCCTCAATCTGCCCGTGACCGACCTCGAGCGCGCGACCGCCTTTTACGAGGCGATCGGGGCAACCCGGAATCCGCAATTCAGCGACGACACGGCGAGCTGCATGGTCTTTTCCGAGACCATCTACGCGATGCTGACGACCCACGACAAATTCCGTCAGTTCACGCCCAAGCCGATCGCCGACGCAAAGACCTCGAACCAGGCTCTGTTCTGCCTGTCCGCCGATACCCGCAACGAGGTCGACGATATCGTCGGCAGGGCCGAGGCCGCGGGCGGGGTGGCCGATCCCAGCCCCAAGGACGAATACAGCTTCATGTACGGCCGCAGCTTCGAGGATCCGGACGGCCATATGTGGGGTGTGAACTGGCTGGATATGGCTTCGGTCCCTCCGCAGCCCGCGCTGGCGAATGCCTGATCGCCGTCCTTCCGAACGCTAAATCCCAGAGGAGCATTCACGATGTCCAAGGTCGTACCCTGCATGTGGTTCAACGGCGATGCCGAGGAAGCCGCGAAGTTCTACACCTCGCTCGTGCCGAACTCGGCCATCACGCACGTTCAGCGCAACGTCTCGGATGGTCCCTCCGGCAAGGAAGGCTCCGTGCTCGTCGTCGAGTTCACATTGGCCGGGCAGCCCCTGGTCGCGCTCAATGGCGGCATGACGATGGAGTACACCCACGCCATCTCGCTGATGATCCATTGCGACGACCAGGCCCAGGTCGACAGCGTCTGGAATGCCTTTCTCGCTCATGGCGGCAAGGAGGAGCAGTGCGGCTGGCTGAGGGACCGCTGGGGCGTGGCCTGGCAGGTGGTGCCGAAGGTGATGTTCGAATTCCTGTCGAGCCCCGACAAGGCCGCCGCCGCGCGCGCGGTGCAGGCGATGATGAAGATGGTGAAGCTGGATATCGACGCGTTGCGCCGCGCGTTCGAGGGCAAGTCGGCGGCGTGAGACCAAGGCCCGAGCCACACATGCGCTGTCATCGTCCGGCTTGCCGCCTTCGCTGAAGCTTCGGCGTGCCGAGCGTCAGTGTAGGCCTCGGCGTAGCCTTGGCGGAGCCGGGACCGGGCGATCCAGTACGCCGAGACGGTTGTGATTGAATCGATAGGCCGCAGCGTACTGGATTCCCCGCCTGCGCGGGGGAATGACAGCCGTGCTTCGCGCTAATAATTAATCCTAAGCCCAACGCCGCCGTGGATCGTGTTGCCGACCGGCTGCGGGCCGAGCGTGCCGTTGGCGAAGATATCCACGATCCAGCCCTTCTGCACGCGGAAGCCGAGGCGGCCGCCATATTCGAACCAGCCCTGGTTGCCAATGGTCGGCACCACCGTGCCCTGACCGGTCACGGTCGCCACGATGCCGCTGTGACTCGCAAACGACTGCACCCAGCCGCCGTTGATGTTGGCCTCGAGATTGCTGCCGAACAGATGCGTCCACTGGCCGCCGATCTTGACCAGGCTGGTGCGGTCGGTGCCATCAGCGATGGTGGCGTCGAACGGATTGAAGGCCACCGCATTGTCGCTGTAGCCGGACACGCGCTGCCAGAGCTGCCAGACCTCGATCGAGGCTGCGACTTCGTCGCGCGGCGACACGCGGCTGATCCAGCCGGCGCGGCCGTAGACCGCGTAGTTCGAGGCGTTGGTCGAGCTCGTCACGCTCACCGGGCCGAGGCTGGTGTCGTAGCTGCGGGTGTAGCGCGCCTTCTCCCACGGCGTCAGGATCGTTCCGACGTCGAAGAACGGACGCGAGGAGCCCCAGTCGGTGAAGTCGTAGCGAAGCGCGAAGGCGCCGATCGGTGCGCTGGTGATCTTGTAGCCGCCCTCGTTGTAATGCGTGTAGGCGATGCCGGCGAGCAGCGACAGGTTGTTGGTGAGCTCCTTGCGGCCGTGGATGCCGGCCGAGAACGAGCCGGCCGAGCCGAATGCGCTGATGCAATCGCCGCAATTGACCTGCTCGTTGACGCCGAGCAGCACCGTGCCGAGCACCCGGTTGGTGATCATCTGGTTGAAGCGCTGATTGGCGAGACCGCCGATCGAATTGCCGCTGGAATCGGCGCCGGTCGGTCCCGACGGCGGAGGATACGGGCTCGGCGATGGCGACGGAGCCGGGCTCGGTGAAGGCGATGGGGAGGGGGTCGGCGTTGGTGACGGATAAGGCGAGGGAGAATAGGTCGGGGACGGAGTGGGATTGGGCTCGCACTCGGACCCGCACTCCGAGGCCTGTGCAGCCGCCGGTTGGGCATCGAACGTGACGAGCGCAAACGCTGCTGCTGCGGTCAGCGCAGCGGCAAGGATGAGGCGCCGGACGGTGAATTTCGCCATGGTCAGCGCCCGCACAGCATGCCGTCGTCGTGGACGGCGGGCGTGATGGTCGGCGAGGCGCCGGCATATTGGTTCACCGCGCATAGCCCGGCACTTGCAGCGCAGTTGGCGGCGAAGGTCCAGGGCGGCGTGCTGGACTTGGTGATGCCGACCTTGCCGCCGGTCGATGTGATGATCGCGGTGTCGCCGGGCTGGGTGAGCTGCACGCACTGGCCGCTTCTCGTGCAGACGCTGGCTGCGCCGTCCTGAAGCACGACGACGGAGCGTCCGCGCTGCGAGAGGATGTCGAGCGTGGTGCCGCGCACGCCGATGGTCGCAAGCGGCGTCGTGATCTTGTAGGCGGACTTATCGGAATGTCCGGTGACGAAACGGAATGCGCCGGTGGTCATGCGGATCGCGACGTCGCGATAGCTGCGCTCGTCGTTGAAGACGGTGCGGTCGAGCTTCAGCGTGGCGCTGGGGCCGAGCGACAGATTGGTGCTGTCGGCCATCACGAAGCGCGCCGCGCTGTCGGCGCCGGTGCGCACGGTCTCGTCGCGCAGCATGCTGTCGCCGACATTGATCGGCGTGGTGGTCGCAGCGACGCGCACCACCTCGTTCTGGATCACGACGGCTTCGCCGACGCGCGTCTGCGCCAGCGCGCAAGGACCTGCGCACAAGGTGGCCGACAACAAGGTGGAGAAAAGCCAGAAACGCAAATTCATTTCACAACCGATCGATATGTCCCTGATCGTACCGGATCGCGCTTGCTTGTGTTGTGGCGGAATTATCACAAGCGGCGCGGGACGTGCGTCATGCTTAGTGACAGTTGCGGCAGAATGCGTTCAATGAAAAGCGCAGCTTCCATTTTTGTCCGCGGTGACGCAAATTTGCCACGCAAAACAGCCCCACAGCAGCCGCTTCAATCATCCGCAGTTCCAAAGATGTCGCGGAGCGCAGTCATTGCTGTCGCGATTTTCCTGGTCGCGCATCTCGCGCTGTTGATCGGACTGACGACGCCGGAAAAGTTCGTCTTCGACGAGGTGCATTACGTGCCGGCGGCGCGGCAGATGCTGGCACCGGCGATGTCGCAGCCGATGCTCAATCCGATGCATCCGCCGCTGGCCAAGGAGTTGATCGCGGCCTCGATCGCGGTTTTCGGCGACAACGCGCTTGGCTGGCGCTATCCCGCGACGTTGTTCGGCGCATTGGCGATCGTCGCGATCTATCTGTGCGGCCTCGCGCTGTTCTCGGCGCAAGGCCCCGCGATCGCCGCGGCGCTGATCGCGGGGCTGAACCAGATGCTGTACGTGCAGGCGCGTATCGCCATGCTCGACATCTTTGCGCTCGGCTTCAGTCTGCTCGCGACGGCCGCCTTCATGCATGGATTTCGACGAGAGCGGCCGCAGGCGCTGTTCGCGCTCGCGGGCAGCCTGTTCGGCCTTGCTGCGGCCTGCAAATGGAGCGGCCTGTTTCCGCTCGGCGTCTGCATCGTCGTCGTCGCCGTGATCCGCCTGATGCAGGGCTGGCGCACGCTGTTCGCCGACGCCAAGCCGGACGATTGGTATCGGCCGGACCTTTGGCCCGGCCTCCGGCTGCATCATGTCGCGCTGTGCTTCGCGGCCTTGCCCGGTGTGGCCTACCTTGCCGCTTTCGTTCCGCTCTACGGGATGTCGGTGCCGGAGCTGATCGAGGCGCAGCGGCGGATCTTCGCCGACAACACCACGACGGCGATTGCCGGCCACACCTACATGAGCTCGTGGCCGTCGTGGCCGCTGCTGGCGCGACCGGTCTGGTTCCTGTTCGACAAGACCGCGGAAGACAATGTCTCAGCGGTCGTGTTCCTGGGCAATCCGCTGGTTCTGTGGCCGGCTTTGCTCGCGCTCGTCGTCGTGCTGCGCGATTTCGTCGTCGAACGCCGCTGGGATGCATTCCTCATCGCGGCGTTCTATGTCGGTCCCTGGCTTGCCTGGGCGTTGCTGCCGCGCACGCTGGGCTTCATCTACTACTATCTGCCGGCCGCCACGGCGGCCTCGCTCGCCCTGGTCTATGTGCTGCGCCGGGACAGCCTGCCGCGCTGGCTGCTGTGGGCCTATGTCGGCATTGCGGCGATCGGCTTTGCAGTCATGCTGCCGATCTCGGCGGCCTTTATCGGCACCTCGATGCGGAGCTTCAACCGGCTGATGCTGTTCCAGAGCTGGATCTAGTGCCCGCTTGCGTGCATAGGCCGGGCAGAATTGACTTGCGGGAATCAACCGGAGCGTGTGGACTGGCTGTCATTGCCGGAATCGGAGGGGCGGCAGGTGAGCATGGAGGACGGTATTGCCGGTCCGGATCAATCCAACGCGGATTGGCTGCGCGCCGTCGTCGATACCGCTGTCGATGGGGTGATTCTGATCGACGCCGCCGGCGGCGTCCTGATGTTCAATCCGGCCTGCGAGAAGTTGTTCGGCTATTCCGCCAGCGAGGTCATTGGACGCAACGTCAAGGTGCTGATGCCGCCCTCGTACCGCGACGCCCATGACGGCTATCTTCACAACTACCATGTCAGCGGCGAACGCAAGATCATCGGTATCGGCCGCGAGGTGGTGGGGCAGCGCAAGGACGGCTCGACCTTCCTGATGCATCTGTCCGTCGGCGAGACCAGGCAGGCGTCGGGCAAATCGATCTTCGTCGGCATCATCCACGACCTCACGGAGCGTGAACGGGTCGAGAGCGAGTTGCGGGAGAGCGCGGCACGGCTGCGCGCGGTGGTCGACACCGCCGTCGACGGCGTGATCCTGATCGATTCCAATGGCACCATTCTGAAATTCAATCCGGCCTGCGAAAGACTGTTCAAGTACAGGGCCGACGAGGTTCTCGGAGAGAACGTCAAGATCCTGATGCCGGAGCCCTACCGGTCCGGGCACGACGGTTACATCCGCAATTTCGTGACCACCGGCGAGAAGAAGATCATCGGCGTCGGCCGCGAGGTGGTGGGCCGGCGCAAGGACGGAACGACCTTCCCGATGGATCTTTCGGTCGGCGAGGCCAAGCAGGTCGGCTCGTCGATCTTCGTCGGCATGATCCACGATCTGAGCGACCGCAAGCGCACCGAGGCCCAGCTGATCCAGGCGCAGAAGATGGAGGCGGTCGGCCAGCTCTCCGGCGGCATCGCCCACGACTTCAACAATCTCCTCACCGTGATCGTCGGCAACGCGGAATTCCTGTCCGAGCAATTGCTGTCGCGCGGCGACCTGAAGCGGCTCGCCGACGATATCTGCAGCGCCGGCGAACGCGGCGCCGAGCTGACGCAGCGGCTGCTCTCCTTCAGCCGCAAGCAGTTGCTGCGGCCGGTCGAGACGGAATGCAACAAGCTCGTCGAGTCCATGCACAAGCTGCTGCTGCGGACGCTGCGCGAGGACATCGCCATCGCTACCCAGACCGATCCCGCGCTCCGGCACGCATTTGCCGATCCGGCGCAGCTCGAATCGGCGATTCTCAACCTTGCGCTGAACGCCCAGGATGCGATGGCGTCAGGTGGACGCCTGACCATTTCGACGGCGAACGCATCGCTCGATGCGGGCGCTCACAACGCTCATCCGGAGGTCGGACCGGGCGAGTATGTCGTGATCGCGGTGACCGACACCGGGGCCGGCATGCCCAAGCGGGTGCTTGAACGTGCGTTCGAGCCCTTCTTCACCACCAAGGACGTGGGCAAGGGCAGTGGGTTGGGGCTCAGCATGGTCTACGGCTTCGTCAAGCAATCCAACGGCCATGTCACGATCTACAGCGAGCCCGGCCTGGGGACGACGGTGCGGATCTATCTGCCGGCCGTGCTGGCGAAGACGCAGGACGTACCGCTGGCGGTCGACAAGGAGGTGACGCATAGCGGATCCGAGACCGTGCTGGTCGTCGAAGACGATCCGTTCGTCCGCTCCTACGCGGTCATGAGCCTGGAGAGCCTGGGTTACAAGGTGGTCTCCGCCGTCGATGGCAGGGACGCTTTGCAGACGCTGGCGGCGGCGGCGCATATCGACCTGCTGTTCACAGACGTCGTCATGCCCGGCGGAGTCAACGGCTGGGAGCTTGCGGACCTCGCACGCAAGGACAGGCCCGAGCTGCGCGTGCTGCTGACGTCGGGCTACGCGCTCGAAACGCTGGAGGCGCACGGCCATATCAGGCAAGGCGCTCTGATCCTGGAAAAGCCCTACCGCAAGGCCGAGCTCGCGCGTCTGGTGAGGGAGGCGCTCGTCGCGCCGCTGCCGGTGTGAGCCGTCCGCCGCCCGCCGGGGTGCGGCAGGCGGCGTGTTTCGCGCGATGATGGCGATTACTTCGACGCCGTCTTGGTGTCCATGTTGACGACCTGGACGCGACGGTTGGCCGGGTCGGCGCCGTTGGCGGCGTCCTTCAGCTTGGTCTCGCCGTAGCCGACCGTGACGAGATCGTTGCCGTTGAGCCCGTAGTTCTGCACCAGGTACTTCTTGATGGTGTCGGCTCGCCGCTCGGAGAGCCCTTGATTGTACTGTTCGCCGCCGGTCGCGTCGGTGTGGCCGGCGACCACGAAGGTCGAGCCCTTCAGCGCCGGATCGGACAGCGCCTTGCCGAGCGCCTGCACCGAGGGCATCGAGGTCTTGGCGATATCGGCCGAGTTGTAGTCGAACTGGATTTCCAGGTCGATCTTCGGCTTGGTCGCCGCGAGCTCGGCGATCTGCTCGCGCTCGCCCGTCGAGAGCGACCGGGTCGAGCGGTTGCGCACCGTGTTCAGGAAGGTCGCTTCCTTGGCTTGCGCGGTCGTGTCGGTCTGCGGACCGACGGACAGGCCGCGGGTTGCCGGCTTGGGCTTCAGTGCATTCAGGATCTTGTCGGTGGAGACATTGCTGTCGCCGGCCAGAGCCAGGCCCGTCGTCATCGACAGGGCTGCGGAAAGAGTAATCGCCTTCAGTCCAAAGAATTTATCAAAACGGGTCATTGTCGTATCCTCGCTGTTACGCCTGATAGCGATTTGATGCTGCGAGCATAGGGCAGGTTCAAAGGCCCTGATGTGATCTTGGTCACGGTGGCCGACAGCGCTTCCAGGCTTGGTCTCGCGTATTTTCCGGCTTTCGGGCGATGAACCGGCACGTTTCGCGGCCTCTCCGGGAGCGGAGCCGATCGTCCCAATAGCAGTGGTCGCATCCTGCGCGGGACCGGTTCACACCGCGGCAGGCCCGGTGTGATTGAAATCACGTTGAGAGCGCGGGCTCCTTGCCGGGAGACGGACTGCCGCAGTGGCCCGCCGGACCGGGCAATGTGCCTGAGCCGGAGGTCGCTACCGGCAGCCGCGGGGGGAGCGCCCAAAAGTCGCACGCTGACAGCGGGCTTGCGCTGCGGCGCAGCAACGAAAATGTCTTCTCCCTGCAAACTTGTCGCTAAAGAATGGCTGTCGTGTTGACCGGCATGGCGCCGGTTTCGCTCTACGGAGGAGACACTAGATGAAGATCTTGCTTTCGGTCGTTCTGCTCGCCGCGTTTTCGGCATCGCCGGCTTTCGCAGCCAAGATGCAGCCCTGCACGGGCGAAGCGATGGGCAAGTCGATCACCGCGATGGGAACCGTCGATTCGCCGGCCAAGCAGGCGATGGCGAAGGAAATGGCTTCGGCCAACTCCGAGATGAGCAAAGCCAATATGCGCGGCGCCTGCAAGCACTACATGAAGATGCAGAAGATGAGCGCGAAATAGTCGAGCGTTCGTCGACCGGCCGCGCTGCCAGGAGATGGCAGCGCGGTTTTCTTTGCCTCGATTGTTTGCCTCCGCGCGAATCTCGCTACATTGCATTCTGCAATGTCACGCACGCCCAAACCCCATCCCCTCACCACGAGACAGGCCCGGCAGATCTGGCTGCATGCCCAGCGGCTGGATGAGCGCACCCCGTTCGGCGAGGGAGCACAGGCCGTCGCGGATGCGGTCGCTCATCTCGGCTATGTGCAGATCGACACCATCAACGTCATCGAGCGCTGCCATCATCACATTCTGTTCAGCCGGATCCCGTCCTATCGCCGCGCCGATCTGCGCCATGCCCAGAGCGCCGACAGAAGCGTGTTCGAATATTGGACCCACGCGCTCTCCTACGTGCCGACCGGCGACTTCCGCTTCTTCCTGCCGGCGATGCGCGAGCATCGGCGCGAGGGGCACAAATGGTTCGCCTCGGTGCAGCCCGCCGACATGCGCAAGGTGATGCGGCTGCTGCGGGCCGGGCCGCTGACCATCCGCGACATCGAGGATGACGTGCTCGTCGAGAAGGAGCATCTGTGGCAGAGCCGCAAGCCCTCCAAGCGGGCGTTGCAGCTGGCCTTCTATACCGGCGCTGTCACCATCAGCGAGCGGCAGGGCATGCTCAAGACCTACGAGCTGATGACGCGCCATTTCGGCTGGGACAGGCTGCCAAGGCCTGCCTCGGCAAGGGAGATCACGACCTATCTGCTCGACCGGGCGTTGCGGTCGCAAGGTGTGGTGAGCCTCGATTCGATCTGCCATCTCGATGCGCCGCGGAAGAAAGCGGTGGCCGGCCTGATCGCCTCCCGTGTCCGCCGCGGCGAGCTCGTGCCGGTCGCGATCGACGGCGCCGGCAAGCAGGAGCATTGGGCTGCGCCGGCCGCGCTCGAGCCGAGCGGTGAGGCGGTCTCGCCCGACCTGGTCCACATCCTGTCGCCGTTCGATCCCCTGATCATCCAGCGCAAGCGCACCAATCTCATCTTCGGCTACAATCATCTGTTCGAGGCCTATGTGCCGAAGGCCAAGCGCAAGCTCGGCTATTTCGCGCTGCCCGTGCTGGTCGGCGACGAGATCGTCGCCGCGCTGGATCTCAAGACCGACCGGCAGGCCAAGAAGCTCCTGATGCAGAAATGGACCTGGGTCGGACAAGGCAAAAAGACCGCGGGCCGCTCGGCGCTGAAGCAGCGGATCGAGGAGGAGCTCGATCGCTTCGAGCGTTTTCAGCTCTCGGAGTGAATTGCAGGACACCGTTCTCGTGGGTGGGTTAGCCGATTCAAGCAGCCAGTCGCTCAACACTGAAATCTGCAAGGCGTAACCCACCGCGGTCCATCCACTCGGACGAGAAGTGGTGGGTTGCGCTTCGCCTTCGCTGTTCAAGCTTCGGCGAACGCTAACCCTCCCTACGCAGCATCATCAGCCTATCGATCGAGACCCCAAACGCAATCCCCACCGCATACGCCGCCAGATTCCAGAGCGAGAAGATGCGGCCGAGCAACAAGGCGCCGGCGGTCGTCAGGCGGAATGCGTCGAGCCACGGCGCATGCACCAGGCGGGAGAATTCCACGGCAATCGCGATGATCGCCGCGAGCGCTGCAATCTGCGTCCGCGTGAGTCGCGGCAGCAAAACGCCAGCCAGCAGAAACACCATCGTGGCCCACAAGAGCGAGCCGCCATACTTCACCACGAAAGCGGGGAGGCCGAGCGGAAAGCCGTACCAGCGCAACGACAGCCCGCAGGCGATGACGATCAGCGCGAGAGCGGCGCGGATCATCGCCTTCTGCATCGGCGCAATGGCTTGATCCGGCTGCGTCCCGTGCATTGCTCGCTCCATTGACTCTTCGCCCGCGATGCTCAAAACCGCCCATCGACCCACAAAAGCAACAACCAAGGGGGAAGCCATGAGCCAGACCACCACCTATGCCGGTTCCGCCGGCGGCGCCAGGAACGTCAAGAGCGAAATCGAAACGTCGACGATCCGCGCCATCTCCTGGCGCCTGATTCCCTTCCTGGTGCTGGCCTACTTCTTCTCCTATCTCGACCGCGTCAATCTCGGCTTCGCCGCTTTGACCATGAATGCGGACCTAAAGTTCACCCCGCTGATCTTCTCCTGGGGCGCCGGCATCTTCTTCATCGGCTATTTCATCTTCGAGGTTCCGAGCAACCTCGCGCTGGAGAAATTCGGCGCGAGCCGCTGGATCGCCCGCATCATGGTGACCTGGGGGATCATCTCGGCGCTGATGGCGATGGTCAGCGGAGTGACGAGCTTCTACGTCCTGCGCTTCCTACTCGGCGTCGCCGAGGCCGGCTTCTTCCCCGGCATCATCCTCTACCTCACCTACTGGTATCCGGCAGAATATCGCGCCCGCTTCCTGGCGGCTTTCGCCATCGCGGTGCCGGTCTCGACCGTGATCGGTGCGCCGATCTCGGGCCTCCTGCTCGGGCTCGACGGCCTGATGGGGCTGAAGGGCTGGCAGTGGCTGTTCATCATCGAGGGCATCCCTTCCGTGCTGCTCGGCATCGTCACCTGGTTCTATCTCACCGACAGGCCGGAGAAGGCGGATTGGCTCTCGGCCGAGCAGAAGGCCTGGCTCAAGGCGAAGCTCGATGCGGAGATCGCGGCCAAGCAGGCGGTGAAGCATGTCTCGCTCGGCGAGGCGCTGTCCTCGCCCAAGGTGATCGCGCTCAGCCTGATCTATTTCGGCTTCGTCGGGGCGCTGTATGGCATGCAGTTCTGGCTGCCGCAGATCGTCAAGGCGTTTGGGCTGACCAACGCCCAGACCGGTTTTGTCACCGCGATCCCGTACCTGTTCGGCACCATCGCCATGATCCTGTGGGCGCGGCACTCCGATGCGACGCGCGAGCGCGTCATGCATGTCGGCGCGCCGCTGCTGCTGACGGCGGTCGCGCTCGGCGTGTCCTCCTATCTCACCGATCCCACCACGACGATGGCCGTGCTGACGATCGCGGCCATCGGCGTGTTCTGCTGCTTCGGCGTGTTCTGGACCCTGCCGACCGCCTGGCTCTCGGGCACCGCAGCCGCCGGCGCCATCGCCTTGATCAACTCGATCGGCAACCTCGCCGGCTTCGGCGGGCCGTATCTGATCGGCTGGGTCAAGGAAGCGACGGGCCAGACTTCGAATGGCCTGCTCGTGCTCGCCGTGCTGCCGCTGCTCGCTGGCATCCTGGTGTTTGTCGGCGGCCATGACAGCAAGCACGAGTTCGCTGGGCAGGGGCGGTAGCGGGGCTAATTGCGTAGGGGAGGCAAAGGCGCGCTCGTCGCGCCGTGCAACCATCTTTCCCTAGGCTCGGTGTGTCCCGGACAAGCTGCAACGCACAAGCGTTGCAGCGCAGAGCCGGGACCCAGAGGCCACGAACCCGGCGCATTATGGGCCCCGGCTCAGCAGCGCGCCGTCGAAGAGACGCTGCGCTGCGTCCGGGGCATGAGCGCGCGCGGCTTCGCCTCCTCTGTTGCCATCCAACCTCTTCTTACCACCCCTTAACGATCACGGATTCCTGATGACTGACGATTATTGACTTTTATCAGTGATTAGTCGACATTCCTCCGAGTCGAGATGCAGGAGTGTTCTTCGATGTTCGTCCGGTTGGTTTTATCGAGCTATTCCAGGCTGTTGGCAGGCGCGGCGCTGGCCCTGATGGCCGCGACGCTGGCCGGGTGCAATGACACCGTCGCCGAGAAGGCCGAGCCCCCGCGGCCGGTTCTGGTCGCAACCGCGCATTATGATGCCGAGACCCCGGAGCGCAGCTTCGTCGGCACCGTCAGGCCGCGGATCGAGAGCGATCTCGGCTTCCGCGTTGCCGGCAAGGTTGCCAAGCGCCTCGTGGAAGTCGGTCAGACCGTCGAGATCGGCCAGCCGCTCGCCACCCTCGACGAGGTCGATTTGAAGCTGCAGGCCGAGCAGGCGCTGGCCGAGCAGACCGCCGCGACCGGCGTGCTGGCCCAGGCCGCCGCCGCCGAGCAGCGTGCCAAGGATCTGAAGGCCAAGGGCTGGACCACGGATGCGCAGATGGATTCGAGCCGCGCCGCCGCGGACGAAGCCCGCGCCCGCCTGAACCGCGCCGAGCGCGCGCTCGAATTGAGCAAGAACTCCCTTTCCTACGCGACGCTCGTTGCCGACGCCCGTGGCGTGGTCACCGCAACGCTGATCGAGCCCGGCCAGGTGGTTGCCGCGGGCCAGGCTTCGATCCGTGTCGCCCGCTTTGCCGAGAAGGAAGCGGTCGTCGCGATCCCTGAGACGCTGGTTGGACGTGCCAAGTCGGGCGTCGCCAGCGTCACTCTTTGGTCCGAGCCGGGCAAGAAGTACGCGGCCAAGCTGCGCGAGATCGCGCCGACGGCCGATCCGGCCACGCGCACCTATCTCGCGAAATTCTCGCTGCCCGAGGCCGACGACAAGGTCTCGCTCGGCATGACGGCGACGCTGACGCTGTCGGACGCCGCGACCGAGCGCGTCGCGCGGCTGCCGCTGTCGGCGCTGTTCAACGAAGGCGGCAAGCCGTCCTTTTACGTCGTCGACGACAACGGCGCGCTCACCCTGAAGCCGGTGACGGTGAAGTCCTACGAGAGCAACGACGTCGTCATCACCGGCGGCGTGGAAGAGGGCGCCAAGATCGTCGCCCTCGGCGTGCAGAAGCTCGATCCGGGCCAGCGGGTGCGGGTCGTGTCGTCATTGAGTTTCTAATTCCCGTCATTCCGGGTTCGCCCTAGCGGGCGTCCCGGAATGACAAGGAAATTGAGTTACGTCGCCTGAGGTGAGTTTCGGCCTTTGTCCCTAAGCAAAGGCTGAAGCGGCGAAGCGATCCAGAACCTGCCCAGCCCCCTGGATTGCTTCGCTGCCTCGCGACGACGGTTTGAACGGGATGGCTGTCGTGTCTGTGGCAATTGGATCGTCCTTTCGGAGAGAGCGATGAAGCGCTTCAACCTTTCGGCCTGGGCCGTCAGCCATCCGACGCTGGTTCTCTTCATGATGATCATTCTCGGCGTCGCCGGCTTCTTCTCCTATGAGAAGCTCGGCCGCGCCGAGGATCCGTTCTTCACGGTGAAGGTGGTCAACGTCTCCGTGATCTGGCCGGGCGCGACCGCGCAGGAGATGCAGACGCAGGTCGCCGATCCCATCGAGAAGAAAATCCAGGAGCTGCCCTATTTCGAGAAGGTGCAGACCTATTCCAAGCCCGCCTTCACCGCGCTCCAGGTCACCTTCCGCGACAACACGCCGCCGAAGGAGGTGCCCTATCTCTTTTATCTCCTGCGCAAGAAGCTGGTCGACGTGCAGGGCCAGCTGCCGTCGGGCATTCTGGGACCCGTCGTCAACGACGAGTTCTCCGACGTCGATTCCATCCTCTACATGATGACCGGCGACGGCGCGGATTACGCCCAGCTCAAGAAGGTTTCGGAAGGCTTCCGTCAGCGCCTGCTCAAGGTGCCCGGCGTGACCAAGGTCGACGTCTACGGCAACCAGGACGAGCGCATCTTCGTCGAGTTCAGCCACGCCAAGCTCGCCACCCTCGGCATCACGCCGCAGGCGCTGTTCGATTCGCTCGCCAAGCAGAACAACGTCACCCCTGCCGGCACGGTCGAGACCTCCTCGCAGCGCGTGCCGCTGCGCGTCACCGGCGCGCTCGACGGTGCCAAGGCCGTGGCCGAAACGCCGGTCGAGAGCAACGGCCGCGTCTTCCGCTTGGGGGACATCGCCACCGTCACCCATGGCTATGTCGATCCGCCGAGCTTCGTCGTCCGCCAGGAAGGCAAGGCGGCGATCGGCATCGGCGTCGTCACCGCCAAGGGTGCCAACATCCTCGAGCTCGGCAAGGAGGTCGAGAAGGCGACCGCGGACTTCATGAAGGCGGTGCCGCAGGGCATCGACGTCAAGCTGATCGCCGACCAGCCCAAGGTGGTCGAGCATGCCGTCGGCGAGTTCGTGCATTCCTTCATGGAAGCGCTCGTCATCGTGCTGTTCGTCTCGTTCCTGGCGCTGGGCTGGCGCACCGGCATCGTTGTCGCGCTGTCGGTGCCCCTGGTGCTCGGCATCGTCTTCATCGTCATGAACACGATGTCGCTCGACCTGCACCGCATCACGCTGGGCGCCCTGATCATCGCGCTCGGACTGCTCGTCGACGACGCCATCATCGCGGTTGAGATGATGGTGGTGAAGATGGAGCAGGGCTGGGACCGCATGCGTGCGGCATCCTTTGCCTGGGAATCGACTGCGTTTCCGATGCTCACGGGAACGCTGGTCACGGCCGCTGGCTTCCTCCCCATCGGCTTTGCCAATTCCGCGGTCGGCGAATATGCCGGCAGCATCTTCTGGATCGTGGCGATCGCGCTGGTCGCCTCCTGGTTCGTGGCAGTGATCTTCACGCCCTATATCGGCGTCAAGCTGCTGCCGGAGATGAAGGCGCACCACAACCACGATCCGCATGCGGTCTACGAGACCCGCATGTACCGCGGCCTGCGCGCCATCGTGAAATGGTGCGTCAACCACCGCATCACCGTAGTGGCAGCGACCGTCGGCGTCTTCATCGCCTCCATCGTCGGCTTCGGCCAGGTCCAGCAGCAGTTCTTCCCGCTGTCGGAGCGGCCTGAGCTGTTCTTCCAGCTGCGCCTGCCCGAGGGTACCGCCTTCAACGTCACCGAAAAAGCGGTGAAGAAGGCCGAGACGCTGCTCAAGGACGACAAGGACATCGAGACCTATACCTCCTATGTCGGCCAGGGCTCGCCGCGCTTCTGGCTCGGCCTCAATCCGCAGCTGCCGAACGAGGCTTTTGCCGAGATCGTCATCGTCGCCAAGGGCGTCGAGGCGCGCGAGCGCATCAAGGCCAAGATCGAGAACGCGGCTGCCGAGGGCTTCCTGTCCGAGGCGCGCGTGCGCGTCGATCGCTTCAATTTCGGTCCCCCGGTCGGCTTCCCGGTCCAGTTCCGCGTGATCGGCCCCGACGCCAACAAGGTGCGCGAGATCGCCTACCAGGTCCGCGACGTCATGCGCCAGAACAAGAGCGTCAAGGACGTCCAGCTCGACTGGAACGAGCAGTCGCCTTACCTCAAGCTCGTCGTCGATCAGGACCGCGCCCGTGCCATGGGCCTGACGCCGCAGGACGTCTCGCAGGCGCTGGCGATGCTGATTTCCGGCTCGCAGGTCACGACCGTGCGCGACGGCATCGAGAAGGTCGGCGTGGTCGCCCGTGCGATCCCGTCCGAGCGGCTCGACCTCGGCGGCGTCGGCGATCTCACCATCACCTCGCGCAATGGCGTCGCCGTGCCGCTGCAGCAGATCGCCAAGATCGAGTACGCCCACGAGGAGCCGATCATGTGGCGGCGCAACCGCGACATGGCGATCACCGTGCGCTCCGACGTCGTCGACGGCGTGCAGGCCCCTGATGTCACGAGCCAGATCACGCCGAAGCTGAAGCCGATCATGGACCACCTCGAGCCGGCCTACCGGATCGAGCCGGGCGGCGCCTTCGAGGAATCCGCCAAGGGCAATGCCTCGATCTTCATCCTCTTCCCGGTCATGGTCATGGTGATGCTGACGCTGCTGATGATCCAGCTGCAGAGCTTCTCGCGCCTGACCCTGGTGTTCCTGACCGCGCCGCTCGGCATCGTCGGCGCCTCGCTCGGCCTCAACGTCGCCAATGCCCCGTTCGGCTTCGTGGCGCTACTCGGCCTGATCGCGCTCGCCGGCATGATCATGCGCAACACGGTCATCCTGGTCGACCAGATCGAGACCGACGTCTCCCACGGCCTGCCCCGGCGCGAGGCGATCGTGGAGGCCACCGTCCGCCGCGCCCGGCCCGTGGTGTTGACGGCGCTTGCCGCCATCCTCGCCATGATCCCGCTGTCGCGCTCGGCGTTCTGGGGTCCGATGGCGATCACCATCATGGGCGGCCTGTTCGTCGCGACCTTCCTCACGCTCCTGTATCTGCCGGGCCTCTACGCGCTGTGGTTCAGGAAGAGCCTGGACGAGGCAGGTATCCCCGAACAGCCTACCGCGCCGCAGCATGGGAGCGATGAGCATTCAGCTATTCCGCTTGCTGAAGCGGCTGAATAAGTGACATGAAGTACTGATCGGTGAGTCCTGACTGATGGCCCTTGTTTCGGAACATATCGAAGGCGACACCCGGGATCGTATCCTCGAGGTGGCCGAACGGCTGTTCCGCCAGATCGGCTACCAGAAGACCACGGTCGGCGACATCGCCAAGGAGCTCAGGATGAGCCCCGCCAACGTCTATCGCTTCTTCGAATCGAAGAAGGCGATTCACCAGGCGGTCGCCCGTTCGCTGATGGGCGAGGTCGAGCTCGAGGCGCAGCGGATCGTGGCAAGGCCCGGCCCGGTGCCGGAGCGCTTCCGCGAGCTCCTCACCACCATCCATCGCATGAACACCGAGCGCTATGTCGGCGATAACAAGCTGCACGAGATGGTCGAGATCGCGATGCAGGAGGACTGGGAGGTCTGCGTCAACCATATGGAGTGCATCGCCGGCGTCGTCGGCCAGATGATCGCGCAAGGCGTGGCCTCTGGCGAGTTCGAGACGAAGGATCTCCAGCTGGCCTCGCTGTGCGCCTGCACCGCGATGATGCGGTTCTTCCATCCCCAGATGATCGCCCAGTGCGCCACCAAGCCGGGCCCGAACATCGACCAGATGATCGATTTCGTCATCGCCGGTCTGTCGCCGCGCCACTGACGTGTGGGCCGGTTTCCCTCTATAAGCTCACCTGCCGTCATTCCGGGGCGCGCGTAGCGCGAACCCGGAATCTCGAGATTCCGGGTTCGATGCTCTGCATCGCCCCGGAATGACGGAGAGTGGAGAGCCAGCGTGACCGACAAAGACATTTACTTCTACGAGCCCTCCAAGGGCCACGGCCTCAAGCACGATCCCTTCAACGCCATCATCGCGCCGCGGCCGATCGGCTGGATCTCCTCCCGCGACAGCAAGGGCCACGTCAACCTGGCGCCCTACAGCTTCTTCAACGCTTTCTGCTACGTGCCGCCGATCATCGGCTTCTCCTCCACCAATTGGAAGGACACGGTGGAGAACATCCAGCAGACCGGTGAGTTCGTCTGGAATCTCGCCACGATGGACCTTGCCAAGCACATGAATGCGACCGCCGCGCATGTCGCGCCCGAGGTCGACGAGTTCAAGCTCGCTGGGCTTACCGCCGTGCCCGGCAAGCTCGTCAACGTGCCGCGCGTCGGCGAAAGTCCGGTCGCCTTCGAATGCAAGGTGTCGGACATCATCCGCCTCAAGGGCGCCGACGGCAAGGAGGCCGACGCCTGGCTGACGTTGGGGGAGGTCGTCGCCGTGCACATCGACAAGGCCATGATCAAGGACGGCGTCTATCAGACCGCCGCCGCCCGCCCGATCGTCCGCGCCGGCCGCCGCGGCGACTATTTCGAGATCAAGCCGGAAAACATGTTCGAGATGGTGCGGCCGGACTAGGCCGGCCACCTCCGCTCCCTCCACGCCGTCATTCCGGGCTCGCGCCAAGAGGCGCGCCCCGGAATGACGTGGGGAGACATCTGGCCCCATCCCCCTCCCGGAACTGCCGTCGCACCCTGGCCGTTATGGTCCGGGGCCGCCCGGCCGCGTCAATTTTGCAGGCGAACTATTCGCCTCCGCCAGCCAGTTTCCGCTAAAATGTCCTGTCACCGCGCCGATGCATGAGGTCAGCCATGAGCTTCCGCCGCGACACCCTGACCAAGCCGATCTTCTCCTGGGCGCGCGGCGTGCTGCCGTCGATGTCCGATACCGAGCGCGAGGCGCTGGAGGCGGGCGACGTCTGGTGGGACGCCGATCTCTTCACCGGCAACCCTGACTGGTCGAAACTGCTGAAAATTGCGCCAGCCAAATTGACCGAGGAGGAGCGGGCTTTTCTCAACGGGCCCGTCAACGAGCTCTGCGCCATGCTCGACGAGTGGAAGATTTTCTGGGAATGGCGGGACCTGCCGCAGGACGTCTGGCACTTCGTCAAGCGCGAAAAATTCTTCGGCATGATCATCCCGAAGGAGTTCGGCGGCCTCGGCTTCTCGCCTTATGCCCATTCGGAGGTGGTGCGAAAGATCTCGACCCGCTCGATCGCAGCTGCGGTCACGGTGATGGTGCCGAACTCGCTCGGCCCCGGTGAACTCCTGATGCGCTTCGGCACAAGAGAGCAGCAGGAGCGCTGGCTGCCGCGCCTCGCCGACGGCCGCGACATTCCCTGCTTCGGCCTCACCAGCCCGGAAGCCGGTTCCGATGCCGCCTCGATGGTCGACAGCGGCATCATCTGCAAGGGCGAGTTCGAGGGCCGCGAGGTACTCGGGCTCAGGCTGAACTGGCACAAGCGCTACATCACGCTCGGCCCGGTCGCGACACTGCTCGGCCTCGCCTTCAAGGCCTATGATCCCGATCATCTCGTCGGTCATCAGGAAGAGCTCGGCATCACCGTCGCGCTGATCCCGACCGATCTGCCCGGCGTCGAGATCGGCCAGCGCCATCTGCCGTCGATGCAGGTATTCCAGAACGGCCCGAACCGGGGCCGCGACGTCTTCATTCCGCTCGACTATGTCATCGGCGGCCAGGCGCGGCTCGGGCAGGGCTGGAAGATGCTGATGACCGCGCTTGCCGCCGGCCGCGGCATCTCGCTGCCGTCGCTCTCTGCCGCGGGTGCCGCCTATGCAGCGCGCACCACCGGCGCCTATGCCCGCATCCGCGAGCAGTTCGGCATCTCCATCTCCAAATTCGAAGGCGTCGAGGAGCCGCTCGCCCGCATCGTCGCGACCGCCTACCAGCTCGACGCGGCGCGCCGGCTGACCTGCGCGGCGCTGAATGCCGGCGTCCATCCCGCCGTCATCTCCGGCATCATGAAGCTGCATGCGACCGAGCGGATGCGCACCGCGATCGACGATGCCATGGACATCCACGGCGGCAAGGCCGTCATCGACGGTCCGCAAAACTATCTCGGCAATCTGCATCGCGCCGTTCCGGTCGGGATCACGGTCGAGGGCGCCAACATCCTGACGCGCAATCTCATCGTGTTCGGGCAGGGCGCGATCCGCGCGCATCCCTATCTGCTCGACGAGATGAATGCACTCGCCGACACCGATCGCGAGCGTGGCCTCACCGCGTTCGACAAGGCCTTCTGGAAGCATGTCGGCCACAGTTTTCGGACGCTGTTTCGTGCCTTCGGCCGGAGCTGGACCTTCGGCGCCTTCGCGCTTGCCCCGGATGCGGGCGACGCCACGCCATTCTATCGCCAGCTCTCGCGCTATTCGGCGGCGTTTGCGCTCTGCGCCGACATGGCGCTGCTGACGCTGGGCGGCGCGCTCAAGCGCAAGGAGATGCTGTCGGCGCGCTTCGGGGACATCCTGTCCGAGCTGTATCTGCTCTCGGCGGCGCTGAAGCGCTGGAACGACGAGGGCCGGCAGAAGCAAGACTTTGCCGCGCTGGAATGGTGCATGGCGACCGGCTTCAGGACCATCGAGAACCGGCTGGCCGAAATCCTCGCCAACCTGCCCAACCGCTTCGTCGCCGGCTTCCTCAAGCTCGTGGTCCAGCCGTTCGGCGCCCGCGTGCTCGGCCCGTCCGACCGCGTCGTGCACCAATGCGCGAGCCTGGTGCTGGAGCCGTCGGCCGCGCGCGAGCGCCTGACGCCGGATCTGGCTTACGTCGATGACGACGGCGGCTTTGCCCGGCTGGAGCATGCTTTCAAGTTGGTCACGGGCGCTGAGGCTATCGCCAGGCGCATGCGCGCCGCGCATATCCGCGACTGGAAGGATGCCGTCACCAGGGGCGTGATCACGCAGGCCGAGGGCGAGCAACTGGCCGCTGCTCATGAAGCCGTCACAAAAGTGATCGAGGTCGATGATTTTGCGCCGGAGGCGCTGTCGCCGATTTACAAGAAAACCGTCAATGTGCATCAGTTCTTCCAGGAACTCGGTGAGCAGAGGGCGGCGGGCTGATGGCACGACCGGTATTCATCGTCGACGGCAGCAGGACGCCGTTCCTGAAGGCGCGCTCGGGACCCGGGCCGTTCACGCCGGTCGATCTCGCCGTGCAATGCGGCCGTCCATTGCTGGCACGCCAGCCGTTTGCGCCCGATAGTTTCGACCAGGTCATTCTCGGCTGCGTCAACGTCATCGCGGACGAGATGAATCCAGCCCGGGTTGCCGCGCTCCGGCTCGGCATGGGCGAGGACATGGTCGCCTTTACCGTGCAGATCAATTGCGGTTCCGGCATGCAGTCGATCGACACCGCCTATCGCTACATTCGCGAGGGCCATGCCGACATGATCCTGGCGGGCGGCACCGAGGCGCTGAGTCACGCGCCGCTGGTCTGGCCCAATTCGGGCGTGCGCTGGTTCGCCGGCCTTGCTACCGCCAAGGGGGTCGCCGCGAAGCTCGCCGCGGCCTTCAAGCTCCGCCCCCGCGATCTCAAGCCGATCATCGGCCTGGAGCGCGGGCTGACCGATCCGATCACCGATCTGAACATGGGCCAGACCGCCGAGGTCGTCGGCCATCTCTTCGGCATTACGCGCGCACAATCCGACGCCTACGCAGCCGAGAGCCATCGCCGGCTCGCGCAGGCGCAAGGCGCGGGCTATCTGAAAGGCGAGGTCGAGACCGCGTTCGCGCGCGACGGCAAGTTCTTCGACCATGACGACGGCGTGCGGCCGGACTCCACGGCGGAGACGCTCGCGAAACTCCGGCCGGTGTTCGAGCGGCCCTGGGGCCAGGTCACCGCCGGCAATTCCTCGCAGATCACCGACGGCGCCTCCTGGGTGATCCTGGCTTCCGATGCGGCGGTGGCGAAGCACAAGCTGACGCCGAAGGCTGCGATCGTCGACAGCCATTGGGCGGCGCTCGATCCTGGCATCATGGGGCTCGGTCCGGTGATGTCAGTGACGCCGCTGCTGCAACGCAATGGCCTCAGCATCAAGGATGTCGAGACCTGGGAGCTCAATGAAGCCTTTGCCACCCAGGTGCTCGGCTGTCTCGCGGCCTGGAACGACGACAAATTCTGCCGCGAGATCCTCGGTCTCGACGGCGCGGCCGGTGAGATCGACCGCGACAAGCTCAACGTCGATGGCGGGGCGATCTCGCTCGGCCATCCCGTCGGCACCTCCGGCAACCGCATCGTGCTGCATCTCGTCAACGCGATGAAGCGGCTCGGCACGCGCCGCGGAATTGCCACCGAATGCATCGGCGGCGGTCTTGGCGGGGCCATGCTGATCGAGGCGGTGTGACCATGGATTCCAAGATCATGACCGCGCTCGGCGATCGCGTCCTGGAGCTCGGGCCCAAGCCCGCGCCCGACAGTCCGTACAAGCATTTCAAGCTGACGCGCGATGCCGACGGCATCGCCTGGCTGCTGTTCGACCGCGCTGACGCAAGTGCCAACACGCTGTCCTCCGACGTCATGGAGGAGTTCGATGCGGTGCTCGCGGCGATCGAGACCGAGCGTCCGGCTGGCCTGGTGATCCGCTCGGCAAAACCGTCGGGCTTCATCGCGGGTGCCGACGTCAACGAATTCCGCGGTGTCTCCGATCCCGGCATGGTCGAGACGCGTATCCGCGCCGCGCACGCCGTGGTCGATCATCTGGAGGCGTTGAAGTTGCCGACCGTCGCGGTGATCCACGGCTTCTGCCTTGGCGGCGGGCTCGAGGTTGCGCTGGCCTGCCAATCGCGCATCGCGATCGACGGCGCGCGCTTCGGCTTCCCGGAGGTGATGCTCGGTCTGCACCCCGGCCTCGGCGGCACCGCGCGGTTCACCGCGCTGGTCAATCCGACCCAGTCGATGGCCTTGATGCTCACCGGCCGCACCATCGATGCGCGCCGGGCCAAGGCGCTCGGCCTCGTCGATGCCGTCACGCAGGAGCGCCATGTCGGGGGCGCGGTGAAGGATGCGCTGTTCGGCCGCCTGAAGCGGGCCAAGCCCGGCCTGCTCGTGCGCGCCGCCAATCTCGGGCTGGTCCGCGGCTTGCTCGCCAAGCGCATGCGCTCGGAGGCGGCCAAGGCCGCGTCCCGCGAGCACTATCCCGCGCCTTACGCGCTGATCGACCTCTGGGAGACCCATGGCGGCAGCAAGGCCGCGATGCTGAAGGCGGAGCAGGCATCCTTCGCCAAGCTGATGGTGACGCCGACCGCGCAGAACCTGATCCGCGTGTTCTTCCTGCGCGAGCAGATGAAGAAGGCGGCGGGCGGCGGCAACACCATCAAGCATGTCCACGTCATCGGCGCCGGCGCCATGGGCGGCGATATCGCGGCTTGGATAGCCGGGCAGGGGTTGCGGGTCTCGCTCGCCGACATGAAGGCCGAGCCGATCGCGGGTGCGGTGAAGCGCGCTGCCGAACTCTACGGCAAGATTATCCGCAAGCCGATCGAGGTACGCGACGCACTGGATCGCCTCATCCCCGACATGAACGGGGACGGCGTGCGCAACGCCGATCTCATCATCGAGGCGGTCCCGGAAAAGCTCGAGCTGAAGCAGAAGGTCTATGCCGGGCTGGAGCCGCGGATGAAATCGGGCGCAATTTTTGCCACCAACACGTCGAGCATTCCTCTCCAGGACCTGCGCACCACGCTGGCGCGGCCGGAGCGGCTGGTCGGCCTGCATTTCTTCAATCCGGTGTCGCGTCTGCAACTGGTCGAAGTCGTCAGTCACGACGGCAACGACGCGCAGATATTGAAGGACGCGCTCGCTTTCGTCGGTGCGATCGACCGCCTGCCGCTACCTGTGAAGAGCTCGCCCGGCTTCCTCGTCAACCGCGCGCTGACGCCTTACATGCTGGAAGCGATGGTGATGCTGGACGAGAAGATCGACCAGCGCCTGATCGACGCCGCGGCCGAGCAGTTCGGCATGCCGATGGGACCGATCGAGCTCGCCGATCAGGTCGGGCTCGACATCTGCCTCGACGTCGGCGACATGCTGCGCACCAAGTTCGGCGATCTCTTGCCGCCGACGCCGGCCTGGCTGCGCGACAAGGTCGCCAAGGGCGAGCTCGGCCGCAAGACCGGCAAGGGCTTTTACACCTGGAAGGACGGCAAGGCGGAGAAGGCACCGCTCCCCGAGACCGGTCCGCGCGTGACCGACCAGATGATCGACCGCCTGGTGCTGCCGATTTCCAACGTCTGCGTTGCGGCCCTGCGCGAAGGCATCGTCGACGATGCCGACGCTGTCGATGGCGCCATGATCTTCGGCACGGGTTATGCACCGTTCCGCGGCGGTCCGCTGAATTATGCGCGCACGCGTGGTGTGGAGAATGTCGTATCCACCTTGCGCGGGCTCGCCGAGAGGTTCGGCGAACGGTTCGCGCCCGATCCGGGCTGGGACAGTTTCAAGTGAGAGAGACATGAACGAGCAGGCGAATACCGGGCCGCGCGGCGATCTCTGCATCCGCACGCTGGCGATGCCGGCCGACACCAACGCCAACGGCGACATCTTCGGCGGCTGGCTGCTGAGCCAGATGGACGTCGGCGGCGGCGTGTTTGCCTCGAAGGTCGCGAAGTCGCGGACCGTGACGGTCGCGATCGAGGCGATGAATTTTCGCAAGGCGGTTTATGTCGGCGATCTCGTCTCGGTCTATGCCAATCTTGTCCGCGTCGGACGGACCTCCCTCACCGCGCATCTGGAAGCCTGGGCGCTGCGGCGCGGCGAGGAGCATCCGTTCCTCGTCACCGACGGCAATTTCACCTACGTCTCGATCGACGAGCACGGCCGTCCGCAAGCGGTTCGCGCGACCGACGCGACGATCGCGACGTAATCGCGCGCGACGCGCTGCCTCATCTCGCGAACGTGTGCCCGCGGTCAAACGCGTCGCCTGTAAGTCATTGTCGTCGCGGCTTCGCCAAGAACCAGTCAAGAACCAGTCATAAAACGGATGAGGTCCCGGCGTACTCAATTGCGTGTCGATTCGGGGTGGAAACGGCCTCAAATGCCTGGGGAACCTTTGGGCAGGAGCACCGTTATTTGCCCGCACTGAGGAATCCACGGACCATGCCGGACAGCTACATCATCGAAGTCGATTCGCAGACCGCAGGTATCGTCGTTCGTTCTCAGGGAGGCTATTGTTTCTTCGCCTCATCCCACCGCTTCAACCGCCTCGAAGGCCAGCTTTTTCGCAACGCCCGCGAAGCCGAGCGCGCCGCGCGTAAGCTGGTTAACGGCGATGTGAAGGAAGCGGCGTAGTCTGCGCTGTCATTCCGGGGCGCGCGTAGCGCGGGCCCGGAATTTATCTCGCTGCAGAAATTGCCGACCAATGGATTCCGGGCCCGCGCCTTTCGGCGCGTCCCGGAATGACGTCGATGGTTACAGCTTCGTCGCCGCCCGCGACAGCAGCTTCCATTCGTCGCCCTGCTTCTGCCAGTTCATCAGGATGTGAAGATTGGTCGATACTTTCTTCCCGTCGGCCGCCATTTCCTGTTCGCCCAGCCAATGGAACCGGACGATGGCGGCGGGGCCGACGACCTTGATGGTCGGATCCTTGTATTCGATCGAGAGGAATTTCGACTTGCCGTCGGTGGCATTGGTGATGAAGGTCGCCTTGTCCTCGACCTTGCCGCTGGAATGGCTGTAGCTGAGATCGTCCCAGCACAGCGCGCCGAGCGCCTTCGGGTCGGCCGCAATCTGGGCGAGGCGGAAGGCCTCGACCTTCTTGGCCACCGCCTCCTCGTCTGCCGAGGCGGCGAGCGCCGGTGCCATGAGCGCAAGCGCGGAGACGGCGAGAGTCGAGAGAGCAAGGTCGCGTCGGTTGATCATCGTTTCCTCCTTTTTGGTCTTGTAAGGAGTGTTGCAGTCGTGCGCGGCTTTGTCGAGTGGTGCATCGTCGTCATGTCGATGCATCATTGCGCGTTCGAGCCCGTATTGATACGTCTTCCGCATTGATGCGTCGCGGACTTGGGAAAGTAGGGAAATGATCGAGGCAATCGGCAGGGCGTTGTTGTTCGACATCGACGGCACACTCGCCAACACTGACCCGCTGCATCTCAAGGCCTTCAACCATGTGCTGGGGCCGCGCGGCCATGTGTTCGACCACGCGCGATTCTCCAGGGAGCTGCAGGGCTTCGCCAATGTGTCAATCGGCGACCGCTTTCTGCCCGACGAAACGCCGGCGCAGCGCGCCGCGATTCTCGCCGAGAAAGAGGAGATCTTCCGCACGCTCGTGGCCGGACAGATCGAACCGTTGCCGGGTCTGATGGCGCTGCTCGACCGCGCGGACGCCGCCGGCGTTCCCATGGTCGCCGTCACCAATGCGCCGCGTCTCAACGCCGAGCTGCTGTTGTCGGGCCTCGGCATCACCGAGCGGTTCAAGGCGATCGTGATCGGCGACGAGCTGCCCTACGGCAAGCCGCATCCGCTGCCCTATCAGGAAGGGCTGCGCTTCGTCGGGGGCAGTGCCGCATC
Organism: Bradyrhizobium sp. 22; assembly: GCF_000482425.1. Taxonomy (NCBI): domain Bacteria; kingdom Pseudomonadati; phylum Pseudomonadota; class Alphaproteobacteria; order Hyphomicrobiales; family Nitrobacteraceae; genus Bradyrhizobium; species Bradyrhizobium sp. 22. The sequence continues at coordinate 1,953,156 of NZ_KI519399.1, forward strand.
CTCGGTTGCGTTCGAGGATTCCCGCACCGGCGTGCAATCGGCGGCCGCCGCCGGCATTCCGACGATCGGAATCCGGACCAGCCTCAGTCATGACGATCTTGTCGGTGCCGGCGCCGTTGCCTCTGCAAGCGCCTTCGACGACCCGGATCTGCTCGCGCGCCTTGCCGCCGCCATGGCATGGTGAGCACCGCTCCATCCGTCAATCGTGACGGCGCGCGCATTGACCGCAGCTGCGAACCGCCTCACCATGCAGCTTCCTGCACCATCCAGCTTCCTGATGTGAGGCCCTCGCCGTGACCGGACTGACCCATCGCCAAGCCGAAATCCTCAACATCGCGCGCGCCTCGGGCCGCGTCATGGTCGAGGAGCTCGCGCGCCGCTTCGAAGTCTCGGCGCAGACCATCCGCAAGGATCTCAACGATCTCTGCGAGCGGAGATCGCTGACCCGCATCCATGGCGGCGCCATCATCGCCTCCGGCGTCGAGAACCTCGCCTACGAGGCGCGCCGCTTCGTCGCCGCCGACGAGAAGAAGGCGATCGGAGCCGCAGCCGCCTCGCTGATCCCGAACGGCTGCTCGCTCTTCATCAATATCGGCACCACGACGGAGGAGGTCGCGAGCGCGCTGACCTCGCACGAGGATCTCCTCGTCATCACCAACAATCTCAACGTCGCGATGCTGCTCTACCGCCATCCCCGCATCGAGGTCGTGGTCGCCGGCGGCACGGTGCGGCGTGCCGATGGCGCCGTGGTCGGCTCGACCGCGACGCAGCTGATCGGCCAGTTCAAGGTCGATTACGCCATCATCGGCGCGTCCGCGATCGACGAGGAGGGCGCGCTGCTCGACTTCGACTATCGTGAGGTGCAGGTCGCGCAAGCCATCATCGCCAATGCCCGCAGCGTCATGCTGGTTGCCGATTCCACCAAGCTGCGTCGCAGCGCGCCGGTGCGCATCGCCCACATCACCCAGATCCAGACCTTCGTCACCGACCAGGAGCTTCCCGAGCGCCTCGCCACCATCTGCCACAGCAAGGGCATCGAAGTGGTCGCGGCGATGCCGAAGGACGCGGACATCGACGATGCGCCGGCCGACGCCCAGGACGCGGCTCCGGAAGCCGCGCCGGTGGTGCGGCTGAGATAGATCCTAGACATCGTCCCACGGATTGAGCAGCACCACGCCCGTGGATTCGAAATCCCCCACATTGCGCGTAACGATCGTCAGGCTGTGAACAAGTGCGGTCGCCGCGATGAGTGCGTCGCGCTCGGCGCGTGGGCTGGGGACGTGAAGTTGTGCACAACGCTGCGCCACGGCCGTATCGATGGCGAGGATCCGGCCGTCGAAACGAGCCAGGATGTGATTGTCGATCCAATTGCGCAGCACGGTACCTTGCGTCGTGTCCTTGCGCTGGATAAGGCGCGCGCCAAGTTCGATTTCGAGGATCGAGATCGCGGATATGAAGAAGCTCGCTGCGGGGATTGTATTGGCCCAGGCAACGACATTACGGTGAGCCTTGTCAGGTCGCCTCAATTCGGAAATCACGTTGGTGTCCAGCAGAAACATCAGTCGAGATCGACGGCCTTGAAGATTCCTCCGGTCATGCGCGGCGGATCAAAATCAAAGTCCGCGTCCGCCTGCGCCAGAGCTTCGGCAAGGCTCATGTGCCCACCGGTCAGGCGCAAATAATCCTCGATCGTTAGCAGGACATGGGCCGGGCGGCCGCGATCCGTAATGAAGACCGGCCCGTGCGAAGCCGCCTTCTTGGCGCCGCTGGTATCGTGATTGAATTCTCTGCTGGTCAGAGTGGTCGCCATCGCTTGTCACCTCTCGGCCGGAACGATGCCTCATACTGCTTTGATATGTAGGTACGTTGCTACATTCAAGTCGGTGACAGTTCTGGACTGCCGATTTCTTCATCGCATTGCTCACGGAAAAAGTTCTGCTTTCACTTCCTTTCGCTTCTCTTTCGTCTTGCTTTCGTTTTATGGTGTGATCTAATCAAAATCGAAAGTAGCCGCTCGAAGGAACGGGCGGTCGTCGGGGGATGCGTCTGTTGGAGCGTATTTTCGACCTCGCCATCATCGGAGGCGGTGTGAACGGCTGCGGTATCGCGCGTGACGCGGTCGGCCGCGGCAATACCGTTTTCCTGTGCGAAATGAACGATTTGGCGAGCGGGACATCGTCCTGGTCGACCAAGCTGGTGCACGGCGGCCTGCGCTATCTCGAATATTACGAGTTTCGCCTGGTCCGCGAAGCTCTGATCGAGCGCGAGGTGCTGTGGGGCATCGCCCCCCACATCATCCGCCCCCTCCGTTTCGTTTTGCCGCATCATGCCGGCCTGCGGCCCGCCTGGCTGCTGCGCCTCGGCCTCTTCCTCTATGATCACATTGGCGGCCGCCATTTGTTGCCTGCGACCCGCTCGGTCGATCTGGGGCGTGACGAGGTCGGCAAGCCGCTGATCCCGAATCGCTACAGCCGCGCCTTCGAATATTCGGATTGCTTCGTCGATGACGCCCGACTCGTCGTGCTCAACGCGCGCGATGCCGCCGACAAGGGCGCCGAGATTCGTACCCGCACCCGCGCCACCGAAATCCGCCAGTCCGATGGCCTCTGGACCGTCGGCATGGTCGACACGCTGACCGGCGAGCGCTCGCAGATCCAGGCGAAGGCGCTGATCAATGCCGGCGGCCCCTGGGTCGAGGACGTGCTCGGCCGCGGCGCCGGCGTCAACGCCAAGGCCAAGGTGCGCCTGGTGCAGGGCTCGCACATCGTGGTCAGGAAGCTCTACGACCACGACCGCGCCTACATGTTCCAGAATGCCGACGGCCGCATCATCTTCGTGATTCCGTATCAGGATGATTTCACGCTGATCGGCACCACGGACCGCGACTATGACGGCGATCCTGCCAAGGTGAAGGCAACGACCGAGGAGATCCAGTATCTCTGCACGGCGGCGAGCGAATATCTGGCCAAGCCTGTCATGCCGGATGACGTGGTCTGGACCTATTCCGGCGTGCGCCCGCTCTATGACGACGGTGCCAGCGAGGCCAAGGCCGCCACCCGCGACTACGTGTTCGAGCTCGACACGCCCGGCGGAGTGCCGCTGCTGTCGATCTATGGCGGCAAGATCACGACCTATCGCCGCCTCGCCGAAGAGGCGCTTGAGCGGCTCGCGCCTTATTTGCGCAGCGCGAAGGCGCGCGAGGGCTGGACCGGCAAATCGCCGCTGCCCGGCGGTGACATGAACGTGTCCGACATCGACGGGCTGATCGCCGAGCTCCAGCGTGGCTATCCCTTCCTCAGCCACGAGCATGCGCGGCGGCTCGCGCGCGCCTATGGCACGAGGGCCGTCAAGCTGCTCGGCGACGCGAAATCGGCCGCCGATCTCGGCCAGTCCTTTGGCGCGACGCTGACCGAGCGCGAGGTCCGCTACCTCATGGCCAATGAATGGGCCGTCACCGCCGAGGACGTGGTCTGGCGCCGTTCCAAGCTCGGCCTGCGACTATCTGCCGACGAGGTCGGCGCGCTTGACGACTGGATCAGGACCCACGCCGTGCCGCAAAGTCCCCTGCTGGAAGCGGGAGGACGCTCATGACCGTGACACTCGACCACGTGACCCGGACCGTCGATGGAATCCCGCATATCCGCGATGTCTCGCTGACGTTCGAGAGCGGCACGCTGAACGTGCTGCTCGGGCCGACGCTGTCGGGCAAGACCTCGATCATGCGGTTGCTCGCCGGTCTCGACAAGCCGACCACGGGCAAGGTGGTGGTGAATGGCAAGGACGTCACCGGTGCCGACGTGCGCCGGCGTTCGGTCGCCATGGTCTACCAGCAATTCATCAATTATCCCTCGCTCACGGTCTATGAGAATATCGCTTCGCCCCTGCGCGTGCAGGGCAAGCCCCGCGACGAGATCGAGGCGCGGGTGGCGGAGGCCGCAAAGCTGCTGCGGCTCGAGCCGTTCCTGAAGCGTACCCCGCTGCAGCTTTCCGGCGGCCAGCAGCAACGTACCGCGATCGCGCGCGCCCTGGTCAAGGGCGCCGATCTCGTGCTGCTCGACGAGCCGCTCGCCAATCTCGACTACAAGCTCCGCGAGGAGCTGCGCGCCGAGCTGCCGCGCATCTTCGAGGCCTCGGGCGCGATCTTCGTCTATGCCACCACCGAACCGACCGAGGCGCTGCTGCTCGGCGGCAACACGGTGTGCATGTGGGAAGGCCAGGCGCTGCAGATGGGCGAGACGACCAATGTCTATCGCCGGCCGCAGACGCTGCGCGTCGCGCAGGTGTTCTCCGATCCGCCGCTCAACCTCGTCGGCATCGAGAAGAAGAACGGGCAGGTCGCATATGCCGGCGGCACGGCTTCGCCGGCCTCCGGTCTTTATTCAGGCCTCGCCGACGGGGCCTATCGCGTCGGCTTCCGCGCGCATCAGCTCGCGCTCGCCAATGGCGAGGCCGATCGCCATGCGTTCCACGCCACTGTCACGGTGACCGAGATCACCGGTTCGGAGAGTTTCGTGCATCTGACCCGCGACGGATCGAACTGGGTGGCGGTGCTGCATGGCGTGCACGAATTCGAGCCGGGTCAGACGCTCGACGCCGTGCTCGATCCCAACGATGTCTTCGTGTTCGACGCGGCGGATCGCCTCGTCGCGGCACCGAGCTCCTGAGGAGATGCGCCATGGCCCGCATTGACCTCGTCGATCTCGCCCATTCCTACGGTGGCAACAACGCGCCGCAGGAGACTTTCGCGCTGAAGCCGGTGACCATGACCTGGCGGCAGGGCGGCGCCTATGCGCTGCTCGGGCCGAGCGGCTGCGGCAAGACAACGCTGCTCAACGTCATCTCCGGCATCATCACCCCGTCGCGGGGGAAAATCCTGTTCGACGGGGTGGACATCACACCGCTGTCAACCCAGAAGCGCAACATCGCCCAGGTGTTCCAGTTTCCGGTGATCTACGACACCATGACGGTGGGGCAGAACTTGGCGTTTCCGCTGAAGAACCGCGGCGTGCCGAAGGCCGAGATCGACAAGCGCGTGGCCGAGATCGGCCGCCTGCTCGACCTCGAGCCCTATCTGAACCGCAAGGCGACGCGGCTCACCGCCGACGCCAAGCAGAAGATCTCGCTCGGCCGCGGCCTCGTCCGTTCCGACGTCGCCGCCGTGCTGTTCGACGAGCCGTTGACGGTGATCGATCCCGAGCTGAAATGGCAGCTCCGCTCCAAGCTGAAGGCGCTGCATCGCGAGCTCGACCTCACGATGATCTACGTCACCCACGACCAGACCGAGGCGCTGACCTTTGCCGACACCGTCGTCGTCATGCATGACGGCCGCGTGGTGCAGAGCGGCACGCCGGCCGAGCTGTTCGACAAGCCGGCGCATACTTTCGTCGGCTATTTCATCGGCTCGCCCGGCATGAACATCCTGCCGGCCGAGGTGAGGGGGCGGGAGGCCAGGGTCGGCGGCCACGTCATCGCGCTCACCCGCGCCTACGACAACCTGCCGGCCGGCGCCAAGATCGAGATCGGCGTCCGGCCCGAATTCGTCGAGGTCGTTGCGCCCGCGCCCGGCCTGCTCACGGCGAAGATCGAGCGTCTCGACGATCTCGGCCGCATCCGTTTTGCGCGCGCGCGTTTCGGCGACGCCAAGCTCGCGGCGCGCGCGCCGGCAGGCTTCGCCAGCTCGGACGGCATGGCCGGTCTGAAATTCGATCCGTCACACGTCCACGTCTATGTCGACAGCCTTCTGGTGGAGGGAGCTGCCTGATGGACAAGACCGTCAACCAAAAAGCCTGGTTCCTGGTGCTGCCGGTGTTCCTGGTGGTCGCCTTCTCGGCGGTGCTGCCGCTGATGACGGTGGTGAACTATTCGATGCAGGACACCTTCGGCAACAACCAGTTCTTCTGGAACGGCGTCGGCTGGTTCAAGGAACTGCTCGATCCCTCGACCGATCTCGGCGGCCGATTTCTCGCCTCGCTCGGCCGCAACCTGTTCTTCTCGCTGGTGATCCTCGCGATCGAGGTGCCGCTCGGCATTGTGGTCGCGCTGTCGATGCCGCGCCAGGGATGGACCGTGGCCGCCTGCCTCGTAATTCTCGCGCTGCCGCTGCTGATTCCGTGGAACGTGGTCGGCACGATCTGGCAGATCTTCGGACGTCCGGACATCGGGCTGCTCGGCTACGTCCTCAACGCCGCGGGCATCGATTACAATTACGTCTCCAACGACATCGACGCCTGGGTCACAGTCATCGTGATGGACGTCTGGCACTGGACCAGCCTCGTCGCGCTGCTCTGTTACGCCGGACTAAAGTCGATTCCCGAAGCCTATTACCAGGCCGCCCAGATCGACGGCGCCTCGCGCTGGGCCGTGTTCAAGGCGATCCAGCTGCCGAAGATGAATCGCGTGCTGCTGATCGCGGTGCTGCTGCGCTTCATGGACAGCTTCATGATCTACACCGAGCCGTTCGTCGTCACCGGCGGCGGGCCCGGAAACTCCACCACGTTCGTGTCGATCGAGCTCGTCAAGATCGCGCTCGGCCAGTTCGACCTCGGCAAGGCCGCGGCGCTATCGCTGGTCTACAATCTCATCATCCTGATCGTGTGCTGGATCTTCTACACCGTCATGACCAATGCCGGCGCCGGGCGCGCCGTCAAGGAAGGAGCCGCGTGATGCATTCGATCCCCGGCCGCCGCCTCATCATGGGGCTGTTCCTGGTCTTCCTGCTGCTGCCGATCTACTGGCTCGTCAACATGAGCTTCAAGACCAACAGCGAGATCGTCTCGACCATGACGCTGTGGCCGCATACCCCGACGCTGCAGCACTACAAGCGCATCTTCACCGACGAGAGCTGGTATTCCGGCTACATCAACTCGCTGACATACGTGGTCCTCAACACCATCATCTCGATCTCGGTGGCCTTGCCGGCGGCCTACGCCTTCTCGCGCTACCGTTTTCTCGGCGACAAGCATTTGTTCTTCTGGCTGTTGTCGAACCGGATGGCGCCGGCCGCGGTCTACGCGCTGCCGTTCTTCAACCTCTATTCGGCGATCGGCCTGTTCGATACGCCCTGGGCGGTTGCGCTGGCGCACTGCATCTTCAACGTGCCGCTGGCGGTGTGGATCCTCGAAGGCTTCGTCTCCGGCGTGCCGCGGGAGATCGACGAGACCGCCTTCCTCGACGGCTATTCCTTCCCGCGCTTCTTCATCAAGATCCTGGTGCCGCTGATCGCGAGCGGCATCGGCGTCGCCGCCTTCTTCTGCTTCATGTTCTCCTGGGTCGAGCTTCTGCTCGCGCGCACGCTGACGTCGGTGCATGCCAAGCCGATCGCCGCGATCATGACGCGCACGGTGTCGGCGGCCGGCATGGATTGGGGCCTGCTCGCGGCCGCCGGCGTGCTCACCATCATCCCGGGAGCGCTGGTGATCTGGTTCGTCCGCAACTACATCGCGCGCGGCTTCGCGCTCGGCCGGGTCTAGGAGGTTTTCATGGAATCCATCGCATGGATGGCCTGGACGCTGCCGACTGCGATCTTCTTCGCCGCGCTCGCCTGCACGCTTGCGGTGATGACCTGGCTCGCGGCGGTCTATCCCGAGGCCGAGCGCGTCGGCGTGCTGCGCATCCCGACCACGCGCGGCGATCGCCTATTCGTCTCGTTGATCGTGGCCGCCGTCATCCACCTCGTGTGGATCGGTGTCGTCGGCACTGATCCGGTCGCCACGCTGCCGATCGGCGAGGAGGGGTTTGAGATTTCGAGCCTGTGGCTCGCAAGTGGAATTTCGCTGGCCACGGCCGTGCTTATTTTTCGCACGGTCTGAAGCTCGCGAAGGGACGGCCAGATCCGGGGGCAACCCGGGCCTGTATAAAAGTTTGTCGCTGCAACGGAGGAACACCATGCGACAGTTTAGGAGAAGGAAAGGTCCATTGACCAAGAGCAGTTTTCTGACCATGTCGAGCGCCGCCGCGATTGTTGCGGTCTCGTTCGCTCTCTCGGCTCCGGTACGCGCCGCGGACGAGGCGACGATCCAGAAGTGGATCGCCGAATTCCAGCCCTCGACGCTGTCGAAGGAAGACCAGAAGAAGGAGCTGGAGTGGTTCGCCAAGGCCGCCGAACCTTTCAAGGGGATGGAGATCAACGTCGTCTCCGAGACCATCACGACCCACGAATACGAGGCGCAGACGCTCGCCAAGGCATTCTCCGAGCTGACCGGCATCAAGCTCAAGCACGACCTCATCCAGGAAGGTGACGTCGTCGAGAAGCTGCAGACCCAGATGCAGTCCGGCAAGAACGTCTATGACGGCTGGATCAACGATTCCGACCTGATCGGTACCCACTTCCGCTACGGCCAGACCATCGCGCTGTCGGACTACATGACCGGCGAGGGCAAGGACGTCACCAATCCGATGCTCGACGTCAACGACTTCATCGGCAAGTCGTTCGGCACCGGGCCGGACGGCAAGCTCTACCAGCTGCCCGACCAGCAGTTCGCCAACCTCTACTGGTTCCGCTACGACTGGTTCACCAACCCCGACTACAAGGCCAAGTTCAAGGCCAAGTACGGCTACGAGCTCGGCGTGCCCGTGAACTGGTCCGCCTACGAGGACATCGCCGAGTTCTTCACCAACGACATCAAGGAGATCAACGGCGTCAAGGTCTACGGCCATATGGATTATGGCAAGAAGGACCCCTCGCTCGGATGGCGCTTCACCGACGCCTGGCTGTCGATGGCCGGCAACGGCGACAAGGGCATTCCGAACGGTCTGCCGGTCGACGAATGGGGCATCCGCATGGAAGGCTGCCGCCCCGTCGGCTCCTCGGTCGAACGCGGTGGCGACACCAACGGACCGGCCGCGGTCTACTCGATTACCAAATACCTCGAGTGGATGAAGAAGTATGCCCCGCCGCAGGCCCAGGGCATGACGTTCTCCGAGTCCGGCCCCGTGCCGGCGCAGGGCAACATCGCCCAGCAGATGTTCTGGTACACCGCCTTCACGGCCGACATGGTGAAGCCGGGCATCGCCGTGATGAACGCGGACGGTACGCCGAAATGGCGCATGGCTCCCTCGCCGCACGGCTCGTACTGGAAGGAGGGCATGAAGCTCGGCTATCAGGACGCGGGCTCGCTCACGCTCCTGAAGTCAACTCCGCCGGATCGCCGCAAGGCAGCGTGGCTGTATCTTCAGTTCATCGTCTCCAAATCGGTGTCGCTGAAGAAGAGCCATGTCGGTCTCACCTTCGTCCGTGAATCCGACATCTGGGACAAGTCGTTCACGGAACGTGCGCCGAAGCTCGGCGGCCTCGTCGAGTTCTACCGCTCGCCTGCGCGCGTGCAGTGGACCCCGACCGGCAACAACGTGCCCGACTATCCGAAGCTGGCGCAGCTGTGGTGGCAGAACATCGGCGATGCGTCGTCCGGTGCGAAGACGCCGCAACAGGCGATGGATGCCCTCGCGGCCGCCCAGGACTCCGTCATGGAGCGGCTGGAGAAGTCCGGCGTGCAGGGTGCCTGCGGTCCGAAGCTGCACAAGAAGGAGAAGCCGGAATACTGGTTCGCCAAGGCCGAGAAGGACGGCACCATCGCGCCCCAGCGCAAGCTCGCCAACGAGAAGCCGAAGGGCGAGACGGTCGACTACGACACGCTGATCAAGTCGTGGCCGGCCACGCCGCCCAAGCGCGCGGAAGCCAAGTAAACGGCGCTTTGAGCGTCACAAACACGCAAGGCCGGGAGCGATCCCGGCCTTTTTCTTTGTGCTTGTGATGACGTGGGACGCGCGTCCCACACTTTCGATGTCATTGCCCGCGAAGGCGGGCAATCCAGTATTCCAGAGACGGCCGTGATTGAATCGAGAGGCCGCGGCGTACTGGATGCCCCGCCCCCGTGCGCAATTGCGCACTAGGCGGGGCATGACGGTTGTCGTGTGGAGGGGGGTTACTCCGCCGGCTCGGCCGACAGCGTCGGGTAGTCCGTATAGCCCTTGGCGCCGCCGCCGTAGAACGTGGTCTTGTCCCAGTCGTTCAGCGCCGCACCCTGCTTCAGCCGCTCGACGAGGTCTGGGTTGGAGATGAACGGCTTGCCGAAGGCGATGAGGTCGGCTGCGTTCGCGTCCAGCACCTTGGTGGCGAGATCGAAATCATAGCCGTTGTTGGCGATGTAGGCGCCGGAGAAGCGCTTGCGCAAGGATGCGTAGTCGAACGGCGCGAAGTCGCGTGGCCCGCCGGTGGCGCCTTCGACGACGTGGAGATAGACCAGCTTCAGCGCGCTGAGACCGTCGACGATGTGGTCGAACAGGGCTTGCGGATTGCTGTCGGAGATGTCGTTGGCCGGTGTCACCGGCGAGATGCGGATGCCGGTGCGATCGGCGCCGGCTTCGGCGGCGACGGCCCTGGACACTTCCAGCATCAGCCGCGCGCGGTTTTCGATCGAGCCGCCATAGGGATCCTTGCGCTTGTTGGCGCCGTCCTTGGCGAACTGATCGAGCAGGTAGCCGTTGGCGCCGTGAATCTCGACGCCGTCGAAGCCCGCTTCTAGCGCATTCTTCGCGGCGCGCTTGAAATCGTCGACGATGCCTGGAATCTCGGAAAGCTCGAGTGCGCGCGGTTCGGAGACGTCGGCGAAGCCGCCGTTCACGAAGGTCTTGCCTTTGGCGCGGATCGCGCTCGGTGCCACCGGCGCTGCGCCATTCGCCTGAAGATCGACGTGCGAGATGCGGCCGACGTGCCAGAGCTGGATGAAGATCCTGCCGCCGCGCTCATGCACCTTGTCGGTGACCTTGCGCCAGCCGGCGACCTGGTCCTTGCTGTAGATGCCGGGAGTGTCCTGGTAGCCTTGCCCTTGTTGCGAGACCTGGCTTGCTTCGGTGATCAGAAGGCCGGCGGAGGCGCGCTGGCCGTAATATTCGGCGGCGAGCGCGCCGGGCACGAACGTTCCTGGTACGGCGCGGTTGCGCGTCAGCGGCGCCATCACGAGGCGGTTGGCCAGCGTGATCGGGCCGAGCTTGTAGGTCTCAAACAATTTGGTCGAACGGCTCATTTGGGATGTTCCAGACGGTGAAAGGTCAGGAACACTTGTGCATCGCGACATCATGCGCAAGAGACGAGCCATACGGAAAGTGCAGGCGAGCTACGCGGCAAGTCCCGCGTAGCATAATTCATGTGCAATCCCGGCCGCGGCAGCGGATTTCGACTGCCGCGTGCGATTGCCAAGTCGCGATTGCCAAGTCGCGATTGCCAAGTCAGGTCAGGCCCATGAAATCGCGCTTGCCGATCTCGACGCCGTTGTGGCGTAGGATGCCGTGGGCGGTCGCGCAGTGGAAGTAGAAGTTCGGCAGCGAGAACGCGCTGAGGAATTGCTGGCCCTTCAGGGTCGTGCTCTTGTCGGGTCCGGTCGGGAAGGTGACGTCCTTGGCATCTGCGCCCTCGAATTGCTCGGGCTTGAATGACTTCACGTAGTCGATCGTCTTCGCCAGCCGCTGCTTCAACTCCGCAAAGCTCGTCTCGGTGTCGGGTGTCGAGGGGACCTCGCTGTGGGTGAGGCGCGCGCAGCCCTTGGCGGCGAAATCGCTGACCAGCTGGATCTGTCTCGACAGCGGCAGCATGTCCGGAAACAGGCGGGAGCCGAGCAGGGCGCTGGGGTCGATCTTCTTGGCCGCGCAATGCGCCTCGGCTTTGGTCAGTAGCCCGGTGACGCTGTTCAGCATTTGCAGATAGGCGGGGACGACCGCGTCGTAGAAGGACATGTGTGCTCGCTTCGTGAATGGGAAATCTCAGGAGAAAACCTGAGCCACTCACATGGGAGCCTCAGGGAAAAATACAATCGCGAAATCGGCTTGTGCGATGCGAAAATTCTCGCGCTGCTCGCGGTAGCGTCGCGCCACACCCTCACTGTCATCGCCGCGACGCTGTCATCGCCCGGCTTTGACCGGGCGATCCAGTACGCCGGGACGGTTGTGGCTGAATCGACAGGCCGCGGCGTACTGGATGCCCCGGTCGAGCCGGGGCCTGACAGTGGACGGGCCGCTACCGCACCACGCCCGCCGGCTGCGCCTGGACCGTGCCGCCGCGCATGCGGGCGAGCAACTCGGCGGTCGGCCAGGAATCGGCCGGCAGGCCGAACTTGGTCTGCATCGCCTTCACCGCAATTCGGCTCTGCTGGCCCAGCACGCCGTCGACCTTGCCGACATTGAACCCGGCGCGCACCAGGAGTTGCTGCAATTCCTTCAGCTCGTTGAACGGCAGTTGCGGCACCGGTTGGGCCGGCTTGCGCATGGGGGCGGCGCCGGCAATGCGCGAGGCGAGATAGCCCGCCGTCGTCGAATAGATCAGCGAGTTATTCCACTCGGTGTAGGCGGCGAAATTCGCATAGGCCATGAAGGCCGGACCAAAGCGCCCCATCGGCAGCAGCACGGAGGCCGGCAGATTGTCGTTCGGCAGAGGACGGCCATCGGGATAGGTGACCCCCAGCTGCGCCCACGTCGAGCGCGGCTCCCGCACGGTGAGGTCGGTCTTTTCCCACGGCAGGTTCGGCGGCACCTTGATCTCCTCCAGCCACGGCTCGCCGCGCCGCCACTTCAAGCCGTTGGCGATGTAGTTTGCGGTCGAGCCGATCACGTCGGCTGGCGAGCGCAACAGGTCGCGCCGTCCGTCGCCGTCATAGTCGACCGCGTAGTTGACGTAATGCACCGGCAGGAACTGGGTCTGCCCGAGTTCGCCGGCCCAGGAGCCGATCATCTCGTCGGGATGCAGGTCGCCGCGGTCGATGATCTTCAGCGCGGCGATGGTCTCGCCCACGAACATCTCGGAGCGGCGGCAGTCATAGGCGAGCGACACCAGCGATTTCAGCGTCGGCAGATTGCCCATGTTGGCGCCGAAGTCGCTCTCCAGGCCCCAGAACGCGGCAATCACCGCCGGCGGTACGCCATAGTCCTTCTCGGCGCGCGCGAACGCAGCCGCGTGTTGCTTGATGTGCTGCTGGCCGTTCTGCATGCGATAGGGCGCGGCCATGCGGCCGGCGAATTCGGTGAAGAGCTGGCCGAACACGCGCTGGCCGCGGTCGCGGTTGACGATGCCCTGGTCGTAGACGAGATAGGGCGAGGCCTCCGCGATCGTCCGCTGCGACACGCCGGCCGCCACCGCCTGGCTCTTCACGTCGGCCAGGAAGCGATCGAAGCTCGCGCCGTTGTGGCACGAGGCGGCGCGCGGCGAGGGCGCGGTCGCCTTGGGGGCTGGGGCCCTAGCGGGCGGAGGCTGGAGCTGGGCGGAGGCAGGCAAGGACAGCGCAGCGAGAGCAACGGCCGCGATCGCAAATCGGGTCTGGAGCATGGAGTTTCCGGCGGGGAGGAGACGCTTGGATTCTGAATGAAGTTTAATGGAAGTATGGTGCGCAAACCAGTGCCGCGGCTCCGCGACGCACCTTGAAACCTTGCACTCTGGCAGGGGTCATCCCTACCTGATGCTTGCCGGCCTGCAGGTGCTTCCAGCAGCCGCGGCCGGCTCTGGGAGACGGCCATGAACTATCTTCGTACCGCAATTCTGCTCGCAGGCCTGACCGCCCTGTTCATGGGCGTGGGCTATCTGATCGGCGGCGCCTCAGGCGCCCTGATCGCGCTCGTCATCGCCGCGGCGACCAATCTCTTCACCTACTGGAACTCCGACCGCATGGTGCTGTCGATGTACGGCGCCCATGAGGTCGACCGTTCGAGCGCGCCGGAGCTGGTCGGGCTCGTCGCCGAGCTTGCGGGCCGTGCCGGCCTGCCGATGCCGCGGGTCTTCCTGATGGACGAGCCGCAGCCCAACGCGTTCGCGACCGGACGAAATCCGCAAAATGCCGCGGTCGCCGTCACCACCGGCCTGATGCGCCAGCTCAGCCGCGAGGAGCTCGCCGGCGTGATCGCGCACGAGCTCGCCCATATCAAGAATCACGACACGCTGCTGATGACCATCACCGCGACCATCGCCGGCGCGATCTCGATGCTGGCGCAGTTCGGCATGTTCTTCGGCGGCAATCGCGAGAACAACAATGGTCTCGGCATCGTCGGCTCGATCCTGATGATGATCCTCGCCCCGCTCGGCGCCATGCTGGTGCAGATGGCGATCAGCCGCACCCGTGAATACGCCGCGGACAACCTCGGTGCGCGCATCGCGGGACAGCCGATGTGGCTGGCCTCCGCGCTGGTGAAGATCGAGGGCGCCGCGCATCAGGTCACGAACTACGAGGCCGAGCGCAACCCTGCGACCGCGCACATGTTCATCATCAATCCGCTGTCGGGCCATGGCGTGGACAATCTGTTCGCCACCCATCCGTCGACGCAGAACCGCATCGCTGCGCTTCAGCAGCTGGCGGCCGAGCTCGGCACGCGGGCCGCGCCGTCCGTCGGCGCCAACGAGAACTACCCGCCGCGTGGTCCGTGGGGCCGCTCCTCGTCGCGTGGTCCTTCGCGTGGTCCTTGGGGCTGACGGAACCGCAGGCCTTTGCGTGCGGCTTTGTGACCTGGCGCACACAGAATCCCCAACGCCGGTGTTAACACCCCGGCAAGACCAATTCTTCGAAAGGGGATGCGTGGCCGGCCCGCTGCCGGCCATCGCCGAAGATGACCAGAGTTTTGGTGCCACTACTGATCGTCCTGTGCGTGCTTTTCGGCCTGTCCACGCACATGGTCGTCAATTGCGGCGACGAGGACGATCCCGACATCTGCTCGGCCGTGATCGGCTTCTCGCCGCTACGCGGCTCGCTGATCGCCTTCGCCTATGAGGGGCGTGGGCGGATTGCGCTGCGTCACGGCGACTTCAGGCGGGCGATTGCCGATTTCAACGAGGCCATCCACCTCAATCCCAACCGCGCCTCGCTCTATCGCGACCGGGCGCTGGCGCGCCGGCAGAATGGTGACCTCGAGCTTGCGGTTACCGATTATGACGAGGCGATCGCGCATGATCCCAAGCGCGCCGCGCCCTATCACCAGCGCGGGCTCGCGCTCGCTGCCATGGGCGATCTCGATCGCGCCATCCTGAGCTACAACACGGCGGTCCGTCTCGACCCCTCCGATGCGCAGGCCCGCCTCGACCGCGGCCTCGCGTTCCTCGCCCGCGGCCAGGCGGACGACGCCCGCGCCGATTTCGAGGCGGCGCTGGCGCTGCCCGCCGGCAAGGACAGCCGCGCGCGCGAAGCGGCGCGCGCCAAGCTCGCCGAACTCGCGAGCGCCGAGCCGATGCCGATTGCCGCGTCGAGAAGGTGACGGGCCTGGAGCAGCACTCGCCGCCCGCACCTTCCCGCTCCGTGTCTGAGACAGGTGGCTCGCCGTAGAGCTGTGACTGATACGGCCGCGGATCAATAATGTCGCGGTTCCTCATGGCGCGCGTTCGAACCAATCTCCCGGAATTGATTTGGATCAACGCCGACCGCGGTCAGAGTGCACCGGTGTCGTGCGGACTTGGAGGAGGTTCCAATGCGGAAATGGAGTCTAACGCTCTTGACCTTGAGCATTGCCCTGACAGCCGGGCACGCTCGGGCCCAAAGATACGATCCGGCGTTTCCCGTGTGCCTGTACGTCGTTTCTCGGGGAATGACCCCTTACTATCGATGCACCTACATGACGATGGACCAATGCAGGGCGTCGGCGAACGGTCAGATGTGCGTCCTCAATCCTTACTACAATGGTGCGGCGGCCGGAGGAAACAAACGGCGTCAGTAGCGTCAAACCTTCATGCCGTCTCGGCCGCCGGTCCACTACCGGGCCTCACCGTACAATCAGTTCAATGAACCGTATTTCGGAGCGTCCCAAGGCTATGCGCCGGGCGAGAAAGAACGATTTCTCCAAAGTGCGAGGAGCTACGTGTGACAGATGACGGATCGGCTATGGACTGACACGCGTGTGTGCCGGCGGCCGCTTCGTACGTCACGGCCGATCCTATCGCGCCTTCGGGCACGTCGCCCGAAGGTCGTAAGCGAGCATTGCTGCGTGGGGGCACGCGAGCCGATTGCGCCGGAGATGATCAGACAACCGGACCAGTTCTTCCGAACGACAAGCAGCAGGCGCGGGGACGAACAACGGCTACTTCGTCTTCTTCGCTTTCGCCTTCGCGGCTTTCTTCGCCGGCTTCTCTGCCTTGGCCTTCTTCGCCACCTTCACCGCCACCGGCGCGCTGGCGGCAATCCGCATCGACCGCGCGTAGCTGTCGGCGACGTTGTCGGCGGACATCTGGAGGCGCTTGGCCGCGGCGGTGGCCTGCTCCAGGGTGGCCTTGGCCATCATCTTGAAGCGGTCGGCGGTCTCCTTGCTCTTGGCCTTGGCCGCCAGGCCGTTGAGGCGATCCCGTCGCTCCTTGGCGCGGGTCATCAGGCCCGTATGCAGCTGTCTGGCCAGTTGCCGGATCACGACATCCAGGTCGGCGTCCGCCATGTTCTCTTATCCCCTTCGAAATACGCTATCGATGCGGGCCGGACTATGCAGATCGGGCCCCGCCTTGGCAATTCCCGGCAATGCGTCATCCGCAGCTTCCAGCGGCCAAAACTGAAAAAGCCGCGCATGCCGCGCGGCTCTTTCGACGTTTCGGCGTGGCGCCTTACTTCAGCGAGGCAACCGGACCGCTCGCCGCCGCGGGCTCGGGGTCGAATCCGAACACGCCGACCAGATATTTGTAATAGTCAGGCATCTTTTCCTTGAGCGCCACGCGCGACTTCGGGTCGTGGAATTCGCTCTTGCCGGCCAGGAAGATGCTGGCGGTCACCGCGAAGAACTCCATGGGATTCTTCATCGCATAGGTGTCCTTGGGCAGCAGGTCCTTGGACTTGGCCAGGGCGTAATAGGCGATCACGCCCTTGTTGGCGTAGCCGTCCGGCAGCAGCCGCGCATGATAGGCGTGAAGCAGCTCGTGCAGCAGCACGGCCTCCTTTTCGTAGCGCATCATGTCCGGGCGCAGCATGATCACACCGAGCCCCGAATCGACCGCGAGGTCGACGGCGTTCGGATTGGTCCAGCGCTGCTTGTTCGGATCCCACACCGTGAGCGTTCGCGGCGCGGTGCGGCGGATGTCCGGCGTGACCCGGCCGTAGCACGCAGTCGCGGCGCCTTCGTCGAGGCAAGCCAGCTCGCTCGCGACGATCGGCACGGTATGGAAGAAGCGCAACACGCGCGGCGAAAGGCCGGCGCCTTCGACGAGATCGATTTGCTGCTTCAGATTGTCGGTGAGCTTGTCGACGTCCTTGCGCTCGGAATTCTCCGACAGGTCGAACATGTAGCCGCGATAGCTCTGGAAGCCCGGCGGCAGCGGCTGCGCCGCGTCGGCATCGAGCGATCCCGCGCGGGACGGACTGGCGAACAGCGTGCCGACGATGGTTGCGGTCAGCAGCAACGCAATGCGCATGATGAAACCCCCTGATGTCACTTCGCCCGGCAGAATAGGCCGCCGTTGTTTGCGAAAAGTGAGTGGGGCGAGACTAAGGCGCCGATGTTGAGGCGTGCTTAACCGCTGGTTGCAGATCCCGCGCGGGGATTAGGGCCGGGTTAACCAAGCATGGATCGGCGGCGCGCTTCGGGGCCGCTGCTCGCCGAGCATGCCAGCGCGGCGGCAGGGCCGGTGATCGTGCATACGCTGGCACAGAGCGGTCCCGGCTCTGCGCAGCAGCGCAAGAGCGCTGCAGCGCGTCCGGGACACGAGACCTCCCCCCTCACAGCTCCCGTGCATTCGAGAACGCGAAGCTCGACACCCGCCGCGTCGTCTCGTCCAGGATCAGCGTGCGCGTGATCGGCGGCTCGGCGCGCTGGGCGCAGTTTTCGCGCTCGCACAGGCGGCAATTGACGCCGATCGGCGTGCCCTCGGCCTTCTCGAGGTCGATGCCGGCCGCGTAGGTCAGGCGTGCGGCGTGACGGATCTCGCAGCCGAGGCCGATGGCGAAGCGCGGCTGTGGCAGCGGATGCGGCGCGACCGGGCGGCGCACCATCTGTGCGATCGAGAAATAGCGCGTGCCGTCGGGCAGCTCGATCACCTGCTTGAGCAGGCGATCCGGCGTGTCGAAGGTCGAGTGCACGTTCCACAGCGGGCAGGTGCCGCCGAACTTGGAGAACGGAAAGGTGCCGGAGGAGAAGCGCTTGGAGACGTTGCCGGCATTGTCGACGCGCAGCAGGAAGAACGGAATGCCGCGCGCGTTCGGCCGCTGCAGGGTGGTGAGGCGATGGCAAACCTGCTCGAAGCCGGAATTGAAGCGCTGCGCCAGCACGTGGATGTCGTAGTTGAGCGCTTCGGCCGCGGCGAGAAAAGCCGGGTAGGGCATCATCACCGCCGCTGCGAAGTAATTGCCGAGCGTGATGCGGAACAGCCGGCGCGGCGCGTCGTCGAGCGGTCCGGCACGGCCGATGATGCTCTCCAGAGCTTGCGTGCATTCGCCGAGGCCCAGCTGGAAGGCGAGCTGGAAGGCGCGGCCCGGCGGGTCGACCAGCTCCGAGATCAGCAATTGACGGCGGTGGCGATCGAAACGCCGGAGCGTCTCGCGCATCACGTCGACGGGCATGATGCGGGTCTGGATCGAATGCTTTTCCCGCAGCCGCGCGGCCAGCGCCGCGTAGAGCCCTTCGGCCGGGACGTTCAGCTCGTCGCGGAGAGTCTCCGCGGCCTGCTCCAGCTCCGGAAAATAGTTGCGATTGGCCTCGATCAGCTCGCGCACGCGCTCGACCGGATTGGCCTCATAGCGCGTGCCGACGTCGCGGTCGGCCATCTGGGCCGCGGCCAGCGTCTCGCCCTGGCGCGCCTCGGTATAGGCCGCATAGAGCCGCTGCAGCGCATGGGTGACGCCGGGGCAGAGCTCGGCGAGATCGCGCAACTCCTGCTTGGGCACGTCGATCTGGCGGAACAGGGGATCGGAGAAGATCTCGTTGAGTTCGGCGAAGAAGCGGTCCTCGTCGGCGGTGGCGAGATCGCGCAGATCGAGGTCATAGGTCTCGGCCAGCCGCAGCAGGATCTGCGCCGTCACCGGGCGCTGGTTGCGCTCGATCAGGTTGACATAGCTCGGCGAGATTCCGAGCCCCTCGGCGATTTGGGTCTGCGACAGCCCCAATTGCTGCCGGATCCTCCGGAAACGCGGGCCGACGAACAGTTTCTTGCCGGACTCGGCGGCCATGTCCTGCGATCTCCATCTGCATCAGGGCAGTCTTACTGACCTAATATTTACAAACTTTACAAAATAACATCTATTACATGTTCTGATGTTACATGACATCACCAATAAAAAACAAGCCACCTGTACGAAGTTTCCGTTTTCGCGTTTAGCTCCTGACACGCATCTCGCAATGCAGTGTCAAGAATGTCGATGGCTCGCCATCGCCATCGTCAGCGAAAGGAACAGGCACATGAACTACCAGCCGCGCGGCATCAGCTCCCTCCAGGGCCCGTCCTCGTATCAGGACGAGGTCAAGGCAGCCCAGGCGCTCCTCGAGACCCAGCCGACCTGGAACGGCGTGTCGGCCGAGGCCGTCGCCCGCATGCGCCTGCAGAACCGCTTCAAGACCGGCCTCGACGTCGCCCGCTACACCGCGGCGCTGATGCGCGCCGACATGGCGGCCTATGACAAGGACCCGACCAAGTACACCCAGTCGCTGGGCTGCTGGCACGGCTTCATCGCCCAGCAGAAGCTGATCTCGGTCAAGAAGCATTTCGGCGGCAAGACCGATCGCACCTATCTGTACCTCTCCGGCTGGATGATCGCGGCGCTGCGCTCCGAGTTCGGCCCGCTGCCCGACCAGTCGATGCACGAGAAGACCTCGGTGCCGGCGCTGATCGAGGAGCTCTACACCTTCCTGCGTCAGGCGGACTCCCGCGAGCTCAACGACATCTTCCGTCTGCTCGACAAGGCGCGCAAGGAAGGCGACAAGACCCGCGAGAAGGAGCTGATCGAGAAGATCGACAACTTCCAGACCCACGTCGTGCCCGTCATCGCCGACATCGATGCCGGCTTCGGCAACGCGGAAGCGACCTATCTGCTCGCCAAGAAGATGATCGAGGCGGGCGCCTGCGCCCTGCAGATCGAGAACCAGGTCTCGGACGAGAAGCAGTGCGGCCACCAGGACGGCAAGGTCACCGTGCCGCACGAGGTCTTCCTCGCGAAGATCCGCGCCTGCCGCCATGCCTTCCTCGAGCTCGGCGTCGAAGACGGCATCATCGTGACCCGCACCGACTCGCTCGGCGCCGGCCTGACGCAGCAGATCGCCGTCAGCCACAAGCCCGGTGACATCGGCGACCAGTACAACAGCTTCCTCGATTGCGAGGAAATCACCGCGGAGAACGCTCGCAACGGCGACGTCATCATCAACCGCAACGGCAAGATGATGCGTCCGAAGCGGCTGCCCTCGAACCTCTACCAGTTCCGCCCCGGCACCGGCGCGGACCGCTGCGTGCTCGACTGCATCACCTCGCTGCAGAACGGCGCCGACCTGCTCTGGATCGAGACCGAGAAGCCGCATATCGAGCAGATCGCCAGCATGGTCGACCGCATCCGCAAGGTCGTGCCGAACGCCAAGCTCGCCTACAACAACTCGCCGTCCTTCAACTGGACCCTCAACTTCCGCTGGCAGGTCTATGATGCCTGGAAGGACGCCGGCAAGGACGTCAGCAAGTACAACCGTGCCGAGCTGATGAAGGCGGAGTACGACGAGACGCCGCTGGCGCAGGAAGCCGACGAGCGCATCCGTACCTTCCAGGCGGATTCGGCCAAGCGCGCCGGCATCTTCCACCACCTGATCACGTTGCCGACCTATCACACGGCGGCGCTCTCCACCGACAATCTCGCTCGCGAATATTTCGGCGAGCAGGGCATGCTGGGCTACGTCAAGAACGTCCAGCGCGCCGAGATCCGTCAGGGCATCGCCTGCGTGAAGCACCAGAACATGGCCGGCTCCGACATCGGCGACGACCACAAGGAGTACTTCGCGGGTGAAGCCGCCCTGAAGGCG
Source organism: Bradyrhizobium sp. 22 (assembly GCF_000482425.1). NCBI lineage: Bacteria > Pseudomonadati > Pseudomonadota > Alphaproteobacteria > Hyphomicrobiales > Nitrobacteraceae > Bradyrhizobium > Bradyrhizobium sp. 22. The sequence continues at coordinate 1,974,081 of NZ_KI519399.1, forward strand.
GGCGGTGCCCACAACACGATGAACCAGTTCGGCTAACCCATCACGCCATTCGACAGGAGACTGACAATGACCAAAGGCAGCAATTTCTGGGTGATCGGCGGCGAGTTCGGCTCGATGAACTTCCACAAGCTCGTGGAAGGCTCCGCCCAGGTCAAGGGTCCGTTCAAGACCCGCAAGGAAGCTGAGGACTGCTGGAAGGAAGTCTCGGAAGAGAGCCGCCACAAGGCCGGCGTCCGCTTCTCGATCGTGGAAGAGCCCTCGCGGGTCTCGGCCTGATCGCCCTCACTTAAGAAGACGTCCAAGGACGGACGGTCCCATCCAGGCCCTGCCTGGGTGGGATCGTCTGTTTTTGGCACAGGTCAATCGGCTGTGGGCGCCGTAAGTAGCTGGAATTGTAGGCCTTTGCGGAGGGTTTGGTTGCTGATAGGTTAATGGCGGAAAGTCGAGGACGAGGCCGACAATGTCAGAGCCCGAGACCAGCGGGACCCATCCCGGCCAGCCGCGTCCGGTGCGGCTGCGCGATGCGCTGCTGCGCGCGCGGATCGAGGCCGCCGACCGGACCGGCGTCGTCGTCGATCTCAGGGACGCCGAAGTGGCGCGGCTCGAGATCCTCAATGATGCGCTCGATCCCCTGTTCGCGCAGGTGCCTGATCAGGTCGACCTGTTCGACCGCGGCGTCAGCCAGGGCGATACGCCGAGGCTCTGGATCGACGTCGTCGCCCACATCGTGATGGGGCGCGACAAGCGGATGTACCGCTTCGTCCAGGACACCCGTTTCGGCCGCATCGTGCTCGCCGAATCGCACGACACCGCGGCAATCGTCGAGGCCGTCACCGACTATGTCGCGCGCCGCATGGTCGAGCGCGAGCGGGCCATGGTCGTTCCTCCCGAGCCGCAGGCACCGGTCGTCGCGCCACCGCGCCGCTCGCGCTTCTGGCCGTTCGTGTTCGGCTTCGTGCTAGGCGCGGCCGCGCTGTTCGGCGTCGCGGTTCTGGCGGCCTTGCGGAGCTGGTGAGGTATCCTCCGCCGTCATTCCGGGGCGCGCGAAGCGCGAGCCCGGAATCTCGAGATTCTCAGGTGCGCAAGGGCGCACCGGAGTTCGGCTCCCAGAGCCGCCCCGGAATGACGGCCAAGTCTAAATCAACCTCACATGCTTGATCTGCCCGACCTGAAATCCCGCCCCCAGGCTCCGCACCGTCTGCTCGCAGCGCCAGCCGGCATTGTCCTTCTCGATACGGAGCAGATTGTACGCCGCCGCCGGATAGCGTCCGTGCGCAAGCGCGGAGGCCGAGGGCACGCCGAGCGCGGGAATGTCGCCGTTGGGACCCTCGACCCACACGGTCGAATGAACGTGGTCGTGCCCGTGCAGGATCAGCTCGACGCCGTGGCGCTTGAGCAGCTCGAGCAGCGCGGGCGCGTCGGTCATACGCTTCTGACGGGCGTCGGATTTCAGGGGATGATGCACCAGCAGCACGCGGAAGACGTCCTCGGTCGCGAGCCGTTCCAGGACCGTTTCGAGCGCGGCGAGCTGATCGCGTCCAAGCGTGCCCGTTGCCATCAGCGGCAGCGTCGGCACCGCCGTCGACAGGCTGATCAGCGCGAGCGGCCCGCGCCGGCGCACCGAAGGAAAACCGATACGGCCGTCGTCGCCCGTAAGATAGGGTGCGAAGGTCTCGCCGAAGCGGTGCGAGGTGGCTCGGACATAGGCGTCGTGATTGCCGGGAATCGTCGTGACGCGGTCGGGCGGGCCGACATCGTCGAGCCAGGCGCGGGCCGGCGCGAACTCGGCTTCCAGCGCGAGATTGACGAGGTCGCCCGTCACCGCGATGTGGTCGGGAGCCTGCGCCTTCATGTCCGCGACCAGCGCGTCGAGCACCTCGCGGCGCTGGTACTTGTGGCGGTTGCGGGTCCAGTTGACGTAGCCGAAGGCGCGCTTGCCCGCGAGCTCGATCAGCCGCGGTTTCGGCAGCGGCGGAAGATGCGGATCGGACAGATGGGCGAGCGTGAAGGGAGCCAGCCTGTTGGGAGTCATGGGGCGCGATTGCCTCGCTATTGCTCCGCTGTAATGGCAAGCTCGCAAGCAACGCGCAAGCACGGCCTGAGCCGCGGCGTCGAGGAAGCCTGATGGGAGAACGTCTGAACCGAGCCCGACGCAGAGCCGAGCCGCTGCTGCGGCGATTCTTCCATGCCTATTTTCTCCTGGTGCGCGGCATGACGCTCGGCGTCCGCGCCGTGGTGCTGGATGCCGACAACCGGGTCTTCCTGGTCAGGCACAGCTATGTCAGCGGCTGGTACCTGCCCGGCGGCGGCGTCGATTTCGGCGAGACCATGGATGAGGCGATGCGGCGCGAGCTCAAGGAGGAGGGCGACATCGATCTCACCGGCGAGGCGATCCTGCATGGCATCTTCCTCAACAGCCACGTCTCGCGCCGCGACCACGTCGCCGTCTACGTGGTCAGGCAGTTCAGCCAGCACCGGCTGCCCGCACCCAACCGCGAGATCGTCGAATGCGGGTTCTTCGCGATCGATGCGCTGCCCGAGGGGACCACGTCCGGCACGCGGCTGCGGATCGCGGAAGTGCTCGACGGCCGGCCCCTGATTGCGACCTGGCGGTGAGGGCGGGCCGTGTCTGCGCATGAGGATCGTCATTCGACACGAGCAGGCTGAGGTCTCGGAACACCCGTCGGATCGACGTCCAAAAATGGACCCGAGCGGCTGCGCGGCCCAATGGACCGCGCCGCGTTCCAATGCTATCCCGCGATTGCCATGACCGACCTTTCACTCACCGTCCTCCCCGAGGCCGCCGGCGACGCCCAGTCGATCGAGCGGCTGCATGAACGCACCTTCGGTCCAGGCCGTTTCGTGCTCAGCGCCTATCGGATTCGCGAGCACGTCGACCATCTGCTCGAATTGTCCTTCACCGCCCGCATCGGCACGCTGCTGGTCGGCTCGGTCCGGCAGTTGCCGATCCTGATCGGCGAGACGCCGGCCCTGCTGCTCGGGCCGCTCACCGTCGAGCCGCCGTTCCGCGGCCACGGGGTCGGCCGCCTGCTGATGGAGCGTGCGCTGAAGGACGCGAAGGCGAAAGGCCACCGTCTCGTGCTGCTGGTCGGCGACGAGCCCTACTACAGTCGTGTCGGCTTCAAGCCGGTGCCGAAGGGCCGCGTCACCATGCCGGGCCCGGTCGATGCCGCCCGTATCCTGGTGTTCGAGCTCGTCGACGGCGCCTTCGAGGGCGTGTCGGGGACGGTGGGCCCCGACTGGAGCAAGGCGCGGGCCTAGGATTGGGCTGCCGCAGGGCTCGGCCGGCGCGGATGACCCAAAGCGCGCTCCATCGAGTGTCCAAAAAGCAGCTCGCGGTCTGGCAGCGGAAAAGCAGTACTTTCTTCCAGCGTCGAGAAGAGAACGCCCGTCCGCACATTGTCTCTCAATGGCGGGGAGCTTTCTTCGGCGGCGGCGGCTGCAATGCGCGCTGCTGGAACAGAACGTACCGGTTCACATCGCAGTATGTGTTCCACCGGCCGGATGCCGAAGCCAGACACTGCTCTCTCGTTCGGTAAAGACACTCGCCGGAGGGGCCCAGCTCTCCACCATAGACGCACCAAGGATAATCGTAAGCATGTGCGGTGGTGATGGGCGCCATGAGGATCAGCATGAGAAGGATCGTGCGCATCGTGCCTCCATTCAAGAGCAGGGTGCCAGCAGTGAGCTGGCACCGAAGCGATATGTGAATGTTGAGCTACATCAAATCTTCCCAGATACATATTGCTTCTGCTGCCTATGGTTCTGCAAGCCGTACCTGCCGAACGTCTTGCTGTACCGTCCGAACGGACAAAGAGGCCGCCGAGTCCGGCCTGGCCGCGCGAGGCCGCGGCGCCTTGATCGCCCGGTTTCTACCTCGATGCGTGCGGGGCGCTCGATGCCGGCTCGGCGGCGTAGGCGCGATAGGCTCGCAGCGCTCCATCCGGGCTACGCCGCCGTCAATTGGAGGAGCAGCGCCCACGTCTCATACGGCATGTATGTCGGGGCCCGCAGGCCCCGACCGACGTCAAGCCTAGAACTTGAAGTTCGCGAACGCCCGCACGCCGATGCCGGGTAACAGCACCTGATCCTTGTTGAAGGAGACGGCATTGCGGATGTTCTCGTTCAGCAGGTTGTTGCCGATGAGCCCGACATGCATCTCGCGCGCGCCGAACCAGCTTTGATCGAGCTTCGTCTTGTAGCTGACCTCGGCCCTCAGCAGGTTGTAGCCAGGCGTCGGGGTCTCCGCGATCGGTGCGATGTCGTTCTGCGCGAACGCGTGCAGCAGGTTGATCCGTGCAAACCAGTCGGCGTCGCGATAGTACACACCACCGCCCAGCCGCTGGGGCGGAATGCGTGGCACGTTAGTGCCGTCGTCGAACGTCGCGCGCACGATGTCGTATTGACCTTCGATGCCCCAGATCCCGTTCCAGACCGGCATCACGTCGTACTGGAACTGGAATTCGCCGCCCCGGAATGTCGCGTCGCGCTGCGAATAGACCGCCTGATTCAGTTCGAGGCCCGCGCCGAGCTGGCAAACGCCGTCCTCACATGTGTTGCCGGTCAGGCGCCGGTAGATAAATCCGTTGAACTTGGTGTAGTAGCCGGTGATTTCGAAGCGAAGCGGTCCTACCGCCCGCCGCAATCCCGCCTCGACCGACTTGGCGGTCTCGATGCCGAGATTGGGATTGCCTATGTCGAACGTGGTGGTGGCGTCGTGGCCGCCGCGCGAAAACAATTCCGCCGGTTTCGGCGCACGCTCGACATATTGGCCGGTGATGCTCGCGACCAGATCCCACGGAAGGTTGTGGATCAGGCCGACGCTCCCGCTCACGGGCGTGAAGTTGCGATTGACCGCCGTTGCGGGGCCGATCGCGGCCGGATCGACGGCGAGGTCGAACACATCGGGGACAAAGGCTGGCGCCGTGCCGCTCAGCCTTGCGCTCTCGACGCGTCCGGCGATCTGAGCCTTGGTCGCTTCGTTGAACTTGAACTCGTTGAAGATGTACCCGGCGACCTTCGTGTTCTTGTTCGGATCGAACAGACCGTTGATCGGACTGCCTGGATCGTCCGGACTCGGCGCGGTCAGCTTCTGGTGCGACGCCTGAACGCCCACGGCGGTGGTCAGCGCAGCAAAGCGAACGTCGAACGGCGCAAGCTGCACCTCGACGCGGCCTTCCTGTTCCTTGCTGGTGAAGGTCTGTCTCACGCCGAGGGAGGTGAGATCGGCAGAGTCGGCGAGTCCGACCTCATCGTGTTTATAGTCGGTGGCCCCAGCCCAGAACCGGATCGCATCGATGGCCGCAGCGTCCGGCCGATATTCGCCTTTTGTCGTGAACTTGGTTTGTCGTCCGTCGATCCGTGTCAGGAACTCGCTGCCCTCGATACCGGGAATGTGGTAGAGCGCGTTGTGCTGCGTGATCGCCGCGCCAACGTATCCGCCATCGAAGATGTAGGAGCCGCCGACAGATCCGCCGTAGGCCTGCGATGCCGAGTTCGGCTGGCGACCGTTGAACGGCAGCGTCGGGTCGGTCAAGAACGGGTAGCTCGGGACGCTGTAGTCGCCGGCCTTGCGGCCAAAGGCATCGGCGTGCATGGCAAAGTTACCGCCGCCGGCGTCGAGCAGCACGGCACCTTCGGCCCCGCGATCGACAGACGTCACGGCCGTCCGTGTTTCCGCGGTGATGCAGCCCGGCGATCCCACGTTTGCCAGCGGCGCCTTGGTCGGGAGTCCGTAAGTTGCAAAGGGCGCTGCGCAGGATGGCAAGGCATCCGGAATTCGATTGTTGGTTGCGCTGACCACGCCGCCGATCGCGGTGGAGCCGTAGCGCAGCGTCGCCGGTCCGCGGATGACCTCGACCTGGTTGGCTGCCAGCGGATCAACCGGCACGAAGTGATCCTCGCCGAGATCGGACGCGCCGTTGCTGCCGGTGCCGTTCTCGACGATGCCGACACGGTTGGTGTCGAGCCCGCGAATGATGGGGCGGCTGGATGCGCCGGGAGCGTATTCAGAGCCGGTGATGCCGGGCTTGGAGAACAGGAGATCGCCGAGCGTGCCGCCGCCGTTGCGCCGGATCTCCTCGTTCGGCACCACGGTGACAGTCGCGAACTGATCGGTCACAACAGGCAGCACGCCCTGCTGAGGCGCGGCAGGCACCGGGGCTGCCGGGGTTGCTTCCGCCGCTTGCTCGCGGCTGCGCACCCGCGCGGTCCGTGTACCGCGGCCTGGGTTGCGCGACGGCACCACCGCCCTGCGCACGATCGGGCTTGGCGCCGTCACGGTGACGGCGGGAATCTCGGTCGACGATTGGTTTTGCGCAGGCGTTTGGGCGAAAGCGGGCGTGGCGGCAGCGCCGAGCAGGAGCAGGCTTGCTCCGCCAAGTCGTTGCACGCGTCGCGATTTGAATGACATTGTCCTGATTCCAGTCAGGCGCCGTCCGGATGATGGTCTGCTGATCGGAGGCGGCCTGCCGTCGCGGTGCGACGGAATTCGACTTCAACTCTTCCCGGCCGAGCGCCTGAAAGCGCGATGGCGGGCGTGATCAAGTGGTGTCGGGAGTCAGGACGCGGGAGGGGCGCGCGGCTGGAACGCCGTGCCGGCCGATCTCAGATGGAGGAATTCGGCATCGGTGGTGCGATAGAGCAGGTCGATCGCCTGCGGCAGCTGCAACAGTGGCGGCGTCGCGAACAGGATCGTGCCCGCCATCGCGACGACGGCGCAGATCGCACAATTGTCCTCGCCCTGATGGTCGCGATCGGGGCTTGACGGCGATTGCTTGTGAACCGCCGCGCGGTCGCCCGCAGCTTGATCCTTGCTGCCATCGACTTGGTGGAGTGTGGCCTGGGCAAGAGTAGCGGCTTGAGCGAACCAATGGCTGTGGCCGAACGTCAGCGCGAACTGCACCAGCATCGCGAACAACGCGAGCCGGGCGCCGTGCCTGATATTCGACCGGAACCACTTCATCGGAAAACGCCACCCCCACATCGCGAGGCGCCCAGTCCCTGGGGCGTCACGATGTTATAATGTAACATCGCTCCAATCGTCAGCTGATGTCAACGGCACTCGACCCGCGCAGCGCGGGTCGCAGGCCGATGTGGCGTTCGAGCAACGGAGCGTTCAGCGCCCCTCGCGGACCCAGGTCGCTGCAAACGCGCCGAGCAGCAGCAACAGGCCGATCAGACCGGCAAAGATCGGCAGCACGCCGACGCCCTTGACGACGCTGGCATCGCGCATCCGCACTCCCATCCAGCCGTCGCCGGCAAAGACGCTGGCCGAACGCACCGGGAGGACGCGCGGCAGCTCGATGCTGGCGCCATTCGCGACGCGCACGGCGTTGCCGCCGGTCGCCTGCGTCAGCGGCTTCAGGGTCTCGACCGTGGAGGTGACCTCCGAAAACTCCTTCGGATTGGTCGGTCCGACATTGATGAGCGCCTTCAGTGTGCCGTCGGTGGCCTGCCACAGCCCGAGCTCGCTCGCCGGCAGGCTGGCACGCCATTCGCCGGGCTCCCCTGGGCTCAGCGTCAAATCCTGCGAGGCGCCGGACGGCGAGGTCACGCTCACCGGCTGGACGCTGTCCGCCATGGTCTGGCGCACCACGACCAGATTCTTGCCCTGCACCTGGAGGCGCAGCGCCTCCTCGTCGAGGTCCGGCTGCTTCATCAGCCAGTGCGACATCCGCCGGAGCAGATCGAGGTGCGGGCCGCCGCCCTCATAGCCGCGCGCCCACAGCCAGATGTGGTCGGACAGCAGCAGCGCGACACGGCCCTCGCCGAAGCGCGACAGGAACAACAGCGGCTTGCCGTCGACACCCGTCATCACCGGTGGGTTGACGGAATTGCGGGTATCAACAGTGCGGAAGAACCGGCTCCAGCGCGGCGGCTCGGAGGCGGAGCCTTCGAGGCCGCGCGTGACGGGGTGGCGTTTGCCGAGGTCGGACAGATGCGCATAGAACGGCTTCTCCGTCACCCCGACCGGTTCGGCCGGCAGCACCGTATCCAGCGGCGTGCGCCAGATGCTGGTGGTGGAGGCGTAGTCGGGGCCGGCCGAGACCAGCACCGCGCCGCCCGAGCGGACATAGCGCGCGATGTTGTCGAAATAGGCGATCGGCAGCACGCCCTGACGGGCGTAGCGGTCGAAGATGATCAACTGGAATTCGTTGATCTTCTGCTGGAACAGTTCGCGGGTCGGAAACGCGATCAGCGACAATTCGTTGATCGGCGTGCCGTCCTGCTTCTCCGGCGGCCGCAGGATGGTGAAGTGCACGAGATCGACGCTGGCGTCGGACTTCAAGAGGTTGCGCCAGGTGCGCTCGCCGGAATGCGGCTCGCCCGAGACCAGCAGCACGCGCAGCTTGTCCCGCACGCCGTCGATGGCGACGACGGCGCGGTTGTTCACCGGCGTCAGCTCGCGCTCGAGCGGGGAGGCCTCGATCTCGACGATGTTCGGTCCGGCATGCTTGATGTCGACGTCGACGCTCGCGGCCTGGCCGCTCGAGAGCGTGCGCTCGTTGATGACCTCGCCGTCCCTGCGGATCGTGACCTTGGCGCGCTCGCCGGACACGCCCTGATCGTCGAGGCGGTAGCTGATGGACTGGCTCTGTCCGACGATGCCGAAGCGCGGCGCGGCGGTGATCGCGATGCGGCGGTCGCGCTCGTCCTTCTGGCCGGTGATCAGCGCATGCACCGGCGCCTGGAAGCCGAGCGCGGCGGCGTTCGCCGGAATGTCGTGGACGCGGCCGTCGGTGATCAGGAACGCGCCGGCGACGCGGTCGACCGGCACGTCCGACAAGGTCGAGGCGAGGGCGCCGAACAGCTTGGTGCCGTCGGTCTCGCCGTCGGCCTGTCCGGCATCGACGACGCGCACCTCCAGCCCCTTGATCTTCTTCAGGCTGTCGACCAGCGCTTCCTGCGCAGCTGCGGCCTCGCGATTGCGGTTGCCGAAATTCTGGCTCGGGCTCTTGTCGACGACGATCGCGGCGACCGAGGTGAGGGGCTCGCGTTCCTCGCGGGTGAAGGAGGGGTTGGCGAGCGCGAGCAGGAACAGCGCCAACGCGGCCACGCGCACGGCAGCGCCGCGCGCGCGAGCAATCAGCAGCACCAGCGCGACGACGACGATCGCGGCGAGCGCGAGCCAGAGCACGATGGCGGGGACGAGCGGCGTGAATGCGATGCCGTAATTCATTAAACCACCCTATCAACGTCATTCCGGGGCGATGCGAAGCATCGAACCCGGAATCTCGAGATTCCGGGTCTGGTCCTTCGGACCATCCCGGAATGACGGAGTGTGTGGATCAAGCGCGTTACCCGCATCATTGCCCCAACCGTTCGATCAGGGCCGGTGCGTGCACCTGGTCGGCCTTGTAATTGCCGGTCAGGGTGTACATCACGATGTTGGCGCCGGCGCGGTAGGCGACTTCGCGCTGGCGGGTGTCGCCGCCGGTCACCGGCAGCATGGCCTGGCCGTCGGGCCGTACCGCCCAGGCGCCGGCAAGGTCGTTCGAGGTGATGATGATCGGCGAGACGCCGTCGCCGCCGCGCGCCGGCCGCTGCGCGCTGTCGTCGTCCTCGTCGCGCGGCAGGGTCTCGACCCAGGTCTGGCCGGTGACGAAGCGGCCGGGGAAGTCGCGCAGCAGATAGAAGGTCTTGGTCAGCACGTGCTCGCGCGGCACCGGCTCGAGCTCGGGCACGTCGAGCGAGGACAGGATCTCGCGCAGCGTCTGCATGGCGGGGGTTTGCGCCGCGCCGTTCGCGCCGGGCGGGGCTTCGATCGCGTCGCGGGTGTCGAACAGCACGGTGCCGCCCTGCTTCATGTAGGCGTCGATTCTGTTGATGGCGTCCCGCGGCGGCTTCGGCGCGCCCGGCACGATCGGCCAGTAGATCAGCGGGAAGAAGGCGAGCTCGTCGCGCGCCGGATCGATCCCGACGGGATCGCCGGCCTCGAGCGCGGTGCGCTGGGCCAAAAACAGCGTCAGCCCGTTCATCCCCGCCTTGACGATGGAATCGACGTCGGCATTGCCCGTGACGACATAGGCGAGGCGGGTTTGCGCCGTCGCCTTCATCGCGAAATCGTCCGCGGCGCCGTCGGCGCGTGACGGCGTTGGCGCGAGCGAGGTGAGCAGCAGGCCGAGCACGATCATGGCAGGCGCGGCGCGGCGGCGCAGCAGCGCGGCGATGCCGCCGCCGAGCACCGCGACGATGATGGCGTCGATCAGGAACAGCGCCAGCGCCGTCGACAGCAGCCAGCCGCGCAGGTCGCGCGGCTCGGCATTGGTGTAGGTGGCGTGCCGGGCGCGCAGGCTCGTGGTGTTGAGGGCCGCGATGCGGTCGGCGCTGGCAAGCGTGTTCACGGCGAGCGGTCCTTCGGCCGGGCCGTAGAAGCCCGGCGGATGATCTGATGTGGCGCGGTCGCGGTAATCGGCGGGCAGCGGCTTGGCGGTCGCCGGCGGCGGTCCGAAGGCGCCGAAGCCGTCGAGGATGTGCAGCGGCGCCACCGTCTCGGTGGTCGCTTCGCTGGCAATTCCTGCGCCGGGCTTGGAGGTGTAGCCGGACATGTCGACGATCCGTCGCAGCATTTCGACGAAGGTGCCGGACATCGGCAGATCCGACCAGCGCATGTCGGCGCTGACGTGGAACAGGCTGACCAGCCCCTTGCCGCGATGCTCGCCGGTGACGAGCGGCGTGCCGTCTTCCAGCGAGGCCCAGCTCTTGGTGGCGAGCACGGCGTCGGGCTCGGCCAGCACCTGGCGGCTCACGGCGACGTCCCTGGGGACCGCGACGCCGGCGAACGGGCCGTCGGCCGCGAAGGAGGTCAGATGCTGCGGCTTCTCCCAGGTCAGGCTGCCGCCGAGGGTGCGGCCGCCCTTGCGCAGCTTGACCGGCACCAGGTCGTCCTCGGCCTGCGCCAGTCGGGGCCCTGCGAACCGCACCAGGACGCCGCCCTGGTCGATCCAGGCATTGAGGCGTTCGCGCAGCTCCGGCGCGATGGTGCCGACATCGGCGAGGATGATCATCGGCAGCTTCTGGTCCAGGAATTGTGTGATGCCCTGCTGCGGCGAGCCCTTGTCGGCGAGCCTGACGTCGGCGAACGGCGTCAGCGCACGGGCGAGGTAGAAGGTCGGCGCCAGCAGCGGCTGCGCGGTCTCGCTGGTCGAGCCCGAGACGATGCCGATGGCGCGGCGGCGCCAGCGCTTGTCGAGCAGCTGCACCGCGCCGGCGGAGCGCTCGCCCGAGATCTCGAGGCGGTTGATGTCGTTGCGCAGCTCGACCGGCAGATCGAACGCGGCGTCGGTCTCCTTGTCCTGCGGGCCGAACGAGAACCGCGCTTCGCCGATCGGCGAGGCCTTCTGGTCGAGCGCGCGCACGGTGCCGGCCACGATGCCGCTGTCGGTGCGCAGCACCTTCACCGTCATCTTCGCGGCGGCGTTCTCGGCCGCGACCAGCGCCAGCGGCGAGGGGGTGCCGCCATCGAAGATGGTCAGGCTGCGCTCGCCGATGGTCTTGCCGAGGCCGGCCACGAATTCCTCGCCGCGGCCGGTGTTGACGCCATCCGACAGCCAGGCGATCTCGCAATCGCCGGTGGCTTTCAGGAAGCGGTCGATCGCGGCGAGCGTGTCGACGCGGTCGACCGAATAGGGCTTTGGCGCGAGCTGGCGCAGCGCGACGCGCGCGGCGCCCGCAGGCATCAGGGTGATGTCGCGGCTCGGCTCGGACAGCGGCACCAGCGCGATGGCGCGGCGGTCGTTGTCGGCATTGGCGATCAGCTCGTCGGCGGCCCTGATCCTGACATCCCAGTGCGATGCGGCGCTCCAGCCGTCATCGAACACGATCATCAGCGGCGCCTTGCTGCCGGCAAGGCCCGTCTGCGGGTTCCAGATCGGGCCGGCGGCGGCGAAGATCACCAGCGCTGCCGCAAGCAGCCGCAGCGCGGTCAGCCACCATGGCGTCCGCGAGGGCGTCTCCTCGCGCGGGGCGATGTCGAACAACAGGCGGGTCGGCGGAAACTCGATGCGGCGCGGCCGCGGCGGCATCACGCGCAAGAGCCACCACAGCACCGGCAAACTGACGAGGCCGATCAGAAGCAGCGGTTGGGTGAAGGCGAGCGGCAATCCCATCATGCGGCCGGCCCCGCCTTGATGGTCGTGGTGCGGGCGCCCGACTTGCTCACCTGCATGCCGGCATGCAGGAACAGCAAGAGCTCGGCGGCGGAGCGGTCGGTGGCGTGCGTCGTGAACAGCCAGTCGAGCTTGCTCGTCTCGGCGCGGATCTGGTCGCGATGCAGCGCGAGCCGCGTGGTGTAATCCTGCGCCCAGCTCTCGGCGCGGCCGGCGGTGATCACCCCGAACCCTTCGGGCTCGACGAACTCGACGCGGCCGGAATAGGGGAACGATTCTTCGGCGGGATCGACGACCTGCACCAGCGTGCCGTGCGCGCCCGAGCCGGACAGCCCTGCGAGCGTCGCCCTGATCTCGGAGATCGGCGACCAGAAATCCGACAGCACGATCGTCTCGGCGAGCGCGGGAGGCACGAAGGACGGCGGCAGGCTGGGCCGATCGGCATCGTCATGCAGCATCGCCTGCGCCATCTTGTCGATGACGCTGCGGCTCGCCGTCGGCGCCATCAGCCCGGGGATCCCGACCCGTTCGCCGCCGGAGACCAGCAGCTCGGCCAGCGCGAAGGCGACGATCAGCGTCCGCTCCAGCTTGGACTCGCGCGCCGTCTTCGAGGCGAACGCCATCGAGGGCGAGCGGTCGGGCCAGATCCACACCGTGTGCGAGGCTTCCCATTCGAGCTCGCGGACATAGAGAAGGTCGTCCCGCGCCGAGCGCCGCCAATCGACGTTCTGCGCCGGCTCGCCGGAGACGAAACGGCGATATTGCCAGAAATTTTCGCCGGAGCCGGCGCGGCGCCTGCCGTGCAGGCCGTGGATGACGTTGGCGGCGATGCGGCGGGCCTCTAACACCAGGCGCGGCAAGGAAGCTGCGAGCGTGCGGCTTTCGCCATCGGCACGTCGGATCGCGATGACCTCCTTCGCCGTGTGCCCGTTCTCCGCTGCCATCAACCGATCCGTGCCTTCAATTGCCGGATCACGTCCGGGATCGTGCGGCCTTCGGCGCGCGCCTGGAAGGTCAGCGCCATGCGGTGCTTCAGCACGGGCTCGGCGAGATCGAGCACGTCGTCGACCGAGGGCGCCAGACGGCCGTCGATCAGCGCACGCGCGCGCACCGCCAGCATCAGGGATTGGCTGGCGCGCGGGCCGGGACCCCAGGCGATGAACTTGCCGGATTCGCCGGCGTCGGGACCCGGACGGGCCGAGCGCACCAGCGACAGGATCGCCTCCACGACGGAATCGCCGACCGGCAGGCGTCGGATCAGCCGCTGCGCGGCGATCAGCGCGTCCGCGCTCATCGATCCCTTCGCCAGCGTCTCCTCGGCGCCGGTGGTCTCGAACAGGATGCGGCGCTCGGCGTCGCGATCGGGATAGTCGACGTCGATCTCCATCAGGAAGCGGTCGAGCTGCGCTTCGGGCAGCGGATAGGTGCCTTCCTGCTCCAGCGGGTTCTGCGTCGCCAGCACGTGGAAGGGTTTTGGCAGGTCGTGACGCGCGCCGGCCACGGTGATGTGCTGCTCCTGCATCGCCTGCAGCAGTGCCGACTGCGTGCGCGGCGAGGCGCGGTTGATCTCGTCGGCCATCAGGAGCTGCGCGAACACCGGACCCGAAATGAAGCGGAAGGCGCGCTTGCCCGTGGTGCTCTCGTCCAGCACCTCGGCGCCGAGAATGTCCGACGGCATCAGATCGGGCGTGAACTGGATGCGCTTGGCATCGAGCCCAAGCGTGACGCCGAGGGTCTCGACCAGCTTGGTCTTGGCAAGGCCGGGCACGCCGATCAGCAGCGCATGGCCGCCGGAGAGGATGGTGACCAGCGTGTTTTCGATCACGCGGTCCTGGCCGAAGATGACGGAGGCGATCGCATCCTTCGCGGCGCGAATCTGGCTCGACACCTGCTCGGCCGAACGGACGATCCCGTCCTCGAGTTTCTCGACACTCTCCGCCATCCGCTCGCTCCTTCAGCCCGCCATGCGGCTTGTCTGGGCCGTCATGTCACCGCATCGCGTCAAATCATGGGCCTATGCTAGGCTTGCAGGAAGGCCATGTATTCGTTGAATTAACCTATCCCCACCTTATCGGCTTCGGGTTATGTACGGCATCACGAAGTGGCGACCTCCACACCGGACTATCCCGGATGGAACCGCGCACCCGAGTACAACGTAGACCTGCACCAATCGTGCCAAAGACAAAGTCAGGGCAAACCATGGCGAACCAAGGGCAGAGCGCCGATCGTGGCCTCGAGGGGCTGACTGCCGCCGCCAAGAATGCTGCCAATGCCGAAGGCGGCAAGAAGGGCCTGCCGCCGGTGCACCTGTGGAATCCGCCGTTTTGCGGCGATCTCGACATCCGAATCGCCTCCGATGGTACTTGGTTCTACTTGGGCACGCCAATCGGGCGTCCCGCCTTGGTGCGGCTGTTCTCGACCATCCTCAAGCGCGAGGGCGACAAGCATTTCCTGGTCACGCCGGTGGAGAAGGTCGGCATCCGCGTCGACGATGCGCCGTTCATGGCGGTCGAGATGCAGAAAGACGATGAGAGCGGCCATCGCGTGCTGCGCTTCCGCACCAATGTCGACGACTGGGTCACCTGCGATGCCGCGCACCGGCTGCGCTTCGAGCAGGCGGCGGACGGCGGGCTGACGCCTTACTTGCATGTCCGAGCCGATCTCTGGGCCAAGGTCACGAGGGCGCTCTATTACGATCTGGTTGACATGGGCGAGGAGCGGATGGTCGATGGCCAGCCGATGTTCGGCGTCGAATCATCAGGCGAATTCTTCGCCATGGCCGATGCGGAGCAGGTGAGGGCCGCGCTTTGACCAAGCCTATCCTGAAGAGCGACCAGGTTGTGCTCGGCGCGGCGGATTTCTTCGCCCGCTCGAAGGCGAAACTCGGCTTCGACGTGCCGGCCGGCCTCTACGATCCCAACATCATTCCCGCCTCGGGTGATCCCGGCACCGACAAGATGCTGGAGATCATCGCACGCGAGCAGCCGGTGCGCCCCGCGGCGGTGCTGATCGCCGTGGTCGATCATCCCGAACCGACCATTCTGCTGACGCAGCGCGCGGCGCATCTCAACGACCATGCCGGCCAGGTCGCCTTTCCCGGCGGCAAGATCGACGCGACCGATTCCTCGCCGCTGGACGCGGCGCTGCGCGAGGCCGAGGAGGAGGTCGGGCTGTCCAGAGACTTCGTCGAGCCGCTCGGCTATCTCGATCTCTACGGCACCGCGTTCGGCTTCCGGATCCTGCCGACGGTGGCCAAGGTCCGGCCGGGCTTCTCGCTCACCATCAACCATTCCGAGGTTGATGACGCCTTCGAGGTGCCGCTATCCTTTCTGATGAACCCGGTGAATCATCAGGTGCACAGCAAGGAATTCCGCGGCATGGAGCGGTCCTATTACGCGATGCCGTTCGCGGAGCGCTACATCTGGGGGGCCACGGCCGGAATGCTGCGTGTGCTGTATGAGCGGATCTATTCGTCATGATCCGGACGGTTCTGACCGAGATCGGAATCTTCCTTATCCCGTTTGCCGTCTATGCGCTGTTCCTGGCCGCGAGCCGCTCTGGTGTGTTCGCGCGCTCGTCCTGGCCGGTCACGATCGTCGCGCGCCTCACCCTGGTCGCGCTTGCGCTCGTCATCGCGGGCCTGATCGGCCTTGCGGAGTTCTCCGGCGCGCCGCCGGACTCGACCTACGTTCCCGCCCATATCGAGAACGGGCGGCTGGTGCCGGGCGTGGAAAAATAGGGGCAGCACGATGAGCGCCGAGCCGTTACTCGCGCCGGTCCTTGCCGATGCGCCCTGGCTGATCTCGGGCGGGACCGCGCGCGTCCTGCAATTGCTCAATGCCGACGGCGAGGAGGCGCGGGTGGTCGGCGGCGCGGTGCGCAACGCGCTCCTCGGCCTCAAGCCCGGCGATATCGACATCGCGACCACGGCGCGGCCGGAGGAGGTGATGCGACGCGCCAAGGCCGCCGGCATCAAGGGCGTGCCGACCGGCATCGATCACGGCACCGTCACGTTGGTGATCGACAGCCACCCCTATGAAGTCACGACGTTGCGCGAGGACACCGAAACCTTCGGCCGCAAGGCCAAGGTCGCGTTCGGCCGCGACTGGGTGAAGGACGCCGAGCGGCGCGACTTCACCATGAACGGCCTGTCGGCCGACGCAAAGGGCGTCGTCTACGATTACGTCGGCGGCATCGCGGATGCCAAAGCGCGCCGCGTCCGCTTCATCGGCGATCCCGACCAGCGCATCGCCGAGGACTATCTGCGCATCCTGCGCTTCTTCCGCATCCACGCCGCTTTCGGCGCGGGTGATCCCGACCGCGACGGCTATCTCGCCTGCATCCGCGGCCGCGCCGGCCTTGCCAGCCTCTCGGCCGAGCGGGTGCGGATGGAGATGCTGAAGCTCCTGGTGGCGTCGGGCGCAGCCGCGGCCGCGCTGGCCATGGCCGAGGGCGGCCTCGTGCAGACGCTGGTCGGCGGCATCGTCTACACCGGACCGCTGGCGACGATGATCGCGGTCGAGCGCGAGCTCGGCCTTGCCGCCGGCAGCACGCGGCGCCTCGCCGCGCTGACCGTCGCCGTGACCGAGGATGCCAAGCGCGTCGCCGCGCGCTTGCGGCTGTCCAATGCCGAGACCAAGGCGCTGGATTCGATGGGACACCGCTGGTGGCGCCTCGCCACCAAGGACGAGGCCAATGCGCGGCGGCTGCTCTATCGGCTCGGGCCTGAGCGCTATCACGATCGCGTGTTGCTGGGCTGGGCGCGGAGCGGCGGCGATGTCGCCTCGACGCGCTGGCGTGCGCTCGCCGAGCTGCCGCAGCGCTGGACGGCGCCGAAATTTCCACTGAAGGCCGCCGACTTCATCGCCCGCGGGCTGCCTGAAGGACCCGCGCTCGGACACGTGTTGACGCTCGCCGAGGACGCTTGGCTCGCGGCGGATTTTCCCCTAGAGCAAGCCGCACTCGCTGCCATCGCCGATCAAGCTGCGGCCCGCGTCAGCCGCGACGAGAGAACGTGACGATCGTCTCAGGCTTCGCCGACATCTCGATCTTCCAGCTGCTGCTGGTAGCAACGATGGCGTTGTTCGCTTCGATCATCGGCGGCCTTGCCGGCTACGGCACCGGCGCCCTGATGCCGCTGGTGCTGGTGCCGCTGGTCGGCGCCGAGCCCGTGGTGCCGATCATCGCGATCTCCGCCATCTTCACCAATTGCAGCCGCGCGGTCGCTTACCTGCGCTACGTCGACAGCCGCCGCGCGCTGATCGTCCTCGCCTGTGCCGCGCTGACGACCGCACTCGGGGCCTACGGCTACACGCGGCTCACCAATGCCGGCGCGGCACTCGTGATCGGCACCATGTTGATCCTGAGCGTGCCGTTGCGTCGCGTGCTTCGCCGCCGCGCGGTGAGGATCGGCGACAGCGGTCTTGCCGCCGGCTCGGTCGGCTACGGCGTCCTGGTCGGCGGCACCTCCGGCTCCGGCGTGATCCTTCTCTCGCTCCTGATGGCCGCGGGCCTGGAGGGCGCCGCCGTGATCGCGACCGATGCGATGATCTCGCTCGGCACCGGCCTGATCAAGATCTCCGTGTTCGGCCTCGCCGGCGCCGTCACCGCGCAGGTGCTCGCCTTCGCGCTCCTGATCGGCGTGATCGCGGTTCCCGGCGCCTTCCTGGCAAAGGCCTTCGTCGAGCGGATGCCGTTGCACATCCACGCCGCGATCCTCGATGTCGCTGTCATCACCGGCGGGCTGGTGATGATCTCGGCGGCGGCGAGGCAACTGGTCGCGTAGATGGGTGGGCCCGATTGGGCATGCGCAACGCGCCCGCGATCCTGGCTCGTTCTCGTGAACGTCGGCTGCTGAGCCAACCGGAAGGCGCCGGCTCAACGGTCTGCGGCAGCTTACGACGCGAACGGATCTCAGATCATCGAGCCCGAGATCGCGGATCGGATTTCAATGCGTATGCAGTGCCGCCGAACCCTTTTTGGATCGTACGATGTAGGCCGTCCGCAGTCGGAGAAGCGGCTTCTCGAAGAATTCGTATGACAGCCCCGCCACGGGTGCGAATGCCGCGAAAAGCACGGTCGCAGCTGGGAGCGCCCACCAAAAGTTGGCGTCTTGGCCAGCACGGTCTTTGATAAGGAATATTAAGACCTCGCGCAGGAAGAAATGCAGGAGATAGATCGAATATGACCACTCTCCGATTTTCCGGAGGCAGAGATCAAGCTTCGGGGGAAAGCTAATCCCTGAATTGTCGTACCAGGCGATGAAACTGCCAAAGGCGACGGCCTGGATCGACGGAATGACTATCCATAATGCCGAGGGAGAGGGATAGGCCCCATCGAGGTAGAAGAAGCCGCCCTCGGCGTCGAAGACTTGCCAGAACATCAGGAACAGCAGCCCACACGTGAAGGCCACGACGCGACGTGCCTTTGCGCCAAGGCCAGCCGTCGCGAAGAACATGCCCATCAGAAACTGGTCGATCGCCCCGACGATGGTCCAATACGCCACGAGCTGGACCTCTCCGTATCTTAGCCAGAGGAGCGCACGCAGGCAGAGGCTGAGACAGATGCCGATGAGCAGCGCATGGAGACCAAAGCGGTTGCTGAGCGCGAGCAGGTACGGGAACAGCAGGTAGAACTGAAACTCGATCGTGATCGACCAGGCTCCGTTCGGCAACGTCGGCAACAAGACTCCGCGCCAGATCTGACTGAAGTCAATTGGAGGCCCAATGTGAAGCTTGCCAAGAAGATACCAAGCGGCAAGAGACGCGGCGAGCAAGGGTACCAATCTTACGGCGCGACTCCAGAGAAACGCGGGATAGTTGATCGCCTGCCCGTTCACCAGCTTGGCGAACAGGTAGCCACTCAGCGTCATGAAGAGCCCAACGCCGACGTGCCCCTCATCCAGCAGCGCGAACGGGAATGGCGGCACGGCGGAGAACGGCACCGGGAATTGATTAGTCAGATGGGTGAAGTGCCACACGAAAACGAGGTAGGCCGCCAGAGCTCTGATGTGATCGAGGCGAGAAAAATATAGGCCATTGCTGGATTTCATGAGATCACGAACGATGCTCGGTCTAAATCGATCAGATAAGCCGACTAGCTGCTCGAAACTTCTGCAACGCTAGGCATTCCTGCTTCTTGATGGCGTTGCGATTTCATCCGGAATCAACCTAGAGGGGCAATCATTTCCAGTTTCATAAGGAGCGGTTGTTCCATAGGTGATTTCTCTTGGAAGAATTGTTTGGTTAGCAAAGCTTTAGTGGAACTGGTGATCGTTGAATGGGGCCGGAAGCATGGACGCGAGTTCGCATCGGGCGCCTTCGTGGTCCTCACGTTGCCGAATGTGGCCGTAGGGATGCGTGAACCGCTTGGTTGCCCGGGAGCATCAGTTGCAGCTCCTCGTGCGGATTAAAGCTTGCGCCGGTCGCAAGACCGTTCGCGTGATCTCGGCGGCCAGCATCGGCTCAACGGCTGCCCTGGGTCGAGCGGACCTGAGTCGCGAATCGGCATCATCGACGCCCAAACCGGACGTTCTGACCAGAACAAATCGGACAACTCGTCGTCGGACGCGCCAGCGGCAGTACCACACTCCAGAATGAAAGGTTGTGCGCGCCGGTTAATGCACGCTTAGTCTTAATCGGGCTACGGTAGTCCGTTCGTTGCTGCTTGCTAGCCCGAGGCCGTATGAGTCTGTGGTTTTCCTTGAGCGACGGTTTCGCAGGTGTCCCAACCCCTTGGAGTGCTGTTCAGAGATGAAAATCAAGCTCGCCATTGCAGCATTCGTAGTCCTCGGTGTCGCTGGTCTCGGTAATGCTTACGTGCGTAGCTATCCGCCGTTCACGTCCCAATTTGTGCAGACCTGCGAAAAGGCCATTCAAGAGCGGCTGGCGGATCCTTCCACCTATCAACGGATCGACCTGGAAGACTCCAGAAGAACGATCGCGTGGGACGAATTTTTCGCCGAGCCGGAACGGGCCGTACCCGAGTCAACCAGAAGATTCATGATGCAATCAGCGCGCCACCCGCCGGTTCAGTATGTGGCGCTCATCGACTACCAGGCCCAGGATTCCGTCGGCGCCATCATGCGAGAAAGGGCATCATGTACGTTCAACTCGCTCACTGGCGACGATGCGCCGACTCGGACGTCTTGGGTGAAGATCGATGGCGAACGTAACCTGGAGTGGGCCGCCAGGCAGCCCAACGCCGCAACGCTCCACCGGCGCTTGGTGAAAAACCTATGATGCTGCGGGTCGGCTATTGGCCTTTCTGCGACATCCAGCCATGTCCGCTGCTGCCCCGCGACTGGCAGATCAGCGGATATCGAACGCGTAGCAGGCCGGCCTGACCGGGATGCGGTCTTGAGCGCGCCTACTCTTCGCCCTCTTCCTCGTCTTCATCCTCCTCATCGTCCTCTTCCACCTGCACCAGCACGGCCATTGGCAGCGTCTCGCGGAACAGGTCGCCTTCCATGCCCATCCAGAGGCAGAGCACGTCGTCCTCCTTCACCTCCGCAACCGTCAGCGGCTGGCCGCCGGATTTCAGCATCACCACATCGCCGGCTTTCAAGTCCATGGAGTGTTCCTTTCGCGTGATTGACCCGGAAGGGAAGCTAGCAGGCGGTCATGACGGGCCGATCACGCAGGCCGGTCGTGCCGATAGAATCCGGCGGTGGGTCCGGCGTGGTGCACAAGATCCTGCTGCCGCACTGAGCTTCTGAGCATCCGCCTCTTCATCGTGCGACGTCATGCCCCTTTATTGACTGACGCATCAAAGGCGTTTCGCAAAATCCGTAAGTCCTTGATTTTGCAGGGACCGTCTACTGTGCATGGGGTTGTTTTTCGATTTTTTGTCTGGCGGCCTGCTCAGGGCCGATCCGGCACCAGCTCGGTCAGCGAGCGGATGATGCGGTCGGGCTTGACGGTCGAGCCCTCGGGCAGGCCGTCGCCGTGCACGTCGATCCAGATCGAGTAGATACCGAGGCGCTGCGGCGTTACGACTTCCCATTCCAGATTGTCGCCGATCATCCAGGTCTCCGCAGGCGTGACGCCGAGCGCCTCCATCGCGTGCAGATAGGCGCGCTCCTCGGGCTTGCCGAAACCGTGCTCGCCCTCGATCTGGATGTGGTCGAAGCGATGCGCCAGCTCGAACCGCTCGACCTTGGCGCGCTGCATGTCGGCGGCGCCGTTGGTGACCAGCGCGAGCTTGACGCCGCGTGCCCTGAACGCGTCGATCGCATCATGCGCACCGGGGAAGACGAAGATCGCTTCCTCGCGGTAGGTGGTGAAGCGGTCGGCGAGGCGATCGGCGAGATCGTCCGAGAGGGCGCGATGGCCGTCGGCGGCGAGCGCGGCGAAGCCGCCGCGCACCGTGAGCCGCCGCGCCTCCCCGAGCTTCATCCGCCAGATCGGCTCCGCGGTCGACCAGAACTGCCTGGCATAGGCGAGCACCGCGGTCGCGACCTGTGGCGGCGGCAGCGGCGCAAGCTCCTCGGCGAATTCGTTCGCGATCGTGTTCCAGGCGATCTCGGGCCGGCCATAGGCCGACAGGATGGTGTCGTCCATGTCGATCAGCATGGCGCGGGGCAGCGGCTTCGAAACGGTCACGGCCATTTCACCTCCGGCGGCATCGACGACAGGATCGACTCGACATTGCCGCCGGTCTTGAGCCCGAAGATGGTGCCGCGATCATAGAGCAGGTTGAACTCGACATAGCGGCCGCGCCGGATCAACTGCTCCTCGCGGTCGGCGGCGGTCCAGGCTCTGGCGAAATTGCG
The DNA here is from genome assembly GCF_000482425.1 of Bradyrhizobium sp. 22. Classification (NCBI taxonomy): domain Bacteria; kingdom Pseudomonadati; phylum Pseudomonadota; class Alphaproteobacteria; order Hyphomicrobiales; family Nitrobacteraceae; genus Bradyrhizobium; species Bradyrhizobium sp. 22. The sequence continues at coordinate 1,995,984 of NZ_KI519399.1, forward strand.
CCTGACGATCTCGGGGTAGATCTTCAGGAAAGCGCGGCCGACGTCCTTGGTGAAGGCGAGGTCGGCGTCCCAGTCGCCGCTGTCGTGCCAGTCGTAGAAGATGCCGCCGATGCCGCGCGGCTCCTTGCGGTGCGGCAGGTAGAAGTACTCGTCGCACCATGTCTTGTACTTGTCGTAATCGGCAACGCCGCTGTTCTGCGCGCAGGCCTCCTTCATCGCGGCGTGGAAGGCGATGGTGTCGGCATCGTCCTGCGTGCGCCGGCGGTCGAGCACCGGGGTGAGATCGGCGCCGCCGCCGAACCAGGCCTTCGTGGTGACGACGAAGCGCGTGTTCATGTGCACGGCTGGCACGTTCGGGTTGCGCATATGCGCAATCAGCGAGATGCCGGAGGCCCAGAACTTCGGGTCGTCCGCGGCGCCGGGAATCTGGGCGCGAAATTCAGGGGCGAACTCGCCGTGCACGGTCGAGCAGTGCACGCCGACCTTCTCGAACAGCCGGCCATGCATCATCGACATCACCCCGCCGCCGCCGGGCGCGCCGGTATGGTCGGCGCGCTGCCAGGGCGTGCGCTTGAATCGGCCGGCTTCGCCCGGATAGAGGTCTTGCGGGGCATCGTCCTCGAGCCGCTCGAAGCTCGCGCAGATGTCGTCGCGCAAGGCCTCGAACCAGGTGCGGGTGCGGGCCTTGCGGCCCTCGATCGTCGAATTGTCCATCTGCATTCCCGGTCGCGTCCTATCTGATGCCGAGCGATTTATGCGTCTGCACGCTGAGCCGCCATTGCGGGTGACGCAGGCAATAGTCGATCGCGCGCGCGGTGTTCTCGATCACCTCGGGTCCGTCCATCGGCTGCAGCGAGAAGCGCTCGAAGGCGAGGTGCTCGAACGTGTCTGGCGCGGCGAGGGCCTGCGGGTAGACCAGTTTCAGCTCGTGGCCCTGACGAAGCACCAGCTCGCTGCCGCCCTTGGGGCTGACGCAGATCCAGTCGAGGCCATCGGGCGCTTCGATCGTGCCGTTGGTCTCGACGCCGATCTCGAAGCCACGGGCGTGGAGCGCCTCGATCAGCGCGGCGTCGACCTGGAGCAGCGGCTCGCCGCCGGTCAGCACCACGTAGCGGTCGGCTTCGGCGGCGCGCCATTGCGCGGCGATGGTGTCGGCGAGCTCGGCAGCCGAGCCGTAGCGGCCGCCGAGTGTGCCGTCGGTCCCGACGAAATCCGTGTCGCAGAACTTGCAGGTGGCCTCAACGCGGTCCGCCTCGCGCCCGCTCCAGAGGTTGCAGCCGGCAAAGCGGCAGAACACGGAGGCGCGTCCGGCATGGGCGCCTTCGCCTTGCAGGGTCAGGAAGATTTCCTTGACCGCGTAACTCAATCGTCTCTCCTTTGGCCTTCAGACTTGCGGGGTCCGGACCTGCCGTAGCGCCTCGCCGGCGGCCATCGCCGCGCTCATGGCGACATTGAGCGACCGCAGCCCGGCCCGGATCGGGATTACCAGCCGCGCGTCCGCGGCCTCGACCACCGCCTCGGTCACTCCGGCGCTCTCGCGCCCGAATAGCAGGATGTCCGACGTCTGGTAACGGAAATCGCGATAGTCGGTGGCGGCCTTGGTGGTGAACAGCAGCAGGCGGTGGCCGTGGACGGCGCGCCAGTCCTCGAACTTCAGCCAGGAATCGTGCCTGACGATGCTGACATGGCTGAGGTAGTCCATTCCCGCCCGGCGGAACGCGCGGTCGGAGACCGGGAACCCCGCCGGTTCGATGATATGGGCGTCCAGCCCGAGGCAGGCGCAGAGCCTGAGAATCGTACCGGTGTTCTGGGGGATGTCAGGTTGGAAAAGCGCTATCTGCATCGGGAATGGCGGGCTGGTTGCGGGACGGGAATGTCTCAATAAAACATCGCCTGCCCGGGAATTCGTGCATGGCACGCCCCCGCGCCGATAGCGGGCTTGCGCTCGCCCGGCAAGGGTGCCAATAGAACGATTCTGGACTGCTGTTTCGCCTGTTTAGAGGCGAATAAGCGAAGTTCTGCCGCCGCGGGGGGCCGCGGGCGCCGGCAGCCTTTCCGGGGACCTCATGGGCGCCCTCTGGAGCGGTTCCACCGGTTGCACAAGAAGAAAGGGTTGGAATCGTGACGACAGCGTCTTCGGCGGACCATCCGACACGCCGTGATTTCTTATTCGTTGCAACCGGGGCAGCTGCAGCAGTAGGGGGCGCGGCCGCGCTCTGGCCCTTCATCTCGCAGATGAATCCTGACGCCTCGACCATCGCCGCCGGTGCGCCGATCGAGGTCGATCTCAGCCCGATCGCCGAGGGCCAGGACATCAAGGTGTTCTGGCGCGGCAAGCCGATCTACATCAGCCACCGCACCAAGAAGCAGATCGAGGAGGCGCGCGCCGTCAACGTGGCGAGCCTGCCCGATCCGCAGACCGACGAGGCTCGGGTCAAGTCCGGTCACGATCAGTGGCTGGTCGTGATCGGCATCTGCACCCATCTCGGCTGCATCCCGATCGCTCATGAAGGCAGCTACGACGGGTTCTTCTGCCCCTGCCATGGTTCGGTGTACGATACGTCCGGCCGCATCCGCCAGGGCCCTGCGCCCTCGAACCTGCCAGTGCCGCCGTACCAGTTCGTTTCCGACACCAAAATCCAGATCGGCTGAGCTTTGGACCTTCGTCCGAAGCTTCGCGCCGTCTCGTCGTATTATTTCCTCAGGATCGCATCATGAGCGGACCATCCGACTACCAGCCGAGCAATCCGGCCCTGCAATGGATCGAGCGGCGCCTGCCGATCTTCGGCCTCATGCACTCCTCGTTCGTCGCCTATCCCACCCCGCGTAACCTGAACTATTGGTGGACCTTCGGCGCCATCCTCTCCTTCATGCTGGGGATGCAGATCCTGACCGGCGTGATCCTGGCGATGCATTACACGCCGAATGCCGATCTCGCCTTCAAGTCGGTCGAGCTGATCGTCCGCGACGTGAACTACGGCTGGCTGCTGCGCAACATGCACGCTGTCGGCGCCTCGATGTTCTTCGTCGCCGTCTACGTCCACATGTTCCGCGGCCTCTATTACGGGTCGTACAAGGAGCCGCGCGAGGTGTTGTGGATCCTCGGCGTCATCATCTACCTCTTGATGATGGCCACGGGCTTCATGGGCTACGTGCTGCCCTGGGGCCAGATGAGCTTCTGGGGCGCCACCGTCATCACCAACCTGTTCTCCGCCATTCCCTATGTCGGCGAGAGCATCGTGACGCTGCTGTGGGGCGGCTATGCGGTCGGCAACCCGACGCTGAACCGCTTCTTCTCGCTGCACTATCTGCTGCCGTTCGTGATCGCGGGCGTCGTCGTGCTGCACGTCTGGGCGCTGCACGTCGCCGGCCAGAACAATCCTGATGGCGTCGAGCCGAAGACGGAAAAGGACACGGTGCCGTTCACGCCGCATGCCACCATCAAGGACATGTTCGGCGTCGCCTGCTTCCTGCTGCTCTACGCCTGGTTCATCTTCTACATGCCGAACTATCTCGGCGATGCCGACAACTACATTCCGGCGAACCCGGGCGTGACGCCGCCGCACATCGTGCCGGAATGGTATTACCTGCCGTTCTACGCGATCCTGCGCTCGATTCCGGACAAGCTCGCGGGTGTCGTTGCGATGTTCGGGGCGATCATCATCCTGTGCTTCCTGCCCTGGCTGGACGCCGCGAAGACGAAGTCGTCGAAGTATCGTCCGCTGGCCAAGCAGTTCTTCTGGATCTTCGTCGTTGTCTGCATCCTGCTCGGCTATCTCGGCGCGCAGCCGCCGGAGGGCATCTATGTCATTGCCGGCCGGATCCTGACTTTCTGCTACTTCGCCTACTTCCTGATCGTGCTGCCGCTGCTCTCGCGGATCGAGAAGCCGCGGCCGGTGCCGAACTCGATCTCGGATGCGGTGCTGGCCAAGACCGGCAGCCGATCGACACCGATGGTGTCGACCGCGATCGTGCTGGCGCTCGCCGGCTCGTTGTTCGCGGGCTCGATCGACAGCGCGAAAGCGTCCGAAGGCGGCGACAAGCCTCCGGGTAACAAATGGTCCTTCGCTGGGCCTTTCGGTACGTTCGATCGCGGCGCCCTGCAGCGCGGCCTGAAGGTCTACAAGGAGGTCTGCGCCAGCTGCCACGGCCTGTCTTACGTCGCCTTCCGCAATCTCGCCGAGCCCGGCGGGCCCGGCTATTCGGTGGCGCAGGCGTCGGCGTTTGCAGCCGAGTACAAGGTCAAGGACGGTCCGAACGATGCGGGTGACATGTTCGAGCGGGCGGGCCGGCCGGCGGACTATTTCCCCTCGCCATTCCCGAACGAGCAGGCTGCGCGTGCGGCGAACGGTGGCGCGGCGCCGCCCGACCTGTCCCTGATCACCAAGGCGCGCTCTTACAAGCGCGGCTTCCCCTGGTTCATTTTCGACGTCTTCACCCAGTACCAGGAGCAGGGGCCTGACTATGTCACCGCGGTGCTCCAGGGCTATGAGGACAAGGCGCCTGAGGGCGTGACCATCCCGGAGGGGTCCTACTACAACAAGTACTTCCCGGGCCACGCCATCAAGATGCCGAAGCCGCTCAGCGACGGCCAGGTGACCTATGACGACGGATCGCCGACGACGGTTGCGCAGTACGCCAAGGACGTCACCACGTTCCTGATGTGGACCGCCGAGCCGCACATGGAAGCGCGCAAGCGCCTCGGCTTCCAGGTCTTCGTGTTCCTGATCCTGTTCGCGGGCCTGATGTACTTCACCAAGAAGAAGGTCTGGGCCGACTCGCACTGAGGCCGCGCCGCCTGACGAGACAAGACATGAGAAAGCCCCCGCAAGGGGGCTTTTTTGTTGCTCTCGTGTCCCGGACGCGCGAAGCGCGAGCCGGGATTCAGGATGCTTCCGACTGGGCTCCAGGAACAGCAGCGCATCACGCCGCAAGGGGCGGCGCGCTGCGCAGCATCCGGGGCACGAGAGTTTGTTTGCGCGGTGATTGCGTCCTCTGCGCTCACCCGCCAAAATACCGTCAACCGCTCCCTCAGAAACTCACCGGAGGACACCATGGGAACCGCCATCACCTTCAAGCGGCCGGACGGCAAGGACGCCTCGGGCTATCTCGCCAATGCCGCGCGCGGCAACGCGCCGGGCGTGGTCGTGATCCAGGAATGGTGGGGATTGTCGGATCAGATCAAAGGCCTGTGCGACCGCTTTGCACTGGCCGGCTTCGATGCGCTGGCGCCCGATCTCTACAAGGGCAAGGTGGTGCCGTATCACGACACCGACAGCGCCAACAAGGAGATGAACTCGCTCGACTTCATGGACGCCACCACGCAGACGGTGCGCGGCGCCGCGCAATATCTGTCGCGCAACGGCGCCAAGGTCGGCCTGACCGGCTTCTGCCTCGGCGGCGCCGTGACCATCATCGGCGCGACCAGGATTCCGGAGCTCGCGGCCGGTGTCGTGTTCTACGGCATCCCGCCGGAGCAGGCCGCCAAGCCCGCCGACGTCAAGATTCCGCTCCAGGCCCATTTCGCCAACAAGGACGATTGGTGCACGCCGGAGCTGGTCAACGGCTTCGAAAAGGCGATGAAGACCGCCGGCAGGTCGCTCGAGCTGTTTCGCTATGACGCCGAGCATGCCTTCGTCAACGAGCAGCGTCAGGCCGTGCACGACCGCGAGGCCGCCGAGCTCGCTTGGGGCAGGGCGACGGAGTTTTTCCGCAAGCATCTGGGGTGAGACGTATGGCGACGTCGTCTCTCACCCGCCGCGGGCGCGGCCTGATCGTTGGGGCCGTGGCCGCCATTGCCGGCATCGTCGCGTTGACGACGGCCCAAGCGGCGGCAGAGCAGGCCTTCGTCACGCTGAACGGCAACCTCAAGACAGAGGCCTGGTGGGTCATCGCGGAATTCCACCCGTTCACGACCGAGGTTCGCGGCATCCCTGCGAACCAGATCCGCAAGAGCTGGTGCAAGGCGACCGAATTCCGCAAGGACCTGATTCCCAAGGAGCTGCTGGTCGAGAACGGCGCTGATGTGATCAAGGACGCCGGCATGTCCTTTGCCGTCGAGGGGCGCTTCGACGGCGCCGCCACGAGGCAGATCGCCGTGGTCGGTGTGTTTCAGGAGTGTGCCGGCCCGAAGGGCAGGTTCATGCTGATCCTCGATCAGCCGGATGGCGAGAAGCCTAAGGTGCGCTTTGTCGACGCCATACGTACCAACCGCCAGTTCGCGGCTCTTTCGAAGGACAAGCGCGGCAAGCTCGTCCTTTGGGAATGCATGGAATGCGACGGTTATTCCGTGCTCAAATGGGATCGGAAGAAGAGCAGGTTCGGCTGGGAGCCTGACCCTCTCGAGCAATAGCCCGAAGCCGACCCTCGCAGATGGGGCGGCCCTTGACGCCGTCCCCGCGCCATGGTGAGTATCGCCCCATGAGCACCGCCGTCCGCCCAGCCCGTCTTTGGTGGCGCACCTCCTGACGAGGTGGCCGGTGCGATTTTTCTTTCCCAAATCGTCTGAGGTCGCCTGCACAGCGCGGCGGCCTTCTCGTTTGTCCTGTGTGGCGTTCCCTCGGCAAGTTTCGTAAGAGGACGACATGAACAGGACCGTCTTTGCCCTCCCGGCCAGAAGCGACTATGCGACCCGCGCAGGTCTTGCGATCACGCGCGTGGCAGAGCAGTTTACCGGAGGCGCCAGCCGGCTCGACGACCTGATCAACCTGCTCGACCGCCGCCGCGGCGTGGTGCTGTCCTCGGGCACGACCGTTCCCGGCCGCTACGAGAGTTTTGACCTCGGCTTCTCCGATCCGCCGCTCAAGCTCGAGACAACGGGCTTCGACTTCAAGCTCGAAGCGCTCAACCCGCGAGGCGAGGTGCTGATCGCCTTCCTCGGCGACGTCCTGCGCGAGCCCTGCGTGGTGATCTCCGAGAAGACGCCCGTGCGCCTCGCAGGCCACATCGTCCGCGGCGACGCGCCGGTCGAGGAGGATCAGCGCACGCGGCGCGCCAGCGTGATGTCGCTGGTGCGCGACCTCGTCGCGGCCTTCTCCGCCAATGATGACGGACTGCTCGGCCTGTTCGGCGCCTTCGCCTACGACCTCGTCTTCCAGATCGAGGATCTCGTGCAGAAGCGCCCGCGCGAGCAGGACCAGCGCGACATCGTGCTCTACGTTCCCGATCGCCTGCTGGCCTATGACCGCGCCACCGGCCGCGGCGTCGTGCTCTCCTACGATTTCGCCTGGAAGGGCAAGTCCACTGCGGGCCTGCCGCGCGAGACCACGGAGAGCCCGTACCTGAAGACGCCGCGCCAGGGCTTTGCCGACCATGCGCCCGGCGAATATCAGGCCACGGTCGAGACCGCGCGCGCGGCGTTCGCGCGCGGTGATCTGTTCGAGGCGGTGCCGGGACAATTGTTCGCCGAGCCCTGCGACCGCTCGCCGGCCGAAGTCTTCCAGCGCCTCTGCGTCATCAATCCCTCTCCCTACGGCGCGCTGATGAATCTGGGAGAGGGCGAGTTTCTCGTCTCCGCCTCGCCGGAAATGTTCGTGCGCTCGGACGGACGGCGCGTCGAGACCTGCCCGATCTCGGGCACGATCGCGCGCGGCAGCGATGCGATCGGCGATGCCGAGCAGATCCGCCAATTGCTGAACTCGGAAAAGGACGAGTTCGAGCTCAACATGTGCACCGACGTCGACCGCAACGACAAGGCGCGCGTCTGCGTCCCCGGCACCATCAAGGTGCTGGCGCGCCGCCAGATCGAGACCTACTCGAAGCTGTTCCACACCGTCGATCATGTCGAGGGCATGCTGCGCCCCGGCTTCGACGCGCTCGATGCTTTCCTCACCCATGCCTGGGCCGTCACCGTCACGGGCGCGCCGAAGCTGTGGGCGATGCAGTTCGTCGAGGATCACGAGCGCTCGCCGCGGCGCTGGTATGCCGGTGCAATCGGCGCGGTAAATTTCGACGGCAGCATCAACACCGGCCTCACCATCCGCACCATCCGCATGAAGGATGGCCTTGCCGAAGTGCGCGTCGGCGCCACCTGCCTGTTCGATTCCGATCCCGCCGCCGAAGACCGCGAATGCCAGGTCAAGGCCGCCGCGCTGTTCCAGGCGCTGCGCGGCGATCCGCCGAAGCCGCTGTCGACTTTCGCGCCCGATGCGACCGGCTCGGGTAAGCGGGTGCTGCTGATCGACCACGACGACAGCTTCGTGCACATGCTCGCCGATTATTTCCGCCAGGTCGGCGCCGACGTCACCGTGGTCCGCCACGTGCACGCGCTCGACATGCTCAAGCAGAAGACCTGGGATTTGCTGGTGCTGTCGCCGGGACCCGGCAGGCCGGAAGATTTCGCGATCAACAAGACGATCGATGCGGCGCTGGAGAAGAAGCTGCCGGTGTTCGGCGTCTGCCTCGGCGTGCAGGCCATCGGCGAATATTTCGGCGGCGAGCTCGGCCAGCTCACCCATCCCGCGCACGGCCGGCCCTCGCGGGTGCAGGTGCGCGGCGGGCGCCTGATGCGCAATCTGCCGAACGAGATCGTCATCGGCCGCTATCACTCGCTCTATGTCGAACGCGACACCATGCCGGAAGTACTGTCCGTCACCGCCAGCACGGAGGACGGTGTCGCCATGGCGCTGGAGCACAAGACCCTGCCGGTCGCCGGCGTGCAATTCCACCCGGAATCGCTGATGTCGCTCGGCAATGAGGTGGGACTACGTATTGTTGAAAACGCGTTCCGGCTGGATGCGCGTGTCGATTGAGAGGCACCAATGACCTTTGACCACGACATCAAGGCGAGCGTCCGCACCATTCCCGACTATCCCAAGCCGGGGATCATGTTCCGCGACATCACGACCCTGCTCGCGGACGCGCGCGCCTTCCGCCGCGCGGTCGACGAGCTCGTCAATCCCTGGGCCGGCAACAAGATCGACAAGGTCGCCGGCATGGAGGCGAGGGGCTTCATCATCGGCGGCGCGGTGGCGCACCAGCTCTCCGCCGGCTTCGTGCCGATCCGCAAGAAGGGCAAGCTGCCGCACACCACCGTGCGCATCGCTTATTCGCTCGAATACGGCATCGACGAGATGGAGATGCATGTCGACGCGATCCAACCCGGCGAGCGCGTCATCCTGGTCGACGATCTCATCGCCACCGGCGGCACCGCAGAGGGCGCGGTGAAGCTGCTGCGTCAGATCGGCGCCAACGTCGTCGCCGCCTGCTTCATCATCGACCTGCCCGAGCTCGGCGGCGCCGCCAAGCTGCGCGCCATGGACGTGCCGGTGCGCACGCTGATGACGTTCGAGGGGCATTGAGGCGCTGCCGCGGTCAGATCGGCTCGGCTTTCAGCTCGGCCCGCCAATGCAGCAGGCGCTCCTTCAGCAGCGCGTTCCTGACATAGGCGCTCTCCTCGTCCTCCAGCCGCTCGCATTCGGCAAAGGTCAGGCCGGCCTCGCCATACGTGGTCCAGGCGGCCTGGAGGCCGCGGCAGGTGTGGCTGCCCTGGCGCAGTGAGAACCAGATGCGGTTCTGGATCGTCTCCAGGTTCGGCGCCTGGCCGACCCAGGCCTGCCCCGACGCTGCGCAGCGCACGACGTAGATGCCCGCAATGGTCTTGCGCTCCTTATAGGCGGTGATCGCTGCTTTCCGGTCGATGCTCACGGGCGGGCCTCTGGGGTGACGACGTTGCTGCACTCCTGTAGCGGTCCCGCATGGCCTGTGTCAATATTACCCGGGTGAAATTTAGGACCGTTGCAGGATCAGGCTGAGCTCGAGCTCGCGGAAGGCGAGGTAATTGCGCCGGGTCCATTGATGCAGCTCGGTGGAGGAGTCCTTCTCCTGGCGCAGATAGCGGGTGAAGGAGAAGTTCAGCCGGTCGACATAGGTCTTGAGGAAGCCGGGCAGCGCGGGCAGGCGGAGCAGCCGGCCGCCTTCCATCGCGGCCGGCAGCTCGCCGCGCACCACATATTCGTTGTCGACCGTGATCAGGTTCATGCGCGGGATCTGCGCGCGCAGCATCTCGTGGGCGCGCGCCGAGACGCGGTCGGTGTCGGCGACGAACAGGATCTGGGGCGCGACGTGGCGGCGTGCCGCCTCCTTCAACAGGCCGATCTCGTCGGTCATCTTGAAGAACTCGTCGAAGGCGTGGAAGCCGAGGTCGATCACCTTGGCAAGCCCGTCGTCGACGATGACGCGGTCCATCAGCTGCATCTTGCCGTAGGTGTCGATCACGTCGGCGGTCTCGGTGACCTCCGGCAGGTAGTCGAGCAGCGACGGCTCCTTCAGATTGACGTCGAAGGCCGCGACGTTGCCGTTCTTGAGCAGCAGGAATTCGCTCAAAAGCCGCGCCAGCAGGGTCTTGCCGACCTGCGGGCGGGGCGAGCAAATGATGTAGACGGGCGTTGCGGACATCGACAGCCATATCGGTCGAACTTGACGACCAATCCAGCCGTATCAGCCCGGCTTGCGCAACTATTTTTCGCTGTTGCGGGTGACGGGCTTCGAACCGACGATGTCGGTCAGGCGGATGCGGTCGAACTCGCTCCAGACGTTGGCCAGCCAGTGCCGGACATAGCCGCGCAGCACGAAGGAATAGTTCGCCGCCTCGTCGTTGATGCCCTTGTTGGCGACGAATTTCAGGAACGGAACGGAGGACACCTCGACCTGCTCATAGGCCATTTCGTTGAGCTTGGGGATGGTCAGCTCGGTGGCGTCCTTGATGCGGTGGAAGTAGGAATTGTAGGTCGCCTGGTCCCACTGGAAGAACTGGGTGTCGTTGATGAAGTTCTTCACCAGGAAATATTTTGCACCGGTCATGAAGCCCGCGGTCTCGGCGATCTCGTCCAGCGAGGCGATCGAGGGTCCCAGGATGTGGAACACGGCAAAGGTGATCTGGCCCGCCTTGGCGGCGTCGAGGAAGCCGATGTCGCGCAGCGAGGCGAGCGCCGGCGAGAGCAGGCCGGCGCGGACGTCGATCACGGTCACCGACGGGCTGGTCGCATTGAGGGTGTCGAAGATCTTCATCTGATCCGACGTCGTCGTCATGTCGACGATCTCGGTGATGTCAGGGTGGAAGCGCTTCAGGGTTCCGCGCGGCGATTCCGTGTCGAAGGCGCGGGTCGGTACGTTGTTGGCTGAGAAATAATCGAGCAAGGTGCGCGACACCGTGGTCTTGCCGACCCCGCCCTTGTCCGCGCCCACCACAACCACTGCCGGCTTTGCCATTGCTGTCCCCTAACGCGCCCCCGATCGCGAGGTCGCAATCGGCCGGGCCCCAAATCGATGTCCCAAGGAATGTCCCAAGGATGTCCCGAGTCTGCTGTTGGGCGCGAACATGGCAGAAACAAGGGAGAATTCAATTCCTCGGCAGGTCGATACGGCAATTCCTGAAGTTTTTCCCAATCGCGGCGAAACTGCCGCGCATGGGCGGCGCAACGCATGCTTAATGACGGCCCCAAGGACCCATAGGATTGCCCAGCGGGGGATTGTTTGCGGTTCCGGAGGTGCCGGACGCAGGCACCGGCGGCGGAGCAGCTTGGCTGTCGACATCGTTCCAGGGGCCATGACTGAGCGGCGGTGGGGCGTCCTGCGGATCGGCTGGCGCTTCCAGCTCGTCCGTTACCTCGGTCGGCGGCAGCGGGCCCGGATCATGGCCGCCGGCAAACTTGACCAGTGCGTCGACCCTGGACTGCACCGAGGGGTGGGTTGCGAACAGATCGGCAAAGCCCTCGCGGGGATTGTCGACGCAGAGCTCCATCACGGCCGAGGTCGCACCGGGCAGCTCGCCGCGATTCTCGATCTTGCGCAGCGCCGAGATCATCGCATCGGGATCTTTCGTCAGCTCGACGGAGCCGGCGTCGGCGAGATATTCGCGCGACCGCGACAGCGCGAGCTTCACCACCTGAGACAGCAGCCAGGCCAACACGATCAGCACGATCGCGATGATGATCACGATCACCGCGCCGCCGCCGGAGTTCTTGCTGTCGCTCGACGACGAGGACGAGCGCGAGGACGATGAGGAGCCCGACGAGCCGCCGGAGCTCCAGTTGAAATTCGTGAACAGGCGGAAGAACATCTCGCCGAAGAAGCCGACTACGCCGGCGATGATGACGGCGACAACCATCAGCTGGACGTCGCCGTTCCTGATATGGGTCAGCTCGTGGCCCAGCACCGCCTCGATCTCCTTGTCATCGAGCGCATCGAGGAGACCCGTGGTGACGGTGATGGAATATTGCCTGGGATTGAGGCCGGTCGCGAACGCGTTCAGCGCCGGGCTCTCCATGATCTTCAGCTTCGGCATGGTGATGCCGCGCGAGATGCAGAGATTCTCGAGCAGGTTGTAGAGCCGCGGCTCCTCCTGCCGGGTGACGCCGTGGCCGCCGGTCACCGCGTCGATCATCGACTGGTGGAAGAAATAGGCGATCACGATCCAGACCGCCGCCACGACGGTTGCAACAGGCGCTGCGACTTTCAGATCCTCGAAGGCGTGGCTCAGGTAGAAGGCGACGGTCCGGTTGCTGTCGATGAAAACCTCGGCGACGAGTGCGCCGGCAAAGACCAGTACGTAGACCAGCAGGAACAAGCCGGCGAGCAGCAGCATCGAACGAGACTTGTTCGAGGCGATGTGCGTGTAGAGACCGTACGCGGCCATGAATGCTTCCGCTTCCCTGTCATTCCGGGGCGATGCGATAGCATCGAACCCGGAATCCCGAGCTTTGTCGCTCGATCGAGATTCCGGGTTCGCGTCTGCGACGCGCCCCGGAATGACGAAGGTGAGATAACGTCAGAACTTCACCTGCGGCGCCGCCTCGACCTCAGTGCGAGTGGCGCCGAGATCGAAGAAGTCCTTCCGGGTGAAGCCGAACATGCCGGCGAACAGCGCAGCCGGCAGTTGCTGGATGCCGGTATTGTATTCCTGGACCGCGCTGTTGAAGAAGCGGCGGCTCGCCGCGATCTTGTTCTCGAGGTCGGAGAGCTCGGATGCGAGCTGCTGGAAATTGGCGTTGGCCTTGAGGTCCGGATAAGCCTCCGACAGCGCGATCAGCCGGCCGAGCGCCCCGGACAGCTGGTTCTCGGCCGCGGACACCTGCGCCGGCCCCTGCGCGGACATCGCCGAATTGCGCGCCTTGATGACATCGTCGAGCGTGCCGCGCTCATGCGTGGCATAGCCCTTCACGGTCTCGACCAGGTTCGGAACGAGGTCGTGGCGCTGCTTGAGCTGCACGTCGATATCGGCAAAGGCCTGGCCGACGCGCTGGCTCAGCGCCACCAGGCGGTTATACGCGCTGAAGGCGAACAGCGCGAGGACGACGATGACGCCGAGAACGATCCAGCCGGTCGACATGGAAGACTCCTGAAGGGAAAGAAAGCGGGCGGGCGCTAGGATAGACCAAATCGGTGCAGGATGAGAGCCCGACGCGGAAGGGAGGTAGGACTTGGTCGAACGGGGAGCCGCCCAAGTTCAAGGCAAAGCGAGGAACGAGGTCAACTTTCGGCGATGACGGCATCGCCCCAGCGCCAGCGCCGGGCCGCTGCATAGGCCGCCTTGTCGCGCCGAGGTACCTTCGCAAGCTCAACGCCGTCTTCTGTGCAGAGCTTGGCCGTGATCTCGGCCTTGACGACGTCCGGCGGCGCCAGCACGCGCGCGGCGCGGCTTGCGGGCGCTGTGCGGGTCAAGGCGACGTAGATGAAGCGCTCGTCCTCGAACGGCACCTCGGCGCCCTTGATCTGCCGGTGCGCTTGCGAGCGCGGCAGGCGCTGGGAGAAATGGCACCAGTCCGGCGCGATGAGCGGGCAGGGCCGTTCGTGCGGGCAGGGCGCGGCGACGTAAGCGCCAGCCGCGATCAGCTGCTGGCGCAGCGCGAGGATGCGGCCGTAGCCGGCCGGCGTGCCGGGCTCGATCACGACCAGCGCCTGGCGCGCTTTCGCCCACATCGCCTCCGCGAGCTTGCGCTGATCAGCTTCGCCGAGTTCGCCGATGATGTAGCTGGCAATGACGAGATCGGCTTGCGAGACCTCGGCGAGGTTGCCGCCGGCGTCGCCGGGCAGATGGCGGCACTCTGCGAGACGCGAGCTGCCGCGCGCCAGTTCGAGCGCGAGCCGGCTCAGCGTGGCGTTGGCGTCGAGCAGCGTGAAATCCTGCAGCGACGGAAACGCCTCCGCGGCGGCCCAGCTCGCGGTGCCCGGGCCCGCGCCGACGTCGAGCAGCGTTTCCGGGGCGAAGTCGGGCGCGATCTCGCTGAGCGCATTCAGGCTCGCGGCCACCGCCGCATAGGTCGCCGGCATCCGCGCCAGCGCGTAGGCGAGGGCATCAGCCTCGGACTTGATCGTGCCGGAGCCGCCGCCGGCACGATAGGCGGTCGAGATTTTTTGCGAGCGCTGGGCCGCGTCGGTGCGGGAGAAACCGTGGAGCTTGCCGTCGAGGGCCGCTTTCAGCTCGGCGGGAATGGTGGGGGCGATCATGTTTGCCCACCGTCATCCCGGGGCGCGACGAAGCCGCGAACCCGGGAGCTCGAGATTGTTGCGCGAGATTCCGGGTTCTCGCTGCGCGAGCCCCGGAATGACGCCACAGACGTCACGCCACGTTCTGGTCGAGAATGTCCACGGCCTCGGAAAGGCTGACCGACACCAGCTGCGACACGCCGCGCTCGGCCATGGTGACGCCGAACAGGCGGTTCATCCGCGCCATCGTGATCGGGTTGTGCGTGATGATGATGAAGCGCGTGTCGGTCGAGCCGGTCATCTCGTGCAGCAGGTTGCAGTAGCGTTCGACGTTGTGGTCGTCGAGCGGCGCGTCGACTTCGTCCAGCACGCAGATCGGCGAGGGGTTGGTCAGGAACACCGCGAAGATCAGCGCCATCGCCGTCAGCGCCTGCTCGCCGCCCGACAGCAGCGACAGCGTCTGGGGCTTCTTGCCCGGCGGCTTGGCGATGATTTCGAGACCGGCTTCCAGCGGGTCGTCGCTCTCGATCAGGTGCAGCGCGGCCTCGCCGCCGCCGAACAGCTCGACGAACAGCCGCTTGAAGTGGTTGTTGACGACCTCAAACGAGGTCAACAGCCGCTCGCGCGCCTCCTTGTTGAGGCTCTGGATGCCCTGGCGCAGCCGCTTGATGGCTTCGACGAGGTCGTCGCGCTCGGTGACAAGGCCGGTGTGCTGGGTCTCGACCTCGCGCAGCTCCTCCTCGGCGCGCAGGTTGACCGCACCGAGACGCTCGCGGTCGCGGCGCATCTTTTCGAGCTCTTCCTCGATGTCGTGCAGCGGCGGCAGCTCGGCGCCGGGCTCGATCTCGGCGAGGCCTGCGACGGCCTGCGGCTCGACCTCGAGCATGTCGCGGATCTCGCGCTCGACGTCTTCCAGCCGGCGGCGGGCGCCGTCCATGCGCTCCTCGGCGCGGGCGGTGGCCTCGCGGGCGCTGGAGAGAGCCTCCAGCGTCAGCTTCGCAACGCGGTCGGTCTCCGCCATCGCGCTTTCCGCGGTGGCGAGCGCGTCGGCGGCCATGCGGCGGTCGTTTTCCGCGTACTCGATCTCGGTGATCAGCGCGCTGCGCTTCTCGGCGAACACGGCCGGCGCGTTCTCAAGCTCGCTGCGCTCGATCGTAAGCTCGGCGATGCGGGCCTGGATGGTGTCGATATGGGAGGCCGCGCTCTCCTTGCGGTTCTGCCACTCGGTGCGCTCGGCGAGGATCGCCTGCACGCGGCGGTCGGCCAGCTCGGCTTCGCGCGCCAGCGCCTGCGCCTCGGCGCGGACTTGGGCGGCCATGCGGCGATGGCCTTCGATGTCGCTGCGGACGGCGGCAAGACGCGTCTCGGTGTCCTCGCTCGACGGCAGCTCGCCGATGCCGGCCTGAGCGTATTCGTAGGCAGCCTCGGCCTCGGCGCGGTCGGCGGCGAGGCGGCTGTGCGCTTCCGACAGCGTCGCCTTGCGCGCGGCATGGCGGCTGATCTCGCGCTCGGCATTGGCATGACGCTCGCGCGCCACGTTGAGCTCGCGCTGCGCGGCGCGCCAGGCTTCGCGGCTGGCGCCTTCGGTGCTCGCCGCCATCTGCAGCTCGGACTCGGCGTTCTCCAGCGCCTGACGCTTGATCTGGGCGTCGATGCGGGCTTGCTCCAGCTCGTTCTCGATGTCGACGAGGCGGGCGCGCTCGGCGAGGCGGCGGGCGGCGCCGGTCGGGGCGTGCGCCGCGGCGACGAAACCGTCCCAGCGCCAGACATCGCCTTCTGGCGAGACCAGCCGCTGGCCGGTCTTGAGCTGCGAGACCAGCTCGGCGCCGCGTTCGCGCGGCACCACGCCGATCTGGGCGAGGCGGCGCGCCAGCTCGGCTGGCGCCTGCACGTGATTGGCGAGCGGCACGACGCCTTCGGGCAGCGCAGGATCGCCTTCGGTGTGGCCGACATTGGTCCAGCGCATCGGGGCCGACGGATCGATCGGGGCGTCGAGATCGTCGCCGAGCGCGGCGCCGATCGCCTTCTCAAAGCCCTTGTCGACGGTGATGCCGTCGATGATCGGCGGCCACAGATTCTTGGTCTCGCCGTTGACGATCTTGGAGATCGTGCGCGCCTCGGTCTCGAGCCGTTGCACGCGCTTGTCTGCTTCGACCAGCGGCGAGCGCGAGGATTCCAGGGTCTGGCGGGCCGCGACGTGGGCTGCTTCGCTGGCCTGTGCCGCAGCTTCGGACGCCGCCAGCGTCTCTTCCGCAGTCTCGACCAGCGCGGTCAGCTGGTCGAGATCGCCGAAGCCGCCGGTCGCTTCGGTGAGCTTCTGCTCTTCCGCCGCGACGTTCGCGATCTCCTGGTCGAGCCGGGCGAGCTTGTCGCGGTGGGTGCGGACGTTGGCTTCGAGCTGGTTGCGCTTGGCGGTGAGGTCGGCGAGCGCAGTGGTGAGCTCGGCGAATTGCTGCTCGGTCTCGGTCAGCACCGCCTCGGCCTCGGCGACACGCTCGTCGACGCCGGAGCGCTTCTCGACCCGCGACTTGATCTCTTCCTTCAGCTCGGCGTCTTCGGTGTCGAGCCGCTGCAGCGCGACGTCGGCATCCAGGGTCTGCTGCTGGGCACGCGAGATGTCGCCCTCGAACTGGGCGAGGCGGCGCTCGAGTTCGGCGACGCGCTCCTTGGCCCGCTCTTCCTCGCGGTCGAGCAGCTCGCGGGCATTGGTGAGGCGCTGCAGCCCGGCCGCAGCGCGCGCTTCTGCATCGCGCAGGGCAGGCATCTCCGCGGCGCGGATCGCCTGGATGCGGGCGGCCTCGGCCTGGTGCTGGGTGCGCTCGGCCATCTCGCGGACGGCGAGGTCGTGAGTCTGGCCGGACTCGTTGACGTCGGCATGAGCGCCGATCCAGCGCAGATGGTACAGCGTGGCTTCGGCCTTGCGGACCTTGGCCGCGACCTCGCGGTAGCGCACTGCCTGGCGGGCCTGCTTCTTCAGGCCTTCCATCTGCCCTGCGAGCTGGCCGATCACGTCCTCGACGCGGGTAAGGTTGGTTTCGGCCGCCTTCAGCCGCAGCTCGGCTTCGTGACGGCGGGCATGCAGGCCGGCGACGCCGGCGGCGTCTTCCAGCACGCGGCGGCGCTGCTCGGGCTTGGCCTGGATGATCTCGCCGATCTTGCCCTGGTGGACCAGGGCGGGCGAGCGCGCGCCAGTGGCGGCATCGGCGAACAGGATCTGCACGTCACGGGCGCGCACGTCGCGGCCGTTGATGCGATAGACCGAGCCGGCCTCGCGCTCGATGCGGCGGGAGATTTCGAGCAGCTGGCTGTCGTTCATCGCCGCGGGCGCGGTGCGATCGGCATTGTCGATCGTCATCGTCACTTCGGCGTGGTTGCGCGCGGGACGGTTGCCGGAGCCAGCGAAGATCACCGCGTCCATGTCGGCGGCGCGCAAGCTCTTGTAGGAGGTCTCGCCCATCGCCCAGCGCAGCGCCTCGACGAGATTCGACTTGCCGCAGCCGTTGGGGCCGACCACGCCGGTCAGGCCGGGCTCGATGACGAAGTCCGTGGGCTCAACGAAGGACTTGAAGCCGTGAAGGCGCAGGCGGGTGATTTTCATAAGCACGCATCTCTGTTGGCAGGCGCGAATCCCCCTGCCGGGACAATACCATGAAAGGCAATGTCGCTATCCGGGCGAGTCGCGCGAGGCGCCTCATGCGGCTGGACAATGGCCGCGGTGGGCAGCGAGGGCAACCGGCGAAAACCGCTTTTCCCAAGGGATTTATGCCGGGAAAGATACGGCTTTGGATGCGCGAATCAGAGCTGTCGCGTGCGAATCAGCTCTTCAGCAGCGGATTGATCTTCTTGGCGAACTCCTCGAACGAGGTCTCGCCCTTGATCTTCTCGCCGTTGATGAAGAAGGTCGGCGTCGAATCCACCTTCAGCACGTCGCTGGCGTATTTCTGGTCGGCGGCGATCTTGTCGAGCAGCGCCTGATCCTTCAGGCATGCTTCGACCTGCTGCTGGGTAAGGCCGGCCTGCTTGCCGATCCGCGTCAGGGTCTCGGTGGTGTTCTTCATGACCCAGTCGTTCTGCTGGCGGAACAGCATGTCGGTGACCGCGAAATATTTCGGCGCGTCGTCCTTGGCGATGCAGCGCGACAGCATCGAGCCGGCGGCGGCTTTGATGTCGAGCGGGAACTCGCGGAAGATGTAACGCACCTTGTTGGTGTCGATGTATTCCTTCTTGATCTTGGGGAATACCTGCTCGTTGAAGACGGCGCAGTGCGGGCACGTCATCGAGGCATATTCGGTGATGGTGACGGCGGCATCCTTCGGGCCGAGCGCCATGTCGGGCAGCGACACCGGCTTGGCAACGTCGGCGGCCGACTGTGCCATGGCGTCGGAGATGAGGCGGAGCGGCGAGAGCCCGGCGAGCGCGGCAAGCCCGGTCAGCGACAGCATCGTGGTGAAGGCGCGGCGGGTGATGATCACGGTCGGCTCCCGAATTGGCGTGGTGTCGCCTCGGGGCTTGTTGAGGTTCCCGGGCGGCCTGTCGCTAGCTTGAAACGTGGTTTGAGGCAATGGCGAGCGACGAGGACGGGTCCAGATTGGCCGCGAAATGAGGCTCAATTTCGCTTGATGGCGGCCCCGAGCCGGGCCAGCGCCGTCTTCAGCTCTTCGTCCTCGATCTCCCCCAGGCTCTCGGCCACCTTGGCGACGCGTTTGGGGTCCGGCGGGGCCGGCCGCTTCCGGGCCTGGGGCCGCGACAGAGGGGCCTGGCGGAAGGCCAGCTTGCCGACCGCGCTCCAGCCGAAAAAGCGATTGACCCGCTCCAGGATCACGTCGGCGGAGTGCTGGATCTCCAGGGCCATCGGTCCCTCGACCCGCAGCACCAGGGTCGCCGGCTCCTGCGGCTGGCCCTCCACCGGCCGCGGCCATTGCATCTTCAACGGTTCGGCATGGGCGGCGATCTCGGCTCCCGCAATCTGCGCCCACCGCGTCACCAGCTCGCGCGCCGCGAATCCCTGCTTGGCATAGGCCTCGGCAAAGACGTCGTCGAGCAGGATCCCGAGCGGCTTGGCGCTGATGGGGCCGGGTTTGGGTGGGAATTTGGACATCGGCCGGAACTAGGCCGCCGCGCGTGGCCGGATGGCCTTGAGGTCTCGATCGATCTCGCGCCGTCGCTGCATCAGATCGTAGTCCATCTGGAGTCCCAGGAAAAAGCCTTCCGACAGACCAAAATAGCGGGCGAGCCGCAGATCGGTGTCGGCCGTGATGTCGCGTTTGCCAAGGACGATCTCGTTGATGCGCCGCGGTGGCACCCGGACGGCGCGCGCCAGCGCGTTCTGGCTGAGATCCATCGGCTTCAAGAACTCCTCCAGCAGGATTTCGCCGGGATGAGGATTGCGGAGGAGACCGTTCCTAGTCGTGGTAGTCGACGATTTCGACATCTCTCGGTCCTCCGTCGTCCCAAGCAAAACAGATGCGCCACTGATCGTTGATCCGAATCGAGTGCTGGCCCTGGCGATCAGCCTTCATGGCTTCGAGCCGGTTGCCCGGCGGAACCCTGAGATCGGCCAACACCCGTGCTTGATTCAGCAAACGCAGCTTTCGCAAAGCCGCATTTTGGATGTCGGGCGGCAGTTTTCGACTTCGCCGCCCGGACCAGATCAACTCTGTCTCGGAGTTGGCGAAGCTCTGGATCATGCTTGTGTATAACGTATGGCGTTATAGTGCGCAATGGTGGGGTTGCGCTGGCCAGGGGCGGAATCCTCCTCTAGGAAAGACGAATGTCCTCGTCTGCGCGCAGGAAAGAACGTAGCACGACGGCGCCCATGCCATCGGCTCGCCCGTCATTGCTGCTCGCCTGGTACGACCGCCACCGCCGCCGGCTGCCCTGGCGCGCCGCGCCGGGGCAGGCGTCGGACCCCTATCGCGTCTGGCTCTCGGAGATCATGCTGCAGCAGACCACGGTGAAGGCGGTCGGGCCCTATTTCGAGAAATTCGTCGCACGCTGGCCGGATGTCACGGCGCTGGGGAGCGCCTCGCAGGATGACGTGCTGCGGATGTGGGCCGGGCTCGGCTATTACTCGCGCGCACGCAACCTCTATGCCTGTGCCGTCGCGGTAACGCGCGAGCATGGCGGCGTCTTTCCCGACACCGAGGAGGGCTTGCGCGCGCTGCCGGGGATCGGGCCGTATACGGCGGCGGCGATTGCGGCGATCGCCTTCGACCGCCGCACCATGCCGGTCGACGGCAATATCGAGCGCGTGGTGTCGCGGCTCTTTGCGGTCGAGGAAGAGCTGCCGCAGGCCAAGCCGCTGATCCAGCGACTGGCGGAGACGCTGCTGGCCGACAGCCGGGCCGGAGACAGCGCACAGGCGCTGATGGATCTCGGTGCCTCGATCTGCACGCCGAAGAAGCCGGCGTGCTCGCTGTGCCCGCTGAACGAGGATTGCATCGCGTATCCGCAGGGCACCCCGGAGACGTTTCCCCGCAAGGCGCCGAAGAAGAGCGGCACGTTGCGGCGGGGCGCCGCTTTCGTCGTGACGCGCGGCGACGAGTTGCTGGTCCGCAGCCGGCCGGACAAGGGGCTGCTCGGTGGCATGACCGAGGTGCCGGGTTCGGATTGGCTCGCCGGCCAGGACGACGCGACCGCGAAGCGGCAGGCGCCCGAGTTGAAGGGATTGTCGCGCTGGCAACGCAAGGCGGGCGTGGTCACCCACGTCTTCACGCATTTTCCGCTGGAGCTCGTGGTCTACACCGCGCAGGCGGCGGCGCACACGCGCGCACCGGAGGGCATGCGTTGGGTGCCGACCGCGACCCTTGCCGATGAAGCGCTGCCCAACCTCATGCGCAAGGTGATCGCGCATGTGCTGGATCTTACACCGCGCCGACCTTCCTGACAGCATGCTGGCAGCAGCGCTGCGCTAGGGATCGCGAATGGAGGCTGCCAATGGTCAAGACCGCACTCGACGACTTTCCGAGACCGCCCTGTGCCGAGCTGCTGGGATGGCGACTGCTGGATGCCCGCCCGCAGGACGGCTGGATCAGGCTCGCCTTCGAGGGCAAGCCGGAATTCTGCAATCCGGCGGGCTTCATTCAGGGCGGCATGCTCTCGGCCATGCTAGACGACACCATGGGGCCGGCGGTGCTCGTGATGAGCGAGGGCCGGCTCTACACCACCACCATCAGCATGACCGTGAACTTTTTGGCGCCGGCCAAGCCTGGGCCAATTATGGGCGAGGCCAAAGTGACGCAGCTCGGCAAGACCATCGCCTTCGTCGAGGCCAAGCTGATGGCGCAGGACGGCACGGTGCTGGCGACAGCGAGCGCGAGCGAGCGGCTGCTGGAGGCGGCACGGGTGGTGAAGTGAGGTCGGCACTGGTCTAGCACCGCACTCCCTCTTCCTTCTCCCCTTGCGGGAGAAGGTGGCGCGAAGCGCCGGATGAGGGGTATCTCTCCGCGAATTCAAATCGCGAGAGACGAACTCGCCGAGACTACCCCTCTCCCAAGCGAATGTGGGTCTACCGACGTCGCCGCCCTCTCCCGCAAGGGGCGAGGGCGCATTCATGCGCATCTCGCCTCGAGCGAGCACGTTACGCACTCGCCCGTGCATCCTTGCTCACGATCGGCGGCTTGGCGTTGAGCGCTTCCACCTGAAATCCGGCGACGCGCTTGTAATTGGCGGCGATGTCTTCCAGCTCCTGCTGCGACAGCACGTCGGTGACGATCTTATAGCCCTCGGGCGCGCGCTCCTCGACCAGCTGCATCACCTGCTCCGGGCCGTTCTTGCGGTTGAGCAGGACGAGATCGGTGGTCGCGGGCCGGCGCTCGGCCTCATAGGCGAGCAGCGCCGCGTTGGTCGGACCATGCGTGAGAATCTCGCGGGTGATGACGCGGGCATCGAGGATCGCCTGCGAGGCGCCGTTCGATCCGATCGGGTACATCGGATGTGCGGCGTCGCCCATCAGCGTGACCTTGCCGAACGTCCATTGCGAGACCGGATCGCGGTCGACCAATGGATATTCATAGGCGTGCGGGCAGTTCTTGATCAGACCGGGCACGTCGAGCCAGTCGAACGTCCAGCTCTCGAACCAGGGCAGGAACTCCTCCAGGCGCGCGGTGCGGTTATAGTCCTCGCGCCGCCACTGATAGGTCGGCGGCATGTGCCGCTCCGCGACCCAGTTGATCAGGTGGTTGCCGTTCGCGTCGGGCTCCTTGCTGATCGGGTAGCAGACGAATTTCAGGATCTCGTGCCCGGCCATGATCATGGTGCGGCCGGTGAGGAAGGCTTTCGCCGGGGTGACGCCGCGCCAGAGGATACGGCCGTTCCAGATCGGAGGGCCTTCGTTCGGATAGAGCTTTTCTCGCGCGGCGGAATGAATGCCGTCGGCGGCGATCAGGATCGCGCCTTCATGGGTCCCGGCCGCCTTGCCGGTCGCGCGGTCGATGAAGTCGGCGCGCACGCCGCTTGCGGTCTCGGTCCATCCGGTCAGATGATGGCTGGTGAGGATGTTCTCGCGGCCGAGCCGCTCGACCGCGGTGTCCAGCAGGATCTGTTGGAGGGTGCCGCGATGGATCGAGAATTGCGGCCATTTGTAGCCGGCCTCCAGCCCGCGCGGCTCGCTCCAGATCGGCTTGCCGTGCTTGGAGAAATAGGCGAGCTCGCGCGTCCGCACGCCGCTGGCATCCAGCTTGTCCAGCAGCCCGAGCTCGATCAGCTCGCGCACCGCATGCGGCAGCACGTTGATGCCGACGCCGAGCGGTTTCAGCTCGGCGACGCTCTCGAACACTTTCACGGGAACGCCGATCTGGTGCAGGCTGAGCGCAAGCGTCAGCCCGCCGATGCCGCCGCCGGCGATGAGTACGGTCATGACAAGGTCCCCCTCCGATTGACGGCGTCTTCGCACAGCCGGGCGGCGGTGGGCAACTGCGAAGAGGTCGCCTATGGACGGCACGGCGGAGGGCCGCTAACCTCGGATTTTCCCCACGAGGTCCGACATGCTCAAGCTCTACTACGCCACCGGCACCTGCGCGCTCGCCACCTACATCACCCTGGAGGAGGCCGGCGCCGACTACACGGCCGAACGGTTGAGCTTCAAGGACAACCAGCAGAACAGCCCTGATTATCTCAAGATCAACCCGAAGGGCCGCGTGCCGGCGCTGGTGACCGATCGCGGCGTCCTGACCGAGACGCCGGCGATGCTGGCCTACCTCGCTCAGACCTTCCCCAAGGCGAAGCTCGCGCCGCTCGACGATCCCTTCGACTTCGCCCAGGTGCAGTCGTTCAATTCCTATCTGTGCTCGACCGTGCACATCAACCACGCCCACAAGATGCGCGGCGCGCGTTGGGCGACCCAGGAGAGCTCGTTCGCCGACATGAAGGCAATGGTTCCGAAGACCATGGCCGCCTGCTTCAAGCTGATCGAGCAGAAGATGTTCGGGGGACCCTGGGTGATGGGCGAGCAGTACACGATCTGCGATCCCTATCTCTTCACGCTCTCCACCTGGCTCGAAGGCGACAGCGTCGACATCAATGCGACGCCGAAGATCGCCGATCACTACAAGCGCATGTCGGAGCGCCCCGCGGTGCGCAAGGTGATGGAAGCGCAGAAGGCGTAGGAGCCCGATTTGTAGGGCGGGTTAGCGAAGCGTAACCCGCCGTCTTTGCTTCCTAGCGGATAGACCGTGGCGGATTACGCAGACGACTGCGCTTCGCGCAGCCGCCTGCTAATCCGCCCTACGAACCCTTCTTCTCCAACCCCCGTCCCGTCTCCAGCATCAGCCTTCGCAGCCAGATCGAGCCGGGGTCCATCTGAGCCCGGGTCGGATAAAACATGAACTGCTCGTCGATGCCGGGGTCGAGCGGCGGCGTCACCGTGACGAGGCCGAGCTGCTTCGACAATGCGGCAATCAGCCGGCGCGGCACGAAGGCGACGAGGTCGGTGCGGGCGGCGACGTGCAGCGCTTCGAGATAGCCTGACACCACCAGCGAAATGTGCCGCTCGATGCCCTTGGCTCGCAGCCAGGTGTCGATTAAATCCTCATTGCTGCCGCGAATGATCACGCCGACATGGCGTGCGGCCAGGAAGCTTTCGCGCCGCTTCAGCTTCACGCCTATCTGATGACCGCGCCGCACCGCCAATGCGTCGCTGTCGGTATAGAGCAGCTGGCGGTGAAATCCCTTGAAGGCGTTTCCGATCGAGATCACGAGGTCGATGGTGCGGGCGAATTCGGCGTGGAAGATCGCAGATCCCCGCCACGGGACAACGTCGATGCGGATGTTGGGCGCCACCTGCGTCACCTTCTCCATGAACCGCGGCACCAACAGCTCGACCGCGAGATCCGGCATCATCAGGCGGAATTGCCGCTCGCTGCGCGCCGCATCGAAGTCGTCAGGCACAAACAGCCCGCGCACCTGATCCAGCGCCTGCGCCAGCGGGGCGCGCAGCGCAAGGGCCCGCGGCGTAAGCTCCATCCGCGCGCCGGTGCGCACCAGCAGGGGATCGCCGAGAATGTCGCGCAGGCGCTGCAATGCATGGCTCGCCGCCGGCTGGGACAAGCCCATCCGAAGCGCGGCGCGACTGACACTGGTCTCGCGCAGCAATGCGTCGAGTGCGGTCAGCAGGTTCAGGTCGAGCGAATTCAAATTCATAGGGTGAATACATATCATATCCACTATCGATTTGAAGAATGTAGATCGGCCGGCGATGATCTCGGTGTTCTCACCAAACGGAGATGCCGCCATGAGCGCTGCCGCCAACAAGAAACTGATGCAGGATATTTTCGCCGCTGCCGCCGATCCGGATCCGGCCGCGCGCGATCGCGCCCTGTTCACCGCAAGCCTTGCCGACGACGCCAAATGGGTGGTCACCGGCCAGTATTCCTGGTCGCGCACCTTTTCGGGCAAGGAGGCGATCCTCAACGATCTGCACGGCTATGTGCGCAAGCGTCTGCGCGACCGCACGCGCACGGTGGCGCACCGCTTCATCGCCGACGGCGACGTGGTCGTCGTGGAGGCCAAGGGCGACAACGTCACGGCCGAGGACGTGCGCTACGACAATGATTATTGCCTGGTGTTCCGTCTCGAGGGCGGCAAGATCAAGGAAATCCGCGAATATTGCGACTCGATCCTGACGGAGAGGGCGCTGGGGCCATTTCCGCAGGCAGCCGTGAGGGTCGCGAGCTGACCGGATTGGACGACGTCGCGTTCACCGCCCGGCCCTGTCCGTCCCGCCTCGCGGTGCTTGTACGAATGTGGCGGGCGCTGGTGGAGTTCGCGCGGGCCCGGCGACAGCGATCCCGAGTCCGGCGCCAGCTCGCCGCGATGACCGAGCGCGAGCTTCAGGATTGCGGCACGACCCGGGCCGAGATCGGCTACGAACTGAAGAAGCCTGTGCGGCGCAAATAGATCGATGACGAGGGAGCGGCGCGGCTCGCGCCGCTTCCGCTGAATCTCCAACCCTCCGGAACCTTTGCGGCTCCCCGACGTTTCCTTCGGTTTCCGGGGCAATCGCGCCCCGAGACCGCGGGCTTTCTGGGACTTGTATGCTGGTTGGGGCTTCGGACGTTACGAGACATGTGGGCCGCAGCTCATCCGGTCTGCGTGAACGCCTAAGGGATGCGACGTCGGACGCCCATCGCGAGCTCGATGCGCAATTGTCCGCGTTCGACCTGACCGGCGTTTCCGGCTATTGCCGCTTCCTGCATGCCAGTGCTGGTGCCCTTCTTCCGCTCGAGGCCGCCTTGGCGGACGCCGGCGTGGACGGCATCTTTCCAGACTGGCCGGAGCGGTCGCGGAGCGCTGCCATTGCGACCGATCTGGATCGCCTGGGCGCAACCGCGGCGGCGATGGTGTCGGTGCCGCCGCTCACGCGCAGCGGCGTGTTCGGCACCATGTACGTGCTGGAGGGTTCCCGCCTGGGCGCGAAATTTCTGCTGAAGACGGTCGCCGATGCGGCCGATCCGCGTATCGGTGCGGCCACCCTCTATCTCCGCCACGGGACAGGCAAGCGGCTCTGGCAAAACTTCCTGTCAAAGCTCGAAAGCGAGGTCTGCGACGAAGCCGAGGTGATTGCGGCGGCGCGCGTTGCCTTCGCCGCGTTCGATCAGGCGGCGGATCGCGCATGAACGAGGCGGTCAATCTCACCAATTGCGATCGCGAGCCGATCCATATTCCGGGCAGCGTGCAGCCGTTCGGCTTCTTGCTCGCTGTGCTCTCGGATTTCACCATTTGCATGGCCTCCGACAATGTCGGCAGCTTTCTCGGAAGCGACGTTGCCGATCTGCTCCAGCGGCCGTTGTCGACCGTCATCTCCGAAGCCGCCGTCGCGACCATCCGCAGCCATGTCGACCATCTGAGCGGCCCGGATGCCACCGAGCGCCTGTTCGGTCTCGAGCTCCAGCCCGGCAAGCCGCTTTACGATCTCTCGATCCACTTCTCCGGCGTCTACCTGATCGTCGAAGCGGAGCCGAGCGTCCACGAGCCGGGCGTCAATTCCGGCGAGCTGGTCCGCCTGATGCTCGACCGGATCCGCAAGACGCGCGGCATGACCGATCTCGCGCGTGAGGCGGCGCGCCAGCTCAAGGTGCTGACCGGTTTCGACCGGGTCATGGTCTACCAGTTTCATCCCGACGGATCGGGCGAAGTGATCGCCGAGACTGCGGAAGCCGGGCTCGAATCCTTCCTCGGCTTGCATTACCCGGCCTCCGACATTCCCCGGCAGGCCCGCATCCTCTATCAGCGCAACTGGCTACGCATCATTGCCGATATCAACTCCAGGCCGGCTGCGCTGGTATCTACCCCCACGCACAATGCCGGGCTGCTCGACCTTTCGATGAGCGTGCTGCGTTCGGTCTCGCCGATTCACATCGAATATCTGCGCAACATGGGCGTTGCCGCCTCGATGTCGGTCTCGATCCTGCGTGACGGCAAGCTGTGGGGTCTGTTCGCCTGCCATCATTATTCGCCGCGCTACATCTCGTTCGACAAGCGGACGGCGTCCGAGCTGTTCGGGCAGATGTTCTCCTGGATCGTCGAGGGGCGCGAACGCGAGGGCGACGTCGCCTATGAAGCCCGCGCCCATCAGGTCCAGGAGCGGCTGATCGAGCTCGCAGCCTCGCACGAGCACAGTCGGCGCGCGATCGTCGATTTCCTCGGCGACTATCGCAAGATGATCGACTGCGATGGCGTCGCAGTGTGGTCCGACAACAAGATCGCGCTCCAGGGCGAGACGCCGACCGAGGACGAGGTGAAGGATCTCGTCGCCTTCATCAACCGGAATTCGCCGGGGCGCATCTTCGCCAGCGCCGAGATCGCCAAGATCTATGCCGCCGGCCAGGCGTTCCGCGACCGCGCCGCGGGGTTTCTCGCCATTCCGATCTCGCGAACGCCGCGCGACTGCCTGATCTTCTTCCGGCGCGAGGTCACGCGGTCCGTGAATTGGGCCGGCGCTCCCGACAAGGTCTACGACGAGGGTCCGAACGGACCGCGGCTGACGCCGCGCAAGAGTTTCGAGCTCTGGCAGGAGACGGTGGCAGGCCAGTCGAAACCGTGGTCGGCGGCCGACATCCGCATCGCCGAGAGCCTGCGCGTCACTCTGCTGGAAGTGATCCTGCAATTGTCCGATCTCGCCGCGCGTGAGCGCCGCGGTGCGCAGGAGCGGCAGGAACTGATGATCGCCGAGCTCAATCACCGCGTTCGCAACATCCTGAGCCTGGTCCGCGCGCTGGTCGCGCAGAGCAAGGACACCGCGACGAACGTGGAGGAGTTTGCCAGCGTTCTCGGCGGCCGCATCCAGGCTCTGGCCCGCGCCCACGACCAGATCACCAATCTGAACTGGGCGCCGGTGGCGCTGCGGACCCTCGTCGAATCCGAGGCCGGCGCCTATCTCGGCGCGCGTGCAGGCCGGATCAAGATGGGCGGGCCCGATGTCGCGCTCGATCCCAAGGCGTTTGCGACGCTGGCGCTCGTCGTCCACGAGATGATGACCAATTCCGCCAAATATGGCGCGCTCGCCGATTCCACCGGCAGCGTCGAGGTGGTCTGGCGGCTCGATCCGTCGTCGAGTCTCGTGATCGAATGGAAGGAAAGCGGCGGCCCGCCGGTGCAGCCGCCGTCGCGGCGGGGCTTCGGCACCACGATCATCGAACGCTCGGTGCCGTTCGATCTCAAGGGCGATGCCGAGATCCGCTTCGATCTTCTGGGAGTGCAGGCGAAGTTCGTCATCCCCGCAAACTTCGTAGAATTCGTGCCATCAATAGCAGGAGCCGCCATGCGCATCGAGGAGCAGCAGTCCAGTCGTCCCCGACTGTCCGAGACCGCGCTGATTGTCGAGGACAATCTGATCATCGCAATGGCGGCGGAGGTCATCCTGCTCGATCTCGGCGCCCGCCACGTCGACACCGCCGCCAGCGTCGATCAGGCGCTGCGTTCGATCGAGCGTTCGCGGCCGAGCTTTGCCCTGCTCGATCTCAACCTTGGCAACGAGAGCAGCATCAAGGTGGCGCAGAAACTGAAAGAGATCGGCGTGCCCTTCATCTTCGCAACCGGCTATGGCGAGCGCGCGCCGCTTCCGGCCGAGCTTGCCTCGGTGCCGGTCGTCCAGAAGCCCTACACGCTCGAAGTGGTCGAGCACGCACTCGGCAAATTGCAGCAGGCCAGCGTCCTCTAGGGATTTGCGTGCACGCTATGCACGCCGCTGCAAATTCTTGCATGACTTCGCATAGCTGCCGATAATATCAGCAGGTCCATGTGCGCCGATGCGCGTGCGCGCGAAGAATTTGAAGGTTCAATTAACGAGTGTCCCCCATTGTGTCGCGGTGCAGCGTGGGTCGCGAGGACGCGACGCGCGGCTGCCGGGTGGCCGCTGACGATCGCCGGATTCGTTCGGCCGCTCGAAGTGAAATGCATCTTGGTGGACAGTGGGAATGCCGAAGTTTCGTTTGCGGATCAGGGGACGCCTGTACGCAGGCTTCATGGCCCTGGTGGCGGTTGGTCTCGTGATGGCCGTGGTGGCGGTCTGGAATTTGCGGGCGGTGCAGGATCAGGTCGCAAGACAATCCGCGCTCTCGGACAGCACGGCGCGGGTGCTGGAGATTTCAACCCACCTACAGGCCATCCAGCGCGCCAATCTGCGCTACATCTACGATGCCAACGAACCCGCAATGAAAGAAGCGCAAGAGCGCGAAACCGCGGCGATCGAGCTGTTGCGGGTCGGCGCGAAGGGGACGCTCTCGGAGGAGCGGCGGGCGCTCTACAACGGCCTCATCGACGACGTCGCCAAGATGCGACGCCTGCGTGACAACCTCGGAGACGCCGTCAACGAGGCGAGAACGGGCAAGGCGACGTTGCTGCCGAGTGGCGAAGAGCTGGCCGTGAAAATGGCCAAGCTGGTCGATACGGCGCGCGCAGCCGTCGACGAAGACACCGCGGCCCTCGTTGCCGACCTCGAATCCAGGGTCCTCCTGGTTCGGGTCGCCAACTGGCGTTTCCTGGCCCTGCGCGACACCCAGGGGCCGGCCACGTTCCGGGCCAGTGTGGACAGGGCGGCGCAACGGCTCGCGGCGATCGAGAAAAGCCCGCAGGCAGGGGAATTGCGATCAACGCTCGCGCCGGTGAAGACCGCGCTCGGCATCTACAAATCCGCGTTCGAGACCACCTCCGCCGCGATGCTCCAGGCCGACGAGATCTACCACAAGAACCTCGCGCCCCTCATCGTCGACAGCATCGGCAGGCTCAAGGCCGCTGAAACGACCCTGAAGAAGGACTATCAGGATTCGCGCACCCATGCCGAAGACGTGATCGCCGGCACGACGACCATTCAGGCGGTTGCCGGCGGTCTTGCCATCCTGTTCGGCGGCATCGTCGCATTCCTGATCGCCCGCAGCATCGTCGGTCCCCTGACCTCGATGACGCGTGCGATGGGGCTGATTGCCGGCGGCAATCTGGCGGTCGAGATTCCCGGCCGCGGCAAGGCCGACGAGATCGGCGACATGGCCAAGGCGATCCAGGTGTTCAAGGACAACATGATCGACACCGAGCGCATGCGCGCCGAGCAGGCCGAGCTCGAGGCGCGGCAGGCCGAAAGCCGCAAGAAGGACATGGCCAGGCTGGCGGACCAGTTCGAACAGGCCGTCGGCGAGATCGTCAACACGGTGTCGTCGGCGTCGAACGAGCTCGAAGCCTCCGCCGGCACGTTGACCACGACCGCCTCGCGGGCGCAGGATTTGTCGACGGAGGTGGCCAGCGCCTCGCAGGAGGCGTCGGCCAATGTGCAGGCGGTCGCCTCGGCGACCGAGGAGCTCTCCTCCTCGGTGTCCGAGATCGCCCGCCAGGTGCAGGAATCCGCCCGGATCGCCGGCGAGGCCGTCGGTCAGGCGAGCAAGACCAACGCGCATGTCGGTGAGCTCTCCAAGGCCGCCGCGCGGATCGGCGACGTGGTCGAGCTGATCAGCACCATCGCCGGCCAGACCAACCTGTTGGCGCTGAATGCCACCATCGAGGCGGCGCGCGCCGGCGATGCCGGCCGCGGCTTTGCCGTGGTCGCCTCCGAGGTCAAGGCGCTGGCCGAGCAGACCGCGAAAGCCACCGGCGAGATCGGCCAGCAGATCTCCAACATCCAGGTTGCGACCGAGCAGTCGGTCGGCGCCATCAGGGAGATCAGCGGTACCATCGAGCGGCTGTCGGAGATTTCGTCGGCGGTCGCCGCCGCCGTGGAGCAGCAGGGCGCGGCGACGCAGGAGATTTCCCGCAACGTCCAGCAAGCGGCGCACGGCACGCAGCGCGTCTCGACCAATATCGGCGACGTGCAGCGCGGCGCTTCCGAAACCGGATCGGCCTCGTCCCAGGTGCTGTCCGCGGCGCGTTCACTGTCGGCCGACAGCAGCCGGCTGAAGCAGGAAGTCGCCCGGTTCCTGAGCTCGGTTCACGCCGCCTGAGTCTCGAAAGCAAAGGGCCACGCGCTTGCGCGTGGCCCCAGCTGAAGTCGCGCGATCAGGCGACCTTGGTCGTCATGTGCTTGAACATGTTGGCGCGCGCCTCGTCGTCCATCTCGGCCTTGAAGGTGAACTTGTCCTTGAGGGCGATCGCGCGCTCTGCTGCGGGGCGCGCCGAGATCTCGTCCAGCAGCCGCTTCACGTTCGGGTATCGCGCAAAGGCGTCGTCACCGAGCTTGAACGGCAGCATCCGCGCCCAGCCCCACAGCGCCATGTCGACGATCGAATAGCTGTCGCCGATCATGTAGCGGCGGCCTTCGAGCCGGGCGTCGAGAATCCTGTAGTGGCGATCGGTCTCGTACTGGTAGCGGTTGTGGGCGTAGTCGTGGTTCTGGTCCTTCGGTGCAAAATGCTTGAAGTGCACCGCCTGGCCCGAATAGGGGCCGACGCCGGTGGCGACGAACATCAGCCATGACAGCGTCTCGCCGCGCAGGCTGGCGGCGGGCAGGAACTTGCCGGTCTTCTCGGCGAGATAGAGCAGGATGGCGTTGGAGTCGAACACGATCGTCCCGTCGTCGTCGATGGCCGGCACCTTGCCGTTCGGATTGATCTTCAGATAGTCCGCCGTGAATTGCTCGCCCTTGCGGGTGTCGATCTTCACCGGCTCGTACGGCAGGCCTGCTTCTTCCAGGTAAAGCGCGACCTTGGTCGGGTTCGGCGATCCGTTGAAATAGAATTTGAGCATCGATCTCCCCAGGATTTGTTGCCAGGCGCGAATGCAGCGTCAGTGCCGCGCCGCCTCTCTTGCCCTAACCGCGTCGGAAGGAGCAACCGGCGAGTTTGCCGGGCGGTATCTGCGCGCGGCGCAGATCAGCCGGCGTAACAAAGGCCGATTGCCGCCGTAACGACCATCGCGGCGCCGACCGCCTCCAGGCGCAGCCCGGGCCGCGCGGCGAGATGCATGTCGGACGCCCGCGCCGCCCGCTCCGATCCGCGCGCATAGCCGTGCACGATGACGTCGTGATTGAAATTGTCATGCGCCTCGTTGCTGCTGGCGAGCCCGACGCAGATCACGAGCACGCCGAACAATGCGAGGCCGAAGAAGCCAAGCAGGGCGATCAGGAACATCGGAAACATGCCGACCAGGAAGATCGGCAGCAGCGGCACCAACAGCAATGTCTCGGACTGTCGTCGCATGGGAGCAGTCCCGCCAGGACGGAGGCTGATTGGGCAAGTCTAGTCCCAGCCGCGGCGGCGTTCAACTCACGCCGCCGTCATTCCGGGGCGCGCGAAGCGCGAGCCCGGAATCGATTGGGCGGCATGGGACGCGGTTAGATGGATTCCGGGCTCGCGCGCTTCGCGCGCGCCCCGGAATGATGGGGCGGAAAACTACTCCGCCGCCATGCCGGCGCGGATCTCGGCGCGCAGCTCGTCGATCAGCTTGAGACCCTTCTTGGTCTCGACGTGCCAGAAGGTCCAGCCGTTGCAGGCCTGCGCGCCTTGCGCCACCGCGCCGATGCGGTGGATCGAGCCGACCTTGTCGCCGAACATGATGGCGCCGTCGGCGCGCACCAGGGCACCGAGCTTCTTCTTGGCGTCGAACAGCTTCGTGCCGGGCATGATCATGCCGCGCTCGATCAGCTCGGAGAACGCGACCCGCGGCGCCTCGCGCGCGGTCATGAACGGGGCGAGGCTCGCTTCCGGCAGCGGCTCGACCTTGGCGATGCGCGCTTCGGCGGCCTTGGCATAGGTCTTGTCGCGCTCGAAGCCGATATAGGAGCGGCCGAGGCGCTTGGCCACCGCACCGGTGGTGCCGGTGCCGTTGAAGGGGTCGATCACGAGATCGCCGGGCTTCGACGAGGATAGCAGCACCCGCGCGAGCAGGCCTTCGGGCTTCTGCGTCGGATGCACTTTCTTGCCGTCGGCGCCCTTGAGGCGCTCCTCGCCGGTGCAGAGCGGAATCAGCCAGTCGGACCGTGCCTGCAAGTCCTCATTGGCGGCCTTCAGCGCCTCGTAGTTGAACGTGTAGCCCTTGGCCTTCTCGTCGCGCGCGGCCCAGATCATGGTCTCGTGCGCGTTGGTGAAGCGGCGGCCGCGGAAATTCGGCATCGGGTTCGACTTGCGCCAGACGATGTCGTTCAGGAGCCAGAAGCCGAGGTCCTGCATGATGGCGCCGACGCGGAAAATGTTGTGATAGGAGCCGATCACCCAGATCGTCGCCGACGGCTTCATCGCGCGGCGTGCGGCAAGCAGCCAGGCGCGGGTGAAATCGTCATAGGCGGAGAACGAATCGAACTTGTCCCAGTCGTCGTCGACGGCGTCGACATGGGATTCGTCGGGGCGCTTGAGATCGCCCTTGAGCTGGAGATTGTAGGGCGGGTCGGCGAACACGAGATCGACCGAACCGGCCTGAAGCTTCGACATCTCGGCGACGCAATCACCGAGGATGACGCGATGCGACGGAGACTCAAAATTTGTGCGGGGCGCCCTTGCAGACGCCCCGCGACGCGACTCTACCATGACTCAAGAACTCTGACTCAGGCGACGCTGTCGGCGACGCGGGACCAAACAACCGACTGACCGTTACATTGAAGCGGCAAAGTAAAAATCGACTTAACCCGCCGCTTTGCTGAGCAGGCCTCAAGTCGCGTTCTGCGTGCATGTCGTCGCGCGCATTCGCCGTATTTTACAGTGCATTTCGCGCATCGCTGACTGGCGAAAGCAATCGTGGCTTGAAAAAGGCCGCAAATTTCTCTCGGAAAAAATTGCTCGACCCTCGGAAAAAATTGCTGGCATCGGCATGTTGCCGCACTAGGCAATTTTTGCCGGCCACGATATTGATAAAAGCAACGGAAATTTTACGTGTGTGGCGCGTTGAGCTTTCGCGTTTATGCGCCGGACGACACCGACGAACCTGAATCAGGGACCCCAAAGGAAGGCCGCCATGCGTTACGATGACTTCCGCCGCAGCGACGACATCGAGGATCGTCGCGACGAAGGTGGCGGCTTTGGCGGCGGCGGAGGCGGCGGGTTCGGGCTGCCCATGGGCGGCGGCGGGCTCGGCATCGGCACCATCATCATCCTCGGTCTCGTCGGTTACGCCTTCGGCATCGATCCGCGCATTTTGATCGGCGGCGCCGAGATACTCACCGGCGGCGGCCATGCCCCGAGCTACCAGACCGACCGCCAGGCCTCCTCCGGCAAGCGCGGCGCGCCCACCGACGAGATGGGCAGCATGATCTCCGGAATCCTCGGCGAGCTCGACGATCGCTGGAGCGAGATCTTCCAGGCCTCGGGCCAGTCCTATACCGGGCCGAAGATCGTGCTGTTCCGCAACGCCACCAATGGCGGGCGCTGCGGCATGGCGCAATCGGCGATGGGCCCGTTCTATTGTCCACCGGACCGCACCATCTTCCTCGACACCGGTTTCTTCCGCGAGGTCGAGACGCGCTTCCGCGGCTGCTCCGGCAAGTCGGCGTGCAATTTCACCACCGCCTACATCATCGCGCACGAGGTCGGCCACCACATCCAGAACCAGCTCGGCATCATTCCGCGGGTGACGCGGCTGCAGCAGCAGGCAGGCTCGAAGGCGGAGGCGAATGCGCTCCAGGTCAAGGTCGAGTTGCAGGCCGATTGCCTGTCCGGCGTCTGGGTCAATCGCGAGGCGAAGAAGCGTCCGAACTTCCTCGAGCCCGGCGACATCGAGGCTGCGCTGACCACGGCGAGCGCGATCGGCGACGATACACTGCAGCGCAAGTCGACGGGCCGCGTCGTGCCGGATTCCTTCACCCACGGCTCGGCGGCGCAGCGCAAGCAATGGTTCATGACCGGCTACCAGCAGGGCACGGTCCAGGCCTGCAACACGTTCGGAGCGGGGGCGCTGTAGTTCGTGCCCCGGACGCAGCACGAATTATGATGCGCGATTGCGCATCTTGGGATTCGGAAGTAGTGGCGTCATCCTGAGGTGCTCGCCTCTTCGGCGAGCCTCGAAGGAGGACGAGCCCCCGGGCCCATCCTTCGAGGCTCGCCCTGCGATGCAGGGCGCGCACCTCAGGATGACGGCGAGGCT
Source organism: Bradyrhizobium sp. 22 (assembly GCF_000482425.1). Taxonomy (NCBI): domain Bacteria; kingdom Pseudomonadati; phylum Pseudomonadota; class Alphaproteobacteria; order Hyphomicrobiales; family Nitrobacteraceae; genus Bradyrhizobium; species Bradyrhizobium sp. 22. The sequence goes on from NZ_KI519399.1 coordinate 2,031,396, forward strand.
GGGGAAACAGGAGTGAAGTCGTGGCTTCCATCGACGAAACCAAGCAGTTCATCCCGCTCAATATCGCGGTGCTCACGGTCTCGGACACCCGCGCGCTGGCGGATGACAAGTCCGGCCAGACGCTGGTCGATCGTCTCACCGCTGCCGGTCACCATCTCGCCGCGCGCGAGATCGTCACCGACGACATCGAGGCGATCCGCGACGTCGTTCGCCGCTGGATCGCGGATGCCGGCGTCGACGTCGTCATCACCACCGGCGGCACCGGCTTTACCGGGCGCGACGTCACGCCGGAGGCAGTCGAGCCGCTGTTCGAAAAGCGCATGGACGGTTTCTCGATCGCGTTCCACATGCTGAGCCACGCCAAGATCGGCACGTCGACGATCCAGAGCCGCGCCACGGCGGGCGTTGCAGGTGCGACCTACATCTTCTGCCTGCCGGGCTCTCCCGGCGCCTGTCGCGACGGCTGGGACGGCATCCTCGCGGCCCAGCTCGACTACCGTACGCGGCCCTGCAATTTCGTCGAGATCATGCCGCGTCTGGACGAGCATCTGCGAAGGCCGAAGGCCCAGGGCGCGACGACGTGAGTTCTTGCTTTCCTTCCCTTCTCCCCTGGTGGGAGAAGGTGGCGCAAAGCGCCGGATGAGGGGTTGTCTCCGCGCGCACCGACGTTCGCTGAGACATACCCCTCACCCAAGCGAGCTTGCGTTTGCCAGTTGACATGCCCTCTCCCGCAAGGGGAGAGGGCGCAGCAACGCGCATTTCGCTCGCTGCGAGATCAGAGATCGCGCTCCCAGGTCTCGCCGATCAGATCCTGCCCAAAACTGTGATGCGGCTCGGTGGCGACCAGCTTGAAGCCTGCACTCTTGTAGATGCCGCGCGCGGCGACCAGGATGCTCTGCGTCCACAGCGTCATCTTGCTGTAACCCCGCTCACGTGCGCCCTGGATGCACTGCTCGACCAGCGCGCGACCGACACCGAGGCCCCGTGCCTTCTTCTCCACCTGCAACAGGCGCAGCTTGGCGATCTCGTCCGTGGCCTTGACCAGAAAGACCGAGCCGACCGGCTCGCCGCCCAATTCCGCGATCCAGCAATGTTCGCGCGCGGCGTCGTAGTTCCTGATGAATTGTGCGCAGATCTCGGCGACCAGCGCCTCGTAGCTGATGTCCCAGTTGTAGTCCGCGGCATAGGCGGCGCCCTGTCGGGAGATGACCCAGCCCATGTCGCCGACGCGATGGCTGCGCAGCATGACAGCCGCGGGCTGGCTTCGGCGTTGCTCCAGCACGGATTCGATGGTCGCCATGGCTTGCGTGAGCCGCGATAGATCGCTGGCCGAAAGCTGAGCCAGCATTGCGGCGACCTCGTTTTGCGAGCTCAGGTTCAGCTTGGCGAACGCCTGGCGGCCCTTGGCGGTGAGGCTGAGCTGATATTGCCTGCGATCCGCGGGCAGGGGCCTTCGTGCGATCAGACCCTTTTCGTCGAAGCTCTGGACGATGCGGCTGAGATAGCCGGGGTCGAGACCGAGCTCGCTTCCGATCTCTTTGGCCGCCAGCTCGTCGCGTTGCGCGAGCTCATACAGCACCCGGGCCTCGCTGAGGGAAAACGGGCTCTTTCCAAGATGCTGGTCGAGCACGCCAAGCTTGCGGGTATAGAAGCGGTTGAAGGCGCGGACCGCTGCAATGGGGTCGTCGATAGCGTCGATCGGCATGGATCACCTCAATACTTGCCATTGTCAAATAATTGTTTGATTTTAGCAAGTATCTGCTGATCTCAGTTGATCATGACGATGCGGCTGCGCAGCATGGTGCGGGACGAGCGGCCGAGCCGCCGGAGCAGCTGTGCCTCGGAATGCCGAGCCTGCGGCGGGTAGCCGCCGATCCGGTCGTAATGAGCACGGGCAATCAGAAGTCCCTGGCCTCCGAGCGGGCCGATCAGCCCGCGCGCCACGGCGCGGAGGATGTCCCGCAATCCGGTATCGGCGTAAGGCGAGCGCGCATAGCGGAACACCGCGGCCCGGTCCCGTCCGCTGCTCGCGACCGCCTGAATGAACTGGGTGGTCTCCTCGATCCACCCGGTTTCCAGCACGGCACCGGCCGGCAGGAACATCAACCAGGGCGAACGCGCCTGGAGCGCGCCGGCGGCGAGCGCGGCGCCCTGCGAGGTCCCCTCGAAGCCGACGAAATGGCAGCCTGCGACGTCGGCGACGCGCTCGATCACCCCGTTGCGGGTGCCGTCGACCAGGAGCACTTCCCGGACGACACCGGCGGCGGCGCCGGGCACCAGCGCGGCCAGAGTCGCCACTGCCGTCTGCTCGACGCCTTCGGTCGGAATGATGACGCTCAGCATGATCGAGGCTTCAATGTCCGCATTTCGGGAGAAGCGTAGCGCTGCATGGGGTTGTCATAAACCCGAAGCGTGGCCGAGTGCAACTTTCCGGCGGTGCCGCGGCATGCGATGGTAAACCCTCGCCAGTCATTGCAGTCAAAAGTGTCCTGCGCGGGCTGGTAATATTGCCGATTGTTTCGGCACAAGCCCCGCTCGACAGTATCAAACCGGGGCTTCATGGCGGCATTCTCGCTGCCACAGCGGAGGATGCAGCTTGCAGGAAAGGTCGAATGAAAATGTGTGATCTTGCGCGCAGGAGAGGCCTGATATGAACGCCGATCAAATCGCCGTCGGCGCGGCGCCGCTCTCGCCGAAGCAGGCCGCGCCCACCTTGCGGATCCGGGCGCTGATGCTGGGCGACCGGATCAATGCTTCCGGCCTCGAGATCGGGACGCTGGTTTCTTCCACCCCGGCGGCCTACCGGGTCCATGCCGGTCTTGCCGTGATCTTCCGCTACGGCGTCGTGGTGCTGATCGGCCTGCTCCCGTCGGAAGAGAAGGTGCTCATCGACAACCTGACCTCACGCGTGACCGGAGAGCTCAGCCCCTACGAAGAAGAGATCGCGCAGGCCCAGCTCTGCAGCGATGAGGCCGCCGAGGCGATCCAGCCGGGCGGGCCGATCTGCCTTGCCAAATTTTCCGACGACCGGCTGCTGCTGGTTGCGGATGCGCTCGCCAAGAGCACGTCGCTGGCGCGCGACGAGCGGCGCGTCGCCGCGGTCTTCGACGTGATCGAGCCGTTTGCACGGGAGCTCGCCGAACACGGCCGCACGCCGCAACGGCGCAAGGGTATCCTGCAATTGATCGGCAACGCACTGCTGGTGCAGCAGCGCGTCGCCGGCCGCGTCGCCATCGCCGAGAAGCCCGACGTGCTCTGGGAGAAGCCTGAGCTCGATCGGCTCTATTCGCGCCTGGAGGACGAGTACGAGCTGAAGGAGCGCCTCGACACGCTCGAGCGCAAGCTTGCCGCGGTGTCGGAGACCGCCAACGCGCTGACCGACATCATCGACACCCAGCGCTCGCTCCGCCTGGAGATTGCCGTCGTGGTGCTGATCCTGATCGAGGTCGCGATGGGGAGTTTTCAGCTCCTGACCGGCAGCGGTCACTGAAGCATGATCCGGAAAAGTGCGGAGCGGCTTTCCGGAAGGTACATGCGTGAAACAAGAACCTAAAGCGCGACGAGTCCTTAAGGCGCGGTGGCGTGCCTGTCATGTTGGCAGGATTGGGCCTGCCATGCCGCGATCTCGGCAAGCTCGGCTTCGGGGCGGGTCCGGATCGTCTCGCATCGTCCGAGATAGAGCTCTCCCGCGTCGCCCTCGATCGTCATCCACTCGCCTTCGTCAAGCGTGAGATTGCCGAGCCGGGCCCGCTTTGCGGCGGGATCGATCTTCAGCTCGCGGCAGCCGACCACGCAGGGCTTGCCCATTTGCCGCGCCACCAGGGCCGCATGCGAGGTGCGCGCGCCGACCGACGTGACGATGCCGGCGGCAAGCGCGAAGCCTGCGACATCGGCGGTGCTGGTGTCGGGGCGCAGCAGGATGACCGGCTCGCCCGCCGCCGACAGACGCTGGGCGCTTTCGGACGAGAACGCCGCCCGTCCGATCCCGATGCCGCCGGAGGCGCCGATGCCGATCACAGCTGGCCTGCCCGGGGCAACCAATCTGGTTTCGGTGAGCGAGGCGAGGTCGACCTCCGCGATCCGCTCCAATGCCGCGTCCTTCGAGATCAGGCCCTCATGCACAAGGTCGATCGCAATCCTGGCGGCGGCTCGCGGCGTACGCTTGGCCGTCCGGGTCTGGAGGATCCAGAGCTTGCCGTTCTCGACCGTGAACTCGACATCCTGCGCATCGGCGAACGCGTGCTCGAGGCGCCTCAGGACGTCACCCAGTTCCGATTCGAGCTTCGGCAGCTCGCGGGCGATCGCCTCGGCCGTGTCAGGCGCGCGCCGTCCGGAAACGACGTCTTCCCCCTGGGCATCGAGCACGAGGTCGATCATCGGGCGCGGCGCGCCCGTCGACGGATCGCGCGAGAACGCAACGCCCGCGCCGGAGGCAAGACCGCCATTGCCGAACACCATCGCCTGCACGGTCACGGCGGTGCCCTCGAGCGCTTCGAGGTGCTGGAGGCTCCGATAAGTCTGCGCGCGCTCGCTCGTCCAGGAGCGATAAACAGCTTGGGATGCTGCCTCCAACTGCGCGAAGGCATCCTCCAGCGAGCCGTCGGCGTGGTCCTCGATCAGCGCCTGCTCGCGGCCGGCGAGCCGCTCGAGCGCTTCGCTGTCGAGCTCGCGGTCGCTGCCGGCGTATTCGGCTGCGACGAGTTCGGTGATGCGTGCGGCAAACCCGGCCTGGTTGAGCCCGAGCACGGTCTCGCCGAAGCTCTCCAGGAAACGGCGCCGGCAATCCCAGGCGAGTCGCGGCCGGCCGGTTGCACGGATCAGGCCGTGCACGGCGTCCAGGGTGCAGCCGACATTGAGGACGGTTTCGAGCATGCCCGGCATCGATCGCGCCGCCCCCGAGCGCACCGACACCAGCAGCGGCTGCCGACGGTCCCCGAAGCGCTTTCCGGTGGCGCTCTCCAGAAACGAAATTCCCTCCTTCAAGCCGTCGCGCAGATGCCGCGCGGCGTGGGCATGGCCGGCGATGATCTCGGCGCAGAGCTTGACCGGGACCACGAAGGCGGGCGGCACCGGCAGGCCCAGCGCCGCCATGCGGGCGAGATTGGCGGCCTTGGCGCCGATTTCCTCGGCAGGCCGCAAGTCGGCGGCGTCAGCGCCGATACGCACGATATGCATGGTGGTCCCCTCAAGCTGCGAGATCGATCATGATGTGGCGGCGGAGCAGATGACCGAACGCGGCGAAGCGGTCGGTGGCGCGCTCGACGGCGCGGGCGAGCTCGATCACCGACAGCGAGGTCGCGACGTCGAAGCCGCCGCCGAAGACCAGCGCGGTCGTCGCGCGTTCGCGGCTGTCAGCGGCGTGTTCGGCGTCGATCAGGCGCGTCACGGCGGAAAGCGCGTCCTCGGAATCGGCGCGCCGTCCTTCCGGCACGTCGATCGCAGCGGCGATGCCGCTCGCGGCCACTTCGGTCGCGGTCTCTGCCACGGCGCAAAGCTCGGCCAGCGATGCCAGCAAGGACGGTTCGGTTTTCTCCGGCATCAGCGAGGCGATGAATGCGGCCTGCTCCAGCTCGTCGATCGCTTCCTCGGCGCGGTCGATCAACTGGCCGATCAGCGGGCGGGCATTGAGGCGATCGACCTCGTTGCGGCCCTCGAGCGCGATCCTGTCGGCCTTCTGCTCGATCACGCCGCAGCGTTGTGTCAGCAGCCTGCCGTCGGCGGGCTGGGCGGCGCGCAGGGCGGCAATGTGGCGCGAGATCGCCGCGACGAGATCGTGGGCGAGGCCGATCTGGCGCAGCACGGCTGCGAGAAGAGCGCCGTCGACGCGATCCAGGTGCCGCATCAGATCGGCTTCGATCTGGTCGCGCACCGTCCTGACCGAGCGGCCCGCCAACAATGCCTCGGTCGAGGCGCGCAGCGATGCCTTGAGGAAATCGATCGCGGCGGTGCGGCCGAGCGCCTGGTCGAGCCGCTCGCCGAAGCCGATCCGCGTGGGTGCGGCATTCCGCACCGCAGAGCCCAATAGATCGTTGCCGCCGAGCTCGAGGAAGCCGCGATGGCCGATCCGCTGACGCGCCGCCCACTCCAGGATGCGTGCCGCGTCCTCTTTGGCGACCCAAGTCCTGAGCAGCTTGCGCGCCTTGTTCCAGTCGATCAGAAAGACCAGTGCGGCACCGAGCGCTGCGAGGAATTCGTTGCGATCGGCGGCGTGGTCGCCCTGATACTGGCCGGTGACGAGATAGAAGGAATTGTCCTCGCCGAGGCCGGCTGCGGTGTGACGATCAAGACCGCTCCAACTCGCCGCGAACGCGTCGAACAGCGAGATGAAGAATTTCGCCCGCGCCAGATGCACATCGGTGTAGGTGACGGTGACCGCGTTCTTCTTCACCGCGATCACGACGACATGGGCGTCCGTGGTGCCGATGTCGTTCTGGATCAGCAGCCGGCCGCCGGCGCGTGTGGCCATGGTGTCGAGGCCGGGGTGATTGAACTTCAGACCCCGCGTCGCGTTCAGGCCCTTCATGAAGGCAGCGACGGCCGGTCGGTCCTCGCTGTGCAGGCCGAAGACATGGGCGCCGTCGAGCGCTTCCTCCGCGCAGCTCGTTGCCAGCCTGTTGAGCTGTTTGTGCAGATCCATGACGAGGCGATGCAGGCTGTCGCCGCCTGCGTCCACGCCGGTCAGTCGCACGATGTGGGATATCGCGATCTCATCGACGGGGTCGAGCAGGCCGGCCGCGCGGATCGTGTCGAGGCGCGCCTGCGCTCTGTCGCCGTCGTTGGCAGCGCCGGCGCCGACCGCGCGGATCATGGCCCCTGCATCTTCCGCGATCTCCTGCATCAGCTTCGCCAGATCGGGAGCCGCGAGCCGGCCCTGTCCGATCAGACGGGCGCCGCCGATCAGCGTGGCGATCGCCGCGGGGGCGATGCCCGCGGTTTGACTCTCCACGCCAAGGTCGCTCGCGGGTCGACCCGGCTCCTGCGCATGCTGGGCCGCCGCCTGCAGCGCGCTCATCCGCACCTTGATGCGGTCGTTGGCGGCGAGCCCTTCCGCCACCAGCGCGGGCAGCAGGATGCCGCCTTGTCCGAGCTCTTCGATGATATGGGTCTTCATGATCTGTCCGCTCGAGGATTGCTGCGACGCGTATGCCGCGAAACCGCGGCGGCATCATTGCGGCAGATCATTCATAAAAATGTCACGTGGCGCCGGGGCTGCGGATCAGGGCCGCACAATGTCGCGCAATGATCATCTCTTCATCGGTCGGGATGACGAACACATCAATAGCACTTCCGCCAGCGCCGATCCGCTCACGCGCCGCATCGTTCGCCGCAGCATCGATGCCCACGCCGAGCCAGCCGAGCCGCTCGCAGATCGCGCTGCGAATCTCCTTGGCGTGCTCGCCGATGCCGCCGGTGAAGACCAGGCAGTCGAGCCCACCGAGTGCAGTGGCCATCATCGCGATCTGCTGCGCCGCGCGGTACGTGAAGAGCTCGACCGCCTCCCGCGCCCCGGCCTCGCCGCTCGCCAGCAACGTTCGCATGTCCGCGGAGATGCCGGAGACGCCGAGCAGACCAGACTCGTGATAGAGCAGGTGCTGGATCTGCTCGGCCGACATCTTCTCATGCTGCTGCAGATAAAGCAGCACGCCGGGATCGATGGTGCCGCAGCGGGTGCCCATGACGAGGCCGTCGAGTGGCGTCAGTCCCATCGTGGTGTCGATGCTGCGGCCATGGTGCAACGCGCACAGGCTGGCGCCGTTGCCGAGATGGGCGATGACGCTGCGCTTGGCGATGAGCTCCGGCGCGATCGCGGCGAGGCGGCCCGCGACATATTCGAAGGAGAGGCCGTGAAAGCCGTAGCGTCGGACGCCACGCTCTTCGTAGTGCCGCGGAACCGCAAAGCGGCGCGCGGACGGCGCGAGGCCGTGGTGGAAGGCGGTGTCGAAGCAGGCGATCTGCGTCAGTGCAGGCCGGATCGCCGCAAGCGCGCGAACGGGCGCGAGGCAGCGCGGCTGGTGCAGCGGCGCCAGCGGCGTCAATGCCGCCAGCTTCGCGGTGACGTCGTCCGTCAGCACGACCGGGCCGGAATAATCCGGCCCGCCGTGGACGATGCGGTGGCCGACCGCGCGCAGGCTGTGCGCGCCGAACCTCTCCTCGATGAAGGCGAGCACGTCGGCGAACAAATGGCCGCCGTCGGCGTCCGGCGCCTCCTTCCGTGCCGCGAACAGGTCGTCGCCCGCGGGACTCTTTACCACGAGGCGCGGTCTTGCCTCATGCTCGTCGAGCAGGCCCTTGCAAAGCAGGACGGGCTCGGCCGCCGAGATGTCGAACAGGCCGAACTTGATGCTCGACGATCCCGAATTGAGGACGAGGACCGTGTCCGACATGGCTAATCGCCGGCTTCGGCAGGCGTGGTGCCGCCGGAGCTGTTGGGCCAGACCCAGCCCTGGATCTCCGGCATGTCCTCGCCGTGCTCGCGCACATAGCGCGAATGCTCGATCAGCTTGTCGCGGAATTGCTGCTTGGCCTGCGCGGCCTTGGCCGCGAGTCCGGGCACGCGTTCGATCGCCTCGATCGCGAGGTGGTAGCGGTCGAGCTCGTTGAGCACGACCATGTCGAACGGCGTCGTCGTGGTGCCTTCCTCGGCGAAGCCGCGCACATGCATGCCGGCATGGTTGGTGCGGCTATAGGTCAGCCGGTGGATCAAATAGGGATAGCCGTGATAGGCGAAGATGACGGGCTTGTCGCGCGTGAACAGGCTGTCGAAGTCGCGGTCGGACAGGCCGTGCGGATGCTGATCCTGCGGCTGCAGCGTCATGAGGTCGACGACGTTGACGACGCGGATCTTCAGATCCGGCAGGGCCTTGCGCAAGAGATCGACGGCGGCGAGCGTCTCCAGCGTCGGGACATCGCCGGCGCAGGCCATCACCACGTCGGGTTCGCCGCCAGCCTTCTCCGTCCCCGCCCAGCTCCAGATGCCGATGCCGGCATCGCAATGCGCCGCGGCGTCCCGCATCGACAGCCATTGCGGCGCCGGCTGCTTGCCGGCGACGATGACGTTGATGCGGTTGTAGGTGCGTAAGGCATGGTCGGCGATCCACAGCAGCGTGTTGGCATCCGGCGGGAAGTAGATGCGGACGATGTCGGCCTTCTTGTTGGCGACGAGATCGACGAAGCCGGGGTCCTGATGGCTGAAGCCGTTATGGTCCTGACGCCAGACATGCGAGGTCAGGAGATAGTTGAGCGAGGCGATCGGACGGCGCCACGTCAGCTCGCGCGTCACCTTCAGCCATTTGGCGTGCTGGTTGAACATGGAATCGACGATGTGGATGAAGGCCTCGTAGCACGAGAAGAAGCCGTGCCGTCCGGTGAGCAGATAACCCTCGAGCCAGCCCTGGCAGAGATGCTCGCTCAGCACCTCCATGACGCGGCCATCCTGCGCCAGATGCACGTCGTAGGATTCGATCGGCTCCATCCAGACGCGTTCGGTCGCCTCGAACACGGCGTCCAGCCGGTTTGACGCGGTCTCGTCCGGGCCCATGATGCGGAAGTTGCGCTCCTTCGTGTTGAGGCGGATGACGTCGCGCAGGAATTTGCCGAGCTCGCGCGTCGCTTCGGCCATGACGCCGCCGGGCTGCGGCACCTCGATCGCGAAGCGGTGAAAGTCCGGCAGCTTCAGCTCCTTCTTCAGCAGGCCGCCATTGGCATGCGGGTTGGCACCCATGCGGCGGTCGCCGCGAGGCGCGAGCGCCTGAAGCTCGGGAACGAGGGCGCCGCTCGCGTCGAACAGGTTTTCAGGCTCGTAGCTGCGCATCCAGTCTTCGAGCACTTTCAGGTGCGCCGGGTTCTCACGACAGCCGGCGACGGGGACCTGATGCGCGCGCCAAAAGCCCTCGACCTTCTTGCCGTCGACCTCCTTAGGGCCGGTCCAGCCCTTCGGGCTGCGCAGCACGATCATCGGCCAGCGTGGCCGCTCGACGCTGCTGCGCCCGTCGCGGGCGTGCTGCTGAATCGAACGGAGGCTGGCGAGCGCGACGTCGAGCGCGTCCGCCATGGCCTGATGCATCAATTTGGGATCGTCACCCTCGACGAACAGCGGCTCGTGGCCGAAGCCGCGAAAGAGATCGCGGATTTCCGCATCTCGCATCCGCCCCAGCACGGTGGGATTTGCGATCTTGTAGCCGTTGAGATGCAGGATCGGCAGCACCGCGCCGTCATGGGCGGGGTTCAGGAACTTGTTGGAGTGCCAGGACGCAGCCAGCGGACCGGTCTCGGCCTCGCCGTCGCCGACGACGCAGGCGACGATCAAATCAGGATTGTCGAAGGCCGCGCCATAGGCGTGCACCAGCGCGTAGCCGAGTTCGCCGCCCTCGTGGATCGAGCCCGGCGTTTCCGGCGCCGCATGGCTCGGGATGCCGCCGGGAAAGGAGAACTGCCGGAACAGCTTGCGCATGCCGGCCGCATCGCGGGCGATCTCGGGATAGATCTCGCTGTAGCTGCCTTCCAGATAAGTGTTGGCGACCATGCCGGGACCGCCATGCCCGGGGCCGCAGACATAGATCACGTCGAGATCGAGCGCGCGGATGACGCGATTGAGATGGGCGTAGATGAAGTTCAAACCCGGCGTCGTGCCCCAATGGCCGAGCAGGCGCGGCTTGATGTGCTCGGCCCGCAACGGCTCGCGCAGCAGAGGATTGTCGAGCAGATAGATTTGCCCCACGGAGAGGTAGTTTGCGGCGCGCCAATAGCGATCAAGCAGATCGAGATCGCTGCTCGCGGCAGCTGATTGTTGTTGATTTGTCATATTCTTGCCGATTGTTGCCGAGCCAAGCCTCGCGATCGTCACCAACTTTGTTCCGGCGCGATCGATCCCGGTGCGACATCAAACGAGATCGTTACGACAGCCTTGTTGCGTGAGGTCAAAGGACCGCGCTCGAAATTTGGGCGATAGCTCCGCCTGGGTTGTTTTTCCATTTCTCATTTGTGTTCTTGATTTGTTCCTTTGACGTGCTATCTTGGCTTCATGAGTCCAGCAGCATCCTCTCATGCTCTCAAGCACCCGCCGGTCAAGGCGCCCTCCGAGCCGGCGGGTGCGGACTCTGATTTTCCGGAACTCGGCGTCGCCATCGACCGCGCCCGCCGGCGAGGGCGGGGGGCGCAGTCCAACGCCTCCGGCCGCTACGAGGCCGAGGCGCGCGTTGCTTTCGATGACGGCTGGCAGAGCCTGGAAGAATTGCCGCCGTTCAAGACCACGGTCGGAGTCGACACGTCGCGCAAGGTGATCACACGTAACGACTCACCGGACATCGGCTTCGACCGCTCGATCAATCCCTATCGCGGCTGCGAGCACGGCTGTGTCTACTGCTTCGCCCGGCCGACCCACGCCTATCTCGGCCTGTCGCCGGGCCTCGATTTCGAATCGAAGCTGTTTGCGAAACCCGAGGCGCCTTCGCTGCTGGAGAAGGAGCTCGCCGCCTCCGGCTACGAGCCGCGGATGATCGCGATCGGCACCAACACCGATCCGTATCAGCCGATCGAGCGCGAGCACCAGATCATGCGCGGCATCCTCGAGGTGCTGGAACGTGCCGGCCATCCCGTCGGCATCGTCACCAAATCGGCGCTGGTGCTGCGCGACATCGACATTCTCGCGCGGATGGCCAAGCGCAACCTCGCCAAGGTCGCGATCTCAGTGACCTCGCTCGATCCGAAACTGGCCCGCACCATGGAGCCGCGCGCCGCGACGCCGCCGAAGCGGCTGGAGGCGCTGAAGCAGCTCTCGGACGCCGGCATTCCGACCACCGTGATGGTGGCGCCGGTGATCCCCGCGCTGAACGATTGCGAGATCGAGCGCATTCTCGATGCCGCCGCCCATGCCGGCGTCAAGGAAGCATCCTATGTGCTGCTGCGGCTGCCGCTCGAGGTGCGCGATCTCTTTCGCGAATGGCTGATGGCGAATTGTCCGGACCGCTACCGCCACGTCTTCACCTTGATCCGCGACATGCGCGGCGGGCGCGATTACGATGCGAAATGGGGCGAACGAATGAAGGGCACCGGACCGATGGCCTGGACCATCGGCCGCCGCTTCGAGATCGCCTGCGAGCGGCTCGGGCTGAACAAGCGGCGCTCCAAGCTGACGACGGATCACTTTGCGCGGCCGAAGCGGAACGGCGACCAGCTCAGCCTGTTCTGATCGGAAACGGAGGAGGCGTCGCATGCTAAGAGAACTCAACGTGCCGATGCCGCGGCTCACGGTCATCACGCTCGGCGTCAGCGACATCCGCGCCAGCATCGCTTTCTACGACGCGCTCGGTTTCTCGCGCCGGCTGAAGGCGACCGGCGAGGCCGTCGCGTTCTACGATACCGGTGGTCCCGTGCTCGCCTTGTATGGCTGGGATCAGCTCGCGGCCGACGCGGGGCTGCCGGACCAGCCGAGACCGCAGGCCTTCCGCGGCATGACGCTCGCCTGGAACTGTCGGACCCGCGAGGAGGTCGATGCGGTGATGGCCTTCGCGCTAGGCAAGGGGGCCAATCTGGTGAAGGCCGCGCACGAGACCGATTACGGCGGCTATTCCGGTTATTTTGCCGACCCCGACGGTCATCCCTGGGAGGTCGTTGTCGCGCCCGGCATCGATGTCGGCGACGACCGGCGGGTGCATCTGGCGGAGTAGGGGCCTGAATAGCGGGAATTGCGAGAGGTTCCCGGTTGCGCAGGCCGGGCGCCTTGCGCACGATCCCCGCCATGATTCGGGACAAGTCCGCCACCAAGCCGGCCAAAGATGCGCCTAATAGGCCTGGGAAGAAGGCCGCTGCGAACAAGGCAGCGCCTGCCAAGCCGGCCAAGACGGCTGCGGCCCAAGCCATGGCCGCTCCCGCCGGCAAGAAAGGTATCATTGCCATCGCTCCCCCGAGCTTTCGCCGCGAGCGCGCGCTGATCAAGCGCGGGGTCTGGCCGGTCGCCGGCTGCGACGAGGCCGGTCGCGGACCGCTGGCTGGGCCGGTGGTGGCGGCCGCCGTGATTCTCGACCCCGACCGCATTCCGCGCGGCATCGACGATTCCAAGCGCCTGACGGCCGAGGAGCGCGAAAAGCTGTTCGACAAGATCTGCGCCACTGCGCAGGTCTCGGTTGCCGTTGCCTCGCCCTCGCGAATCGATCGCGATAACATCCTGCGCGCCTCGCTGTGGGCGCTGAAGCGCGCCGTGGTGGCGCTGCCGGAGGCGCCCAGGCATGTCTTCGTCGACGGTCGCGACCGGCTCGATACGGAATGCGACTGCGAGGCCGTGATCGGCGGCGACGGCATCGTGCTGTCGATCGCCGCGGCCTCCATCATCGCCAAGGTGACGCGTGATCGCCTGATGTGCGCGCTGGCGCAGGATTGCCCCGGCTACGGCTTCGAGCAGCACAAGGGCTATGCCGTCCCCGAGCACCTCGACGCGCTCGACCGCCTCGGCCCCACCATCCACCACCGCAGCTTCTTCGCCCCGGTCGCGGCCGCGCGCGCCAAGCACATGCCCTGGACCGTCGAGCCGGTGCAGGACCTGTTTGCAGTGGCCGAGGTCGAGGTGCACGTGGAAGCGAGCGTCGAGATCGACGCATCGGCCGCGCTCTAGGCTCTAGCCCCACTGCTTCGCCATCGTCTTGCCAGGGCTTGTCCCGGGCATCCACGTTCTTTGGAGCTGGCAGGAAAGACGTGGATGGCCGGGTCAAGCCCGGTCCTGACGATCTGTTGTGCGTGTGCCTTTGCCTCTCGCCGTAAGAACGGGGAGAGGGAGCACACCGAAGTTGCCACGGCACGAGACGCCCCTTATCAAAGTGGAAGTGAGCGAACAGGGCCGGCTGGACGGGTTGGCTGCATCTTTCGGGCGTTGCATGCGGTTTACCTCCCTGGTCATCGAGCTCATTCGCGCCCGGCCGCGGCTGATCGTATGGATCGCCGTGCTGCTGCAGGCTTTGATGTGGCTGGTCGTGGCGCTGGTGTTCTACCGCAGCCCGCCCGGCACGCTGGCGACGCTGCTGGCTTTCGGACGCGAATACCAGGTCGGCACCGACCTTGGTCCGCCCTTGGCGGTCTGGCTCGCCGACATCGCCTATCGCGCCGCCGGCGGCCACATGTTCGGCGTCTATGTGCTGGCCCAGCTCTGCGAGATCGCGACCTTCATCGCGCTGTATCACCTGTCCCGCGCCGTGGTCGGTTCGCAGCACGCGGTGCTCGCCGTGCTCTTGACCATGACCGTGCTCGCCTTCTCCTCCTCGGCGCTCGATTTCGGCCCCCTCGTGCTGGCCCGGCCGCTGTGGGCGCTGCTGCTGCTGCACTCCTGGCAGATCATCGGCCAGCGCCGCGGCAATGCCTGGTTCGCCTGGTCGATCGAGGCCGGCCTGTTGCTGCTGACGACGCCCGCGGCGATCTTCCTGCTGCTGCTGCTCGCCGTGTTCGCGGTCTCGACCGCCGGCGGCCGCCGCACGCTGCGTGCGCTCGATCCGCTGTTCGCGCTGATCGTCGTCGCGGTGCTGGCGCTGCCCTATGCGGCCTGGCTGATGCGGGCGGAGACGCTTGCGATGCCGGCCCTGCCGCAAGTTGCGGAGCTGAGTGCCCGCGCCCTGCATGCGGCCTGGCTGCTGGCCGGCCTCGTGCTCGGAGCCGCCGCGATCCCGGCGCTGACCTTCCTCAATACCGGCCTGTTTGCCGGCAAGGGCGAGGAGCCGCCGATCATCTACCGGCCGCCGGTCGCGCCGCTGGCGCGCAACTTCGTCTATTTCTTCGCACTCGCCCCGGTGCTGGGCGGGGTGCTGGTCTCCGGCCTGCTGGGGCTCGAATCCGTCGTCGGCGGCGCCGGCGTCGTGCTGGTGATGTCCGGGCTTGCCGTGGTGGTCGCGGCGGGCGATCTCATTGCGATGCGCCGCGCGCGGATGCTGCGCATGGTGTGGGCCGCCGCCGTCGTGGCCCCGGCCATCGGCGTCGTCTTGGGCGTCCTGCTGTTGCCCTGGACCGGCACGAGCGAGATCGCGACCTCGATGCCGGGGCGTGCGATCTCGGACTTCTTCGACGACAGCTTCGCCCGCCGCACCAACCACCGCCTGCGCGCCGTTGCGGGCGAGACGCAACTTGCGAGCCTGATCACGCTGCATTCAGGTCGTCCGCATCTTTTCATCGACGCCGACCCTGCGCGCACGCCGTGGATGAATCACGTCAAATTCAGCGAGACCGGCGGCGTCGTGGTCTGGCGCGCCTCCGACACCGCCGGCACGCCGCCGCCGGACATCCTCAAGCGCTTTCCGGGCATCGTGCCGGAAGTGCCGCGTGCCTTCGAATGGCTGGTGACCGGCCGCCAGCAGCTCTTGCGCATCGGCTGGGCCATCGTGCGGCCGAAGGGGACGTAGGGTCTGGCTCTCTCCGTTGTCATTGCGAGGAGCCCTTGCGACGAAGCAATCCAGGATCTCTCCGCGGAAAGACTCTGGATTGCTTCGCTGCGCTCGCAATGACGTGGAGAGAGCGGTCGGCTCCTCACGTTCCCGCCAGCACCTTGGCGATCGCACGCAGATCCTGCCACGCCAGCCGCTTGTAGGACGGCGAGCGGAGCAGATAGGCGGGATGGAACGTCGGCAGCGCCCGGATGGTGCGCGCGCCCGTCTCGTAGTCGAACCAGCGCCCGCGGGTGCGCATGATGCCCTCGCGCGTTCCCAGCAGTGTCTGGGTCGAGGGGTTGCCGAGCGTCACCAGCACATCCGGATTCACCAGCTCGATCTGGCGCTGGATGAAGGGCAGGCAGATCTGCGTCTCCTGCGGCGTCGGCGTGCGGTTGCCGGGCGGCCGCCACGGAATCACGTTGGCGATGTAGGCGGTGCTGCGGTTGAGGCCGATGGCGCCGATCATCAGATCGAGCAGCTTGCCGCTGCGCCCGACGAAGGGCAGGCCCTCGATGTCCTCGTCGCGGCCCGGCGCCTCGCCGACGAACATGATGCGTGCCTGCGGATTGCCGTCGGCGAACACCAGCCGCGTCGCGGTGTGCTTCAGCGCGCAGCCTTCGAAATTTTGCATCAGCTCGCGCAGCGCCTCCAGCGTCGGCGCGGTGCGTGCGGCCTCGCGCGCGGAGGCGATGGCGATGTCGGGAGCCGGCGCGGCCTCGCCGCGCATCACCGCCGGCGCGGCGAGCGGCCGCGGCACCTCGATCGCAGGTGCGATGCGCGGGGCCGCGGGGGGAGCATCCAATTCCGCCAGGCGGTCGATCGGTTCCTCGGCGAGCGCGCAGTCGACACCGGCCTCCAGATAGAAGGCAAGAAGCTCTCGGACGGTGGGTGCGGGTTCGGGGATCATGGAAAGTCAGACTTTTATATCAGTTTGGGGCGCCTTGCATCCCAGCGAAATGCATTTCCGCTGTTGTCCTGCCCGGAAAAATCGGAAACAAGGGGGCGCAAACGACCGAGGACCGTCTCGAGGGCTGAGATCAGATGAGCACCGAAGAACTTCCCCCGCGCGAATCCATGGAATTCGACGTCGTCATCGTCGGCGCTGGCCCCTCGGGCCTGGCGGCCGCGATCCGGTTGAAGCAGCTCAACGCCGACCTCAACGTCGTCGTGGTGGAGAAGGGCTCCGAGGTCGGCGCGCATATTCTCTCCGGTGCGGTGATCGATCCGGCCGGGCTCGACAAGCTGCTCCCGGACTGGCGCGAGGATTCCGACTGCCCGCTCAAGACTCAGGTGAAGGACGACCGCTTCTACTGGATGACGGGCGCCGGCGCGATCAGGCTGCCGAACTTCGTGATGCCGCCGCTGATGAACAACCATCACTGCTATATCGGCTCGCTGGGCAATGTCTGCCGCTGGCTGGCGCGCAGGGCCGAGGCGCTCGGCGTCGAGATCTATCCGGGCTTTGCCGCGGCCGAGGTGCTCTACGACGAGGCGGGCAACGTCAAGGGTATCGCCACCGGAGACATGGGCATCGGTCGCGACGGCAAGCCGAAGGACTCCTTCACCCGCGGCATGGAATTGCTCGGCAAGTACACCCTGTTCGCCGAAGGCGCCCGCGGTAGCCTGACTAAGCAGCTCATCAACAAGTTCGCGCTGGACGCCAACAGCGAGCCGCCGAAATTCGGCATCGGCCTCAAGGAAGTCTGGCAGATCGACCCCGCCAAGCATCAGAAGGGCCTGATCCAGCATTCCTTCGGCTGGCCGCTCGACATGAAGACCGGCGGCGGCTCGTTCCTCTATCATTACGACGAGAATCTCGTGGCCGTCGGCTTCGTCGTCCACCTCAACTACGACGATCCCTATCTCTCGCCGTTCGACGAGTTTCAGCGCTTCAAGACCCATCCCTCGATCCGTGGCACTTTCGAAGGCGCCAAGCGGCTCGCTTACGGCGCGCGCGCGATCACCGAGGGCGGTTATCAGTCGGTGCCGAAGCTCAGCTTCCCAGGCGGCGCGCTGATCGGCTGCGCGGCCGGTTTCGTCAACGTGCCGCGCATCAAGGGCGTGCACAATGCCATGGGCACAGGCATGCTCGCGGCCGAGCATGTCGCAGCCGCGCTTGCCGCCGATCGGGCCAATGACGAACTCGTCGAATACGAGAACGCCTGGCGGTCCTCCTCGGTCGGCAAGGACCTCTTCCTGGTCCGCAACGTCAAGCCGCTGTGGTCGAAGTTCGGCACGGTGATCGGTGTCGCGCTCGGCGGTTTCGACATGTGGTGCAACACGCTGTTCGGAGCTTCGCTGTTCGGCACCCAGTCACACGTCAAGCATGACCGCGCCACGCTCGATCCGGCCAAGCAGCACGCGCCCAGGAACTACCCGAAGCCGGACGGCAAGATCTCCTTCGACAAGCTGTCCTCGGTGTTCCTGTCCAACACCAACCATGAGGAGGACCAGCCGGTCCATCTCAAGGTGACCGACATGAACCTGCAGAAGACCTCCGAGCACGACGTCTTCGCCGGTCCCTCGAATCGCTATTGCCCCGCCGGCGTCTATGAGTGGATCGAGGAGGGATCGGGGCCGCGTTTCCAGATCAACGCCCAGAACTGCGTCCACTGCAAAACCTGCGACGTGAAGGATCCCAACGGCAACATCACCTGGGTTCCCCCGGAGGGCGGCGGCGGCCCCAATTACGAGGCGATGTAAGGTAAGTCATGCCGGGGTTCTGCCGCACGTTCGCGTGAGGAGCTGGCTGCGGCCACCCGCCGCGGCCACGATAAGGCCATAGTGGCGGCGTCTTGGGGCGCTGTTGGCGGATTTACTTGCCGATTTGGCCCGCGTGGCGGGGATCGTCGGGTCCGAATCCTTGCGGCGAAGCGCCAAAAGCGGCATTGTCGGCCCAACAATTCCGGGTCCGGATGCCTCCGGCAGCGTCCGCATGCGATATGGCCATTGCTGCAAACCCAGGCACTACCAACTCAAGGCGAGCCCTGATGTTTTCAAATCGTTTCAACCGCTGGACTGTTGCCGCCATCGCCCTCGTGGGCACAGCGATCGCGGTCGTCCCCGGCAGGGTGCTGGCGCAGACGCCGGATCATCCCTCCGACACGGCGGCGCAGTTTCCGACCCGAAACGACCTGAAGTCGCTGACCGGGGCCGGCAGCTATCTCGCCGCCCGTCACGCCAGCGTCGAGCGCGACGCGGCCTCCGCCGCCGCATTCTACCGCTCGGCCCTGCGCACCGATCCCAAGAACAACGAGCTGCTCGACCGCGCCTTCATCTCGTCGGTCGCCGACGGTGACATCGACGAAGCGGTCAAGCTCGCCGAGCGCATCCTCACCATCGACAAGACCAACCGCGTCGCGCGTCTCGTCGTCGGCGTCCACGATCTCAAGGTGAAGAAGTACGCGGCCGCGCAGACCAACATCAGCCAGTCGATCCGCGGTCCGATCACCGACCTCGTCGCCACGCTGCTGTCGGGGTGGGCCGCCTATGGCGCCGGCGATGCCAAGGGCGGCGTCGCCACCATCGACAAGCTGGCAGGTCCCGAATGGTATCCGCTGTTCAAGGACCTGCACGCCGGCATGATCCTCGAACTCTCCGGCAAGGAGAAGGACGCCGGCACCCGCTTCGAGCGCGCCTACAAGCTCGACGATTCCATGCTGCGCGTGACCGAGGCCTATGCGCGCTGGCTGTCGCGCAACAACAAGGACTCGGCTGCCGCGACCAATGTCTATCAGGCCTTCGACAAGAAGCTCGCGCGCCATCCGCTGATCCAGGAAGGCCTGCGCGAGACCAGGGCCGGCAAGAAGATGCCGCCGCTGGTCGATTCCGCACAGGCCGGCGCCGCCGAAGCGCTTTACGGCATCGGCGCCACGCTGACCCGCCGCGGCGGCGAGGATCTGGCGCTGGTCTATCTCCAGCTTTCGCTCTATCTCCAGCCAACGCACCCGCTGGCGCTGCTCTCGCTCGCCGATCTCTATGAATCGGTGAAGCGGCCGAAGATGGCGATCAAGGTCTATGAGCGCGTGCCCGCGACCTCGCCGCTCAAGCGCAATGCGCAGATCCAGCTTGCCATCGATCTCGATTCCGCCGACCGCACCGAGGAGGCGATCAAGATCCTCAAGAGCGTCACCGCGGAGGATCCCAAGGATCTCGAAGCCATCATGGCGCTCGGCAACATCGAGCGCGGCCGCAAGCGGTTCAGCGATTGCGGCGCGACCTATTCGCGAGGCATCGACGCCCTGACGCCCGGCAACGACAAGGCCAACAGCGTCTGGTACTATTATCGCGGCATCTGCGAGGAGCGCTCCAAGCAGTGGGCCAAGGCCGAAGCCGACATGAAGAAGGCGCTCGAGCTGCAGCCCGACCAGCCGCACGTCCTCAACTATCTCGGCTATTCCTGGATCGACCAGGGCATCAACCTCGACGAAGGCATGAAGATGATCAAGCGTGCCGTCGAGCAGCGCCCCGACGACGGCTATATCGTCGATTCCCTCGGCTGGGCCTATTACCGCATCGGCAATTACGAGGAGGCGGTGAAGAATCTCGAGCGCGCGATCGACCTCAAGCCCGAGGATCCCACCATCAACGATCACCTTGGCGATGCCTATTGGCGGGTCGGGCGCACGCTCGAAGCCAAATTCCAGTGGTCGCACGCCCGCGACCTCAAGCCCGAGCCGGAAGAGCTTCCGAAGATCGAGGCCAAGATCGCCAATGGTCTCGCCGACGACAATTCGAACTCTTCGGCCGCGCAAGCGGACAAGAAGAAGGACGACGGCAGGGGCGGCTGAGGTTTTGTTGGGGGCGTGTCGCCGATGCCGGCGTTGATCGAACAAGGACGGGCGAAGGTCAACTTGAGCCTTCGCGTGGTGGGCCGTCGTGCCGATGGCTATCATGATCTCGAAAGCGTGGTCGCGTTCGCCGACTGCGCCGACCGGCTCACGCTGGAGCCGGGCGGCGAGCTGAAGCTCACCACCACCGGGCCGCTGGCCGCGGCCTGCGGCGATACCGCCGACAATCTCGTGCTCAAGGCCGCCAGGCTGCTCGCCGAAGCGGTGCCGGGCCTGAAGCTCGGCGCGTTTGCGCTCGACAAGGTGCTGCCGGTGGCCGCCGGCATCGGCGGCGGCTCGGCCGACGCCGCGGCCGCGCTACGACTGCTCGCGCGTCTCAACGATCTCTCGCTCGATGATCCCAGGCTGCAGAAGGTCGCGCTCGCGACCGGCGCCGACGTGCCGGTGTGCCTCGTCTCGCGCGCCTGCGACATGACCGGCGTCGGCGAGCAACTGCTGCCGCTGAGCCTGCCGAGCATGCCCTGCGTGATGGTCAATCCGCGCGTGCCCGTCGCCACCAAGGACGTGTTTCAGGAGCTCGGCCTGCGCAACGGTGAATTGCTGGTCGGCGTCACCGACGTCATCCGCGCTCCGGCCTGGCCGGACGAGGGCGGATCGACTGCCGATTGGGTCGCAGTGCTCGAACGCGTTCCCAACGATCTCGAAGCGCCTGCGCTGCGCATCCAGCCGGTGATCGGCGAGGTGCTGGAGGCCTTGCGCGGCACCGCCGGCGTCCAGCTCGCCCGCATGTCCGGCTCGGGCGCGACGTGCTTTGCGATCTATGGCGCGGCAAACGAAGCGCATGCCGCCGCCGAAAGGGTTCGTCGCGATCACCCCGGCTGGTGGGTGCATGCGGGGACGTTGAGCTAGCCGTCGCCCTCATCCAATCCCAGAAACCGCCTGATCTCGCCCAGCACCTCCTGCGGCTTGTCGTGCTGCAGCCAATGGCCCGCGCCGGCGATGGTCTCGACACGCGCCTCCCGGAAATAGCGCTCCAGGCCTGCGGCCCTGGCGCCGGCGAGAAAGCTCTCGCCAGCGTTGAGCAGCAAGGTCGGGCAGGCGATGCGCGACCACAGCGCGAGATGATCGTCCGGCCAGAGTCGGTGCGGCGCCGATACGCGCTGATACGGATCGAACTTCCAGCTGTAGCTGCCGTCCTCATTCTGCCGCGCGCCGTGGGTGGCGAGATGCAGCGCGAGGTCGCGGGCGAGGCGCTTGTTGTGAAGCATCATCTGCGCCGCTGCGTCTTCGAGGGTCGTATAGCGGCGCGGCGTGCGGTCGTGCAGGCTGTCGAGCTGGCCGACCCATTTGCCGATGCGCTCATGCGCCGGCGGCTTCGGCGCGTCCGGCAGCATGGTCACGCCGTCGAGCACGACCAGCTTTGCGACCTGTTCGGGGAACGATCCTGAAAAGATCAGGCTCACCATGCCGCCCATCGAATGGCCGATTAGGGTGACCCGAGGCGCGGCGATGACGCGGACGAGCTGGGTGAGATCGTAGACATATTCGGTCAGGGCGTAGCTGCCGCCTCGGGTCCAGTCGGAATCGCCGTGGCCGCGCAGGTCAGGTGCGATCACGTGGAAATGCCGTTGCAACGACCGGGCAATGACGTCCCAGCTCCGGCAATGATCGCGGCCGCCATGCACCAGGATGAGGGCCGGCGCGCTCTCATTGCCCCAATCGGCGTAATGCAGCCGCAGACCGTGCGATTCATAGAAGCGGCTCTGCGGGATGCTAACCATTTGCCGGCCGCCGCGCCAATGCAAGCGACAGGCCGAGACCCGCGATGAAGACGCCGGAGCCCTGGGTGAGACGCCGCATCAGACGCGGTCGCCCGATCAGCTGCGTCCGGGTCGCGGAGGCCATCAGCACCACGACGATGTCGGCCAGCGTGTTCAACGCCACCGAGATCGCACCTAGCATGATGAATTGCAGCGTGGGGCTCGATCCCGCGGGATCGAGGAATTGCGGAATGAAGGCGAGGAAGAACGCGGCGGTCTTCGGATTCAGCGCCTCGACCAGCACGCCGTCGCGGAAAGCGCGATCGTCGCCGGCAGCTTCGCTCTCGAGCGACAATGCGCGGCTGGCGCTCCGAAACGTCTTGATGCCGAGCCAGACCAGATAGAGCGCGCCGACGAATTTGACGGCGGCGAACAACTCGGCGCTGGCGAGGATGATTGCGGAGATGCCGAGGCTGCCTGCCACCACATGAACCAGCCCGCCCAGCGCGGTGCCCGCGGTCGATGCAAAGCCGCTGGCGCGCCCATCGGACAAGGTCCGTGCCGCGACGTAGAAGATGCCGGGTCCGGGAACAGCAGCGATGAGACAGGCTGCGGCCAGGAATAGCCAGATGTTGGTTTCACTCATCCTGTTTTCGTAGCGCAGCGGACCGCGATTGCAAGTCTTCAGGTTCGAAGAGCCTTCGTTTAATCCATGCGGCGGAAGATCACGCTGGCATTCACCCCGCCGAAGCCAAAGCCGTTGGAGATGGCATGCTGCATCGGCATCGGCCGCGCGGTGCCGGCGACGATGTCGATGCCATCGGCGCCCGCATCGGGGTCTTCGAGATTGAGCGTCGGCGGCGCGATCTGGTCGCGCAAGGCGAGCACGGTGAAGATCGCTTCCAGGCCGCCGGCGGCGCCGAGCAGATGGCCGGTGGCCGATTTGGTCGCGCTGACGGCAATGCCGCGGTTGCGGCCGAACAGTGCGGCGATCGCGCCGAGCTCGCTCTCGTCGCCGGCGGGCGTCGAGGTGGCGTGCGCATTCAGGTGCTGCAGGTCCGTGGGCGCAAGCTTTGCCTGCCGCAGCGCGATCTCCATGGCGCGGCGGGCACCCTCGCCATCGGGCGGACCGGATGTCATGTGGTAGGCGTCCGCCGTCGTGCCATAGCCGACGATCTCCGCGATGGGCCTCGCGCCGCGCGCAAGCGCATGCTCGAGCGCCTCGATCACCAGGATGCCGGCGCCTTCGCCCATCACGAAACCGTCGCGCTTGCGGTCGAATGGGCGCGAGGCGCGTGCGGGTTCCTCGTTGAAGCCGCTCGACAGCGCGCGGGCCGCTGCAAAGCCGCCGAGGCTGACGATGTCGATGCAGGCCTCTGCGCCGCCGCAGATCGCGACATCCGCCTCGTCCAATTGGATCATGCGCGCGGCATCGCCGATCGCCTGCACGCCGGCGGCGCAGGCGGTGACCGGTGTGCCCAGCGGGCCCTTATAGCCGTATTTGATCGAGACGTGGCCGGCGGCGAGGTTGGCCAGAAATGAGGGAATCGTGAACGGCGACAGCCGACGCACGCCGCGCTGCTCGGTGATGCGCACCGCCTCCGCCATCGCCGGGAAGCCGCCGACGCCGGAGCCGATGATCGTCGCAGTCCGCTCCAGCGCGCCTGCGTCCTGCGGCGTCCATTTCGCCTGCGCGACGGCTTGTGCCGTGGCGAGCAGCGCGAACAGGATGAAGCGGTCCATCTTGCGCTGGTCTTTTGGCGCGGCCGCCTGCGCCGGATCGAAGCCGCCATCGGCGTCATCGGCCTTGTCGGGCACGAGACCGGCGACGCGCGCCGGCAGCGCCTGCGCCCATTCGGGCAGAGGGCGCAGCCCGCTTTGGCCGGCGAGCAGCCGACGCCAGGACAGCTCGACGCTGCAAGCCAGCGGTGACACCGCGCCCATTCCCGTCACGACGATACGACGCATGTCAGTCTCCAGCCGGCGCGACGGCCGGGTTCATGGCCTTGAGCGAAGCGAGCCGTGTGCGCATCCCGCGGCTGGCGCGGGGCCCTGCGATCACGACCGCATTGGCGAGCGTGATCGGCTGCATGTCCGCGGCGTCGACCACGACCGGATCGAGCGGGCGGCGGTCGTTACGGTTCGCCAGCATGATAGATTCGCCTTTGGGCGCGAGGTGCCGGTTGCCCCAGGCCAGCAGCGCCACGATCACGGGAAAGAAGTCGCGCGCCTTGTCCGTCAGCACATATTCGTAACGCGGCGGCCGCTCATGATAGCGGCGGCGGACGAACATGCCCGATGCGGTGAGATGAGCGAGGCGCCGCGACAGGATGTTCGGCGCGATGCCGAGGCTCTGCGCGAACTCGTCGAATTTCGTCACACCCTGAAACGCATCCCGCAAGATCAGGATGCTCCACCACTCGCCGACCGTCTCGACGGCACGGCCGACCGGACATTCCAGGATGGAGGGGGATTTGGGTTGCATGGCGGGCAAGGTAGGGCAGTAACTTGCAAAATGCAAGCGACTGAACGCGGGGAGCCATGTGGAGCGAGTGAGGCTGGGTTCTGCTGGTGAGATGAAGCGCGCTCTCGTGCCCCGGACGCAGCGCAGCGCCTCTTAGCGGTGCGCTGCAGAGCCGGGGCCCATATTGATCATGATTGCGGATGTCGCATGGGTCCCGGCTCTGCGCAGCAGCGTTTCACGCTGCAGCGCGTCCGGGACACGAGAGCGAGCGGTGCCGTCGCGGCGTACTCCGTCATTGCGAGCGCAGCGAAGCAATCCAGCTTTTCTCCGCGGCGGGATTCTGGATTGCTTCGCTGCGCTCGCAATGACGGGTGCAGGGAGCGCGCAAAGCGTGAGCGTCAGTCGCCTAGTGCGACCGCGCCAGGCAGAACGCCACCACCTGCTCCAACGCGCTCTTCATCGGCGAGGACGGGAATAGCGCCAGCGCGTCGACGGCCATGGCGCCGTAGTGCTGGGCGCGGCTCAGCGTGTCTTCCAGCGCGCGATGCTTGTTCATCAATCCGATGGCGTGATCGAGATCGCTGTCGCCGATCTCGCCGCGCTCCAGCGCCCGGATCCAGAAGGCGCGCTCGGTGTCGTTGCCGCGGCGGAAGGCGAGCACGACGGGCAGGGTGATCTTGCCCTCGCGGAAATCGTCGCCGGTGTTCTTGCCGAGCTTGGCGCTCTTGCCGCCATAGTCGAGCACGTCGTCGACGAGCTGGAAGGCGATGCCGAGATTCATGCCGACCGAGCGGCAGGCGGTCTGCTCGGCTTTCGGACGGTTGGCGATGACGGGGCCGACCTCGCAGGCGGCGGCGAACAGCTCGGCGGTCTTGCCGCGGATCACGGCGAGATATTCGTCCTCGGTGGTCGCGGTGTTCTTGGCGGCGGCAAGCTGCATCACCTCGCCCTCGGCGATGGTGGCGGCCGCCGCCGAGAGAATGTCGAGCGCGCGGAGCGAGCCGACCTCGACCATCATGCGGAAGGCCTGGCCGAGCAGGAAGTCGCCGACGAGGACGCTGGCCTCATTGCCCCAGAGCATGCGCGCCGACAGCTTGCCGCGGCGCATCTCGCTCTCGTCCACGACGTCGTCGTGCAGCAGCGTGGCGGTATGCATGAACTCGACGGAGGCCGCGAGCTTGATGTGGCCGTCGCCGGTGTAGCCGGCGAGGTTGGCCATGGCGAGCGTCAGCATCGGCCGCAGCCGCTTGCCCCCGGAGGAGATCAGATGGTTGGCGACCTCCGGGATCATGGTCACGTCGGAGCCGGTCCGCGACAGGATCGTGGCGTTGACGCGCTCCATGTCAGGGGCGACAAGGGCAACGAGCTGTTCGATCGACGCGCCGGGAGTTTCGAAAGGTACGATGACGGCCACGCCGGTCTCCAATATTTGCCCCGGAAGGGCTATTCTGACGGAAAGACAATAGAAACTGGCGGCGGATGCGGCAAGTGCTGCGGAACCATTGACATTTGCCGCTGCCCCGTTTTCAGGCAGGAGACCTGGGATTTGCGTGAACTGGTTCGGACCAACGACATGGTGCTGGTGTCGGCGATCGGCGCGCTGCTCGATGGCGCCAATATCCATCATCTGGTGCTCGACCAGAACATGAGCATCATCGAGGGCTCGCTCGGAATCCTGCCACGGCGCATCCTCGTCCATGAGGACGATGTCCAGGAGGCGAGGGAACTCCTCACCCAGGCCGGCCTCAGCCACGAACTGCGCGGCGATGAGTGAGGCTGCAGATATTACCGAGGACGCCTTTCTCGGCGGCCGGTTACGCCTGAGGCAAAAGCGGTCCGGCCATCGTGCCGGGCATGACGCCATCCTGCTCGCGGCGGCAACCGAGGCGCGCAGCGGAGACCGCGTGGTCGATCTGGGAGCCGGCGTCGGTACGGCCGGGCTGGCGCTCGCCAGCCGCGTCCCCGGTCTCGCCCTCAGCCTGGTCGAGATCGATCCGGAGCTGGCAGGGCTCGCGCGCGGCAACGCGGCGGCCAATGCGATCACCGCCGAGACGATCGTGCTCGACGTCACTTCCGGCGCCGACGCCTTTGCCGCGAATGGGCTGCCGCCCGACAGCGTCGACGTGGTGCTGATGAATCCGCCGTTCAACGATCCGGCCCGGCATCGCGGCTCGCCCGATCGGGCGCGTCACATCGCGCATGTGGCGACGGAGGAGACTCTGCATGCGTGGGTGCATGCAGCGCGGCGCATCCTGCGATCGAATGGTGTGCTGACATTGATCTGGCGTGCGGACGGCATCGCCGATGTCCTGGCGGCATTGTCGCGCGGCTTCGGCAGCCTCGCGATCCTGCCGGTTCACGGCGAAGCGGGGCGGCCTGCGATCCGCGTGCTGGTGCGTGCGGTCAAAGGCGGCCGGGCCCCGACGCGATTGCTGCCGGGCCTCATGCTCAACGACGAGACGCGCGCATCAAACAGCGAGATGACGGAGATTTTGGAGGGGAGAGCGGCCTTGCCGCTGGTGGAACCTTGACGGCTTATCGCGGAAGCGATTCCGATCGCTGCTCGTGCGGCGAGGTCAGGCGGATCGCCATGAACAGCGCGCCGATCAGCAGCATCAGAAGATAGATTTTCATGGTGTTCTCCGCCGCCTCATTGCAGCCTTCCAAGGGAAAATCTGCAAAACACGTTCCAGGCACTTCCAATGACAGTCGCGTGATAAAAAATGGTTAATCAGAGGTAACGGCATGGCCGAACAATTGAACGATCGTGAGAGTTCCGGCCTGGCCGACAAGCTCATGCAATTTCTGCCGGCGCGCTTCCGCCCCGGCACCGCGGTGGTGCCGGTGGTGCGGCTCTCCGGTGTAATCGGCGCGGTGACGCCGCTGCGTCCCGGTCTGACGCTTGCAGGAGTCGCGAGAGTGCTGGAGCGCGCGTTCTCGTATCGTCACGCCAAGGCGGTGGCGCTGGTGATCAATTCGCCCGGCGGCTCGCCGGTGCAGTCGCGCCAGATCTATCTGCGCATCAAGCACCTCGCAGCGGAGAAGAAGCTGCCGGTGCTGGTCTTCGTCGAGGACGTCGCGGCCTCCGGCGGCTATATGATCGCCTGCGCCGGCGACGAGATCATCTGCGATCCCTCATCGATCCTCGGCTCGATCGGCGTGGTCGGCGGCAGCTTCGGCTTCCAGGAGGCGATCAAGCGGCTCGGCATCGAGCGGCGGCTCTACACGTCGGGCGAGCACAAGGCGATGCTCGACCCGTTCCTGCCCGAAAACCCGGAAGACGTCGCCAAGCTGAAGGCGATCCAGCGCGAGATCCACCAGATCTTCATTTCGCTGGTGAAGGAAAGCCGGGGTGCGCGGCTCAAGGGCTCGGACGATACGCTGTTCACGGGCGAATACTGGGCCGGCGACAGTTCGGTCGCGCTGGGGCTTGCCGACTGCATCGGCGATCTGCGCTCAACTCTTCGTGCCCGCTATGGCGACAAGGTTCTCACCCCCGTGATCGCGCAGCCGACCGGGCTGCTGTCCGGCCTTCTGGGGCGGAAATCACCCGGCGCAGGGCAGCTTTCGGCACTGGAATCGATCGCCGGGCTGCCGGACGAGCTGATCTCGGCGGTCGAGACGCGGGCGATCTGGGCGAAATTCGGGTTCTAGCCAGCGCCGTCCCGCGCCATTTCGCCCCTCGCCATGCCAATTGCGGCGCGGCCCGGACTGCGCGAGAATGCGCGTGGGGGCTGAGCACTAGACAAGGATCGACCGATGCCGCCGTTCGTCGCTTTTGCGGGCGTGCTGGGTGGGCTTGCCGTGGTCCGCTGGGCCTACAAGACCGCCGTCAAGATCAACCAGGAGCTGGAGGAGATGCGCCTGTCGCGCGTCGCCGAGACCGCCCGCATGGGGGATATCCAGAAGCTGAAGCGTGACCCCGTGACTGGGGCGTACAGGCCGGGTTAGGCCGCGCCACACGCGTGATGCCCGGGCTTGTCCCGGGCATCCACATTCTTCGTGCCGCGATCAAGGTCGTGGATGGCCGGGACAAGCCCGGCCATGACGGAGTATAGGGCCGCTTTCCAGCCCCCTTCGCCTTGATTCCCACCCCCGCCGTCGATACGGTCCCGCGCGATTCAAAACCCCCGCGAGAGCCTGATCTGACGATGGACGCCTCCTTGCCCGCCCATATGCGCCCGGAACGCTCGTTCCAGGGCTTTATCCTCGCGCTCCAGCGGTTCTGGGCCGAGCAGGGCTGCGTGATCCTGCAGCCCTACGACATGGAGATGGGCGCGGGCACCTTCCATCCGGCGACCACGCTGCGCGCGCTCGGGCCGAAGCCCTGGAACGCGGCCTATGTGCAGCCCTCGCGCCGGCCCAAGGACGGCCGCTACGGCGAGAATCCGAACCGGATGCAGCATTACTACCAGTTCCAGGTGATCATGAAGCCGTCGCCGCCGAACCTTCAGGAGCTCTACCTGAAGTCGCTGGCCGCGATCGGCATCGATTCCGCCGTGCACGACATCCGTTTCGTCGAGGACGATTGGGAGAGCCCGACGCTGGGCGCCTGGGGCCTTGGCTGGGAGTGCTGGTGCGACGGTATGGAGGTGAGCCAGTTCACCTATTTCCAGCAGGTCGCCGGCTTCGAATGCGCGCCGGTCGCGGGCGAGCTCACCTACGGGCTCGAGCGCCTTGCGATGTATGTGCAGGGCGTCGACCGCGTCTATGACCTCAACTTCAATGGCCGCGATGGCGATCAGAAGGTCACTTATGGCGATGTCTTCCTGCAGGCCGAGCAGGAATATTCGCGGCACAATTTCGAACATGCCGACACCGCGATGCTGTTCGAGCAGTTCAAGATGGCTGAAGCGGCCTGCCGGAAATATCTCGACGCCGGCTGGCGCGACGGCGGCGACAAGAAGCAGCATCTGATGGCGCTGCCAGCCTACGACCAGTGCATCAAGGCGAGCCACGTCTTTAACCTGCTCGACGCGCGCGGCGTGATCTCGGTGACCGAGCGGCAGAGCTACATTCTTCGCGTGCGCGAGCTGGCGAAAGCCTGCGGCGAGGCCTGGATCCATACTGAAGCGGGCGGAGCGGCCTGATGCCCGATCTTTTGCTTGAACTGTTCTCCGAAGAGATTCCCGCGCGCATGCAGGCGAAGGCGGCGGACGATCTGCGCCGCCTCGTCACCGACAAGCTCGTCGCCGAAGGCCTGG
This sequence comes from Bradyrhizobium sp. 22, assembly GCF_000482425.1. Lineage (NCBI taxonomy): Bacteria > Pseudomonadati > Pseudomonadota > Alphaproteobacteria > Hyphomicrobiales > Nitrobacteraceae > Bradyrhizobium > Bradyrhizobium sp. 22. The sequence goes on from NZ_KI519399.1 coordinate 2,061,015, forward strand.
TCTACGAGGGCGCGAAAGCCTTCGCGACGCCGCGCCGCCTTGCGCTTACCGTGCACGGCATCCCCGCGCGCCAGCCTGACCTCAAGACCGAGCGACGCGGCCCGAAAGTCGGCGCGCCCGACGCGGCCGTGCAGGGCTTTCTCAAGGCGACGGGATTGAAGTCGCTGGACGAGGCAAAAATCCAGCGCGATCCCAAGGGCGACTTCTACATCGGCTTGATCGAGAAGCCCGGCCGCGACGCCATCGACGTGCTCGCCGAGATCCTGCCCGTGATCATCCGCACCTTCCCCTGGCCGAAATCGATGCGCTGGGGCGCGCGCTCGGGCAAGCCGGGTTCGCTGAACTGGGTGCGTCCGCTGCACGCGATCACCGCGACGTTCGGGCTCGAGACCGAAGAGCCCGACGTTGTGAAGTTCTCGGTCGACGGCGTCGAGGCCGGCCAGACCACTTACGGCCATCGCTTCCTTGCGCCCGCGGCTATTTCCGTGCGCCGCTTCGAGGACTACGAAGCAAAATTGCTCGACGCCAAGGTCGTGCTCGACCCCGAGCGCCGCAAGGATGCGATCCTCACCGACGCCAAGCAGCTTGCATTCGCGCAAGGCTTCGAGCTGGTCGAGGACCAGAACCTGCTCGACGAAGTCGCAGGCCTCGTCGAATGGCCGGTCGTGCTGATGGGCTCGTTCGAGCCGGAGTTTCTGGCGACGCCGGGCGAAGTAATCCGCGCCACCATCCGCAACAACCAGAAGTGTTTCGTGGTGCGTGATCCCAAGACGGGCAAGCTCGCCAACAAGTTCATCCTGGTCGCCAATATCGAGGCGAGCGATGGCGGCAAGACGATCATCGCCGGCAACGAGCGCGTCATTCGCGCCCGGCTTTCGGATGCGAAGTTCTTCTACGAGACAGACCTGAAGACCAAGCTCGAGGACCGGCTGCCGAAGTTCGAGCAGATCGTGTTCCACGAGAAGCTCGGCAGAGAGAGCCGGCACGTTGAAAGGCTTGTGAGCCTTGCAGTGAAAATTGCACCATTTGTCGGTGCGGATGTTGAGAAAACACGTCGAGCCGCACAGTTGGCTAAGGCCGATCGGCTGAGCGAAGTAGTCGGCGAGTTTCCCGAACTTCAAGGCTTAATGGGCAAATATTATGCCTTAGCGCAAGGTGAGGATCCGGAGGTCGCTACTGCTTGCGAAGATCACTACAAGCCGCAGGGCCCGAGTGATCGTGTGCCGACGGACCCTGTTAGCATCGCCGTAGCTCTGGCCGATAAAATCGACACGCTAATGGGCTTCTGGGTCATTAACGAAAGGCCTACTGGGAGCAAAGATCCTTACGCCTTGCGCCGCGCTGCTCTTGGCGCCATTCGGGTCATTCTTGAGAATGAGCTTCGAATTCCGCTTATGAAGGTTTTTATTCCCGCACACATCGAAATTCGGGATGAACTGAAGCATCAAAAATTGGATCGACTGGCGGATGAACTTCAGAGACTCCCTGAGGATGTCATGTCTGCTCGTCGGGCAAATCGCATCCTATTGAAGTTTGAGAAGGAAGCGTTCCCCGACGAACTCTCTGATGAGGAGGTTGATGCCGCTTATGATGAAATATTCGACCTTCGGCTTTTCATCGACGATCGCCTAGAAGCTCAACTTCGCAGTCAGGGAGCGCGCTACGATCTCGCGCGGGCTGTGTTCGAGCTAGGAACAGAGGACGATCTCCTGATGATCGTCCGCCGGGTCGAGGCGCTCGGCAAATTCCTCGACACTGACGATGGCAAGAACCTGCTCGCCGGCACCAAGCGCGCCAGCAACATCCTGTCGATCGAGGAAAAGAAGGACAAGCGCAGCTTCGACGGTGCGCCCGACGCCGCACTCTACAGCCTTGCCGAGGAGAAGGCGTTGGCCAAGGCGATCGACGAGGTGAAGGCGGAAGCCGGCGCCGCGGTCGCCAAGGAGGACTTTGCTGCCGCCATGAGCGCGATGGCGAAGCTGCGTCCGCCGGTCGATGCGTTCTTCGACAAGGTTCGCGTCAACGACGAGGATGAGAAGGTGCGCGAGAACCGCCTGAAGCTCCTGAACGAGATCCGCAGCGCCACGCGCGCGGTGGCGGATTTCTCCAAGATCCAGGATTGAGGCGCGGGTATTGCGGCCTCGTGCCCCGGCTCTGCGTCGCAACGCTTGCGCGTTGCACCTTGTCCGGGACACGGGCTCAAACACAAAGCGTAAAAAGTGCCCCGCCCGGCGGGGGGAAGACCGGGCGGGGCCTGATGTCCGATTGAACTGCTCGCGCCAGCCTGATGTGACGCGCCGGACATCTAGTCGAACTCGGTCCGATGCCGTCTCAGTCCAGCACCTCGACGATGCGGCGCGAACGCGGCTCGACCAGCACGGTCTCGCCGTTCACGACGGTGTAGCGATAGGTGGTGGCGCCGAAACGTTGCGGCACGTCGTAATAGGTGACGCCCGCCTCGGGTAAGGTGGTGCCGACCACGACGCGATCGGGGATGCTGAAGGCCGGCACACGCTGTTCGACGACGTAGTCGCGGAAAGCCGGCCGCTGCTCGACTGCGATGGTTGGGCCGCTGTCGACCACGGCGGGCGCGCGTCCGACGGTGACACTGGTTTGCGCCTGCGCCGCCAGAGGCGAGCCGATCGCGGCCGCGAGCGCTGCAAGAGCAAGAATCCTGTTCCGCATGGACAACTCCTTCGACGTGATGGTTCGGACGCGCAATAGGCGCGACCGGTTGCCAATGCATGCGTGTCGGCAATGTTCCGGGTAAAGCCCTGCCGTATCAGCGGCAATTTCAGGCAGTTTTCGTGGGCGGCGGAACCTGCCTCGCCCGTTGCGCGTCTCTACTCGCGGAACCGGGAGGGCTATGATCCGCCCGCGATTCGCCCCCTCCACAGAAAGATAGTTCATGCACATCACCGTCGCCCACATTTCGCCGATCCTGTCGTTGATTGCGGGTGTGCTCATCCTGATCATGCCGCGGCTGCTGAACCTGATCGTCGCGATCTTCCTGATCGTGAACGGCGCGATCGGGCTCGGGCTCCTGAAGTGGCTCCGCTTCTAGGCGTTCACTTTTCGGAACTGTTCGACTTGCGCGGGCCCGCCCAAAGTGGTGTAAGGCCCGCGATTTCCCATTCCTCTCGCAGGTTGTGTGCAAGCTATGGCCAAAGCCGCCTCGAAGCCTAAAAAAATGCCAGCGAAATCAAAGTCCTCGGCCGCCGCCAAGGCTGCGCCGCCAGCCCGCAAGGCGCTGGCCAAGAGCGCGCCGAAGCCGGTCGCCAAAGCCGTTGCCAAGACCGCTGCAAAGTCCGCTGCCAAGCCGGCGGCCAAGGCCGTGACCAAGGCCGCTCTGCCGAAGGCTGCTGCCAAGCCCGCAGCGAAGAAGGCTGTGCCCGCGAAGGCGGCCCCAAGCGCCGTCAAGGCCGGCAAATGGGTTTACACATTCGGTGACGGCAAGGCCGAAGGCCGGACGGAGATGCGCGACCTGCTCGGCGGCAAGGGCGCCAACCTCGCCGAGATGGCCAATCTCGGCCTGCCCGTGCCTCCCGGCTTCACCATCCCGACTTCGGTCTGCACCTACTTCTACGCCCACGGCAAAACCTACCCGAAGGAATTGCAGGCACAGGTCGAGAAGGCGCTCGACCATGTCGGCAAGCTGGCCGGCAAGATCTTCGGCGACACCAAGAACCCGCTGCTCGTCTCGGTGCGCTCCGGTGCGCGCGCCTCGATGCCGGGCATGATGGACACCGTGCTCAACCTCGGCCTCAACGATCAGACCGTCGAAGCGCTGGCCGAATTGTCGGGCGACCGCCGCTTCGCCTATGACAGCTATCGCCGCTTCATCACCATGTATTCCGACGTGGTGCTCGGCTTCGAGCATCATCACTTCGAGGAGATCCTCGACACCTTCAAGGACAGCCAGGGCTACACGCTCGACACCGATCTGTCCGCCGACGACTGGGTCGAGCTGGTCGGCAAGTACAAGGACGCGGTCGCGCGCGAGACCGGCAAGGACTTCCCGCAGGATCCGCACGACCAGCTCTGGGGTGCGATCGGCGCGGTGTTCTCATCCTGGATGAACGCGCGCGCGGTGACCTACCGCAAGCTGCACGACATCCCGGAATCCTGGGGCACCGCGGTCAACGTGCAGGCCATGGTGTTCGGCAACATGGGCGAGACCTCGGCCACCGGCGTTGCCTTCACCCGCAATCCCTCGACCGGCGAGAGCAAGCTCTACGGCGAGTTCCTGATCAACGCGCAAGGCGAGGACGTGGTGGCGGGCATCCGCACGCCGCAGGACATCACCGAGGAAGCGCGCAAGGAATCGGGCTCCGACAAGGCGTCGATGGAATCGGCGATGCCGGAGGCCTTCAAGGAGCTGACGCGGATCTATACGCTGCTCGAGAAGCACTACCGCGACATGCAGGACATGGAGTTCACGGTCGAGCAGGGCAAGCTCTGGATGCTGCAGACCCGCGGCGGCAAGCGCACCGCGAAAGCCGCGCTGCGCATCGCGGTCGAGCTCGCCAATGAAGGGCTGATCTCGAAGAAGGAAGCGGTGACGCGGATCGATCCGGCTTCGCTCGATCAGCTCTTGCATCCGACCATCGATCCCCACGCCAAGCGCGACGTGATCGCAACCGGCCTGCCGGCTTCGCCGGGAGCAGCCTCCGGCGAGATCGTGTTCTCCTCGGATGAAGCGGCCAAGCTTCAGGCCGACGGGCGCAAGGTGATCCTGGTCCGCATCGAGACCAGCCCGGAAGACATTCACGGCATGCACGCCGCCGAAGGCATCCTGACCACCCGCGGCGGCATGACCTCGCACGCGGCGGTCGTCGCCCGCGGCATGGGCAAGCCCTGCGTCTCCGGCTGCGGCACCATCCGCGTCGATTACGGCCGCGGTACCATGAGCATCGGCTCGCGCACCTTCAAGACCGGCGACGTCATCACCATCGACGGCTCGCTCGGCCAGGTGCTCGCCGGCCGCATGCCGATGATCGAGCCGGAGCTGTCCGGCGAGTTCGGCACGCTGATGAACTGGGCCGATCAGGTCCGCAAGATCGGCGTCCGCGTCAACGGCGATACGCCGGACGACGCGCGCACCGCGATCAAGTTCGGTGCCGAAGGCATCGGTCTCTGCCGCACCGAGCACATGTTCTTCGAAGAGACCCGCATCCGCACGGTGCGCGAGATGATCCTCTCCGAGGACGAGCAGTCCCGCCGCGCCGCGCTCGCCAAGCTGCTGCCGATGCAGCGCGCCGACTTCGTCGAGCTGTTTGAGATCATGAAGGGCCTGCCCGTCACGATCCGGCTTTTGGATCCTCCCCTCCATGAATTCCTGCCGCACACCCATGCCGAGGTCGAGGAAGTGGCGCGAGCCATGAACACCGATCCGCGGCGCCTCGCCGATCGCGCGCGCGAGCTCTCGGAGTTCAATCCGATGCTCGGCTTCCGCGGCTGCCGCATCGCGATCGCCTATCCCGAGATTGCCGAGATGCAGGCGCGGGCGATCTTCGAGGCGGCGGTCGAGGCCGAGAAGCGCACCGGCAAGGCCGTCGGCCTCGAGGTGATGGTGCCGCTGATCGCGACCAAGATGGAGCTCGATCTCGTCAAGGCGCGGATCGATGCCACGGCGCAGGCGGTGATGCGCGAGACCAACACCAAGCTGGCCTATCAGGTCGGCACCATGATCGAGCTGCCGCGCGCCTGCCTGCTCGCGGGCGAGATCGCGCAGTCGGCCGAGTTCTTCTCGTTCGGCACCAACGACCTCACGCAGACCACCTACGGCATCAGCCGCGACGATGCCGCGAGCTTCCTCGGGACCTACGTGTCCAAAGGCATCCTCTCGGTCGATCCCTTCATCGCGCTCGACCAGGAAGGCGTCGGCGAGCTGGTCAAGATCGGCGTCGCGCGCGGCCGCAAGACGCGGGCGAAGCTCAAGGTCGGCATCTGCGGCGAGCACGGCGGCGATCCGGCCTCGGTTGCCTTCTGCCACCATATCGGCCTCGACTACGTCTCCTGCTCACCCTACCGCGTGCCGATCGCGCGCCTTGCCGCCGCACAAGCCGCGCTCGGCAAGGAGATCGCGAGCCAGGCGTAGGTCGAACGCAGATGTAATGCAAAAGAGGCGGGGCCAAAACCCCGCCTCTTTCATTTTGAGCGAGGGTCTCTCCTCTCGTCATTGCGAGGAGCTCGCGACAAAATTGCGTAGCAATTTTGCGCTGATGCGACGAAGCAATCCAGAATCCCTCCGCGGAAAAATTCTGGATTGCTTCGCCGCGCTCGCAATGACGGAGATCGTGGGACGCACTCGCCACATACTCGCTGTCATTGCCCGGCTCGACCGGGCGATCCAGTACGCCGAGGCAGCACTGATTGAATCGAGAAGCCGCGGCGTACTGGATGCCCCGCTTTCGCGGAGCATGACAGCGGCGGTGATGCGAACGCGCTTTGCGCAACAACGGGAACCGCGCGCGCCCCGTACAGCTACGTGCCGTCAAGAGTTCCTTCACCATTCGCGTTGACCTCTTGTTTACCGCTTCACGTGACGAGGAATTTACCAACGCGCAGCATCGCCCCGTGAAAACACCTGTGTTCGCTTGAGTGTGCTGCTCGCGCAACGCCGATTAACGCCCCAGCAACCTAAATTGGATACTTACGATAAAGATCGAATTGCACGGATGTACTGCGGCTCGATTTTTCTGGCGTAAGCGTAGCGTGAGCGTGTTGATGTCAGTGTTGCGTAACCATCCGAAGGGCGCGCGGTTCGCGTCCTTCGGCATCGGTCTCTGCATCTTCGCATTGATGCCGAGAGAGACCGGCTATCAGGACATTGCCTCTTTGCTGGCGCGCCAACCCGGCGTCGCCGAGCGCTGGCAGAAGCAGGTGTTCTCCGCGGCGTCCTCGATCCAGCTCGCCACCTATAGTTTTTCCCGCCCCATCGGCACCTCGGTTCCGCAGAGCGCGATGGTGCGCCTCGCGAGCCTGGACGGCCGCGACGTCACCGGTGCGATCCGCCGCAATCCGGCGCTACAGACCGTGCCGCGCTACCAAGCATCCGACTTTCCCAAGGTCGATCGCTCCATGAAGGGTGATCGCCTCGCAATTGTCACACCGGGCCAGGCTCCAGAGACGGCCGCGCCCGCTGCGGCACCGCCGCAGGAAGATCCCGCGACGTCGAACAGCTCGGTGTTCGGCGCCAAGACCGCCGCCCTGCCACTGCCGATGTCGCCGGAATCCGCGGCCGCGCTCGACCCCGAGCTGCAGGAAGCGCTGCGCGCGCCGCCGCTGTCGCAATACACCAACGCGCCGCAGGCCAGCGACGCCGCGCGCGCGCTCGCGACCGCGCCGCTCGAGGCGCTCAAGCGGACCACAGCGCCGACGACGCCGGTGCGCGATCCCTTCAGCGTCAAGACCTCCAGCCTGTTCTTCGGCAGCTCCTCGCTCGGCGGCAATCTGGAGAGCATCGAGAGCTGGCAGCCCGGCGCCGAGCCGCTGATCGTGATGCCCGATCCCGACATGAAAGCGACGGCCTCGCTGACGCCGCCGACCGTGGAGATCGCCAAGGACATCGAGAGCGGCGAGAGCGTTGCGCCGAAGGGTGAGGTCAATGCCGACAACCAGCGCACGAGGTCGCCGGCGGAGCGGCTCGCGCTCGACGACAAGTCGCGCGCCAAGTCCGAAAAGTGCCTCGCCGAAGCGGTCTATTTCGAATCCCGCGGCGAGGCGGTGCGCGGCCAGATGGCCGTCGCGCAAGTCGTGATGAACCGCGTGTTCTCCGGCAAATATCCGGACACCGTGTGCGGCGCGGTCTATCAGAACAAGCATCGTCATCTCGCCTGCCAGTTCACCTTCGCCTGCGACAACAATACCGACGTGATCCGCGAGCCCGAAATGTGGGAGCGCGCCAAGAAGATCGCCAAGGCCATGCTCGACGGCCAGATCTGGCTGCCCGAGGTCGGCAAGTCCACGCACTATCATGCCTATTGGGTGCGCCCGTCCTGGGTCGCGGAGATGAAGAAGATGTACAAGACCGGCGTGCACACCTTCTACCGCCCGCGCGCCTGGGGCGACGGCAGCGAAGAGCCGAGCTGGGGCACGCCGGCCCAGACCGCCGCGCTCTCCGCCGAGCTCGCCCAGGAAGCCAAGAGCTCCGCCGAGATGGGTGCGAGCGACCGGAGGTAATTGTCCTTTACCTCTTCCCGTAAGAACGGGGAGAGAAGACCGCCTCACGCCTCGATATCCAGCGCGCAGTCGAAATTCGGCGCGGAATGCGTCAGCGCGCCGGCCGAGGCGTAATCGACGCCGGTGGCGGCGATGGCGGCGATCGACTCGAGCGTGACCCCGCCGGACGCCTCCAGCTCGAGGCGGCCCTCGTTGAGCCTGACGGCCTCCCGCAGCGTCGGTAGATCCATGTTGTCGAGCAGCACGGCGTCGGCCAGCCCGGTGTCGAGCACCTCGCGCAATTGCGATAACGTATCGACCTCGATCTCGATCTTGACGAGGTGGCCGGCATGGGCGCGGGCGCGCTCCAGCACCGGACGGATGCCGCCGGCGACCGCGATGTGGTTGTCCTTGATCAGGATCGCATCGTCGAGACCGAAGCGGTGGTTGAAGCCGCCGCCGCAGCGCACCGCGTATTTCTCCAGCGCCCTCAGCCCCGGCGTGGTCTTGCGCGTGCAGCAGATGCGCATCTTCGTGCCTTCGGTGCGCGCGACATAATCCGCCGTCAGCGTCGCGACGCCCGACAGGCGGCCGACGAAGTTCAGCGCGGTTCGCTCCGCGGTGAGGATGGCGCGCGCGGGGCCCGAGATCGTCAGCACCTGCTGTCCGCGGGCGACGCGTGCGGCGTCACGGACATGGGCGCGTACCTCGATGTCGGCCGAGAGCTTCTGCAGCGTCGCGAGCGCGAGCGGCAGGCCGGCGATCACGCCGGACTGGCGCGCCACCAGGACCGCCTGGGCTCTGGTCGCTTCCGGGATCGTCGCAAGCGAGGTGATGTCGCCGGCGCGGCCGAGGTCCTCGTCGAGCGCGCGCTGCACGGCCGCGTCGATTGCGAGCGGCGAGAGGAAGGCATCGGGATAGAGCAGTGAGGTCGGGGTCATCGGGGCTTCCTTCAGGCAATCAGGGGTTGGGCGCCGCGCGGGACTAGCCGCTCGCTCAGGTTCTCGGCGGCCTCGCGCATCGCGGCGAGGGTGGTCATCGTCCGCTGCGCCAGCGCGGGCACCTCCGCCGGGTGGTCGATGCGAAAATGCGCGCCGCGGCTTTCGCGCCGGCTCCACGCCGAGGCGGCGACAAGCAGGGCCGTCGTCGCCATGTTGCGCAGCGTGGTGCTCGTGGTCTCGCGTTCGAGCGCGGCGAAGTGGCGCACGGCTTCCACCAGGCCGTCATCGTCGCGCATCACGCCGACGCAGGAGCTCATCGTCGCCCGCAGCCGCCGCACGGCCGCGGCATCCGGCGCGCCGCGCGGTGCCACCAATGCATCGGGAAGGCGGGCAGGGGAGGGAAGAACTCGGCCGGCGATGTCGTCGGCGATGCGCGCGGCATAGACCACCGCCTCCAGCAGCGAATTGGAGGCCAGCCGGTTGGCGCCGTGCGCGCCGGTCGACGACACCTCGCCGCCGGCTCAGAGCCCGTCGATCGAGCTGCGGCCGCGCCCGTCCACCGCGATGCCACCCATATGGTAGTGCGCGGCGGGCGCGACCGGGATGGCCTGCCTCGCCGGATCGATGCCGGCGGCGATGCAGCTCGCATGCACGGTCGGAAATCTGTCGGCGAAGCGCGCGCCGAGCGCCGTCCGTGCATCGAGGAAGGCGCCGCGCCCGGCCGCGATCTCGGCGAACACGCCGCGGGCCACGATGTCGCGTGGCGCGAGCTCCGCGAGCGGATGGCGCGCCGCCATGAAGCGCTCGCCGTTGCCGTTGATCAGCGTCGCGCCTTCGCCGCGCAGGGCTTCGGTGGCGAGTGGTGCCGGATCGCCTCCGGCCATGATGGCAGTCGGGTGGAACTGGACGAATTCGGGGTCGGCGATCACGGCACCGGCGCGGGCCGCGATGGCAAGGCCCGAGCCGCTGGCTTCGAGCGGATTGGTGGTGACGGCATAGAGGTGTCCGATCCCGCCGGTGGCAAGCACCATTGCGCGCGCGGCGAGCAGGAGCGGCCGTGCGATGGGATTGCCGGCTTCGCGCAACTGAAGCCCGGTGACGGCGCCATCTTCGGTCAAGAGGGCTTCGGCGACGAGGCCTTCGATGACGCGGATCGACGGCGTCCGGCGCACCGCATCGCTCAAGGCCGCGATGATCGCGGCGCCCGCCCCGTCGCCGCGCACATGCACGATGCGCCGGGCCGAGTGCGCAGCTTCCCGCCCGACCGCAAGCTTTCCTTCGAGATCGCGATCGAACGGCACGCCATAGGCGAGCAGGTCGTGGATGCGCGGCGCCGCCTCGCGGGCGATCCCAAGCGCGACCGCCTCGTCGACGAGGCCGCCACCGACCGCGATCGTGTCGGCAGCATGCGCCTCCGGCGTGTCGCCCTCGGCCACCGCGGCGGCGATGCCGCCCTGCGCCCATGCGGATGAGGCGCCCTGTCCGAGCGGTGCTGCCGAGATCAGCGTCACCGGACGCGGCGCGAGCTTGAGCGCGCAGAAGAGTCCGGCAAGACCGCCGCCGACGATGACGATTTCGTCGGTGCGGATGAGGTCGTGGATGTTGTTGGTCATCGTTCTCTCCATTCACTCCGCCGTCGTCCCTGCGTTCGCAGGGACGACGGCGGTGTTTGTCGCTACAGGTTGCCCTCAATTCTTCAGATTGATCATCCGCTCGACCGAACGCCTTGCCCTCTCCGCGAGCGCGGGATCGATCGTCACCTCCTCACGGAACGTCAGCAGGCTGTCCAGGATGTTGGCGAGCGTGATGCGCTTCATATGCGGGCAGAGATTGCAGGGGCGCAGCATCTCCACGTCGGGCAGCTCGGCGCGCACATTGTCGGCCATCGAGCATTCCGTGATCATCACCAGCCGCCGCGGCCGCCGCTCACGCACCCAGTTGATCATGTGCGCGGTCGAGCCGGTGAAGTCGGCTTCCGCCAGCACGTCCGGCGGACATTCGGGATGCGCGATGATCTGCACCGAGGGATCGGCCTCGCGGAAAGCGCGCAGCTCTTCGCCCTTGAAACGCTCGTGCACTTCGCAGGCGCCCTTCCAGGCGATGATTTTCACGTCGGTCTTCGAGGCCACGTAAGTTGCGAGGTAGCGATCGGGCAGGAAGATCACGCTTGGAGCGCCAAGGCTCTCGACCACCTGCACCGCGTTCGACGAGGTGCAGCAGATGTCGACCTCGGCCTTCACCTCGGCCGAGGTGTTGACGTAAGCGACGACCGGCACACCGGGAAATCTCTCGCGCAGCAGGCGGACGTCGGCGCCGGTGATGCTGGCGGCGAGCGAGCAGCCGGCGCGTGCGTCGGGGATCAGCACCGTCTTGTCGGGGTTGAGCAGTTTCGAGGTCTCCGCCATGAAATGCACGCCGCATTGGACGATGATGCCGGCCTTCACCTTGGTGGCTTCGACAGCGAGCTGCAGCGAATCGCCGCCGATATCGGCGACGCAGTGGAAGATCTCGGGGGACTGGTAATTGTGCGCGAGGATCACCGCGCCGCGGGCGCGCTTCAGCTCGTTGATCGCCAGGATCGTCGGCGCCATCAGCGGCCACTCGATCGGCGGGATGACATGATTCACGCGCTCATAGAGCGGCGCAGTGGCGCGGGCGACCCCCGGCGTCCATGTCAGCGAGGGCGTCGGCAGCCTGGCTTCCGTTCGGGCGGGTGCAGCCCGGGGGAAGGCGCTGACTTGGCCCTGGGGCCGGTTGGCAAAATCGTCGGGACCGTAAATTCCAGCGATCGGCATCGAAGCCTCCCTTGCAGAGTAATTATGCTCAAATTGAGTATATATGAGGTCCGAAAATGCCGGCCGAGAGGCCAGCGCGGATGTCTTCGGACTGTATATACTCATTATGAGCAAATCTAACATAACATGCTCTACCGGGGATTGCCAGATCCAGCCGCACACATTTCCGTCAGGGTCCGGAGGGTCAGGTGAGGCCACATTGAAATGCAAGGCTCCCGCGGCAGCTCCTCGTGGAATGCAACCGTTTTTGACTTGGGATTTTCATGCAAGTGCATTAAATGGCACGTTCGCGGCGGCCGCTTCGCCACTCCGCCAATGACAAACGAGGAGCACCATGTCGACATCAGTGAGCGAACTTGCTCCGGCCCCACGTTCCTCCAACTGGCGCACCCCGGCCATCATCATTCTGTGCGGCTGTGCGATCGGCATGCTCGGCTTCGGTCCGCGCTCCGCGCTCGGCTTCTTCGTGCAGCCGATGAGCCACGAATTCTCCTGGGGCCGCGACGTGTTTGGCCTCGCGATCGCCGTGCAGAACCTGCTGTGGGGTCTGGGCCAGCCCTTCGCTGGAGCCGTGGCCGATCGCTTCGGCCTGTTCCGGGTGATGTGCGTCGGCGCGCTGCTCTATGCCGGCGGGCTGCTCCTGATGCGTTATTCCTCGACGCCGCTGTCACTCAACATGGGGGCCGGCGTGATGATCGGCTTAGGTCTGGCCGGCTGCTCGTTCAACCTGGTGCTGTCGGCCTTCACCAAGCTCTTGCCCGCGGAGAAGCGCGGCATTGCGCTCGGCGCCGGCACCGCCGCGGGCTCGTTCGGGCAGTTCCTGTTCGCGCCGATCGGCGTCGCGCTGATCGACAATTTCGGCTGGCAGCAGGCGCTCTCGGTGTTCGGCTTCCTGATGCTGCTGATCATCCCGCTGTCGTTGGCGCTCTCGACGCCGCCTGTCGCAAACACGGCCAATACGGCGCCTGCCGATGAGCAGACCATTACAAAGGCGCTCGCGGAGGCCTTCGGGCACCGCTCCTATGTGCTGCTGGTGCTCGGCTTCTTCACCTGCGGCTTCCAGCTCGCCTTCATCACCGTGCATCTGCCGGCCTTCCTGGTCGATCGCGGCATCTCCGCGCAGACCGGCGGCTGGGTGATCGCGGCGATCGGCCTGTTCAACATCGCCGGCTCGCTCAGCGTCGGCTATCTCCAGAACTCACTGCCCAAGCGCTACATCCTCTCGACCATCTACTTCACGCGCGCGCTGGCGACACTCGCCTTCATCTCGTTCCCGATCACGCCGTTCTCGGCGATTGCGTTCGGTGCGATCTCCGGCCTGACCTGGCTCTCCACAGTGCCGCCGACCTCGGCGCTGGTGGCGCTGATGTTCGGCACGCGCTGGCTTGCCACGCTCTACGGCTTCGCCTTCGTCAGCCATCAGGTCGGTGGCTTCCTCGGCGTCTGGCTCGGGGGCATCGTGTTCGAGAAATTCGGTTCCTACACGCCGATCTGGTGGCTCTCGATCCTGTTCGGCGTGCTCTCCGCGCTGATCAATCTTCCGATCGTGGAGAAACCGGTGGCCCGGGCGGTTGCGCAGCCCGCCTGATCGGCTAAACATCCCGGACAGACAAGTCAGGGAGTTCAGTCGTGGCCACATTCAAGGCGATCCGGATCGACAAGGCGGACAAGGGCACAATTGCCGCGCTCACGCAGTTCGATGAAGCCGAGCTGATGGACGGCGATGTCACCGTCCGGGTCGAATGGTCGACGCTGAACTACAAGGACGGCCTTGCGCTCACCGGCAAGGCGCCCGTGGTCCGCCGCTTCCCGATGATCGCCGGCATCGACTTCGCCGGTACGGTCGAGGCCTCCTCGCATCCGCAGTGGAAGGCCGGCGACAAGGTGGTCTGCACCGGATGGGGCATGGGCGAGACCCATCTCGGCGCCTATGCCGAGAAGGCGCGGGTGAAGGGCGACTGGCTGGTCGCCTTGCCGGAGGGGCTCTCGGCGCGCGATGCCATGGCGATCGGCACCGCCGGGTTCACCGCGATGCTCGCGGTGCTGGCACTGGAGAAGCACGGTTTGTCGCCGAAGAGCGGCCCGGTGGTGGTGACCGGTGCCGCCGGCGGCGTCGGCTCGGTTGCGATCGCCGTGCTTTCGAAGCTCGGATACCACGTCATCGCCTCGACCGGCCGGGCCTCTGAGGCCGACTATCTGAAGCACCTGGGCGCTGCCGAAATCATCGACCGTAACGAACTGTCCGGTTCGGCCAAACCTCTCGCCAAGGAGCGCTGGGCCGGTGGCGTCGACAGCGTCGGCTCGACCACCCTCGCCAATCTGCTCTCGATGACGCGATACGGCGGAGCGATCGCGGCGTGCGGCCTGGCGGCGGGCATGGACCTGCCGTCCTCGGTGGCACCGTTTATTTTGCGCGGAGTGTGCCTTCTCGGCATCGATTCGGTGATGTGTCCGATCGAGCCCAGAAAGGCCGCCTGGCAGCGCCTCGCATCCGATCTCGATCGGACAAAACTAGCTGAAATCACTAAGGAAATTTCGCTTGCCGAGGTTTCGGATTGGGGCGCCAAGATCCTGGCCGGTGCGGTGCGCGGCCGTATCGTGGTAAAAATTGTCTAACGGCGTTCAGACTTTACCAACCAAGCTGCTTCAATGTCGCCATGGTTCGTATGGTAAGCAGCGGGTAAAGAGATAAGGCATCGCCCGCTGCGGGGTTGGGTTCGGAGTTGAGCATGCTTGCGCGTTTTGTGTTGGGGGCTGTCACGGCGGCAGCAACGTTTGCGCCGGCCGTTGCCGGAAGCATGAACGCCGACGAGGCGCGCCGCTTCGTCGCCGGCAAAGTGTTTGCCTTCACCTGTTTCGACGGCACCCGCGGTGCAGGCCGCATCCTCGACGATCTCGGCGCCGCTGGTGCGGTGCAGTTCTCGGGCGCGGGCCCGGTCAAGCACCTCCGCCTGCCCGGCAATACGCTCCAGATCCGCGGCCAGAATGTCTGCGCCTCGATCAAGGGGATTCCGTTCGAGCCCTGTTTCAACCTGGAAAAGACCGACGATCGCAGCTTCCGCGGCTCCGTGTCGGGCATGGGCTTCGCCTATTGCGACTTCCGTCACCAGGGCGGCAACCAGATGCTGATGGCCCGCGCTGCGGCGCGCCCGCGCTCGCTGCACAGGCCGGAGCACACCGGTTCGGTCAGCCCGGCCAACACCGAGGTCGCCGCGCGCGTGGAGACGCCGCGGGTCGAGAGCAGCCGGCTCGAGCCGGTGAAGGCGGAGGCCAAGGCCGAAGTGAGGTCCGAGCCCGCCAAGAACGAGGCCCCGCTGGAGCTGCGCCGCTCGACGCAGTGAGACGGCCCGGCGGGACTCCCGCACACTTTGTCGACAAAGATCTCCATCGAACATGAAGCCGCCGCGCCGTAGTCATACGGACGGCGGCTTTCATGCGTTGGTAGCGGTTCGCGCTTCAGTTTGCGTCCGGCCGGGGGGCGCGGCCCGATAAAAGGGTTCAACGATGTCGCTGTACTTTTTCCGCATCAGTACCGGTCGCTATTCCGGCGCCGCCGACCAGCCATATGAGTTCGAGGATCGCGCGGCCGCCTGGACCGAGATGACGGAGGTCTGCGCCAATCTGCTCGGCGGCATCGCGCGCAGCCTGAAGCCGAACGCCGAGTGGTGCATGGAGCTGCTCGACGAGAACAGGCAGCCGGTCTTTCGAATCAGCCTCGTCGGCGAGACGATCGGATGCAAGGCGTCCTGAACCCGATCTCCAGTTGCAATTGACAACCAGGGCGAGAGACATCTTCCCCGCGCTCAACCGCTTGGGCGTAAAGATCAATATTACTGCGAGGGACGTGGTTAACCAAATCGGAATGTGAGGCGCTCAATTTTTGGGCAAGGGCGCAATCAACGCCAAGGCTAGCCGGCAATGACTCGGCTGCGCATTTCCTTTGGGGGAAACCTGCTGATGTTGAGCCTCATTCAGAATTTGAAGATCGGGACCAAGCTGGCGATCGCATCGGCGCTCGGGGTGCTCCTGGTTGGAGCCATGATCGCAAGCCAGATGCTCGGTAACGCGGGCATGCGCGAGAGCAGCGAGAGCGCACTTGCGCAGCAGCAGATCGCGCGCACCGCAGTCAAGGCCGAGGCCGCAGTTCGCGGCATGCAGCTCGCGGTACGCGACCTTCGTCTCGCCAATAGCCCGGCCGACATTCAAAAGGCCACCACGAGCCTAGGCGACCAGCAGAAATCGACGAACCTGCTGGTTGATCAGATGCTGAAGCTTTCTCAAGAGCCCGAGAATCGCGCTCGGATGGAGAAACTGAGATCGCTGGCCGCGAATTACGCAAAGGCCGCGCAGCAGATCGCGGGCGTACGCGGCGAAGCCCTGGCCGCCAGCGGTGCAGACGGCGCGGCGCGCGCTGCGAAGCTCAATGAAGACGCTATACGCATCGCGCGCGAGGTGACCCTACCGATTGCCGCCGAACTCGATGTGCTGATCGGTCAAATCGCCGACTACGCCAGCCGCAAATCCGAGGAGAAGAATGCTGCGTCCGCTGCCCAGATGAAATCGAGCGAGCAGCTTGCGATCCTGGTCGGCGCACTCGCCATGCTCGTCCTCGTCGGCTCCTGGCTGATGTCGTTCGTGACCATCGCCCGCCCCATTCGGGCGCTCACCGTGGCCATGGAAAGGCTCGCCGGCGGCGATTTCTCGGTGGTGCTGCCCGGGCTCGGCCGCAAGGACGAGGTCGGCGGCGTCGCTGCGGCCGTCGAGAAATTCAAGATCGTCTCGGAACAGAAGGCGCGCGAAGAGGCCGAGGCCAAGATCAGGCAGGATCAGATCGCGGCCGCGCAGCGCAAGGCCGAGATGCACAAGCTCGCTGACGGCTTCGAAGCCGCGATCGGCGAGATCGTCGATACCGTGTCCTCGGCCGCGACCGAACTGGAAGCCTCGGCCTCGACGCTCACATCGACCGCGGCGCGTGGCCAGCAGCTCACCACCATGGTTGCTTCGGCCTCCGAGGAAGCGTCCACCAACGTACAGTCGGTGGCCTCGGCGACCGAAGAGCTATCGTCGTCGATTACCGAGATCAGCCGCCAGGTGCAGGAATCCGCTCGCGTCGCGGGCGAAGCGGTGAGCCAGGCCCGCACCACGACCGACCGCGTCGGGGAGCTCTCCGCCGCTGCGGCGCGGATCGGCGACGTGGTCGAGCTCATCAACACCATCGCCGGTCAGACCAATCTCCTGGCGCTCAATGCAACCATCGAGGCCGCGCGCGCCGGCGAGGCCGGCCGCGGCTTTGCCGTCGTCGCCTCCGAAGTCAAGGCGCTGGCGGAGCAGACCGCGAAGGCGACCGGCGAGATCGGCCAGCAGATCGCCAGCATCCAGACCGCCACCGAGCATTCCGTCGGCGCGATCAAGGACATCAGTCACACCATCGAAAAACTGTCGGAGATTTCCTCGACGATCGCGGCTGCCGTCGAAGAGCAGGGCGCGGCGACGCAGGAGATTTCCCGCAACGTGCAGCAGGCGGCGGCAGGCACCCATCAGGTGTCGTCCAACATCACCGACGTGCAGCACGGCGCGAGCGAGACCGGATCGGCCTCCTCGCAGGTGCTGTCCGCCGCCCAGATGCTGTCCGGCGACAGCAACCGCCTCAAGCTCGAGGTCGAGAAGTTTCTCCGTACCGTACGCGCCGCCTGACGGCGATATTTCTCGACAGGCCTGCCTGCAACCGCCGCGCGTGACTGCGCGGCGGTTGCAGGCGTTCGGATGTCCACGCCGCGATCCCGCACTCACGGTTAACCTTCCGGAAAAGCGACGCAGTCATGATGCCCGCAATTTCCCGGGCCCTGAGTCGCCCTTCGCGTATTGCGTCTCAATCGTTGGAGCACATTCATGAGTGGCATTTCCATTCGTCTTACTCACAAGGTCATGGCGATCGGACTGTTCGGCCTCGTCGGGCTCGTCGCATTCGGCGCGATCTACGAGATTGGCAGTCTCTCCCAGGACACGTCCCGCGACGCTGCAGAGGACGCGCGCAGGATGTCCGACCTGAACCAACGGGTTTCCCAGCAGATGCTCGAAGCGCGCCGAGCCGAGAAGGATTTCCAGCTCCGTCGCGATCAGGCCTACACCAAACGTCACGCCGAACTTGCGTCCGAGATCGTCCGCAACCTCGACAGCCTGGGCAATGCGACGCGTGCGGCGGGATACGCGGATATAGGGGAGAAGGTGTCGCAGGCTCGCGCCGGGTTCGAAAGATACGTGAAGGAGTTTGCGGCCCTCGAGAAGGCCGAGGTCAAGCTTGGGTTGAACGAAACCCTGGGCCTGTCAGGTTCGCTGCGTTCCGCGGTCCACGACATCGAGACCAAGCTCAAGGAAGTCGACGACCCCAGGCTCACCAGCGGCATGTTGATGATGCGCCGCCACGAGAAGGACTTCATGCTGCGCCGGGACGGGAAATATCTCGAGGCGCACAAGAAGACCGCCGCGGAGTTCGCCAAGCACGTCGAGGCACCGACGATTCCTTCGGCGCTCAAGGCGGACATCGGCAAGAAGCTCGCCAAGTACGAGGCTGACTTCATGGCATGGGCAGCCGGCGCGCAGGACCTGGCCGCGCACGGCTCTGCAATGTCCAAGGAATTCCGCACGATCGAACCGGTCCTCGAAGATATCGAAAAGAACGTCGGGCAGCGCTATGTCACGGCGCAGGCCGCCGAAGCATCGACGCGAGCCTCGATCAAGCTATGGATGTGGGTCGCGCTCGGATGCTCGATCCTGCTGGTGGGAGGTGTGGCCTTCTTCGTCGGCCGCTCGATCTCGACCGCATTGATCACCATGGTACGGGCGATGACCGGCCTGGCGAATGGCGACACCTCCGTCGTGATTCCCGGCCTCGGCCGCAAGGACGAGATCGGCGAGATGGCAGGCGCCGTCGCGGTCTTCAAGACCAACATGGGGGAGGCGGAGCGGCTCCGCGCCGAGCAGGCCGAGGCGGATGCGCGCGTCCGGCAGCAGCGCAAGGCCGACATGCAGCGGCTCGCCGATACGTTCGAGGGTGCTGTCGGTGAGATCATCGAGACGGTGTCTTCGGCGGCGACCGAACTCGAGGCGTCGTCGAACACGCTGACCCACACCGCCGAGCGCGGCAACGGGCTTGCCACCGCCGTGGCGGCGGCCTCGGAGGAGGCGTCGGCCAACGTGCAGTCGGTGTCGTCCGCGAGCGAGGAGTTGACCTCTTCCGTCACCGAGATCGGCCGTCAGGTGCAGGAATCCGCGCGCGTCGCCGATATCGCCGTCGAGCAGGCCCAGCGCACCAATTCGCGGGTCGCCGAGCTGACCAAAGCCGCCTCCCGCATCGGCGACGTGGTCGAGCTGATCAACACCATCGCCGCGCAGACCAATCTCCTGGCCCTCAACGCGACGATCGAGGCGGCGCGGGCGGGCGAGGCCGGCAAGGGCTTTGCGGTGGTCGCGACTGAAGTGAAAGCGCTCGCCGAGCAGACCGCGAAAGCGACCGGCGAGATCGGTCAGCACATCGGCGCGATCCAGGCTGCGACGGAAGAGTCCGTCGGCGCAATCAAGGAGATCGGCGACACCATCGCGAAGATGTCGGAGATCTCGTCGACCATCGCAGCCGCGGTGGAGGAGCAGGGCGCCGCCACGCAGGAGATTTCGCGCAACATCCAGCACGCCGCGCAGGGGACCTCCGCCGTCTCGTCGAACATCGCCGAGGTCCAGCGCGGCGCCGGCGAGACCGGAGCCGCCTCGGCGCAGGTGCATTCGGCCGCGAAGTCGCTGTCGCAGGAGAGCAACCGGCTCAAGAGCGAGGTCGCGCACTTCCTGGAGACGGTGCGGGCGGCCTGAGCCGCCGGCCATCCTTGCTCGAAACAGCCGGGGCGGTGCCGTGGTATGGCGCTGCGCGATCGCTGCCGTCCCGCAGCAGATGATCGCGGAACATATAAAGGCGGCACTGCCGATTTCCGTAATTCAACGTAGCTTCCTGTTAACGCCTGTTTGCAATTATGGGCGCAATCTTACGGGATAAGAACCAGCCAGCATTGTTGAACTGACCTCCGCTCGGTCGTCCATCGGGACGCTGTGGCGCAGGTGACGTGCGCGTTGCCAGGCTTCGTTAGGATTTGTGTGATGTCGAAATTGTCGATCGTTTTCAAGCTCTTGACCGTGTTGTCGGTTCTCGTTCTCTCGCTCGCCGGCGTCGGCGTGACGGCGATCGGCACCATGCAGAACATCAACGCCCACACGGTCGAGATCGCGGAGAGCTGGCTGCCGAGCGTGCGCGCGCTCGGCTCCATGCGCGCCGACATCAACGAGCTGCGTGTCGTCCTGCGCCTGCACCTGATGCAGGAGAGCATTGAAGGCAAGGACGCCGCCGAGAAGCGCATGGCCCCGCTACGCGAGCGCATCGAGAAGACGCGCAAGGTCTACGAAGGCCTGATTACGCTGCCGGAGGAACGCCGGATCTATGAACAATGGACCAAGGCCTGGGCCGAGTACCTGAACGGGGTTCAGGAGACGATGGCGCTGTCGCGCAAGAGCCCCGGCCGTTTTCCGACGGAGGCCAACGAGCTGTTGCAGACCAAGGTCGCGAAGATGGCTCAGGCGGCGGATCCTCTGCTGCTGAAGAGCATCGAGCTCAACAATAGCGGCGCCGAAGCGGAAACGAAGCAGGCGGCCGACAGCTACGCCACCATCTTCCGTGTGCTTGTCGGCATTATCGTTGCAGCCGTCGTGATCGCGATCGGCGCCGCCTATTATCTCGTGCGTGACGTCTCGCGCGGCATCGCCTCGATCATCCGTCCGATGCAATCGCTCGGCGAGGGCGACCTCTCGGCCGAGGTGCCGCATCGCGGCGAGAAGACCGAGATCGGTTCGATGGCGGACGCGCTGCAGATCTTCAAGGAGGCGCTGATCGCCAAGAAGGCCGCTGATGAGGCTGCCGCGCGCGACGCCGAGGCCAAGATCGAGCGCGGCCGCCGCGTCGATGCCATCACGCGCAATTTCGAGGTCATGATCGGTGAGGTCGTCGAGACGGTGTCGTCGGCCTCGACCGAGCTCGAGGCTTCCGCGGCCACGCTGAGCGGTACGGCGCAGCGCGGCCAGCAGCTCGCAACCGTCGTTGCGGCTGCGTCCGAGGAAGCCTCCACCAACGTCCAGGCCGTGGCGTCCGCCTCGGAAGAGCTGTCGTCCTCCATCACCGAGATCAGCCGTCGCGTGCAGGATTCGGCGCGGATGGCTGCGGAAGCCGTCGAGCAGGCGGCGCGGACCAACGACCGCGTCAACGCGCTGTCGCAGGCGGCCTCCCGCATCGGCGACGTGGTCGAGCTCATCAACACCATCGCGGGCCAGACCAACCTCCTGGCGCTGAATGCGACCATCGAGGCAGCGCGCGCCGGCGAAGCCGGCCGCGGCTTTGCCGTCGTCGCATCCGAGGTCAAGGCGCTGGCCGAGCAGACCGCGAAGGCGACCGGCGAGATCGGCGCGCAGGTCGCGGGGATTCAGACCGCGACGCAGGAATCCGTCAGCGCCATCCAGGAGATCGGCGGCACCATCGAGCGATTGTCCGAGGTGGCCTCGGCCATCGCCGCCGCCGTCGAGGAGCAGGGCGCCGCCACGCAGGAGATCTCGCGCAACGTCCAGCAGGCCGCCCTCGGCACCCAGGAGGTCTCCTCCAACATCACCAACGTGCAGCGCGGCGCGATCGACACCGGCTCGGCCTCGGGCGAGGTGCTTTCGGCCGCGAAGTCGCTGGCGACCGACAGCACCCGCCTGAAGGTCGAGGTCGCGCAGTTCCTGGAATCGGTCCGCGCGGCCTGAACGGTTCAGCTGCTGGTCGGCGCGGCCGGCGGCGGCACCACCTGCCGCCGGAACAGGATGCGCTGGTACAGCCAGCCGATCGCCACCAGCACGACGCCGAGGCACATGAACGACAGCGCGCGGTAGACGCCTGTCAGCGTCCATACGTCGATCGCGAAGGCCTTGAGGATGGTCAGCGCGATGACGGCGGCAGAGGCCAGCCGCGCACGCTCTGAATTGAACAGGATACCCGCGCCGAGCAGCACCACCCCGAACGCCAGCCAGCCGATCGAATAGGTGTATTGCTCCGCGCTCGTGGTGCCGCCGTAGAGCAGCACCGGGCCGTGATAGAAGCGGCGGATCTCGAGCGTCACATAGCTCAGCGCGAACACCAGCGCGCCGCCCGCGATCGTGTTGGCGTAGGCGACGGAGCGGTGGCCCGCCACCGCATAGGACAGCAGCAGCATCAGCACCGCCGGCAACGCGTAGCCGAGCAGCAGCAGGTTGAAGACGAGGGCGCCGACATTGACGCTGGAGAGCACCATCGGATTCTCCAGGATCAGGAGACCGAACACGGCGATGAACCCGGCAATCGCCGTGAGCACGACGGCGCCGACATTGTGCACGATGCTCTGACTCCTCAGCCGCAGCCGCTCCAGCCCGATCGCCATCGCGAGCGTGACGCAGACCTGCAGCGCGAATTCGAGCAGCGAGGGGCCGGCCGTCATGCGGCCACCGGTCGCAAAGTGCCGGATCTCCATGAAGGCGAGCAGCGCGGTGAACAGGATCGCGGCCGTCTCGACCATGCGCAGCGGCGGATCGTCGGCGCGGCGGCGCAGGAAGATGCTCGCGCCCCAGAACGAGGCCGCCGGCAGGCCGTAGCCCCAGAGCAGCCAATTGAAGATCGGCGTGGTGCCGACGGCATCGCCGACGATGCGTGGGTCATAGGCGATGCGCGCGGTGACGAGCGCGGCGAAAATGGCGGCGAGCCAGCGCAGGAACGGGATCGGCCGCTGCAGCGAGATCCAGGCGGTGCCGAGCGACATCAGCGCGAGCGCGATGGTCAGCCAGCCCTTCTCCAGCGCGAAGGTCAGCGCCAGCGCCAGCGCACCGAGCGTGCCGGTCGCGAACAAGGCGGTCGAGATCATGCTGCCCGGCCGGGTCTCGCGGCGCGTCAGCGCCTCGGTCGCCGCGCCAAAGCTTGCTGCGAGCAGCACCGCGAGGATCGCAAACGGGATCGAGTGGTCGAGATGGGCGATACGCGCGTAGAGCGCGACAAGGATCGCGATCGGCGTTGCGACGCCTGCCGCCGACCACACCACCGGGATGATCGCCGAGTTCGAGCGGCCCTGGGCGAGGAAGCCGGCAATACCGAAGCCGGCGGCGAAAAGCGCGGCCGTCACCAGATGCAGCGTCACCGAGCTGTCGATCGCGCTGGGCCCGACGCCGGACATCGCACCGCCCGGCAGCACCAGCATGTCGGGATTGGCGCGCACCGCCCATTCGGCGAACACGATGAAGACGGTCGCCGCGGCCGCGCCGAGCGCGCCGGTCGCCGCCGGCGCGCGCCAGGCGACGAGCAGCGTGCCACCGACCAGCAGCGCAAAAGCGATCAGCGCCAGGTCCGCATGCGCACTCGACAGCACGATCAGCATCGCGCCGAACAGATAGGCGCCGAGCGAACCCGACGAGATCGGCTCGATCTCGCCGTCCTCGATTGCAGGCCCGAACATGAAGCCGCAGACGACGAGCAGCGCGGCGAGCACGAAGCCGGCGATGACGTGGAATGCGTGCGGTGCGACCTGGAGCTGCTCGGCGTCGAGACCGGGCAAGAGCCAGAGCACGGCGAAGGCGATCGTGGTGACCGCAAGCCAGCGCCACAGCCGGATTCGGGCAAGGCCGAAGCTCGCGGCGGTGACGACGGCGAGATAGATGTAGAGCGCCCAATAATCGGGCTTGCCGCTGGAGACCAGCACCGGCGTAACGAAGGCGCCGACCACGCCGAGGCCGGCGAGCGCCGGCCCGTGCAGCAGCGCGGCAGCGAGCGTGCACATCGCCACGATGCCGAGCAGCACGAAGGCGGTGGCGGGCACCAGGAAGCCGTAGAGCGCGTAGGCGGCGTAGATGGTGGCGAACGCCACCGCCGTTCCGGCCGCGGTGAGGATCGCCGGGATGTTGGCGATCGGCAGCGCCGCGATGTTCGAGATGCTCTCCTTGCGCCGGGTCCATTCGCCGGCGCCCAGCAGCGCGGCGGCGAACAGGCCGCCCAGGAACACGCGCACGCCGGGGCCGAGAAGACCGGCCTCGATCGAATAGCGCACCATGAAGAAGCCGCCGAGCGCGAGCGCAAGGCCCCCGATCCACACCACCCAGCGCGTGCCGAGCTGCTCCTCGAAGCCGGGTTCTCGAATATCGGGCGCGGGCGCGGGCAGGGGAGGCGGTGCCTCGGCGGAGACGCTCGCCGCGAGCGGCGGCGGGGACGCCTGTTCGGTGTCGAGCGGAGGCGCTGCCGGCTCGGCTTCAGGCGCAAGCGGCGGCTGCTCGGCGGCCATCGTCGCAGGGGCAGGCGCCTGCTCCTGCACCGGCATGAGCGGCGGCGGCTGCACCGGCCGCTGCGCATAAGACATCGCTTCGAGTGCGTTCAATCGCCGGCGCAGCTCGGCCGCCTGGCCGGAGGCCTTGATTGCGATCAGGAAGGCGACGATCGCGATGATCAGCGCAAAGACGTCAAACGGGCCGTCGAACATGAAGCCTCCAGGCGACCGGCGGGCAGGGGCCGATCGCGCAAATCTCAGGATCTAGCGCCGGGAGCGTACGCGCAAGCCCGGTGCAGGCCGCTCCTGGAGCACGTCGCGGCGGAAGCGGTAGAGCGCCGCCGGCCGTCCGCCCGTCTGTGTCGACATCACCCCGGTCGGTTCGACCAGGGCTTCCATTTCGACCAGGCGGCGGAAATTCTGCTTGTGCAGATGCCGGCCGGAGATCGCCTCCACCGTATGCTGCAGTTCGGTAAGTGTGAATTCGGGCGGCAAAAGTTCAAACACGACAGGGCGATACTTCAGTTTTGCACGCAGCCGCGCGATCGCCGTGGCGAGAATCCGGCGGTGGTCGAACCGCATCGAGGTCCCGAGCGGAGGCAGCGTCTTGCGCGCTAATGCCGCAGGGCGGCCGTCGCGCCGCGCCTCCTCGACCAGCCCGGCCTCGTACAGCAGCTCGTAGCGGTCGAGCACGCGCTCTTCGTCCCAGGCAGCTCCCTCGAGGCCGAAGCAGAACCGCACGCGATCCTTGCGCGGCAGCGCGCGAATCGTCTCCGGCGTCTCCTCCGCGGCCCATTCGGTCAGCGCGGGGATGATGTCGCGGGCGATGATCGCCGGCGGCTCCTCGCGCCAGTCTTCCCAGGGGAAGAAGCGATACCATGGCGCAAAGCTCGCCGCATTGGCTGCGAGCTCGCCATCCACCGCACGCGTCAGCGCGAGATAGCCGATCGACACCATATGCGCCCCGGGGTCGCCGGCCTCGGCATGACGGCCGCGATCGCCGAAGGTGTAGAGCTGCTCGACATAGCCGAGCCGCAGGCCCGCCTGCTCCTCGACCCAGGCGCGCAGGCCGATCTCGAAGGTGCGGTGCGCGAGCGCGTCGAACGGGCCGAACGGCAGGCCGGCCAGCCCGTCACTGCCGCGCGCGGTCAGGATCAGCGGCTCATGGCCCTCGATCGCGACGATCGCCGCGGTCAGGCCGATCTCGATCGGCGTCAGGAGCGTCTCGCTCATGCGGTGATGATCGCATGATTGATTGCGACGGTCTCGCCGCGGGCTGGCTGTAACCTCTCCCGCGTGAGGGAGAGGGGGCGCACCTGCCTTGTTGCGCCCCTCGCTCATTCGAGCTCGATCACGAAGGGGCGGCCCTCGACCATCATCGCGCCCGGGCCGATCTCGTCGAGCGCGCGCAGCATGCGGCCGTTGCGGCCGAGGGCCCGGTCGGCAAGGCCGACGATGCGCCGGTTCGGCGAGGCGATCGGCGAGGCCGCGCGGATCTTCCTGGCGATCTCGAGTTCGTCGCGGTTTGGATTGAGCGCGCAGACCGCCGCAAACGCGCTCGCGGTGGAGCGGCTGATGCCGGCATAGCAATGGACTACGAGCGGCGCGCTGCGGTCCCAGCCGCGCACGAAGTTCAGCACCAGATCGATATGCGCCTCGGACGGTGCGACGAACCCGTCCAGCTCCTCGGTGATGTCGTCCATCGACACCTTGAGATGATTGGCCGGCAGCACCGAGACCGGCCGCGCCACCTGCTCGACATTGGCCATCACGGTCAGCACATGGCTGGCCCCGGTGAGACGGACGGTTTCGGGAAGCGCGGCGAGGGAACAGACGTGGATCATGGCGGCCCTTTTTCTTGATTATAGCCGCGGCCCGTAGGGTGAGCAAAGGCGCGTAGCGCCGTGCCCACGACCTTTCCTCAATCGCAAGAGGTGGTGGGCACGCTTCGCTTTGCCCAGCCTACGAAGGGAGGACGCCTACGCAAACACCGCGCCAAACCGCTCCAGAAACTGCTTCTCGGCCCGTGCCGCGGTCCAGGGCGTCAGGTAGTCGCGCCGGACGCTGTCGGTGAGGCCGGGATCCCTGCCGAACAGGCGCCTTGCCTCGCTTTCGCTGAAGCCGGCAAGCTCGGTCGCCTCCAGATAGGCCGCGCCGCGATCGGCGGCCTTGATGGCCTGCGTGATCTCCTCCGGTAGCACCGGCGGCAGTCCGAAGCGGATATGGATGGCGCCGAGCAGGCGTTTCTCCACTGCCTTGTAATGACCGTCGAGCACCGCCTTGAACGGCGAGATCATGTCGCCGATCACATATTCCGGCGCATCGTGCAGCAATGCGGCGAGCCGCATCCGCTGATCGGCGCGCGGCATCTCGTGCCGCAGCACGGTCTCCACCAGCAGCGTGTGCTGCGCCACCGAGAAGATATGCGCCCCGATGGTCTGCCCGTTCCAGCGCGCGACGCGCGCCAGCCCGTGCGCGATGTCGGCGATCTCGATATCCAGCGGGGAAGGATCGAGCAGATCGAGCCTCCGGCCCGACAGCATGCGTTGCCAGGCGCGGGACGGCGCTTCGCGCGCGGTCTTCTTCGCGGTCATCTGGCCTTGAGGCGCGGCTTGCGCTGCGTCTTGCCGCAGGTCGCGTGGCAGTGGCAGTCGAGGAGATGGTCGTTGACCATGCCGGTCGCCTGCATGAAGGCATAGACGATGGTCGGGCCGACGAACTTGAAGCCGCGCGAGGACAGCTCCTTGGAGATCTGCACCGACAGCGGCGTCGAGGTCGGCACGCTCGCGGTAGTCTTGAACTTGTTGACCAGCGGCCTTCCGTCCATGAAGTCCCACAGCAGCTTCGAGAAGCCAGGCCCTTTCTCCATGATGTCGAGATACGACTTGGCGCTCAGGATCGCGCCGTCGATCTTGGCCTTGTTGCGGACGATGCCGGCATCGTTCATCAGCGCGTGAACCTTCTTGGGCGTGTATCGCGCGATCTTCTCCGGCTGGAAATCGTCGAAGGCTTTGCGGAAATTGTCGCGCTTGCGCAGGATGGTGATCCAGGACAGGCCGGCCTGGAAACCGTCGAGCATCAGCTTCTCGTACAGCGCGCGGTCGTCATATTCCGGCACGCCCCATTCGGTGTCGTGATAGGCGACATAAAGCGGATCATCGCCCGGCCAGGGGCAACGTGTCAGGCCGTCGGGATGCAGGCGGGGAGCGCGGCTCATGCGATGGGGTGCTTGGCTGGAATACGCACGACGTCGGGATCCGCGAGTTTCAAGGCGAGCCCGCCCGCGGTGAGGGGCTGGCCGGCATCGAGCGCGTCCGCGACACGGTCGATGCGCACCAGGGCAATGCCCTTGCCGCCCGACGTCGAGCCGATGGTGCCGACCGGCTTGTCGCCGGCGAGGATGGTCGCGCCGGCTTCGGGCGAGGCGCCGTCGAGCAGCACCTTCACGCTGCGGGTGCGCGCGGTGCCGCGGTGCTGCATGCGCGAGACGACCTCCTGGCCGACATAGCAGCCTTTGTCAAAATCGACGCCGGCGAGACGGTCCATGTTGGTCTCGTGCGGAAAGGCGTCGCCGTACATGAAATCGAGCCCGCCGCGCGGAACGCCGAGCGCGATGCGGTGCGCCTCGTATTCGGCGGCGTCGACCAGGTCGGCCCCGATGAGGTCGGACAGCTTCTGCTTGAGATCCTCGGGAATCAGGATGCGAAGGCCGAGCGCATCGTTGCGCGGGTCGGCGAAGGCAAGGTCCGGCTGGGCCGCAGGCTGGCCGTCCCAGGCCGCGAGCACGCCGAGATCGAGATTTTCCACCGTGACCTTGGCGCGCAGCTTGTAGAATTTCAGCTTGGTGGCGAGGCTCTCTGCCAGCGCCTTCGGGCAGTCGATCAGGAACCCGCCGCCATGGCCCGCCGGGACCTCGGTGATCAGGAAATCGACGATGATCTTGCCCTGCGGCGTCAGCAGCGCGCCGAATCGCCCCAGGCCCGGCTTCAGCCTGTCGAGATCGGTCGTGACCAGGCCGTTGAGGAAGTTGCGCGCATCCTCGCCCGCGACCTTGACCACGCTCCGGTCGGGAAGAAACGCTGATTTCATGCGAAAATCTCTTGCGACATGTTGCTCCGGAACGTAAGCCCGCGAGGCATAAACGACAAGACCTCGAGCCCTGCGCTTGGGGACGAGAGAGGCCTTCAGCCATGACCCAGCGCTTCGATGTGATCCTCAAGAATGGCACCGTCGTCAACCAGGACGGCGAGGGTGTTCGCGATATCGGCATCGCCGGTGGCCGCATTGCCGAGCTGGGTCCTTTGTCGCACGCCTCGGCCGCCGAAACGATCGACTGCAAGGGCCTGCACATCCTGCCCGGCGTGATGGACACGCAGGTGCATTTCCGCGAGCCCGGCCTGACGCACAAGGAAGACCTCGAGACCGGTTCGCGCAGCGCCGTGATGGGCGGCGTCACCGCGGTGTTCGAGATGCCGAACACCGCGCCGTTGACGGTGACGGAGGCCGAGTTCACCGACAAGGTGAAGCGCGCCCATCACCGCATGCATTGCGATTTCGCCTTCTTCATCGGCGGCACCCGCGAGAACGTGCAGGATCTGCCGGTGCTGGAGCGCGCGCCCGGCTGTGCCGGCGTCAAGGTGTTCATCGGCTCCTCGACCGGCGCGCTGCTGGTGGAGGACGACGAAAGCCTGCGCCGCATCTTCCAGGTGATCCGTCGCCGCGCCGCCTTCCACGCCGAGGACGAGTATCGCCTCAACGACCGCAAGCCGCTGCGCATCGAGGGCGACGCTCGCTCGCATCCGGTGTGGCGCGACGAAACCGCGGCGCTGATGGCGACGCAGCGCCTGGTCAAGCTCGCGCACGAGACCGGCAGGCGCATTCATGTGCTGCACATCTCCACCAAGGAAGAGATCGAGTTCCTGCGCGACCACAAGGACGTCGCCTCCTGCGAGGCGACGCCGCACCACCTGACGCTGGCCGCGCCCGAATGCTATGAGCGCCTCGGCACGCTGGCGCAGATGAACCCGCCGGTGCGCGGCGCCGATCACCGTGCCGGGATCTGGCGCGGCATCGAGCAGGGCATCATCGACGTGCTCGGCTCCGACCACGCCCCGCATACGCTTGAGGAGAAGCAGAAGACCTATCCCGCTTCGCCCTCCGGCATGACCGGCGTGCAGACGCTGGTGCCTGTGATGCTCGACCACGTCAACGCGGGCCGGCTCTCGCTGGCGCGCTTCGTCGACCTCACCAGCGCCGGCCCCGCGCGCCTCTACAACATGGCCTGCAAGGGCCGTATCGCCGCCGGCTATGATGCCGACTTCACCATCGTCGACCTCAAGCGCAGCGAGACCATCACCAATCAATGGGTGGCGTCGAAAGCCGGCTGGACGCCTTATGACGGGTTGCGCGTTACCGGCTGGCCCGTCGGCACCTTCATCCGCGGCCGCCGCGTGATGTGGCAGGGCGAGCTGGTGACGCCCGCGCAGGGCGAGGCGGTGCGGTTTCTGGAGACGCTGAAGCCGTAGGGTGCGAACTTCTGCTTCTTGCTCACTGTCATGCCCCGGCTTGACCGGGGCATCCAGTACGGCGCGGCGATAGTTGGCTGATGCGACTGCCGCCTCTGGAATACTGGATTGCCCGCCTTCGCGGGCAATGACAGTGTGCCAGGAAGCGCAAGCTCAAATTGGGAGAGTCCGATGTCCCAGCCAACGCCCCTCATCACCACCGAGCAGCTCGCCGCCATGCTCGGCGATCCCAATCTCCGCCTCTACGACTGCACGACCTACAACGAACCGGTGCCGCCCGGCAGCGACGTGCCTTACCGCGCGGTGCCAGGCGACAAGACGTTTGCGGCCGGCCACATTCCCGGTGCCGATTTCCTCGATTTGCAGGGCGAGTTCTCCGACACCTCGTCGCAACATTTCTTCATGATGCCGGATGTCGCCCAGCTGGAGGCCGCCTTCGGCCGGCACGGCCTCGATGCGGGCAAGACCGTCGTGCTCTACAGCATCGGCACCATGATGTGGGCGACACGGTTCTGGTGGATGCTGCGCTCGCTCGGCGTCGATGCGCTGGTGCTCGACGGCGGCTTCGACAAATGGAAGCAGGAGGGACGGCCGGTCGCAACAGGGGCACCGAAAGGCTATCCGGCCACGAGCTTCAAGGCCGCGCCGCGCGCCGGCTTCTTCGTCGACAAGGAGGTGGTGAAGGCGCGGATCGGCGATCCCTCGACAATAATCGTCAACGCGCTCGGGCCGCAGTTTCATCGCGGCCTGGAGCCGAGCCGCTACGGCCGGCCCGGCCGTGTTCCCGGCAGCGTCAACGTGTCAGCTGCGACGCTCGTCAATGCCGACAAGACGTTGACGACCCTTGCCGATGCCGAAGCCAAGTTCACTGCTGCGGGCGTCACGCGCGACAAGAACGTCATTCTCTATTGCGGCGGCGGCATCTCGGCGACGATCGCCCTGTTTCTGTTGACCCAGCTCGGCTACGACAAGCTGACGCTCTACGACGCCTCGATGGGCGAATGGGCGCGGGATCCGGCGCTGCCGATCGAGACGGATTAAGTTTGCTTATCTTCGTCACCGGTGGGTGATGGCATTTGCATCCGCACAAGCGGCCGTCATGCCCGGGCTTGTCCCGGGCATCCACGTTCTTCGTGGCCGCCGGCAAGACGTGGATGGCCGGGACGAGCCCGGCCATGACGATGTGGGACTACTATCTCGCCCGAGGCGCCCGCAGCCTATGCGATAGCCCTTCCTCCGGGTGTAAGATCCGAGACTAAGAAAATCCGGGAACCTTTTCCCTTCGCCTGCATCCAACGTCCGGAACCAATGGAGATAGGGTGCCCGCCATGCCAGGGACCGCAGCCGGCCTGACCACCGGCATCAGGACGTCGGAAGCCGAGCTGATCGAGCGCGCGCGGCGCCGCGAGGAGGCCGCGCTTCGCGAGATCATGCAGGCCAACAACCGCAGGCTCTACCGCCTCGCCCGCGGCATCCTGCGCAGCGACAGCGAGACCGAGGACGTGGTGCAGGAGACCTATGTCCGCGCCTTCACGCATCTCGACGGTTTTCTCGGTGACGCCGCGCTGTCGACCTGGTTGTCGCGCATCGCGATCAACGAGGCGCTCGGGCGCCTGCGCAGTCGGAGGCCGCAGGTCGAGCTGGGATCGGTGCCCGAGGCAACGCTCGAAGCCCAGATCATCAGGTTTCCCCTTTCGACCGCCGCAACCGATCCGGAAAAGTCCATGGCCCAACGCGAGATCCAGCGCGTCGTCGAACATGCGATCGATGAATTGCCCGATGCCTTCCGCATGGTCTTCATCGCGCGCGTGATGGAGGGGATGAGCATGGAGGAGACCGCCGAGCTGCTCGGCATCAAGCCGGAGACCGTCAAGACGCGGTTGCACCGTGCGCGCACCCTGTTGCGCGAGAACGTCGAGAAGAAGATCGGCCCCGTCGTGATGGACGCATTTCCGTTCGCCGGGCAGCGCTGTGAGCGCCTGACGGAGGTCGTGCTCAGGCGCCTTGGCATAGGTTGATTGGCGTCGGCGTGTAATTTTTCGGGAACGTTTGCGCAAAATACCCATCCAATCCCTGTGAAGCAACGCGCCGGCCAAGGTCCGGCATCACAGGAGTAACAAGCCATGTTCACCCGACGGAGCGCGGCGATCGCCGCGGCCATTCTGTTGTCCAGTCCCGCGCTGCTGCAAGGCGCCAGCGCGGCCGACAAGCCCACCGATCCGCAGATCGCCCACATCGCCTATACTGCGGGCGTGATCGACATCAACGCGGCGAAGCAGGCGCAGAAGAAGGCCAAGAACAAGGACGTCAAGGCGTTTGCCGAGGACATGCTGCGCGACCACGAGGCCGTCAACCAGCAGGCCCTCGCGCTGGTGAAGAAGCTGAACGTCACCCCCGAAGACAACGACACCAGCAAGGCGCTGTCCAAGCAGGCCAGCGACAAGCTCGCCGAGCTCGACAAGCTGAGCGGCGCTGCCTTCGACAAGGCCTATGTCGCCAACGAGGTCGCCTTCCACAAGCAGGTCAACGGCGCGCTCGAGACCCAGCTCATTCCGTCGGCCGGCAATGCCGAGCTGAAGAGCCTGCTGCAGACCGGCCTGAAGATTTTTCAGGGCCATCAGCAGCACGCCGAGCACGTCGCGGCCGAGCTGAAATAAGGAGTGTGCGATGATGTCGGCGCAGCCGTTTTCGCTTCCTGTCGCGCTCGTCTTGGCGGCGATGGTCGTCCCGGCGCACGCCGCGACGATCGAGATCACGATGGAGAACCTCGTGATCTCGCCGGCTGAGGTATCAGCCAAGGTCGGCGACACCGTCACGTGGATCAACAAGGACGTCTTCGCCCATACCGCCACCGCGAAGAACGGTGATTTCGACGTGACGCTGCCGCCGAAGGCATCGGCGACATCAGTTCTGAAGAAGGCGGGAACGGTCGAGTATGACTGTCGCTATCATCCCAACATGAAGGCGACGCTCAAGGTCGAGCCGTGAGGGAGAAGAGGGAGCGCATTCCCGACCCCGGCAGGAACATCTCCCGGCCATTGCGAGACTAATGCTTGTCGGGGGGAAACGGCTTCCGTGCCACAATGCCTGCAGACTTCGCGAAGCTGTTCGCCAAATCCGCTTTGCCAAGTCATTCATCCGTTGACTGGCCCCGCCCGCGTGGCGGGGTCATTTTCGGCAGGGCCTACTGCCTGCAGATGTCGACCGAGAACTCGCCGTTGCGGATGCGGCCGGGAAAGCCTTCGACGAACTTGGCGACCGCGTC
Source organism: Bradyrhizobium sp. 22 (assembly GCF_000482425.1). Lineage (NCBI taxonomy): Bacteria > Pseudomonadati > Pseudomonadota > Alphaproteobacteria > Hyphomicrobiales > Nitrobacteraceae > Bradyrhizobium > Bradyrhizobium sp. 22. The sequence continues at coordinate 2,094,048 of NZ_KI519399.1, forward strand.
CTCGCCATAGGTGCCGACCAGCTCGGCAAAGGCTGCAAACAGGCTCGCCTGTGCCAGGCAGTCGCCGTCGACGCCGTCATGGCGCGCCTCGGCCCAGGCCTCGTTGAGGTAGCTCAGTGCGGCCTGCTTCTGCTCGTGGTCGGGCAGCGGCGCGCGGGCGGGTGCGTAGGAAATCGGCTGGCTCATGAAACTCGATCAGGGCTGGGGCGCGATCCACGGCGATGCGCTTTGCAAAAAGGTTTAGCACGCTCGTTAACGACCGCTAGGCCACATCTTTAAGAACGGTTAACGGCTGTGAACAAAGTCGATGAGAAGACAGATCAGTTCGCATAGCGCGCCGTCAGATCCCGCGAGATCTTCGAGCCTTCCTCGATGTAGCGGCGGATCGCCACCGTCGCGGCCGGCGTGCAGCTCCGGTAGGTCTGCTGAAAGCCGTTATAGCCGCGGTTGAAACCGGCGATCATGCGGGTGCGGCGCTCGCCGGAAGGGGTTTCGGCATCGATCAGCGCCTGCATCTCGTTGCGCCATCTGTTGCCCTCATTGGCCCCGCAGATGCCGCGCAGATAGTGCAGCCCGCCGAGAATCTCGGCCAGCCGCTGCAAATCGGCGTCGAACGGCGCCGCCACGTCCTGAGCCCTGGCGGGTCCGCAGGCGCAGGCGAGGATCAGGACAAAAACGGCCAGAATTCGCGTGGACATCGGCGGGGTGTATGCCGCGTCGAGGCCGGAGACGCAAGGCGAGCCGTCAGGCCGCGATCAGCCGCGCGGCGGACTGGATCACCTCGTCCAGCCCCCCGGTCAGCCTGAGGCCATCCAGGCTCGCCAGGGCGTCCGGGGCGAGCCAGCGGTAGTCGTCGAGCTCGTCGTTCAGGACCGGCTCCTTGGCCACCCAGCGGGCCGCAAACGACATGATGAGGTAATGGCCGGCGCCGGGCGCGGCGGGCAGCACCTCGCGCCAGCCGGCAAGGCCGACGATCGCGATGTCGAGCCCGGTTTCCTCCGCAACCTCGCGGCTCAGGGCCTGGTGCAGCGATTCGCCGAACTCGACCCGGCCGCCGGGCAGCGAATAGAACCCCTTCGCCGGCGAGCGGGCGCGGCGGGTCAGCAGCACCTTGCCGTCGCGGAAAATCGCGGCACTGACGGCGAGCTGGGGGTGGGCGGGCTGAACGAACGAAGCCATTTTCTTCAAGCACCCGGCTCAGTTCGCCATGATGGTGTCGACGTCGGCTTCGGCCCCGCCATGGATGATGCCGCCGCAGGCCGCGATCAGCGGCTTGACCCAGAGCGCGGCCTGCTCGGCGAGGCGGATTCGGGTCGTGTCCTTCTCAACCTCGCGCATGGCCGAGCCAACCGCGGTCAGGATCGAGGTCATGGTATCGGTGATGTGGTCGAACTGGGCGCGCACGTTGGGATCGGCCTTCTCATAGGCTTCGATGGCGAGGTCGCGCGCCTTGAAGTTGGAGGCCGTGAAATGCTCGGCGTAGGATAACGGCGTCCAGGTCAGGAAATCGTCCGCGCATTCCGGCATGTCCGGAACCATTTCCAGCAGCATCACCGCTTCATTGAAATGGTTGAGATAGTCGGTGGCAAGCCCGGTCCGCGGGTTGATGTTGGCCACGCGTAGCCGCTCGGCCCAGGCGGCGGCCTCGGGGCCCGTCTGTACATGCGTCCGCGCGGGTTGGGAGGCCGTTGAGCTCATCCGCCGCAGTGTTAACGTTCGGGGTTAAAAGGACCTGAACGGACCCTATTTAGGCACCCTGGGATGTGTGGACGCTTCGTCATAACTTCGGCCCCTGCGGCCTTGCGGCAATTGTTCGGCTATGTCGAGCAGCCGAATTTCCCGCCTCGGTACAACGTGGCGCCGACACAACCTGTTCCGGTCGTTCTGATCGAGAACGGCGCGCGGCATTTCCGTTTGATGCGCTGGGGCCTGTTGCCGACCTGGGTCAAGGATCCCCGCGGGTTTACGCTGCTGATCAACGCCCGCTCCGAAACCGTGCTGGAGAAGCCCGCCTTCAAGAACGCGATTCGCCGCCGGCGCGGCCTGATCCCGGCCGATGGCTATTATGAGTGGAAGACGGAGGGCGGCCGCAAGCAGCCCTTCTTCATCCACCGCGCCGACGGCGCGCCGCTCGGTTTCGCCGCGTTGTTCGAGACCTGGGCCGGGCCGAACGGCGAGGAGCTCGACACCGTCGCGATCGTCACGGCGGCGGCAGGCGAGGATCTCGCCGCGCTGCATGACCGCGTGCCCGTCACCATCAGCGAGCGCGACTTCGAGCGCTGGCTCGACAGCCGCGGTGACGAGATCGATGCGATCCTGCCGCTGATGACCGCCCCGCGCATCGGCGAGTTCGCCTGGCACCCGGTCTCCACCCGCGTCAACCGCGTCGCCAATGACGACGAGCAGCTCGTGTTGCCGATCAGCGCGGAGCAGATGCAGGCGGAGGCCGAGGCGGCTAAGCCCAAGAAGGCGGTGCGGAAGGTTGCTGCCAGCCCGGCGGATGACGGGCAAGGATCGTTGTTCTAGGCGCGGTGCCGTAGGATGGGTAGAGCTCTTGCGAAACCCATCATGCATCAACGTGGAAGTGGCGATGGGTTTCGCTTCGCTCTACCCATCCTACGAGAGCGGAGTAAGCGGCACTTTAAACGACCTCCTTCGCCCTCAACGCCGCGATCTCCGCCGCACCGAATCCGAGCTCACCCAGCACCGCATCGGTATCCGCGCCCAGCTCCGGCGCCATCCGGTCCAGCCGGCCGCCGCCATGGGCGAGCTTGAAGCCGCTGCCGGCAAAGCGCAGCCGGCCGTAGGGCGTGTCCAGCTCCTGGATCGCGCCGCGCGCCTTCACTTGCGGATGGTCGATGACTTCCTCGACCTTCCAGATGCTGGCGCAGGGCGCACCGGCGTCTTCCAGAATCGTCTCCCATTCGCGTGCCGAGCGTTTCGCCAGCGCTTCCTCGATGATGGTGCGCAGCGCGCCCTCGTTCTCGTTGCGCGAGAACCAGTCGACGAAGCGTGGATCAGACAGCGTGTCCTCGCGGCCGAGCGCAGCCATCAGCGCGCGATACTGCTTCTCGTTGTTCACGGCGAGCAGGATGTGGCCGTCGCCGCACTTGAACAGGTTGGCCGTGGTCCTGCGGCTCACCGCCTGGTTGCCGGAGAGCGTCTGGCGATGGCCGGCAACCGACCAGTCCGCGATCTGGCCCGACAGGAACGCCAGCGTCGCCTCCAGCATGGAGACGTCGATCAACTGCCCTTTGCCGGTGCGGTCGCGCTGGTACAGCGCGCTCGAGACGCCAAAGGCAGCCGTGGCGCCCGACAGCACGTCGCAGACCGCAAAGCCGGCGCGCGTCGGTCCGGTCTCGGGATGGCCTGATATCGCCATGATGCCCGAGAGCGCCTGCATCTTGCCGTCATAGCCGGGCCGCAGCCGATCCGGGCCGGTCTGGCCGAAGCCCGACACTGCGCAATAGATCAGCCTGGGATTGATGGCGGAGAGCGCTTCATAGCCGATGCCGAGCTTGTCCATCACGCCGGGGCGGAAATTCTCCATGACGACGTCGACGCTCGCGGCGAGCTTCTTCACGATCGCGATCGCCTCCGGCTTCTGCAGATCGAGCGTCAGGCTGCGCTTGTTGCCGTTGACGGCCTGGAACGCCGGCGCCAGCCCGCGCTCGGCCCATTCTCGGGAGAGCGGGGTGCGGCGCATGTCCTCGCCCTCGCGCCGCTCGACCTTGATGACGTCGGCGCCGAGCAGCGCGAGCTGATAGCTGGCGTAAGGACCGGCCAGCACTTGCGTAAAATCCAGGATCTTCACGTCCTCGAACGGTCGCGTCACGTCGCTCTCCCCATTGTTGTCGTTGTCGGAGGACGCCAAGCATGATCCGGACCCGGAGGGCCGCGTTGGCGCAAAGTGCGAAGCGGTTTTCCGGAAAGATCATGCGCAAAGAACGATCTAAAGCGCGATGACGATCCACCCGAATCTCATCGCGCTTTAGGCGGCGCGGTTGCCTCGCGCGATCTCCTTCTGCTTGTCGAATTCGGCGCGGCGGCGCGCCAGCTCCTCCGGCGAGAGCTGGGCGACGTTGTTGTAGTCGAGCTTCCAGGAGGCGTCCTCGCTCCAGCGCAGCGGCGACTGCATCGTGGTCTGCGGGCCGCTCGCGGTCTCCAGCAGCTTGAGCGCCAGCTCCAGCGTCTGCGCCTGCGAGGCCACGTCGTGCGGCTTGCCGGCGGAATTGCCGAGCGGGAAATCCGAGAACAGGAAGCGCGGCACCGCCGCGTGCTCGATGATGTCCTTGGCGCAGCCCATGATCACGGTCGGGATGCCGTTCGCTTCAAGATGCCGCGCCACCAGCGCAGTGGTCTGGTGGCAGACCGGGCAGTTCGGTACCAGCACCGCGACGTCCACCTCGTCGGCAAGGCAGCGCGCCAAAATCTCCGGTGCATCGGTGTCGAGCGTGACGCGGTGGCTGCGGTTGGTCGGCGCGCCGAAGAAGCGCGGTGCCACTTCGCCGATGCGGCCGGCAGCGGACGCCTTCAACAGCTGCGGCAGGGGAAACCAGGTGCCGTTGTCGGTCGCGGTGGTGTGCTTGCGGTCGTAGCCGATGTGCGAGATGCGCAAATCGTGCTGCTTCGAGGTGTCGCCGTCATAGACCTGGTAGAATTTCGCAGCTCCGTTGTACGCCGCGCCCGGTCCCTGGTCGCCCTTGGCGGGATCGTAGGGCGCGGCGGTGGTGATGATGGTCACGCGCGACTTCGCCAGCGGCTTCTTCAGCGGCTGGAACGGCGCTGCGGTGTAATGCGCCCAGCGATACGGCGTGGTGTAGCCGATCGCCGCGTAATAGTCCCGCGTGCGCTGCATGTAGGGGACGGGAGAATCATGATCGGGCGCAAAGCCGAAGTCGTCGTCGCGCGGAGCGGACATGGGCGCGTCTCCTGGTTCTTGGTTCGGCCCAGACTAGAGATAGTCAGGAGTGAGCTCAACCGGGGAAGGGGCGGCGCAGGTCTGAATTGCATTGCACGCTAAAGCCGCATGGAAGGCGCCTCTTACCCTCCCCTGGAGGGGGAGGGTCGGCTCTGATCTTCCCCCGATAAAGTGGACGGGTTAAGCGGCTTTTAGCTCCATCTCGATC
>NZ_KI519399.1:2100126-2111555 GCF_000482425.1 Bradyrhizobium sp. 22
CGCCGCCGATGCCGGCTCGCGCCGGAGCTTATCGACCCAGCGCCGCAGCACTGAGTCGCGCAGACCGAGCTCCTTGGCTACCGACCCGATCGAGCGGCCGCTCGACACCACCAACCCCGCCGCCTCGCGCTTGTACTCTTCAGTAAACGACCGACGTGCACGTTCCATTCAACACCTCCAGGCTCAACGAGCCTACTACAGGTGTCCACTCATTCGGAGGAAGTTCACTCACATGGAGCGTAGCGAAATGTGAGACGGGGTGGGGAGACGGTCTCTCCACATCCAACAGTGCCCGAGTGGAGGGATCACCCCACCCCGCTCGCGCTTCGCGCGATCGACCCTCCCCCTCCAGGGGAGGGTGAAGAGCGTCACCTATCTGAACACATGCAGCGCCGCATATTGCAGCAGCATGATCGCCTTGGCGTCGATGATGCGGCCGTCGGCGATCATCGCCAGCGCTTCGTCGATGGAAAGCTCCAGCACCTCGATGTCCTCGCCCTCGTGCGCGAGGCCGCCGCCGTCGCTCACCCGCATCTCGGGCTCGTACTCGGCGACGAAGAAATGCAGCTTTTCGGTGATGGCGCCCGGGCTCATGAAGGCCTCGAACACCTTGTGGACGTGGTGCAGGCGATAGCCGGTCTCTTCCTCGGCCTCGGCGCGGATGCGCTCCTCGGGCTCGGCGTTGTCCAAGACGCCGGCGGCCGCCTCGATCAGGAGGTCGTCGTAGCCGCGGATGAAGGCCGGCAGGCGGAATTGCTTCACCAGGATCACGGTCCGCCGCGCGAGATTGTACGGCAGCACGGCGGCGGCGTTGTCGCGCTCATAGGTCTCGCGCTTCTGTGTCTGCCACTCGCCGCTGGCGCGCCGATACTCGAACGTCGTGGACTTCAGCGTGGTCCAGCCGTCCGAGAGCACGCGGACGTCCTTGATGCGGACGCGGTCGGAAACGGTCATGATACGGATCTCAATTGCTTGGCGTGGTCGCGCGGCCGTCGAGCCACTTCTGGAACATCACGGAGGTCGAGAGTTCGAAGCCCAGCGAGCCGTAGAACGCATTGGCCGCGGCGTTCTCGCGCCGGACCAGCAGCTGCAGCTTGGCAATGCCGGCCGCGCGCAGCCAGTCTTCGGCCGCCGCCATGATGAGGCGGCCGAAGCCGCGCTTCCGGCTGTCGGGATCGACCGCGACGTAATAGACCCAGCCGCGATGGCCGTCATGGCCGACCATGATTGTCGCTGCGATCGCGCCATTGTCGCGGCCGATCAGCACGGTGGAATTGCCGCGCCGCCGCGCCAGCGCGATGTCGGCATGGGGATCGTTCCAGGGCCGCGTCAGGCCGCAGCGCTGCCACAGCGCGACGACCTCCTCGACATCGGCGTCGGCGATGGTGTCGATCGCAAGCGCGCTCACAGCACCTTCCCCGGGTTCATGATGCCGTGCGGGTCGAGCATCGCCTTGATCGCGCGCATCAGCTCGATCGCGGTCTTGTCCTTGACGTCGGGCAGCTCGTCGCGCTTGAGCACGCCGATGCCGTGCTCGGCGGAGATCGAGCCGCCCATGCGCAGCACGATCTCGAACACCACCGCGTTCACCTCGTGCCAGCGCGCGAGGTAATCGGCGGTGTCGGCGCCAACAGGCTGACTGACATTGTAATGCAGATTGCCGTCGCCGAGATGGCCGAACGGCACCGGCCGCGCGCCGGGGATCAGCTTCACCACCGCGGCGTCGGCCTCGGCGATGAAGGCGGGCACGGCGGCGACGGGAACGGAGATGTCGTGCTTGATCGAGCCGCCCTCCGGCTTCTGCGCCGCCGACATCTCCTCGCGCAGCTTCCAGAAATTGTTGCGCTGGGCAAGGCTCGACGCGATCACGGCGTCGTCGACGATCTCCTCCTCCATGGCGCGGGCGAGGATCGTCTCCAGCGGCGTGCGGGCATCGTCACCGGGCGAGGACAATTCCATCAGCACGTACCAGGGATGCTTTTCTGCGAGCGGATCGCGCACGTCGATGCCGTGGCGGACGGAGAAATCGACCGCCATCTCCGACAGCAGCTCGAAACTCGTCAGCGCATTGGCGGCTTCGCCTTGCGCGATCGTCAGCAGCTTCAAGGCCGCCGCCGGCGACTTCAGGCCGACATAGGCGGTTTCGACCGCCCTCGGCTTCGGAAACAGTTTCAAGGTCGCCGCCGTGATGATGCCGAGCGTGCCTTCGGCGCCGATGAAGAGGTTGTGCAGGTTGTAGCCGGTGTTGTCCTTCTTCAGCTTCGACAGCGTGTTGAGCACGCGCCCGTCGGCGAGCACCACCTCGAGCCCCAGCGCCATCTCGCGCGCGACGCCATAGGCGAGCGCGGCGGTGCCGCCGGCATTGGTGGAGAGATTGCCGCCGATGGTGCAGCTGCCTTCGGCGCCCAGCGACAGCGGAAACAGCCGGTCGACGTCGGATGCCTTCTGCTGCGCCACCTGCAGCACGACGCCGGCCTCACACGTCATGGTGTTGGAGGCGGTGTCGACCTCGCGGATCTTGTCCAGGCGCCGCAGCGACACCACCACCTCGCCATTGTGCGGGGTCTGGCCGCCGACGAGCCCGGTGTTGCCGCCCTGCGGCACCAGCGCGATCTTGTGCGCGGAGGCGAGCTTGCAGATTTCAGAGACCTCCGCCGTCGAGCCCGGGCGCAGCACCAGCGGCGAGCGGCCGTGGAACAGGTTGCGCTCCTCGGTGACATAAGGCGCGATGTCGTTGGCATCGGTAATGGCGTGGCGCTCGCCGACGATGTTGCGGAATTGCTCGATCAGCTCGGGCGCAAGCGGAGGAATGGCGGGTGTATTGACGTTCATTCTCGTGTCTCTTCTCAAGCTTCTATCGGGCAACCGCAGCCCGGCGCAGCCGGTCATTGATCGCTTCGCCAAGGTCCTCTTCGGGAATTGCCATCACCGCGATCCCCCGCGGGCCCTTCGCGTCGAGCTCGCGAAGATAGCCGAACAGATTGGCGGCGGCTTCATCGAGATCACCTGTGGGCGACAGATTCATGACCGCGGCGGCGGCATCGACGCCAGGCAGGCGCGCGGCGCCGAACGCCAGCAGCGCCTCGCCGGGCGCCACCTCCCGCGCATCGAGCCGCACGGGGGCGCGCGGTGCGTAATGCGAGGCCAGCATGCCCGGCGCCAGCGGCTGGCTGTCGTCGCTGCCCGTCTCCGCAGGCGGCCGCGCCAGGGTCTCGCCCAGCACCGCCTCGATCCGCTCGCGTGACAGCCCGCCGGGCCGCAGCAGCATCGGCGTCTCGAAGCAGCCGACGATGGTCGATTCCACACCGACTGCGACCGGCCCGCCATCGATGATCAGGTCGATCCGCCCCGCCAGGTCGCTCTCGACATGGGCCGCCAGCGTCGGCGAGACGTGGCCGGAGATGTTGGCCGACGGCGCGACCACGGCTCCGCCGAAGGCGCGCAGGATCGCCTGCGCGACCGGGTGGGCGGGGATGCGGATCGCGACGGTGTCGAGCCCGGCGGTGGCGAGCTCCGCCACCGGGCAGCCCTCGATCTTCGGCACCACCAGCGTCAGCGGTCCCGGCCAGAACGCCTCGGCCAGCTCCAGCGCACGCGCGTCGAACCGCCCGATCCGCCGCGCCGCCGGAATATCGGCGACATGCGCGATCAGCGGATTGAACGCCGGCCGCCCCTTGGCGGCGTAGAGATGGGCAATGGCGGTGGCATTGGCGGCGTCCGCTCCGAGCCCGTAGACCGTCTCGGTCGGAAACGCGACCAGCCCGCCGGCGGCCAGTTGCCGGGCGGCAGCCTCCGCGCCGGCGGCGCCGGCCGGCAAAATCCGCGTTTCAAGGCCCGTTTTCACAGGGACAAAATTCCTCATCTCGGCCGCTTGCGGTGCGTCAAACCCGACGCTATAAGCCGCCTTCTTGTCGGAGTGTGGCTCAGCCCGGTAGAGCACTGCGTTCGGGACGCAGGGGTCGCAGGTTCGAATCCTGCCACTCCGACCATTCTTCCAAAAGTCGACGTTTTCCAGAGGCTTGGCAGACCGGCCGCCGCCGCCTCGGAACACCTTTCTGCAACGATTTCGGGATCGGGTCCACGGCCGATTTGGCCGGGCAGGGCGGCTTGCCGCGGCGGCATGGCTTGCTGGTCCCTTATGATGACTTGCTCCATGGCGCGATCCCGCTAGGTTGCAGACATGGGGGATGACACGAAAAAGAATCAGTCTGCCGAGACTTTCATTGCGCGTTGGCAGGGGCAGGAGGGAGGGCAGGAACGTGCGAACTACGCGCTGTTCCTGACCGAGCTCTGCGATCTCATCGGGGTCGAACACCCGCAGCCTGCCGGCGCGACTCACGAGCGCAATGATTACGTCTTCGAACGGGTCGTCACCCGGCACAAGGACGATGGCGACGCGCTCGGACGCATCGATCTCTATAAGAAAGACTGCTTCGTCCTGGAAGCCAAGCAGAGCCGCGTCAAGGGCGCTGCGAAGGAGATTGTCGGTCAGAACGATCTGTTTGCGGCGGATGCCTCGGATAATCTGCGGGGCCGCCGTGGTGCAGATCGCGCCTGGGACGTGCTGATGCTCAATGCCAAGCGCCAGGCCGAGGAATACGCTCGTGCCTTGCCGACCTCTCATGGCTGGCCACCGTTCATCCTCGTCTGCGACGTCGGGCACTGCATCGAGGTCTACGCGGACTTCTCCGGACAGGGAAAGAACTATACGCAATTTCCGGACCGGCAGTCATTTCGCATTTATCTCGAAGACCTCCACAACCCGGAGATCTGCGAGCGGCTCAGGAAGATCTGGAAAGAGCCGCAGACGCTCGATCCGACGCGAACGTCCGCGAAGGTAACCCGCGACATCGCCAAGCGTCTTGCGCAGGTGTCGCGCTCTCTTGAGAAGAAGAGCTACCCCGCGCAAGATGTCGCCATGTTCTTGATGCGTTGCCTGTTCACGATGTTCGCGGAGGACGTCGGTCTGCTGCCGGAGCAATCGTTCAAGCAAGTGCTCGGGGACTGCGAGCGCAACCCTGAAGCCTTCACTCACGACGTTGGTCAATTGTGGGAAGCTATGGACCTCGGCACCTGGGCGCATGTGCTGAAGACGAAGGTCAGGAAATTCAACGGCGAGTTCTTCAGGAACCGGGCCGCCCTGCCGCTCGGTCGCGAGGAGATCGGTGAACTCAGGCAGGCGGCGAGCTACAACTGGAACGACGTCGATCCTTCGATATTCGGGACGTTGGTCGAGCAGGCGCTTGATCCCAGCGAGCGTGACCGGTTGGGCGCCCACTATACCCCGCGCGCCTACGTCGAGCGGCTTGTCGTTGCGACCATTATCGAACCACTGCGTGAGGATTGGCGCAACGTGCAGGCGACCGCCGAGACCAAGCGTGCATCGGGCGACCTAAAGGGGGCGGCCGCTGAGGTCGAGGCGTTTCATGAACGATTGTGCGGGACAAGGGTACTCGATCCGGCCTGCGGAACCGGTAATTTCCTGTATGTATCCTTGGAACTGATCAAGCGGCTTGAGGGCGAGGTGCTTGAGGCACTGCTTGACCTTGGCGGCCAAGAAGCGCTGCGCGGACTCGGCTCGCATAGTGTCGATCCGCATCAGTTCCTCGGGCTTGAGATTAACCCGCGCGCGGGAGCAATTGCCGAACTGGTGCTCTGGATCGGCTACCTGCAATGGCATTTCCGCACCAAGGGCGCGCCTCCGGAGGAGCCAATCCTGCGCGCGTTCAAGAACATCCAGGTCAAGAATGCCGTGCTGACGTGGGATGGCGAGCCCATCCCAAAGATCGTCGACGGCAAGGAAACCTATCCGAACGCGCGAAGGCCGGAATGGCCGAGCGCCGAGTTCATCGTCGGGAATCCCCCATTCATTGGCGCGAGTTTCTTGCGCTCTCGTCTGGGAGACGAATTTACGGAAGCATTGTGGGCGGCCCATCCTCACGTGAACGAATCCGCTGATTTCGTCATGTACTGGTGGGATCGCGCCGCCGAATTGCTGACACGCAAGGGCACCGTGCTGCGTCGTTTTGGACTCATCACGACCAATTCGGTCTCACAGGTGTTTCAGCGCAGGGTGATAGAGCGGCATCTGAAGGCAAAGAAGCCAATCTCGCTGGTGATGGCGATTCCAGATCATCCCTGGACAAAGGCGACGGATGACGCTGCGGCCGTTCGAATCGCAATGACTGTTGGAGAAGCGGGGACGCTAGACGGGACTTTGCGCGAGGTGGTGAAGGAGACCTCGCTGGACACGGATATTCCGCGGATCGATTTCAAAGAATCGTTAGGTTCAATCAATTCTGATTTGACGATCGGCGCCGACATAGCTGCGGTTAAGCCGTTGCAAGCATCTCTAGGTATAAGCCATGACGGTGTGAAGCTTCATGGCAGCGGCTTCATTGTGACGCCGAGCGAAGCGCGGCACCTGGGATTGGGCACCAGAGACGGTCTGGATACTTACGTTCATGATTATAGAAATGGTCGTGATCTAGCTCAAAGACCTCGCGGTCGAATGGTAATCGATCTATTCGGATTGAGTGTCGATCAAGTTCGCCAGAAGTTCCCAGAAGTCTATCAGCATCTTCTCGTCAGCGTGAAGCCGGAGCGGGACAAGAATAATCGTGAAAGTTATCGAGCGAGTTGGTGGATATTCGGAGAGCCGCGCCGTGAATTGCGACCAGCGTTGAAAGAGCTGACGCGCTATATCGTTACCGTGGATACGGCTCGACATCGCGTTTTCCAATTCCTTCCAGCTCACATTGTATGCGACGACAAGAGCGTAATTATTGCTTCCGATGACGCGTTCTGTCTTGGGACGTTGAGCTCAAGAATCCATGTTGTATATGCGCTCAGAGCTGGCGGTTGGCTTGGCGTCGGAAATGACGCTGTTTATACCAAGACGCGAACTTTCGATCCCTTTCCCTTTCCCGACGCCAACAACATCCAGCGGCAGACCGTTCGCGTTTTAGCCGAGGAACTGGATGCGCACCGCAAGCGGGTGCTGGCCGAACATGCACATCTCACGCTGACCGGGCTCTATAACGTCCTGGAAAAACTGCGCGTCGGGACCAAATTGGACGATCTTGATGACCGGGACAAAGCCATCTTCAAGGACGGACAGGTCCTCATCTTGAAGGAGCTTCACGACAAGATCGATATCGCCGTGGCGGCGGCCTATGGCTGGCCGGCCGATCTCTCGGACGACGAAATCCTGGCCCGGCTTGTTGCTCTGAACAAGCAGCGGTCGGACGAAGAAAAGCGCGGCCTGGTGCGCTGGCTGCGACCCGACTATCAAATCTCCCGTTTCGCCAAGGGCCTCGATAAGCAGGCAACTCGGGAGGAGGGCGCACAAGTGGCGGCAGAACTGCTCTTGCCCGAAGCTGCGCAGAAGCTGTCATTCCCTTCCGGAGCAGTCGAGCAGACCGCCGCAGTCTTCGCCGCGCTTGCTGCGGCAGGCGGGCCGATCAGCGCCCAGGCGATTGCCAGCCAGTTCAAGAAGACCAAAACCACTGAAAAGAAGATTGGAGATGTCCTGGCTTCGTTGGCTCGGCTGGGACACGTCACTTCGGCAGACGGAAGGAACTTCTCCTTGCGGCGAGCTGCGTGAGAGGTACGCAATTCCCTAGGGCGTAGCGGGGGTTTCGCGGCAACGTGCCACGAGCGATTAGATCGATTTCTGCGCCTTCTTGACAGCCTTGAGCAGCGTCTCGTCGATCCGGCTCTGCCATCCGCGCCCGAAAGCCTTGAAATGCTCCAGCACGACGGGGCTCAATCGCAGCGACACCAGCTTTTTTGTCGGTGCCTTGTTGGGGCTGCGACCCCTGCGCATCCCAGGGAAGACTTCGTCGAACGGTTTGGCCTTCGCCATTGCTCGCCGCGCGCATATCGCTCGCGGTGCAGCGCTTCTTAGCGGCGGTTTGCTTCATGGAGTTCTCTTTCCTTGCGGCTGGCAGGGCGCATGCTGATGATGCTGACGGCCTCATTGCCGTAGATGGCGAAGATCACGGAAATGACGCCGCTGCGGCGTCTCGTCACTATCGATCGATTTTCAGGAAAGGCGGTGATCCAGCCGCTGCGAGGCTTCGTTTCAGTGAGGTCGATCGCAACTGATCGGACAATGGATGCGCGATGTCGCGTGCAGCCATCGCGTCGGCATGGATGAATCACACCAGGAGAATTTGATGACGCCCGCAATTCGTTCGCTCGTGGCCGGAGCGGCCATGGTCGCTTGTCTGCTTGGTCCGTCGGCAGCGCGCGCCGCCGACATCGTCGACACCGCGGTTTCGGCCGGTTCGTTCACCACGCTGGTGACCGCTGTGAAAGCGGCCGGCCTCGTGAAGACGCTCAAGGGCAAGGGGCCGTACACGGTGTTTGCGCCCAACGACGCCGCCTTCGCCAAGCTGCCGCCGGGAACGGTCGAGTCGCTCTTGAAGAACAAGGCCAAGCTGGCGGCGGTGCTGAAGTATCACGTCGTTGCGGGCCGGGTGAGAGCTGCCGACGTCGCCGGCAAGTCGCTGAAGGTTGCGACCGTTCAGGGCCAGCCGGTCAGCGTCGATGGAAGTCTCGGTGTCCGCGTCAATGACGCGCACGTCATCCAGCCGGACATCGAGGCATCGAACGGCGTGATCCACGTCATCGACACGGTGCTGCTGCCGCCGGCACGCGCAAGCAAGATGCACCACTGAGGCCGCCGACCATGACCTGCCTGGCCGCTGCGGCGGCCAGGCATCGACAGTTTTCGTAGATGGATGCACGCCTCGCTCAAGGGCGCTATCTTCGCGCCACCAGCACCCCTACCAGGAACGCCACCATCAGCGCCGGCAGCGGGGCCTCGCGCACCATGCCGCGGACCATGTCGGGCCAGTGCTGCTCGGGGACCAGTCGCGGCGACCGCACGTTCGGCGCCGGCTCGATGCCCCAGTGCGAGGCGAGCTCGGCGATCTCGCTTTCCGCCAGCCGCACGCCGTCGCGGACGCGGAAGATCGCGGCCTCGGCGCGCTCGCGCGGTGCGAGCTGCATCAGCGTCGCGACCGCCGTGCGCAACGTCATCTCGCCAAAGCCTTGCAGCCGCACCTGCTCTTCGGGTTCGGACGTCATGCGAAATCCCTCACGGCGCTAAATGGCGCGAGGGCAAATGCCGCCGCCGCGCACCACCAGCATGGACACCGTGCCGGCCACGCCGCGCGCGAGATAGGCTCGCGTCAGCTGCCTCGTCATGCTCGTGCTCCATGCTCTGCATGGAAATGGCGGGCGTGGAGCTTGGTTCCAGTGCGCGATGCGAATCGACGGGCTCGTAGGATGGGTAGCTCGTAGGATGGGTAGAGCCCTTGCGAAACCCATCACCTTCGTCTCCGCGAGAAGGGATCGATGGGTTTCGCTGCGCTCTACCCATCCTACGAACCACCCATCGAATCGCCGCGTGCTGATTACTTCCGCAGCAGCTCGCTCAAGGCCGCGGTCGCCTCGGCGCAGCGGATGTCGTCGATCTCGCGCGAGAGACTGAGCGCGCTCGCTTTCAGTTCCTCGATCTTCCAGCTGTCCGGATGCTGGCTTTCAAGCTGACCCAGCCGCTTGTTCAGATCGTCCAGTCTGGATTGGAGATGCCCGATGCTGGCGTCCCCATTCACTTTCCAAACGCGTTGTGCACGCATCGTCGTTCCCCTGATCGTCTCACGGCCTTGTGAGAGCGGTTCGTGGCCGGAATGGGAGTTTGTTTTGTCCGGCTTCAGATCGTGGGGAACCGTTGCATATCCGCAACGAAGTTCCAGGATTTTACAGCGGGTCGGGCGGCTCCGCACGATGATACCCGCAAGGCACGGAATTTGATTGTGTCCCGTCACGACGATCGGGCGATCCGGCTGTGCGCGCGGTGCACCGCTCGATAGGCTCGGGGCTCGAGGCACTCCGGACAACGAAGGAACGACGCGTGGCGAGATTTGTGACTGTTGCAGCCGGCCAGCTTGGCCCGATCGCCAGGACCGAGAGCAGGACTGAAGTCGTGGCCCGGCTGATGGCCTTGATGCGCGAGGCGAAGGCGTGCGGATGCGACCTGATCGTCTATCCCGAGCTCGCGCTGACGACGTTCTTCCCGCGCTGGTATTTCGAGGATCAGGCCGAGATCGACCAATTCTTCGAGCGCGAGATGCCGGGTCCGGAGACGCAAGGCCTGTTCGATCTCGGCCGCGAGCTTGGTATCGGTTTCTATCTCGGCTATGCCGAGCTGACGATCGAGGCCGGCATCGTCAGGCGCTACAACACGTCCATTCTCGTCGACAAGAGCGGCGCGATCGTCTCGAAATACCGCAAGGTCCATCTGCCAGGCCATGCCGAGCACGAGCCGTGGCGGAAATTCCAGCATCTGGAGAAGCGCTATTTCGAGCCAGGCCGCGGCTTCGGCGTCGCCAGCGCCTTCGGTGGCGTGATGGGCATGGCGATCTGCAACGATCGCCGCTGGAGCGAGACCTATCGCGTGATGGGCCTGCAGGGCGTCGAGATGGTGATGATCGGCTACAACACGCCGGTGCACAATCCGCCCGCGCCCGAGCATGACGATCTGTCGCTGTTTCACAATCATCTCGTCATGCAGGCCGGCGCCTATCAGAACGGCACCTTCGTGGTCGGCGTCGCCAAGGCCGGCGTCGAGGAGGGCGTCGACCACATCGGCGGCAGCTGCATCATCGCGCCCTCGGGCGAGATCATCGCGCGATGCACGACCAAGGGCGACGAGCTCGCGCTCGCCCGCTGCGATCTCGATCTCTGCAATTCCTACAAACGCACCACCTTCAATTTCGACGTCCACCGCCAGCCGCACGCCTATGGCATGATCGTCGAGCGCAAGGGCGTGACCACCATGGCGGATGGCGCGCCGGTGCGAGCGAAGTGATGAGGCTTCCGTAGCCCGGATAGAGCGAAAGCGTAATCCGGGGCCCCTCGCTGGGCATCTTCAACTGTCCCGGATTGCGCTGGCGCTCCATCCGGGCTACGCGGCCGTGCCTGTGTCGGCCCCTGTCAATCCATCCCTGCGAAAATATTCCACTTTACCGAAATTCGGTTTCGGCGTATGTGTCGTCCATCCCGGCTCAACCAGGAGGGGCGATCTCGAGGTCGTCTTGATCGCGAGCCGGGCTTGCGGTGGACGCGGCAGCGTCGGCACGAGAGGTGTGGGCAGGGCGGGTAGTCCCTGTGAGCCCGTAACCGCGTGTGACGAACGGCGCTGTTCAGTTCGTCGCGCCAACATTCGATGGCACCGTGCACGATGCTGTCGACCCTGTGGCGCTCACGAATGCGCGTACGGCAAAACCGTGTGGTCCTGGCCGTCGTTGCTACGGTCAAGCCTACCGCGGAGGTGCGAGCGAGCCCAACCGGGCAGACTGCATCATCCAATCCGCGGGGCGAGGGAGGCCAGAAGGACATTCGGCTCCCGGGAGAGC
>NZ_KI519399.1:2111595-2155355 GCF_000482425.1 Bradyrhizobium sp. 22
ACCGCGGGTGCGTTGTCAGCACCCGGCCTTCCCTGCGCCCTCTTGGATTTGAGGGTGGAGACGCAAGCAAAGCTCGGGCGAATTTGAGCCGCGAGGCCGACGAGTCACGTCTGTCACCACACACTCACTGTCATCGCCCGCGAAAGCGGGCGATCCAGTATTCCAGAGACGCCAGAGATCAATCCGAGAAGCCGCGGCGACAGAGGTGATTGGAGAACCAGCTCGCTCTCGTGCCCCGGACGCAGCGCAGCGCTTCCCCGGCGATGCGAAGCATCGTCCGGTACGGTGCGCTGCAGAGCCGGGGCCCATGTCGCGGCATTGGACCGTGTCGCCCTGGGTCCCGGCTCTGCGCTGCAACGCCTGGAGGCGTTGCAGCTTGTCCGGGACACGCACCTCAGCCGGCAAGCCTCCAGAGCGGTGCTTTGCGGCTCGTTGACCAGTCCCGTGGCGCTGCAATTTCCGTCTCGCGGTTTGCTTGCGGCTGTAGTATTTTCGTTTCAATCAAGCCGGTGAGCGGGCGGCAGGGGGAGGCTGATGAGGCGGGCGGGGCTGCTTGGGGTACCCTGGATGCGGCCGTGGTCGTGGCAGGCGTTGCTGCTCGCCTGCATCGTGATCGCGATGTCGGCTGTGCTTCAGGCCATCTGCGTCGCGCTCGGCGCGCATTACTATTTTGCAGCGTTCCTGCCCAGCCTGTTCGTGCTCGGCCTCGTCGCGGGCGCGCCGGCGGCGGGGTTCGCTGCTTTGTTCACCATTCCGCTGGTGTGGTGGGCGTTCATTCCGCCCGCCTTCGAGTTCAACGCGCTATCCAGCGCGAATGCCGATTCCATCAACCTGTTCTGCCTGCTGGCCGTGCTGCTGATCGGCCTTGCCGATCTCTGCCGCGAGACGATGAACATCGTCAGCCGCGGCGGGCTGAAGCCCCCGGGCGAGAGCGCAGCAACGAATCCGTAATAAATCGCGCTCGACGTCGTCCGGGCACCCCATTGCGCGTTGCGTCCGCGCAACAATCCGGCAACCATCCGCGCGCTTGCCGCGCGCCGCTAACTTTTCGAAAAAGATTTGGCCGCAATTTCTCCCCCGGGAACGACGAGGGAGTTTTCGGACATGAACGGTCACGCCATCCTGGAGAACGTGCGGCGCTATCGCGGCATCGCATCGCTCTATCGCCAGACCGCTGCATTCCGCCCGGGCCAGAGCTGGTCGCTGCTGGAGCAGGCGAGGGAGTGGGAGGCGCGGGCGCTGTCGGAGCTGGAAGCCTATTTCGCGGCGCGCATGGACCACGCCGCGCCGCTCGCGGCCTGATCGCCAGCGGCCGGCGCGGCCATGAACCGGCCCGCCGCAGGCGCGATCGCCCCCGTGGCCATTACGGAGTTGTCTCGCCGCCCGCCTGTGCTAGCAACGGGCCGCTCGAAATCTCCTCCACGCCGGCCGGGGCAAGCAATGACCACCTTCAACCGCATTTTCACGACGCAGCGCCTGCTCCAGATCATCGCGATCCTGGCCGCCACCGTCGCCATGAAGCTGATGAGCTGAACGGCGTCGGCTCAGCGCTCGCCGAGCTCGGGCAGGTCGGGCAGGTAGTTCGACCCTTCAGAACCGAGAAAATCGAACATCGCCTGCGCCGGCGGCAGCAGCACCTTGTCGCTGCGGCGGATCACGTACCATTGCCGCACGATCGGCAGGCCCGCGACGTCGAGCACGACCAGCCGGCCCTCGGCAAGCTCATGCGCCACGGTGTGGGCCGAGATGAAGGCGATGCCGAGCCCGGCGATCACCGCCTGCTTGATGGTCTCGTTGCTGCTCATCTCCATGCCGATGATCGGCTCGAGGTCGGACTTCTGGAACATGCCCTCCATCAGCGTCCGCGTGCCCGAGCCGGGCTCGCGGGTGAGGAAGGTCTCGTGCACGAGATCGGTCAGGCTGAGGCCGGAATCCTGCTCGAGCCAGTGTCCCTTGCGCGCGACGATGATGTGTGGATTGCGCCCGAGCTGGCGGACGTCGACCGAGACGTCGGCCGGTGGCCGACCCATCACCGCGAAATCGAGGTCGTAGCCGTGCATGGCCTCGCGGATCTCCTTGCGATTGCCGATGGTCAGCTTGATCTCGATCTTGGGATAGCGCTTGGAGAACGCCGCGATCGCGTGCGGCACGAAATATTTCGCGGTCGAGACCGCGCCGAGATGCACCGTGCCGCCGGTCCGCCCCGCCAGCAGGTCGAGCGCGCCCTGGCAGTCCATGATGGCGGCTTCGACCCGCTCGGCCAGCGTCAGCACCTCTTTGCCCGCCTCCGTCAGCAGCATGCCGTCGCCGGTCCGCTGCACCAGCGGCAGGCCGGCGAGATCCTGAAGCTGCCGGAGCTGCTGGGTCACGGCCGGCTGGGTCAGCCCGAGATGGCCGGACGCCGCCGTCACGCTGCCCTTGGCCGAGAGCGCCGCAAGGGAGCGCAGCTGCCGGATCGTCAGATGCCGGAGCTGAGCCGCTGCATGGCCGGGGCCATTATAAGAAAATTCTTTAAGGCTCATTATGAATAGAAATTTTCCTTATTAAGTCGCCCCTGTCAATCTCCTGATGCCGGGACTGACCGCACCGACCTCCACCGGGGAGGCAATCGGAGGCGGCGCCGGCACAGGGGATGGACGCGAGATGACCGGGCAAATCAGGCTGGACGATCACCTTCAACGGTATTCCGAGACCGCGCCGCACGCGCTGGCCGTGGCAGCCGCGGTCGATGCCATCGCGGCGGCCGCCATCGAGATCGCCGACCTCATCGCGTCAGGCGATCTCGCCGACGCCTCCGGCCTGACCACCGGCCGCAACAGCGACGGCGACCTCCAGCGCAATCTCGACGTGCAGGCGGATGCGATCCTGCGCCGCTGCCTCGGCCGGCTGCCGATCGCAGCGCTCGCCTCGGAAGAGATGCGCGAGGCCCAGATCGGCGACCCGCAGGGGCGCATCTGCATCGCCATCGATCCGCTCGACGGCTCCTCCAACATCGACATCAACATGACGGTGGGCACGATCTTCTCGATCCTGCCCGCCCCGGACGACCTCACGCTCGCCTTCCACCAGCGCGGCTCGGCGCAGCTCGCGGCGGGCTTCGTCACCTACGGTCCGCAGATGTCCCTGGTGCTGACGCTCGGCGAGGGCGTCGACATCTTCACGCTCGACCGCAAGGCCGGCTGCTTCCGCCTCGCGCGCGCCGGCGCGCAGATCGCCGAGGCCGGCGAGGAGTTCGCGATCAACGCCTCGAACCGCCGGCACTGGGATCCGCCGGTGCGGGCCTTCATCGACGAATGTCTCGCGGGTGTCGAAGGGCAAGCCAACCACGATTTCAACATGCGCTGGGTCGGCTCGCTGGTCGCCGAGGCCTATCGCATCCTCACCCGCGGCGGCGTCTTCCTCTACCCTTCCGACGCGCGTCCCGGTTACGGCGACGGCCGCCTGCGCCTGGTTTACGAGGCGCACCCGATGGCCATGATCGTCGAGCAGGCCGGCGGCTCCGCCACGACGGGGCGCGAGCGCATCCTCGACCTCTCGGCGCAGAGCCTGCATCAGCGCGTGCCGCTGATCATGGGCTCGAGCAACGAGGTGCGCCGCGTCGAGGAGCTGCATTGCGATCCGCTGCTGGTCGCCAGCGTCTCCGCACCGCTGTTCGCGCGGCGCGGTTTCTTCCGGCTCTGAGCGAGGCGCCCCATGTCCAGGAAGCATCCGATCATCTCCATCACCGGCTCCTCCGGTGCCGGCACCACCTCGGTGAAGAAGACGTTCGAGCAGATATTCTTCCGCGAGAAGGTCAACGCCGCCTATATCGAAGGCGACGCGTTTCATCGCTTCGACCGCGCCGAGATGCGTGCGCAGATGGCGAAGGAGGCCGATCGCGGCAACAAGCATTTCAGCCATTTCAGTCCCGAGACCAACCTGTTCGAGGAGCTGGAGCGCGCCTTCCGCGACTACGGCGAGACCGGCACGGCGGTGACGCGGCACTACGTTCACGACGCCGAGGAATCGGCGCTGCACGGCGCGGCGCCGGGCACCTTCACCGATTGGGAGAAGCTGCCGGAGAACTCCGACCTGTTGTTCTACGAGGGCCTGCACGGCGCCGTGGTCACCGACAAGGTCAATGTCGCGCGCTATGCCGACCTCAAGATCGGGGTCGTGCCCGTCATCAATCTCGAATGGATCCAGAAGCTGCACCGCGATCGCAGCGCGCGCGGCTACTCCACCGAGGCGGTCACCGACACCATCCTGCGGCGGATGCCCGACTACATCCACTACATCTGCCCGCAATTCACCGAGACAGACATCAACTTCCAGCGCGTGCCGACGGTGGACACCTCCAATCCGTTCGTCGCGCGCTGGATCCCGACGCCGGACGAATCGATGGTGGTGATCCGCTTCAAGAACCCGCGCGGCATCGACTTCCCCTATCTGCTGTCGATGCTGCCGCAGAGCTGGATGTCGCGCGCCAATTCCATCGTCTGCCCCGGCGCGAAGCTCGACCTCGCGATGCAGCTGATCCTGACGCCGCTGATCATGCAGCTCATCGAGCGCAAGCGGAACCTGAAGTGACGTACACCAACGATAATGGGAGGATCCGATGAACATCTCGGTTCATGCCGAAGCCGACCTCAATGCGGTCTCGCACAATGATCTCGCCAACGCCGTCCGCTTCCTCGCGGTCGATGCCATCGAGACGTCGCAGTCGGGTCATCCCGGCCTGCCCATGGGCATGGCCGACGTCGCAACCGTGCTGTTCTCGCGCTTCCTGAAATTCGACTCGGCGCATCCCAACTGGCCGGACCGCGATCGCTTCGTGCTGTCGGCCGGCCATGGCTCGACGCTGCTCTATGCATTGCTGCATCTGACCGGTGGCGACGTCAGCCTCGACGACATCAAGGCCTTCCGGCAATGGGGCTCGAAGACGCCGGGCCATCCCGAGTATGGCCATACGCCGGGCGTGGAGACCACGACGGGGCCGCTCGGGCAGGGGATCGCGACCGCGGTCGGCATGGCGCTCGCCGAGCGGATGGCCAATGCGCGGCATGGCGACGGGCTCGTCGATCACTTCACCTATGTGATCGCGGGTGATGGCTGCCTGATGGAAGGCCTCAGCCAGGAGGCGATCTCGCTCGCCGGCCATCTCGGGCTCGGCCGGTTGATCGTGCTGTTCGACGACAACGGCATCTCGATCGACGGACCGACCTCGCTGGCCACGTCCGACGATCAGCTCGCGCGTTTCTCCGCCTCCGGCTGGTCGGTGCGCAGCATCGACGGGCACGATCCCGAAGCGATCGCGCAGGCCATCGCCGAGGAGCGGGAGACCGCAAAGCCGTCGCTGATCGCCTGCCGCACCATCATCGGCTACGGCGCGCCGGATCGGCAGGGCACCGAGAAGGCGCATGGCGCGCCGCTCGGCACCGAGCAGACGGCGGCGGCGCGGCGGGCTCTCGGTTGGGACTACCAGCCCTTCGTGGTGCCGATGCCGGTGCTCAAGGCCTGGCGAATGATCGGACAGCGCGGACAGGTCGATCGGCTCGCCTGGCTCGATCGCTATGAACGCGCGACGCCGGAGCAGCGCGATCTGTTCGTCGAAGGCAAGGCGGTTGCCTTGCCGGCCGAGTACGCGCTGGCTGCGGCGAAATTGCGCGAGCGCTTCGCATCCGAGCGTCCGAAGCTCGCGACGCGGCAGGCTTCGCAACAGGTGCTCGACGGCATCGCCGGGACCATCCCCGGCCTGATCGGCGGCTCCGCGGACCTCACCCATTCGAACCTCACGCATGCCAAGGCGCAGGCTCCCGTCAAGCGCGGTGCGTACGCCGGTGACTACATCCATTACGGCATTCGCGAGCACGGCATGGCCGCCGCGATGAACGGTCTCGCGCTCCATGGCGGTTTCATCCCCTATGGCGGCACCTTCCTGGCGTTCTCCGACTACAGCCGGCCGGCGATCCGCCTCGCGGCGCTGATGCGATTGCGCGCCATTCACGTGATGACGCACGATTCCATCGGCCTCGGCGAGGATGGTCCGACGCACCAGCCCGTCGAACACCTTGCCGCGCTGCGGGTGATCCCGAACCTGCTGGTGTTCCGTCCCGCCGATGCGGTGGAGACGCTGGAGGCCTGGGACTGCGCACTCAGCTCCGAGAACCGTCCGTCCGTGCTGTGCCTGTCGCGGCAGGCGCTGCCGACCTTCCGCAGCGATGCGCGCGGCAAAAATCGCGTCTCACGCGGCGCCTATCTCGTCGTCTCGCCGGACGGCGGCCGCGACGTGACGCTGATCGCAACCGGATCGGAAGTGTCGATCGCCCTGGAAGCCGCCCGCCTGCTTGCGACCGAGCACGTCCGTGCCGCCGTGGTCTCCGCGCCCTGCTTCGCCCTGTTCGAGGAGCAGCCGGACGATTACCGCGCCACCGTGCTCGGCACCGCGCCGCGCGTCGGTGTCGAGGCAGCCGTCGCCGGCGACTGGCATCGCTGGATCGGCCCGGAGGGCGAGTTCGTCGGCATGCGCGGCTTCGGCGCCTCGGCGCCGGCACCGGTCCTGTACCGGGAGTTCGGCATCACGCCGCAAAGCATTGCGGAAGCGGCCCGCCGGGCGATCGCCCGCAAGCGTCAATAAGGAGGATCAATCGTGGCTCGTATCACCCTTCGCCAATTGCTCGATCACGCGGCCAGCCACGGCTACGCGGTGCCGGCATTCAACATCAACAATATGGAGCAGGGCATCGCGATCATGCAGGCGGCGGCCGAGGTCGACGCGCCCGTGATCATCCAGGCCTCGCGCGGCGCGCGCAGCTACGCCGGCGATCTCATGCTTTCGCACATGATCGACGCGCTGGAGCGGACCTATCCGGACATCCCGCTCTGCATGCACCAGGACCACGGCAATGACGAAGCAACCTGCGCGTCCGCGATCGCCCATGGCTTCACCTCCGTCATGATGGACGGCTCGCTCAAGGCCGATGCCAAGACGGCGGCCGATTACGACTACAATGTCGCGATCACCCGGCGCGTCGTCGATCTCGCCCACTGGGTCGGCGCTTCCGTCGAAGGCGAGCTCGGTGTGCTCGGCTCGCTGGAGCACGGCGGCGGCGAGCAGGAAGACGGCCACGGCGTCGAGGGCAAGGTCAGCCACGACCAGCTGTTGACCGATCCTGACCAGGCGGTCGACTTCGTCCGGGCCACCAAGGTCGATGCGCTCGCCATCGCGATGGGCACCTCGCACGGCGCCTACAAGTTCAGCCGCAAGCCGGACGGCGATATCCTGGCGATGCGCGTGGTCGAGGAGATCCACCGCCGGCTGCCGAACACGCATCTGGTGATGCACGGCTCCTCCTCGGTGCCGCAGCCGCTGCAGGACATGTTCAACCAGTTCGGCGGCGAGATGCCGCAGACCTGGGGCGTGCCGGTCGAGGAGATCGTCCGCGGCATCAAGAGCGGCGTGCGCAAGGTCAATATCGACACCGACTGCCGGCTGGCGATGACCGCGATATTCCGCAAGGTTGCGGCCCAGAACCGCAATGAGTTCGATCCACGCAAATTCCTCAAGCCCGCGATGGACGCGATGCGCGAGCTCTGCCGCGAGCGGTTCGAGCAGTTCGGCACCGCAGGCCATGCCGGCAAGATCAAGGTCGTTCCCTTGAGCGAGATGGCGCGGCGCTACCGCGCCGGCGAGCTCGATCCGCGCGTCGACGCCCGCGAGCCGGTTGCGGCCTGATCAATCAGAAGAGCAGAGAAAAGAGGAGAGAGACATGAACGCACATGCAGGCACGGTCCGCGGCAAAGAGCGCTATCGCTCAGGCGTGATGGAATACAAGCGCATGGGCTATTGGGAGCCCGACTACACGCCGAAGGACACCGACGTCATCGCGCTGTTCCGCGTGACGCCGCAGGAAGGTGTCGATCCGATCGAGGCCTCTGCCGCGGTGGCCGGTGAATCCTCGACCGCGACCTGGACCGTGGTGTGGACTGATCGCCTCACGGCTGCCGAGAAATATCGCGCGAAATGCTACCGCGTCGATCCGGTGCCGGGCTCGCCGGGCTCGTACTTCGCCTATATCGCCTATGATCTCGACCTGTTCGAGCCGGGCTCGATCGCGAACCTCTCGGCCTCGATCATCGGCAACGTGTTCGGCTTCAAGCCGCTCAAGGCATTGCGGCTGGAGGACATGCGTTTTCCCGTCGCCTATGTGAAGACGTTCCAGGGACCGGCGACCGGCATCGTGGTCGAGCGCGAGCGGCTCGACAAGTTCGGCCGGCCGCTGCTGGGTGCGACGGTGAAGCCGAAGCTCGGACTTTCAGGCCGCAATTATGGCCGCGTGGTCTATGAGGCGCTGAAGGGGGGGCTCGACTTCACCAAGGACGACGAGAACATCAACTCGCAGCCCTTCATGCATTGGCGCGATCGTTTTCTCTACTGCATGGAAGCCGTGAACCGCGCGCAGGCCGCCTCCGGCGAAGTGAAGGGCACCTACCTGAACATCACCGCGGGCACGATGGAGGACATGTACGAGCGCGCCGAGTTCGCCAAGGAGCTGGGATCGTGCATCGTCATGATCGACCTCGTGATCGGTTACACCGCGATCCAGTCGATGGCCAAATGGGCGCGACGCAACGACATGATCCTGCATCTGCACCGCGCCGGGCATTCGACCTATACGCGGCAGAAGAGCCACGGCGTGTCGTTCCGCGTCATCGCCAAGTGGATGCGGCTTGCCGGCGTCGACCATATCCACGCCGGCACGGTGGTCGGCAAGCTCGAAGGCGACCCCAACACCACGCGCGGCTATTACGACGTCTGCCGCGAGGACTTCAATCCGGCCAAGCTCGAGCACGGCCTGTTCTTCGACCAGCATTGGGCAAGCCTCAACAAGCTGATGCCGGTTGCTTCCGGCGGCATCCATGCCGGCCAGATGCACCAGCTGCTCGACCTCCTGGGCGAAGACGTCGTGCTGCAGTTCGGCGGCGGCACCATCGGCCACCCCATGGGCATTGCGGCCGGCGCGATCGCCAACCGCGTGGCGCTGGAAGCGATGATCCTCGCGCGCAACGAGGGCCGCGATTACGTCCACGAGGGCCCGGAGATCCTGGCCAGGGCGGCCGAGACCTGCACGCCGCTGAAGGCGGCGCTCGAAGTCTGGAAGGACGTGACCTTCAATTATCAATCCACCGACACGCCGGACTTCGTGCCGACCACGCTCGAAACCGTCTAAGGAGATTTGACATGAAGCTGACTCAAGGCTGCTTCTCGTTCCTGCCCGATCTCACCGACGATCAGATCACCAAGCAGGTGCAATATTGCCTGACCAAGGGTTGGGCGGTGAACATTGAATTCACCGACGATCCGCATCCCCGCAACACCTATTGGGAGATGTGGGGATTGCCGATGTTCGACCTTCAGGACGCCGCCGGCGTGATGATGGAGCTCGCCGAATGCCGCAGGGTGTACGGTGACCGCTACATCCGCATCAGCGGCTTCGATTCCAGCCATGGCTGGGAATCGGTGCGGATCTCCTTCCTCGTCAACCGGCCACCGAAGGAAGCCGAATTCGAGCTGGTGCGGCAGGAAGTCGGCGGCCGCGCGATCCGTTACACGACGGTGCGCAAGCCGCCCGCCCACGCCGCTCAATAACCGTTCTCCTCCGCGCGGAGCTCTCCCTGCTCCGTATCCTTGGCGGACCACTGCTTCGCCGCTCCCCCGCGGCGAAGCTCCTTTCTTCGAGGCAGCCATGCTGGATGTTCCCCACGCAGCCACGACCGAGCCCGGCGAGACCCATTTCGATCTCCGCAAGGAGGCCGACGCGGCCGGCATCACCGAGACGCTGCAACAGCTCGATCGGGAGCTGATCGGATTGAAGCCCGTCAAAAGTCGCGTGCGCCAGATCGCGTCGCTGCTGCTGATCGAGCGCATCCGCCAGCGTGCGGGGCTGGCGTCGGCACCACCGACGCTGCACATGTCGTTCACCGGCAATCCCGGCACCGGCAAGACCACGGTGGCGCTGCGCATGGCCAAGATCCTGCACGGCCTCGGCTTCGTGCGGCGCGGGCAGGTGATCTCCGTGACGCGCGACGATCTCGTCGGCCAGTATATCGGCCACACCGCGCCGAAGACCAAGGAGATCCTGAAGAAGGCGATGGGCGGCGTGCTGTTCATCGACGAAGCCTATTACCTGCATCGGCCCGACAATGAGCGCGACTACGGTCAGGAAGCCATCGAGATCCTGCTCCAGGTGATGGAGAACCAGCGCGAGGACCTCGTCGTGATCCTCGCCGGCTACGGCGAGCGCATGACGAGCTTCTTCGCCTCCAATCCCGGCTTCCGTTCCCGCATCGCCCACCACATCGAGTTCCCCGACTATGCCGAGGCCGAGCTGCTCGTCATCGCCGAGCTGATGCTGGAGGAGCGGGGCTATCGCTTCTCGGGGGCGGCGCGCGAGGCGTTCGAGAGATACATCGCGCTGCGCCGGACCCAGCCGTTCTTCTCCAATGCCCGCTCGATCCGCAACGCCGTCGACCGCATCCGGCTGCGCCAGGCCGATCGCCTGGTGTCCGATCTCGATCGCATGCTCGATGTCGCCGACCTCGAAACCATCGATCCCATGGACGTGCTGGCGAGCCGCGTCTTCAGCGGCGGCACTGAAGCGCGGAGTGCAAAGCCATGACGGCAGAGATCGTCATCGCTCCTTCGATCCTGGCTGCGGATTTCGCGCGTCTCGGCGAGGAAGTCGCGGCAATCGACACGGCCGGCGCCGACTGGATCCATTGCGACGTCATGGATGGACACTTCGTGCCGAACATCAGCTTTGGCGCCGATGTCATCAAGGCGATCCGGCCGGCGACGAAGAAGATCTTCGACGTGCATCTCATGATCGCGCCTGTCGATCCCTATCTCGAAGCGTTCGCGAAAGCGGGGGCCGATGTGATCACCGTTCATGCCGAAGCGGGGCCACATCTCGATCGCTCGCTCCAGGCGATCCGTGCGCTTGGCAAGAAGGCCGGCGTCAGCCTATGTCCGGCGACGCCGGAGAGCGCCATCGCCTACGTGCTCGATCGGGTCGATCTCGTGCTGGTGATGACGGTCAATCCGGGATTTGGCGGCCAGTCGTTCCTTCAATCCCAGCTCGGGAAGATCGAGCGGATCAAGGCCATGATCGGCGACCGGCCGATCCGGCTGGAGGTCGACGGCGGTATCACGCGCGACAATGCCGCTGCCGTGGCCGCGGCGGGCGCCGATACGCTGGTTGCGGGTTCCGCGGTGTTTCGCGGCAAGAGCGTTGCCGACTATGCCGGAAATATCCAGGCCATTCGCATCGCCGCCGAAACCGGAAGGGTTCCGAAGCTGCGGGATCACGCCATGCAGCCGACGCGTCTCGGCGAAAGCGCGCGCACCCGGTAGATTACGGACGGCCTCACCATGGCGTCGAGGCGTCGACGGTTCGGTCGCGGAACTTCCCGGAGTCTTACGGAGAATTTGGCACGAGTCTGCAACACTTTCATGCCGGGGTAACCAACGATGTCGAAGTCCGCATGCGATTAACGGCGACACAATGCGCCGCCTCACAATCTGTGGTTCAAGGGCTGCAGAGGGCGTGGGATGCAGATTCAATATCGTCACTGGAATGCTGCCCATGGCTGGCGCGGAGCGGAGGCCCTGCGCGAGCCTCCGCAGCTCGTGCTTTATTTCGGCAGCCGTGAGCAGCTGCTGGACGGCGAACGTTATCGCGAGCTGCGCGATCTCTATCCCGATAGCCATATCGCCGGTTGCAGCACCGGCGGACAAATCCATGGCGACGACATCTGCGATGATGAAGTGGTCGCGGTCGCCTTGCGCTTCGCGCACACGCAGGTCCGGCTGGTGCAGGACGTCGTCGAAGCTCGCGATGCGTCGCGGACCTGCGGCGCGCGCCTCGCCCGCCAGGTCCTGGCGGCGGATTTGGCAGGCTTGTTCGTCCTGTCGGACGGACTGGCGGTGAACGGGGGCGAGCTGCTTGCCGGACTCACTGAAGTCCTGGGGCCGGATTTGCCCATCACCGGCGGGCTCGCCGGCGATGGAGCCCGATTTGAACAGACGATTGTCGGAGCCGACGCGGAGCCGTCGCCGAACCGCGTCGCCGCAATCGCATTCTACGGCGCCGGCTTCCACTTCGCGCATGGCTGCGCCGGCGGCTGGGATGTGTTCGGGCCCCGCCGCAAGGTCACGAAGGCGTCGGGGTCTGTGGTCGTGGAGCTCGACGGCGAGCCGTCGCTGGACCTCTACACCCGCTATCTCGGCGAGGAGGAGGCCGAGGCGATGCCGGGTTCGGGTCTGGCATTCCCCTTGCGCATTCACGACGAGGCTGAGCCGAACCGGCAGATCGTGCGCTCGGTGTTCGCGGTGGATCGCGATGCCCGCACCCTGACCTTCGCCGCCGACATACCGGAAGGATGCACCGCGCAATTGATGCGCGCCAATTTCGACAGTCTCGCCGCCGGTGCGGGCGAGGCGGGCAGGCAGGCGCGCAGCGCACTGCCGGACGGGATCGACGGCGACAAGCTCGCCATCCTGGTGAGCTGCACCGGCCGCCGCAGGGTGATGGGACAGCGCACGCAGGACGAGCTGGATGCCGTTGCCGCCGAACTCGGCGAGGACGTCGTCCGGATCGGTTTCTACTCCTACGGCGAATTCGCCCCGCCGGCCGCGTCCGGACGCTGCGAACTGCACAACCAGACCATGACGGTCACCGTCATCGCGGAGGCGGCAGCTTGACCACGCATCGGTTGCTCGCAAGACAGATCCGCCAGGCGACGGACGAATCCGGACAGGTCGATCTGACCAGGCTCGGTGAGCTCGTCAGCGCGGCCTATGAGGAAAGCGACCGCGATCGCCGCCGCACCGACCGGGCGATCAAGCTGATGATCGAGGAGCTCGAGCAGACGCATAAACGCGCCGAACAGGATCTGCTGCGGGCGCGCGAATTCCTCGACAGCATCATCGAGAACATCCCGATCGCGGTATTCGCCAAGGATGCCAAGGACTCCCGCTACGTTCTGCTCAACCGCGCCGGCGAAGAATATTACGGAGTGCCGCGCGAGGCGATGCTGGGCAAGACTCCGGCCGAGATCTTTCCGGAGAATGTCGCCCGCGTCGTCAACGAGCAGGATCGTCGCGTGGTCGATAGCGGAACACCGATGATCCTGGAGGGGCATCTGCTCGATGTCGGCGTCAAGGGCCGCGATCGTCTGGTCAATTCGCGCAAGCTGCTGATCCGGGACGGTGATGGCGCGCCGCAATATCTGGTCGGCGTGATCGAGGACGTTACCGAGAGGATCACGAACGAGGCGCGGATCAGCCATCTTGCGCACCATGACGCGTTGACCGACCTGCCGAACCGCAGCGCCTTCAACGCCGCGCTCGGCGAGCGACTGGAGCTGGCCCAGGAGGCGGCGACCAGCTTTGCCGTGCTCAGCCTCGACCTCGACCGCTTCAAGGAGGTCAACGACGTGTTCGGCCATCCCGTCGGCGACATGCTGATGCGGGCGGCGGCGGACCGGCTCGCCGCGGAGGCCGACAACGCCTTCGTCGCCCGTATCGGCGGCGACGAGTTCATGATCCTGATGCCCGACCACGTCAGCCGAGAGGACGTTCAGGCGCTCGCCGAACGGCTGGTCGAGACGATCGGCAAGGAGCTCGAGGTCGACGATTATCTCCTCCCCGTCGGTCTCAGCGTCGGCATCGCGTTCTATCCGGACGACGGCGTCAATGCCGCCACGCTGCTCGCCAACGCCGATTCAGCCCTCCATCGTGCCAAGCGGGAGGGCAGGGGGCGGGTCCGCGTCTTCGAATCCGAGATGGACCAGGAGCTGCGCGACCGCAGGCTGTTGCAGCTTGATCTGCGGCAGGCGCTCGAGCAGAACCAGTTCCTGGTCTACTTCCAGCCCCAGGCGCGGATCGATGGCGAGGTCATCGGCTTCGAGGCCCTGCTGCGCTGGAATCATCCGACGCGCGGCTTCGTGCCGCCGGACCGGTTCATTCCGCTTGCCGAGGAGAACGGTTTGATCGTCGAGATCGGCGAATGGGTCTTGCGCGAAGCGTGCCGCGAGGCGGCGTCCTGGCCGCGGCCGCTGCAGGTCGCAGTCAATCTGTCGCCGGTCCAGTTTCAGGCCGGCGATCTCGAGCGTTCGATTCACCAGATCCTGCTGGAGACGGGGCTGACGCCGACACGGCTCGAGGTCGAGATCACCGAGGGGGTGCTGATCGGCGATTTCACCGGCGCGCTCCACCTGCTGCGGCGGCTGAAGGCGCTCGGCATCCGCATCGCGATGGACGATTTCGGCACCGGCTATTCATCGCTGTCCTATCTCCAGTCGTTCCCGTTCGACAAGATCAAGATCGATCGCGGTTTCATCTCCAATCTGGACGCCTCGCCGCAATCGGCCGAGATCGTCCGCGCGGTCCTGAGCCTCGCGCACGCGCTGAATATCCCGGTCCTTGCCGAAGGGGTCGAGACGGAAGCGCAGCGTACCTTCCTGGCGCGCGAGGCCTGCGAGGAGATGCAGGGCTATCTGGTCGGCCGGCCCGACCTGATCGAGCGCTATCTCGACCTGGTCGGAATGACCGTGCAGCGCCGGCACTATGCCTAGAGCGCGACGTCATCGCGCTTCAGCGGATCATGCTTTGAGCCCTGAGGTCCGGCGACGCGGTGCCCGGCGTCTGCCAGCACCGGTTGGAACTTTGGCCCGGACATATATTTCCTACCAGCGAGCCGAAGTCAGGCGCGCAGCAAATCTTTTGCACAACCGCCATCGGCCTGACGCAAATGAGGGCAATAAGCTCTGCAAGTGCGCGAGGGAGGGTCTCATGGAGAACGTACGTCGCTACCGGGCGCTGGCGTCCCTCTGTCGTCAGCAGGCAGCCTACCGGCCGCTTCAGAACTGGGAACTGCTCGGCCAGGCCGAACATTTCGAACATCTCGCCGAGGTCGAGCTCAAGGCGCATTTCGACGCCTGCAACGTGCAACACGACGCGGGCGCCGCAACGCCCGCGACGTGGGAGACCCCCGTCGCGGCGTGACGGCGCCTGTTGGTCTCAGTGCGACATCAGCGTCGGGACCGTCATGGCTTCCAGCATGGCGCGGGTGACGCCGCCGAGAACGCGTTCCTGCAGTCGCGAATGGCCGTAGCCGCCCATCACCAGAAGATCGAGCCCCTCGTCGGCCGCGAGCGACAGGATGGTCGGCTGGATGTCGGCGCGCGTCGCCGACAGGCCGACCGTGCGGGTCGACAGTCCACGCCGGCCGAGGTGCCTTGCCAGGTTGCTCGCTGAAGCTTCGTCGGAAACTGCGTTCGACTCGTTGATGGTGATGATCACGATTTCATCGGCGCGCGCCAGGAACGATGCTGCGTCGTGCACGGCGCGGGCGGCGACGCGGCTGCCGTCCCAGCAGATGCCGATCCGCCCCGCCTTGAACGCTCCATGGAACGTGTAAGGCAGGAACAGCACCGGGCCGCCCGACTGGAACAGAATCTCGCTCGGCACGTCGTTGTCGAACGAGCCTTGCGCCGGATCGGGCTGCAGCACGACGCTGAGGTCGTGCAGCCGCGCCATCTCGCCGATCGCGCCGGCTGCGTCCGCCGGGATCGCGCCGATCGGGCGGCAGGCGTAGGAGACGCCGGCGTTCGCCGCTTCGATCTCGAAGACTGAGAGCGCGGCCTCGGCCCGCTCCACGGCGCGCTCGCGTTCCAGCTCGAACACGGCCGCCACCGCGGCGCCGCCCTCCATCACGTAAGCCGCACTTGTCGCGACATAGCCGACCGCGACCGCGTCGAGATGGGCGTTGAACTGCGCCGCGAGCGAAACCGAGCCATCGATCGCGGCACGCATGGGGCGTTCGGTGGGAATGTGGACGAGAATGTCTTTGTACATGGGGCGCCTCCGATGGACATCATCCGATGGTCGCAGTCTTTCACCGCCCGGCGGACCCGCGTTGAGCTGCATCAAATGCGCGGGCTTGCCGCGGCCATCGCTCGTTCTTTGCCAAGATTTAATCGGATGGACGGGACGCCGTAAGGTGACGATGTCCATGTTGGATGCAAGGCGACACCTATCCAACACGGACATTCCGACATGAACGATCGCGCCAATTCCGACACCCCGACTTCCCGCAAGATTTTGAGGCCGCGCCGGCTCGCGCTGCTCGGCACCGTGGCCGCGCTCGGCGTGGCCGTGCTGGCGGTTTCACCCGGCGCCTCAAAGTTCGGCCAGATCTCCTTCGTCGCGCCGGCCCAGGCCGCCGAGACCGCCGCGACGCCGCCGGGCTTCGGCGACCTCGTCAGCAAGGTCAAGCCGGCCGTCATCTCGGTGCGGGTCAGGATCGACCAGGACAACGACAAGAGCGCCATGCTGCAACAGAACCGGATGGATTCCGACGGGGAGACGCCGTTCGACCAGTTCTCGCGGCAGTTCGGCTTCCGCTTCCCTGGCGAGCCGAACGGCATGCCGCGCCAGCGCCATCAGATGATCACCGGCGAAGGCTCCGGCTTCTTCATCTCCGCCGACGGCTATGCCGTGACCAACAACCACGTCGTCGACCACGCCGCCTCGGTGCAGGTGACGATGGACGACGGCACGAGCTACACCGCGAAGGTCGTCGGCACCGACCCGAAGACGGATCTCGCGCTGATCAAGGTCGACGGCAAAAGGGACTTTCCGTTCGTCACATTCTCCGACCAGAAGCCGCGCATCGGCGACTGGGTGGTCGCGGTCGGCAATCCCTTCGGCCTCGGCGGCACCGTGACCGCCGGCATCGTCTCGGCCAGCGGCCGCGACATCGGCAACGGTCCCTATGACGACTTCATCCAGATCGACGCGCCCATCAACAAGGGCAATTCCGGGGGCCCGGCCTTCGACATGAACGGCAACGTGATCGGCGTGAACACCGCGATCTTCTCGCCCTCCGGCGGCTCGGTCGGCATCGGCTTCGACATTCCGGCCTCGACCGCAAAGCTCGTCGTCGCGCAGCTCAAGGACAAGGGCGCGGTGACCCGCGGCTGGCTCGGCGTGCAGGTGCAGCCGGTGACGGCCGACATCGCCGACAGCCTCGGCCTGAAGGAGGCGCGCGGCGCCATCGTCGACAACCCGCAGGACGGCAGCCCGGCGGCCAAGGCCGGCATCGCCGCGGGTGACGTCATCACCGCCGTCAACGGCACCGCGATCAAGGACTCCCGCGATCTCGCCCGCACCATCGCCACCCTGGCCCCGGGCAGCTCGGTGAAGCTCGACGTCTTCCACAACGGCACGACCAAGACGTTGACGCTCGCTCTCGGCGAGTTGCCGAACGAGCGGCAGGCCCAGGCAAAAGGCGGTGCCGACCAGGGTAGAGAGCAGCCGAGCGCCGGCACGCCGCGTCTCGGGCTTGGCCTTGCTCCAGCGGCTGAGGTCCAGGGCGCCGGTCAGAAGGGCGTTGTCGTCACCGAGGTGGATCCGCAAGGGCCGGCGGCGCAGCGCGGCATCCAGACCGGCGACGTCATCCTCAATGTCGGCGGCAAGGCCGTGGCCAATGTCGGCGATGTCCGCTCCGAGCTGGCGGAGGCCAAATCGTCCGGTAAGCGCAGCGTGCTGTTGCAGGTCAGAAGCGCCGAGGCGACGAGGTTCGTCGCGGTGCCGCTCGCCTGAAGCCGAGCAACTATCGGCAGACATCAAGAAGGCGGCCCTTGGGCCGCCTTCTTCGTTGGCCGTCACGACTTGCGACGCCAATCGATAACATTTTCGTTAACGGCAGGGATGGTGACCCGGTTCATAAGAAAAAAGCCGTGTTCGCCCATCACAGTTCGAACATGCCCGCCGCGGCAATGACGCCGCGAACGGGTTGCAAGCGTGGAACTTCGCACCTCCGGCCGCTTTGTGGAACTGCCGGTGGTTCGGATTTGATCGGTGCCGACATGGATCGATTGAAGCTCTCGCTGAGGGGTGCGCTGCTTGCGGCGCCGTTCGTGCTCTGGGATGGAGCCGCGCTCGGTCGCGACGACGGCCGCTACGCGAACTCGCCGCTGAAGCCGTGGTTCGACAGCCTGCGCAGCCACCTCGGTCCATGCTGCTCGGACGCCGACGGTTTTGCCGTCGCTGATCCCGACTGGGAATCGCACAACGGGCGTTATCGCGTGCGTCTCGACGGCGAGTGGATCGACGTGCCGGACGAAGCCGTCATCACCGAGCCGAACCGCGCCGGCCGCACCATGGTGTGGCCGGTGAAGACCGCGTTCGGAGTCTCGATCCGCTGCTTCATGCCGGGCAGCATGATCTGAGACGGGCCAGCGTCAACGCTTGCTGGATTTGCGCTTCGACGATTTCTTCGACGATTTCTTGGACGATTTCTTGGCTGTCTTCCTGGTCGTCCGCTTCTTGGACGACGTCTTCTTGGCAGCCTTCTTCGGGACCTTCTTGCCCTTCTTGCGCGCCTTCGACAGGCCGATCGCGATCGCCTGCTTGCGGCTCTTCACCCGTCCGCCGCGGCCTTTGCGGCCGCTCTTGGCGGTGCCCTTCTTGTAGCGCCGCATCTCGCTTTCGACGTCGCTGCCGGCGCTGCGGGAGTAGCGGCGTTTCTTTGCCTTGCGTGCCATGCATGATTCTCCGTTGGCTCAGGAAAACCATCCGGACCCACCATGGTTCCGAAACAGCAGGCCAAGGCCGGCTGCACGCCTAGCCAGGCTAGAAGGAGTTCGCCAGCTCGATCTCCGCTTCCAGCACCTGGATGCGCCGCGCGGCCTCGGTGAAGGACAGATCGCGCGCATATTGCGCGGGCTGATAGGCCTCTTCGCTCAGCCGTTTCAGCCTCAGCCCCTGCGCCCGGGTCATCTGCTCGGCGAGAAAGATCCTGGCGTCGTATTTACCTTGAACCTGCATCCGGCGTCTCCGTCTTCAAATCGTGGCTTGACTATATGTTCTTATTTTGTTCTAACAAGCCATGGACAACAGAATTAATGAAATTCGACGTAAAATCAGCGCCTTGAGGCTGGAGATGGCCGACGTCGAGGCGTCCGTGCGGGATCGCATCAACGGGGATCGTGATTGCGCCGATCAGGCGCTGGCGCAGCTGGATCTGCGCCGAAAGATCAACTTGCTGATCGGCGAGTGGAAGGCGGCCGGCGGCGGCGATGTCCTGCCCGACGTCCACGACCGGGTACGCCTGCGTCTCGTGAAGACAATCGATAAGCCCGCGCGCGCGGCCTCCCGGCGCTGAGGGAGCTCCGCGCCTCACGCGCGTTTCAAGATTGCTTGTCCTCGGCGATGATGAACACGACGCCAGTGAGCGTCGCGCCGATCGCGAAGGTCGTCACCAATGTGAGTGTGAAGACGATCACGGTCTGGCTTCCGCCATTGGCGAGCAGGCTGGCGACGGCGGGATTGCACAGGATCAGCGCGAGACTGAAGACGAGGCCGAGGGCGGCGCCCATCAATGCATGCGTCATCAGCTTGATGAGGCCGGTGGCAGAAATCAGGTCTGACGACTTTTTTGTGCGCATGGGAACTGCATCCCGATTTGGCATGCCAACGCGAGCGGCAATTCGCTTGTTCCAGACGAATGAAGGAAATGTCATCGACCGCTTCATCCGACGTTCATGCTGGTCTTGCGAGGATGAGGCCAGCAAAACGGGAACATCGATATGGGTAAGGTGGTCTTTCTTTATCGCTCGCTGGCCTATCGCAACGCGGCCGCGGACATCCTTCACAAGGCCCGCAAGCTGCCGCGCGGGGCGGAGCGAAGCGCGGCGCGCCGCTATGCCAGGGCATTGCGCGATCTCGCCCAGACGGAAGCCTGGCTCGAGGGGCGCGTTGCGCGCGACCCGCGAATGGCGCGACGCATGAGAAGCGCCGCGTCCGGCTGATGCTTTTTCCGCTCCGTCCGAAACGGAACGGAGGCACTCGCTTATCGCCTTGGCGTATCCACTCGAGGCCGACCGGTCGCCATTCCGCTAACCGGATGCGCGCTGCAATTCGGCGGAGCCGGCGTCCTCGAACTTCCCGGATGGGGCCGTCGCCCCCGTCTTGCGGGTCAGCGGCACCTCCAGGCGGCACAACAGGCCTTCGGCGCGCCAATCGAACCGCGCTTGCCCGCCGAGCTGGGACTCGACGCTCGCCAGCAGGCTCCGCGTGCCGAAGCCGCGCGATTTCGGAGGCATGACGAGCGGACCGCCCGACTCCTCCCAGCTCAGCGTCAGCAATTGCTCCTCGACCTGCCAGCCGATCGTGAGCCGTCCCGATCTGGTCGAGAGGGCGCCGTACTTGGCCGAGTTGGTGAAGAGCTCGTGCAGGGCGAGCGCCAGCGTCTGGGCCGTGGTCGGCAGCAACTGGACCTCCGGACCTGCCAATACGATCTGGCCGCCGAGCGAGTAGGGCGCCAGCTCCTCGTCGATCAGCCTGGAGAGCTCGGCGCCCTGCCAGCTCGACAGCGACAGGATGGTGTGCACGCGCGCCAGCGCATTGATGCGTCCCTCGACGGCGTTGACATAGGCCTTGACCTCGTCGGCCCGGGTAAGACGCACGATCGACTGCGCCAGGGCCAGCGCGTTCTTGGCGCGATGATCGACCTCCCGCGCCAGCAGGTTCTGCCGTTCCTCGGCACGCTTGCGTTCGGTGATGTCAACGGTGACGCCGCTGACGCGGACGACGCGACCGCTATCGTCCACCGTTGCCGCCGCCGTGCCGACGCACCAGCGCACCTCGCCGTCCGGACGCATGATGCGGAATTCGGTCTCGTAGGCCCGCGTGCCCCTGTTGAACTCGGCGATCGCCTTGCGCAGCTGATCGACGTCGTCCGGATGCAGCAGCGCTTGAACGTTGGCCGGGTTGACCTCGAAGCTCTCGGGACTGACGCCGAAGATGCGATACTGCCCTTCGTCCCACATCCAGTCGCCGCTGATCCAGTCCCAATCCCAGGATCCCATCTTGCCGGCCGCGATCGCCATGCTGCGCCGTTGTTCGCTCTCGCGCAGCTTCGCCGTGGAGTTCTCCAGTTCCGCCGTGCGGGCGCGGACGCGATCTTCGAGCTCCCGGTTCAGCCGCTCGAGCTCGCGGGTCTTGCGGTAGAGCTCGGCAAACACCTTGATCTTGGCGCGCAGCACTTCCGGCACGACCGGGACCGGCACGTAATCGACCGCGCCCATCTCGTAGCCGCGCAGCCGGTCGATGTCGCTGACCTGGATGGCGGAGATGAAGATCATCGCGGTCTTCTGGAAGCGTGGATGCTCGCGGATCATCGCGGCGAGCTCGAAGCCGTCGAGCTCGGGCATGCAGACGTCGACGAGGATCACGGCGATCTCGGTCTTGAGCAGGACCTCCAGCGCCTCGCGGCCCGACGAGGCGATCACGAGGTTCTCGCCGAGATCCTTCAGGATCACCTCATAGGCGAGCAGCTTGGCGGGCTGGTCGTCGACGAGGAGGATATTGACCTTTTCGTGGTCCATACGCGCATCCAACTCAGCGGTGCAGCCACATGCGGATCGCAAGCAGCAATTGATCGGTGTTGACGGGTTTGGCGAGGTAGTCGGACGCGCCGGCCTCGAGGCATTTTTCGCGGTCACCCTTCATCGCCTTGGCGGTCAGCGCGATGATCGGAAGGCGGGCGAAAGCCGGATTTTCGCGAATGACGCCGATGGTCTGATAGCCATCCATCTGCGGCATCATGATGTCCATCAGCACGATCGCGATTTCCGGATTGGATTCGACCAGCGTCACCGCCTCGCTGCCGGTGGTGGCCGTCAGCACCTTCATGCCGCGCCGTTCCAGCACGCTCGACAGCGCGAAGATGTTGCGGGCGTCGTCGTCGACGAGCAGGGCGGTCTTGCCGATCAGGTCCTCGTCGGAACTGTTCAGCTTTTCCAGCATGCGCTGCTTCTCGATCGGAAGTTCGGTGATCACGCGGTGCAGGAACAGTGCGGTCTCGTCGAGAAGCCGTTCCGGCGATTCCACGCCCTTGACCACGATGCTGCGCGCCATGGTGTGGAGTTCCGCGTCCTCCTCGGCCGAAAGCTCACGGCCGGTGAAAACGACGACCGGAACGTTCGACAGCGTCTCGTCGTTGCGGATCTCGTCGAGCACTTCGAAGCCGCTCATGTCGGGCAGGCGGAGGTCAAGCACCACGCAGTCGCAGGGCGTCTCGCGCAGCGTCGAGAGCGCACCGGCGCCGGTGTCCGTCGTGACGATCTCGATGTCGTCGTGATGCAGCAGCTCGCGGATCGAGAGCTGCTCGGCCTCGTTGTCCTCGACGATCAACAGCCGCTTGCGCCGCGGACGGGCATATTCCTTGATCTGGGCCAGCGCCGCGGAAACGCCCTCGGGCGTCGTCGGCTTGTTGACGAAGGAGAACGCGCCACGCGCCAACGCGTGTTGGCGGTCCTCGTCCAGCGTGATGATCTGCACGGGGATGTGGCGGGTCAGCGGATTGTGCTTGAGCTGGCTCAGCACGGTCCAGCCGAGCATGTCGGGCAGGAACACGTCGAGCGAGACGGCTCTCGGCTGGTATTGCTTGGCGAGCTCGAGCGCCTCCGCGCCGCGGGCGGCGACAAGCACCTTGAAGCCCTTGTCGCGGGCCAGATCGACCAGCACGCGGGCGTAGTGCGGATCGTCCTCGACGATCAGGAGAATGGTGTCACCGGGCTCGATGTTGAGCCGGTCGTCGGGAAGCTGCTCGATGACGCGCGGCTGGTCGGGTGCGGCCGTCTGTAGCGCCGGCGGCTGGCTGTGTTGCTGCGGCGCTGGCGCCGCGCGCGGCGCCAGCGTCGGGCCGGAATATTTGAGCGGCAGATAGAGCGTGAACGAGGATCCCTTGCCCGGCGAGCTGCGCAGATGGATCTCGCCGCCGAGCAGGCTCGCGAGTTCGCGGCTGATCGCAAGTCCGAGGCCGGTGCCGCCGTATTTGCGGCTGGTGCCGGCGTCGGCCTGCTGGAACGCCTCGAAGATCAGCTTCTGCTTCTCCAGGGGAATGCCGATGCCGGTATCGGACACTTCGAACGCGATCACGGCCGGTGCCGAGTTCAGCACCGGGTGATCCGTTCCCCAGCCGCCGATGGCGC
Source organism: Bradyrhizobium sp. 22 (assembly GCF_000482425.1). Lineage (NCBI taxonomy): Bacteria > Pseudomonadati > Pseudomonadota > Alphaproteobacteria > Hyphomicrobiales > Nitrobacteraceae > Bradyrhizobium > Bradyrhizobium sp. 22. The sequence continues at coordinate 2,134,639 of NZ_KI519399.1, forward strand.
CGGTGACCTTCAGGCGCACCTCGCCCTCGGCGGTAAACTTGAAGGCGTTGGAGAGCAGGTTCTTCAGCACCTGTTGCAAGCGCTTGGAGTCGGTGACGATGCTGCGCGGCAGGTTCGGATCGACGTCGATCTTGAACGACAGGTTGCGGTTGTCTGCCTCGTGCCGGAACGGCCGCCCGACAGTCTCGAGCAGGTTCGCGGTCAGGATCTCCTCGGCGTCGACCGTCACCGTGCCGGATTCGATCTTGGACAGATCCAGAATGTCGCTGATGAGATTGAGCAGGTCGGTGCCGGCGCCGTGGATGGTGCGGGCGAATTCGACCTGCTTGGCCGAGAGGTTGCCGTCCGGATTGTCGGTGAGCTGCTGGCCGAGAATAAGGATCGAGTTCAGCGGCGTGCGCAGCTCGTGGCTCATATTGGCGAGGAACTCGGACTTGTACTTCGAGGTCAGCGCAAGCTCGGTCGCCTTCTCCTCGAGCGCCCGGCGGGCCTGCTCGATCTCCTGGTTCTTGCGTTCGACCTCGACGTTGCGCTCGGCGAGCTGCTGCGCCTTCTGCTCGAGCTGGTCGTTGGTCTGCTGCAATTCGCGCTGCTGGGTCTGCAACTCGCCGGCGAGCTGCTGCGACTGCTTGAGCAGGCCCTCGGTCTGCATCGTCGCCTCGATCGAATTGAGCACGATGCCGATGGAGTCGGTGAGTTGCTCCAGGAACGTCATCTGCGAGGTCGTGAAGGAGACGAGCGAGGCGAGCTCGATCACGGCCTTGACCTGGCCCTCGAACAGCACCGGCAGCACGACGAGGTTCTTCGGCGCGACGCGGAACAGCGCCGAGTTGATCGGCACCACGTCGGAGGGAATGTCGGCGACCACGCGCGGCCGCTTGTCGAGCGCGCACTGGCCGATCAGGCCGTCGCCGAATTGCAGCACGCGCTGATACGGATAGATGCCGTCGCTGGCATAGGAGGCCAGCAGCAGGAGCTGCGGATTGTCCTCGCTCTCCACCTGGTAGATCACGCCGGTATGGGCGTTCACCAGCGGCGACAATTCGGTGAGCAGCAGCCGGCCGACGGTGGCGAGATCGCGCTGGCCCTGAAGCATGTTGGTGAATTTCGCCAGGTTGGTCTTCAGCCAGTCCTGCTCGGTGTTCACGTCCGTCGTGAGACGGAGATTCGTGATCATCGTGTTGATGTTGTCTTTCAGCTCGGCGACCTCGCCGCGGGCGTCGACCTGGATCGACCGCGTCAGATCGCCCTTGGTCACGGCGGTCGCCACTTCTGCGATCGCGCGCACCTGCGAGGTGAGGTTGGCGGCGAGCAGGTTGACGTTGCCGGTGAGGTCCTTCCAGGTGCCGGCGGCACCGGGCACGTTGGCCTGGCCGCCGAGGCGGCCTTCGACGCCGACCTCGCGCGCCACCGACGTCACCTGGTCGGCGAAGGTGGCGAGCGTCTCGGTCATGTTGTTGATGGTGTCGGCGAGGGCGGCGACCTCGCCGCGTGACTTCATGGTCAGGTTCTGCTTGAGGTCGCCGTTGGCGACCGCGGTCACCACCTTGACGATGCCGCGCACCTGCTCGGTCAGGTTCGCAGCCATCAGGTTCACGGTGTCGGTGAGGTCCTTCCAGGTGCCGGCGACGCCGGGGACCTGGGCCTGGCCGCCGAGCTTGCCCTCGGTGCCGACTTCGCGGGCGACGCGCGTGACTTCGCCGGCGAAGGCGTTGAGCTGGTCCACCATGGTGTTGATGGTGTTCTTCAGCTCGAGGATTTCGCCCTTCACATCGACGGTGATCTTGCGCGAGAGGTCGCCGCGCGCGACCGCCGTGGTCACCTCGGCGATGTTGCGAACCTGGGTGGTGAGGTTCGCCGCCAGCAGGTTGACGTTGTCGGTGAGGTCCTTCCAGGTGCCGCCGACGCCGGGCACGACGGCCTGGCCGCCGAGCCGGCCCTCGGTGCCGACCTCGCGCGCGACGCGCGTCACTTCGGCGGCGAAGGAGCGGAGCTGCTCGACCATCGTGTTCAAGGTGTCCTTGAGCAGCAGGATCTCGCCGCGCACATCCACCGTGATCTTCTTCGACAGGTCGCCGCCGGCGATCGCGGTCGCGACCTCGGCGATGTTGCGGACCTGGGCGGTGAGGTTCGAGGCCATGAAGTTGACGTTGTCGGTGAGGTCCTTCCAGGTGCCGGCGACGCCGGGCACCTCGGCCTGGCCGCCGAGCTTGCCTTCGGTGCCGACCTCGCGCGCCACGCGCGTCACTTCGCCTGCAAAGCCGTTGAGCTGGTCCACCATGGTGTTGATGGTGTTCTTCAGCTCGAGGATCTCGCCCTTCACGTCGACGGTGATCTTGCGCGACAAGTCGCCGCGCGCCACGGCGGTGGTCACCTCGGCGATGTTGCGGACCTGGGCGGTGAGGTTGCCCGCCATCGAGTTGACGCTGTCGGTGAGATCCTTCCAGGTGCCGGCGACGCCGGGCACGTTGGCCTGACCACCGAGGCGGCCTTCGGTGCCGACCTCGCGCGCCACGCGCGTCACCTCGCCGGCGAAGCGGTTGAGCTGGTCGACCATCGTGTTCAGCGTGTCCTTGAGCTGAAGGATCTCGCCGCGCACGTCCACCGTGATCTTGCGCGACAGGTCGCCGCCGGCGATCGCGGTCGCGACTTCTGCGATGTTGCGGACCTGGGCGGTAAGGTTGCCCGCCATCGAGTTCACGGAATCGGTCAAGTCTTTCCAGGTGCCGGCGACGCCGGGCACGCCGGCCTGACCGCCGAGCTTGCCGTCGGTGCCGACCTCGCGGGCGACGCGCGTCACTTCGCCGGCGAAGGCGTTGAGCTGGTCGACCATCGTGTTCAGGGTTTCCTTCAGCTGAAGGATTTCGCCCGACACGTTCACCGTGATCTTCTTCGACAAATCGCCCTTGGCGACCGCGGTCGCGACCTCGGCGATGTTGCGGACCTGGCCGGTCAGGTTCGAAGCCATCGAGTTGACGCTGTCGGTGAGATCTTTCCAGGTACCGCCGACGCCGCGCACCACCGCCTGACCGCCGAGCTTGCCTTCGGTGCCGACCTCGCGCGCCACGCGCGTCACTTCGCCGGCGAAGGCGTTGAGCTGGTCCACCATTGTGTTGATGGTGTCCTTCAGCTCCAGGATCTCGCCGCGAACGTCCACTGTGATCTTCTTGGACAAGTCGCCGCCGGCAACCGCCGTGGTCACCTCGGCGATGTTGCGGACCTGCGCGGTCAGGTTCGAGGCCATCGAGTTGACGCTCTCGGTGAGGTCCTTCCAGGTGCCGGCGACGCCGAGCACGTTGGCCTGTCCGCCGAGCCTCCCTTCGGTGCCGACCTCGCGCGCCACGCGCGTCACTTCGCCGGCGAAGGCGTTGAGCTGGTCCACCATGGTGTTGAGCGTCTCCTTCAGCTGAAGGATCTCGCCCGAGACGTTCACCGTGATCTTCTTCGAGAGGTCGCCGCTCGCGATGGCAGTTGCGACGTCGGCGATGTTGCGGACCTGCGCGGTCAGGTTCGAGGCCATGAAGTTGACGTTGTCGGTGAGGTCCTTCCAGGTGCCGGCGACGCCTGGCACCTGGGCCTGGCCGCCGAGCTTGCCCTCGGTGCCGACCTCGCGCGCCACGCGCGTCACTTCCGAAGCGAACGAGTTGAGCTGGTCCACCATGGTGTTGATGGTGTCCTTCAGCTCCAGGATCTCGCCCCGCACGTCCACCGTGATCTTGCGCGACAGGTCGCCGCGCGCCACGGCGGTGGTGACGTTGGCGATGTTGCGCACCTGCGCGGTCAAATTGCCGCACATCGCGTTGACGGAATCGGTCAGATCCTTCCAGGTGCCTGCGACGCCGGGCACGATGGCCTGGCCGCCGAGCTTGCCGTCGGTGCCGACCTCGCGCGCCACGCGCGTCACTTCGGAGGCGAACGAGCGGAGCTGGTCCACCATCGTGTTGATGGCTTCCTTGAGCTGCAGGATCTCGCCGCGGACGTCGACCGTGATCTTCTTGGAGAGGTCGCCGTTGGCGACCGCGATCGTCACCTCGGCGATGTTGCGAACCTGGTTGGTCAGGTTGTTCGCCATCGAATTGACGCTCTCGGTGAGGTCCTTCCAGACGCCGGTCACCTCCGGCACCTGGGCCTGGCCGCCGAGCTTGCCTTCGGTGCCGACTTCGCGCGCCACGCGCGTCACCTCGGAGGTGAACACGCCGAGCTGCTTGATCATGGTGTTGACGATGGTCGCCGATTGCAGGAACTCGCCGCGGAGCGGACGGCCGTCGACGTCGAGCTTGACGGTCTGGAGCAGGTCTCCTTGCGCGACGGCAGCGACCGCGCGCGTCACCTCGCGCGTCGGCCACAGCAAATCGTCGATCAACGTGTTGACGGACCCTTCCATGTCGGCCCAGGAGCCCGAGGCGAGGCCGAATTTCACGCGCTGCCGAGTCTTGCCTTCGCGGCCGACCACTTGGCCGACCAGCTCGAGCTGCTGCGCCATGCGCTGGTTGGCGGCGATGATCTCGTTAAAAGTGTCGGCGATCTTGCCGTCGATGCCGAGGTAGTCGCCGCTCATGCGCACCGAGAAATCGCCGCTGCGCATGGCCTGCAGGGCCTGCAGCAATTCGGCCCGGGAATCCGGATCAGACGTACCGTTGGTTTTTGGCTTTGGGACGCGACGACCGGAGCGTGATGCAGTTCCGGGATCGAGGTCGCTCATACAATTTTCCCCCGCAGGCGTCGGCCGAATCCGCGGCAAGACGCGATTGGTCAAAATAGAGCGTCAGCCAAATTCGAAATCAAGCGCCAAGGTTGCGGCGCGAGGAAATGGAACCTGTCTTGCTCAGCCCGATGCTAATAACCGCAATCCGCTGAATTGGTTCCACACGGGCTTGAAAACAAACGACACCGGCGGCCTGCCGTCCCACCGGTCCCCGGCGCCTCCTTCGGAACGGAGCGCCGCGCCTCGCGGTTAGCCCGCGCAGAGAGGGAGAATGGACATGAAAGCAGGACTTGCCGCGCTGATCGTCATGTTGCTTTCCGGAGCGGCCTTGGGCCAGGGCGGCGCCCCCAGCGGCCGCGGGGCGGTCACCGGAGATCCGGCCGCCAGCTCAGCCAACCCAAAGGCGGATTCACCAACCACGGGGGCGGCGAGCCGCTCCAATCCCAGCGGAAGCGGGACCTCATCCTCTGGTGGCAAGGACGACAATGGCGATGCGGGCCGTGACAAGATGCCGGAAAGCAACCGCACCGTGCGGCCGGAGAGCCAGCAGCATCATCCGAACAACAAATAAGGAAGTAAGGCGGCTACTTGTCCGCCATGGTCCGCTCGGCATCCTTGACCTGCGCGCGCAGTGACGGAAGCTGCTCGCGCGCGAAGGCCGCGAGCGCGGCGTTGTCAGGCGCCTTCAGATAGCTTTCGAGCAGCGTGATGGCCGATTCATATTCGGGAATCTGCGAGGCGTAGAAGCTGCGGACGTAAGTTGGTCCGTCCGAGCTTTCGGGCTCGATCAGGCTGGCGGCGACGGACTCCGTCTTGCCGACGCGGGGCTCGGTGCCGATCGTCTCCTGAATCTGCTTCAGCGCCCTGTCGCGTTTGGCCGCTTCCTCGGCGCGCAGGGCGGCGAGGTTCTTGACCTCGGCGTTGCCCTTCAAATCCGTGCTCTCCAGCAGACCTTGCTGGAAGCGGCTGAAATTGTAGAGGCCGGTGATGACGTCGGTGGCGCTCGGCGGGCGGTCGAGCGGCTTGCGTTCAGCGGTGCTGTCGGCAAGCGCAATGGTGCTGATGAATGCCATCATGATGGCGACGAGAACTCGCATCGATATCAATCGCGGATGGCGGACGAAGTTCCCCAAACGTTACGATGCGGTAAGGGGATTGCGGCCCGGGAGTTCCGTCCCCACGTCTTTCCCATGAAACAGTCTGACATCTTCAGAGATAACGCCGACAATTGTCTTCAGCTTGCCGAGCGCGCCGAAGGACAACCTGCTCACAAGCGCTATTCGCGCATGGCGGACGCCTGGACGGCGCTGGCCCACGAGCAGGATTGGCTGGATGGCGAGGTTCCGCCCGTTGCCGCTCGCTTCCCGCAACAACCCGATGCGTGATTCTCCGCTTGGTAAATCCCATGTGAGATTGCGCACGGAATGCGAGCGGCCCATCCGGCACGATTGGGAATAGTCAATCGCGTTGGTCTTCATTCCAGAAGGAGGTTTTGCGATGGCTCCACGTCTGGCTCTACTTTCGCTCGTCCTCGCCTTCGGCGTCTCGGTCGCGTTCGCGACGGTGACAACGGTGCGCCAGGTGCATATCGAGAATGCATCGGCCGCGGTCCATGCGACGCGCAGCTAGCGCCCGCCGGAACATTCGGCCCCGCGGTGCGTAAGCGCTTCGAGACATCATGAGAGACGAAGGCACATCATGGCCCATTCCGACCACGGCATCGTCAAGGACGAGCGCGCTGAGGAGCAGCCCCGCGACAAACAGCGTGCACAGTCCGTGCAAAAGGCGGATCCGAAAGGCTCCCCCTCGCGGGAAGCGACGCGCGATCCGAAGTTGAACGACAACAGCAAGACGCCGGGCTCCGGCATGACGCCGGATGATTCCGGCGGCGCACCGAGCGGCTAGACCGAGCTCCAGCCTTCGCGCCGGGAACGAATCCCCGCGCATGGAGTCGACAGGTTGCTTCCGGTTGGCATGCCCCCGGTGCGCCGGAAGCAATCTCCAAGGACGGCCCTGGCACCCACCGTGCCGGGGCCGTTTGCTTGTGGCCGGCCTCTACGGCTCGGTCCCGGTACCGCCCTCGGGATCTCCGTGGGTATGCCCGTCCGGTCCCCGGCCGAACACGCCGAAGCTGCTCGACTTCACACCGGCCCCCGCCTCAACGCCCGCGGCGGCCAGTCCGAACCTGAGAAGCTCGCGGACCGCTGCCGCGCGCGTCGGCATGCGGTGCTTGAACCGGAAATCGTCAAGGGCGGTCAATTCTTCCGGCGAGAGCATGACCTGAAGGCGCTCAGCACGAAGCTCGTTCATGGGCCATCACACAAATTGAGTAGGTTGAGTAGGTTACTCAACGAGCCAGCTTGGTGCGGGTTCCATGGAAGACCGCCGCTAGGGGAGGATACCGCGGCGCCTCGTTGAAGGCGCGATCCGCTCGGCCGGCGCGGCGCGGGAGGTGATGCGAAGCTTTCGCCTCAACCACCACGCCGAGACCGACACCGCCGCCCATGCCAGAATGGCGGCGGCGAATGCGCCGATCGCGGTCGTCGACACCACGGCGTAGAAGACCGCGGCGAACGCTGCAAGACCGATGCTTCCGAGGCCGGCACCTGCCGCATCGAGCGCCGCGGCCTGCTGACCGCGCCTGTCTCCGCTGAGTCCGGCCTTTTTCTTGGCGCGGCGCTCATGGCTCTCGATCAGCGTGGCGCTGGCGCAGAAGACGGCGGGAAGCGCGAGGAAGAGCCCGCCGACGGAGACGCCGAAACGCGAGCTCACGACCCCGGTGAGGACCGTCGCCAGCCCGCCGAGCAGAAAGCGAACGCCATATTCGTACCACCGCGTCTGCTTCAGCGCCGATGAAGACAGCTTGACCAGCATCAGGCCGCACCTCCGAAGCCCGCGAGCAGGCTGAAGGCGACCACGAGCCACACCGCAAAAGCGGCGATGGTCGCCGGCAACGCGCCGAGACGAAACCTCATCAGGAGATGGCAAACGGCGATGCTGTAACAGGCAAGTGCGATCGCGCCGTAGATCATCGTCCAGCTCTCGGCGGCGGCGTATTGCGGGCCGTGCTGGACGACGGCAATGCTGAGCGTGGCCAGCGCGACCGACGGAGCCGCGCCGAGCAGCCCGGCAAAAGTTTTCGGTCGCAGCATGTCGCCCAGGATCGCGAAAGCGGAGACGATCAGACCGCCGGCGATGAAGCGCACGAGATATTCGGTCATGGCGGTGTCCACGAGGCTCGAGGCGGCCGCTTCGCCAGCGTGAACGGCCTGAACGCTCGCTCGACGACGACGCCGAGCGTGAAGCCTGCCACCACGTCGCTGGCCCAGTGCGCGAGCAGCGCAACGCGGGTCAACGAAAACGCCACGGCGAGGCCGCGCGCCAGCCGACGCCGGACAGGCGGCAACAGGCCCGCCGCCGAGGCGAGAGCGCCCATATGCATGGCGTGACCGGACGGGAACGCGTCGCCGGATCGTCCCGAGAAGGGCACGCCATGCCGGTGGCCGCTGACGGTCAGCCGATCCGGTCGGGTCTGATCGAACACGGATTTCAGAAGATGCGGCAACACGGCGCTTGCCAGCGAGACCCACAGAACGTGGTCCGCGATCGGACGCTGCTGCGGTTGCCTCAATCGTGTGTAGAGCCACCCCGCAGCGGCCAGCGCGACGAGCACGTGCTCGTCGGCACCCCAGGTCAAGATCTGGGCGGCGTGCTCGAGCCCTGCGTTGGTATGGTCCGCGATCTCGTTCGCGATCGCCTTATCGATCCGGGTGGGTCTGACTGTTACGAGCGCCATCGGTCAACCGGCGATACTTCCTCCATGACAGTTTTGTAAAACGGAGAGACAAGGATGGTTCCTGGATTCCAGCGTTCGTTCCCGGCTCGCTAAGGCTGGCCTGATCCACCCGCAGCGCCGTAGACCTGGCCGGTCGCATAGCTGGCGTCGGCGGCGGCAAGCTGGACGTAGATCGAGGCCAGCTCGACCGGTTGGCCGGGGCGCCCGAGCGGTGTCATGCCGCCGAATTTTTCGAGCTTCTCCATCGTAGCCCCGCCGGAAACCTGGAGCGGCGTCCAGATCGGTCCCGGCGCGACGCCGTTGACCCGGATGCCCTTGGAGGCGAGCTGCTTGGCCAGCGACTTCACGTAGTTCATCGTCGCCGCCTTGGTCTGCGCGTAGTCATACAGATCCGGCGAGGGATCGTACGCCTGCTCGGAGGTCGTGCCGATGATGCAGGCTCCGGGCTTGAGATGCCGGAGCGCCGCCTTGGTGATCCAGAACGGCGCGTAGATGTTGGTCTTCATGGTGGCGTCGAAATCCTCCGACGAAACGTCCAGGATGGAGGCGCGGGCCTGCTGCCGCGCTGCGTTATTGACGATGATGTCGAGGCCGCCGAGGCCTTGCACCGTCTGCTCGACCAGCCTGTTGCAGAAGGCTTCGTCCGTGAGATCGCCGGGAATTGCAAGTCCGATGCGTCCTTCCTTCTTGATCAATGCGATCACCTCCCGTGCGTCGGGTTCTTCCGCCGGCAGATAGTTGGTGGCGACATCGGCGCCTTCGCGGGCATAGGCAATCGCGGCGGCGCGGCCCATGCCGGAATCGCCGCCGGTGATCAGGGCTTTGCGGCCGGCGAGCCGGCCGGAACCCTTGTAGCTGGTCTCGCCATGGTCGGGCCGCGGCTCCATCTGGCCGGCGAGGCCCGGCCAAGGCTGCGACTGCTTCTTGAACGGCGGCTTCGGATAGCGGCCGACCGGATCGATCAAGGCGTGCTCGGCCATGGCGCTCTCTCCTTTCGCTGTGGACGCCAGCGAGGCCGCTGCGAGCGTTGCGCTCGCGGCGTGCATGACGTGGCGGCGGGACAGTGGGGTCTTGATGTTGTTCGACATGATGCTCTCCGCGATGGTCGAGGCTCAATGCGCGGAGACGGTCGACGTTGCTAAGCAAAGGACGCCGGAAATTCCGGCGTCCTTCAGCAATGCGTTACTTGGTGGACTGGCCGACGCTCGGCGCCTTGCCGAGCTCCTTGGCCATGTCGAGATGGTGCTTCAGGGCGGGCAGCGTCTTGCCGGCCCAATCCTTGAGGTCGGAATTGTCGCCGCCCTTGGCGTAGCGCTCGAACAGCGACACGGCGTCTTCATGGGCGCTGACCTGGTAGGAATTGTAGTCCGAGCTGAAGTCCTTGCCGTTCGCGCTCTTGAGCTTGTCGAGCTTGCTCTGGTGTGAGCTGTCGAGCTGCGTCGGAAGCGTGGCCTGGATCTTCTTTTCGCCGACCAGGCCCTTGAGCTCGGTGCTGGTCTTGGTGTGATCGGTGATCATTTGCTGCGCAAAGCTCTTCTCCTGCGCGTTGCCCTTCTGCTGGGCAAGCTTGCTCGACTCGATCTCGAACATGTCGCTGATCGCGACCTGCTTGACGAAGTCGGGGGTGGAAGGCGCGACGCCGAGCGCCGAGTTGACGCCGGTCTTCTCGCCCAGCGATTGGGCGAGCGCGGGGCCTGCGAGAAGCACGCAGGCAAGGGCGATGATGGTGCGTTTCATGGTCAAATCCCTCGATAGGTCGCGCGACCGCTTGCCGGCGACATTGCGCCGACCAACACGCCGAGGGCGCCGAGGTTCCTAACGCTAGTCTGCGGGATTGCGCCCGGTGCGCGGATTGATGGGGTCGGTCGGCTTGCGCCGCAGTCGCTCCGGCAGGAACGGCTCGGCCGCCGTCGCGATCGCATCGGCACGCACGTCGGCATGGCGCTGCGCGCTCTCATGCGGCGTCTTGTTGTCGTTGATCTGTCGTTTGACGTCGAGGCCGTCGACGGGGTCGTTGACGCCGTGCTGGATATCGCGGAAATCGCTCATGGGTCACCTCATTCCTTTCCGGGCATGATGGTTTCGAGCACCTGCCGCGCCGCTCCCTTGATCATCCCGCCTTCGTTCGGATCGCCCTTCATCAGGGCGAGGGAGAAGTTCTTGGCCTGTTGCAGCGTGATATGCGGCGGCAGCGGCGGCACCTCGGGATCGGTCTTCACCTCCAGCACGACCGGCATCTCGCTCGCCAGTGCCTGCTCCCAGGCCGTGCCGAGCTGCTCCGGGCTGTCGACGAAGATGCCGCGCAGGCCGATCATCTCTGCGAACCGGGAATAGGGCACGTCCGGAATGCGCTGCGAGGCCTCGAATTTGGGATCGCCATTGATGACACGCTGCTCCCAGGTCACCTGGTTGAGGTCCTCGTTGTTGAAGACGCAGACGATGAAGCGCGGATCCTTCCAGCTGCGCCAGTACTTCGCCGCGGTGATCAATTCGGCCATGTTGTTCATCTGCATCGCGCCGTCGCCGACCAGGGCGATCACCGGCCGATCCGGATGGGCGTACTTTGCGGCGAGCGCATAGGGCACCGCGGCCCCCATCGAGGCGAGGCCGCCGGACAGCGAGGCAATCATGCCGCGCCGCATCTTCAGGTCGCGCGCGAACCAATTGGCGCAGGAGCCGGAATCGCTGGTGACGATCGCGCGCTCGGGCAGGCGCGGGGACAATTCCCAGGCGACGAGCTGCGGATTGACCGGCGCCGCGGGCTGATGGGCCCGGCCGTCCAGGGTCTTCCACCATTTGGCGACGTCGTCTGCGATCCGCTGGCGCCAGGCGCCGTCGCTCTTGGGCTTCAGTCGCGGCAACAATGCGCGGAGCGTCTCCGCAGCATCGCCGACGAGACCGACCTCCATGGGAAAGCGGATCGACAGCATGCTGGCGTCGATGTCGATCTGCACGCCGCGTGCGGCGTCTTCCTTCGGCAGGAACTCGGCATAGGGAAAGGCCGAGCCGACCATCAGCAGCGTGTCGCACTCGCTCATCATGTTGTAACTGGGCTCGGTGCCGAGCAGGCCGATCGAGCCGGTGACCCACGGCAGGTCGTCGGGCAGCGCGGCCTTGCCGAGCAGTGCCTTGGCGCAGCCGGCCGACAGCCGGTCGGCGACGGCGATCACCTCGTCGGTGGCGCCCAGCGCGCCGGCGCCGACCAGCATCGCAACCTTCCTGCCGGCATTGAGGACCTCCGCGGCGCGATCGAGATCGGCCTCGCGCGGCGTAATGCTGGGTGCGCTGTAGCCGATGCCGGAATGCAGCGTGCCGTGGGCGCGAGGCGGGCTTTCGTAAGGCTCCTCCTGCAGGTCGTTGGGCAGGATGATCACCGTGGGGGTCCGCCGCGCCAGCGCGATCCGAACCGCGCGATCGATCAGGTGCCGCACCTGTGCAGGCGAGGATGCCTGCATGACGTAGGCGCCGGCGACGTCCTTGAACATCGAGAGCAGGTCGAGCTCCTGCTGGTAGTGCCCGCCGAGGGCATTGCGGGCCTGCTGGCCGACGATCGCCAGCACCGGCTGGTGATCGAGCAGCGCATCGTAGAGCCCGGTGATGAGATGCGAGGCGCCCGGTCCCGAGGTCGCAATGCAGACGCCGAGTTCCCCCGAGAATTTTGCGTAAGCGGTCGCCATGAAGGCCGACATCTCCTCGTGCCGCGCCTGGACGAAGCCGATCTTGCCTTCGGCCCGGTTCATCGCGCCGAACACGCCATTGATGCCGTCGCCGGGATAGCCAAAGATGTGGCGCACGCCCCATTGGTGCAGACGCTGGACGATGAAATCGGAGACGGTCTGGGACATCGCGCGAACCCTGGCTGAGTCTGGAGATCAGAGAACGGCTCCTTTCCTGCGATGTTCCTGGCCAGCTCCGGGAACGCGCTCGGAACGATCGCCGCCCCCTCGCGATTGATTCACATATGGCTGAGTGGAGAAATGACGATGCTGAATCAGGGCGAACTGGACCGCGACGAAATGGGCCGGCTGATCGGAAGCGACAAGGTCGAGGGAACATCGGTGTTCGGGGCCGATCGGAACAAGATCGGCTCGATCGAACGGGTGATGATCGACAAGATCAGCGGCAAGGTCTCCTACGCGGTGCTTGGTTTCGGTGGATTCCTCGGCCTCGGCAATGATCATTATCCGTTGCCCTGGCAATCCCTCAAATACGACACCGAACTGGGCGGCTACATCACCGCGATCACGGCCAAGGATCTGGAAGGTGCTCCGAAATACGGCGAGAAGACCGACTGGAACTGGAGCGATGACGCTGCCGTGCGCGGCATCAATGCCTATTACGGCGTCCCTTTCGCGTAGCAGAAGGATCAACCGATGAGCAAGGAACGGCCTACCGACGATCCCCGTGATCAGACCGATTGGGGTTCGCACAGGCAGACGGACAAGCCCTGGAAGGGCAACCCGGAAAAGGAGCAGGGATCGGACGAGGTGAAGCCCGATCTCGAGAAATGGCATCGGACCAAGACGCACTGAGACAGGTGCCGTCTTTCTCAGACTGTTGAGGCGAGCACGGCGCGGACTTGCGAGCAGGCCTGGTGCCTTAACTCACCCCGCCGCTGCCTGCTGCCCCGGCCCCGGATGCACGTGCACCTGTTTGGCGTGCAGCGCCTCGCCGCATTCCGAGCACACCATGACGGGATCGAACAGCTTGCCGCAGCTCTTGTGCTGATGCAGCATCGGGCGGCCGCGCTCGTCGCCCATGTGAGTGTCGCCCCAATGCACCATCGCCATGATGATCGGGTAGAGGTCGAGGCCCTTTTGCGTGAGGATGTATTCGTAGCGCTTCGGCGCCTCGGAATAGGGGACCCGACGCAGGATGCCGAACCGCACCAGCTTTTTCAGCCGCTCGGAGAGCAGGTGCCGCGTGATCTGAAGCGACGATTGAAAGCCCTCGAAGCGGCGCACGCGCAAGAAGCATTCGCGCAGGATCAGCAGCGTCCAGCGGTCGCCGACCACGGCCACGGTGCGGGAGAGCGAGCAGGGCTCTTCGTCCAGCGTGTCCCATTTCATGATGCCGTCTCCGGAGCAGGCCAGTCAGTCAGAAAAAGGAACTGACTTGAATGATCAAGGCTATTTGCACGAAAGCCTATCATTCGGCTGTTTAGTTTGACAGTTCTATTTTAGAACTATAGCCTCGCTGCCAAATACACCGCTCGCACCGGAGGAGGCGACCTTGCCCAAGCGAAACGCGACAGCGGCCGTGATCGGGGCCGGCGATTTCATCGGCTCGGAGATCGCCAAGAAATTTGCAGCCGAAGGCTTCACGGTTTTCGCCGGCCGCCGCAACGGCGACAAGCTGGCGCCGCTGGTGAGGGACATCGAGGCCGCCGGCGGCGAGATCCATGCGCGCTCGCTCGACGCGCGCAAGGAGGAAGAGGTCATCTCCTTCCTCAACGACGCCGACAAGCATGCGCCGCTCGAGGTCTGCATCTTCAATGTCGGCGCCAACGTCAATTTCCCGATTCTCGACACCACCGAACGCGTGTTTCGGAAGGTGTGGGAGATGGCCTGCTATTCCGGCTTCCTTGCGGGGCGCGAGGCGGCGCGGCTGATGCTGCCGCGCGGCGGCGGCAACATCTTCTTCACCGGCGCCACCGCCTCATTGCGCGGCGGCAGCGGTTTTGCGGCCTTCGCCAGTGCTAAGTTCGGCCTGCGCGCAGTGGCGCAGGCGATGGCGCGCGAGCTCGGCCCGAAGAACATCCATGTCGCCCATCTCATCATCGATTCCGGCGTCGACACCGAATGGGTGCGGCAGCGCCGGCTGGAGGCGCTCGGGCCCGATGCGCTTGATAATCCCGATCTCTTGATGCCGCCGTCCTCGGTTGCGGACGCCTATTGGCAGCTCTACCGGCAGCCGAAGAGTGCCTGGACCTTTGAAATGGAAATCCGTCCCTTCGGAGAGAAATGGTGACCGCGTCGCAAAAGTCCGGCTAGACTGACCCAACACAGGCGAATTCCGGGAGGAGAAACCAAGTGAAGACCGCGATCACCGAGCTGTTCGGCATCGAGCATCCCATCATCCAGGGCGGCATGCATTTCGTCGGCTTTGCCGAGCTGGCCGCCGCCGTCTCCAATGCCGGGGGGCTCGGCATCATCACCGGGCTCACCCAGAAGACGCCGGAGCTGCTCGCCAAGGAGATCGCGCGCTGCCGCGACATGACCGACAAGCCGTTCGGGGTGAACCTCACCTTCCTGCCGACCTTCGCGGCGCCGCCTTATCCGGAATACATCGCCGCCATCGTCGAAGGCGGCATCAAGGCCGTGGAGACCGCCGGCCGCAGTCCGGAAGCCTACATGCCGGCACTGAAGGCGACCGGCATCAAGGTCATCCACAAATGCACCTCGGTCCGCCACTCGCTGAAGGCCGAGCGCATCGGCTGCGATGCCGTCAGCGTCGACGGCTTCGAGTGCGGCGGCCATCCCGGCGAGGACGACATTCCCAACATGATCCTGCTGCCGCGCGCGGCGGAGGAATTGAAGATCCCGTTCGTTGCCTCCGGCGGCATGGCCGACGGGCGCAGCCTCGTCGCGGCATTGTCGCTGGGCGCAGCCGGCATGAACATGGGCACGCGCTTCATCGCCACCAAGGAAGCGCCAGTGCATCAGAACGTGAAGAACGCGCTGGTCGCGGCCACCGAGCTCGATACCCGCCTGATCATGCGCAGCTTGCGCAACACCGAGCGCGTGCTGAGAAACGCCAATGTCGACCGCCTTATCGAGATCGAGCGCGAGAAGGGCGACAAGTTGAAGATCGACGACATCCACGACCAGGTGGCGGGCGTCTATCCCAAGATCATGCTGGACGGCCAGATGGACGCCGGCGCCTGGAGTTGCGGCATGGTCGCAGGGTTGATCCACGACATCCCCTCCTGCAAGGAACTCATCGATCGGATCATGGCTGAGGCGGAACAGATCATCCGCAGCCGCCTGATGGGTTTCCTGGATGGGACGGGGGCGACGCGAAAGGTCGCCTGACACCGCCAAACTTCTTAACCACGGCGGCACCTGGCCGCTGGAATTCCACGCGACGCCTCCTAAATAGGGGTAAATTACTCCTTTCATCATGGAATTTCAGGAGGCGTCCGTGGTCCTGAAAAGCGGTTCCTTTGCAATTGCCGTTGCCCTCGTCATCGCATGGGGCGGCATCGCGCGCGCCGACGACTACAAGCCAGGCGAATATCTCGGCCTCGATCTGTCCAAGGCCGTGCTGTCGCCGAAGCGTCTCGGGCCCGAGACGCAGTTCGCGCCGGTCGCCCTCGAAGCGCGCGGCGGCAACGAGGCGCAGGCGCGCGCCGAGCCCGTCGACGTGCCGAAGAAGGTGGCGGCCGAGCGCGTCCGTGCGACAGAGCCGAAGGCCGCGCATGCGAAGAGCGCGCAGCCGCGCGGCGCAGCCCGCGCGAAGCTGGTGCATCGTCACGGCAACCCGCTCGACGCGCAGGCGATGGACACCCGCATCCAGACCTGGCCCTGCCGCACCGGCGGCATCTGCAACTGGAAGCGCTAGGGGTGATGGGATCAGATTTGATTGCTCCAAGGCAGGTGCGCTCCCTCTCCCCGCAAGCGGAAGAGGTGAACGACCCGCGGCAGTCGATTTAACCTAAACCGATTCCGCGCTAGGCAGCGGCGCTGCGGCCGCTGCATCTCGCCCCGTCATCTCCTCGTCGCAAAATCGTCGGCACGCGGTCAAGAAACCGTAAGCCGGGAGTCAAGCAGCGCAGGCACCTTCCGTCGCGATTCGACGAAGGTTTCCGAATGGCAGTGCTCCGCGCTTCGCGCGCATGGACCCGGCGGCAATTCCTGGTCCGTTCGACTTCAAGCCTGGCGGTTGCCTCGCTCGGCACGCTCGCAACCCCGTATCTCAGCCGCGCCGCTGATCGTCCGCAGGTCGCCGGCGGGATTCAGTCTGGCGACGTCTGCGACGGCTCCGCTGTGGTCTGGGCGCGCGCCGACCGTCCCGCGCGAGTGAACGTGGAGTGCTCGACCGTCGAGAGCTTCAAGACCGTCCTTGCGTCGGCCTCGCGCGATGCATTGCCGGACGCGGACTTCACCGCAAAACTGCTGCTGAACGACCTGCCGCCGGGACAGGACGTTTTCTACCGCGTCCGCTTCGACGACATCTCAACCGGCCTTCGCGGCGAGAGCCGCGTCGGCCATTTTCGCACCGCGCCGGCCGCCGGCCGGTCGATCTCGTTCGTGTGGTCCGGCGACGTCGCGGGGCAGGGCTGGGGCATCGACGTCGCGCGCGGCGGCTATCGCAGTTATCGCACCATGCTCGACAACCGTCCCGATTTCTTCATCCATTCCGGCGATCACATCTACGCCGACTGCACGATCCCGTCGGAGCAGAAGCTGCCGAACGGCGAGATCTGGCGCAACCTCGTGATCGAGGAAAAGTCCGAGGTCGCGCACACGCTGGCGCAGTTTCGCGGCAATTACAAATACAACCATCTCGACGAGAGCTTTCGCGCCTTCCACGCGGAAGTGCCGATGTTCGCGCAATGGGACGACCACGAGGTCACCAACGACTGGTCGCCGACCGGCAGCTACGATGACGCAGGCTTCGAGGATGACGGCACCCCGCGCCTGGTCGCGCGCGCCCGCCGTGCCTTCTTCGACTTCATGCCGATCCGCGATATCGGCGCGCAGGGCCGGGTTTATCGGAAGATCGCCTACGGCCCGCTGCTCGACATCTTCATGATCGACATGCGCAGCTATCGCGACGACAGCTGGAACAAGGGCAGTGACCGGCGCGGCTGGATTCTTGGTGCCGAGCAGCTCGCCTGGCTGAAGCGCGAGCTCGCCGCCTCGCGCGCGACCTGGAAGGTGATCGCGGCCGACCTGCCGATCGGCCTGATCAGCCTGGACGCCGTCGCGCTCGGCGACGGGCCGCCTGATCGGCGCGAGCACGAGATCGCCGACCTGCTCAGCTCCATCAAGCGCGCCGGTGTGCGCAACATCGTCTGGCTCACCGCCGACATGCACTATACCGCCGCGCATCATTATGATCCGAGCAGGGCGCAGTTCCAGGAGTTTGAGCCGTTCTGGGAGTTCGTCTCCGGCCCGCTGCATGCCGGGACCTGGGGCCCGGCAGCGCTCGATAACACCTTTGGTCCGGTCGCGATGTACCAGAACGGCTGCAGCGCAGCGCAGGGCGAGAATCTGGCGCCCTGTTTCGGCCTGCAATTCTTTGGCCGTGTCGACATCGACGGCCGCAGCGGCGTCATGACCGTGACCTTGAAGGACGTCGATAATCGCAGCCTCTGGTCGGTCGACATCGCGCCGCAGCCGCAGGCGCGTTCGGCCGTGGTGGCGCAGCATTCGTGAGGGGCGGGCGGCGCCTCCGGTCGTCATGCCCGGGCTTGTCCCACGGCTGTCCGGTTTAATTTTGGCATAGTCTTAAGCTCATCTGGCGGTCGTTTCTGATCATTGGGGGCGGTGGGTCGAGAAGGTGATCGATCTGCCGCCGCTGCATGAGATTTTGAGCGACCAGACGGGTAAAGATAAGCAGGTTCTCAACGCTTTGTTGTGCTTTGTGGGCTGAGCGCAGGAGCAGGAAGGCGATCAGCGCGATGGTGATCTGGATCCGCACGGCATTCTCGGACGTGCCGAAGAAGTGACGGATTTTGAGAGTGTGCTTGATCCAGCGGAAAAACAGCTCGATCTGCCAGCGCCTCTTGTAGAGTTCAGCAATCTCGTCGGCCGGGGCATCGAGATCATTGGTCACGATGCGCAGGATCTTGCCGGTCTCGGTGCGAACCGTGATCTCGCGCACTGGATCCTTGAAGGGGTTTTTGCGGGACTTTGCTTGCCGCGCGGGCAACAGACCTATGCGGTCGGAGAGTGCGCAGGAGCCTTCAGGCAGCTTGTTCTCGACCGTGTCGCTCAGGGGCGTGTTGACCTTGAGCCGGGTCACCAGGCGGCATCCCGCAGCGTCGAGCTCAGCCCACCAGCCATAGTCGTAGTAGCCGAGGTCGAAGATATAAGTGGCCCCGGGGCGGATCGGCATAGCCTTGGCGACGGTGATGTCGTTGACGTTGGCGGGCGTCAGTTCGGCGAAGCTCGGACGCTCACTGTCCGGATTGTAGACGATATGCAGCTTGACCCCATGCACGCCGGAGCAAAACCGCGCCCAATCGGAACTCAGAGAGTTCAGCCGAAAGCCGGTCGAATCAACCAGATACACCGCTTCGGCCAGTTTATCGGCAAGATCACGTTCGCAGCGGCCCATCAGCACCGCCAACAGTTCGGCAAACACCGCGCTGGACCGCTTGGCGTTGGCGTCAGCCAAGGTCGAGCGCGACAGCTCTTTGGTTCCGAGATGGTAGAGCCGTGCGGCATGGCTCTCGAAGGAGGCCTCGATCGACCGCAGGCTCTGGGCGTCCGAAAGCTGCGCGTACAGCATCGCAACAAACTGATCCTGTGTGCTGAGCCGCCGCACCCGCTTGTTGGCCTGGTACCTGTCCACAAGCCGATCCAGAACACCCCACGGCACCAAGTTCAGAATGCCGTGAAATACTGTATTGTGGTGGCGCATGGCGGGACTCTCCTGGCGTGTCTCGAACATTTGGCGATGCTCAAGACCGCAGAAGAATCCACGCCATGCGCCCTGTCTACGAAAATTAAACCGGACAGCCGTGGGCTTGTCCCGGGCATCCACGTTCTTCGTAATCGGAGCAAGGCGTGGATGGCCGGGACAAGCCCGGCCATGACGATGGAGAGGCATCACACCTAACCCGATCTCTTGATTGGCCGGGCTGCCCTTGCCGGGCTATGCTGCTCACTCCCACCACCTCTTTTCCATCACCAAAGAGTCTGTACCCCGCGGCCTCGCCGCGCGTCCGGCGGGATGCGATACGTCAGGAGCCTGTTCATGGACAATCTGAAGACGCAGGGCATCAGCATGCCCAAGCTCGGCCTCGGCACTTTTCGCATGCAGGGCGATGCCTGCCGCGCCGCGGTCGAGAGCGCGCTGTCGATCGGCTATCGCCACATCGACACCGCGGAGATGTATGCCAATGAGGAGCCGATCGGCTCAGCCATCGCGGCGTCCGGCCTGCCGCGCGGCGAGCTTCACGTTACCACCAAGGTCTGGCACGAGAACCTCACGCCGGATGCGATCCGGCGCGCCTTCGATGCCAGCCTGAACAAGCTCAGGCTCGACCATGTCGATCTCTATCTCGTGCATTGGCCGTCGAAGGCAGCGGATTGGGGTGCGGTGTTCGAGACCTTGATGAAGCTCAAGGAGGAGGGACGCACGCGCGCCATCGGCGTCGCCAATTTCACCACGGCGCTGCTCAAGCTCGCGGTCGAGGACGTCAGGGCGCCGATCGCCTGCAACCAGGTCGAATATCACGCCATGCTCGATCAATCCAAGGTGCTGGCTTATCTCGCAGCGAAGTCGATCCCGCTCGTCGCGTATTGTCCGCTGGCGCAGGGGCGGGTTGCCACGGATCCGGTGCTGGCCGAGATCGGCACCAGGCACAACGCGACCGCCGCGCAGGTCGCGCTGAAATGGCTGCTCGACCAGGACGGCGTCGCCGCGATCCCAAAGGCCTCGCGCCGCGAGAGCCAGCAAGCCAACCTCGATGCGCTGAAGATCACGCTCGACGATGCCGACCGCGCACAAATCGCCGCACTGCCGAAGGACAGGCGCTGCGTCAATCCGGGCTTTGCGCCGGCGTGGGATTAGCGAAGCCGGCGAAGCGTACCGCTGCACCCTCTCCCCTTGTGGGCCCCCTTGTGGGAGAGGGTGGCATTGCGAAGCAAAGCCGGGTGAGGGGTTCTCTCCGCACGCCAATCTCTCGCGTTGGGGTGCGCTGAAGCAACCCCTCATCCGGCGCTTCGCGCCACCTTCTCCCGCAAGGGGCCTGTTGCGTTATCGGCCTTTGAGGCTGAGGCCGTCAGGAGAGAGGGACACGGACACGGCAATTGCCCGGCAAGTCTGTAGTTGTCGCCCTCGGTGGGCGGCTCAGGCCGCGATCGTGGCCCACCGCCTCATGTTGAAGGCGATCGAGGCGAGTAGGACCTGCCCGCTTGCCTTCATCAGACCAACGTAGCGGATGCAGGTCAGTCGCATGCGGCGTTTGAGGGTGGCGAAAGTGGTCTCGACCTGGGCTCGTCGTCGCGCGATGAGAAGATTGTAGCGTTTGAGCCGGGC
>NZ_KI519399.1:2155885-2250951 GCF_000482425.1 Bradyrhizobium sp. 22
TCTACAAAGCTCGGCTGCCCCGTCCGCTTCACCGCCATCGATCCCTCCAGCCTTTGCCTTAGGGAATCACAACTGGCGAATTACGCAACAGCCCCGCAAGGGGAGAAGGAAGAAGAACGCAAAAGAAAAGGCCCCGTGAGGGGCCATTTCCATATGTACTCTGCATTAATCCCAGTGGTGGCGATGGCTGCGCTTGATCACCACGACCTTGTTGCGATGGTGGCCGCGGTGCCAGCCATGGTCGCGATGCACGCGGTATTGGGCGCGGGCGCCGTACGGGCCGTGATGATGATGGTGATAGCCGCTGCGCTTGATCACGACCGTCTCCGCACTTGCGAGCGTCGGCGCCGCGATCACGAGCGCACCCAGGGCCGCAATTGCATAACCAAGCTTCTTCATGATGTCCTCCTCCAATTCGAATGCACATTTAAACCGCGCATTCACACGATCGTTCCGGAGGAATCGCAGGAGAATTCTGAACAGCTGTTCAGGTGACTAATCGCAACGCTGTTGTGGTGGCGTCGGCGCACCCGTCGCGACATATTTGCCGTCGCGGATCGTGTACTCGCCGCGCTCGCTGCGATTGTAGATCGCACGCAGGCTGCCGTCCTTCAATTGCGCCAAGCCGAACTCACGCGCCTGGCGCAGCGAAGGGAAGTACACCATCACATTGAGCAGGCCGTCGGCGCTGACCGTGGCCGACACCACCTCGTTCTCGTCCTTGGCGTCACCGAAATTGCGCCGGTACATCACCCGGCCGTCCTTCCGGATCTCGTAGCTCAGGAGCGCGCCCTTGTCGCGGTCGGGCTTGGCGGCGCAGTCGACCGCCCACGAGCCGAGCAGGCCCCATTGCTCGACCGTCGCAGCCAGTGTCTCGGCACTGGCCGCAGGCGTCATCGCTGCCCACAGCAGCGCAGCCGCGATCCAACGGCTCAAACAACGCGTCATGTCCTTGAAGAACCCCGCCTCGAAGAATTCCAAAGTGTAGCATCCCGCCCGTTTGCGTCCATGGCCGCCGCCGATCACTCGCGAATTTGATCCGCGTCAATGAGCCCGGTCTTTTCCGGGGTAGGATGGCGCTTCCCGAAGGCGAACCTGGATAGACCAATGCTGAATCAAGTCATGGATTTTGCGGGCGAAGTGCTGCCGGGGAGCTGTGCCGTACCGCCTTATTCCGAGACCGAGTTTCTGAGCGAGCTGGGCGATCGCCTGCGGTCCTCGCGCATGCGCTGCGACCTGTCGCGCCGCGAGCTGGCCCGCCGTTCCGGGATCTCCGAGCGCTACATCGCCCAGATCGAGGCCGGCAAGGGCAACGTCTCGATCGTGCTTTTGCTGCGGCTTGCCTCGGCGATCCACGGCAGTCAGCCCCAGGCCTGACGCTTCGAGGGGACGGCCATGGGGCAGCTCGTACTCGCCGCCAAGGTCACCCACGTTCCATCGTTGATGCTGTCGGAGCAGCCCGGCAGCCCGTTGCGTGCCGCGCGCGAGCCGGCGGTCAGGTCCTTGCGCGAACTCGGCCGGCGGGCGAAAGAGCGCCGCGTCACCTGCTTCGTGGTGTTCGACACCCACTGGCTCTCCAATTTCGGCTACCACATCAATGCCAATGCGAGGCATCGCGGCTCGTTCACGAGCCACGAGGCGCCGCAGATGATTCAGGACCTGCGTTACGATCTGCCGGGCGATACGGGCCTGGCGCAGGCCATCGCTGACAGGGCGGGGGAGGCGGGCCTGAACGTGATCGCCCATCAGGTGGCGAGCCTCGGGCTCGAATACGGCACGATCGTGCCGATGCACTACATGAACCCGGACGGCTTTGCGAAGGTCGTCTCGGTGGCCTCGCCGCTCTTCACCTCGTTCGAGGAGAGCCGGATCCTCGGTGAAGCGACTCGCCGGGCGATCGATGCATCGGGCGAGCGGGCCGCAATCCTCGCCAGCGGCTCGCTCTCGCATCGGCTCTGGCCGAACAAGAAGCTCGGTCCCGAGGCCTGGACCTCGGTTGCAAGCGAGTTCAACCGCCAAGTCGATCTGCGCGTGCTCGAGCTGTGGCAGGGCCGTCGCTACCGCGAGTTCCTCGACATGCTTCCGGACTATGCCACGAAGTGCAACGGCGAAGGCGGCATGGCCGACACCATCATGCTGTTCGCCGCGCTCGGCTGGTACGATTATCGCGGCGCCGCCGAGCAGCTCTGCGACTATTTCCCGTCCTCGGGGAGTGGCCAGGTCAACGTGGAATTTCACGTCGAGGCGTGAGGCCGCGGCCTCAGGCCCGTTTCTCCACGTTGGCGCTGCGGGCGGGCACGCCGAACTCCTTGCGGCAGACCTCGGCCAGCACGGCGACGCCCTCGCGAATCTGCTGATGCGTCGGACTTGCAAAGCACAGCCGCAGCCGTGAGCTGGAATGGCCCTTGTTGGTCGACCATTCCGGCCCCGGATTGATCGAGACGCCGGCGGCGAGCGCTGCCTGATACAGCTTCAGCGTATCGACCTGATCGGGCAGCTTCACCCAGAGGAAGATGCCGCCCTTGGGCTCCTCGAACTCCGCCGCCGTCCCGAACTGCTCGTTCAGCGCCTCCATCAGCGTGTCGAGCTTGGTGCGCAGCGCCTTGGTCAAGGCCGGCACGTGGGTCGAAAAATGCGGCTTGCAATAGGTGGCGAGCACCATCTGCTCGAGTGCGCCGGAGCCGGCATCCGTCTTCAGCGCCAGCATTCGCGACATCACCTCCCAGGGTGCCACGATGAAGCCGACGCGCAGCGCCGGCGCGATCGATTTCGAGAACGAGCCGATATGGATCACGCCGCCACTCTCGCTCATCGCGTAGATCGCCGGCGGCCGCTGCCCGGACCAGACCAGGTCGGCATAGCAATCGTCCTCGAAAATGGGCACGCCATACTCGGTCGCAAGCCGGACCATCTCGACGCGGCGGCTCTCGGGCATGATGCTGCCGGTCGGGTTCTGCACCGTCGGGATGGTGTAGATGTATTTCGGGCGGATGCCGCGGCCCTTCAGATCGGCCAGCGTCGCGGCCAGCAGATCCATGCGCATGCCATCCTTGTCGAGGGGGACGCCGACCACGTTGACGCCGAGCCGCGCCAGGCGGGTCAGGGAGCCCTGATAGCTGTCCTGCTCGAAGATCACGGTGTCGCCGCGGGTCAGCAGCGTCGCGTTGACGAGGTCGAGCGCCTGCAGCGAGCCGGAGACGATCAGGAGATCGTCGACCGTGCAGGTGATCCCGGCATCGCGCTTGAGCTTCGTCACCAGGAATTCGCGCAGGGGCAGGTAACCCTGCGGGCCGTGCGCCAGCCCGTAAGTGGCGAGCGAGCGTCCCTCGCGCCGCAGCACCGTGTTGGTCGCTTCGATCAGCTCCTCGAGCGGCACCTGCTCGGAATCGTTGTTGCCGCCGACAAAGCTGTATTTGGCAAGGCCCGTCCAGCGCGCGGACGGGGCCGGCAGCCCTGCCGGAAACAGGGGCGCGAAATCGAAGCTGGACGTCATTGGGGCGTTCCTCGTTTCTGTTCTTATGGAGCCGGCGTTGCACCGGCCAGTCTTGTGTCTTGCCGGCCGTCCGGGCCGGACGGCGTTATTTCCTGGTGACCGTCCGGGTTGGGCGGCCCTGGCTGATGAAAGCGTAATGCGCATTGGCGACGCCGCCAACCATCAAGGCCTCGACCACGGGCTCGGCGATCTCGCCTGTCGCGGCCCAGTCGACCAGGAAATTGGCCCCGGTCCCGCCGCGCACGTCGTCGATGGGAATGAAGACCGAGACGGTCGCCAGCGGCTTCAAGGCCACCGGCGCCTTCAGATAGTTGTCGACCTGCTTGCCTGCGGTGTCGAAATAGGCGATGCGTTTGATCACCAGCGGCTGGATCTCGGAGGCGTTGTGAACACTCAAGGTCACCGAGAAGTCGATGCGCAGCTTGCCCTGGCTCATCGCCACGCTGGAGTAGGCGGGCACGTAGAATCCGCCGGAGACGGCGAGTTCTTCCTTCGGCATCGCAGTGAGGGAATCGGCAAAGTTCTGTTCGATATTGACTTTGGATTGTGCGGCGGCGGGCACGGCAACGGCGAGGGGGCATAGCAGCATTGCTGCGAGCAACCCCTTTCGCATGTGACGAATTGCTCGCTTGCCGCGCGGCAACCCGTCTCTAGGGTGCAAAACGGACCAATTTGGTATGCACGAGCTCATTCGCGACATCACTCTTTCTATCCTCTTCGCCTGGATGCTGGGCCTGCTCGCCCATTTCTCCCGGCAGCCGCTGATCCTGGCCTACCTTATCGCCGGCTTCTGCATAGGTCCATTCGGCGCCGGCTGGGTCCATTCGCAGGAATCGATCAGCGTCATCTCCGAGCTTGGCCTGATCTTCATGCTGTTCATGATCGGCCTGGAGATCGACCTGAAGAAGATCGTGCGGGCAGGGCGGGTGATCCTGTTCGCGGCGGGCAGCCAGCTGCTCGTCGGCTGCCTGCTCGGGGGCCTGTTCTTCGTCGGCATCGGCCTGGGGCTCGGCGGCGGGCACTTCGATGCGGTCTACCTCTCCGTCGCCTGCGCGCTGTCCAGCACCGTCATCATCGTCAAGGTGCTCTACGAGAAGCGCGAGCTCGACACGCTGCCGGGGCGCATCACGCTCGGCGTGCTGGTGCTTCAGGACATCTTCGCCATCCTGTTCCTGGCGGTGCAGCCGAGCCTTGCCAATCTGCAGGTCAGCGTCATCCTGCTCTCGATCGGCCGCGTCGCGGTGCTGGTCACGGCCGCGCTGCTGGTCAGCCGCTACGTGCTGCCGCGGCTGTTCCACCAGATCGCCCGGCGGCCCGAGCTGATCCTGCTCGGCGCGCTCGCCTGGTGCTTTCTGGTCGCCGAGACCGCGTATCAACTGTCGCTGTCGCGCGAGATGGGGGCGCTGATCGCCGGCGTCTCGCTCTCGACCTTTCCTTACGCGCTCGACGTCACCGCCAAGGTCACCACGCTGCGCGACTTCTTCATCACCCTGTTCTTCGTCGCGCTCGGCATGACCATCCCCGTGCCCGGACTCTCGGTGATCAGCCTGGCCCTGATGATCGCGGCGTTCACGGTGGTGAGCCGCCTCGTCACCACCTTCACCCCGCTCTACCTGATGAAGCAGGGCCTGCGCGCCAGCCTGCTGCCGGCGCTGAACCTGGCGCAGATCTCCGAGTTCTCGCTGGTCGTGATCCAGACCGGCATCACCGATCACCACATCGCAGCCGAGACCGCGAACGCGGCCTCCTTCGCCTTCGTGGTGCTGGCGGTGCTCTCGACCTTCGCGATGAGCCGCAGCGACGAGATCACCCGCTGGGCGATCGGTCCCTTGAAACGGATCGGCCTGCGCGACCTCGACCATGGCAGCGGCCATGGCGAGGAGGGGCACGAGGGCGGCCACGGCGAGGCCCGCCGCATCGTCATCCTCGGCTTCTTCCGTGCGGCGAGCGCGCTCTTGGCCGAGATCGAACGGCAGACGCCGGTGCTGCTCGAGCAGATCACCGTGGTCGACTTCAACCCCAATGTGTACCAGACCCTGCTTTCGCGCGGCCTGCACGTGATCTACGGCGATATCAGCAATGTCGATACGCTGCTCCATGCCGGCATCGGCAAGTCCGAGATCATCATCCTCAGCGTGCCGGATTCGCTGCTGAAGGGCGCCACCAACGAGAAGCTGGTCCGCCACGTCCGCGCGCTCAATCCGACCGCCCTGATCGTCGCCACCGCCGACCTCCTGGCCGACGTCAGCGCCCTCTACGAGGCCGGCGCCAGCTACGTCACCGTGACCCGGCTCAGCGATGCGCACGAGCTGTTCACGGTCATCGAGGCGGCCCAGGCCGGTCTCCTGGCCGACAAGCGCGCCGAGCTCGATCAGCGGCTCGGCGAGCGGCGCGAGGTGCTGCCTTGACGGCATCCGGCGGCCTTCCGCTCCGCTGCCCGTGCCTATATCCTGGTATCTTCGGTGCAAGCCGGCCTGCGACGGCCCGCCGCCCGGAATATGCGGTTGCGTCCAGGACACTAGCGCACCGGTCCAAGTCCGGCTAAGCCTCCCGGCATAACCGATAGAGATTGGGAAATGCCCGATAGCATTCAGGAAGTCTTGCAGGCCTTTGCCCGGGGCGAGCTCGTCGTCGTCACCGACGACGAGGACCGCGAGGGCGAGGGCGACCTGATCGTCGCCGCCTCGCTCTGCACCGCCGAGAAGATGGCGTTCATCATCCGCCACACCTCCGGCATCGTCTGCGCGCCGGTGACCAGCGAGGACGCGCGCCGCCTGCGGCTCGATCCGATGGTGGCCCACAACGATTCCGCGCACACCACCGCGTTCACGGTGTCGATCGACTACAAGCCCGATGGCGGCACCGGCATCTCCGCCGAGGAGCGCGCCTCCTGCTGCCGCGCGCTGGCCAATCCCAACGTCGGCGCCAACGATTTCGCCCGGCCCGGTCACATCTTCCCGCTGATCGCCAAGGACGGCGGCGTGCTGCTGCGCTCCGGTCATACCGAGGCCGCGGTCGATCTCTGCAAGCTCTCCGGGCTGCCGCCGGTCGGCGTCATCAGCGAATTGATGAACGACGACGGCAGCGTGATGAAGGGCGAGCAGGTCGCGCAGTTCGCCGCCAGGCACAAGCTGAAGCACGTCACCATCGCGGACATGATCGCCTACCGCCAGGCGCGCGAGAAACTGATCGAGCGAGTCTCGACCTTCGTCACCGAAAGTCCGATCGGACCCTTGCAGGGCTATGCCTACCGCTCGCCGTTCGATTCCATCGCCCATGTCGCCTTCGTCTACAACGGCGTCGGTGACGGCAAGAACGTGCTGACGCGCTTCCACAAGCCGAACATCGTCAAGGACATCTTCACCGGCCACAAGCGCATGGCGGCGGTGCTGGAGCATTTCAAGAAGTCCGGCCGCGGCGTTCTGGTCTATTTGCGCGACGGCGCGGCCGGTGTGCCCGTCGCGGCGCTGCCGGACGAGACGCAGACCGAGGCCGACCGCAACCGGCAGTGGCGCGAGGTCGGCGTCGGTGCGCAGATCCTGCGCGATCTCGGCGTCACCTCGATCCGGCATCTCACCTCCTCGGTGCACGACTACAAGGGCCTGTCGGGCTTCGGCATCGAGATCGTCGCCAACGAGCAGCTCGAGAGCTGACGGGTCGTGTCATTCCCAGAATGACCGAATACCAGGACGCAATTGCACTTGTTGCCGCGGCGCTTTAGTTTGTCGGGCAATTGTTGACGGAACCAGACGTGAAAGGACGTTTCATGAGCGTGCGCCCTCAGGCCAAGGACAAGCCGGCTGCGGCTTCTTTCCAGTGGGACGATCCGTTCCTGCTCGACGAGCAGCTCACCGAAGACGAGCGTATGGTGCGCGACACCGCACGCGCTT
The DNA here is from genome assembly GCF_000482425.1 of Bradyrhizobium sp. 22. Taxonomy (NCBI): domain Bacteria; kingdom Pseudomonadati; phylum Pseudomonadota; class Alphaproteobacteria; order Hyphomicrobiales; family Nitrobacteraceae; genus Bradyrhizobium; species Bradyrhizobium sp. 22. The sequence continues at coordinate 2,163,269 of NZ_KI519399.1, forward strand.
ACGCCCAGGACAAGCTGCTGCCGCGCGTCGCCAAGGCCTATCTCGAAGAGAAGACCGACCGCGAGATCTTCAACGAGATGGGCGAGCTTGGCCTGATCGGCATCACGCTGCCTGAGGAATATGGCTGCGCCAACGCGAGCTACGTGGCTTACGGCCTCGTCGCGCGCGAGATCGAGCGGGTCGATTCCGGCTACCGCTCGATGAACTCGGTGCAGTCCTCGCTGGTGATGTATCCGATCTACGCCTATGGCGACGAGAACCAGCGCAAGAAGTACCTGCCCAAGCTCGCCAGCGGCGAGTGGGTCGGCTGCTTCGGCCTGACCGAGCCCGACGCGGGCTCCGATCCCGCCGGCATGAAGACGCGCGCCGAGAAGGTCTCGGACGGCTATCGCCTCACCGGCAGCAAGATGTGGATCTCGAACGCGCCGATCGCGGACGTGTTCGTGGTCTGGGCCAAGTCGGCCGCGCACGACAACCAGATCCGCGGCTTCGTGCTGGAGAAGGGCATGAAGGGCCTCTCCGCCCCGAAGATCGGCGGCAAGCTCTCGCTTCGCGCCTCCATCACCGGCGAGGTCGTGATGGACGGCGTCGTGGTCCCCGAGGACGCGCTGCTTCCCAACGTCTCGGGCCTGAAGGGTCCGTTCGGCTGCCTCAACCGCGCCCGCTACGGCATCTCCTGGGGCGCGCTCGGCGCGGCCGAGGACTGCATGCATCGCGCCCGCCAGTATACGCTCGACCGCAAGCAGTTCGGCAAGCCGCTGGCCGCAACCCAGCTCGTGCAGAAGAAGCTCGCGGACATGGAGACCGAAATCGCGCTGGGCCTCCAGGGCTCGCTTCGCGTCGGTCGCCTGATGGACGAGGGCAAGTTCGCGCCCGAGATGATCTCGATCATGAAGCGCAACAATTGCGGCAAGGCGCTCGACATCGCCCGCACCGCCCGCGACATGCACGGCGGCAACGGCATCTCGATCGAGTACCACGTGATGCGCCACGTCCATAACCTCGAGACGGTCAACACCTACGAGGGCACCCACGACGTCCACGCCCTGATCCTGGGCCGCGCCATCACGGGCATTCAGGCGTTTTTCTGAGCTCGAGAGTCGAGGTAGGAAACTCCGACGTCATGGCCGGGCAAAGCGCGAAGCACGTCTTCGCGCTGGATGTTCCGGCCATCCACGTCTTAAGCCACGCGAAGAACGTGGATGCCCGGCACAAGGCCGGGCATGACGAAGTCAGCAGGAAATGAGCAGGCCATGTCCGACAACGACGACGTCCCGTTCAACCGCAATTTTCCACTGCGTCCCGGCATCGTCGAGGAAGTCCGGCCCGGCGTGCGCCGCGTGCTCTGCAACAATCCGAGCCCGTTCACCTTCACGGGCACCGTCAGCTACATCGTCGGCACCGGCAATGTCGCGATCATCGATCCGGGTCCGGACGATGAGGCGCATGCGGCAGCGCTGCTCGATGCCGTGCGCGGCGAGACGGTGAGCCATATCTTCGTCACCCACACCCACCGCGACCATTCGCCGAACACCGCGCGGATCAAGCAGACGACGGGGGCGCCGGTCTATGCCGAGGGTCCGCACCGCGCCTCGCGTCCGCGTTTCGAGAGCGAGAAGCACAATCCGGAATCCGGCGCCGACCGCGATTTCGCACCGGACGTCAACGTCGCACATGGCGACGTCGTCGAAGGCGACGGCTGGCGGCTCGAGGCCGTGGCGACGCCGGGCCACACCGCCAATCATCTGGCCTTCGCCTGGCCGGAGCGGAAGTTCAACTTCGTCGGCGATCACGTGATGGGCTGGTCGACCTCGATCGTGGCGCCGCCGGACGGCTCCATGATCGACTACATGGACTCGCTGGAGCGGCTGGCGGCACGCGAGGAGGATCTCTATTTCTCGGGCCACGGCCCGGAGATTCCCGACGGCCAGCGCTTCGTGCGCTTCCTGATCCGGCACCGCAAGGCGCGCGAGGCCTCGATCCTGCACCGCCTCGCCAAGGGCGAGACCGACATCCCGACCATGGTCCGCGCGATCTATATCGGCATCGATCCCAGGCTGACGACCGCCGCCGGCTATTCGGTGCTGGCGCATCTGGAGGATCTGGTCGCCCGCGGCGTGGTCGCCACGGATGGCGATCCCGTGATCGGCGGGACGTATCGGATGGCCTAGCTCGTCATTCCGGGGCGCCGCAACGTGGCGAACCCGGAATCCAGAGGTTGCGGCGCGAGATCCTCAGGTGCGCAATTGCGCACCAGAGTTCGCGCTAATGCGCGCCCCGGGATGACGCTCTATCGCGTCACTTCTTCACCGTCTTTGCCGGCGCCTTCGGCGGCGTCACCGGCGTCTTCTTCACCGGCTTGAGCGCGTCGGCATCGGCGGCGGTGTTGAGGTCGTCGATGAATGTCTTGATCCGCGCGGCGTTGCTGCCGAGATCGCTGTCGAAATTGCGCGAGGCCGAGCGGATGTCGACGCGGGAATCGTCGCCATCCGCCACGAACCTGATCGAAATGTCCTCGCGGAAACCCATGATCGGCGTGCGCGCCACCGCCTCGATGCGGCCGATGCGGCGCGGCGGCTGCGGCGCACGCTCGTCGATGACGATCCATTTGCGCTTGTGGACGAGCTGGAGGGCGATCGCATAGGCGCGGTCGACGGAAATCTCGAGCTCGACCGGCTCGACGGCGGGATAGAAGCGGCGCTGCTGCTCCGCCGAATAGAGGCCGGCATAGACCGCGGGGTTGGTGCCCTCGCCGGTACGCAGCCGTGCCAGGGCGTCGAAGCGCGGCGGGTCGATCGGGTCGGTGGTGATGTCGTAGATCGCCGGCAGCTTGCGATATTGCAGGGCCAGATAGGCGGGATAGGCGAGGATCGCCCCGTCGATCAGGAACGCGAGCAGGATGCGCGCCATGCCGCGCGAGCCGTTCTGCCAGATCGCGGCAAAGCCTAAGAGCCCGAACAGGATCGAGAGACCTGATATCGCGAGCCCGCCGAGGAAGGTGGCGAGCGCCGGCTTCGGCTCCAGGAAATCGAAGCGGACGATGATGATCGACACCACCACCGCCACCACCGCGAACACGGCCAGATTGCGCGCCCAGCTCGCGAGGCTGGACACGGGCTCCGACTGGTAGGGAGCGGAAAACCTGCGGGCCATCGAGTGCTCTGCCGGGTTGGCGATGCCGGCCGGTAAGGCGCGACGATGGGCCGTTGAGACCACGGCGCGGCGGCAAATTCAAGAGTTCCGCAGGTCCCTCGTTCGTCATGCCCGGGCTTGTCCCGGGCATCCACGTTCTTTTTGCCGTGAGGTGAGGCGTGGATGGCCGGGACAAGCCCGGCCATGACGTCGTGGAGGCTTCAATGCGTCAAACGCTCGCCCCCTCCAGGGGAGGGTGGCACCGCGTTTTACGCTGCCGCGTTCGGGAAGCGATAATCCTTGAACTGGTCGCGCAGCGCCGTCTTCAGGATCTTGCCGGTGGCCGTGTGCGGAATACCCTCGACGAAGGCGACGTCGTCGGGCATCCACCATTTGGCGATCTTGCCGTCCATGAACTTCAGGATCTCCTCGCGGGTGGCCTGCTGGCCCTGCTTGAGCTGCACGATCAAGAGCGGCCGCTCGTCCCATTTGGGGTGGAACACGCCGATCACGGCGGCTTCCGCCACGGCCGGATGACCGACCGCGAGGTTTTCGAGATCGATCGAGGAGATCCACTCGCCGCCGGACTTGATCACATCCTTGGAGCGGTCGGTGATCCGCATGTAGCCGTCCTCGTCGATGGTCGAGACGTCGCCGGTGTCGAAGAAGCCGTCCTCGTCGAGGATGTTGGTGTCGACGCGGTAATAGGCCTTGGCGACGGCGGGGCCGGAGACCTTGAGGCGGCCGAAGGTCTTGCCGTCCCAGGGCAGCTCCTTGCCGGCATCGTCGGTGATCTTCATCTCGACCGCGAAGGGCGCATAGCCCTGCATCTGGAGCACGTCGAGCCTGGCATCGCCGGTGGCGTTCTGGAACGGCGGCTTCAGCGCCGCGACGCTGCCGATCGGGCTCATCTCGGTCATGCCCCAGGCGTGACGCACGTTCGAGCCCATGTCGAGGAAGGCCTTGATCATGGAGCGCGGCATCGCCGAGCCGCCGCAGATCACCATCTTCAGATCCGGCAGCTTGAGATTGTTGGCGGACATGTGCTGGAGCAGCATCAGCCACACCGTCGGCACGCCGGCGGTGTGCGTCACCTTCTCGGTCGAGAGCAGCTCATAGACCGAGGCGCCGTCGAGCTTGGCGCCGGGCATGACCAGCTTGGTGCCCTGCGAAGGCGCGGAGAAGGCGATGCCCCAGCTGTTGGCATGGAACAGCGGAACCACCGGCAGCATTGTCTCGGACGCGCTCGTGCCGAGGGCGTCGACATTGTTGGCCATCAGCGCGTGAAGCACGTTGGAGCGATGCGAATACAGCACACCCTTGGGATCGCCGGTGGTGCCGGAGGTGTAACACATCGCGGCTGCCGTGTTCTCGTCAAAGTCCTTCCATTTGAATTTGCCGTCCGCCTGCGCGATCCAGTCCTCGTAGGCGATCACGTTCTTCAGCGTGGTCTGCGGCATGTGCGCCTTGTCGGTGAGCACGACGTAGCGCTCCACGCTCGGCAGCTTGTCGGCGATCTTCTCCAGGATCGGAATGAAGGTGAGGTCGGTCATCACGATGCGGTCTTCCGCATGGTTGATGATCCAGGCGATCTGCTCGGGGAAAAGGCGGGGATTGACCGTATGGCAGATGGCACCGATCCCCATGATGCCGTACCACACCTCGAGATGGCGCCAGGTGTTCCAGGCGATGGTTGCGACACGGTCTCCGAGCTTGATGCCGTCGCGCTCCAGCATCTGCGAGACCTTGAGCGCGCGTTTGTGGATTTCGGCGTAAGTGGTGCGATGGATCGGTCCCTCGACCGAGCGTGTGACCACCTCCTGCTTGCCATGAATTTTGGCGGCGTGTTCGATGATCCGGTGGCAGAGCAGGGGCCAATCTTGCATCAAACCAAGCATTCCGACGTTCCTCCGAGAAGCCGCTGGGCGCGTTGTCGCTCTCAGCGTAGGGCCAAAGATTGCCATGACTTTTAGCCTGCCGGACTTTCGCCGCAAATGGTCTTGTCGCGGCTATATGTCCGCCGGCGCGGCAATGGTTACCGCTGCGCTGGGCCTGTCGCTTGTGCTCGTCGAGCAGGCAGAGGCGCGAAGGCATGCATCGCCGCTGGATATCTTCGGTATTGCCGCACCCCGGCCGCGTCCGGCGGTACATTCCGCCAAAATTCCGCTGCCGAGACCGCGCCCTGAGGAGGCCCCCAAAGCGCCGCAAGCGGCGCCGGCGGAGGCCGAGGACAAGCCCTCCCGGGACAAGCCGTCTGCCGATAAGCCGGCAGCCGACACGCCCGCCGAAGCCGCGGCACCGCCCGAGAGGCAGGCCTCGGCCTGCCGCCTCGCGCTGACCGAGGAGATCGCGATCGCGCCCTCCGTTCCGGATATCCGCGGCCCCGGCGCCTGCGGCGGCGAGGATCTGGTGCGGCTGGAAGCGGTCGTGCTGCCGGACAAGCGCAAGGTGACGGTCAAGCCGGCCGCGATTCTTCGCTGCACCATGGCGTCCGCGATCGCCGATTGGCTGCGCAAGGACATGGTGCCGCTGGCCAGCAGCCTCGGCTCGACCATCAGCGACCTCGATAATTTCAATTCCTTCGAATGCCGCGGCCGCAACCGCGTCGCCGGCGCGCTGCTGTCGGAGCACGGCAAGGCCAACGCCGTCGATGTGCGCGCCATCAAGCTGGCCAACGGGCAGTCGATCGGCCTCACCGACCGCACCATGCCGCGCGAGGTGCGCGAACGCGTGCTGCACTCGGTCTGCGCGCGGTTCTCCACCGTGCTCGGCCCGGGCTCGGACTGGTACCACGAGGACCATATCCATCTCGACCTGGCGCAGCGGCGCAACGACTACCGGATCTGCCAGTGGAATGTCTGGGATCCGCTGCCACGGGTAGCACCGCTGCTGCCTGCGGAACGTCCCGAGGAAGCGCCACCGCGCGAGGTCGCGGCCAAGCCTGAGGCCAAGCCTGAGGTTCGGGAAGGCGCTGACGAGGAGGCCGCGGAGAAAGCTCCAGCGGAGAAGCCGGCGGCCGAGGGCAGCAAGTCCCGGCCGCAAAAGCCAACAACAAAAAAGCGCCGGTGAAACCGGCGCTTTTGAATGTCAGAAAGATCAGGCGGCGATCAGTAGCTGACCGCCTGGCTGTTGCCGAGCGCCAATCGCGAATTGTACGGCGAGTCGCCGTGCTTGGGCTCAAGCACCACGACGAGGGTGCCGACCTTGACGCGATCATAGAGATCGATCGCGTCCTCGTTGGTCAGGCGGATGCAGCCTGACGAGATCGAGGCGCCGATATATTCCGGCTGGTTGGTGCCGTGGATGCGGAACAGCGTGTCCTTGCCCCCCGAATAGAGGTACAGCGCACGGGAGCCCATCGGATTGTCCGGGCCGGGGGCGACATAGGTCGGCACGCCCAGGCGCGAAATCTCGCCGGGGGTGGGGTGCCAGGCCGGCCACTCGGTCTTGCTGCCGACCTTGGCGATGCCGGACCAGGCCATGGCCTCTTCGCCCACGGTGATGCCGTAGCGGATCGCCTTGCCGCCCTCCAGCACGTAATAGAGGTAATGGTTGTCGGAATCGACCACGATCGAGCCCGGCGATTCCTTGCGGTGGTATTCGACGATGGCGCGGCGGAACGGCTCTGCGACCGGGGCGTTCTCGTACTTGACCTTGGCGAGGAGCTCCTTGTCCTTCGGCTTGAAGGCCTTGGTGTCGGTCGCCTCATAGCGAGTGGCCTGCATGCAGCCCGACAGCATCAGGCCTGCGGCCAAAATCCCAAACAAAACTTTCAGCGACGACATGGTTTGGTTCCAATCAAAACAATACCGTGCGGAATGCTTGAGCTTAACGCCCAAGTTCCTCGACTCCGTTAATCCCATTATCGTTGAAATCTGCCACAATTCCAGCACTGAAGCCCTTGTCCCGCGCTGCGAGAGCCGAGCTGTGGCTTTTCTGCCGCAAATTTTGCAGCACGGTGCAGGTTTTTGGGCCGGAAATGGCCAGCTGTCGTTTCCACGCCACAGTTGAGCCGTGACGTGACCGCAAATCCAAACGCTTCCTTAATGCACTTGTCATCGTGAACTGGCCAGAATCGCGCTAAGGGCTGGCCTTCTGTCGCCGGTCTGTCGGAGTCGTGCATGTTTTCGGTCTTTGTTCCCTCCGAGTCCGCCCTGAAGAAGGTCGTGATCGAGGATCTTTCCGCGTTGCCGGACGGCGCGGTCTGGATCGATCTCGTCAATCCGAGCGCGGCTGAGGACAAGGCGGTGGAGCGGCTCGCGGGCATCGCCATCCCGACCCGGGAAGACATGCAGGAGATCGAGATCTCCAGCCGCCTCTACATCGAGAACGGCGGGCGCTACATGACCGCGACGCTGATGTGCCACTCCGATACCGACATGCCCAGGACCACGCCGGTGACCTTCATCCTCGCCGACCACCGCCTGGTGACGGTGCGCTACGACCTCCCCAAGCCGTTCGCCCTCGTCGAGGCCAAGCTCGCCCGCTCCTGCACGCCGTCCGTCACCGGCGAGACGGTGCTGATGGAACTGCTGGACGCCGTGATCGACCGCTGCGCCGACATCCTGGAGCGGTGCGGCGCCGAGATCGACCAGGTCAGCCACGACATCTTCGAGCCGGAGAGCGAGCGCCACGGGCAGGCCAAGAGATATTCCCAGATCCTGATCTCGATCGGTCGCAAGGGCGACCTGACCTCGAAGGTTCGCGAGAGCCTCGTCTCGATCGGCCGCGTCGTGGCGTTCCTGTCCGCGGTCGTGGAGGGCGTGAAATGGTCGAAGGACATGCGCGAGCAACTCAAGACCATGCAGCGCGACGTGGCCTCGCTGACCGACCACGCCTCCTATCTCTCCAACAAGATCACCTTCGTGCTCGACGCCATGCTCGGCGTCGTCAATCTCGAGCAGAACAACATCATCAAGCTGTTCTCGGTCATGGCCGTCGTCCTGATGCCGCCGACGCTGATCGCCTCCGTCTACGGCATGAACTTCAAGGTCATGCCGGAACTCGAATGGGTGCACGGCTATCCGATGGCGCTGGTGATGATGCTGATCGCCGCGATTGTCCCGTACTGGATCTTCAAGTGGAAGAAGTGGCTCTGATCGCGCCGCGCGCTCGGAAAATAGCTACCGAGACCTTACGCCGGCCGCACAGAGACGATGAATCGTGTCGCAGAATAGATCGGGATTGCGGCATCGCGGTGATGGGTGCATCGTGCCGCAATTCCTCCGGTAAAATTTGAGCGGTGGGCTGAACGTTTGCGCGAAACTTGTCTGCGATAAGTGGTGCGTAGCCGCGAGGAACAACCATGGTTGAAAAACACATAACGTCGCCCCGCAACGTCATCGATCTGGCGAACTATCGTCAGGTCTTGGCGAGCGGCAAGGCGTCGTCGATGTCGGTGCGCATGTGCCGGCACTGTGGTGCTCCGCTGCTCGACGGTGAGAACGACGACGACTGCTCGACCGCATTCAGCTCGGCCGCGCCGCGGCCGCGCGACAGGTCGCGTCGGATTCGAATCGATTGAGGAACGGAAGGCGAGGGCGATCCAGGTCTTGCGGCGGCGTTGTCTGGATCGCCTTGCTTCCTTTCGCAGTCTTTTTCAGGACAATCAGCCGTGATGCCTGAACAGAGCCCTGTGTCGCGCTCTGTCAATCCATCCGCGCAAAAATATTCCACTTTACCGAAATTCGGTTTTGGCGTATGTGTCGTCCATCCCGGCTCACCAGGAGGGGCGATCTCGTCGTCGTCTTGATCGCGAGCCGGGCTTGCGGTGGACGCGGCAGCGTCGGCACGAGAGGTGCGGGCAGGGCGGGTAGTCCCTGTGAGTCCGTGGCCGCGTGCAGACGAGCGGCGCTGAGCGCGTACGGCAAAACCGTGTGGTCCTGGCCGTCGTTGCTACGGTCAAGCCGGATCGAAGATGTGCGCGAGCCCAACCGGGTGGACGGCATCGCCAATTCGAACGGCGAGGGAGGCCAGAAGGAAAGTTCGGCTCCCGGGAGAGCACGGCATAAGCCGTCCGACCATCGCGCAGGGAAGGCCGAGTGATCGGCACCACCTGTATGCTGCTGTGCGGTTCTTCCTGCGTGTGCATTTTCGCGCAGCGGACCGCGGGTGCGTTGTCAGCACCCGGCCTTCCCTGCGCCCTCTTGGCTTTGAGGGGGCGAAGATGAAGCAAAGCTCGGGCGAATTCAGCCGCGAGAACGTAAAGGCGTGTCTGTAGCCACGCGATAGGTGTCATCGCCCGAGTACTCCGAGACGGCAGTGACTGAACCTAGAGGCCGCGGCGCACTGGATTCCCCGCCTGCGGGGAATGACAGCGATACTTGGAGAAGCAACTGCCGCCTCTTGCTCCGTCACAGCCGCGACGATGCGAACCGATCACACGTGCTGGCCACCGTTGATGTGGATCTCGGCGCCGTTGACGTAAGAGCTGGTGTCCGTGCACAGCACGTAGATGATCTTGGCGACCTCGTCGGGCGTGCCGAGGCGGTGCATCGGGATCTGCTGCTCGACGATCTTTTCGGTGCCCGGCGACAGGATCGAGGTGTCGATCTCGCCCGGCGCGATGGCGTTCACGCGGACGCCGATGCGGCCGAAATCGGAGGCCATCTCGCGCGTCAGCGAGGCGAGCGCGGCCTTCGAGGTGGCGTAGGCGGCGCCGGCGAACGGATGCACCCGCGAGCCCGCGATCGAGGTGACGTTCACGACCGAGCCCCTGGCCGCCTTCAATTCCTCGATCAGCCCGCGCGCGATCATGATCGGCGCGAAGAAGTTGACGTGAAAGACATGCGTCCAGGTCTCGAGGTCGGTGTCGACCGAGCCGAGCCTCGATCCGCCCGGTCCCTTCGGCGAGATCGCGGCGTTGTTGACCAGCGCATGCAGCATGCCGCCTTCGAGACGGTTGCGGATGTCGGAGATCGCGCGGGTCGTGTCCTTGGGATCGGCGAGGTCGACTTGGATATGGTCCTCAGGACCGGCGTCCCACGGGCAATCCTCGGGGAAGGGGTGCCGCGAGCAGGTGATGACGCGCCAGCCCGCCGAGGAGAAGCGGATCACGGTGGCATGGCCGATTCCGCGGCTTGCTCCGGTCAGGAGCAGCGTGCGGCGCGGCGCATTGGACGAATGCGGCATGGACATCTTTCAGGTCGGCCCAAAGCTCGAGACAAGGATCAAGATGAGGCTCAAGGATACATCCGCGTCTTGGACCACTTCTGGCCGGCCGCGTCACGACGAAATTCGATGCGGTCGTGCAAGCGGAACGGGCGGTCGTGCCAGAACTCGATCCGGGAGGGCGTGATGCGCCAGCCACTCCAGCCCGGCGGCCGCGGCACTTCGCCGATGACGTATCTGGCCGCGACTTTCGCGATGGCCTGTTCGAAGGCGAAGCGGCTCTCCAGCGCCTCGGACTGCTTGCTCGCCCAGGCGCCGATCTGCGCCTGCTTGGGCCGGGTGGCGAAATAGGCGTCGGCTTCGGCGTCGGTCACCGGCGTCACGTTGCCGCGGATGCGGACCTGACGCCGCAGCGACTTCCAGTGAAAAAGTAACGCTGCCTTAGGATTTGCGGTGAGTTCGCGGCCCTTCTGGCTGGCGATGTGGCTGTAGAACACGAAACCCTCGGTATCGAAGCCCTTCATCAGCACCATGCGCACGTCGGGCAGGCCGTCGGGATCGACGGTCGCGAGCGCCATGGCATTCGGATCGTTTGGCTCGCTCTTGATCGCCTCGTTCAGCCAGCTCTCGAACAGCGCAAACGGCTCGTCGGCGGCGGTGAAATCACCGGATGTTAAGGGTGTCTGGTGTTTCATCGAGGTCGTGTCGGTCATGTCTGGAGTCCGAGTTGCGTCCCGCGGCCCAAAACGCGTTGTCGTCCGCTACCGCCCTATATAGGGCATGGGGACGCGTTGGCCTATCGGCGATCCGGCCATCGGGCTTTGTCATGACGATCATTCTCGTCGGGCTCGGAGCCGGGGGCTGCAGCTTTTCCCGCACCGACCAGAGTGCCTACGCCAAGGCCGACGACAGCGACCTCACCGGCTCGATCGCGCGACTGGCGAAGGACGCCCCGCCGACCGAGACCGATATGGCCTTCGCCCGCAACGCCGCCACCGACGTCCTCAGCAAGGGCGACAAGGATTCCAGCCAGCATTGGGAGAATCCGGAGACCGGGGCGCGCGGCTCGGTGACGCCGATCGCGCAATCCTATGCCGCCGAGGACGGCCGCAAATGCCGCGATTTCCTGGCGAGCTACGTCAACGGGACGACGGAAAGCTGGCTCCAGGGCGCCGGCTGCCAAAGCAGCCGTGGCCGTTGGGAGATTCATACGCTAAAGCCGTGGCGGAGCTGAGCATGATCCGGAAAAGTGGGAACCGGTTTTCCGATAAGATCATGCTCCAAACGTAGAGATTGGGCGCACGCCCCTAGTTGCAAAAATGCCACTCTCTCCCCACATGGATCGCAGGTGGGGCGGGGAGCCCTTTGAACAATTCGAAGTCTTGAAGGAGACGTGACGGATGCGCGACCCCTATGAGGTCTTGGGGGTGCCGCGGAGCGCCAGCGCTGCCGCGATCAAGAGCGCCTATCGCAAGCTTGCCAAGAAGCACCATCCCGACAGCAACAAGGACGACCCGAAAGCCGCCGAGCGCTTCTCCGAGATCAACTCGGCGAACGAGATCATCGGCGACGAGGACAAGCGCAAGCAGTTCGACCGCGGCGAGATCGATGCCGAGGGCAAGCCGCGCTTCCAGGGGTTTCCGGGCGGTGGCGGGCCGCGCGGCCGTGCCGGCCCCGGCGGGTTCGAAAGCTATACATTCCGCTCCGGCGGCGGTCCCGGCGCGGGCGGCGGCGCGTTCGAGGATATCCTCAACAGCATGTTCGGCGGCGGGATGCGCGGCGCACGGCCGGGGGCCGGCGGCGGCGCTCAGTTCGACTTCGACACCGGCGGCATCGGGCTCGATCTCGACGTCAACGTTGCCATGTCCGTCTCGCTGGAGGAATCGGTCAAGGGCGGCGAGAAGCGGGTCCGGCTGCCGACGGGCAAGGAGCTCAACGTCAAGATTCCGGCCGGCGTGACCGAAGGCCAGCAGATCCGGCTGCGCGGGCAGGGCGAGAGCGCGCAGGGGCATCCGCCCGGCGATCTCCTGATCACCATCAACATCGCGCCGCACCCTTTCTTCAAGGTCGAGGGCGCCGACCTCCGGATCGACCTGCCAGTCACGCTCTACGAGGCGGTGCTCGGCGGCAAGGTCCGCGTGCCCACCCTCGGCAATGCCGTGGAGCTTTCGGTCCCGAAAAACACCTCCAGTGGGCGGACCTTCCGCCTCAAGGGCAAGGGCCTGCCGAAATCCGGCGGAACCGGGGATCTCTTCGTCACTGTCAGGATTATGCTACCGGACGGGAACGACGCCGAACTTGAAGCATTGATGGAGAAGTGGCGGGACCAACACCCCTACAATCCACGTAGCGGGCTTGGCTAAGCATGATGAAGGGGTTCTCCTAACGACCTTAGGGCATCGTCCCGGAGATGATGCTCATCATATGCCTGAGGCGTGGTAGCGCTTCATGAATTCGACGTATCGGCTGTCCGGCGGGGCAGCCGATAAAAAGGTGCGGCCTCGAGAGGGGGACCAGCGCGGTACCAAAAACCCCAATCGAGGCCGCCCGCGTCGATCGGCGGATCGAACGCCACTCATAATCGCGTGAACACTCGGTGCGATAATGAGACGCGCCGATGTCTTGATTCCAAATTTTCAATGACGGAATCTGGGCACCGCGCTCAAGCGGTGGTTAGGTGCCGTTTTTCTCGGCCTGGTCGTAGACCGCCTGCGCCACCTTGGTCAGCCGATCGCGATCGCCGCCGCCGCTGACGACGTAGCCGACGCCGCGTTCGGCCCAGAACAGCGCGCCGTCCTTGTCGGTCCTGGCGTAACGCATTTGCGTCGCACCATTCTCGGTCTTGGCGGTGTAGATCGTGTAGCGCTCGCCCGAGGCGCCCTCATACATCAGGAACGACGCCGGGCCGTTCGGCCCCGGCAAGAGCCGGCCGCCGACCAGCTTCAGTCCGCTGGCCTCCAGGTTCGGCGCGAACACCGTCCAGCCGCAGCGCCGGGTCAGCCAGGCCTGGAGGTGGTCGCGCTCGTTGCCACCGACCTCGACGGGGTGGCGGACTTCGACGACATAGAGGCGGTGCGCGTCGAGCGCGTCCGCGGTGAGGCTCTGGAAGGTCGAGGGGGCGCTGGCGGCGCCATGCGCGACCCAGCCGGCGGTGCCGCCGGCGACGAAGGCAACCAGCACAGCCGCGGCGGCGCCATAGAGCCATTGCCGCGGGCGGCGCTCCAGTCGCTCGAGCTCCAGCCGTGCCGGGACCGGCTCGTGGGCGATGGAATCGTAGCGGGCGTGCAGCATCTCCGCCATGGCGCGCCACGACTGTACCCGCTCGGCTTCGTCGGGATGGGCGGCCAGCCAGGCCTCGACGTCGGCGCGGCGCTCGGCCGGCAGCTCGCCGTCGACATAGGCGTGCAATTCGTCCTCGGTCACTGGTATCTTGCGCTCGTTCATCTCGATCGTCTCTGGCTCTGTGGCCCACAATGTCGTCCAAAGTTCAACTTTGCTGGCGGCGTCGGCACGCTGCAGGCGGACGATCCGCGATGCATCAACTCCGCCATCATTTCACCCGCCTGAGCGTCGGGCGCTCGCCTTCCAGCGAGGCCTTGACGTGGGCACGGGCACGGGCGAGGCGCGACATCACGGTGCCGATCGGCACGCCCTGGATGTCGGCGACCTCGCGGTAGCTCAGGCCTTCCAGCATGACCAGGAGCAGCACCGAACGCTGCTCCTCGACGAGCGTCGCCAGTGCCCTCTCGATGTCGCGCCCTTCGGCTTCGGTGCCGCTGGCATCGGGGTTGTTCTCCGTCAGCTGCATGAACTGCGGCCGCCTTGCCAGCGAGCGGCGCCGGTTCTTGTTGAGGTTGGTCAGGATCGTGTAGAGCCAGCTTCTGACGTCGCCTCCGAGAAACAATCGCTCCGAGCGCAGGGCCCGCACCAGCGTGTCCTGCACCAGATCGTCGGCCGCGTCCGCGTCGCGCGTGAGCGCGCGGGCGTAGCGGCGCAACGCCGGGATCATGGCTTCCACACTCTGGCGAAACGCACTCATTGTGGTCTTGACGTCCTGGTCTCGGGCGCGAGCGCCTCGATGATCATAACACCCGAATGGAACGGCTATTCCGGTGCTCGAAACAGCGTTAACGCGGCGTATTAGGGCTGTACCGCAGGGGAGGGCTGGTGTACCTCCAGACCTCAGCAAGAGTTCGACGGGACGTTCCAACATGGCGCAGAATTCAGGTCTGATGCAGGGCAAGCGCGGGGTGATCCTGGGCCTTGCCAACAACCGCTCGATCGCCTGGGGCATCGCCAAGGCATGCCACGCCGCCGGCGCCGAGCTCGCCTTCACCTATCAGGGCGATGCGCTGAAGAAGCGCGTCGAGCCGCTGGCCGCCGAGATCGGCGGTCTCGTGCTCGGCCATTGCGACGTCACCGATGCGGCGACCATCGATGCGGCATTCGCGGTGCTGAAGGAGAAGTGGGGCAAGATCGACTTCCTGGTGCACGCGATCGCCTATGGCGAGCAGCTCGAAGGCCGCTATGTCGACACCACCGCGGAGAATTTCTCCAAGTCGATGCTGATCTCCTGCTACTCGTTCACGGCCGTGGCGCAGCGCGCCGAGAAGCTGATGACGGATGGCGGCTCGCTGATCACGCTCAGCTATTACGGTGCCGAGAAGTGGATGCCGCATTACAACGTGATGGGCGTGGCGAAGGCGGCGCTGGAGGCCAGCGTGCGCTATCTCGCCGCCGATCTCGGCGAAAAGAACATCCGCGTCAACGCCATCTCGGCAGGTCCGATCAAGACGCTCGCCGCCTCCGGCATCGGCGACTTCCGCTATATCCTGAAGTGGAATGAGACCAACGCGCCGATGCGCCGCAACGTTTCGACCGAGGACGTCGGCGGCAGCGCGTTGTATCTGCTCTCCGAGCTCTCGCGCGGCGTCACCGGCGAGGTGCATCACGTCGATTCCGGCTATCACGTGCTGGGCATGAAGAGGCCTGATGCGCCGGACATTTCATTCGGCGGCAAGGACTGATCTTCAGGCTGGAATGGCCGTGCCCACGATCTACTATCTTCGCCACGGCGAGACCGAGTGGAATGCGCTCGGCAGGCTTCAGGGCACCAAAGACATTCCGCTCAATGCGCGGGGGTGCGGTCAGGCCGTCCAGGCTGGCGGCATTCTCGCCGACCTGTTCGAGCGCGAGGGGCGGGACAAGGCGGCGCTGCCTTACGTGTCGAGCCCGCTCGGCCGTGCGCGCCAGACCATGGAGCTCGCGCGCGGTAAGCTCGAACTGCCGGTCGCCGACTATGCGCTCGACGATCGGCTGCGCGAGATCGGCTATGGCAGCTGGGAAGGGCTGACGCTGGCCGAGAGCGAAGCGGCCGATCCCGAGATTTACGCCAGGCGCCTCGCCGACAAATGGAGCGTGGGCCCCGCCGGAGGCGAGACCTATGCCGATGTCCAGGTCCGCGTGCGCGCCTGGTACGATCAGCTGCGGGGTGACACCGTCGCGGTCGCCCACGGCGGGACCTGCCGGGCCCTGATGGTGTGCTTGGGGCTGGAGACGCCGGCCAGCGCCGCAGAACTCTATATCGAGCAGGGTGCGGTCTACGTGTTCCGTGAGGGACGGCTGGAAAAGTTCAGTTAAGGGCGGCCCCATCCCCCCGTTGGCGGCCATTTGACCCCTCATCGAGAGCGCGTTACCACACGCCGGAACCGAACCACCGAGCAGCGATGTCCTTCAACACCTTCGGCCACATGTTCCGCGTCACCACCTTCGGCGAGAGCCATGGGGTGGCCATCGGCTGCGTGGTCGACGGCTGCCCGCCCATGATCCCGCTCACCGAGGCCGACATCCAGGGCGACCTCGACCGCCGCCGTCCCGGCCAATCGCGCTTCACCACCCAGCGCCAGGAGCCGGACCAGGTGAAGATCCTGTCCGGCGTGATGGCGCATCCGGAGACCGGCGTGCAGGTGACGACGGGCACGCCGATCGGGCTTCTGATCGAGAACACCGACCAGCGCTCGAAGGACTATTCCGAGATCAAGGACAAGTTTCGTCCCGGCCACGCCGACTTCACCTATGAAGCCAAATACGGGCTGCGCGACTATCGCGGCGGCGGCCGCTCCTCCGCGCGCGAGACCGCGACGCGGGTTGCCGCCGGCGCCATCGCGCGAAAAGTGCTGCCCGACGTCAGGGTGCGCGGCGCTCTGGTGCAGATCGGCCCGCACAAGATCGACCGCGCGAAGTGGGACTGGGACGAGGTCGCAAACAATCCGTTCTTCTGCCCGGACAAGGACAAGGCCGCGTTCTTCGAGACCTACCTCGACGGCATCCGCAAGAGCGGCTCCTCGATCGGCGCGGTGATCGAAATCGTCGCCGAAGGCGTGCCGGCAGGTCTCGGCGCGCCGATCTATGCCAAGCTCGATTCCGATCTGGCGGGTGCGATGATGACCATCAACGCGGTGAAGGGCGTCGAGATCGGCGCCGGTTTTGGCGCGGCGGAACTGACCGGCGAGGAGAACGCCGACGAGATGCGCACCGGCAATGACGGCACGCGCTTCCTGTCCAACCATGCCGGCGGCGTGCTGGGCGGAATCTCCACGGGGCAGCCGGTGGTGGTGCGTTTCGCGGTGAAGCCGACCTCGTCGATCCTGCAGCCGCGCCGGACCGTCGATCGCAAGGGCGCAGACACCGAAATCTTCACGAAAGGCCGCCACGATCCCTGCGTCGGCATCCGCGCCGTTCCCGTCGGCGAAGCCATGATGGCCTGCGTGCTGGCCGATCATTTCCTGCGCGATCGCGGGCAGGTGGGGCGTTGATGTCGCGGTTCTAGCCCACCGTGCAGCTTGACGGCCCCGCAACTTCGTCCGCAAATGCAGCCATGAACAGCTCCGAGTTTCAGCGCGTCTGCGATTGGCTGATCGATGGCGCCTGGTCGGCGGCAGAGCCGGACGAGATGATCGCCGATTTCTGCCAACGCCTGGTCGCGGCCGGCCTGCCATTGTGGCGCTTCGGCATCTTCATCCGCACGCTGCATCCTGAAATCTTCGGCCGCAACTTCATCTGGCGGCAGGGCCAGGGAGTCGAAATCGGCAGCGTCGATTTCGAGATCCTGGATACGCCCGAGTTTGCCCGCAGCCCGCTCCGCGTCGTGTTCGAGCAGGGCATCGAGGTGAGGGGACGCCCAGGCGATCCCGACGGCAAGCGATTCCCTTTTCTCGACGACATACGGGCCGAAGGCGCGACCGACTATGTCGCGGTGCCGGTGCCCTTTCTCGACGGCTCCATCCATGCGACCAGCTGGATCACGCAGCATCCAGGCGGTTTCAGCGACGACGACATCGCGGCAATCCGCTCCGTCGTGACCCCGCTGGCGCGTGTCAGCGAGATCATCAGCCAGCGCCGTACCGCCGAGATGCTGCTCGACACCTATGTCGGCAACCGCGCCGGCGCGCGCATCCTCGGCGGCCAGATCCGCCGCGGTCACACCGACACCATGCAGGCGGCCATCTGGCTCTCGGATCTGCGCGGCTTCACCGCGCTGTCGGACCGGCTGCCGGCCGAGACCGTGGTCGAGATCCTCAACGATTACTTCGACTGCCAGGTCAGCGCCATCCTCGCTCATGGCGGTGAGGTCTTGAAGTTCATGGGCGACGGTCTGCTCGCTGTGTTTCCGATCGACGAATATGTCGGCGATGCCGCGCATGTCTGCACGCAGGTGCTGGAGGCGGCGCGCCAGTCCCGCGCCAGCGTGGAGGCGCTCGCCATTCCGGTCGGCGAGGTCGTCGAACGTTTCCGCTTCGGCCTCGCGCTCCACGTCGGCAACATCCTCTATGGCAATATCGGCGGCGGCAACCGCCTCGACTTCACCTGCATCGGCCCCGCCGTCAATCTCGCCGCGCGGCTGGAGAAGATCGCGAGCCGGCTCGGCCGCACCATCGTGGCCTCGGAAGGCTTTGCCAATAATTGCCGCCACGACTGGCGCGAACTCGGCGAGTTTCCGATCGCGGGATTTTCCAAGGCGCAGCGCGTGTACGGGCTGGCGGACGAGACGCCGGCGCTGGCCGATCGAGCCGCTATTCCTCCGGTTCGGTCGTGAACAGCAATGGATAGCCCTTGGCGCGGCCGGCGTCGGTGGCGCGCGTCGCCTTAGTCTCGGCGACGTCCTTGGTGAACACGGCGACCACGCAGGCGCCGAGCTTGTGCGCGGTGATCATCACCTTGTAGGCCTGATCCTCGGTCATGCGGAATTCGGCCTTCAGCACTCTGGTGACGAATTCGCGCGGCGTGTAGTCGTCGTTGACCAGGATGACCTTGTGCAGCTTCGGCCGCTCGACCTTGGTCTTCGTCCTGGTTTTCGGCTTGGTAACGGCGTCGTTCATCGTTTTCCAGAAACCCCGGCCCTGGTGAACTCCAGCTGTCTGATCATATGGCAGACACCCGGGCTCCTCCAAGATGGCCGGAGCGGTTGCTCATGTCGTCGCCGATGGGCAGGGATGCACGGATCGTGCGGACCTCGCTTCAGGGAAGCGCGCGAACAACATGCAACGCCGCGATCAGCGCGCCCACCGACAGTACCACCGATGCGATCATGTAGGCGGCCGAAGCGACGGTCTGGCCTCGCTCGATCAGATACCAGGCATCGAGAGAGAACGTCGAGAACGTCGTGTATCCACCACAGATGCCCACCGTCAAAAATATCCGGGCGGCCTGCGGCAGGTTCCATTTCGTCGCGAACAGCCCAGTGAGAACGCCGATCAGGAATGATCCGGTCACGTTGATGATGAGGGTACCCCAGGGAAAGTCGGTGCCGAACGCCCGGCCCGCACCGATGGACACCAGATAGCGCACGACTGCACCGAGTGCTCCGCCGGCGGCGACCGCGAGAATGTATTGGATGTTCAACGTCTCGTTCCCTGGTTTGTGACCTGCATTAGTTGTTCCGCCCCGTCAGCCCGTTGCCGACCGCAAATAACCCCACCAGTGAAACCAGCGCGAAGCCGAGCCCCGCAAGGAATGTTCCGGCCGGGCCGTAGGCATCCCACAGCGCGCCCGCGATAACGCTCGCGGCCAGCAGGGCAAGGCCGGTGAACAGGTTGAAATAGCCGAACGCGGTGCCGCGCAAGTGGGGCGGCGCGGCGTCTGCGACCAGCGCCGAGAGCAGGCCCTGCGTCAGTCCCATATGCAACCCCCACAGCGCGACGCCGAGTGCGAGGCCTGAAAGGGTCGGCAGCAGCGCAAGCGCGAGATCGGCACCGGCAAGGACGACGAGCCCGAGCGCGAGCAGGCCGGTCCGGTTGATCCGGTCCGAGAGCGCGCCGGCCGGATAGGCCGAGAGGGCGTAGACGATGTTCATCAGCACCAGCACCGCCGGCACCCACATCGCGTTGAGCCCGATATTCTGCGCGCGCAGGATCAGGAAAGCCTCGCTGAAGCGCGCGAGCGTGAAGACGATTCCGACGGCGACGACACGCCAATAGACCGCTCCGAGCCGCCGCATGGCGTCGAGATTGAGCGGATTTCCTGCGGGCTCCCGGCTCGGATCCGGGGCCGGCTCGCTGACGGCGAAGGCGATCAAGCCGAACGACAGGAAGGCCGGCAGCACCGCAACCCAGAACACGGCGGTGAAATTGTCGGCGGTCCACCACATCAGGCCGATCGCGGCGAGCGGCCCGACGAAGGCGCCGATGGTGTCGAGCGATTGCCGCAGGCCGAAGCTCGCGCCGCGCAGGCCGACGGGGGCGATATCGGCAATCAGCGCATCGCGCGGCGCGCCGCGAATGCCCTTGCCGACGCGATCGACGAAGCGCGCGGCCACCAGCCATCCGACGCTGGGCGCCAGCGGGAACAGCGGCTTGGTCAGGGCGGCGAGGCCATAGCCGAGTGCGGCGAGCAGCTTGCGGCGGCCGAGCCAGTCCGACAGCGCGCCGGAAAAGATCTTCGTGATCGAGGCCGTCGCCTCCGCAATGCCCTCGATGAAGCCGACGGTCAGCGTCGAAGCGCCGAGCACGGTGACGAGGTAGACCGGCAGCAGCGCGTGGATCATCTCGGAGGAGATGTCCATCAGCATCGAGACGAAGCCGAGCACCCAGATTCCTCTCGGCAGCCCGCCACGTGCAGCATTCGGTGTCGTCGTCGTCACGTCTTCGCCTTCTCCTGGCCTTGCACCAGACAACAAAAAACCCGCCGCCGGCGGGTCTGTCCATGCTCCCGCCGAAGGCAGAGGCTCAATAATTGCCCCTCCTCAAGCAGGAGTCATCAGCCCACACGGTGATCGACCGCCGGGCGGTTACGGGGGACTCCATCCCCATCTGTGTGGCCAACCTAGCACGGAAATCGCTTCGGACAAGTGGGCGGGGAACTGTGTCCCCGTGCGCGTCGCTCCCGCTTCGCGCATCATGAGCCCTGATGGTGCGAAGCGCACGAGCGTGTTCCAGCGGCGCGAGCGCGGCAACACGGGGGCGGCATTGCGCAAAGCGCGCGTGCGCCCGCGCCGCAGATTCCTAACTCGAAAGTGAAGCGCAAGCGATCTTCGCGCTTTGCGGCAAGGCGATTGCATGTCACCATCACGTCATACGACGGGAGACTGCGATGCGGTTGCTGTTCTCGATCGGGGCTGTGCTGGTGGCCGGCATGTTTGCCGGAGGGGACGTCGCGGGCGTCGCGGCACCAGGACCAAAATTCGAACCGTCCAAGAAACAGCTGCAGCGGCCCGCGGCCGACAGAGACGCGCAGACGGTCGACGTCGAGCTGGTCCTCGCGGTCGACGTGTCCTACTCGATGGACATGGACGAGCTCGCGATCCAGCGCGAGGGCTATGCGCAGGCGATCCAGTCGAAGGAGTTCCTCCAGGCGCTGAAGCTCGGCCCGAACGGCCGGATCGCGGTGACCTATTTCGAGTGGGCCGCCTCCAGCGACCAGAAGATCATCATCCCCTGGCGGCTGGTCGACGGTCCCGAGACGGCGGATGCGGTCGCCGCCGAGATCATGAAGACGCCGATCCGGCGTGCTTCGCGCACCTCGATCTCGGGCGCGCTCAACTTTGCCATGCCGCTGTTCGACGAAGACCCCTATCGGGGCCTGCGCCGCGTCATCGACATTTCCGGCGACGGTCCCAACAACAACGGCGGTCCTGTCACGGTGGCACGCGATGCCGCGCTCGAGAAGGGCATCGTCATCAACGGCCTGCCGATCATGATCAAGGAGCCGTCCTATTCGACCATGGATATCGACAATCTCGATTTCTACTACGAGGACTGCGTCATCGGCGGCCCCGGCTCCTTCGTCATCACGATCAAGGACCGCGACAAGTTCAAGGAGGCGATCCGCACCAAGCTGCTGATGGAGGTCGCCGGCCGCACGCCGGAGCGTCCCGTGATGCGGGTCGCCGACAGGGAGCCGCGCGTCAATTGCCTGATCGGCGAGAAGATCTGGTCGGACCGCTGGGGCCGCTGAAGTCTCCGGCTGAAGCTTTTTCCCGCTTGGCCGATGCGTGAACTTAACGCCTCGTTAACCGGAGCGTGGCCCTAATCGCATGGTTTCCGTTCGTTTCCAGTCGGCATCCTGACATCGCCGCGGCGAACGAAAGCGGGTTTGTGAGGCCCGTCTCCGAGCAATCCAATGGCCATCGTCACATCGAGCACCAACCAGATTTCGCCGGCCAACGAGCGGCTGTATCGCCAGAGTGCTCTGGTCGGTGACTGGAAGGGCAATTGGGTGGGCAACAACCAGCCCGTCGGGTTCAAGGTCGTCAACATCCGCGGGGCCCGGGCGCAGGTCGAGTACACCCACAACGGACGCACCGAGCGCGGCTTCGGCGAGGTTCAGGGCACGCTCATCACCTTTGGCGGGATCACGGTCGGCACCAAGGACGGCAAGAACATGGTGATGCTGTTCTCGTTCGGCGGCGCTGGCAAGCAGACCGCCAATCTCGAGAAGCAGGCCCCGCCGGCGTCCGACAGCCGCCTGATGGGAAGCTGGGGCGGCTATTCCAGCGAGAACGGCAAGAGCGCGAGCTTCAAGGTGCTGTCCGTCAATGGCAAGGAGGCCGAGGTCAGCGTCACCACCGACGGCGTCACCCGTAAGGGCACCGGCTACGTCTACAAGAACGTCATCATGTTCGGACAGACGCAGATCGCAACCGACGACGGGCAAAACGGCAAGATCATCTACCAGGTCGGCACCAAATCCTTCATGGTGCCGGTGACGAAATATCCGCCGGCGGATTCATCGTCCTCCGTGGACAAGACCGCATAACTTTCACGACCCCCGGTCCACCGGCTCGAGTCAGCGGCTTCTGCCGGTCGAACGGCGCAGGATCAAGCGGGCCTGGGCGAAGCCGCAAGCAGCGATCGACCGCCAGACTTCATCGGACAGCTCCACAGGATCTGGAGGCGTTTGCGGCGGACGGGTGACGTCCTGCCGCGCGCGAGCAGGGGAACGTGCGGCATCAGGTTCGGTCATGGGGAGGCCCGGCCGTCACGTCGGCGCGGCCGCTGCGCTGGCATTGGTGATGTCAGGAGAGTATGATCTGCAAAAGCCTTGCCGGTAGCTTCAATGTCCAGATTTGTCCCTTCACCCGTGATTGCAGCCCTGCTCGCTGTGCTTTGCCTGACTGCATCGTCGGTTCACGCCCAGGTCGCGCCGCTGAGATATTGGATCCCCGGCGGGCCCTTCGGCCTCGGGGGCGGCGCCGACCAGAGTTCCGATGTTTACGGCAGTTCCCCCAGCTTCAACGCTGGCGATCCGGATTGGCGCAGCAGCGCGACGACTGGCTTTTTCGTCGGCAGTCAGCGCGGCAATCTGAATTGGAGCGGCCTCAGTCAGAGCGGTCTCGGTCAGTCCGGTCTTGCCGGCAATTTCAGTGCGCTCTCATATGACAGCACGCAGTTCGGCTACAACACCAAGACCATGGGCGGCATGCCCGTGACGTTCTTTGCCGGTTTCGACACGTTGAAATATGGCAACGGCATCGGCAGCTCGGTTGCGCCGCTGACATCTGGCGCGGCACCCGGCACCGGCGCATTTGCTGGCGTCGAATTCAAGCCGACCTCCAATCTCAGCCTGTCGTTCGGCGCCGGTTTCATCCAGCAGGATTCGGGCCGCATGGACAGCGATATCAGATCGAACATGCTGCCGGGCGAGTCGCCGGCGCTGAGCGGTTTGCGCCGTTAAGGCATGATCCGGAAAAGTGCGCAGCGGTTTTCCGAAAAGATCATGCTTAAACAACAAGCTAAAGCGCGATGGCGATTCATGCTCATCGCATCGCGCTTTAGGGCCGCATCACCTGCTCCGGCGGACGCCGCAGCGACTTCGGCAGGTCCGGGCCGGTTCCGAAACGCATCACGATATCGCATCGCCGTTCGCCGAGCCCGAGCGAGGCTGCAAATTGCTGCCTCAGCGCCGCCACCTCGACCGGCTGGTTGACGAAGGAATATTTGAGCCCCAGCGCGGTCGCCTGCAAACCGAAGCGCTGGCAGGCGCGGCCGACCGCGATCCAGTGCGGTTTGTCGCTGCGCTCGGCCGCGAGGACGACGACGCCCGCAGAGCTGGCGAGCTGGTCGCGGTACTTCTTGTTTTCCCCGCTCTCGGTGAAGAACAGCCTCAGAAGCGGCCGCGCCAGCCACGATGGCAGGGAGGGATTTCCCGAGGCGGGCGCGAACAATCCGTCCATGGTCGCGAGCGCCTCCGCTTCGTTGAAGCGAATCCAGCTCACGAGCTCGCGCATGAAGGCCTTGTCACGCATTTGCGCCGAGTTGCCCTCGAGCACGTAGTCAGTGACCCCGGCGATCGCGGCGCGCTCGGTCATCAGAAGGGCCGTGACACCGGGTTCGCGACAGGCGCTGTCGAGCCGGCGCAAGGTCTCGGGCGCGGCGGGCCTGCCATCGAACGCCGCGCGGGTGCATTGCCTGACCGGAATTGCGGGCACCAACGTCGATGCATCCGGCGGGGCTTGCTCGAGCGCGATCACGATCCGCTCGCCGTCGATGACCGGATTGGCGCGCCAGCCCAGCGCGGACGCCGCGAGGATGAGGTTTTCGGCGGCGCAGCCGAGACTGACGAAGAGGTGATGGTCGTCGGGATCCACGGCCGCACAGCGGCGCGAGAAATCCGGTGCGATCGTGATTTCATCGCCGCGGGCAGAGAAGATCCAGGGCTGGGTGTTGTGGCTGTTGGCCGCGAGGGTGGCAAAGCGCACGAGCTCGCGATCCCGCGGCACGGTCTGCAGCGCAGCCCGAGACGCCGTTACCGCCTCATCATAGGTCATCGCCGCCGCCGCTGCAGCGGGGAAGCCGCTGATAGCCGTCGTGGAAAAGCCCAGCGCAGCCGCGGTGAACTGTCGTCGGTCAAGCAAGAGCGTCCGCTCCGCATCCCATGTCGCGCCTCATGGCGCGCCAACGTCCTTAGCACCGAACGCGCTGCAACGATTGACCGGAATCAAGACCGGGCGCCGAGGCTGGAGCGCGATGAGATCTGGATGAATCCACATCGCGCTCCAGGTCGTTGTTTGCGCATGATCTCGCTGCGCACCCTTCTTGGATCATGCTTTAGCGCGTGAAGCGCGCCACCAGCTCCACATGCGGCGTGTGGCGGAATTGATCGACCGGCACCACCGCCTCCAGCCGATAACCGCCGTCGATCAGCAGCCGTGCGTCGCGGGCAAAGGTCGCGGCGTTGCAGGACACCGCGATCACGACGGGCACCTTGCTCGCGGCGAGCTTCAGGGCCTGCGCCTGCGCGCCCTGGCGCGGCGGGTCGAACACCACGGCATCGAAGTCGCGCAGCTCCTGCTGCACCAGCGGGCGGCGGAACAGGTCGCGCGGCTCGACCTTGATCGGCTTCATTCCCGGTGTGCGCGCCGCCTTCGCCAGCGCTGCGACGGCGCCGGCGTCATTGTCGTACGCGGTGATGCGCGCCTTTTCGGCGAGCCGGAGCGCGAACGGGCCGACGCCGCAGAAGAGGTCGAGAACGTCCTTGGCCTTGCCGATGCGCTCAGTGACAAGCGCGGCGAGCGTCTCTTCGCCTGCCACCGTCGCCTGCAGGAACGAGCCCGGCGGCAGCGTCACCTCGGCGCGGCCCATCTTCACCGTCGGCGGCAGGCGCTGCAGCACGAGCTCGCCGTGCCGCGTCAGCCGCGCCAGGCGGTGCTGCTCGGCGACGCGCGACAGCGCCGTGACCAGCGGCGTCGGCAGCGGCCCGGAGCCGCGCACGTCGACATCGAGGCCGTTGGCGGTGGCGGTGACCTGGATGTCGAGCGGCTTGGTCACCGGCATCTTCGACGTCAGCGGTTCGGCGAGCGCCCAGGCGGCATCGAGCGCGCCGTCGAGCGCGGGATCGAGGATCGGGCAGCGATCGATCGGGATGACGTCGTGCGAGCTCGTCGCCGAGAAACCGACCTTGAGAACATCATGGGTGCCGAAGCGGCCGTGCAGCGTGATGCGCCGGCGGCCGGCGCCATGGGCGTCGACCAGGGGCGCCACCGCGCAATCGATGCCGGCTTGCGCCAGCGTCTCCACCACGATGCCGCGCTTCCAGGCCTGATAGGGCTCTGCCGCCCAATGCTGGATCGCGCAGCCGCCGCAGACGCCGAAATGGGGGCAGAACGGTTCGATGCGCTCGGGGCTTGCGACATCGACCGCGAGCAGCTTGCGGCGATCCGGATGGTGGCCCACGACGTGATCGACCTCGACGGTCTCGCCGCCAAGCGTATAGGGCACATAGATGGCATCGCCCGTGGTGAGGCAGACGCCGTCGCCGCGATGGCCGACATGATCGATGGTCAGACGCTCAACCACGGCGCGCGCCCAGGAAGAATTCGGCATTGCCGTCGCCGCCCGCGATCGTCGAGGGAAATACCTCGATGTCGGTGCAGCCGAGCGAGGCCGCGAAGGCTGCGATGTCGTCGCAGATCGCCTGGTGCACGGCGGCGTCGCGGACGATGCCCTTCTTGTTGTGCTTCCTGTCAGCCTCGAATTGCGGCTTGATCAGCGCCAGCAGGCTCATCGGCGCGGCGGCGAGGGACAGCGCCACCGGCAGCACCGTCTTGAGCGAGATGAAGCTGACGTCGATGACGACGACATCGGGCCGTGCCGGCAGGCGCTTGCCCTCATAGCTGCGGATGTCGGTCTCCTCCATCGAGACGATCTTGGGATGGTCGCGCAACGAGGGATGCAGCTGGCTGGTGCCGACATCGACGGCGAACACCAGGCTCGCGCCGTTCGCCAGCAGCACCTCGGTGAAACCGCCGGTGGACGCCCCGACGTCGAGGCAGACATGGTCCTCGATCTCGATTCTGTAGCGTTCCAGCGCGCCGGCGAGCTTGACGCCGCCGCGGGAGACGTAGGGATGCGCGGGCTCGGCCTGGATTACCGCGTCCTCGGCGATCGTCTCGGACGGTTTGGCGACCTGCCTGTCGTCGGCCCTGACGAGGCCGGCCTCGATCGCCGCGCGCGCCCGCGCCCGGCTCTCGAACAGGCCGCGCTCGACCAGCAACACATCCGCGCGCTTGCGGGCAGGGGACATCGGATCTCCGGAGGCGACTGAAAGGCTTATGTAGCGATCAATCGCGCGGCTGCCATCCGGACGCAAGCCTCGAACGCCGCCAGATCGTGCCAGACGTCGATGGGTACCGTGGCCGGCGTCACCAGCGGGCAGCCATGCAGCTCCAGCGCGTGGATCATCATGAGATTGTCGACGAGGCCGAAATCCTCGACGGTCAGGCCCTGCGCGTCGATCAGCCGCCCGTCCTCGGACGTGACGTCCATGAAGCGGCTGAGGCGGTCGGCATAGGTGGCGCCGTCATTGGAATAAGCGAGGCAGAACTTGCCGCGGCCGGCCATGTAGCCGAGCTCGTAGACGGTGCCGGGATCGGCGCCGGCGCCGCGGAACGGGGTGAGGTTGGCGATGATGGCGTCGGCCTCGTCCATCATCGCGTCGTTGCCGCAGAAGATCTGCCGCGCGGCGTCGGGTGCGGTGACGTCGATTGCGTTGTCGAGAGGATAGAGGCCGGTGAGACCGTGCGTCGCGCAGACATCGACTTTGCGACGGCCGATCTCGATGGCATCCGGCAGGAACACGTCGGGACCTGCCAGGTAGATCTTCATGGAGTCAGAACCGGAAAAATTTGGGCAGGGGCGCAAGCCACAGTGGGCGGTCTGCTGCCTCCCCCGCCTGCGGGGGAGGGCTGGGGAGAGGGGTGTCTCCGCACCGGGACAATCTCCCAGAGGATGGAGTCCTTACCCGACGCTTCGCGTCGACCTCTCCCGCAAGCGGGAGAGGTGAACCGGCTCAGGCCAGCTTGACCGTCTCGGCCTTGACGTCCTTGCCGAGCGCTTCGAACACCTTGGCGACGATGCCCTTGGCGTCGAGGCCCGCGCGGGCGTACATCGCGGCGGGCGTGTCGTGATCCTGGAACACGTCGGGCAGCACCATCGAGCGGAACTTGACCATGCCGCTGTCGAGCACACCCTGGTCGGTCAGGAATTGCGCGACATGCGAGCCGAAGCCGCCGACCGAGCCTTCCTCGATCGTGATCAGGATCTCATGGTCGCGGGCGAGCTTGAGCACCAGCTCGGTGTCGAGCGGCTTCATGAAGCGCGCGTCCGCGATCGTGGTGGACAGGCCGTGAGCGGCGAGCTCGTCGGCGGCCTTCTCGCATTCGGCGAGGCGCGTGCCGAAGGAGAGCAGGGCGATCTTGCTGCCCTGGCGGATCATGCGACCCTTGCCGATCTCGAGCGGAATGCCGACCTCGGGCATCTCGATGCCGCGGCCTTCGCCGCGCGGATAGCGCAGCGAGCTCGGTCGGTCGTTGATCGCCACCTGGGTCGCCACCATGTGGACGAGCTCGGCCTCATCGGCCGCCGCCATGATCACCATGTTGGGCAGGCAGCCGAGATAGGCGTTGTCGAACGAGCCGGCATGCGTCGCGCCGTCGGCGCCGACGAGACCGGCGCGGTCGATCGCGAAGCGGACGGGCAGGCTCTGGATCGCGACGTCGTGCACGATCTGGTCGTAGCCGCGCTGCAGGAAGGTCGAGTAGATCGCGCAGAACGGCTTGTAGCCTTCGGTGGCGAGGCCCGCGGCGAACGTCACCGCGTGCTGCTCGGCGATGCCGACGTCGAAGGTGCGGTCCGGGAAGGCCTTGTTGAAGATGTCGACGCCGGTGCCCGACGGCATCGCCGCGGTGATGGCGACGATCTTGTCGTCCTTCTGGGCTTCCTTGACCAGGCTCTGGCCGAACACGTTCTGGTAGGCGGGCGCATTCGGCTTGGCCTTGGCCTGGGTGCCGGTCGCGACGTCGAACTTCACGACGGCGTGGTACTTGTCGGCGGAAGCTTCCGCCGGGCCGTAGCCCTTGCCCTTCTGCGTCACGACGTGGACCAGGATCGGGCCCTCTTCCATGTCGCGGACGTTCTTTAGCACCGGCAGGAGATGGTCGAGGTTGTGGCCGTCGATCGGGCCGACATAATAGAAGCCGAGCTCCTCGAACAGCGTGCCGCCGTCCATCATGAAGCCGCGGGAATATTCCTCGACGCGGTTGGCGCGGTTGGCGATGATCTTGGGCAGGCGCTTGTTGATCTGCTTGGCCGCATCGCGCAGCGTGCGATAGGTCTTGCCGGAGTAGAGGCGCGACAGATAGGCGCTCATGGCGCCGACCGGCGGCGCAATCGACATGTCGTTGTCGTTGAGAATGACGATCAGGCGCGAATTCATCGCACCCGCATTGTTCATGGCCTCATAGGCCATGCCGGCCGACATCGCGCCGTCACCGATGACGGCTATGACGTTGTTCTTGCCGCCGGAGAGGTCGCGCGCCACAGCCATGCCGAGGCCGGCGGAGATCGAGGTCGAGGAATGCGCGGCGCCGAACGGATCGTAATCGCTCTCGCTGCGCTTGGTGAAGCCGGACAGGCCGCCGCCGGTGCGCAGGGTGCGGATGCGGTCGCGCCGGCCGGTGAGGATCTTGTGCGGATAGGCCTGGTGGCCGACGTCCCAGATCAGCCGGTCGCGCGGCGTGTCGAAGACGTAATGGATCGCGGTGGTGAGCTCGACCACGCCGAGGCCCGCGCCGAAGTGACCGCCGGTCACCGAGACAGCATCGATGGTCTCCTGCCGCAGCTCGTCGGCGACCTGGCGAACCTGCTCGACCTTGAGCTTACGCAGGTCTTCCGGCGTCCGGATGGTGTCGAGAAGCGGCGTTTTACTGTATGCGTTCACGGCGATTTCCAATTTGTCAGCGCCGGAAGGTCGTTCCGGTGCGCGATGGGTTTGCACAATATCGGCGCAGCGCGAGTCCTAACCGTCGGAGCCACCTGCATGGGGCAAAGCCCCGTCTTCAAGCTTAGGTAAGCTTAAGTGCGCTCCGGTTCAGTCTCTGTGATCCCTGTCACTTAGATCGGCTTCGTCCGTCCCAAGCCAATTTCATCAGCAGTTTGAAGCTCTTGTCGTCGGTAATCAGTGCCCACGCAAGGCTTGCAAAAAGCCACACTCCGCGCAGCTTTACACCAAAGCTGAGGCCAAAGCCAACCCGCCGGACCGATTAGGGGTATGCAGGTGCAACCGGCGGGCCAGAGTGGTTAACCGTGGCGTGGGAGCCCGGGTTCCAGGTTTGCCCTGTCCCTTGTCAGGCTTTTCGCGCGGTTGGAAGCCCTCCCACCCCAAGGAACCGTTCGGAGCCGGACCATCCCGGCCCACCGTCATGGAATCGGGGCCGTGGCGGGCACGCCGGATGCGATCATGGGACATGGCAGCCCAGCGAAGACATTCACCGGGCGGCGTCAAAAATGGATAGTGGCCCGGCCTATTGAACGTCGAGCGGCGCCGTGCCGGCGGCCTGGCCGCTGGCATCGGTGGTGATCTTGTCGACCCGCGCCTCGGCCTGGCGCAGCAGTTCCTCGCAGCGGCGCTTCAGAGCCTCGCCGCGCTCGTAGATCGTCACGGATTCCTCGAGCGGCACCTTGCCATCCTCGAGCCGCTTCACGATCGTCTCGAGTTCCTCGATCGCGCGCTCGAAGGTGAGCCTGGAGACGTCGACTTGGGTGTTTTCGGCCATATCCGTTTCCGATTGCCCGATTCGCTTAGCCCGGCAGTGAAAGCGGGTTTTGCGGGCTTAATGTGGCGAGTGCTTTCAGGCGCCCATCAGGGCGCCGACATGCGCCGTAACAGATTCTTTCAATCCTTGCAGGTCATAGCCGCCCTCGAGCACCGAGACAACACGCCCTCCGGCGGTCCTGTCGGCGAGATCCATCAGCTTGCGCGTCACCCAGGCATAATCCTCCGCGCGCAGATTCAGCGAGGCCAGCGGATCGCGGTAATGCGCGTCGAAGCCGGCGGAGATGACGAGCAGCTCGGGGCTGAATTTTTCGAGCTGCGGCAGGATCAAGTTCTCGAACGCGGAGCGGAATTCCGGCCCGCCGTCCTCGGAGGCGAGCGGCGCGTTGACGATGGTGTCGTGGTCGCCGCGTTCGCCCTTGGCGCCGGTGCCCGGAAACAGCGGCATCTGGTGCGTCGAGCAGTACATCACGGTGGGATCGGACCAGAAGATGTCCTGCGTGCCGTTGCCGTGATGCACGTCGAAATCGACGATGGCCGCGCGCTTGATGCCGAATTTGCGCTGCGCATGGCGCGCGGCGATCGCGACATTGTCGAAGAAGCAGAAGCCCATCGGCTTGCCGATCTCGGCGTGATGGCCGGGCGGACGCACCGCGACGAAGGCGTTGCGATGCTCGCCCGCCATCACCGCTTCGGTCGCCGCAACCGCACCGCCGACGCCGCGCATCACCGCTTCCCACGTGCCCGGCGACATCGACGTGTCGCCGTCGATATAGACCTGGCCGCTGGCCGGCGCGATGTGACGCAGCTCGGTGACGTAGTGCTCGTTGTGGCAGAGCGTGACGAGATCGAGATCGCCTTCCGGCGCCTGATCGCGCGCCAGGAACTGGAAGCGCTCATGCGACAGCGCCTCCTCCACCGCACGCAGGCGATCCGGCCTTTCAGGGTGTCCCGGCGGGGTGACATGGTCGAGGCAGGCCTTGTGGGAAAGGAGAAGCGTGCTCATCAGGTCGGCCTCACAAGAAACGGGCTTTCGTCGTCGCTTGGCGCATCCGGCGCCAAAACGCAATGCAAAACCCAATCTAGGCACTTGGGCGGCAATGGCAAAGGGGCGTCCCGGGCCGGCCGTTTGACCTGGATCAATTCACCCGCAGGATGCGGGTCGGCGGCAGCGGACCGATCGGCCCGTGCGCCCGGAAGAACGCGAACAGCGCGTCGGCGTCGTAACCGCCATATTGCGGCGAGGTGCCCTGTTGGGCGACGGTAAAACCGTCGCCCCCGACCGCAAGGTAATCATTGAGCGTGACCCGGTAGCCGCTGCCGGGCTCGATCGGCCGGCCGTTGAGCGTCATCCTCTCGGGGATCACGCGCTCGCCGAATGGCTTCGACGCATCCCAGGCATAGCTGAATCCGTTTGACACCTGGAGGATCCGCGGCCGCTTCGGATCGAGCCATTGCTGCTCCAGCATCTCCTTGAGCTGGCTGCCGGTCAGCGTGATCGTGACGAGGCGATTGCGGAACGGCTGGCTGGCGAAGACATCGCCGAAGGAAATCGCGCCGTTCTCCTTCGGCACGATGTCGGTGCGGATACCGCCGGGATTGGTCAGCGCGATGACAGCGCTGCCATCCTTGGCGTCCTTGGTCGCGGCGAGCTGCGCATCTGCGATGACGTCGCCGAGGGCGCTCTCGCCGGCCTCGTTCGGCACGCGTGACAGCGTTTGCGTCACCGATCCGGCCGGCCGGTTGGCGATCGGCGCCGAGAGTCGGTCGTAGGCCTCGATCAGCGCAGTTTGCTCCGTGTCTTTCGCCAGCGAGGCGTTGGCGACGAGGACGTTCTCGCCCCTGGCGCTGACGATGTCGCGTGTCGCAGGATCGAGCTTCAGGTCGATCGCCGTGACCAGCGTGCCGTATTTGTCGCCGCTGGTGACGAGCCGCCCGTCGATATCGCAGACATAGGCGCGGTGCGTATGACCGCTGACGACGACGTCGACGGCGCGGTCGAACTTCTTCACGATGTCGACGATCGGCCCGGTGATGCCAGGGCATTCGTTGTAGTCGCCGGCGGGCTCGCCGCCCTGGTGGATCAGCACCACGATGGCCTCGACTCCGCGCGCCTTCAACTGCGGCACGAGCGCGTTCACCGTCTCGGCCTCGTCGCGGAATTCGAGCCCGGCAATGCCGGCAGGTGAGACGATGCCCGCCGTCTCCTTCAAGGTCAGCCCGATGAAGGCGACGGGGATGCCGTCGAATTCCCTGATCTCATAGGGCGGCAGCACGCTGTTGCCGGTCGCGGTCTCGATGGTGGATGCCGCCAGATAGCGGAATTTGGCGCCCGTGAAGGGATGCGGCCCCTGGCAGCCGTCGACCGGATGGCAGCCGCCGTTCTGCATCCTGAGCAGCTCGGTCGTGCCCTCGTCGAATTCGTGATTGCCGACGGAGGTGATCGCCAGCCCCATCATCGAGAGCGATTCGATCGAGGGCTCGTCGTGAAACATCGCCGACAGGAACGGGCTCGCGCCGATCAGATCGCCGGCGGCGACGAAGATCGTGTTCTTGTGACCTTCGCGCAGCTGCTTGACCAGCGTCGCCAAATATTCGGCGCCGCCGGCCGCCACCATCACCTTCTTGCTCTTGTCCTCGGGATCTCCGATGCGGATGCCGCCCGGCGGCGGCCGCAAATTGCCGTGGAAATCGTTGATCGCGAGGATGCGCAGCTCGATCGGTGCGGCGGTCTGGGCGGAGGCGGGGAAGGCGCAGGCGAGGGCGAGGGCGGCGAAGATGGATTTGTATCGCATGGAGCCAGATTAATCGTTCGGCGCGAAGATTTCACGAACGTTTCGCGCCGTCATCCCTGGGGGGATCGCGACGTCGTCGAAGGAGAGAGGCGGAGGCCGCGGCGTCGTAACGTGAGCCGGGTTGCCTCTCGTGCCCCGGACGCAGCGCAGCGCTACTTCAGCGGTGCGCTGCAGAGCCCAGGCCCTTCTCGCCGCGATCTCTTCCCTGCCATTGGTCCCGGCTCTGCCCAGCGACGCATTGCAGCGCGTCCGGGACACATCAAGCAACCTATCCCAGCAGCACCGCATCCGCCGCCGCGACCGATTCCGCGCTTTCCGTCACCGTGCGCTCGAGCGCGCCGGCCTGCACGGTGATGTTCTCGGCGAAGAAGCGCGCGAGGGAGACGTAGCGCGCGGCGTCGGTGTTGCCGTCGGCCTTGGCGGCGAGCGCTTCGGACGCGAGCAGGCAGCCGCCGAGCGTGGCGCCGAACTGCTGCAAGTAAGGCGTCGCGCCGGCGAGCGCATCGTTCGGCGCGGATGTGACACGCTCCAGCAGCCACTTGCTGGTGCGCGCCAACGCCTCCAGCGCCTCGCGCAATTTGGCTCCGGTGGTGCCGAAAGCGGGATCGTTGGAGGCCTCGACCTTCTTGACGGTGGCCGCGAGCTCGTCGAGCAGCACCCACACCGAGGCACCGCCATTGGCAGCCAACTTGCGCGTGACGAGGTCGATCGCCTGGATGCCGTTGGTGCCCTCGTAGATCGCGGTGATGCGGGCGTCGCGGTAATGCTGCGCTGCGCCGGTCTCCTCGATGAAGCCCATGCCGCCATGGATCTGCACGCCGAGATAGGCGACCTCGTTGCCGATGTCGGTGGAATAGGCCTTGGCCATCGGCGTCAGCAGCGCCGCGCGCGCGGCGGCTTCAGTGCGCACCTTTGGATCCTTGGCGCGGGTCGAGACGTCGATCGCGACCGCGGTCGCATAGCAGATGGTGCGCGCGGCGGCCGTCTGCGCCCGCATCCGCATCAGCATGCGCTTGACGTCGGGATGAACGAAGATCGCATCCGAGCCGTCGGTCTTGCTGCCGACCGCGCGACCCTGCTTGCGCTCCTGGGCATACGACAGCGCCTGCTGATAGGCGCGGTCGGCAACGCCGACGCCCTCGAGGCCGACGCCGAGGCGGGCCTGGTTCATCATCGTGAACATGCAGCGCATGCCCTGGTTCTCTTCGCCGATCAAGAAGCCGATGGCGCCGCCGTGATCGCCCATGGTCATGGTGCAGGTGGGGGAGGCATGCATGCCGAGCTTGTGCTCGATGCCGCTGGCAAAGATGTCGTTGCGCGCGCCGAGCGAGCCATCTTCATTGACCATGAATTTGGGCACCAGGAACAGCGAGATGCCCTTGGTGCCGGCGGGCGCATCGGGCAGGCGGGCCAGCACGAAATGCACGATGTTGTCGGTCATGTCGTGCTCGCCATAGGTGATGAAGATCTTCGTCCCCTTGATCCGATAGGTGCCGTCGGCCTGCTTCTCGGCGCGGGTGCGCAGCGCGCCGACGTCGGAGCCGGCCTGCGGCTCGGTCAGCTGCATCGTGCCGGTCCATTCGCCGGAGACGAGCTTCTCCAGATAGATCTTCTTCAGCTCGTCGCTGCCATGCGCGTCCAGCGCCTCGATCGCCGAGGCCGTCAGCAGCGGGCAGAGGCCGAAGGCGACGTTGGCCGCGCTCCAGATCTCGGTGCAGGCGGCGTTGATCGCGATCGGCAGGCCCTGGCCGCCGAAATCTTCGGGGCCGGACACCGCGTTCCAACCGCCTTCGGTCCAGCGCTTGTAGGCGTCCGGCCAGCCCGGCGCGGTCGTGACCTTGCCGTCGTCGAGCTTGATGCCGTGCTCGTCGCCCACCTTGTTGAGCGGCGCCAGCACGTCGGTTGCGAACTTGCCGGCCTCCTCCAGCACCGCCGCGGCGATGTCCGCGTCGAAATCGCCGTAATGACCGGCCTCCACGGCAGCCTTGAGGCCGGCGCCATGGTTGAGCGACAGCAGCATGTCATTGATCGGCGCGCGGTAGGTCATGGCTCACTCCCGTGGACAAATATTGGCGCCGTATTCTCACGAAACGGGGGCGGTCTCAATGGCCGGAAGGCCGGCCGGGCGCCCGCCGGATCCTCCGGGTTCTCCACAACGGAGTGCGGCGTGGCGGATCGGCGGTTCGGTGTGGTATTTTGACCCTCCAGGCGGTTGAAATGCCGCCCCTCTCCCTATAGACCGGCTGCGACCGAGGGGAATCTGCGGGGCCGGTTCTTCCGTCGTTCCTCGGTCGCCTGATGGGGCGTAGCCAAGCGGTAAGGCAGCGGATTTTGATTCCGCCATTCGGAGGTTCGATCCCTCCCGCCCCAGCCAAGACTTCCCCTCCGCTGAAATTCTGACGAAACCGGCCCGGTGCATCTGGCGCTGGTTCACACCGGGACGATGCTCCATGTCGTCGCCGACCGGCACCTAACCGCGCTCGACCGCCTGGCCCTGGCGACCAAGAGCTCCTCAGAGTTCGGTCTTGGACAGGCATCGGCCGACGACAAGAAAGCATTCCGGGGCTTGGCGCTGCTGGGCGCCCACGATGTCATCGCGGGACACAAGCTGCTCTTCCCGCGCGCACGATCTTCTCTCCTATCGACACGCTGTCCGTCGAGCGAGCCGGGTAGCACGGTGATCACATTTCCGCAGCTCTGCTGTCGATGGCGTTCATCGCAGCGGGGTTACCGGCCAAGCCGCGTGCGCGCCGATGCCGGCCGCGACGCCGCCTGGCGCGCAAAGATCGGCAATCACCGCCCGATCGATTTGCCACGTGACGATGACGCGCCCAGGATCCCCGTCAGTGCAGCCGACGGCAGTCTGCGGGCTGGACGATCGATCGAGGGATCAATAACGTGATCCGGCATGTATTGATTTGGATCGATAAATCTTACAAAAACAAGGTCTTGATTGTGACTGCGATTGCTGTCGTCGGCATCGGCTGCAGGCTTCCGGGACATATCAACTCCCCGGACGCCTTGTGGGGGGCGCTCCTGGCAGGCGCCGACCTCGTTGGGGAGATTCCGCCGCAGCGCTGGAATGCCGACGATGACTACGAGCCTGTCGCAGGCGTGGCGGGCCGCTCGGTTTCGCGCTGGGGCGCTTTCCTCGACGATCCGTCGGGCTTCGATCATCGCTTTTTCGGCATCGGCGAACCCGAGGCCCTCGCCATGGATCCGCAGCACCGGCTGCTGCTCGAGGTCACCTGGGAGGCCGCCGAACATTCCG
This sequence comes from Bradyrhizobium sp. 22, assembly GCF_000482425.1. Taxonomy (NCBI): domain Bacteria; kingdom Pseudomonadati; phylum Pseudomonadota; class Alphaproteobacteria; order Hyphomicrobiales; family Nitrobacteraceae; genus Bradyrhizobium; species Bradyrhizobium sp. 22. The sequence goes on from NZ_KI519399.1 coordinate 2,199,623, forward strand.
GTCGTGATCCGCGCCGCCTGTTCGGGACCGACGCCGGTGTGTTCTTCGGCCTCTCGCATCAGGACTACATGCAGGTCACGCGTGACGCGGGCGCAATGGGCCTCGCCTACGCTTTCACGGGAACGCCCTTCAGCATGGCGTCGGGACGGGTCGCCCATGCGATGGGGCTCACGGGTCCTGCCATCAGCATGGACACGGCCTGCTCGTCCAGTCTCGTCGCCGTGCACGCGGCTCGGCGCAGCCTGCTCGCGCGCGAGTGCCACGTTGCGTTTGCCGGCGGGGCCATGTTGATGTTCTCGCCCACGACATTCGCCTCGGCGTCAGGGCTCGGCATGCTGTCGCCGACAGGGCGATGTCACGCGTTTGACGCGCGTGCCGACGGCTTCGTGCGCGCCGAAGGCGTTGGGGTGGTGATGCTCAAGCGATTGAGCGACGCCCTGCGCGATAGCGATCGCGTGCTCGCGGTCATCCGCGGTAGCGCCGTCAACCAGGACGGACGCACACACAACATATTGGCGCCTTCCCGCGCGGCCCAGATCGCGGTGATCGATCGCGCGCTGGCCGAGGCGCAGGTCGATCCCTCGTCAGTCGGCATGATCGAGGCGCACGGCACCGGCACGCCGGTGGGCGATACCGAGGAGTACCAAAGTCTCTCATCGCGCTATGGGCGACAGTCGCCCTGTGCTCTGGGCTCGCTCAAGAGCAACCTTGGCCACGCGGAATCGGCGGCGGGCGTCCTGGGTCTGATCAAAGCGACGCTCGCGCTCTCACATGGCGTCGTGCCGCGGTCCCTTCACTTCCATCAGCTGCCTGCGCATCTCCAGCCAATCGAGACGCGGCTTTTCGTCCCCATGGACACCGCGCCCTGGCCCTCGACCGGCGCTGACGGACTCCGCCGCGCGGCCGTATCGTCTTACGGAATGTCGGGCACGAATGCCCACGTCGTGCTCGAGCAGGCGCCTCACGCGCCAGCTTCATCTTTCTCGCCGGGAGCCGCCGGAGCACATGGACAGCCGTGGTTGTTTCCGATGTCTTCGACCTCGCCGGAAGCGCTTCGCGTTTCGGCCGGGCGGCTTGCTGCTTGGCTGGATGCGAGTGGCGGGCGTCATCGCCCCAGTGACGTCGCGCGGACTCTCGCGTGCAGGCGCGGACACCGGCCGGTCCGGCACGCGCTCATTGCGACAACGCTCGCCGATCTGACAGCGCAATTGCGCGGGCTCGCGGTCGATCAGTCCGTCGATGCAGATTGGCCCGACCACGATGGAAGCGGTCCCGTCTTCGTGTTCTCCGGACAGGGCTCGCAATGGGACTCGATGGGCGCGGCGCTGCTCGACATCGACCCGGTCTTCGCCGGAATGGTTGGCGCCATTGAACCTCTGATTCAGACCCTCTGCGGCTTCTCGGTGACCGATGCCTTGCGTCGACCCGCGCAACTCGACGGCATCGAACGGATCCAGCCCGCCATTTTCACCATCCAGGTCGCATTGGCGGCGTCCTTGAAGGCCAAGGGGGTGGTGCCGTCGGCGGTGATCGGCCATTCGATGGGCGAAGCGTCCGCGGCAGTCGTGGCCGGCGCACTCTCGCTCGAAGACGGCGTGCGGGTGATCTGTCATCGCGCCATGCTGTGTCAAACGCTCGCTGGATCGGGTGCCATGGCCGTGGTCGGGATGACGCCGGCGGCGGTTCGCGACGATCTTGCGCGCCGGCGGATCGACGACGTCGAGATCGCCGTGCTGGCTGCGCCGGCCTCGACGGTGGTGGGGGGCGCTGCCGCGGCCGTGCAGCGCCTCGTCGCTGCCTGGCAGGCCGAGGGCCGGTACGCCCGCGAGGTCGCGGTCGATGTGGCTTCGCACACGTCGCAAGTGGAGCCGATCCTCGCGCTGCTGTCGGAGCGCCTTGCGGGAGTGACTGCGCACAGTCCGCGCACGCCGATGTACAGCACCGTGCTGCTTGATCCGCGCGAGACCCCTGTCTGCGATGGCGCTTACTGGATCGACAATCTTCGGCAGGCGGTCCGCTTCCGTCCGGCCGTGCAGGCGGCGCTCGAAGACGGGCACCGCGTATTCGTCGAGCTCTCGCCACATCCCATCGTGTCCCACGCGGTGTTGGAGAATGCTTCCGCAACGGACTTCGCCGTCCGCGCGCTTCCGTCGATGACCCGCGGCGAGCCCATGCACAACGGGCTTCTGGACCTGGTCGGCGCCATCTATGTCGCCGGCGCAGCGATCGATTTCAACGTCCTTTATCCGGATGGCCTGCTGCTCGACCTGCCGCTGCCGGCCTGGACGCACTATCCCCTGTTCCTTGCGCCGGCAACGCCGGCCGCAGCACCGCATCACCTGCCGTCGACGCATCCGCTGTTGAACGTCCACCGCGTCCTGCACGAGGAGCCGGAGCGCCACGTCTGGGCTTGCGAGGTTGGCCTCGATACCCATCCCTGGCTTGCGGATCACCGGGTGAACGGAACGCCGCTCTTCCCGGGCGCTGCCTTCTGTGAAATGGCGCTCGCTGCCGCGCGCACGGCCCTTGGCACTTCGCTCGTCGAGGTGCAGACCATCACATTCGACCACGCGTTGCGGTTGGAGCCATCGATGCCGATCGTCTGCACGGCAGTGCCGGGCCGAGCGGGCGAGCTGAATTTCAGGCTCGAGAGCCAAGCGAAGAGCGAAGCGCGGGTTCATGCAAGCGCCCGGCTTGCTGGCGCTACCTCTGCAAAGCAGCCGGCCGCGTACGACGTAGCCGCGCTGCGCGCCGCTCACGCGACGCCCGTCGCCGCGGACGAGGTGTGGCGGTGGTTCGACTCGCAGGGCATCCAGTACGGCTCGTCATTTCGCGCCTTGGCTCCGGGCTTGGCGTTGTCCGCCGACGGTGCGTCGCTCTTCGCGGATCTTCGGCTCCCGACCTCGTTCCGAACAAGCGCGCGGGGCTACACGATGCATCCCGTGCTGCTTGACGCGTGCTTCCAGACCGTCGGGGCTTTCGCCCGGGTGGTTTCGGAGACAAACGGGCGCCTGCTGCTGCCGCTCTCGGTGCGAAGCCTCCGGCTCCACCGCACGGACGCCGACGCCGCCCATTGCATGACCCGCCTGGTCGCGGTCGACGCTCTGCACGTCGAGGTGAACATCGATCTGCTCGACGCCTCCGGTCGCGTGCTGCTCAGTGTCGAGGGATTGGCAATGGGGAGCGGCGCGGTCGAACAACATGCCGATGCCGTCGCCTGCAACTCGCGCCTGCTCGACATCACCTGGCAATCATGGGACATCCCTCGTGCCACGGTCAGGCCGGAGGATGGTGCCTGGTTGCTGCTCGATGCCGATGATGCGGGACACCGCTTGATGCTGGACTTGGAACGAGGCCTGCGCGCGCAAGGGTTCAAGTCTCGCATCCTCAGCGGCGCCGCGGCGGGGAAGGGGGGCGCATGGTGCGGGCAGATCGAAGACGCTCTGCATCAGCATCGCCCCGGAGCTGTGGTGGTGGTCTTGCCACGCGGCAATGAGCCGGCGAGTCCCGACGTATCCCGGGCGAACATAAGCAGCCTGATCCACGTGGCCGACGCCTTGCGGCAATGCGAGCGGCGGCCGCGCCTCTTCGTCGTCACATGTATGGCGCAACGCGTCCTGCCGGACGACACCGTTCAGCTCGCCCATGCTGGTGTGCGTGGCTGGCTGCGAGCAATCGGCGCCGAGCTTCCCGTCCTCCATCCCACCCAGATCGACGTGAACCCGCATGCGGACGCGTCATTGCTTCGCGCTCAGCTGCTGAGCGGCTCGGACGAGGACGAAGCGGCGCTGCGCGGAGGAAGCGCGTATGTCGCACGACTGCAGCGAAGCCCGCTCAGTCACGCCGATCGCCGCATCGTGGACCGCGACGCGGCCCGCGATGGTCTTCGCCTGGAGATCCGCGTGCCCGGTGACCTTGAGAGCCTGGAGATGGCTGCCTTCGAGAGGCGTGCGCCGGGCGACGGTGAGGTGGAGGTCGTCGTCCATGCCACAAGCGTCAATTTCGCGGATGTGCTCGTCGCCCTTGGCCGCTATCCCTCACTTGATGGCGGTGCGCAGGGGCTTGGCCTGGACTTCGCCGGCATCGTCACTGCGGTCGGGCCTGGCGTTTCGGCCTTTCGCGTTGGCGACCGCGTGGCCGGGCTCTGCGGCGGGGGCGCCTGGGGCACGTATTTGACTTGCGATACGCGCCTGCTGGTCGCAATACCCCGCACGCTCACGGATGCCGAAGCGGCCGCCATTCTCACGACAAGTGCCACGGCGATGTATGGCCTCGAGGATCTGGCCCGGATCGGGCCTGGCGACAAGGTTCTCATTCATTCGGCGACGGGGGGCGTCGGCCAGGCGGCTGTGGCCATGGCCCGCGCGGCCGGTGCAGAGATATTTGCAACAGCGGGCTCCGAGGCGCGGCGAGCGCTGCTGCGCGCCGGCGGCATCCGCCACGTGTACGATTCTCGAACCGCGGCATTTGGCGAGCAGATCCGGCAGGACACGGCAGGGTACGGCGTCGACGTCGTTCTCAACTCACTCACGGGCGCGGCCCAGCGCGCCGGCCTGGGACTGCTCGCGGCCGGCGGGCGCTTCATCGAGATCGGCAAGAAGGACATCTATGGGGGCACGTGGCTGGAACTGTCTCCGTTCAAGCGTAACCTTTCGTTCTTCGCTGTCGATCTAGCGCAGATGTGCACGACGGCTCCGGCCCGCGTGCAGGCACTGCTCTCGCGAGTCATGCGCCTCGTCGCGGAGGAGCAGCTGCCCCTGCCTGATATCGCGACCTATTCTCTCGCCGAAGCGGCTGACGCCATTCGCGTTGTTGGCGGCGCCGGTCACACCGGAAAGCTCGTGCTCACCGTTCCAGCGTCCGGCCGTTTCCGCGTGCCGGCTGCGCCGGAGCGGTTCATACCGTTCAGACCCGATGGTGCATACATCGTCACCGGCGGCCTTGGCGGGCTCGGCCTGTTCCTCGCTGATGCGATGTCCGCAGCGGGAGCCGGTCGCATCATCCTCAATGCGCGCACCAAGCCCGCCGACGCGGCGTCGGGCGTGCTGAACGCGATGAAAGCACGGGGCACCGAAGTCCAGGTGATAAGCGCCGATATCGCGGAGCCATCGACCGCACGGCACGTTGCCGGGGCTGCTACGGCGACTGGCCTGCCGCTGCGAGGTGTCCTGCACGCTGCAGCCGTCGTCGAGGATGGCATCCTCTCCTCCGTGACAGACGAGAAGCTGCATCGAAACTGGGCGCCCAAGGTCGAAGGCGCCTGGCATTTGCACGCGGCGACGCTGAAGCACCAACTCGACTGGTTTTGCTGTTTCTCCTCGGTTGCGGCGCTGTTCGGTTCGCCTGGGCAGTCCGCGTATGCCGCCGCCAACGGGTGGCTCGACACATTCACGCGATGGCGGCGCGCCCAGGGGCTGCCGTCCTCGGCGATCGCCTGGGCGGCGTGGGCGGATATCGGTGCCGGTGCGCATCTTTCGGCCCGCGGCGATGCGCGAATGATCGAGCCGCGCGACGGTGCTTACGCATTCGAGACGCTGCTGCGGCACGACCGCTTGTATGCCGCATACACCCATCTCGACGGCACCCCGTGGCTGACGTCGCTCGCCGCGCGGAGCCCGTTCGCGGCGGCGATGTCGCAGGCCGCAGAGGCAAAAGCCGAACCGGCGCGCCGCCTGCGCACGGAGTTGAGACGCGCGCCGCCCGACGAGCGGCCGGCCCTGCTGAGGCGTCTGATCATCGAGCATCTCGGTGTCATCTTGCGCCGCACGGTGAATCCGGACCGCTCGTTCTTCGATTACGGCCTCGACTCGCTCGGGACGCTCCAGCTGCTGATTGCGCTCGAGGCCGACACCGGCATCCGGCTCCGTTCCGTGAACGTGACGACCGTGCGTGCACTCGCGGACACGCTGAGTGCCGCCATGCAGAGATTGCAGCCAGCCGGAGCAGATGCCCGTGACTGATCTGCGTCCTTTGCACGATTGGTCAGGGCCGCCGGCGGTGCTGACGCTCTGGCGTCCGTCTGCTGCGTCGATGGAGCGTGCGAAACGCGCGCCGGTGTCCCCCGTATTGCCGAGCTACGAGCAGGAGCAGCATCTATACGCCTTCCGCGCCTGTGAGCTGCGGCACGAGGCGATGGCCCGGCTGCTCGTCGTCGTGTGGGACGAGCCCGGGCGGTGTGACCTCAGAGCCATGACGCATGTGGTGACTGCACATGTGCGCAGGCACGACACCTATCACAGCTGGTTCGAAGAGCTTGGCGGAGCAATCGTACGGCACGTACTCCCGGACCCCGCGGCCATCCAGATGGAGCCTTCGACGCTGGGGGAGGCATGCGCGGAGGATTGGCAGAAACATGTCATGGCAACTCCATCACCGTTTGCATGGGATTGCTTTCGGTTCGGCATTCTTCAGCGCGCGAGCGGGTTCACTTGCTTCGCAAGCATCGACCATCTGCACGCCGATGCGACCATCATAGCGTTCCTGATGACGGAGATCCGCTCGGCCTATCGCGCCGTGCTCGACGGCGAGAGGCCGCTTCAGCTGGGGTCGCCGGGAAGCTATCTGGACTACTGCAGCAGTCAGCGCCAGCGGGCGGCCGCGACGAATCTGGCGGATCCTGAGGTGAGCCGATGGATCGCGTTCCTGCACCGCAACGGCGGCCGGATGCCCACTTTCGCCTTGCCGCTCGGTGTGCCGGAGGATCGCTATCACGCTGAGTACCTGCATATGGACATCCTCGAAGACACCGTCATGGACGCATTCGAGTCCGCGTGCCATGCTGCCGGCGCGCGGGCGATCGGCGGTCTGCTGGCGTGCGCAGCGCTGACCGAACAGGAATTGGCTGGCCGCTCGCACTACAGTGTCGTCACGCCCACGACGACGCGAAGATCGCCAAAGGCTTTCAGAACGAGCGGTTGGTGCGTGGGAGTGGTGCCAATCGACTTCGACGTGCAACAGCGAAGGTTTCCTGGACTTGCCTTCACGGCCCAGCGCAACTTTGACGAACGGATGAGCCTGGCCGAGCTGCCGATCGAGCTCGTGCTGGAGCTGGCGGCCGGATTGCCGACGGTCGGGTCCGTTGCCTCAGGTGGCGTCATGCTATCCTATGTGGATGTGAACGTTCCTCCGCTCAGCGCGCAGATTGCCCGCGAATGGCATCAGGCGAATGGGAGGGTCTATATCAACCAGGGCGTCGCCGCGCAGGTTGCGATCTGGTTGTTCCGTACGCAGCGTGGGCTCTCGCTCACGGCGGCCTATCCAGCCAACGAGACGGCCCGGGCATCGATGCACCGCTATGTCAAGGCGTTTGCGGGCGCATGCCGCCGGGCCGCCGAGGCATTGCTGCCGACGTACTCCGATGTCGGTCGTGAACGATGACGCAGGCGATGGCGCACCCGGCGAACGTGTCGAGCATGTCGCCGGCATTCTTGTCCTTCGCAGATCAGGCCATTTATCTCGCTCATGTCGCGCGCGGGCAGCACGCGGTCATTCAGGTGCTGTGGCGCTACCTGCGGCCTGTAGACGTCGGCGCCTTGACGAGGTTTCGTGACAATCTCGCGCATGGTCATCTGGCACGGCTGATCCGGCCGGCGCTGCTTCCGTTCGGACGGCACCAATGGGTCAGCGCGCCGCCGCCGTCGGCTGCCATAGCGGCCGCGGTGGCGCCGCTTAACGCCGGGGCGATACAGGCGTGGGCTGACGCGCAGGTGGAGCTTCCATTGGATCCCGTGCGCGGACCGGCATGGACCTTGACATCCCAGGGCTTCACCGATGGCTCCACGGTGGTCTCGCTTGTCGTGTCGCACTGCGTCGCAGATGGGCTGACGGTTGCATTGGCCGTGAGCGAGGCAGCGCACGGAGGACGGCGTGTACCAATCTATCCGGGAATCCGGACGGCGCGGCGTGCTGCGACAGCGCTGGGCGCCGAACTCCAGCGCATCGTGCGTGACGCGCCAGCGACATTTCGAGCGCTCGGCCAGTTGGCCCGTACGGCATCGACCTCGCTCGGCACGTCCAACACACCCGCCGCATCGCCGGTGGTGACAGCTGCAGATGACCAGACGGTCGTGTTTCCGTCGGCCTTCATACGCGTGCCGACGTCAGTTTGGGACGCCAAAGCACGGAGCCGCGGCGCCAACCGGCTCACGCTTCTGGCCGCGATAACTGCGGCGTTCGCCGAGGCGCTCGGTCGCGTCCGAGACGATGATGTGACTCTGTTGTTTCCCGTGAACCGGCGCGAAGGTCTGTCGCACACCGGCGGGAACGACGTCGCGCTTGCCACATTGAAGGTGCGTGTCGACGAACTGCGTGGGCGCTTGCATCCGTTGCAACGGCGTCTGCGGGCTGCGCTGCTGCGGACGAGACAGGAGCCGAATCGACTTGCCGCGCTGCTGCCCTTGGTGCCCTTTGTGCCTCAGCACGCCTTTTCCGCCGCCAGCCATCTGGCGCTTGGCGCGCTCGCCGACCTGCCTGTCACGTGTTCAAACTTGGGAATCTTGCCCAGGGACGTGCTCCAGATCGATGGCAGCGAAGCTGATCGAATCTGCTTTCGCGGCATCGACCGTCCGACCGCGCGGCGCGCGATCGAGGCACGTCAAGGCGTGGCGACGCTCTTCGCCGGCGTCATACCGGGATTTATCGCGCTGAGCTTCGTTGCCTACCAGCCAGGCGTGATAACGGAGCCTCAGCATCTTCGTGCGCTCGTCGAGCGGCTTTTGGCGGACTACGAACTGGCTGGCGAGTTTTTCGATGCTTGAGACGAGTATCACCAAAGCCCGTCTACACGCGCGGCACCGCCTCGCCTGGATGGACCAACTTGCGTACGAATTGTTCAGGGTCACCGGCCGCAGCCAGTTGATGCAATGCCTCTGGCTGTACGACCGGGACGTGAACCGCGCTGCACTGGTGCAAACACATGAACGGCTCAGCTCTTTGTCCTTTAATCGGCTCATTGAGCCGTCATCCTTGCCATGGGGCAGGCCTCGCTGGGTGGCCGGGACGTCCATTCCGTTCGAGCAGAGTTCGGGTCTGTTGCCACGATCGCGGCTGCTGCATTGGGCAAACCAGCACGCGCGCGCGCCTGTAGACCCCATCATCGGTCCCGCCGGGCGAATGGCGATCCAGGCCTTCGACGATGGCAGCACGGCCGTGAGCATCGTCGGATCCCATTTGGTGCTCGACGGAATGGGAGCTTTGCGCGTCATCGCGGCTGCCGTGCACGGAACTGGCGTCCAAAATCCCTACATGCGCAAAGGCGCTCGCGGGCGGCTTTCCGGGTGCCTGTCGGATGCGTGGCAGATCGTCGCCGATGCCCCGCAGACGATTGCCGCACTGGCTCGGATTGCTCAGCCGCAATGGGTGAGGCACGCCGCTCCAGGAAAGGGCCCAGCCCTTACAACAGCAGCAGCAACTCAGGCCTCATCAACGATCGTAGAACTCCCCGCTGTTGCAGTGACAGTCGACTCGCGTGTCTGGTCCGCGTGCGAGCAGCGGCTTGGTGGGGACAAGAGTACGTTGTTGCGGGGCTTCGTGGCGTCCTTGGCGTCCCGTCTGGGGCGGCGCCGTTTTTCGGATGGCGCGATCAGCCTGCTTGTCCCGAGAAGCCGAAGGCGTGGGCTGGCCGACGACCGAGCGCTGGCAATCGAATTCCATATGATGAACGTCGCGCCTGAGGGCCTGAGCACGAATCTGAAGCCTTTGAATGCAGCGAGGGCGCTGCGCCGTGGCGCCAGGAGAAGTCAAACCGATGTACTAAATTCATTGCTTCCTGCCGTAGCCTGGATGCCCCGCACTGCGGCAAAGACGCTTGTAGACCGGTTTTTCGATTACGCCGGTGAGCTGCCGGTCAGCTGCTCCGACCTGGGAATGCTGCCGGAAGGGCTCGGGTGCATCGATGGCGCTCCATGTCGGCAAGTGCTGACACGCGCTGTGGATGTCAACGTCACACGCGGGGAGCTCGAGCGCTCCCATGGTCACCTCGTCGTCGTGGCCTCCCGCTACGCCGAGGAGGTTTGTCTGTGTATCGAGGCTTGCCAGTTGCACCCCACACTCACCACGGTCGACGAACTTCGCCTGCTGGTCTGTCGAACGCTCGCCGATTTTGAACTGGAGGGGGACATTGAGGCCTGATCCCGCCGCCTGTCGCGAACCGGTATGACATGCAAACTGCCAACAACTGAAGATATGCCCATGATCGACGACGGTCCTACCGTGCCGAAAAATGCCAGGAATCTCGAGGATTGAGCACTTCTTCTGCCAGCAAAGAGCGGCGCGGATCCACCGGCAGGTCCAGCGACCCCGACGCCGGGGCGGATCACGTTCTGTGCTACATGGATCAGGCCTCATTCGTTGGATTGCGGGCGCTTGGGCGCGGGCCAACTCTGCAAGTCACCTGGCTATATCCTCACACGATCGATGAGGCCGCCGTGACGCAATTCAGCCAGCGACTCGCTCAGGGGGTGCTGGGACGCCTCCTGCAGCGTTCACCCTTGCCTTGGGGACGGCATCGCTGGGTGGCGAACTCTGCACCAGGCCCGATCACGTGGTTCAGCGATCCGCTCCCCCGGAAGTCTCTCCCCGAGTTGCGGGGTGTGCTGCTCGAGCAACCGGTGGATCCCGAGTATGGGCCTGGCTGGCGTCTGGTCGTCCAGGCGCTAGAGGACGGTGGCTGCGCGCTGACGATGTTGGTGTCGCACACGATCGCCGACATGCAAGCCACCGGCGAGGCCATCGCCGACGCGGTGGCTGGTCGTCGTGTCGATTACGGGCACCCCGCGCCGTCCTGGCGATGGTCTCCGGTGATGCTGGCACGCGACGGCATCGAGAGCTTGCGCGCCCTGCCGGGTGTTTGGCGCGCCATGGGGGCTCTCGCGCGACGGTCGCGCGAGAAGAGGGCGCGTTCGAACTCTCCCGCGCGAAGCCGGAGCCCGCTCGAGCCGGCCATGGCCCTGCCGCTGGTGCAGGTGGTTATGGACGCAGGAGCGTGCCAACGGCGCGCGTCGGATCTGGGCGTTGCGAGCAACACGCTGATCTTGGCATTCGCGGCGCGGCTCGCTTTCCGAATGGGCCGCTTAGACGCATCAGGACGTGTGAAGCTGGTGCTGCCCGTCAGCGACCGCCATTCGCAGGACCGGCGCGGCAACGCGTTGCGGTCGATCACGGTGATGGCAGACCCCGATTCTTGCGGCAATGATCCGCGCCCCTTGCAGCGCGACGTCAAGGCCGCACTGGCCTCGCTGATCCGGAACGGCGACGATGTGTCGCCGCTGTTTCCGCTGGTTCCCTATGTGCCGCTGTGGCTGGCGCGCCGTCTGGAACGGGAGGCGCTCGGGGCGGACCTGCCCGTTGGATGCAGCGTCGGCGAATTGCCGCCCGACGTGAACCGCCCCTTCGGCGAAGCATCGCTTCTGCAGGTTTCTGTCTTGGAGCGCTATACAGCTTCGGAGCTCAAGCGGCTCGACGGCGTGCTGTTCGTGGCGTGCTGCCGTGTCGGCGAGCGGCTATTCGCGACCGTGTCCGGATACACGCCGGACCGCATAACAACCCGTACCCAGTTGGCGCCTTTCGTGCGCGATGCGCTCGCGGATATGTCCATATGCGGGACGGTGAGTTGACGACAACCGGCCAACAACAATATTGCGCCACAATAAGGATTAGGCAGCCGAGCGCTCAAGCGACGCGTAGCGCGTCGACGATCTTCATGCGGGCGGCGCGCACGGCCGGCAGGAAACCTCCGAGGAAGCCCATCACGAGGGCGAAGACCAGCGACCGCAGGACGATGCCGGGCGTTAGCACAAACCGAAACGCAAGCTCGGAGAGCGACGTCCAGTTCAGTGTCGTGATCTTCACCTGCGTCATCAGTGACGCCAACAAGATTCCAACGACCCATCCGATCAGCGAAAGCAGCAGCGCCTCGACGAGGAATGCAACCAAGATCCGCGAGCGCCGAAATCCGAGCGCGCGCAGCACTCCGACCTCCATCATGCGGCTGGCCACGGCCGCGTACATCGTAATCGTCGCGCCGATGACTGCGCCGAGCGAGAACATCCCCGAAAGCGTGAGCCCGAGAACCTGAATGAACCCTGAGAGCAGGCGTGACTGTTCCTCATAGAAGATGCGCTCGCGCTTGGCCTCGATGGTGAGGCGGGGATCCGCTTCGAGGCGCGCCTTGAGGGTGTCGAAGCCGGAACGATCGGCGAGCCGTACCGTGATCGACGAGAAGAAGTCGCGTCGGAACGATTGCATGAGCTGCTCGCTGTCACCCCAGATCTCGGAATCGAACCCGCTGCCGCCCGCGTCGAACCGTCCCACGATCTTCCACTCCCGCTGGGCAAACCGGAGGCTCGATCCAATCTCGATGTCTTCGAAGCGCCCCGCGAGGGCCCGGCCAATGACGATCTCGTTCGACCCCGGGCGAAACATGCGCCCCTCGGCGATCTGAACGTGCGGACGCACGGCGAGGGCGGCCGGACCGACGCCGCGGATCAACAGGTTGCTCGCCTGCCTGGTCTTGCGCCTTGGCTGCGCGATCAAAACCGCCACTTCCTTCGATACCAGCGGCGCTCCTTCGGCTCCGATGACGATTTCGGGCTGGCTTTCGATGATCCTGGCCTGCCGGCGATCGATCAAACTCTGGATCTCGACTTCCGCAGAGCGGCGCACGAAGATGACGTTCGTGTCTTCGCCGGTCGCGACCAGCGTCTGCTTCAGTCCGGAGTCGAGCATGAGCACGGCGGCGTAGACGAAGACCACGAGGGCCATGCCGGTCGCGGTAAGCAAATTGGTGAGCTTGCGCTCCTGCAGGTTTCGCAAGCTGTAGGAGAGCAGCAGCGGCATGATCAGCCCAACGCCCGAAGGCCGTCGACGATGCGGACACGGGCTGCCCGGCGCATCGGCCAGAGTGCGGCGAGAATCCCGACCACCAACGCTGCAAGTGCCTGCAGCATGACGGTGTTGACGCTGACGAACAGGGTCGGGAACAGCGTTGCGGAGAGCTCGGCAAGGCGGGCGGCGACCGGGGGCGTAAGCGCGATGCCGATCGCGCCGCCGATCAACGCGATCAGGACGGATTCCCCGAGGATCAATCGCGCCACGTAGCCGGGACTGAAGCCGATGGCTTTCAGCGTGGCGTATTCGCGGAGCCGCTCGCGCGCCGTCATCGCCATGGTGTTCGCCATCACGGCCAGGATGATGAAGATCACCACGAAGGAGACGACACGAATGGAAATGAGGATCGCCTCGGTCTGCTTCACGAAGCCGATCTGGAACGCGCGCTCGGTCTCGGTGAGCGTCTCGGCCAGCGAGTTTCGAAACACTTCGTCGATGGCTTGGCTGACGTCTGCAACGCTGTCCAGGCTAACGACGTCGACCGCGAACACGCCCACCTGGTCGGCTTGTGCCTTCGAGCGCACACGCAGTGTCTCGTTCAGGTAGTCCCAGCGGAAGAACAGCTGCGAGGTGTCGGTTTTGGGATCCCGGCCATCGAAGACGCCGCAGATCACAAACTCCCAATTGCCGGGGAAGATGGTTCCGCGCAGCTGGATCACGTCGCCCGGCTTGAAGCCGTAGCGTTTGGCGAGCTTGCGCCCGACAATCGCACCGCGGCGCTCGCTCAGGAAGGCGCGCCGCACCTGGTCCGGCACCAGGAGCTCGGGGAACATGTCGAGATAGCTCGCGGCGTCGATCGCAAACTGGGGAAAGAAGTTTTTCGAATCCTTGTAGACGCCGCCGAACCAGCTCAAGTGGGTGACGCGCCGCACGCCTTCGACGGCGCTGATGCGCTTCTGATAGGATTTCGGCAGCGGAAGCGTAAAGGAGACGGCATTGCGGGTCAGCAGCCGCGAAGGAACGGCGCCATCCACGCCCGCATACCACGTCTTGACGACGGTCTGGAGCACGCCAAAGGCGAGGATCGCGACGATGAGACCGACGAGCGTCAGGGAGGTGCGGAGCCGGTGGCGCAAGACGTTGCGCGCCACGAGCGTGAGCCACTGGCTCATGGTCGGCACTCACTCAAGGCGCTGCTCCACGAGATAGGAGAGATCGCCCTTCTCCAGATTCATGATGCGTTTCGCATGCGCGGCGGCGCGGTGATCATGCGTGACCATCACGATCGTCTTGCCCATGTCGCGGTTGAGTCGCTGCATGATCTCGAGCACCTCCTTCGCCGACTGTCGGTCGAGGTCGCCCGTCGGCTCGTCGGCCACCAGCACCGTCGGGTCGGTGACGATCGCCCGCGCGATGGCGACGCGCTGCTGCTGTCCGCCGGAGAGTTCCGAGGGCAAATGTTTGACGCGATCGCTGAGGCCGACCAGGCTGAGCGCGAGCTGCGCGCGGTCCCGGCGGTCGCGCCGCCCCAGGCTGGTGAGCGTGAGAGGCAACTCGACGTTCTCGAGCGCCGTGAGCACGGGCATCAGATTGTAGAACTGGAAGATGAAGCCTACGTTCGCCGCGCGCCAGTCGGCGAGTTCGGCTTCCGGAAGGAGCGTGATGTCCTCGCCGCCCACCTTGATCGAGCCCTGATCCGGACTGTCGATGCCGGCGATCAGGTTGAGCATGGTCGACTTGCCCGACCCCGACGGGCCCATCAGGGCGAGGAACTCCTTGCGGCGGATGTCGAAGGTGAGTCTGGAGAGCACTGGGACGATCTGCGCGCCGCGGCGGTAGCTCTTGCTGACGTCGCTCAGCGCGATCAGCACGTCCTCTCCGGTCGGCCGGTCGGAGATGCGAAGCACGGTCACTTCGTGGCCTGCTTCACTGCGCGCCCGTCGACGAGATCTTCCAGCGGCCGGACCACGACACGCGTGCCGGCCTTGAGGTCGCGGACCTCGATCTGGTCGCCTATCTTCGCGCCGAGATCTACGGTCCGCAGACGGGCCTTGCCATCCTCGACGACATAGAGATGCTGGCGCCCATCGACCTCGAAGACGGCGGCCGCCGGCACGGCAAGCACGGGCTTGCGCTCTTTCTCCGATACCTCTCGCTCGAGGAAAGCCGCCTTTGCGCTCATGTCCGGAAGCATCCTTGGGTCGCGCTGCACGAACCGGATCTTCACGAGGGTCGACGCCTTGGCGCGATCCACGGTCGGCACCATCCGGCTGACCACGCCCTCGAAGCGCTCGCCGGGGATCGCGTCCAGCTGGATCTCGACCGGTTGCCCGGCGTGGATGCTCAGGTACGAGGACTCCGCCACGTCGGCTTCCACTTCCAGCGAGTCCATGTCCGCAATGGTGACGACCGCGCCTTTGGTGTCGACCGCCTGCGAGAACGGTGTGATGGTGTCGCCGACGTTGGCGTGGCGCGTGAGGACGACGCCGTCGAAGGGCGCCCGGATCTGGGTCTGTCCGACGGCAACTTCGGAGGCGCGCAGATTGGCCTGCGCCGCGGCGATGGCGGCCCCATATCCGCTAAACGCAGCGCGCGCCTTGGCGAGGCGTGCCTCGGCGGTTTCGCGCGTCGATTCGCTGATGATGTTCTTCTCGCCGAGGGCCTCGGAACGCTTGAAGGCGATTTCCGCCTGCGTCAGCTCCGCCCGCCCTTGGGCCAGGTTGGCTTCCGCAACCTGCACGTTGGCGGCCGCCTGGTCGCGCACTGCCACCGTGTCGCTGCTCTCGAGCCGGGCGATCACCTCGCCCTCGCGCACCTTGCTGCCTTCGAGCACACCGAGCCACTCGAGACGGCCTGTCGCCTTCGAGGCGACGGATGCCTTGCGTTGCGCAACGACGTAGCCGGTCGCGTTCAGCAGCGTCAGCGCCTGTGACGGATAGACGGAGTAGACCACCGCCGTCTCGACGATGATCTGCGCATGCCTGCGCCACAGCCACGTCGCGCCACCGATGCCGACGAGCAGGGCGAGGAGAAGCACGCGCCCCAGGATTTGGCGCATCCGTCGGCGGCGGCGCGAGCCGGCGCTACGATCGATTGCAAGCGCGGAAAGATCGGAGGCGTCGGGTGCGCCGTCGCTGAGGGCCTGGGGCAACGTCATGGCTTGATCATGGATTTCCGAGCAAAACAGCGCAGACTTTGAAGAAAATATCGTACTGAGAAAGCCGTAAGCCATGCGCTCGACCAGTGTCAATTAGCATGAAGGGCCCGCGCTTGACATCCATGATTTCGTATTCTCCAAATCTTCTCGCGGCTTGAAACATGGCCGATGGCCCCGCACCGACGCGAACGCCATCACGCGACACCTTCGAAAACCGGAGCGGGACCATCAGGTTTGCCATCGCAGTCCACGGGACACGAGGAGACGTCGAGCCTGCGGCTGCCGTTGCACGTGAGCTGCAGCGCCGCGGTCACGACGTCAGGATGGCCGTGCCTCCCAATCTCGTCGGGTTCGCCGAGTCGGCCGGCCTCAGTTCGGTGAGATCTTACGGTCCCGATTCCCAACGCCAGCTCGAGGCGGAGGTTTTCCGCGACTGGTTCAAGTTGCGCAATCCGGTCAAGGTGCTGCGCCAGGCGCGCAAGTACCTCGCCGACGGCTGGGCGGACATGAGCGCGACCCTGACCGGGTTGGCGGCCGGTTCCGATCTGATCCTGAGCGGTACGACCTATCAGGAGCTGGCCGCCAACGTTGCCGAGGCCGAGGGGGTGCCGCTTGCCGCCCTGCATTACTTCCCCGTCAGGGCGAACAACCACATCCTGCCGGTTCGATTGCCCCCGAAACTGGTCGAGCCCTTGTGGTCGCTCGCCGAGTGGTCGCATTGGCGCCTGTTGCGGCCGGCCTATGACGAGCAGCGCCGCGCCCTCGGGCTTCCGCAATCCGGAATTCGTGCTGTGCGTCATATCGTCGAATCCGGCGCGCTGGAGATTCAAGCTTATGACAAGGTGTTCTTTCCCGGGCTCGAGGCGGAATGGGGCTGGAAGAGACCGTTGGTGGGCACGCTGACCCTGCAATCCGCGTCCGAGTTCGACGATTCCGTGAATTCCTGGATTGCCGCCGGCCGCCGCCCCCTTTACTTCGGGTTCGGCAGCATGCCGGTCGACAGACCGGCGGAGACCGTTGCCATGATCACAGATGCGTGCCGGGAGCTCGGCGAGCGTGCGCTGATCTGTTCCGGAGTCCTGCCGCTTGAAGGCGCGGCTCCCACACCGGACGTCATGATCGTGCCTTCGGTCAATCACGCCGCCGTGCTGCCGCGCTGCCGGGCCATCGTTCACCATGGCGGCGCCGGCACCACGGCCGCCGGCATGCGTTCCGGCGTCCCGGCTCTCGTGCTGTGGATAGGCGCCGACCAGCCTATATGGGCGAGACAAATCAAACGCCTGGGCGTCGGCACCTCGCGTCGTCTCGCCGCAACGACCCGGGACACCCTTCGACACGACCTGCGGACCGTCCTGGAGTCGGGCTGCGCCGCCCGGGCGCGCGAGGTGGCCGGGCAGATGACTCCGCCGAGCCGGAGCCTGATGACCACCGTCACCCTTCTCGAGGGGCTGGCCGGCACGCACGCGCGATCTTGAGAACCCTCGAAATCGGGTCTGCGGAGGGCGCGAAGCGCCAGATCCAAACTCACGCCGGCCTTCTGTGTAATGAGGTCGGACCTATGCTGCGCTCGCCGAACTTCGACAAGCAAACCTCTTGACAGCGGGCGGAATACTTAACATGTTAAGTATATAGCGGCCAGCAAGGCGACGTTGTGCGTCGGAACGCGCATTGCCTTCTGCCGTCGCCACACAAAGAGCTGCCGGTCGCAACGGCTCGAACGAGGGAGGACCCGTGATGTCCAAGCTTGCGGAAAACATCGCCAGGGCGGAACGCTACCTTGCCCGGTTCGCGCAGCATGGGGTGCTGAACCGTATCGGCGGCGAGGACGTCCCAGCTGCGGACGGCGCGACATTCGAGACGATCTCTTCCGTCGATCTGAAGCCGCTCGCCAAGGTGGCACACGGCAAGGCCGCGGACATCGATCGGGCCGCGAAGGCCGCGCACGCGGCCTTTCCGCAATGGGCCGAGACCTCCGGTGAGGCGCGGAAAGCGCTGTTGCACAAGGTTGCCGATGCCATCGTCGCTCGCGCCGAAGAAATCGCCTTCGTCGAATGCATGGATACCGGGCAGTCCCTCAAGTTCAT
Source organism: Bradyrhizobium sp. 22 (assembly GCF_000482425.1). Lineage (NCBI taxonomy): Bacteria > Pseudomonadati > Pseudomonadota > Alphaproteobacteria > Hyphomicrobiales > Nitrobacteraceae > Bradyrhizobium > Bradyrhizobium sp. 22. The sequence goes on from NZ_KI519399.1 coordinate 2,217,689, forward strand.
GGCCAAGGCGGCGCTGAGGGGCGCCGAGAATTTCCGCTTCTATGCCGACCGCGCGCCCGAGGCGCGCGATGGCAAGTCGCTTCGGACCGACGGCCAGGTGAACATGACCACCCGCGTGCCGATCGGTCCGGTGGGCGTCATCACGCCGTGGAATACGCCATTCATGCTGTCGACGTGGAAGATCGCGCCGGCGCTCGCGGCCGGCTGCACCATCGTTCACAAGCCGGCCGAATTCTCGCCGCTGACCGCGCGCCTGCTGATCGAGATCGCCGAAGAGGCCGGTCTGCCCAAGGGCGTCTGGAATCTCGTCAACGGCCTTGGCGAGGACGCCGGCAAGGCGCTGACCGAGCATCCGCTGGTCAAGGCGATCGGATTCGTCGGGGAAAGCCGCACCGGCTCGATGATCATGAAGCAGGGCGCCGATACCTTGAAGCGTGTTCATTTCGAGCTCGGCGGCAAGAACCCGGTGATCGTGTTCGCCGATGCCGACCTCGATCGCGCCGCGGATGCGGCGGTGTTCATGATCTACTCTCTCAACGGCGAGCGCTGCACCTCTTCCTCGCGCCTTCTCGTCGAGGCGAGCATCTATGACAAATTCACCGCGATGGTCGCGGAGAAGGCCGGCCGGATCAAGGTGGGACATCCGCTCGATCCCGAGACCGTCATCGGTCCGTTGATCCATCCCGTTCACGAGAAGAAGGTCCTCGACTACGTCGAGATCGGCAGGGCGGAGGGCGCGACGATTGCCACCGGCGGCCGCAAGGTCGATGGTCCCGGCGGCGGCTGCTACGTCGCCCCGACGCTCTTTACCGGCGCCAACAACCGAATGCGCATCGCACAGGAGGAAATCTTCGGGCCGGTGCTGACGGCGATTCCGTTCAAGGACGAGGCGGAGGCGCTCGCGCTCGCCAACGACGTCCAGTACGGCCTCACCGGCTATCTCTGGACAGCCGACGTCACGCGCGCCTTCCGCTTCACCGACCGGCTGCAAGCCGGAATGATCTGGGTCAATTCGGAGAACGTCCGCCACCTGCCGACGCCCTTTGGCGGGGTGAAGAGCTCCGGCATCGGCCGCGACGGCGGCGATTGGTCGTTCGATTTCTATATGGAGACGAAGAACGTCGCGTTCGCCACCACCGCGCATAAGATCCAAAAATTGGGCGGTTAAGCGGTCCGCAGCAGACCCAAAAGGAGGATATCATGGCATTGCCTGCGCCCAACCTTTATCCGCCATTCAACATCGTCCGTCTCAGTCATGTCGAGTTTGGCGTGAGCGACCTCGCCAAGTCCCGCGCGTTTTATGTCGACACGCTCGGTCTGCAGGTGACGGACGAAAGCTCCGATGCGATCTATCTTCGGGCGATGGAAGAACGCGGTCACCATTGCATCGTGCTGAGGAAGTCCGACAAGATCGAGGCCCGCGATCTCGGCTTCAAGCTGTTCGGCGAAGAAGACCTCGACAAGGCAGTTCATTTCTTCAAGAGCAGGGCTTTGCCGGTCGAATGGGTGGAGCGACCCTATCAGTCGCGCACCTTCCGTACCCGCGATCCGCACGGCATCCCGCTCGAGTTCTATTCGAAGATGGACCGGTTGCCGCCGATTCATCAGAAGTACGCTCTCTACAGGGGCGTGAAACCGCTCCGCATCGACCACTTTAATTGCTTTTCGCCGAACGTCGACGAATCCGTCGTTTTCTACAACGAGATCGGTTTCCGCGTGACGGAGTACACCGAGGACGAGGAGAGCGGGCGGTTATGGGCGGCCTGGACCCATCGCAAAGGCGGCGTTCACGACCTGGCGTTCACCAATGGCCGCGGCCCGCGCTTGCACCACACCGCGTTCTGGGTGCCGACCCCGCTCAACATCATCGATCTTCTCGACCTCATGGCGACCACCGGATGGGTCTCCAACATCGAACGCGGTCCGGGCCGCCACGGCATCTCGAATGCCTTCTTCCTCTACATCCTCGATCCGGATGGTCACCGCATCGAAATCTATTGCTCGGATTACCAGACCGTCGATCCCGATCTCGAACCGATCAAATGGGACCTGAAGGACCCGCAGCGTCAGACGCTGTGGGGGGCGCCCGCGCCGAGATCCTGGTTCGAACACGGCAGCCTCTTCGCCGGGATTATGCCGCGCGACGCCGAGCTGGCGGCCCAGCCGATCATCGCGCCCTGATCGGCTGGCAACACAATCAACAAGGAAGGCCGCGCATGTCTCGTCCAAGGTTCATCAGCTTCACCCGCAACGCTGCGCCCGGCTACGGCCTGCTCGTGGACCGTGGCGTGGTCGATCTGTCCGGGCGTCACGGCAAGCGCTGGCCCAGCCTGCGTGAAGTGATCGAGGACGGTGCGCTGCTGTCTCTGGCCGAGGAGAGCGCCGCGCGAGCTGCGGATTTTCCGGTCGAAGACATCCGCTATGAGATTCCCGTGCCGGCACCGGAAAAGATCATCTGCGTCGGCGTCAACTTTCCCGACCGCAACGAGGAATACAAGGACGGGCAGGCGGCTCCCTCAAATCCATCGCTCTTCATCCGCTTTCCGCGCTCGTTCACCGGCCATGAACAGCCTTTGCTGCGTCCCCCGGAGAGCCCGCAGCTCGATTACGAGGGTGAGATCGTCATCGTGATCGGCAAGGGTGGGCGCAGGATTGCGCAGGGCGAGGCGCTCGGGCACATCGCCGCGCTGTCGCTGTGCAACGAAGGCACGATCCGCGATTGGGTAAGGCACGCCAAGTTCAACGTGACGCAGGGCAAGAACTTCGATCGGACCGGTTCGATCGGACCCTGGCTCATCCCCTATACCGATGAGAGTCAGCTTGCCGACGTCAAGCTCGAAACGCGGGTCAATGGCGACGTCCGCCAGCAGGACCGCACGAGCCGGATGATCTTCTCCTTCCGCAAGATCATCAACTACATCTCGACGTTCACGACCCTGGTTCCCGGCGATGTCATCGTGACAGGTACGCCGACGGGTGCGGGCGCGCGCTTCGACCCGCCGATCTGGCTGAAGCCCGGCGACGTCGTCGAGGTCGAAGCGGAAGGCATCGGCGTGCTCCGCAACACGGTTGCGGATGAGGCGTGATCTGTTGGCGGCGCCACGCCTGGCGACAATCTCGCTTGATCAGGTCGTCGATGCGGCCTGCACGCGAATTCGGCCCTGGTCATCCACGGCGATCGGAATGGCGTCGAGGGTGCAGTTCAGGCCGAGTCCTTCGACGCCGACGCCGTCCTGAACGCGGAATCCGGCGCTGTGATTGGTGCACCGGAGAATCGTGCCGTCCGCGCTCAGCAGATTGTCACCGCGATGATCCAGCGGCAGGTACTGGTGGGGACACGCATTGACGTAGGCTGCCAGAACGCCCGCCGATCTGACGATCAGGATCGGAAAATCAGCCGGGCCGGATCGGATCGACTTGCAGATGCCTTCACCGATGTCACTGGCGTCGCACAGGATAGTTCCCTCCGCCGGCGCGCCGCGATAGCTCCTCCATGCGTCTTGTATCGCGACCTCCCTCAGGATGCCTTGAGCACGCCGCGTTGAATCTGATCGGCCTCGATGCTCTCGAACAGGGCCTTGAAGTTGCCCTCGCCAAAACCGTCGTCTCCCTTCCGCTGGATGAACTCGAAGAAGATCGGACCGATCACGGTCTTGGAGAAGATCTGAAGCAGGATGCGCGTCAGCCCGCCATTGACGACGCCCTCGCCGTCGATCAGGATTCCGTGCTTGCGCATGCGATCGAGCGGTTCGGTGTGGCCCTTCACGCGGTCAAATGATTTGTCGTAGTAGATCGAGGGCGGGCCCGGCATGAACTCGAGCCCGCGCGCCGCGATGGCGTCGGTCGCCGAATAGATGTCGTCGGTGCCGACGGCGATGTGCTGGATGCCTTCGCCCTTGTACTGGCGCAGATATTCTTCGATCTGGCTCTTGTCGTCGGCGCTCTCGTTGATCGGGATCCGAATCTTGCCGCAGGGCGACGTCAGGGCGCGCGAGGTCAGGCCGGTCAGCTTGCCCGAAATGTCGAAGTAGCGGATCTCGCGGAAATTGAAGGTCTGGCTGTAGAACTTGTACCACGTGTCCATGTTGCCGCGCATGACGTTATGCGTGAGGTGGTCGAGATAGTAGAACCCGACGCCTTTCGGGGTCGGATCGACGTCGCCGGTCCAGTCATACTCGGCCGAATAGGGCGAGCCCTTCGCGCCATAGGTCTCGACCAGGTACAGCAGGGATCCGCCGATGCCGACCACGGCCGGGACGTCGAGCGACTTGTCGCTGCCGGTATATTCAGTTCCGCCGAGCTCGAGGACGCGCTTCAGGGCATGTTTGGCATCGACGACGCGCCAGGCCATCGCCGGCGCGCAGGGGCCGTGTTCTCCGACGAAGCGCGCCGCATGGGAGTTCGGCTCCCGGTTCAGGACGTAATTGATCTTTCCCTGGCGCCAAAGGGAGATGTCCTTGGTCTTGTGCCGCGCGACCTCTGTGTAGCCCATCTGCTCGAAGAGCTTGGCAAGCTGCTGCGGCTCCGGATGGGCGAACTCGACAAACTCGAAGCCATCAGTGCCGGCCGGATTGAGCGCCGAGATCGTGGCGGGCGGGGCATCGTGAGGGAAGGGGCCCAATGTCGCACTCCTGGAAAGCTGTCTGATCCGACGGAAATATACTGCCGGCAGCTTGCACGATCCCCGCAAAATCCGCTCGACAAAGCAAAGCGATGCGTGAAACATGCGGATATTGGCATTTTTGCGCAAGGATCACGCATGGATCAGTTCGACGTCAAATTGCTGCAGGCGCTTCAGGCCAACGGACGCCTGTCGAATTTCGAACTGGCCGACCTCGTCGGTCTATCGGCATCGCAATGCTCGCGCCGCCGCGCGGCGCTCGAAGATGCCGGTGCGATTGCGAGCTACCACGCTCACCTCGACCGCGAAATGCTCGGACTCGGCATCGTCGTCTTCGTGCAGGTGACGCTTGCGACACACTCGCCGGACAATTCGCGGCGCTTCCTCAAGCTGATCGAGAGCCGGGAGGAAGTGCAGGAGGCCTATGCGCTGACAGGCGAAGCCGATTACCTCATCAAGGTGACGATCACCGACTTGAAGGCACTCGCGCGGCTTCTCAACGAGGTGTTTCTGCCGCACGACAGCGTCGCGCATGTGCGCTCGTCCATCGTTCTCGATCGCCTGAAGCAAACCTCGCAACTGCCGCTTGGGCATCTCGTTCCCGCCGAGACGCGTGCTGCGGAGAGTTCCATGTCCCGAGGCAAAGCGTCGTCACGACCTGGACGATCCAGAAAGAGTTGAGAGGGTCTGATCGGCGCTCAGCACTGTACCAAAACAGATCGAAAACCGAGACGAGAAGCACTGCGGCTTAGCTAGGGAAGTCCCCTTGTCATCGTAAAGGGATTGAACCCACATTCCGCGAGGGCAGCCCACGAAGCGGCGCCAAGATGTGACAATCGGAAATAGTTTCGCGGCTTGGTCGGGTCGGTGTCCAACACGAACCCCGTCGGTAACGCGCGGGCAGTCGTGGCATAGAATCCACCATCGGGCGACCTCTGGGATTCGATGACAGCGATCAACGATTCTGCCCTCTCAGTCTTGCCGAGCAATTTCATCAAGAGAGCCATTTGCCCCGTACCTTCGGTCCACACACCGTCCCGGTCTTCACCGTAAGAAAATCCTCCGCCGACACTCATTCGCTGTTCGGCGGTCGCCATTGCCGATGCAAATTTCCCGGCCGCTCCGCGAAGCGCCGTTAAAGGCCAGATCTGGGCATCCAGAGCCAAAATCGGATTATGGGTGACGCCGTCTTCAGCGGTCCCCGCGGCAAAACAGGCGCACCCCGGATTCCACATCGTATTTACGAAGTACTCGGCAACCGTTGCCTTATCGCGCCACCGCGGATCGCCTGTACGGATCGAAAGAAGGCCAAAGACGGCGGCGAGGTCAGTATTATGTTCAGTCGATCTCCACGTCCGCACTTCCGGCGTCGGCTCGTGGCTAAACGTACCACCCGTGAAACCGCCAGTACCGCGCGTGTCGGCCCATTGCGCGACCCAAGCGCCAAGCCGCGCTGCACCATCGCGGAACCCGGAGCCGGTGCTTACATCATCAATCGACAGCAACGCCAACATGGCCCATGCGATGTTACCAACATCGCTGCCCACCTGATATCGATCCTCTAACCATTTGTTCTGAGTATTGTCCCACCACCCTGGAAGCTTGGCGGGGCCACTCGCCACCACACCCGCGGCGTATGCGTTCCGGAGCCTCCCATCATGCCAGCTGCGATCGTTATCGATGGCCCAGAGAATCGCCGAGCCAATTCGATACGCTTTGTTTCGCTCGCCGCAACCAACCAATGCGATGGCGGCTACCGCATTGTCATAGAGATAGGCGGCGCCATGGAGAGGCCCTGATTCGACGGTCGGATAGCTGGGCAGGAACAACGGCCCTGATGGCGCTGCCTTATCGAGTAGACCAGCGAGGTATCGGCACGCCGACGCCTCCGGTGTTGCTTGAGCCCCGAGTGAAGTGGCGACCCCAATGATAGTGATAGACGTTGCGATCCATACGAAGGTTGCTATTCGGCCCACTTGCTGCTCTCCGGGTGGACGATGGCCCTGTCTATACCCATGGGGCGATGTCTTGAAGTGGCCTTGCGGCTCATCCTTGATGAGCGTCGCAGCGTCCGCTTTCGGGTGTCGAGCCGACCCACGTCCCGCCGCCGCGGACGGCTCTTTATGACCCGAAGCAGACCAGAGATCGATCTTGTGGTAAGGTTTACCCAGTCAATTTGATCGAACAGGTGAGCCCGAACTCTGCGATGCACAACATTCGTCGCCTTCCAGTTCTTCAAGCTCCCGCAGCATCAGTAATTGCCTACGCTACACCGCGAGGCGAGAACTGCGCATGACGGAATTGTCGACAATCATTTCAGACTACGCCCGTCAGCCTCAGGTGCAGATCTGGTTTGTTGTCGGTATCATCGTCGGCTCGATCTTCGGTCTTTACTTTCGGAAAAGCGCTGGGCCGCTGATAATCAGCGCGCTGGTTTGTTTAGCTCTCTTATTGCCGGGGCGGTTCTTGACGCCCCCGACGTGGTTCACCATCAGCTACGCTATCCTTTTTGTTCTGACGGGTTTCGTTGGCTTCTGCGCCGGTTGGTTGCCCGGACTACTGCTTGGTCACGTTTGGGGTCTCGTATCGGACCGCACGAAGAGACAGGCTGCATCCCAGCCGCCAAACGATGACTAGCCCTTGTCCGAAGCTAGAGACTGCGACTTCCGCATGTGGCCCATCGCGTCGCAGCCGATGGCCAACGAAATGTCAGCGGTCAGGGGTAGACTGGACTTAACTTAAACTCGGCCGACCGTCGCGATCGACCCAAAGCTGACCTCTCCACTCCAGTTGATGTGAGGCTAGAGGCGAAAAGCACGGCAAGCATCACCGCTTGCGATTCGACACCCAGCTTGCCACTCTCGCCTTTAGTCGCAAGGATCGGCGAACAGGCTCGTAGCGCGGCTCTGCATTGGCCGCGTAGGTATTTAGATGCTTTGGCTCATTAGGCGCTCGTTTGGATGCGACGAACATTCCAACGATTGCACCAATGCCAAAACCGCCGAAACCGATGTACACGCTCAGACCCCAGGCGACGAAAACGTAGAGGTCGCCGCCATGTCTTGGGTCGAGAAACAGTGACAAGAAGCTAAAGCTAGGAATGTTAGCCAAGGCAGCCAATGCCCAGCCCCATGCGAGATGGCGCACAAAGAACTTTGCAAAGCAGAAGGCGGCTATAACAAAGCCCACCGCATTGTAGAGTAGCATGGTCGCGATCATTCCACCCCCTGCTGGAACCTTCATACATCGCAGGACTCTGCGGGCCGCAAATCTAGCACCTATCGACTAGACAGGAAGTAAACCTCAGCTCTCGAATCTGTTTCCGCGAGCTTCTGCCGGTGGGCAATAGTGGCATGTCTCCTTATGGCCCTTCTCGGAAGTCCGACAACGTCCGCTTTCGCGCCGCTATTGGGCGGCAAGCGGACATCGATTCTTGCGGTTGATTTATGAGCACGCGGCCTAGCGCAACGCATCCGACAGCTTGTGCATCACCCGGTCGAGCACCTTCACCTCCTCGGCGGTCAGCACGCTGAGCAGCTCCGCTTCCCGCGCCAGCGCGAACGGCACGATCTTGCGATAGAGCGCGCGGCCGGCCGGGGTCAGCGCGACGATCAGCTCGCGCCGATCTTCCGGATGATGCTTGCGGCTCGCGATGCCGCGCGACTGAAGGCCTTGGACGGCGCGGCTGACCTGCATCTTGTCGAGCGTCGTCAGCGGACCGATCTCCTTGGTCGCGATTTCCGTCCGTAGGCCGAGGATCGCCAGCACCCGCCATTCCTGCCGCGTCAGTGCAAAGCGTTCGGAATAGACTTCGGCAACCGCCAGCGACACCTGTTCGGCGAGGCGCGCCAGCCGGTATGGAAAATATCGCTGCAGGTCGAGCTCGCCACCGTCCTGCGCCGCGCCGCGCGCGGTGGCGTCCCGCCCGCGTGCCACGCCCGAGCGTCCCGTCATGCCGTTTCCGCCTCGCCGGTCCATGGCAGAATCTTCCGAGCCAATTGATCGAGATCAAATCCAGGAAATCGTAACATCTGATACCAATTTCGCAACGGCAAATCCAGGGAGCGAAATCATGAAGATCGAGAAGATCCATCACGTCGCCTATCGCTGCGTCGACGCCAAGGCCACGGTCGAATTCTACAAGAAGGTCATGAACATGGATCTTCTCGGCGCCATTGCCGAGGACCGGGTGCCGTCGACCAAGGCTCCGGATCCCTACATGCACATCTTCCTCGATGCCGGAAACGGCAACATCCTCGCCTTCTTCGAGCTGCCGAACTCGCCGCCGATGGGCCGCGACCCCAACACGCCGGATTGGACCCAGCACATCGCCTTCCAGGTCAAGGATCTCGCCGAGCTCGACGAGGCCAAGGCGCGCGCGGAGGCCGCCGGCCTCGACGTCGTCGGCGTCACCGACCACACCATTTTCAAGTCGATCTATTTCCGCGATCCCAGCGGTCATCGCCTGGAGATCGCGGCTTGGACCGCGACGCCCGAGCAGATCGAGCGCATGAAGTCGGTTGCGCACGAGATGGTCGAGGAATGGTCGCGCACCAAGCGTCCGCCGCGCCACACCGCCTGGATGCACGAGAAGGAATTCGCGGACGCGCATTGAACCCGGGCCCCGTGCATCAGGAAGCGAACATGAGCTACATCTATCCGAAGTTCGGCTATCGCCGGTCCCAGGAGCAGGCCGAGGGAATCGTGAAGCGGCATCCGATCGTGGTGATCGGCGCAGGTCCCATCGGCCTGACCGCGGCGCTCGATTGCGCGGCACGCGGTCAGCCGGTCGTGGTGCTCGACGACAACGACACCGTCTCGATCGGCTCGCGCGCGGTCTGCTACGCCAAGCGTCCGCTCGAGATATGGGACCGCCTCGGCTGCGCGGCGCCGATGGTCGAGCGCGGCGTCAGCTGGAATGTCGGGAAGGTGTTCTTCCGGGACGAGCTGTCCTACCAGTTCAATCTGCTGCCCGAGGCCGAACACCAATGGCCGGCCATGATCAACCTGCAGCAATATCATCTGGAGGAGATGCTGGTCGCCAGATGCGGGGCCAATCCGCTGATCGAGCTGCGCTGGAAGCACCGCCTCATCAGCCTCAAGCAGGCCGCCGACCACGCGACCCTGGCGGTGGAAACGCCCGACGGCATCTTCACCATGGAGGCGCAATGGGTGATCGCCTGCGACGGCGCCAATTCCGACGTGCGCAAGATGGTGGGCGCCGAGTTCACCGGGCAGTTCTTCCAGGACCGCTTCCTGATCGCCGACGTCGCCATGAAGGCGGATTTCCCGACCGAGCGCTGGTTCTGGTTCGACCCGCCGTTCCACCCCGGCCAGTCCGTGCTGCTGCACCGGCAGGCCGACAATATCTGGCGCATCGACTTCCAGCTCGGCTGGGAGGCCAATCCCGATGAGGAAAAGCGGCCCGAGCGGGTGATCCCGCGCATTCGCGCCATGCTTGGCGAGGACACCGAGTTCACGCTCGAATGGGTCTCGATCTATCAGTTCGCCTGCCGGCGCATCGACAATTTCCGGCAAGGCAGGGTGCTGTTCGCCGGCGATGCCGCGCATCAGGTCTCGCCGTTCGGCGCACGCGGCGCCAACACCGGCGTGCAGGACATCGACAATCTCGCCTGGAAGCTCGCGATGGTGCTGCGCGGCGAAGCCTCGGAAGCGCTGCTCGACAGCTATCACGAGGAGCGTGCCTATGCCGCGGACGACAACATCCTGAACTCGACGCGGGCCACCGACTTCATCACCCCGAAGACCAAGCCGAGCCGCTATTTCCGTGACGCGGTGCTGGAGCTCGCCCGGCATCACGGCTTTGCCCGGCCGCTGGTCAACAGCGGACGACTCTCGACGCCGACCCCCTATTTGACGTCTGCGCTCAACACGCCGGACCAGGACGCAATGCCGGGAGGCATGCGGCCCGGCACGAATGCGGCGGATGCGCCGATCGCGGTGGACGGCAAGCCGGCCTGGTTCCTGCATTGTCTCGGCGACGGCTTCACGGTCGTGGCCTTCGGCAAGGTAAGCGACAAGACCGAGATCGCGGTCGGGCCGTTCACGGCGAAGCTCATTCTGGTCGGCCGCGACATCGAGGATCCCACCGGTCTTCTTGCGGAACGTTACGGCGCTGCGCCCGGGACCACCTATTTGTTCCGCCCCGACCAATATGTCGCCGCGCGCTGGAGCGGTTTCGACGAGGCCAGGATCACACAGGCGGTGCTGCGCGCCGCCGGCCACGACACCGCCGACCGGACGGAGCTTGCGGCATGATGCTCAATTTGTCGCCGAACATCGCTGATCCCGACGATTTCTATGCCGAGTTGATCAACAGCCAGCGCGACCTCGACGAGGAGCAGGCGCTGCGCATGAACGCCCGGCTGATCCTGCTGCTCGCCAATCACATCGGCGACCGCAAGGTGCTGACCGAGGCGATCGGCTGCGCCCGCAGGGACGGCTAGCTCGCGGAGACACCGGCCGCACCGACGCAAGAGGTCGCTCGAAGCCGCCGGCAGCCCTGGGTTCCGGTCGTGCGATCTCGCCGGCCGGATTCGGCGCCAAGGTCATTTCACGTCGAAAAGCCACGGGCGCAGGCTGGAGCACGAGCCCCCCTTCTTGATCTGGCTCAAGATGAACTCGGCGAAGTTCGACATCCTCCTAGGTTTACACCACGTCGGAGGAAAGCCCCATGATAGGCCGAACCGTTGCTGCAGGATTGCTGTTCGCCATCCTGGGCCAGCCAGCTCTGGCGCAATCGCCGGCGGACCATCAGAGCCATCAATCAGGACAGGACCAGGCGCCGGCGTCGTCGCAGTCGGGCTCTCCTGCAAACCCATCCTCCGCCGAGCGGCAAAGCTCGACGCGCGGTGGAGACATGATGGGAATGATGAAGCGCGGCATGATGGGACAAGGCATGAAGGGACATGGCGCGGCAGGCGGTGACGCCGCGGAGCCGCCGGTCGTCTTCCGCGTCATCTTCGCGCTGATGGATGCCGACGGCGACGGAAACATCGCCTTGCCGGAGTTTCAGGTCGCTCACGAGCGAATTTTCAAGGCCATGGATCGCGACAAGGACGGCAAGCTCACGCTTGAGGAGATGATGACGTTCATGCACAGGAACAAGAACGCCGTTGCCCCACAACATTGAGCCGACCCGAAGGGCGGGCGCGCCAAGCCATGTCGTTTGATCGGGTGCTGCGATGGGCATTGGTTGCGATCGCAATCGCGGGGTTGACTGCCGGCATTGTCGCGCGAACCATGGGCCGGCCTTATCTAGCCGACGTCGCCTGGGCGCTCGGCACGGCGCCCGTGATCGCGGGGTTGGCGGTCTCGATCGTCCAGGATCTGCTGCGAGGCCGCGTCGGCGTGGACGCGATCGCGCTGCTGTCGATGAGTGCGGCGCTGGCGCTCGGACAGCCGCTCGCAGGCGCCGTGGTCGCGCTGATGTATTCCGGCGGCAACGTGCTGGAGGAGATCGCGGTCGCACGGGCCGAGCATGATCTCAGGTCCCTGGTCGATCGGGCGCCGCGGCAGGTCCATCGCAAATCCGGCGAGCGGATCGAGGATGTTCCGGTCGAGGACGTCGCGGTCGGCGAGGAGCTGCTGGTCAAGGCCGGCGAGATCGTGCCGGTCGACGGGGTCGTTGCGTCGGCTTTTGCCACGATCGACGAGTCCGCGGTGACGGGCGAGCCGATTCCGGTGGAGAAGACCCGCGGAAGCGCCGTTCTTTCCGGTTCTCTGAATGCGGGTGAGACCTTTCAGCTGACCGTGACGGCGCCGGCCAGCGAGAGCACCTACGCGGGCATCGTGCGCATGGTGACTGCGGCACAAACGGCGAGAGCGCCCTTTGTGCGGTTGGCTGATCGGTATGCGCTGATCTTTCTGCCCGTAACGCTCGTCGTCGCCTTCGTGGCATGGCGCATCTCCGGTGACGTCACCCGCAGCCTTGCCGTGCTGGTGGCGGCGACGCCTTGCCCCCTGATCCTGGCCGCACCCGTAGCCTTCATCTCGGGTGTGGCGCGAGCGGCCCGCCGCGGCATCCTGGTCAAGGGCGGAAGGGCGCTGGAGGCCTTGGCCCGTGCGCACACGGTGCTGTTCGATAAGACCGGGACCCTGACCGTGGGTGGCGCCCGGCTGCTGTCCGTGGAGGTTGCGCCGGGCGAGGATCCGGCTGAGGTCCTCGCGCTCGGGGCCTCGCTCGAACAGGCGTCGCATCACGTGCTGGCGAAGGCGGTTGTCGCCGCGGCCCTCGCCCAAGGGCTCGAGCTGAAGCCGCCGGAGCACGTCAAGGAGACCATGGGGTCCGGCCTCAGCGGCCAGATCGATGGACGGCACGTGGCGGCGGGCTCGCGGGATTTGCTTCTCTCGCGTGCCGAGCTCTCGCCATGGGAGTTGCGGGCGATCCGACGTGCCTCGTGGCGCTCGGCCCTGATCGTGTTTGTCGCGGTCGACGGCCGTCTCGTCGGCGCGTTGCTGCTGGCCGACGAATTGCGAGCCGATACGCCACGCGCGATCCGGCTGCTGCGCGATGCCGGCATCGCGCGCATGGTGATGGTCACGGGTGATCGCGCCGCGGCGGCGCAGGCCATCGGGGCGGCACTCGATCTCGACGCCGTGCTGGCCGATCGCGTTCCCTCGGACAAGGTCGAAGCGGTGCGGAGCGAGCAGCGGCTGCATCCGACCATCATGGTCGGCGACGGCATCAATGATGCCCCCGCGCTGGCCGTGGCCGACACCGGGGTGGCGCTCGGCGCGCGCGGGGCCAGTGCCTCCTCGGAGGCGGCGGATGTGGTGATTCTGACCGATCGGCTCGATCGGGTCGGCGAAGCGATCATCATCGCGCAGCGTGCGCGGCGCATCGCCCTGCAAAGCATCTTCGTCGGGATGGGATTGTCGTTGGTGGCAATGGCCGCCGCCAGCCTCGGCTGGTTAGCTCCCGTGCCCGCCGCGATCGTTCAGGAGGTGATCGATGTCGCCGTCATTCTGAACGCGCTGCGAGCGCTCAATCCACCCCTGGTCAGGGCTGGACCGCGTCTCACGGCGGAGCAGGGGCTGACGTTGCATCACGATCATCAGGCCCTGCTCAGGGATCTCGACCGCTTGCGCCACATCGTCGATGCGCTGGACGATGCGGTGCCTGAAGCTGCCGCCGCCCTGATTGATGAAGCCCACCGGCTGGTGCAGGGCAGCGTCGTGCTGCACGAACGCGAGGACGAAGACAGCGTCTATCCGAAGCTGACGGAGGTGCTGCGCGACCGCCACGGGCTCGCTGCCATGAGCCGTGCACATCGCGAGATATTGCATCTGGCGCGGCTGCTCGCCCGGATCGCGGAGGATCTGCCGTCGGAGAAGATCGACCGCTACCTCATTCGAGACGCCCAGCGCGTGATCGAGGCGATCGAAACGCTGGTGCGCATGCACACGGCCCAGGAGGAGGACATCTACGAGGCCGTCGCCGCATAACCGACAATCGATCTCAGTGTTCCAGCGGTCGCCAGTCGGCGTGGTCGAAATTCCGGCCGTATTGTGCGAGCGCCTGCACGATCTTCACGGCTCCCTGATCGCGGCCGGTGCCGCTCTTCATCTTGGCGGCACCGTCGATGATCTGCTCGAGAACGAGATGGAGCTGCTGATCGGCCGGCTCGGGCAGCTTGCAGTTTGCCACGACGTCATCGACCTGCGCCTGGATTCGCGCGGCCAGAGCCTCATATTGCGCAGGCGTAAACACGTTGCTGTGAATGGGCGCCAGCGATTGCCTTATCGCGAGAGCGATGTCGGTCATGCCGCGGCGCAGGACATCGTCGGTCGGCCACTTCTTGCCGTGGTCGAGCTGCGACCGGGCGGTCGCGGTTGGTCCTTCGTGCGCGTGTGGCCCGGCGGCGAGGGCAGGCTGTCCGACGGCAAGACAGAGTGCGAGGGCGGTCAGCGCGAACGATTTGGTCGGGATCATCATGGATTTCCTCCGGAGAGCTTCCTGCATCCAGATGGGGATTCGCGACGGGTGGCAGTTTGTGCTGGAGCAAAGTCGCGAGCTGAACGAGCTGCGGCCCCACGACGCAGGATGCGGCGGGAGCCAGGCGCCAGACCGTCGTCGGCCAATGCAGCCCATCATGAACGAGCTTTGAGTCAGCTCAATGCAACGCAGCGCGATTGGCTCAAGCTGGGCAACTCTGAAGGAAGGACGCCATGCAGAAGCTCAAGCGCGCATTTTGGGGCACTCTGGTGGTTCTCGTCCTGCTGTGGCTGGTCGCGGAGCCCCAGCCCTTCGGCTCGGGCCCCTTCTTCCCGCTGCGCGAGAGGATGGTCCAGTTGAGCGGCGTCCTTGCCATCGGTTGCATGAGCATGGCGATGATCCTCGCGCTGCGGCCGCGTTGGCCGGAGGCGTGGCTGGGCGGTCTCGACAAGATGTACCGCTTGCACAAATGGTTCGGGATCGCGGCCCTCGTGACGGCGGTTCCCCATTGGCTCTGGGCCAATGGTCCGAAATGGGCGGTCGGTTGGGGTCTGCTGACCCGACCGCGGCGTGGACCAAGGCCCGCCATCGACAATCCGATCGAGGCCTTCTTCAACGGCCTTCGTGAGCCCGCGGAGGGGCTGGGCGAATGGGCCTTCTACGGCACCGTGGTGCTGATCGCTTTGGCGCTCATCCAAATGTTTCCCTATCGGCTGTTCTACAAGACGCATCGGCTCCTCGCCGTCGCCTATCTGGTCCTGGTCTTTCATGCGGTCATACTGATGAAGTTCAGCTACTGGATGTCGCCGCTCGGCTGGATCGTCGCGGCGCTGCTTGCCGTCGGAACGTGGGCGGCGGCCGTGACGCTGTTGCGACGCGTTGGCGCCCAACGCCAGGTCCAGGGCAGGATCACCTCGCTCAAATATTATCCCGGCGTCAGAGCAATCGAGACCGAGATCGAGGTGCCCCATGGCTGGCCCGGGCATAGGCCGGGCCAGTTCGCATTCGCCACGTCCGACCTCTCCGAGGGCGCGCATCCCTACACGATCGCCTCCGGCTGGAACGCTGCAGACCCCAGAATCATCTTCATCACCAAGGAACTTGGCGACCACACCAGCCGGCTACGGGAGAAGCTCCGTGTCGGGCAGGAGGTGAAGGTGGAAGGGCCCTATGGCTGCTTCACCTTCGACGACGATTGCTCGCATCAGATCTGGATCGGCGGTGGTATCGGCATCACGCCCTTCGTTGCCCGCATGAAACAGGCGGCCATGAAGAACGTTCCCGGTTGCTCTGTCGCGCAGGCGGTTGACCTCTTTCACACCACCGCTGATGTGGATGAAGAAGCCCTCGGCAAGCTTGCAGCAGATGCGCGCTCGGCAAATGTTCGTCTCCACGTTCTTATCGACGCCCGTGATGGCCGCTTGACCGGCGACCGCATTCGCGAAGCCGTACCGCAATGGCGCGAGGCGAGCATCTGGTTTTGCGGTCCGGCGGCTTTCGGGGAGGCGCTCAGGCGGGACTTCCGTGCGCACGGCTTTCCTGTCGAACTGCGGTTTCATCAGGAGCTGTTCGCGATGCGATGACGAAAGCCGCATCTGCATTCCGCTTCCCAGCTTGCCCCGGCAGCCTTTCCCTGTAATCTGCAACAAACAACAGGGAAGGGATCGATGGGAGGAGTCTTGGAGGGCGTGCGTGTGCTCGATTTCGGGCGCTATATCGCCGGGCCCTATTGCGCGACGCTGCTGGCCGAATTCGGCGCCGAGGTCATTCGCGTCGAGAAGCGCGACGGCAGCGAAGACCGCTTCGTGGCGCCGGTCGGCGAGAACGGCGAAGGCGCGCTGTTCCTCCAGGTCAACCGCAACAAGAAATGCGTCACGCTCGACCCGATGAAGGTTGAAGGGCAGGAGGTGATGCGCCGCCTGGTGGCGACCGCAGACGTCGTCGTCGCCAATCTGCCACCGCAGACCCTGCGCGCGATGAAGCTGGACTACGAGTCCTTGAAGGCGATCAAGCCCGATATCATCCTGACCACGGCGACCGCGTTCGGCGGTCCCGGCCCCTGGTCCGACCGCGTCGGCTTCGACGGTGTCGGGCAGGTGATGTCCGGATCGGTGTACATGACGGGCGCAGGCGATCCGCCGTACCGCGCCGCGGTGAACTGGGTCGATTTCGGCACCGCGCTGCATTGCGCGTTCGGCACGCTTGCCGCCCTGATCGAGCGCGGCAAGTCCGGGCGCGGGCAAATCGTGGAGGGCGCGCTGCTCGCAACCGCGTTGTCCTTCACCAATGCGACGCTGATCGAGCAGGCGCTGATCAACGTCAATCGCGTGCCGACCGGCAATCTCGGCCAGACCGCGGCTCCCGCCGACATCTACCGCACCAGGGACGGCTGGGTGCTGTGCCAGGTCACGGGCCATCCGCTGTTCAAGCGCTGGGCGCGGCTGATGGGCGAGGAGGACGTATGGCTGAACGATCCGCGCTTTGCCGACGATATCAGCCGCGGCAACAACGGCCGCATCATCAGCGAGCGGATGGCGCGCTGGTGCGCCGAGCGCACCACGCAGGAGGCCGTCGATACGCTGGGCCAGGCCATGATTCCGACCGGCCCCGTACTCTCGCCGCAACAGGCGCTGGATCATCCGCACATCCGTGCCGCCGGCTTCATGCAGGACGTCGACTATCCCGGCCTGCCGAGCCCGGCCCCGGTGACACGGGCCGCGGTCCGGCTGTCGGAGACGCCGGGCGAAATCGCAAGCCGCCCGCCGATGCTCGGGGAGCACACCGATCTCGTCCTCAAAGAGCTCGGCTATGACGAAGCGGAGATTGCGGCGCTTCGGCAAGGCGGCATCATCTAGCATCGCAGCAGCCGCTTCAGCGCCAGCGCATCGGCTGGGGCGGCGCTCTTCTGGTCATTGTCGAAATAGACATAGACGTCGCAGCCCTGCCGCTTCCAGGACTTGATGCGCTTGGCCCACTGCGCCAGCGCGCGCTTGGTATAGTGACCGTGATAGCGGCCGCTCGGCCCGTGCCCGCGCACATAAACGAAGTCCGCCGTGCGCTTCCACGGCGCCGGCGCGTCGTGATGGTCGGACAGGCAGAGCGAGATGTTCTCGTCCGCCAGCATGCGCAGGATGCGCGGCTGATACCAGCTCGGATGCCGGAATTCGAAGCTGTAACGCCGCTTCCGCGACAGCAGCTTGAAGAAGGATGCAAGGCGATCGGGGTTCGCCTCGAATTGCGGCGGCAGCTGGAACAGGATCGGGCCGGCCTTGCCGCCGAGCCTGGAGATGCGGTCCTCCAGCAGCTCGAGGCTGTTGACGGAGCGCTCCGACAGCCGCTTCCAATGCGTGATGAATTTCGAGGCCTTCCAGGCGAAGACGAAATCCCGCCCGGTCTGCTCGCGCCATCCCTTCACCGCTTCGGGCGTCGGCGTGCGGTAGAACACGCCGTTCAGCTCCGTGGTGTCGAACTGTCCGGCGTAGTAGCTGAGCTGCTGCTTCAGCGTCACGCCCTCCGGAAAGAACGGGCCGCGCCAGGAATCGTAATGCCAGCCCGAAGTTCCGATCAGAACGCGCGCCATCGATCTGCCATCCGTTGAGCGCGGCGGGAGGCCGCGCCTCGTTGGAGGCAACGTTCATCCGCAAGATATGTTGCTGTCGGCGTGGCGGCGTAGATCAGTTCGACGCCAGCGCCGCCTTGGCCACCTCGGCCATCCAGCTCGACGCCACGGGCAGGATGGCGTCGTTGAAATCGTAGCGCGGGCCATGCAGCTCGGCACCGTCGCGCAATTCGCCGTTGCCGATCCAGACGAAGGCGCCCGGCCGCTGCTGGAGATAATGGGCAAAATCCTCGCCGGCCATGCTGGGCGCGAGGTCGCGCCGCACCGGCGCCCGGACCTTTTCCGCAGCGATGCGCGCGAGGTCCGCTTCATCAGGCGTGTTGACCACCACACCCACCCCCCAGACGATCTCGGGCGTGACCTTGACGCCGAAGCTGGTCGCGATTCCGGCACAGCTACGCTCGATGCCGTCGAGGATGACGTCCTTGACCGCTTCGCGGTGGTAGCGCAGCGTGCCGCGGATGGTGACGCGTCCGGCGATCTGGTTCGGCGCGGTGCCGCCTTCGATGGTGGAGAGCGACAGCACGGCGGTGTCGAGCGGATCGACGCCCCGCGCCACGACCGATTGCAGCGCCACGATCAGATGGCCGGCCGCCACCACCGGATCGCGCGTCAGATGCGGCATGCCGGCGTGGCCGGCATGTCCCTCGATGGTGATGGTGATGCGGCCGCCGGAGGCCATGACGACGCCGTCGTGCACGGCGATGGTGCCGGCGGCAAGGCCGGGCCAATTGTGGAAGCCGAACACCCGCTGCATCGGAAAGCGATCGAACAGTCCGGCCGCGACCATCGCCCGCGAGCCGCCAAAACCTTCCTCCGCCGGCTGAAAGATGAGATCGACCGTGCCGCTCCAGCTGGTATCCGTGGCGAGCAGCGCGGCAGCGCCGAGCAGCGCGGCGGTGTGGCCGTCATGGCCGCAGGCATGCATCACGCCCGGCGTCTTGGACGCATAGGGCAGGCCGGTATCCTCGGTGATCGGCAGCGCATCCATGTCGGCGCGCAGCCCGACCCGGCTTCGTGCGTGGCCACGCGTCAACGTCGCGACGATGCCGTGCCCGCCGATCCCTGCCTCGAACGGAATGCCGAGTTCGGTGAGCCTGTCCTGCACGAAGGCGGCGGTGGCTTTTTCCTGGAGCGACAGCTCCGGGTGGGCATGAAGGTGACGGCGCCACGCGGTCAGCTTCTGGTGCAGCTCGGGTGTCAAGGCAACGCTCTCTCGCAAGGTGTCGATTGTCGTCACCATAACGAATTATCGCGGTGATGCACCTGGCGCCTTGGAATGCCTCGCGTGCAGCCACATCGTCATGGCCGAGCTTGACCCGGCCATCCACTCTTCCTCTCGGCATAACGAACGTGGATGCCCGGGACAAGCCCGGGCATGACGGCGTGCTCTACGCGGCCAGCTTCGCCAGCCCCTTCCAGTCGAAGCTGATGCCGTGGCCGGGCCGGTCCGGCGCCAGCGCTTTGCCGTCCTCGAGCACCAGCGCATGCTCGATGTATTTGTCCAGCCCAAAGCCGTGTGCCTCCAGATAGGAGCGGTTCGGGCAGGCCGCGAGCAAATGCACGGTGATGTCGTGGGCGCCGTGGCTGGTGACAGGCAGGTTGAAGGCTTCCGCCAGCCGCGCGATCTTCATGAAGGCGGAAACGCCGCCGCAATTGGTGACGTCGGGCTCGGGATAGGACACCGCGCCCGATACGATGTAGTTCTTGAACTCCCACAGCGAGCGCAGATTCTCGCCCGCCGCGATCGGCACGCCGCCGGCCTGCATGATGCGCGCGTGCCCGGCGACGTCGTCGGGGATGATCGGCTCTTCCAGCCAGGTGAGGTCGTAAGGAACGAAAGCACGTGCCGCGCGGATTGCTTCCTCGACCGTCCACTTCATGTTGGCGTCCGCCATCAGCGGAAAGCCGTCGCCGAGATGCTGCCGCATCGCGGAGACCTTGGCGACGTCGGACTTGAGGTCGGGCCGGCCGACCTTCATCTTGATGGCGCGAAAGCCCTTGGCGAGATTGCCGTCGGTCTGCGCGAGCAGCTCATCCACGGAGAGATCGAGGTCGATGCCGCCGGCATAGCATGGCACCCGTGCGTCGAAGCCGCCGAGCAATCGATACAGCGGCAGCTTGGCGCGCCGCGCCTTCAAATCCCACAGCGCGATGTCGAGCGCGGAGAGCGCCAGCACCACCGGCCCGCCGCGGCCGCCATAGTGCAGCGCCCACCAGACCTGCTGCCAGATCGCCTCGGTGTCGTCGGCCTCGCGGCCCTCGACCAGCGGCGGGATCTCGCGCTTGAGGATGTCTGCCACAGCCCCGCCGTTGCGTCCCACCGTATAGGTGTAGCCGACACCCTCGGCACCATCGGCATCGCGGATGCGGCAGGTGATCAGCTCGAACGCGGTGATCTCGCCATGGGTGGAATCCGACAGCGTGATCGGGAGGGGGATCCGGTAGAGTCCGGTCTCGATACTGGCGATGCGCGGCATGGTGCCTCCCTGTTTTTCTTTTTGTAGGATGGGTAGAGCGCAGCGAAACCCATCATCTTCGTCTTCGCGGGGGACGATGGGTTTCGCTGCGCTCTACCCATCCTACGCCCTCCAAACCCAACTCACCGCATCGTCGCAAGTTGCACCGCCAGTGCGCAGGCGCGGTCGTATTCGTCGAGATTGATCCATTCGTCGACCGTGTGCGCCTCGTTCTGCCCTGCGCCGAAGGTCACGGTCGGAATGCCGTGACGGACCATCCAATTGGCATCTAAGCCGCCATTGGCGGTGCGGACGTTCGGCGTGCCGCCGACCGCGGTCACGGCCTCGACCGCGCGCTTGATCACGGGTTGGCTGTCCTTCATGCGGAACGGATAATAGTCGGTCTCGGCCTTGAACTTGACCTTACCGGACTTGCCTTGCGCATTCGTCACCTTCTTGGCCGCCTTATCGAACGCGGCCTTGTAGGCCCTGGTGATCTCCTTGAAGAATTTGCCGTCGTGGCTGCGGCTCTCGCCGCGCACATGCACGTAATCGGTGACGACGTTGGTGGCATCGCCCGCGGGGCGGCCCTCGCCGCCGGTGACGGGGCCGACATTGCTGGTGCCTTCCTTTTTGCCCTGCCGCTTGCCCTTCACCACCTTGCCGAACCAGCCGCCGGCCTTCACGTCGGCGAGCGCCAGCGCCATGATCATGGTCGCGGAGATGCCGCGCTCCGGCGCGACGCCGGCATGCGAGGCGCGGCCGAAGATCTCGACGCTCCAGCGGTCGGCGCCGACGGCCCCGATGACGACGTTGGACGCGGAGCCGCCGTCATAATTGAACGCCATCACCGGCTTGCCGAGCGCGTCCAGCTTGACGTGGCGGGCGCCATAGAGCCCGCTCTCCTCGCGCACGCAGAACAGCAGCGTGATCGGCGGATGATCGAGCTTCTGCTTTTCGAGCTCAGCGGCCAGCGTCACCAGCACGCCGCAGCCGCAGCGATTGTCGCCGCCGAGCGCGGTCCTGGCCTCGTTGACGATCTTGCGCCCGGACAGTTTCGGCTTGGCGCCGGCGCAGAGCGGTACGGTGTCCATGTGCGTCATGAACATGATGCGCGGTTGGTTGTGCAGCGCGCCGCGGCCGGGCAGGTCGACGATGAGGTTGCCGGTCTCGGTCGGCACGGGAATGCGGGTGTTGGCATCGTCGAGCCGCATCGCCTTCGCCGGCACGCCGCTCTCCTTCAGCGCGGCCATGAGCTCGCGCCCGATCGCCGCCTCCTGTCCGGTCACGCCTTCGACCGAGAGAAAGCGCATGAGACGGTCGGTGGCGGCTTTGGTGTCGACGGGCATGGACTCGAATTCCCCTGATGCAGATTCGTAGGATGGGTAGAGCGAAGCGAAACCCATCACCTCTCCGCAAGAACGATGGGTTTCGCTTCGCTCTACCCATCCTACGGATTCGCAGTCGTGTAAGTCAAAAACATCACGACGCCGAGTGCCAGCATGGCAGCCATGAACAGCAGCACGGCCGGGAGTCCCGCGAGCGCTGCCACCGCGCCCGTCATCGACTGCATCAGCGCCGCGCCGAGGAAGAAGGCGAGGTTGATCGCGGCCAGCGCCTTGCCCGCGGTTTGCGCGTCGACCAGCTGCCTGGACATGCCGAACAGCAGCGGCTGGGCGGAGGTCGCAAGACCGATCAGCACGAACAGCACGAGGTCGTATTGCGGCGGCATCACGGGCACGCCGAACATCACAGAGACCGCGTAGAGCGGCGCGCCTAGCCCCATCAGTGCCAGCAGCAGCGCTCCGGCCATATGCGAGCCCGCCACCAGCGCGCGACGCCGGCCGAGCCGGCGGTCGATCATGCCGATGACAAGCGGACCTATGATCATGGCCAGCGTGAATGCGCCAAGCTGATTGCCGGCCTCGACCCGCGACAATCCCTTCACCTGCATCAGCCACGGTCCACCCCACAGGCCGCGCAGCACCAGGGAGGTCGCCAGCGACACCAGCGCCAGCGCGATCAGGCCGCGCAAGGGCCGCGAGAGGCCGAGCCTGAGCACCTCGATCATCTGCAACACCGGCGAGGACTCGTCCTTTTGCTCGGCCGGCTGATGCGGCACCAGCGCGAACACGGCGAGCGCGACCGCGACGCCGCCGAGCGCGGACATCCAGAACCCGGCGCGCCAACCCCAAGTGTCGACCACGAGGGCGAGCGGGCTCGCCGACAGCAGCATGCCGATATTGCCGATCGAGAGGATCGCGCCGGACCACAACCCGAACCGCGCCGCAGACAATTGCTTCGCCGCCAGCGTCATCGGGCACATCAGCATGCCCGAGGTGGCGACCCCCAGCATGAACTGCCCGACCGCGAAGCTCGCAGGGCCGGTGGCAAACCCCGAGGCGACCGCGCCGAGCACGGTCCCCGCCAGCAGGCTCAGCGACACCGGTCGCACGCCGAAGCGATCCATTGCCGCCCCGACCGGGATCTGCGCCGCGGCGAAAGCGAAGGGATAAATCGAGGTGAGGCTCGCCAGCGCCTGTGGCTCGAGATGGAAATCTGCCGCCATGAGGTCGAGGCTGACGGCCGGAATGGTGCGCAGCAGGGTCGAGAGCATGTGGCCGCAGGCGAGCGCCACGAGCGCAAGGATCAGCACGCGGGTGGCGGTGCCCGCGTCGTTGGCGGCTGTGGTCATGAGCGGTTCCGTCCCGGCAAGGGTTTTGGATGGCTTACATGATGGTAAGGTGAGCGCCAATGGCGGCATCGCGACCCCCCTCATTCCGGATTGTGCTTTCAGCCGGCAATCCGCACGGCGTTCGCCAGGTGCTTCTGACCGTCCTGGCGAAGCGCCGGGCGTGCGGTACTGTCGGCCTCAGGCCTGCTTTGCTTTAATTCGAGTCCAGTTCCCCCAGCAGCTTTCCTGCATCCTCCAGCAGTTCCTGGATCGCCCGTTGCTCAGTGATCCGGTCCCGCGTGAAGACGCCGTGCTTGCGCGCGTTGCGGTTGCCCCATGGCGCACCCGATCCCAGGGCGCCGCCGTGCATGCGGCAGCGCAGCTTGCCGCGCACGGCCGGCGCGCGGCAGGCGAGGCCGCCGCGCGTGCTGGCGCCGCAGCGCGGGCTCTCCGCCATTGCGCGCGTGTTGCGGACCCGATCCACACTCATGCGGTGGCGCCCCGCAATATTTCGGTCCGGTCGTGCTGGTAGTCGCCGGCTTCGTCGGATGGGACCAGTCCCGCGTCTGTCGCGGTGCCCGGCTCACCCACGGTCAGGTGCGCATGCTGCGCGACATTCCCCACGATTGCGCTGCCGCCGTCCTGCACCGACAGATTTTGCACCGTGATCGGACGCTCGCCGTTGCCGCGGTGGCGGTTGAGCGCTTCCATCTGCGCCGCGAAGGTGCGGGCCAGCCTGGTCAATGTGCGCGAAGCGCCTTCCTGCTGCGAGAGGCCCTCGGTGAAGGCAAGGCGAGATGCGGCGCGCATCGTGGCGACGTGAACGGACACCATCTGCGCCGTCAGCATGGCCTCGAGCGAATCCCTGGGCGCGATGCCTTTCACCATCGAGATCATGAAAGCGAGATTGTCCTCGTCGGGCTTCTGCAGGATCACGCTGGCTTTCATCAATTGCTTGAGGATGCCGTGCAGCGCGTCGCGGTCGACGGCGCCGAGCGCCTCGCCCATCAAGCGTTCGCCGGTTTCGGCGTCCGGATGCTGGATCACGATGTCTTTTCGGTCGAGCTTGATCCGCGGGCTCGGCCGGTTGCCGCCATACCGGGCGAGGGGCATCGTGCTGTTGCGTGTCAGGGTTGTCGTCATGTCGAGAGATCCTTTGGGCCCACGGCACGTGCCAGCAGGCTCCGCTGATGCGAAACCGGCGCGCGCAGCTGCTGTGCGGCGGTTGCGTTGTTAGTTGTCGATGCAGGACTTGTGCGCGACCGAAGCGAGACCCACATGGTCGTGAAGGCCGATGCTCACGCGGATCGCGATGATGCCAGGATGCCCCTGTTTTGCCCGACGAGTCAATTGCGATTTCGTGCGATCCGAAGTCGGATTCGAAGCTTGCGGCCCTGCCGTAAGTCCTTGTTTCGACTGAGGCCGTCTACTGTGCATGGGGTTGTTTTCGCATTTTTTGTCTGTAGGAGGTGCGGACCTGCCGTGCTGCGGAATGAAAGCGGGCGAACGCGATTGCGAAATCCGGCGCGGCCGCTATTCATGATCCTCCAATGCGTCGCACCAACAAGCCTGCACAAGCAGCGCTGGTGAGATCTGGGGAGAGAACCGATGCAACGAACCGTCCGCCTGCTGGCCGTCATCGCCGGATTGTGCGCCGCTGTGCTGCCCACCGAAGTCATGGCGCAGAAATATCCGGTGCGGCCGGTCAAGGTCATGGTCGGCTTCAGCGCGGGCGGTCCGGTCGATGTCGTCGCGCGCATCGTCGGCGATCGCCTCGGCAGCAAGCTCGGACAGCCCTTCGTGGTCGAGAACCGCGCCGGCGCCAACGGCATGATCGCGGCCGAAGGCGTCGCGCGTGCCGATGCGGATGGCTACACCATGCTCGCCTGCAACTCCTCGACCATCACGCTGAACAGGACGCTGTTTAGGGATATCCGCTACGACCCGGAAAAGGACTTCGCACCGCTCACCACCGTGGTGTCGGCGCCGCTGGTGCTGGTGGTCAATCCGGAGAATCCCAGGACGGCCGACATCAAGACCGTCGCCGATCTCGTCGCGGCGGCGAAGGCCGCGCCCGGGGCGCTGGCCTACGGCTCGGGCGGCAACGGCAACCTTGCCCATCTCGCCATGGAGCTGCTCAGCCAGAAGGCCGGCATCAAGCTGATCCACGTGCCCTATCGCGGCGGTTCGGCTGCCGAGGTCGGTATTCTCGCGCAGGAGGTGTTGGCGGTGTTCGATCCGCTCTCCGCCGTGCCGCTGGTCAAGGCCGGCAAGCTGCGCGCACTCGCGGTGTCCTCGGCCGAGCGGCTGCCGTCGCTGCCTGACGTGCCGACCGTCGCGGAAGCGGGCTATCCCGGCTTCGACATCTCGTTCTGGGTCGGCTTCTTCATGCCGAAATCGACGCCGGCGCCGATCCTGGAGACGCTGCACCGAGAAATCGTCGCGGCGGCCAAGGATCCCGCAATCGCGGAGAAGCTGGGGTCGCAAGGCGTCGTCAGCGTGCTCAGCCCGGCCGACTACGCCGCCAAGATCGCGAAGGAGACGAAGGACCTTGCCGAGGTCGTGGCGGCCGCGAACATCAAGGCGGAGTGAGTCTCTACGCGTCACCCGCCAGCTGCGCCAGCCGGTCGAGCAGGGGGCGTTGGCCTGCGTTGATCTTCTCCCGCGCCGCTTCGAGCGTGAACCATTCGGCACGATCGACTTCCGGGAAGGTCTGCCGTTGGCCGCTTCGTGGCGGCCATTCCATCTCGAACGTGTTGCTGCGAATGCTGCGCACGTCGAGATCGAGCTCGGCCGCGAAGGCGGTGACGAGCTTGCCGCCGCGCTGCTTGACCTGACCAAGCGCGGTCAGCGGCCCGGACAGCTCGAGCCCGAGCTCCTCTGCGAATTCGCGCCGCGCCGCGATCTCAGCATCTTCGTCGTCCGCATATTCCCCCTTGGGAATCGACCATGCGCCGAGATCTTTGTTGCGCCAGAACGGCCCCCCGGGATGAACGAGGAGAACCTCGATCTTGCGGCGCCTCCGATAGGCGATGATCCCGGCACTCTTCGATGGCATCGCGTGGTTCCGTGCAGCAGCGTTCCGGCTTTCTCTCCGGAAACGTGGAGCCGCGCAAGCGGCGGCTCCGCTCACGAACCGGAGGGCCGTTCGCCCGATGCGAAGCGAACGGCACGCGCCTTCGCGCTCTTGCCGGCCGCGCGTGCCGCGATCATGCTGCGTCCCTTGCGCTGGGCCGCGACATTGTTCCGCAGCTGGGTTGCAAACCGCTTGCGCGCACGGTTCGTCGTCGCCCGGGCTGCGAGCTGCTCGGCTTTGTCAAGGATGCGCGTGACCGAGGGTGTCAGGTTGACTGGAACCCAGGCGACGTCCTTGGCCTTCGAGAGGCTGCCGACACCTTCGCAAGGCGCCTCGCGCGGCAGGTCGATCCGGATTGCAATGGCCTCCGAACGCTCGGTCCAGTCCTCGGCCTTGGTGCCGGTGATGATGCGGACATAGTCGCGCGTCTCGCGCGGCAGCCCACTCTCTTTGGCGAGCCACTTCTGAATGCGGCCCGGGCCCGCATTGTAGGCGGCTGCGGCAAGGCCGAGATTGCCGAAATCATCGCGCAGCTTGCGCAGGAACTTTGCCGAGGCCGGCAGCGCCTTCATGGGATCGAAGGGATCGTCGAGCCCGACTTCGGCAGCCGTCTCCGGCATGAACTGCGCAACGCCCTGGGCGCCGGCGTGGCTGACCTCGTTGGACTTGAAGCGGCTCTCCTGCCAGAGCAGGCGGGCAAAGAACGGCACGGGAATGCCGCTGGCCTCGGCGGCCTCGCGAAGCGCATGGCAGAATTTGTCCGTCGGCGAAACGGGATCCTCTGCGACAGGTTCGCTCGCGCGCAGTGGCTCGATCGTTTCCTCATGCGCCGCGCGCGCGTTGGCAAGCTCGATGGCCTGGACGCTGGCGAGGAAGAGTTCGACCATCGGAACCAGTGGCGAGGCATGATTGTTCTGAAGAGTGGCGGTGTCGAAAGTTGATGTTTTCCGGGACGCCGACGGATCGAGGTCGCACATCAGAAGCAGAAACGCGGCGCAAGCCGCGACGACAAATCGCATTTGCTGGGACAACCTCGAACTGTGGGATGAACGGCCAGCGATGCGCCGGCGCTAGGAAGTTCTTAACCTTCCGATTGCGGCAAAGCTGCGGTCTCGCCGGTTCCTTCGGTGTTAGTACGGTGTTCCCAAAAAGAAACTGCCCGCGATTTGCGGATCATTATTTTCGGAATGGGACGAGCGATCATGATGCGATGGATGCTTGGTGTGGTGATGTCGCTGTGGTTCGTCTGCCCGGCGCTCGCGGGCAATCTCGATGCGAAGGCCGTGAACGATGCAGCGCGTCCGGAAAAGCTGCCAGCTGCCGACAAGATCAGCGCGCCGGTGACGAAGCTTCAGATTTTGCTCGATCGTGCGCAATTCTCTCCGGGCGAGATCGACGGCAAGCTCGGCGAGAACGCGCAGAAGGCGCTGAAGGCCTTCGCCGAGCAGAACGGGCTTGGCTTCGACAAGACCATCGCGCCCGAACTCTGGGACAAGCTGAACGCAGCCAGCGAAGGTTCCGTCCTCGTCGACTACAAGATCGCCGACGCGGATGTGAAGGGGCCATTCCTCAAGAAGCTGCCAACCAGGCTCGAGGACATGAAGTCACTGGAGGCGCTGAGCTACACCAGCCCGCTCGAAGGGCTCGCTGAAAAATTCCACATGAGTGAAGAGCTGTTGAAGGCGCTCAATCCGGGAAAGGCGTTCGACAGGAGCGGCGAGACGATCGTCGTCGCCAACGTCGCGGCGCGTCGGGAGCTTCCGCGCATCGTTCGCATCGAGATCGACAAGGCGCAGGCGACGCTCAAGGCCTACGAGGGCTCTGGTCGGCTGGTCGCGTTCTACCCGGCGTCAATCGGCAGCCCGGATCGCCCGACGCCGACGGGGACGCTGAAAGTCACCAGCAGCCATGAGCTGCCGACCTATCGCTACAATCCGGAATACAAGTTCAAGAGCGTGAAATCCAAGAGGCCCTTCGAGATCAAGCCGGGTCCCAATGGCCCCGTCGGATCGTACTGGATCGGGCTGTCGGCGCAGGGCTACGGCATCCACGGGACGGCGGAGCCGGACAGAGTCAGCAAGTCCGCATCGCACGGCTGCGTCAGGCTCACCAACTGGGACGCGCGCGTGATCGGCGAGAATGCCAAGCGCGGCATCCCCGTCGTCTTCCTCGATGCGCCGACGGAATCCTCCTCGAAGCAGCGGGATACGGCGGCCGGCAAGCGCGCGGCGAACTAGTCCTTGGGAAAATCCTTGCGCATCGCGATCTCGGCGGCGTCGGCAGGCGACAGTACGGTCTGGTCGAAAGCGGCCTGCGGTTTCGTCATGATGTCGTAGAGCGAGATGCCCTTGATGGGCTTGCCCATCAGCTCGCGGACGCAGTCGGCGAGCGTGCCGTTGTAGACGAGATAGGGCGGACCCCGGTCCTTCTGCCTCTCGCCCTTCAGCGACGGCCACTTCTTCAATTCGGCCGGCGCGTCATAGGCGATCGGCGATCCCTCTTTGAACATGCGTTGGGCCCTGGTGGCTTTGGATTGCCAGGAATCCTACAGCCGCCGGGTAAACACGCGTTAAAGAATTGGTTTCAAATCAGCCGGGACGAAGGCGAGCAGGGTGCCGTTAGCCTTGGCCGGCGGCACGCAGACCGCAGGCCCGCTGCGCACGGCAGCCGAACCAAGCGCCTTCTCCGTCGCCGCCAGATCGCCGCTGACGAGCACCAGCGCGGCGCCGCCGCGCTCGGCGAGGCCGCCGAGCGGAACGCCCGGATAGCGCTTTCCGAGCTGCTCCAGCGTGAGATAGACGAAGTCGGCGCGATCGCTGCCGGAGGCCACGGTCATGGCGCCGTCGGGCTCCGCCTTGGGCTCGCGGTCGATCAGCCGGCCGAGATGCGCGGCGTCTTGCGCCGGCTCGGGCGTTGCGATCAGAATCTGCTTGATCCGCTTCGCCGCGTTGGCGTGCCTCATCAGCTCGGGAATCCACACGGTCTCGCGCGTCTTGTGCTGGCAGGCGAAGATGCGCACGCCGCCGGGCGCTTCGGCGGTCGGCCACATGAAGGTGCGGAATTTTGCCGCCGAGACAGTGCCGTTTGGCAGCGTCACCGGCCGCTCGAAATCGGTCGGGCCGATCGGCGTCAGGCCACGGGCGCGGATCTCCTCCGCGCCGGCGGCGGAATCGACCGCGGTGAAGGCGATGCGCTCGATGCCCTCGCCGCGCTTGTCGAGAAAGGCCCGCGCCGGCACGTTGTGCTCGGTCGCCGCGAGCACGCCGAGCAGCTCCATATAATCGGGATCGAACATGATGGTGTAATTGCCGGTGCCCATATGCGCGCTGTGGGTGCCGCGCGGGGAGACGGTGAAGCCGAGCCGCCGGTAGTTCTCGGCGGCCTTGTCGAGGTCCGTCACCATGATGACGGCGTGGTCGATACCGATGACGTTCTTGAGAGCCACTGTTCGTTTCCCGCGAATGCAAACTGACTTGGACTACCGCTGATCCTGTCTACGCTGGATAGGCGGCCAAGTCATTTTCAAATCGAGGGAGAGGTGCGGAATTTCGTTTCGTGAAATGCGACGCCGTTGGATGACCAGGTCAGTGTGCCTGCTCGAGATAGGCGGCGAGGATCGCGCGTTCCGCGCCGGTCATCTCGGTGATGTTGCCCGGCGGCATTGCGCCGGACCAGGCCGCGACACGGCCGACCAGGCGGATGTTGCGATGGATGTGCTCGGGCGTATCGAGCAGGATGCCCTTCGGCGCGGTCACGATCCCGGCCCAGACCGGCTCGGCCGCGTGGCACATGCTGCAGCGGGACATCACGATCTCCTCGACGGCATTGCGCGTGGATTGGGTTGACAGCGCGCCCGTCCTCACTTCGCGAGGGCCGGCTGCGGACAGGAACAGGATCGCGATGACGCCGATTGCCGCCACGCCCCACACCCACCATGGCGATTTGCGCCCGGCGTGCCGCGCGTTGAAGAAATGGCGGATCACCGGGCCGAGCGCCAGGATGATCGCGACGATGATCCAGTTGAATCGCGTGGCGTAGAGCAGGGGATAGTGGTTGCTGATCATCAGCACGACGACGGGAAGCGTCAGATAATTGTTGTGGACCGAGCGCTCCTTGCTGGCCTTGCCGAGCTTCGGATCGGGCGCCTGCCCCGCGATCAGCGCCGCCACGATCTTCTTCTGGTTCGGGATGATCAGCGCGAAGACGTTGGCGACCATGATGGTGCCGATGATCGCCCCGATCTGGTTGAAGGCGCCGCGGCCGCTCAGCACATGGGTGAAGGCGTAAGTCAGCGCGACCAGGAACAGATAGCCGCCGATGGCAAAGGGCAATTCGCGCTGCGCCAGCCCGGTGCGACAGGCGGCCTCATAGAGCAGCCATGCCAGCGCGAGGCTCGCGAAGCTGAACAGGCCGGCCTGGAACGACGTGAGGTCGAGGATCGACTTGTCGACCAGGAACAGGTCGGCCTCGAGATAATACACCACCACCATCAGCGCGAAGCCGGACAGCCAGGTCGTGTAGGCCTCCCATTTGAACCAGGTCAGCTCGTCCGGCATCTGGCTGGGGGCGACCAGATATTTCATGATCCGGTAGAAGCCGCCGCCATGGACCTGCCAGGCCTCGCCCTGCACGCCATCGGGCAGGTCGCGTCTCGGTCTGAGGCTGAGATCGAGGGCGATGAAATAGAAGGAACTGCCGATCCAGGCGATCGCCGCCACCACATGCAGCCAGCGGAGCAGCAGGCTCGCCCATTCCGATATGATGGATCCCCACATGATGCCCCCAACAATGGTGGCGGCGATGCCACGGCTTTGCTGACCGCGACGTGCAGCCGCGCCCTCACATCTGTCGCATCGATCTGCCGCATTTTCCAGTACGATGGAACGCACCCGATGCACATCGTGCGAGCACGGGCTGACGTGGAATTCGGCGGCGTGTAACTTGCCGCGGAGCATTTGCGGGGCGATCGACGTTGACGTTTGCGACGTGCAGGCCGGGAGGATGACGACGTGAAGAACAGGATTTCGACCGCGGTGCTGGCTGCGGGTTTGATCGTGGCCGCGACCGGTGCACAGGCCGAGCCCGTGTTGCAGGGCAAGGACGCATATGGCGATTGGCAGGCCGACAAGCCCGGCACGATCAGGCTGATCCGGCCGCAGGATCTGGTCAGGCCCGGCGCCACGCGATCGGTTGCGAGCTCGTCGCGCGTGGTGCCGCGCCCGCCGGAGGCCGCACTCCGGGTGCCCGTGGGCTTCAAGATCGAGCTGTTCGCCGAAGGCCTGCGCACGCCGCGCATCGTGCGGGTGGCGCCAAACGGCGATGTCTTCGTTGCGGAGACGCGGGCCGGCACCATCCGCGTGCTGCGCGCAGGCGAGGGCGGCAAGGTCGCGAGTAACGATGTCTTTGCCAGCGGCTTGCGCCAGCCTTTCGGCATCGCCTTCTTCCCGAACGGCGACAATCCGCAATGGGTCTATGTCGCCAACACCGACAGCGTCGTCCGCATTCCCTATCAGGCCGGCGATCTCAAGGCGCGCGGCAAGGCCGAGACGATCGTGCCAAGCCTGCCGCATGACGGCGGCCATTCCACCCGCGACATCGTCTTCACGCCCGACAACAAGCGCATGCTGGTCTCGGTCGGCTCGCTCAGCAATGTCGCGGAAGGCCTTGGCATGCCGCCGGGCGGACTGGAGGCGTGGTCGAAAGCGCAACCGCTGGGCGCGGCCTGGGCCAGCGAGACGGAGCGCGCGGCGGTGCTGGCCTTCACGCCTGACGGCAAGGAGCGCAGGATCTACGCCACCGGCATCCGCAATTGCGTCGGCCTTGCGGTCCAGCCACAGACCGGTCTGCCCTGGTGCTCGACCAACGAGCGCGACGGCCTCGGCGACGATCTCGTGCCTGATTACGTCACCAGCGTGAAGGAAGGCGCCTTCTATGGCTGGCCGTGGTTCTACATCGGCAGCAATGAAGATCCGCGCCATTTGGGCGCGCGGCCGGATCTCAAGGACAAGGTGACGGTGCCCGACGTGCTG
Source organism: Bradyrhizobium sp. 22 (assembly GCF_000482425.1). Classification (NCBI taxonomy): domain Bacteria; kingdom Pseudomonadati; phylum Pseudomonadota; class Alphaproteobacteria; order Hyphomicrobiales; family Nitrobacteraceae; genus Bradyrhizobium; species Bradyrhizobium sp. 22. Next base: position 2,250,125 of record NZ_KI519399.1, read on the forward strand.
ATTCAGCCGCATTCGGCATCGCTCGGCATGACGTTCTACCAGGGCACGCAGTTTCCGCAGGAGTATCAAGGCGACGCGTTCGCCGCTCAGCATGGCTCCTGGAACCGCTCGAAGCGCACGGGCTACAAGGTGATCCGGATCAGGATGAAGGACGGCAAGCCGACCGGGGAGTACGAGGATTTCGTCACGGGATTCGTGGTGAGCGACACGGAAGTTTGGGGAAGGCCGGTGGGAGTGGCGGTGGCAAAGGACGGATCGCTGCTGGTGTCGGAGGATGGCAACGGCACGATCTGGCGCGTGACGCACTGATCCTACCCTCCCCTGGAGGGGGAGGGTCGGCGCGAAGCGCCGGGGAGGGGTGATCTCTCCACTCGGGCAGCGTTCGATGCGGAGAGACCGTCACCCCACCCCGCTACGCATTCCGCTTCGCTGCATGCGTAGCGACCCTCCCCCTCCAGGGGAGGGTGAGAGCAGCATGCTCGCCTTGAACTTCCTCCGAATGAGTGGACACCTGTAGTAGGCTCGTTGAGCCTGGAGGTGTTGAATGGAACGTGCACGTCGGTCGTTTACTGAAGAGTACAAGCGCGAGGCGGCGGGGTTGGTGGTGTCGAGCGGCCGCTCGATCGGGTCGGTAGCCAAGGAGCTCGGTCTGCGCGACTCAGTGCTGCGGCGCTGGGTCGATAAGCTCCGGCGCGAGCCGGCATCGGCGGCGTGGCGCCCCACCACGCAGGCGACGCCGATGTCGGCGGACCAGGCTTCGGAACTCGCCGTGTTGCGCCAGGAGAACGAGCGGCTGCGGATGGAACGCGACATTTTAAAAAAGTCGA